>NZ_CP150333.1:3015000-3485000 GCF_051520435.1 Sorangium sp. So ce363 | reverse complement strand
ACACGGCCGTCCGGATGGCGTCGGCGATCGCCTTCGCCCTGTCACGGGTAGCCTCGCCAGCGTCTTCCGAGAGCTTCACGACGGCGTGCACGGTGCGGTACCCCTCGGGACGATCGAGATCGAGCCAGTGGCGCTCGGTGGCGACGCGCAGCTCGTCGTCGGTCACCAGGCCGGCGTTCGCCGCCTCTTCTTTCAGGCGGTGGAGCATGCGACGGGCGAGCAGCAGGCTGATCTCGCGCCGCACGTCGGGCTCCTGTTCGAGGCCGCGAGCTCTTGCCTCGGCGGCCCAGAGCGCGTCGCGGACCGCCGCGTCCCGGGCCTGCGCAGGCGGGATCTGCTGCGCCGCCGCGATGCGGGCTACCGAGTCGACGGCGATGTCGCTCGTGCCCACGCGGGCCGCCACGTCGGGCGGCAGCGGCGCCGCCCCCCTCGCGGACGTCGATAGAGCAGCCCATGCCGCGCACGCGCACAGACACGCGACGGCCGCGATCGCTCGGCGCCCAGGGCTCACGCGCTACCCCCGCGGGGACGAAGGATCTCCGTGGACGCCTTGAGCGAGAGGCCGCCGATCACGAGGAGGTAGATCGCCTTGAAATCCTGGCGATCACCGAGCGCGTGAACCCCGAAGGCAAAGGAGAACGCTGCGGCGGCGAGGAGCAGAACCGCGAACACATCGACTGCGCGGGACACGCCCATGAGTGTAACGCGATTTGGTGAGGAACCGGCGGGGATGCGGGGACACCGGGGAGCGGCGGCAGCCGGGAGGCCACGGCCGCGCCGCCGCTCACCGCAGCGTCATCGCCACCGCCCCCAGGACCGCAAAGACGATCAGGACCACCAGGTGCCGAACGGCTCGGTGGGGGAGCCGCCGTCCGCCGCCCGTGTGCCGGCGGCCACGAGCCACCGCGACGCCGGACGCCGCCGTGATCAGCGCGACAGCGCAGGCCACCGCGACGGCCTGGGCCAAGAGGGCGCGCTCCGGGTCCCGGATGCGCCAGGCGAGCACGAGGATCGCGAGGCTCACGAGCGCTCCGAACGCGACGATCGCCGTCGCGAGCGGAGGGAGGTGGGCTCGGGCCTGCAGGAGCGGGGCGTCTGGTTCCGGCTCCGGCTGGCGCCGCACATACCAGCGATCGCGCCAGGAAAGCGCGAAGATGCCCCAGGCGATCGCGCCGATCGCCGCGCGGACCGGGTCGAGGCGGGATGGCTGAAGGGAAGGAGAAGCCAGCAGCCAGGTCAGCGTGACCAGCGCGAGGAAGACGGAGATGCCGAGGTGCCGGGCGACCCGGCGGTGCGTGGCGGCGAGCAGCGGCGCAGCGACGCCGCACAGGAAGGCGAGCGTGGCGGCGATGCTGGCGACCACGGGCGCGCCACGACCGAAACCCGCGGGCGCGACCGTGATCATCCAGGCGACGACCGCGGCGAGCAACGCCTGCGGGGCGCGCCCGCCGCCCGGACCCAGGTCGAAGCGCGCCGCCCCCGGCAGCGGCGCCTCCGGGTGGTCCGAGCCTGACGCCCCGTCGACCCCGCGCGTCAACGCACCGCCGCGACCGACGAAGGCCGACGCGGTGGACTCCTCTTCGCGCGGAGCGCCGATCGAGATGGCGCCGGGGGCATCCGTGCTCATGAGCGAGCGCTAGGCCAGGTTTCTCAGGAGGTTGCCCACGGGCAGCACGTCCGGCGCTGGCGCACCCACGCCCGCCTGGTCGCCTGCGCTCCCCTCTTCCCGGGCGACCTCGAGCCCGAGCCGCTTCCAAAGGCCCGTGTCGAAGAGGTGGCTCGGGCGCACATTGCCGAGGGCTGCGAGCATGTTCTGCCGCGTCCCGGGGTGGCGCGCGTCGAGATCCGCGAGGAGCTGGCTCACCGCCTTGCGCTGGAGGTTGTCCTGGGACCCGCACAGGTCGCAGGGGATGATCGGGAACCGCTCCTCCGCGGCGAACGCGGCGAGCTCGGCCTCGGCGCAGTAGATCAGCGGACGGATCACGATGTTGTCGCCGTCGTCGGAGATGAGCTTCGGCGGCATCGATTTCAGCTGCCCCGCGAAGATCAGGTTCAGCAGCAGCGTCGTCACGGCGTCGTCACGGTGGTGGCCGAGGGCGATCTTCGAGCAGCCGAGCTCGCGCGCGATGCGGTACAGGATGCCCCGGCGCAGGCGGGAGCAGAGGGAGCAGTACGTCTTGTTCTCGGGGATCTTCTCGGTGACGATCGAGTAGGTGTCCTCGGAGATCATCCGGAACTCGTGGCCGCCCGCCGCCATGTAGTCGGTGAGGAGGTGTCCCGGGTAGCCAGGGTGCCCCTGGTCGATGTTGACCGCGATCACGCTGAACCGGACCGGCGCGCGCCGCGCGAGGTCGACGAGCAGCGCGTGCATCGCGTAGCTGTCCTTGCCCCCCGAGACAGCACAGAGGATCCGATCGCCGTCGGCGATCATGTCGAAGTCGGTGATGGCGCGCCCCATGGCGCGCGCGAGCTTGCGGCGGAGTTGCACGGTTTAGCCGGTGAAGCCTTCGATGAGGCGGAGGAAGGTAAGCACGCCGTGGCCCGTCCCGCCCTTGGAGAAGATGCCGTACGGCTTGTTCGCCATGGATGGGCCAGCGATATCCACGTGAACCCAGGGGACATCCCCCACGAACTCGCGCAGGAACAAGGCCGCGGTGATGGCCCCTCCCCAGCGGTCGGCCGTGTGCTTGATGTCGGCCCAGTCGCTCTTGAGGCCGTCGCGGAGCTCTTCGATGAGCGGGAGCTGCCACATCGACTCGCCCGCGGCCTTCGCGGCGCTCCGCAGGCGCTCCGCGAGCTCCTCGCGGTTCGAGAAGAAGCCGGACACGGTCGGCCCGAGGGCCACGACGCACGCGCCCGTGAGGGTCGCGTTATCGACGATGAGGTCCGGCTTCAGCGCGCGCGCATAGGCGAGGCAGTCGGCGAGGACCAGGCGCCCCTCGGCGTCGGTGTTGATGATCTCCACCGTCCTGCCGTCCAGAGAGCCGAAGATGTCGCCGGGCCGGTATGCCGCGCCGTCGGGCATGTTCTCTGCCGCGCCGATGACGCCGTGCACCTCGACGTTCGGCTTGGCGGCCGCGACGGCGGCCATCAGCGCGATCACGTTCGCGGCGCCGCCCATGTCGCCCTTCATTTCTTCCATGCCCGGAGCTGGCTTGATGCAGAGCCCGCCGCTGTCGAAGGTGAGCCCCTTGCCCACGAAGACGAGCTTCCCCTTCGGCTTCCCGGGAGGAGCGTAGACCATGTGGACCAGCCGAGGCTCCCTCGCGCTCCCCTGCCCCACCGCAATGATGAGCTTCATGCCCCGCTTGGTGAGCGCGGCCTTGTCGAGCACCGTCACCTTGAGCTGGTGCTGCTTGCCCACGTCCACCGCGACACGCGCGAGCGCCTCCGGATAAACCTCGTTCGGCGGCTCGTTGACGAGGTCGCGCGCGACGCAGATCGCCTCGCCGACCTGCTGGCCGAGCGCGACGGCATCGCGCGCCGCCTTGCCCCCCTTGCCCTCGATGACCACGGTGCCGCGGGAGAGCTCGACCTTGGGCAGACGATCGCCCGTGAAGTAGCGGGTGAACCGGTAGGCCCCGAGCACGAGCCCCTCCGCGGCAGCCCGCTCCGCGCGCTCGACGCCGGGAGGCACCACGACCGCGACGCTCTCGGCGCGCACGCCGTTCGCGAAGCGCGCCCCCTTCGCCGCGAGCAGCCGGCACTCGACGTCGGTGACCTTGCCCGACCCGAGCCCGAGCAACAGCACCCGGCCGGGCTTCAACGCGCCGTGCGTCGCGAAATCGATGCTCTGATCCCTCTTCCCCGTGAAGTCGTCACGCTTGACCTGGTGAGTCACCGACTCGCCCAGCGCCGCCACGAGCCTCGCCAGCACGCCCTCACCCGTCGAAGCGCCTTCAGGCACGCCGATGACGACGACGTCGACGGCGATGCTCAGCGGGTCGGACGAGGCGAGGTTCACTTTGATCGGCATGCGGTCTCCTGAGCCCGGGATGTGGAGGGTGTCCAGCGCGGCATCTAAACACGAAGGGCTAACCCCGTCGACGTGGACGATGCCCGCAGGCGGTCGGCCCGAGGTGCGGGCGGGAGAGCGCTCCCGCTCCCAGGCGCGTAGTCCCGCACGGTCCCGCACGGTCCCGCACGGTCCCGCACGGTTCCGCGCGGCTCCACGCAGGCTTCGCGCTCGGCGGCCCGCCGTCGGAGCGCCTCGCGCGACGCTGCCCTCCGGACTGCGGGTCCGAGCCGGCCCGGCCCGGGCGCCGGATCCAGCGGCGTCAGCGCGCCGACCCGTAGATCTGGATCACGTCGGCGAGGAGCCGCAGCGCCTCGGCGCGAGGGCGCTGGAACGCGTTGCGCCCCATGATCGACCCGAAGGAGCCGCCTGCGGCCATCTCGCGCACCTCCTCCAGGACGGCGTCGGTCGCCTTGGACTCGCCGCCAGAGAAGATCACCACCCGCTTGCCGCCGAACGTCGCCTGCACGACGTGCCGGGTCCGGTCGGCGAGCGTCTGGATGGGAATGTTGTATTTCTCGTACATCTTTTTCGCCTCCTCCTGCTCGATATGAGCGGTCGGCGGCTTGACCTTGATGATGTGTGCGCCGAGCTGGGCCGCAATCGTCGCCGCATAGGCGCAGACATCGATGGCCGTCTCGCCCTGCTTCGACAGTCCGGCGCCGCGCGGATAACTCCAGACGATGACGACCAGGCCCCTGCGCTTGGCCTCGAGGGCGATCTCGCGAAGGTCCTCGTACATCCTGTTTCTCGCGCCGGACCCCGGGTAGATCGTGTAGCCGACGCCGACGCAGCCGAGGCGGAGCGCGTCCTCGACCGAGCCGGTCACCGCCGACACGGGCTGCTCCACCTTCGCCAGCGTGTCGCTGTTGTTCAGCTTCAGGATCAGGGGCACCTGCCCCGCGAACCTGGCCGCGCCCGCCTCCAGCGATCCGAGCGGCGCCGCGTAGGCGTTGCACCCGGCGTCGATCGCGAGCTGAAAGTGGTAATCGGGGTCGTAGGCCTCGGGGTTCGGAGCGAACGATCGCACCGGACCGTGCTCGAAGCCCTGGTCCACCGGCAGGATCACCATCTTTCCGGTGCCCGCGAGCGCGCCATGGTTGAGCAGCCGGACGAGGTTCGTCAGCGTGCCTGGGTTCTCGGAGGCGTACCAGGAGAGGATCTGCTCTACACGGGTGGTGAGCGCCATGAATCACTCCGTCGAAGGTGCTGCTGCGCCAGGAAGCGCGTGGCCCGCCCGGGGCGTGAACCCACCCCGTCATGCCCGCGGCGCCGTGCCAGGGTGCTCGGGCGAGCGGGCTCGGGCCGCATCTTCAGGACTTGGACGAACGTATCGAGCCCAACGCGCGGGCGGTCCAGCGCCCCGAGGATGTTGTACGAAGCCATCGGATACGCAATTCTCGAAACTGCGCCGGTCCGCCCTCGGGGCCACAGCGGCGGACGCGAGCGCGAGCACGTGGCGGGGCGGTAACGTCCTCGCCGACAACGCGGAGGGATCATGTCGGACCAACGGGATCTGAGCTGGAAGCCGCCGGAGGCGCCGTCACGCATCGGGATCACGCTCGAGACATACATCCTCGAAGGAATGCTCGGGTTCCCCGCGGCGACAGGGGCGTTCACCTCCCTCCTGAACCAGTTCGGCCTGGTGGCGAAGCTCGTGACGTCCAAGGTCCGGCGGGCCGGCCTCGCCAACGTCCTCGGATACACGGGACAGACCAACGTCCAGGGCGAGGTCGTGCAGAAGCTCGACGAGGTCGCCAACGAGACGCTGCTCAGCGTGCTCGGAAGGCGCGGGCACTGCGCGGCCGTGGTGAGCGAGGAGCTCGGTGAAATGAGGCTCCTCTCCACGGACCCACGAGCGAAGTACATCGTCGTCGTGGACCCGCTCGACGGCTCGTCCAACATCGACGTGAACATCTCGATCGGCACGATCTTCGGTGTGCTCCGAAAGAGCGACGCCAAGATGGGCGCCGATCCCTCGGACTTCCTTCGCCCCGGCCGCGATCTGGTCGCGGCCGGCTACGTGCTCTACGGCTCATCGACGCTGCTCGTCATCACGACCGGCCTCGGCGGCGTGCACGGCTTCACCTACGACCCGACCGTGGGAGAGTTCTTTCTCTCTCACGAGAACATCCGGATCCCCGAGCGCGGCTCGACGTACTCCATCAACGAAGGCCACAGCGCGCGATGGCCGGAGGACGTGCGCCGCTGGAACGCGTGGATCAAGGAGGACAGCAAGCACGAGGGGCGGCCGTACGGCGCGCGCTACGTGGGCTCGCTGGTCGCGGACGCGCACCGGACGCTGCTCAAGGGCGGCATCTTCGCGTACCCCGCCGATCGAGGCGGCCAGGGCAAGCTGCGGCTGCTCTACGAGGCGAACCCGTTCGCGTTCATCTTCGAGGCCGCGGGCGGAAAGGCGAGCACGGGAGCCGAGCGCATCCTCGACAAGGTCCCGAGGTCGCTCCACGAGCGCGTGCCGCTCGTCCTCGGCTCGCCCCGCGACGTCGAAGATTTCGAGCAGTTTGTGCGCGGCGAGCGCTGAGGCTGCGAGAGAAGGGCGCCGTCCTCACCGGCACGAGCCGCAGCGCCGGGGGGCGACCGGCGGGTCAGACCCCCTGCGCGTCTGCTCCCCAGATCACCTTGTGGAGCTGGACCTGCACGCGGACGCGGAGGCCATCGTCGAGCACCCACTGGACGAGCTCCTTCGGCGACAGCTTGCCCCACACGCACGAGGCGAGCAGCGTCACGCCGCGCGCGTCGAGGCGCCGCTCGCGGATGGTGTCCCGCATCCACGCATAGTCCGCCCGATCGGCGAGCACGAACTTGATCTCGTCGCGCGGCGTGAGGTGATCCAGGTTCGACCAGCGGTTCCGGTGGGATTCCCCCGAGCCAGGCGCCTTCAGGTCCATGATCTTGTGCACGCGCGGATCGACGCGCGACACGTCTGCCTCGCCGCTGGTCTCGACGAGGACCGTCCGGCCCGCGTCGCAGAGCTCCGCGAGGAGCGGGAACGATCCGGGCTGAAGGAGAGGCTCGCCCCCCGTGAGCTCGACGAGCGGCGTGCCGAGGGCCAGCGCGCGCTCGAGGACCTCGCCGCGGCGGATCCGCTTGCCGCCGTAGAAAGCCTGCGACGTGTCGCACCAGGCGCAGCGCAGGTTGCACCCGGTGAGCCTGACGAAGGTGCACGGCAGCCCGGCGAACGTCGATTCGCCCTGCACGCTGGCGTAGATTTCGTGGACGACGAGGGTGTCTTCTTTCAAGGAAGCGACGCCTCCGAGGAGCCTCGGTCGGCCTCGGCGGCGCAATGCCGCCGGCGACCCGAAGTGGGGCGGGAGCTTTGGCCGCGCCGAGCGCGCAACGCAAGCGGCGCGGGGCGCTCAGCTGGAGATGACGCTGACCTCGCCCGCCGCCACCGCTCGAAGGATGCCGTCCGCGCCGCGGACCAGCAGGTGCCCCTCCGGATCGATCCCCGCCGCGACGCCGACCACGCCGCCGACCTCGACGCGGCGGCCGCGCAGCCAGTCCATCCGGGCGAGATCCTCCGCGAAGGGCGCGAGCCCTCCTGCCTCGAACCTCGCCGCCGCGTCGCCGATCGCCTGGAGCAGCTCCGCGGCGAGGCGCTCGCGCGGGACGTCGTCGATCCCGAGCATCGCGAGCGACGTGGCCCGCGCCGACAGATCCGGCGGGAAGCTCGACGCATGGACGTTGAGCCCGACGCCGACGATCACGCTGCTCACCGACTCGCCGCGCAGCTGGGCCTCGACGAGGATCCCCGCCAGCTTGCGGGCCCCGGCGAGCACGTCGTTGGGCCACTTGAGCCGCACCTCGACGGCGGAGCCGCCGCTCGACGCGCCGCGGGACGGAAGAGGCGCGAGCCGTCGCTCGATGACGGACGCGACGGCGAGCCCCATGACGAGCGCGATGGGGGCCACTCGGCTCGCCGGCAGGCTCGGGCGCAACACCACCGACAGGTAGAGGTTCTCGCCGGGCGGAGAGTGCCAGGAGCGCCCGCCGCGCCCCCGACCCTGGGTCTGCGCGTCGGCCAGGAACGCAGCCCCGTGCGGCGCGCCGGCTGCGGCCGCGCTCCGCGCGTCGTCGTTCGTCGACGCGGTCTCGGCCGCCACGGCGAGCGGCCGCCCGAACGACGCGCCCAGCCGTGAGAGCTCGCGCTCCATCGCCTCCCCGTCGAGCCGCCTCACAGCGAGAGATCCAGCGCGATGTCGGCGGCGCGCGCCGAATGCGTCAGCGCCCCGACGCTGATGACGTCGATGCCCGCCGCGACGAGCTCGGGGATGCGCTCCAGCGTGATGCCGCCGGAGACCTCGAGGAGAGGCCGGCCGTGCTGCGCCGACCGCACGCGCGCGGACGCGGCCTTGACATCGGCCAGCGTGAAGTTGTCGAGCATGATGATGTCCGCGCCGGCGGCCAGCGCCTGATCGAGCTCCTGCAGCGAGGCCACCTCGACCTCGACCTTCGTCGTGTGCGGGGCACGCGCCCGCGCGCGGGCGATGGCGGTCGTGATGCCGCCCGCCGCGACGATGTGGTTGTCCTTGATGAGCACGGCGCTCCCGAGGCTGTCGCGGTGGTTGTGCGCGCCGCCCACGCGCACCGCGTAGCGCTCCAGCCCACGGAGACCGGGCGTCGTCTTGCGGGTGTCGGTGATGCGCACGCTCGACCCAGCCGGGATCGCCTCGGCGTAGCGGCGCGCCTCGGAGGCGACGCCGCTCATCCGCTGCGCGAGGTTGAGCGCGGTGCGCTCCGCGCTGAGGAGCGAGCGCGCGCGGCCACGCACCGTCCACAGCGCCGTGCCGGCGCCGACGGCGGTGCCGTCCGCGACGAGCACCTCGCCCTCCACCTGCCGATCCAGGCGCTGAAAGACGCGCAGGAACACGTCGCCCCCGCACGCGACGAGCGGCTTGCGCGCGACCGCCTTCGCGGTCGCGCGCGCGGAGGCCTCGACACAAGCCTCGGTGGTGAGATCGCCTCCCGCGAGGTCTTCCTCCAGAGAGCGATCGATCAGGGCATCGAGCAACGGCGCAGCCAGCACGGGCATCTCCTCGGCGCCGCTCCCACGCGGCGCTCCCAGGTATACTCGGTCCCGCACGCGCGCATCAGCGCTGTCGCGCCCACACGAAGCGCAACAACGCATTGCGTCATCGCGAATCCTTGTGGTGGCACGTGCACCCTGGTGCGTGCGACCTCAGCCGTATGGGCGCCCTGGACGGGACGCGGGCGGAAATGGATGGGGCTCGCTGCGCCGAAAAGCAGGGCGGTTCGCGATCATCGCGACGCTGTGTCGCACAAATGGGGCTGACGTTCGTCTACCAGCCTGTGAGACTCTCCGAGCAACTCCAGCGCCCTCAACGGAGATCGATGCGTCCGCAGGCAGGCCAGGTCATCAACAACAAGTACCGACTCGTGCGCCTCATCGGCGATGGCGGCATGGGGAGCGTCTACGAAGCCAGCCACGAGGTGCTGGGGACGACGGTCGCCCTCAAGTTTCTCCACCCCGAGCTGTCCCGCCGCTCCGGCCTGGTGCAGCGCTTCCTTCAGGAGGCGCGCGTCTCCGCGCAGATCCAGAGCGCGCACGTGGTTCGCGTCAGCGACGTCGACCAGACGGCGTCCGGCCTGGCGTTCATCGTGATGGAGTACCTGGAGGGGAAGACGCTCCAGACCCTGTACGAGGAGCTCTACCGGGCAGGCATTCGTCTCGGGTACCCCGACGCGCTCGAGTACACGATGCAGATGCTGGAGGGCGTCGAGGCCGCCCATCGCGCGGGCGTCGTCCACCGGGACCTGAAGCCGGACAACGTGATCATCACGAAGTCCGCCAAGGGAGAGCCGCTCATCAAGCTGCTCGACTTCGGCATCGCCAAGCTGAAGGTCACGGGGGAGCTCGATCGCGGGTTGACGCGCCCCGGCGTGATCATGGGCACCCCCGAGTACATGGCGCCCGAGCAGGCCTACTCCGCGGACTCCGTGGACGCGCGCGCCGACATCTTCTCGCTGGGCGTCATCATCTTCGAGATGCTGGCCGGCCGCCGGCCGGTCGGCGGCGATGAGCCCCAGCAGATCGCGGGAGCCTACCTTTCGGGCCAGATCTCGCAGCTCTCCGACCTGGCGCCGGAGCTCGCGCCCGGCCTCTGCGCCGCCGTCCACCGCGCCATGGCGGCCTCGCCGCCGGATCGCTTCGCGACCACCGCCGAGCTCCGCAGCGCCCTGGAGCCGTTCGCCCGAGCCGCCCGCGCCCCGTCGGCGCTCACCCCCGCGCCGTCCGAGGTCAGCCTGGCGCGGTCGTCCGGGGCCGCCCTGGCGGCAGCCCTCGCGGCGCCCGGGATGCTCGCGCCCTCCGCGGCGGCGCCCGCGACCAACGCGATGGGGGACGGTCGCGCCAGCTCCGTTCCCAAGACGATTCCGCCGGAGGACGGCGGCGCGCAGCACGCGTCCAGCGGCCCCCCGGGCGGCCTCGGGCCCTCGACCCCCATGGGCGGCTTTTCCTCGGATTCCCGAGGTCCCTCGGCGTCAGCTCCAGGGTTCACGCCGAGGCCGGAGCCCTCCTCAGGCCCGTACTTCGCCCAAGGGGGCTATCCCCAACAAGGTGGGTATCCCCAGATCGCGCAGCCGGCGACCGTGAGCGCCGCCCCCTACGCTCTCCCCCAGGGGGTGCCCGCCACGAGCCACGAGCCGGGACCCTTCGATGTGTCGCCGCGCCCGGGAGGGACGGCGGTCGGAGGCGCGCCGTTCATGGACAGGAGCGCGGCCCCGGGCGGCGGATTCAACGGCGGCCCAGCGCCCGGGTATGGCGGCGCGTATGGCGGCGGCGCGCAGGGCTACATCCCTGGGACGGCGCCGATGGATCCGCTGCCGAGGATCTCGCAGAGCGCCTCGGCGCACGGCGCGCAGCGGCCCGCGCGAGGCGGGACGTCGCTGTTCGCCATCCTGCTGCTCGCCACGGGGATCACGGGGGCCGTCGTCGGCGGTCTGTACATCGCCAACGAGCTGAGCCGGAAGGAGCAGGCCGACGTGGCGCCGGCCCTGCCGACCCTCCAGCCGGCCAACACGGTGCCTTCGGATCCCAGCCCGCCCGCGACGACGCCGCCCGCCGTGACGCCCCCGGCGGTGACGCCACCTCCTGTCGAGCCGCCCGTGGTCGCCAAGCCGCAGCCCCGGCCGACCACGACGGCGAAGCCGCCGGCGACGCCGAGCACGACGGCGCCGACAACCACGACGGCGCCGACGACACGCCCCAGCGGGACGACGATCATCCCCCAGCTTCCCTGGGTCATCCCGTCGACGCTGCCGCCGTTCCCGTTCCCCGCGCCGCCCAGCGGACAGCCGCCGGCCAACCCACAACCGAACACGACGAGCCCGCCGACGACGAGCCCGCCGACGACGAGCCCGACCACCACCACGCCGTCGGACAGGCCTCGACGGCGCGTGATCATCGTACCCAACAACTGACGCGCCCAGCGCCTACGGTAGGTAGGATGCGATCTCGATGAGCAACCAGAATAGCGGTCCGCCGCCGGGATGGCCTGCGCCCCCGAGCGGCATGTACGGCCCTGGCAAGACAGTGCCCGGCGAGCCTCCGCTCGCAGGGCTCAACTCGCCGCAGGGCGCCTTTCCCGTGCCGCCCGGCACCGCGCCGCACGATCCGAACGCCGCTGGCGCAGCCGTCCCGCGGACCCTCGTCGAAGGCGGGACCAACAGCGCACCTCCCGGAACGCCCGGCCCTTACGGCGCTCCCGCTGGCCCGTACGGCGCGCCGCCACCTGGTGTACCCGGCCCGTACGGGCCCGGTGCGACAGCGAATTACGGCGGGCCACCTGGAGCAGGAGGCGCTTACGGGCAGCCGCCCCAGCCTCCCAGCCCGTACGGCGGCTCGCCGTTCGGGGCCCCAGGTGGCCCCGGGGCCGCCGGAGCGCCGGGGTTTCACGCCGGCGGCGCTCCCCAGCCGCCGGGCAGCGGTGCGCTGTACCCGGCGCCGATCCCCGCGCGGCCTCGCGCGAAGAGCTCCGGCGCGACGCTCGCGCTGATCGGGATCGGCGCGTTCGTGCTCATCGGCGGGCTGACGACCGTCTTCTTCGTGATGCGCAGCCGAGGATCGTCCGAAGATGCTGCAGCGCTGACGCCCATCGAGGCGCCCCCGGCGCCTGCATCGGTCGCCGGCGATCCGGCGCCTCCCCCTCCGACGGCCGCCACCCCCGCGGCGACCGCGCCGGAGCCGCCCGCGCCTGCCCCGGCGGCAGCCCCGAAGCCGACGGCGCAAGCACAACCCAAGCCGACGGCGACGGCCCCTGCGCCCACCGCCACGGGGACGACCCCTGCGCCCACCGCCACGGGGACGACCCCTGCGCCCACCGCCACGGGGACGACCCCTGCACCCACCGCCACGGGGACGACCCCTGCGCCCACCGCCACGGGGACGACCCCTGCGCCGACCCCTTCTACGTCCTCGACGGGCCGTCGAAGGATCGTCTTACCGGGCAGCCACTGAGCTGTCCTGCGCCGCCCGCTGTGCCGCTGGAAGCGGCGCGGCGGGTCCGTGCCGAGGTTCCCCCAGCCCGCTTGACAGGGCGGTCACGGTGATCAGGTTCCGATGCCATGAGCAAATCCGGGATCGCCGCAGTGCTTTCGTTCCTTATTCCGGGCGTTGGGCAGCTCTACAACGGCGCGTTCCTGCGCTGCATTTTCTGGCTGATCGTCACCCCCGGCCTGTGGATCGGCTCGGGCGGCTGGCTCGGCTGGATCTGCCACCTGATCTCCGCCTACACCGCGTACCAGTACGCGAAGCGCGCCGGCGGCTGAGCCGCGCTCCCCGGGACAGCGCGCCGGTTCGCGCGGCGCGCCCGCTCACGTAGCCTTCGCGAAGATCCGCTTCAGCACCTCGCCCGTCGCCGTCGGCTGACGCGCCACCTCGCGCGGGGTGCCCTCCGCCACGATGCGCCCGCCGCCGGAGCCGCCCTCCGGGCCGAGCTCCACCACGTGATCCGCGCACGCGATGACCGCCGGGTGGTGCTCGATGATCACCAGCGTGTCGCCGCGCTCGACGAGACGATCGAGCACGCGGACCAGGCGCGTCACGTCCGCCAGATGCAAGCCGGTCGTGGGCTCATCGAGCACATAGAGCGTGGGCTTCGGCCGCGCGCCGGCCGTCAGCTCCGCCGCGAGCTTGAGCCGCTGGGCTTCGCCGCCCGAGAGCGTGTGCGACCCCTGGCCGATGTGGAGGTAGCCGACGCCGAGATCGCACATCGTCGAGAGCGGGGCGCGGATCTTCGGGTGGGCCGCGAAGACCTCGACAGCCTCCTCCGCGGTGAGGTCCAGGAGCTCGCCGACGGACAGACCGAGGTAGCGCACGTCGAGCGTCGCCGGCTCGAAGCGCGCGCCGCCGCACGCCTCGCACGGCGTGGTCACGTCCGGCAAGAACGACATCTCGTGCGCGATGACGCCCTGCCCCTCGCACGCGGGGCACCGCCCGCCGGAGGCCGTGTTGAAGGAGAACCGCGCAGGGCCGTAGCCGCGCACCTGCGCGTCGGGGCAGGCAGCGTAGAGCTTGCGGACCTCGTCCCAGACGCCCAGGAACGTCGCGGGGATCGAGCGCGGCGTCCGCCCGATGGGCGACTGATCGACGGCCACCGCCCGCAGGATGCTCTTCGGAAGCCGGAGCGCCTTGTGCGGGCCCGGCTCGGGCGCCTCCAGCTTCAGCGCACGGCGCGCGGCGGGGTAGAGCACCTTCTGGATCAGCGTGCTCTTCCCCGAGCCGGACACGCCGGCGACCACCGTCATCCGGCCCGCGGGGATCCGGAGGGTGTCCCCCTGGAGGTTGTGCGCGCGGGCGCCGAGGAGCTCGATGTGCTCGCGCACGGGAGGGCGCGCCGGGCGAGCGCTGAGCAGCGCATCCTCGCCGGCGAGCGCCCGGGCGGTCGGCGAGTCGGGGTTCGCGAGCACCGCGCGCGACGGCCCCGCCGCGACGATCCGGCCGCCTTTACGCCCGCCCGAGGGGCCGAGGTCGATCAGGTGATCCGCCGCGCGGATCGTGTCGGCGTCGTGCTCCACCATCAGCACGGTGCTCCCCATCCCGGCGAGCCTCCGGAGGTTGCCGAGCAGCCGGTCGGTGTCGCGCGGGTGCAGGCCGATGGTCGGCTCGTCGAGGACGTACAGCGCCCCGGTGAGGCCGCTGCCGAGCTGCGCCGCGAGCCGCAGGCGCTGCATCTCGCCGCCCGAGAGGGTGGCCGCGCGCCGATCGAGCGTGAGGTACCCGAGGCCCACCTCGCAGACGAAGTCGAGCCGGCGGCAGAGCTCCTTGTGCGGCGCCTCGGCGATCAGCGCGCGGTCGCCCGTGAACTGTAGCCCCCTCGCCCACGCGGCCGCGGCCGCGACCGACCGGCCCGACGCCTGGTGGTAACGCTCTCCCGCGAGCCGGACCGCCCGCGGGATCGGCGCGAGGCGCGAGCCGCCGCAGGCCTCGCACGGGTCGGGCGTCGCGAGCGCGTCGTCGTCGAAATCCGAGGCGCCCGTCCCCTCGCAAGACTCACACCGGCCCTGCTTCGTGTTGAAAGAGAACCAGCGGGGATCGAGCTCCGGGACACCGACGCCGCAGCGCGGGCAGGTGCGCGTCGTGGAGAGCAGCTGCTCACCGCCGCGGCCGCCGACGAGCTTGACCGCCCCCCGCCCGAACGCGAGGGCGCGATCGAAGAGGGCGCGATCCAGCCCGTCCATGCGCCCCTCGTACATCACGAGATCGATCGAGTGCTCGCGGCGCTTGTCGAGGCGGGGAGGGCTGTCGGTCGCGCACGGCTCGCCGTCGGCGAGCGCGCGGGTGATGCCGGCCCGGGCGGCGGCGGTGAAGACGTCGAGGTACGTCCCCTTGCGCGCCACGACGGCGGGGGCGAGGAGCGTCCGCGCGCCGCGCGTCGAGACGAGCGAGCGGTACACCTCGTCCGGCGAGCGCGCCTCGATCGGCACGTCGCAGTCCGGGCAGCGCGCCTCGCCGACCTTGGCGTAGAGCAGCCGCAGGTAGTGCGCGATCTCGGTCACGGTCGCGACGGTCGAGTTGGCGCCGGAGCGCGTGGTGCGCTGCTCGAGCGCGATCGAGGGGGGGACGCCGGTGACGCGATCGACGTCCGGCCGCGGCAGCGTGGGGAGGAACTGGCGCGCGTAGGGGGTCAGCGTCTCGAGGAAGCGCCGCTGGCCCTCGGCGAAGACCACGTCGAACGCGAGCGTGCTCTTGCCAGAGCCGCTCGGGCCGGTGATGACGACGATCTCGCCGTGCGGGATCACGGTCGAAACCTCGGCGAGGTTGTGCTCGCGGGCGCCCTCGACCTCGATCCGCCCGCGGTCGAGCGACGCGCGCGCGCCACCGCCGCGCTTGCCGGGCTTCAGGGCGGCAGGCGCCGCTGCCGCACCGCGCCGCGGGCGCCGAGCGCCGCCGTCGCCCCGCTGCGCGAACCACTCGGCCAGCGAGACGCCGGTCCGCGTCGCCGTCCGGGCCACCTCCTCGGGCGTCCCCTCCGCGACGACGCTCCCGCCCTCGCTGCCTGCGCCCGGGCCGAGATCGACGACCCAATCCGCCGCCGCGATGACGTCGAGGTCGTGATCGACGACGATCACGGAGGCGCCCTCGGCCACGAGCACGGAGAGCGCGGCGTTGAGGTGCGTCACCTCCGCGGGGTGCAGGCCGGCGCTCGGCTCGTCGAGGAGGAAGATCGCGCCCGCGCAGGGCTCGCCGAGCGCGCGCGCGATCTTCAGCCGCTGCGCCTCACCGCCCGAGAGCGTCGAGAGCGGCTGCCCCAGCGTGAGGTAGCCGAGGCCGAGCTGCTTGAGCGGCGCGAGCGCCCGCCGGATCGCGGGCTGCCCCACGAAGACCTCGAACGCCTCGTCGATCGAGAGGTCGAGCACGTCGGCGACCGAGCGGCCGTCGAGCTTCACCTCGAGCACCTCGTCGCGGAACCGCTTGCCCTTGCAGGTCGGGCAGGTCAGCGACACGTCGGCGAGGAACTGCATCTCGATCGTCTCGCTCCCCTCGCCCGCGCACGCCTCGCAGCGCCCGAGCGCGACGTTGAACGAGAAGTGGCCGGGCCCGAGATCCCGCGCCGACGCCTCCGGCTGCTCGGCGAAGAGCGCGCGGATGCGGTTCCATGCGCCGGTGTAGGTCGCAGGGTTGCCCCGCGAGGTGCGCCCCAGCGGCGCCTGGTCGACGAGCGTGACGGTGCGGATGTCGGCCGTGCCCTCGATGCGCCTGTACAGGCCGGGCGCCTCGACGTCCTTGTAGCCGCGCGCCCTCGCGATGTGCCGGTAGAGCACGTCGTTCACCAGCGTGCTCTTGCCCGAGCCGCTCGGCCCCGTGATCGCCACGACGACGCCGAGCGGCACGTCGACCGTGACGTCGCGGAGGTTGTTCTCGCGCGCGCCGTGGATCGCGATCTTCCCGCTCGGCGCCCGGCGCTCCGCGCGCGCCGACGCCAGCGGGCCGCGCGCGGCGAGCCCGTCGGGCGGGCCGTCGAAGGTGACGCGCCCGCCCTGCTTGCCCGCGCCGGGGCCCAGCTCGACGACGCGATCGCTCGCCCGGATGACGAGGGGCTCGTGCTCGATGACGAGCACGGCGTTGCCGCGATCAGCGAGCTCGCGCATGGCCGCGATGAGCGGCGGGATGTCCGTCGGGTGCAGGCCGACCGTCGGCTCGTCGAGCACGAAGAGCGCGCCCGTCAGCGACGTGCCGAGCGCCGCGGTGAGCGCGACGCGCTGCGCCTCGCCGCCCGAGAGCGTGCGCGCCTGGCGGGCGAGCGAGAGGTATCCCAGCCCGACCCGCTCGAGGTACCCGAGCCGCGCGATGAGCTCGCGACGCGCCATCTCCCCCTGGCCTGTCTGGGGGCGCTCGGCCTCGAGGCGCGCGCGGGCGTCGCGGAGCTCGAGCTCGTGCCACGCGGCGAGATCCAGGCCGCCGACGCGGTAGAGGAGCGACTCGGGGGCGAGCCGCTTGCCGTTGCACGCGCCGCACACGTCGTAGGTGCGGTAACGCGCGAGCAGCACGCGGACGTGCATCTTGTAGGTGCGCGTCTCGAGCCAGCGGAACCAGGCCTTCACGCCGGGGTACTTCCCCTGGGTCCACGAGCCCTCCCCCTCGAGCACGAGCGCGCGCTGCGCGTCGGAGAGGTCGCGCCACGGCTTGTCGGTGCGGATGCCTTTCCGCTCACAGAACGCGCGGAGCAGCTTCCGCTCCCACGTCGTCGAGCGGCCGTTCCAGGGCCGGATCGCGCCGCCTGCGATCGACTTCGAGGGGTCCGGGATCACCTTGTCGTAGTCGATGCCGAGGGTGCGGCCGAAGCCGCGGCACGAGGGGCACGCGCCGGTGGGGGACTGGTACGAGAACAGCCCGGGGCGCGGCGGATCGAAGGCGCGCGCGCACGAGGGGCAGGCGAGCCCGCGCACGAGCCGGAGCCGCGTGGGCCCCGCCCCCTGGCCGCCCTGCTCATCGGCCTTGCGATGCAGGTGGAGCGAGGCGTCGCCCCCGCTGCCCTTCCACGCCTCCTCGATGGCGGCGCCGAGGCGCCGGCGCTCCCGGGGGGCGACCCGGACGCGATCGACGATGACCTCGACCTTGTCCGCGCCGCTCATCGCCTCGGACGGCGCCACGGTGTCGATGTCGCGCGCCTCGCCGCGGACGAGGAGGCGCCGGTAGCCGGCGGCGAGCAGCGACTCGCGCACGTCGAGGAACCGCTCGGTTCCAGCGACCGCGATCGGGTACGTGACGAGCGCTGTCGCCCCCTCGTGCGCGCTCGCGGCGAGGTCGGCCGCGCGCGCCGGGTCCGTCCGCGCGGCCGGCGCCTCGCAGGACGGGCAGACAGGCACCGCCTCGCGCGCGAAGAGCGCACAGAAATACGGCTCGAGGTCGGCCATCGTGGCGACGGTCGACCGCGAGCTCTTGACCGGCGCGCGTCGATCGACGGCGACGCCGGCCGCCACCGGCTCGAGCGCGTCGATCGGCGGCCGCTCGAGCCGCTCGAGGAACTGGCGAGCGTACGGGCTGAAGCTCTCGACGAACCGGCGCTGTCCCTCGGAATAGAGCGTGTCGAGCGCGAGCGACGACTTGCCAGCGCCCGAGACGCCGGCGATGGCCACGAGCTCGCCAGGCCGGAAATCGAGGTCGATGCCCTGGAGGTTGTGCGTGCGGGCGCCGCGGAGACAGATCGAGTGCATAGGACGCGCGGTAGGGTGAACCCGCGGGACGCCGTCCGGAGTGGACACGGCCGCGTGAAAACCGCGAGTGTTTAGCCCCCTTTCAGCCCATCGTCGCGAACGATCGTACGTGGGCGGCGTGCCGACCCAGCGTGCTGCGGCATTGCGTTCCGCGTCGTCGAATTATCACGGTCCGTGGCGAGGGGTGCGCACGACGCTCGGGCGACCCGGCAAGCCGAGCGCGGCGGGCGCGCCCGGCAGGCGCGGCGGCTAGCCGTTGACGAGGAGGATCGAGAGGTAGCCGTAATCGTTGCTGGTCCAGTTCGGGCTCAAGGTCTGGCCGCACATCCCGATGTTGTAGGTGCCCGCGGTGAGATTGGTGATGACGGCGCTGAGCCCGAAGGGGACGCGGGTATCCGCGGGGACCCGGCCGCCGGCCATCCCGAGGCCGACCGCCTGGACCTCGTCGAGCACCGTGCCAGACGGCCCGGAACGAACCCGCTGGTAGCACATGTAGAGCTTGAGGCTGTCCGCAGGCGAGCCGTCCGTGCCCAGGTACCGATGCGCGGTCGCATAGATCGACTGGCTCGTCGACGAGACCGCCACCAACGCTGTCGGCCCGAAAAAGTCGACAGGCCTCCCGACCGGCAGCGCGGCGTGCGGCCCGACGCCCTGGACCGTCAACGTCAGCACGACCCCCTGGGGCCCGGTCGGACCAGCGGGGCCGGTAAACCCGCGTGGCCCCTGCGGACCGGTAGGGCCCACTGGCCCCTGCGGACCGGTAGGGCCCACTGGTCCCATGGGACCGACCGGCCCCTCTGGCCCGAGCGGCCCCATCGGGCCCTCCGGACCGATCGCGCCCACCGGGCCTTCTGGTCCCCTCGGGCCCTCCGGACCGATCGCGCCCACCGGGCCTTCTGGTCCCCTCGGGCCCATCGGGCCCTCCGGTCCGGTCGCGCCCGTCGGGCCCTCTGGTCCCGTCGGGCCCATCGAACCGTCTGGTCCCATCGGGCCCTCCGGCCCGATTGCGCCCACCGGGCCTTCTGGCCCCATGGGTCCTGCCGCGCCTGCGGGCCCTGCCGGGCCCTCCGGCCCCCTAGGTCCAGCCACGCCTTCCGGCCCCGTGGGCCCGGTGGGGCCTGCGGCGCCCGTCGGCCCGATCGCTCCGATCGGCCCGGCCGGCCCTGTCGGACCAGCAGCGCCCGCAGGCCCAGTCGCACCGACCCTCCCCTCCGGCCCCGTCGCACCGGCCGGACCGATCGGTCCAGGCAGCCCCTGTGGGCCCTGAAGTCCCGTCGGCGAGCCGACCCACTCGCCGTTCTCGTCGATCACGAGGACGCCGTTCACGATGACCCCACGCTCGCCGAGCACCAGCGTGTTGCCGCTCGTGGTGTTCACCGTGACCGAGGTCGGCGTGATGTCGCCGTTCACATTGCCGGCGAGCAGCGCGTACGGCACGCTCGCGACCGTCGCGCGCGGCTCCAGCTCGACATCGTCGCCCACGGTGATGCCGAGGTACCGCTCGGCGCCGTCGAAGATCGCCTGCTCGAACGGGACGATCGAGCCGAGGCGCACCGAGAAGAAGCCGTCCTCGAACGTGATCGAATGGACCTCGCTCCACAGGGGCGTCGAAGCGTCGCGCTCGTCGTAAAGGGCGAACACGACATCGAGCGTCGCGCTGATGGGCACATCGCGCTCGTCGTAGAGCCGGCCTTGATGGGTGACGGTCGCCGGGACCGCCGCAGCCGCGGTCCCCGCGAGCACGACCGCGCCCACCGCCAGGGCGGATGCCGTCATGCATCGCGCGATCATCGATGTCCTCATCGCCAGCTCCTCGTCATGGCAAGCTCCCGTCGGCTCCGATGAGCCCTCCTCGCATCCGCACCTTGGGTGAGGTCGACGTCCCCTGGTTCTGCGTCGGCTGCCCGAGCGTGAACACCATGCGGTAGCGCGAGCTCCTCGCGACCTCGCCAGCCGTCACCGTCTCGGTCGCCCCGACGCGCCTGGGAGTCGGCGCGCCCCCGCCGTGCCCATCGCCGCCCTGCCCGCCGCTGCCCTGCCCGCCGCCGCCGTGCCCATCGCCGCCCTGCCCGCCGCCGCCCCACCCCCCATCGCCGTCCACCGTGCCGGAGTCCGTGGCGACGCCGCAGCTGCAGCTGCACGCGGGGAGCAGCGCAGAGCTCACCACCATCGCCCCGAGCCAGGCCGAAAAGCGCAGTCCGCGATTCACTGAGTCCTCCAGGCCGACGGCAGGTCGTGCGAAAGGACCATTGGACGAGCGGCGGCGATCGGCGTCAAGCGAGGACGCCGCCACTGCAGCGGGGCGCGCCGCGCGAGCGGCGCGCAGCAGCAGCGCCGGCGCCGGCGCCGCCCTGTGAAGCGGTGTGGACAGGCGGCGGCGCGCGCGCTATGCGGCCGCGTGAGCCGCGCTGGCAAAGAGAAGGAGCGAGAGGGGGAGAAGCTCATCGTGCGCAACAAGCGCGCGACGTTCGACTACACCCTCGACGATCGGTTCGAGGCAGGGTTGGTGCTGCTCGGCAGCGAGGTGAAGATGCTCCGCGACGGCGCGGCCGAGCTCACCGACAGCTGGTGCGCCATCGAGAACGGAGAGGTGTTCCTGAAAGGGGTCAACATCCCCGTGATGTCCGGCGCTGCCTTCGGGCACGAGGCGAAGCGCCCGCGCAAGCTGCTGCTGCACGAGAGCGAGATCGAGACGATCCGCAAGAGCGTGGAGCGGGAGGGCATGACGGTGATCGCGACGCGCCTCTACTTCAAGAACGGCCGCGTGAAGGCCGAGATCGCCCTCGCGAAGGGGAAGAAGACCGTCGACAAGCGCGAGAGCCTGAAAGAGAAGGACGCCGCCCGCGAAGCCCGCGCGGCGATCGAGCGGGCCCGCGGCGGCGCCGCCCGCGGGCGGAGCGCCGGCCTGCGGAGGCCGGAATGACGTCGCACATCACCTGGTCCAAGGGCGGCGAGGCGGAGCTCGTCGAGATCGACGGCGATCGCGTGCGGCTCCACTCGACCGCCTCCTCGGCGCCCGGAGCGCGCGTGGAGGGCTCGCTGCAAGCGACGGGGACGGCGATCCGGGTGAAGGTCGCCCGGTGCCGCCTGCGCACACCCACCGAGCCCAACGACGCGGCGCCCGGTGAGCGCACCTACGAGCTCGAAGGCCGGCTCATCGATGCGACGCGCGAGGTCCGCGCCGAGCTGGCGCGGCTCGTCGGCGGCGAACGCACGGGCTGAGCCACGACGATCCGTCCAACAGCGAACGCCCAGGCTGTTCTGCAGCGGTAGCGCGGCGCGGCTCGTCCGGCGGCGAGTGTTGCGATGGCTCAGCGCGACCCATACGCTGGCTTTCTATGAAAATTACGTCGCGCCCTCGTGTAATTCTGCGCCGCTGCTCGACGTATGACGTTGCGAAGATCCGCAGCATCGTGCGCAGCGGTCTCGAAGAGCTCTCGCTGCGCCCGCACGGCCGGACGCTCATCAAGCCCAACGTCGTCGCGTCGGGAACGCACTTTCCGCACGCGTACACGCGGCCCGAGTTCGTCGAGGGGGTGATCGGCGCGCTCAAGGATCGCGACGACGGGCGCGTGAGAGAGCTCGCCGTCGGGGAGCGGTGCGGCATCACGCTCCCGACCCGCATGACGTACGAGAGCGCCGGCTACTACCCGATGTTCCGCCGGACCGGGGTCAAGCACTACCACTTCGAGGAAGAGCAGCAGGTCGAGATCCCGCTCACGCACGAGGGCCGGCTGCGCGACTACGTGTTCACGCCGGAGCCCGTCGCGAAGGCCGACTTCTTCGTGAACTGCCCCAAGTTCAAGTCGCATCCCTGGACCACCGTGACCTTCTCGATGAAGAACTACATCGGGATCCAGGACGATCGGCACAGGCTCATCGATCACGATCACCGGCTGAACGAGAAGGTCGCCGATCTGCAGTACATCGTGCAGCCGCAGTTCATCGCGATCGACGCCATCACCGCGGGCGAGGGGCGGATGCTCACGCCCTCGCCGTTCGACCTGGGCCTCATCATCATGGGGAACAACCAGGTCGCGTTCGACTCGGTCTGCTGCCAGATCATCGGCGTCGATCCGAGGAGCGTCGAGCACATCCGCCTGGCGTCGGAGCGCGGCTTCGGCCCGATGGACCTCGGCGAGATCGAGATCACGGGGGACGTGACGCTCGACGAGGCGAAGCACAAGGCCAAGGGGTTCAAGGTGGGCCTCGTCCGCGTCGAGAAGTACTTCGAGGGCACGAACATCACGGCCTACGCGGGCTCGCCGCCCGAGCCCGAGCACACCGATTACTGCTGGGGCGGCTGTCCAGGGGCCATCGAGGAGGCGATCGAGATCCTGCGCGAGTACGACAAGGAGTGCGACGCGAAGATGCCGCGGATGCACGTCGTGTTCGGCGCCTACGAGGGCCCCATCGACGCGAAGCCGGGCGAGAAGGTGATCTTCATCGGCGACTGCGCGACGTACAAGGGGAAGATCGGCGATCAGCTGGTCAGCATCGAGAGCCTGTACCGGGAGCGGAGCGCGCGGGACCCCTACACCGCGAAGCACGATGACGTCCTCGCGAAGATGGTGAAGGTGACGACCAAGCTCGCGATGGCCCGGAACGAGACCGCCCTCCGGCTCGAGGGCTGCCCCGTGAGCGTGGCGGAGCAGGTGCTCACGCTGGTCACGCTGGGCAAGACGAAGAACCCGTACTTCGCCCCTGACCAGCTGCTCGACTTCAACAAGGCGTACGTCGCCTGGCGCGGGGCTTCGCTCGCGAAGCGGCTCGCCGGCAAGCCCTACCAGGTCCACGGCGCCTGCTCGCGCGGCGACGCGGCGCCCGAGCTCCCGTCCGAGCCGCCTAGCCCGCCGGACGCAGAGTGAGCTCGAAGAGGATGTCGAGCTCGTCCCGCACCTTGAAGGCGCCGAGCGGCCCCTTGACCTCGCGCACGCCGAGCGCAGCCATCGACAGCTGACAGGTTCCCGTCACCCCGATCGCGCCGTCGCCGCGATCGCGCGAGGAGAGCCGCGCCACCAGCGAGGCGCTCCCCGAGGCGACCTGGACGCGCACCTCGGCGCGGTCACGCGTGGCCCCCGAGGCGCGCACCGCCACGATCTCGGTCCCCGCGAGCACCTCGCCGCGCAGGCGCCGCTCGATGTCGCCGCGATCTCCCGCGGAGAGCGCGTCGGGATCGACGCGATCGCCGCGCAGGACCCCCGCGACGGAGAGTTTGGCCACGGGGACCTCGAGCTCGGCGCTCCATGACTCGCCGTCGAGCCGCGCCCGACCGCGCAGCTCGGACGCCGTGATCTCGAGGTCGTGCGCCAGGCGCGCGAGCATCCCTACGGCTCGGGTGTGGATCGTCAGGCGGGACGCGTTCGGATCGAGGTGCAGCTCGCTCATCGGATGGAGCTCCTTTTCATCATCATGCAAGGGCGCGCCGGTCAGCGACGCTTGGAGCGGCGGGGACCGTCGGGCACGAGCACGTAACGGCTCGACGACGGCTCGGGCTGCCGGAGGAGCTCGGCTCGGAGCAGCGCCTCCGCGAGCCGCGCCTCGATGACCTCGTCCGTGACGCCTGGCTCGAGGGTCACCACCGCGGCCTGGATGTCGCGCGCCAGGGCGTCGAACTCCGCGCTGTCGAAGGCGTAGATGTCGTCGGGGAACAGGAGCGCGAGCGGCTTCCGCTCCACGGCCGTGTTCGTCAGCGCCGCCAGGTCGCTCTCGACGATGAGCATGACGCGAGCCCGCAGGCACATCCCCCTGCAGCGCGCCGCCAGCGCCTCGGACGAGCCGACGAGCAGGACCGATCGAGGCGCGTTGACCGCCTTGGTGGCCTCGTCGTCCCCGTGCTCCTGAGTCATTCCCTGAAGAGTACGTGAACGAGCGGATGAAGCCATCCCTCTTGCGCCGCTCACGCCATCGCGGTGGACGTCAAGCAGCCGGTCGGGGCAAGGCGAGCCGAGCCACCGCGGCCCCGGCCCGCGCGCTACTCCCTGCAGCGAGCCGCCGCGACGAGCGCGAGGACGAGGGCGCTCGACGCGAGCAGGGCGGCGCTCGCGGCCTGCCCGAGCCCGAGCGGCGGCGGACCGCCGAGGAGGTTGACGGCGTTGCCCCGGGGCAACAGTGCGCCGATCACCCCGGCCGAGCCACCGAGCAGGAGATCGGCCGCGAGCGGCACGAAGCGGCCGAGGCCGCGCCGGAGAAAGGTCGCACCGAGCGAGAACCAGCCAGCGTAGGCGGCTCCGGTGAGCGCGCCGATCCACCCACTGACGAGCATGTCTCGGACGAATGGCGCAGCGCCAGGACCATGGGCGGCGGCGACGACGACGACGGCGAGCAGCGCTCCCACGAGGGCGGAAGCGAGGGCCGTGGCCAGGGCGATGCCGAGCGCGACATGGTGGGACGAGGCGCCGAAGCGGGCCGCCGGCCAGGCCGCGTCGCGCAGCGTGGTGCGATCGGCGGCGTCGGCGGCGAGGGCGAAGATCGTGAGCGGCGTGGCGAGGCGGAACGTGGAGAGCAGCGCCCGGTCCACGGCCCCGGAAGGCCCGAACGCGATCTCGATGACCGCGGCCGCGACCGCGAGCGCGGCGCCGAGCCCCAACGCCAGCAGCGGACGCCGCGCTCGGAGGCGGCTCAGGGTCATCTCCATCCCGAGGCGGACGCCCGTCAGCGCGCGCCCGCCCCGCTCGACCCCCCCTTCCGCGGGAGGAAGCGGCCGCGCTGCGGCGCTCGATGCGCTCTCACCCACCATCGTGGCGTCCTGTCTCCGTGGCGCGCGGCGAACCGTCGGCCCCCGGCGGGTCGGCCCCGATCCGTCCGCCGGCAGCGGCATCGCCGTGCGCCGACAGCGGCTCACCAGCGGGCGCGGACGGACCGTCCGACGGCCGGCTGAGCGGCGCTGCCGGGCCGAGCGGCGTCGGTGCGTCGAACGCCGCCACCGCAAACGGCCCTTCGGGCGCGCCCGGCAGCGGGGCAGCGCCCTCGCTCGCGGGTGCGCCGAAGGGCCGGCGCGAGCGAACGGCGGCCAGGTGCAGCGCGGTCGCCGCCCGCACGTCGTGCATCGACGGGGGCGGCGAGGAGATCGCGAGGAGCGTGACGTCCTCCCTCGCGGCCGCATCCAGGATCGCGAGCGCGGCCGCCTCCCTGTCCGCGGCCCGGATCCGCAGCGTCGACGACGCCTCCGCCGGCCCCTGCTCCCACGCGCCCGCGCGCACGGCGGGAGCGCTCGCGAACGCCGCGGCGAGCGCGCGAGCGCCGGGCGCGTCGGGCGCCCGCTCGTGGACGAGCACGTGGATCTCGACCTCGGGCCGCCCCGCGCCCGGCGGGTCCGCGCCCGGGGCAGCGGCGAGGTGGTCGCCGGCGCCAGGCTCGGTTCGCGCGATGACGCCGCGATCGAGCACGTGGATGCGGTCGGCCAGGGCGCTCGCGTCGACGGTCGAGGACGTGACGAGCACGACGCAGGCGCCAGCTGCAGCGAGGGCGCGCAGGCGCTCTCGAACCGGCTCCGGAGACGGCACGGCGACGTCGGCGAACGGCTCGACGAGGCAGAGCAGGAGCGGCCGCGGCACCCCGAGGGCGAGCGACAGCTCGACCGCCCGGGCCTCGGAGAAGCTCAGCGAGGCCGCGCGGCGGGCGAGGAGCGGCGCGACGCCGAGCGGCTCGAGGAGCGCCGCGGCGCCGCCCGCGGGCGCGCCGCGGGCCCGGAGCGCGACCGACATGCACGACGCCACCGACGCGCCGTCGGGCAGCTCCGGGGTGGCGGCGAGGACGCCGATCCGCGCCCGCGTCGCCGCGCTCCGGCGCGGGTCGCGCCCCGCCACGAGGACGCGGCCGGCGAGGGGGGCTGCGCGCCCTGCGAGCACCTCCGCGAGGGCGAGCGTCCCGTCCTCCGGGGCGCCGAGCACCGCGTGCACGCCCGGGCCGAGCGCCAAGGACAGGCCCGAGAGGCCCCCCCGAGGGCGCCCCTCTTCACCGGCGCCGTCGCGCGCGCGCACGCCCTCGAGCACCACGACAGGAGCGCCCGGGCTCATCCTGCAGGGCCTCCCGCCGAGCGGGCCGCGAAGGAGAGGAACGCGCCGAGCGCTCCCGGGATCGACCACCTCGAGTCGCCGGCGAGATCGGCGAGCCCCCAGGGGACGAGGGTCAGCACCAGGAACAGGGCGCGCCCTCGCGCCCCGGCGACGCGGCCGCTCGCCGCGGCGAGGCCGCCGAGCGTCACACCGGAGACCACGCCGAACAGGGCGAGCGCGGCGCCGTACGCGAGGTGCTGGAGGCCGAGCAGCAGCGAGCCGGAGAGGAGCGCCGCGAGCACCGAGAGCGCGGCCAGCGGGAGCGCGACGACGCGCGCGACCTCGAGCATCGCGGCGAGGCTGCGCACGCCGTGGAGCGAGGCCCGCGAGATCCCCCGCGCGGCGGCGAGCGCCTCGATGCCGTCGCGGCGGTCGGCCCCCGGGCGATCGTGCGCCGCGGCGAGGGCGATGGGGCCAGCGGCCGCCCACGCGAGCCCGCGCGCCGCGGACCCGAGCAGCGCCTCCAGCGAGGTCGTCCCGTCGTCCAGCCGGAGCACGAGCGCCATGACGCCGCACCCCAGCGAGATGAGCGCCGCCATGGCGAGGCCGAGCCGCCCGCCGCGCGCGCCGCGGAGCCGCGCGCAGCCGAGCGCGACGGCTGCGCGCAGCGAGCGCCGCGCGGCCGCGCGCCGCCGCGCGGGATCATCCGGACGCTTGCTCGGCGCGTCGCGCGGTTCGGGGTCGTGCGGGCGGGTCATCGGAGGGAGCGTGCGGACGGCGCGGCGGCGACGCGCGCTGCTAGCGCTGCCCTTCCAGGCGCCCGGGCGCAAGGCGAATGTGCCGCGGACCGGAGCGCGCCGCCGGAATGTGGTGCCGCCGTGCGCCAGCGCCACCCGTTACGACGGCGTCGCGACCGCGAGCCCCTGCGCGCTCGTCGCGACGCCGAGGGGACTCAGTCGTACGAGAGCCCGCGGCGGCCCTTGTGCTTGCGCTTGCGCTCCTTGTCGGCGACGCCGATCTTGCCCCACTCGTAGGTGATTCGACGGCGGAAGGCGCCCAGCGCATCGCCGCCGTACAGGAAGAGCTCGCGCGGCGAGTCCGTCTCGCCGATCGTGGGCTCCCAGAGATCCGACGGGACGAACGCGAGCAGCGCCGGCGCGCTCATGCGCATCCGGCCGATGAGGAGCCCGCACGTCGTCCCGTCGCCCGGGCGCGCCCGCTTCGCGCGCTTGCCGCGGCCGCGCGGCGCCCCGTTCACCCCGGCCGGCCGCGCGCAGCCGCCGCCGAGCACGAGCTCCTCGTTGCCCCGGGGGTGCCAGGTCCACATGCGCTCCACGCTGAACGCCCCCTCGGCCGACCCGGCCCGGGACGCGTTGCGCACCTCCTCCGGCGCGAGCGCCGCGAGCTGCGCCGCCGCGCGCGCGTCGACGAGTGGCTCCAGCCGGAGCGGGCGATCGCGCGTCACCTCGAGCACCACCTCGAAGCTGTTCACCTCGCCGGCACAGCAGCGGACGCCGACCTCGGGGCGGCGCATGTCCGGCTTGGCGCCGCGCCCGTGGGCGCATCGCCCCACGAGCTCGCCCGTCGGCCCGTTGCCTCCGCGCAGCGTGACGAGCCCCGACTTGCCGCTGTCCCGCTGCCACTGGCTCGAGGTCCATGTCCATACGCCGCCATGGAGATCGTGCACCCCGAACGCGCTCACGCACCCGGCGTTCACCCCGTTGGGCGTCAGGACCCGGCTCTGCCCGGTCGCGCAGACCGGCGCCTTGTACGTGTCGCCGTACTCGTACGTGGTGTTGTCCGGCCCCTTGCAGGCCCGCTCGATCTCGAGCTCCGTGCAGAGGCGCTTGCCCTGCGCCTCGCACAGCGCGCGCGCCTCGTCCTGCGCGATGTTCGTGGTCGGGATCGCGCCGACCTCGTTGGGGTACGAGAAGATGTCGATGTAGAAGCCGTGCATCACGACCTGCGCGCCCGCCATCTCCTCGTCGGCGATGCGCGGCAGCCGGTCCGGCGGCGTGCCCGCGATGAGCACGCCCTTCGGGATCCACGCCATGCCGGGGCGCGGCTCCGGCTCGGTCTGGCTCACGTCCCAGGGCGGGGCGGCGTCGAGATCGGCGTCCGTGCCCGGCGAGGCGCCGCCGCGATCGCAGCCGGGAGCGGCCGCGAGGAGGCCTGCGAGCGAGGCGGCGGCGGCGAGGGCCTTCCCCCCCGGCGCGCGGACGGAGCGCTGCTCGCCGAGGCCCACAGGCTCACTCGGCGTCGCGCTCGCGGAGGTTCAGCTCCTTCATCTTGAGCTGGAGCCCCTTGCGCGAGATCTTGAGGAGCCGCGCGGCGTGGGTGACGTTGCCGTGCGTCTGCTTGAGGGCGCGCTCGATGAGGTCGCGCTCGAGCTTGCTCATCGCCGCCTTCACCTGCTCCTTGAGGCCGTCGGGCGTCGACGGCGCGGCGGAGGTGTCCGCGGCGGCGGCCGCGAGCGGCAGCGACGCGCCGGGCGCCGACGTGGCGCCGCCGCGGATCTCCTCCGGCAGGTCGTCGAGGCGGATGCGCGCGCCGTCGGCGAAGAGCAGCGCCCGCTCGACGACGTTCTCGAGCTCGCGGATGTTCCCCGGCCAGGCGTGCGAGGCCAGGCGCTCGAGCGCCTCGGGCTCGATGCTCTCGATGCTCTTCTTGAGGCGCGCGTTGAACTTCGCGACGAAGTGGGTGCAGAGGTGGGGGATGTCGCTCCTCCGGTCGCGCAGCGCGGGGAGCGCGATCGGGACGACGTTGAGCCGATAGAAGAGGTCTTCCCGGAACGTGCCCGCCGCGATCTCCCGCTTGAGGTCGCGGTTGGTGGCGGCGACGAGCCGGACGTCGACGTGGATGGTCTTGATGCCCCCGACCCGCTCGAACTCGCTCTCCTGCAGGACGCGCAGGAGCTTCACCTGCATCTCGTTCGGGATCTCGCCGATCTCGTCGAGGAAGAGCGTCCCGCCGGAGGCGAGCTCGAAGCGCCCCGGCTTGGAGGCGACCGCGCCGGTGAAGGCCCCGCGCTCGTAGCCGAAGAGCTCCGACTCCATGAGGTCCTTCGGGATGGCCGCGCAGTTGACCTTGATGAACGGCCGGTCGCGACGGCCGGAGTTCTCGTGCAGCGCCCGCGCGACGAGCTCCTTCCCGGTGCCGCTCTCGCCGCTGATGAGCACCGTGGTCGGCGTGTCGGCGACCCGCTCGAGGATCGCGTAGAGCTCCTGGATGGGCGGGCTCTCGCCGATGATGCCGAACCGGTCGGAGCCCCCCCGGGGCTGCGCCGCGGAGACGTCCCGCGTCGCGTCCGCGCTCGCGAGATCGCGGGTGCGGAGGGCCTTCTTCACGACGACGCGCACCTCGTTCTGATCGAACGGCTTCGTGATGTAGTCGAACGCGCCCGTCTTGAGCGCCTCGACGGCGTTGTCGACGGTCCCGTGCGCCGTGAGCAGCACCACAGGCCGCGACGGGTCGTCGCGGAGCGCGGCGCGGAGCAGGTCCATGCCGTCGACCTTGGGCATCCGGAGATCGGTGATGACCAGATCGATGTGGTGCTCCTTCAGGAACGCGAGCCCCTCCTCGCCGTCTTCCGCGGTGTGGACCTCGTAGCCATCCCGGCCGAGCTGGGCGCTGAGGACCCGCCGGAGGTTCGCCTCGTCATCCACGACGAGGATCTGCTTCTTTTCGGGGAGCATCACCGGGCGAGACTAGCAGAACCGGAAACCAAGCAAGCGCCGGGACCGTCTCTCGACGCTCCGGCCGGCCGCCCTCGCGCCGCGCGGGCGCGCCGGCGGCGTTCCCGTCCCGCTCCCGCGGCCTCGCTCAGCGCTCCCATGCCGTCCCCCGGCCGTCGCTTCGCTCGGCGCTCCCGTCCCGCTCCCCTGGCCGCCGCTTCGCTCGGCGCTCGCCACGCCGGTCGGCAGGCCGAACGCATTGCCTCGAGGTCCGCAACACTTCCTTTTTCTCGCTGCCGGCGAAGCGGATCAGTATGCTGCGGCCACTTCTCGGAGGGCGGCTCGGATGCGTGTGCTTCGGACTTGGCTGGTCGGTCTCGGCGCGGGGATATTCCTCGCCGCGGGGTTGGCCTTAGCAGGAGATCCGGCCATCGAGTACCCCGAGTGCTACCGCACGGCGACCCCCGCCGACCTGGAAGGCGCCAAGGGGGCGCACAAGGCCGCCACCCAGTTCTACGAGCGCGCTGACTACGATCGCGCCATCCAGTACTGGAAGGACGCTTACCAGCTCGACTGCTCGGCGCACGGCGTGCTGATCAACATCGCCAACGCCTACGAGAAGAAGGGCGAGCGGGCCGAGGCGGTCACGGCGCTGGAGACCTACCTGGCCCGCACGCCGGAAGCGAGCGACGCGCAGACGATCCAGGACAAGATCCAGAACCTCAAGAACGCCCTCCGGCCGGCGCCGAGCGCCAGCGCGAGCGCGTCCGCGTCGGCGCCGGCGGTGCTCCCGACGGCCCCCACCGCCTCGGCGATCCCGGACCGCCCCAAGGAGGAGCCTCCGCCGCAGCCTCCTTACGGCTATTCGCCGTGGGTCGCGACGGGCGCCGGGGTCGTCACGCTGCTGGTCGGCGGGATCCTGACCTCGAGCGGCTTCGCGGACATCGGCGCCGCCGAGGACCGTTGCCCGTCGCGCAAGGGCTGCACGGAGGAGGTGGCCGAGCGGGGCAATCAGGGGCGCACGCACGCGACGGTCGGCGGCGTGCTGCTCGGGTTGGGCGCCGCTGGCGTCGCCGGTGGCCTCATCTGGGAGCTCGGGTTCAACCAGCCCTGGCCCAGCAAGATCCAGCTGACACCGGTCGCTGGACCGGGCGCGGCCGGGCTCGGCATGGCCGGCCGCTTCTGAGGGCCGGCTTCCTGGCGACCCGCTGCCTTTCGCCGGGCGCGACGGCGACGGGGTCGGGCGCCCCGACGGCGCGAAACGGCGGGGAGGCAGAGGCTGGCAAGAGAGCGCCGCCTCGCGAGCGGGCGCTCACCGGCGCATCGTCTACTCTCCTGTCGTGCGTCTCAGCTCCTACGCCCGCTCGCCCCTGACACGGCGCCGTCTGCACAGGATCGCGCTCCCCTGCGCGTTGCTCGCCGCGCTGACGGGCACGATGACGGCGGTGCTCGCTGATGGCGACGCCCCTGCGCCCGCGATCTCGCGGGTCGGCCGTCTCCTCGTGCCCACGGCCGTCGCGGCGCCCGCCGATCCCTCCGCGCCACTCAGCGTCGCGATCCTCGCGACGCCTCCGGGGGCGGCCCGGACCACGCTCCACATCGCGCCGATCGGCGGAGCCAAGGCCGGTCCCGCGCTCGCCACGCTCCGGCACCTGAGCGACGCCGTGGTCCGCGCCCGCGTCGTCCCGCGAACGCGGCTCGTGGTCGCGACCGCCGAGACGAGCCCGTCCAGCGACCGCTCGTTCAACGCGAGCCTCTTCCGGATCCAGCCGGGCGCAGAGCCCGTCGCGCTCTGCGACGGCGTGGTCCACGCGAGCCGCCCGCTCGTCACCGCCGAGGGGCGCGTCTTCGTCTCACGCGGCGTCGCCGGCCCGGAGCCGCAGCCCGACAACGACCCCGCGCAGCTCCGGGTCGATGCGCTCACCATCGACGAGGTCGACCTCGCCACCGGCGCGATCCGCACCGTGCACCGACACACCGGCCACCTCGCCTTCCTCGCCGGCGCGTGGAACGGCGAGCTCGTCCTCTACCGCGTCTCCCCGGCGTCGGCCGACATCGTGCTCGTGGACCCCGACTCCGGCGCGACGCGGGCGATCGCCCCGTCGATCCCGCCGTTCGCGCGCGATTTCTCGATCGACGCCGCGGCGGGCGCGCTCGTGTTCCAGGAGCGACACGAGACCGACCCTGGCATGTGGGTCATCGATCGGATCGATCTCGCCCGGGGCAAGCGCACCCGGCTCGAGGCGAGCGCGAGCCACGGCCTCGCCCCGTACGCCTGGCCGGGCGGCGGGCTCGCGTACACGCCCGAGCGCGCCACCGGCTTATTCGTCGTCGGCGCGCGCGCCACGGTCCGCAGCCCGCTCGGCCCCGGCATCGACGCCATCCAGGCCGTCTCGCAGGACGCGGCGTGGGTGGCGGCGCTGCACACGAACCCGTCCGCGTTCGCCGTCCCCTTCGCGATCCGGGTGGAGAGCGGCGAGGTCGCCGCGATCCCTGCGCCACCCGGAGCGCGCATCGCGGTCGCCGGCTTCACCGCCGCGAAGGAGGAGCCGTGACGGGCCGCCTTCTCCTGATCCCGGCGGCGCTCTCCGCGGCCGCGCTGGTCGCGCCGGCCGCGCGCGCCGCGTACTGCCCCTGCTTCACCGCGTCGAGCGCGTACAACGATCGCGGCTGCGCGATCGAGGCCGTGCCCGGGATCAACCCCTCCGTCGCGGAGTGGAACGCCATCTTCGACCGCGTCTCGCGGGGTCCCGAGGCCTGGGGTGAGGCCGGCCCGCCGGCCTTCAACCTCGGTCAGGGCTGCGACCTGCCCGAGGCGCGGCGCGACGTTCCCGCCACGTTCCCCTGCGAGCTGCTCAAGGCGATCGCCATGCAGGAGTCGGGGTGGCAGCAGTTCTGCGCGCCGGACCGGCCCATGGACCAGGCGGGGGAGAGCTCGCGGACGATCATCTCCTTCGATTGCGGCTACGGCGCCTCGCAGATCACGAGCGGCATGCGGAGCGGCGACAGCCCGGATTTCGATCCGCGCCGCGTGGCCGCGGAGCCGACCTACAACGCGGCCACCGGCACCCAGATCCTGGCCTCGAAGTGGAGGGCCACGCGCTGCGTCGGCGACCGGCAACCCGCGTTCATCGAGCACTGGTACAGCGCCGTGTGGGCCTACAACGGGCTCGCGTACGTCAACAACCCGAACAACCCCAACTACGACGCGGGCCGCGGCGTCTACGACCCGGCGATCGGCGGCGCCGTTCCGTACCAGGAGCGGGTGTTCGGCTGGATGGAGCACACCGCGGGGCGCTGGGAGAGGACCGAGGTCGCCTACCCTGACCTGGGCGAGATCGGCGGCACAGGCGCGCCGCCCGCGCTCTCCGATCCCCGCTGCGCGTCGCCGACGGACTGCACGCGCAAACGTCCCCTCCATCTCACGCGCTGCGCGGACGACGGTGGCGAGACGGGCGGCGGCGGCGCAGGCGGGAGCGGCGGCGCAGGCAGCGGCGGCGGCGCAGGCGGGAGCGGCGGTGAAGGCGGCGGCACGGGCGGCAGCGGCGGCGCAGACGGGAGCGGCGGCGACGCCGGTGACGCCGGCGGCGCGCCCATCACGACCGCAGGCCACGGAGGCGCTGGAGCCCCGCTGGGCAACGACGACGACCACGACGACGAGACGACGGTCGGCATCTACGGCCGATGCTCCTGCGACGCGCCCGGGAACGGCGCGGCCGCGGGTGCGGCGTCCTGGCTCTCGCTCGGCGCCGGGGCGCTCGCGGTCGCATGGCGCCGGAGACTTCCGAGGCGACGCCGCGCCGACTAACCTCGCCATCCATGCCGCCTCCGCTGGGATCCGAGCACATCGCGGCGTGGGCTGCCCGGCGCGGCCTCGCCTTCACCGCGCGCCCCGACGAGGCCTGGTTCCGCCGCTGGGAGCCCTACGACACGATCGCGCCGCCCTCCGCGTACCTCTCCGCGTGCACGTGGACGGCGAACCCCGGGCACGCGGTGATCGCCGAGCCCTGGTACGCCGAGGGCGAAGCCGAGCCCCTCGAGCGGACGCTGCTCGGCTTCGCGGCGCACCCGGCGCTCCAGCGCCGCGCCTCGATGCGCGTCGGCGAGCATTTCCTGACGCGCGTCGCCTTCATCGAGAGCGCTCCCCCGCCCCGGGTCACCCTCGACGATGCGCTCTGGGACGCCCACGTGACGACCTTCGCCGCCTCCCAGCGCGAGGCCGCCGGCGCGTTCCATCCGCGGCTGCGCAAGCTCCTCGCCCGCCGCGGTTTCCAGGGGCACCTCGAGCTCCGCCCTGGCGGCCTCGTGGTCCACTGCGCCGGCCTGCGGCCCATCCCGGAGCACTACGAGCGGCTGCTCGGCGTCGTGCGCGAGCTCGTCAACGCGGCGATCCCGCACGCCTGAGCGCGCACGAACGCGGCGATCGCGACGCCCGCGAGCCCCCGCAGGGGCGGGGCCGGCCAGGTCCGCTGACCAGCCCCGCCGACCAGCCCTGTCGACGCGTCCGCCGCGCCGTTCTAGGCTCACCGACCATGGCCAAGGTCCTGGTCGTCGAGGATGAGCCGGCCATCGCCGAGTCGATCGCCTACTTCCTGCGCCGCGACGGGTTCGCGGCCACCGTCACCACCACGCTCGCGGCCGCGGAGCGGGAGATCGACAAGGCCGACCTCATCATCCTCGATCTCATGCTCCCCGACGGCAGCGGCTTCGACCTGATCGGCCAGGCGCGGCGGAGCGCGGCGCGCGCCGCGATCATCGTCCTGTCGAGCCGCGACAGCGAGGCCGACCGCGTCGCCGCGCTCGAGACCGGCGCCGACGACTACGTGACCAAGCCGTTCTCCCCCCGGGAGATCGTGGCGCGGGTGCGGGCCGTCCTGCGCCGCGCCGCGCGGCCCTCGCCGTCCGCCGCCGCGCCCGCGCCGCTGCCGCTCGTGGTCGACGAGGCCACGCGGCGCGCGTACGTGAGCGGCCAGAAGGTCGACCTCACCCGCGTCGAGTTCGATCTGCTCGCCTGCATGCTCGCCGCGCCGGGCAGGGTCTTCACGCGCGCGCAGCTCATCGATCGCGTCTGGGGCGACGGGTTCGCGATCACCGACCGGACCATCGACTCGCACGTGAAGGGGCTCCGGAAGAAGGTCGTCGAGGCCGGCGGCGACGCCGACCTCATCGAGACGGTGCGCGGCGTCGGCTACCGCGTCGCGGACAAGCCGGGCCCCGCGGAAGGCGGCGGTTGACGCATGCTGCGCCTCGTCGTCACCGCGGCGGCGGCGGTCTCGCTCATCCTGCTCGTCGCGCTGTTCGCCTCGCGCCTCGTCCGCGCCCGGACGGCGGGGATGAGCATCCGGATGCAGATCTTCATCGCGCTCGGCGGCATCGTCGGCGCGTTTGCGTTCGGGCTCGGGCTGCTCGTAATCGATCGCATCGAGGCGCGCGCGACGCTGCTCGCCGAGGGCAGCGCGCGCGACGAGGCGGCCGCGTTCGCCGCCGTGGCCGCGATGGAGATGGAGGTGCGCGGCGTCGATCTCGCGGCGGTGCGCGCGCTCGACGGCGAGGCCGAGGGCCCGACCGCCCAGAGCATCGCGCTGCTCGATCCCGAGGGCCGCGTGCTCCGGGCGCGCGGCGCCTCGCCGGGCGAGCCCGGGACCGTCTTCGTGACCGCGCCCATCCAGGTCCGCGGCCAGCGCGTCGGCAGCGTGCAGGTCGTGAAGCCGACCATCGTCGTGCAGCGGATGGTCGCCGACTTCGCCCCGCCAATCCTCGTGCTCAGCACGGTGCTCGGCGCCGCGGCGGCGATCTCGTCGTTCCTGATCGGCCGCACCATCGCGACGCCGATCGAGGCGCTCACCGAGTTCGCGGTGCGCGTGAGCGAGGGCGAGGTGCGCGCGGCGACGCCGCCGGCGCAGGGCCGCGAGGTCCAGCGGCTGACGCGCGCCATCGACTCGATGCGGCGCCAGATCGAGGGCCGCCCCTTCGTCGAGACGTTCGCCGCGGATCTCTCGCACGAGCTCAAGAACCCCGTCGCCGCGATCCGCGCGAGCGCCGAGGTGCTCTCCGAGGGCGCGCTCGACGACGCCGAGGAGGCCGCCCGCTTCGTCGCGCGCATCCGCGAGGCGACCACGCGGATCGAGGCGCTCCTCGGGGAGCTGCTGTCGCTCGCGCGCCTCGAGGCGCGCGGCGTGGAGCACGCCGCGGTGCTCGACCTGGTCGCGATCGCAGAGGCCGCCGCGGCGCGGGCGCGAGAGCGCGGCAGCCGCGTCGAGCTCGACGCGCCGAGCTCGGCGACGGTGCGCGGCGACGAGCAGTGGCTCTCGCGCGCCGTCGACAACCTGCTCGACAACGCGCACACGCACGGCGACGCCGCAGCCCCCGTCCAGATCGCCGTGTCTCGCGTGGGCGGACAGGTCGCGATCTCGATCCGCAACCGCGGCGAGATCGGGAGGCACGTCGCGGGCCGCCTTTTCCGCCGTTTCGTGACGACCCGCGCCGACCGGGGCGGCACCGGCCTGGGCCTCGCGATCGTCAAGGCGATCGCCGAGGCCCACAGCGGCTCGGCCGAGTGCACCCACCGCGGGCCGCCCGAGGTCGAGTTCAAGCTCTCGCTGCCGGGGGCCTGATCCTGTGAAAGGATGAGCTCTCTCGCCATGCCGCTCCTCCCGGCGACCCTTTTGGTTTCCGGGAGGTTTCCTCGGTTTGACGGCGCACCGGATCGGTGGTGCGAAGGCGCGGCGGTGGTCTTCGGGCGAGCGAGCGCGTGCCAAAGAGCTCGCGCACCCGTCAGCGGCCAGAGCGCCTTGAGCTCTCCCGCGCCATCCTCCACAGAACCTCCACGATCGCACCACCGTCGGCCCCCCTGCCGCGCTCATGCTCGGCGCAGAGTCCGTCGTCGTCCCCACCCAGGAAAGCCCATGACGTCCAGCAATCTCCCCAAGCACGTCGCGATCATCCTCGATGGCAATGGCCGCTGGGCGGCGGCGCGGGGGCTCCCCCGCATGCGGGGGCACCAGCACGGGGCGCAGGCCGTGCGCACCTCGGTGCGCGCTTGCCGCGATCGCGGCATCCCGTACCTCACGCTCTACGCGTTCAGCGTGGCGAACTGGTCGAGGCCCAAGGACGAGATCGACGCGCTGATGCGCATCTGCCAGGAGTTCGCCGAGGGGGAGCACGACGAGCTGATCCGTCGAGGGATCGCGGTTCAGGTGGTCGGCGATCTCGAGGACATCCCGACGCCGACGCGGCGCGCGATGGAGAAGCTCGTGGAGGACACCGCCGGGGGCACCGAGATGACCCTGGCGCTCGCGCTGAGCTACGGCGGTCGCCGCGACATGGCGAACGCCATGCGCGCGCTCGCGGTCCGCGCGCGGGCCGGGCTGGTCATTCCGGAGGAGATCAACGAGAAGTCGCTCCGGAACTTCCTGACGACCAGCGCGATGCCGGATCCCGATCTCATCATCCGCACCGGCGGAGAGAAGCGCCTCAGCGACTTCCTGCTCTTCGAGGCCGCGTACGCGGAGCTGTTCTTCACCGACACGCTCTGGCCCGATTTCACCGAGGCGACCTTCGACGAGGCGGTCGCGACCTACAGCCGGCGACAGCGGCGTTACGGCCGGACCGGCGAGCAGGTCCGCCGCCTGGCCGCGTCGACCTGAGCGGACGTCGCCGGGGCGCTCGCCGCGCCCACGGCGCTGGCGACGCTCGTAACGCTCGTAACGCTCGATTCCGCGTCCGCGATGCAGTACGAGAGATGCGCTTGTCGTCCAAGCGCCCGTAGCTCAGCTGGATAGAGCAGCGGCCTTCTAAGCCGCGGGTCGCAGGTTCGAATCCTGCCGGGCGTGCCGAACGTCCTCGGTGCGTCGCTTGACGGTGCTGCCCGGCGCGGACCACCATGTCCCTGACGCCATGGACAAGAGGGTCGTGCTCGTGCTGGGCGGTCTGGTGCTGGGCGCGGCCGTCGCGCTCGCGGCGGGGCGGGTGCGCGCCCAGGGGCTCACGCCGAGCGTCCCCGCGCCGCGGTGGGAGCAGGACTGCGAGCAGGCGCACGGCGTGGACGAGGCCCGCGCCATCGCGAAGGCGCGGGGCGAGGGCGGCTGGGAGCTCGTGGCGCTCGACGCCGGTGTGATGTGCTTCAAGCGGCCGGTCCCGGCGCCTCCGAAGCCGGCCGATCCCTGGCCGGGCTACTGACGCACCGCCGCTCCCCTGCCCGCCGTTCGAGGCGGAGGAGCGCCCGAGGCGGCGCAGCGACGGCCCTTCTCGGCCGGCGCGCTGCGTGTCAGCGTTCGGCATGATCGAACTCGGCGACCGGCGCTATGCGCTGCCCGCGCGCAAGACGGTGGTGTTCTGCGTCGACGGGTGCGGGCCGGAGTACCTCGACCAGGCGCTCGCGGACGGGCTGATGCCGCGGCTCGCGGGCACGCTCGCCGCCGGCGGCCTGTACGTGCGCGGTCGAGGCCAGATCCCGAGCTTCACGAACCCGAACAACGTGTCGATTGTCACCGGCCAGCCGGCGCGCGTGCACGGCATCTCGGGCAACTATTACCTCGACGCCGCCACGGGGGAGGAGGTGCCGATGAACGATCCTCGGTTCCTGCGCGTCCCGACGCTCTTCGAGAAGATGGAGCAGGCGGGCGTCAGGACCCTCTGCGTCACGGCCAAGGACAAGCTCCGCGCGCTCCTCGGCGCCTGCCGCGAGGGGGGCCCTCGCCCGATCTCGCTGTCGGCGGAGAAGGCGCACGAGCAGGCCATCCCGGAGCACGGGATCGGCTCGATCACCGCCGCGGTCGGCCGCGAGAGCCCGTCGATCTACGACTGGGACATCTCCCACTACGCCATGGAGATGGGCCTCGCGCTGCACGAGCGGCTCTCGGCCACGCTGCTCTACGTGTCGCTGACCGACTACGTGCAGCACAAGGAGCCGCCGCGCGGGCCGATGTCCGATCGGTTCTACGCCCGCTTCGACGCCCTCTTCGGCGAGTACCTCGACGCCGGCTTCGTCTGCGGCATCACCGCGGATCACGGCATGAACGACAAGACCGCGCAGGACGGCTCACCGAACGTGCGCTATCTGGACGACGCGCTGCGCGAGGCCGGCCTCTCGGGCTTCCGCGTGCTCCTGCCGATCACCGACCCGTACGTCGTGCACCACGGCGCGCTCGGGTCGTACGCGACCGTGTACCTCGGCGCGCCGGACGACGGCGCGCGCGCCGCGCAGGTCCTCGAGCGGCTCCCGGGCGTGGAGCTCGTCCTGACCCGGGAGGAGGCCGCGCGGCGCTTCGCGCTGCCGCCGGATCGGATCGGCGACCTCGTCGTCCTCGGCGATCGGAGCACGGTGCTCGGCAAGAGCGCGGCCTACCACGACCTCTCCGCCGTGCAGCGCGGGCTCAGGTCCCACGGCGGCCTGCACGAGGCGGAGGTGCCGATCCTCGCGAGCCACCCGCTCCGGCCCGGGGAGCGCGCCTGGCTCCTCGGCGCGGAGGCAGCCGACGCCGACGCCGCGCGGGGCCGGCCGAGCGCGCTGTCGAACGCGGACGTCTTCGATCTGGTGCTCAACCGACTCTCGACCGCCATGGCCTAGCGCCGACGATCGAGCGCCTGAAGGGGGGACAGGGATGGGCTCGATGCTCTCAATCGATCGACCAGCGTTCCATTTTCCGTGCCTGATCGGGGGAAGACCGGTGAACCGGGACGAGGTCATCCTCGTGCGCTACCCGTTCACGGGGGAGGTGATCGGCAGCGTGCCGAGGCTCGACGAGGGGGCGGTGCTGGAGGCGCTCGCGAGCGCCTCCTCCGGCCCGCCGCGGCTCTCTCGCCACGAGCGCAGCGAGATCCTGCTCCGCGCCGCGGCGCACATCGAGGCGCAGGCGGGGGCGGTGGCGCGGCTCATCACGTGGGAGAGCGGGCTCTGCCTCAAGGACACGGCCTATGAGGTGCGGCGCGCGCTCGACGTGCTCCGCTTCTCCGCGTACGAAGCGCTCCGCGACGACGGCCAGTGCCTCGCGTTCGACATCTCGGCGAACGGCAAGCCCCGGCGGGGGTACACGCTGCGCGAGCCGCTCCGCCTGGTGACGGCGATCACCCCGTTCAACCACCCGCTCAACCAGGTCGCCCACAAGGTCGCGCCGAGCGTCGCGAGCGGCAGCTCCATGGTGCTCAAGCCGTCGGAGAAGACGCCCCTCTCCGCGATCTACCTCGCGGCCGTGCTGCACGAGTCGGGGCTGCCGCCCGGCATGCTCAGCGTCGTGACCGGCGATCCGGCGGAGATCGGGCGCGCGCTCGTGACCCACCCGGCCGTGGAGCTCGTGAGCTTCACCGGCGGGGTCGAGATCGGCAAGCGCATCGCCGGACTGCTCGGCTACCGGCGCGCGGTGCTCGAGCTCGGCGGCAACGACCCGCTCATCGTGCTCGACGACGCCGATCTCGACGAGGCCGTGCGGCTCGCGGCGTACGGCTGTTACAGGAACTCGGGGCAGCGCTGCACGGCGGTGAAGCGGCTCATCGTGAGCGAGCGCGTCGCCGACGAGTTCGCCGGCCGCCTCGCGGCCGCGTCGGCGCAGATCAAGGTGGGCGATCCGCTCGATCCGGCGACCGACATGGGGACGGTGATCTCCGAGGCCGCGGCGCGGCAGCTCGAGGCGGCGGCCGAGGACACGCTCGCGCGCGGCGCCCGGCTGCTGTTCGGAAACGAGCGCCGCGGGGCCCTGTACGGCCCCACCGTGATGGATCATGTCCCGCGGGACGCCCCCTCCGTGCAGCACGAGACCTTCGGCCCGCACGCGCCCATCCTGCGGGTGAGGGACATCGATGAGGCGATCGCGGTGGCGAACGGGACGAGCTACGGCCTCTCCGCCGGCGTCTGCACGAACGACCTGGGGCGCGTCCATAGGCTCGTGCGGGAGCTCCGCTGCGGCACGGTGAACGTGCGCGAGGTGCCGGGGTACCGGTCCGAGCTGTCGCCGTTCGGGGGGATCAAGGACAGCGGCATCGGGATCAAGGAGGGCGTCGTCGAGGCGATGAAGGCGATGACCAACGTGAAGCTCTACACGGTCCCCTGGGAGTGAGGGGGCGCCGGCGCTTCCCCGTACCGCCTCGGCGCGCGCCGTTGTAAGCGGATCGGCATGAGCGGAGAGCCCCTATCGGAGCGAGAGTTCGACGACGTGGCCGATCGGTCGCTGCGCGCGCTGGATCGAGCGATCAACGAGATCCCCGACGGCGTCGAGGCCGACCTGCAGAGCGGCATCCTCACCCTGGAGTTCGAGGACGGCATCAAGTACGTCATCAACAGCCACCGCGCGGCGCGGCAGATCTGGATGGCCGCCGAGCGGGCCGCGTGGCACTTCGACTACCGGCCGTCCGAGGACCGCTGGGTGGCCCAGAAGTCGGGCGAAGACCTCTGGAGCACGCTCGATGCCGTGCTGTCCCGGAAGCTCGGCCGCGCCGTGAAGCTCGCTCGCTGAGCCGCGCGGTCCGCGGCGCGAGGTGCATCACAGGGCGAAGCGGATGCCGAGCCCTCCGAGCAGGCCCGTCACGGAGGCGCCGACCCGGAGGTCGAACGCGACGCGGTCCCACGGGCGAAGCGCGAGCCCGATCTCGGGCAGGACGAGCCACGGATAGACGAGCGGCCGCAGGCCTTGAGGCCGCCCCTTGGGACGGGTGAACCAGCTCGGCTCGACATAGCCTGGGTAGTGATCCGCGTCGTAATCGAGCTCGTTGCAGTACCGGAAGCTCCCGATCGGATTGTTGGGTCCGCGGCATTTCACATAGCGGTACGGGTCCCCCGGCACGAAGGAGCCCGGGTCGCCAGGCACCGCGTCGCCGGGATATGCCTGGGTCCGGTAGAGGTCGCCCATGAACGTCCAGCCCACCCCAAGGCCGGCCCCGACGCGGAAGGCGAACAGCTCGTCTCGATCGAGCGGGATGTTCCAGACCAGGCGGACCCCCGCCTGGAGCGCCTGGAGATCGCTCTCGACGATCTCGTAGTCGGTGTCCGGGTGTCCCTTCGGCTTGAACGGCGTCTCGTCCATCCAGAAGCGCGCGTAGGCGACCGAGAAGACGAGATCGAACCGCCGCCCGAGCCGCGTGGACAGCGAGATGTCTCCGCCGGGGACGAGGACGTCCCGCCCCCCTTCCCCGAGGAGCCCGAACATGAGCTGAGGGATGAAGAAGCCCTGGAATCCTGCGCCGAGCCACACGTCGCGCTGCCTGCGCGGGCTGGGCGGCGTGGGCTCGGGCATCTCGACGGCGGGCTTCGGCCTCTCGTCGGGGCCCGTCGCGACGCGCGGCTTGTCCTCGGCCGGCTTCTCGGCGGCGCGAGGCGGCTTCTTCGCGACCGGCTTCTCGGCGGCGCGAGGCGGCTTCTTCGCGACCGGCTTCTCGGCGGCGCGAGGCGGCTTCTTCGCGACCGGCTTCTCGGCGGCGCGAGGCGGCTTCTTCGCGACCGGCTTCTCGGCGGCGCGAGGCGGCTTCTTCTCCGGCGGCTTCTTCGCGACCGGCTTCTTCGCGACCGGCTTCTCCGCGACCGGCTTCTCCGGCGGCGGCTTCTCCGGTGGCTTCTTCGCGACCGGCTTCTCCGGCGGCTTCTTCCCCCCGGGCTTCGGCTTGAGGCGCAGCTTGATCTCGCGCCGCTGCTTCTCTTTCAGCGTGATCTTCTGCGACGTCTCCTCGTGGCCCTCGGCCCTGGCGACGATCACCAGCACCTCGCCCGGATCGAACCGGTGCGCCGCCGACGGCTCGCTGATCACCTCCCCGTCGATCTCGACCACCAGCCCCTCGTACGGCTCCGCCGGCGTGACGACGAGCGTCGGGATGCGCGCATCGAGCTGAGCTGCCTTCTTCTTGGCCGATGTGATGGCCGCGACATCCCGCGCGTTGTAGCCGGGCGCCTTCTTCTCGCTCGCGACCTTGTGATAGATCTCGCTGGCCTTCAGCAGCTCGCCCTGCTTGACGTAGCAGTCGGCGAGCGGAACCGCCGAGCTCGGGCGATGCCGCTGGCTCTCGGCGGACTCGAGCAGCGGGATCGCCCGCTTGCAGAAGCCGCCTCTGGCTGCGTTCATGCCCTGGTTCGCCTCCTTGTCGCCGGGTCCGGCGAACACCGGAGGGGCGAGCAGCACAGCCAGGAGGCCGAAGAGAGAAGCGATCGGAAGACGCAAGAGGCGCTCAGTCTACCACTGCCCCCCGCGAGGCGCGCGGGACGGACCGGGCGCTGCGACGCTACGACCGCGGATGTCGCGAACGGCGCGGCCCGAGGTAAGGAGCAGCGCCAGGGATCGCCCACATTGGCCCCTGCGTTGCCTGGCGGCTGGCTCGACGGAGCGAGCGGGGCCTGGACCGCCCACCGTCCGGGCAGATAGCGCAGACCCCGGCGAAAGCGCGGGATCTCGTCAGGATCCAAGAGCGCTCCCCGGCGCGCCGAGCGCCGCAGACGAAAAGCTCGACGGATTCCGCTTTACACCTTCGACGCTGGCCGAGAGCCCCTGTAAGCTCCCCCGGAATGGCTTCCGGCGCAGGTATCGAAGGACCGCACGGGCTGGGCGAGAGCACCAGCGCAGAGGGATCGGGCGGCGGTGTTTTGTCCGGGCCCGTGCGACGCACATTGAAGGCGGGCGAGATCCCGAACACGCTGATCGAGTGCACGCACTCGGTCGAGTGCGCGGGCTGTCCGCTCATCGCGGGTGATTACGCGGAGCAGCTCGGCACCAAGCGTGCTCGGGTCGTGTCCGCAGCCGCGCACTACCCATCGCTCGGGCTGCTCCAGACGAGCTCGGTCATCCCGGCCGATCCGATCACCGGCTATCGCGGTCGAGCCAAGCTCATCGTCGCCCCCTCCGGCGCGATCGGGCTGTACGGCCGCACGGGACATCACGAGGTCGTCGACATCCCGGGCTGCCGGGTCCTCACCCCGGCCCTCGCCGCGGTCACCTCGCGGCTGCGCGAGCTGATCGCGTCGCCGCCGCCGGAGGTCCGGCCGCTGCTCCTCCCGTACGACCCGGCGAGGGGCGGCGTGCTCCGCGCCCTCGATCTGCGCGAGGTCCACCTCGCGCCCGGGACGCCGCTCTTCGCGGAGGCGGGAGCGACAGAGGACAACCCGGCGTTCGTGCTGGTCACGTTCGTCCTGCAGCGCGAGCGCGCGTGCACGCGCGACGAGCTGCGGGAGGCCGGCCGCGCCATCCGCCCGATGCTCCCGCGCGTCATCGGCGTCGCGGCGAACTTCCACGACGCGGAGGCGCCGCAGATCCTCGGGCCCGAGACGATCGTGCTCGACGGCGCCGCGCACGCGGAGGACCGGATCGGGCAGACCTACCACATCGCCGCGTTCGGCTCGTTCGTGCAGGCGCACCGCGCGCAGGCCGCGCGCGTGCACGCCCTCCTGCTCCGCGAGATCGCGTCGCTCGAGAACGACGGGCCCGTCATCGAGGGAGAGGCCGCGCTCGGCCCCGCCTCCCGGCGCAAGGAGCCGCCGCGCATCCTGGATCTGTACGGCGGCTCGGGCGCGATCTCGCTCGCCCTCGCGCAGGGCGGCAACCGGGTCCTCATGGTCGAGTCCTTCGCGCCCGCGGCGGCGAACGCCCGCGCCGCGGCCGAGGCCCAGGGCCTCAGCCAGCGCGTGGAGGTGCGCACCGGCGACGTCGCGGAGATCGTCAGCTCCCTCGTCAACAGCTCGGAGAAGTTCGACGGCATCGTGGTCAACCCGCCGCGCCGCGGCGTCTCCCCGACGGCGCGCGAGGCGATCGCGCGCCTCGGCGCGCCGCTGCTCGTCTACGTCTCGTGTGATCCCGACACGCTCGCGCGCGACCTCGATCACTTCTGCCGCCTCGGGTACTCGTCGACGGAGCTCACGCCGCTCGACATGATCCCGCTCACGGAGGAGATCGAGACGATCGCCGCGCTCCGCCGGACGCCCCCGCCCGCGCCGAAGGTCATCTACGACGACGACGGCGTGCTGGTCGTCGAGAAGGGCCCCCACGAGCCGGTGGCCACGCAGCCGGAGTACCTCGGCTCGCTGCTCGCCCGGTGCGCCCGCATCCCGGGCAGCACGACGACGCCCATCATCGTGCACCCGCTGGATCCGGGCACGAGCGGCCTGGTCATGCTCGCGCGGAGCGAGGAGGCGGCCGCGCGCTGGGGCGAGGCGCTCGCGAAGACGGGGCGCCTCATCTACCTCGCCGCGGCCAAGGGCGTCACGCCGGGCAAGGGCGCGATCACCCGCGATCTCCGCGAAGGGACGCGCACGTACACGGCGCGCACGCGGTACCGCCGCCTCGCGGTCGCCTCGGGCCACTCGATCCTCCGCGTCATCCCGGACGGCGGGCGCACGCACCAGATCCGGCGGCACCTCGCCGCGATCGGGCACCCGATCCTCGGCGACGAGCGATACGGTCACGTGCCCACGAACCGGTACTTCGAGGAGAAGCACGGGCTCGATCGCTCGTTCGTGCACCTCGTGCGCATCGAGATCGAGCACCCCCGCACCGGGGTGAAGATGATCATCGAGTCGACGCTGCCCGGCGATCTGCGCTCCGCGCTGGAGCGCTCGACCGGCCCCTCGGTCCTCCGCTTCCTCGAGCAGAAGCACGCACTCGGCGAGCAGCGCGCCGTGCCCGTCCTGACGACCGCGAGCGACGAGCCCGCGCCGAGCAGCAGGATGATCCCGCTCCGCCCCGAGGACGCGGAGTCCGCGCCTCCTCCCTCCATCCGCAGCCCCGGGCCCATCTCGATCCGCGTCCCGGATCTGGACGAGTCGCCCCGGACCATCCGGCACCCCATCATCTCGACCGGCGACGAGGACTGAGCGGCGCGCGCCGCCGCTCGGCCACCCCGGCGAGGCGGGTCCGCTCCTGTGCCCGACCCGCCCACCTTGGTGCGATGCGCTGCGAGCGGATCTGGTAGGCTTACCGGCCGCATGTCCACGTTTCCAGAAGACCGCCCTCGCATCCTCGTCGTGGACGACGAGAAGGTGATCCGCGACATGCTGGCCGACTTCCTCGGCATGGAGGGCTACTACGTCCGCACGGCGGAGGACGGCTCCAGCGCGCTGAACGAGCTCACGAAGGGTCACTACGATCTCGTGATCAGCGATCTCAAGATGCCGCGGATGGGCGGCATCGCGCTGCTGGACGAGATCGGCAAGACGGCGCCGAACGCGCTCACGGTCATCATGACGGGCTTCGGCACCGTCGAGACCGCGATCGACGCGATGAAGCGCGGCGCCTACGACTACGTGCTCAAGCCGTTCAAGCTGGACGAGGTGGTGCACGTCGTCCAGCGCGGGATCGAGAAGCAACGGATGGCTGCCGAGAACATCCGGCTGCGCGAGGCGGTGTCGCTCTACAAGGTGAGCGAGGCCATCGCGGCGAGCCTCTCGCTCGACCAGGTGCTGGAGACCGTCGCCGACAGCTGCCTCCACGAGGTGTGCGGCGATCTCATCTCGACCTGGCTCGACGACGGCGAGGGCGGCTTCTTCGAGCGCCAGCACCTCCGCGGCCCCTCCATCCCGGCGGGCGCCGACCTCGGGCGGCTCGACCCCGCGCTCGTGCTCGATCACTTCCGGCCCGACGCGCAGCTCCTCGAGCAGGGCATGAAGGGGCTCAGGTTCTTCGCGGCGGAGCCGGCGCTCCCGCTCCAGTCGCTCGTCGCCGTGCCGCTCCGCATCCAGAAGCGGCTCATGGGCTTCCTCGCCGTCGCGTCGTTCACGCGGACGAGGCGCTTCGACGAGGGGCAGCGCAAGCTGCTCAGCATCATCGGCTCGCGCGCCGCCGCGGCGATCGAGAACGCGCGCCTTTACCAGGATCTCCAGGCGACGTTCCAGCAGACGATCGAGGGCCTCGCCAAGGCGATCGACAAGATGGACCGCTACACCTCGGGCCACTCGGATCGGGTCGCCGTCTACGCCGTGCTGCTGGCGCAGCGGCTCGGCCTCGGCCCGCACGAGATCGAGATCGTCCGGCAGAGCGCGCTCATGCACGACATCGGCAAGATCGGGTGCGTGCTCAACCTGAACAAGCCGGGCAAGCTCACGAACGACGAGTACGAGGTGTTCAAGCGGCACCCCGCCTACGGGCGCGACATCCTCGACCCGATCAAGTTCCTGCACCCGCTCATCCCCGGCGTGCACCTGCACCACGAGCGCTGGGACGGGCGCGGCTACCCGCTCCGGATGCGGGGTAACGAGATCCCGATCATCGCGCGCATCATCTCCGTGGCCGACACGTACGACGCCATGACGAGCGACCGCTCGTACCGCCGCGCGCTCCCCCACGAGGTCGCGGTGACCGAGATCGAGCGGTGCTCGGGCTCGCAGTTCGACCCCGAGATCGCGGCCACCTTCACGACGCACATCGAGGCCTACCGCGAGGAGCGGCGGGCGCGAGGCGAGAAGGTCCCGGAGTAGCCATGCCGACCACCTCGCTCCGCGACCTCCTCCAGCCCGCGAACGGCCAGACGACGGCCGTCGAGGCGCCCCGGCCGAGGCGCGCGCGCGCCGTGTGGATCGGCCGGCGCCGCTATGCCCCGATCCACGATCTGCAGAAGCAGCTCGTCGAGGCGCGCGCGCAGGGGCGGATCGGCGACACGATCCTGCTCCTCGAGCACGATCCCGTGATCACGCTCGGCCCGCGAGCGAACCCCGAGAACGTGCTCCTCGACGCCCGCGCGCTGGACGAGCGCGACATCGACCTCGTCGCGACGGGGCGCGGGGGCGACGTCACCTACCACGGCCCCGGCCAGCTCGTGTGCTACCCGCTGCTCGATCTCAGGCCGGACCGCTGCGACGTGCGCAGGTACGTGCGCTCGCTCGCGGAGGTGATGATCCTGCTCGCGCGCGAGCACCACGTCGAGGGCGGCGTGGTCGACGGCATGATCGGCGTCTGGGTCGATCGCGCCGCCCCGGAGGCGTGGGGCGGCGCCGAGTGGGCGCGCGAGATCGCGAAGCTCGGCGCGATCGGCGTGCGCCTGTCGCGATGGCTCACGATGCACGGCTTCGCGTTCAACATCGCGGTGGACCTCAAGGCGTTCGAGCTGATCGTGCCCTGCGGCATCCGAGAGCACGGCGTGACGTCGCTCCACCAGCTCACCGGGCGGAAGCTCACCGTCGCCGAGGTCGCCCTCGCCAGCGCGCCGCTGCTCACCCGCGGGCTCGAGCTCGACGTCGCCTGCGTCGAGGATCTGTCGGCGGTCACGGATCTCGCGGGCGCGCTCCTCGCCCCGGAGGCCGGCGCCGCCGAGGGCCGGAGCGCGCCCTAGGCGCGCGCCGGCCTCCGGGGCGAGAGCGCGCCGACGTTGCGCGTCGCACGGCGCGCGCTCCGCGGCTGACGCCGGCGCGCGGGACGTGGAGCACGCTGCGTCGCGGAGGCAGTGTCGCTCGGCCGTGCCGTGGGCTAAAAGCCGTCCCGTGTGCGCGCAGCCCACCCCACGGCCCCGTGAGCGCGACGGGAGCTCCTCGCTCCACCGCGACGCATCGACCGCGCGGCCGCCCTGGCGGCGCCCCCTCGCCCTGGCGCTCGCGGCGGCGGCCGTGGCCGTGCCCGCGCTCGCTCTCCTTGGCCTTGTCGCGGCGATCCTCGTGGGCACGCGCACCGCCGCCGCGTGCCTCGCCTCGATCGAGGCGCCGCGCGGCCCGGCGCTGCCCGACTGCAGGCCCGAGATCCGCTGGTTCGCGCTGCCGTCACGGCTGCCCTGGACCCACAGGGCGGCGAGCGCGCTGGCCGAGGAGCTCGGCGTGCGCGCAGCGATCGCGGACTACACCGACGCCGCGGTCGGCCGGCCGGATGGCGCGGCGCTCGTCGGCGCGACCGAGGCGGTGGCGACGGCCCAGGCCACGGTCGCCGCCGGGACCGGGCGCGTCACGTTCGATGAGCTCGGGCCCGCCTGCGGCGCGCCGAGCCTCGGCCGCGAGGCGGCGAGGCTCGGCGATCGCCGCACGCTCCTCTCGCAGCCGGACCGCTGGACCGACTGGCACGTGCGCGTGCACACCCTCCGGGCGGCGCTCACCGAGGGCGACCTGCAGCGCGCGCTCGCGATCGCCAAGGAGTACGCGGCGATGGAGCCCCGCGACGAGGATCTGCGCACGACCACCGGCGCGATCCTCTGCCTCGGCGCGAGCGCCGAAGCGAAGCGCGGCATCGAGCTCCTGACGCTCAACCAGGACGACCGGGCATCGAGGCGCTACGCCGGCATGGCGCGCAACTGGGGCGAGGTCCGCGCCGTCCTCGTCGCCTGCGCCGCCCGGGCCGGCGTGGAGCCTCCGCCGATGCCAGAAGCCCCCGAGGCCGGCGTGGCCGACGCCGTGGAGGTGCGGCTCGCGCAGCGCGCCCGCCTCGCCGCCGCCCGGAAGGACGCCGCCGAGGCGACGCAGCGCGCGACGCGCGCGATCCGCGACCTGCTCGGCACCTCGGCCGCGCTCGATCCCGAGGCCCGCGGCGATCTGCTCGCCGTCGTGCTGGCGAAGGACGAGGCGCTCGACGCGGCCGAAGCCGCCGCGCTCGCGCGGCCGGACGACGATAGGGACGAGCCCGCGGCCGGAGAGGCAAGCCTCGATGGCGCCCCGGCGCGCGCGGAGCCCCGCGCGCCGACGGCGTTGCCTGCGAGCTCGCTGCGCGCGCTCGACTGGCTCCCGGAGCGTGGGCTCGCGAGGCCCGTGATCGCCGGGTCGTTGCGCGCGCGCGCCGCCGCGCGCGCCGCCGAGCTGGCCGCCGCCCCCCAGCTCTCGCCGTCCCAGGCCGACGCGCTGCGCGCGGCCGCGGGCGCGCTCGCGCTGCGCGCCGCCCGCGAGCTCGCGCTCGAAGGCGACGCGCCTCGGGCGGTCGACGCGCTGGATCGCCTTGGCCCGCTCGCGCCGGAGGCGGCCCGCGCGCTCGCGCGATCGAGCGCGTGGGCCCTCGTCGGCGAGCGCGATCGCGCGCTCGACCTCGTCGAGCGCGTCGATCTCGCCGCCGCGCCGCCAGCGCTCCGCGCGGCCGTGCTCCTGCAGCGCGCCGAGCTCCTCGCCTCGAGCGGGCGCCGGCGCGACGCCGCGCGCGCGGCCGTGCTCGCCGACGAGGAGGCCGCCGCGGCGCGCGCGGCGGTGCCCGCCGGCGAGGCGATGCCTGCCGGCGCGGAGCTCGCCCTGCTCGACGCGCGATCGCGGTGGACCCGGCTCTCCCTCGCGCTCCCTCCGGGCGACTCGCCGCTCCGACAGGGCAGCCCGCCCGCCCAGCTGACCGCGGACCACGCCGCCGCCTGGCCGTGGGTCGGCTTCGCGAGCCTCGACGCACCCTGGGCGCGCGGCGACCAGCCGGCGCTCTCGCGCGCGCTCTCCGCCTGGAGCGCCGCGCGCGACGCGCCGCCGCCCACGCGCCGCGCGCTCCGCTACACCGCCCTCCGCCGGCGCGGCGACGCGCCGCCCGCGCTCGTCCCGTACGCCGCGCTGTCGGCCCAGCTGCTCGGCGACGGCGAGGGCGATCCCGAGGTGTGGCTCGACGCCTTCCTCGCGCTCGACGCCTCGCGCTTCTCTCTCCGGCGCTATGCATTCGCCCGCGCCGAGGCGGCGCGATGGCGTGGAGATGAAGGCAGCGCGGCCGCATGGCAACGCCGGTACGACGCCCTGCGCGCCGTGGCCTCCGACCCGGCCCGCGCCGAGATCGCGCGCTACCTCGGAATCTGACGCTGACCGACGCTGACCGACGCTGACCGACGCCAACCGACGCCGACCCGCGCGGCGGGACCGCGAAAAACCTGGAGATCCCGCGGTCGCACACCTGGCGGCGGAGGGGCTTCATTCCTACGCTACGGCCTGGCTCGCGACGATCTGCTCGCGGGGGAGTCCTCATGTGTCCTCACTGCGGAAAGAACGCGCCCGTCATCCACCGCGGGCTCGCCGCGTACTGCACCGCGTGCGGTCGGGAGCGCCTGCCGTTCGCGGGCAAATCGGTCAGCCTGGCGGGGCAGCCGTCCAGGGTCGGCGGCGCGGTCGCCGGCGTGCTCGGCTGGCTGGTCCTGGTCGGCGGGACCGCGCTGGCGCTCCTCCTCGGGCTGGGCGCGGCCGCGCTGTTCCCGGGGTCGATCGCCGGCCTCGCGATCGGCCTGCCGATCGGCTTCGTCGCCCTCGCCTTCGGCCTGCTCCTCCTGCTGGGCGGACGGAAGCTCTCTCGCTCCGGGGCGAAGGCCTCGCGCGACGCACAGGTTCAGGCGATCTTCTCGCTCGCGTCGCACCGCCGCCGCCCGCTCACGGCGCAGGAGGTCGGCGTCGCGCTCGACCTGCCGGCCCCGGAGGCGGACGCCCTGCTCACCGAGCTCGCCAAGGAGCGCCCCGGCGACGTGGGCGTCGAGATCGGCGAGCGCGGCGAGATCCTCTACACCTTCCCCGGGATCTCGGGGGCGTCCGCCGTCCGCTTTCCCCGGCCGTCGCTCCGCATCGATCCGGGCGAGGGCGCGGCCGACCCCGCGGCGCGCATCTACGCCGACGAGTTCGAGGAGGAGGACGCGGGGGCGTCGCGGGCCCCGCGTCGGCGCGAGCAGCTCCGCTGAACATGTCCTGCGGCGCGCGTGCTAGCCTCGGCCGCGCGCGCCCATCGAGCGCCCGGCGCGCGCCGTCGTCGCCCTCGATCCATGGTTCGCCGCGGGGGCGCTCCGGGCTGCTCGCCGCAACCGACCATGAGATGCTCCCCTGTCGCCCTGCTGACCTCCGCCGCGCTCGCGCTCCTCGCGCTCCTCGCCCCTTCGCGGGCCGACGCCTTTGAACGGCAATGGCATGCCGGCGCCGGCGTCGGGTACGCGCTCCTCGCGGACGGCGGGACGTACCCGGGGATCGGCGGCAGCCTGCACCTCGCCTACGGGCTCACGGACGCCTTCAACGCGGTCGCCGAGGTCAACACCGCGTCCCACCCGGGGGGCGATCTCATGCTCCTCGGCGCATCCGCCGGCGCCACGTACGTCATCGATATTCTGCAGTGGGTCCCCTACGTCGGCCTCATGACCGGCGCATACGACAGTGTGCGCCTCGCGCCCTGCGGCTCGTCTGGCCAGCCGGGCTGCCACCGGGGGCAGTTCGGGGTCTCCATCCCGTTCGGCATCGACTACGCGTTCAATCGCGAGTTCGCCGCCGGCTTCGCCGGCAAGTACACGCTGCTCCTCCCTGGCGCGGGCGACGGTCCGGGGAGCTATTTCACGGCGTTCGCCCGCGCGGAGTTCCTCTGGGGATACTAGAGCAGGGTGCAGGCTCGTAGGATACGGGCTCAGCCGCGAGGCAGGCGAGCGAGGCGTACGAAAGTACGCCGCAGCGAGCCGAACGACGCGGATGATCCCGTAGCGCACGACGATGCGCCCCGCTCTGGGCCGTGTGCGCCTGGAGAGAGGAGGAGCGGACCGTGGAACAGCTCTGGCAGCGCATTTCCGAGGGCCGGCACACGGCCTTGCTGAACATCGTCCCCGGGGATCCGCCGGCACAACTCGGGCTGCGGATCGTGCGCGTGCGCTGCGACGTCCCCGAGATGACGCTCGGACCGCTGCGCGACGCGCGGACCCAGATCGAGCGCCTCGCCGGCGGGGCGCAGCCGACGCTCGATCAGGCGCGCAGCCGCGCCGCCTCGGGGCTCCGGCGCCGCCTCCTCGGCGACGTGCACGAGCTGATGGTGGACGCCGAGTTCATCGAGACCGCCAACCGCCTCGCGCAGCGGGCGGATCGCACGTGGGCCATCGTGTTCGACGCGGTCGAGCACGCCGATCCTGCCACGCTCGACGTGCTGCGCCGGGTGGTGTCCCGCCCCGACGCGCTCCGCGTCGCGCTCGTCCTCTCCTTCCGCCTGCACGCGCCGACCGGCCCCGCAGGCGGCCTGGTCGACGCGATGCGCGCCGCCTGCGGAGCCGACGCGCTCCTCCGGCCGGCCGACGGCGCGATCACGCTGACGAGCGCGACCACGCCCCCGCCGCCGCCGCAGGTCGCGGTGCGCGAGCTGCCCGGCGAGGTGCTCCGGGTGCTCCGAGCCGGCGCGATCGTCGGCTCGGGGTTCGAGAGCGAGCTCGTCGCCGCGCTCCTCCGCGTGGACGCGCTCGACGTGCTCGAGGCGCTGCAGCGCGCCGCGGACGCGGGTGTTCCGGTCGAGGACCGCGGCGACGGGCGCTTCCATCTCCCGCAGGAGACCGTCGATACGCTCCGCGGATCGATCCTCCCGTCGCTCGCCCGCGTGTGGCACCGGCGGCTCGCGACGCTGCTCAGCGAGGAGCGGACCGAGCCGGACGCCCCGGCCGCGCGCGAGCCGCGCGCCGCGCTGGGCGTCGTCGCGGCCGATCACCAGGCGACCCATGCCGCGGCGGCGCCGGCCCATGCCGCGGCGCCGCCGGCTCATGCCGCGGCGCCGCCGACCCAGAGCGCGGCCATCCTCACGTCGACCGTCGAGCGGCACGTCATCGGCGGAGCGAACCTCGGCGTGCCTCGCGGCGACGACCCGACCACGAGGGCCGCCGCTGCGCAGGCAAAGGCCGGGGCGCCGCCGCTCTCGACGGCGCCGCCGTCCGCGTCGTCGCCCGCCATGGCGACGCCGCGCACGATGGCCGCCGCGCCCCCGCCAGCGGGCCCGTGGCCGTCGACGGCGTCACCAGCGGCCGCTTCACCCGGCGTGCCCGTCGCCGGCGGGCCGACCCCCGAGGCCGGCGGCGCGGCGACCGCCGATGAGTGGGAGAAGACCGCCGACCCCACGCTCTCGGTGGTGCGCGGCGGGGTGCCGCGGGCGGCCGAGACGCTGAGGCCGCCGCCAGCCATGGCCCATACGGGCGGTGCGTCCATGAGCAACACGCGCCGCGCGCCGCCGCGCGTCACCCAGGACAGGCCCGCGCCGATGACTTCCGCAGAGCCCGGCAATCCTGCGTGGCCCTACGCCGATCTGTTCCACCGCAGCCCCGAGAGCCGCCGCGTCTCGGAGCCACCCGAGTCCATCATGTTCGACGCCCCGCCCGACTCGCTCGACGCGCCCATCCCGGGGCCGATGCGGGTGCCCCGCGATCTCGCGTCCCTCGGCGGCGCCTTCCCGGACGAGCCGAGCCGCTCGGCCCGCGGGGCCTCGCTGCGCGTCCCTGCCGCGCTGTCCGAGCGATCGTCTTCCGGATCCCGCCACGCCTTCTCCTGGCCGGCAGCGGCCGACTCTGTCGCCGGGCGCGCCGCGGCCGAGTCCCTGCGCGCCGCGGCGCCGCTCGGCGTGTCCATGTACCCGGCGCCCGCGGCGCCCGATCGCGCCGAGGCAGCGGGCGCCGCGGGCGCGGCGGCGCACGGCGCTGGACGCCACCTTCACGACGTCCGCGCGGCGGCGCACCTGACCGAGGCGGGCGAGCACGAGGAAGCGGCGCGGCGCTACTGCGCGGCCGCGGTCGAGGCGGCGGACATGGGCGCGTACGCCCAGGCGCTGAGCTACGGGCGGAAGGCGCTCTCCCTGCTCGACGGCATGCCGGCCACGCCCGCGCGCCGCCGGCTCCGCATCGGCGCGCTCGCGGGCATCGCTCGGGTTCAATGGCAGGCGGCCGGCCCGGACCCCGCCAGCACGCTCGCGGGCGCGCTCGAGGTGCTCGACGCCGCGCGCGCGCTCCTCGCGCAGGGCGACCCGCCGGAGCTGCACGCCGAGGTCGCCACGCTCATCGCCGGCGTCTGTTACGACATGGGCGACGCGCGCTCGCTGGAGCGCGCGCTGGAGGAGCTCGCGACCGCGAGCCGCCAGCTGCTCGACGCCGGGGACGCGCTCGGCGCGGCCCGGCTGCTCAACGATCAGGCGGCGGTCCACGTGCGCATGGGCGATCCCGTCCGCGCGACGCACCTCCTGATCGAGTCGCGCCGGACCTTCGAGGAGCGGGCCCGGGTCGATCCGTCGGCGCGCGTCGAGCTCGCCGAGACCGACCACCTCTTCGCGCGGATCCCGCTCCACGTCCCCGCCCGCCCCGGGCGCGAGTCCGACGCGCTGTCGATGGGCCTCGACCACGCGCTCGCCGCGGAGCGCGCCTACAAGCAGCTCGGCGACACCCGGGAGCTCGCCCGGGTGTGGGAGACGATCGGCCGGCTGGAGCTCCGCAACGGCCGCCTCGACCGCGCGACGCAGCGCCTGACCGCGGCGATCGAGGCCGAGGAGGCGCTCGGCGACCTGCTCGGCCTGGCCCGCTCGACGGCCGCGCTCGCGGAGGTGCTCTCGGCGAAGGGGTTGCACCGGGAGGCGTTGGCGGTGCTGGCCGAGTCGATGGTGATGAACCTCGAGAAGGGCTCGCCGCTCGGGCTCGCGTACAACCGCCGCGCCCTGAACGCGCTCGTCCCGAACATCTCGCTCCAGGGCGAGGAAGCCGAGGAGCTGCGGAAGCTCGCGGCGCAGCTGGCGGCGGCGGAAGCGGCCCTCGGCCGCGCGAAGCTCCCCGGCGAGCCCGACTGAGGCGGGCCCGCGCCCCGCGGCCTTTGACCTTGCCGGCATGCGCCCGCTCCGGCGAAATGCGCCGCATGTCGTCCTCCTCGACGCAGCGCAGGCGCCATGGCGCCGCGCGGCGCTCCTTGCTCGGCTTGCTCGGCTCCCTCGCCCTCTCCGCGGCGTGCGCGCCGGCCCCGCCGGTCCCTCCGGCGGCTGCGCCTCGGCCTGCCGCGTCCGCGCCTCCGGCGCCGCCTTCGCCCGCAGGACCGCCGCGGTCTACGCCCGCGCCGGAGCGGCCCGGGTACGTGGGGCACGGCGCGGCGAGCGTCTCTCCGGAGATCCTGGCGCGCTACGCGCCGCCTCCGCTCCCGGACGACGTCTCGCGCCGGATCCAGGCCATGCTCGACGTGCGCGCTCCTTCCGGAGGCGTCCTCGGGCCGGATGGCAGGGCGCTCTACTTCACGTGGACGATCACGGGGACGAGGCAGGTCTTCCGGCTCGACGGGCCGCAGCGCTTCCCGCTGCAGCTGACAGGCGGCGAGGATCCGACCGTTGTGGCGGACGTCACGCCGGACGGCGCGCGCCTCGTCCTCTCGCGCGACCGCAAGGGCGAGGAGAACCCCGGGCTCTACCTACAGGACGCGAAGGGCGGCCCGCTCGTCGCCATCCAGCACATGCCCGGCGTGCAGACGCAGCTCCAGTTCGTCTCCGACGACGGGCGGCACGTTTACTATCGGGCCAACGACGTCAAGAAGGACGCGTACGTCATCTACCGGTACGACATCGCGTCGAGGCAGCGAGAGGTCGTGTTCGATCGCGAGGGCATCTGGCGCGCCGTGGACGCCACGGGCGACGGCCGCCTGCTGCTCGCGAAGGACGTGGGCTCCAACATGAGCGAGTTCTTCGAGTGGGCGCCTGGCGCGAAGGCCGCTCCGGGCGCCGACGCGCTGACTCCCCTCTTCGGGCAGGGCGAGCGCGAGGACTACAAGGCCCTGTACGGCGCGGCGCCCGGCGAGATCCTCGTGCTCACGCCGCGCCTCGGGGAGCACCGCCGGCTCTACAGCTGGAAGGCGGGGAAGCTCACGCCGATCTCGCCGGAGATCCCGTTCGACGTCAGCGCGTTCTCCATCGATCGGGCGAGGAAGAGGATCCTCTACACGGTGAACGAGCGGGGCTACACGCGGCTCCGCGCGCTCGACGCGAGGTCGCACCGCGAGATCAAGCTGCCCGCGCTCCCGGCGGCGGATCATGTGACCCCGGTCTCGACGACGCGGGACGGCCGGTTCACGACGCTGCTCCTGGAGACCTCGACGTCCCCGGCGACGGCGCATGTCCTCGACTGGACGACTGGCAAGCTTTCGCAGTGGCACGCTCCGAGCATGCCCGAGATGGCGCCGGGCGCGTTCTCGGCGGCCACGCTGGAGTCCTATCCAGCGCGCGACGGGGCGCAGATCCCGATGTTCGTGCGCCGCCCTGCGCGGTGCGAGCGGCCTTGTCCAGTGATCGTCCATTTCCACGGCGGCCCGGAGGTCCAGACCAGGGCTGGGTTCAGCGCGCGGGCGCAGATCTTCGTGGACGCCGGGTTCGTGTTCGTCGAGCCGAACGTCCGCGGGAGCGACGGTTACGGCAAGACGTGGCTGCACGCCGACGACGGCGCGAAGCGGCTCGACGTCATCACGGACATCGAGGACGCCGCGAAGTTCGTCAAGGCGAGCTTCGGCCACGAGGGCCGGCCGCCGAAGGTCGGCATCTTCGGCGGCAGTTATGGCGGCTATTCTTCGCTGATCGGCATGACCATGTTCGCCGGCGCGTACGACGCGGGCGCGGCCGTCGTCGGGATGAGCAACCTCGTGACGTTCCTCCAGAACACGGCGCCTTACCGGCGCATCCTCCGGATCTCCGAGTACGGTGATCCCGAGAAGGATCGGGACGCGTTGCTCAAGCTCTCGCCGATCACGTACCTCGATCGGGTGAAGGCGCCTCTGCTGATCGTGCAGGGCGTGTCGGATCCGCGGGTCCCTGCGGGTGAGTCGGTGCAGATCCAGCAGGCGCTGGAGGCAAGGAAGATCCCGTCCGAGCTCATCCTGTTCGCCGACGAGGGGCACGGCGCGCAGAAGCGGGACAACCAGGTGCTCCAGTATGGGCACCTCGTGCGTTTCTTCCGGGCGCACCTCGGGGGCGGGTAGGAACGACCGTATTCCGGGTGGCCCGGCCCGAGGCCACGTGTCGGCGCGGGTCGAGCTCCGGCGTGAGCAGCGGAATCGTCACGCGTGCGCGGGCGCGCTGGCCGGCGGGCGTCGCGCGGCGGTAGCCACGGCGGCGGCGCGGGGGGCGCGCGGGAGATCGCCGAAGATCTCCGGCATCAACGACGTCTTGCCGTGGAGCCGGAGCACACACTCCACGAGGAGCTTCGCCGCGCGATAGGTGTTGATCCACTCGTCGCGCGCGGCCTTCATCTCCGGGGTCACGGTGCGGCGCGCGAGCCGGGTCTTGCGCACGCTCCGGATGAGCGGCTCGAGGGCGTCCCGGGAGCGCTCGAGGTCGGTCGTCCATGCCTCGCGCTCGGGCAGCTGCCCCTCGTGCTGATCGAGCACCTCGATCGCGTGCGTCAGCGCCGCGGCGAGCGCCGCGGGGCGGCGGCGCAGCACGGTGGCGAGCGTCTGGCCGTGGAGGAGCTCGCGGGCCAGCGCGACCCCGTTGGGCCGCGAGGCGGCGTGCTCCACGAGGCGGCGCAGCAGGCCGCGGCCCGCCGCGACCGGATTGGCCCGGCCGCCCCTCGATCCGCGGGACGCGCCGGGAGACACGGGAGCGGCCGTCGCGTCCAGCTTCGCCTTGCGCAGGGCCTCGGTCGCGGCGTCGAGGCGCGCCGTGACGGTGCGCAGCGCCGTCACGAACCCCGCGTCGACCGGCAGGACCAGCTTCTGTATCTGCGACGCGGTGAGGCGGCCGTACGTCTCGATGTCACGCTGGTAGATGTAGGGTTCGGGCATGAGAGCGACTCCACGGCGCGCGGGCGCGTTCAGGGCGGGCGCCATCATACCTGTCCCCGGCGTTGACGAAAGGAGTCGACCTCGCGAGAGTGGGAACGACGGGGCGGTCGACGACGGCGATGATCACGAAACAGCTCAAGAGCCTGCTGATGATCCCGTCGCCGAACGCGCCGCGACCCCGGCCTGTCGCGCCGACCTCGGCGGCGGCGGCGCGCGCCCCCTCGGACGCAGCCGGCGCTGCTCGCGCGGAGGCGCCTGCGCCGCCCGAGCCGAGCGAGGCGCACGCGCCGCGGCCGACCGGCGAGCCGGCCGCGAGCCGCGCGCCGGCGGTGCCGAGCTACCTGCGCGCAGCGACGGACGCGCCCTCGCCCGCCGCCGCGTCGATTTCACCCGCGGCCGCGTCGCTCTCGCTCGTGCCGGAGGGGATGCGGAACTTCAAGCTCCGCCAGGCAGGCCCGCGACCGCTGCTCACGGGCAGCAGGTGAAGAGCGCGCTCGTGTCGTGCGCCTCGGGGCAGATCGCGGTGCCGGAGTTGTACCAGATGCGGAAGATCCGCTGCCCGACGTCTGCGCACATGGCGCTGGCTTCTTCACCGAGCGTCGACTGCGCCTGGCACACGTCCCCGTGGTCGATCTTGGTCGTCCAGCACAGGCGCGACGGAAGCGGCTCCGCCGCCGGGCAGCACGCATAGACGGCCCCTGTCGTCTCGCTGGGCCCGCACCCAGGGACACCCCGGTCGTACGTGAATTCGGTGAGATCCGCTCCCTGGTTGCTGCACGTGATGTAGGCCTGATCCTTCAGATCGCCGCTGTCATGACAGGTGAGGCCGTCGCCGAGCCGGCCGCGCCAGCACTCGGTCGGCTCGCCGTTGACGCACGTGTGCTCGACGCCGCGGTAGCCGCCGTCTCTGCAGCGATCGAGCAGCTTGACGTCGCCGAGGAGGAGGCCCTGCGCGTCGCACATCGCCTCGACCTCGCTCGTCAAATCCTCCGCCGTCCGGCAGACCGCCTCTTCCTGCGGACCCGTCGGCTTCTCGCGGGGCTCCCCGGTCGCCGCGCCGTCCGCCCCCTCGGCGCTGCTCTCGGCGCTTCGCTCGCCCTTTTGCCCAGCCACCTCCACCGGAGCGCTGGCGCCGCCGGAGCCTCGGCTCCACGCGGGGAGCGGTCCGCGCGACGCGTGGAGCGGCGCCCGTTCCAGGGGGTCGACCCACCCCGGGCTCGGCGGGAGCGCGACGGCCGGCGGCTGGGCGCGCGCGCGCGACGGCGGGGCTGGGGTGCGGCCTTCGGGGAGCTCGCCGCGGCGCTCGTCTACGGGCGCGTCGCGCGCGTCCGGCGGCGCTGCCGAGCTGTGCGGCGCGGGGGGCGAGGTCTTCGGCGGCGGAGCGAGCCGGCGGGGCGGCTCCCGGAGGAGCGGGGCGAGGATCCGGGGCGGCGCCGGTGGGTGGCCCTCGGCCGGCGTGCGCTCCGGGATCCCGCCGTCCGCGCGGGAGCGATCGCCGACGATCCCGATCGCGGGCTCGACGGCCGGGCTTCGCGCGGAGACCTCGGGGGTCGCGGGGCGCTGGAGGGCGGCGCCGAGGGCGACCGCGGCCGTTCCGGCGGCGAGGGCCAGCGCGAGCGGGCGCCCCACGCGCCTGGCGAGGGACGGGCGTTCCCCGCGGAGCCGCGCGCCGAGGCGCGCCGCGAGCCGGGGCGATGGCGTCACCGCCGCGAGCCGCTCGTCGACCTCGCGCAGCAGCGCGAGCAGGTCGCGGTCTCGCGTCATGGCCCCACCTCCCACCCGGCCTCGCGGAGCCGCGCGACGGCCCTTTGAATCAGCTTGCACACGTACCCTTTGGAGTGGCCAAGGACGCTCCCGATCTCCTCCTGCTCCTTGCCGTCGAGATAGAACATCGAGAACGCCACCTGCTCCTTGGGAGGCAGCGTGCCCAGCGCCTTGAACGCCCGACGCAGATCGTCGCGCGCGATGGCCACCTCCTCCAGCATCGGGCGCGGATCGGCCTCGTCCTGCCCGAGCAGCCAGCGGAAGGGCGCGAGGTCGAGGAACCGGTCGCGGCGCAGGCGGTTCAGGCAGCGATTCGAGGTCGCCCGGTACAGCCATCCTTCGAGGTTGTCTCGATCGGTCAGCGTCGCGAGCGCTTTCATGAGGTCGAGAAACACGTCCTGCGTCACATCCTCTGCCCAGGCCACGTTGCCGCGGCCGTAACGGAGGGCCAGGCGGTACACCAGGGGATGGTGGCGGCGGTACAGCGCCTCGGCGTCCAGCGCCGCTGCGGCCGAGGCCCGCACCCTGGACGCCGGGAGGTCCTGGGACGACATGGGAGCGATGTGCTCGGGCGGGTCGTACCGCTCGCCATCCGCGGGACGGGGGAGCAGCTCCTCGGCCCCGGCCTGCGGGCCGAGCCGGGATCGCGCGGCAAGGTTCACGGGAGCCTCGGCGCGAGGGACCCGTCCGCCGCGATGCACCATGAGCCGACCACGAGCGCCGTCATCTCGCACTCTACACAACCGAGATCGCCGCCGGTTTCCTCTCCGCGCGCCGGCGGTGACGATCGCGCCGCCGAACCCCGGGGACGCTCGCGGCGCGCGCCCCGCCGCGGAGCGCGCCTCCGCCTCGCAGCAGCTGACGCCACCCATGGCTCAACCGTCGGCCCGATCGCCGCAACCGCCAAGGTCTCGACCTGGTCGAGCCCTCATCTCTCTCCTGAGCCAGAGGCCTCGACCTGACCAGCCTCTCGTGTCCGACCTGCCGCCAAGATCGCGATCTGGCCGAGCCCTCCTCTGCCGGCCGCCGCCAAGGTCGCGATCTGGCCGAGCCTTCCTCGGCCAGCTGCCGCCGAGGTCGCGATCTGGCCGAGCCCTCCTCTGCACACCTGCCGCCAAGGTCTCGTCCTCGCGGAATCCTCCTCTCGGACCCGCCCCAGAGGTCTCGACCTCCCCGGGACACGCGCCACGACGCAACCCCCAGGTCTGGATCAGGGCGTTGCTTCAAAATTCTACCAAACCCCAGATCGTGACCCTCTCACGCCCACGGTGATGAGCGCCCGCCACGGTCGCGACGTTCCGGATCCCCGCTCTGCACTCGGGCGATGCAGCGCTGGTTCTGGAGCTCCTGCCCGACGCAGCTGACGCCCCCTCCGCACGCGCTCCGATCCCTGCGTCGTGATGCTGTGCGCGCCCCCTGCATCACGCCCCCGCGAGCTCGCCCCAGCAATCGACACAGTGGAGCTACGGCGCAGCAAGCAGAAACTCCCAGATCGTTCTCTGTGAGTCCTCAGGAAGCGTATGACCGAGCTCGTGCTGCCACCACCACGTCGGCCTGGTGCAGCCTTCGTAGGCGACGCACGAGCCCGAGCCTGCGGGCGCAGTGCCGGCCTCGCATTGGTTCAAGGCCACGAACTTGTCCCGGCTCTGGATGCCGGAGTCGAGCGGCTCGGCGGCGTCCGCCGCGCCGTGGACGATGAGAGCGCTCACCGGTCCGGCGCACGTACCTTCGGGCGGCCCGCCTGCGCCCGAGACCAGCGCGCGCACCTGATCGCCCAACGCGCAGCCCGCCTGGGCCGACATCCAGCCACCCCAGCTGAAGCCCACCAGAAAGACGCGCGAACGATCGATGCAGTGCGACTCCGCGGCCTCGTCGATGAGCGCCTTGGTGAACGCGACGTCGGGGGACGTCGTGCTGCGGTTGTCCCATCCCACGGCATCGCCGTACCAATCCTGCGGCACGCCGTCGGGGAACATCAGGACGGCTTGTCCCTCCGTGGTGTCGCGCAAGCCGAAGGTGGACACGTCTCCCTGGCCCGTGCCGCTGTGCCCGTGAAAGCTGATGACGAGCGGCGCGGGCGACTTCGTCGTTGCGGGAACGAGATAGTAGCGGCGGGTCGCGCCGCCCACCTCGATCGACCTGTAACCTTCGGTTGCCTGGTCCGGCGTCGCGCAGCCGTCGCTCGGGTCGCCGCCGCCAGCGCCCGTCGCCGGGCCGCTGCCGGCGCTGCCACCCGAGCCCGTCGAGCCACCGGTCGACGTCCCTTGGCCGCCCGAGCTGCCGTCGCTGCCGCCGCCGCTCTGGCTGCCAGAGCCGCCCTCCGCCCCCGAAGTCCCTCCGGAGGTCGAGCCCCCGCCACCAGCCTCGCCGTCGCCGGCGCTCGCGCCGCCGCTTCCGCTGCACCCGGCCACGCAACCGCCGATGACGGCAGCCAGCGCGATCGCCGAAACGACGCCATCACGACGCTGGTACTTCAAGAGCCACCTCGCCCCTTCCACACGGTGGACATGCCTCGCATCACCCGCAGGCTGCGGAGTGTACCACTGTCCATTCGATGGGGGCCCTGACGTGCGAGGCGGCCGGAGCTCGGCGCCTGGGTCAGCTCCGTCGAGCCGAGGCGCTCAATCGCAGCCCAGGTTCGCGCAAGGGTCGCAAACAGCGGGCAGGCAATAGCCGTCGACCACGACATTCCTCGCGCAGAGGGCGTCCAGCACGCTGCCGAACGAGCTTTCACCGGGGTTCCCCGAGAGAGAGACCTGCGCGCAGTGGTTGAATACGACGTCGTTCAGCGGAGACGCGTCCTCGATCAGGTTGTCCGACAGATCCAGCGTGACGATGAGCGGCACGCCCAGGAGGGGCGTGAGGTCGGTGATGGAGTCGGAGCGCGCCTCGATCCGCTCGAGGCCCGCGAGCCCCGTGACCCAGCTCAGATCCGCGCCGTTCGCTCCGATCTCGCTGATCGTCACCCCCCTCAGCTGCGGGTAGGCGGCGAGCAGGGACGTGTCCGTCAGCGGGTTGCGAGCGAGCCCCAGGTGCTGCAGGCTGGGCACGCTCGCGGGATCGAGCCCTGCGATCGACGCGATGTGATTGCCGCTCAGGTGCAGGTTCGCGAGGGCCGGAAGGACCGCGCCGAGGCTCACGTCCTCGACCTCCGCGTCATCCAGGATCAGCGTCGTCAGGGAGTGGAGGCCCGGCAGCGTCGCGAGGCTCGTCACCTTGGTGTCGGTGAAGTCCGCGTTGTTCAGGCGCGGAAACCTGGAGAGGCTCGAGAGCTCGGCGACGTCGGTGTGGTCAACCGAGAGATGGTACAGGGCGTGTGTACCGTCCAGCCCTTCGAGGGCCTCGAGCGGATTGCCCGACAAGATCAGGTTCTGAAGCTCCGCAAGGTCCTTGAGGTCTCTCGTCGACGAGACGAGATTGTCCTTCGCGTACAGCGAAAAGAGCGCCGGGTGCCCGGAGAGCGCGCCCAGCGAGACGATCCGATTCCCGTTCAGGTGCAGGTTGTAGAGCCGCGGCAGGCGCGCGAGGACCGAGATGTCCTCGATCTGATTGCCCTGGAGGAACAGCTGCTCGACCGATTTGGCGCACTCGAGGCCGCTCAGGTTCTCGATGCCAAGGCCGGCGAGGTCGAGCACTTCAGGCGCGGCGGCGACCGCCGCCCCCGGGATCGGTTCGCCGGCGCCGAGGCCGAGCTGCTCTCGCAAGCCCGCGGCGAGCGCTGGATCTGGCACCTCCAGATACCCGTTGCAGCCCTCCGGAGCTGGCCTGGCGTCGACGCTCGCGCCGCCCGGAGCACCCGTGTCGCTCGACGCGTCCCCATCGTCGACGACGCTGGCACAGCCGAAGAGGGGAAGGCACATGGCCCAGACGAAGGAGCTCCGCATTCTGGTGAGCATGAGGCGGCTCCAGCAAACCCGGTGCCGCCGCCGAGCACAGCCAATTCTGGCCGATCTGGCTCATCGGCCCGCCAAATGAGCCATCCTGCGCCATCTACCCTGTGCCAAGTCGCGTCCTGCTCGCTCGACGGGCGCGTTCCTCGACGGCGCGCCCCTTTCTGACGCGAGGACCACGGCGAGCGCCCCGGCCTATCGGCTCATCTAGGATTTTATCTCATGGGATAGGTCACGTACCGACGGGAGACGTCAGCGGCCCTCGCTCGCGCCCGTTCCCCCGGGGTTTCTGCGGTCGGCCCCGGCCGAGACCACCTTGGCATCCGCCCTGCAATACCCCCCAGCGTCCACGCCAGAGTAGCTCAGCGGTTAGAGCGCGAAAACAACTCCGGACGGTGTTCTCCGGCGCGATGAGCGCCGGCAGTGAGATCCGGGGTTACTTCCCTTCTAAGGACGAGGTCGCGGGTTCGAGTCCCGCCTCTGGCACCAGGGCGCAGCGCGGCAGTGAGCGTCACGGCTCCTTCGTTTGAACACGACCAACCCCGTGACCACCATCCTCCGCGCTGCGCCCGCTTTCTCGAGCGGGGCGCCCCTTCAACCTGCGCCCCGCTCTCGACCCCTCGCCGCGCGTGCGTCGAGGATGGAGGTGTCATCATGGCGTTCTTTCAGCATCTCAAGCGTCAGGACAAGCGCAGCGCCGACTCGCACCTGAACTGGATGGGCGGCCGCTCCTACGACATCGCCGATCCGCTGAAGCGCCTCCGCCTCGCGGCCTCGTCGTGCTTCTTCGGCGAGCCCATGTACTACCACCTCGACCCTGCGGATCCGCGCCCGGCGAAGGCCGTGAACGCGGCGAAGACGAAGGTGTCGGCGAAGGCCGCGAAGAAGGCGGCCGCCCGCGCGCGCCTCTCGGACGCCGAGGTGCGGCGCCTGCGCGAGACGCTCGGCGCCGTGGACCCGGCCGAGTGGCGCAAGCTCTCGCCGGCGGCGCTGATCGAGAAGGCCATCGACGAGGCGCTCGCGGCCGATCCGGAGGCGACGCTCGCCGAGGCGGCGCGGCTGCGCGAGGAGGAGCATATGCGCACGACGCCCCAGGTCATCCTGGTGCGCGCGGCGAACACCGCTTCCGTGCGCGGGACGGGCCTCGTGCGCAGCTACGCGCCGCGCATCCTGAAGCGCGCGGACGAGCCGGCGGTCGCCCTCGCGTACCAGCTCTACCGCTTCGGCAAGCCGGTGCCGAATGCGCTGAAGCGCGCGCTGCGCGACGCCCTCGAGCGCTTCGATGATCACGCCCTCGCGAAGTACCGGCTCGAGGGCAAGGGGAGCAAGACCGTGGACGTCATGAACCTCGTGCACCCGAAGAGCCCCAGCGTGGACCGCCTCGCGAAGGGCGCGCTCCGCGCGACGGGCCGCACCTGGGAGGCGATCGTCTCGGCGCGCGGCTCGAACCGGTGCGCGTGGCGCAAGGCGCTGCCGGTCATGGGCCACATGGCCCTGCTGCGCAACCTGCGCAACCTGATCGAGGCGGGCGTGCCGTTCGACCAGTTCCTGCCGAAGCTCGTCGAGACGGCCGCCGAGGGCAAGCAGCTGCCGTTCCGGTACTACAGCGCTTACCGCGCCGTGAAGGGCTGCGCGCCGGGCGCCGTGCTCGACGCGGTGGAGAAGTGCCTGAACCGATCGCTCGGCCAGGTGCCGTACTTCCCCGGCCGCGTGATGGTGCTCTGCGACAACAGCGGCTCCGCGCAGGGCACGACCACGAGCAGCCTCGGGACGATGCAGATCTCCACGATCGCGAACCTCACGGGGGTCGTGGCCGGGATGCGCGCGAGCGACGGGCACCTCGGCGTGTTCGGCGACCGGCTGGAGACCTTCGCGGTGCGCAAGCAGGAGAGCGTGTTCTCGCAGCTCGAGAAGGCGGAGCACCTCGCCCGCACGATCGGGACGGCGACCGAGAACGGCGTGTGGCTCTTCTGGGATCGCGCGATCCGCGAGCGGCAGCGCTGGGACTCGGTGTTCGTGATGAGCGACATGCAGGCCGGCCACGGCGGCCTGTACGGTACGCGGCCGAAGGACTACGCGGACTTCGCCTGGAACGGGCACTACATCGACGTGGCGAAGCTCGTGGCGACGTACCGCGCGCGGGTGAACCGCGACGTGCGCGTGTTCCTTGTCCAGGTCGCCGGGTACCAGGACACGCTCGTGCCCGAGTTCTACGACCGCACGTACATCCTCGGCGGCTGGGGCGAGGGGCTGCTGCGCTTCGCCGCGGCGATGGCGCAGGACTAGCGTCCCGTCCCTGGAGAGCGCGAACCCAAGGAGCGCAGCAGCGGGCGCCGAGTCCGCTGCTGCGCCAAGGACGGCCGATGGATCTGGGCGTCGGGCGACGACGCGGAGCGCACGGTCACGGCGGCTGACGGCACAACGCATCGCGGGCGCGCCTTCGCGCTCCTCGACGTGGTGAGCCTCGTGGCCTCGCTGTCGCCGGCGAGCGCCGCCTCGGGCTCGCGGGGGGCCCGCCCTTCCCCTCCGGGCCTGCGCCAGCCCGAGACGATCCTCGATCCGGCAGGCGCCGATCAGAAGCTCAAGGCGTTCGTCGCCCGCATCGCGCGCGACGTGCGGCGGTGAAGGTCGGCGCGGGCTGCGCCGTCACTCGCACGCGTAGCCAACTCCGCTGCAGTCGTTCGGGCGCTCGTCGCACGGCACATCGCTTCGATCAACGCTGCGACACACCGCCCCTCGCCTCTCCCGCCGTCGCCGAGCCGGACGCGCGTCGCACAATGGTAACGCGCCGCCCGTGCGGCTCCGCGATCGCACGAGTCCCGTTCCGCGCGAGCGATGTCCGCGCGCTTGTTCGCCGGCTGCAAGCTCAGGATACAGAAGTTGTTTTGAACGAAGCGATCGACCAGCGTGAACACGATATCCACGCTCGAGGAGATCGGCCCCTCGTGCCAGGCGCTCGGCGCTCCGCCCATGGACTAGCCCTTGTTTACCACCCGCGCAGGGCCGCCCTGGAGGTGGACGTTTCCACAGGTGCCGACGGCAACGTCGCTCGGCCCGATGAGCTCATCGCTCGCATGGAGCGACGCCGTGCACCCCTGACGGAGCGATCGCGACACCATAACGCAACGCGCCGCGAGCCGGCTCACCGACCGAGTCGGGGGCCGCTCACGGCGAGCGCGTTACGACGGTAGCGCGGGCTTCGTCAGGCCTTGGCGCCGAGCCCGAAGCCATCGTGCAGCGCACGGACGGCGAGCTCGGCATACTTCGTCGAGACGAGGCACGAGATCTTGATCTCGCTCGTGGAGATCGCCTGGATGTTGATCCCCTCCGCCGCGAGCAGCTGGAACATCCGCGCCGCCACGCCCGCGTGCGTCCGCATCCCGAGGCCGACGATCGACACCTTCACGATGTCCTCCTCGTAACGAATGCTCACGGCGCGCACGCCGCTGGAGACCTTCTCCATCACGAGCTTCGCCCGCGGGAGATCCGCCTTGCCGACGGTGAACGTGACGTCGGCCTTCACCTCGCCGGAGGCGCCGCGCGCCTCCAGGCCGTAGCTCGGCGCGTTCTGGATGATCATGTCGACGCTGATGTTCTCTTCGGCCAGCGCGCCGAAGATCTGCGCCACGACGCCCGGCTTGTCGTCGACGCCGACGAGCATCACCCGCGCCTCGTTCCGGTCGAGCGCCACGCCCGTCACCGTCACGCTCTCGAGAGACTGCTCCTCGCTGACGACCCACGTGCCCGGCACGTCCGAGAACGACGACCGCACATGCACCGGGACACCGTACTTCATCGCAACCTCCACGCTCCGTATCTGAAGGACCTTCGCTCCCAGCGAGGCGAGCTCCAGCATCTCTTCGTAGCTGATCCGCTCGATCTTCCGCGCCGTCTTGCAGATGTTCGGGTCCGTTGTGTAAACGCCGTCGACGTCCGTGTAGATCTCGCACTCGGCGCCCACCGCCGCCGCGATCGCCACGGCGCTCGTGTCGCTGCCGCCTCGGCCGAGCGTCGTGATGTTGCCCGCGTCGTCCACGCCCTGGAACCCGGCGACCACCGCGATCTTCCCCCCGGCCAGCGCCTCGTGCAGCCGCTGGGCGTCGATCGCCTTGATCCGCGCCTTCGTATAGGCGCTGTCGGTCAGGATCTTCAGCTGGTGGCCAAGGAAGCTCCGCGCCTTGCCCCCCTGCGCCTGGATCGCCATCGCCATCAGCGCGGCCGAGACCTGCTCGCCGGTCGCCGCCAGCGCGTCCATCTCCCGCGCGTCGGGCACGGGCGCGATGTCTGACGCCAGCTTGAGCAGCCGGTTCGTCTCGCCGGCCATCGCGCTGACGATGACCACGACGTCATGACCGGCCTGCTGTGTGGCGAGCGCCCGCGCGGCCGCCCGCTGGATGCGCTCGATGGACCCGACGGACGTGCCGCCGAACTTCTGGACGATGAGGCTCACGCGAGGTGTGGCCAACTAGTCCAACACAGACGCCCAGGTCAAGGAGAAATTCGACCGCCGCGCGCGCCCGGCGAGCCCGTCCTGCGCACGACATCTCGCGGAGAAACCGCTGCGACCCCGCCAAACCGGGGACAGCCCGGACAACCGTGCCCGGAGCAGCCCCGATCGCCGGGAATAAACCCCAGGTTCAACCGCTTCGGGTCGGCGCTGTTGACAGAGATCCACCCGCCGCTACGATGGCGCCGCCTTTCGCCTGGGTAATGGGTGATCCAGGGTGCTACAACGGCGCGCCCGCCGGCCATGGCGGGGGGGATCGCCAGGGGCGAACGACGGAGCCGGGCGCTCCGCTTCTCAAGGAACCATCTAAGGAGGTCATTTTGGCTAGCGATGTGATGATCGAGGCGAGCTCGCTGACCAAGCGCTATGGGTCGCTGCGCGCGCTCGACAAGGTGAGCTTCGAGGTCCATCGCGGCGAGGTCGTCGGCTTCCTGGGACCGAACGGGGCCGGCAAGTCGACGACAATGCGCATCCTCACCTGCTTCCTCTCGGCGTCGGCCGGGACGGCGCGGGTCCACGGGTACGACGTCTTCGACGACCCGCTCGATGTCCGGCGCAAGCTCGGGTACCTGCCCCAGCGCGCCCCGCTCTACGGCGAGATGAACGTCTGGGAATACCTCTCGTTCGTCGCCGACATGCGCGGCCTCGATCACTCGCTCTTCAAGAAGCGGATGAAGGGGATCGTCGAGGTGTGCGGCCTCGCCCAGGTGCTCGGCAAGGACATCGGCACGCTCTCCCACGGCTATCGCCAGCGCGTCGGCCTCGGCCAGGCGCTCGTCCACGACCCCCCGATCCTCATCCTCGACGAGCCGACGAGCGATCTCGACCCGAACGAGAAGGCGGAGGTCATCCGCTACATCAAGGAGATCGGCAAGGAGCGGACGATCCTCCTCTCCACCCACAACCTGTCCGAGGTCGAGGCCGCCTGTGCCCGCGCCATCGTCGTCTCCAAGGGGCGCGTCGTCGCCGACGGCCCGCTCGACGACATCCGCGCCAAGAGCGGCAAGGTCCGGTACGTCATCACCGTCCACGAGAAGAAGGTCTTCGAGGGCGGCGACGGTTACCGGTCGGGCGCGCGCAAGCCCCCGACGGCCCAGGAGGTCCAGGAGGCGCTCTCCGGTCTGCCCGGGGTGACCAGCGTCACCGAGCTGCCGACCGGCGACAGCGCCCACAGCTTCCAGCTGCTCGGCGCGCTCGGCGGCGACATCCGGCCCGAGCTCTTCCAGCTCGTCGTGCAGAAGGGCTGGCTCCTCCTCGAGATGCGGCGCGACTCGCAGAGCCTCGAGGACGTGTTCAAGGCGCTCACGCGCGGCGACGAGCGCAAGGACCGCGGCCGCAAGCTGATCACCGACGACCTCGAGGACGAGGACGAGGCGAGCGCGCCGGCCGACGACGAGGACGACGAGGAAGAGGACGACGACAGCGCCGGCGACGAAGCCAAGGACGGCGGCGACGGCGACGAGGACGAAGGCGCAGAGGAAGAAGCGCCCGCCAAGAAGAAGGGCTGAACGGTATGAGCACCACCCTGACCATCGCGAAGCGGGAGTTCCGCTCCAACTTCGATTCCCCCCTGGCCTATGTCGTGATCTGCTTCGGGCTGATCGCGCTCGGCGTCATCTTCTTCCTGATGAACGGCGGCTTCTGGCAGGCGGACCGCGCCTCGCTCGTGCAGCTGTTCAGCTGGGCGCCGATAGGCCTCTCCTTCCTCATCATCCCCGTCATCACGATGCGGCTCCTCGCCGAGGAGAAGCGGAGCGGCACGCTGGAGATGCTGATCACCCTGCCCGTGCAGGATCACGAGGTCGTCCTCGGCAAGTTCCTCGGCGCGTGGGGGCTCGTCCTCGTGCTCGTCTTCTCGACGATCCTCTACCCGCTGATGATGTTCGTGTGGCCCTGGCACCTCGGCGCGCTCGACAGCGGGCCGGTGCTCTCGGGGTACATCGGCCTCGTGCTCTACAGCGCGGCGGCGGTGTCGATCGGCCTCCTCATCTCGTCGCTGACCGACAGCCAGGTGATCGCGTTCTTCATCACCTTCCTGGTGCTCGGCTTCCTGCACGGCGTGGACAACCTCGCCGACTACGCCCCGTCGCTCATCCGCGACGTCCTCTCCTTCATCAGCTTCGACACCCGCCTCACGCCGTTCGCGCGCGGCATGGTGTCCACCCGAGACATCGTCTTCTTCCTCTCGATCACAGCGGGCTGCCTCATGGCCTCGTTCAGGGCGCTCGAGCGCAGGAAGTGGGCGTAAGGACCAACCATGGAACGGAAAGCCAAAGCCGCGACGCAGACAGGCGTCTACCTGGCCATCGTTGCCGCCATCCTCGTGGCGGCCAACGTCATCTCGTACGGCGCCTACAAGCGCTTCGACATGACGAAGACCGAGAGGTTCACCCTCTCGAAGGGCTCGGCCCACCTCGTCCGCGAGGGGCTCAAGCAGGATCTCCAGATCGACGTCTACGTCACCCGGGGGCTCCCGAAGCACGAGGCGTTCATCCAGGACCTCACCGACCTCATGAACGAGTACGAGCAGGCCTCGAACGGCAAGCTCCACTACGCGATCATCGAGGCGAAGACGGACGAGCAGCGCGCCGCCGCCAAGGAGGCGGGCCTGCAGGAGGCCGCCTTCGGCGAGGGGAGCGAGACCGGCCAGGATCAGGCCACGATCACCCGCGGGTTCATGGGCATCGCCTTCAAGTACGGCAGCGAGAAGGAGGCGATCCCGATGCTCTCGCCGGACCAGGCGCAGGGCCTCGAGTTCTGGATCACGAACACCATCCGCGAGATCCGCGACAAGGCGGACGCCATCGACACCAAGATCGGCGTCGTGACCGGCAAGGATGAGATCAAGCTGACGGACCCGAACCTCGTCGCGTCGCAGGGCGGCCGGGGCGGCGGCCCGTCGATGCGCGCGCTGCTCGAGCACCACTTCCCGTTCTACAAGTTCGAGGACGTCGATCTGAAGGGCGGCGACAGCGAGATCAACAAGGAGCTCGCCGGCCTCGTGATCACGCAGCCGGGCAAGGAGTTCACCGAGAAGGAGCTGCGCCGCATCGACCAGTTCATGATGCTGGGCAACAAGGCGCTCGCCGTGTTCGCCGGCGCGGTGAACCTCAAGGCGTCCGACCCGGCGATGAAGGCGTCGCTCAACACCTGGGGCCTCGAGAAGCTGCTCGACGGCTACGGCGTCGAGATGAAGAAGGAGGCGATCCTCGACTGGAGCCGCTCGATGGCCATCCCGGTGCAGACGCAGTCGGGCCAGATGATGTGGTTCCGCGCGCCGGGCATCCTCCAGCTCCAGGAGGACAGCCGCTTCGACGAGAAGGAGCAGATCCTCGACTCGTCGTTCCCCGGCTTCTTCCGCCTCCCCGAGCTCGCCTTCCCCTTCCCGTCGACCCTCGTGCCGCACCCGGAGAAGCAGCCCGAGGCGACGATGAAGGTCGTCGCGCGCTCGACGCCGAAGACGACGGTCGACGTGTCCGAGGCCATCGACATGAAGTTCTCGGCCGACTGGAAGCCGAAGGGCGAGTACGCGCAGCGCGCGATCGCGGTGACGGTCGAGGGCAAGCTCAAGAGCGCCTTCGGCGGCCAGGAGGGGCTCGGCATCAGCGCGCCCGCGGAGAGCGCGGACAAGGGCCGGATCCTCGTGCTCTCGGCGTCGCAGTTCCTCGCGAACCCGTTCGCCCGCTCCGGCAACCCGCCCCCCATGCCGCCGCAGATGGCGATGATGGGCGGGATGGGCGGCGACGAGGATCTCCTGATGCTCTCGCAGCCGTACGCGCAGAAGTACCTGACCGCCACCATCCTGGCGTTCAAGAACACCCTCGACTGGATGGCGGGGGACAGCACGCTGCTCGCCGCGACCGCGAAGATGTTCGGCGAGACGAACCTGACCTACGCGGGCATCGAGAAGCCGAAGCAGGAGGCCACGGACGATGAGGCCACCCTGGCCAAGAAGGCCGAGGAGTACCGGGCGGAGCGCAAGACCGTGCAGCAGCGCGTGCAGTGGACGCTGACGCTCCTGCCGGCGGCGCTCTTCGCCGTGTTCGGCCTCATCCGGTGGCGGCGTCGCGAGAACGCCCGCGAGAACATCACGCTCGACTGAGCCAGAGCCCCATCGGGTGAAAGAGCCATGAAGACCGAGCACAGAATCTACATCGCCCTCGCCGTCCTCGCGCTCCTCGGCCTCGGCGTGTACTTCACGCAGAAGAAGCAGAAGGACGAGCTCGCCGCGCACTCGGCGACCGCCGCCACGGCGGATCTGCCGAAGGTGGGGGTCTCGAAGGAAGACGTCGAGAAGGTCACGAAGATCGCGATCAAGAACGCCGACAAGTCCGACGTGACGCTCGAGAAAAAGGGCGACACGTGGGAGGTCACGAAGCCCGTCAACGCCAAGGCGAACGCGGCGAACGTGCGGAGCCTCCTCGACAACCTGAAGGAGCTCAAGCTGAAGGAGGTCATCGACCGGACGAGCGGCACGTACCCTCAGTACGAGCTCACGGACGAGAAGGCGGTCCATGTCGTCGCGTACAAGGGCGAGGAGAAGGCGCTCGACCTGTACCTCGGCAAGAGCGGCTCGCGCGGGCAGATGGCGCGCGTCGACGGGCAGGACGGCGTCTACGTCGCGGGCGGCTACTCGAGCTACCTCTACACGCGGGAGCCCAAGAACTGGCGCGAGACGTCGATCCTCAAGTTCGAGGACGAGAACGCTATCCAGGTCTCGGTCGAGAACAAGAACGGCCTGTTCAGCTTCTCGAAGAACGGCGACAAGTGGGCCGGCACGTTCGCTCAGCGCGACAAGGGCGGCAAGCTGGGCGCGGCCTCCGCGAAGTGGGAGAAGTTCGACGAGGCCAAGGTGAAGGACCTGCTGCGCGCCTACAAGAACCTCGGCGCGGAGGACTTCGGCGACGAGAAGTCGGACACGGGGCTCGACGCGGCGGCCTCGAACGGCGGCATCATCACGATCAAGCTGAAGGACAACGCGGGCGACTTCACCGTCAAGGTGGGCAAGACCGCGAAGGGCTCGAGCCGCTACGCCACGAAGGAAGGCGGCGACGGCACGATCTACGTGCTGTCGTCGTGGTCGGCCGACTGGGCCATCGCAGAGCCGAAGAGGTTCGAGAAGGCGGAGAAGAAGGACGACAAGAAGGGCGAAGACGCCCATGACGATGAGGCGGCGGGCCACATGGGCCTGGACGACGCCGAGTAGCAGACGACGTCGCGCATGAGAGCGGGAGGCGCTGGGAGACCGGCGCCTCCTTGCATTTTGTGCGCCCGCCTCCCGAAGCCACGTCGGCGTCTCAGCGGCCCAACCAGACACCCTCAACCTGGGTCGGCGCTGGCAACCTCAACCTGGGTCGGCGCTGGCAACCTCAACCTCGGCACCCTCAACCTGGGTCGGCGCTGGCAACCTCAACCTCGGCACCCTCAACCTGGGTCGGCGCCGGCAACCTCAACCTGGGTCGGCGCCGGCAACCTCAACCTGGGTCGGCGCCGGCAACCTCAACCTGGGTCGGTGCAATCGGCCCGGTGTGGCTCTCGAGCCACGCGAACCTCGATTCGCACTCAGGGGCCGATGTGACGAATATTCGACGCACTCTGCGCACGATTTTTCGTCACCTATGACCATGGCGCCCGGTGGGATCAGAGGCGTTCACGGCGGAATCAAGCCCAAACCCTGGATTCCCGTGTTTTCTGTTTGCCCTGGCTCGATTTTCGCTTATGGCTGCGCTCACTCAGGCCCCCGTTGTCCTTATCGGACGGATCACGACATCCGGCCGACCTGAGCCGCCAGAGAGCCTATGCGCACGTTCGTCGAAGTCCTTCAGCAGAATTCGGTGCACGCCGACCGCGCAGTCACGTTCGTTCGCAGCTCCGGGGAGGAGCGAGCGATCAGCTACGCCGAGCTCTGGGTCGAGGCGAGGCGCCGGGCCTACGCCCTTCGCAAGCTCGGGCTCCGCAAGGGCGACCGCGTCGCGCTGATCCTGACGGAGGCCGACGAGTTCGTCCTGACCTTCGTGGGCGCGCTGACGGCAGGCATCGTCGCCGTCCCGATGTACCCGCCGCAGTCGCTGGCCAAGCTCGAGGCGTACGGCGAGACGGTGCAGCACATCCTCGAGGCGTCAGGCGCCAGCGTGCTCGTCACGAACGAGCAGCTCAAGGAGATGATCGACGCCTACCTCGCGGCGAACGGAGAGAGCCGCGAGGCCCTGCCAGGCCTGCGCGTCGTCCTCGAGCGCGACCTGCGCGCGCGCGATGGGTTGGACGCGTTCGACGCATCCGACGCACCGCACGCGGCCGAGCCCTGGCGCGTGTCCCTCGACGACCTCGCGTTCCTGCAGTTCACGTCGGGGAGCACCTCGCGGCCGAAGGGCGTGATGGTGACCCACCGCAACCTGACGGTGAACAGCCACGCCATCATGTTCGACGGGCTGCGCTCCACGCCGGAAGATCGCGGCGTCAGCTGGCTGCCCCTCTACCACGACATGGGGCTCATCGGCTTCGTCATCGCGCCGCTCTACGCGCTCGTGCCGGTGATGTTCCTGCCGACGACGGCGTTCATCCGCCGCCCGTCGCTCTGGCTCGACGCGATCCACAGGTTCCGCGGCACGATCACCTTTGCCCCGAACTTCGCCTTCGCCCTCGCCACGCGCGCCGTCACCGAGGCGCAGGCGGGCAGCTGGGACCTCTCCTGCGTGCGCGCGCTCGGGTGCGGCGCCGAGCCGATCCAGGCCGACGTGCTCCGCGCGTTCCTCCGCCGCTTCAGCGAGCGGGGGCTCCGCCCGGAGAGCATCCTTCCCTCGTACGGCATGGCCGAGGCCACGCTGGCGATCACGTTCAGCGACCTCAAGGCCCCGCTCACCACCGATCGCGTGGACGCGAAGGCGATGCAGGCCGGCAAGGCGTGGCCCACGAACGGCGGCGCGTCGCTGGAGCTCGTCTCCTGCGGTCGCCCCCTCCCCTGCCACGAGCTCATCATCGCGGGCCCTGACGGATCGCCGCTCGGCCCGCGTGAGGTCGGGGAGATCTGGGTGCGCGGCCCGAGCGTCGCCGCCGGCTACTTCAACGAGCCAGAGGCGACCGAGGCGGCGTTCGGAGGGGGCTGGCTGCGGACAGGCGATCTCGGCTATACCGTCGCCGGCGAAGTGTACCTGTGCGGTCGCTCCAAAGACCTCATCATCCTGGGCGGCAAGAACTACTTCCCCCAGGACATCGAGCGCATCGCGTCCTCCGTCGAGGGGGTGCGCGACGGCCACTGCGTCGCGTTCTCGTGCCTCACCGCCGAGGGGGCCGAGCGCGCGATCGTCGTCGCCGAGGCCAGGCGGAGCGTGGCCGGCGTCGCGCAGGCGATCACCCAGGCCGTGCGTGCCCAGCTCGGCGTGCAGCTGTCCGAGGTCGCGCTGATCAAGCGGGGGACGCTGGCGAAGACGTCGAGCGGCAAGGTGCGGCGCCGCGAGATGAAGCGGCGCTTCGAGGCCGGCGAGCTCGAGGTCGCCTCGGATATTGACGAGGGCGCGACGCCCTCTCCCCATGGCGACGCGATCCGCGCGAGCGGACCGGCGTCGCGAACCGAAGGGGGTCGCGCGGGCGGCGCCCCGGCACGTGTCGAAGGAGTCATCGATGGGATCCAGTAAGGCCGAGGTCGAGGTCAGCTACGACGTCTCGAACGAGTTCTTCAGGCTCTGGCTCGACGAGCGCATGAACTACACCTGCGCCGTCTACGAGTCCCCCGAGCAGTCGCTAGAGGCCGCGCAGCTGAACAAGCTCCGGATCCTGTCGGACTTCGCCAAGGCGGGGCCCGGGAGGAAGGTGCTCGACATCGGCTGCGGCTGGGGCGCGGCGCTCGAGTACGTGGCGACGGCGCGCGGCGTGACGCGCGCGGTCGGCGTCACCCTGTCCACCGCGCAGGCCGCCGAGGTGAACGCCCGCAAGATCCCCGGCGTCGAGGTGGTCGGCGGCGACTTCCGGACCTTCGCGACGGCCGAGCGGTTCGACAGCCTCATCTCGATCTGCATGATCGATCACCTGTGCTCGCCGGAGGAGGCGCGCCAGGGCAAGGCGATCGACATCTATCGGGCTTACTTCAAGAAGGCCTGGGAGCTCACGAACAAGGGCGCCTGGTTCGGCCTCCAGACCATCCTCCGCAACCGGACGCCGCGGATGACGCCCTGGGGCGGGCTCCCCGCCGGCACGAGGAAAGAGCTGGAGGACATCTACTTCGTCACGCGGGAGATCTTCCCCGGCGGCCTGAACCCTCGGCTCGAGGACATCATCCAGGCGGCGAACCCCTACTGGGAGGTGATGCAGGTGAACACGCGGCGCGAGCACTACCAGCGCACCACCGCGGAGTGGCTCCGCCGGCTCAGGCTGAACGAGAAGACCATCCGGTCGACGTGGGGGGACAAGGTCTTCGACGACTACGATCGTTACCTGTCGACGTGCGTGAACGCGTTCGACAAGCACTACAGCTCCCTCGCTCAATACGAGCTTCGCAGGATCGACTGAACCATGACGGACAAGACCAATCTGCTCGAGATTTTCAAGACGGTTGCCGCCCGGGTGGACAAGCGCGAGTTCCCCAATGTCACCGCGACGTCTGTGATCACGGAGCTCGGCATCGACTCGCTCTCGATGATGCAGATCGTGGGAGAGATGGAGACCGAGCTCGGGATCATGATTCCGGACGAGGATCTGGTCGAGCTCATCACCGTGGGCGACCTCTGCAAGAAGGTCGGAGAGCGGCTGGAGGCGACCGTATGAGCCAGCTGGAGGAGAAGATCTTCCAGGAGTACATGACGTTCTTCGAGAAGGCGGAGCGCGAGCGCCGCTGGAACGTCTTCCAGGACATCCCGTGGGAGCGCGTGAACAAGGACGCGAGCGAGGAGCTCGCCCTGTGCGCGGAGACCTTCTGCTCGGTCGAGATGTACCTGCCCGACTACGTGGCGAACGGCATCAACCTCGTGCGGAAGTATTTCGGCCAGGCGTGGTTCCAGGCCAACTGGGCCTATGAAGAGTCGAAGCACTCGCTCACGCTGATGCAGTACCTCCTGCGCTCCGGCAAGCGCACGGAGGAGCAGCTCAGCGATCTGCAGCACCAGATCTTCGCGAAGAAGTGGGACCTCCCGTTCCACACGCCGCGGCAGATGACGTTCTACGGCTGCGTGCAGGAGATGGCGACGTTCGTCATCTACGTGAAGCACCGGGAGCGGGCCGCGACGGAGGGCGACGAGTGCCTGCGGACGATCTACGACTACATCGCCCGCGACGAGATCGCCCATTGCCGCTTCTACCAGAGCGTCATCAAGGTGCTGCTCGAGGAGGACCGGCCGGGGACGCTCACGGACATGGCGCACGTGTTCGCGAACTTCGAGATGCCGGGCGTCGGGATCGTCCCCGACTACGACTCGCGCATCCTGAAGATGCGCGAGGCCGGCGTCGACCGGAACGTGTTCATCCAGAAGGTCTACATGCCGATCCTCAAGTACCTCGGCGTGAACCGGCACGAGATGCTTGCCGCCCAGCGCACCGCGCTCGATCTTCGCCGCGGCGGTGAGCGCCGTGACCCCTCGATCGAGGGCCTCGCAAGCGCTCCCAACCTGGACAAGACTGCGCCCCAGGCGCTGTCCGCCTGAACCTTCCACCTCCCCCCAACGAGCAAGAGCAGTCCGATGCGAAGGCGCGTCGTCGTGACCGGGATCGGAGCCGTTTGCCCGCTGGGCAACGACGTCGCGACCACCTGGCAAAACCTCCTCGCCGGCAGATCCGGCGTGGACTACATCCGCGATTTCCCCGTCGACAGGCTCCGCAGCGACATCGCAGCCAGCGTGAAGGGGTTCGATGTCGGGAGGTACCTGTCGCCCAAGGAGGCGGAGATCTATGGCCGCGTGACCCACTTCAGCCTCGCGGCCGCGGTGGAGGCGCTGCGCGAGGCCGGCATCGTGCCGATCGAGCGCGCCTCTGGCGCGGAGGACGAGGCGGCGGAGCGCGCGGGCGCGCGGGCACAGGGCGCGCCGCCGCTCGCCGCCGCAGCGCCGGCGAGCGGCATCGACCGGACCCGCGTCGGGTGCCTGATGTCCACGGGCATGGGGTCGGTCGAGATCTTTGAAGAGCAGGTCGGCAGGAGCGCGGCGCGCGGCCCGCGGGCCGTGTCGCCCTACTTCATCCCGGGGGTCATGCCGAACGGCGCGGCGGCGCTCATCTCCATGCGATACGGGCTCATGGGGCCGTCGTACAACCTCGCGAGCGCGTGCGCGACGGGCACGCACTCGATCGCGACCTCGGCCCTCATGATCGAGGCGGGCGAGGCCGACGTGATGGTCGCGGGTGGCGCCGAGGCCGCGACGCGGCTCAACACCGTCGCGGGGTTCGGCAATGCGAAGGCGCTCGCCAGGGCCGTCGACGGCGACCCGGCGCGCGCGAGCCGCCCGTTCGACCGGCGCCGCCAGGGCTTCGTGATGGGCGAGGGAGCAGGCGCGCTCGTGCTCGAGGAGGAGCAGCACGCGCTCGCGCGCGGCGCGAAGCCGCTCGCCGTCGTGGCCGGCTTCGGGATGACCACGGACGCGGAGCACCTCACGCGGCCACACTCGGGGGGGCTCGGGCTCGCGCTCGCGCTGGAGCGCGCCCTCGCCAGGGCGGGCACGGCGCCGGAGGCGATCGGCTACATCAACCCGCACGCGACCTCGACGCCGCAGGGCGACGCCGCCGAGGTGCTCGCGCTGCGGCGCGTCTTTGGCGAGCGCCTCGCGCGCATCCCGATCTCGGCGACCAAGTCGATGATCGGGCACCTGCTCGGCGGCGCCGGCGCCGTCGAGACGATCGCGGTCGTGTGCTCGCTGCGCGACCAGCTGCTGCACCCGTCGATCAACGTGGATGAGCTCGATCCGGAGTGCTCCCTGGACGTCGTGAGGGAGCGGCGGGCGGTCGATCTGCGTCACGCGGTGAAGTGCTCGGCGGGCTTCGGCGGGCACAACTGCGCGCTGGTGCTGGAGCGGGCGTAGCGCCGGCGACCGCCGCGGGACGGCTGGCGGCCCCACGCGCCCGGCTCTACGTGGGGCTCATGGCAGCCCACAAGAACAGGCTCGCGAGCGAGTCGTCGCCGTACCTCCTGCAGCACGCGCACAACCCGGTCGCGTGGTACCCGTGGGGCGCCGAGGCCCTCGATCTCGCTCGCCGAGAGGACAAGCCGATCCTCCTGTCCATCGGCTACGCCGCCTGCCACTGGTGCCACGTGATGGAGCGCGAGTCGTTCGAGGACGAGGCGATCGCCCGGCACATGAACGACCTCTTCGTGAACATCAAGGTCGACCGGGAAGAGCGGCCCGATCTCGACCACATCTACCAGCTCGTCGTGCAGCTCATGGGCCGGAGCGGCGGCTGGCCGCTGACGGTGTTCCTCACCCCGGATCAGCGCCCCTTCTTCGCGGGCACGTACTTCCCGCCGAAGGACGCGCTCGGCATGCCCGGCTTCCCGAAGGTGCTCGACAAGATCGCCGACGCCTTCAGGAACCGGCGCGACGACGTCGAGCAGCAGGCGCAGGAGATCACCGATGCCATCGAGCGCGCTCAGCGCGCGCCGGCGCGCGCTGCAGGCGTCGTCGCGCCCGCGTCGTCCGATCTGCTCCGGCGCGCGTCGCGGCAGCTGCTCGCGCGCCTCGACCCCCGCCACGGCGGCATCGGATCGCGGCCGAAGTTCCCGAACACGATGGCGCTCGACGTGCTGCTCCGCCGCGGCGTGCTGGAGGGCGATCGCGTCGCGGCGGAGGGCGTCGAGCTCACGCTGGACAGGATGCGGGACGGCGGCATCTGGGATCACCTGCGCGGCGGCTTCCACCGCTACTCGACGGACGAGCGCTGGCTCGTGCCCCACTTCGAGAAGATGCTCTACGACAACGCGCTGCTCCTGCGCCTCTACGCCGACGGGTTCCGCGCGTTCAGGAAGCCGATCTACGCCGAGACGGCGCGCGAGATCGTCGGCTACCTGTTCGCCGAGATGCGCGACCCGGAGGGCGGCTTCTACGCGTCGCAGGACGCCGACTCGGAGGGGCGCGAGGGCAAGTTCTTCGTGTGGACGCTCGAGCAGCTCCGCGACGCCGTCGGCGAGGATCAGCTCGCGTACGACGTGGCCCGCCTCGTCTTCGGCATCAGCGAGGAGGGCAACTTCGAGGACAGCGGCGCGACGGTGCTCTCGCAGCACCGCACGCTCGAGCAGGCCGCGGCGGTCATCGACGACGGCGCGGGAGGTGGCTCCTCGACCCACCTCGATCGGTGCCGCGATGCGCTCGCGCGCGCCAGGGTCGCGATGCTCGCGGCGCGCGACGCGAGGCCTCGGCCGGCGCGCGACGACAAGGTGCTCGCGAGCTGGAACGGGCTGCTCATCGGGGCGCTCGCCGACGCCGGGCGCGCGCTGGACGAGCCCGCCTGGGTCGACGCCGCGGCGCGCGCCTTCGCGCTGCTCGAGCGGAAGCTCATCCGCGGCGGCCGCGTCGGCCGTTATCTCAAGGACGGCGCGCCTGCAGGCGCGAAGAGCGAGCAAGGCGGCTCCGGGGCGGCCGTGGGCGACGTCCGGCCAGGGTTCCTCGACGACCAAGCGTACCTCGGGAACGCGGCCCTCGACCTGTACGAGGCCACCTCCGACCCGCGCTACGTCGACGTCGCGCGCGCGATCGCCGACGCGATGATCGCGCACCACTGGGACGAGGCCGCGCCCGGGTTCTTCTTCACGCCGGACGACGGCGACGCGCTGATCGCGCGCACGCAGGACATCTACGACCAGGCCGCGCCCTCGGCCGCCTCGATGGCGGCGCTCCTCTGCCTGCGCCTCTCCGAGATCGCCGACGAGCGTTACCTCTCACCGGCAGAGCGGCAGCTGGACGTCCTCGCGCCGACGGCGCTCGAGAACTCGTTCGGTCTCGGCCAGACCGTGTGCGTTCTCGACCGCCTGACGCGCGGTGCAGTAACGGTCGTGGTGGTCGGCGAGGCGGGCTCGGCGTCGGCGGCCGAGCTCGCGCGCGAGGCGTTCAAGGCGTACCTGCCGAACCGGGCGATCGTGCTCGTGGATCCGGCTCGGCCGAAGAGCGCCGCGGCGGTGAAGGTCGTCGCCGAAGGCAAGCCCGCGCGCCCTGACGGGGCGGTCGCCTACGCATGTCGCGGGCGGACGTGCTCGGCGCCTGTCACGACGGCGGCCGATCTCAAGGCGCTGCTGGCGTAACGCGGCACGCGCTGAGCTCGCACGGGCCGCGATCCGGGGCGCCTCCGCAGGTGCATCCGGACACCGGGCCCGGAGCGTGGGTCTGCGCGCATCCACGTCCGACGCCTTCGGCGCGGGCGTCGCTCGGAGCGCAGACCTCCACGTCGAGCCTCGAGTCGTCGTCGAAGTCCGTGACGAAGGTGCAGCTGCAGCGGTATGGCGTGCCCTGCTCAGGGCGGCACGCCGGCGAGAGCACCACGCACAGCAGGGCTCCCGCGCGCGCCGTCCGGATGGGCCACCTACGGCGTGACGGTACCGCCACCCTTGTCGCCGCCAGCCTTGTTCCCGCCCGTGTTGCTCTCGCGGATGTGGAACTCGACGCGCCGGTTCTTCTGGCGCCCAGCCTCGGTGTTGTTGTCGTCGATCGGCCGCTTCGGACCAAAGCCCGCCGCCGTGAGCCGGGCGGGATCGATGCCACCCCGCTCGATCAGGTACGTCCTGACCGAGTGAGCGCGATCGTTCGAGAGCTTCTCGTTGAGCTGGTCCGAGCCCCGGTTGTCGGTGTGGCCCTCGATCGCGACGAGCGTGATCTCGGGGTTCACCTTCAAGAGCCGGACGACCTCGTCCAGGATGCTGTAGCTGTTCTGCAGGATCCTCGCGCTGCCGGTCGCGAACTGCACCTGCTTCAGGATCTGGATCTCGCTCGACCCCGTGATGCGACGGATGAACTGCGGGCAGCCGTTCTTCGTCGGCTCGGGGCTCGGCTGGCCCGGCTCCTTGGGGCAGGCGTCCTTCGCGTCCGCGATGCTGTCCTCGTCGGCGTCGTCCTCCGGGCAGCCGTCGGCGTCGTTGATCTTGTCGAAGTCCTCGGGCTGATCCGGGCACTTGTCGCTGATATCGGGGATGCCGTCGCCGTCGCGATCGGGCAGCGCCGGGCAGCCGTCGTCGGGGTTCGGCGGCTTGCCGTCCTCGGGATCGGTCGGGCAGAGATCGATGTCGTCCGGGAGCCCGTCCTTGTCCGTATCCGCGGCGCGCGGCGGGACCGCCTGGAAGCGCCTGCCAGGAGACACAGGCTCGACATCCTTGATGCCGAACGAGTAGCCGACGACCGCGACCATCCGGAAATCCGGCGCGTAGCCGCCCGACAGCCGCGTTCCGGCGCCGACCCCGAGCCACCCCTTCTTCCGCTGATCGAGCGCAAGCCGCCCCTCGGCCATCCACTCCAGCGGCGTGTTGTCGCCGGTGAACGTCGTGCCGCGGCCGAGGCCCGTCGATCCGAAGATCTGCGCGCCGAGCCGCAGCGCCCCGTTCCGCAGCGGGAGGAAGCCGCCGATCCCCCACCTCCACTCGTTCGTCACGGCGAAGTCGTTGAGCGATGAGTACGGACGGAAGTGCACCCCGGTGTTCAGGACGAAGAACATCGACTTGAGATCGATCTCGCCCGAGAGCCCGATCATCGCGCTCGCCGCGTTGTCGCCCGAGAACGAGAGCTTGCTGCCGGTCGGCACCCACGCCGTCGCGTTGGCGCCCAGCTTGAAGAAGCGATCCTCGGTGCGGTACAGGATCGCCCGCCCGTCGAGCCGGATGTCCATGAGCGCGGCGGTCGACGGGCTCGCCGCGTCCTCTGCGCCGGCGACGCTCGGGTCGTTCGTCGGGTTGCTCGTCTGGAGGGCGATGATCGGCAGCCCCACCTGGAACGAGAAGCGGTCGAGCAGCTCGACGCCCCCGTTGAAGTAGCCGATGAGCTGCGAGGACACCGGCGAGCCGTGTTCCCTGCTGAACCGCCCCGCGGCCTGGTCGTCATTCAGCATGTTCTCGACCCGGAAGGGATTGAGGCCGAGGCCGAGCCCGAACTGCCCGAAGAAGCGCGTCTCCGGCGCCACCTGCGGTCGCCAGAGCGCGATCGAGTCGTCGGGAGCACCGGCCATGTAGAGCCGGTCCAGGTAGAACGTCCTCGTCTGCGCGCTCACAGGGAGCGCGCTCAAGAACAAGGCTCCCGCCGCAGCAGCCGCCAGCGCGCGTCGCTTGACGCCCCGTGCGGGCGCGTGCTGCTTTTCCCCCTCATGTCCTCCGGTGCGCGTCAAATTCCCTCCTGTGACCCGCTCTTGAACGACCGTTGCGGTCGATCGGAGGCTACACGCTAACCCAGGCCTCTAGAAAGGTGAGAGAGAACGGCGAACCTGGGCAAGGCGCGTAACCGCGCGCAACCGCGCGTCACCACGTCGTCTGGTGTTGACCTGGGCCAAATGCCGTGCTTTCTTGCGCGCCCGCTTGACGTGCGGCCAGGATGCCGCCGTTCGCGGTCCAGACCGAGGGACCACCAGCCATGAAGCGCACCTACCAGCCCCATAACACCCGCCGCGCCCGGACCCACGGCTTCCGTGCGCGTATGGCGACCGCCGGCGGTCGCAAGGTCATCAACAACCGCCGCCGCAAGGGCCGCGCCCGGCTCGCGCCCACCATCTACAAGAAGTAACGCGGCGGTGATGGCGCCAGCGCGACCGCGCTCGTCGGCGTCCTCCTCCTCGTTCCCGCGCGAGCGCCGCATTCGCAGGCGGGCAGAATTCGTCCGCATCCAGAACGGTGGTCATCGCGTCAGCACCCGCCACCTGCTGTTCCTCGTCGCGGCCCCCACCGAGGGCGCTGCTCACGGCGGGGTCCCCCGCGGCACGAAGAGCGCTGCCGCGCCTGTCCCATCCAGGGCGCCTCGCCTGGGCCTCGTCGCCTCGCGCAAGGTGGGCGGCGCTGTGGCGCGCAACCGCGCGAAGCGCCTGCTCAGGGAGGCGTTCCGGAGATTCCCGGAGCTCTTCCCGGAGCGCGTCGACATCGTGGTGATCCTCCGCACTGGCGCCGGCTCGCTCGGCCTCGATGACGTCCTGGCGGAGCTTCGTGGCGTGGTTCCGGTGCTCCGCCGCCGGGCGAAGGAGGCGCTCACCGCCGCGCCACGCGCGCGAACGGAGGTCATGGCCGAGCGCAGCGCAAGCGATCCACCTGCGCCCGCGCCAGACCAGACTGGCCCGACCGACCCAACCGACCCAACCGACAGCTAGAAGATGGCGCGGCATACCTTGCGCCGTGGTGCGCTGGGCCCCAAGCTCCTCGCTCTCTCACGGCTCACCGCATGCTGGCGACGCTCCTCCTCGCGCTGATCCGCGCCTACCAGATGACGCTCTCCAGGCTCATCGTGGCGTTGATGGGCCCGGTCTGTCGGTTCGAGCCCTCCTGCTCGCGCTACGCCGCCGCCTGCATCGTGGACCACGGGGCGCTCCGGGGGAGCTTGCTTTCGCTCAAGCGACTGTGTAGGTGTCACCCGTTTCATCCAGGCGGGTTCGACCCTCCGCCACCACCTCGTCTTCGCCGTGCCGCGGCTGCTCGGATGCCGCGTCAACGGGACGCTGACCCGCGGGATACGACACGCTGTTCGTCTACTGGCGCGGAGCTCGCCTCGCACGCCTCATCCCCTTGTCGAGCGGGCTTCAGCGGCCGGGTCACCCTCATGGACTAATCCCCCTCGGCCATCGACAAGGCCCCCTGCGGCACGGCGCCCGACACGCCGCGGAGCGAAGCCCGCACGAAGCGACCCTGGGCAGCCTCGTGAGGCGTCACGAGACGCCCGCAGCGAAGGGCGCGGCTCGAGATCCTGGGATCGACGAAGGACTTCATGGAACGCAGCAATATCGCCAAATGGCTGTTCCTCGGCCTCGCCATCATCCTGTTTTTCCAGTTCGGCAAGCCGCTCCTCTTCGGTGAGGGCGCGCCGCAGCTCCAGCCGCTCGACGTCAAGGACAGCACGGCCCCCGCAGAGCGCGCCCCCGAAGAGACGTGCGCCATCGACGGAGATCGCTTCAAGGCTGAGCTGTCCACGCGAGGCGGGTCGCTCCGGCACCTCTGGATGACGGACCCGAAATACATGACGGGGAACGACGAGCGCAGGCCGATGGACCTGGTAACGACCTCGCTCGAGTCGCGGATGCCTCTCAGGACGGACCTGCACCTGCCTGGCGGCAGCGCGCCGCAGGTGCCGTTCGACGACCTCGACTGGAAGCTCTCGGCGCAGGACGGCAAGAGCTGCACGTTCACCTACGCCGACAGCGCGACGAGGCTCACCAAGGTCGTCGCGGCCACGGGGCGTCCCTTCGAGCTCTCGGTGCAGATGACGGTCGAGAACCTCGCGCAGGAGCCGCGCAAGCACCGGCTCGCCGTCGAGCAGACCGCGTGGCGGACCCAGAAGGAGACGGAGGGCCATCTCGGCCTGATCTCGGAGTGGATCACCGAGACGGTCGCCGCGACCGACCAGAAGACCGAGCGCCAGCTCCCCGACGCCTTCGAGCCCGGCGACTTCAAGGACCCGGAGTTCACCGCCGAGCGCTGGCGGCGCACGCCGGGCAACGCGCGGTTCGCCGCCGTCTCGAGCAGCTACTTCAGCAAGATCGCGATCCCGCTGGAAGGGCCAGGGCAGCCCACGGCCGAGACGCAGATCGAGGACGTCTGGGATACATCGAAGTTCCAGGACAAAGGCAAGGACCCGAGCTACGGGCACGTCTATCGCGCGCGGCTCGCCTATCCGGAGCACGAGCTCGCGCCCGGCGGCGCGGTGACCTACAAGCTCCTGTCCTTCACCGGGCCGAAGGAGCGCGAGCTGCTCGCCGCCGTGGACCACGGGGCGAGCGAGGTCATCAACCTCGGCTGGTTCTCGCCGATCGCGAAGCTCCTCGTTTCGTACCTCTATGTCCTCCACCGCGCCGTGGGCAGCTGGGGCTGGGCCATCGTCCTGCTCACCATCACGGTCCGGCTCCTGCTCTTCCCGCTGAGCATCCAGCAGATCAAGAGCGCCGCGGCGATGCGCAAGCTCAAGCCGGAGATGGATGAGATCAACGCGAGGTACAAGGACGACGCCGCCCAGCGCGGCCTCGCGATGCAGGAGCTCTGGCGCAAGAACAAGGTCGCGAACCCGGTCGTCGGCTGCTTCCCGATGCTGCTCCAGATGCCGGTATGGTTCGCCCTCTACACCGCGCTCCAGACCGCGGTGGAGCTCTACCACACCCCGTTCGGCCCCGTGATTCCGGACCTGTCGGCCCCGGGAAAGTACTTCATCATTCCCATCGTCCTCGGCGGCTCGAGCTTCATCCAGCAGAAGCTCATGCCCCCGCAGGGCGACCCGGCGCAGCAGAAGATGATGATGTACCTGATGCCCGGCATCTTCACCGCGATGATGCTCTTCCTCCCGGCCGGCCTCGGCGTTTACATGTTGACGAACACCTGGCTCGGCATCGGGCAGCAGGTGCTCGTCGAGCGCTACCTGAAGGCGAAGAACGAACGGGCCGGCGGCATCCAGGTGCGAGAGATCGCGAGCGCGGAGCCCCAATCCGCGATGAAGAAGACTCCGGGCGACGACGACAAGTCGGCCCCTGCTCTCGGAAAGGGAAAAGCACGTGTCCGTGGATAGTGAAGTTGCCGAAAGGGGAATCGACGCAGCGGATGTCGATGCCGAGGCGCAGGGCGCTGACGACGCGGCCGAGTTCGAGGAGGACGGGCGCGCCGACGTCGCGCTCGACTTCGTCATCGATGTGCTCGCGGCGATGGGCATGGACTGCACCGTCGACCTCCTCGAGAACGAGGAGGAGGATCCGCCCGAGGAGATCCGGCTCGAGATCGAGGGGAAGGACGCGGGCCGCGTGATCGGCAAGAAGGGGCAGACGCTCTCGGCGCTGCAGTTCCTCGCCAACCGCGTGATCAACCGGCCGGGCAAGAAGCGGCGTCATGTGATCATCGACGCCGAGGGCTACCGGCAGCGGCGCGAGGACACGCTCTCTTCCATGGCGCGCAGGCTGGGCAAGCAGGCGGTCGAGGAGGGCAAGATCATCACCTTCGAGCCGATGAACCCGCAGGACCGCCGCGTCGTCCACCTGGCGCTGGCGAAGTTCCCGGGCGTCGTCACCAAGAGCGACGGCGAGGGAGAGGCCCGCCGCGTGCAGATCATCCCCGTCCGCCGCTGAGGCAGAAGGCCCGGCACGAAGCGCGCACCAAACGCGCACCAGACGCGCGCATCAAGAGCGACTGCGCCGCTGCCGGCGTTGACACCGGATCGCCCGCATGCATAATGCCGCACCTCTCCGGTACCCCCCGGGGAGGTGCGCGGGCACGCGCTCGCGCCCATGTTCTCCCGGAACCGCAACCGGGTTCCATCTGCGTTCATCGCGTGAAGCACGAGGGCCGCGCGCGGCCCCCGCTCCGCCGGACGCAGTCCACGAACGGCGGCGGCCCAGCCCCCTTGAGCACGGGCACGGGACCGCGAAGACGGATCCCCGACCCTTTGAAGGATTGACCGACCATGCAGACCTCGAACATCCTCGCGAAGATCGAAGCTCCCCTGTTCCGCGAGGGGATCCCGGATTTCCGGGTCGGCGATACGGTGCGCGTCCACTACCGGATCGTCGAGGGCGAGAAGGAGCGCATCCAGGTGTTCCAGGGTGTCGTTCTGAAGCGCCACCGCGCCGGGGTCCGGAGCACCTTCACCGTGCGCAAGGTGAGCTTCACGGTCGGCGTCGAGCGCATGTTCCTCCTCCACAGCCCCCGCATCGACAAGGTCGAGATCGTCTCGCGTGGCGTGGTCCGGCGTTCGCGGCTCTTCTACCTGCGCAACCTGGCAGGCAAGGCCGCTCGCGTCCGCGACGCAAAGGATTGATCCCGCCGGCCGGCGCCCCGGCCGCGAGGAGAGCGCTCCCGCAGAGCAGATTGCCAGGGGGACAGCCGGCTCCCTGGTTCGATCGCGCGCGCAGGCATCCATGGCACAGCGCGGAAGCAGCTGCGCGCTGGGCGATGACGCCTGCATGCGCGCGCACGCACCGCGTTGCCGGCCTGTAGCAAGGGTTCCCGCATACTTCTTCCTTGATCCTCGGCCGAGCGGCCACGGTATGCTCGCGGCGGCGGTGCCCCAGCGCCGCGAAACCCGAGAAGGATCACCATGCTCTGTCCGCGTTGCGGTGCGCCCGCGACCCCCGCCGATAAATTCTGCGCTGTGTGCGCCTCGCCGCTCACCCCGTCCGGGCCTGGAGCGTTCGGGGCTCCTCCGCCGCCGCCTCCTCCGCCGTTTCCTGCTCCGGGCTTCGGGGCGCCCCCCGAGCCTCCCCCGAACTATGGCTCGCCGAGCGGCGGTTTTGGTCCGCCCCCGCCGGCGCCTTTCGGGGCTCCTCCAGGCTCGCCTCCCGGGTTCCCGCCGGCGCCCGAGGGCGGCCCGGCCGGCTTCGGTCCGCCTCCGCCCTTCGGGCCGCAGCCTGGTGGTTACGGGGCGCCCCAGCCGCCTCCTCCGGTACCGCTGAAACCTCCGCCGTTCCCGCCGGAGCCGCCGATCTACGGCGCGCCGGGCGGCGGCTATGGCTCGGCCCCGAGCTTTCCGGAGCAGCAGGGCAGCTACCCCGGCCCTCCGCTCCCGCGGCCCGGCTTCGGCCCGCCCCCGCAGCCCGGGTTCGGTCCGCCCCCGCAGCCGCAGGGCGCGCGCTGCGTGCAGGGGCACGCGATCCCGGCGGGCGGCTCGTTCTGCATGGAGGGAGGCCACCCGATCGCCCTCGACGGCATCCAGATGAGCGGCGATCCCTTCAACCAGACGGCCTACGCGCCCAACCAGCAAGGGGCATCCGCACCGCCGCCGATGCCGCAGGCGAGCGGCAGCGGAGCCTACGGCGAGCCGCCGCAGCCACAGCAGAACATCGCCCCGCCGGGCCCGCCGCCCGCGTACATCCCGCCTCCTCCCGCGGTGCGCCCGCCGACGCCGGCGCCGCCGAGGGCCGCGGGGCAGGAGAGCCGCCGCACCCTCGCCGGCTTCCTCGTCAGCTTCCAGGACGACGCGCTCGGCAGGTTCTGGCCGCTCTGGCAAGGCAAGAACATCGTCGGCCGCGCCGAGACAGGGCAGAAGGTCGACATCGAGATAGCGCACGGTACGACGTCGACACATCACGCGACGGTCGAGGTCGACGGCGGTCGGCTCGTCCTCGCCGACCTCGGCTCCACCAACGGGACGTTCCACAACGAGGAGGCGATCGGCTTCCAGGGCCGACGCGAGCTGCGCGATGGCGACAAGATCCGCTTCGGCGGGTTCAGCGTCATCCTGCTCAGCGTGTCGGCGCGGGCCTGACGGGCCCATCGCACGAGGAGAGGCGTTGCCGAGCCTGGCCCCCTTCCCCCGCGACGTTCGACCGGCACCTGGCGCCCCGGCCAGGCTGCGTGAAAACCAACCGGATAGCCGTCGCCAGCGCGCGGCGGCCGCCCCGCTCGCGCAGGGAGCGCTCCTCGGCTCCCTCGCGCCCGCTGGAGATCCCCACGCATGACTCCCTCTCATGACGCGACTCGCCCGATCCACTCCATGAGCGCCTCCGCCCGTCGCGGCAGGCGCGAGGGCAAGGCCCTGCGCTGCGCGAGGCTCCTCGCGCTCGCGGCCGCTGTCCTCGCACTCCTCGCCGGACAGCGCCGCGCCGAGGCCGCGCCCGAGGCGCACGTGCTCCGCATCGACCCGCGCGCGAGCACCGTGGACGGCTCGCCCGTGCTCACGACCGTGCTCGAGGTCGTGCAGAACAAGCGCCTCAGCGACCTCACCCGCAACTGCGCCGCGCTCACGGGCAACGCGAACCTCGATTGCGTCGCCGATGCGATCGAGCAGCCGTCGGCGCTCTACTCGTCGTTCGACTTCCCGGACAAGAACGCGATCCTCTCCGTCACGGTCGACGGCACGGATCTGCCGGCGAAGTTCGAGTCGAAGGCGCGGTGGGGCGACAGCGCCGGTCAGCCGGGCGTCGGGACGGCGTGGCTCATCCTGATCGACGCCGCGTCGAGCATGGGCAACCGCTTCGACGAGGCGAAGGCGGTCGCGAGCGCGTTCGTCAACGCGATGCAGCCGAACGACATCGTCGACGTGATGTTCTTCAACGATCGCGGCATCGTCGAGGACTCGAAGTGGGTGAGCAACAAGCAGGCGGCGGCGCAGGCGATCGCCGGCGTCGCGCGCACCTACCCGACGCAGGGCCGCACGCGCCCACTCTTCACGATCATCAAGAACGCCGCGACCGACGCGTTCAAGGAGCTCGGCAACGCAGGTCAGGGCGTCCAGGTGCCGATGCACCAGGCGATGGTGGTCCTCTCGAACGGCTCCGCCGGCGCGGATCCCAGCTCGACGGCCGCCGCGTCGAACCTCCTCCGCGAGTACCTGACGAAGGGGCGGTTCCCCGAGAACAACGACGTCCTGCCGAAGACGCCGGTGCCCGTCATCTCGATCTGGTTCCCGAGCCAGCTCGTCGAGGAGTTCACGGCGAACGCCCGCGAGTTCATGGAAGGGATGGCGAACACCGAGATCGGCGGCTTCTTCAGCGTGGTGCGCGACGGCCAGCAGCGGCGCGCGGCCAACATCGTCAACGCGATCCGCACCCGCTTCAACAAGATGCACATCGTGAAGTGGCGGGTCTCGTGCGTCGCGCCGAGCATCACGCAGACGTTCAAGCTCGCCTTCATCAACACGGATCCGCCGATCGCGGGCGACGCCACCTTCCAGAACGTCCCCGTCGGCATCGATCCGACCGCGTGGCCGATCGACATCGACCGCGACGCGACCGACCGCGCGGCGAAGAAGACGCCGATCTATCCCGGCGGCACGATCAAGATCTTCGGCAACTTCTGCTGGGGTGGCAACGCGCAGCGGGCCGAGATCTACATGGTCCCGAAGAACCAGGCCGCGCCGCAGTCGCTGCAGGGCGGGAACCTCGAGGACGCGAAGAAGGCCCAGCGGACGCTGATCGAGGGCGGGATGCGCGGCAAGGCGATCTCGGCCGGCGACAGCGTCGTCGAGTTCGAGCTCCCGGACACCGACAAGTTCCTCGTCGGCAAGGGCGACCAGATGACGGCGCGCCTCATCGTCTACGACAACCAGGCGCGGCGGACGAGCGCGGTCACGGCCGACAAGATCCTCACGCTGAAGGCGAAGGAGGCGCCGCTGCCGTACCTGCTCATCGGCGGCGTGACCTTCGGCGGGGTCGTCATCGTGCTGCTCCTCGTCTCCATCTTCCGCGGCGGCGGGAAGCGACGCGGCGGCACGGTGGCGGCCGCGCCCCCGAGGCCCATCGTGGCGGGGAGCGGGCCGCCTCCGCCCTACGCGCCCGCGCCGCCGCCTCCGGGCGACTTCGGCTATGGCGGCGGGCCGATGATGGGCCCTCCCATGGGCGGGGCCAGCCGGGCGACGCTCTCGGGCCCGGCGGGCATCTTCACCGTGCTCCCCGGCGCCGAGGTGCGCGCCGGGCGCGACGGCGCCTCGTGCCTGATCGCGCTGTCGGAGCCGCGCGTTTCCGGCACCCATGCGAGCGTGAAGCTCGAGGCCGGCCAGCTGTTCGTGCGGGACGAGAACTCCAACAACGGGACCTACGTGAACGGCCAGCGCATCGCCGCGTCCGTGTGGACGCTCGTGCCACCCGGCGCGTCGTTGCGGTTCGGCCCCGTCGAGTTCAGCGTCCGTTTGGAGTAGCGTGTCCGGGGCCCGTTCTCGCGCCCCGAGCGACGCCCCCCCATGATGCCCCCGACCGAGTCCTCCCCGCACCTCAAGATCGAGTTCGCCCAGGCCAGCGATGCTGGTCGGGACCCGAACAAGCAGGTCAACGAGGATGCCTGCGGCTACGCCGAGACCAAGTTCGGTTACCTGTGCGTCCTGTGCGACGGCATGGGCGGACACTATGGCGGCAGCGAGGCGAGCCGCACCGCCATCCAGACCATCTTCGAGATGATCGAGCGCACGCCCGCCACCGTGGATCCGAGCGGGGCGCTCAAGGCCGCGATCGAGGAAGCGGGGCGCCGCGTCTACCAGCTGGGCGGGCCGCCGGAGAACCGCGTCCGACCCGGCTCGACCGTCGTCGCGATGGTCCTCCACGAGCGCGGCGTCGATGTCGCGCACGTCGGCGACAGCCGCGCGTACGTGATCCGGAGCCACCAGATCTACCCCCTCACGCGCGACCACTCGATGGTGCAGGGGATGATCGACGCGGGCATGCTCACGGAGGCGCAGGCGATCGGCCACCCCGACGCGAACAAGATCACGCGCGCGCTCGGGATGAGGCCGGAGGTGGAGGTCGAGGTTCGACCCGAGCCGATGGAGCTCTACCCGGGAGACGTGCTGATCCAGTCGAGCGACGGGCTCACCGACCTCGTGCTCCCCGGCGACATCCTCGGGTGTACGCGGCAAGCGCTCGCATCGGGCTCGGTCGATCACGCGTGCCGGATGCTCGTGCAGCTCGCGAACCACCGCGGCGGTCACGACAACATCACCGTCCAGATGGTCCGGGTGCTCGAGACGGGCGGCCGCTCGCTGACCATCGCGCACGGGCCACCAGGGACGGCTGGCCCGGGCGACGGCGTCACTCCTGCGCGCGCTTCACGCCCTCAGGAGACCGTCGCGATGACCCGGTCCGAGGCGGCGGCGATCGGCCAGCAGCACGCCACGAGCACGCCGCTCCCCCACGGCCATGGCGCTCCTGCGGCCGCGAGCGGCGCGGCGGCGGGGATGGCGGCCGCAGGAAACGCGCCGGCGCCGTACCCGGCGTCCATCAACAACGCGATCACCGTGGTCCCGACGGGCTCCCCCGACACGCCGCGCCCTGCGCCCACCAGCGACGCGGTCACCGTGGTCCCGGCGGGCTCCACCGGCGCGCCGGGGCTGCGTCCAGCGTCCCCCCGCTCCGCGGCGACCGCGGCCTCGACGGGCTCCGACAACGTGCCGGCCGTCGCGCCGACGGCCACCGACAACGTGCCGGCCGTCGCGCTGACGGCCACCGACAACGTGCCGGCCGTCGCGCTGACAGCCACCGACAACGTGCCGGCCGTCGCGCCGGGCGCTGCCCATGGCGCGCCGGCGCTTCGCTCCACCACCGTCGACAGCGCGCCGGCCGTGAGCCCCACGGCCACCGACGAGCTGCCTCCCGTGGCTCTTGCCGCTGCCCCCAGCGCGAAGGCCGTGAGCCCCACGGCGGCCGATGGCGGGTCGGCCATGACGCCCACGCCGATGGACTCCGCGCTGGCGCTGCCTCCAACCGTGCCAGGCGCCCATCCCCCGGTGGCTTACCCGAACGCGCCCGACGCGCCCGCCGTGCTGTCTCCCCTTCCCCTGAGCGCTCCTGCGCCGTCTCCGATGGGCCGCGCCGCGCCTCATCAGCCTGGTTCGTTCGGAGCGCCGCTTCACCCAGGCGCCGCTTACGGCGCTCCGCCCCACCCCGCCGTCCCCCACGGCGCACCGCCCCCTCCTGGCGCCGCCTACGGCGCGCCGCACCCTGCAGGCGCCGCCTACGGCGCGCCGCCCCCTCCTGGCGTCCCCTACGGTACGCCGCACCATCCTGGCGCCGCGTACGGTGCGCCGCCTCACGTCGGCGCCGCCTATGGTGCGCCTCTTCACGCGACCGAGCAGGATGTTCCGCCGCCTTCGGTGGCCTTCCCGGGGCACAACCCAGCAGCGCCCGGTGGTCCCCCGGTCGCCGCCGCCCCACCCCCCCACCTCGCGCCCGCGCCGCTGCATGCTCACGCGTACGCCGCGACCGGCCCGCGCCCCGCGCCAGCACCGAGCTTCTCAGGACCCGTCTCGTCCTCCGGGGCATCGAGCGTGCCGAGCACCGTGCGCGCCACGCGCGGCGTCTACATCGCCCTCATCGCCTCGGCCGCGGCCGTGATCCTCGCGCTGTTCGTCTTCCTGCTCTGGAAGCTCCTCGGCAGCTGAGCGCGGCGCGGAAAGGCGCGGAAAGGCGCGGAAAGGCCGCCCCCCACCCACCGCCCCGCACGGATGAGCGGAAACCGCGACGGAAACGAGAACGAGGACCGAGCTCGGCTCGCTCAACTCAGACGACCACCGCGCAACGGCCCCGCTCGCGGAATGCGATTGAAGAAAGATCGGATTCCGGATTAGCCTAACTTTCCGGAGGTCCTTCCATGCTTGGCGACCAAGAGCTCGAGCACGGCGACGACATGGATGGCGCGCCTGAGGATCTGGAAGAAGAGGTGCCGGAGTCGACCCGTACACCCTCTCTCGAGGAGGCCCGCGCCGGCTTCATGCTGCTCGATCTGTGACCCGCTGAACCACCTGTTCCCGGAAGTCACGACGCTCCGCGCCGACACTCCGTTCGTCCAGCGGGCGAGAGCCTCTCGCCGAACGGCGCCCATCGCCGCGCGCGTGCAGAAGCGCGCTCCTCTCCCGCGAGCGGCACCGCGCCAGCGTGGCGAGAGGCGGCGCACGGGACGCGCCTCTTCCCTTGCCCTCCCCGACGGCCTGTGGTGAAACGCGGCCCGCATGATCCCGGGGCTAGGCAAAACAAGCATCACGATCGGCAGCGCCCCCACCTGCGATGTGGTGCTCGTCGCTCCCGGCGTCCTGCCCGAGCACGCGCGCATCGTCAACCAGGGGGGTGGCAAGCTGCTCTTCTCCTGCGGGCAAGGGCCGGCGTCGGCGAACGGGCGGCCCCTCTCGCCGGGAGAGCAGGTCCCGTTCGACTTCCGCACCCAGTTCGTGGTCGCGCAGACGCCGGTCCCGCTGAACCATCCGGCCATCACGCTGATGCTGGCGTCGCCCGGGAGCCTCGCGCCCGCGCCCGGCCAGGTCGTGATCGGACGAGACCCCGGGCGCGCCTCCTTGGTGCTCCAGCACCCGAGCGTCTCGAGCCAGCACGCGACCGTCACGCTCGATCGCATGATGGTCATCGACCACAACTCGACGAGCGGCACGTACGTGGGCGCGCAGCGCATCGCCGCTGGCTCGCCGACGCCCATCGATCCGCAAGGCGCCATCGCCTTCGGGCCCGTCCCGGTCCAGATCAGCCTGCTCGTCCAGCTCGCGCAGGCCGCCCGGCAATCCGCGCTGCCGGCCGCCTCCGGCGCCCCGCCCGCGGTGAGCGTCCTGCCGCCGCAGCCTGCCGCTTCCGGCTACGCGCCGCCGCAGCAGCCCGGCGCCGGGGGTTACGCGCCGCCAGGCGTCGCCGGCGGTTACGCGCCGCCGCAGCAGCCCGCGCAACCGGCGTCCTCGGTGCCCGCCGCCGGCGCGCCCGGGAGGAAGAACAAGACGGTCCTCGGGCAGCTCGACTTTTCCGGCGGCGGCTCGAACGTCAAGAAGATCGGCCGCACGCCCGACAACGACATCGTGCTCGCCCACCCCCAGGTGTCGAGCCACCACGCGCTCCTGCACTCGATCAACGGGCAGCTCTACGTCGAGGATAGCGGCAGCGCCAACGGGACCTACGTCCGCGGCAACCGCATCGCGCCCGGCCAGAAGATCGCCGTGCAGAGCGGCGAGAAGATCTACATCGGGCCCATGCCCCTCCAGATCGAGATGGGGGGCGCGGGCGCCGTCGAGGTCGTCCAGGAGGAGTACTCCGCCGATCGGTGGGCAGGGCGCCCGCTCTACGAGATCGAGGCGTGGAGCCTCGCCCTCCAGGTCCCCGACCGGGACAACCCGAACGAGCAGAAGACCCTGCTCGACAACGTGTCGTTCAAGGCGCTGCCGGGCGACATGATCGCGCTCATGGGGCCGTCGGGCGCCGGCAAGACGACGCTCCTGCTCACGCTGAACGGCTACCTGCCGCCGACGAGCGGCGTCGTCCGCATCAACGGCGAGGACCTCTACAACATCTACGACACGCTCCGCGGCTCCATCGGCTACGTGCCGCAGGACGATCTCGTCCACCCGGAGCTCACCGTCTTCGAGGCCGTCCGCTACAGCGCGAAGTTCCGCCTCCCGCCCGACTACACCGAGGCCGAGATCGACGCCCGCGTCGAGCAGACGATCAAGGATCTCGGCCTCGAGGGCGTCAAGAACCTCCAGATCGGCAAGCCCGAGAACAAGATCCTCTCGGGCGGGCAGCGCAAGCGCGTCAACATCGCGCTCGAGCTCGTCACCGATCCGGTCATCCTCTTCCTCGACGAGCCGACCTCGGGCCTCGCCGCCGACGACACGACCGCGCTGATCAGCCTGCTGCATGACCTCACGAAGGCCACCGGCAAGACGATCATCATGACGATCCACCAGCCGGCGAAGGACGAGTTCGAGAAGTTCAGCCACGCGCTCATCCTGGGCTACGGCGGCATCCCGATGTTCTTCGGGCCGACCCGGCCCGACGCGTACCGCTTCTTCGGCAGCTGGAAGGAGCGGCACGGCCAGCAGAACGACGTCGACAACCCGCGCGACATGTTCGAGATGCTCGCGCTCCGGGAGCGGCCCATCTTCGATCAGCTCCGCGCGCGGAACCCGAACGCGTCGCGCGGCGACGCCAGGAAGCTCGCCGCCATCGAGTGGCGCAAGGAGTTCTTCAGCGACGGCAACCCGACGTACCGCCGGATGTACTCCGGCCGGCGCGAGATCGGCACCGGCCAGGGGCAGCGCGGCATCCCGGCCGGGCGCGCCACGACCAAGGGGCAGCTCGGCCTGCTCCTGTCGCGCTACTTCAAGGTGAAGAAGCGCGACATCGGCGGCACCCTGATCATGCTCCTCCAGGCCCCGATCATCGGCATCCTGCTCGCGATCGTCTTCGGCGGGCAGGAGAAGGCGATCCCGGCGTGGTGCCTCGGCGCGCTCCAGGAGCTCGGCCGCCGCGCCGGCGGCGCGGACAAGAGCACCGACGTCATCAAGGGCATGGAGGTCACCACCGACCACACCGCGGCGATCTTCTTCCTCGTCGTCGCCGCGGTCTGGTTCGGGACCTCGAACGCGGCGCGCGAGATCGTCAGCGAGCGGGCCATCTACCTCCGCGAGCGCATGGTCAACCTGGGGCTCGTCAACTACGTGCTCTCCAAGTACCTGCTGCTCGCCGGCTTCTGCCTCGTCCAGTGCACCGTCCTGCTCGCGATCGTGTTCTTCGCCCTCGGCTTCCACGGCGGCATGCAGGCGTTCGGCATGCAGCTCGCCGCGCTGACCGCCACCTCGCTCAGCGCCGTCGCGATGGGGCTCCTCCTCTCCACGGTGGTCGCCTCGTCCGAGGCGGCGATGGCGCTCACGCCGATCGCGCTCATCCCCCAGGTCGTCCTCGGGGGGCTCATGGTGCCGATGACGACCGTGCCGCACCTCCGGCCGCTCATGTACATCATCCCGGCCCGCTGGGGCTTCGAGGGCGCGATCGCGCCGGAGCGGCTCGCGACCGCGGAGGATCCAGCGTGGGTCATCGATCTGCACCGCACCGACACGAGCGCCGCGGACTTCATCGAGGGCGGCAAGTTCAAGTGCGCCATCGCGCAGATGGCGGCCGACAACTACGCGGGCGCGTGGGGCTTCACCACGTACGATCAGACCTGGATGCCCTATGCGGTGCTCGCAGGCATGACGTTCCTCATCCTCGTCACGCTCTGCGCGGTGCTGAAGCGGCGCGACCCGGTGTGACGTCGTGACCACGCAGGAGCCCGCCGCTTCCATCCGCATCGATGACCGGCGCGCGCGCGGCGATCGCAGGCCGGCCGCCGCGGCGCTCCTCTCGCTGCTCGCCGCCCTCTCCCCCTGCCTGGCGCAGGCGCAACAGCAAGGCCAGGAGGGGCAGGCGCCCGAGGGCGGGGCGGCCGTGCCCCGAGGCCCGGGCGGCGCGATCGTCACGCCTCCTGCCTCCACGGCCGCGCCGGCGGGGAAGGCGACGCCGCCGCGGGCGCTCAACTACACGCCCCCGGAGTACCCGCCGGAGGCCGAGAAACAGGGGCGCGAAGCGTCGGTGACCCTGCAGCTCGACATCGACCGCGACGGGCGCGTGAAGCACGCCGTCGTCGTCGAGAGCGCGGGGCACGGGTTCGATGAGTCGGCGCTGGCCGCGGCCCAGAAGCTCGAGTTCGAGCCCGCCCGCCGCGCGGACGGGGCCCCCGCCCCGGCCCGCATCCTGTACCGCTACTCGTTCACCCTGAAGACGGCCTCGCCGCCGCCGGCCGCCGGCGAGCCCGCGAGGCCCGCCGAGAGCCTCCGCGGCACCGTGCTCGCCAGCGGGGGCGACGTCCCGCTCGCCGGCGCCACCGTCTCGGTCGCGCGCATCGCCGGCGCGGGCGCGGGCGCAGCGACGATCGCCGCGCCGCCGGGGCTCACGACCGACGAGGGCGGCACCTTCGCCTTCGCCGCGCTGCCGCCGGGGCGCTACCAGGTCACCATCGCGGCGCCCGGCTTCGAGCCGCTCTCCGTCGAGGAGGCGCTCGCCCCCGGGGAGCAGCTCGAGGTGAAGTACCGGCTCCTGCCGCAAGGCGACGGCCTCGAGGTCACGGTCCGCGGCAAGCGGCCGCCGCGCGAGGTCACGAAGCGCACGATCGAGCAGCGCGAGATCAACCGGATCCCCGGCACGAACGGCGACGCCCTGCGCTCGCTGCAGAACCTGCCGGGCGTCGCCCGCCCGCCCAGCATCGCGGGGCTGCTCATCGTCCGCGGCTCCGGCCCGCAGGACACGCAGACCTTCGTCGACGGCACGCAGGTGCCGCTCATCTACCACTTCGGCGGCCTCTCCTCGGTCGTGCCGACCGAGATGCTGGATCGGATCGACTTCTACCCCGGCAACTTCAGCGCCAAGTACGGCCGGGTGCAGGGCGGCATCGTCGACGTCGCCCTCCGCTCCCCCAAGGAGGACGGCAGGCTCCACGGCCTGGCGCAGATGGACCTCATCGACGCGCGCGTCCTGCTCGAGGGCCCCGTGCCGTTCCTCGACAACACCCGCTTCATGGTGGCGGGACGGCGGAGCTACATCGGCGAGTCGTTCGGCCCGGTGCTCGAGGCCGCGGGCGCAGGTGTAACGCAGGCGCCGGTCTATTACGACTACCAGGTCCTCCTCGAGACCGAGCCCACGCCCTCCGCGCGGGTCCGCCTCACGTTCTTCGGCTCCGACGACGCCCTCGAGCTGCTGCTCAGCGACCCGGCGCCCAACGAGCCGGCCCTCTCCGGCAACGTCGGGCTGCACACGGCGTTTCAGCGGCTCCAGCTCCGCTACGATCACGAGCTCACCGACAAGGACCGGCTCGACGGCGTTCTCGCGATCGCGCGCGACGACGCCGATTTCGGGATCGGGCCGATCTACTTTCAGCTCGATCTCAAGACGATCTCCGGCCGCCTCGAGTACGCGCGGCGCATCTCGAAGGGCACGGTGTTCAACGCGGGGCTCGACGTCTTCGCCGGCCTCTACGCCGTGAACCTCCGCGCCCCCGGGCCGAACCGCCCCGGCGAGCCGCCGAACCAGCCGTTCTCGACGCGCACCCTCCAGGAGGTCTCGCGCGACGGCGAGTTCTTCTACCCCGCTGCGTACGCCGAGCTCGAGCTCGCCCCGACCCCTCGGGCGAAGATCGTCCCGGGCCTGCGCCTCGACTACCAGGACCTGAACCAGCAGGTCACCGTGAGCCCGCGCGTGAACGGGCGCTTCGACGTCGTCCCCGGGTTCCCGCGGACCACGGTGAAGGGCGGCCTCGGGGTGTTCCATCAGCCGCCGCAGTTCCAGGAGGTGATCCCGCCGCTCGGCAACCCCGGCCTGAAGTCGACCCGCGCGCTGCACTATGCGGCCGGCGTCGAGCAGGAGCTGACCCGGCACATCGAGGCGTCGGCGGAGGGGTTCTACAAGCAGCTCGACGAGCTCGTCGTCGGCGTGAACCGACCCGGGTCGATCCAGCTCGACTACCAGAACGTCGGCTCGGGCAGGGTCATCGGCGGCGAGTTCCTGCTCAAGTACAAGCCCGACGATCGCTTCTTCGGCTGGGCCGCGTACACGCTGTCCCGCAGCACGCGGGTGCCGGAGCCCGGCGACCCGGAGCGGCTCGTCCCGTTCGATCAGACCCACATCCTGACGGTGCTCGGCAGCTACCGCCTGGGCGACGGCTGGGAGTTCGGCGCCCGGTTCCGCCTCGTCTCCGGCAACCTGGTCACGCCCAACGTGTGCAACGTCAACGAGCAGAGCTGCGACCCGTACCGCACCAACGCGCTCTTCTACGCGCCCACCGGGACGTATACGCCCATCCCGTTCTCCGGCCCGAACAGCGAGCGGCTCCCGGCGTTCCACCAGCTCGATCTGCGCCTGGACAAGACGTGGAAGTTCAAGACCTGGCGGCTCTCGGCCTACCTCGACGTGCAGAACGTCTACAACAACGCGAACAGCGAGGCGATTCAGTACAACTACAACTACACAGCCCGACAGTACGTCACGGGGCTGCCCATCCTGCCGAGCTTCGGGATGCGAGGAGAGTTCTGAGATGCGCGGGGCGCAGGCGATGAACGGCGCGGCGAAGCGCGACGGCGCGGGCCGCGGGCGCCGGTGGCGGCGCGCGGTGCTGGGGACGCTCGCGCTCGCGGCGATCGCGTCGCCGGCGATCGCCTCGGGCTGCGTCGCGGGCTTCGATCCGCCGAGCCTCGTGGGCGGGCTCCGCGTCCTCGCGGTGGTCGCCGACAAGCCGTACGCCAACCCCGGCGACCAGGTCACCTTCCGGATCCACTACCAGGACGGGCTGGGCGGCTCCGAGGACGGGTCGCGCCCTGTCTCGGTCTACTGGTTCGGCGGGTGCGAGAACCCCGTCGGGGACGACTACTACGGCTGCTACGCGCAGCTCGAAGGCATCGCCTCCGAGATCGAGGCGTGGGTGGAGCGAGGCGACCCGACGGTCCCGCTGCCCGACCTCAACGGCGTGCGCCCCGGCTTCGGGGACACGTACACGATCACGATCAGCGACGACATCCTCGCCGGCCGCAGGCCGCCCGCCACCGGGGGTCCGGCCTTCGGGAGCGCGTTCGTCTTCTTCGTCGCCTGCACCGGGGAGCTCGGTCTCGTGGAGGACCAGGGCACCGGCCGCGCCGGGACGTTCCCCGCCGCCTGCTTCAGCGGCGGGCGCCGGCTCGGCCCGGACAGCTTCGTGCCCGGCTACACGCAGATCTACGCCTTCGAGGGGGGTCGCGAGAACGCGAACCCGGAGGTGCAGGGGCTCACGCTCGACGGCGAGCCCCTGCCAGAGGACTTCGCCGACATCCCCACCGTCCAGCGCTGCCGCGTGAGCGCGGAGGCGCGGCGCGAGGCCGGCTGCAGCGCGGAGGACCCGTTCGTCGAGTGCACGGCCTACGAGCTCGAGGCGATCGTCGATCCCGAGGTAGCGGAGGACGATCCCAGCGCGCAGCAGCAGGCGCTGAAGGAGATCGTCTGGGTCGATTACTTCGCCGATCTGGGCGATCTCGACGGGGGCATCAAGCTCGTGAGCGACGCGAACGAGGGGTACATCGGCGATCACGCCGTGAAGTGGATCCCACCTGCCGAGCCGGGCGTCGCCACGATCACCGCGGTCCTGCGCGACGCGCGCGGCGGCTCGTCCGTGGTGCAGCGCCTCGTCCGCGTCGAGTGACGGGGGCCCCGCGGCCCCCCGCGGCGATCAGCCGCAGCCCGCTTCGATCTGCGAGAGCTGGTCGATGAGCTGCGCGGGGTCGTGGGCTGCGCACAGCGCGTCGGCGGCGCCGAGGCTGGCGAGCCTGGCCGCCTGGGCGAGCAGCTCGAGGTGCGCGCGGCCCCCCTCGCCGCAGACGAGGACGACGAACAGCCGGAGCGGGGCGCCGCCCGGCGTCGGCACCGCGAGCGGCTCGGCCAGGGTCGCGAGCACGGCCGCCTGGCACGCGCCGGGGACGATCGCGTGCGGGACCGCGACGCCGTTGCCGAGCGCCGTGGGCGACTCGATCTCGCGCCGCAGGATCTCCTGGGCGAGCGCGCTCGCCGAAATCGGGCCGCCGGGGGGCGCGAGCCGGGACGCCGCGACGTCGATGACGTCCTCGATGTCCGCGCACGAGAGGTGGAGCACGACCCGCTCTGGCGTGAGCAGGCCGCTGAGCCGCCGCGCGGGCGCCCCCCCGAAGGCCGCGTTCGCCGGGAACTCGGCGTCGATGAACGCCTTGACGCGCGCGAGCTGGGGGGCGCTGAGGTTGCGCCGCGCGAGCTCCGCGCAGAGCGCCTTCGCCGACGGAACGCGCTCGAGGTAGCGCGAGACGAGCGGCTCGACCTGATGGCCTAGCTCGAGGAGCACCGCCGGCGGGAGCTCGAGCGCGCCCGCGATCGCCGTGAGCCGGTCGGGCGTGGGGATGGCGTCGTGCCCATGCTCGACGCGGCTCAGGTAGGCGCTGGAGACGCCGATGCGGTGCGCGAGCGCGCGCAGGCTCAGGCCCGCCTCGACGCGGAGGAGCCGCAGCGCGGCCCCGAACGCGGCGACCGCGCGGGCGCGCGCGGCGCCGTCAGCGTCGGACATCGCTGGCATGGGGCCTCAGGAGCGATCGGGCTCGACCGCGAGGGCGGTCGGGAGGACTTTCGGGACGGGCGCCGCGGCTGGGGCGGACACGGCGGCGGGCTCGTAGTGCCGCACGACGAGCAGCGAGGTCGGGCACCCCTGGATGATGTGCTCGGCGCGGATGCCGAACCGGCGCTGCGCGAGGCCCCACTCGGGACCGACGCCGACGAGGACGAGATCGTAGCCGCGCTTCGCCTCCTCGAGGGCCGCGTCCGCGGGGGAGTCGTGCTCCACCACCTTGAGAAGCACCTTGGACTTCTGCAGCGCGCCGCCCTCCTCGCCCTCGAACACCTCGTCGACCGTCTGCTGCGCGCCGAGCGTGTCGTCGGACCTGCGCTTCGGCTTGACCACGTGGAGGATGGTGACGTCGGCGCCGACCTGCTGCGCGAGCCGGCGGGCGAGCGAGAGCGCCGCCTTGTCGTGCAACGTGCCGTGGAACGGCACGAGCAGCTTGCGGACCGCGGCGAGCCCGCGATCGATGAGCACACCGACGTCGGTGTGGGCGCCGCGCATGACCTCGTAGACGGTGCCGCCGAGCACGGTCTGGCTGAGGATGGGCTTGTGCCAGCCGACCAGCACGAGGTCGGCCTGCTTCACGTCGGCGACGTTGCAGATGTCGTGGCTCGGCTTGGGCGAGACGAAGGAGAGCTGCCGGACCTCGGCGCCCAGCTCCTTGGCCCGCGACAGGAGCGGCGCGAGCGCGGCCGTCCCCTGCCGCTCGAGCCCTTGCTCGAGGTAGAACGAGCCACGATCGGTCGGCGGGATGAGGCGCAGGGCGTAGAGGCGCCTCGCCTCGGGGCCCGTGCCGGCGAGGGCGCTCGCGAGCGTCACCATGCCGGGGCCGGAGCGCTCGTAGGAGACGCACATGAGCACGGTGAACACCTCTGCTGCCGTGGGCAGAGGCGTCCGCTCCGGCACGTCGGCGAGCTCCTTGGCGAGCTCCTCCGGCGGGTAGATCCAGCGCAGGAGCGGCGAGGTCATGAAGGTCGTGACCAGCGCCATGAGCACCATCATCGTGAACAGCTTGGGCGAGATGATGCCCAGATCGAAGCCGAGGTTCAGGACGATGAGCTCCATCAGGCCGCGGGTGTTCATGAGGATGCCGACCGCGCTGGCCTCCCGCCAGCTCTGGCCGGTGAAGCGGGCGGCCACGGCGCTGCCGCCGAACTTGCCGACGCAGGCGATCAGGATGATGAGGCCGCACATCATCCAGCCGTCGGCCGAGTTGAGCAGCCCGATGTGCGTGCGCAGGCCGCTGTAGGCGAAGAACAGCGGGAGCAGGAAGACCACCGCGAAGTCCTCGAGCTTCTCGGCGAGGCTCTGCGCGAAGCCGGTGCCCTTCGGCATGATCGCGCCGAGCATGAAGGCCCCGAACAGCGGGTGGATGCCGATCATCTCGGTCATCCAGCTCGACACGATGAGCAGGAGGAGCGTGACGGCGACGAGGTCCTGCGAGAGCCCTTCCTTGCTGGAGCCGCGCTCGCCGAGCCGGACGAGGAAGGGGCGGACAAGGAACAGCATGCCGGCGATGTACGCGACGGCGAAGACGGTGGTCCAGACGGCGCCCACGAGCCCCGTGGCGCGCGCGATCGAGACGACGAACGCGAGGATGCACCAGGCGGTCACGTCGTCGACGGCGGCGCACGTGATGGTGAGAGCGCCGACCTTCGTGCGCAGCAGGCGCCGCTCGGTGAGGATGCGCGCGAGCACCGGGAACGCCGTGATGCTCATGGCCACGCCCATGAACAGCGTGAACGACGAGAACGGGACGGAGCTGTCGGAGAGCCGGGGGTACAGGTAGAGCGCGAGGAGCCCGCCCAGCGCGAACGGCACGACGATGCTCGTGTGGCTGATGATGACCGAGGCGTGGCCCCGCCCGCGCAAGAGCTTCGGATCGAGCTCCAGCCCGATGAGGAACATGAAGACGATGAGGCCGACCTCGCTCACCAGCTTCAGGAGCGGCAGCGAATCGTTTGCGAACAGGACCGCCGACGCATCGGGGAAGAGCCAGCCGAACAGCGACGGGCCGAGCAGGATGCCCGCCGTGACCTCGGCGATGACCATCGGCTGCTCCATCCGGCGGGCCACCAGGCCCACGAGCCTCGCGCAGGCAATGATCAAGAACGCCTGGATGAGGAAGCGGGTCAGCGGGTTGTGAATCAGGATCTCCATGCGGAGCGCTCCCTCCTGGTGGTAAGTGTTAAGTTATCGCTTATCAGCGGGCTGTCTTGACTGTCAAGAAAGGGATGCGCAGCGTCAAGCGACCTGAACAGGACGTCGGAGGCGCGCAGACGGCGCGTCAGGCAGGCCGAGCGAGCGAGCAGGTGCACAGCGCGAGCGGGCGAGCGGACCCAGCCGGACCAGCTCGTCGCCGGTGCCTCGCGCGGCGGTTGTTGAGGGTAGGAGCGCGCCCTGGCGCGGGCGGCGCCTACCAGTCGGTCGGCATGTAGTCTTTGAAGAACTGGCCGTACGCGTGCTGGCCGCTGAGCAGCCCGGCGAAGATGGGGTCGCAGATGCGGGCGGCGCCGTCGACGATATCGAGCGGCGGATGAAAGCCGTGCTCTTCGAGCTTGCGCGCGGCGAGCGCCGCGGGGTCCTCGTCGGTGACCCACCCGGTATCGACGCTGTTCATGAAGATGCCGTCCTTCACATAATCGGGCGCGGACGTGCGCGTCATCATGTTGAGCGCGGCTTTCGCCATGTTGGTATGAGGGTGCCTGTCCGTCTTGTAGCGGCGGTAGAACTGCCCCTCCATCGCCGAGACGTTGACGATGTGCCTGTCGAACGTGGGCCGTCGCATCATGAGCGGCTTCAGCCGGGAGTTCAGGACGAAGGGGGCGACCGCGTTGACGAGCTGCACCTCGAGCATCTCGACGGTCGGGACCTCGGCGAGGGTGAGCCGCCAGCTGTTCAGCGTCCGGAGATCGACCTGCTGGAGATCGGCGTCGTAGCGCCCCTGAGGGAAGAGCAGCTCGTCGAGGCGCTCATCGCCCGGAGCCGGGATCTGGGAGAGCAAGGCGGGCTCGCGCAGGCCCGCGGTGGGGTCGGCGCCGGCGACGAGGGGGAGCGTGCCGCACGCGCGGAGCGCGTCGTACTCGCGGAGCGGGGGCTGAGCGCCCTGCGGGAGGGAGCGGACGGGCGCGGTCTCGCCCTCGATGAGGTGGCCGTAGAAGCCCGGCGGTCGCCGCACGGTCTGACAGGCGTTGTTGATGATGAAATCGAGCCGGTCGAGCGTGTGGAGGAGGTGGCGCGTGAAGAGCTCGACGCTCGGCGTGTGTCGGAGATCGAGGCCGTAGATCGCGACCCGTGATCCCCAGGCGTCGAAGTCGCGCTCCGCCGAGAAGCGGCGAGCGGCGTCGTGCGGGAAGCGGGTCGTGACGATGACCCGCGCGCCGGCGCGGAGGAGCATGATCGCCGCCTGATAACCGATCTTGACGCGCGCGCCCGTGACGAGCGCGATGCGGCCGTCGAGCGGCGCGGTCTGGCTGCGTTTGCGGTAGTTGAAGTCGCCGCACGCGGCGCACATCGCGTCGTAGAAGAAGTGGACTTTGCGGAACTCGACCTTGCAGACGTAACACTTGCGCGGCCGCGCGAGCTCCGGCGCGCCCGGCTCGGCCGGCGGCCCGGGCTCCTCGGTGGCCTCGGGCGGCGACGCGGGCTCCTCGGCGGGGTCGGCCCACGACAGCGGGGGCGCTGCCTGGGCGAGCGCGTCCGGCGTACGGAACACCGGCTCTCGACGGGCGACGCGGATGCCGACCGCATCGAGCAGGGCGGCGTCGGCGGACTTCTGCGCGTGCCGGTCGCGCTTGCGGAACGCCCTGGCGAGCTCTCGCTGCTCGGCGCGCTCGGGGCGCGAGACGCGGCCAGCGGCCAGGAGAAGCCGGCGGCGGTCCTCGGAGCTGATGGCGGCGAGCTGCGCGCGATCGAGGGCCACGGCCTCCAGCACCTTGAGGCAAGCGTCGAGATCGGCGGCAGTGAACGGCCGGCCTGCGCCGGCGGCTTCGCGGTCGGGACTCATCGAAGCGTGCGTGCATAGCACGCGGGAGGCCGCGCGCGAACCGCAGCGGCGCGTCGGGTCCTGCCGGCACGCTTCTAACCGCTCTGCACCGCGGCGCGCCGCTCCGCTCTGCACCGCGCCGCGCCCAGAGCCCCGTGGACGAGTCGCGCGAGCCGCGTCCTGTTCGCCAGCCAAGGATTGTACACTACGTCCTCACATCACCCTGAGCCCTCGGAAACTCCAGCAGAGGATCTTATGCTCGAGTCGCCACACAGTCTGTTCGCGACGGAATTCATGCCCCATGGCCATTGCTACTTCTGGCAGCCGGGCATGGTCTGGCTGCAGGTCATCACCAACCTGGCGATCGGCTTCGCCTATCTCTCGATCTCCCTGACCCTCGCCCATCTGGTCCGGCGCATCCGGGACATCCCCTTCCAGCGGGTGTACCTCGCGTTCGGCACCTTCATCGTTGCCTGTGGGTTCACGCACTTCATGGATGTGTGGGTCATCTGGCAGCCGTTGTACTGGCTGGATGGGGCCCTCCGGGCCATCACGGCGATCGCCTCCGTCGGCACCGCGATCCTGCTCTTTCCGCTGCTGCCCAAGGTGGTCGCGATGGCGGGCGCGGCGCGTATCACACGCGAGGACGAGCTCCGCAGGGAGGAGCTGAACCGCCAGCTCTCGGCGCTCTACGAGAACACGCGGGAGGCGCTCGCGGAGGCCATTCCCCAGCTCGTATGGACCGCGACGCCGGACGGGGAGTTCGACTACTTCAACCGGCGCTTCGCGGAGTATGTCGGCGAGCGCCTGCCCAGCGGCGCGGCCTGGACGGCCGCCATCCACCCCGAGGACGCGGATCGGGTCGTGGCGCGCTGGAAGGAGAGCTTCGCCAGCGGAGACGCCTACGAGATCGAGTACCGAATGCGGCGCAGCGACGGGGTCTACCGCTGGTTCCTCGTGCGCGGGTTGCCCCTGCACGACACGGCCAGGCGGATCGTGAAGTGGTTCGGCACCTGCACCGACATCCAGGAGCAGAAGATCGCGGCCGAGGAGCGCGAGGTGATGCTCCAGCAGGCGCGAGAGGCCGTGAGGGCGCGAGAGATCTTCCTCGCCGTCGCGGCCCATGAGCTCAAGACACCGATCACGCCGCTGCGCGCCGAGGTGGAGAGCGTGCTGCGCGCTGCGCGCGCCGCGCGCGCAGACCGCCTCACGCCCGAGCGCCTGGTCATCAAGCTATCGGTCGTGGAGCGGCAGATCGACCGCCTGGAACGGCTCGTCTCCGACCTGCTCGACGTCTCGCGCATCGCCGCTGGACGGATCGAGCTTCAGATACAGGAGGTCGACCTCGCGGAGGTCGTGTGCGAGGTGGTCGAGCAGCACAAATACGACCTCGCCAGGAACTCGATGTCGCTCCAGCTCGCCGCCGACGCCACGGGCGGCTGGGATCGCAGGCGCCTCGACCAAGTGGTGAACAACCTCCTCACCAATGCGCTCAAGTACGGCCGTGGACGTCCGATCACGATCACCGTGTGGTCAAGCGATGTCCGCGCGTGGCTCACGATCACGGACCAGGGCATCGGCATCGCGCCCGAGCACCAGGCCATCATCTTCAACCAGTTCGAGCGCGCGGTCTCGGAGCGGCATTACGGCGGGCTCGGCCTCGGGCTGTGGATCGTGCGGCAGGTCGTCGGGGCCATGGGTGGGACGGTGTCCGTCGCGAGTGAACCTGACGTCGGCTCGACCTTTACTGTGGAGTTGCCTCGACAACGTGGGAACCTCGATGACACCGAGACCAAATCTCCTTAAGCTGACACGATGAAGCACATCCTGTTGGTGGAGGACAACGAGGATATTCAGATCTCGCTTCGCGATGCGCTCGAGGAAGACGGCGCTTACAGCGTCATGACGGCTGGAAACGGAGCGGAGGCGCTCGCGCTGCTCGAGCGCGGCGAGCGGCCGAATATGATGCTCGTCGACCTGTTGATGCCCGTCATGGACGGTGTGGAGTTGATCGACCGGATGCGGCGCGACGCGCGGTTCGCGGGCATCCCGGTCGTTGTCCTGTCGGCCGCGTCGATCACGTCCCCGCCGCCCGGAACACCCTTGCTCAGGAAGCCGATCCGCTACGAGGCCCTCCTTGGAGCGGTCCAGAAGGCGTGCGGGTGTTGAGAGCGGTGCGCTCGCGCACAGAGGACTCTACTGGCCGGCGGGCGCGTAGGGGCAGGGAGCGCCGCCTTCTCCGGTCTCGGCGAGGGCGCCCGTCGAAGGATCGATGGTGAGCGTGGTCGGGAACGGGTGAGCGCCCGGCCCCTGCGACCCTTCGGAGACCGAGAGCAGGAGCGTCCTGTCGGCGCGCTTGAACGCCCCCTTGCGATGGACGATGCCCGACCAGACGCACACCGCGCTCGGCGGGCAGGGAGAGACGCGATCCTCGGCGACGAAGCTGCCGTCTTTCGCGAGGGAGAGCCGGCGCTCGTACTTGCGCGGACCGCACGCGGCGGAGCTCCACGTGCCGAACAGCGCTTCCTCGCCGGGCGCGGTCCGCGCTGTCGTGGCCGGCGCCTGGGTCGTCGCGGTGACCGTGGCCGAAGCCTGCGGCGCGGGCGCGCCCGGCGCCGCGGTGGACAGCGGCTCCGGCGGCTCCACGGGTGATGACGGCTCGGGCGCCGGCTCGCGCGGACCGTTGACGGTGCACGCAGCGAGCGGCGCCAGCAGCGCGGCGAGGGGGAGGATGAACGTTCGCATCACACCCGCTCATCCCATGGCGGCTCAACGCGCGCAACGCGTGCACCGCCAGAGTCCGCGGCGATGCGCCCGCCCCGCGAGCGACACGACGGGGAGCGCCGCGCGGAAGGCCGCGATCGATGTGCGCTACCCCAGCAGCGCGAGCAGATCCTCCCGCGTCAGCGAGGCCGCCCTGTCCGCCTCGCCCAGCGCGGCGCCCGCGATCGCGCGCTTCCGCTCCTGCAGCGCGAGGATCCCCTCCTCCACCGTGTCCTTCGCGACGAGCCGGTGGACCATCACCGGCCGGTGCTGTCCGATACGGTGGGCCCGATCGGCCGCCTGATCTTCGACCGCCGGGTTCCACCAGGGATCGAGCAGGAAGACGTGATCCGCCGCGGTCAGGTTCAGGCCGGTGCCGCCCGCCTTGAGCGAGATGAGCATCACCGGCGGGCCGCCCGGCGACTGGAACTCGTTGACCACCCCGGCGCGGTCGCGCGTCCCGCCGTCGAGGCGGCTCCACGGGATCCCCGCCGCGCCGAGGTGCGGCTCGACGAGGTCGAGCAGCGAGGTCCACTGCGAGAACACGAGCGCCTTGTGGCCGTCCGCGACGCACTCCTCGAGCGCCTCGATCAGCCGCGTCACCTTGGAGGAGGGCACGGTCCGCGCCGCCGGCGCCGCGCCGCCGGCGCTCGATCCCGGGATCAGCGCCGGATGGCAGGCCGCCTGGCGCAGGCGGAGCAGCGCCTCCAGCGCCGCCATGACGCTCGCCCCCTCCGCGAGCTTCTCCACCACGTCCTTGCGGGTGGCCGCGCGCACCGCGTCGTAGAGCTCGCGCTCTGCCTCCTCGAGCTCGCAGTAGAGCACCATCTCCGATCGCGGCGGCAGCTCCGGCGCCACCTCGCCCTTCAGCCGCCGCAGCACGAAGGGGCGGATCTTCTGCCGCAGCTCGGCCGCGGCGCCCTGCACGCCCTCGGCGATCGGCCGGCCGTAGCGCTCCTGGAAGGCGCTCCGCCCGCCGAGGAGGCCGCGGTTCGTGAAGTGGAGCAGGCTCCAGAGCTCCTCGAGCCGGTTCTCGACCGGCGTGCCGCTCAGCGCCACGCGCAGCTCGGCGCGGAGCGCGAACGCCGCCCGCGCCGCCTGGCTGTCGGGGTTCTTGATCGCCTGCGCCTCGTCGAGCACCACCGCCTCCCAGGCCTGCGCCGCGAGCAGCTCGGCGTCGTTGCGGAGCACGGCGTAGGTCGTCAGCGTGACGTCGGCCGCAGGATCGAGCGCGCGCCGCGTGCCGTGGTAGATCGCGAACCGGAGGCCCGGGCGGAAGCGCCGGATCTCGTCGGCCCAGTTGTGGACGACGCTGCGCGGGCACACGACGAGCGTCCGCCCGCGCAGCGAGCAGAGCGTCTGCAGCGTCTTGCCGAGCCCCATGTCGTCGGCGAGCACCGCGCCGAGGCCGGCGTCGCGCAGGAACGACAGCCAGTCGACGCCGCGTCGCTGGTAGGGGCGCAGCGTCGCGGTCAGGTCGGAGGGCAGCGGCGCCTCCGGGAGCGACGCGAAGCCGTCGAGCAGCGGCATGAGCTTGTCGAAGCCCGACGGGCGCGGGTACTCGATCTCGTCGCACAGCGCGGCCAGCGCCGGGAGCGCCGCGGGCGGCACCTCCTTGTCTTCGCGCCGCGCCGCGAGCAGATCGGCGACGCGCGCGCCGTACTTGTCGAGCCACGCCGAGGGCAGCGGCGCCCACCCGCCGCCGAGGAGCGGCACGAGCGGCAGGCCGTCCTGCCACGCGCGGATCACGGCCGTCGCGTCCGCGCGCTTCGGGGGCGCGCCGGCGCCGTCGCCCTCGTCGCCCGCGCCGTCGTCGCGCCCCGCCGAGAGCTCGAACTCGACGTCGAAGGCCCGGTCCTGGATGACGAAGCGCGGCACGAGCGCGGCCTTGCCGAAGATCTCGCCGCGCGCGTCGGCGAAGGCGCGGGCGTCCCACGACTCGAGGCGCGAGGCGAAGCGGATCGCCTCGACGCCATCGAAGTCGACCCGGCGTCCCGGGATGAGGTGGAGCTCGTCGCGCAGCCGGATCAGCAACATGCGCTCCGCGGGCTCGTCGCGGACGGGCACGGCGCCGGACAGGTGCACGAGCCGGCCGTTCTCGATGCGCGCCTCGGGCGGGTCGCCGTACACGAGGCTGGGCACGACGGAGAGCGTGTGCTCCTTCTGGCTGAGCTCCAGGAGGATCCGCGGCCGGGACGCGCCGCCCGCGCGGGGCAGGCGCTGGCTCTGGATCGTGACCGGGACGCGCTTGGTCAGCTCCGGCAGGACGTCGGTCACCAGCTTGCCGAGGTCCCCCCGCGGGAACACCCGCCGGAGCGGCAGCCGCTCGAGCTTCGGCCCCGTGAGGTCAATCTCCCGGAGCAGGTGCAGCGTGCCGCCGCACCGCACGACGCCCGACGCGATCACCTCGTCGACGCGCGGGTCCCGCTCCACGACGAGCGCCGCGCCATCGTCGTGATCGCGCACCGCCGCGCGAGGGCCGATCGCCTCGCTGGAGACGCGCACGGGCGCGCCGTCGAGCTCCACGTCCGCGACGCCCGCCAGCGCCGCGAAGAGCTCGGGCTGGCGATCCGAGGGGAAGTAGCCGTGCTGCTTCGTGCCCACGAGGCGGTCGACCGCCAGGTCCTCGTGCGTCGGGTAGAGCTCGGGCAGCCTCGGCCCCGGCCGCTCCGGGCTCGCTGGAGCCCGCACGGCGCGGCCAGCGAGGCTGGCGAGCGAGACCCGGAGCGGCTCCTCGGCGCCGCTCGCGTGCACGATCATCCGCTCGAGCGCGAGCACGAGCCCCTTGCGCCGGAGCCGGTACCGCAGCCGCGCCGGCGGCGCAGCCGCGGCGGTCGCGCCGCCTTGCGCGGCCGGCTGCCCCTGCGCCGCTGGTTGGCCCTGCGCCGCTGGCTGGCCCTGCGCCGCCGGCTGGCCCTGCGCGATCGGTTGCGAGAGCGACAGCGTCGCCGCGACAGCGTGCGCGCAGGGGTCGATTTTTCCACCGCAGTCGCACGTCCACTCGGCGTCCGCTGGGTAGAGGGTGACGGTGGGTGCAACGGGCTGCCCGGCCGCCTTGACGCGGACCACGATGGAATCGCCGCGATCCTCCCGTCCGAAGGCAGCGCCCTCACGGGCGAGCTTGACGCCCTGGGACCAGAGGCCCGGAAGACAGGCTTTCCTGATGGCTTCGAGAAGACCCTGCACTGAGACTCCAGACACCGACGGCTGGCTGCGGTAGCTCGCGCGCTCTCCCGGGACCAGCGCCACTTCTTGGGATGTTCACAGAAAGACGAAGATGACGGAAAGAGGTTCAGGCGTCTTCTTCCTCTTCTTCCGCTGCCTCGCCTTCCAGATTCCGGGAGCTTGCCCGGCATGAGCGGGGCGCTGCTGTAGCAGGTATCCGCGCTGCATCACGCCGCGAGCTTCACCGACGCGTCAGGTGCTCGCGGTAGCGCGTCGTGAGCTCCATCCAGCGCAACGTGAGGATCGGCTCGCGCTCGAGCCGATCCTGCCAGCTGCGATCGACGGCCTTCCACAGGTCGCGGTCGGCGATGCCGTGGCGCAGGAGCGCCTGGTCGAACGACGAGGCCGCTCCGATCGACGACTCGGCGCAGAGGACCGCGTACTGCTGAAGGCTGAGCGAGGGCAGCGCGCTCCGCGCGCCCGGAAGGTCGCTCCGCGAGGCGGGCGCAGGGGCCGCACCGCTCGGCGTCGCCAGCGCCGGCGCGGCCGGCACGGCGCCGCTCGCGTCGAGCTCGCCGGGAGATCGACGGAGGGTGACCCCCGACCGCGCGTTGCCGCCATCGAGCTCGAGCGGCTCGGCCTCCGGCGGGAGCTTGATCGAGGGCAGCGGCAGCGCCCGCGGCACCTCGACGGTCTCGTCGGCCTCGCCCTCCGAGGGGGGGCGTTTTCCGCTCGACATGGGGACGATCACAGACTGCGGCGGCGAGGCCGCGCGCCGCGGCGGCGCGGAGGAGGCGCTCCCCCGGCCGCCTCGCCGTGAACCGGCGCGCTCGCCGTCGGGCGCCGCGAACGACAGCACCGGACCGGCGTCGGTGATCTCCATCTGCAGGACGATCTCACCCGTCCTTCCGCGGACGACGAGCCGATCGCCCGCCGACGTCACCTCCATCTCGTAGCGCCGCCCGGAGGAGAGCGAGACGGTCGCCGAGGGGACCGGCGCGCCGCTCGCCGCCCCCCGCGAGCCCATCTCTTCCTGAGGACGGAGCCCGGCCTGATGCAGCCCGCGCTCGCTATCGGGTGGATCCCCACTCATCAGGATCGGAGCCTAACGCAGCAAGCGCACGCCCCGCGAGCGCTTTCGACGCTTGTGACGCTTGTGACGCTTGTGACGCAGGGTTCAAGCGTCTGAGCCCGGCCCAGTACGCCGCCTGGGAACACGCGGCTCGCCTTCCTGCGATCGGGCGCGGGCGCATCCGAGCCCAACCGACCCCCTCCGACGCGGTGCGCCCGGTCGCCTTGGCTCGCGCCTGAGCGCCGCGGCCTGCGCTCGGTCGCGCACGGTTGCGCAGGAGCACGCTCGGTCACCCAGGAGTTGGGTCGAGGGTGCACTCCGACACCGAGCGCTTACGTGGCCCAGCGTGTCTTCATTTCACGAGGTGCCTCGCTGCGCTCAAGCCCGGGCTGCGCTGACAAAAATCGCCGCGGTTGGCGTTCTCTTGGAATTCCCCGGCGCTGATCGCAATGCGTCGAGAGGGGTCATTCCTGGCGTATCCCGGCCCATCTTCGCTTGAAACGGTCGCGTCTGTAGTAAAGCGGGCTGCGAGCTCTTCCCGGCTGGAGGTCTATGAAGACTACCTTTCTCGCGCTTGCGCTGCTGTTCACCGCGTGCCTCCCAGGCTGCTTTTACACCAGAGAGACTATCGAAACATGCGACACCGAGTGTGAGAACGTGCCCAACCAGGACGCGTGTCTAGCGGAATGCGGGACGTGCGTGGATCAATGTAAAAGCGAGCCCTACGGGCCCGACCGTTGGGATTGCATAGCGGAATGTCGGACATGCGCGAAAGTGTGTAGAAACCAGCCCGACCGCGACGCGTGCATCTCGGCATGCGGCACGTGCAGCGGCGACCAGTGTGTCAAGCCGGCTCCGGAGGGCTTCTATGGCCCGGCGCTGCTCTGGGTCGGCAGAACGGTGGACGAGCCGAAATGCCCCGGCAGCGCCCCGATCAGGGTGTACAGGGGGTACGAGACCGCTGACTTCCCCTTCGCGTGCAGCCCATGTCGGTGCGGCGAGCCAGCCTGCGCCTTGCCCGCCGATCTCAGGACGGCCGCCTCGTTGAAGTGCGGTGGCTCGCCGGTCTCGGTGCATGAGCCCCGGGACATGCTGAACGGCACCTGCGTGGTGCCCAGCGACGCCCTGGTGAACGATCAGCAATCGCTCGTCCTCGGCGCGACCCGAGTGACGCCTTGCGAAGCCAGCATCGAGCCCCCCCCGGTGCCACAGTTCAGCTTGCGGTGGTATCGCTCCGGCCTGGCGTGCGGAGGCATCCCCGAGAAACGCACGTGCGCCTCTCCGTCGAAGACGTGCGTGTCGCCTGATCAGGAACACGGCTTCGCTCAGTGCATCATGCACCTCGGCGAGGGCGAGGTGACCTGCCCGGAAGATTACCCGGAGGACGTCGTCCTCTACGACGGCATGAGGGACGAACGCCACTGCACGCCGTGTGAGTGCGGTCCTCCGACAGGCAGCGAGTGTTCCCTGGCGCTCCTTTCCTTCCGGGACGGCGCGTGCGGCGAGCTGATCACCGCCGGTACCGCTTCGAGCCATGCCCCGGGGTGCGTCGCCGCCAAGCCCGGGGAAACGCCCAAGAGCATGAGGGCTATCTGGCAGGTCAACCAGCCCGGAAGCTGCGAGCCGAGCGGCGGAGAGCTGCGAGGCGAGATCGTCCTCACCGGTCCGAGCACGTTTTGCTGCCAAACACGTCCAGGCGAGAACGGGTGACGGTGACGACCCGCGAAGGGCGGCGCAGCGCCGCCCGAGCCACACGATTCGGGCTTCTCCTGAACCACAGTCGGGCTTGACCAGAACCTGCGATGTCAGGCAAAGGCGCCAAGTAGATGGATCCGTGGGCATGACGGAAAAATCTCTCGATAGGGAGAAATCGACGAACCAAAACGCAATGCGACCCGCGCGCTCGAGAGCGCACACAAAAGCCTTTACGTGCGCTCCAAAGTCAGTATCTACAGGATCACGACGTGGGAGCGGCGACGTCGAGCCGGCCTCCGTCACGCGGCAGAGGTGCACTGTCCTACGGGCGCCGGAGACGGTTGAAGAGGGGGGCCACATGGCGGGGTGTTGCGGCCGGACGGGAGACAGCGGCGTGCATCGGGTCGAGGTGTCCACTCCGCTCCGTACCGCACCGATCCCGCCCTAGCCGGGACGCCGATGCGACGCGCCGGTTGTGCCGCCGTGCTCGTTGTCTTGATGGCGACGACCCCGGTGCACGCGGATACGCCTCGGTCTGAATCGGGACGGGAGACTCAGGAGGACGACCACATGTTCCGCGGCGAGATCTCCGCGTCACCGCTGCTCGCGGTGGGCCTCCTGCCCGCGCTCGGCGGAGGGGCCTCTTTCGCCACGGCGTTCCGCTGGCCCAGCCTGTCGATCGGCGTCGAGGCGCGGATGTTCACCTCCCTGGCGGACACCTTCGCGGACGGCGTCTTGGTCCATGCGAGCCTTGCGATGCCGACGCTCGACATCTGCGGTCATCGCGGGGTCCTGTCGGTGTGCGCCGTCTTCGACGCCGGCGAGCTGCGGATCACGAGCGACCCCGGCGTCAGCATTCAAGCGCGCCAGCCGTGGGTCAGCTCGGTCGGCCTGCGGGTCGCGGGCGACTGGCGCTTCTCCGAGCAGCTGTTCCTGCGCGGGTTCGCCGAGCTGCACACGAACCACAGCCGTCCGTCCCTCTGGGTCAACAACAGAGAGGTATGGCGGGTCCCTCCGCTCTCCGGCGTGGTCGGCGTGGGGCTCGTGCTCCCCGTGGATGCCTTCTGAGCGAGTCACCCTGGCCGCTCCCTGGACGGGAATGCGGCCGATGACACCTGGCCTGAACAAGCGGTCACCACGCCGCGATGAGCACCATGTCAGCAGCATCAGCAAGAGACACCGGGGCTGACGCGGCAACGCAGGACCGACCCAGCTCCACGCGTCGGCAATCCCTGGCCGGACTTCGGGCGAGCGGAGCTAGCGTCCGAGCGCCGTGGTGGCTCGTCGCTGCGGCCGCGGCCCTGCTGTGGCCCTGGCGCGCCGGCGCCGCGCCGCCCCGCGCCGCAGTGCAGCTCGAGTACCGGCGCGCGCCAGGGGCCGAGCGCTGCCCGGGCGAGGCGCTCCTGCGCGAGGAGATGGCCAGGCAGCTCGGCTATGACCCGGTGGAGCCCGAGGCGGCCGCGCAGGCCAAGGCCCTTGTCTTCCGCGGTCCAGGGAGGGAGATACACGCCACCATGGATCTCTACGACGCGGATGGGTCCATCGCATGGTCTCGGCACCTGGTCGTCTATCACGACGACTGCAACGAGCTTGTCATGAACATGGCGCTCTCGCTCCGCGTCGCGCTCGATCCGAGCCTCCACGTGCCGCCCGCCCCGCCCCCACCGCCGCCCTCCCCTGCCCCGCCCCCGCCCGACGCCGCTGCCGCCGCGCCCGCGCGGCGGGCGTGGCCCGACGTCAGGGTCGGCCTTGCGGGGTCCGCGGTGTTCGGAACGCTGCAGGAGACGACCGCCGGGACGGCGCTCCATGTCGCGCTCCGCTATCCATCCTTCACCCTCGGCATGGAAGGCCACGTTCAATTGCCGGTCACGATTCAGCTCGACGAGGCGACGAGCATCTCGACCTGGCTCGCGGCGGCGAACGTGATGCCGTGTTCGCAGCGCCGTCACCTCTTCGCTTGTGCCGTCGCGTCGGTCGGGGTCGTGACCACCTCCAGCACCGACGCCAGGATCATCGACACCTCGTCGCTCTGGCTCGCCACAGGGCCGCGCGCCGGCATCGAAATGCCGATCTCCGATCGGCTCGCCATCCAGTTCTATGGCGACATCGTGCTGCGCCTCTCGGAGTTCCGCGTCGAGAGCCAGGAAGGTGTGCTCTGGACGCCGCCCGCCTACGGCGGGCTCGTGGGCCTCCGTCTGGACGTGAATCTCGATCCGCGGAGCGAGGCGCCCGCGCGTCGCGCTGCCCTCCCTCGGGGTGCCGAGGCAGCGCATTGACAAGCTTCGCGACGACGCCGTCGCCACGCACGAGGGGGGAACAGAGATGGGGTCACAGTCACGCAAGAACACATCCGCAGAGCCTTCCCACGCCCGCATGGCGGAGATCGCCGACGAGCACTTCTCGTTCATCGCCCGCTACCTCGCCCGCCTCGGGGTTCGCGCGCAGGACATCGAGGACGTCGCCCAGGAGGTCCTCGCCGGCGCCTACCGTGCGCTGCCGCGGTTCGATCCCAGCCGGGGCACCGTGCGGTCGTGGCTCATGGGCATCGCGACCCACCAGGCGTCGAATCATTTCCGGCGGGCCCACCGCCGCCACGAGCGCCTCCGGCCGTTCGACGATCTCGCGGCGCTGCCTGACGTCACCCCCGACTCCGAGCAGCACGCCATCGCGAGGGACCGGCGCTGCGTGCTCGACAAGCTGCTCCAGGAGATGCCCATGGAGCGCCGCTGCGTGTTCGTCGCCCATGAGCTCGAGGAAATCGACATGTCCGAGATCGCCCAGCAGCTGTCGATCCCCCTGAGCACCGCGTGGAGCCGGCACCGGCTCGCCTGGGTCGACATCGAGGCGGCGATGCGTCGTTGGCAGGCGCGGCAGCGCGGCCGCGGGCTCGCGCTCATCCCCTTCAGCGCCGGCGCGCTCGTCCAGGAGGCGCGCACGGGAGGCGAGGGCGCGCCAACGTTGCTCACGAGGCTGTACCGCAGCGTCCGCGGGGTGTTCTCTCCGTGGTCATGCAAGCTCCCGATCGAGGGCAGCGCGCCGACGCGGGCAGGCTCGCTCCATATCGCAGCGAGCATCGCAGTCCCGCTTGCGAGCGCCGCCGCCGTCATCGCGCTCACGCTAGGCGCGCTGCGCGCCGCCTCGACGCCGGCCGCCGCCGGAGCGCGCGCCGCGACCGGGCTCGCCATGGCGGTCATCCGGACGCCCCCGCCCGCGCTGCCGCCGCCGTCCCCGGCCACGCTATCGCTGCCGCCCCCGGCTGCGCTGCCGCCGCCGTCCCCGGCTGCGCTGCCGCCGCCGTCCCCGGCCGCGCTGCCGCCGCCGCCCGGCGCAGCTGCAGCGGCGGACGCTCCGCAGGGCGGCCGGATCGCGGGCGCCGGGAGCTCACGAGCGACCAGCGCGGCGCTGCGCGCGCAGAAGGGCGCGCCCCGTCCGGCGGGCGGAGCTACCTTGCCCCACGCGGGACCGTCTGGGGCGTCGAACGATCAGGAGATCGCCGCGGAGCGCACCCTCATCGACGGCGCGATCACGGCGTTGTCGCGCGGTCACTATGCGGAGGCGAAGCGCCGCCTGATCGAGCACCGGATGAGGTTCCCAGCTGGCCGCCTCACCGCCGAGAGGAACGCTGCGCTGCGCGCGCTCCGCGCCAGGACGGCTGCCGCCGGGCCCCGCCCGCTGCTCTAGAGCGACGGTCACCCGCTTCGGATACGGGCCCACCTCGACGTTTTCGGTGCTCAGCGCACCGGAGTGCGCTTGCGCGCCGAAAACGCCGATCTGGGCCCGTCTCCTGTGCGGGAGACCGCCGCTCTACTTGGCATGTAGCTGAGGTGGGCGGAAACCGCTGTAGAGCACTGCTCGGATGGCAAGGCACGACTTCAGTGCTGCTCTCCTGTACAGGACACGACCCATCCCAACCGCCGCCGACTACTGCTCTCCCGCACAGGAGACGGGCCCAGATCGGCGTTTTCGGCGCGCAGGCGTGCTCCAGCACGCCGAGCACCGAAAGCGCCGAGGTGGGCCCGTCTCCGAAGCGGGAGAGCAGCGCTCCCGTCCGCGGCGCTTGGGGGTGAGTTGCGGGGGATCGCGCGCGCACAGAAGATCATTTTTCAGAGCCGATGGTTTTTTTTTGAGATGGGAGATCAGCTCCTCCTAACTAAGCGAGCATGGGACAACCGCATCGCACTCTCGCACCGTCGATGCCGCTGGATAGACAGCGGGCCTTCGTCCGGCTCTTTCGGGGGAAGACCTACGACTCCGTATGGAATTGGCTTAGGCGGCTCGGGGTCCCACGCCGCGATCGGCGAGACATTCTCCAGGATGTGTTCCTCGCCGGATACCAGAGCTTCCCATCCTACGACCCGCTCCGCGCGCGACCGGAGCGGTGGCTCAACAGGATCACGGTCCACGTGGCCGCCCACTACCGCGACCGCGCGCACCACCGGCGCGAAGAGCTGTCTTCCGGCCACGCCCCGCGCCGCGTCGCCGACGAGCGCCCGAACGCCGAGGAGCAGATCGACGCAGAGCAGACGCGCTCCCTCATCCTCTCGCGGCTCAGGTCGCTGCAGGCCGAGGAGCAGCAGATCCTCATCGCGCACGACATCGAAGGCGTGCCGATGGCGACGGTCGCCGAACAACACGGGATCCCGCTGTCGACGGCGTACAAGTGGCGCACGCGCGCGCTCGCGTCCCTGCGCGCGCTGCTCGAGGAGCCCCGCGCAGAGCGCAGGCAGCAACGACCGCCGCGACCGACGGCGAGCGACGTCACCGAGGCGGCGCGCTCGGCGAGCGCCACACGCTCGGCGAACACCCCACGCCGGACGGCGCTGGTAGAGCGACCCGCCCGCTCGACCACGGCGGGCACGAAGCGGCCGGCGGCGCCCTGCCGCACGCAGCCGAAGGGCGCCCCGTTCCTGCGGCGACCGGGCGGGGAGCGGGCGCACTCGCCAGCGCGTATATGACCGGCGGAGGCCGCCAGCGCGGTCGGGCCAGCGCTCGCGCGAACGCCAGCGTGAGCCCGGATCCGACGGCCCCCCATGGCCCGATAGCCCGCCCGCGCCTGCGAGACAAATCTTCAGGCCGATCGCAAGGCGTACGGGATACGGGAGTACGGGGCGCCGTACAACGACCAGAAAGCGCCTCCGGCCCACGCGCGGGTAGTCGGGGCGTATGTCGTCGCGCTATGCTGGAGCCTCAACGATGTACTACTCGACCGACGACCTTCGTATTGCAGGGCTCAGGCCCTTGATCCCCCCCGCGATCCTTATCGAAGAGATCCCCGTCAGCCCCGCGGCCTCCGAGACCGTGGCCTTCACGCGCAAGGCCGCCGAGCGCGTGATCTCGGGCGACGACGACCGGATCATCGTGGTGGTGGGCCCCTGCTCCATCCACGACCCCAAGGCCGCCCTGGAGTACGCCGCGCAGCTCCGGGAGGCGCGCGACCGGCTGAGCGATGATCTGCTCGTGATCATGCGCGTGTACTTCGAGAAGCCGCGCACCACGGTCGGCTGGAAGGGGCTGATCAACGATCCCGACCTCGACGGGAGCTTCTCGATCAACAAGGGGCTCCGCGTCGCCCGCGGGCTGCTCCGCGACATCGCCGAGCTCGGCCTCGCGAGCGCGACCGAGTTCCTGGACACGATCTCGCCGCAGTTCATCGCCGATTTCATCTCCTGGGGCGCGATCGGCGCGCGCACGACCGAGAGCCAGATCCACCGCGAGCTCGCCTCCGGGCTCTCGTGCCCCGTGGGCTTCAAGAACAGCACCGAGGGCGACGTCCAGATCGCGGTCGACGCCGTGCGGGCCGCGCGCGAGGCGCACCATTTCCTTTCCGTGACGAAGCAGGGGATCTCGGCGATCGTGGCGACGCGCGGCAACGCGTCGTGTCACGTGATCCTGCGCGGCTCGCAGCGCGGGCCCAACTACGCGGCCGAGCACGTCCGCGAGGCGGCCGATCGCCTGACCAAGGCGGGCCTGCCGCGCCGGCTGATGGTCGACTGCAGCCACGGCAACAGCCAGAAGGATCCGGCGCGCCAGAGGATCGTGGCCGAGAGCCTGGCCGACCAGCTGCGCTCGGGCTCGCGGGACATCCTCGGCGTGATGATCGAGAGCCACCTCGTGGGAGGCCGGCAGGATCTCGCGCCGGGCAAGCTCCCCACCTACGGCCAGAGCATCACCGACGCCTGCCTCGGCTGGAACGACACCGTTCCGGTGCTCGAGCTGCTCGCGCAGGCGGTGCGGGACCGGCGAGCCAGCAAGGCCGCGTGAGTTTTCCGCGCAGCGCCTGCGGCCGTGCGTGATGGCGCGGCGGCCGCCGCGCCTGGCGACGCGCCGACCCGCCGCGCCTGGCGGATCCCTTCAGAAAATTTCATCACGAGCGCAATTCACGGCCCGCGGCACGCTGCAGCCACGGCCGCCTGGGTTTCGTGCGCCGCGGGCCCGGCGCCGCTGCCGTCCGGGCGAGCGACACGCTATGCCTGCGCCCGGGAACGCCGCGGAGGGAGCCGCCATTCTCTCGGAAATCCTCATCATCCTGGCCCTCGTGCTCGTGAACGGCGTCTTCTCGGGCGCCGAGATCGCGATCGTCACGGTCCGCAAGACGCGGCTCGACCAGCTCGTCCAGTCGGGGAGCCGCCGGGCGTGGGCGGTGAAGCGCTTGCGGAGCAACCCGGAGCGCTTCCTCGCCACCGTGCAGATCGGCATCACCGTCGTCGGCGCGACCGCGAGCGCCTTCGGCGGGTCGACCCTCGCTAAGGACCTCGCGCCGGTCCTCCGCGCGGTGCCGTGGGTCGGGGACGCGGCGGACGAGCTCGCGTTCGCCGCGGTGGTCGCGCTCGTCTCCTTCCTGTCGCTCGTCCTCGGCGAGCTCGTCCCGAAGTCGCTCGCGCTCCGCGCCTCCGAGCGGTACGCGATGCTCGTCGGCCCGCCGCTCCGCGGGCTCTCGTCGCTCGCCCGCCCGCTCGTCTGGCTGCTCACCGCCAGCTCCAACCTGGTGCTGAGGCTCTTCGGCGACCGCACGAACTTCGTCGAGGCGCGCCTCTCCCCCGAGGAGATCCAGCAGATCGTCGACGAGGCCGCCGAGGCGGGCTCGGTCGACAAGCGCGCCGGCGAGATCGCGTCCCGCGCCATCGATTTCGCCTGGCTCACCGCGCTCCAGGTGATGCTCCCCCGCGGCCGCGTCGTGGCGCTCCCGCGCGACGCGGCCGCCCCGGAGGTGCAGCGCGCCGTGCTGGAGCACGGCCACACGCGGATGCCGGTCTACGAGGGGTCGAACGACAACGTGATCGGCTACGTCACGATGCCGGAGGTGCTCGCGCTCCTGTGGGGCGACGGGCAGTTCTCGCTGGAGAGCATCCTGCGCCCGGCGTACTTCGTTGTCGGGTCGATGCCGGCCGTCGATCTCCTCGCCGAGCTGAAGCGGCGCCGGCTCCAGCTCGCCGTCGTCGTGGACGAGCAGGGCGGCATGATCGGCATCATCACGATGGAGGACCTCGTCGAGGAGCTCGTCGGCGAGATCTTCGCCGAGAACGAGGCGCACCCGCCCCACGCAGAGACGATCCGGCGCGAGCCGGACGGGTCGGCGCTCGTGCCCGGCGACATGCCGGTCCACGAGGTCAGCCGACAGCTCGCGATCGCGCTGCCGGACGACGTCCGCTGGTCGACGGTCGCGGGGCTCTGCCTGGGGCTCGCCCGGCGCATCCCCGCGCCCGGCGACGTCGTGACGACCCCGGACGGGGCGGAGCTCCACATCGTCGACGCGAGCCCGCGGCAGATCCGTACGGTGCGGGTCCGCATCCCGCCCGCGCATGCGAGCGAGCCCGAGGACGAGGAGCGGCGCGGCGAGGGCTGAACCGGCGCGACGCGTCAGGACGCAGGGACGGACGCGCCCGGGGGCCTCCGCTGGAAGTAGTCGACCACCACGTAGCGCCGGGCGAGGAGGCCGAAGACGACGGCCGCGATCAGGATGAGCGCCGCGAAGAAGAGGTATTGAAGCGCGCCCGTGAACACGTTGAGCGCCGCCACGCCGGCGGTGATCAGGTTGCCGACCGTCACGGTGAGGTTCCAGAAGCTCATGAGGGTGCTCTTCATCTCCCGCGGCGCCTGGGAGTAGGCGAACTCGAGGCCCGTGGTGGACACCAGCACCTCGGCGAACGTGATGAGCAGGTACGGCCCGGCCTGCCAGAGCACGCTCGGGCGCTCACCCGAGGTCATGGCGAGCTCGATGGCGGCGACCGCCACGAACGAGAGCCCCGCGATCGCCATGCCGGCCGTCATCCGGCCGAGCGCCGCGAGGCGGACGCCGCGCCGCTCGAGGGCGGGGTAGAGGATCATCGTGTTGAAGGGGATGATCAGCATCACGAGGAGCGGGTTCAGCGCCATGAGCTGCGACGGAGCGAGCTTGTAGCCGAGGACCTCGAGATCCATGCGGGTCGCCTGGACGATCCAGGTCGACCCCTTCTGGTCGAACAGCGCCCAGAACACCGGGATGGGGGCGAAGATCGTCACCACCCGCAGGACGGCCTTGGCGCCGTCGATCGCGCCCTCCGGGTGCCTGCCGCGCGCGGCGTCGAGGAAGTGCCCGCGCGCGGCGCTGCCACGCGCGTCGCGCCCCACCCGGACAGCGTCCCAGAGGACGCGAAGGAACGAGTGGGGGTTCTTGCCGGTCGGCGGCACGTGCACATACCGGTCGCGCCCTATCCAGAACACGAGCGTCGCGATGAACATGAGCGCGCCCGGGATCCCGAACGCCACCCTCGGCCCCCACCACTCCAGCGTCTTCGGGATCAGCGCCGACGCGAAGAACGAGCCGAAGTTGATGATCCAGTAGAAGAGGGCGAACACGCTCTTGACGAGGTGCTTGTTCTCCTCGGAGAACTGGTCACCGACGTGCGCCGAGACGCAGGGCTTGATGCCGCCCGAGCCGAGGGCGATGAGCGCGAGCCCCGCGTAGAAGCCGGCCGGACGGCTCTCGAAGACCGCGAGGCACGCGTGCCCCGCGCAATAGACGAGCGAGAGCCAGAGGATCGTCCGATATTTCCCGAGGAAGCGGTCGGACAGGAATCCCCCGAGGAGCGGGAAGAAATAGCAGGCGCTCACGAACAGGTGGTAATTGGCCTTGGCCACATGCTCGTGGATCAACATGATGTTGATCATGAAGAACGTTAGGATGTTCTTCATCCCGTAGAAGCTGAAGCGCTCGCACCCCTCGTTTCCGATGATGTACTTGATCTGAGGGGGGAATCGGTCGGTGCTCGGAGCGGTTTGCGTCATGGCAGGCCCTCGCGCGCGCCATCCATCCGTAGACCGCCTCCCGCGCCAGGGCAATCCGCGCTGCCTCCCGCCCCTCCGGAGAGCGCGGGCTGGCCTAGCCACGCGCGGCTAGGCCAGCCCGAGCAGCGCACCCTGTGGTCAAGGTGTGCGACGGTGGCAAAACGGCGCGCGCACGCGCCGGCGCAGACGACGATCGACGCTCTGCGCGCGGGATTCAGGCTGCAAGCATTGACATCCTGGAAGGCCATCGTCGTATCCTCCCGGTAGCTCCGCGTTACGACCCCCGTCGTCGGCGACTCTGCCGAGGGAAGGTTCATGGAAAAGCTCAAATCGCGCTTCAGGCTCGCGCCGACGTATACCCTGCTCTGGCTCGCTGCGGCGGCGCTCGCCTCCGTGGCATCGTGTTCGGACGGCGGCCCCAGCACGAGCGCGTGCGTCGCGCCGGAGACGGAGTGCGACGGCATCTGTATCAACACGGGCACGAGCACGAGCCACTGCGGCGCGTGCGGCGTGGCGTGCGGCAGCGATCAGACCTGCCGCGACGGCGAGTGCGTGGCCGTGGCCGCGTGCGACGACGGCCTCGCAGCGTGCGGCGACGCCTGCGTCGACCCCCAGAGCGACGAGGCGAACTGCGGCCGCTGTGACAACGCCTGCGAGGCGGGGCAGACCTGCGAGGCCGGCGAGTGCCAGGACCAGGGCGGCTGCGCCGCGGGGCGCACCGACTGCGGCGGCACGTGCGTCGACGTCGCGTCCGATCCGAGCAACTGCGGCGAGTGCGGCGCCGCGTGCACGGACGGCCAGACCTGCGAGTCCGGCGAGTGCCAGGACGGCGAGTGCTCGGAGGGGCTCACCGACTGCAACGGCGCCTGCGTCAACCTCCAGAACGACGCCGGGCATTGCGGCGAGTGCGGCACCGCGTGCACGGACGACCAGACGTGCGTCTCCGGCGAATGCCAGGACGGCTGCGGCTCCGGGCTCACGGCCTGCGACGGCGTCGATGTCTGCGTCGACCTCCAGACCAACGCCGATCACTGCGGCGAGTGCGGCGCCGCGTGCAACGACACGCAGGTCTGCCAGGCCGGGGCGTGCGCGTGCACGGTGAGCCCGGGCAACGATCTCGGCAGCGCCGTGCCGCAGATCGTCAACGGCACGACCGCGGGCCAGGCGAACACCTATTCCCCGACGTGCTCCGCCGCGAGCTCGGGCGAGCGCATCTACTCGTTCACCGCCGCGACCGCGGGCGTCTACTCGTTCGACAGCACGAACTCCGGCTACAGCGTCGTCCTCGCTCTCCTCGACGCGACGGGCTGCTCCGAGCTCGCGTGCAGCGCCGACCCGAGCGCGGTCATCACGGCCGACCTGGCCATGGGCCAGACCGTCTACATCGTGGTCGACGGCGCGGAGGGCCAGGCGGGCACCTTCGAGCTGAGCGTGACGCGGGCGAGCGCGCCGAGCTGCCCGGCGGGGACCCTCGCCTCGTCGGTGCCGCAGACGATCACCGGCAGCACGATCGGCCGGCCCAACAGCGTGCGGCCGACCGTGACGACGGCCTGCCGCCAATCGAGCAGCCCCGACGCGGGATACGCGTTCACGGCGCCGGTCGCCGGCGACTACACCTTCGATACGTTCGGATCGGCGTTCGACACGATGCTCCACGTGCACGACGCGACCTGCAGGGGGGCTCAGCTCGCGTGCAACGACGACACGGACGTCGAGCAGTCGGAGGTCACGGTGACGCTCGCGGCGGGTCAGACCGTCGTGGTCGTGGTGGACGGCTCCACCGACACCAGCGACGGCGCGTTCACGCTCAACGTGAAGCGGGCCGTCCCGCCGCCGGTATGCGACGGCTCGGGCACCTGCGGCGACGGCAGCTCGGGGTGCACCCGGTGCGCGCTCGAGACCAGCTGCGCCGACGAGCTCTCGGCGTGCACGGAGAGCATCCCGTGCATGGAGTACGTGAGCTGCTTCCGTACGTGCGACACGGCCGCCTGCAAGGAGGCCTGCAGGACGGCAGACCCGGCCAGCGCGGCCCTCTACGAAGCGATGCTCCAGTGCGCCCACTGCGACGTGTGCCGGAACGATTGCAGCGGCTCGTCGGAGGTCGTGTGTCGCTGAGAGAGCGGGTGAAATAGAAACGCTGCGTCGCCCGTGTTACGAACGGGATGATGCAGCGCATCCTCCACGGCCACTTCTGGACGGTCGCTCCCTGGCTCAAGCATCAGATTCACGCCCCGCGGCTCGCTCCGTCTTCCCCCTTCTCGGTCCACGTCGATGAGACTCCTGCCGGGCCCGTCCGGTTGCTCGGCAGGATCCGCCACCGGGAAGACGCGGGCTCGATCCTCGTCGTCGTCCACGGGCTCGGCGGTACGAGCGAGAGTTATTATGTGGTCGAGGCCGCCCTGAGGGCCGAGCACGCGGGGCTTGCCTGCCTGCGCATCAACCTGCGCGGCGCCGGGGGCGACGGAGACGACATCTACCACGCTGGCCTGTTCTCCGATCTCCACGCCGCCATCACCTCCCCCGAGCTCGACCGGTACGAGCGCGTGCTCGTCCTCGGCTACTCGCTGGGCGGGCATATCGCCCTCCGTTACGCGGCGTCGGGCTCGCTCGACGGGCGCGTCCGCGCCGTGGCGGCCGTCTGCCCGCCACTCGACCTGGAGCGAGCCGTCGCCGCCATCGATCAGCCCGAACGGTGGGTTTACCGCAGGCACGTGATGGCCGGGCTGAAGGAGATGTACACCGCCGTCGCCTCGCGCCGCGCCGTGCCCGTGCCCCTCGACGAGGCGCTCGCCATTCGCACGATCCGCGAATGGGACCGGCGCATCATGACGCGACGCTTCGGCTACCAGAGCGCGGAGGCCTACTACACGAGCGAGAGCGCCGCCCCGCGCCTCCGCGACATCGCCGTCCCGTCGCTGATCGTCGCGGCGGAGGCCGACCCGATGGTGCCGCTCGACACGGTGCGGCCGGCGATCGATGCCCACCCGCGCTCGCCGCTGCTCGACGTGCAGTGGCTCCGGCACGGCGGGCACGTGGGCTTCCCGCGGACGCTGAGCCTCGGGTTCGGGGCGGCGCCGGGCCTCGAGTCCCAGGTCATCCACTGGCTCACGAGGCATTGACCCGCGGGCGCAGGCGCGGCCGTGTCCGCGGCGCGCTGGCTCCCGGGCTCCCCAGGGCATCGCGGCGCGGGAGCGCGATCGGATCACCGCGCGGCCGCGGCGCGGCGGCGTCACCCGCGCGGCGCGGCGGGCGTCAGCGCATAGACGTCGACGTCCACGCCCGGGCTATAGAGCACGTGCGGCGCCCCCGCCGGGGCGGGCAGGCCAGCCGCGGCGACGACGCTCTCCTCGACGTGGGTCACCTCGGCCCGGTGGAGCGGATAGGGCGCGTGGTGCACCTGCCCGATCTTGAGCGCGCCGCCGCTCGCGGCGAACAGCAGGTAACGCTCGGCCAGGAAGTGCTCGAAGGTCCCCGGCGCCGCGGCGCCGCCGTCGATCGCCGCGCCGACGCGATAGCGCGCCTCGAAGCGCGCAGGCACCGGGCCCGGCCAGCGCCGCTCGCTGCGGTAACGGACCTCCCCGTCCCTCGAGTCGAGATCCATCGAGGCGTGGTGATAGGGCAGGTGCCAGCCGACCCGGGCCGCGACGACCGCGATCGCCTTGGCCGCGTCCAGGCTGAAGAACCAGACGCCCGGCGCTCGCCCCTCGTGGTGAACGTAGGTGCGGACGTTGAGCTCGTGGAAGTTCGAGATCCCGGGCACGCTCGGCGACCACCAGGGGCTGACGTCGCGCATGGTGAAGGCGACGACGCCGACGTAGGCCCTGCCCTCGAAGGTGTCGAGTTCGAGCGCAGGCGGCACGACGGCGCGCAGCGCGGCGATCGGCGTCTCCCAGTGCAGGAAGAGCAGCTCTCTCCAGCGCTGGAAGCCCGCCGGGCGGCCTGGGGGGCGGAGCGTGGGGGCGATTCGATCCACGGCGACCTCATCATAGGACGGCGCGGTCAGAAGATCTCCTCTCGCGGCGGGCAATGGCATGGGGATATCCTGCGCGCGGGCCGAACGGGTACGGAGCGGAGGCAGGATGAAGAAGCTCATCAATGCGCCGGACGATCTCGTCGATGAGGCGCTCGAGGGGATGGCGCTCGCGCACGCCGAGCTCCTCCGGGTGAACGCCGCGCCGCGCTTCGTCACGCGCGCGGAGGCGAAGGGCAAGGGCAAGGTCGCGCTCCTCTCCGGCGGCGGCAGCGGGCACGAGCCGCTGCACGCCGGGTTCGTCGGGCGCGGCATGCTCGACGCCGCCTGCCCCGGCGCCGTGTTCACGAGCCCGACGCCCGACCAGATCTTCGAAGCGACGCGGGCAGTCGACGGCGACGCCGGCGTGCTCCACATCATCAAGAACTACACCGGTGACGTGATGAACTTCGAGATGGCCGCCGAGCTCGCGCGCGAGGCGGGAATCCCGGTGGAAGGCGTGCTCGTGAACGACGACGTGGCGGTCGAGGACAGCCTGTACACGGCCGGACGGCGCGGCGTGGGGACGACCGTCCTCGTCGAGAAGATCTGCGGCGGCGCCGCCGAGGCGGGCCGCCCGCTCGAGGAGGTGGCGGCGCTCGGCCGACGGGTCAACGCGCGCGGCCGCAGCATGGGGGTCGCGCTCTCCGCCTGCACGGTGCCGCACGCCGGCAAGCCGTCGTTCGAGCTCGGCCCAGGCGAGATGGAGGTCGGCATCGGCATCCACGGCGAGCCCGGCCGGCGGCGGGCCATGCTGGAGCCGGCCGACCGGGTGGCCGAGATCCTGATGCAGCCGATCCTCGACGACCTGCCGTTCGAGCCGGGCGACGACGTCCTGCTGTTCGTCAACGGCATGGGCGGGACGCCGCTCCTCGAGCTCTACGTCGTGTACCGCAAGGCGTGCGCGATCGCGCAGGGCCGCGGCCTCAAGGTCGCGCGCAGCCTCGTGGGGTCGTACATCACGTCGCTCGAGATGGCCGGCGCGTCGGCGACCCTGCTCAAGCTCGACGACGAGATGCTCCGCTGGTGGGACGCGCCGGTGCACACGCCGGCGCTGCGCTGGGGGACCTGAGCCATGGACGCCTTGAACGGCGCGCACATCGCGGCGTGGATCGAGCGCGCGGCCGACGTCATGGAGCGCGAGAAGGTGCTCCTGACCGAGCTCGACGCGGCGATCGGCGACAGCGACCACGGCGTCAACATGGCGCGCGGCTTCACGGCGGTGCGCGCCCGGCTCGGCGGCCTCGATCACGGCGACGTCGGCGCGCTGCTGAAGGGCGTCGGGATGATCTTGCTGTCGACCGTCGGCGGGGCGAGCGGCCCGCTCTACGGCACGCTGTTCCGCGATGCGGGCCAGCGGGCGACCGGCGCGGCGGCGCTGGACCTCGCGGCCCTGGCCGGGTGCCTCGAGGCGGGCCTCGACGGCGTGAAGCGGCGAGGCAAGGCGTCGCCCGGCGACAAGACGATGGTCGACGCGCTCTCCCCTGCCGTCGATGCGCTCAAGGCCGCGCTGAGCGCGCCGGCGCCCACGGGCGACCCGGCGCGCTCCCCGCTCATGGACGGGCTCGCTCGCGCCGCCGAGGCGGCGCAGGCCGGCGCGCTTGCGACCGTGCCGCTCATCGCTCGCAAGGGCCGGGCGAGCTACCTCGGTGAGCGCAGCGCTGGGCACCAGGACCCCGGCGCCACGTCGTGTTCGCTCTTGCTGCGGAGCCTGGCCGCGACGGCAGGCGTATGAGCGGGGCGGCGGGCCGCGTCGGGCTCGTCCTGGTCTCGCACAGCCGCGTGCTCGCCGAGGCCACCGAGGCGCTGGCCCGCCAGATGACCGGCGAGGCGGTCACCATCGCGTGCGCGGCGGGCGCGGGCGACGGCGGCGCGGAGCTCGGCACCGACGCGACCGCGATCGCCGCGGCGATCGAGCGCGTCTGCGGGCCGGCCGGCGCCGTCGTGCTGATGGACATCGGCGGCGCGATCCTGAGCGCCGAGACGGCGCTCGAGCTCATCGATCCGGCCATCGCCGCGCGCACGCGCCTCACCGGCGGGCCGATCGTGGAAGGGGCGGTCGCGGCCGCCGTGCGGGCTGCGGCGGGCGGCACGCTCGATCAGGTCACCGCGGAGGCGCGGCAGGCGCTCGTTCCGAAGGCCGAGCAGCTCGGCGAGGCGGAGCGCCCCGCGTCGGCGGTGGTGGCCGCGACCGATGCGGCCGCCGCGGCGGCGGTGGCCGCGACCGATGCGGCCGCCGCGGCGGCGGTGGCCGCGACCGATGCGGCCGCCGCGGCGGCGGTGGCCGCGACCGATGCGGTCGCGCTGGCCGCGACGGTCGAGCTCGCGATCGCCGATCCGGGCGGCCTGCACGCCCGCCCTGCCGCGCGGCTCATCACGCGCGCGGTGGCCTTCGACGCGGCGATCACCCTGGAGAACGTGACGGCCGCGCGCGGTCCGGTGCCGGCCTCGAGCCTGATCGCGCTCGCCTCCCTCGGGGCGCGCCGGGGAGACGTGCTGCGCTTGCGCGGGACCGGGCGGCAGGCGGTCGAGGCGGTCGAGGCGCTCGCTGCGCTCCTGCAGCGCGACGCGCCACCGGCCGCGCCTACGGCGCCCCCCGCCTCGTGCCACGCGATCCCCGTCGCGCCCGGCGTCGCGCTCGGCCCCATGGTCCGGCTGGTGCGGTCGATCCCGGAGGTCCCCGAGACCACGGTCGACGATCCTGCGGCCGAGGCCGAGCGGCTGCGGCGGGCGCTCGATCTGGCAGCGCAGGACCTCGGCAGCGCGCTGCGCGGCACCGACATCCTCGACGCCCATCAGGCGCTGCTCTGCGACCCGGCGCTCGTCGACGAGGCGATCTCCCGCATCGAGCGGGAGCGCTGCAACGCCGCCTGGGCGTTCCGCCAGGCGATCGACGCCGCGGCCGCGATCTACCGGCAGCTCGACGACCCGTACCTGCGGGCGCGCGAGGCCGACGTTCACGACGTGGGCGACGCCGTGGTGCGCGCCCTGCTCGGCGGCGCCGCGGCGGTGCTGCCCGACGGGCCGCCGGCCGTCGTCGTGGCCGAGGACCTCACGCCGTCGGAGGCCGCGCGGCTCGAACCGGGGCGGGTGCTCGGCGTCATCGACCGGCGCGGCGGTCCCACCTCGCACGCGGCCATCCTGCTGCGGAGCGCCGGCATCCCCGCGGTCGCCGGAGCCGCGGCGCTGGTGCCGGACGCGGGCGGCGCGCGCGCCGGCCTCGACGGCGCGACCGGCGAGGTGTGGCTCGACCCGGATCCCGAGACCACGATCGAGCTCCAGCGGCGGCAGGCGGCCCTCCGCGCGTCACGGCGGCCGCCAGGCGCCCGGGACGGCCGGTTGCGCCTCGCCTGCGGTCGCGAGGTCGAGCTCTGGGCGAACGTGGCTGGCCCGTCGGATGCGCGCGTCGCGCGCGAGGCTGGCGCCGTCGGGATCGGGCTCCTGCGCACCGAGATGCTGTTCCTGGACCGCGTGGACGAGCCTGGCGAGGACGAGCAGGCGGAGCTGCTCGCGGAGATCTTCGCGGCGTTCGCCGGCGCTCCGATCGTGGTCCGCACGCTCGACGCCGGCGGGGACAAGGCGCTGCCGTACCTCGATCTCGACGCCGAGGCGAACCCCAGCCTGGGCGTCCGCGGCGTCCGCCTCTCCCTCGCGCGGCCGGCGCTGCTCGAGGCGCAGCTCCGCGCGATCCTGGTCGCGGGGCGCGGCCATGACATCCGGGTGCTGATCCCGATGGTCTCGACCGCCGCGGAGGTGAGCGCCGTGCGCGCCGCGCTGGAGCGCGCGCACGAGGCGCTCGCGGCGACGGGCGCGGCGCACCGCTGGCCCGTGGCCACGGGCATCATGGTCGAGGTGCCGTCGGCGGCGCTCATGGCGGAGCGCCTCGCGCGCCAGGCCGACTTCTTCAGCATCGGGACCAACGATCTGACGCAGCACACGCTGGCGGCCGAGCGCGGTCACCCGCGGCTGCACGCGCTCGCGGATCCGGCGCACCCGGCCGTGCTGCGGCTCGTGCGTGCGGTGGTGGAGGCGGGGCACGCCGCGAAGCGGCCGGTCTCGGTGTGCGGCGAGGCCGCCGGCGATCCCGGCGTCGCGCCGCTCCTTGTCGGGCTCGGGATCACGCGCCTCAGCATGTGCGCCTCCGCGTTCGACGCGGTGGAGGACGCGCTCGCCGGCGCCTCGTTCGCCGATCTCGCCACCATCGCCGAGGAGGCGCTCGCGGTCGACGACGCGGCGGCGGCCCGCGCAACCCACGCGGCCGCGCGGCGTCCGGGCTGACGTCGGTGCGGTGACGGAGCGGCCAGACGCCTGGCCAGGGACCGCCAGACGTCTGGCCAGTCCGGCGCCCGACCTCTCGAGCGATCCGGCCCGCGACCGCCGATGCGCCGCTCGCTACAGCGCCCCCGCCGGCGCGGCGCCCTCGTGCGCGGAGCGCGCGGTGGTGTCGCCCGAGGGCTGACTTGCCCGCACCGGGTGTCCCAGCAGGCACGCGCCTTCGCCGGGCAGCTCCGTCGCCGCGTCGCACGCCGCGAGCTCCCAGCCGGTCGCCTGTTCGGCGTCGGTCCCGGTGAGGTCGGCACCTCGGAGGTTGGCAGCGGTCAGATCGGCGGTCCCGAAGGTCGACTCCATCAGCGCGGCGCCCGAGAGGTCCGCCCCGGCGAGGCGCGCGTTCCGGAAGCTGCTCTGGCTGAGATCGGCTCGGGAGAGATCGAGTCCCGACAGATCCAGCCCGTCGAAGCTGCGGTGACCGCTCCGCGCGAGGAGGCGTACGGCGGTGGACCGTTGCGCGGCGTCGCCCGAGGCGAGCGTGGCGCGCAGCCGGAAGACCGCGAGGCGCGACGGATCGAGGCCATAGACGAGCGTCGCGGCGAACGCGGCGAGCACGAGGCGGGCGCCCAGGGAGCGCGGGGCGTTGCGTTCGGCGCCGACAAGAGGCAGCGCGAAGGTCAAGAGCGCCGCGCCCAGCGCGCTGCCGGCGTGCGCTGCCAGGAGGAGGCCGCGTGGAGGGATCTTCGCCAGAGCGACGGCGACCGCGAGGACGAGCAGCAATGCGCCGCCGGAGAGCGCGAGGCGCAGCTCGGTCGACCGCGCGAGCTGGGGCGCGTCCGGCGCCCTCCGAGGGCCACCGGACACGGCGGCGCGGCGGACCGCCGGAGGCTCGCGCTCACCGGCAGCGCGGCGCGCCACGCCCTGGCGGGGAACGTCGGTCACGGGGGGCATCCGCTGCGACTCGGGTATCCGCTGAGACTCGGGTGGCGCCGAGCTCCGTTGCGATGACCACGCCGCCTCCATCCGCCGCGAGTCCGGCGCCGCCTCCATCCGCCGCGAGTCCGGCGCCGCCTCCATCCGCCGCGAGTCCGGCGCCGCCTCCATCCGCCGCGAGTCCGGCGCCGCCTCCATCCGCCGCGAGTCCGGCGCCGCCTCCATCCGCCGCGAGTCCGGCGCCGCCTCCATCCGCCGCGAGTCCGGCGCCGCCTCCATCCGCCGCGAGTCCGGCGCCGCGGGGCGACGGCTCCGCGCTGCGCTCTCGGGGACCGCGTCGGCGCTCGCGAGGGCGTCGCGCAGCGGCGAAGGGAACGACGCGATGTCGTCGAACGACGCGCCCGCGCTCGCCAGCGCCAAGATGGCCTCCTCGTCGAAGCCGGAGCGCGCGCACGCCGACGGATCGACGCGCGCGCCCACGAGCGAGCCCGCCGAGGAGAGCGAGCGCGGGAGCTTGGCCCCGCGCAGATCCGCGGCCGCGAGCAGCGCCCCGCCGAGCAGCGCCCCCGAGAGATCGGCCCAGCGCAGGTCGGCCCCGGTGAGGTCGGCGTTGACGAGCGACGCGGCGTCGAGCCGCGCCCCCCCGAGGTTCGCGCCGGTGAGCTTGGCCCCGTCGAGGCGCGCGCCCGCGAGGTTCGCGCCCTGGAGGTCGGCGCAGCGCAGGTGCGCGGCCGCGAGGTCCGCGCCGGGGAGCTCGATGGCGGTGCTCTCGCCGCCGCGGCGCGACGAGAGGGCACCGAAGAGCGTGTGGAGAGCTGCGGTGTCCATGGCGGCGCCGCCTACTCGTCCGGGTCGATGGTGCCGATCGTGCTCGCGAACACCACCTGCCCGTCCTTCATGTAGCCGTCCAGCGCGAACCACGCGTGCGTATTATCCCCGTCGAGGTCGCCTCGCGCATAGGCGGCCCACCTGCGCTCCACCGGCACGTCCTCCGGGAAATGGTTGACGGAGACAGGCATGGGAGAGCCACCGAGTCGATATCGATACTGGTACGACTGAGGGTGGCTGACCGAGAACGCAAGGCACTTCCAGCCAACGGTCGGACTCCCGGTGTTGTAGTCCACACCCGGGCTGGGATCGGGCTGATATTTCTTCCCCTGGACACGATAGAACGCGTTGGGCACGGTGACCGCATCGCTGCACAGCGGCTGGACCGCCGCGGTGCCCGACATCGCCTGGAGACGCTCGGCCGAACCGACGACGGCCCTGGCGATGCCACCGACCGTCTGCTTGGCCTCGGCCGATTTGGCGAGCACGAGGTACTTCGACACCCCCTGGGTCCCCAGGGCGGCCAGGATCGCCACGACCCCGCCCGCGACCATCACCTCGACGAGCGAGAAACCTCGTTGACCTCGCCTTCGAGCCGCCCACTCCACGCCAGGTCGAAAATTTCTTGCCACGATACAACTATATACCGGGGCTGTTCATCGATAAACAAGCACAACCCAGAGCGCTCTGGGCCATGGAACGCTGTTTGGTCGGGGGTTGTGGGGAGTGTGGTCGTGCGGCCGGCGCGACTCCCACGTAGGCCACGGAAGAAGCGATGTGGCGGCGCGGTGAGCGCGCGTGGTGCATCCTGCGCTCGGCGTCGCGTCAGTCGCGTCAGTCGCGTCAGTCGCGTCAGTCGCGTCGGCACCGCGGCGAGCGAGGATGGGCGGTGAGCTCAGGCGCGCGGGCCAGCGGTCTTGGGCGGCGGATCACCCGCGAGGAACGCTTCCAGCGCGTCGGCGATGCGCTCGCCGGTCTTGCCGTCCCATCCCTCAGGCACGGAGCCTCGCTTGGCGCGGCCGTCGAGGATGGCGTCGACCTCGCGCGCGATGAGCGCGGCGTCGAGCCCGACGACGATGTTCGTGCCCTGCGTCACGGTGATGGGCCGCTCGGTGCCCTGACGCATCGTGAGGCACGGGATCCCGAGCGCGGTCGTCTCTTCCTGGATGCCGCCGGAGTCGGTGGCGACGAGCAGCGCATTGCCCATCACGGTCACGAAATCGTCGTATCCGAGCGGCTCCATGATCCGGAGCCCCTTCGTCTCGCGGAGGCGCGCCGACAGCCCGAAGGACTCGGCGCGGGCGACGGTGCGCGGGTGGACGGGGAACACGGTCGGCAGGCGCTGCGCGATCGCCTCGAGCGCGTCGAGCGTCTCGGCGAGCCGCTCGGCGCTGTCGACGTTGGCCGGGCGGTGGAGCGTCGCGATCGCGTACTTCTTCGGCTCGAGCCCGAAGCGCGAGAGCGCGTCCGTCTGGCGCTTGAGGGCGTAGTGGACCGAGTCGATCATCACGTTGCCGACGAACCGGATTCGCTCGGGCGGGATGCCCTCCGCGAGCAGGTTGGGGTGGGCGTCGTGAGAGGGGGTGAGCAGGAGATCGGAGAGCTGGTCCGTGAGGATGCGGTTGATCTCCTCGGGCATCGTCCAGTCGCGCGAGCGCAGCCCGGACTCCACGTGGACGACGGGAATTCCGAGCTTGGACGCCGCGAGCGCGCCTGCGAGGGTGCTGGTGACGTCCCCGACGACGACAACCACCTTGGGCCGGTGCTCGATCATGTCGGCCTCGGCGCCGACGAGGACCGCCGCCGTCTGCTGGGCGTGCGAGCCGCCGCCTGCCTTGAGCGTGTGATCCGGCGTCGGCAGGCCGAGATCCCGGAAGAACACATCGCTCATCGTCGTGTCGAAGTGCTGCCCCGTGTGGAGCAGCCGCATCGGTAGACGGCGCGCCTTGAGGGCGCGGCAGATGGGGGCGAGCTTCATGAAGTTCGGGCGCGTCGCGGCGACGAGGTAGATCATCTCGACCGAGGATGATGCCGTGGTACTCGGCGCAGCACCAGCGTTTTGACGGAGCCGCGGGCGCGGCCGGCGCTCGATATCGTCATCGTCATCGTCACGACTTACGATGACGACACCTACGCGCCGCGGTTCGCCATCGCGCCCGCGACGCCGCCCACGTCGGACGCGTCGGACCTGCGCTCGCGATCCGCCGAGCGCCGCGCCCGGCGTGTGCGCCACCACCGCTCGACGCTCATCACCGGCAAGATCGACATCGCCACCAGCGTCGACTTCACCCACGCGTCGAGCGAGAGCGGCGCCGAGCCGAACAGCGTGTGCATGAACGGCACATAGACGAAGCAGAGCTGCAGCGCGAGCAGCGCGCCGATCCCGACGTAGACCCAGGGATTCGAGAAGAGCCCGATCTTCAGCATCGAATCGCGCAGCGACCGGCAGTTGAGCACGTAGAAGATCTGGAACAGCACGACCGTCGTGACCGCCGCGGTCTGGGCCTCGCGGTAGGCGATCTCCGAGACGACGCCGCCGCGCACCTCCGTGAAGTACTCGTAAAAGAACAGCCCGATCGCCCCGGCCGTCATGAGGACCGCGACGATCGCCGTACGCACGAGCACGAACCGGCTCAGGATCGGCTCGCCCGGATCCCGGGGCGGGCGGCTCATCACGTCCTTCTCCATCGCCTCGAACGCGAGCGGCAGGGAGAGCGCCACCGTGGCGACCAGGTTGACCCAGAGGATCTGGACGGCCGTGATCGGCATGAGCGGCGCGCCCCCGACGATCGGGAAGCTCATCACCGCCACGAGCAGGATCAGCGCCTCGCCCAGGTTCGTCGGCAGCACGAACGCGAGCGCCTTGACCAGGTTGTCATAGACGCGGCGCCCCTCCTCGACCGCCGCCCGGATGCTCGCGAAGTTGTCGTCCGTCAGCACGACGTCGGCGGACTCCTTCGACACCGCGGTCCCCGTGATCCCCATGGCCACGCCGATGTCCGCCTGCTTGAGCGCGGGCGCGTCGTTCACGCCGTCGCCGGTCATCGCGACGACCTTCCCCTCGGCCTGCAGCGCCTTCACCAGGCGGAGCTTGTGCTCCGGCGCGACGCGCGCGAACACGTGCGTGGACGTCGCCGCCGCGCGCAGCTCGCCCTCCGAGAGCCGCGAGAGCTCCGTGCCGTTCATCGCGCGCGCCCCGTCCGGCACGAGCCCGAGCTGCCCGCCTATCGCCCGCGCGGTCGCCAGGTGGTCGCCCGTGATCATCTTCACGGTGATCCCGGCCGCGTGGCACGCCTTGATCGCGTCGATCGCCTCGGGCCGCGGCGGGTCGATCATCCCCTCCAGGCCGAGGAGCTCGAACCCCTCCGGGAGGTGCTCCTCGTCGAGCGAGGCCACGTCGCGGCCCGCCGGCCGCGAGGCCACGGCGAGCACGCGCATGCCCTGCGCCGCCATCTGCTCGACCTGCGCCATCACCTGGGCCCGCCCCGCCTCGCCGATCGCGGCGCGGCCGAGCACCGCCTCGGGCGCCCCCTTCATGAAGATCACCCGGTCTCCGCCGGGGGCCTCGTGGAGCGTCGCCATGAGCTGCCGCTCCGACGAGAACGGGACGACATCGACGCGGCGGTGCTCCCGCCGCGTCCCCTCGACGTCCACGCCGAGCTTCTGGGCCGCGACCACGAGCGCGCCCTCCGTCGGGTCGCCCTCGATGCCGCAGGCGTCCCCCTCGCGCGTCATGCGGGCGTCGTTGCAGAGCAGCCCCGCGCGGAGCAGCGCGCGCACCGCCTCGGGCACCTCGCCGACCGGCGCGCCGTCGCGGCGGAGCTCGCCTTCGGGCGCGTAGCCGACGCCGGTCACCTCGATCGCGGCTCCGGCCTGCTCGAGCGCCGCCTCCCCTTGCGCGCCGGCGGCGGGCGTCCACAGGGCCCGGACCGTCATCTCGTTCCGCGTCAGCGTCCCGGTCTTGTCCGAGCAGATGACGCCCGTGCTGCCCAGCGTCTCGACCGCGGGCAGCTTCCGGATCACCGCGCGGCGCCGCGCCATCCGCTGCACGCCGATGGCGAGCGAGATGGTGATGATCGCGGGCAGCCCCTCCGGGATCGCGGCGACCGCGAGCGAGATGCCCGCGAGCATCGCGTCGACCGGCCGGTAGCCCCGGAGCAGCGCGACCCCGACGATGAGCAGCGCGACCGCGACGATCGCGACGGTCAGCACGCGGCCGACCTTGGCCATCGAGCGCGTGAGCGGCGTCTCGATCTCGGTCGCCTCGTGGAGCATCGAGGAGATGCGGCCGAGCTCGGTCGCGGCGCCCGTGGCGACGACCACCGCGGTGGCCGTGCCGCTGGTCACGAGCGTCCCGCCGAAGGCGAGGTTCTTGCGGTCGCCGACGCCGGCGTCCTCGGGGACCGCCGCGACGTGTTTGTCCGACGGCACCGACTCCCCGGTGAGCGCCGACTCGTCCACGTGGAGGTTCTTCACCGAGAGCAGCCGGGCGTCAGCGGGGACCTTGTCGCCGGCGTCGAGCACCACCACGTCGCCGGGGACCACGTCGGCGGCGGGGATCACGCTCCGCTGGCCGCCGCGCACGACCGTGGCCGTCTGGGGCACCATGTCGACGAGCGCCTCGATCGCCTTGCCCGCGCGGAGCTCCTGGACGAAGCCGATCGCCGTGTTGAGCACCACGACCGCCAGCACGACCGCGCCGTCGATCGCCTCGCCCATGGCCATCGCGAGGGCCGCCGACGCGAGCAGCACGTAGATGAGCGGGTCGTTGATCTGACGGAAGAGCAGCTTGAGCGGGCCGTCGCCTTTCGCGCGCTGGATCACGTTGGGCCCGACGTCCTTGAGCCGCCGGGCGGCCTCGTCGCCCGCGAGGCCGGCCTCGGCGCTCTCGATCCTGGAGAGCACATCGGGGGCAGGCAGGCTGTGCCAGGCGATCGCGGCCGACGGGGGGAGGACGCGTTGGGACATGGAGTCATCTCCTGCGGTGGCAGCCGCGCTGTGCGCGCTGAACCGACCGGCTGTGGCTGCTCATCACGTGGCCTTCACGTGCTGGCGCGTGGTTTCCCCTGTCATTCGGCACGTCTCATGCCAGACCGCGCCACAGCGGAACCGGGCTGTTCAGCACACTGAGCGGCTCGCGCGGGCAGGCTGCCGGCGGGACCTTTTCACCCCGGCGGGGAATTTTGCCCCACGACGCTCGCCCCGCGCGTCCGGCGGCGCGTCAGCGGGTGCGGGCTCGCGGCGCTTGCGGGTGGCCTAGCCGCGCGCGTAGGCGAAGGTGCCGTCGATGTTGAGCAGCCGCGTCGCCTGGACGAGCTCGGCCACGGTCACGCCGAAGCGCCGCACGAGCCGGTCGGCGACGTCGCGCCGGAGGATGTCCCTGCGAAAGATGTGCAGCGTGCGGGGGGCGAAATACCCCTCGAGCTCCGCGAACGTGAGGCGCTGGTAATCCGCGCTGCCGGGGACGGGCTGCCGCGACACGACATCGTAAAAGAAGAAGATGCCGCCCGGCCGGAGCAGGCGGAGCGCCTTGTCCATGAGGCCTCGCTTGAGCTCCGTGTTGGTCACCGACGACAGGACCGCAAACATCATCACCACATCGAACGGGCCCCCGACGTCGGCCGTCAAGAAGTCGCCCGCGACGAAGCGGATGCCAGCGAAGCGCGAGCGCGCGAGCTCGGTGCGCTGCGCGACGAGATCGATGCCGGTGAGGCGCGTCGGATCCGCGCCGAGCTCGACCAGCCAGGCCAGGTTGGATCCCGACCCGCAGCCCACGTCGAGCACCGACATCTCGCGCAGCGCCTCGGGCGTGCGCACGCCGCACGCGACGAGCGCGTCGCGCAGGCGGCGCTGCCGCTGCCGCGCGACGAGGTACGGGTGGGCGTTGAGCAGGCTCGCCCAGGGGTTCCCGGGCAGGAAGCGCTCGGTGTAGTGCCGCTTGATCGCCGCGAGATCCCGCTCGAAGCCGCCCTCTTCAGCCATCGGTCCGCCTCCCTCCCCAGCGCGCCCCGCCGGCCCGCTCCATCAAGGCTGCCCCACGGCCCACGCCGGCAGGCGCTGGACCCCCCAGCGCACCACCTTGAGCAGCCCGAGCGCCACCGTTTGCTCCACCGTGAGCCGGCGATGCGGCTTCCGCCGCGCGAGGTACGCGTCGAGGTAGCGCAGGAACTCGGGGTCCGGCTCCATGCCGCCCACCTCGCGCCGGATGCGCCGGTACTTGCGCGTCTTCCAGATGAAGTTCTCCCAGCTGTCGAAGTAGTCGTGCCGCATCAGGAGATCGGGCACGTAGACGACCCGCAGATCAGGGAAGTCCTTCGCGATCCGGTAGACGAGGTAGACCCCCTCGGCGCCGTAGAACTGATCGGGAAAACCCCCGGTCGAGAGGTAGACGCCGCGCCGGATCGCCATGTGCCCCTCGGTCGCGAGGACGTCGTCGACGACGTCGTCGCCGCGGTCGTAGTGCCCCGCGAGCGTGCAGAAATAGGGGTGCTCCTTGGGGATGATCCGGCCGCGCATCGCCGCGATGCGGGGGTCCTGGAAGACACGGCAGACGACCTCGACGAACGTCGGCGCGATCAGCCCGTCGTCGTCGATGAAGGCGACGTACTCGCCCCGCGCCCAGGCGATGGCGGCGTTGCGCGCGGCGTTCAGCGGAATTCCGTCGGTGAGGCGCAGCTCGACGTCGACGAGCGGGGCCGAGCGCGGCCGCAGGTGCTCGATGCCGCCGCTGTCCGCGAGCAGGATCTCGAACGGCACGTCGAGCGCAGCCGTCTGGCCGCGCGCGTGCTGGAGGCACTCGATCAGGTAGTCCTTCGCCTTGTAGGAGATGACGATCAGCGTGAGCTTCGGCGACGGGACCTCGCGCCGCACGATGAGCTCCTTCACCTCGGGCGCGTATTTCGCGCGCCACGCCTCCTGAAGGGCGCGCTCGGCCTCGGGGAGCCCCGCTCGATCCTGGAGAAGATGGTCAGGCATCACGGGCTCGCATGCCACGGGGGCCGCCGCGCAGGCAAGGATGTCGAGCGGGCGCCGCCCGGGGAGCGGCGTCGGCGCGCGCGCTCAGCGCGGAGAGCGCGGCGTCGGCGCGCGCGCTCAGCGCGGAGAGCGCGGCGTCAGGCGCGCGCGCTCAGCGCGGAGAGCGCGGCGTCAGCCCCTCGGGCTCGCCGCGACGTCCTCGAAGAGGCGGGCCAGCGCCCCCGCGCTGGCGCGCGCGCTCAGCGCGGAGAGCGCCGCGTGATCGGGCTCGACGAGCGGCCGACCGGCCGCGCGCGCGTCGAGCGCGTCCTCGATGCGGCGCTCGATCGCCGCGGCGTCGCCGGCCGCGTGCGTCCAGCCGAGGCGGGTCGTCTCGAGGATGCGCTCGATCTCAGGGGACGCGAAGGCCGCGAGCACGGGCGCGCGCGCGAGGAGGTAGTCGTAGAGCTTGCCAGGCAGGAAGTACGGCTCCTCGCCGCAGCCGGCGAGCAGCGCGAGATCGGCGCCCGCGACGAGGCCGAGCCCCTCGGCGTACGGCAGCACCGTGCGGTACTCGAAGAGCCGCGACACCCCGAGCTCCTCGGCGAGGCGGAGGTCGCTCCTCGCGACGCGCCCCAGGTTGAGCAGCCGGATCGCGCCCGGGCCGAGCGATCTGCGGCGCGCGACGGCCGCGAGCGCGCGGACGAACGGCGCGAGCGTGCGCTCGCTGTAGCAGTTGCCGAAGTGCACGAGCGTCACCGCCGCGCCGCGCTGCGGGGCGGCCGCCGCGTCCGGATCGAAGCCGGTCCGGATGCACTCGACGCGGCGCGCGATGCGCCGCTCGGCGTAGGCGTCGCGGGTCATCTCGGACGTCACCGTGAAGGCCGCGGCGGCGCCCACCACGGTCCGCTCGACGAGCGCCGCGGCCGCGCGGCTCCACGCGGGCCGCGTCGCCATCAGCGGGCCGAACGACCACGGATCGCGGAAGTCGACGACGACCGGCCGGCCGATGGCCCTGCCGGCCAGCACGCCCGCGAGCACGGCCTCCCACGGCGGCCCGCTCGCGAAGATCACCTCGGCGCCGACCTCGCGAGCGAGGCGCGCGATGCGGACCGCGAGGGCCGGGACGCGGCCTGCATCCGGGCCGATCACCGGGACGTAGCGGATCTCGGCGGCGACGCGCGCGAAGCCCTTGCGCTGCGCGACCGGCACCGGCGCCTCGGTCGGCGCCTCCAGGGTGCCGTCGGAGCCGAGCGCGCGGCGCGGCATGCGCGCGAGCTCGGCGTCCGTGAGGTAGTCGCGGCGTACATCGCACGCGGGCAGGTCGGCGTCGGTGAACGACGGATCCACCCGCTCGCCGGGAGGCGGCTTGGCCGCGAGCACCGTCGTCTCCCAGCCGTGCTCCGGCAGAAATTTCGCAAAGCGGTACGCGCGCTTACCGCCGATGCTGAACCGCGGGGGGAAGTAGTAGCTCACGAGGAGCGCGCGCTTCATCGCGGGACCTATATCACGGGCTAGCCGGGCGCCGCGCGCACGCCTCGGGAGGCCGCTCCTGCCCGCGCATGTGCTACCGAGCCGCCATGCAGGACGAGCAGCCCGCCCCGGTCGAGCCGAGCGCGCCCTCGCGGGCCCCGGAGGTCGCGCGGGCTGCCAAGGCAGCGCCGGGCCCCGGCGAGGCGCAGGGCACATCGCTGGCCGACCGGATCGGGATGGTCGTCGGCGGGCAGGTCGTCAACACGCTGATCGTCCTCGTGCAGGGCATCGTCGTGGTGCGGCTGCTCGGCAAGGCCGAGTACGGCGTGCTCGCGTTCGCGACGATGCTGTTCGTGACGGGGCGCGATTTCGCGCTGCTCTACCTCCCGGAGTCGTTCCTCTATTTCGCGCCCAAGGTGACCCGCGCCGAGCTCCGTGGGCTGGTGCGGCAGAGCATGCTGCTCCTGGTCGGCCTCGGGGCGCTGTCCGCGCTGGCCTTCTCGGTGTTCGCGCTGGTCCCCAGCGTCTTCCTCGACGGCCGCGAGGGCGTCACGCAGCTCCTCCTGCTCATCGGCCTCATGAGCGTGATCGCCTACCCGGCGAGCGTGTTCGGCCCGCTCTTCATCGCCACGAACAACCACCGCAAGTCGGCGGGGCTCGCGCTGATCGTCACGCTCTCGAACGCCGCAAGCGCGATCGTCCCCGCGGCGCTCGGGTGCTCTATCGCCTGGATCGTGGCCGCCCAGTGCGCCGCGCAGGCCCTCCGGCTCTGGCTCTCGTACCGGCTCTACGCGCGGCTGTTCCAGGACGTCGCCGCGGCCCCGTTCCCTGGCGGCGTCAGGGCGCAGCTCGCCTACGCGCTCCCGCTCTCGGTCACGCGCTTCGCCGGCCTCTTCAACCAGAAGCTCGACAAGTTCGTCATCGGCCTCTTCTTCAGCGCGGGTCTCTACGCCGAGTTCTCCGTCGGCTCGCAGGAGCTCCCGCTCGTCGGCGTCCTCGCCTACTCCGTCGCCTCGACGATGCTCCCCGACCTCGTCGCCCGCGTCGAGAACGGCCGGACGCCGGAGGAGGGCGCGAGGGCGGCGATCGACCTGTGGCACTCGGGCGTCCGCAAGACGACGCTGATCATGCTCCCGATCGCGGTGTTCCTCCTCCTCTTCGCCGAGCCGCTCATGCGCGCCATCTACGGCGACGCCTACGCCGGCGCCGCCGTCCCGTTTCGCATCTACTCCGCGCTCCTGCCGCTGCGCGTGACGGCGTACGCGATCATGCTGATGGCGTTCGGGAAGACGTCGATGATCCTGCGGATCCAGGTGCTCTCGATGGCGTTCAACGCCGCGGCGAACCTGGTCCTCCTGCCGACGGTCGGCATGGTCGGCGCGCCGCTCTCGGCGGTGCTGACCCAGGTGCTCGTGATCGCCTTGACGGTGGCCTGCATCGCGCGCTTCTCCGGCGTCGGCCTCCGCGGCGTCTTCCCGTGGGGCCATTACGGGCGCGTCGCGGCCACCGCGATCGTGGCCGCGGCGCCGCTCGCCGCGTTCCTGCTCACGGGCGCGACCGACAGGCGCCCCGCGCTCTGCCTCGCGCTCTGTGCCCCGCTCTACGCGGGCCTCTACCTCGTGGCCGCGCGGGTCACCGGCGCGCTCGCCCCCGAGGACCGGGCGTTCGTGGCGCGCTGGCTGCGCCTCGAACCGCTGCGGAGTCGCCACGGCTGACGCATCCGCGCGCGTCGCACCCTCGCTGTCTCGGGCGGCGAACGAGGGCTGCCAGCGTGAAATGCGCGCAGGCTGCGCCAAAGGGCCCTCGCCTGGAAGGCGGAAAAGATTGACAGTCGCCGGGTCGTCTCCCGCGCGGCGCCCGCCTTCGGGTGGATTTCCCGCCGATCGGTGTTCTAGGCTTACTTGCCGGCCTCATCGGCGCCTTGTGCGATGGAGACGACCATGAGCGAAGACCAGGAAGCAGGGCTCGTCCTCCGGGTCATCTCGGGCCCCCTGGCCGGGCAGACGGCGCGTATCCCTGGCGACCGTCCGCTGCTCGTCGGCCGCGCGCCTGAGTCGGATCTCTCGATCACGAGCGACGGTGAGCTCTCTGCCCTGCATTTCTCGGTGGAGCAGATCGACGGCAGCTACCTCCTCCGCGACCTGGGGAGCCGCAACGGGACGCAGGTCAACCGGGAGCGGGCGCGCGAGGTGTCGCTCCGGGACGGCGACGAGATCCGCGCGGGGGGGACCGTCTTCGCGGTGGTGCGCCGCGAGGTGAACCGCCGCTACGCGCCGACCGAGCCCGCGCCGCCCTCGCGCCGCGCGCGCAGGGCCGCGGTGCTCGCGACCGGGGCGCCGTTCGCCGCGTCGGCGCGGGCGCGGCTCCGGCAGGAGCGCTCGCCCCTCTTCGCGGTGGTCGACGCCGCCCGCGACCCGCGCATCCGGCTGCTGCTCGGCGACGCGGGCGAGCAGACCGCCTCGCTCTACACCGGCTTCCAGGGCGAGATCCTCGCGGACGTCGGCCCCACGCTCGTGCACCTCCCGCACGGGTCCAGGCTGCTCGACGCGCTGGTCGACGGAGGCTGGGGCGACTGCTGGGGCGTCTTCCTGACGAGCGACCGCGCGTTCGGCGACGTGCGGAAGCACCTCCGCCGGTTTCTCCTTGTCGAGAACGGGACAGGCAAGCAGCAGTATTTCCGGTTCTACGACCCGCGCGTGCTCCGCGGCTTCCTGCCCACGTGCGGTCCTCGAAAGATCGAGGCGCTGTTCGAGGAGATCGAGGCCTTCGCCATGGAGGCCGAGGATCCGGGGAAGCTGCTCCGCTTCACCGCCCGGGGCGGCAAGGCGCTGCGCGAGGAGTCGGCGCTGGAACGCGAAGGCTGAAGGCGCGCGCCGGCCCCGCGGGCCGGCGTGGCTCAGCGCGGCGGCGCGCCCGCGGCGCTGCCTGGGTCCTGGGCGGGCAGGTCCCAGGCGACGAGGCGCAGGAGCTCTGCCACGCTGAAGGCCTGCGCGAAGCTGCCACCAGGGTGGTGCGGCGGCTCGCCGGAGGCGACCTCGGGCACCTGGCCGAGCGCGATCTCGTTCGCGGCCGCGGAGGCCGCGAGCCGGTGCAGCAGCGGGATCACGTGCTCGCCGAGCGTGGAGAAGCGCCGGGCGGCGCGCGCGTAGAACCCGAGCAGGAACGGCCAGGCCGTGCCCTGGTGGTAGGCGCTGTCGCGCGCCTCGGGGCCTCCCTGGTACCGGGGCGCGTAGGCCGGATCGGCCGGCGAGAGCGTGCGCACGCCGGCGGGGGTCACGAGCTCCAGGCGGACCCGGTCGAGCAGCGACGCGGCCCGCTCCGGCGTGAAGCAGGCGGGATCCACGGCGACGGCGATCAGCGCGTTGGGGCGGATCGACGCGTCGCGGAACGCGCCCTCCCCGTCCGCGCGCTCCGAGATGACGTCGTACGGGTAGCCGGTCTCCTCGCACCAGAAGCGGGCGGCGAAGCCCCGGCGCGCCGCGCTCGCGGCCGCCTCCGCCCGCCCCGCGAGGCGGGCGTCGCCGGCGGCCCGCGCGAGGCGCGCGAGCGTCTCCGAGCCCTTCGCCCACAGCGCCGTGAGCTCGACCGGGCAACCGGCGCGCGGGGTCACCGCGCGGCCCGCGACGCGCGCGTCCATCCACGTGAGCCCGTCGATGGCGCCCTCGCCCAGGCGCCCTGCGGCGAAGAGGCCGTCGGCCGTGACGTGGATCCCGTTCCGGGTCCCGCGCATGGCCGCCTCGAAGGCGTCGCGGAGCGCGCCGAGCAGCTCGCCCGCCACGAACGGGTGCGTGTCGCCGACCGCGTCCGCGAGCAGGCGAGCCGCCTCGAACAGCCAGAGGGTCGCGTCGGCCGCGTAGAAGTCCGCCGGCTCGCCCGCGTCGGGGAGCCGGTTCGGCACGAGGCCGTCCTGCATCGCGTCGATCATCGCGCGGAGGACGCGGATCGCGGCCTCGGTCTTGCGGGGCACGAGGTAGAGGCCGGGCAGGGAGATGAGCGCGTCGCGGCCCCACACCTCGAACCAGGGGTAGCCCGCGATGACGCTGGGCCGCGCGGCCGCGTCGGCGCGGAACGCCTCGGCCGCGATGGTGAGCTTCCGCTCCAGGAGCGGGCGCCGGGGCCCCGGGTCCTCGGCGCGGATCGCCGCGCTCGCCGCCGCGAGGAGGTTCTCCGGCTCGTCGTCGGGCAGCGCGCCCACCGCCACGAGCAGGTGAACGGGCTCGGCGCCGATCACCGTCTCGAAATGGCCCGGCGTCCAGAGATCCTCGAGGAAGTCGAGGCCCCGATCCTGCTCGCCGAGGTACTCGAAGCGTCGCCACCAGTCCTGCGAGCCGACGAACGTGCCCTGGTAGCGGAAGCAGATCCTCGGCAGCGCGCGGTTCGGCTGCACCCGGACCTCGCCCATCACGGGGCGGTCGCGCCCCGAGCCGGGCTCGCCGCGCGCCGCCCCTGCGCGCAGCTCGACCTTCTGGGAGATCCCGCCGTTCTCGCGGAGCAGCTGGTGGATGTGGCGGGCGGCGAGGAGCGGGCGCAGCGTCAGCATCACCGGATCCGCCCCGCTCCAGGCATAACGGAGGACGGCGGCGTTCTCGCCGCGCACGAGGCCGAGCGTCACCTCGAGCTCGCCGCCCGGGACGGCGTACGCCCAGCGCGGGAGCGGATCCTGATCGAAGCGCTCGAGGTAGAACGAGCTGCTCTCCGGATCGATGCCCGGGAACTGGTGCTTGGCGAGGTCCCACCGCGGCCACGAGGCGCGGCGCTCGGACGGCGCGCCCTGCTGTCGGACCGGGCGGACGCAGACGTCGACGTGCGAGAGCATGACGTGCCGGCGCCGCGGAGGGTCGAGGGCCGCGACGAGCAGGCCGTGGTAACGGCGGGTGTGCATGCCGGCGATCGTCGAGCTCGCGTAGGCCCCCGCGCCGTTCGTGTGCAGCCACTCCTTGCGCGCGATCGAGAACTGGCCCCGCACCTCGACGTGCGGCCACGGCGAGGCGTGCTCGAGCGCGGCGCCCTGGCCGCGGGGCGCCGCGGGCGTGGACGACAGCGCGTCGTGGGTCGGGGAATTCCGCCGGGATCCGTCCGAGCTCATCGACCGCCGGTTGCCTTCCTGAGCGAATCCTCGGCGGCGGAGCGCATCACCTCGACCGGCGCCGGGAGGCCGGTCCAGAGCGTGAAGGACTGCGCCGCCTGGCCGACCAGCATCCCGAGCCCGCCCTCGGCGCGGAGCCCTCTCTCGCGCGCCGTCCGGAGGAAGGGCGTCACCGGGGGGTTGTAGACGAGGTCGTAGAGGCACACGCTCGGCGAGAGCGCGTCCCACGGGATGATGCCCGTGACTTCCTCCCCGGGCGGCCCCCCGAGCATGCCGGCGCTCGTGGCCTGGATGATCAGGTCGGCGGCGACGGTGAACTCGCTCCAGTTGAGCCGCAGCGCCACGGAGGACTTGCTGCTGATCGACCTGTCGGTCGGGATCGGCCAGGGCGCGGTGAGCGCGCCGAGCTCGGACGCGCGCTGCCCCGCGGGCGACTCGAGCATCGCCTCGGTGCCGGTCCACGAGCGGGTGGTCACGCTGATGAGGTGATAGCCGAGCAGCTTGCACGCGGCGATCGCCGCGAACGCCGCGCCGCCCGCGCCGATGATCACCGCGCGCTGGCGCGGGCTCGAGCGCGCGCCGTACGGCCCCTCCGGATCGTCCCCGCGGGGCGGGGCGGATCCCAGGAGCAGCGTGAGCTCGTCGCGGAGCGCGACCACGTCGGTGTTGTACGCCGTCACGCGCCGCGCTTCCGTCGCGCAGAGGACGTTCGCGGCGCCGACGTCGGCCGCGCTCGCGTCCACGTCGTCGACCATCGACATGATCGCGCGCTTGTGCGGGATCGTGACGTTCGCGCCAGCGATAAGGCCGCTCCGGATGTCGCTGACGAAGCGCGCGAGCTCCGCGCCGGTGGGCACGTCGAACGCGCTGTAGATGTGCGGCAGGTGGTGCGCCCGAAACGCGGCCGAGTGCATCGCCGGCGAGACCGAGTGGCCCACCGGGTGCCCCACAAGACCGAACCTTCGCCGCTCAGCGTTCGACATGGTGCCTCTCCTCAGGGCCGGCCTCCGCGCCGCCCTGCCCCACCGAGACCTGGCCGACGGCGCCCGCGCGACCGACGGCCGGGGCGTGCTCCTCGGCCGCGAAGCCGAGCCCGAGCTGCTCGCACGCGGGCGCGCCGGGCTGCGTCCTCTTGCGCCTCGGCGCGCGGCCGGACGCGGCGCGCGGGCCGCCGCCCTGGCGCGCAGGCGGCGCGGGCGCCGCCGCTGCCACCGCGGCCTCCGCTGCCGGCGCGTGCGCGTGGCCCTCGACGAGCGGCTCGTCCGGACCTGCGGTGACGACGACCCGCGCGAGGAGCGCGCCGTGGTGCACGCGCACCGCGATTGGATCGCCCGGCACGACCTCGCGGTGATCGCGGACCGCGCGCCCCGACGCGTCCGTCGCGATGGCGTAGCCGCGCGCGAGCACGCGGAGCGGCGACATCGCCTCGAGCCGGGCCACGTCGCCCGCGAAGCCCTCCCGCAGGAGGGCGACGTGGCGGTGCGCGGCGGCGGCGAGGCGCACCGACAGCGGCCTGAGCGCCCCGCGGGCGCCCGCGAGCACCGCGCGCGGGTGGCGCGCGGCGAGCCTCCGCTCGAGGCGCTGGAGCGCGGCGCGATCCTCGACGAGGATGCGCTCCATGCGGCGCCGGAGCCTCGCCATGGCGTCGTCGATGCGCTGCTGGGGCTCCGCCAGGATCTGCGCGGGCGAGCCGAGCCGGGCGCGCTGCCGGTCGAGATCGGCCCGAGCGCCCCGGAGCCGGTGGGCGATCGCGCGGCGCATGCGGGCCTCGAGGTGCTCCAGCGCCGCGCGCCGCGCGGCCGCGTCCGCGACGAGCATCTCTGCTGCCTGCGAGGGCGTGGCGGCGCGCGCGTCGGCGGCGAGGTCGGTCAGCGCGACGTCGATCTCGTGCCCCACGGCGCTCACGATCGGCACGCGCGCGGCCGCGACCTTCCGGACGACGATCTCCTCGTTGAACGCGCTGAGGTCGTCGGCCGAGCCGCCCCCGCGCCCCACGATGATCACCTCGATGCCCGGGAACTCCTCGAGCAGCGCGATCGCGCGCACGATCCGCTGCCCTGCGCCGGCGCCCTGCACCGGCGTGCGCGCCAGGATCAGCCGTGCGCCGCCGCGGCGGAACGCGACGGTCACGATGTCGTGGATCGCCGCGCCGTCGCCGCTCGTGACGACGCCGATGATCTGCGGATCGACGGGCAGCTTGCGCTTGCGCTCCGGCGCGAAGAGCCCCTCGGCGGCGAGCTTCTCCTTGAGGCGGAAGAGCGCCTCCAGGAGCGCGCCGCGGCCGGCGAGGCGCGCGTCGTCCGCGGAGAACTGGAGCCGGCCCCGAGGCACGTAGACCGTGGCGCGGCCGGTGAGCACGACGCGCGCGCCGTCGGCGAGCAGCTTCCGCGCGCGCGGCGCCGCGGTCCTGTACATCACGCAGTCGATGGCCGCCTCTTCGCTCTCGTCCTTGAGCGTGAAGTAGGCGTGGCCGCTGCCCACGACGCGCAGGCCCGAGATCTCGCCCTCGACGCGTACGTCCGCGGTCGACCCCTCGAGGATCCGCTTCAGCCGGCGATCCAGCTCCGCGACCGAGACCACCTCCGGCTCGGCGCCCCGCTGGCGGCGCGAGGGCGGCGGGCCCGTGAGCTCGCGAGGCTCGGCGACGGGAAGGGCCGCGAACGAGAGCTCGGGCGGGATATCGCGGCGCTGCACAGGGCAGACGTACCCTTTTGCTCGGCCTGTGGAAAGACTCTCGCGGGCCTGATCCCGCGTCAGGCGAGCCCGCCGTCGGGCGCGCGACGAGGCTCGGCGCGGAGCGGCGGAGCGACGGGCCGTTCGCGGAGGCGGTTCCGTGTGAGAGGGCCGGCTCGTGATCCGCAAGGTCCTCCTCCCCGACCGCGGCGAGATCGCCGTGCGAGTCCTCCGATCGCTGCATGAGGCCGGCCTCCAGGGCATCGCCGTCTGCAGCGACGCAGGCGGCGACAACCTCCATGTCCGCCTCGCGAGCGCGTCGTACGCCATCGGTCCCGCGCCTGCGGCCGAGAGCTACCTCCGCTTCAACCGGATCCGCCGCATCACCAGTCGTTCCGGGGCAGGCGCTATCCATCTCGGGTACGGAAAACCGCGAGTTCGAGGAAGCATGCGAGCGGACCTCGTCGGGTTCCTCGTCGCCGAGGAGGCTCGCAACGCGGCGTGACACGTCGCAGCGCGCGCCATCCGCGACCCGCCGGGGACGTCCTCGGCAGGTCGTAGTCGGTCGTAACCGGTCGTAACCAGTCGTAACCGGTTGTAACAGAGCGGGTCGTCAACAACGCGCAGCACCCTACGCAGCGCGTTGTCCCAAAGTCCCCTCGCTCCGGCCTCGGTCAATGCTATTCTACCGCCAACTTTCGGTCGGGGTGGAGGTGCGATGGGACGCGAGGCGAAGGGCCAGAAGGACCCGCTTGGGTCCGTCGCGATGCTCCCGTCGATCGAGGTCCGAGCCCACGAGCCTCCCTCTGCGACAGGCAGGCCGGCGACGCAGCGCGCGGGCGAGCCGGCGAGCGACGCCGCCGTGACGCCTTTCCCACGGGCCCGGTGGTTCGACGCGACCGCTCCCGACGTGACGCCGGCGGGGGGCACGGACACCCGGCGGCGCTGGGCGATCCCGCTCTTCCTGGCCGCGCTCGTGCTGGTCGTGACCGCGCGCGGCCTGATATTCCGTGCGCTGTTGCCGGTCGCCCTCGTGACGGCGGCGGTCGCGCTGCTCGCGCGGGGACGGCGGCAGTTCGTGCCCCCTCCGCAGGTGAGCCGGCGCGGGCTGAGCCTCGAGGGCGATCAGCTGCTCCTTCGAAGCCAGAGCAGCGCTGCGCAGCACGTGCTGCTCACCACCCGCGAGCGGTTCGGCGTCACGCTCCTCGCGACGCCGCGCCGGGATCGTATCGTCGCCCTGCTCAGCTCCAGCGCCGGGATGTCCTCCATCGGGGCCGGCTTCGACGGCCCCTCGCGGCGCACCTTCGCCGCGCTGCTCGACCACGCGTCCGTCGTGGGCTCCGACGAGGTCGGGCTCGAGGCGATCGGCCCGGACGGCGAGCCGATCTCGCTCAGCCCCGCGGCGCTCGCCGCGCTGCTCGAGGAGCTCACGCTGCGCTCTCCTGGGTGCCTCGAGCGCTTCCTCCTGACCGACGCGCGCGGCGCCGCCCTCGGCCTCGACAGCCGCGAGCTCCGCGCCGGCGGCCGCGTCTTCGATCTGACGGCGCCGCTCGAGTGGCGCGCGTTCGTGTTCCAGGAGGCGCTCGGGCAGGCGATCGCGGTGTACCAGGGAACGTGGGTACGCCAGGGTACCAACGAGCTCTCCCTCGTCTGTCTGCTCCCCGCGATGACGCCGCCGCTCGACGGGCTGGGGACATCGCTCGGCCCGCTCGATCGCGGCGCGCTCCGTGACCTCCGGCTGATGCAAGGCATACCGGAGAGCCCGCCGCCCGCCGATCAGCGCGTCGCCATCGATCGCCTGCTGATGGTCCCGATCCGATCCGCGCTGGACAAGGCGCCCCGGCCCGCCGCGCAGGCGCCGCGCGCGCGTGCATGACGCATCCACGGTGAACCCAGCGCCAGGGTTGTCCTGATGGGTCGACGAGACGGCGCGCCAGGGCTGCCCTGACGGAGCGAGGAGACAGCGCGCGGGCGTCGTGCTTCGCTTGACTCCCGCGCGCGGGCACGGGTAAACCGCGCTCGGTATCCAGGCGATTTCGAGTCACCACGTCCCACACGACATCCGGAGGCGATCCATGGCCGTCGATATCCAGAAACTGTTCAACGAGGAGCTGCCCGCTGCGCTGGTGAAGCATTCGGACGCGGCCAAGCAGATCGGCGGGAAGTACCAGATCAACGTGACGGGCGAGGGCGGCGGCGAGTGGCTGATCGACCTGTCCGACAGCGGGCCCAAGCTCTCCTCGGGCAACCCTGGCAACGCGGATGTCACGATCTCGCTCAGCAGCGAGGATTTCCAGAAGCTGCACGAGAACCCGCAGGCCAACTCGATGCAGCTCTTCTTCGCGGGCAAGCTGAAGGTCACGGGCAACCAGATGCTCGCGATGAAGCTCCCGAAGCTGTTCCAGCTCAACGCGGGCTGATCCGGGCGCCGGCGGAGATCCGGCGAGCCCGCCTGCGCCGCCGCGCGCGGTAACGGCTCGCTGGTGGATCGCAGCCACTGCGTCCGCCCCAGCCAACCTCGTGTGCCTTCTGCGCGCGGCGCGCCCTTCGCTCATCATTCCTCGATCGCTCGATCCCTCGACGGATCTCGCGCAACGACAGGAAAGCCGCCGTGCGCCCTCTCACCGACACGCGCGTCCTCGATCTTTCGAGGCTCTTGCCAGGCCCCTTCGCGACCCTCGTGCTCGCGGATCTCGGCGCGACGGTGGACAAGATCGAGGACGTCGCCGGCGGGGACTTCCTGCGCCAGCTCCCCCCGCAGATCGCCGGAGAATCCGCGGCGTTCCAGCTCTTGAACCGCGGCAAGCGCAGCGCCCTGCTCGACCTGAAGGCGCCTGAGGGTCGCGACGCCTTCCGCCGGCTCGTCGCCGGCTACGACGTGCTCTTCGACCAGTTCCGCCCGGGGGTGCTCGATCGGCTCGGACTCGGTCACGCGGCGCTGCGCGCGGACAACCCGCGGCTCATCGTCTGTGCGCTGACAGGCTACGGTCAGACGGGCGCCCTGGCGTCGCGCGCGGGGCACGATCTCAACTACATCGCGCGCGCGGGGGTCCTCGGCGCGCAGGGGCCCGCCGAGGGGCCGCCGCAGGTGCCGGGCTTCCAGGTCGCCGACATGAGCGGCGGGATGTGGTGCGTGATCGCCATCCTCGCCGCGCTGCGCGAGCGCGAGCGGACCGGGCAGGGCGCGGTGCTCGACATCGCCATGACCGACGGCGTGCTCGGCTTCGCCCTTCCCACGCTCGCCGCCGCGCTCGCGAGCGGCGGAGAAGCGGTCGGGGAGACGGCGCGCGCGGCGGGCGGCGCGCCGCTCACCGGCGGGCTCGCGCCGTACAACACCTACCTCTCGAAGGACGGGCACGCGATGGCCCTCGCCGCGCTGGAGCCGAAGTTCTGGGCCTCGTTCTGCGAGGGCGCCGGGCTCGATCCCGACCCGAGCGCGCTCGTCCCCGGGCCGCACCAGGCCGAGCTCAAGCGCAAGCTGGCCGCCGTCGTTCGGGAGAGGACGCGCGCCGAGTGGGAGACCTTCGCCGCTGAGCGCGACTGCTGCCTCGAGCCGGTCCTCGAGCCGCGGAGCGCCGCGGCGGATCCCCACCTCGCCTCGCGTGATCTCGTGTTCGAGATCGCCTCGCCGCGCGGCCGGATCCCCCAGCTGAGGACGCCGGTCACGCCGGCGGGCGTCGCGTTCGCGCCGGCGCCTCGAGCCGGCGAGCACACGCGCGCCGTGCTCCGCGACGCGGGCTTCTCGGAAGGGGACATCGACGCGCTGATCCGCGCTGGCGCGGCGCGGGAGGCGCGCTGACGGCCGCCGTTCGCGAGCGCGCCGCGCGCCACGTCGAAGATGCGCGCGGCGCGCCGGCAGCGGCGACCGAGCTCCCGCTTCGCGTCAGATCTTCTTCAGCTCGTCGACGAACTCCCAGTCGGCGATGAGGTGCTTCTTGAGCATCAGCGACAGGAGCGCGGCGAACATCGCCTCCCAGCGCACGTTGTTGCCGAGGATCTCGCTCGCGTCGGCGCCGTGAGACACCGCGCGCAGCGCGGAAACCAGATCGCGCGCGGTGAGGCCCGAGTCGTCCGCCGTGGGAGGAGGAGGCGGCTCGGACTGCGCGGTGGCGCGGGGGGACGGGGCTTCTTTTCGCTGCTGCTGCGGCTGCTGCTGGGATTTGGACCCGCGCGCGGGGAGCGTGATCGTCGTCCCGTCGAGCAGGGTGAGCGAGACCATCCGCCGGCGACCGCGGCCTTGCGGCGCGGGGATGTTGCGCACCTCGCGCTCGCTCGGGGGCTCGTCGCCGTAGTCGGGCACGCTCTCCGGGACGGTGCGCGCCGCAGCGCTGGCGCGTCCGAGCACCGCGCCGAGGAGAGCCGCGGCTGGCGTGCTCGACGTCGGCGCCCCGTCCATGCTCGGCGCCGCGTCGCCGGCGGACGCCGCGACGGGCCCCGGTGCGGAGCTCGGGCGCATCGTCTTCCGGCGCTCCTGCTGCGCTGCCTGCGCCTGCGCCGCCTGCGTGGACTGCGCCTGTGCCGCCTGCGTGAACTGCGCCTGCGCTGGCTGCGCAGGTTGCGCGGGCGGGGCGGCTCGTGCTGCCTGCGCCGCCGCGAGCAGCTCGGGCGTCGGCGCGACCTTCAACGTCGGCCGCGACCGCTCGTCCGGTCGGCCGCGGATCTGCCGCTCCTCCGGGGAGCTGCGGACTTCCTTGGCCGCGGAGCGAGGCGGTTCCCACGCCAGCTCGTCATCCATGACGCCCACGTCGGAGGGGTCGACGTCGGAGGTCTCGATCGCCGGCCCCGCGTCCTCGACCAGCCGCGCCCCGGATCGCATGGCGGGCCTGGTGAGCAGCAAGGGCTCCGGCGTCGATGGCGTCAGCGGCGTGTCCTCCGCGTGGCGCGCGGTCTCGGGCGCTCCGGAGAGCTCGGACGAAGGCGGCGGGTCGGCGGGGCGCGCCCGCGACTGCGGCTCGCTCACCTGGGCCTGCTTCGCGGGCGCGGGCGGCGGCGCCGAGCGGGCGCGCGCTCCGTAATAGACCCGGATCGCGTTCCGGATGTCGCTCGGCGGAGCGATCATCGCGCGCACGGGCAGGCCGGAGAACGCCATGCACTCCTTCATGCCGTCCTCGTTCGTCGGATCGTCCATCGCGACGTACAGCGTCTCGCCCTGGTTGCGGACGTGGCGAACGTAGATCGGAACGAGGCAGTAGCGCTCGGCCACGTCGTGCGGGACGAGGTTGAGCAGCTGCCGCGAGAACTCGATGTGCAGGAGCGACACCCAGGGGACAGCGAGCTGGTGCGACAGGATCTGCGTCAGCTGGGTTTCGTTGATGAGCCCTTGCTCGACAAGGAGCGTCCCCAGCCGCCGGCCATCCGTGCGCTGCTGCTCCAGGGTCCTCTCGAGGGCGTCCTGGGTGATCATCCGCGCGTCGACCAGGAGCTGACCGAGACGTAGGCGAGGCGTAACCATCGCGCCCGAGGTTACCCCAAGAAGGATCCAGGACCTAACAGACGGCTGGACGAGCCCCCCCGCCCCCTCCAGACGGCGCCCCCTCGGGCCGAGGGAGACCTCGACTCCAATCGCTATCCCGAACGTGGTAAGGTCCCGCGCGTGTCCACAGTGGTCTGCCCGCAATGCGCGAATCCGTGCGAGCAGGCGCACAAATTCTGTCCGGTGTGCGGCTTCCCGATCTCGGAGTTCAACCGGACGTCCGACGATCCGCTGATCGGGACGACGCTCCCTGGCAACTACGTGATCCTGGAGCTCGTCGGGGTGGGCGGCATGGGCCGCGTGTACAGGGCCGAGCAGAAGGCCCTGGGGCGCACCGTGGCCGTCAAGATCATCCATCCCCACCTGCTCGGCGACGAGAGCGCGTCGGTCCGGTTCATCACCGAGGCGCGCGCCGCGAGCCGCCTCAACCACCCGAACTCGGTCGGGGTCATCGACTTCGGTAAGAACGGCGGGCAGCTCTACCTCGTCATGGAGTTCCTGCGCGGGCGCGACCTCGCCCGCGTCGTCTACGAGGACGGCCCGCTCCCGTTCCGCCGCATCGTCGACATCCTCTGCCAGGTGCTCGCGGCGCTCGCCGAGGCGCACCACCTCGGCATCATCCACCGCGATCTCAAGCCCGAGAACATCGTGCTCGAGCCGATGCGCTCGGGCGGCGACTTCGTGAAGGTCGTCGACTTCGGCCTCGCGAAGCTGAAGGGGGAGGTCGCGACGACGAACATCACGAGCCCCGGCATCGTCTGCGGGACCCCGGACTACATGGCCCCGGAGCAGGGGCGCGGCGATCCGATCGACGCGCGGAGCGACCTCTACGCGTGCGGCGTCATCCTGTTCCAGCTGCTGACCGGCCGGCTCCCGTTCGAGGCGGAATCGCCGACGCAGGTGGTGCTGATGCACCTCTCCTTGCCGCCGCCCGATCCCGCCCTGCTCGCGCCGGAGCGCGAGATCCCCGAGCCGCTCGTCGAGGTCACGCTCCGGGCGCTCGAGAAGGATGCCGCGCGGCGCTACCAGTCGGCGGACGAGTTCGCGGCGGCGCTGCGCGCGGCGCTCGGGACGTTCGACACCCCCTCGGGGCGCTTCTCGTTCTCCGACGCGACGGTCATCTGCGGCTCGTGCCGGGCCATCGTGCCGCGCGGCCAGAAGTTCTGCGGCGAGTGCGGCGCCAGGATCGCGCAGGCGCACTCGCCCGCCCCTGCGCCGCGCGCGGCGCCCCAGGCCGCCCGGCGCGATCGCGCCCCCTCGGCCCCCACGCTCCCGCTCCCGTTCGCGGCGCGCGAGGACGACCTCGCGTGGCTCGACACCTGCCTCGCCGACGTCGAGGGCTCGGTCGTCGCCGCGCGCATCGTCGGCGAGCACGGCGTCGGCAAGACCCGGCTCCTCCGCGAGTTCCTCGACGTCGCCGCGAGCCGGGGCGACATCGTCATCCAGACCGGCCCGGACCCGTGGGGCGCGGAGGTCGGCTACTACGCGCTCCGCTGGGCGATCGCCGGGCTCGCCGAGCTCCCGCCCGACGGCGGCAACGCGTCGAACTGGAGCGGCGCGACGCCGGAGGCGCGGCGCGGGCTGCTCGAGATCTTCGGCAAGGGCGACCGCGGGAGCGACGTGCGCAGGCACGCGTGGAACAAGCCGACGGCGGGGGGCCTGTCGCCCGACGATCGCCGCTTCATCGCCGCGGAGGCCCTGCGCTGGGCGCTCTCTCGCGCGCAGCAGACCGCCTTCCCGCACCGGGTCCTGCTCGCGATCGACGACCTGCACGCCGTCGACGGCGCGAGCCGGAACGCGTTCGCCGACGTGATCGCGGAGCCGCCGCTCGCGGCGCTGCTCATCGTCGCCAGCCACACGCCGGGCTTCGAGCCCGAGTGGGGCGGCGCCGTGCGCGCGCTCGGCGGCCTCCCGAAGGACATCGCGCTCTCGCTCCTCCGCAGCAGCGTGGGCCTGGACCACCGCGCCGCCCGCAAGACGCCGCCGAGCATGGGCGGCCTGCGGCTGTCGCCGCGGCGCGACCCGTCGGACGGCGCCGCCGATCAAACCCCGCTGGCCCTGCCGCCGAGCGCGGCGAGCCCGGCCGTCCTCGGCGGCGAGGCCGCGACGGTGCCGCCGCTCTACATCGACCAGCTGGTGCGCTACACGCTCGAGGGGGGCAGCGACCCGCCCGCGCGGATGGCCGACCTCGTCGCCGCGCGGATCGAGCGGCTCCCGCAGGATGCGCGCCGCACGCTGCAGGCGCTCGCCGTCATCGGCGACGCGGCGGACCGGGCCACGCTGCAGCGCCTGCTCCCGGACATCCGCGCCTTCGACGACCTGCTCGGCAAGCTCGCGGCGGCGGGCATGATCGAGGAGCACTCGAGCGGCATCCGCACGGCGCACCCGCTGCTCCGCGACGTGACGCTCGCGACGATCCCGGCCGGCGTCCGGCGCGATCTGCACGCCAAGGCGACGTTCGACAGCGCGGGCGACCCGCTCGCGCTGCCGCTCGAGGTGCAGGCGATCCACGCCTACCACGCGCAGAACGCGTTCGTCGCGCTGATGCTCCTCGAGCAGGCGGCGGACCGCTCCGCCGCGCGCGGGGACAGCGCCGGCAGCGTGCTCGCGCTGCGCCGCGGCCTCGATCTGGCGCGGCGGGAGATCTTCCGGGGCGAGCTCGACGATCCGGTGCGCGCCGTCCTGATCTTCAGCCGGAAGCTCGGCGAGGCGCTCGCGCGCGCCGGTGATCTGACCGACGCCGACGGCGTGCTGCGCGAGGCGCTCGACCTCGCCGGCCCAGGCGGGCCTGATCGCGCGCTCGTCCTGGGCGCGCTCGCGCACGTGGCGCACCAGCGCGAGCGCACGGGCGAGGCGTCGATGTACCTCCGCGAGGCGATGGACCTCGCCCGGCAGGGCGCCGACAGCGACGTGGTGCAGTCGCTCGACAAGATGCGGCGCGAGTGGATGTCGCGCTGAGCGAGAGACGGTGAACGACGAGGAACGATCGCGAGGGCCCGGATCGCCGGCGAACGCAGCGGCATCGCCGCCGCGCGCGCCGTTCATCGCGCGGTGGGACCTCGACAAGACCTACCTCCGGACCGACTTCGACACGCTGCGCGACCTCGTGCGGACCGCGATCGAGCGGCCGGATCAGAAGCGCACCGTGCCGGGCGCGGGGTCGCTCCTGCGCGAGCTCGGCCGCGCGGGCGTCGAGACCCACATCCTCTCGGGCAGCCCGGAGCAGCTCCGCTCCCGCATCGAGCAGAAGCTGCGGCTCGACGGGGCGCGCTGGGCGTCGCTCACGCTGAAGCCCAACCTGCAGAACATCCTCCGGCTGCGCTTCCGCGCGCTGCGCGGGCAGCTCGGTTACAAGCTGCCCGCGCTGCTCCAGCGGCGCTGCGAGCTCGCGGATCAGCGCGACCAGAGCGGCGCGCTGATCCGCGAGGTGCTGCTCGGGGACGACGCGGAGGCCGACGCGTTCGTCTACTCGCTGTACGCGGACGTCTGCGAGGGCCGGGTCACCCCGCTGGAGCTCGGCGAGGTGATGCGGCTCGGGCACGCGTACGACGACACCATCGTCGATGCGATCCGGTTCGCGAGCTATGTCGAGAAGGGCCCCGTCGTCGAGCGCATCCTGATCCACCTCGACCGCCAGTCCTCGCCCTCGGATTTCCGGATCTTCGGCGACCGGGTCGTCCCCTTCTACAACTACCTGCAGGCGGCGTTCGTCCTCCACGAGGACGGCCGGATCGCGGCGCACGCCGTGCTCCGCGTCGCGCAGTCGCTGGTCGTCGCCCACAACTTCGACAGCGTCGCGCTCGCGCGGAGCTACGTCGATCTGTCGCGCCGCGGGCACGTCTCCGGCAAGGGCATCGCGTCCCTCGCGGCCGCTTACGGCGAGCTCGCGCAACGCAGGGCCGCGGGCGCGAGCGATCTCGGCGCGATGGTCGCGGAGCTCACGCGGCTCTGCAGCGATCTGCGCCCCGCCGTGAGCCGGCCGCACGCGGACATCGACTATCGCGCGCTCGCCGCCGGCCACAACCGCCGCTCGAAGCGCGGCCGCTGACAGCGGGCGGGGCGCCGCCGCGACGACGCCCTCGCGCTCACAGCCAGGCGTTGTTGAGGATCTCGCCGACGCCGCCGGCGCCCGGGACGATGTACTGGATGCTGTTCAGGCCGCGCTCCTCGTCCCAGTGCGTGCCCGGCTCGGTCTTGAGGACGCGCGCCGGCGAGAGGCCGCGATCGAGCCGGAGCGCGTAGATGATGGCGTCCGGGTGAGCCTCGGTGACGCGGCGGATGTACTCGGGCGTGACGATGAGGTGCATGGCGATGCACTTGGCCGGCCGCCCCTCGAGCGCGGTCTTGTAGTACGTCATGGCGCTGACCATGGACGAGCCGGTGGCGCCCATCGGGTCGGGGAAGAGCACGTGGCGCCCCTCGACGTCGCGGCCGATCTTGGCGTCGTGCCAGGTCGCGCCGACGACCTCGCCCTGCTCGTTCGTCTGCCGGCTCATGAACAGGTGATCCTGCCGGACCAGCGCGGGGTCGAGGACCTCGTTCAAGAGCTCGTAGACGACCTGGGAGGGCATCGTCCCGGCGCGCGCGATGCCCACGGTGACGGCCTTGGTCGCGCGCGACAGCGCGGCGCCGCGATACACGGCCTCCGGGTGGGAGGAGATCATCCGGGTCGGGATGTCGACGCGCGCGCGCCCCAGCTCGGCGGCGAGGACGGCGCGCGCCAGGTTCTGGTAGAGAACCCCGACGAGACGCCCGACGTCGGGCTGGACCGTCTCCGGGGAGCAGGCTCGAGCCAGCAGAGTCCATGCGAGCGGGTCATCGAGCAGGTGCACGCACGGACCGTACCGGTGGGCGATTTCGGGGGGCCGGAATCGACTCTCAGCGTACGCAACGTCGACCATCGTTTTTCTGTTACACTACCTGGCCCGGCGCGGGGTATTCCTCCGGTGCGCGCCGGTGCTCTCCCCGGGAGCGGAGTGGTTTCGAAGCGATGAGGGCGCCCGCCCAGCGGGCTGTCCCGGTGGACTTGCAAAGGAAGGGATGTTCGGTGGATAGCGACCTTGCCGAGTCGGTTACGGCGCTCAAGGATGCCTTTGTCCGAAGAGGCATCCCTGCGAGGTTCGGAAAGGCGGCTCCAGCGGCGGTGGAAGAGCTGCGCAAGACGCTGCGGGTGCCCGCGAGGTACCGCGCTTTCCTGCAGGAGGCCGACCCGCTCGACGTCGAGACGGTGACCCCGGTTGAGCGTGTACGCCTCATCCCCTCCGAGAAGCTCGCGGCCGAGCAGCAGGCGAACGGCGGCGACAGCTCCCTCGCAGGCTGGCGCAAGAGCTGGATCCTCATCGCTCGCAGCGCCCTGCTGGGAGATCCCTATTTCCTCGACATCTCGAAGCTCGACGCCGAGGGGGACTGCCCTGTGTTCACCTGTATGACAGGGATCGAGTCGCTCAAGCCAGAGCTCTGCGCGTCGAGCTTCCAGCAGTTCCTGCGCATCCTCGCTACCTCGATGGAGGTCGCGTCCGGCTTCGGAGAGAGCGGCCTCGACGACGACGACGAGGCCATCTTCCGCGAGGCGCTCGCGCCGAAGATCAAGACCATCGACGCCGCGGCGCTCCGCGCGGGCCACTGGACCTGACGTAACCTCCACGGCGCGCTGCTCGCCGGGCGCGCCGCGGATCGAGCTGACCGCGCCATGGCCAGGTGCCTCGTATGCAACGCCGAGAACCCCGGCTCCGCCCGGTTCTGTGTGGCGTGCGGCGCGTCGCTGACCGCGAAGGAGGCGGGCGTCGGCGCGGCGACCTCGGCGCCTCCTGCGCCCGGCCCGCGGACGACCGTCCCTGGGCAGCCGCTGCTGGGCGCGCTGGTGCCCGAGGATCCGGCGCACAGGGCCCGCCTCTCGGCCCTCGCGGCCGGCGGCGCGAACGGGCCCGCAGCGAACGTCCACGCGCCTCACATCGTCCCCGCGCCGCTGGCGGGCTCGCTGCCGCGGCGCGCGCCGGGCGGCCACCTGCCGGCGGGGACGCTCGTCGATCAGAAGTACGTGGTCGAGCGGGTGCTCGGCGAGGGCGGCATGGGCGTCGTCTACCTCGCTCGGGACGTCCACACCGGCCTGCACGTGGTGCTGAAGGCGGTGCGCCAGGAGCTCGGGCACCGGCCGGACGTGCGCGCGCGGACGCTCGCCGAGGGCCGCGCGCTCGCGCAGATCGATCATCCGAACGTCGTCCACCTGAAGGCGGTGGTGGCGGAGCGAGACGACCTCTGGCTCGTCATGCAGTACATCGACGGCGAGAGCCTCGAGCAGACGCTCGCCAGGTACGCCGAGGAGCGCCGGCGGATGCCCCTGCCCGAGGCGCTCTCGATCTTCCGGCAGATCGCCTCTGGCATCGCGGCCGCGCACCGCGAGGGCGTGATCCACCGCGATCTCAAGCCGGCGAACGTGCTCATCCGCGGCAAGGACGGCGTCGCGAAGGTCACCGACTTCGGCATCGCCAAGGCCGAGGCGGACGCGCTCGCGGGGCGCGGGCTGACCAAGGGGATCATCGGCTCTCTCTATTACATGTCGCCGGAGCAGGTCCTCGGGCGCCGCGACCTCGACAAGCGGGTGGACATCTACGCGCTGGGCGTCGTGCTCTACGAGATGCTGGTAGGGCAGGTGCCGTTCGACGCCGAGAGCGACATCGAGATCATGCGGCAGCACGCGGAGGTGCCGCTCCCCCTGGTCAGCGCCGTGCGTCACGACGTCCCTCCGGCGCTCGACGCCTTCCTCCAGAAGGCGTGCGCCAAGGAACGGGCGGATCGCTTTGCCAGCTGCGAGGAGCTGCTCGCCGCGCTCGACGCGATCGCCCACCCTGCGCCTGCCGCGGCCGCCGCGCCGCTCGGCGCGTCGAGCCGCCCGCCGCCGCCCGCGGCCACGACGGTCGACGAGGTCCGCGAGGGGCTGCGGTCGCCGTCGGGCGCTGCGCTGGCCAGCGGGCCTGCGGGGTCGCAGCGCGCGCGTGGCTCGTGGCTCGCGATCGGCGCCGGGGCCCTCGTGATGTTCGGCGGGGCCGCCGCGCTGCTCGGGCTGGGCGTGCTCGACAGGCCGCGCGATGGTCGCCGCCGGGCCGTCTCGTCGAGGGAGCAGCGCCCGGCGGCCAGCGCGAGCAGCACCACCCCGGCGGCGAGCGCGGAGCAGCCGCAGCCGTCGCCGCTCGCCAGCCTGATCGGGCTGTGGGTCGGCAACGGGCGCGAGCTCGAGGCCGTCCTTGCCGGCGAGTCGCTCGAGTTCCGGGTCCGCCGCCCGGAGCAGTTCGCGCCGCAGGACTATGCCGAGGGCGAGGCCCGCTTCTCGCTGCGCGAGATCCCCGGCGAGACCGGGGTGTTCGCCGTCGAGGACCGGCTCCGCTTCATCGCCCCCGAGTCGCGCAAATTCGATCCGGCCCGCTCCAGGGGCACCTGCCAGGACGTCCGCAGCGCGGTGGAGGGCCACCCCCTGCGCGCGAGCTTCGACGGGGCCCGCCTGAGCGTCGAGTTCGCGAAGATCGAGCCCTCGACGAGCAACTTCGTGGTGGAGCGCGGCAAGGTCGTCAGCTGCGTCGGCCTCAGCGCCCTCCCCGCCACGCGCGTCGTGAGCACGCTGTCGCGGCTGTAGCGCGGCACGCCGCGTTACAATCCGCCGACCGCGGGCACCGGCTGCGGCTTTCCGGCGTGGATGACCGCGCAGCGGACGGTCGTCGACGAGGTCGGCGCGCTCGCCCGCCCGCCACCCAGGACGAGCGTGCCGAAGATGTTGCGCGCCGCCGCATCGACCTCCGCGGCGCCGCGCGGCGGCACCGGGTTCCCGCTCGCGTCGAACACCGTCACCGCCTGCACGACGCCGCGGGCGATCTCGCCCTCCGGGAAGGACATCATCACCGTGGCGCGGACGTAGGCCGAGGCCCCCTCGACGATCCCGAAGCTGTACGGCTTCTTCGCGAAAGCGCCGCAGAAGCCGCTCGTGCCCATGCCGCCGTCGGGCCCGTAGTTCGCCGACGCCCACTGCCCGACGTTGACCGTGAGCCCGCTCTCACCCGAGCCCTGCGCGTACTGCACGCACTGGGCGAGCGCGGGATCCCACATCGCGCCCGTTGGGCAGCGCCCTACCTTCGCGCACGCCTGGCCGGTCCAGACCTCGTCGCGCGCGCAGGTCTGCGAGAGCGGTACGCACGCGGCGGTCGGACCGTCGACGATGAGCTCCTGGCCAGGTGGGCACCCGAGCTTCTGCCCGGCGCCGACCGCGACGCCGATGTTGGTCGCCACCTGCTCGCGCGACACACAGTAGCCCGTGCTCTGGTCGATCTCGTCGCCGGGCCGGCAGCGATCGGGAGCGCACCCGCCGGCCTCGTAGTGGCGACCCACGCCGCAGTAGGCGTTCGCCGCCTGGGGCGTGAGGCACTGGCCCGCGACCGAGAGGTAGCCCTTCAGGCATCGGCAGCGGTTCTGCTTCGTGTCGAAGCCGGCGCCATCGCTGCACGACGAGATCGAGCAGCGGCAGCTGCTGCCCTGGCAGATCTTGAGGAAGCAGGAGTTCTCCGGGCAACCGACGAGCACGGCAGGCGCCAGCGCGAGGAGCACGACCGAGAGCGCGGTGGAGGCGAGACCAAACGAGCCGGACCGCATCGGGCGACCCTACTCGATCCGCTCAGGCCCGGGAACTCGGGGAGCGACGCGCGGCAGCCGCCGCGATGCGCTGCTGCGACCGCTGCGCGCGCCGCGGTCGCAGCAGCGCGGCCGACGTACCGGCGGCCGGGGTGGTGTGGTACGGGGTGTCGCCGTCCACGCGGAGATTCCACCGCGCCGGTCCATATCAAGCCATGCTGCCCATCTACATCGAAGGTTCGCCTCAGTTCGAGTCCACCCTGTCAGCCCTGCGCACCCGCGGCACGGGCGACCTCGCGAACGTCACGCCGGCCGTGACCGAGATCATCGACAACGTGCGGCGCGGGGGGACGTCCGCCGTGCTCGGGTACATCGAGAAGTTCGAGCGGAGGACGTCGAAGGCGCTCGTCCGCCACGCAGGCCCCGAGGCGGAGGGCGGATTCGGCGGAGCCGAGGCGCTCGCGAGGCTCTCGCCGGAGGTCCGCGCCGCGCTCGAGACCGCAGCAGCGAGGATCGCGCGTTACCATGAGCGGCAGCGCGACGCGGGCGATCTCGGCCCCGCGAACGTGGCGGCGAACGGCCCCGCGCTGCAGGCCGGCTTCAGCTACGAGGAGGAGGGCGTCCTGCTGGGCATGCGCGTGCGCCCCCTGCGCCGGGTCGGCGTCTACGCGCCGGGCGGCAAGGCCCGCTACCCCTCCAGCGTGCTCATGTCGGCCATCCCCGCGCGCATCGCCGGCGTGCGGGAGATCGTCCTCGCGAGCCCGTCGGCCGACGACGCCACGCTCGCCGCCGCGCACCTCTCCGGCGTGACGACCCTGCTCGACTCGGGCGGCGCGCAGGCGATCGCGGCCATGGCCTACGGGCTCCCGGAGCTCGCGCCGGTCGACAAGATCGTGGGGCCCGGCAACGCGTACGTCGCCTGCGCGAAGAAGCTCGTCTTCGGGGATGTGTCGATCGACGGCATCACCGGGCCGAGCGAGATCCTCGCGCTCGCCGATGAATCCGCGGATCCACGGCTCGTCGCCGCCGATCTCCTCTCGCAGGCCGAGCATGACGAGGCGTCCTACGCCCTGCTCGCGACCACCTCCGCGAAGCTGGCGGAGGCGGTCGCGCGCGAGCTCGACGCGGCGCTCCCCGAGCTCACGCGTCGCACGATCGTGCAGGCGTCGCTCTCGACGCACGCGGCGGCGCTGGTCGTCGGCTCGCGCGCCCGCCTCGCCGAGATCGCCGACCAGCTCGCGGTCGAGCACGTGGCCTTCCACGTCGCCGACGCTGAGGGGTTGTTCTCGGAGATCGGCACGCTCGGCGCCGCGTTGCTCGGCGACCTCACCCCGGTCGCCGCGGGCGACTACCTCGCGGGGCCGTCCCACGTCCTCCCGACCGGCGGCTCAGCGCGCTTCGGTGCGCCGCTCGGGGTCTACGACTTCGTGACGCGCGCGAGCCTCATCCGGTACTCGAGCGCGGCGCTCCGGACGCAAGGCCCGATCATCGAGAAGCTGGCCTTGGCCGAGGGCCTGCAGGCGCACGCCCGCGCCGTGTCGCTCCGCCTCGCGAGCAAGGCGACCGACCCCGCGAAGCGCGGCACGTCGCAGTCCTGACACCGCGCTGCCGCCCGGCGCGCCGCGCCCTCGGGAGCGCGGCGCGCGAGGACGCGCTGTCGACCGCGCTCCCCTGACCTATCGAGCTCGGTTCAGCCGAGCGCTGCGCGCGCCGCCGCGATCGGCCGCCTTGCGCGGCCTCGCGACGCCGTGCGCTCCCGCCAGGCTCACTCGGCGCGGAGGTAGCCCGCGTTGATCATCTTCAACACGGACTGCGCGGTCTCCAGATCCGTCGCGGGGCTCTTGTTGAGGACCATCGCGAGGTGCCCGTGGTTGTAGACGACCTGGAGGACGTCGAGATCGACGGGCGAGAGATCGCGGAGCTGCGGCTTGAGCGGCTGGGGGATGACCAGGCGCGCCGACAGGTCCGGGAGCTGGTGGCGGATGTTGTTCAGCTCGTCGATCTGCCGGAGCCCCTCCATGAGGAGCTCCTGCACCGTCGCGCTGATCTCGCCGGTCATGACCCGCTCCTCGGCCGCCTCGAGGTCGAACGTCCCGCCGGCCCAGGTGAGGATCCGGTAGACGCTCTTCAGCGGCGGGACGTCGGTCAGATCGTTGATGGTCGCAAAGGTCACGATGCCCTTGCGCAGGTAGATCTTGCCGACGTCGTCGTCGGAGCGGACCACGAGGACGCCGCTCTTCTTCGATGTGCCGAAGAGCTGCAGCAGATCCGGGAGCGGGATCTCGTCGATCGACCCGGACATCGACCGGGTCTGACCGCTCCTCAGCGATGGCTCGTCCATCCGTTTCCGCGCCGGCGGCGCGCCCGGGTCGGTGGAGACGACCTTGAGGATGCTGGTGCCGATGAGCACCCGATCGCCCTCCTTCAGGGTCGTCTTCTTGATCTTCTCGCCGTTGACGAACGTTCCGTTCGTCGAGCCGAGATCCTCGATCACAATCGACTGTTCGGTGCAGGCAATCCGGGCATGGCGCCGGGAGACCATGTCCTCGACGAGGACCATGTCGAGGTCGCTGGAGCGACCCACGACGATCTCCTGCTGCTCCCCGAGGGGGAATTCGCCGCCTTGGTACTTCCCGGAGATGAAGCGCAACGCTAGTTGCCGCGTTGCCGACACCTTGGGAGCGTGGTTATCCATCGCAGGGAGTAAAAACCTTCGTGCGCTTACGAGAGCGCCAGCAGGGGGCAAAGCTTAGTTTCACCGAGCAAAGGTGGTCAAGAGATCCGGTCCGTTCTTTCAAATGAGTCGGCTCGTCCGATCCTGACGCAACGCGCCGGCCCCCCTCCCTCGGCCGCCACAGTGGCGCGCCGCGGGGGTAGGGGCCAACGTACTCGGCGCACGCGAGTGTATCCAATTTGAGGGAAAGAGGGCGATTGGCTCCGTCGAAACGGCCGGCATCGCCGGTTTCCGGGGCCCCCGGGCCCCAGGCGGTGCGCCGGGCCGCCTCAGCGAGGAATCCTGCGGTCGCTCGGCTCATTGCCCTTGCTTTCGAGCCCGGCATGTTGAACGGCCTCGACGTGAGCTCCGAAGCGACGCGACCCACCCTCTCCGCAGGCGATCCGCTGGGCACGCACCGCGTGCTCGACCCACCGGGGGCCATGCCCCAGCCGGCAGAGCGGCTGGACGCCGACGCCTCGCGCCGCTTCGAGACCGAGATCGTCGTCGATGTGCAGACGCTGAACATCGACGCCGCGAGCTTCCGCCAGATGGAGGAGGCCTCCGGCGGCAGCCCGGACGGCGTGGCCCAGCTCGTCCTCGAGACGGTGGCGCGCCGGGGCAAGCAGCACAACCCGGTCACCGGCTCGGGCGGCATGCTGCTCGGCGTCGTGCGTCGGGTCGGCTCGCTCGCCGAGCACCGCGGCGTCGCCGTCGGCGATCGCATTGCGACGCTCGCGTCGCTCTCGCTCACGCCGCTCTCGCTTCGCCGGGTCATCGCCGTGAGGCCCGCGTCCGCGCAGATCGACGTCGAGGGCACCGCGATCCTCTTCGGGTCGGCGCCGCTCGCCCGGATGCCGACCGACATGCCCGAGCGGCTCGCCCTCGCGCTGCTCGACGTCGCCGGCGCGGCGCCTCAGGTGGCGCGCCTCGCCGGCCCGCGCGACAGCGTGGTGGTGCTCGGCGCGGGCGGGAAATCGGGCCTCCTGTGCGCGGCCGAGGCGCGGCGCTGCGTCGGCCGCGCCGGGCGCGTCATCGGGATCGAGGCGTCGCCGGGGCTCGCCGCCGATCTGCGCTCGCTCGCGATCTGCGACCACGTCGCGGTCCTCGACGCGCGCGACCCCCTCGCCGTGCGCGACGCCGTGCTGCCGTTCACCGGCGACGCGGGCGCCGACCTCACGCTCTCGTGCGTGAACGTCCCAGGCGTGGAGCTCAGCGCGATCGTCGCCACGCGCGATCGCGGCAAGACGTACTTCTTCGCGATGAGCACGAGCTTCACCGCCGCCGCCCTGGGGGCCGAGGGGATCGGCAAGGACGTGGACCTCTACATCGGCAACGGCTACGCCCACGGACACGCCGAGCACACGCTCGCGCTCGTGCGCGAGCATCCCGCGCTCGAGCGGCTCATGACCTCGCGCTACGGCTGAGCGCTCCGCTCGACGCAACGCGCGCAGCGCGCACGCGCCCGGACGCCGCGGGCGCTTCCGGGGTCACCCGCTTCAGCCGGGCCGCTCCTGAGGGGCCGGCTCGGCGGGCGCCAGCGCCGCGGGCGACGGCTGCGGCGCGCTCAGCTTGTCGACGGCGGCGGGGAGGATCACGGCGAAGGTGCTCCCCTTCCCCTCGTACGACCGGACCTCGATGCGGCCGCCGGCGCTCTGCGCGATGCGCTGGCTGATGGACAGGCCGAGCCCGGTCCCCTTGTCCTTCGTCGTGAAGAACGGCAGGAAGATGTTCGCGAGCACCTTCTGGGAGATCCCGGGGCCGTTGTCGGTGACGTTGAGCTCGACGAACGGCTCGTCCGAGCCCGAGCCGGGCCGCGTGCCGCGGCCGAAGCGGACGCGCGTCGAGATCACCACCTTGCCCCGGCTCTTCATGGCCTGAACGGCGTTGCGGAACAGGTTCATCAGCACCTGCCGCAGCTGCTCTGGATCGATGGCGACGCGGGGGAGATCGGGATCGAGCGTGACCTCGACCTCGAGCTGGTCGTTCCTGCGCTCGATCGAGAGCACCTGCAGGGTGCGGCGCACGATCGCGTTCACGTCGGTCGGGACGACCGAGCCCTGCGCCGGCCGCGCGAGATCGAGCACCGAGCCCACGACGCGATCGAGCCGATCGACCTCCTCGAGGATGATCCCGAGGAACTCGCGCGACGCCGCGTCGATCTGCGCTTCCGGCACGGGATCGGCGAGCAGCTGCGCCGCCCCCTTGATCGCGCCGAGCGGGTTCCTGATCTCGTGCGCGAGCCCGGCCGCCATCTGGCCGAGGAGCGCGAGCCGGTCGCGCTCCTTCATCTGCGCGTAGAGCCGCGAGTTCTCCAGGACGACGCCGATCTGCGCGGCGAGCGTCTCGAGCAGGGTCAGCTCCTCGGGAGAGAACGCGTCGCGCACGCGCGTGTCCGCCACGACCAGGAGCCCGATCGGCTCGCCCTGCTCGTCGCGCGCGCACAGCACCACGCCCGAGCAGAGGCTGCCGAGCACCTCGGCCGCCGCGAGCACCGCGTCCTCGGGGACCTGGGGCCGCACCTCCGTCCGCCGCGCGAAGTTGCCGTCGTCGTCCGCGTCGCTCTGGCTGCGGCGCGCCCGCCGCTCGCGCGCCTCCCGCTCCAGCTCCTCCATCGCGAGCGGCCCCCGGTCGAGGCGATCGAGCAGCGCCCTCGCGGTCGCCACCTCGATCCGCTCGGGGACCCGCGGCCCGAGCGAGGCGAGCCGGTCGAAGCCCGTCCCGTCCTGATCGCGGAGGTAGAGCGCCGCCGCCGTGACCCGGCGCGACTGCTCGAGCGCGCTCATCACGATCGAGCCCATCTCGTCCACCTCGAGCGTGTGCACGAGGCGCCGCCGGGCCTCCGCGAGCGAGCGGTCGAGATCGAACCGCTCCCGCAAGAAGAGGCGCTGGAGCTGCTCCTCGACGCGCTCCCGCAGCGGGTCGAACAGCACCAGGATGACGATCGCGGCGAGCACCGCGTTCAGGTACATCGTGTTGAAGCCGCCGATGAACGTGAGCAGGAGATAGAAGATCAGCGCGATCAGGAACGCGACCGCCGTGGCGACGAGCAGGCGCGCGAGCATCTCGTAAGCGTCGAGCAGGCGCTCGTGACGGAGGGCCTGGGCGAGGACGAACAGGAACACGATCGAGAGCGCCGCGCCCACGGGCGGCGGCTCCGCGCCGAGGAACCAGGCGAAGTCGGCGACGCTGGCGAGCCCGGCGAGCGCGCCGATCACCACGAGGAACCGCACGCGGCGCTGCGTCGCGCGCGAGGAGCTCTGCTTGCCGCGCTGGCCGAGCGTGTACAGCCCCGCGGTGAGCAGCGCGAAGACGTAGAGGAAAATGCAGCCGCGCGTGAGCCAGTCGAGCCACGAGCCCGGCTCCCGGCTCACCAGCACGAGGATGAACAGCGGGATGACGAGCACCCCCGCGAACCGGAGCAGCCGCGAGCGCCGATCCGGGTCATGGGGGATCATCGCCTCGAAGAGCTGCAGCGCGAACTGCGGGAGCAGCACGGCGAGGATCGCCGTGAAGCGCTCCCAGATCGAGGCCTGGAAGAAGCCGAAGAGCGACTGCGAGAGGTACCAGAGCCCGACGTCGGCGGCGAACGCAGCGAAGAAGAGGTGGACGCGGCGGACGCGACCTCGCAGCAGCGTCGACGCCGCGATGGCGAGGGCAAGGGCCCCGCAGACCAGGGTCGTCCGTGTGCGGAGATCGATCCCGAGCGGCGCCACGCGCGAAGGCTACCGCGGAGAGCCGCGCGGCGACCGCAAAACGCGCCGGGGAGCGGGGCCGGGAGGCGCCGGGGCGCAGACGCGCTCAGGCCGCCCGGGCGCGCGGCTCAGCGCGTCCCGTCGCTCTCGGAGGGAGCGGTGTCGTGTCTGTCCGCGCTGCTGGGGCTCCACGGGAGCGGGTCCGGGTTGCAGCGCTCCTGCGATCGCACCTCGATCGTCGTGGGCGCGCCGTCACCGCTGGACGGCGGCGCGACGTCGCGCGGCGGGAGCGACGCAGGCGTGACGAAGTCGGTGACGGGTACGACGACATCGCCGTCGATGCCATCGCTCGATCCGGACGCTTCCTCGGAGATCATCGGGTCGAGATCGCTCCACGCTTCGACGCTCTGCTCCTCGTGCTCCGGGGACGCGATCGCGCAGCCCGCCAGCAGCAGAGGCGCCGCGAAGCCCCCCGACAGCCAACTCCTCCAGCAACCTCGCATCACTTCAATCCTCCGAAGTCCCGCCAAAGCCATACTGTTTGACAAGCTGGGAAAGCCGCGGACGTTTCATGCCCAGGAGCACGGCGGCGCGTGTGATGTTCCCACGACTTTCGTCGAGCGCCCTAGCAACGCACTCGCGCTCGATCTCGCGCTTCATGTCGCTGAGGCTGACCCCTCCGCGGACATGAGCGTACGCGAGCTCCAGCGGCGTGCGATCCACAGGCATCGACGGGGGATGTGCCACCTGCGTCGCCTGATCGGGCGCCGACGCGCGTGGCCCGCTGGACGGCTCTCTGGGCGCGTCTCTGGACGACTCTCTCGACGATTCTCTCGACGATTCTAAAGCAGGGTGCATGCCAGCCCTCGGCGTCATCGGAGCGCTCACCAGCTCCGCGGCGTCGAGCTCCCGCAGCCCTTCGACGTTCGTCGTGAAATCCTCGAGATCGATCACCTCACTGTCCGCGAAGATCGCCGCGGCGCGCAGGGCGTTCTCGAGCTCGCGCACGTTCCCCGGCCAGGAGTGCCGCGACAGCGCCTCGATGGCCCGGCTGGACAGGCGCTTCGGCGCCACGCCACGCTCGCCGCCGATCCTCTCCAGGATCGCGGCCGCGATCGCGGGCAGATCCCGCGGCCGATGGCGCAGCGCGGGGACCTCCAGGACGACCTGCCGGAGCCGGTAATAGAGATCTTCCCGGAACTCGCCCCGGGCAACCATCGCACGCAGGTCGCGGTGGGTCGCGCAGAGGATCCGTACGTTCGCGCGCAGCGGCGTGACACCCCCGACCCGCTCGAAGGTCTTGTCCTGCAGGACGCGGAGCAGCGCGACCTGCGTGCGCGGCGAGATGTCCCCGATCTCGTCGAGGAAGAGCGTTCCCCCCTCGGCGAGCTCGAAGCGCCCGCGACGGCGCGACGCCGCGCCGGTGAACGACCCCTTCTCGTGGCCGAACAGCTCCGAGAGCAGCAGCGTCTCGACCAGGGCGGCACAGTTGACCTTGATCAGCGGGCCCGCGCGCCGCGCGCTCACCTCGTGGATCGCCTCGGCGACGAGCTCCTTCCCGGTGCCGCTCTCGCCGTGGATCAACACGGTCGCGTCGCTCGCGCCGACCTTCTCGATCTGGTGGATGAGGCTGAGCAGCGCCGGCGTCGTCCCGACCATCCGCTTGATCGCGGGGCCCACGCTCGCCGGCCTCGGGGCGCGAGCCGCCCCCCTGGCGCACCCGGCGCACGCGCTGGAGCCGCAGAGCTCGCAGCCCCTCGGCTCCGCCTCGGCGGCGCTGCGCGCGCACGCCTCCAGCCGGGCGAGCTCGGCGAAGCTCCGGCGCGCGAGGAACTTGCGCGAGATCTCGGGCGGGAGCGACTCGGCGATGCGATCGCGGAGGTCGATCGCCGCCTCCAGGTGCGAGCGCGCCGCCGTGGGCTCGTCCTCGGGGGCGCGCGACGCGCGGTCCCCGGCGGACGACGCGTGGTGAAGCAGCACGTGAGCCTCCAGGGCGCACTCGTGGCTGTGGGCCTGGCGCGACAGCGCGAGCGCCTCCGCGGCGATCGGCCCGAACGGCGCGCCGGCGGCGCGCGAGCACATCGCCTCGAGGAGGGCGATCTCGGCGCGGTGCCGGTCGGAGGTCGCCTCGGCGCGCGCCCGCTGGATCATCTGACCGGCCTGCAGGAGGTCGCCGTCGTGCAGCGCGATGCGCGCGGCGATCGCGTAGCACTCGCCGAGCTTCGAGCCGGCGCCGTAGGCGAAGGCGGCCGTGAGCTCGGACCAGGCGTCCACCGTGCGGCGGCACTCGAGGTGGATCTGCGCCGCGACGTAGGCGACGTGCGTGATCCGAACGCCAGGGATGACGTGGCCGCAGGCCTTCCGCGCGAACGCGAGCGCCTGCTCGGCCTCCTCGATCAGCCCGAGCTGTAGCCGGATCTCGGCGAGGTTCGTGATGAGGTTCACGAGCGCGACCTTGTCGCCGATCCTCCGGAAGATCTCGATCGCGCGCTCGAAGAGGCGCAAGGCCTCCGGGTACTCGTGCTTCAGGTGGGCGATGACCGCGAGGTTCGTGAGCGCATAGCCGGTCGCCGCGCGCTCGCCGCGCCGCTCTCCCTCCTCGAGCACGCCGGCGAGCATCGTGCGCGCCTCGTCGAGGCGGCCGCTGGAGAGCAGCGCGATGGCGCGGTTCAGCCGGGCGCGCAGCTCGCTCACGTGCTCGCCCGCGCACGCCGCCTCCCACGCGTCGGCCGCGAAGTGCAGCTCCGCCTCGGCCCAGGCCTGCTGCGCGAGGAGGAGCTTGCCGAGGATGTTGCGCGCCTGGAGGCGCGTCGCGATCTCCCCCGCGCCGGCGAGCCCTTCCTCGGCGCGCGCCTTGGCCGCCGCGAGGTCGCCCGTCTTGCAGCAGAGCTCCGCCATCTCCACAGCGCCGCGCGCCCGCTCCTCGGGCGTGGCGGCGAGCGAGAGCGCCCGCGAGAGCACCATCGCGGCGGTCGTGAGGTCGCCGCGCGCGCTCGTCGCGCGGCCGCGCACGAGCAGCGCGGCGAACGTCTCCCGCTCGCGCTGGGCCGCGGAGGAGAAGTCGATGGCGAACTCGATGTCGCCGAGCCGGAGCGCGAGCGTCGCCGCGCGGAGCAGCCGCTCGCCCGACGCGGCGCTCCCGCCGGAGAGCGCCCGCATCGTCCGGGCCCAGCGCTGCCAGAAATCGGCGCGCGCCGACGGCTCGCCGACCGAGGAGATCGCGAGCATCGCCGCGGCCTCGGCGCGGTCGTCTTGGCCCAGCGAGGCGAGGAGCTCGCTCGCGCGCGAGAGGCTCCACGGGTCGGACGACTGCTCCTCGAGCGCCTCCGCGATCGCGAACACATCCTCGCGGTCGACGTTGGCCGGGTCGACGATCGCGCGCCGCGCGGCGACCCACCCTCGATCGTCGACCTCGATCAGACCGAGGGCGGCGAGCTCCTGGGCGACCCCCTGGCACGCCGCGTCCCCCGGCCCGGGCTCCGCGCGCCGCGCCGCGAGCTGGCGGAGCTGCGCGGACGGCCAGGGCCGCTGGCTCAGCGCGAGCCGGTCGAGCAGGCGCGCGGCCTCGCGGCTCGGCGGCTGCCGCGCGGGGCGCTGCTCGGGCGGCGCGGCCAGCACGGCGGAGCACCAGCCCTCCAGCGCGTCGAGCCGCTCGATCTTCGCGACGACCCGGCGCTCCGCGTCCGCCGCGAACGCCTCCCAGAAGCGGTGCAGATCGTCCGGCGACGCGATGCCGTCGATCGTGAGCGCGCTCGTCCAGGGCCGCATCGCGCCGTCGCTGCACACGATGACCAGCGCGGAGCACGACCCCTCCGCGATGAGGCGCGTGACCTCATCCAGCACCAGGCTCCCCCAGCTGGTGGCCTCTCCCTCGGCGACCAGCAGGATCGCGCCTTGCGCGGCGGCGCTGATGCCCTGCGCGGCCGCGGCCGGATCGGCAGAGGTGACAGCGCAGCGAAGCGCGAGATCGCGCCAGGGATCCCGATCCGCGGCGTGCGCGGCCGAGATCAGCGAGCGTCCCACACCTCGAGCGCGGCGCGCGAGGTGGGAACAAACGGCGTCCAGGACCGACCGCTGTCCATGGACGTGGAGCACCCCACGCGACGCGGCATCACGGACGCGCTCATCGAGCGCCCGGAACCCCCCGGAGTCGCTCGTGATGACAGAAGGAACGCAGGCTGCGGCAACGGATCCCAAGGCAACAAAAGCGTACCTCTCCGCCGGACCTCGCATCAATGGATCCCGCCGTTGAATATAATGAGGCGCCTACCTCACCATTAGAAAATTACAGTCTTATTGCCCTGTTCCGTCCAGGACCCGCTGGATGGCGTCGAACGCATCCGCGGGTGCTTCGCCCAGGACGCGGGCCAGCGGGAGCTGCGTCGCCGCGGCGGCGACGTAGAACGGTACGAGGTGCGGCGCGAGCCGACAGAGCGCTTCGAGGTGCCGCGCGACGCCGGCCGCGTCGCCGCGGCGCACCGGCCCCGTCAGCGCGTCGGGCACGCCGAGGACCTCGACGTTGTCCGCGACCGTGCGGAGCAGCGGGCCGAGCATCTCGGCCGCCGTCCTCCGATCGATGCCCGCGCGCTCGAGCAGGTCGACGCCGGCGGCGGCGAGAGCGGCAGCGCCGTTGGCGACCAGGCCCGCCGCCGCGTGGTAGGCGACGCGGTCGAGGCCGGAGCACGTGCGCGGCGTCATGCCGAGGCACACCCCGAGCGAGCGAGCGGCGCGCACGGCGGTCGGATCGCCGTCAATGTGGAGCTGGCCACGCTCGAGGAAGGGCGCGAACGAGGGCGAGGCGAACGAGATCATCGGGTGCATCTGCGCGACCGAGACGCGGCCGCCTCGCGCCGCCGCGAGCGCCTCCGGGCCGAGCGCGCCGGCGCAGTGCACCACGGCGACGTCCCTGTGGCCGACGAGCCCGCGGTCGCGCAGCGCCTCGGCGCACGGCGCGATATCCCGATCGCGCACGGCGAGGATCACGAAGTTCGCCTCGATGCGCTCCGACGGCAGGCCGTCCCGGGCCGGCCGGAGGGTCACTCGTAGCCCCGCGTCGCGGATCGCGCGCGCGAGCCCGCGGCCCACCTTGCCGCCGCCATAGATGAACACCTCCAGGAGGGCGTTGTCCTCCGGGTGCACCGGCGACGGGCGCGTGCTGTCCATCTCGCTCATGGGCCGCTCCCGTAAAGGCGGTGCGCGAGCACGTAGTCCAGCACGGCGCGCGGCACGCGCTGGTGGACGGCCTCGAGATCGCCCGCCGCGAGCGCCCGACGGATGTCGCTGCTCGAGATCCGAGGGAGCTCCACGTCCGCGGGGCGCAGGTGAGGACGATCATCGGCCGGCTCCGCATCGAGGCGCTCCGCGGCGGGCGCGACGACGCCGGAGCGGCCGAGGACGATCGGCGGGGCGAGCTGCTCGATGCGGTCGAAGCGGTGCCACCTCGGTAGATCGGGGAGCACGTCGGCGCCCACGAGCAGGCGCATCGCCCAGTCCGAGTGCGCCGCAGCGAGGTGCTCCAGCGTGCGCAGCGTGAGGCTCTCGCCGCCGAGATCGCGCTCGACGGGCGACACCGACACGCCCGGGAGCCACCCGAGCGCGAGGTGGCACATCGCCAGACGATGCTCGAACGGCACGAGCTCCTTCGAGAAGGGGTGGCGGTAGACAGGGACGACGAGCACCTCGTCGATCGGCGCGATGGAGATCGCGTAGGTGGCCGCGAGGACATGCGCGACGTGGGGCGGGTTGAAGCTGCCCCCGAAGATGGCGACGCGGCGCGCCTCGGGCGCGCGCGCGGCCGGGGCGCGGGCGGGCGCATCAACCGTGCGAGCCACCTTGAACCCTCAGCCTGGGGCCGGCGGCGGACGGGCCCACGATCTCGCGCGCCGTCACCGCGCCGCTCGCGTTCATCACCTCGATCCGCACGCCGCCCTGCCCGTCGTCGAGGAGCGCCGTGCCGCCGTCGGAGCCGATCGGCCCCGGAGAGAAGAACGTCCGCGAGCCGACCTTCTTGATGAGCGGCTCCGGGCTCTTGCCGAAGACGAGGAGCGACGCCGCCACGATGTCCTCCTCGTCGAGCGCCGCCTTGTCGAACACGAAGAGCGCGACGCGCCCGTCCAGGATCTCGATGGTGCGCCGGCCCGACGGCAGGCTCATCAGCACCCGGAGGCGCAGCCGAGCGCGCTCGGACGCCACGAAGGCGTCGATCTGGTCCGGCGTCGCGGCGGCGCACCGAGCGGCCCGATCGAACAGCGCGCCCTCGGTGGGGTCCGCGCCGACGAGGCGCTGCGCCCAGCCCACGACGACCCGGTCGAGCGCGTCGTCCTCGGCGACGTAGATGACCCGCTCGGCGTGGCCTTCGTCGAGCAGGTGCTGCGCGCCGCGAGCGAGCGCGGGCAGATCACCCTGAGCAGGGCCGAGGACGCCGAGGCGCATCGGACACAGCATAGATCACCGCGCGAAGGTGAGGGCACCTTCTCCACTCCGCCCGCTCTGCGCGCTACCCACGCCTCGGCTGCCTCCCATTGCCTCCCTTTGCCTCCCATGATTCCCGCGCCGCCCGTGCCTCCCGCGCCTCCCGCGCCTCCCGCGATTGCGCGCCTCCGCGCGTCGGGCTCCTGCCGCCGGCGATCGTCTGTCTTTCCCTGCTCCGGCCTCTCTCCGTCTCTCTCCTCCTGCTTGCTCCCGCGCCCTCCTCTGCCGGCGCGGCGCGCGTCTGCTAGCGTCCGCCCATGTTTCGGCGAGCTCGCGCGCTCCAGCATCCGGTCACCATCACCCTCGACGGGGCGGACGTCCCGGCGGAGCGGGGCGAGCCCCTGGCCGTGGCGCTGATCGCCTCCGGGCGCGTGACGCTCGCGCGAAGCCCGAAGCTGCACCGTCCCAGGGCGCCGACCTGCCTGCGCGGAGGCTGCGACGGCTGCCTCGCGCGGGTCGATGGCGTGCCCAACGTGATGACCTGCCTGCGGCCGGCGGCCGGTGGAGAGCGCATCGAGGTGCAGAACGTCGTGGGCTCGCGGCAGGCCGACCTGCTCCAGGTGACCGACTGGTTCTTCCCGCAGGGGATCGACCACCACCACCTGATGGCCGGCGTCCCCGGCCTGTCCGGGGTCATGCAGTCGATCGCGCGCAAGCTGGCGGGGCTCGGGCAGCTGCCGAGCGCGGCGCTCCCCCCCGAGCGCGCCGCGCGGCTCGACGTGGACGCGGCCGTGCTCGGCGCCGGGCCCGCAGGCGTGGCGGCTGCGTCGGCGCTCTCGGCGCGCGGCCTCCGCGTGGCGCTGGTCGACGACGGGCTCGCTCCCGGCGGGTCGCTCGCCGGCGCGCCGCGCCGCGCGGCGGAGCTCCTCGCGCGATACCCGCTCGACGGCGTCCGCGTGCTCCGCCGTCACGTGGCCGCCGGCGTTTACCTCGGCGAGCTCCTGGTCGCCGGCGACGCGGGCGCGACCGTGATCAGGGCGCCCGCCAAGGTCTTCGCCACCGGGGCGCACGACGGCGTCGCGGCGTTCCCGAACAACGATCTGCCCGGGGTCTTCTCGGCGCGCGCGTTCTGCCGGCTCCTCGCGTGCGGCGTCGAGCCGACCGGCCCCGTCGCGCTCGCGGGCGAGGGCCTCTGGGCCGACGAGCTCGCGAGCGCCCTCGGCGACCGCATCGCGGTCCGGATCCCGCTCGCCGCGCTCGCCGCGGTGAACGGGATCTCGCAGGTAAAGAGCGTGACGGTGCGCGACGCGCCGTTCGCCCCCGACAGCCCGACGAGCGACGTCCGGGTCGTGGCCGTCGCGGTGGACGCGCCGGCCGCGCCCGCGTTCGAGGTCGCCGCGCAGGCGGGCGCGCGCGTCGAGATCCACCCGCGCGCGGGGTACGCGGTGCAGGTCGACGCGCGCGGTAAGGCCGGCGACGGCCTGTGGGCGATCGGCGAGTGCACCGGCGCCTCGCTCGATCTGGCCGGCATCGAGCGGGCGGCGACGATCCTCGCCGACGACGTGCTCGCGGCGCGCGGCGCGCCCGCGTGAGCCTGCGGGCGCGCGCGTCGAGATCGACCCGCGCGGCGGCTCAGCCCTCGATGATCAGATCGAAGAGGCCGAGCCCGCCCGCGAGGAACACGACGTCGAACACGCCCATGAGCGCCACGTAGTCGGTGAGCTCGCCGATCGTCGCGCCGCCGAAGAGCTCCCGCGTCCCCGCGACCGCGGCGAGCAATGTGGGCGCGAGCAGCGGGAAGAGCACGCTCGCGAGCACGAGGTCGCGGGCGCGGGTGCGCACGGTCATGGCCCCGAAGAGGGTGCCGCTCGCGGCGATGCCCGGCGTCGCCGCGAGGCAGAAGAGCGCGAGCCCCGGGCCCGTCTTCACGAGATCCACCGCGAAGAGGAGCGCCGCGACCGGGATGATGATCACCTCGACCGCGATCACGAACGCGCAGAGCCCGAGCGCCTTGCCGGCGAAGAGCGCGCTCCTCGCGATGGGCAGCACGAGCAGGCCCGAGAGCGCGCCGTCCTCGCGCTCCCGCTGCCACGTGCGGCTCAGCGCGAGCACCGACGCGAACGCCACGCTCACCCAGATGACCCCGGGCGCGACGCGCTCGGCCGCGTCCTGGCCCGCGTAGAACGCGAGCGACGCGATCACGGCGACGAGCACCGCGAAGAACCCGCTCGTGGTGACGATCTCGCCCGTGGCGAGCTCGATCGCGAGGTCCTTCCGCGCGACGAGCGCCGCCTGGCGCGCCCAGCCGGGCCGGCGCCGGGGGAGCGACGCGCGGACCGTGGGCGCCGTGCTCTCCGAGATCACGGCGCGGAGGTGAGGCTCAGGTACGTCTGGTCCTTGAGCCCCCGCTCGTAGTCGGCGAGGAGGCGCATGCCCTCCGTCGGCTTGAGCAGGTCCTGCTTGATCGCGCCGTCCACCTGGGCCTTCACCTTCCCCACGAGATCGCGGTTGTCGTACTGGGTCAGCGCCAGCACCTCGTGGATCTTGTTCCCGGCGATCGTCTCCTCGATGTAGTACCCGCTCTCCTCGTCCTCATCGAGGAAGACGTGCACCTCGTTGACCCGGCCGAAGAGGTTGTGGATGTCGCCCATGATGTCCTGGTACGCGCCGGTCAGGAAGATGCCGACGTAGTACGGCTGGTCGCCCGAGATCGGGTGCAGCGGGAGCGTGTCCTTCACGTCGTTGAGATCGATGAACTTGCTCACCTTGCCGTCGGAGTCGCAGGTGATGTCGACGAGCGTGCTGTCGGCCGCGGGGCGCTCGTTCAGCCGGTGGATCGGCACGATCGGGAAGAGCGCGCCGAGCGCCCAGTGATCGAGCAGCGACTGGAACACCGAGAAGTTGCAGATGTACTGGTCGGCGAGCTGCTTGCGGAGCTCGCCGAGATCGTCCGGCACCTCCTCCGGCTCGAGCGACGACGCGATCTTCTGCATGGCCTCGGCGATCTCCCAGAAGAGGATCTCGACCCGGGCCTTCACGTCGAGGTTGAGGAGGCCGAGCTCGAACATCTTTTGCGCCTCCTCCTTGATCTGGAGGAGGTCGTGCCACGACTCGCCGAGGTTCGGTCCGGAGATGTTGTCCTTGATGTAGAGGAGGTTCTGGATGAGCTTGTGCTCCTCGGTCTGGATGTCGATCGGCGACATCGGCGTCTTCTCGATCGAGCCGAACGCCTGGACGACCAGCACCGAGTGGTGCGCGACGATCGCTCGCCCGGACTCGGAGACGATGTTGGGGTGAGGCACCCGCTCCTCGTCGCAGATGTCGGCGATGTTGTGCACGATGTCGCGCGCATACTCCTCGACCGAGTAGTTCATCGAGGAGTGGAAGGTCGAGCGCGAGCCGTCGTAGTCGATGGCGAGCCCGCCGCCGACGTCGATGTACTCGATGCGCTGCCCCATCTTGCGGAGCTTCGCGTAGTAGCGCGTCGCCTCGCGCACGGCGCGCTTGATGATCAGGATGTCCGGCACCTGCGAGCCGATATGGAAATGGAGGAGCTTGAACGAGGAGCTCATGCCCGCCTCGTCCATGATCCTGATCGCCGCGAGGATCTCCGCCGTGGAGAGCCCGAACTTCGCGTTCTCTCCGCCCGACGTCTTCCACTTGCCCGCGCCCTCGGTGAGCAGCCGCACCCGGAGCCCGATCATCGGCTCGACGTTCATCTCCTTGGCGACGCGGGTGATCATCCGCACCTCGGAGAGCTTCTCCGCGATGAGGATCACCTTCTTGCCGAGCTTGCGCCCGATCAGCGCCGTGCGGATGAAGTTGTCGTCCTTGTAGCCGTTGCAGACGATCAGCGACTCGGGGTCGGTATGGACCGACAGGCCGGCGAACACCTCGGGCTTGGAGCCGACCTCGACGCCGTAGTGGTAGGTCTTTCCCGCGTCGAGGATCTCCTCCACGACCTCCCGGAGCTGGTTCACCTTGATCGGGAACACGCCGCGGTAGGTCCCGCGGAACTTGCTCTCGGCGATCGCCCTGTTGAAGGCCTCGTTGAGCGCCCGCACCCGGTGATGGAGGAGATCCTGAAAGCGGATGAGCAGCGGCGTGCGGAGCCCTTGCTCGAGCGCCGCGTCGACGACGTCGCGGATCGCGATCTTGCTGCCGCGCTCCTGGAGCGGCGCGACCGTGAGGTTGCCGTCCGGGCTCACGTCGAAGTAGCCACGACCCCAGCGGTCGATCATGTAGAGCGACTTGGCGTCTTCGGTCGTCCAGACGTCGGTCTCGGTCTCGTGCGCGCTGCTCACGGTCGTTCTCCTTGGCGGGGGCCGCGGCCGGCGACACCCACACCTTCTCTGGGAGGGCCCCCACGAGGGGGCTTCTGGCTCATCAGGGGGACGTCAGATCGTCGGTCCGACGCAGGACGGCTGGATGCCGCGCGCTGGCGACGCGGCTCATTACGATAGGAACGCCTGACCTTCAAGGGCAGGCAGCCCGGTCACAACCGGCGGGAGGGGGCTCCGAGCAGCGCGCGCTCAGGCCTGGGCCTTCGAGGCCGCCTTCGCCCGCTTCGAGGCCGACTGGTAGAGATCATAGAGGCGCGGGACGGGGTACGCCTCGAGGCGCTTCCTGTACCCCTGGTCCTTCGACCGGTTCAGGACGGTCAACGTCTCGTCGATGAGCTTCGCCCGCGTCCCGAACTTCTCCTTTACAACGCTGAACGTCGCGTGGAGGCGGAGGAGCTTGGCGTTCGAGACGTGATCCAGGCCCTTCGTGCCGCCCCGATCGGAGCTGACGCGCCCGAGCCAGAGGTCCTCGGTCGCGAACCCTTTCACGGCCTCGACGAGCTTCGCCTTGTCGCCGAAGCGCTCCTTCACGATCGCAAGCGGATTTTTGCTGGCCATTGCTGAGACTCCCACGGGCAGGCGAGGCCTGCGCCGGACATGCGCGAGATGACTCGCGCGGCTTTGAAGAGGGGCGCGATCTAGCAGAGCAGGGCAGGGCGCCGCAAGGCCGCGCTGCGGAGGGGCGGCGCCGGCGGCGGTCGAGATCCCGCGTCGCCCGAGTGTCGCCGCTGTGCTGGGCCGCGGATCGTGGTACACGGCGCGCCGATGCTCAACCTGGGGAGCTGGCTCGTGGCGCACGTCGACCGGCTCCGGCCGCTGCAGCCGCCCCTCTCGGACGTCAGCTCCCGCCTCGCCGGGCCCTCGTCGGCCCTGGGGAGCACCGTCCTCAAGGCCCTGTTCCCGGTCGTCGCGTACATCGCGCTCGCGCCCGTCCTCTGGCTCTTCTTCCGGCGCACCTGGCGGGAGCTCGACGTCGAGGCCCACGAGCACCAGCGGCGCACCCTCGCCGCCGGCGGCTACGACCGCCGCCCCGCGGTCCTGTTCACCATCACCGCCGTCGTGCTCATGCTGCAGCAGTACTACGGCGGCCGCGCTGTCTACGACGAGCACATCCGGCCGTGGCTGCGCGAGCTCGAGCTCGCTCAGGCGCTCTCGCCGACCGGGACGCTGCTGCCCATCTCGATCCGCCGCTACGACGAGCTCTACGGCTACGTCTGGTGGTCGTTCACCCGCGTCTTCGGGTACGTCGCCATCCCGATGGTCGCGTGGAAGGCCTGCTTCCCGAAGGACAGCCTGCTCGACATGGGGCTGCGCGTCCGGGGGCTCGCGAAGCACGCGTGGATCTACCTGCTCTGCCTCGCCGTCGTCGTCCCGGCGGTGTTCGTCGTCGCGAGCGCGCCCGACTTCGGGACCTATTACCCGTTCTACAAGCAGTCCTCCCGCTCCTGGTTCGACCTCATCGCCTGGGAGACGATGTATTTCGCCCAGTTCTTCGCGCTGGAGATCTTCTTCCGCGGCTTCTGGCTCGCCGGCCTGCGGCACACGCTGGGCTCCGGCGCGATCTTCGCGATGATCGTCCCCTACTGCATGATCCACTTCGGCAAGCCGTACCTGGAGGCGGCCGGCGCCGTGGTCGCCGGGATCGCGCTCGGCTCGCTCGCGATGCGCACGAAGAGCATCTACTCGGGCTTCCTGGTCCACGTCACGATCGCGCTGCTCATGGACCTCGTCGCGCTGTCGAACCGCGGCGCGCTGCCGCGATCGTTCTGGGGGACGTGACGTCTCCTGACGTCTTCGCCGGCCGGCCGGCGGCGCGCCCGATGACGCGCCCTCGCGCCTCGGCTCAGCCGAGCGTCCGGGTCAGCTTGCGCATGATCTCCGCCCGGCTGCGGTCACGGATCCCGCGCCGGTAGAGCGCCTCCAGCCCGCCCGCGGCCGCGCGCACCGCGTCGCGGTGCTCGCCGTCCCAGGGGAGCACCGCGAGCCTCCGCCAGAGGATCTTCTCGAGGAGCCGGGGTTTGCGCTTGGCCAGCGCGCCGCTCGCGAGCTCGATGACCCGAGCCGAGGTCGGGTCGGCGCGCATCGCGCGCACGAAGAACCCCACGGCCGCTGTCACGCGGCGGCCGCCGTGCATCGCCTGTACGCCAGCGTCGCACAGGGCCTCGGCCCGCTCGCGCGGGGTCGCCGCGCGCCGCGCGCGCTCCCGCGCGGCCTGCACCTCGGCGCTCAGCGCGTCCCGGCGCCGCCGGGCAGGGCGCATCTTGACGACGAGGAACAGGATGAAGAGGGCCGCAACCCCCGCGAGCACATGCCGCCAGCCGATCTCCATGGCGCCCGCCTTACTACAGCGCCCGGGACGTGCTCACCAGACCGAGCTTCCACGACGGGGGGGCGGCGCGCCGGATCGCCTCACGACGGCGTCCTCGGAATGACGGCGCGTGCCCGAAGCGTTGCTCTCCAATTCAGCTTCCTCCGATTCCACCGGCACGATTTCCGCCGACACGGTGCGGTTTGCGCGAGCGGACGATCGCAACCTATGCTGAACCGAGAGATGCCTGCCCCGTCGACCTCCGGGCCTTCCCTTCGCGTGCCCCTGCGCGCCCTCGCCGCCGCGCTCGGGCTCGCCGTCCTCGCGCTGCACCCGGGCAGCGCGCTCGCCGACATCTTCACGTACACCGACGCGGATGGAACGGTGCACTTCGCGAACCGCCCCACCGGCGACGCGCGGTTCAAGCTGTACATCAAGGGCGACGGGCGCCGCTCTTCGACGACGCGCGCGGGGGTGACGCCCGTCGCGCCGAGCGACAAATCGCTCGAGCGCTTCAGCCGCTACGACGCGTGGATCCGGCAGGCCGCCGCGCTCTATCAGATCCCCGAGGAGCTCGTCCGCGCGGTGATCAAGTGCGAGAGCGACTACGATCCACGGGCCGTCTCGCCCGTCGGCGCGCAGGGGCTGATGCAGCTGATGCCAGAGACCGCGCTCCGCATGCAGGTGCGCGACGCGTTCGACGCGCGAGAGAACATCTTCGGTGGAACGCGGTACCTGCGCATCCTGGCCAACCTCTTCAACGGAGATCTCGATCTCACCATCGCCGGCTACAACGCCGGTGAAGGGGCGGTCATGAGGCACGGCGGCATCCCGCCGTACGAAGAGACCCAGGCCTACGTGACGCGCGTCCGGACCTACTACGCGCGCTACCGCACCACCCGCGACACCACGGTCGCGTCGATCGAACCCTGACCGGCTCGCGCGCCCGCCAACCCCCCGCCCGCCCGCCAGAGGCGCCGCTCGGCGACAAGCGGCGCACATCGCCCCCGACGGGGTACCGCGATGCTACGCTCCCAGGAACCGCTGCCGCAGCCTCTCCCGGGCAGGCCCCGAGACGCGTAGGCGCAGGCACGCGGCCATCCCTCGACGCTCTCTTTGCTCCGCGCGAGCAAGGGTCCACGACATGACGACCACCTCGAGCCTCATCGAACTCAGCAAGCGAAGCCACGACATCGCGCCCCTCAAGCCGCCGGTGGACCCGGCGTCCCTCCAGCACGCGAACCTGCTCGAGCTGCCCGATTTCCGGAGGATCCCGGCCTACGCCGACGTGACCGACGAGCAGTTCATGGACCACCGGTGGCAGGCGAAGAAGTCGATCACCCGCCCCGACAAGCTGCTCGACACGCTGCGCGGGATGGTGTCGGACGACTTCATCCGGGACGCGACCGAGGGCTTCGCGCGCGCGCCGATGAGCGTCCGGGTCTCGCCGTACATGCTCTCTCTGATCGACTGGAACGATCCGTACGGCGATCCGCTCCGTACGCAGTTCATCCCGCTGGCCTCGCGCTTCCTGCCGGATCACCCGAAGCTCGGGCTCGACTCGCTGCACGAGCGCGCGGACGCGCCCGTCCCCGGGCTGACGCACCGCTACGCCGACAAGGCGCTCTTCCTGCCGCTCGACACGTGCCCCGTGTACTGCCGCTTCTGTACGCGCAGCTACGCGGTGGGCATCGACACGGAGGAGGTCGAGAAGACCCACTTCAAGGTCGACGAGGAGCGCTGGAAGCGAGCGTACGCGTACATCGCGTCGCGTCCCGAGCTGGAGGACATCGTCGTCTCCGGCGGAGACGCGTACAACCTGCGGCCGGAGCAGCTCGGCGCGATCGGCGAGACGCTCCTCAGGATGCCGAACATCCAGCGCATCCGCCTCGCCACGAAGGGCCCGGCCGTGATGCCGCAGAAGATCCTGACCGACGACGAGTGGATCGACGCGGTCACGCGCACGGTCGAGCTCGGCCGGAAGCTGCACAAGGAGGTCGTGATCCACACGCACTTCAACCACCCGAACGAGATCACGGGCGTCACCCGCGACGCGATGAACAAGCTCTTCGAGCGGGGGATCACGGTCAGGAACCAATCCGTGCTGCAGCGCGGGGTGAACGACACGCCCGAGACGATGAAGCTGCTCGTGAAGCGCCTGGGGCACGTGCACGTGCACCCCTACTACGTCTACATCCACGACCTCGTCCGCGGCGTGGAGGACCTCCGGACCACGCTGGCGACCGGGCTCACGATCGAGAAGTACGTGCGCGGCTCGACCGCCGGGTTCAACACGCCGACGTTCGTCGTCGACGCGCCCGGCGGCGGAGGCAAGCGCGACGCGCACTCGTTCGAGCACTACGACCGCACGACCGGGATCTCGGTGTTCGAGGCGCCGAGCGTCAAGCCGGGGCAGCGGTACACGTACTTCGATCCGATCGATCAGCTGCCGGCCGAGGGGCGCGCCCGCTGGGCGGACCCGGCGGAGCACCAGAAGATGATCGACGAGGCGCTCCAGGCCTCGCGCTGAGGCGGGCCAGCTCCGCGGGTCAGGGATCCCACCCGGGATCGCTGGACTGCGGAGCTAGGCCTCGGCCGGCGACGGCGGCTCCTCGTAGCGAGCGAGCGCGCCGGCGAGCTCGCGCTTCACGCGGTCCACGAGGTCGGGCGGCTCGACGACGCGCGCGGTCTCGCCGAAGCCGAGGACCCACGTCGCGAGCTCCGTCATGTCGCCGATGAGCATCGTGAGCCGCACGCCGCCGCCGGACAGCGGCGTGATCTCCTGAGACGGATGCACCTTGCGCGTCCGCACGAACTCGGTGACACGCTCGTCGAAGTCGATCACGACGCGCCGGGGCTCGCCCCCGCGCCAGATGCCGAACTGGCCCTGGAAGTAGTCGTCGATGGAGAAATCCGGGGGCAGCTCGAACCGCTCGGTGACCGCGCACTCCGTGTCGCGCATGCGATCGAGCAGGAACGTGCGCACCTCGCCGCGCCCCACGTGGAGGCCCACGCAGTAGATCGCGTCCTTGTAGAGGACGAGCGCGTACGGGTGGATGAGCACCCGCTCCTCGCGCCCGTCCCGCGAGCGGCGGTAACGGCACCGCAGGGGGCGCAGGTCGGCGACGGACTGGAACAGGTCGTCGAGCTCCTCGGTGCGCGCGGCGTAGTCCTTCGGGGCGAACGGGAGATAGAGGAAGCGCTCCTCCAGCCGCGCGTCGGCGACGCCGGCGTTCGGCCCGCGCCCGGGCCTGCGCGCGACGCCGAGGAGGCGCTGCGCGGCGAGGTCGATCTCCTCGAACAGGGTCGAGCCGCGCATCGGCTCGAACAGCCGGCGGGCGGCGAGCAGGGCGTACGCCTGCGTCCGCCGCACCTCGACGCGCCGGGGCGCCTCGCTCGGAGACAGCCGCCAGAGGCGAGGGCCCCCGGGGCGCGTGGCGACCGACACGAGATCGAGCTCGCGCTTGACCTCGACAAGGTAGCGCCGGAGCGAGCGCGGCGTGACGTTGAGCTCGCGCGCGAGATCGTAGATCGTCAGGCCGGCAGGGTGCTTCTGCAGCAGGCTGCGCAGCGAGTCGAGCCGCCGGTGCTGCGTGAACGGGCCGCGCGGCCGGCCGCGCTGCGCGCCGCCCCGCTCGTCGTCCTCGTCGTCGTCGTCGTCGTCGTCCGGCGGAGGAGGCCTCTTCGAGGCGGCCGCAGGAGCACCCGCGTCCGCCCGCGGAGGGCCCGCTGGAGGGCGCACGCTCGGCGCGGACGGGGCCGCTGGAGGGCGCACGCTCGGGGCCGCCGTGCTCGATCTGACGTCGAGGGCCGCGTCCCCGGTGAGCCGCGGCGCCGCGCCCGCGCGCGGCTTCGAGGGCGGCGTCGCGCCGCTCGAGAACGGGTCGGCGGTCTGGCCGGCGCGCGGGCGCGGAGCAGCCGCTGCCCCGCTCGATTTGCCGGCCCCTCGCGCGCGGGTGGACGACGAGGTGGCAGGCGCATGGGCACCCCCAGGGCCTGTGCGAACAGCGCGCGCCATCAGCTCAGCGCTGTATCGCATCACCCCCTCCCGTCCAAGATGTTTGTCCCGCGCCCTGCCGACCGAGCAGCGATCGCCGGCCGGGCGCGCGGCGGCGACGCTCGCGGCGCTCCAGGAAGCGGCGCTCAGCGCTCGCCACGGCGCCGTGAGCCCGCGAAAATGTCGTTAGGTTACGGGAATTTCGCCGCGGCGAGCCGTGGGGACGCAGCGGCGAGCGGCGCGAACCGGAGCGGGTCCGCCGCGCCGCCGGCGGGCGGCTCACCAGGGACGATCGCGCATCGTCTTCTTGTACTGCTCCTTGTAGAGGTCGTGGCACTGCTTGCAGCTCGCCTTCGCGCCGTCGACGTCGCCGGCCTTCGCCTTGGCGATGCCAGCCTTCGTGATCGCCACCCAGCTGCCCATGCCGGGCGGCGGCTTGCTGGCCACGTACTGCAGCGCCGTCGCGATCTTCGCGGCGTCGCCGCTCGAGGTCGCGGAGGCCATCGTGCTCTTCATCCAGGCCTGCATTGGGCACATCTTCTGGCCCTTCGCCCCGCACTCGAACTTCTTCTCGCCCGCCTGCGCGGCGCCGGTCGACGCTGGTCCCGCGGCCGCGGCGGCAGACGCAGCGGCCGTCGCCTTCGGCGCGGCCGTCTCCGCCGGCTCGGCGGTCGCCGCGGCCGTCTCCGCCGGAGCGGCCGACGCAGCGGCCGTCGGCTCGGCGGTCGCCGCGGCCGGCACGGCCGCCGTCGCCGCCGTCGCCGCCGGCGCGGCCGTCGTCGCCGCAGGGGCGGCGCTCTCGGTCGGCTTGCCCTCGGCCACCGCTCCGGGGGCCGTCGCGTCGCTCCCCTTGCTATCGCAGCCGAGCGTGGTGAAAGACAGGCTCGCGAGCAACAGCGCGAGCGGCGTGAGCGTTCTCCTCATGCAGTCTCCTTGGGTGATGAACGGAAGCGCTCCTGACGAGCGCGAGGCCGAGGGATGCGTGCCGCGGTCCTCTGTGCGCCGCGCAGTGTAATCGGGTCGCCGTCCGTCCGCTGCGGTCGCGCGCCTCGGTCGGGGCGCCATTCCTCGAAGCGCCGCGTCCCCACAGCGCCCTCGCCAGGGGCGCCGCCGAGGCCCCCCCATCGGGTGATCGGGCGCCGCGCCCCGACGTGCCCCGGAGCGGCGCCTGCCCTACCGCCCTGCGCGGCGCTTCACTCGCGCGTGCCGGGCGTCGAGGCAAACGTCGACCACTGGAAGTTGTCGAGGAGGGCCACGGAATCGTTCCAGGGATCGCCGGTGTCCCAAAGTACGAAGCGCAGCTCCATGATCTCACCTGGGGTGACATTGCCGTTCATGACCAGCCATCCGGTCCCGCCGCCCGCACGCTCGCTCGAACCGCACCAGCCGGGCTCACCTTCGAACTGGGCGGGCGGCCTCGTGGCATCGAACCCTGTCCCGCGGAGCTGGGTGATGCTCGTGCAGGTCGTCGTCGTGCCGGGGGTGGCGCCGCCGCCGCACCCGGTCGGCCCGTTCACGCACTGGGTGAAGAGCCCGGTGCCGCCGAACGCGAGGTTCGTGCCCAGCGGGTAGACCGGCGCCCCGGCGGGCGGCGGGTCATAGAAGGCGAGGTTCCCGTCCGCCGGGTTCGCCGCCTCGCCTGGAAAGGGCTCGAACGTCGAGTCGAGGAGCGCCAGAAAGAAGTCGTTGAAGCGGCTGCACACCCACTCCGGATACTCGGACGAGAGGAAGAACGTCGAGACGCTGAACGCGCTCGCGTTCGTCGGCACGCGGACGCGCAGCTTCAGCATCACGGGATCGTAGGCCGTCGCGCCGCCCTGCGGGTCAGGGCACCCGGGCGCGTTCGGGAGGTTGTCGCCGTTCGCGTCGAGCCAGTCCGCGGGCACCCTGCTCGACGTCCCCATGTCCTGGCCGCCCTGGAACGGGGCGAAGCTCGGCCTCGTGTCGTTCGGCGCCGCCTCGGCCGCAGCGACGCCGGTCGAGAGCACCGCGAGCCGCGCGCCCTGGAGCGGCGTGATGCCGGAGCCGAAGCCCTGGCGGATCGATCGCTGGGCCGCGGCCGGCGCGCTTGCGCCGTCGGCGCGGTGGAAGCTCGCGGAGAGGACACCCCACGTGCGCTGCGAGCGCGACGGTGGGCTCGCCGTCGTGGTGACGCAGAGGTCGATCGCCTTCGCATAATCGAGCGCGGTCGGCGAGTCGCTCGTGAGCCCGGCGTCGCAAGGCGCGGTGTTGTCTGCCACGCCGTCGCAGTCGTCGTCGATCCCGTTGCCCGCCACCTCGAACGCGCCGCGGTTCACGAGGGCCGGGGTGCCGCACCCGTCCGACGGGGAGTCGCAGCAATCGCCGTCGCAGATCGTCCACCCGTCGCCGTCCTGATCGGGTGGGTTGTCGACGACGCCGTCGCAGTCGTTGTCGACATCGTCGGCGCACACGTCGAGCGCCGGCAGCACCTGGTGGAGGCATGGCCCCCACGAGAGGCCGCTCGGCCTGCAGGTGGAGACCCCGGGGGCGCAGGGAGCGACCCCTTCGGTGCCCGGCGATCCCTCGTAACACACCCTCGTGTCGCCCGGCGTGCACGAGCAGGGCCCGCGCTCTGCTTCGTCGTGCTCGCACCCGTCCGCCGGGTCGTGGTTGCAGTCGAGGAACCCGTCCTCGCAGGCGGTGAGCGCGCACGCTCCCGAGGCGCAGGCGATCCCGGCGTGCGAGAGCTCCGGACAGGCGCGACCGCAGGCGCCGCAGCTCAGCGCGTCCGTCAGGAGATCCCGACAGACACCATCGCAGCACGCCGCGCCGCTCTCACACGGATGCGCCGCCGAGCAGCCCTGGACGCACTCGCCCTCTCCGGTGCACAGCGCGCCCGGGGGACAGTCGCCGTCGACGATACAGGCAACACAGGCGTGCTTCGCGGGATCGCAGGTGAGCGGAGCTGCGCAGTCGGACTCGTCTTCACAGCCCGAAAGGCAGCGCTTCGCCTCGGGATCGCAAACCTGACCGGGCGGGCACGCCAGAGGGCCAGGCAGACAGGCCACGCAGTCGCCCGTCTCCCGGTCGCACAGCGGGGCGCTCGGGTCCGCGGCGCAGTCGGCCGGACAGCCGGAAGCGCCCTCGCCTCCGGCGCCTCGCGGGGTGTCGGGGCCTGCCGCGCCGGCGCAGGACGGCGCCACGCCGGACGCCAGCGCGAGCCCGACCACGGCGGCAAGCCCTCCGCTCCAGGCCAGCGGGCGGCGACGGACTGCGCGGGTTCTTGTCGACATCGGCAAGCGGCTCCCCTCCTCGGCGCGACGCACCCGAGGGGTGGCCGACCGCAAGGATCGTAGACTACCCGGTCGGTGCCTGGAACGACGGCAGATCGGCGGGGATGAGGCGCCTCGCCTGAACGTCACGTCATCGACGCGCCCCCTGCGACCACGGCGCGCTTCGCGACGCGCGACACACGACAGCGGCGCGCTCGGCTGCGCCGAGCGGAGGTGCGACCGGGGCGTCGCTCAACGCGTGTGCTCGTAGAGCGTGAAGGCGCCATCGCGCTCGATCCGGCGAAACGAGGGGTGCGCCGCGGTGAACACCGGCTTATCCGGCCGCTCGTTCCGGAGGATCACGTAATCGTACGCGACGCCATGGACATCCGGCTTGAACCACTCACCGCGGTTCGACGGTGGCGCGGGGAGGCGACGCTTCAGCGTGAAGGGGAAACCCACGTTGTGCCAGCCGTCCGCGCTGAAGCCCCCGTGCATGATCTGCACCCACGAGGAGAAGTGGTTCGTGCCCTCGATGATCAACGATTCATCGGTCCGTGGAGGCAGCGTCAAGAAGAGGACCTCGGCGCCCGGCGGGATGCGCGCCACCATCCGGGCGAACGGCGCGACGCGCTCGTCGAAGCGCGCGTATTTCTCCGAGAGGTGGAGCGGCAGCACGAGCGCGGCCGCCACGGCGGGGGCCATCAGGAGGCGCGAGCGGCCCTGGAGCGGCGCCGTGATGGCCAGGAAGCCGAAGAAGCAGATGAACGGCGAGAAGCGCCCGCTCACGAACCACCAGTCGAAGGGGCGAGCCAGGTGCAGCGGCACGAGAAAATAGCAGATCGCCATCGCAGCGCAGAGGGCGAGAGAGCGATGGCGGTGCAGCCGGTCGAGAAGCGAGCCGGCAGGCGCGGCTGGCTCGCGCGCGGGAAGGCCGCGGCCAAGGAGGAAGCGCCGGGCGACGCCGGAGAGGCCCAGCAGCGACGCCACCGCGAGGAGCACCCAGAAGAGCCGGGTGTCGAGATCGCCCGATACCGAGTCGAGCGTGTACTCGGGGAACGATCGGAGCATCTCGTGCCATGGCACCCAGACGCCCTGGAACCGCGGGCCGCTCCGCAGATCGACCATGGGGCTCTTGAAGGCGACGAGCTGCCACAGGACGAGCGCGACGGCGGGCGCGAAGAGCGGCAGCGCGACGGCGATCCGCGACCACCGGGGCAGGTGGCAGAGCATCAGCACGGCGACGCAGACGTAATAGCCGAAGAGGATCAGCGGATGGCTGAGGCCGCAGCCGACGCTGAGCAGCGCGACGGCAGCCCCGCGCAAGGGGCTCGGCCGATCGAGGTAGGCGTCGAGCGCGAGCACGCCGGCGAGCAGCAGCGCGACGCCGACGAGGAACGGCAGGAAGCCGCACGCCCAGGAGAGGGTGAAGGCCAGCGGGAAGGTGAGGACCGAGAGCCAGGGGCTGCGCCGCGTCCGGCGCGCCCAGCCGAGCGCCGCCGCGGGGATGGAGAGCACATACCCGGAGAGCACGACGCGATTCGCGTTCTCGAGGCCGACGCCATAGGCGATCACGTGCGTCAGGATGTGATAGGCGCCGTAGGGGGCCGGACGGAGGCTGAGCTCGTAGAAGTCCCTGAAGCGCGTCCACGGCTCATCGAAGCTGTGCCAGATATGGACGGCCGCGAGGTGGTTCGGCAGATCGAGCAGCGGCAGGAACCGCACCCGCCATATCGGCACGACGGCTGCGACGGCGAGGAGCACGAACGTCGCGACGAACGCCCTGTCGCAGGGCCAGCGATTCCCGCTCCCGACCGCGGGAGGCGCCTCCGCGCCGGGAGATCGAGGCGGCGAGGCGGCGGACGCGCTGGCCCGGGGCGTGGGATCGCTGTCGGGCGGGCTCGAACCGGGCATTTCCATGAGAAGTGTGGCGCTCCCCTTCCCTCCGCTGCTGCGCGAGGAGCGGGTAGGCCGCGAGCGATAGCACAGCGCGCCGCGCGGATTGCAGCGCCGCGTGTCTTCCTCTAGTTTCCCGGGCACCTCGCCGGGTGGACACGGCACGAGGTGACGACCACTGGCCAGCCGGAGCGGCACGGGGCGCTCCACGCAGCCCTCCAGGAGACCCGAATCCATGAGGCACCTCGCTCGCGTCGCAGGCGGCGCCGCAGTCCTGCTCGCCGCCGCCACGCCGCGCGCGCAGGAGCCCGAGCCCGCGGCAGAGGAGCCCGCCGCCGCGGTCGCGAGCCCTGGCGACGCGCAGGCAGAAGGGGTCGAGGCGGCCGCCGAGCCGGAAGGCGCAGCGGCGCCGGCCGCTCGGGCGAGCGCGCCTGCGCGGGAGCCGCGGCCGCGCGAGGCGCCAGCGCCCGCCTCTCCGGCGCCCGCGAGCGGCGACCGCGGCGACCTCTTGCCGCCGGGCTTCCGGGAGCGGGTGCGGGTCGCGCTCGGGCCGCTCGAGATCGCGCCGATCGCGCTGCTCGCGCTGCAGGCCGCGCCCTACGTGGGCGACGACGCGCTGGGCCAGGCCGGCGACAGCGCCGAGCAGCCCGGCTTCCGGCTGCGCCGGGTCCGCGCCGGGCTGCGCGGCGACGTCGCGGGGCTCGTGCGGTTCGCCATCTCGACGGAGCTCGCCGGGGACGACGAGGGGACGGCGCGCATCCACGAGGCGTGGGCCGGCGTCACGGCGGCGCGCGCGCTCGAGGTGATCGCGGGCGCGCGCACCGTGCCCTTCTCTCGCTCGGCGATGACCGGCGCCGGCGACGGCGCCCTCGCCGAGCGGCCGCTCGCCGTCCGCGCGATCGCCCCGTTCACGCAGGTCGGGATCCAGGCCGAAGGGCACTTCCAGGACCGCGCCTTCAGCTGTCACGCGGGCGTCTACAACGCCTTCCAGCGCTCGGATCAGTTCTACGCAGGTCCCTCCGAGAGCCTCGCTCCCCTCGGCAACCGCTTCGAGGGGATCGCCGTCGCCGGCCGGGTCGCCACCGAGCCGCGGGGCCCGCTCGGCCGTACGCTCCAGGACGTCGCCCGCTCGCCCTTCCGCCTCGGGGTCGGCGCCGACGGCTTCTTCAGCGACGGCGGCGCGCGCACGCTCTACGGCGCGAGCGCCGATGTCCTGGTGCACGCCGCGGGGCTTCACGCGCTCGGCGAGGTGCTCTGGACCGGGGCGAGCCCCAAGGCGGTGCCCACCCAGCCGATCGCGCAGATCACCTCGGTCTCGTCGCTCGCGCTCGTCTTCGAGGCAGGCTACATGCTCATCGCCCGGAAGCTCGGTGTCTCGGGTCGCGTGGAGTGGATCGACCCCAACCTGGATATCGACGATGAAGGGGACAACCTCGTGCTCACCGGCGGCGCGAGCTACCACGCGTACGACGATCTGGTGAAGGCGCAGCTCGAATACACGCACCGGGAGGAGCTCGGCGGGCTGTCGAGCTCGAACGACGTGCTCCTCCTGCAACTCCAACTCTCGCTGTAGGAGAGAGCTCTGTGCGGCGAACCCACCGCTGGCTCACCCGGGTAGCGCTCGTCCCGCTCGCCGCCGCCGCGCTCGCCGCCCCCGCGCTGCCGAGCTGCGGGGGCGATCGGCTGCTCCGCGCCAAGCGGATAGAGCAGCGCGCCGAGCTCGTCGGCGGCCCGGTGGCGATGGCGGACATAGGCGACTTCCTCCTCGAGAACGACCAGATCCGCGTGGCGATCCTGGGCGGGCGGGACTCGCCTGGGCCGGGGATCTTCGGCGGGGCCATCGTCGACGTCGACCGGCGGCGCGGCCGGATCGGCGAGGAGGGCGGACAGGGGCGGGACCGGTTCGCGGAGATGTTCTCGCTCGCCAACCTCATCGTGCCCGACCCGACGGCGACCGACGTCTCCGTGCTCGCGGACGGCTCCGACGGCGCAGAGGCCGGGATCCGCGTCGAGGGAGACGGCGAGTTCCTGTTCGAGGCGATAGGCCTGCTCCGGGCGCAGGAGGATCTGCTCGGCCTCTTCTTCCCCGGCGTCCGCTCCAGGATCCGCTTCCGGACAGACTACCTCCTTCACCCGGGCGATCGGTTCGTGACGGTGCGCACGGTCCTCCTGCTCGACGACAGGCCGCCGCCCGGCTGCGAGCCCCAGAGGAGCTGCGAGCCGTGCCCGAACGGGTATCGGCAGGATCCGGGCGGCTGCCTGACCTGCGCGTGCAGCGACGTCCTGCCGCTGGACAACGCCACGGCCCCGGTCTCGGTGTTCGGCGGCGTCCTCGGCGATCCGCCGGAGGCCGCGCAGGAGGCGTCGTCGCGCCGCGCCGGCATCGTCGCTGGAGATTTCGTGTTCTTCGGCAACCAGAACGACGTCTTCGCGTCCGGCGCGGGCTTCGACGAGGACACGGCGGTCCAGGACGCCTGGAACGCGGGGCGGAACTCCTTCCAGGCGCCGCTCACCTTCGATTTCGTGGCCGCGGCGGGCGGCGACGTCAGCTACGGCTACTTCACGAAGGCAGCGGAGGGCGCGGCGCCGCCTTTGGTCAACGTGCCCCTCTTCGCGAGCGCGGCGACGGCGTTCGTGTCCGCCAGCCGATCGTGCCTGTTCAACGAGGAGGACGACGCGGCGTGCGACGCCCACCGCGCGTTCAGCTACGAGCGCTACCTGGCCGTGGGCGACGGAGACGTCTCGAGCGTGACCGGCGTGATGCACCGGCTCCGCGGGACCGCGACCGGCGCGGTCAGCGGCCACGTGCTGTGGGAGGACACCCTCGAGGCCGCGCCGAACGCCCGGGTGTTCGTCTTCGCCGATCCCGATCCCGCGCGGCCCTTCGCCTCGCTGGACGAGCTCGTGGCGGCCAACCGGGAGGCGCGCGGCGACGTGGGCCTCATCGACGAGATCGACGCGGATCTCGGCCTCGACCCGTCCGAGGACGGCGATTTCCGCGGCGCCCTGCCGCCCGGCAGCTACCTGCTCGTGGCGAGGAACGCGGCGGGGACGGCGATGTCGGCGCCCATCCGGGTGAGCCTGCGGGCGGGACAGGAGGCCGTGGTGTCGCCGCGCCTCCCCGCGCCGGCGAGGGTGCGCTACCGCGTCGCGGACGAGGCGGGCCAGCGGGTGCCGGCCAAGCTCGCCTTCGCCTCGCTCGACGAGGCGGGGCGGAGGCTCCCGGGCGACGGCCGGCGCAGGGTCTACCTCGGCGACGGCCGGCTCGGGAACGGCAACCGCGCCGTCGAGATCACGGCCACCGGCGAGGGAGAGGTCGAGATCGAGCCGGGGCGATACCAGATCACGGTGTCGCGCGGCATCGAGTACGGCATCTACGTGGAGCGCGACGTCACGCTCGCGCCGGGCCGCACGTTGCAGCTCGACGCCACGCTCGTGCGCGAGGTCGACACGAGGGGGTGGATGTCGGCCGACATGCACCTCCACTCCGAGCCGAGCTTCGACAGCGGCATGGCGCTGCCGCGGCGGGTGGCCACGGTGGCGGCGGAGGGCGTGGAGCTCGCGGTGTCGACCGACCACGACGTCGAGACGGACTACCAGCCGACAGCGCGCGCGCTCGGGCTCGCGCCTCACCTCGCCACGGCGATCGGGGCGGAGATCACCACGCTGGAGCAGGGGCATTTCATCGGGTTCCCGCTCGAATACGACGAGCTCGACGTCCCGGGCCACGGGGCGCACGACTGGACGTGCGAGCCCGGCGGGGCGATCCTCGACGCCCTCCGGGCCTCCGGCGACGGCACCGTGGCGCCGCTGACGATCGTCGCGCACCCGCGCGACGGCTTCTTCGGCTACATCGACCAGCTCGGCGTCGACACCTACACGATGGGCCGGACGCCGACGTTCCTCGAGGAGAACAACCCCGTCTTCCGGACCGCGAGCTGCGCGTTCGACGCGATGGAGGTCATCAACGGCAAGCGGTTCGATCTGGTGCGCACGCCGAGCGTGGCCGAGGTCGTCGACTGGAACCGCTGCCTCGCGCGGCTGAACGCCGCCGGGAGCGCCGCCGAGATCGAGGCCGCGTGCCCCGAGGTGGCGGGCTGGCTGCGCGCGCCGTGCGCGGCGACGTCCGCGCCGGGCGGCGCCCCCGGCGCAGGCGCGGCTGCCGCCGCTTTGGCCGTTTCCGATTGCAAGCGTCGCGCCCGCACCGAGCTCGCGTGGGCGCTGATGAAGCGCATCCTCGCCCGGACGCCCGACGAGCAGGCGAACAACTGGGGCTTCTCCGGAACGACCTCCGACAGCCAGGAGCTCTGCGGGCCCGCGGCGCTCGGCGGCGATCCGGTCCCCGAGGACGCGCGCGACGCGCCGTGCACGTACCGCGCGGGCCAGGTGGACGATTATTTCCGCTACCTCGAGCGGGGCTTCGCCCCGGCGCAGATCGCCAGCAGCGACAGCCACGACGGGTCGAAGGAGCCGGGCTTCCCGCGGACCTATTTCCGGAGCGCGACCGACTCCCCGGCCGCCCTCGAGACGCCGGCCGCGGTCGAGAGCTTGCGGGGCGCGCACGCCTTCGCGACGTACGGCCCCTTCATCCGCGCGACGATCCGCGGCAAGACGTATGGTGAGGTGGCGGCGGCGAGCGCCGGAGAGTCGCTCGAGCTCCTGTTCGATGTCCAGACGGCGAGCTGGTTCGGCGTCGATCGGGTGGAGATCTACCTGAACGGCGGGATGGTCCGCTTGCTGGAGCCGGCCATGCCGCCGAGCGCGATCGTGGACGTGCGCGGCAAGGTCACCTTCACGGCGCCGGATCGCGACTCCTGGGTGGTGATCATCGCCATGGGGCTCGAGGACAGGAACCTCATGAGCCCTGTCTCCCTGGACGTCCCCTTCGGTGAGATCCAGCTGTCCCGGCTGGCCGGCGACGCGTTCGGCAGGATCCCCGCGCTCAGCGCCCTGTTCGCGCCCACGCCGACGGTGCCCGACTGGTCGCCGGTCCCGCCCTACGCGATCACCAACCCGATCACCATCGATGTCGACGGCAACGGCCGCTACGACGCCCCGCTGGCGAGGCCCGATTTCTGCTCTCGTCCCTGCGATCCCGGCGCCCTCGATCCGGAGCAGTGTCCCGCGGAGCAGGTTTGCCTGACGGAAGAGGCGGTCTGCGGCTTTCCGATCCCCGGCAAGTGCGACCATCGTCGCCCGGCGCCCACGCACCGCGACGACTGAACGCCGATCCCCGGGAGCGCGCTTGCGTGGGACGCGCCCGCGTGGCCGGGCCGAACCCGGCCGGCGCCCAGGAGATGACGTTTGCGTGCACATGCCGGGGCACGTGCACGCAAACGTCGCTTGATCTCGGGGGGAGGATCGGCCAGCCGCTCCAGCTGGAGCTTACCGGCCCTCGATCGTCTGCGACTTGATATGGAACTCGACGCGCCGGTTGCGCTGCCGGCCTTCGGGCGTGTCGTTGGACAGGAGCGGCCGGCGGGAGCCATAGCCGACGGAGGTGAGCCGCTCCGACTGAACGCCCTTGTTGATCAGGTAGACCCTGACCGCGATGGCGCGGTTGTGCGCGAGCCGGTCGTTGTAGTCGATGGTGCCCTGGTTGTCGGTGTGCCCCTCGATGCTGAGCAGCTTGATCTCGGGGTTCGCCTTGAGCAGGCGCACGACCTCGTCGAGGATCGGATAGCTCTGCGGGAGGATCCTGGAGCTGTCGAACTCGAACTCGACCTGCTTCATGATCTCGATCTCGGCGGAGCCCGTGATCCTGCGGATGTAGAAGGGGCAGCCGTTCTTCTCCGGGTCTTCGACGACGACCTGCCCCGGCTCCTTCGGGCATTTGTCCGTGGCGTCGGGGATGCCGTCCTGATCCGCGTCCTCCTCGGGGCAGCCGTCGCGATCGTCGATGCCGTCCTTGTCCTCGGGGTCGTCCGGGCACTTGTCGACGACGTCGGGGATGCCGTCGCCGTCGCGGTCGGGCATGTCCGGACATCCGTCGCTCGGCTTGGGCTGCTTGCCGTCCTCGGGGTCCTCCGGGCAGAGGTCGATGACGTCGGGGTAGCCGTCGCCGTCGGTGTCCTTCTCCGCGGTGATCACGTAATTGAAGCCGGGCGAGCGGGCGTCGGAGTCGGCGATGCCGAACGAGCCGCCGACGAGGGCGACCCCCCGGAAATCGGGCGCGTAGCCGCCGCTCATGCGGGTGCCGACGCCGGCGCCGACGTAGACCGCCTTGTCCTTGGTGAGGAACATCTTGCTGTTGAGCTGCCACTCGATGGGCGAGGCATCGAGCTCGCCCGCGGTCTCCTTGAGGAGGCCGAACGAGCCGAAGATCTCGGCCCCGAGGCGGAGCTTGCCGTCGAGGAGCGGGACGTAACCGCCGACGCCGTACGTGAGCTCGCTGCCCACGACGAGCTCGTTGAGCGCCACGCGCGGCCGGATGGCGACGCCGGTGTTCAGGGTGACGAAGAAATCCTTGAAGTCGTACTCGGCGCCGAGGCCGAACGAGCTGCTCACGCCCCGGTCGCCGGCGAACGAGTACGTGTTGCCGATGGGCACGAAGACCGCGCCGGTGAGGCCCAGCCGGAAGCGGCGCTCGTCGAGCTCCAGGGCGACGAAGCGCGCGTCGACCCGGAGGTCCATCGGGGTGGCGGTCTTCAGGTCGACGCTCTGGTTCAGGCCGAGCTCGCGGTGGTAGGTCTGGTTGCCGTCCTGGAACAGGACGATGGGGAACGCGACCTGGAGGGCGCCGCGGCCGAGGATCTCGACGCCCGCGTTCAGGTAGGTGATGAGCTGCGAGGTGACGGGCCCGTCGCCCTCGATCCGCTCCTCGATGGCGAGGTTGTCAACGTAGTTGTCGTCGCGGAGCGGGTGGACCGACATCCCCAGCCCGAGCTGCCCGAAGAAGCGCGTCCGTTCCCCCATGTGCGGGCGCCAGACGCCGATTCCGTCGTCGGGGGCGCCGGCCATCCTGAGGCGATCGAGGTAGAAGGTCCGGTCCTGCGCGCGGGCGGCGGAGGGCGCCAGCGCGGCGAGGGCCGGTGCGGCCAGGGCCGCTGCGGTCAGCGCGCAGCGAAGGCGCGACGGGCGTCGCGGCGCACGGCCCGGCAGGTTTCGTCGATCCATCACGGTGAGCTGTCCTCCAAGCAACGCTCGAAAAACGAGGTTGACGCGGGCGTTCCGCCGCATGCGGGCCGGCGTCCGGGCGGGAGACTACTCGGGCCGGGGGAGGATGTCTCCTGGGTCGAACCAGGAGGTGCGAGGACCGCCGCGGAAGCGGGCGGCTGTGTCCGGGGCGCGCGGGGTTGAGGCGGCGGGCTGGCGCGCGGTGCTACCGCGTCCTCGGCACGGTATGTAGCGTGGGCCGCGTGGCGACGGTGAAAAAGCGGCGAACGGGCTACGGCGCGGGTGCGCGGATGGCTCCCTGGCAATTGCGGCCGGGATGACCAGCTGCGGCCTGGTGCTCGGGCTTGACGACTTCAAGGACGCTCCGCGGGCGGGTGCTGGGGGAGGCGGAGCTGGCGGCGACAGCGCCTCGAGCTCGGGCGCCGGGGGTTGCGCGCACGACGAGCGCGACTGCGTCGGCGATACGCCCCGGCAGTGCGCAGATGGGGAGTGGGTTCACCAGCGGCCTTGCAGTGGAGAGACGCGAGTCTGTGCAAAGGGCCGCTGTGTACCGTGCACCGAGGGCGAGCGCGGGTGCGCAGGCGACAAGCCGCGGCGCTGCGAAGGAGGCGCATGGGTCGAGGAGGCGCCCTGCGCGAGGCCGTTCCCGGGGTGCCGCGACGGCGTGTGCGTCCCGACGAGCTGCCAGGGCGGCGACGCGCCTGGCACGGGACTGAGCTGCGGGCCCGACGGGGACGACGATTGCTGCGCCGCTGACGTCGTACCGGGAGGAACGTTCGACCGGAGCAATGATGAGAGCTACCCAGCCACCGTCAGCGACTTCAGGCTCGACAGATACGAGGTCACGGTAGGGCGATTTCGGGCGTTCGTGGCGGCGCTGAAGGGGACGCGCAGGCCCCCCCCGGCGCTACGAGCCGGGGAGCGCCCCGGCGTGACCGATAGCGGGTGGCGCTTCGACTGGACATCCTCGCTCTCTGCAAACACCGAGGAGCTCAACCCACAGCTCGAATGCGACTACTACCCGACATGGACCGCCGCGCCGGGCCCCAACGAACACCGGCCGATCCATTGCGTCACGTGGTATGAGGCCTTCGCATTCTGGAGGACAGTCGGGTCCATCGCCCCAGGTTAGCTTCCTGTTCTTTGGCGAACCTGCAGAATTGCCCATCGTGACCGAGCGGGATTGGCGTCCGGCACGGCAGTCGCCCTGGGACCGCCCTTCACTCCTCGATTTGGGCTCGGACACGGCGTTCACAGGGCAGAGATGCAGGACGCCGGCGGGGGAGTCCACTGCCGCGTTAGCTAGTTGGCAATGGGTGGAATCTCGACCTCGTTGATGGGCAGGAACCCAGCACCGGCAGGGTAAGCGTAAGAAACACGATAATTTTGCTGAATCGCGCCCCACCCCCATACCGTGACCCCGAAGGGAAGATCGCTCCGCATCTCGTGCCGGCCATTGGCACAAGCACCTATCGGTTCGAAGTTCCCCGTGGTAATATCGACGATGGTGTACTCGTAGTCTCCGTCTCCGATCGGTGTCCACCCAGTAAGCTTGCCTGCGCAGTCCAGCTCGACGTCGGCGAACTCGTTATTCACCCTAGAACGGGTACGGACGACGACGAGGCTCGTCTCGGGGTAGGTCGGATCTGTGAAGAACACATAGTAATCCAGGAATTGAGACGGCGGGACCACATTGACCCAATCCGGATCGCCGATGTTCGTGTATGCGCTACCGCCGGTCATGTACTGACCGACATAGAACGGATGATTCACGTCCTGGCTCTTGACGACAAAAGGCCCGCCACTGTCGAACTGATACACTTCACCGAGCTTGACGGTATCCGGCGCGCCCTCTGGTTTGGACGGCTCCCAGGTGAGCTTCGTATCGTCCACCATGCCTACGATCCGCCAGGGCGGCGACTCCTCGCGATCCGCGATGCGGTTCCGGTAGCGGACCGACACGTACTCGCTCCCGGTAGCCCGAACCGGCGCGATTTGCTGTTGACCTGAATCGCAGTCGGCGACACCGTTCGGCACGACCATGCAAGCATGGGCTCCGAAGAGGCCGATGGGCTTCGTCGACTCGATAGGGCTGCCAGTCAGCTCATCCGCCTGGGTAATCTGCAGGAATTCACCGGCGTTCAACCGGTAAGTCTTCGCCACACCTTGTTCGGCTCCCTCTACACCGGTGCTCTCCTGAATATTCACCTTCGGCAAGATGGTCACATCCGTCTCGTCCTGATGGGCAACGATGGCCAGCGAGGGAAACGCACCGCGGTAGGCGGCCGAGTCCGATGACGAGTAGCCGTTGATGGCAACGTAGTTGGTGTGCCAGGCGCTGGTCGGCAGGAGCAAGGTCGCGGAGGTGATGGCGGCCTGCCCTCCGCCGTAGGGCAGCATCTGATAGGCTACGACTGGATAGTCGGTCGTGATGTGAAACGCTGTTCCGCGACCGGTGCCATCGACACCAGTCTCCTCATCCAACGCGCCCGGTTCAGGGCAATCAACGACGCTCGATCCCGCAGAGAGCCTCGAGAGGAACAGGACAGCGACCTCTCCGACGCCGAGCCCAGCGACCGGATCGTAGGGCTTATACTGGATGTCTTCGATGGAACCTTGCCCCTCCGGAATGTAGGCGAAGTTCTCTACATCAAGCGGCTGCCCACCGCGCTCAACATTGATATGGACCGGCAGCTCCCACGTGTTAGCGACAATCGCGGAGAAACAGGCCCCCTGAGCGGTCGGCCGGAGGGCCGTCTTGAGCGCCCAATAGTCGCATCCGTACGAGCTCTTCGACCTCTCCGCCGCCTCGCACGGGTTGGGCACGCACTCCGCGTTGACGCAACCCTCGTCAGGCTTGCACTCCTCGATCGTCGCGCCATTGCAGCTGATGACCTTCTTCAGATCGTTGGAGCACGTGTACTCGCACCGCCCCCCCTCCCCGAAGGTCCCCGTGCTCCCCCCCTCCCCGCCCGCGCCGCCGGTGCCGCCGCCGCCGCCGCCGGTCCCGGTGGGGCCCGAGCCGGAGCCGGTGAGCCCTTGGCGGTACGAGTCCGTGCACGCGGCGAACGAGCCCGTCACACCGGCTGTCGCTGCAAGTAACCCCACAATCGCGTGTCGACGGTATCTAGCCATGTTCGCCATCTCCACAGGGCTCCTTCCCCCACAAGCATCCTGAAAACTTCGCGCCTGCGAGCGTAACACGGTTCGTCCGCCGTGGGGAGGCCCGCGAAAGCGTTCGCATTTTTTCGGGGGTGCCGCGAGAGCGGGTTGCAGGTCCCAGGAATGCAATGCGCGACCGGCATCGCGCCATCGCCCCCTAGCGCCCGGACGGACACAGAGCCACTGTTCAGCCAGCCGTCCTCACGCCTCTCCTGCGGGTAGGTCGAGGTGGTGCATCAAATTTGGCCACCGCGACTTCCACATACGTCGGCCCCACTCCCGCTCAATGGTCGTCGTCGCCGTCCGACGCAGCCCCCGCCCGGCCGCTGCCGAAGACACGGAAGAGCACGTACAGCGATGGGAACAGCAGCACGGATCCGACGCCGAGCACCCAGACAAGCAATCGCAACGTCCTCGGGTTCGCCGCCGCCCCCTCGAGCGTCACGTCGGGCACCACCAGGAACGGGTACTGCGAGGCCGCCCAGCCGAGCAGGATCAGCGTGACCTGCGCCGCCGCCGCGAAGCGCGCCAGACGGAAACGGCGGGTCCACAACGCGAAGAACGCCGCGGTGGCCGCGAGGCCCGTCGTGACGTGGAGCGGCCACGTGATCGGATGATCCGTCAGCCCCTCTCGAATGAGCGGGGCGCCCCGGAACGACGCCGCGAACGACGCCAGCGCGAGCGCCGCCACCACGCAGCCCGAGGCGAGCGCGCGCCGCCGGAAATCGTCGACGAGCGCAGGCTCCTTCGCCTCGTTCGTCAGGTACACCGCCGCGAGAAACGCGAACAGCGCCAGCGCGAACAGCCCCACCACGAACGGAAACAGCGAGAGCCACGGCGCGAAGAAGCCGCTCGTCACCACCCCCGACGCCACCCGGATCCGCCCGGACGCCACCGCGCCGACGATCATGCCGAGCAGCACCGGCGCGATGACGCTCGCGAGCGAGAAGACGAACCCCCAGCGCTTCTGCCGCCGATCCCCCCGGGAGTCATAGCTGCGGAAGCTGAACGCCGAGCCGCGAAACACGACGCCCACGAGGAACAGCGTGAGGGGGACGTGCAGCGCGATCGAGATCGCGGCGAACGCGGGAGGAAACGCGGTGAAGAGCAGCACCACGACCAGGATGAGCCACACGTGGTTGGCCTCCCAGATCGGGCCGATGACCCGCTCGATGAGGGCGCGCTGCTCCCGCTTCCGCGGGCCGGAGGCGAGCAGATCCCACACGCCGCCGCCGAAATCGGCGCCCCCGAGCAGCGCATACAGCACGAGCGCCGTCATCATCACCCCGCCGATGAACCACTCAGTGCGCATCGGGCTCGCCTCCCCCGGACGCACGCGGCGCGCCGCCGCCGCCCGTCACCCCGAGCGGCGCCGCGCGGAGCTGGCGCACGAGCAGGTAGACCACCACCACGCCGAGAAAGACATAGAGCGCCGTGAACGTCCAGAAAGGCGCCGCGAGGTGCGGGAACGGGGTCACCGCGTCGCGCGTGCGCATCGCGCCCCGCACGATCCACGGCTGGCGACCGAGCTCCGTCACCAGCCAGCCCGCCTCCATCGCCACGATGCCGAGCGGGCTCGCCAGGATCGCCGCCCAGAGGAACGGGCGCTGATCCGGGATCCCCCTGCGGCGCCACGCGAGCACCGCCCCGACCACCGCGAGCAGCGCCATCGCGGAGCCCGCGCCCACCATCACCTGAAACGAGAGGTGCGTCGCCGTGACCGGCGGCCACTCGTCCCGCGGGACCGCATCCAGCCCGGGCACCACCGCGTCAGGATCCGCGTGCAGGAACACCGAGAGCCCCGCCGGGATCTCGATCGCGTAGTCGACCTCGCCCCGCTCCACGTCGGGCAGGCCGCCGACGAGGAGCGGCGCGCGGGCCGAGGTCTCGAAGTGCGCCTCCATCGCCGCGAGCTTGGCGGGCTGCCCCGTCCCGACCTCCACCGCCGCGTAGTGACCGACGAGCGGCTGCGCCAGCGCCGTCACCCCGGCGATCGCGAACGTCACCGCGAACGCCTTGCGGAACAGCGGGCTCGACGGATGCCGCAGGAGCACCAGCGCGTGGATCCCCGTCATCACGAACGCCGTCGCCTGATAACACGCGAGGATGCCGTGCAGCGTCTCGTGCTTCCACGGCGGGCTGAACATCGCCGCGACCGGGTCGATGTCCGCGGGGCGCCCGTCGACCATCGTGAACCCGGCAGGGTCGTTCATGCACGCGTTCACCAGGATCACGAAGAACGCCGAGAGCGCGCCGCTCAGCGCGACCAGCGCGCCCGAGAGCAGGTGCAGCCTCGGCGAGAGCTTGCCGCGCCCGTAGAGATAGATGCCGAGGAAGATCGCCTCCGTGAAGAACGCGAACCCCTCGAGCGAGAACGGGAGCCCTATCACCTCTCCGAACGTCCCCATGAAGCTCGGCCACAGGAGCCCGAGCTCGAACGAGAGCACCGTCCCCGACACGGCGCCCACCGCGAACAGGATCGCTGTCCCCTTCGCCATGCGCTTCGAGAACTCGAGGTAGTCTCGATCGCCCGTCCGGTGCCAGAGCGCGTCCGCGATGACCATGATCAGCGGCAGCGCCACCCCGGCGGCGGCGAAGATCATGTGAAATGCCAGCGACAGGCCCATCTGGGCCCGGGCATAGAGGAGGCTGTTCATGAGGCCCAGGTCGGCTCCCTTCTCCCGCGCGACCGCGACCGACGCCGTGTCCGCTCTCCTGCGGGGACGGTCCGCGCGCTCCCGCCGACCATAGGGGGGCCCGCGCCAGGGACAAATAGGGGCGAACCCGGGTAAGCTCGACGCCGATGCAGACCCTTGTCGAGCTCGTCGCGAAGAAGCGCGACGGCGGGCGGCTGTCCGAGGACGAGATCGCGCGGATCGTCCGCGCCCACAGCGACGGCGAGCTCGCCGATTACCAGATGGCCGCGCTGCTCATGGCGATCTTCTTCCGCGGCATGGACGACGCCGAGACGGTCGCGCTCACGCGCGCGATGCTCCACTCGGGCGACGTCCTCGATCTGTCCGGCGTGCCCGGACGGAAGGTCGACAAGCACTCGACCGGCGGCGTCGGCGACAAGGTCTCGATCTGCCTCGCCCCCCTCGTCGCTGCCTGCGGCGTCCCCGTCCCGATGGTGTCCGGCCGCGGCCTCGGCCACACCGGAGGCACCCTCGACAAGCTCGAGGCGATCCCGGGGTTCGACGTCGCGCTCGACGTCGACGCGTTCGCGCGCATCGTCCGCGAGGTGGGGACGTGCATGATCGGGCAGACCGAGCGGATCGCGCCCGCGGACAAGCGCATCTACGCGCTGCGCGACGTGACCGCCACGGTCGAGTCGATCCCGCTCATCGTCGCCAGCATCCTCTCGAAGAAGCTCGCGGAGGGCATCGACGCGCTCGTGCTCGACGTCAAGGTCGGGCGCGGCGCGTTCATGAAGACCCTCGGCGACGCCCGCGCCCTCGCGACCGCGCTCGTGCGCGTCGGGACCGCGGCCGGCAAGCGCGTCTCCGCGCTGCTCACCGACATGAGCGCCCCGCTCGGGCGCGCCGTCGGCAATGCCATCGAGACCCGCGAGGCGATCGAGGTGCTGCACGGCCGCGGGCCGGGCGACCTCGTCGCGTGCACGCTCGCCCTCGGCGAGGAGATGCTGATCGCCGGCGGCGCGGCGGCGAGCGCAGCCGAGGCGCGGCCGAAGCTCGAGGCCGCCATCGCGAGCGGCGCGGCGGCCGAGGTCCTCGCGCGGATGATCGCCGCGCAGAAGGGCGATCCGGCCGTGGTGCAGGACGCCGGCCGGCTGCCCAGCGCCCCCGTCGTGGTCGAGGTCGCCGCGCAGGACGAGGGGTACGTCGCCGCCGTCGATCCGCTGGAGATCGGCCTGTCGGCGGTCGCGCTCGGCGCCGGGCGGACGCGCGCGGACCAGCGCGTGGACCCCGCCGTGGGGATCGAGCTCGCCGCGGTGCGCGGCGATCGCGTGGACCGCGGCGCGCCCCTCGCCCGCATCCACGCGCGCCGGGCGGACGACGCGCGGGCCGCGGCCGATCGCGTCCGCGCCGCCTTCCGGCTCGGCCCGGCGCCCGCCGAGGCGCCCGCGCTCGTGCTGGAGCGGATCGAGGCATAGCCGCGCGCGGGCGCTCGCGGGCGCTCGCGGGCGCTCGCCGGCGGCGCGGGGCCCCACTAAGCTGCCGGCATGCGGACCCCGAGGCGCGACCTCACCACGCTCGGCTACCGGCGGATCATCCAGCTCCTCGTTTACCTGGTCATCATCCCCGGCGTGCTCCTGTCGGGCGTCGGCTTCCTCCTGCTCGTCCTCGGCGAGGCCCAGTACAACCTCATCATGGGGATCATCGTCCTCACGTTCTGCGGGACGCTCGCGACCGGGGTCATCCTCGTGTGGGTCTTCCTCCGGCGCGAGCGCAACCTGTCCGAGCTCCAGGCCGATTTCGTGTCCAAGGTCTCGCACGAGCTGCGCACCCCGCTCACGTCGATCCGGATGTTCACCGAGACCCTCACGCTCCGGCGCGGCGACGCGATCAGCGAGGATCGCTGCATCGAGGCGCTCACCAAGGAGAGCGCCCGCCTCCAGCAGCTCATCGATCGGCTGCTCGACTGGGGGCGGATGGAGAGCGGCCGGCGCGTCTACGAGCTCTCGGAGCACCACCTCGGGGAGATCGCCGACGAGGCGATCCACGCCTTCGAGCCGACCCGCGAGAAGCGCAGCGTCGACCTCGACGTCTCCATCGACGCGAACCTCCCGCCCGTGCTCTGCGATCGCAGCGCGCTCGTCGACGCGATCGTGAACCTCCTGTCGAACGCCTATAAGTACGGCGGCCAGCCGAGGAAGATCAGCGTCTCCGCCCACGTCCTCAAGCGGTCGGCGCTGCTCACGGTCCGCGACAACGGCAAGGGCATCGCCCGCGCGGAGCACAAGCGGATCTTCGAGAAGTTCTACCGGGTCGACGATCTCCTGGCCCGGCAGCAGGAGGGCTCCGGGCTCGGGCTGTCGATCGTCAAGCATGTCATCCGGGCGCACGGCGGCAAGATCCTCGTCGACAGCGAGCCCGGGAAGGGCAGCACGTTCACCCTCGTGCTCCCGCTCCGGAGCATGCCCAAGGCGAGCGCCGAGCGACGCCCGCGGGTTGCGGCGCCCGCGGTCGCCGCGGCGCACAACGACGCGTCGGATCACGGCGCCGACGCGAGCGCGCCGCCGTAGCGCGGCCGCCGCCGGTCAGGACATGAACATGCTAGAGGACCTCCTCAGCATGACCCGAACCCCTCAGACACCCGCGCGGACCGTCCTGCTCGTGGAGGACGACCCCAGCATCGCGATGGGTCTCGAGATGAACCTGACCGCCGAGGGCTACCGCGTCCTCGTGGCCGAGGACGGGGAGCGCGGGCTCGCGCTGGCCCGCGGCGGCGGGATCGATCTCATCATCATCGACGTCATGCTCCCCCGGCTGAACGGCTTCGAGCTGCTCCGCATCCTCCGGAACGAGCGGCGCACCCTGCCGGTGATCATGCTGTCCGCGCGCGGCGCCGAGATGGACAAGGTGATGGGCCTCGAGCTCGGCGCCGAGGACTACATCACGAAGCCGTTCAGCCTGGCCGAGCTGCTCGCGCGCGTGAAGGCCGTGCTCCGGCGCGACGCGATCGCGCGCGCCGACGGGGCGCAGCTGCGCGCCGGCGACATCGTGATCAACGCGGCGACGCGCGAGGTCCGCCGCGGCGACGCGCTGATCGAGCTCACGGCGACCGAGTTCGACGTGCTGCTCTGCCTCGCCGAGGCGGGCGGCAGGGTCCTGTCGAGGGAGCAGATCCAGGCCAAGGTCTGGGGCCCGACGCACCACGGGACCCCGCGGACCATCGACAATTTCATCCTCCAGCTCCGCAACAAGCTGGAAGAGAACGCGACGACGCCGCGCCACCTGCTGACGGTGCGCGGCGTCGGCTATCGCTTCGTCCCCTGATCACAGCCGCGAGGGCCGCGCTGCGGGCGGGACGGCCCCAGCCCGCGGCGATCGGAGCGCGAGCGCTTCGGGGGCGCGCCCCGTCAGGGCGCCTGACAGAACTTGTTGATGTTGTCGACGAGGGGATCTTCCTGCTTGATCGCCTTCTCGATCGACGCCTGGGCGGCGTTGCTCTTCTCCGCGTCGTTGGCGTCCGCCGCCGTCGCGAGATCGCGCGCCGCCTTGGCCACGTCCTTCGCCATGGCCTGGTACTCGCCCGAGAACTTCTGCAGCTCCGGGGTGGTCAGCTTCACCTGCGCCGCGTCGGCCGCCACCTTGTCCATCGCGTCGGCCATCGCCTTCAGCTCGCTCGACCCGCCCTGGTCGGTGCCGGCCTTGGTGCCTTTCTCGATGCTCTGAACGCCCTTGTTGATGACCTCGATGAGCGCGTTGCACTCCGAGACCTTGTTCTGGCCGCAGCCGCCAGCGCCGGCGACGAGCCCGAGCGCAGCGACGAGCGCTGCGAGGGTGACCTGGGTGCGCATTCTGCTGTGTCTCCTCATGTGGTGAGCGAGGCCGGTCCGCCCATCCCTAAACGCCAAGGCATGAACCCACATTTTGCGGGTACGTTTCAACATGGAATCGGCGATCCGCGTCCACGGCCGCCGCGTGGGTCAGGACCGCACCCGCCAGTTCCCCTGGAAAGTTCGGCCGATGTCGTCGGCTGTCGGATCGGTGATGATGAGCTCCGGCCGGCCGCCTTGCGCGAACACGATCGTGTTCTGCCGGAAGACGCGGCCGAAGGCGATCGCCTCGTCCCGGTCCATGCCGTGGACGAGCCACGCCGGCTCGCGCCAGATGCCCTCCGGCTCCGCCTCGGAGCCGACGCACGGCTCCACCCGGTAACAGCCGAGGATCAGGAGATCGCGGAGGACGTGGTGGCGCTGATCGTTGACCCGGCGCGGGATGAGCATCGAGCGCGGGTTGTAGGCGGTGAGCACCGCGAACTTGCGGGTCAGGAGCTCGGGGAGCCCGGCCTGATCCTGGACGATCTCGCCGTCCAGCGAGACGCGCAGCGTCCCCGCCGGGGTGGGGAACTCGTAGATGGTCGAGAAATACGACCGGAGGAGCGTCTGATCCATCGTGCAGCGGTGGGTGTGAGGGGGCCGCGGCGCTCGGCGCACCGGGTGCGTCGCCTCGCAAAGGGGCCCATGGCGTGAGCGCCCGGGCCGCCGGGCGCGACGGCGCAGGGTTACCAGAGACGCGCGGCTCTGGCTACTCGCCGGCGCCGCTCGTCGCCAGACCACCGCCAGAGCCCGGCGCGCGCTTCCCCTGCCCCGCCCGGTGCGCTAAGCGTTCCGCGCGATCGACCGCCTGCCCGCGCGCACCGCGCCGGCGGCCCTGACCCCCTGCGCCCGATGCCACGATGATCGAGGTCGAGCACCTCTCCAAGTCCTACGGCCCCCACCAGGCGGTGAGCGACCTCTCGTTCCAGGTGAGCCAGGGGGAGATCGTCGGGTTCCTCGGGCCGAACGGCGCAGGCAAGAGCACGACCCTCCGCATCCTCGCGGGGTTCCTCGGCGCGACGTCCGGCCGGGTGCGGATCGCGGGCCACGACATCACCGAGGAGCCGATGCGCGCGCGGGCCTCGCTCGGGTACATGCCCGAGACCTCGCCGCTCTACCCGGAGATGCGCGTCTCGGAGTACCTCGCGTTCCGCGCCGAGCTGAAGCTCGTGCCGCGGAGGGCGCGCGGCGAGGCCGTCGCGCGCGCCCTCCGCGACGCGCGCGTCGAGGACGTCGCGAGCGTCCTGATCGGCCACCTCTCGAAGGGCTACCGCCAGCGGGTCGGCCTCGCGGACGCGCTCGTCGGCGACCCGCCGCTGCTCATCCTGGACGAGCCGACGGCGGGCCTCGATCCGAACCAGATCCGCGAGGTGCGCGCGCTCGTGCGCCGGCTCGGCCCGGGCCGTACCGTGCTCCTCTCGACGCACATCCTCTCCGAGGTCGAGGCGACGTGCACGCGGGCGCTCGTGATCGCCCGCGGTAGGCTCGTGGCGGAGGGCTCGATCGACGAGCTCCGCGCGATGCGCCGGTCGTCCGGCGCGCGCGTCGTCGTGCGCGGGGCGGCGGACGCGGCGCTCGCGGTGGCGCGCGGCGCGGCGCAGGTCCGCTCGGCCGAGGCAGAGGACGCCGGCGAAGCGGCGCGGCTCACGGTCGAGTTCGACGCCGGCGCCGACGCGGGCGAGGCCGCCGAGCGCCTCGTCGCCGCGCTGGTCGCCGCGGGCTTCGGGGTGCGCGAGCTCGTCCCCTGGGCTCCTTCGCTGGAGCAGGTCTTCTCCGAGCTGACCGCGGCCGACGACGCCGGCGCGCGGGGCGGCGCCGGAGAGGCGGCCGAGCCCGGGGCGGAGGGCGGCGAGGCGCCTCGGCCGGCGGCCGGGAACCGGAAGAAGAAGGGCAGCGCGGCCCGGCGCGGCGAGGGCGGCGCGGGGAAGGAGCGGCGGTGAGGGGCTTCTGGCCGATCTTCAAGCGGGAGCTCTTCTCGCTCTTCGTGACGCCGCTCGCGTGGGTGCTGATCACCACGTTCCTGCTGGTGCAGGGCGTGCACTTTTTCCTGATCGCGACGCAGTTCGCCGGCGAGGTGGAGCTCTCCGCCGACACGGGCCCGGTGCAGGTCTTCTTCGGCCAGACGATCCTGATCTACCTGCCGCTGCTCTTCGTCTGCCCGCTGCTCACGATGCGGCTCTTCGCGGAGGAGCGCAGGAGCGGCACCATCGAGGCGCTCCTGACGGCGCCGGTCGGCTCCGCCGGCGTGGTGCTGGCGAAGTACGCCGCGGCCCTCGTGACGTACGTCGCGATGTGGGCGCCGACGCTGCTCTACGTCGTGCTCATCGGCAGGACCGGCGAGCTCGACTGGCGGGTCGTGGGCTCGAGCTACCTCGCCGTCTTCGCGGTCGGCGCCGGCTACCTCGCGATCGGGACGATGACCAGCGCGCTCACGAAGAGCCAGCTCATGGCCGCGGTGCTCAGCACGATGGCGGTGATGGGCATGTTCATCCTCGGCATCGGCGAGTTCATCTTCCCGGACGGCCCGGCGCACGACCTCTGCGCCTACGTCTCGGTGTGGACGCAGATGAACGACTTCTCCCGCGGGATCGTCGATCTGCGCCGCCTCGTGTTCGACGGGACGGTGGTCGCGCTGCCGCTGTTCGTGACCGTGCGCGCGGTGGACGCGTGGAGGTGGGGCTGATGTCCGGCGAGCGGCCCGCGCAAGCCGGGGCTCCGCCGCCGGGCACCTCGCTCGGCGAGAAGCTCTCGGCGAGCGTCGGGATCATCGCGGCGATGGTGCTCGCGGTGCTGGTCAACTTGCTCGTCGCCCGCCACTACAGGCGCTGGGACTGGACGCAGGGCGGCCTGTACACGCTGAGCGACGCGACCGTCTCGACGCTGCGCTCGATCGAGGAGCCGATCCGCGTCTACGTCCTGCTCTCGGAGGGCGACCCCCTGACGCTCTCGGTGCGGCACCTGCTCGACGCGTACCGGGCCGAGAACCCGCGGATCGAGGTCGAGGTGACCGATCCCGACCGGCGCCCGGCGGAGTTCCTGGCGGTGCAGCAGCGCTACGGCGTCGTCGCGGGCAAGACGGACGACGGGCGCATCGTCACGGACGCGGCGATCATCGTCGCGCGCGGCGATCGGCCCCATTTCCTGACGGCGAGCGACCTGGTCGAGGTCGAGGACGAGGACGACCTGCGGTCGCGCCCGCGGCTCGAGCAGGCGCTCACCGGCGCGCTCCGGAGCGTCCTGCGCAGCGAGCGGCCGCTGATCTGCTTCGCGGCCGGGCACGGCGAGAAGTCGATCGAGGCCGGCGGCGCCGGCGGGCTCGCGGCGCTGAAGGACCGGCTCAACAAGAACAACTACGAGGTCGTGGCGCTCGGCGGCGGCCGCGGCGCGGACGGCCACGGCGACGAGGAGGAGGCTTTCGCCGCGCCGCCGGAGCCTGCGCCGGAGGTCGATCTCGACCGCTGCCGGGTGCTCGTCCTCGCCGGGCCGAGCCAGCCGGTGCCGGCCAGCGACGTGGCCCGCTACCGCGCGTTCATCGAGAAGGGCGGCAGCGCGCTGATCGCGCTCGGGCCCGTGCCGGACGAGAGCGATCAGCGGTACGTGGACCTCGGGCTCTCGGGCCTGCTCGCCGTGGCGGGGGTCGAGCTCCGGTCGGACTTCGTGTTCGAGCTCGACCCGAAGCTCCGGTCGACGCAGGGCTTCGGCGAGACCTTCGCGCCGATCGTCAGGCCGCACCCGATCACCGAGGGACTCATCAAGGCGGCCGATCAGGGGCTCGGCCCCGTGCTCACGGTGGCGAGCTCGCTCGCGCCCACGGCGAGCGGGCCGGTGGTCCCGGCGCCCCTGCTCGTGACGAGCGACCAGGCCTTCGGCATGGTCGATTTCTTCGGCTGGGCCCGGGATCCGTCCGAGCCGAAGCCGCGCGACGGCGATCACCCGGGTCCGCTCACGGTCGCCTGCGCCTCGGAGCTGCCGAAGCCCGCGGGGTCCAGCGCCGCGCACGGGCCGCGCGTCGTGGTGGTCGGCTCGCCCGGCGTGCTCCACGGCGCGAACTGGCAGAGCCCGGAGCTCCGCGGGACAGCCGTGCTCGTCGAGAGCGCGCTGTCCTGGCTCGCGGCGAGCCCGCCCATGCTCGACATCCCGGACAAGCCGGCGTCCACGGCGGGCCTGCGGATCAGCGAGGACTCGCTCGCCGGGATCTTCCGCTACGTCATCGTGTACATGCCGCTCGCCGCGGCCCTCCTCGGCCTCGCCGTGTACCTGGCGCGGCGCGGCTCCGAGCGCCGCCCCGGCGACAAGGGGGGTCCCGGCGCGCCGGCCGGACGCGGCGCGCGCGGCGCGTCGGCCGGGGCCGAGCGCGAAGGATCGCCGTGATGCGGCCGCTGCGCCGGCACGCGACGACGCTGCTCCTGGTCGCGCTCACCGCCGCGGCGGCCGTCGCGCTGCTCGTCCTCGACCGGGGCTCGGTGTCCACCGACGAGGCCGAGCGCCGCAAGAAGCACCTGATCGAGGCGTGGCGGCCCGACGAGATCACCGAGCTCACCGTGACGATGGCCGCGCCCGGCGCGCCGCAGACCGCGCGGCTCACCCGCGGCGAGGTCGACGACGCCGGCCAGCGCCCCTGGAACGTCGAGATCGACGGGCAGCGCTACCCGGCCGACGAGCCCACGGTCGACCAGCTCCTCGGCACGCTGGAGTTCGCGACCGCGGAGCGGCGCGTCTCCGCGGAGGCGAGCGACCCGGCCGCCCTCGGCCTGGCCTCGCCCAGGCTCTCGATCGCGCTCGCGATGGGCCCGCGCCGCGAGCGCCTGCTGCTCGGCGGCGGCGCCCCGACGCCGCCCGGCGCGGTCTACGCCGAGGTCGCGGGCCGAGGCGTCTTCGTCATCACGAAGCAGCTCGCCTCGGCCCTCGACGTGGCGCCGGATCGCTTCCGCTCGCGGAGCTTCGTCCCCTACGTCGCCGCGGAGCTCTCGGGCCTCACGCTCGACGGCGACGGCGGATCGCGGCGGTTCTCGCGCGCCCCCTGGGGCGGCGGCCGCGGGGCCGGCTTCCGCTTCGCGGAGGGCTCGCCCGAGGGCAGCGGCGTCCGGGTCAGCGCGCCGGCGCTCGACCTCGTGCTCTCGGCGCTCGGCCGCATGCAGGCCGAGGCGTTCCTCTCCGAGGAGGAAGCGCAGCAGGCCGCGTCCTCCGGCGGCCCCCGGGTCACGCTGACGCTGGAGCCGAGCGATCCCGCGGCGAAGCGCGGCGTCATCGACGTGGGGGGCGCCTGCCCGGGCCGGCCCGACCACGTCGTCGCGGCGCGGCGCGAGCCCGCGCGCGCGGCCGCCTGCGTGCCCGCGAGCGTGCTCGATCCGCTCACCGAGGAGGCGTCGCGCTTCGTCGATCTCGCGCTCGTCGCCGCGCCGCTCGACGAGGTCGCCGAGGTGAAGCTCGCCGCCGGCGAGCGTTCGCTGGAGCTCGCGCGCGCCGGCAGCGAGTGGCACCTGCGGGCCCCGCAGGACCGTCCTGTCCCGACGGAGACGGGCCGCGCCCTGGTCCAGGCGATCCTCGACGTCCGCGCCACGCGCCTCCTGCCCGGGGCGCGCGATCTCGCGGCGCTCGGCCTCGCCTCGCCTCGGGCCACCCTCCGCGTCGTCTCGACGCCGCCGGGCGCGGTCGCCGAGGGCGAGCCGCAGGAGCGGATCGAGACGCTCGAGATCGGCGCCGAGCAGGCCGGCGTGGTGCACGTCCGGCGGCTCGAGGACGGCGCGATCGCCGAGATTCCTGCCCAGGCCGTCGGCGCGCTCCTCCCTTCCGAGGTGTCGCTGCGCTCCATGAAGGTCTTCGATTTCACCCCCGATCGGGTCAGCGCGCTGCGGATCGAGCGCCCCGGCCTGGTCCAGCGGCTCCGCCGGACGGGCGAGGGCGCCTGGCGGCTCGTCGAGCCGAGCGGCGAGGGCCTCGCGGCCGACAGCGGACTGGCCGACGAGCTCGCCGAGCTGCTCGCCGGCCTCCAGGCCGAGCGCTGGATCGCCGAGGATGCTGGCCAGAGCTACGGGCTCGGCGCGCCCCGGCTCGTGGTCGAGGCCGAGCTCGACCCCGCGCCGGAGCCCGGCGGTGGAAGCGCCGGCGCGGCGACGCGCGCGGCCCGGGTGGTGCTCGGCGCGCGCAGCGGCGCGGGCTCCTTCGCGCGCGCCGGGGACGGCGCTGCGGTGTTCGTCGCGCCGCCGGCGCTGGAGGCCGCGGCCGGTCGCCTGCTGCTCCGCCGCGACATCTTCCTCGTCCCGCCTCACGAGATCGCCCGGGTGACGCTGGCCCCTCGGGGCGCGAAGCCGGTCGTGATCGAGCGCTCGCCGGAGGGCTTCACGATCGCGGGAGCGGCCGATCAGGCGAGCGCCGCCGCGCTGGCCGCGAGCGTCCGGGACGCGCTGGCCGATCTTCGGGCCGAGGGCGCCGTCGCGCTGGGCGAGCCGGAGCGGCACCATGGCCTCAGCCCGCCGCGCCTCCGGGTCACCGTCGAGCTTTCCCGGCCGCAGGCCGCCCCAGCGGAGGAAAGCGTCGCGGTCCCGCCGCGGGCGCCGGTGGGGTCGTTCACGATCGCGATCGGCGCGGGCGACGCCTTCCGCGGCACGAACGTCGTCTACGCCCGGCGCGACGGCGTGCGCGCGGTCTACGCCATCGCGCAGTCCCGGGTGCGACCGCTCCTCGAGGCGGCGGGCATCGCGGGCGACTGAGCGGTCCGCGGCCCGATCGAACGGACTATTTCGTTCTGATGGCTCACCTGTGCTAGGCGACGTGCTGGACATGGCGAAGGCGGACATGGCGAAGAGGCAGCGCCCGCTGACGGTCGACATCCCCCGTCCCGGCGATGAGCAGCCGGTCTGGTCGCGGATCGGGGTGATCGCGCTGGTGGGGTTTGTCGTCGGCGTCGCGTGGCCCAAGCTCGCCGGCGTCCGCATCGGCCCGACCGTACCTTCCGACGTCAAGGCGACGGCCGAGGCCACGGCGGCGCCGGCGTCCCCTCCCCCCGCGGCAGCGGCGCCCGGGACCGCGGAGCCCGAGGCCAAGCCTCCCGAGGCCGCCGCGAAGAACCAGCAGCAGGTCGTGGTCGGCCCTGGCAGGATCACGCGCTGCTCCGACAAGAAGAACAAGAAGGTCGAGGACTGCGGAGAGCTCCAGTTCGATCCGATCGCGCTGCCCCGGCTGAAGGAGCTCGCCCAGTGTCCGGCGGCGCTCGGCGTGGACGGCAAGCTCCCGATCGGCTTCGAGCTCAACTTCGAGAAGAAGGAGGTCCAGGTCGTCAAGGGGAAGAAGACGAGCCTGCCGGCCTCGACGGTCAGCGGCATTCTCCAGTGCGCAGCGCGGGAGTTCTCGAACGTGTCCCTCGAGGAAGTCCCGCACAAGTACCGCCGGTACTCCCTCGTTTACACTGCCACCTTCTATCCCCCGGGCGCGCAGTCCGACACCGCCAAGGCGGAGGCCGGCGGCGACGACCAGGAGCAGGCCGCCGGCACGACCACGAGCGAGACCGCCGTGAGCGGCCTGGCCACGGTGAGCTGGGATACTGCGCTCGTCCGCGGCGCGCCCAAGGAGGGTGATGTGGTGATGCGGCTGGTGCGTGGCACTCGGGTCAAGCTCGTTGGCCGGCAGAACGATTGGTACAAGATCGAGCACCGCGGCAAGACGGGGTGGATGTACCGCGGCGCCATCGGCCTGTAACCGGGGGCCGCGAGCGTCGGCCTGATTGGAGACACGCAGGCGGCTTCAGGCGCGGATTCCAGGGCCGCGCCCGAGCGAGGGCGCGTCGGTTCGCGTAGAATGGTTGGGGCCGATGACGCGCAAGCTTTCGCTCCCCCTGCTCCACCGGGCCGGCGCCGACCGCGCGACGGCGCCTGCGTCGGCCACGCCCACGGTGGACGCGGTGCGTGAGCGCCTCGGCGGGCGCGCGTCGACCGAGCCCGGCGTGGGCGAGCTGGTCCTGCTGACCACCGCCACGGGCAAGGCGCTCCCTGGCGTGGTCCTGTACAGGGGTGGCACCACCGTCGATGTGTGGATTGACACCACCACAACGGCATCATCCACCCCGGACGAAGCGCGAAGCCTGGGCCTCGCAAGCGCCGTGACCCGCCGGGGCGTGGTTCACCGAGCGCGCCCTGCCGACCTCGCGCCGTTGCGCGTCGCTGCGCCGGAGTCGCTCATCGCCATCGCGGCCGACGCGCGCGTCTTCGCGGCCCTGAGCGAGGGCCAGCGCATCCGGTTTCAAGACGGCGGCGATCTCGCCGAAGGCACGCTGGTGGAGAAGTGCCGCTTCGGCGGCCTGGTGCGGCGCGACGACGGCACCCTCCTCGGCGTCGGCTTCCGCCGGCTCTGGCCGGCGCAGTCGGAAGGGGCCAAACGGGGCCAGCGGAACTGAGAGGGAGGCGGTATCGCACACTGGCCAGCTCCCTGGCGCACGGCTGGCGGCGCACGTGCGGCTTGTGCCTCCTCCGCAGACGCGATAAGAGGGCCACCGTCATCGAAGCTCGCGCGCTGCGCGTCCAAGTCGGAGGATACCCCTTGAAGCTCGCCCCCTCGTTCACGATCGCCCTCGCGCTCGCCATGCTTCCGGGCTGTGGTGCTTCGCTGTCCGGCCTGTGCGAGGACAAGTGCGATTGCACTGGCTCGTGCAGCGAAAGAGACGAGGTGGAGTGCGTGGACGCCCTCGAGGACGCCGAGAGATCCGCGGAGTACGACGGCTGCGAGGACCAGTTCGACGAGGCCATCTCCTGCATCGACGATGAGTTCGTGTGCGACGGCAGAGACGTCGCCATCGCCGGGTGCAACACGGTGATAGAGAACCTGCGCGAATGCGCCGGACTGCCCGTGTCCGGCGCCGTCGTGGCCCAGTTCTTCTGATCGACGGCCGGCGCCGAGGCTGTCGCGCGCGCCGCGTGGCTGCTCTGCGCCCCTCGTGACAGGGCACCTCGCGCGAGGCGCGCTCGCGGCGCTCGCGTATGCGTTGCGGCAGGCCTCGCGCGGCGCGTGCCGTCCCATCTTCCTGCAAGCTGCTCCTGCGCGCGGAGGGCCTTCCGATCGCCAGGGTTCGGTCGAAGCAGCGCCTGGCGCGCGCCGAGAGGGCGAGATCGCTTATTCGCCGAGGTGGGTGCGGACCTTCGTGAGCAGCGTATTGCTGTCGAAAGGCTTGATGAGGTAGTCGGTGCACCCATTCGCGAAGCCGATCTTGATGCTCGTCTGATCGCTCCTCGTCGTCATCATGATGATCGGCACGGTCTTCGTCGCATCGAACGCGCGGAGCCACCTGCAGGCCTGGAAGCCGTCCATCGCCGGCATGACGACGTCCATCAGGATGAGATCGGGGCGCTCCGCAATCGCCTTCGCGATGGCCTCCTTGCCGTTGCGCGCGATGACGATGTCGTAGTCGTCCACGCCGAGCGTCAGCTGCTGTGACAGCAGCGAAGTCAGCGAGTCGTCGACGACGAGGATCTTCTTCTTTCGAACGGTCTCGCTGGCCTGGCTACTTGGCGCAGACGGCCGGCTCCGCGGCGCCGAGTCGGAAGCGGAGGCCGTTTCCGGAGAGCTCTTTCGCGAGGAGTCGACACGACGATCGGCCATGAGGGAGCCTCCATGAGGAGGCGCCGTTCCCTGGGGCGCCTCCGGAGTGTTCAGGTTGCAACGAGTGATCCCCCCGTCACCTTATCAGGATCGCTACCGCACCGGAACCAAGTTCCACTGTCACCCGATGTGGCCAAACCCGCGAAAGTATTCCTGAACAGACCGCTGCGCGCTCACCCGCAGCGAGCCGCCGAGGCCAGCTGGCGAGAGGAGGAGTTACCCGCAAACCTGCGAACCCACGACAAGCGGCTGCGCCGTGCGGAACGGCTGCTCACGCTAGCGTGTGAGGACGGTACGGCGGCGTTTGCTCGCCGGTCGAAGCAAGAGAACGGTAGTGCCCAGGGACGGAATCGAACCGCCCACACGAGGATTTTCAATCCTCTGCTCTACCAACTGAGCTACCTGGGCTTGCTGCGGGCCCCGCGCTTACGCCGGAAGCGTCGGTCACGGGCGGGCTACGTTACGCGGATGTAGCCGAATGTCAAGGAATTCTTCGGCGCGCTCCGCGCTTGCCTGCCTGCTGTCTTGCCTACCCGCGCAGAAGCCGGGGACGCGCACCGGGTCCGCTCCCCCTCCGTTTCACCCTCCGCGCGCCGCCCTCGGCTCGCTCTCGCGTGGGGCCCCGCCCGCTGGACGCACCTCCCCGCGGGCCTCCCGCCTGCCGTGGGCGCGGAGCGGAGCGATCACCCGGCCGCGTCGTCGGGCGCGATGTGCTGGTCGCGCTCGTGCCAGGGCGCGGAGCGATCGAGCAGCCGGAAGGCGGCCGCGAGCCACGAGGCGCGCAGGTAGGCCGCGGCGGCGAACGCCGCGAGCTGCGCGGCGAGCGCGGCCGCGACGCGCGGGCCCGTGCTGACCCCGGCGAGGAGCATGCCCAACGCCCCGCCGGCGAGCGCGACGACCGCGAGGGCGCCCCGGGACGCACAGGCCCAGACAGCCGCGAGCGGAGCACCACGCAGCGCGTCGAGCCCTCTGGAGACGGCGGTGTAGAAGCCCCGCTGCTCGCCGAGCACGGCGACCCGCGCGAGATCGTGGAGAAGGGCGATGGCCGCGACCGGCACCAGCGCGACCACGGCGACGGCGATCGCCGCAAGGTCGCGGCCGCGCGGCAGGATCGGGAGCTCCGCGCAGAGCCTCGTCCCGGGGAGCAGGACGAGCGCCGCAGCGGCGACCTGCGCCGCGAGCGCGACGCCCCAGAGCAGCGCGAGCGGGCCCAGGGCGCGCGCCGCCCGGCCTCCCAGGTCCTGCGCGGAGAGCGGTCCCTTCTGGCTCAGCGCGGCGAGGAGCACCGCGAGCGGGAGCAGCCCGAGCGCGGCGGCCAGCAGGGTGCCCAGGCCGAGCTGCGTGGCGAGGGCAGCGGCGGCGTGCACCGAGAGACGCGCGAGCTCGCTGAGCATCAGGCCGCCGGGGTCGAAGAGGATCGCGTCGCCGCGCGGGTATTCGCCGACGATCTGGGCCACGAAGACGGACAGCGGCGCCGCGACCACGAGCGAGGCGAGGGCCCGGTAGCCGAAGTACAGCGCGACCGCGGCTGGCCGCTCGTGCGCGGCGGGGCGCCCCGCCGCGCGCCGCGCGCACCCTGGCTCGGCCACCGCGGCCCCCTGCGAGCCCGGATCGCTCGCGCCCCGCTCCGCCGGCGCGCTCATGGCCCGAGGAGCGTGAGCGCGAGCCCCACGGCGAAGCTCGCGCGCGAGAGCACGCCGGGCGCGAGGAGGTCGGGGCGCGATCGGCGCGCGTTGTTCGCGAGGTCCTCGTCGAGCAGCACCCGGTGGTCGGGGTCGATCACCACCGCGGCGAGCGGAGCGGCGCCGGCGTAAGGGATCGCGGCGGTGCTCTCACGCGCATCCCACCGCGCCCGCTGCACGCTCCCGTCCTCGCCGTGCAGCGCGACGTCGACGGGGAGCACGAGCGAGCCGCGGCGCCGCACGACGGCGCGGCCGCGGTAGCCCGCCGCCTCGATCCCGGCCTCGCCCGGCGCGGGCGCCGCGCCGTCCGCGGGCCATGCGTCGAACGCCTCGACGGTGTAGTCGACCCACGCGCGCTCGAAGAGCCCGGCTCGGAGAGCCTCGGCCGCCTCGTCGCCCACCTCCCGCCGCACCGCGTCGAGCAGCGCCTCTGGGCCGGGGTGCCGGAACCGGTTCTCGCGCGCGTAGCGGCCGACGGCTTGCCGCACGAGGTCCTCGCCGTACACGCCGGCGAGGGTCGCGAGGAGCACAGCGGGCCTCCCGTACACGAGCCCGAGGTAGTCCTTTCCGTCGACGAAGCCCGCGGCCGGCTGGGCGACGGCGCCGTTGTGGCCCGACGTGAGCGCGTCGGCGCGGTACTGCGCGCGGAGGTCGATCTCGAGCCCGAGCAGGCGCGCCCACGAGCCGTCGCCGTAGCGCGCGCGCAGCGCGTCCGCTTCCGCGTAGGTCGTGAGGCCCTCGTCGAGGAACGGGTAGCGGTGCTCGTTCGTCGCGACGAGGCCGTAGAACCACTGGTGCGCGAGCTCGTGCACCGTGACCGCCTCGACGAGACGCACGCCCACGGCGGGCCAGAGCCAGCTGCCGCCGGTCGTGATGAGCGTCGGATACTCCATGCCGCCCGCCTCCTCGGCGCCCTCCGGCGGGTGCACGATCGTGAGCGTGCCGTACGGGTAGCGGCCGAACGCCGCGCCGAAGCGCTCGAGGCCGAACCGGACCAGGTCGATCTCCAGCGCCGCCTCGCGCTCGCTCCCTTCGGGGAAGAGGCACCGGATCGCGACGCCGTCGCCGGTCGTGGCGCGCAGCTCGCGGAAGCGGTCCCACGCGGCGAAGGCGAAGTCGTGCACGTCCTCCTGCACGAACCGGCGGATCGCTCGCCCGTCGGCCCGCCGCTCCTCCACGAGCCGGCCGGTCGCCCCGACCACGAAGCGCTCCGGGACGTCGACCGTCACGTCGTACGCCCCGAAGTCGGCGTAGAACTCCGAGAGCCGGTGGTAAGGGAAGTGCGCCCAGCGCCCGTCGGGCTCGAGGCGCGCGATCTTCGGGAACCACTGCCCCACCATGTGGAAGCTCCCGTGGTGACCCGTCCTGAGCGCGAGCGACGGGAGGTCCGCGTCCCACGCGAGATCGATCGTGATCGCCTCGCCCGGCGCCACGGCCCGCGGCAGCTCCACCCGGATGTCGGTCGCGTCGTCGGGATCGCCGGGCGTCGTGGGCTTCCCGCGGGGCCAGACGTCCGCGCCCTCCATCTCGCGAACCGCGAAGCGGGCCACCTGGATATGACCGTAATCATACAGTATTTCGCTACCGCGAAAGCCGTCGATGGACGAGCGGAGGAACACGGTGCGCGGGTCCTTGAAGGCGTTCAGGTAGAGGTGGACGAACAGCTCGCGCTGCGGCTCGCGCGACGCGTTCCGCCAGACCAGCGTGCCCTCGCCGTGCATCGTGTGCTGCGCCGGATCGAGGCTCGCGCGCAGCGTGTAGCTCGCGATCGGATCGGCGTGGGCCGCGAGCTCGGCGCCCGGCGGAGGCGCGGGCGCCGGAGCTGCCAGCGCCGGCGCGGCGCTCGCGCCGGAGGGGGCGGCCGGCGACCGCCGCGCCGGAGCGTCGGGCTCGATCGGCTGGACCGTCGAGAGCAGCGACGCGCCCATGCGGCCGGCGAGCAGCGCGAGGAGGAGACCGAGAGCGGCCTGGAGAGCCGTGCGCACCGGTGCAACCTAGCGAGCTTGCGGCATCGCGGAAAGGCGGGTCTTGGGACGCGGCGGTCCGCTCGGAACGATGAGGCGGCGCCGCGACGTCAGGCGAGGCCGGCGCCTAGACGCTGCAGACGATCCCCTCCTGCACGAGCTCGTACAGGAGCCGCAAGGCCTCGAGCGACTGCATGCCCGACACGTCGAGGATCTCGTCGATCGAGCTGTAGCCGTCGATGCACGAGAGCAGGAAGCCCGCGCGGTGATCGAGGTTCAGCGAGCGGAGCTGATCCGGCGACACCGCGAGCCGCAACACCCGCGAGCCGTCTCCGAGGCGCGACTGGTACATCTGCCGGAGCATCTCGACGCAGCTGTCCGCGTACTGCCGCGCCATCCAGTCCTTCGGGTTCTCCTCGAGCAGGCCCTCCGCAAGGATGAGCGCGCCGCCGAAATCGCCCTGATCGAACCGGTGCTGCATCTGCTCCCGCGGCCCCTGGGCGCTCAGGTGGGGCTCGGTTGCGCGTGAATGAACCCCCTTGTCGACCGTCGCGACGGCTGCAGGCGCGCGCTCGGTCTCGGATCGGCGCGGAGCGCGCGCCGCGCCCTGCGCCTCGCCCGATACCCTGTACGAGGTCGAACCGGCGAGCGCCCCCGTCCCGCCGCGGAACGCGGGCTCGTCGTCCTCCACGAGCAGGCCGTAACGGAGCGTGCCGGGCGGCGGCGTGATCGGCGGCTCGTCCATCGGAGGGCCCGGCTCCTCGAACCCGAGATCGAGGCGAAAATCGATGCCCAGCGGCCCGCCGTCGTCCGGACGAGGGACGCGCCCCTTCGCCGCCGGGGGGACGTGGACGTCCCGCGCATCGACCGGCGGACCACCGAAGACGTCGATCTCGCCAAAGCTGCGCGGGTACGACGGGCTCGGCTCGCGCAGGAGATCGTCGTCGAGCTCCGACCCGAAGTCGCGCTCGGCGTCGAGCGATCCGAACCCCATCCGCCCGCCGGGCCGCGACGGGACCCCGGGCTCGTCGCACTCCAGGCCGAGCCTCGCGGTCTCTCGGCCGGGAGCGCCGTGTTTGCCCGAGAACGAGGAGCCGGGCGGCGGCTCCCAGGGGATCGTCCGGCGCGGCGGCGGGACGGGCGGGTACCCCTCCGGCGGAAAGGCCTCCGGAGGGCGCTGCCGCTGGGCGGTGATCTCGGAGCTCGAGTGAGAGCGGCGGGTCATCATCTTTGCCACGTAGTCGCTGACCGGGATCGGCGGCGGGAGCGTGATCTTGCCCTCGCCGTCCGGCTGCAGAGGCGTGCCGGCGGGCGGGGTTTCCATGCGGGGTGAGCCCTTCTCCTCGCGGGCGAGCGCGGCGAGCGCGAGGAGCTCCTTCGAGGCGACCGGTTGGGTGTCCTCGAGCTCGTCCACCTCGTCGAGCCCCCAGGAGGAGTCCAGGGTCTTGGAGTCAGGCGGCACCGACCGCATCGTCTTCCCTCATCGCGGCCACCCCTCACCCCTGTGGCCTGGCTACGACACCCTTGAACATCCGGTGGGTGCGCGAGAGCGCCTCCATCTGCTCCTTGACCGCGGCAGCGTCGCGCCGGCCGATGGCCTGACGCGAGCGGTCCACGATCCCGCGCGCCTTGCCGATGGCGTCGCGGCCGAAGTCGCTGGACGCCACGATCTGCTCGACCTGCGGGAACATCCGCTCGATCTCGGCGATGAGCTTCTCGGCCTCCTGCCGGACGCCCTCGAACTGGTCGCTCGCGCGGCGATCGACGAGGTACTCCTTCGCCGCCTCCATCATCTCGCCGACCTCCTCCTTCGTGAGGCCGCTCGACGCGGTGACCTGGATCGACTGCTGCTGGCCCGTCTCCAGATCCTTCGCGCTCACCGAGACGATGCCGTCGCTGTTGATCTCGAACGTGACCTCGATCTCGACCTGCCCCTTCGGCGCGCGGCGCAGGCCGGTGAGGATGAACTCGCCGAGCAGCTCGTTGTCCGTCGCCTTCTGGTGCTCGCCTTGCATGACCAGGATCTTCACGGCGGTCTGGTTGTCGCGGCTCGTCGTGAAGATCTTCGACCGGCTCGTGGGCACCGTGGTGTTCTGCGGGATGAGCTCCTCGAAGTTCGACCCGAACGTCATGATGCCGAGCGCGTGCGGCGTGACGTCGAGCAGGATCATCTGCTTCGTCTCGTCCACGAGCGCGGCGCCCTGCACCGCCGCGCCGAGCGCGACCACCTCGTCGGGGTGCACCCCCTTGCACGGCTCGCGCTCGAAGAAGTCGCGGACGGCCTCCTGCACCCTCGGCATGCGCGTCATGCCGCCGACGAGCACGACGTCCTCGATCTCGTCGCGGTCGAGCCGCGCATCCTCGAGCGTCTGGCTGCAGATCTCGATGCACCGCTCGACGAGATCCTCGCACAGCTCCTGCAGCGTGGCCCGCGAGAGCGTCCGCTGGAGGTGCAGCGCCTCGTTCCGCGCGCTCGAGATGATGAACGGCAGGTTGATCTCGGTCTCCAGGACGCTGGACAGCTCGCACTTCGCCTTCTCGGCGGCGTCCTTGAGCCGCTGGAGAGCCATCCGGTCCTGCCGCAGATCGACGTCGTGCTGCTCCTTGAAGCCCTGCACAAGCCAGTCGATGACGCGCGCGTCGAAGTCCTCGCCGCCGAGGAACGTGTCCCCCGCCGTGGCGATGACCTTGAAGACCCCGCCCGCGCCGATCTCGAGCACGGAGATGTCGAACGTGCCGCCGCCGAGGTCGAAGACGGCGATCGTCTTCTCGACGTTCTTGCCGAACCCGTACGCGAGCGCTGCAGCCGTCGGCTCGTTGACGATGCGGATGACGTCGAGCCCCGCGATCTGGCCCGCGTCCTTCGTCGCCTGCCGCTGGTTGTCGTTGAAGTAGGCGGGGACCGTGATGACCGCCTTCGAGACCGGTTCGTTGAGGTAGTCCTCGGCGAACAGCTTCATCTCCTGGAGGACCATCGCGCTGATCTCGGGGACCGAGTACGTCTTGTCGCGCAGCTGGATGCGGACGTCGCCGTGCGGCCCCTCGACGATCTTGTACGAGGCGGTCAGGATCGCGTTCTTCACCTGCGGGGACGACCACTTCCGGCCGATCAGCCGCTTCGCGGCGTAGACCGTGTTCTCGGCGTTGGTGATCGCCTGCCGCTTCGCGATGTGCCCGCAGAGCCGCTTGCCGGCCTCGGTGATCGCGACCATGGACGGCGTCGTCTTGTACCCACCGCGATTCGGGATGACGGTCGGGACGCCCTCCTCGACGATGGCAACGCACGAGTTCGTGGTGCCAAGGTCAATGCCGATGACACGCTCCATCGATGCCGCTGCTCCTCTTGTGATCTTCGGCCCGAACGGCCGCTGAGGCCACGATGCTAGACCGTTTCGCGGAGCCGAGCGGGCCAATCGTGCGCCGGCCATGCGGAAGGCGCCGCCCCGGGCCTGCCCGAGGCCGACGCGCCTTCTGTAAGGGCCGGCGCTAGACTTGCTTCCCCTGCTGTTTGGCCTGCTCGCGCGCCTGCGCGACGAGACCGCGCAGCCTACCATCGTTCCCTGCGAGCTCGGCGGCGCGTTCGAGCTCGCCGGCCGCGCTCTTCGCGAGCCCCGCGGCCGCGTACGACAGCGCGAGCGTGATCCGGTACTCCACGGAGGCGGGCACGAGCTCCACCGCCCGCCGCGCAAACTCCACCGCCCGCCGCGAGCTCTCCCCGGCCTGGAGCGTCGCATGCGCGACCCGCTCGTGCGCGCCGGCGTCGTCCGGGCGACCGTTGCACACCTTCACGTAGCTCAGCGCCGCCTCGACCCAGCGGCCGGTCTGTGCCTCGTACTCGGCCTGCTTGAGGTACCCGTCCGCCAGCGCCACCGCCGCGAGGCGCTCCACCTCGGCCGACGCCCTCTGGAGCTCTGCGTCCTCCGGAGCCAGCGACGCGGCGATCCGGTACGCGTTGGCCGCGCTCGCGAACTCGCTCCGCTCGAGCGCGGCCCGAGCCACGTCGGAGTACCGCGCGATCTGGCTCCGGAGCGCCTCGTTGCGGGCGTTCTCGTAACGCGCCTTGAGCGCCTCGACCGCCCGTATCGACTCCGGCGAACGCACGCCGGAAGGGATCTTCGGAGGCGCCGCAGGGGCGCCTGCCGCCGCAGCTGGCACGACGGCCGTTCCAGGCGCAGCGGTCGCCACGGCCGGCGGGGTGGCCGCCCGAGGCGCAGCGGTCACCGCGGCAGGCGTTGCAGCTGCCCCGGACGCAGCGGCCGCCGACGCAGAGGGCGCCCCCGGCGGAGCGCGCCGCAAGCCTCCGGTGAGCTTGCGCGCGAACGTCTCACGCCGATCCTTGGCGGTGGGGGCAGGCGCGACAGGCGTGGCCGGCGCTGCGCTCCGCGCCGGCGCGCCTCCGTTGTCGGGCGAGCCTCCTCCTGCGCGCGGCTGCGCCGGCGACGGCTGAACCGGCGCGGCGGCACCGGAGGACACAGCGGACGCGCCCTGCTCCGCGGGCGCGCGCTCGGAGGAATAACGCCCGGGCGACGCGCCCATGTCGCGCGGATCGGCGAACGCGGCGCGCACCGTGGCGTCGACGGCGGTAGTTATCGTGGCGATGTCGCGCGGCGTCTGCTCGATCAGCGCCGCCATCGTCCGGTTCTTGTGGGTCTGCTCGAGGTACGCGTCGTACTCGGCGCGCCGCTGCTTCGACGTCAGCGTGTCGTGCGCCAGCGTGATGCGCGTGAAGATGGCCTCGATCTTCGGCTTGTAGGAGCCGAGCTGCTTCCGGAAGTAGGTGTCCGGATGGAACTCCGGCGCGAGCTGGTAGTAGGCGCTCTTGATCTGCTTCTTGTCCGCCTGATCCTGGACGCCGAGCAGCGCGTAATAGCTGAGATCCTCGAGGCGGTAGTAGAGGTCGAGGATCCGCCGCTTCCGGTCGGAGGCGAGCTCGACCGGCTCGTCGAGCTCGGCGGGATCGTAGAGCGGCAGGGACTCCATCTGCTGCAGCGCGTCCCGGCCGAGCGGGACGGCCTCGGACCCGGACGGCATCGTCTTCTCCGGATCCACCGCGGCCGCGCGCCGCGCGGCGTCCCGCGGCGGAGGCTGTCCGGACGGCTCCCCATCCAGGAGGATCGCGCCGAGGTCGCGCAAGCGGCGCAGCGCCTCGACGGTATCGCCGTGCGACATTCCCGTGATCAAGGACAGATCCCGATCCGTCAGGACGCCGTCGATGCGGGACAGGAGGAACGCCTCCGCGGGTTTCAGCGGGAGCGATTTGAGATCGTACCCGGGCTTCGGCCTTGGAACACGGAACGTCATCGGGTCGAGCGGCGGCCCCCTCCCGCTCGAGTCTAACGACGAACGCGCGCCCGTCGCAATTGCAGACCACGGCGAGCGCGCCCTTCAGCGCGGCTTTTCCCCGGGGCCCGTCAGGGCCTCGGTGATCACCTGGTCCTGGATCGAGATCGCCCGCTCCAGCAGCCCGACCGCCCGCGCGCGGGCCTGCGTCGCCGCCTCGCGATCCCCCTTCGCTTCGAGCGCCTTCGCGCGGCGCTCCTCGACCACGCCCGCGACCTCGTAGAGGTGGCCTTGATAATGAGAAGGCGCCGGCGCCAACCGGAGGCCCGCGTCGATGTCGCGCGCCGCGGCGTCGAACTCGCCGGCCTCGCTCCGGAGCTCCGCCAGCCGGGCGTACGTGTCCGCCGTCACCTCGGCGACCTCCGGCGGCGCCCCCGGCGGCCTCGGCGCGGCGATGATCCCCTCCAGGGCGCGGAGCGCAGCGGCGCGATCGCCGGCGCCGAGCGCGACGTCGGCGGCATGGTGCGCCGCGCGCGTCCTCGAGAGGAAGGCGAGGAGCGTGGGATCGACGACCTGGGCCGGGGCGCACGCGCACCCCGGATCGCCCGGGCCCCCGGCAGCGCGCGCCCGCTCGTCGCCCGGGGCGCACCCGAGGTGCGCCGCCGCGAAGAGCCCCAGGCAGACGGCGACGAGGTGCGGGCCCCGCATCAGCGCACCCCCCACGCCGCGTAGCGGTTCTGGCGCAGATCGGACGCGCGCGCGGCGGCGATGCGATCGATCCGCTCCGTCTGACCGCCCTCCCGCGGAAAGGGCGCGGCCGGATCGAAGAGCGCGGCGGTCGAGCGCGCCTCGATCAGCAGGGGCCGCGCGGCGAGCGCCGCGGCCGGAGCACCGGCCGCGGGCGCGCGCGCGACGGAGGCGCGCTCCTCCCTGATCTGGCCGACGATCAGCGCCACGGCCGCCGCGGCCGCGGCGAGGGTCGAGAGCGCCGCCATCGTCACCGGCGCGATGCGCCGGGGGCCGCGCGCGGGCGAGGCGCGGAGGGCCTGGTCGATGAGCGCGCGCCCCGGGAGCTCCGGGAGCGCCGCCGGACGCCACGCAGCCCGGAGCGCGACAGCGAGCTCCGCGAGATCGTCGCGTGCATCAGGCGAGCCGAGCGCCCCCTCGCCGCCGGAGCCGCCGCCCCGCCCCGGACCACCGCCGGCAGCGGCGCGGGGCTCGAGCGCCTCCCGCAGGCGCTCGGCGGCGCGCAGCTCGGCCTTGGTCGGCGGCGCGCCCTCGTCGCCGAGCGCGCGCGCGAGCAGCGCCTCGTGGTCCGCCCTGTCGAGCCCGTCGGGGCGGGCCGCCGCCCTGAGCGCGTCCGCGAGCGGGACCTCGCCGCGATCGAGCGCCTCCGCGAGCGCGCGCGCCGCGCCCAGCTCGTCGTCGGACGCAGGCGCGACGGGCTCCGCGACGGGCACGACGAGCGCGAGCCGCCGGCCGCGATCCGCGCCGGCGCGGCGCTCCAGGGGCCCGTCGCCGGTCGGCGGCGAACGCGGATCCGAGGGCAACCGCGGCTTCATCGCGCTCCTTCCTCGCGCTCCGCGCGCGGCGCGGCGATCGCCTTCTTCAACGCGGTCATGGCGCGGTGCAGGACGACATCGAACGTCGCCACGCTGACCCCGAGCGCGAGGGCCACCTCGTCGCGGGGCCGCTCCTCGAGCACCCGTAGCCGGATCGCCTCGGCGTAACGGGGGTTGAGGCGCCCGAGCGCGTCCTCGACGCGCGCCCGCGCGTCCGCGAGATCGCGCTTCTCGCAGAGCTCGGCCTCTCCACGCGCGGTGAGGTCGGTCTCCGCGGCGTCGATCTCGCGCTGGAGATCCTCGGGCTCGAAGAGCGCCTCGCGGCGGCGCGCGCGGAGCATGTCGAGCGCGATGCGCAGCGCGATGACGCGGAGCCAGGGATAGATGCCGCAGCTCTGCCACTGGAACTGGTAGAACCGCTCGATCACGCGCGCGTACGTCTCGGCCAGAGCGTCCTGCGCGGCCGCGTCGGAGCCGAGGCGGGGCAACAGCACCGCGCGGTACAGCGCTGGCCCGTACTTGCGGAGCAGCTGCCCGAGCGCGAGGCGATCGCCCTGCGCCGCGCGCTCGCACAGCAGGCGCTCCGCCTCGAGATCGGGCCTCGCTGCTGCCACCGCCGTCACAGCGGCGACGATACCCGGACGCAGAACGGAGCGCACCGGTGTCCGCCTCGCGCCCCTCTCGGGTCGGCGCGCCCCGCGGTCCAGGAGCGCCTGCGCGCCGCCGGCGAGCCGCCGCGCGCCCCCCGCGAGGAGGGCGCGCGCGCCGGCAGGCGGAACCGAGCGCGGGAGGGCCACGGCATTCACCCCTCGACAACGGCCCAAACCCGTGGACCTTACGGCCAGGAGCCGCCACATTGTGCCGGCCTCCACGCCGAGCGTCCGGCGTGAAAGGAGCCCAGGTGACCCTCGATACAGCGTTCAGGTCCCCCCCACACCCCGGCGCCGGGCAGCGCTTCGGGACCGCCCTGTGACGGCGGGGCCGTCCGGCGAAAGGAGGCGCTCGCTGCACTGCGCGCGCTGCGGCGCCCTCAACGGCGGCGACTTCAGCCGCTGCATCCGCTGCGGCGCGCCGCTCCTCGCGCCTCCTGCCCACGCCGCGCCCACCCGAGGACGCCTCGACGGGCGAAGCCTGCTCGCGACCAAGATCCTGGGCGGGCTCACGGCGTTTGTGTTCGTCGGCCAGCTGATGGCCGCGCACTCCCGCGATCTCGGCCTCCTCTCGGCGTGGGACACGTCGAGCTACCTCCGCTTCGGCGCCCTCCTCCTCGCGCCCGGCGTGCCCTTCGAGCCGTTCCGGCTGCTCTCCGCGGTCTTCGTCCACATGGGCGTCCTCCACTTCGGCATGAACATGGTGACGCTCGGCATGCTCGCCCGCGCCGCCGAGCCCGCCGTCGGCTCGGCGCGGTTCGCGATCGCGTACGTGCTCACGGGCCTGTTCGGCTTCGGCGCGAGCGCCGCATGGAACCTCTTCGTGCAGCCCGAGGTCGTGTGCACCGCGGGCGCGAGCGGCGCCGTGTTCGGCGTGATGGGCCTCCTGCTCGGCTGGCTGCTCCGCCGCCGCGACCCGCGATGGAAGGACCTCGCGCTCCAGGCCGTGTTCTACATCGTCCTCTTCGGCTTCGTCGTGAACGCGTCGAGCACGGGAATCCGCATCAACAACGCCGCGCACATCGGGGGCCTCGTGAGCGGCGCGCTGCTCGGGCTGAGCTACGCGGGCCCCGCGCGGGGCCGGTACGAGGGCGTGATGAACGCCGGCGCGCTCGCCAGCGTGCTCGCCTGCCTCGCCGCGCTCGCGCTCGCCCAGCGCTCGTCGGTCTGGCGCGCCGCAGAATCGCTCGACGGGAACGCGCGGCAGGAGGCGCCCGGGCCCGTGCTGCACGGCCAAGCCAAGGGGTTTCCCGAGGACGCGCTCGAGGCGCTCGGGGCTCGACCGGCGGGCTCGCTCGTGCCGGGGGCCCCTGACGCGACGTGACGCTGATTGCGGCGCACGGCTCGAACGTCTAAGCGCCATCCTCGCATTCACGTGGGGACGGGCCAATCCGTCCGTTCCCTCTCAGGAGACGTCATGGTCCGAACCTCGTCGCACATCGCCTCGTGCGTGCTTGCCGCGTCTCTCCTCAGCGGCTGCCATGTCACCATCCAGAGCGGCAATACGCCGGCAGAGGCCTCGCCGCCGCCCCCGCCGCCCGCCAAGAAGGCCCCCCGGTCGCGCAAGCCGGCCAAGCCCGACCCGGAGCCCGAGCGGCGCAGGACCCCGAAGTGGCGCCTGCCCACGAACAACGCGCCGCGCATCACCGCCCCGAACGCGTTCGGCAACGGGGAGGGCGGCGCCTTCCGGGGGCTCGCGTACGTGATCCCCGAGAACACCCAGAAGCTCCCGACCTTCGACGGGCTCGTGCCGTTCGCGGTGCTGTACACGGACAAGTTCGAGGTGAAGTCGCAGGACTTCTCCGGCGGCTTCCCAGGCGCGCTCGCGCAGAACGAGTGGTTCGCGATCCGGTTCGAGGGCGAGTTCAAGGCGCCCCAGGAAGGCGTGTTCCAGCTCAGGCTCACCTCGGACGACGGCGCGGTCCTCTACATCGACGACAAGCGCGTGGTCGCGAACGACGGAGTCCACAGCGCGAAGACCGTGGACGGCGAGGCCCGCCTCACGGAGGGGACGCACCGGCTGCGGCTCGATTACTTCCAGGCGCAGCGGGGCCAGGTCGCGCTCATGCTCCAGATCGGCCAGAAGGACAAGTTCGAGCCGCTCGTCGGCCTCCGCTGACGGCGCGCCGCGCCGGCCGCACCTCCGGTGCCCCGCCCTTGCGGGCACGCGGGGTGCGCGCCTGGTTTTCATGCGCCCGCGCACACCCCGGCGCTCTCGTTCGCCTTTTCGTGTATCGTCGCCGCCGCCCATGGCGTCGGTGAACCCACTGTCGCGCGAGCTCGTCTTCAAGATCGTCTATTACGGGCCCGGCCTAGGCGGCAAGACGACCACGCTGGAGTACTTGCACGCCACGGCAAAGCCCGAGTACCGCGGCAAGCTCGTCTCCCTCGCGACGCCGGTCGATCGAACGCTCTACTTCGACTTCTTGCCGGTCCGGCTCCCGCAGCTGCGCGGGATGAACGTGAGGCTCCAGCTCTTCACGGTGCCAGGGCAGGTCTACTTCAACGCGACCCGAAAGCTTGTGCTCACGGGCGCCGACGGCATCGTGTTCGTCAGCGATTCGCAGGCCGTTCGCGCCGACGCCAACATGGAGAGCATGGAGAACCTGCGCGAGAACCTCGCCGAGCAGGGACGGGCGCTGGAGCACGTCCCGCACATTTTCCAGCACAACAAGCGCGATTTGCCCGGTTTGCTGCCGCTCTCGGAGCTCGACGCGATGTTGAACCCGTCCCGCGTCTTCTCGCTGGCCACGTCGGCGAAGACGGGGCTCGGGCTCTACGAGGGGCTCGAGGAGATCAGCGCCGCGGTCCTGCGCGCCTTCGAGAGCCGCCTGCCCGACGCGATGGGGAGCGGGCTGGGCGGGTTCGACGCGATCGAGGGCGGGCTCGCCACCGCCCTGCGCGACGCGTCGCCGCCGCCGTCGGCGCCGCTCGACGCGGTGATCTCGCGGCTCGCGCCGCCCAGCAAGCCGTGGTCGACGATGCCACCGGACTCGACGATCGGCGATCCGAGCGAGGGCGCGGCCGCGCCCGGCGTAGCCGCGTCACCTGGCGGCGAGCTCGCGCCGCGCAGCGCCGGCGTCAGGGATCCGGTGAGCCGCGGGCTCCCTTCGTCGCTGCGGCTCGCCGCCCGGAGGCTGGTCGCGCCGGCGGACGCTCCGGCGACCGCGCGCGCGGACGGCCCGTCCGCGGCGACGAGGCACCTCGCCCAGCCGGGCCTCTCGTTCGTCGCGCTCTGGCCGACCGCCGAGCGGGAGGCGATCGCGGAGATCGAGGCGACGATCGCCGCGGAGCGGTATGCCATCGCGCTCGAGCGCTGCGACGCGCTCGTCGCGGGGATCTTCGACAAGGCGGCGGAGCTCGCGGGCTCGAGCGGCACGGCGCGCGATCCAGCGACGGTGCCGGCGCTGCTCGGCCTGGACGGGCGCCGCTACCTCGGCTTTCGCGCCGTGGTCCGCAGAGCGCGCGCTGGCGGCGAGATCACCGAGCGCGACGCGCTCAAGGCCTTCGCGTTCGTCATCGAGGCGCGGCTCGCAGAAAGCGCGATTTGACGCGGTCCCTACGGCGGGAGCACGCCCGCCGCGCCGTCACAGCCGATCGAGCGAGGCGACGCCGGAGTAGCGGCGCATCGACACGCTCATGAGCAGCGAGATCGCCACCATCACCGTGGTCACGCTCGATCCGCCGTACGAGAACAGGGGCAGCCCGACGCCGACGACCGGCAGAACGCCCGAGGTCATGCCGAGGTTGATGACCGCGTGCCAGAAGATGATCGCCGCGCAGCCGACGCCGAGCACCGCGCCGAAGCGGTCCTTCGCCATCGACGCGATGCGGATCCCCCACACGACCAGGAACGCATAGAGGCACACGAGCACCACGCCCCCGACGAACCCCCACTCCTCGGCGAAGACAGGGAACGGGAAGTCGGAGAACTGATCCGGCAGGAAGAGGAACTGGTTCTGCGTGCCCCGGAGGTATCCGTTGCCGAACAGCCCGCCGTTGCCGATCGCCACGCGCGAATGGTGGGCGTGCCAGCCGCGGTGCAGGAGGTCCTCCTCGGGGTGGAGGAACACGAGCACGCGCGCGCGCTGGTAGTCGAGCAGCACGTACTCCCAGATGATCGGGATCGCCACCGCGATGGACACGACGAACAGCGCGGCGCTCCTCCACCGCACGCGCGTGACCGCCGCGATCGTCAGGAACACGAACACGAGGATGGTCGCCGTCCCGAGATCGGGCTGCTTGAGCACGAGGAGCGCAGGGACCGCCGTCAGCGCCGCCGGGATCGCCAGATCGCGGAGGGTGCGGCCCTCGTTGCGCGGATCGTCGTGCAGGAACTTCGCCAGCGCGATGACCAGGAACACCTTCATGAACTCGCTGGGCTGGAACCGGAACGCGCCGAACTCGATCCACCGGGCGGAGCCGCGTACGTCGCGCGCGAGCACGAAGACGAGCGCCAGCGAGAAGACGCCGAACGTGTAGAGCACGTAGCCGAGGCGCTCGAGGTGCCGGTAGTCGAGCGCGATCAGCACGCCGCCGATGATGCCGCCCATGAACAGCCAGTACACCTGGCTGATGTAGAGCTCCGCGCGCGCGCCGGAGTAGACGCTCGTCGCGCTGTAGAGGTTGACGACGCCGAGCACCGCGATGGCCACCGCGGCGATGAAGAGCGGCCAGTCGAAATGATCGCGATCGCGCGAAGAGAGAGAGTCACCCCGGATCATGGCGTGCGCCCCGACGCGGCGGGCGCGCGGCCCGCGCTGCTCTTGCCCGCGCGCGGCCCCTCGTTCGGGCCGCCGCGGCGCTCCTTCGCGAGCTCCTGGTACGCGCGGACGACCTCGAAGGCGACCGGCGCCGCGTGCTTGCCGCCCGTGCCGCCGTGCTCGACGAGCACGACCACGGCGACCTCGGGCGAGCGCGTCGGCGCGTAGCCGGCGAACCAGGCGTGCTCGCGGTTGAAGTACCAGACCCGCTCGGCCTCGACGCCGCGGGTGAGCCGGTGCGAGACCTGCGCGGTCCCCGTCTTGCCCGCCATCTCCACGCCCGCGACGCGCGCCTTGAACGCCGTGCCGCCCTCCTCGTTCACGCCGGCGACCATCGCCCGGTGCACGAGGGAGAGGTTCTCCGGCCGGATGTCGATCTGGCGGCGCACGCGCGGCGTGAACTCCTGGACGACCGTGCCGGCGCTCGTCTCGACAGCCCGCACGATCTGCGGCTGGTACAGCGTGCCGCCGTTCGCGAGCGCCGCGTACGCGAGCGCGAGCTGGAGCACCGTGACCGTCGTCGCGCCCTGGCCGATCGCCGCGTTCAGGCCGAACCCGAGCCGGAACTGGCCCTTGTTCCGGAGCGTCATCCACGCCCGGGTGGGCATCCTGCCCCCCGCCTCGGCGTTGATACCGAGCCCCGTCCGCGCGCCGAGCCCGTAGCGCTGGCCCATCTCCGCGATGACGTCCATGCCGACGCCGTACTCCGCCGCCAGCCGGTAGAAGTAGACGTTGCACGACTCGGCGATCGCCTGCTGCATCGCGACCGGCCCGTGCACGTGCGTGCACCGGAAGGTGCGCTTGCCGAACGTCAGCGCGCCCCGGCACCGCGAGGACTGGCGGGGATCGATGAGCCCCTTCTCGAGCGCCGCGAGCGCGGTGAACGGCTTGAACGTCGAGCCGGGCGGGTACGCCCCGGACAGCGTCTTGTCGAGCGCGGGCTTCAGCGGATCCGAGTAGAGCCTCCGGAACGCGTCGCGGATGACCTGCTTCCCCGAGCCGCCGGAGAGCGCGTTCGGGTTGTAGCCGGGCTTCGAGTACAGCCCGAGGATCCGCCCGGTGCGCACGTCGATGACCGCGACGCCGCCGGCGAGCTCGCCGCGCATCGCCTTGTCGATCGCCTTCTGGATGTCGGCGTCGAGCGTCAGCCGGAGATCGCGGCCGGGGATCGGGTCCACCCGCCGCGGCTCCTCGATGATCCCGTCGCCGCCCGTCCTGCGCCGCCCCTTGGCGTCGACGAGCACCTTCTCCCAGCCGCGCGTGCCGCGCAGGTAGCTCTCCCAGGCGCGCTCGATGCCGGTGACGCCGATGCGATCGCCCTCGATGTACCCGACGCTGCGGAGCGACGCGAGCCGCTCGGCGTCCACCTCGGCCATGTAGCCGAGGACGTGCGAGCCGACCTCCTCGTACGGGTAGTAGCGCACCGGGACGGGCACCACGTCGACCCCCGGCAGCTCGGCGTCGTGCGTCGCCAAGGTCGCCACGGCGTCGCGCGAGATGTCCTCTTTGAGCAGGATCTGCTGGTTCTTGCGCGGGCCCTCGTCGGCGCGGATCGAGGTGATCAGCGCCTCCAGCCGGACGCGCTCCTCGATCCCGATGCCGAGGTACTCGACGAGCTTCGGCCAGATCGTCTCCATGTCGAGGCGCCGCGGGACGACGTAGACGTTGTACGACGGCCGGCTCGCCGCGAGCACCTTGCCGTTCTTGTCCCGGATGATCCCGCGCGTGGTCGCGAGCGTCACGCGCCGAACGATGTTCTCGCGAGCGATGGCCTTGTTCTCGTCGACCTCGAGGATCTGCAGGTAGAACAGGCGCCCGAGCAGCACCATGAATCCGACGACCATGCCGAGCGCGATCCACCGGAAGCGCCGGCGGAACTCGCTCACGTCGGAGCGCTGGACGAGCAGGCTCACCGCGGGCTCTCCCCTGGCCGCGGGACGTTGATCGTCGCCTGGTGCACGCGCTCGGCCAGCCGGAAGACGAACGGCGCGAACAGCGCCGTCGAGACGGCGTGCGGCGCGACGAGCCGGGCGAGCGCGCGGGTGCGCGCCGCGTCGCCCCCGAAGATGGCGGTGAGGATCACGATGAGCACCCCCTCGACGAGGCCGAAGACGAAGGCCAGCGCGATCTTCGTGAGGAGCGTCTGCGCGGCGAGCCGCACGCCGGCCGCCCGCGAGACGACGAAGGTCGCGACGGTGATGAAGGTGAACAGGCCGACCGGCGCGCCGGTGAAGAGATCGAGCAGGTACCCGAGCAGGAACGCGAGCGCGGCGCCCCGCGCGATCGAGTACTCGTGCACCCCCATGAACACGACGAGCGGCAGGAGCAGGCTCGGCGTGGAGCCCGGGATGTTCAGCTTGCCGATGAGCCGGAACAGGTTCGACTGAAGGATCAGCAGGGCGGCCCCCATCGCCAGGAACGCGGAGTTTCTCATCGCGTCACCTCCGCTGCGCCTGGGGGGGCGTCTCCTCCGGAGGTGTCGTCGTCACGATGAGCACCTCCTCCAGCCGGGAGAAATCGACCGCCGGCGCGACGTACACCTGCTGGTAGATGCCGAAGTCGCGACGGACGACCTGCGTCACGGTCCCGACCGGGATCCCCTTCGGGAAGCGCCGGCCGACGCCGCTCGTCACGAGCAGATCGCCGACCTCGATCTCGTCGGTGCGCTGCACGTACTCGACGCTGCAGGAGTACTTGCTCTCGTCGCCCGTGCCGCGGACGAAGCCGCGCGCGCCGGTGCGCTCGACCACCACGTCGACGCCGCTGCCCCCGTCGACGACGAGCCGCACGTCGACCGTGTCGCCGGCGCTCTTCAGCGTGGTGCCGACGACGCCGTCCGCGGAGAGGACCGGCAAGTTGGAGCCGATGTCCCGCGCCTCGCGATCGAGCGTGACGCGAACCACCCGGAAGAAATCGTTGGTGCTCTTACCGACGACCTGGGCGCTCACCACGTCGGTCCGGAGGCTCTGGCGCAGGTCGAGCAGCCTGCGCAGGCGGCGGTTCTCTTCCTCGAGCGCCTCGAGCTTCCGCACCCGCTCTCGGAGGCGGGCGATCTGCGAGGCCTGCCTGGCGTTGTCTTCCTTGACGTCGACCAGGTAGATGTAGTCGCCCCAGAGGTTCGAGATCCCGCGCGCCAGCGTCGCGGCCGCGTACTGGATCGGCGCCGCGATGCTGATGATGATCCGGTCGGCCCCCGTGTTCTGCTTGGGGTCGCGCATGCTGGCGCGCAGGAACCAGAACGGCACCGCGAGCGCCAACAGCACGATCACGAAGTCGCGGTAGCGTTTGAGGTTCACCGTGGCTCCCGGACCCAGGTAGTACGAGGCGCCCCGCGAGGCCACCCCTCTCGACGCCGCGCGCGGCGCCCACCCCGGCGCGGGGCGGCTCGCCGCGCGCCGCAAACACCCCCGCCGGCGTGCTCACGGGCGGGACACGAAGACGACCCTCAGCTGATCGTGACCTCTTTCAAGAGCTCGAGGTGATCCAGCGCCTTGCCGCTGCCGAGCACCACGGCGCTGATCGGGTCATCGCACACCATCACGGGCAACCCCGTCTCCTCGCGGAGGAGCACGTCGAGGTTCTTGAGGAGCGAGCCGCCGCCGGTGAGCACGATGCCCTTGTCGACGATGTCGGCCGCCAGCTCGGGCGGCGTGCGCTCCAGCGCGATGAGCACGGCGTCCACGATGGCGTTCGTCGGCTCGCTCAGCGAGTCGCGGATCTCGTCGGAGTTGACGACGACCGTCTTGGGGATGCCCGCGACCATGTCGCGCCCCTTGACCTCCATCGTGAGCTGCTGCTCGAGCGGGTACGCGTTGCCGATCGTGATCTTGATGCGCTCCGCGGTCTGCTCGCCGATGGCCATGTTGTACTTGCGCTTCATGTAGGCCATGATCGACTCGTCCATCTTGTCGCCGCCGACGCGGACGCTCTGCGAGTAGACGATGCCGGCGAGGGAGATCACGGCGACCTCGGTCGTGCCGCCGCCGATGTCGACGACCATGTTGCCGCTCGGCTCGGTGATCGGCAGCCCGGCGCCGATCGCGGCCGCCATGGGCTCTTCGATGAGGTAGACCTCGCGCGCGCCAGCGCCCTCGGCGCTCTCCTTCACCGCCCGCTTCTCGACCTCGGTGATGCCGAACGGGACGCAGATGATGATGCGCGGCTTGACGAGCGTGCGGCGGTTGTGTGCGCGCGCGATGAAGTACCGGAGCATCGCCTCGGTGATCTCGAAGTCGGCGATGACGCCGTCGCGCAGCGGTCGCACCGCCTGGATGTTGCCGGGGGTGCGACCGAGCATCTCCTTCGCCTCGCGGCCGACGGCGAGCACCTTCTTACCGCCGCGAGCATCGCGCTGGACGGCGACCACCGAGGGCTCGCATGACACGATCCCCTTGCCCTTCACGTAGATGAGGGTGGTTGCGGTGCCGAGATCGATCGCGAGATCGTTCGAGAACAGGCCGTAGAGCCAGTCGAAGATCATCGCTTCGCCCTAGAAAGGAAAAAGGTTAAGCCGAGCACCGCGGAGGACGCAGCAGCCCGACCAGACGCCCGCTTGCGCGGGTCCGGCGGCAGCGGCCAGCGGTGCAGCGTGGCCTAGCCCTTCGAGATCTTGCCTTCTTTGTGCTCGGTGTGCTTGCGCTCGGTCGGGCAGAACTTCTTGATGACGAACTTGTCCGTCATCGTCCGCTTGTTCTTCGTCGTGTGGTAGTTCGCGCGGCCACAGTTGCCGCACGTCAGCTTGATGATGTCGCGCATCGGAGGTCTCCGAAGACAGGGCCGACCTGTTTCCACAGGCGGCCCTGGTTGAACCTAGGCACGGGCAGCACGGGAAGCGCTAGCACCGCAACCGGCGGGGGGCACCAGAGGACGTGTGCCGGATCAGCGACGCCCGACCGCCCGTCTGGAGGGCGCTACCCTACGAGAAACAATGCAGTTGTCAACCGGGAGCGCTCATTCGTCGTCCCAGTCGTCACCGGTGCGACCGCGATCCCAGTTCTTGTTGTTGCTGCGCCGGCCGCCACCACCAGCGCCGCCACCGGCCCCGGGAGGCCCGTCCCCGTCGTGAGCGCCGCGCCGCCGGCGATCATCGAACGTCTTGCGCGCAGGCGGCGGAGGAGCACCACCACCACCACCACCACCGCCGAAGCCGCCGCCGGCGAAGCCGCCGCCGCCGCCGCCGCCGGCGAAGCCGCCGCCACCACCGCCGAAGCCGCCGCCACCGCCGCCGAAGCCGCCCGGACGGTCCTCGCGCGCCGGCCGCTCCCCCTTCGGGTGAGCGAGGTTGACGACGAGCCGTCGACCGCGCACGTCCACGCCGCGCAGGGCATCGATCGCGGCGCGCGCCGCCTCGGCGCTCGCCATCGTCACGAAGCCGAACCCGCGCTTGCGACCGTCAGGATCCATGGGGAGGTGGACCCGCACCACCGGACCGGCGCCGGTCGAACCGATGAGCCCCTCGACTTCCTCGACGCTCGCGTCGTAGGGGAGATTGCCAACGTAGAGGGTGCGATCGGGCGCTGCAGCCAGCCCGCCGCCGCCGCCCATACCGCCACCGCCGCCAGGGCCACCTGGACCGCCGCCGGGGCCACCGCCGGGGCCCATCGGGCGCCCCTCGCGCCGCGGCGGCTCGGCCTGGAAGGGGCGGACCGAGATGGACTTGCCGCCCTGAAATGAACCGTCGAGCGACTCGCGCGCGGCGTTGGCTTCGCCGGTCGTCGAGAGTGTGACGAAGCCGAACCCGCGCGGACGACCCGTCGCGCGATCTTTCGGAAGACTGACCTCGACGACGTTGCCGCCGGTGGCCTCGAAGAGCTGCCGCAAAACGTCTTCGGTGATGGAGTCGGGCAAGCCCGCCACGAACAACTTACGCGAATCTTCAGCCATTGTAGAAAAACCTGGGGTTGGCCCCTGCGTTCCCTCTTATTTGGTCCACTCGCTCCGTGATCGATGTCGATGACGCGGAGCCTTTTGCGAGCGCGCCTCGGTCGCTCCTCCGTCGGCGGAAGGAGCGACCGAGCTCAATCGAGCGAAGGTCGGCGGGCCGACCCTCTGGTGCAAACTCCACCCCACGATATCTGGCGCCCCTGGCGCGTCAAGGGACCCGCCACGGGCGGGCGAGCCAAATGAAGGCCCGGAAGGAGCCGTCCCGGGCCCCTCCGCGCCTTCGCCCCTCACGCGAGCGCCGGTCCGGAGAACCGGGGCGCCGGTCCAGGCGACCAGGGACCCCGCAGAGCGCGCTCCGTCACAGGCGGGCGTCGCCAGACCGGCGCTCGGGAAACCCGGCGCTCGGGAGGGCCGAGCGGTCCAGCGCCGCCCAGCGGATGAGCGCATCGCGCGGCGTGGATCTGCCCGAAACCCGAAACGACCGGTCCAAGGTGCCCAGGTGCGGGATCACCTCTCGGCCCGGGCGCGGGAGGCCCGAGGCGCCTCGGCCTCATCGTCCTCGTCGGACGGATCGTCGTCCGCGACGCGCGAAGCGCCGTCCAGCGGGCTCGCCCCGGCGCTCGACGGCTCGCCGCGCGCCGCCATGCGCAGGAAATAGAGCCCCACCGCGAACAGACCGAAGCATGCCCACTGCGCGGGAGTGAGACCGGCATAACGCGGATCGCCGCCGACGACCGTGCCCTCCCGCTCGCGCAGGAAATCGAGCGCGAACCGCACCGGAGCGTACGCGGTGCACATGATCCCGGTGTAGAAGCCGAGCGGACGATGGGGGTTCCGGCGCCAGAGCACCGCGAACGCGATCGCGAGCGGGATCGCGAGCACACACTCATATAGGCCGAGATCGAACCGGCCGACGTGTCCCGTCCCGAGCGGGTATTGGACCGCGAACCATGCGTCGGAAATACGGCCCGGATGATCGTGGACCGACGCGCAGCCCGCGCGCCCGAACACCCACGCGAGCGGAAACGCGCTGTTGACGACCTCGCAGTAGGGCATGATCCGCTCGCGGCGATAGAAGCGCCACGCGAAGGCGCCGATCAGCGCGCCGGTGAAGCCGCCGAAGCTCGACAGGCCGTCCCAGAGCGCGAAGAGGTAGAGAGGATCTCGGGCGACCCGCTGCGGGTGATAGAAGATCGCGTCGAGGACGTGCCCACCGATGAACCCGGCCGCCACGACCCAGAAGATGAACTCGCTCATCTTCTTCTCGTCGAGGCGCCGCTCGCGCGCGTGCCGCGTGGCGACGACGGCGCCGATGTAGACGCCGAGCGCCACCAGCGTGCCGAACGGCTTGATCGAGGGCGGCTTCGCCGGATCGATGAGCTGCCCCACGAGCGGGATGTGCTCCAGGAAAGCGAGCGGGATCTCGGGGAGCTCGATGTAAGGGATCAGAGGGCCTGACACGTCGCTCCCCTAGCGCAGCGACGAGGCGAAAGCCATCCGCCGTCGATGACGTCGGAGCGACAAGGCCGCGCCACGCGCGGCGGGGGCGCGCCGAGCGCGGCGGGGGCGCCAGGGACGCAGCGAGGCCGCCTTCGCCCGGTCGAGCACCGCGCCGCCGCGCCACGAGGCCACCGCGCCCGCGCGAAGTCCGCCGCGACGCCGCGCCGGTGTCGTCAAGAGTTCGCCAACCGCGGGGGACAGGCGTAAACCTGCCGCATGAGCCGCTCCCCCGTGCGCGTCGCCACGCTGACGCTCAGTGACACCCGCACCCTCGACGATGACGAGGGCGGACAGCTCCTCGGCGAGCTCCTGAAGCGCGCCGGCTTCTCCGTGACCTCCCACGCCGTCATCCGCGAGGAGCCCGAGCTGCTGCGAGCGGCGATCGTTCAGATCGCGGACGCAGGCTCGGCCGACGCGGTCGTCACCACAGGCGGGACCGGGATCGCCCCGCGCGACCGGACCCTCGAGGCGCTCGCGCCGCTCTTCGAGAAGACGCTCGACGGCTTCGGCGAGGCATTCCGGCGCCTGAGCTGGGACGCGATCGGGCCGAACGCCATCCTGTCGCGCGCCGCGGCGGGCGTCGCGCGAGGGCTCGTGGTGATCGCGCTGCCCGGCAGCCCGAAGGCGGTGGAGCTCGCCGTCACGCAGATCATCGGCCCCGTCCTTGCCCACGCGGTCACGCTGGCGTCCGGCAAGGGCGGACACCACCACCGGCACCCGCAGCCCGTGCAGGGCGAGGAGCAGCGCGGATGATCCCCTTCGAAGAGGCGCTCGATCGGCTGCTCGCGACCGCTGCCCCGGTCGGCCCCGAGCGGGTGCCGCTCGACGACGCGGCAGGGCGCGTGCTTGCCGAGGACATCGCGGCCGCCGACGCGATGCCCGCCTTCGACTACAGCGCGATGGACGGCTACGCCATCGCCTCGGCCGACCTCGCGGGCAGCGGGCCCTTCAGGTTGCCCGTCCGCGGCGAGAGCGCGGCCGGCCGCCCGCTGCCGGCGCTCCACCCGGGCACGGCGTGTCGGATCTTCACCGGCGCGCGGCTGCCGCCCGGCGCCGACACGATCGCGCCGCAGGAGGACGCCGTGCGCAGCGGCGACGAGATCACCCTGCAGGAAGCGCCGCGGGCGGGCGCCTGGGTGCGCCGCCGGGGCGCGGACCTCGCGGAGGGCGCCGTCCCGCTGCGCAGAGGAGCGCGGCTCACCCCGGGGAAGGTCGCGCTCGCGGCCGCGCTCGATCGCCCGAGCGTCCTCGTCGCGCGCCGCCCCGTGGTCACGGTGATGTGCTCCGGCGACGAGCTGCGCGCGCCCGGCTCGCCCGGCCCCGCCGGCACGATCCCGGAGTCGAACAGCTACTTCATCGCCGCGACCGCGCGCGCGGCGGGCGCTGCGGTCCGCATCGCGCCGTTCGTCCCCGACGACGCGGCGCGCGCCGCCGAGGCGGTGTCGACGGCGCTGCGCGGGTCCGATCTCGTGGTGACCGTCGGCGGCGTGAGCGTCGGCGACCACGACATCGTTCGCCCCGCGCTCGAGGCAGCCGGCGTGTCGCTCGATTTCTGGCGCGTCGCCATCAAGCCGGGCAAGCCGCTCGCGGTGGGGCGCGCCGAGCTCTCGCGGTGTGGCGTCGTCCACGTGCTCGGGCTGCCAGGCAATCCGGCCTCGGCCTCGCTCACGTTCGTCCTCTTCGGCGTGCCGCTGCTCCGCGCGCTCCAGGGCGACGCGGCGCCGCGGCCGCCCCGCGTGATCGTCCGCGCGGACAGCGCGCTCAGGCGCCAGACCGGTCGCGCCGAGTTCCTCCGCACCCGCCTCGACGCCTCGAGCGGCGAGCTCGTCGCCCGCATCGCCGCGAACCAGGCGTCGGGCGCCGTCACGAGCTTCGCCGAGGCCGACGCGCTCGTCCTCGTGCCGGCCGATCGGGAGCGCATCGACGAGGGCGATCGCCTCGAGGCCATCCGCCTCGCGGAGATCTGACCGCGCGCTGCGCATTGCCCACAGCGCGAGGCATTGCCTCCAGCGCGCAGCATTGCCACGCGGCCGGCGAATTTACGTCACGAACCCACGCTCGATCCCACCGCGCTCGGGCGGAGGGCTCACCTTGACCCTCGCGCGGGGGCACCGGAAGATGGCGGAGCGATGCTCATCCTCGGGATCAACGCCTACCACGGCGATGCGTCGGCCGCCCTGCTCGTCGACGGCCAGCTCGTGGCGGCGGCGGAGGAGGAGCGGTTCAGCAGGATCAAGCACTGCGCGGGCTTCCCGCGGCTGGCGGTCGAGTACTGCCTCGGCGCCGCGGGCGCGCGGGTCGAGGACATCGATCACATCGCGATCAGCCGCGACACGAGGGCGCACCTCGGCGACAAGCTCCTCTACGCGCTGACGCGGCGCTCACCGGCGGGGCTCCTCAAGGGCTCGCTCGGCGCGAGCGACCCGAAGGTGCACCTCGGCGCCGCGCTCGGCGTCGACCCGAAGCGCATCCGCGCCGCGTCGCACAACGTCGAGCACCACCGCGCGCACCTCGCCTCCGCGTTCTTCCCCTCGGGCTTCGACGAGGCGGCGGTCCTGTCCATCGACGCCTTCGGCGACTTCGTCAGCACGATGTGGGCGCGCGGCCGCGGCAACAAGCTGGAGATCCTCCGGCACGTCGGCTTCCCCCACTCGCTCGGGCTATTCTACTCGGGCCTGACGCAGTACCTTGGGTTCCCCAAGTTCGGCGACGAGTACAAGGTCATGGGGCTGTCGGCCTACGGCCAGCCGGATCTGCTCGACAAGCTCCGGCAGGTGGTGCGCGTCAAGGACGGGGCGTTCGAGCTCGGGCTAGAGTACTTCCAGCACCACACGAAGGGCATCGCGATGACCTGGGAGGGCGAGCCCCGCTACGGCCCCATCCACTCCGAGCGCCTGATCGACCTGCTCGGCCCCGCCCGCAGCCCGAAGAGCCGGATGGAAGATCGCTTCATGGCCGTCGCCGCCTCGACGCAGGCGGCGTTCGAGGAGGTCTACTTCGAGCTGCTCGCGACGGCGAAGCACCTCACCGGCTCGCCGCGCCTCGCCCTCGCGGGCGGCTGCGCCTACAACAGCGTGGCCGCCGGGAAGATCCGGCCGAAGGGGCTGTTCGACGACGTCTTCATCCAGCCAGCGGCCGGCGACGCGGGCACGTCGTTCGGGGCGGCGCTCTACGTCCACCACCACAAGCTCGACAACCCGCGCGGCTTCCACCAGACGCACAGCTACTTCGGCCCGGCCTTCTCGCAGGAGACCATCGACGAGCTGCTCCGGAAGGAGCAGGTCGCGTTCGAGACCCTCCCCGACGAGGACCTGATCCCCCGCGTCGCCAGGGCGATCAGCGAGGGCAAGGTGGTCGGCTGGTTCCAGGGGCGGATGGAGTACGGCCCGCGCGCGCTCGGCAACCGCAGCATCCTCTGCGACCCGCGGCGGCCGGACATCAAGGACGCGATGAACGAGCGGATCAAGCGCCGCGAGATGTTCCGCCCCTTCGCGCCGGCGCTGCCCCTCGAGCGCGTCGGCGACTACTTCGAGCAGACCTCGCCGGACCCGTTCATGGTCAAGGTCTACAAGATCAAGCCCGAGCGCCGCGCCGAGATCCCCGCCGTGACCCACGTCGACGGCACGGGGCGCCTCCAGACGGTGACCGCCCAGGAGAACCCGCGCTACCACGCGCTCCTCAGCGAGTTCGGCCGGCAGACTGGCACGCCCGTCCTCCTGAACACCTCCTTCAACGCGAGCGAGCCGATCGTTTGCACCCCAAAGGAAGCGCTCGACTGCTTCCTCCGGACCAAGATGGACGTGCTCGTGCTCGAGCGGGCCTACCTGGAGCGCGCGCCGGCCCTCTAGGCAGACCGCGCGCGCTCCTGGCAGGCCGCGAAAAGCCCGCCGGAAGCGGCCGTGGAGGCCCGGCCGAAAGTTCGTGGTTGACGTGGAGCGAGGGGACGGCAAATGGGCGTCCCCGGCATGTGGAAGAACGGGACGCCGGGCGCCCTGCCCCACCTCGACGGAGCGCCGGAGCAACCGGTTCCGACGACCGGGGGTGCTTGGACGCCTTGCCTCGAGCATGATGCCGGCCCGCCGCGCGGCGTGCGCGCGGACCTGGTACCCCATGGGCCCACGGCGCTGCATGCGCTCACGGCCCCCCCTGCGTAAGGGTCCGCGCCGCGGCGGCCCAGGCGGTCAAAGAGGATGGATGCGAATCGGATGAAGCTCGTACTCGAAGACGGCACGACCATGACGGGCCGGTGCTTCGGCGCCCCGCGCGCGGTGAGCGGCGAGGTCGTCTTCAACACCGGCATGACGGGGTACGTCGAGACGCTCACGGATCCCTCGTACAGAGGCCAGATCCTGACGATCACGTACCCGCTCGTGGGCAGCTACGGCGTGCCCGCGCCGCGCAAAGCAGGCAGCGTCGACGGGCCCTACGAGGCCGACCGCATCCAGCTGCAGGGGCTCGTGGTCCAGAGCTACGTGGAGCGCTACAGCCACCACGCCGCGGTCCGCTCGCTCGGCGCCTGGCTCGCCAGCGAGGGCATCCCGGCGATCACGGGGATCGACACGCGCACGCTGACGCGGCGGCTCCGGGAGGTCGGGACGATGAAAGGCTGGCTGTTCCCGGCCGAGATGGACCTGGAGCGGGTGAAGCGCTCGGCCGAGGCCGTGGACATGCGCGAGGAGGTGTTCCGCCTCGTTTCGCCCCGCGAGCCCATCACGTACGAGGGCGGCCCCCTGAAGGTGCTCCTCATCGACGCGGGCGCGAAGGACAACATCGTCCGCTCGCTCCTGCGGCGCGGGGTCACCGTCATCCGCGCCCCCTACCACGCGCCCATCGCCGAGCTCGCCGAGAGCGCCGACGGCGTCCTCATCGGCAACGGCCCTGGCGACCCCAAGGACCTCGGCCAGCTGGTCGCCGCGGTGCGCGGCCTGCTCGGGACCTACACGAAGCCGATCTTCGGCATCTGCCTCGGCAACCAGATCCTCGCGCTGGCCGCCGGCGGCGACACCTTCAAGCTGCCGTACGGCCACCGCGGCGTGAACCAGCCGGTGCAGGACCTCCTGAGCCGCCGCTGTTACGTCACGAGCCAGAACCACGGGTACGCGGTGAAGCACGAGTCGCTGCCCGCCGAGTGGGAGCCCTGGTTCGTCAACATCAACGACGGCACCAACGAGGGCATCCGCTCGCGGCTCCGCCCCTTCTTCAGCGTCCAGTTCCACCCCGAGGCGACGCCCGGGCCCGAGGACGCAGGCTACCTGTTCGACGACTTCCTCCGCCTCTGCGGCGCGATGAAGGGGTCCTCCGATTCGCGACTCAAGACCGCGGGGACCGCTGCCGCGGATCCCCGCGCCACCCCCACCGCAGGAAGGAGCTGAGCCATGTACGGCGCGTATCTCCCCAAGAAACCCCGGCGCGTCCTCGTGCTCGGCTCCGGCGCGCTCCAGATCGGTCAGGCCGGCGAGTTCGACTACTCGGGGTCGCAGGCGATCAAGGCCCTCAAGGAAGAGGGGATCGCCACCGTCCTCGTGAACCCCAACATCGCCACCATCCAGACGAGCGAGGGGCTCGCAGACCGCATCCACCTCTGCGCGGTCACCCCGGAGTTCGTCGAGCGGATCATCGTCAAGGAGGAGGTCGACGCGATCGCCCTCTCCTTCGGCGGGCAGACGGCGCTCAACTGCGGGCTCGAGCTCCACGACTCGGGCATCCTCGACAAGTACGGCGTGCGGGTGCTCGGCACGCCGATCAAGGCGATCCGCGACACCGAGGACCGGCGGCTCTTCATCGAGCGCCTCGACGAGATCGGCGTGAAGACCGCCCGCAGCCGCGCCTGCCGCTCGGCGGCCGAGGCCATGGCGGCGGCGCGCGAGATCGGGTTCCCCGTGATGCTCCGCGGCGGCTACGCGCTCGGCGGCAAGGGCAGCGGCATCGTCGAGAGCGAGCGCGACCTCGAGGACGCCGTGCGCCGCGGCTTCGCCGGCGGCGTGCCCCAGGTGCTCGTCGAGGAGTGCCTCCGCGGCTGGAAGGAGATCGAGTACGAGGTCGTCCGCGACGGGCGCGACAACTGCATCACCGTCTGCAACATGGAGAACCTCGACCCGATGGGGATCCATACCGGGGAGTCGATCGTCGTCGCCCCGTCGCAGACGCTGAACGACGAGGAGTACCAGCTCCTCCGCTCGGTCGCGCTGAAGACGATCCGCCACCTCGGCATCGTGGGCGAGTGCAACATCCAGTACGCGCTCGACCCGCACAGCGCCGATTACCGGGTCATCGAGGTGAACGCGCGCCTCTCCCGGTCGAGCGCCCTCGCCAGCAAGGCGACGGGCTACCCGCTCGCCTACGTCGCCGCGAAGATCGCCGTCGGCTACACCATGCCGGAGATCGCCAACGCGATCACCCGCAGGACGACCGCGTTCTTCGAGCCGGCGCTCGACTACCTCGTCTGCAAGGTCCCGCGCTGGGACCTCGGCAAGTTCCGCGGCGCGTCGATGCGGATCGGCAGCGAGATGAAGAGCGTCGGCGAGGTCATGGCCATCGGCAGGACGTTCCCCGAGGTCATCCAGAAGGCGCTCCGCATGCTCGACATCGGGGTGAAGGGGCTCGACCCCGACGCGTTCACCTTCAAGGACCTCCGCGACGAGCTGCAGAACGCGACGCCGCTCCGGATCTTCGCCGTGGCCCGCGCGCTCCAGGAGGGGATGTCGGTCGACGAGATCCACAACCTCACCAAGATCGACCGGTGGTTCTTGAACCAGATCGAGCCGATCGTCCGGATGCACCGGGACCTGAAGACGCTCAAGGTCGCCGTCCCCGCGCAGGCCGACAAGGCCGCTGCCGCGCAGGAGCCGGCGCTCGAGGAGGTGACCCTCCGGGAGGCGAAGCAGCTCGGCTTCAGCGACCGGATGATCGGCACGCTGACCGGCGCGCCGCGGGGCTCGATCCGGGAGGCCAGGAAGCGGCACGGCATCGTGCCGCACCTCGCGCAGATCGACACGCTCGCGGCCGAGTTCCCCGCCGAGACGAACTACCTTTATTCGAGCTATCACGCGTCGGCCACGGACGTCGCGCCGTCCTGGCGGAAGAAGATCATGGTGCTCGGCTCCGGCGCCTACCGCATCGGCTCGAGCGTCGAGTTCGACTGGTGCTGCGTCAACGCGATCCGCGCGGCCTCGGAGCTCGGCTACGAGACCATGATGCTGAACTACAACCCGGAGACGGTCAGCACCGATTACGACACGTGCGACAAGCTGGTCTTCGACGAGATCAGCTTCGAGACGGTGCTCGACATCTACGAGCGGGAGCAGCCCTACGGCATCGTGGTCAGCATGGGCGGGCAGGTCCCGAACAACCTGGCGCTCCGGCTGCACGAGGCGGGGGCGCGCATCCTCGGCACGAGCCCGGGGAGCATCGACACCGCCGAGGACCGGAAGAAGTTCAGCGATCTGCTCGACCGGCTGGAGATCGACCAGCCGCGCTGGGCGCACGTCGTCGACGCGGGCCAGGCGGGCGAGATCGTGAACAAGCTCGGCGGCTTCCCCGTCCTCGTGCGGCCGAGCTACGTGCTGAGCGGCGCGGCCATGAGCGTGGCGCACGAGCCCAACGAGCTCGATCGCATCCTCGCCCGGGCCAAGGCCGTCTCCCCCACCTACCCCGTTGTCGTGTCCAAGTTCGAGACCCACGCCCGCGAGGTGGAGATCGACGCGGTCGCCGATCGCGGGGAGATCATCCTCTGGGCGATCAGCGAGCACATCGAGAACGCCGGCGTCCACAGCGGCGACGCGACGCTCGTCCTGCCCCCGCAGTCGCTCTACATCGCGACGATCCGCAGGATCAAGCAGATCGCCCAGCAGGTGGCGCGGTCGCTCTCGATCACCGGGCCGTTCAACATGCAGTTCTTGGCCAAGCACAACACGGTCAAGGTGATCGAGTGCAACCTGCGCGCGTCGCGGAGCTTCCCCTTCGTGTCGAAGGTCACGGGGAACAACTTCGTCCGGGAGGCGATGCGCAGGATGCTTGGCGTGTCGCAGCCGGTCGAGAACCGCGGGCTCGACCTCGATTACGTCGGGGTGAAGGCGCCGATGTTCTCGTTCTCGCGCCTCGTGGGGGCCGATCCGATGCTCGGCGTCGAGATGGCGAGCACCGGCGAGGTCGGCTGCTTCGGCGACGACATGCACGAGGCGCTCCTGCACTCGCTGCTCGCGACCGGCTTCAGGTTCCCCAAGAAGGGTGTGCTGCTGTCGCTCGGGCCGCTCGAGGACAAGTACTGGTTCGCCGACGAGGCCCGCGTCATCGCCGAGCACCTGAAGCTCCCCATCTTCGCGACGCCGGGCACGGCCGAGGCGCTCCGGGCGCTCGGGCTCGCGTGCACGAGCCTCGCGAAGCAGCCCGACGAGGGGGAGACGGCGATGAGCGCCATCGAGCAGGGGAAGGTGGATCTCGTGATCAACATCCCCCGCGAGTACGACCAGTTCGGCCGTCCGGACGGCTACCTGATCCGGCGGCGCGCGGTCGACGCGAACATCCCGCTCCTCACGGACCTCCAGCTCGCGCGGGCGGTCATCGGGGCGATGCGCGCGAAGAGGATCGAGGATCTGCGGACCCTGTCCTACGACGAGTACCTCGCGCGGAGCCCGGTGGCGCTCAGGTGATCTGAGACGCCGACGCGGCGAGGAGAGGCTCCGGGCGGCTCGGGAGGTTGTGCCGAGCCGCCCGGCCCCGCGACGGACACCCCCGCACGGGGCCGGCTGCCCTCCCGAGAGCAGAACCAACACCGGCCCTCTCCGCGCCCGGCGACGGATGCCCCCGCACGGGGCCTGCCGACTTCATGGGAGCGGAGGCGGGCTCACGAACCCGGACGGCGGGCTCGCCCTCAGTCGTTCGTGACGATGAACCAGCCGTTCACCATGCCGTTGCCGGTCGACGTGGTCGATCCCTGGATCGCGCTGGTCCCCTCATTGCGGACGCACATGCCGACATTCCATTCGCCCTCTGGCAGCACCGTCGTGGCAGAGACCGAGTAGGTTGTGCGGGTCGGCGTGAAGTAGTGGCTCGCGAAGGTGCCGCCGAAGAAGTTGACGAGATCGCCGGTGCCGCCGCGCCGCTGATAACAGAGGCCGAGCGGGGCGACGAACGCAGCGCGGGACGGCTGCAGCCCGAGCGGCGCAGAGACAGATCCGGTCACGCGCTGGCTGCCGGTGATGGTCACCGACCCCGGGGGGCCGACGAAGACATACGCGGCGCTGCCACCCTCAAAAAGGGGAGCAACGTTGCCCGCAATCGCGATCGTCGCGACCACACCCGTCGGCCCCTGGGGCCCTGTTGCGCCCACGGGCCCCGTCGGTCCCTCGGGTCCCATCGGTCCCTCGGGCCCCATCGGTCCCTCGGGTCCCATCGGTCCCTGGGGCCCCATCGGCCCCTCGGGCCCCATTGGCCCCTCGGGCCCCATCGGTCCCCTCTCGCCGGGCAGGCCAGCCGGCCCCGCCGGCCCCTCGGGCCCTGTCGCGCCCACGGGCCCCGTCGGCCCCTCAGGCCCCGTCGGCCCCTCAGGCCCCTTCGGCCCCTGGGGCCCTGTCGGTCCCTCCGGCCCCGCCGGTCCCTGGGGCCCTGTCGGACCCGTCGGTCCCATCGGCCCCGCGATGCCGCTCGAGTTGCCCACCCAGTTGCCGCTCTCGTCGATGACGACCCTGCCGCCGATCTTCACCAGCTTCGGCGTGATCTCACCAACAGCGTTGTTCGCGACCATCGCATACGGGACGCTCCCGATCGAAGCGCGAGGCTCCATCTCCTGATCGTCCCCGACCGTGATTCCGATGTAGCGAACCGAGCCGTCGAAGACCTTCGCGGATTGCTCCTCGGTGAAGTCGAGCACGGTGGAGAAAAAGCCTTCGTCGAACGAGAGCGCGATCACCTCGCTCCAGAGCGGCTCGTCGTCGTCCTCGGCGGCGTAGATGGCGAACGTCACCGAGAGGACGTCATTGACCGGCTCGCCGTTGGCCGTGAAGAGCCGCCCCTGATGCGAGATCTGCATCGGCACGGCGGCGGCCGCGCCGCGCACGAGGCCGACGGAGGCGGCGAGAAGAACACCCATCGCGAGGACACGCCGTCCCATCCCGTTCATGGCACGCTCCCGTTCGCCCCGACCAGACCGCCCTGCACGCGGTAACTCGGTGAGGTCGTCTTTCCCTGATTCTGCGTCGGCTGACCGAGCGTGAAGACCATGCGATAGCTCGGGCTCCTCACGACCTTCCCCGCGCTGACCATCTCGCCCGCGGCGATGCCCCGATCCCCCACCTCGGGACGCCCACCTGCGCCACCCCCGCCCGCCGAAGCCACAGGATCGCCTGCACCAGCCCCGCCGGCCCCCCCGGGCCCCTCACCCCCCGACCCGGCCCCAGCCACGGACACGTCGGGACTGCCACAGCTACAGCCCGGAGACACGGCGAGCGATGCAACAGTCAGGCCTAGCCACACCGGGAATTGCAGTCGCGCCATCAACGTGTTCCCCTCTGCTTCCGGGGCTTACGATCCGGACCAGGAAGGTACGCGCCCGGCCACCAAGGTTCAATCTATTCCCGAGCCATTGTGATACATCGCCGCTTTACGTCGGGGTCGACAGGCGGCGCCACGAGCTCGGAAGCGCGCCGACACGCTCACGCCGCGATCGCAAGGAGATGTCCGAGGCGAGGAGAACGCCGAGAATCCTGGCCCCGCCGGCGGAATGCCCTCGTCCCACGCTCTCCTGCCCTCCGCGCGAGCGCGCGGGGGCATCTCCGCCGAGCGCTGCCCCCGCGCGCCGCGCCGACGGGCCACCTTCGGCCGCGCCCGGAGCGCCCCGACCGGCGGTGCGTCCGCGGAGGGACCATGCCTTTCCACAGCGGTTTCCGCCCACCTCTGCCACGTGCAGAGCGGCGGTCACCCGCACAGAAGACGGGCCCAGATCGGCGTTTTCGGCGCGCAAGCGCACTCCGGTGCGCTGAGCACCGAAAACGCCGAGGTGGGCCCGTATCCGAAGCGGGTGACCGTCGCTCTAGAGATCGTCGCACACTGGGCCCGCCTCGCCAGGCCCCTCGCCCGCGACGCCCGGCTGGCCCTGCGCCCCGCCGCCGCTGTGCAGCTCCTCCGAGATCGCCCCGGGGTTGAACGTCATGAACCACCGGAGCGACCACCAGAGCAGGTTGAACCAGGCCGGCACAGGCAGCCTGCGCGTCGCCCCGACCTCGGCGAGCCCCGCCGCCGCGAAGACGACCGGCAAGATGGTGCCCAGATCCGCGCGGTAATCCATCGCCTCGCGCACATCGGCGTTGATCCCGGCAAATGCGTGCGCGACCGCGCGGGCGACGCGCGTTGGACCAGGATGCCCCTCGGGCCGCGGCGCGCCGAGCGGGTGGCCGTCGTCCTCGCGCGCCCCGTCGACCAGCCCGGCGAGCCGGGCGCGGAGCCGCTCCGGATCGAGCCCGCCCTCGGAGCGCTCGACGATCACCGAGCCCGTCATCGGACGGATCGAGACGACCTCGCAGGCGGGATCGGCCGCGAGCTGCTCCGCGATCCGCTCGCACACCCGACGATGGCCGGCCAGCGCCGGCGCGCGCAGGCGGACGCGCCGCTCCAGGGCGTGGACGACGAGGACCGCCGGCGACGTCATGACGACGGCTCGCCGTGGAGCTCCGAGGCGCCGTTGCTCTTGCGCGCAGCCCGCTCGCCGCGCGCCCCGCCCGCGGCCTTCTGGCGCACCCGCTCGGCGACCTCGGCGAAGAGATCCTCGACGTGCTCCCGCTGGCGCTCGAGCAAGCCGAGGCCCAGCCTGCCCAGGTGGAGCCCGAGCGCCGCGATCTCGACGACCACCGGCCGGAGGTGCTGCTTCTTGCCCATCAGGAGGACGGCCGTGCCGACCCCCAGGGCGAACGACGGTGGATGGAACTTCATGATGCCATGTCTCCCTTGCGCAGCCCGGCGACGCGCGCGGCGCGCACGCCTTGCTTGCGTCTCGCGGCCGCCCCCGCATCGTCGCCTGCGCCCTGGTCCGTTTCCGCTTCCGCTCTCATGTCTGCTGCTTCCGCTTCTGCTGACGCGTCCGATTCCGCTTCTGACCCCGAGCCCGACTCCGACTCCGATTCCGACTCCGAGTCCGACTCCGAGTCCGACTCCGATTCCAATCCCAATTCCGCTTCCGCGCGCCTGCCGTTGACGATCACGATCTCGCGGCCAGCGCTCGCGGAGCGCCCCAGAGGACCGCGGAGCAGCGCGGGCAGCGCGCCCACGGCCACGGCGAGCGCGAGCTCCCCGGCGCGGAGGCGCTGCGCCCCCAGCAGGCGGCCCAGGGACCTGGAGCCGAGCGCGAGCGCCTGGAGCGCGGACGTGGCGGCGAGCGCGCGGGCCACGTGCGGGCTGTCCCGGCGGAGCGCGGCCGCCGCAGCGCCCTCCCCGGCGCCGGCGCGGCAGGCCAGGATGTGGAGCAGCTGCGCGGTCACCAGCGCCGTGAACGCCCTCGTCCCCGCGGTGGCCCGGCCGCCGAGCGCGTACGCCGACAGCGACGCGCCGGACATCGCGGCCGCGTCCACGCCCAGCGCGCGGAGATCGGCCGCGCCGAGCAGCCGCGCCGCAGGGTCGCGCGGGGGGCGCCGCATGACGCCGGCCTCGGCCGGCTCGAGCGCGAGCGCGAGCGCCGGCGCCACGTCGGTGAGCAGGTTGATCCAGAGCAGCTGCAGCGGCGTGAGCGGCGAGGCGCCGCAGAGGGCGCCGACCAGCATCGTGAGGACCTCGCTCGCGTTCGTCGCGACGAAGTAGGCGATCGCCCGGCGGACGTTGTCGTGCAGCCGCCGCCCCTCGCGGACCGCCTCGGTGAGGCTCGGCAGATCGTCCTCGGCGAGGACCACGTCGGCCACGGCCCGCGCGATGTCCGTGCCGCGCTTGCCCATGGCCACGCCGACGTCGGCCGCCTTGAGCGCGGGCCCGTCGTTCACGCCGTCGCCCGTCATCGCCACGATCGCGCCGCCCTGCTGGAGCGCCCGCACGATGTCGAGCTTGGCCTCCGGGGTGACCCGGCTGTGCACGGCGTCCGGCGGGATGCCGAGCTCGACGCCGATCGCGCGCGCGGTCCGCTCCTGGTCGCCCGTGAGCATCAGGGTGCGGATGCCGGCGCCAGAGAGGGCCTCGAGCGCCTCCCGCACGCCGGGGCGCGGCGGGTCGCGGAGGCCGACGAGGCCGGCGAACTCGAGAGGAGCGTCGTTGTCCGGCCGGCCGTTCTGCCGCCACGCGAGCGCGAGCACGCGCAGCCCCCGCGAGGCCATCGCGTCGTTGTGCCGGAGCACCTCGCCGCGCTCGTCGCCGGCCCCCTCGCGCGGAGGCGGCGCGTCGCAGCGCGCGACGACCTGCTCGGGCGCGCCCTTCACGAGCTCGATGTGCCCGAGCTCCGGGTGGTCGTGGACCGTCACCATGAACGCGCGCTCGGCCGAGCGTCGCGCCTCGCTCACGCGCCGCGCCGCGAGGCGCCGCGCCGACACGGGGTAGCCGGCGGCGAGCGCGAACTCCACGAGGGCGCGCTCGGTGCCGCTGCCCTGGACGACCTTGCCCGCCTCGCTCAGCTCGACGTCGGCGTTGAGGGCGGCGATGCGCGCGAGCGCGTGCACGCGCGGGGCGGCGGCGTCGACCTCGCGCCCGTCCTCGCCGATCAGCGCGATCCCGCGCCCAGGCCCCGCGCCGCCGCGGCGCGCGGCGCGCTCCACCCGCAGCGCGCCCTCGCCGGGGAGGAAGATCTCGGCCACCTGCATCCGGTTCTCGGTGAGCGTGCCGGTCTTGTCGGCGCAGACGACGCTCACCGCGCCGAGCGTCTCGGCCGCGGCGAGGCGGCGGATCACGATGCCGGAGCCGCGCAGGCGGCGGCTCGCGAGCGCGAGCGCCGTGGTGCCCACGGTGGGGAACCCTTCGGGGATGGCGGCGACGCCGAGCGCGACGGCGCTCCGCAAGAGCGCGCGGAGCGGCCTCCGGCGCGCGAGGCCGACGACCATCACCGCCGACGAGCTCGCGAGCGCGAAGGTCGCGAGGCGCCGGCCGATCCAGGCGAGCTCCTGCTCGAGCGGCGGGGTGCGCTCGGACTCGCGGGAGAGCGCGCGCTGGATGTCCCCGAGCGCGGTCCACCGGCCCGTCGCGACGACCACCGCCGCCCCCTCGCCCGAGGCGATGGTGGTGCCCGCGTACACCATGCCGCGGCGCTCGGCGAGCGGCGCGCCGCCGTCGACCCTCGCGGCGCACTTCTCGGCGGGCTCGCTCTCGCCGGTCAGCGTGCTCTCGTCGGCGGCGAGGGCGCGCGAGGTCAGGACGCGCGCGTCCGCCGCGACCGGCTCGCCCGCGCGCAGCGCGAGCACGTCGCCCGGCACGATCTCCGACGCGGCGAGCCGCTGCTCGCGCCCGTCGCGCACGACGCGCGCCCACCCGACGCGGAGGTCGCCCCACGCGTGCAGGAGCTCCTCGGCGCGCGACTCCGTGTACGTGCCGATCGCGGCGTTCGCGCCGACGACGAGGAGGACGGCGCCGGCGTCGAGCATGTCGCCGAGCGCGAGCGACACGCCCGCCGCGCCGAGGAGCATCGCCGTGGGCACCGTGAAGATCTGCCCGGCGAGGATCTCGATCGACGAGCGGGTCGCGACGCCGGCGAGCTCGTTCGAGCCGACCGCGCGGAGGCGGCGGCGCGCCTCGGCGGCGGGGAGCCCCTCGCGCGGATCGACGCCGAGCGCGCGGGCGACCTCGCCCGCGTCCTCCGCGTGGGCGCAGAGCGCCACGTCGACGCGGCGGGCGCGCTGGCCTCCGCCCTGCCCGGCCGGCGCGCCCTCACCCTGCCCGGCCGGCGCGCCCTCACCCTGCCCGGCCGGCGCGCCCTCACCCTGCCCGGCCGGCGCGATCTGGCTCCCCCAGGCCCGCGCCTGCCACGCGCGGCGCTCGCCCTCGCCCGCCGCGCCCTCGCGAGGGCGCGCGCAGCGGCGCGCCGCGCGCACGAGCGCGCCCACGCCCTCGGCCATGGCCCGCACGGCGCGGCGCGCGGACGGCGGCGGCGGGGCGCCGGGCACGGCGTAGGCGCCAAGCACGAGCGCGGCCTCGTCGGCCGCGTCCTCCCCCACGCGCACGAGCACCCGCCCGGTGCGCGCGCTCGCCCGCGCGGACACAACGCCGGGGATCGCCGCGAGGTCGCGCTCGATGCGCGCGGCGCGCGCAGCGTCTCCGAAGAGGCCGGCCACCTCCGCGCGCACCCGCGCGATCCCGGCGGGCCCGTGCAGATCGCGCGCAGGCGTGCGATCTGCGCGAGCGCGCCGCCGCGCGCCGCCGCCGCGGCCCCTGCGCCCGCCACGAAGATCGATCCAGCCCGCGCCCCGACGCTCCATGATCCTCCGCGCTGAGGCGGAGGCCTTTTCAAAGGTCGAGCCAGCGCCTGTGTGCGAGCGAGCCACATCGAGCCGCCGGGCCGGCGCGGCGGCGCGCCAGCGCCCTCGTCGCCGTCACGCCCGCGCCCTCGTCGCCGTCACGCCCGCGCCCTCGTTGCCGTCACGCCCGCGCCCTCGTTGCCGTCACGCCCGCGTCGCCACGGAGGCCAGGAGGCTCTGCAGCGAGCCCGGATCGATCGGCTTGACGAAGTGCATATCGAAGCCGGCCTCGCGGACCCGGCGCTGGTCCCGCTCCTGGCCGTAACCCGTCAGCGCGATCATCAGCGACGGGGCGACGTCCGCGCTCTCCTCCAAGGCCTTCAAGGTCCTCGCCACGCCGCAGCCATCCATCCCGCCGGGGAGGCCGATGTCGCACAGGATGACCTCCGGCCGGAACGAGCGGGCCGCTTCCACCCCCGCGGCCCCGGACAGGGCCACCTCGACCTGATGGCCGTTCATCGCGAGGAGCGCCTGCAGCATCTCCGCGGCGTCCTCGTTGTCCTCGATGATCAGGACGCGCAGCGACCTCGCGGCGCCCGCCGAGCTCGAGTCGGCGCGCGGCGACGGCGCGGCGCGCTCCGGGGACGCCTCGGGCCCGCGCGCGAGCGGCAGGCGGAGGACGATCTCCGTCCCGTGGCCGACGCCCGCGCTCTCGGCCGACGCCGTGCCGCCGTGGAGTTCGACAAGACCCTTTACGAGCGCCAGCCCCAGGCCGAGCCCACCCCGGTTGCGGTCGAGGCTGCGCTCGGCCTGGCTGAACGGCTCGAACATGCGCGCCAGCGTCGCCGGCTCCACGCCGATGCCGGTGTCGCGGACGCGGATCACGGCGGAGCCGTCCGGCGTCGCCGACAGCGCGACCGTCACCCGACCGCCGGCGTCGGTGAACTTGTTGGCGTTGTGCAGCACGTTGCTGACCGCCTGCGACAGGCGCGTGGGATCGCCGGAGACCCAGAGCGGCTCGATCGGCAGATCCAGCCGGAGCTCCAGACCGCTCGCTTCCAGCGTGCTGCGGTAGTCCTCCGCGGTCTGTCGGAGCAGCCGGGGCAGGTCGCAGCGCTCCTTCCTCAGCTGGATCCTCCCGCGCGCCACGCGGGACACGTCGAGGAGGTCGTCCACCAGCCGGGCCATGTGCGCGACCTGCCGCTCGATCACACCGCACGCCCGCAGGAGCGAAGGCTCCTCGATCCCGGTGCTCCGCAGGATCTCCACCGCATTGCGGATGGGCCCGAGCGGATTGCGCAGCTCGTGCGCCAGCATCGCCAGGAAAGCATCTTTGCGCTGGTCCGCTTCCCTCAGCGTCGCCTCCCAGGCGTCGCCGGCCCGCTTCCGCTCGGTGATGTCGTAGGCGATGGTGACCAGAAGCCGCCGGCCTGCCGCGTCCCTCCCCAGCCGAGCGGAGCTGAAGACCCACGTGCGCTCGGCGCCGCTCGCCGTGGTGAGGGTGAGCTCGTTCTCGCCCAAGGCCCCCTCCCGATCGAACAGCGACGCCACCCGGGCGGCGATGGCAGCGCTCATCGACCCGTACGCCCTGTCGAGCCACGCCGTCACCGTGGGGATCTGCTCGCGGGTGTAGCCGCTGATGTCCGTCCACGCGCTGTTGACGCAGACGACGTGCCCGTCCTCGGCGTAGATCATGATGGGGAACGAGGTCGCCATGATGGCGCGGCGCAGCCCCTCCTCCCGCTCCTGTAGCTGGAGCTCCGCCTCCTTGCGCTCGGTGATGTCGATGATCGAGCCGACATAGCCGAGGAACTCGCCGCCCGGGCCGAGCCGCGGAGCGGCCGAGTCGATGCACCAGCGGTACACGCCGTCGCGGCGGCGCACGCGGAAATCGATCCTGTAGTCCTCGCGCCGCTCGTTGGCCCGCAGGAACGCCTCCATGGCCGCCGAGCGGTCCTCGGGGTGCACCGCCTCGATCCAGCCGAAGCCCAGGGCGGCCGCCTCGGTCTGGCCCGAGAAGTCCAGCCAGCCCCGGCTCGCGTATGTGCAGCCGCCGTCGGCGCCGGTGACCCAGATCATGACGGGCGCGTGATCGGCCATGTTGCGGAAGCGCGCCTCGCTGTCGCGCAGGGCCTCCTCGGCGCGCCGCTGGGCGGTGATCTCGCGCCCGGTCTCCAGGACAATCCGCCGGCGCTCCGCCCCTTCCACGAGCCGCAGGCGGCTCTCGACGAGGATCTCCCGGCCGTCGCGGGTCGTGCGCCGGATCTCGCCGTCCCAGAGGCCGTCGCGCAGGAGCGCCGCCTCGATCTGCGCGAGCGGCGCCGGCAGGGCGGTGCGCAGGAGATCGTGGCTCGACCGCCCCAGGGCGTCGCGCGCCGGGAAGCCGTAGAGCTGCTCCGCCCCGGCGCCGAAGTACACGATGGCGCTCGCGCCGCCGAGCTCCCACGCGAGGGCCGCCTCGCCGAGCCGATCCAGGAGGGCCGCCTTCAGCTGCAGCTCCCCCGCGACCTGCCCCCTGCCGCTGCGGCCGTCCGCCGGCGAGGCCGCGTACGGGACCGGCGAGGGGGCGCAGAGGAGGGGGCGCACCGCCTGGTCAGCCAACCCGCAGCAACGCTCCGACCGCACCGTCAGCAGGCGTCTCCGTCGAGCGCGCCGGCTCGAAACCCAGGCCAGATGTCCCCGATGAACACACTCAGCATTTGTCCGCCTCGAGCGCATGCTGCAAGCGGCGCGAGCGTGAATCGTCACGCGAGATCCGAGGAATACCAGGCGATCTGCGCGTACCTGGCGAGCGCGAGCAGGCGGCGCGCTGGTCGCTCGCCGGCCGCTAGCCGCGCTGCTAGCCGCGGCCGAACCGCTCCACGAACCGCCGGTGCGCCTCGAGATCGGGGCCCTCGCCGCCGACGAGCTCCTTCTCGCGGTAGCCCGTCGCCACCGACAGCACGTCGATCCGCCGCCCCTCGGCCCTGAACCGCACCCGCCACGACGTCACGGCGAGGCGCATCGCGTCCCCGTCGGCGCGGATCCGGCGGTAGGGGTGCGGCTGCGGGCCGAGCGCGAGCACACGGTCCACGCGCTCCCGCAGCGCGAAGCCGTGCGCCTCCTCGATCCACGCGGCCTGCTCGGCGGCGCGCGCGCCCCACGCGACCTCGAAGCCGGGCTCGGGGTCGACCGGCGCCCCCCCGCCCGGCTCCTCCGCGAGAGGCGTGAGCCAGCCGGTGCGCGCGTGCGGGTGGGCGTCCGCGTACGGCACGTAGGGCTTGAGATCGAGCACCGGCGTGCCGTCGATCATGTCCACGCCGCCGACGCGCAGGGTGAGCCCGTCCACCGCGAGGAGCCTCACCGCGCTGAGGCCGATGGGGTTCGGGCGGTGCGGCGAGCGCGTCGACAGCACGCCGCGCCGCTTGCCGGCGCTCCGCGGGGGCAGCACCTTCGGGCGCCATCCCTCGTTGAGGTGGAACCAGAAGACCACCCAGAGGTAGTCCCACCCCTCGATGTCCGAGAGCGCGTGCTCCAGCCCGAGGCCCGGCACGAGCTCGATGGTCCCCTCCGCGCTGCCCGCCGCGTGGGGCTGCCGCGGCGCGCTCACCTTGTCGGAGAACGGCGTGCGCACCACGCCGATGGGCGTGAACGTGACGGGCTTCAGCATCGCGCCCCGGAGGCGTCGGGCACCTCGACGATCAGGACCGCCGGCCCCTCGATCTCCACCCAGCCGCGCTCGATCGGGGGCCGCCGCGCCGCGCCGCCGAACCGCGGCTCCTCGCTGAACGCGAGCGCCCGCGCCTCGGGGCGGCCGAGGTCGAGCGAGAGCGCGCCCCGGAGCGCGCAGAGCGCGATCACGGCGGCCCCGCCGCCGCGGCGCTCGATGCAGATCGCGTCCGGCGAGAGCGCGTCGGCCGAGAAGGCGCCGCGCGCGCGGCTGCGCAGCGCGGGGTGCGAGGCGCGGAGGCGGAGGAGCTCGCGGTACCACGCGAGCACGCCGGCGTGCTCGGGCCGCTGCCGCTCGGCGTGGTCGAGCTTCGAGCGCTGGAACGTCCGCGGATCCTGCGGATCCGGCACCTCCGCGCCCGCGAACGCCGCGAAGTACTGGAACTCGCGCCGGCGGCCCTCGGTCACGAGCCGGCCGAGCTCGGCCTCGTGATCGGTGAAGTACTGGAACGGCGTCCGCGCGTTCCACTCCTGGCCCATGAACAGCAGCGGCGTGTACGGCGTGAGCAGGAGCAGCGCCGACATCGTCCGGAAGGCCGCCGGGCTCACCTTGTTCCCGAGCCGATCGCCGACGGCGCGGTTGCCGATCTGATCGTGGTTCTGGATGCAGTGGACGAAGCGCGGCGGCGGCACCGGATCCGCGGGCGTGCCCCGCGGCTTGCCCGTGTGCTTCGAGATCTGCCCCTCGTAGAGCCACCCCTTGCGGATCGTCGCCGCGATGTCCTCCGCGGTGCCCGTGTGATCCTCGAAGTAGCCGTCGCGATCCCCGGCGAACAGGACGCGCAGCTCGTGGTGGAAGTCGTCGGACCACACCGCGTCGAGGCCGTACCCGCCCTGCTCGACGGGCGTCACGAGGCGCGCGTCGTTGTGGCTGTCCTCGGCGATCACGAGGACGCGCCGCCCCTCGCCGGCCGCCCGCGCGCGCTCGCCGATCTCCCGGAGGATGTGGGGCTCGGAGTCGTCGACGATCGCGTGGGTCGCGTCGAGGCGGAGGCCGTCGATGTGGAAGTCGCGGATCCACATCTCGACGTTCTCTAGGACGAGCGCGCGGACCTGCTCGGCGCCCGCGCCGTCGTAGTTCACCGCGTCGCCCCAGGGCGTCTCGTGCCGATCGGTGAAGTAGCGCCCCGCGTAGGCGCGGAGGTAGTTCCCGTCGGGGCCGAAGTGGTTGTAGACGCAGTCGAGGATCACGCCGATCCCCGCGGCGTGGGCCGCGTCGACCAGGCGGCGCAGGCCCGCCGGGCCGCCGTAGGCCGCGAGCGGCGCGAAGAGGTCGACCCCGTCGTACCCCCACCCGCGCTCGCCCGGGAAGCTCGCGACCGGCATGAGCTCGATCGCCGTGATCCCGAGCTCCCGGAGCTCGGCGAGCCGCCCGATGAGCGCGTCGAACGTGCCCTCCGGCGTCGCCGCGCCGACGTGGACCTCGTAGAGGACGAGATCCTCGAGCGCGACGCCCCGCCACCCCGCGTCGGTCCACGCGAACGAGGGGTCAAAGACCGCCGACGGGCCGTGGACCCCGAGCGGCTGCGCGCGGGAGTACGGGTCCGGGAACGGCCCCTCGCCGTCGATCCGCACCTTGTAGAGCGCGCCGGCCCCGAGGCCCGGCGCCGTCGCCTCGAAGTAGCCGCCGCCGGTCGGGGCCGCAGGCAGCGCGCCCGTGACCTCCTGGCCGTCGGCCCCGTAGGTGACGATCTCGATCCGATCGTGGTCGGGCGCCCAGACGCGGAAGCGGACCGCGCCGCCCTCGAGCCACGCGCCCATCGTGCGCATCGCCTTCATGTCACTGGCCTCGCTGCGCCGCCCGCAGGAGCAGGGCGACGGGGAAATCGGAGAGCACCCGGTCGAGCGGGAGCGACGCGCCGTCGCCCGGCTCGGCCGCGTCGCGCGGCGGAGCGGCGGACGGCGACGCCTCGAGCTCGGCGCCGGTGAAGAGATCCGTGTAGAGGCCGGGCTCCACGTCGACCGAGGTGCCGGCCCACGCCGCGCCGATCGGCGGGGAGCAGGCGCCGCCGAGCAGCCGCGCGCTGAACCGGGGCGCGACGACGACGATCGAGCGCCCGTCCGGCGCGCGGCGCGCGAAGGAGACGACGTGGGCCTCGCGCTCGCCGATCACGGCGCGCGGCACATAGCCCCCGTCGGCCCCGAAGAGCGCCGGGTGGCGCCGGCGCAGCTCGAGCGCGACGTGCGTGACGAACAGCTTGACGCGGCCGTCGCGCGCCTCGGCGCAGAGCTCGCGCGCGAGCGCGCGGCCCCCGCCGCTCGACCGCCAGCGCGCGCGGATCTCCGCGAGCGCCCGCTCGCGCACGGCGTAGTCGACCGGGCGGCGGTTGTCCGGGTCGACGAGGCTGAAGTCCCACACCTCGTTGCCCTGGTAGATGTCGGGCACGCCCGGCGAGGTGAGCTTCAGGAGCGTCTGCGAGAGCGAGCCCCACATGCCGTGGTACGCGACCACGCGCGCGAGCGGCAGGAGCGCCCCCACGACCTCCGCGGACGAGAGCGCCTTGCGGACGAACGCCTCGACGGCGGCGTCGTACTCGGGCTGCGCGTCGATCCAGGACGTGTTGACCTTCGCCTCCTTCGTGGCCTTGCGCATGTAGTCCACGAGGCGGTCGGCGTACGCCGAGAGCGCGTCGCCCTCGGGCGCGCGCCGGTCGTCGGCAGCGCCGAGCAGCGGCTCGATCGGCAGGCTGCCGAGGAGGGTCTGGTAGAAGAGGTACTCCTCGTTGCTGTCCGGCGCGAGGCGGCCCTCGATCTCGGCCTTGAGCGGCGCGGCGGCGGCGGCGGCGCGGTGGAGCGCCTCCTCCCAGGCCGACGGCAGCTCCGAGAGCACGCTGATGCGCGCCCGCACGTCCTCGCTCCGCTTCGTGTCGTGCGTCGACGTCGCGAGCATCGAGTACGGCCACGCCCTGTGCCGCTGCACGTTGCCGCGGTGGAACGCGAGGACGCTCGATCCGTACCGCTCGGGCTCGCCCCCGACCTCGTTCAGCGACACGAGCCGGTTGTAGATGTAGAACGACGTGTCCTCGAGCCCCTTGGCCATCACCGGCCCGGTGAGCTGCTGGAACTTCATCACGAAGTCGCAGAAGAGGTGCCTGTCCTCGTCAGGGAAGAGATCCGTGCCGTCGAGCATGAGGACCGAGCGCACGAACGTGAAGATGGAGCCCTCCATCGTCGGGTTCTGCCGGCGCGCGAGGGCGACGGCGCGGCCGATGGCGACGCGGTCGTGATCGGAGATCGCCGGCGTCCGATCGTTGATGTAGGTGCGGTAGACCGGGAAGCACGCGATGACCTCGCGCAGCGCCTCGTTGAGCGAGCCCAGGGTGAAGTCGCGGAAGCGGCGGTCGCGCTCGGTGAGCCGGTTCAGGGCGTGGGTGAGCACGTTGAGCTCGCTCGCCAGGGCCGTCCGGAGGATCACCTTCTTCTTCTCGTAGACGAGCGCCTCGAACGGCATGTGCTCGCCGATGAACCGCTCGTAGATCGCGGTCATCTGCCCCTCGCTCGAGGCGTCGACGAAGAGGTCGCCCACCGAACCGGTGAAGTCGTAGCCGCTCGTCCCGTGGACGGGCCAGGCCTCGGGCAGCGTCTCGCCGCGCGCGAGGATCTTCTCGACGACGACGTAGAGCGGCCGCGTGTTCAGCGAGCCGCGCGCGGCGCGCTCCGAGATGGCCGCGCGGAGGGCCGGCTCCAGCCGGGCGAAGCGGGCTTCGGGGCGGCGGCGCGGGTCGAGGAAGCTCTTCTGCTCGGGCTCGTCCGAGGCCTCGGCGAGGAAGCGTCGCCGGCAGCGCTCGATCAGGTAGCCCTGCTGCAGCTCGTCGAAGTAGCCGATCGGGTCCCAGAGGCCGTCGGGGTGGTCGATGCGCAGCCCCGTGACCTGACCCCGCTCGCAGAGCTCGAAGACGAGGCGGTGCGCCTCGGCGAACACCGGCCGGTGCTCCATCCGGATCGCGGCGAGGTCGTTGATGTCGAAGAACCGGCGGTAGTTGATCTCCTCGGCGGCGGTGCGCCAGAAGCTGAGGCGGTAGGCCTGCTCCTCGAGCAGCGCCTCGATCGGGTCGAAGCTCCGCGGATCGCCCGCCTTGCCGTTGATGCGCAGGACGCCCTCGGCCACCGCCGCCGCGATGTCGGGCGAGTCCGCGACGAGCGACGCGAGCCGCCGCCTGAGGATCTCCTTCTCCCGACGCCGCTCGATCACCTTGGCCCGCTGCGTCTCGGTCCGCGGCGGCATGTTGCGGAGCCCGGTCAGGATGCTCTGCAGCTCGAGGAGCGCGTCGTGCTCCTCGCCGAGCGCGGCGACGAGCCCGGACACGAGCGGCCCGATGATCATGCTGTACGTCCGCGGGTTCACCGGGAAGACGTGATCGAAGTACCGCAGGACGAACGCGCCGTTGTCGAACTCGATCTTGAGCTCGCCGCGCTCGAGCACGCGCCCGAAGTGGTCGCCGAGCACGGGGAGCAGCACCTTGTGCCTGAGCTCCGTCTTGAGCGGCGCCCAGTCGATGTCGAAGAACGGCGCGTAGAGCGAGCTCGGGCCGTTCTGGAGGACGTCGTTCCACCAGGCGTTGTCGGAGGTGCCGATGCCCATGTGGTTGGGGACGAAGTCGAGCAGGAGGCCCATGCCGCGCGCCGCGAGCTCGCCGGTGAGCCGGTCGAGGTCGGCGCGCTCGCCGATCTCGGGGTTGAGCGCGTTGTGGTCGACGAGGTCGTAGCCGTGCATGCTCTCTGGCCGCGCCTTGAAGAACGGCGACGAGTAGAGATCGCTGACGCCGAGGGCGTCGAGGTAGGCGACGACGCGCCGCGCCTGCTCGAAGGTAAAGTCCTTGTTGAGCTGCACGCGGTAGGTGGCGCGCGGCAGCCGAGGCGCCACGCCCTCGCACGCCGCGCCGGCGAGCCGCGCTGCCATCACCTGCAGGCCAGCGCCGTCCGCATGGCCGCCCGTCTGCTGTTCGTCCGACGTTCCGGTCATCCCTCGGTTGCCTCCGGCGGCAGAATCTACTGCGAACGAAGCGATGAGCATCCGCGGATCTGCGCAGCTCGCGCGGCTCCTGTCGTTTCGGCGTGCGGCACGAAGGAATGGCCTGATGCGCCTAGGGGGAACGCAGCAGCGATGAGGCTGGCGCCATGGATCACGCCGGGGTCATGCGCAGCTGCGGAGGACGGGTGACGGGCTCAGCCGCCATCGAAGGCACGCCGGGCTCAGCCGTCGTCGAAACGACGCGCCGCGAGGAGCCTGCAAAGCGCCGTTCAGGTTGCCCTGCTGCGAGTTTCGCACGTTCGACTCGAGAGAAGCTTTCCTGCGAAGAGCGCGCTCGCACATCAAAGGCATCTGCGAACAGGCGCGCCGACACGAGCAGAGAACGTAAATTTCAATGTACGTAGGAGGGAGGTCCCCGCCGCGCGCTCGTCTGCGTGGTTCCTGACCTCTGGAGCGTTCGGCTTCCTGTTGCATTCCCGATCATCGCCGGCGCCAGCCAGGCATTCTGGCAACGCGTCGTTCCACCCGAACCGGACGATGCGGATGCGCGGCGCACCCCGCATGACGTTCGCATGACATTCATCGTGCGGCATGACGGGACGCGAGGATCGAAGACGCGTGGGTCACGCTTGCTTTGTGAGGCGGCTCCGTAGTATACCCCACCGGCGTCCGTCGAAATTCAGGATGGACGGCTGAGTATGCGCAAGATCGGCGTTGGAATCATCGGCTTCGGCACGATCGGCGAGCGGATCGCTCGCCTCCTCGCGCAGCGCCCTGATTTCCAGGTCGTCGCTGCGTGGGACCCATCCGCCGAGGCGACTCAGCGCATCGAGGCGTTCGACCGGGCTTGCCGGCGGAGGACCGCCGAGGAGGTGGTCGCTACTCCGGTTGAACTTATCTACATCGCCTCGCCGCCGGCGACCCACCTCGAGCACCTGCGCCTCGCCGCAGGGGCGGGCAAGGCCATCCTGTGCGAGAAGCCGCTCGCGGTCGACGTCGAAGCTGCAGCGGCGACCGTGGATCGGCTCGAGCGGGCCGGCGTGCGCGCCGCCGTCAACTTCGGCTTCGCCGTCTCGCCGCCGGTGCAGGCGCTCGGGGACGCGCTGCGCGCCGGGCGCATCGGCGAGGTGCGGCAGGCGCGCATCGACGCCTCGTTTCGGGTGTGGCCCCGACCGTGGCAGCCCGCCAGCGGCTGGCTCGCCGGCCGGCAGGAGGGCGGCTTTGTCCGCGAGGTGCTGTCGCATTTCGTGTTCCTGGCGCAGCGCCTGCTCGGGACGCTGCGCGTCGAGCGCTCGCGCGTCGATTTCCCGGCGGACGGCATCGGGTCGGAGACAGCGATTCAGGCCCGGCTGACCGCGGGGGCCATTCCCCTCGAGGTGAGCGCCTGCGTGGGCGGAGAGGAGGACGACTTCAACGCCTTCACCCTGATCGGCGAGCGTGGGGCGGGCCGCACCCACCACTGGTACAACGCCGAGATCCAGGACGGCGCGAGCTGGGTCGATCTCTGCCCCGCGACGCCGGAGCAGGCCCTCGCGCGCAACCGGACGGCGCTGCTCGACCATCTCGCGGCGATGATTCAGGGCGGCTCGCACACCCTCGCCAGCTTGCGTGAAGCGCTCTCGGTCCAGAGCTGTATCGAGCGCCTCCTCGCTGGTGGGGCGACGGGCCTGTAATTCGAAGCCGTCCCTCGTCGTCAGTCGCGATCAGTTTTCATCAGTCACCGTCAGTCTCCGTCAATCACCGTCAAATACAGTCATTCGCCGCCCGTTCAGCCAGCGGAACGGAGCTCGCTCAGGTCGCCCCGTGGAATGGACTTCACGTTAGCTCACGAGAGTGGTCTCCCATGGCTGAAAAACTCTTGACGAAGGTCACCTCGCTCCTGGGGACCCTTCGAGAAACGACCGTGCTCCCCCTCGAGTGCGATGGGGTCAAGCTCTTCGCCAAGCTCGAGGGGCACAACGCGGTAGGGAGCTTGAAGGATCGTCCCGCGCTCTGGATCCTCCACCAGGCGATCAAGCGGGGTGAGATCCACGACAAGACCGTCCTCATCGAGTCCTCCTCGGGGAACTTCGCCGTCGCGCTCGCGTTCTACGCGCGCCAGCTCGGCCTCGAGTTCATCCCGGTGATCGATCCAAACACCACGGAGGCCTACGAGTCCCTCTTGCGAAGGCTCTGCCCGAACGTCGTCAAGGTGACCGAGCCGGACGACATGGGCGGCTTCTTGAAGGCGCGGCTCCAGAAGCTCCGGGAGCTGCGGGAGAGCATCGCCGATTCGTACTGGACCAACCAGTACGGCAACATGGACGCTGTCGGGGCCCACTACCGCTTCACGGGCGAGGAGATCTGCTCGGCCTTCTCCGAGCTTCACTACGTCTTCGTGGGCGTGAGCACAGGAGCGACGATCGCCGGCATTTCCCGGCGAGTGAAGGAGGCGTTCCCGAACGCACGTATCATCGCCGTCGACGCGCAGGGCTCGGTCATCTTCGGGGGCGCTCCAGGGCCGCGGCACATCGCCGGCATCGGCGCCAGCGTCCGATCCAAGCTGGTCGACGAGGCGAAGATCGACGACGTCGTCCTCGTCTCGGAGGTCGAGACCGTGCGCGCCTGCCGCGAGCTCCTCACGCGGCATGGGCTGCTCGTCGGGGGCTCGTCCGGCTCGTGCTACGCCGCGGTGAAGAAGCTCCTCCCGAGGATGCGCTCCACGAGCCCCCCATCGGTGCTGTTCGTCTGCGCTGACCGCGGCATCTCGTACGCGGACACCATCTTCAATGACGCCTGGGCGTCCAGGCTCGGCGCCTAAGGAACGCATCCCGGAGGATCTGGTCCAAGGGGATCTCCTGGCGCGCCTCGTGGCGAGCGAGGCAGAGCGGAGCCCGGGCGGCCGACCACCATCTTTCAACCCATGTCTCTGACCGGCGATCGCGCTGCCTCGGAGGAGCGACGCCAGGCTCGGGGCCAGCGTGAGACAACGGAGATCGCATCAAAATGGATTTCTCGATCATTACGGGCAAGGTGATCCACGAGATCATCCATGCCGACATCCCCGCCTGCGTGGAGCGCGTCAAGAGCGCCTACCTGATGCACGAGGACGGGCAGACAGTGAACCCGGACAGCTATTTCCTGCGGTTCCCGGAGCAGCCGAAGAATCGCATCATCGCGCTGCCCGCGTTCCTCGGGGGAGACGTCGGCGTCTCGGGCATCAAGTGGATCGCGAGCTACCCCGACAACATTCGCCGCGGGATCCCGCGGGCCTCGGCCGCGCTCCTCCTGAACAGCTACGAGACGGGCTACCCCTTCGCCTGCCTCGAGAGCTCGATCATCTCCGCCGCCCGCACGGCCGGCTCGGCGGCGCTGGCGGCCGAGTGGATGAACGGCGGCAAGCGCGCGGTGAGCAGGCTGAGCATCATCGGCAACGGCCTCATCGCGAGGTACATCTACGCCTTCCTCCTCGCGCTCGGCTGGGAGATCGGGTCGGTGCTGCTGCACGATCTGGATAAGGCGGAGTCGCAGCGGTTCGCGACCCAGGTGTGCAAGCCGGATCGCCACGGCGCGATCGACTGCGTTTCAAGCTTCGAGGCCGCGATCACGGGCAGCGATCTCATCGTCCTCGCCACGGTCGCGGGCGAGCCCTACATCCTGGATCCGGCGCTGTTCGCGCATAACCCGCTGGTGCTCAACATCTCTCTCCGAGATCTCGCGCCGGAGATCCTGCTCGGGTCCTACAACATCGTGGATGACGTCGAGCACGTGATGAAGGCGAACACGTCGCCGCACCTCGCGGAGAGGCTGAGCGGCGGCCGGAGCTTCGTGACCGGGACCCTCGCCCAGCTCATGCGCGGCGAGCGCCGGATCGGCCGCGACAAGCCGGCGATCTTCTCGCCCTTCGGGCTCGGGGTGCTCGACCTCGCGGTCGGCCGATGGGTCTACGACGTCGCGAGCGCGCGAGGCCAGCGCGTCGTGGTCGACGATTTTTTCTTCGAGATGGCGCGCTGAGGCAAGTGAACCGTGCGCGAACCGCGCGCCTCGCGTGGCGCGTCCGTCCGGTGGCGGCGGCGATCAGGAAGCTCGATGTCGCCGGCGTGACCATGCCGTCTGTAACAGAGGTAGCTTGTAGATGACGACGCTCGAACAGCAACCGCGGTACGCCACACTGATCGATCTGCTCGAGGCGCGGAGCGCCGAGACGTGCGGATACAGCTTCCGCGACGACAGCGGGAAGATCGTGGCTCGCATGAGCTACGCCGACCTCGCCCGCCGCGCCCGCCAGGTCGCCTCCGCGCTCCGCCAGGTCGCGGAGCCCGGAGAGCGGGCGATCCTGCTCTACGAGCCTGGGCTCGAGTACATCGTCGCCTTCTTCGGCTGCGTCTATGCGGGGCTCGTCGCCGTGCCGGCGTACCCGCCGGATCCGGCGCGCATCGAGCGGACGCTGCCGCGGCTGAGCGCCATCCTGAAGGACGCGCGGGCCGGGCTGGTGCTCTCCACGGGCGCGATCACGTCGATGGCCGTGCACCTGTTCGAGCGCGCGCCGGAGCTCGGCGCGGCGCGCTGGGTCGCGACCGACGAGCTGCCGGCGGAGGGCCAGGGCGCCTTTCGGCCGCCGGCGCTCGGCCCGGCGTCGCTCGCTTTCCTCCAGTACACGTCGGGATCCACGGGCACCCCGAAGGGGGTGATGCTGAGCCACCGCAACCTGCTGCACAACCTGGAGAGCATCTCACGGTGCTTCGGCGCGCACCGGGGCAGCACAGGGGTGATATGGCTGCCGCCCTACCACGATATGGGGCTCATCGGCGGCATCCTCGAGCCTCTGTATCACGGGTTCAACGTGGCGCTGATGTCCCCGCTGACGTTCCTGCGGCACCCGTTGCGGTGGCTGCAGGCCATCTCGGAGGAAGGAGCCACCATCAGCGGCGGACCGAACTTCGCCTTCGAGCTGTGCGTTCGCAAGAGCTCGCCCGAGGAGCGGCGCTCGCTCGATCTGCGCTCGTGGGAGGTCGCCTTCTGCGGCGCGGAGCCGGTGCGGCCGGAGACCCTCGATCGGTTCGCGGCGGCCTTCGGGCCGTGCGGGTTCAGGAGGACGGCCTTCTATCCCTGCTACGGGCTCGCGGAGGGGACGCTCATCGTCTCCGGCGGGAAAGCGGGAAGCGGCCCCCTCGTGGGCGCCTCGAGCGCGGCGGCGCTCGAGCAGGGGCGCGCCAAGGAGGCGGCCGCCGGTGAGGCGGGGGCGCGGCTGCTCGTCGGCTGCGGCCGCTCGCTGCCGGACCAGGAGCTCGTCGTCGTGCACCCCGAGGCGCTCACCGCCTGCCCCGCTGGGCACGTGGGCGAGATCTGGCTCCGTGGTCCCAGCGTGGCCCAGGGCTACTGGGGTCGCGCCGAGGAGACGAAGGGCACCTTCCGCGCGCGGCTCGCGACCGGCGAGCCGGGCGAGTTCCTCCGCACGGGCGACCTGGGCTTCCTGAAGGACGGAGAGCTCTTCGTCACAGGGCGGCGCAAGGACCTGATCATCCTCCGCGGCCGCAACCACTACCCGCAGGACATCGAGCTCACCGTCGAGCAGAGCCACCCGGCGATCCGGTCGGGGTGCTCGGCGGCGTTCGCGGTGGAGATCGACGGCGAGGAGCGGCTCGCCCTCGCGCTGGAGATCGACGTCCGGAAGGAGCGAGACCTGCGCGCGCGCCTCTCGGCCTGCGAGGCGGCGATCGGGGCGATCCGGGAGCGGCTGGCCATGGAGCACGACCTGCAGCCGCATGCGGTGGCGCTCCTCCCGCCGGGCAGCATTCCCAAGACCTCCAGCGGCAAGATCCAGCGACACGCGTGCCGCGCGGCGTTCCTCGGCGGAGAGCTCCAGACCGAGCTGCTCTGGCGCGCCGACGAGGTGAGGAGCGGCGCGCGCCTGGACGCGGACGCGGACGCGGCGCCCGCGATCCAGCCGGCGCCGCCGCGCGCGGCGCCCCGAGGCGACGCGGCGACCGTGGAGGAGTTGCGCTCGTGGCTCTGCGGTTACCTCGCGAGGGCGCTCGGCGGGCCCGCGGGCGGGCTCGATCCGGAGGCGCCGATCACCCGCTACGGCCTGGATTCGCTGCGCGCTGTCGAGCTGTCCTCGAGCCTCGAGCAGGAGCTCGGCGCGCCGGTGCCGCTCGACGTGCTCCTGCGGGGTCCGAGCCCGGACGCGCTCGCGCGGCACGTGGCCGCGCAGCGCGCGGCGGCGTCGCGGCCGGCGGGAGGGCTGACGCCCGCGCTGACGGCCGCGCTTACGTCCCACCGAGCGCCGGGCCCGCTGCCGCTCGCGCCCGTGCAGCAGCGCCTGTGGTTCCTGGCGCAGCTCGATCCCGACAACCCCGTCTACAACATCCCTGTCGCCGTGGATCTCTCGGGCGAGCTCGACGTGGCGGCGCTGCAGCGCGCGCTCGACGCGATCGCGCGCCGCCACGAGCCGCTGCGCGCGAGCATCGAGGAGCGAGACGGGAAGCCGGTCCAGGTGATCGCGGCGGAGGGGGCGCTGCCGCTCGAGATCGTGGACCTGACGGGCCTGCCCCTGTCCGCCCGGGAGGTCGAGGCGCAGCGGCGGTCGCGCGAGGAGGCGCGGCGCCCGTTCCAGCTCGCGCGCGGCCCGCTCGCGCGCGCCACGCTCCTGCGCATCGAGCCGCGGCGGCACGTGCTCCTCGTCGTGGCCCACCACCTCGTGGCGGACGGCTGGTCCTTCGGGGTCCTCGCCCGGGAGCTGTCGGCGTTTTACGGGGCCTTCTCGCGAGGGCTTCCGCCCGGGCTCGCGGATCTGCCGCTGGGGTACGCCGACTACGTCCTCTGGAAGCACGAGCGCCTCGACGGCGGCGTCGCCGCAGATCAGCTCACGCGCTGGGGCGCGAGGCTGGCCGGCGCGCCAGAGCTGCTCGAGCTGCCGACGGACCGCCCTCGACCCGCGGCGCAGACCTACCGGGGCGCGAGGTTGCCGGTGCGCTTCCCCCGCGCTCTCCGCGAGGCCCTGGAGGCGATCTGCCGGCAGGAGGGCGTCACCCCGTACATGGCGCTGCTCGCCGGCTTCGCGCTCTTGCTGGGGCGCTGCTCGGGCCAGGAGGACGTGTGCGTCGGCTCCGCCGTCGCCGGCCGCCCGCCGGAGCTGAGCGGGCTGTTCGGCATGTTCACGAACACCGTCGTCCTGCGGGTCGATCTGTCCCGCGCCCGGACCTTCCGGGAGCTGCTCTCGCAGGTGCGCGACGTCGCGGTCGAGGCCTACGCGGACCAGGACGTGCCCTTCGAGCGGGTCGTCGAGCACCTGCGGCCGGCGCGCAGCCAGAGCTTCTCGCCGCTGTTCCAGGCGATGTTGATCTTGCTCCCGGACCGGGAGGTCGATCTCCCGGCGCTGCCGGGGCTCGAGGCGCGCCCGGCCGAGATCGATCCGGGCACCTCGATGGTGGACCTCACCCTCTCCCTGAGGAGCGGCGAGGACGGGTTCGAGGGGTACTTCGAGTACAGCGCCGATCTCTTCGACGGCGCGTCGATCGCCCGGATGGCCTCGCGCCTCGGCGCGCTGCTGCTGTCGGCGGCGTCGAGCCCCGATCGCCGCCTGTCCGAGGCCACCGTGATGGACGAGGACGAGCTGCGGCTCGTCACGTCGGGCTGGAACGCGACGCGCGCGGCGTGGACCGACGCGTGCATTCATGAGCAATTCAGCGCCCAGGTCCGCCGGACACCGGACGCGACCGCGTGCGTCTTCGAGGGCGAAGAGATCACGTACCGCGAGCTCGACGCGCGGGCGGGCGCGCTCGCGGGCGAGCTGCGATCGCTCGGCGTCGGGCCCGAGGTGATCGTGGGCCTGTGCGCGGAGCGGTCGATCGACATGCTCGTGGGGCTGCTCGGCGTCCTGAAGGCGGGCGGCGCTTACCTGCCGCTCGATCCCTCGTACCCCTCGGACCGCATCGGCTACATGCTCGACGACGCCGGCGCGCCGGTGGTCGTGACCGAAGAGCACCTCACGACGCGGCTCGCGGGCTCGAAGGCGCGCGCGGTGATGCTCGGCAGGGGCCAGGGCCGGCCGGAGACGGGCGCGCCGCCCGCGGCCGGCGCGCGCCCGGGCAACGCCGCGTACGTCATCTACACGTCGGGCTCGACGGGAAAGCCCAAGGGCGTCGTCGTGCCCCACCGGAGCGTCGCGAACTTCTTCAGCGCGATGGATCGAGCGCTCGGGCCAGTCGCTCCCGTCGCTCCGGGGGCGCGCTGGCTCGCGGTCACGAGCATCTCCTTCGATATCTCCGTGCTGGAGCTCCTGTGGACGCTCACACGCGGCCTGACGGTGATCCTCCAGGGCGAGCAGCGGCACCGGGCGCCGCGGCGGCAGGCGAAGGGCCGCCCCGGCGCGCGCCGGCCGCTCGGCTTCAGCCTCTTCTACTTCGCCGATGACGCCGACCAGGGCGGCGGCGACCGGTATCGGCTCCTCTGGGAAGGAGCCAAGTTCGCGGACCGCCACGGCTTCATGGCCGTGTGGACGCCCGAGCGCCACTTCCACGCGTTCGGCGGTCTGTACCCCAATCCATCGGTCGTCGGCGCGGCGATAGCGGCCATGACGGAGCGGGTCGCGATCCGCGCCGGCAGCGTCGTCCTCCCGCTGCACCACCCGGTCAGGATCGCGGAGGAGTGGGCGCTCCTCGACAACATCTCGCGCGGCCGCGTCGGCGTCTCCTTCGCGTCAGGCTGGCACGCGCGCGACTTCATCCTGGCCCCGGAGCGGTACGCGGACCGGAAGCGGATCATGCTGGAAGGCATCGACGCTGTCCGCAGGCTCTGGCGCGGCGAGCGGCTGACGTTCCCGGACGGCGCGGGGACACCGACGGAGATCCAGATCCGGCCGCAGCCGGTGCAGCGCGAGCTGCCCGTCTGGCTGACGGCGGCGGGCAACCCGGAGACCTTCGAGGCCGCGGGCCGGGGCGGGATGAACATCCTCACGCACCTGCTCGGCCAGAGCATCGATGATCTCGCGGAGCGGATCGCGATCTACCGCGAGGCGCGCCGCCGCGCGGGGCACGAGGGCGAGGGGCACGTCACGCTCATGCTCCACACCTTCGTCGAGCGGGACGCCGATCTGGTGCGCGCCCGGATCAGCGCGCCGTTCCGCAGCTACCTGCGCAGCTCGGCCGATCTGATGAGGGGGCTCGGCCGCAGCCTGGGCATCGATCTGGACAGCGCTGTCCGCGAGGAGGACCTGGACCTGCTCGTCTCCCACGCCTTCGAGCGGTACGTCGAGACGAGCGGCCTGTTCGGGACGCCGAGCGACTGCCTGGAGCGGGTCGCCCAGCTCAAGGAGATCGGGGTCGACGAGATCGGCTGCCTCATCGACTTCGGCGTCGAACCCGACGCCGTGCTGGCGAGCCTGCCGTACCTCGACGAGCTGAAGCGCCTGAGCGAGCGAGAGGACCGGCGGAGCCTGGAGGACACCTCGGCGCCGCGGCAGATCGAGCGTTATCAGGTGGATTACCTCCAGTGCACGCCGTCGCTGCTGCGCGGCATGATGCTGGAGCCCTCGGCGCCAGCTGCCCTGTCCAGCCTGCGCGCGCTGCTCCTCGGCGGTGAGCCGCTGCCTTTCGATCTCGTCGAGGAGATCCGCAAGACGTTTCCGGGCGCGCTGCTCAACATGTACGGCCCCACGGAGACGACGATCTGGTCCTCCACGCACCTCGTCGAGCGGGCGGCCGGGACGGGGTGGGCGTCCATCGGGCGGCCCATCGACAACACAGCGCTGTACATCTGCGATCGCCACCTCCAGCTGGTGCCTGTCGGCGTGCAGGGGGAGCTGTACATCGGCGGCGAGGGCGTCACGCGAGGTTACCTGTCACGCCCGGCGCTGACCGCGGAGCGGTTCCTGCCGGATCCTTTCTCCGGCGACGCGGGGGCGCGCATGTACCGGACGGGGGATCGGGTGCGATGGCTGCCGGACGGCACCGTCGAGTTCCTCGGCCGCACGGACCATCAGGTCAAGCTGCGGGGCTTCCGCATCGAGCTCGGCGAGATCGAGGCGATGCTCGCGCAGCACGAGGCGGTCGCGCTCGCGGTGGTCTCGGTCCGTGAGGACACCCCTGGGGACCGGCGGCTCGTGGCCTACGTCGTTCCCGCGCCGGAGCGGTCCGTGGACGAGGCGGAGATCAAGCGCTTCGTGCGCGATCGGCTGCCGGACTACATGGTCCCGTCGGTTGTCGTGGTGCTGAGCTCGCTCCCGCTCACGGCGAACGGCAAGATCGATCGCAAGGCGCTCCCGCGGCCCTCGGGGGAGCACGCGATGGCCAGCTCGACCTTCGTCGCGCCGCGCACCGAGGTCGAGGGCCGCGTCGCGCAGATCTGGGCCGAGGCGCTCGGCGTGGCCGGGGTGGGCGTCGAGGACGACTTCTTCGCGCTCGGCGGGCACTCGCTCCTCGCCACCCAGGTGGTGGCCCGGCTGAGGAGCGCCTTCGGCGTCGATCTGCCGCTCGGGCTCATCTTCCAGTCGCCCACCGTGGCGGCGATCGCCCGGCACATCGAGGCGAGCGCCGGCGCCGCCGAGCTCCTGCCGCTCCGGCGCGTCGAGCGAGCGGGGCCGCTCCCCCTCTCGCTCGCGCAGGAGCGCATGTGGTTCCTGCACCAGCTGAGCCCCGAGAGCGTCGCGCAGAACGTGGCGTGGAGCGTGCGCTTCTCGTCGGCCATCGATCCGGCCGCCCTCGAGCGGAGCGTGACCGAGCTGTCGAGGAGGCACGAGATCCTGCGCACGAGCTTCCCGAGCGTCGACGGGCGGCCGGTCCAGCGCATCGCCCCGCCGGCGAAGGTCCCGGTGCCGGTCACCGATCTGCGGGGCTTGCGGCCGGACGCGCGGATGGACGCGGCCCGCGAGCGGCACCTCCGGCTGGCGCTCGAGCCGTTCGATCTCGACGAGGGGCCGCTCCTGCGCGTCGAGCTGCTGCGCCTCCGCGACGCCGAGGACGTGCTGGTCGTGGCGCTCCACCACATCATCACCGACGGCTGGTCGCTCGGGGTGCTCGCCCGCGAGATCACGGCGCTCTATCAGGCGTTCTCCAGCGGCCGGCCCTCTCCCCTGCCCGAGCTGCCGATTCAGTACGCCGACTTCGCCGTGAGCCAGCGGCAGTGGCTGAGCGAGGAGTCGCTCGCGGCGCAGCTCTCCTACTGGAAACAGGCGCTCGCCGGCGTCCCCGCCGTGCTCGAGCTGCCGTCCGACCGCCCGCGGCCGCCGGTGCTGAGCTACCGCGGCGGACGGCACGCGATCCGCGTCTCCGCCGCGATGACCGAGGCGCTCAAGGCGCTCAGCCGGCGCGAGGCGGTGACGCTGTTCATGACGCTCCTTGCGGCCTTCCAGGTGCTGCTCCACCGCTATTCAGGGCAGCAGGACATCGTCGTGGGCTCCCCGGTGGCCGGGCGGAGCAGGCAGGAGCTCGACGGGCTCATCGGCTTCTTCCTCAACACCGTCGCGCTGCGCGTGGACCTCTCCGGCGATCCGAGCTTCCTCGATCTGCTCAAGCGGGTGCACCGGACAGCGCTGGAGGCGTACGCGCATCAAGATCTGCCGTTCGACAAGCTGGTGGAGGAGCTGAACCCGGCGCGGAGCCGCGCCCACGCCCCCCTCTTCCAGGTCATGTTCATCCTGCAGGATCCCACCGGCGCCTCGCGGGCCGAGGCGCTGGAGACCGAGGAGGTCTTCACCGGAACAGCGATGTTCGACCTGACCCTGGCGCTGACGGAGGCGGATCAGCAGCTCGGGGGGCACATCGAGTACAACGCCGATCTCTTCGATCCGCCCACGATCGCCCGGATGGCGGCGCACCTCGAGCAGCTGCTCGAGGGGATCGTGCGCGACCCGACCCGCCCGATCTCGTCGCTGCCGCTCTTGCCCGCCGACGAGCGGCGGACCCTCCTCGACGACTGGACCCGCACCGAGATGCCGTTCCCCGAGGAGGAGTGCTTCACGACGCTCTTCGAGGCCCAGGTGGAGCGGACGCCGGGCGCGATCGCCGCGGTGGGCGAGGGCGGCGCCTCGTTGAGCTACCGGGCCCTCGACGAGCGCGCGGACGCCCTCGCCCGCACGCTCGTGCGTCACGGCGCGGGGCCGGACGAGGTGATCGCGCTGCTCGCGGAGCGCGGCCTCGACTTCCTCGGCGGGATGCTCGGCGTGTGGAAGGCCGGGAGCGCCTACCTGCCGCTCGATCCGTTCCACCCGCCTCACAGGATCGCTCAGGTGCTGGAGAGCAGCGGCGCGCGGCGCGTGCTCGTCTCAGGGCCGCTCGAGGCCGCGCTGCGGCGCGCCCTAGAGGGGATGGCGGCCGCGCCGCAGGTCATTCACCTCGAGGAGGCGCTCACGCCGGGCGCCGAGATAGCGCGAGCTCCGCTGCCGCACGCTCGCCCGTCGAACCTCGCCTATGTCATCTATACGTCGGGCTCGACGGGAGCGCCCAAGGGGGCGATGGTCGAGCACCGCGGCATGCTCAACCACCTCTTCGCGAAGGTGCAAGATCTCGAGCTCACCGCGGAGGACTGCGTCGCGGAGACCGCCTCTCAGTGCTTCGACATCTCGGTCTGGCAGTTCCTCGTCGCGCTCCTCCTCGGTGGTCGCGTTCACATCCTGGGAGAGGAGGTCGTCCGGGATCCCGCCCGGCTGCTCGCCGCGATCGAGGAGCATGGCATCTCGATCGTGGAGCTGGTCCCTTCCATGCTTCGCGCGGTGCTGGCGGAGGCGCGGTCGATGGAGCGCGCGCCGCTGCTGGCGGGGCTCCGGTGGATGGTGGCCACCGGAGAGGCGCTGCCGCCGGAGCTGTGCGCGCAGTGGATCGACGCCTATCCCGGGGTCCCGCTCCTCAACGCGTACGGTCCCACCGAGTGCTCCGACGACGTGACGCATCACCGCGTGCGGGAGGTGCCCACCGCGGCGCACGTCCCCATCGGGCGCTCGGTCGCGAACATGCGCCTCTACCTCCTCGATCGGCGGGGTCAGCCCGCGCCGATCGGGGTTCCGGGCGAGCTGTTCGTTGGCGGTGTCGGCGTGGGGCGCGGCTACCTGCGGGATCCCCGGCGTACGGCCGACGTGTTCCTGCCCGATCCGTTCTCCCCCCTGCCCGGGGCCCGCATGTACAAGACCGGCGACCTCGCGCGGTACCTGCCGAGCGGCGAGCTCCAGTTCCTCGGCCGGCTGGACCACCAGGTCAAGGTGAGGGGTTTCAGGATCGAGCTTGCCGAGATCGAGTCGGCGCTCAAGCGGCATCCCGGCGTGGCCGAGGCGGTCGTCGTGGCCAGGGAGGACCGGCCAGGGGACAAGCAGCTCGTGGCGTACGTGGTGCCGGCCGCGGGCTCGCCGAGCTCCGCCGCCCTGCTGAAGGAGCACGCAAGGGAGCTCCTGCCCGAGTACATGGTGCCCGCGTTCGTCATGCTGCTCGACGCGCTGCCGCTCAACGCGAACGGCAAGGTCGATCGCAAGGCGCTCCCTCCGCCCGATCGGAGCGGCGCGGCGGAGAGCTTCGTCGCGCCGAGGGACGCGCTGGAGCGAGATCTCGCGGCGATCTGGGCCGCGGTGCTGGGCGCGGAGCGCGTGGGCGTCCGAGACGACTTCTTCGATCTCGGCGGCCACTCGCTCCTGGCCGTGCGGCTCATGGCGGAGATCCAGGCGCGCATCGGCCAGCGGCTGCCGCTCGCGGCGCTGTTCCAGGGGGGGACGGTGGAGCGCCTCGCCGCGCTCCTCCGCGATGAGCGGCGCCTCGATCCGAGCTCGCCGCTCGTGACGATCACGCCCGGCGCCGAGCGGCGGCCGTTCTTCTGCGTCCACCCCGTGGGGGGTAACGTCCTGTGCTACCGCGAGCTCGCGCGGCAGCTCGGCGCGGAGCAGCCGTTCTACGGGCTGCAGTCCCCGGGGCTGGACGGGGCCCAGGCGCCGCCGGCCAGCGTGGAGGAGATGGCGGCGCTCTACGTGAGCGCTGTGCGGTCGGTGCAGCCATCGGGGCCTTACCTGCTCGGCGGCTGGTCGATGGGAGGCGTCGTCGCGTTCGAGATGGCGCGGCAGCTCGAGCGCAGCGAGCAGCGCGTGGAGGTGCTCGCGCTCATCGACGCGCAGGTCGAGGGCATCCGGCCCGGGGCGCCGCCTGCGGACACGGATCACCTCCTTCACGCCCTGTTCGACCACGATCTGGCCCGGGTCGCCGGCGGCAGCCCGCCCCCCGAGGAGGCGCTGCCGGCGCTGCGCCGTGTCTTCATGAGCAACATGAAGGCGCTCCATCGCTATGACCCCGGACCGTACGGCGGGGCGATCACGGTCTTCCAGGCCATCGACGGGCGGGCTTCGTCGCCGGACGCGATGGACGCCTGGCGGCGGCTAGCGCCCTCGGGCGTCGAGGTCGAGCGCGTGCGGGGCGACCACTATTCGATCCTGCAGGCGCCCGGCGTCGAGCCTGTCGCCCGGAAGCTCCGCGCGCTCATCGAGCGGGCCCGGCGCGAGGCGCCCTGAGCGGGCCGGCGCCGGGCACGGACCGGCCCCATGCCGGCCCCGCGCGGGGCCGGCGCGCCTCTTCGCGGCGCTCGGGTGCAACGAAAGGAACGCCATCGGTGAGATTGACGACGACCATCTGCACATCCCTCGACTCCGTGGACGACGCGGAGCTCGACAACGTCACGGCGGACGCCGACGTGTTCCTCGATCGCCGTTGGCTGCGGATGCTCGACGCGCTGGATCTGGCGCCGCTCGTCCGGGGGGAGCTGTCCCTGCGTTATGTGCTGGTGCGCGAGGGGACTCGCCTCATCGCCGTTTGCCCGTTCCTCGTCACGCGCAGCCGCTCGATCTACTATCATTATTCGCTGGAGAAGTTCTTCTTCGTCTCCTGGCAGGACGAGCTCGTCAGGATGAACCCCGAGAGCGCGCGCTGGAGCCAGTGGGTCGTCCGGGCGGTCAACGCCTACCGGGCGTTCGCGCGGGCGGCCCGCTCGGGGATCGACGGGTGGGTGCTCGCCGCGAGCCCGCTCAGCTACCGTGGGGGCATCGCCGTGGCGCCGGTCGATCCGGCGGCGGTGCAGGAGGTGCACAGCGCGGTGCTCGACGCGCTCAAGGAGGAGGCGCGCAGAGAGCGGCTGCCGCTCTGCTTCTATGGCGTCGACGCCGAGCGCGCCGAGCTCAGGAGATCGCTTCGTGGGAGCGGGTTCGAGGAGGTCTTCCTCGTCTATGACAACCGGCTGGACACCGAGTTCAAGGCCTTCGACGACTACCTCGCGCGCTTCCAGAGCAAGGAGCGAAAGTCCTTCAGGCGCGACATGAGAAAGGTCGGCGAGGCCGGTGTCCAATTCACCGTGACGCCGAATTTTGGCTCCCTGGGCGGCGATCTCGATCGCCTCTACGAGACGACGTACTCGAAATACGGAGAGGAGCACTTCCGTCACCCGGAATCGTTCTGGGCTCAGCTCGAGCGCCACCTCGGCCCGAGGGCGGAGGCGATCGTGGCGCGCAACGGCTCCACCGTCGTCGGCTTCGCCTCGATCCTCCACAAGGGGGACGACCTCTGGGTCTACCGCGTAGGCCGCACCGAGGATCAGGGGCTGGACGACTCGCTGCTGTATTTCAGCCTCGTCTTCTACGAGCCGATCAAGCGCGCCGTGGCGCTCGGCGCCAAGCGGATATGGCTCAGCGGCGGCACGTGGAAGACGAAGCGACGCCGCGGCGCGGTGGGTCACCCCCTGTACAGCTACATGTGGTTCCCCTCCTCGTGGTCACGAGCGCTCCTCATGCCCTACCTGTCCCTGTTCTCGCAGATAAGTCATGCCGAGATGACCAAGGTCGTCGCCCCGCCGAGCACCCCGGAGACGGGATCCCCGGAGGCCGCGGGCGACGCGTGAGACACGCGCGGCGCCGCTCGCACCAGGCTCCATGCCACGGATGAGAAATCATGTCTGTCACGATGAAACTCGCCGCCGAAGCGCCTGCTCCAGCCGTCGAGGGCCACGCGCGCCGCCCGTCCGAGCGAGACGTTGAAGCCGGCGCATCGCGCCACCTGGTGCCGCTGGCCGGGGGACCGTTCGGGTTGTGGCCTGTCGCGTGTGTTCGCGGCGCGGGGTTCGCAGCGCAAACCATCCTGTCGCTCGCGGCCCCCGGGACCGCCGCCCTGCTCGACAGGGTGCTCGACGCCGAAGGGGCCGCCCCGGCGAAGAGCGTGATCCACGCGGATCTGCCGCGCTCGTTCGAGGTGGAGACCGCGCGCGTCAGCGAGGCGCTGCGCGCGGCGGTGCAGGACGACCGGTTCCGCGAGGCGGTGGTCTGGCAGAACCGGCGCGCCCTGCACACGGGGCTCGACGGCCTCCTGCGCAAGCCGCCCGGCCACCGGGACAAGAAGACGCGGCAGAGAGAGGCGCTCGTCGCCTCCTACCTGCAACGCTACTGCGTCAAGAACGACTCCATCGGCTTCTTCGGGCCCATCGGCTGGTGCCGGATCGGCCTCGGCCCCGAGGCGATCGCCGCCCGGCCCGGGCCAGGCCTGCTCGCCGCGCGGAAGGTCTACTTCGAGAGCTGGGCCATCGACGCGATCGCGTCGCGGTTGAGCTCGGACCCGGAGCTCAGGCCGTTCGCGGCGCCCCGGCTGCTCCCCTACATCCGCGTCGATGGGGGCGCTCTGCAGGTGCCGTCCGTCGGGGCCATGCCGCTCACGCCGGCGCAGGCTGCGGTCCTGGAGGGCTGCGACGGCGTGACGACCGCGAGGGCGCTCGCGCGGCGGCTCGCCAGCGACCCGTCGCTCGGGCTCAGCGGTGAAGCGGAGGTGTTCGAGATCCTCGACAGGGCGTGCGCGATGAGCGTCACCGCCTGGGACTTCGAGGTCGCGCTCCAGCTGTCGCCGGAAGAGGCGCTGCGGCGCGCGCTCGCGGGGATCGAGGATCAGGCGCTCCGCGAGCGCGCGCTCATGCCCCTCGACGAGATCGAGCGGGCGCGCGACGAGGTCGCCGCCGCGGCCGGCGACTCCCGGGCGCTCGACGCCGCCATGACGCGCCTGGAGGACACGTTCCACCGGCTGACCGGCGCGGCCGCGACGCGCTCCGATGGAGAGATGTACGCGGCGCGCACGCTCGTCTACGAGGATTGCAGGCGCGACCTGGACCTGGAGATCGGCGCTCCGCTGCTCCAGAAGCTCGCTCCGCCGCTGTCGCTCCTGCTGCTCAGCGGCCGCTGGGTGACCTACGAGGTCGGGCGCCGTTACCTCGGGGTGCTGCGGGACCTGTTCGAGCGGCTCTCGGCGCAGCAGGGCGGCGGCCCGGTCGAGCTCACGGTGTTCCACAAGGCGCTCGCGGAGATCGAGCCGTGGATGCGGGAGATGCGCGGCATGCCTGAGTGGGTCATGCAGGTGCAGCACGAGCTGCAGCGCCGCTGGGCCGAGATCCTCGACGTGCCGGCCGGCGCGCGCTCCGTCGAGCGGGATCCGGCCGCGCTGCTGCCGGACGTGCAGCGCGCGTTCGACGTGCCGCGCCCGGGCTGGGCCAGGGCTCGTTATATGTGCCCGGATCTGATGATCGCGGCAAAGGACGTGGAGGCCCTACGCCGGGGGGAGTGCGAGCTGGTCATGGGCGAGATGCACCTGACGCACACGCTGACGGCGTCCTGCTTCGCTTTCCAGCACCCGTCGATGCGCGAGCTCATCGATCTCTGGGAGCTCGACAACCCGGCCCCGAGCGTCATCCCCGTGCTGCCCAAGGCGCAGTGGTGCCAGCGCATCAACGAGATCGCCCTGGGCTCCGGGGACTTCCGTTATGCGTTCTCGCGGGAGCCTTCTCCCGCGCCTCCGGCGCGGACGCTGCGCGTGGCGGATCTCGTCGTGGTGGACCAGGACGGGGCGCTGGAGGTCCACGCCCGGAGCGGCGGTTACCGCGGCGGCCTCCTCGATTTCATGGGCATGATGCTCTCGTCGATGGTCACCAACGCGCTGGACGTCCTGCCGGCCGAGGACCACACGCCGCGGCTCAAGATCGGCGATCTCGTGGTCGCGCGAGAGCGCTGGCGCTTCGTCGCGTCGCAGGTGACCTTCGCGCGCGAGGAGGAGCCGCTCGCTCGCTGGCTCGCGGCGCGGCGCTGGAAGCGCGCGCACGGGCTGCCGCGGTTCATCTTCCTCAAGTCGCCCTTCGAGGCCAAGCCGTACTACGCGGACCTCGACAGCCCGATCTTCGTGGACACCATCGCCAAGATCCTCCGGCGCGCCAGCGAGCTGGACGCGTCGGCGAAGGTGAGCGTCGCCGAGATGCTGCCGTGCATCGATGAGCTCTGGCTGACGGACGCGGACGGCGAGCGGTATACATGCGAGCTCCGGCTCGTCACCTTCGACGCCAAGGGGCTCTAGGACCTCCGCCATGCCCACCATCCATCGACTCAACGCCCTCCACGCCGAAATGACCGCGTGGCGCCGTGACCTCCACGCCCACCCCGAGACCGCGTTCGAGGAGGCCCGCACCTCGGACTTCGTGGCGGAGAAGCTCTCGTCCTTCGGCGTGGAGGTCCACCGCGGCCTCGCGAAGACCGGCGTCGTGGGCACGCTGAGGGCCGGGTCGGGCCGCCGCGCCATCGGGCTCCGGGCGGACATGGACGCGCTGCATGTCCACGAGGCCAACACGTTCGCCCATCGCTCGCGGAACGAAGGGAGGATGCACGCCTGCGGCCACGACGGACACACGACGATGCTCCTCGGCGCCGCCAGGCACCTCGCCGAGACGAGGGCCTTTGACGGCACCGTCCACTTCATCTTCCAGCCCGCCGAGGAGAACGAGGGGGGCGGCCGCGTGATGGTCGAAGACGGCCTGTTCGAGAGGTTCCCGGTGGAGGCCGTCTTCGGCATGCACAACTGGCCTGGCATTCCCGCCGGCCAGTTCGCCGTGATGCCCGGGATCATGATGGCGAGCTTCGATATCTTCGAGATCAAGATCACGGGCCGCGGCGCCCACGCGGGGATGCCTCACCACGGCGTCGATGCGATCGTCGCGGGGAGCGCGCTCGTGCAGGCGCTGCAGGCGATCGTGAGCCGCGGCGTGAGCCCGGTCGACGCGGCGGTGGTCAGCGTCACGCAGTTCCACGCCGGCGACACGTGGAACGTGCTCCCGGATGAGGTCACGCTGCGCGGCTCGGCGCGGGCGCTCAAGCCCGAGGTGCAGGCGCTCGTCGAGGGGGCCATACGCCGCGTCTGCGACGGCATCGCCGCCGCTCATGGCTGCAAGGTCACGGTGCGGTACGAGCGCCGCTACCCGCCCATCATCAACACACCGAAGGAGGTCGCCATGGCGATCGCGGCGATGACGCAGGTGATCGGCGGTGACAAGGTGCTCACCGACATTCAACCCACGATGGGCGCCGAGGACTTCGCGTTCATGCTGCGCGAGAGGCCCGGCGCCTATGTCTGGCTCGGCAACGGCGTCGCCGGCGAGAGCCGCATGCTGCACAACCCTGGTTACGACTTCAACGACGAGATCCTGCCCATCGGCGCGAGCTACTGGGTGACGCTCGTCGAGCAGACGCTGTCGAAGGTGTCCCTCGCCTCGCCGTGAGCGTCGACTCGACGGTGGTGCCTTTGCGCGCGTGGTCCCCGAACGCCGCGCCGTCGTCCGGCACGAGCGCTCCGACATAACACGTGCCGCCTTCGAGCGCCGGTCCGCCGCCACGCGCGATATCCAGGGCGCAACGAGCGGCGGCGCCTCCACCCTCGACGGAGGCTGACGCCACAGCGGCCCTCCGTAGGTGAGTTGATGTCGCGTCGCCTACCCTGGCGGGCATTGTGATGGCGCGATCGCCGCGAGTGTTCGCGACGATGCGCCGCCGCGAGGAGCTGTCACTCCGTCGCATCGTACCAGAGCACGACATTCCCGTTGCTGAAGCTGCGCGTCTTCTTCAGTCGGAGGTTCGCCCTCTCCTTGACCCCCTCGAACAGCGTCCTTCCGCTGCCGAGGACGATCCCGTTCACCACGAGCTGGTACTCGTCGACAAGACGCGCGTCGGTCAGCTGGGCGACGATGCTGCCGCTCCCCATGACGACCATGTTCGGCCCGGGCTCCGCCTTCAGCTTGCGCACCTCCTCCGCGAGATCGCCCTTGATGAGCCTCGTGTTGTTCCACGACGCCCTGTCGAGGGTCCTCGAGAAGACGACCTTCGGCAGGCTGTTCATCCGCTCGGCGACGGCGGGAGCCCGCTCCAGCGCCGCGGGGGTGGGCCAGAAGCTCGCCATGAGCTCGTAGGTGACCCGGCCGAAGACGAGCTCGCCCCCGCCGCGCGCGTTCTCCGCGGCGAACGCGCCCCACTCCGCGTCCCCTTTGTGCGCCCAGCTCATGTCGCCGTGGCCGTCCGAGAAATAACCGTCCAGCGAGATCTGGTTGAAGACGGTGAGCTTGCGCATGCTGTTCCTCCTGATGTCCGCGTCGTCTGTCAGTCCTAATTTAGGACCATTTGGTACTCCTTCGCAAGTGCTGTAGGATGCGGCCGCCATGACCGGTCTGAGAAGCTACGGGGATCCCTGCGGCATCGCGCGAGCGCTCGATCTCGTCGGCGAGCGGTGGGCGCTCCTCATCGTGCGCGAGCTCCTGCTCGGTCCGAAGCGGTTCACGGATCTCCGCGACGGGCTTGCCGGCGCGAGCCCCAACGTGCTGTCGCAGCGGCTCCGCGAGCTCGAGGGCGGCGGCGTCGTGCGGCGGCACAAGGTCGGCGCGCCGACGTACGAGCTCACGGACTGGGGCCGCGAGCTCCATCCGCTGCTCGTGCAGCTCGGCCGGTGGGGCGCGCGATCGCCCGTCCGGCCCGCGGGCGCCCTGAGCGTCGACGCGCTGATGATCGCGCTCGAGGCGACGTTCGTCGCGGGCGAGGCAGCTGACCTCCGCGCGACCTACGAGCTCCGGCTCGGCGAAGAGCGGTTCTCGATCGAGGTCGATCGCGCGACCATCACCATCGCGCGGGGCGCTCCGCGCGCGCCGGACGCCGTGATCGCGACCGACCCGGCCACGCTTCGGGCGGTCGTCTTCGGGGACCAGAAGCTCGCCGAGGCGCCGGTCGAGCTCCAGGGCGACAGGCGCATGGCCCGAACGTTCTTCCGCCTCTTCGCTCGGCCGCGGTCGACCCCTCGCAGCCCGCCCGCTGGATGACGGGCCGGCCCGGCGATCACGGCGCGCCGGAGGCCCCCGCGGGGATCGACCAGCGGGCGCCGACGCGCCCTTCGCGGCCGACGCTCAGAAGATCGCGCTCTTCTGTTTGCCTGCGTCTCGCTTCCGCGCGGGCGCTTTGCCGGTGCTCGCCGGCGCGCCGGGCGCACGAACGGTGCGCGCCGCGGCTGGCTGCGGCGCGGGCGCCGGAGACGTCGGGACGGCGCGCGCCGCGGCTGACCGCAGCGTGGACGCCGGAGGCGTCGGGACGGTACGCGCCGCGGCTGCCAGCGGCGCGGGCTCCGGAGGCGGCGGAACGGGGGACGGCGCTGTCGTCGCGGGCCCGGCCGCGGGAACCGTCGAGGTCGCGCCCGCCTGGGGTGCCGCGGACGCTTGCGCCACGAGAGCGCCGCGGGCGGCGGCGAGCACCTCGCCGCTGATCACCCGCAGCTCGGCGGCGGCCTCCAGGCGCTGCGAGGGCAGCGCGGTGGTGAGCGAAAGCCCCAGCCCGAGCGCCACGACGAGGCCAGCCGCCGCGAGGTGCAGCCTGCTCCGTCGCGCCGGCGCGGCGGGCGCCGGCGCGATCGGCGCAGCCGACGGGCCGACCGCGGCCACGAAGGCGGAGATCATCGGCCCGATGGAGGGGAATCGCTCCGCCGGATCCAGCGCGAAGGCGCGCGCGAACCACGTCTCCAGCGCCGGCGGCGCGCCGGGGCACAGCGTCGACAGCGGGGGGCGCGCGCCCGCGAGGATGGAGGAGAGCACATCGGCGATGGTGCGGCCGGCGAACGGCTGCTGGCCGGTGAGCGCAACGTGCGCGACGACCGCGAGGGCCCACATGTCGAGCTGCGGGTCCGCGTGCCCGTCGCACGTGTGCTCCGGGCTGAGGTATCCCGGCGTGCCCAGCACCACGCCCTCCGCGGTCTGGCGGGGGAAATCGGCCGCCAGATCCTGGCGGATCCACTTGGCGATCCCGAAGTCGGCGACCTTGGCGCGCAGGCGCCCGTCGCGCCCCTCGCGGAGCAGGATATTCGACGGCTTGATGTCGCGGTGCACGATCCCGAGGCCGTGCGCCACCGAGAGGGCCTCTCCGATCTGACGGAGGAGCGCGGCCAGCTCGGCCGCGGGCACCGGCCCTCGCTCGTGGATCAGCTGCCGGAGGGACCGGCCGCGCACGCACTCCATGACGAGGTACGGGCCCGCCTCGGAATCCTCACCGGCGTCGTGCACCGTGACGATGAAATCGGTCTTCCGCCCGAGCTGGGCGGCGACCTGCGCCTCGAAGCGGAAGCGCTCCATCGCGTCGATGGCCAGGTTCTGGCGCGGGAGCACGAGGAACTTGAGCGCGACCTCGAAGCGCCGGACGCTGTCGTGCGCGCACCACACCTCGCCCATCGCGCCCTGGCCGAGCGGATGCACGAGCCGGTACCGCCCGGCCACGACGCGGCCCGGAAGGAGCGCGGCGTGCGCCTCGTCCCGCCCTGCGCCGCTCGGAGGAGGAAGATCGAGCGGCGCGGGCTGCCCGCCCAGCGTGGTGGCGTCGCGCGCGGCGTCTCTCGCCGAGGAATCGGGCGGTCGACCCAGAGAGGGCGGCTGCAGCACGCCGGTGATCTTCGTGCCGCCACCGTTTCCCGGACCGGTCGATGCGTCCATGGGACAACGACCTGAGGAGAGCGGCGACGACATGCCCTCAGCGTATCGCGAATGCGGATGCCTTAGAACGGCGAACACCCCGCCCTCCTCGCGCACGTGCACCTGAAGGCCCACGCGGCAGCGTCGCGAGGCGCAGCGCTGCTGTACTTGTTGATCGCTGGCGCCGAGGACGCGGGCCGCCGGACGCCGCGCCACACCGACGCCGCGGCGCCCCCTCATGCACCCCGGTCCGCCGCCGATGTGCGCGTCCAGGCCGCGACACGACACCGGATGCACCGCACGACACCCGTTGCGCGACACCGGTTGCGCGACACGGATTCGCGTGGCGACGACGGGTTCGAAGAGCACGTCACCGATGACATGATATCATCGCCGTCTGCGGGCAGCGGCGGAGCACGCATCCGCGTGCAGACGCAGCTCCAACCCTCCTGGAGAACACGATGGCGATGCGATCGAGCGCCGGAATCCGCTTGCTGGCCGCCCTGTCCATCTTCCCGGTGCTCGCGGGCTGCAATGACCCGGGTTCCGCCGCATTGATCGACGCGCCACGCGCCGCGGGCGACGGCAGCAGCGCGCTCGCGCTCGGCCTCCTCCCCACCCGACGTTACGACCTCGCCAACGGATGTTACGCGCTCAGGTCGGTGGCAAGGAATGCCTACGTCGCCAGGGGTCTCGGCGGCTACGGCGCGCGCGCCGCGACCCTCGGCAGCGCCGATCCGTTCTTCATGAAGCCGACGGCGCTCGGCAAGTACCTCATTTACAACAAGGAGGCATCCTTCCTCGCGGCCGGCAGCCTCCTCACCCTCGGCGGCCTCCTTGGCGTCGCGACCGTCTCTGCGCCCACCGAGGCTGCAGACTGGACGGTCGACACCGACGCTGCCGGTCGCTTCATGGTGGTCTCTGCCGCCTCCGCGAGGGCGCTGGCCGTCCATCCTGTGGACGGCCGCCTCGTGCTGGTCGACGCGGCGAGCGCCGGCGAGGCGGCGAGGTTCACCTTCGAGGCCACGAGCGGCTGCGCGGCGTTCCCGGAGATCACGACGAGCAGCGCCGGCGCGCCGTTCAGGGGCAGCGGCGTCGCCGGGCCCGTGCTCGGCTTCGCGGACGTGCACGCCCACGTGAGCGCCACGAGCTTCTTAGGCGGCGCGCATCACGGCTTGCCCTTCCACCGCTTCGGCGTCCTCCGCGCGCTCGGCGACTGCGCCGTGTCGCACGGGCCCGGCGGCATCAAGGACGTGGTCGGCAATTTCCTTGGCGAGATCCCCGTGTCCCTGCACGACACCCGCGGCTGGCCCACGTTCGTGGACTGGCCGGCGGCGCGCTCGCTCACCCACGAGGGAATGTACTACAAGTGGATGGAACGCGCGTGGCGTGCCGGCCAGCGGATCATGGTCAACAACCTGGTCGAGAACGAGACGCTGTGTACGCTCCAGCGCGTCGCCTCGGGCAGGCCGCTCCAGAACTGCAACGAGATGGACAGCGCGATGGATCAGGCGCGGTTCATGCGCGACCTCGAGGCGTACATCGACGCGCAGGAAGGCGGCCCAGGACGGGGCTGGTTCCGGCTCGTGGAGAGCCCCGCCGAGGCGCGCCAGGTGATAAGCGACGGCAAGATGGCCGTGGTGCTGGGCATCGAGATCTCCCACCTCTTCAACTGCGACGTCCAGAACGGCGTCTCCGGGTGCAACGAGGCCAGCATCGACGCGCAGCTCGATCGGCTCCACGCCGCCGGCGTCCGTCAGATGTTCCCGGTCCACGAGTTCGACAACGCGCTCGGCGGCAACGGCATCTTCAACGACTTCGCGCTCAACCTCGGCAACAAGGTCGACACCGGCCGGTTCTGGCAGACCTACGATTGCCCGGAGCAGGATTACTTCTACGATGCCGGGGCGAATCTGCAGATCTCGATCCCCCCGGGCGTGGGCGGCGATCCCTTGACCGAAGCGCTGGTAGCGCACGCGGGCGGCGCGCTCCCGCTCTATCCGCAGGGCAGGAAGCAGTGCAACGCGCGCGGGCTGACCGCGCTCGGCCGCTACGCGATCCAGAGGATGATGGAGAAGCGGATCATCATCGAGGTCGACCATCTCGAGCTCTCCAACAAGGCCGAGGTGATCGCGCTCGCCGAGCAGCAGGCGCCGGTGTACCCGCTCGTCTCGACGCACGGCGGCCACGGCGGCCTCACCATGGATCAGGCGCGCCGCATCATGGCGCTCGGGGGGCTGATCTATCCGTACAAGGGGAACGGCGAGGAGTTCAAGGAGACGCTCGACAAGCTCACCCCGCTCAGGAGCGACGCCTATTATTTCGGGATGGGCTATGGCGCCGACATGAACGGGCTAGGCCCCCAGGCCGGCCCGCGAGGCGGGGGCGCGACGCCGGTGAGTTATCCCTTCACCCTGTTCCAGGGACCGGGCTGGGGACCGCAGTTCGCCGGGATTGCCCCCGTGACCTTCGATCGCCAGGTGAGCGGCGAGCGCGTCTACGACACGGACGTCGACGGCATGGCGCACTACGGCATGGTCGCAGACTGGGTCGAAGAGGTCCGCCTCGAGGGCGGCGAAGCTGCGTTGACCGCGCTCTACAGCTCCGCCGAGGCCTATCTGCAGATGTGGGAGCGCACGCTCGCCCGCTGACCGGGTGGCTCCCTGACAAATCCCCTCATTTCGTTGGCATTTTGGCGAAGAAAAAGAAGAAAATTCGAGGAGATGCTTCCGGCTGGCTACAGCAGCCGACTCTGACCCAGGCGGCGGAGCGCAAACGCCACGGTCCCGATGAGGGGCATCACCATGACCCGACGCGCGGGCTCTCGGGCGAGACATCGTGCGGAGGGAGGGACCTCCGCGCGATATGGCTGTGGACGAGCTCCACCGGATCCGTGGACTGGAAGGGGCCAGCGCGGCGCGCCGTGCGCCGCGTGAAAGGGTATCGACGTGGTCGGGAACGTGTGCGGGAGAGCGCCCGCGCGGAGCGCGGGCCTGGGTCAACGGCGTCGGGACAGCTACGCCCGCTGCGCCTTCACCCGCTTGACCTTCTTCTTCTCCTTGCGCTCCAGGAGCCGCAGCACCGCCACGGACCGGTCGACGAGCAGGTAGCGCTCTCCCCCTGCCCTCGCGGGCACCGTGCGCGCCGGCTCCCCGGCGGTGCGGGTGTCGATGAGCACCTCCCACCGCTCGCCGAACTCGATCGCAGGCAGCACGAACTCCAGCGGCGAGTGGTTCGCGTTGATGAGCACGAGCAGCGTGTCGCCGGAGATCGGCTCGGCGCGCGGACCGAGCGCCGAGAGGGCGTCGCCCCCGAGCAGGTAGCCGACCGCCCGGGCGTTCGGGTGGGTCCAGTCCTCCGGCGTCATCTCGGCGCCGTCGGGGCGGAACCACACGATGTCCTTGAGCCCGCTCCCGTGCACGTAACCGCCCGAGAAGAACATCCGCCGGCGCAGCACGGGCTGGCTGCGGCGCAGGGCGATGAGGCGGCAGGTGAACTCGAAGAGCTGCTTCCGCCGCTCGTCGAGGTCCCAGTCGTGCCAGGAGAGCTCGTTGTCCTGGCAGTAGGCGTTGTTGTTGCCGAGCTGCGTCTTTCCGATCTCGTCGCCGGCGTTGATCATCGGCACGCCCTGCGAGAGGAGGAGCGTCGCGAGGAGGTTGCGCTTCTGGCGCTCGCGCAGCTCGACGACCGCGGGGTCGCTGGAGGGGCCCTCGACGCCGTGGTTGTAGCTGTGGTTGTTGTTCGTGCCGTCCCGGTTGCCCTCGCCGTTCGCCTCGTTGTGCTTCTCGTTGTACGAGACGAGATCGTTCAGCGTGAAGCCGTCGTGCGCCGTCACGAAATTGATGCTCGCGTAAGGGCGGCGCCCGCTGGACGCGTACAGATCGCTCGACCCGGTGAGCCGATAGCCGAGGTCGGCCGCCAGCAGATCCCCCTTCCAGAAGCGGCGCACCGAGTCGCGGTAACGATCGTTCCACTCCGTCCAGAGGACCGGGAAGTTGCCGACCTGATAGCCGCCCTCGCCCACGTCCCACGGCTCCGAGATGAGCTTCGTGCGCGAGAGGACGGGATCCTGATGGATGATGTCGAAGAACGAGCTCAGGCGGTCGAAGTCATGGTGACCGCGGGCGAGGGCCGACGCGAGATCGAAGCGGAAGCCGTCGACGTGCATCTCGGTCACCCAGTACCGCAGGCTGTCCATCACCAGCTGGAGCGTCTGGTAATGACGCGTGTTCACCGTGTTCCCGCAGCCCGTGAAGTCCATGTAGTAGCGCGGGTTGTGCGGCACGAGCCGGTAGTAGGTCCAGTTGTCGATCCCCTTCAGGGAGAGCGTCGGGCCGAGGTGGTTCCCCTCCGCTGTGTGGTTGTACACGACGTCGAGGATCACCTCGATGCCGGCGGCGTGGAGCGCCTTCACCATCGCCTTGAACTCGGTCACCTGCTGGCCGAGCCGCCCGCTCGACGAGTAGCGGCCCGCGGGCGCGAGGTACGCGAGGGTGTTGTAGCCCCAGTAGTTGACGAGGCCGCGCTCCCAGATCTCGCGCTCGCTCGCCATCTCGTGCACGGGGAGCAGCTCGATCGCCGTCACGCCGAGCTTCTTGAAGTGGGCGATCGCCGCCTCGGAGGCGAGCCCGGCGTAGGTGCCGCGCAGCTCCTTCGGGATGCCCGGGTGCCGCTGGGTGAAGCCCTTGACGTGGACCTCGTAGATGATCGTGTCCTGCCAGCGCGTCGCCGGCGGCCGGTCGCCGTCCCATGCGAAGCGGTGGTCGACGACGACGGACTTCGGCGCGCCCCAGGCGCTGTCGCGGTGGCAGATCTCCAGGTCGTCGAGCGGGGCCGGCGGGGGCGGCGGCGTGGAGTCCTTCCCGCGCGCCTCGGCGGCGCGGCGATCGCTCGCCGTCTTGCCCGCGCGCCCGCCCTCGCCCTTCTCGGGCGCCGCGCCGTCCCGGCCCGCCTCCTTGGGCCGGCCAGCGCCGCCCTCGCCGCGCTCGGGGTGCCCCCCGCGGTCGTAGGCGAAGAGCGGCGCCTTCCAGTTCGGCTCGCTGGAGAGCGCGTACGCGTAGGGATCGACGAGGAGCTTCGCCGGGTTGAAGCGCTGCCCGGAGCGCGGGTCGTAGGGCCCGTGCACCCGGTAGCCGTAAAGCTGGCCGGGCTTGAGCCCCGGCACGTAGCCATGGAAGATGTGGGCCGTCCGCTCGGGGAGCTCGATGCGCTCGCGCTCCACGACATCGTCGACGGCCTCGAAGAGGCAGAGCTCGACCTTGGTGGCGGACTGGGAGAACAGCGTGAAGTTGACCCCTTCGCCGTCAAAGACGGCGCCGAGTGGGGTGGGCGTGCCGGGCCATATGCGTCTGGTCATCTGAAAAACCTGTGAAGCCGCCCTATTCGCGAGATCGGCGCCGCTGTCGAGACACAAGCGCGCGCGGCCTGATTTTTCGGTCGCCGCCCCCGGGATCGCCCGCCGTTCGGCCGCTCGGCGGGCCCGCCCTCGCGCCGCGCGCGATGTCGCGGCCCTCCTCGCGAGCTCGGCAGCGGCCGCGGCCGCGGCCTCGACGGAGGCGCGGCGGTGCTACCGCACGGTCGCAGAAGGAGCATCCAGGGCGGCGCGACCCGGGATAGACTTCGCCCCCGAACGCCTGGAGCCAAGCGAAAAACGCCCATGTCTTCCCCCTCTGCTGAAAATCAGTCCCAGAGCTCATCGTCCCCTTCCGGTCCCGGTTCCGGCGCGCGCCGCCGCATCGCCGGCGTGACGGTGCCGCTCTTCTCCCTGCGCAGCGATCGCTCGTGGGGCATCGGCGAGATCGGCGATCTCCCCGAGTTCGCCGCGTGGATGCGCGCCGCGGGCCTGCGCCTCGTGCAGCTCTTGCCGCTCGGCGAGGTGTCGGGGGGCGAGACGTCGCCGTACATGGCGCTCTCCGCGTTCGGCATCGATCCGATGTTCATCTCGCTGTCCGCCGTGCCCGAGCTCCCGGCGGAGCGCCTCGGCGAGGCGCTCGGCGACGACCTCGGGGCGCTCGATCGCGCGCGGAACAGCGCGCGCGTCGACTACGATCTCGTGCGCCGCGTGAAGGGGCGGGCGCTGCGCTTCGCCTTCGACGTGTTCGAGCGCGAGCACCACGCGAAGCAGACGCCGCGCGCGGCCGAGCTCGGCGAGTTCGTGAAGCGGCAGTCGGACTGGCTGCCCGACTACGCGCAGTTCCGCGCGTTCAAGGACGCCTTCGAGGGCAGGGCGTGGTGGGACTGGCCCGAGGCGATCCGCGAGCGCAGGCCGGAGGCGCTCGAGGCGCTGCGGCGCGAGCGCGCGCGGGACATCCTCTATTACGAGTACGTCCAGTGGCTCGCGCACGCGCAGTGGGAGGCGGCGCGCGCGGATCTCCGGGGCAAGGGCGTGGAGATCATGGGGGATCTCCCGTTCATGGTGTCGCGCGACAGCGCCGACGTGTGGGCGCACCAGGGCGAGTTCCGGCACGACATGACGGTCGGCGCGCCTCCCGACCAGTTCGACACGGAGGGGCAGCGGTGGGGGCTCCCGCCGTACTTCTGGGCCCGGATGCGCGAGAACGACTTCGCGTGGCTCAGGCGGCGCTGCCGCTACACGGGGCTGCTCTACGACCGGTTCCGGATCGATCACCTGGTCGGCTTCTACCGGACGTACATCTTCCCGGAGCAAGGGAGCCAGGGCCAGGGGGGCGAGCGGCCCAAGGCGACCTTCGATCCGGCGGAGGAGCCGGAGCAGCGCGAGCACGGCAATCGGGTCGTGGGGGCGATGCTGGCGGGGGCGGCGGAGACCGGGGCGCAGCTCGTGGCGGAGGATCTCGGCGCGGTGCCGGGGTGGGTCCGGGAGTCGCTCACGGAGCTCGGGGTGCCGGGCTACAAGGTGCTGATCTGGGAAAAGGATGACGTCGTGTTCAAGGATCCGTCGCAGTATCCGGCGCTCTCGGTGGCCTGCTTCGGGACGCACGACACCGACTCGGTGGTGGTGTGGTGGGAGTCGCGGGACGACCGGGAGCGCGCCGGGGTCCTCGATCTGCCGCAGCTGGCGCCGCGCCGGCAGGAGCTCGGCCGGGAGTTCACGAAGGAGACCCACCGCGCGCTGCTCGACCTGATCCTCGGCTCGAAGAGCGAGCTCGTGCTGCTGCTCCTCCAGGACGTGCTCGCCACGCGCGATCGGATCAACGTCCCGGGGACCGTGGGGCCGCAGAACTGGTCGCTCCGGCTGCCGGCGCCGCCCGCTGCGCTCGATCGGGATCCCGAGGTGCGGGCCGCGCTCGATCGGGTGCGCGAGAGCATCGAGGCCAGCGGGCGCGGATAGTCTCACTGCAAATCCATCGACGCGCTGTAGGAGCGAGTCGGCCAGCGCGCTGACCGCGGAGGCGCCCGCGCGCTGACTCGCTGCGTCGTCGCGGTATGTTTCGTGCTGTCGCGAAGTATATGCCGACGAAACATTCCGGAAAACTGCCTTCTCTTAGTGTCGCCGTCGAGGAGGCCACCAGTGAACGAAATCAACGCCTCGGACACCACCTGGCTCCTGGTCTCGTCGGCAATGGTTCTGCTGATGACGCCAGCGCTGGCCCTGTTTTACGGGGGCATGGTCCGAACGAAGAACACGCTCAGCACATTCATGCACAGCTTTTTCGCCATGGGGATCGTGACCCTGGCGTGGGTGACGCTCGGGTACTCGATGGCGTTCGCTGAATCCAAGGGCGGGTTCATTGGCGGCTTCGACTACGCGTTCCTGAACGGCGTTGGCACCGAGCCGCGCGCCGGGACGACGGTGCCTCACCTCCTGTTCATGGCGTTCCAGATGATGTTCGCCATCATCACGCCGGCGCTGATCTCGGGCGCCTATGCGGAGCGCATCAAGTTCTCATCGTATGTGGTGTTCACGCTGCTCTGGTCGCTCCTTGTCTACAGCCCGATCTGCCACTGGGTCTGGAACCCGGGCGGGTGGCTCCTCGCGCGCGGCGCGCTCGACTTCGCCGGCGGCACCGTCGTTCACCTGGCCTCGGGCGCGAGCGCGCTCGTGATCGCGATCGCGATCGGCAAGCGCAAGGGGTACCCGACGCGCAAGATCGTGCCGCACAACCTCACCATGACGCTGCTCGGCGCCGGCCTCCTGTGGTTCGGCTGGTTCGGCTTCAACGGCGGCTCCTCGCTCGCCGCGAACGGGCTCGCCTCCGTGGCGTTCGTGAACACGCACATCGCCGCGGCGATCGCGGCGCTCGCGTGGGCCCTGATCGAGGCCGTGCGCTTCGGCAAGCCGTCGCTCCTCGGCGTGGCGTCGGGGCTCGTCGCGGGCCTCGTCGCCATCACCCCGGCGGCGGGCTTCGTCGGCCCGATGGCGTCTGTCGCGATCGGGCTCGCGGCGGGCGCTGTGTGTTACGGCGCCGTGATGCTGAAGGGCAAGCTGGGTTATGACGACAGCCTGGACGCGTTCGGCATCCACGGCGTCGGCGGGCTGCTCGGCGCGCTGCTCACCGGCGTGTTCGCCTCCAAGGTGTGGAATTCGGCCGGCCAGGATGGCCTCATCAAGGGCAACTCGGCGCTGCTCACCGAGCAGGCGATCGCGGCCGCGGTCGCGGCGGCTTACGCGGCGGTGGTCACCTTCGTGCTCGTGAAGGGGATCAGCGCGGTGATGGGCTTCCGGGTCGACGAGGAAACGGAAGACGAGGGCCTCGACGGCGTCCTCCACGGCGAGGAGGCCTACTCGCTCGGCGAGGGCGGCGCCCACGCCGCCGAGAGCGTGCCCCCGAGCCCCAGGCCGGCGGCGGCACCCGTCCTCGTGCGCGAGAGCGCCTGATCCAGCGCAGCAGAGGCTCGCTCGCGGAGGCCGCCTGGCGGGTGCCAGGCGGCCTTCGTCGTTTTGTCCCCTTGGCCCCCTGCCCTTCCCGGCAGGGAGCGGTCACCTGCACGTGAAGGCGGGCTCGGCGGTCTCCTCGCAGCCGTGCTCGCACGTGACCTTGGCGCACCCGCAGCGGCGCAGCCCTCCGCGGTCGCCGTCAGCGCGCCGACCGCAGTCCTCGCTCAACGTGCGGCACTCGTCCTGGCAGCGCTCCTTCTGGGCGGGCGACGGCGCGCAATCGACGACCGCCGCCCCGCCGGAGGAGCCCGCGCTGCTGCACAGCTCGACGGACGCGACCTGCTCCAGCAGCGGGATGATCCCCCCGATCATGCATTGAGCGTGCGGCTCGCAGACGTGGTCGCGCAGCACCGCCAGCACGCGGACGCGCTGCCCGGTCAGCGCACGCCACTCGGGGCCGAGCCAGCGCTCGGCGTCCTCGCTCGACAGGATCCTCCCAGCGATGAGGGGCTGCGAGCCCTTCGTCAGCGTCAGCGTACCGACCCAGCGCTCGCGCACCGGCGCATCGCCAGGTCGCTCCCCCTCGGCCGGCGGAGACGCCGCCGACGTGCCGGCGGGCGCGGCGCTCGCGGCGGGCGCCGGCGCAGCGGCCCGCGCCGTCGAGGCGACCCGCGCCGCCGGAGCCGTCGAGGAGGGCGCGCTCTCCGCGCAGCCCATCGCCCAGGCGCAGCACGCGCCGACCAGCGCCCGGGGAAGCCATCGTCGCAATCCCGCCGAGACGGAGTGGAGCCGAGGGGAACGCACCGGGTTCATGGAAGGCACAGGACATTTTTACCATACGCCGGCGTGCCTGCGCGCCAGGGCGCGGCGGTCCGGCAGAGCGGGCCGCCCGCCGGCCGCTGCTTGGCGCCCGCGGCGAGCGGGATCGAGGACAGCAGCGCCTTCGCCCACCTGCTCCAGGCTGCTTGGCGCCCGCGGCGAGCGGGCTCGAGGACAACAGCGCCTTCGCCCACCTGCTCCAGAATACGTCGCCGAACGCGCTCGCCGCGCGCAGCACCTTGCGCGCCTCGCCGTCCAGCCGTGGGAGACGACATGCACCTTCGAGACGTGCTCAGCGCCAGACGAGACCACCGCGGGCGACGCGCAGTGGGTGGGGGGGTCCACTGCGCTGCGCGCGCTCAGCGCGGCGCGTGGAGCGTCACTCCGATCCTCCGCGACGCCTCGTATCCGAGATCGCGTTGCGCGACGACCGCAGCGGCGCTTCCGCCGCGTCATTCCGTCTCGTGCGGAGCGAGGGGACCTCGGTCGACACGAGGTCCTCGAGCGCCGACGCCAGCGACTGGTGGCTGGACAGATCGCCCAGCTGGATATCGAGGGCGACGAGGCGCATCGCGAGCTCGGGGCGCACGCCGACGAGGCGGACGCGGGCGCCGAGCAGGGAGGCCGCGCGCTGCGTCTGCCCGAGCGCGTGGGCCACCTGGGCGTCGATGCTCGGGACGCCGGTGATATCGAGCAGCACGCAGCGCGCCCCGTGTCGGCCCACCCCCTCGACCACCCGCTCGAGCATGTGCCGGGCGCGATCTCCATCGAGCTCGCCGACGAGCGGGACGAGCAGCACGCCAGGCATGAGCGGGAGGAGCGGGCAACCGAGCTCGCGCACCGCGGCCGAGAGGGTGCGCTCGCGCTGATAGGCCTCCTGGAGGCTCGCGTGCTGCTCGGAGAGCGACTGCACGAGCGCGTCCCGCTCGAGGGCGGCGCCGAGGAGCGCCCCCCAGATGGAGATGGTGCCCTCGTCGCCGGCGACCTCGATCGAGCTCGGGCCGACGATCGCGAGGACCCCCCAGTCGTGGCGGAGCGTGCGGATCGGCAGGAGCGTCACCATGAACGGGCCGCCGGCGGTCGACGCTGGCAAGCGCTCGGCGGGCGGGAAATCCTCCCGCGCGCAGACGGCGCCGAGCGAGGGAGTCGGGCTGCCATCGCGGCTGTAGGCGCCGGCGATGACGAGGCGCGCGCGGGTCGCCGGGTCTTCCCAGAGCGCGAGGCAGCCCCAGACGGCGGCGGTCGAGTCGAGCCAGGAGAGCGAGCGCGAGTCTTCCTGGGTGCCGCCGAGCAGCGCGAGGCTCACCTCATGATCGGACCGCGTGAGCGCCCCGAGCTCGTCGACGAACTGCCGCTCGGTCTCGACGCGAGCCAGCATGAGCGAGAGGCGCAGCCGCTCCAGGAACTCCTCGGCTCGCTCCTCCGCGGACTCCGCTGCTTCCCTGTCCAGGCGCGCGCGGCGTCGCTTTCCGGACCGGCCGAGGAGGCGGACGATCCCCATGAGGCTCTCCACGTCAGGCGTGAGGCGGACGGCCTGCTGACAGGCCTCGTCGATCTCGGCCGCGGGCGGGGGCGCGGCGCCCTCGAGCGCCGCGGTATATCCAGCGATCACGGCGGCGACGCCGGGCCACACGGCCGTCGGGGGCGTCTCGGGCGGGAGCGGCAGGCGGAGGAGCAGCTCGACCATCTGCCGCTCGAGGTCGTCGTCCGGCGCCGCGCCCTTCCCGTGGAGCAAGCCAAGGAGCGGGTCGCACCCGCACGTCCGCCGCCTGACGAACGTGGTCGGCGCGAGCACGGGCCCGGACGGCACGACCTGGCCTGCGAGCCGCGCCAGCACGAGCTCGTACGCGAGCGCCCCGATGGCGTCGAAGCGCTGGCGCACGGTCGTCAGCGGAGGGGTCGACCACTGCGCATCGGTGATGTCGTCGAAGCCGATGATCGCCAGATCGTCGGGGATGCGGTATCCGGCGGCCTGGAGGGCCGACATCATCCCGAGCGCGTTCTTGTCCGTGGCGACGACCGCGGCCGTGAGCTCTCCCCTGCGCGCGATGAGCGCCTCTGCGGCGCGCTGGCCGCCGGAGTGCCAGTTGTTGTCGGCGTCGAAGACGAGGCCGGGATCGAAGGGGATCCCGCTCTCGATGAGCGTCTCCATGTAACCGTCGAAGCGCGCGCGGATGTCGTCCTGATCCATGCAACCGACGAACGCGATGCGCCTGTGTCCATGCTCGATCAGGTGGCGCACCGCGCTCCGGACGCCCTCGCGGTTGTCCGGCATGACGGTCGGACAGCCCGCCTCGGGGGCGCAGGAGCTGACCGTGACGAGCGGGACACCCGCCTGCGCGAGGAGCTCGATGCCATCCGTGGCGAGCACGACGATCCACCCGTCCACCTGATCTCGGGCGAGCGAGGGCGCCTGGACGTACGCTGGCGTGCCGCGTACCACCAGGACACGATGGCCTCGCTCCTGCGCCGCCTGATGGATCCCCCTGAGGACCGAGGTGAAATAGAAACCGTCGAGGAAGGGCGTGAGGACGCCGATGGTGGTCGGGCGGGAGTGCATGGGCTGCGGGCTCGCGAATGGATGAATACCGGATCTACGTCTCGCTCACCGACGGCGTTCACCGCCACCCGCCAGAAATTCCTGTGACTCGCGAATCGTCCGGGTGTACAGCATCGCCGATCCGTTTGGTCATCGATCGAACCCTTCTCGCCGTCATGGCGCGCCCGCCGTACGAGCCCGCCTCTTTCCCCGCAGAGGGATCGTTCGGGCGAGAGGAAGGGAGCGGACGGTGAGCGCGCCGGCCGCACGTGCGCTCGTCTCGGCGCTGGGCGCCTGCGCGGCGCTCGCGCTCACCGGCGTGCCGCGCGCGCGGGCGGAGTGCGATCGCGCGGCCGCGGACGTGTCGTGGGTGCGCCTCGCGGGCGCGGAGGGGCGGTGCCCGTCGGCGTCCCGGTTCCGCGCCGAGATCTCGCGGCGGCTCGGGCGGGAGCTCGTCACGACGGGCAAGGCCGCCTCGATCGAGGCCGTGGTGCAGGGGCAGCCCGGGGCCTGGTCGGCCACGATCCGGACGGAGCTGTGCGACGGCGCCCCGCCGACGGTCCGCGAGCTCTCCGACGACCGGCAAAGCTGCGACGGGATCGTGGCCGCTGCGGCGGTGCACATCCTGCTCGCGACCGATCCCGAGGCCGGCCTCGCCCCCCCGACCGCCGAGGCGCCGCGCCCCCCGCAGGCCCCCGAGGCGCCGCGTCCCCCGCCGCTGCCTGCGCGCCCTCCGGCGGCGGAGCGGGCGCCGGAGCCGCCGTTCCCCTGGCCGGCGCAGGCCCAGACCACGCCGCCCCCGGCCGAGGGCGCGCCGCCGCCCCGGCTCTCGATCTCCTGGCGCGGGTTCGCTTCCACGGGCATCGTCCCCTCGCCCGGGTTCGGCGTCGCCTTGTCGGGCGAGTGGTCGATCCTGCCGCGGTGGACGCTCGAGACGGGCGCGCTGTGGCTTCCGGAGCAGCACGCGGCCCAGCGGACGTTCGCCTTCGGGCTCACGGCGGGCTGGCTCGGCGCGTGCGTTGAAATGGTCCGGAGCGGCTCGGTCGCCTTCGGGCTCTGCGGCCGGGCGGTGGCGGGCGCCATCTACGCCGTCATCCACGGGGACGACGACGTCCCCCCGACGATCCTGCCGACCGACGTCGGCTCCCGCGCGTGGCTCAGCCTCGGGGCCGGCACGCGGCTCGGCGTCCGTGTCATCGGGCCGCTGCGGCTCGAGACAGGCATCGATCTCTTCGTTCCAGTGACACGGTACGATTTCCAGCTCGAGGGCGGGCTGCCGACGGGTCTGGAGCAGGCCGCGCTCGCCGCCGCGGTGTTCGGGGGGGTCGGCCTCACATTTTGATGAAGGATCCCCGGGCTGCCGGCATTCAGTTTTCCGTGGAGCAGTGCTTACGAGCCGACGTCCTGCGCGACGCCAAGCAGCCGCCGCGGAGCCTCGTCGCCCTGCACGCCGAGCACGGCAACTTCGTCTGGGCGACCCTCCAGCGGTTCGGCATCCAGCACCCTGACCTGGAGGATGCCTTCCAGGACGTCTTCGTGGTCGTCCAGCAGCGGCTCCCGTCCTTCGACTGGGCTTGCCCGATCACGACCTGGCTCTTCGCCATCTGCCGCCGCGTCGCCTCGTCTCACCGCCGCCGCGCCCACACGCGCCGCGAGCGGCTCGGCGAGGTGGTGGACGACGTGCCGGACTCCGCGCGCGGCCCGGAAGAGATCACCTCCAGCCGCGAGGCGCGGCTGCAGCTCGAGGGCATCCTCGAGGCCATGGATCTCGATCGCCGGGCCGTGTTCGTCATGTTCGAGATCGAAGAGATGCCGTGCGACGAGATCGCGCGCCTCGTCGGCGTCCCCGTGGGGACCGTCTACTCGCGGCTCCACGCGGCGCGGAAGGAGTTCGCGACGCTCCTGAAGAAGTCCGAGGCCGAGCGCGCGCGCAGGGGGGCCAGATGAGCGATCCGAAGCGATGGAACCAGGAAGGAGGAGGCGCCCCGCCCGGCGCACGCGAGCTGCTCCGCGCCGCCGCGCCGATCCGGCAGATGACCTCCGCCGAGCTCGCGCGCACCGCGGCCCGGGTGGCGCCGCTCGAGACGGCCGCGGGCGCGGCCGCCGGCGCGACGATGCCGGCATGGATCAAGGGGATCTTCCTCGCGGCGGGCATCGGGGCGGGCGGGGCAGGGCTCCACGCCGTCCTGGGCGAGGCCCCGAGCGCCGCCGCGCCGATCGCGCCGCCTCCGGTGCTCACCGATCTGCCGCTGGAGCGGCTGCTCTCCCACGCGGAAGGCCGCGTGGCGGCCGGGTCGCCGGCGGCCGAAGCGCCGTCGGCCGAGGCGCCGCGCCCGACCCCCTCCGCCCTCCGCCGCGAGGCGCCGCGGAGCCCCCGACCGGCCGCGCCAGCGCCGGAGGCGAGCGCCGCGGCGGACGGCGACGACCTGGTCCGGGAGTCCAACCTCGTCGACGCGTCCAGAGCGGCGCTCGCGCAGGATCCGGAGGCCGCCCTCGCCGCGCTGGAGAGGCACCAGGCCGAGTTCCCGAAGGGGCGGCTCGCGGAAGAGCGGGAGTTCATCGCGATCCGCGCGCTGGTGCGCCTCGGGCGCGCCGACGAGGCGCGGGCGCGCGCGGCGGCGTTCTTCGCGCGGTATCCATCGAGCTCCTTCGCCGAGCCGCTGCGCCGGATCGTCGGCGCGGCTCGGTGATTGCCTCCACGACCGCGGCTCCGCCAGCAAACAGCAAACTCCACACCACGTTCGAGCACACGAGCGGGATCTCCTCGCTTGCGCCAGCGGCGACGACATCGACGCTCGCCCGGACGACATGAAATGGACATGAAAACGACGCTCGCACGGACCGCGAAAAATTAACGCGAGTACAAACACGAGCGTTCATATCGCTTGCCCTGTACGTAAACAGCATTAACATACGTCCCGCGTTCACGGGCGGCCGCGCCGAGAGGCGGCGGCGCCCTGACGTTTCATCGCAGAACGGTGGATTCAGCGGCTCGATGAGGCCAGGCTGCCGTGGCAGCGCTGGCCTCGGCGAGGCACGTCGCCCATGCGGCGCGCGCCGGGCGTCGTCTCTTTGCGGACCGACGCGGGCGCTCGCCGGCGGTCGTCCTCCTCGGGCCGCCCCGTCCATCCGCGAGCGCGCACCTCGTGCTCTCGCGCGGCTCCGCCGTTCTTCGGGGTCATTTCAGGAGGTTTCATGTCGTCGAAGCTATCGAGTTCGAGCAGTCCGGTGCGCTCTCATTCTGATCCTGCCTCCCCCGGCGCGTGGCAGGGGGCGCGGCGCGCCGCGCTGGCCGCGCTCGCGATACTGCCGGTTTCTTGCGCGGATCTCGGGCCCACGGACGGCGCTCCGGCCGATCTCGCCGAGGGGGAGATCGCGGAGGCCGGCCAGGCGCTCTCGCTTCCTTTCCCCATCAACGAGCGGAGGTCGCTCGTCGTCACGAACACCGACATCCTCGGCGCCTTCAAGCTGAAGGACGTGCTCCAGCAGCTCATCGATCAGGCGGGCGTCAGCCTGACGCCCCTCCAGCTCTTCCGGCAGTTCATGGACACGAACCGGAAGGCCGCGGACGGGATCGGCCTCGGCCCGCACTGCGATGACGTGGTGATCCCCGGCTCGGCCGGGTCCATCAACGGGTGGCCGATCGACTGCCCCCGCGTCGTGGGCGAGGAGGCCGACAGGGATCCTTTCGCCGACGAGGAAGCCCCGAACGCGTACGTCGCCACGACCCTGGCGAACCGCTTCGACCTCGCCCCGCCGGACGGCGCCAACTGCGGTGAGTACCGCGTCGTCTTCGCCAGGCGCTCGGGCATCCCGGAGAGCGCGTTCCAGATGCGCAACTTCATCATCTTCGAGGGCCGGCTGCCCAACCCGACGCCGAGCCTTGGCCGGGAAGGATGCCGCCCGGTCGTCGACTTCTGGTACCACCTGTCGGATCCGGCGAAGAGCCTCGAGACGCGGCGGGACGAGCTGCTCGCCTTCTATTTCGACGGCCTGCCTGGGGGGTTCGAGCCCGTCCTCCACATCGATCACTACGGCCAGAACGCGGGGCCGTACGGCGGCCAGATCCGGACCAACGAGTTCCTCTTCGCCCCCGAGGTCGACGGCGATCCGCCCGAGCCCTTCACCACGTGGAACCTGCGGGAGTTCAGGCTCCTTCACAGCGGCTCGGGGAGCAGCGCCACGCTGGTCGTGACCCCGTCGTTCGTGAAGGACAACCCGGCCGCGCCGCTCTTCGATCCTGCCTCGACCGACGCGCGCGCCGTCGCCTTCAGGAGCACGTCGTTCCCGGGCCTCGTGGAGCGGCTCGCCGCGGCCGACGACATCAACCGCTTCGCCCTGGAGCCGAGCTATCCGACGACGATGAACGCCGGAGAGAGCCAGATGATCGGCCTCCAGAACAACTACTTCGCGACGTTCGGCGCCGGGCCCTCGGCCCTCAGGACCAGCATCCAGAGCAAGCTCACCGCGATGGGCAGCGCGCTCACCCCGGATCAGGTCGTGGGGCGCGCGTTCTCCCTATCGTGCAGCGGGTGCCATGAGCCGATCGGCGACGCCACGGGCTCCCCGAGCGTCGAGCTCGATCTCGGCACGACCGCGACGCTGGCGAAGCTGAGGCCGTTCACGCAGACCTCGGAGCAGCTGGAGGCCGATCCGGACGAGCCGGGCGGGCAGCGCTTCAAGATCTCGGAGGCCCTCACGGGCGTGTTCATCCCGTTCCGGAAGAACGTGATGGCGGAGTTCCTCCTCAACGACCCGATCCTCGGGTTCGAGAAGCCGGGCGCGTGGACGTCGGCGCAGGCCCAGCTGTCGCTCCACTCGGGCCGCGTCGTGGAGGGCATCTCGTCGCTCCAGGTGAAGACGCCCTCCTCGTTCAACGAGATCGTCAGCCCGAGCTTCAGCTCGGCGAACCTCGCGCCGGTGGGCAACAAGATCACGCTCGATCTCTTCGTGTCTCCCGTCCAGCCGAACCCGAGCTGGGTCGGGAACATCGAAGTGCTGATCTCGATCCCTTCGGCCGGCATCCACAACCAGTGGGCCGGCAACGTCCCGCTCACCCCGCTCCCCCGGGGCCAGTTCGTGAGGATCCAGTTCGCCCAGCTGCCGACGGCCACCAAGAACGCGCTGAACGCAGGGGCCAGCGACGTGAAGCTGCAGTTCAACCTCAACGTGACCAGCAACGCCGGTCCGTACTACCTCGACAACGTGCGGTTCGAGAACTGACCGCGAGCGAGTGATCGCGAGAGCGAGCGTTCGCTCATGAAGAGGGCGCCGGCCCCCCACGGGCGCCCTCTTCTTCTCTTGTTCTCTTGCGCTCGGATACCGATCCTCCCACGCGCGCCCACACACGGCCCCTCCCCCGGGCCGACCCCCCGCGGCAGTGCGATCCGTCTCGACGGATGATTCATCCGCTATAGTAGACATCACTCTCGGGCCTTGGTATGCTGCGCTCATGTCAGGCATTGCCATCATCACCGGAAGTGTCTCTGCGCGCTCGAAGACCTCGGCGCTCGCGGCCCGCATCGCTGCGCGGCTCGTGCGCGAGGGGTTTCGCGTCACCACCATCCACGTCCGCGAGCTCCCGGCCGAGGATCTCCTGCTCGGGCGCGTCGACTCCCCCGCCCTGGCGGACGCGGCGCGGGTCGTCGCGGAGGCGGCCGGGGTCGTCATCGCGACGCCCATTTACAAGGCCTCGTACACGGGGGCGCTCAAGGCCTTCCTCGACCTCTTGCCGCAGTTCGGGCTCGCGGGGAAGGCAGCTCTCCCCCTCGCGACGGGCGGGACGCTCGCGCACGTGCTGGCCATCGATTACGCGCTCCGTCCGGTGCTCCAGTCGCTCGGGGCGCGGCACGTCGTCGCGGGGCTGTTCCTGCTCGACAAGGCGCTGCGGCTCGGGGAGGACGGGCTGCTCGACGTCGATGACGAGCTCGGGAGCAAGCTGGAAGAGATCGTGAGGCCCTTCATCGACAGCGTGATCCGGGAAGGCCTCCCGCTGCCGGCGCGCGAGGTGGCTGCCTGAGAGCCGGTACACCCATGCGCTTGCTCACGCTCCCCACCCCCGAGTCGACCACGGCGCCGACAGAGCGCGCCAAGGCGCTCCTCTTCGAGGACCCCAGATCGCAAGAGCTGCTCCGCCGCGCGAGGCAGGTCGCAGCCGGCGACGCGCCCGCGGTCATCACCGGCGAGATCGGCACCGGCAAGGAGATCATCGCGCGGCACGTGCACGAGCTCAGCGCGCGCCGCGGCCGGCCCTTCCTCGCCGTGAGCTGCGCGGCGCTGTCGCCCGCGCTCGCGGAGAGCGAGCTCTTCGGCCACGAGCAGGGGGCGTCCCCGAAGGCGCTCACCAGGAAGCACGGCCTGCTCGAGGCCGCCGAGGGCGGCACGCTCTACCTCGACGAGATCGGGGATCTCCCGCTCGGCGTGCAGGTCAAGCTGCTGCGCGCGCTGGAGGACCGCGAGGTGGTCCGGCTCGGCTCACGGACCCCGGTGCCGGTCGACGTGCGCGTCATCGCGGCCACGAACGTCCCGCTGAACGACGTGGTCGCCGTCGGCGGGTTCCGTGAGGACCTGCTCTCCAGGCTGAGCGGCGCGGCGATCGCGGTCCCCGCCCTGCGCGAGCGGCCGGGCGACATCCTGCCGCTCGCGCGCTATTTCCTGGGCATGTACGGGCGCCGCCTGGGGCCCACGCCGTGCGTGCTCACGTCGTCCGCGGTGGACCGCCTGCTCGCGCACACGTGGCCGGGCAACATCCGCGAGCTCGAGAACGTCATTCACCAGGCGCTCCTCGTCTGCCGCGCAGGCCGCGTGACAGGGAAGGATCTGCGGTTCACGAGCCTCCGCCCGAAGGCGGCCGCGCTCGAGCCGCCGAGCCGCGTCGACGGGCTGATGGCCACGCTCGAGAACACCATCGCCGCCCTCTTCGACGCCAACCTCCCGAACGTGCACGAGCGGGTCGAGGAGATCGTGATCCGCACCGCCTACCGCCGCTGCGACCGCAACCTGGGGCTGACGGCGGCGCGCCTCGGCGTCAGCCGCGATCTCGTGCGCGCGCGCCTCCTGCAATCCGGCGAGATCGCGCAGCCCTCCACGCCGGAGCCCCCGGCCGCCCCGTCGAGGCCCGGAGACGCGCGAGCGGCGGCGACGGCACTCCCGATCTCCCTGCCCTGATGGACGCCGCCGCGTCCCTCCGCCCCGCCAAGAGAGCCCGCGCCTCGCGCCAGACCAACGAAGGTGCGATATAGAGCGACAAGCCCCCCTGCGCCCCCGGCGCGAGCAAACCTCGAGCGGCACGGGCCGATTGCGTGTTCTGCACAACAGATGCACCGATTGCGTGTCCTGCACAACAGATGCGCACGCGATGCGTGCTCCAGACTCGCCGAGCACGTCGGGTCGCTCTTTTCATGTTGGCGCGCAACGTGCGAGCCTGGGGATCGTGCAGGGCCGGACGGCAAGGCGAGGAGGGTGTTTGTATGAGCTCAATCCATCCCGGTGCGGCAACGAAGGCAGTCGCAGCGACCCTGGCGCGCCCCGCGGCGAGCGCCGGCGCGACCGTTAATCCCGGCGCAGGGGCGCCGGAGCTCTCCGGAGGGGAGCTCGAGCCGCCACCCAGCGTGACGCGCGCGCTGGCCGCCACGGCGGAGTCGGAGGGCACCGAGCGCGCCGCGTCCTGGGAGCTCTGTACCGCGATGCTCGCGATCGCCACCGGCTGGCTCGCGTGGACGCTGCCGGAGCCGAGCGCCCGCGACGTGCTGCTCGTCGCGCTCTGCCTGGCGCTCGTCGCGATCGAGCGCCGCAGGGCCGGCGCGCACTTCAGAAAGGCGATCGCCGCAGCCGCGGGCGCGCGCGGCGCGACGGCGGGCGAGGCGTCGCGCGCGGCGTTGCGGCTGGACGCGGCCTTCTGCGCGGCCCGCGCCACGGGGCGCGGCGCGATGGGCGACAGGCGCCGCTGAGCGAGCTCGCCCGCCGGAGAGGCCTCGCGCGGCCAGGATCACCGGCACATCACGAGCACGTCTCCCCTGGCGCTGACCCGCGCGCTCCTCCGGGCTCGGCGTCGAACGGCGAGCCGGCCTGTCCGCACCGCGGGCGCCATCCTCCACCGACGTCGCGCTCGCGGAACTCGGGGCGCAGCTCGCTGCGCGCGTCGGCCGCGAGCAGCTCGCACGGATCGAAGTAGTGCGACGTCCGCGCCTGCGCGGCGATGGACGGCAGCTCGCCAGAGAACTCCGGCACCCCGGGGCAGCGATGGTGCCAGAGGGCATAACGCTCCGGGACGTCGCCGAAGCAGAGCACTTCCTTTACGCCACCGTTGCAGTTCGTGCTCACGACGAGCACCGGCGCCGGCAGCGGCGCGAAGCGGTGCACCCGGAGGACCACGTCGTGGTGGAACTCGCCCTGCTTCCAGTGGGCGAGGAGATCGAACTCACCATGTCGATCCCGGATTTCCTGCAGCAACGATCCGAGATCCATCGCATCGGCGAGGGCTTGAACAGACGCATCGGTCATGGCGGGCGCTCCTTCGACGGTGAGCTTCGCCGATGGTGTAGCACGGCGCCCGCGCGGCGCCGTGACGCGGGGCTCTCCGTCGGTGGCGGAGCACTCGTGTCCTTGCACCGCACCAGCGAGCACGCCCGACGCGTCGCTCGCCGGGAGATCTTCACAGCGACATGGTCGAGTGAGAAGACTCGACACGAGGGGTCGTCACCGCCGACTCCCGCGCTTGCGCCCGAGCGACGCGACGCGTATCGTCCGTTGCCTGAGAGCCCTCCGCGGCGGTGAAGGCGCGCGGGCCAGTCGAGCTCACGCCCGTGCAATCGTCCTGGCCTGTCTCCGTCGTCGCCCTGACACCGGCCTCCTGCGGGGCCGTCCTGTGGCGCGCGCAGGGCGCAGAGCGGCTCACGGTCGTGGTCAAGGCCACGTTTGCCCTCGTCCACGACACGAGCGCCGAGCTCGCCGCCCCGTCGGGCCTGATCCGCGCCGATCGGCTCCGAGACGGCTGGGGCAGCCTGGAGGAGGCGTGCGAGACAGCCCCTTACCTGCCGTGCGCAGGGGTCCTCGTGCGCGGGCACGCGGCCGCGCCGGCGGGGACGACCGCCACGGCGCTCTCGGTGCGGGTCGCGCTCTTCCGCGAGGATCGCTGGGTCCTCGACAAGGTGCTCCACGTCTACGGCGACCGCACGCGAGAGGCCCCGGATCCGCGTCCGTTCGGCCTCATGCCGCTCGCGTACGAGCGCGCTTACGGCGGCCCCCACGTCGACGCGAACCCGGTGGGCGTCGGCGCCGGGACGGCGCTCCCGAACATCGTCGATCCGGCCGATCCCACGAGGCCCGCGGGCGTCGGGCCGGTCGCGGGGCACTGGGCCCCGAGGAGAGCCTTCCTCGCGCGGGATCAGGCGCCCGATCTCCCGGCTCCGGAGCTCGGGGGCAGCTTCGACTTCCGCTATTTCGTCGCCGCCCCCGCGGACCAGCAGCTCGAGTTCCTCCGCGGCGACGAGTGGATCCTCCTGGAGGGGCTGCACCCGCACTGCCCGCGGATCCAGTCCTGCCTGCCTTCGGCCCGCGGGCTCGCGCGGCTCCACCGGCTCGGGCCTGGAGGCGACGACCACGGGCAGCCGATCGAGCTCGTCGCCGACACGCTGACCATCGACGCGGACCGCCTGCTCTGCTGGCTGATCTTTCGCGGGAACGTCGCGCTGCTGCCGGGCGACGAGCCGGCGCGGATGCGGGTGGTCGCGGGCGTCGAGATGGCAGGGCGCCCCGTCCTGTGGCCCCCGGCGGCGGAGGGCTCTCTCGCGGTCGCGGCGCCGGAAGGCGCGCCCGCCGCCGGGGGGACGGCGCTCCCGGCGGGGCACTGGAGCGCCGTCACGCAGCGGGTCACGCCGCTGCTCTCGCCGCCTCCGCTGCCCTCCTCGCGGCCCCAGGAGGCGCACTGGAGCGTCGTCACACAGCAGGTCGCGCCGCTGCTCGCGCCGCCTCCGCTGCCCTTCTCGCGGCCCCAGGAGGCGCACTGGAGCGTCGTCACACAGCAGGTCGCGCCGCTGCTCGCGCCGCCTCCCCTGCCCTTCCTGCCGGCGCCGGAGCCGCCGCCGCGCGCGGCGCCTCCCCCGGGGTCGGTGCCGTTTGCGATGCCCTTCGCCCATGCCGGGCCCGAGGCCTCTCCGCCCGAGCCGCCGGCGCGCGTGCAGCCCCCGCTCGGCGGGCTTGACGAGGCGCCCCCCGCGGTCGACCCGCCTCCCGCGGTCGACCCGCCCCCCGTGGTCGACCCGCCCCCCGTGGTCGACCCGCCACCCGTGGTCGACCCGCCTCCCGCGGTCGACCCGCCTCCCGCGGTCGACCCGCCACCCCCGCACACGCAGCCGCCGCCGACCGCACCCGAAGAGGCCGCCGCCGTCGTGGAGCTGCCGCCTCCTCCGGAGCTGCCGCCTCCTCCGGCCGCCGCGTCGCCCGAGCCGGAGCCGGAGGCTCGCGGCCTGCGCGCGGCGGTGCTCGCCCGCCTGAGGAGCGGCCAGCCGCTCTACGACCTCGATCTCGCGGGCGCCGATCTCGAGGGGATCGACTGGAGCGGCGCCTCGCTCGAGCGCGTCAACCTCGCCGGCGCGGGGCTCGCCCGGTGCAACTTCGCGTCCGCGCGCCTCGCCCGGGCGAACCTGAGCGGCGCGGATCTCACCGACGCGAGCTTCCAGGCGGCCGACCTGACGCGCGCCGATCTCTCCCGCGCCACGCTCGACCGCGCGGCGCTCTCGTCGGCGATCCTCACGAGCGCGGACCTCACCTCGGCCAGAGGCTCGCACGCGCGCTTCGACGGCGCGGCGCTCGACGGCGCCGACCTGCGGCAGGCGCGCCTGCTCGAGGCGGTCTTCGACCGGGCGAGCCTCACCGACGTCAACGGGAGCAAGGCGGACATCTCGCGATCGAGCTTCGCGAACGCCAACCTCGCCGGCGCCATCCTCCGCGCGGCGAAGCTCAAGGAAGCGAGGCTCCCCTGCGCCAACGTCGATGGCGCCGATCTGCGCGAAGCGGATCTCGCGGGCGCCAACCTCCACGGCGTCAGGCTCGCAAACGCGAAGTCGAGCGGCGCGATCTTGCGCGACATCGTCGAGACCCCACCGCCGGAGCCCGAAGAGGACATTAACGTTTCTTCACAGGGTTGACGCCCAGGCTCTCTTTTGTCTAACTCCACAGGACGGGCCGCCTCGGGATGGTCAAGGCGGATTGATTCACCTCCTCGCGCCAGGAAGAGACACCACCATGAGCGACCTCATCAGCTTCTCTTCGAGCATCCTGGAGGGCCCGGCGCGCGTCGTCGGATTTCGCGGCGTGGAGGCGATCTCGCGCCCGTACAGGTTCGAGATCTTCCTGTCCATCCCGAGCGAAGGCGACGATGACACGGACTTTGCGGAGATGGTCGGGGCCAAGGCGCGGCTCTGGATCGATCGCCAGTCCGACACGACCCCGCCCTACGTGTTCGCCGGCGTGCTCGCCGGCGTCGATCTCCTGCACGAGTTCGGCGGGCGCGCGCTGCTGCGCGCGGTGCTGGTGCCGCGGCTCTGGGGGCTCACCCTGTCGAAGCACAGCCGCATCTTCACGAAGAAGAGCGTGCCCGACGTGATCAGGCTCGTTCTCGAGGAGAACGGCATCGCGGGCGGCGATGTCGAGCTCAACCTCGGCAGCTACGAGGCCGAGGAGCACATCTGCCAGTACCGCGAGAGCGACTTCGATTTCATCTCGCGCTGGATGGAGCGGGAGGGGATCTTTTATTACTTCGAACACACCGAGGACGGAGAGAAGCTCGTCCTCTGCGACGACAAGAGCTACCCGGCCGAGGTGCTCGGCGCGCCGGTCCGCTACCACCCGCAGACCGGCGAGGACCGCAGCGCCTCCGCCTCGTTCCGCACCTTCTCCTGCCAGCACGGGGCGCTGCCGTCGCGGGTGAAGCTCAAGGACTACGACTATGTCCGGCCGCAGTTCCCCCTCGCCGGCGCGGCCCCGGTGTCCCAGTACGGCACCGGGGAGATCAGCCTCCACGGCGAGCGCTTCTTCAGCGCCGACGCCGGCAAGCGGCTGGCCCAGCTGCGCGCCGAGGAGTACCTCGCCCGGGAGGCGGTCTACCAGGCCGCCGGCGCGCGGCTCCACCTGCGCTCGGGGTACACGTTCGAGCTCGAGGACCACCCGCGCGCGCGGTTCAACGCGAAGTACCTCGCTGTCGAGCTGCGCCACCACGGCAACCAGTCCGCCGGGCACAGCGACTTCGCGGAGCTCGCCGGGCTCGCGCACGAGGAGGTCTATTTCGTCGAGGTCTCGGCCATCCCGGCGGCGACGCAGTTCCGTGCGGAGTCGCGGACGGCGTGGCCGCGCATCTACGGTTACGAGAACGGCGCGGTCGACGGCTCCGCGTCGAGCGAGTACGCGCAGATCGACGAGCACGGGCGCTACCTGGTGAAGCTCAAGTTCGACGAGGCGAGCCCGCGCGACGGCAGCGGGTCCACGTACGTGCGCATGATGCAGCCGCACGGCGGCGGCGTCGAAGGGTTCCATTTCCCGCTGCGGCGGGGGACCGAGGTCGTGCTGAGCTTCCTCGGCGGCGACCCGGATCGGCCCGTGATCTCCGGCGTCGTGCCCAACGTGCTCACGCCGAGCCCGGTGACGAGCGGCAACCACACGAAGAACGTCATCCAGACCGGCGGCAGGAACCGCCTCGAGCTCGAGGACCAGGCCGGAGCGCAGCGCATCACGCTCTCGACGCCGCACTCGAACACGTACCTGCGCATGGGATCGCCCAACAAGGGGCACGAGTTCATCGGCAAGACCGATGGCAGGATCCTGCTCGACGCCGGGCAGAACATGGATTTCGAGGTGGGCGCGAGCTGGAGGAGCCATGTCGAGAACGACATCACGACGACCTCCGACTCGGGCCACATCACGACGACCGCGACAGCGGGCAACATCATGACGACGGCCGTCGCAGGCACCCTCACCGAGACGGCCAAGGGGGATGTGTCGATCACCTCGACCACGGGCAAGGTCGTCGTCAAGGCCCTCGGGAACGACGTCGAGATCTCGGCGAAGGGCAAGCTGTGGCTCGAGGCCGAGGGCGACAAGAAGGAGATCCTGAAGGCCAATCACCACGTCGAGAGGACCGGCGACTACAGCGTCACCACGTTGGGGAGCGCGCGAGCCCACGTGTTCGGGGCCAGCTCGTCGACCGTGGTGGGCGGCTCGCTCGACGCCAAGCTGGGCGCGTTCCGCTCGATCGTGGTCGGCGCCACGAGCGATTTCAAGCTCACGAACGCCACGTCGGTGACCGCCGGCAAATCGCTCGACGTGAAGGTCGGCAACTTCACGTCGATCAACGTCTCCCGCTCGCTCGACATCAAGCTGGCGAACACGACGGAGCTCAAGGTGACGAACGCGCAGGAGCTCACGGTGGGGAGCAAGCAGTCGCTCTCGTGCAGCAGGACCCAGGAGCTCGTCATGGGCCAGAAGCTCTCGTTCAACCTCAGCAGCGCCGTGGAGTTCAAGCTCGGCGCGACGGTGTCCGTGAAGAACGGTCCGGAGCTGACGATCCAGGGTCCGAAGTTCACGACGAAGACCGTCGAGCTCAAGAACGGGAGCTTCACCCTGGAGAGCGTCGCGGCCGAGATCAGGAAACACGGCATCTTCGTGGTCAGCTAGCGGCGAGGCGCGCCGCGCGCTCGCGGTCGCCGCTCCGGAGAGACATCGGCCTCGGCCACACCAGGGCGCGCGCGAGGCGCCCCCCCGCCACAACCGGTCATTCGAACTCCATGCGTGTCATCAAGCCTCTCCGCCTCTCCGTCCTCCAGCGCGTGCTCACCGTCCGGCGCAATCATCACCTGAGCATCGGGCTCCTCGTGTTCTTCCCGCTCGACGCCCCCGAGATCCCGCTGCCCGAGGTCTCGATGTGGCAGCGGGTGATGCCCGCGCTCGGCAAGGACGGCCTCCTCGACGAGGGCATGCCCAAGCCGCGCGGCGAGGTCCTCGTCTTCGGCAAGGCGTTCTCGCCGGGAGGCGAGCCCCGGCCGGCGTTCGCGGCGGGCCTGCAGGTCGGCCCGGTCGACAAGCCCCTCGTCGACAAGTCCGTCGCCGTCGTCGGCAAGCGGCGATGGCACCTCGGCGCGCCGACGGAGCCAGAGCCGATCACCGAGATGCCGCTCACCTGGGAAAACGCCTTTGGAGGACCGGATTACGCGCTGAACCCGAAGGGGATGGGGCTCGGGCCCATCGAGGAAGAAGGGGTCAAGGCGCATTACCTGCCCCACCTCGAAGACCCGCGACAGCTCCTCATGTCGCCGGGCGACAGGCCGCCGCCCGCGGGCTTCGGGGCCCTCGACCCCACGCTCGCGTCGCGGGTGGCCAAGCTCGGCACGTACGGCGGCGAGTGGCTCCAGAACGACTTTCCCGGCTTCGCCCGGGATCTCGACCCCGAGTACTTCCAGGTCGCCCCGGAGGATCAGCGGCTGCCCGAGGTTCTCGAGGGCGGCGAGGCCATCCGCCTGAAGAACCTGCACCCGGCGCGGCCGCTCATCGAGACCCACGCCCCGAGGCTCCGCGCCCGGTGCTTCGTGCGGCAGCGGGGCGAGGCGGGCGAGACGGTGACCGACGGCGAGGAGCCCCTCCGGGAGGTCGCGACGCGCCTGGAGACGGTGCTCCTGTTTCCCAACATCGAGCGCGGCGTCGCCATCTTCCGCGGCGTCGTCCCCGTCGCCGAGGACGACGCCGCGGACGTGCGCCTGCTGCTCGCCGGCCTCGAGCGGGCCGACGCGCCGAGGCCGATCGAGCACTACCGCGGCGCGCTGGAGCGGCGGCTCGACAAGGAGAAGGGGCACCTCCACGCGCTGCGCGAGCAGGAGCTCCTCCCGGAGCCCGACCCCGACGCCCCGTCGTTCCCGGACGAGGCGATCAGCGACATGGACGAGCTCATCCGGCGCGAGCGGGCGATGGAGCGGCGGTCGATCTCGCGAGCGCAGCGCGAGCTCGACCAGGCGCGGCTCACCTTGCTCGTGCTCGGGATGAACCCGGACGAGAAGCTCCCGCGGGAGATCAAGCTCCCGGAGGAGCCGAGGCCGGACGAGCTCGCGGACTACGCCGAGCGGATGGAGCGCGAGGGCGCGGCGCTCCAGAAGGACGCCGAGGAGCAGCGCAAGGCCGCCGAGGAGGAGGCGCGCGAGCTCTGCGCCGAGCAGGGGCTCGACTTCGACGAGGCGGTCGCGAAGGGCAAGCGCGAGGGCGGCGGCCCGCCGAAATTCAGCGCCGACGAGGAGCTGGCCCGCCTGCGCGAGCTCGCGGAGGTGGGGCGCACGGCGGGCGCGCCGATGGAGGACCTCGAGGCGAAGCTCGCGGACCCGGCGTTCGCCGCAGGCCTCCGCAAGGCCGAGGAGAACGTCCTCTTCGCGTACCGCGCCTTCGCTCACTTCCACCCGCCGGCGGATCCGGCGCCCGAGGGGAAGCGGTCCGAGCTGCGCGCCGAGGTCGAGCGGGCGCTCGCCGCCGGCGAGTCGCTCGCGCGGCGCGATCTGACGGGCGCCGATCTGCGCGAGCTCCGCCTCGCGGGCGCCGATCTCCGCGAGGCGCTCCTCGAGGGCGCGGATCTCTCGGCGTGTGATCTGAGCGGGGCCGATCTGACCGGCGCGGTGCTCACGCGCGCGAAGCTCGAGGGCGCGCGGCTCGGGAAGGCCACGCTGCGCGGGGCGAACCTCGGCGAGGCGCGCGCCTCGCGCGCGAGCTTCGACGGGGTCGACCTCCGCGAGGCGGTGCTCCACAAGGCGTGGCTCGAGGAGGCGCGGCTCTCGGGCGCCGACCTCGCCGGGGCCGACTTCCTGGAGGCCAGGGTCGCGGGCGCGGACTTCAGCGGCGCCGCGGCGGACGACGTCCTCTTCTTCCAGCTCGACCTGACGGGCGCGCGCTTCACCGGCGCGAGCCTGCGCAAGGCGACGTTCTTCCAGTGCACGGGGGCGGGCGCGGACTTCGGCGAGGCCGAGCTCGAGGACGCGGCCCTCGTCGACTTCAAGGGCGAGAAGGCCTCGTTCCGGAAGGCGAGGGCCGCGGCCCTGCGCGTCGTCTCCGCCTCCGCGCTGCCGGGCGCGGACTTCTCCGGCGCCGAGCTCGCGCGGGCGAACCTCCGCGGGGTCGATCTGGAGGGCGCGATCTTCGAGGGCGCCTCGGCGGACGGCGCGGACTTCAGCGAGGCGAACCTCCGGAGGGCGCGCCTCGCGCAGCTCTCGGGCAAGGGCGCGCGCTTCATGCGTTCGGACCTGGCCGAGGCGGATCTGACCGGCGCGAACCTCATGGACGCCATGCTCCAGAAGGCGAAGGTGCCGGGCGCCCGCCTCGACAACACGAACCTCTTCCGCGCCAACCTGCTCGACGCCAAGGGCGATGAGCGGACCACCTTCTCCGACGCGCACATCAAGAACGTCGTGTTCACGGGGCAGAGCAAGTGACGCGCGAAGAGCTGCTCGCGAAGGTCGACGAGGGCGAGGTCATCGCCGGGGAGGACCTGTCGGGGCTCGATCTATCGGGGCTCGACCTGTCGGGCGTCGTGTTCGAGAAGACGAGCTTCCGCGGCGCCAGGCTGAAGGGCGCGAAGCTCAGCGAGTCCATGTTCAACGGGTGCGATCTCTCGAGCGCCGACCTCTCCGGCGCGCGGGCCCGCCACGCCGTGTGGAGCCGGTGCGCGCTCCTCCACGCGCGCCTCGACGGCGGCGATCTCGTGGCTGCGAGCTTCGCCGAGTGCGACGCCTCGCGGGCCAGCTTCGACCGCGTGAACCTCACGATCGGGAGCATGGTCAAGGGGCGCGCCGACGAGGCGAGCTTCCGCGAGGCCAACCTGGACCGGTTCTCGCTCGTGGAGACCGAGGCCGCGCGCCTCGCGCTCGACGGGGCGCAGCTCAAGCAGGCCTGCCTCATCAAGGCGGACCTGTCGACCGCGAGCCTGCGCGGCGCGACGCTCCACCTCGCGGTGCTGGTCGGCGCCCGCCTCCGCGGGCAGGACCTGTCGGGCATGGACCTGACCCTCTCGCAGCTCACCGACGCCGATCTCGCGGGGTGCGACCTGCGCGGGGCCCGGCTCGTCCAGGCGAATTTCAAGGGCGCGGACCTCACCGCGGCGAAGCTCGACGGCGCGGACGCCGAGCGCGGCCTGTTCCTCGGCGCGCGGCTCGCCGGCGTGTCGGCCGCGGGCCTCAAGGCGCGGCAGGCGATCTTCTCCGAGGCCGACCTCGAGGCCGCGGACCTCGCCGGCGCCGACCTCTACCAGGCCATCTTCCAGCGGGCGGCGTGCCCGACGGCGAGCTTCCGCGACGCGGACCTCACGTATGCCGATTTCTCGCACGCGAGCGTCGAGAAGGCGGATCTTTCCGGCGCGAAGCTCTTCCGCGCCCGCTTCCACCAGACGCGCGACGCGGGCGCGACCTTCACGAGCCGGTCCGCCGCGCTCGGCGACGACCCGGAGCTGCTCGAAGCCGAGCGCTGGACGCCCTGAGGGGATGCCCCTCCCGACAGCAGGAGAGACACGATGCGAGACAATCTGGCCAGACAGCGGGTGGAGACCTTCGCGATCCAGGAGGTCGGCGCGGTGATCGGAGCGACGGACGGGTCGTTCCAGGTGCGCGTCGGGTCGGGCGACTACGCGGCGAAGCGCGCGGTGAGCTGCCTTGTCGAGCCGGCGCTCGGCGACCGGGTGCTCGTCGCGCTGCACGACGCGGGGTGCCACGTGCTCGCGGTGCTCGACCGCGAGGGCGACGCGCCGACGCGCCTCGTGGCCGAGGGGGACCTCGAGGTGAGCGCCCCGCGCGGCCGCGTCACGGTGGCCGCGGCCGAGGGTGTGCGCCTCGTGACGCCGGCCGAGGCCGCGGTGGCCGCGGGCAAGGTGCGCGTCGCGGCGAGCGAGGGGTCGCTCGCGGTCGGGGCGATGACGTACGTGGGCGAGCGGCTCGTCGCGCAGGTGGACCGCGTGAAGACGGTCGCGCGGTCGGTCGAGTCGATCGCGGAGCGCTGGGTGCAGCGGCTCGACCGGGCGTACCGGTTCATCGCCGAGTCGGAGCAGGTGCGGGCGCAGTACTACGAGGTCACCGCGAAGGCCGCGGTGAACATCAAGGCGCAGGCGACGCTCGTCTCGAGCGGCGAGCTGACCAAGATCGACGGCGGGCAGATCCACCTCGGCTGACGGGAGGCACAGATGTTCGCGAACACGCAGATGGGAGGCATGGCCCTGGGCGGACCCGACGTGTGCCTCACGCCGCCGGCGCACCTGCCGGTGCCCTACCCCAACCTGGCGGCGCAGCCCATGGGGGTGCCGGCGGTCTACAACGTCCTGTTCATGTGCACGCCGGCGCACAACATGACGACCCAGGTGCCGCTGACGAACGGCGACAACGCCGGCCTGGAGACGGGCGTCGTCTCGCACACGGTGATGGGCCCCTCGCGGCACGTCACGGCGGCCTTCACCGTGCTCGTCGGCGGCGCGCCGGCCACGCGGATGACGAGCGTCACGATGCAGAACTCCGTCAACGCGCCCGGGGTCAGCATCGTCCCGAGCCAGCTCAAGGTGCTCCTTCTCGCCCCGTAGGCGGCCCTTGAAAGAGCACAACCGGCTCCGCATCGAGCGCCTCGCGGCCCGCTATGCGCGGCGCCTCGAGGAGGCGCGCGCCCCCGCGGAGGCGGATTTCCTCCGCGAGTTCGACGACCTGCGCGAGCGCCTGCTCCGCCCTCAGATGGAGGAGTTCGCCGCCGAGCTCCGCAAGGCGGGGCACGCGCCGCGCATCGTGCTCGACGAGGGGCACGACACGCCGAGCGTCGAGCTCGCCCTCGGCCTGCGCGAGGCCAGGGCCAGCCGCAACGTGGTCGGCTTCTGCGTCATCCGCTGGGCCGGCCACCCGCTCCAGATCCTCGCCTACCTCGAGGTCAACCCCACGCCGTTCGATCTGGAGCGGTTCGCCCGCGCCGCCGACGTCGGGCCCGAGCGCGTCGAGCAGCTCCTCGTCGAGGCGATCGAGCACATCATGGTCTGCAACGCGCCCTGAGCGCCGGCGGCGCCTGGCCGCTCGCTCGGCGACAAGGGCGGGTCTCGGGGGTATGCTCCGCGGATGAGTACCATCGAGCTCAGCGCGGAGAATTTCGAGAAGACGGTCGAGTCGAACGGCATCGTCCTCGTCGACTGGTGGGCGCCCTGGTGCGGCCCCTGCCGTGTCTTCGGGCCCGTCTTCGAGAAGGCCTCCGAGAAGCACGCGGACATCGTGTTCGGGAAGATCAACACGGACGACCAGAAGGACCTGGCGCAGGCTTTCAACATCCGCTCGATCCCGACGCTCTTCATCTTCCGCGAGAAGGTCCTCCTGTTCGCGGAGGCGGGCTCGCTGCCCGCTTCGGCGCTCGATCAGGTGATCGAGAAGGTGCGCTCGCTCGACATGGACGAGGTGCGGGCGAAGATCGCCGAGGAGGAAGCGAAGGAGGCCGCCGGCGGAGACAGCGCCGGCGAAGGCCCCTGAGGAGAGCGCGGCCCCCGGGGCGGCCCTCCGGCGGGGCGCCCTGCCAGCGCGGGTGAGCCGCGGCTCGGCTGCTCATGACCGCCGACAGCCGTCCGCTCGGCGACGTCGGGTCAGCTCTGGCTGCCGGCCTTGTCCCCGCGATAGTCGGTGGCCCCCTGGATGGCGGGCAGCCAGGGCACGCGGTGCACGGTCCAGAGCTGGAAGGTAGGCGGAGGCACGTCGCCGGGTCGGTCCATCGTACCGAGGAAGATGTCGAGTTCCCGCGCCCCGTCACGGCGCCAGAACAGCGACGATCCGCAGGTCGCGCAGAACTGGCGGACCGCGGAGCTCGATGAGCGATAGGTCGCGGGCGCGCCGGAGAGCAGCTCGAACTGCTCGTCAGAAAAGGACGCGAACGCCGGCATCGGCGCGCCGGTCTGGCGCCGGCACTGGCTGCAGTAGCAGACATTGACGCTCACCGGCGCGCCGCGCGCTCGGTAGCGGATCGCGCCGCACAAACAGCCGCCGTTGTGCTGAGCCTCGGACATGGCCGTCGCCTCCTGGTTCCTGGATCTCGCGATCGCCAGCCTGGCCCCTCGCGGCGTTTGCCGCAACCGGCGCGCGCGCTCGGCGCGGCGCGGGCCTCATGCGGAGGCCCGGAGCGGCCGGCAGAGCCCATAACCCAGGACGCATCCGAGGCCATACAGCGCGAAGTCCGCCGGATCGAAGCCGCCGTTCGCGCCGAGCAGGAGCCGCCCCGGGGTGGTGCTGCGCGCGGCCCACAGCCACGGGGCCTGGCTCAGCTGGAGCAGCTCGATCCCACACGTCGCGGCGAAGACCGCGAGCGCCAGCCGGTGCGTGCGCGCGGAGATCCACACGATCTGCGCCGCGGCGATCCACACGACCTCATAGAGCACCGCGCCGGCGCCGTTGCGCAGCCAGGCTGGGCCGCCGTGGAACCGGGTGATCAAGCCGACCGGGATGACCGCGACGATCAGGAGGGCCAGCGCGAGGCGCTTGCGAGCGGCTTCCGGCATGCGGAGAGCCTACAGCGGTTTCCGCCCCCCTCTGCACCAAGCAGAGCGGCAGCAGAGCGGCAGCAGAGCGGCAGCAGAGCGGCAGCAGAGCGGCAGCAGAGCGGCGGTCACCCGCACAGGAGACGGGCCCAGATCGGCGTTTTCGGCGCGCAAGCGCACTCCGGTGCGCTGAGCACCGAAAACGCCGAGGTGGGCCCGTATCCGAAGCGGGTGACCGTCGCTCTAGCGCGCAGGGCGGAGCGCGAGCGGCGCGGTGCCGGTGAGCAGCCCCGCCGCGAGGGCGACCACGCCGCCGAAGCCGACGCAGGCGCAGCCGAGCGCGCCCGTCAGGGCGGCGACGCCGCACGCCGAGGCCCAGGACGCCCCGAGCCGCTCCGACCGGCGCAGCACCCGCGAGAGCAGCACGCCGGCGGCGACCCCGCCCGCCAGGCAGGCAGGGACGCAGATGGATACGCACCCTTCCGGGGTGCACAGGTGACCGTAAATGCGCGCCGCGTGCGCCGCTGCGAAGGGCACGAGGCCCGCGGCGACGCCCGGGAGCACGCCTCGCCCGAGCTGCTGCCCGCGCCACGAGAGCAGCGCCGCCGCGACGTAGAGCGCCGCGCCGAGGATCGCGGTGGTGACCGGACGGTCGCTCATCAGCGCCGCCACGAGCGCCACGGCGATCGTCGGCGCCGCTGCCCAGGCGGCCCTCCTCGCCCTCCCCCGCTCGTACGCGCGATAGGCCCTCTCCTTCAGGCTCAGGCCCGCAAGCGCCTCACGTTCCATAGATCCTCCTCCACGCCTCCCGCAGGCGCGCAAACGCGCGCTCGCGGCGCTTGCGCAGCGCCGCGCTCGACACCGACGGATCGCGATCGACCTCCAGCAGGGTCGCCCTCAGCGTGTCGCGATCCGCCTCGGCCAGCGTGCCGAGCACCTCGCGCGCCGCGTCGTCCAGATCCCGGGCGATCGCCGCCTCCTCCGGCGTGGGCACGTCGGCCGCGATCGACGGGACATGCTCGTCCGGAGCCTCCCTCGACCGGGACCGCCGCCGCCGCGTCGTGCGGCACTCCCACGTCGCGATGGCGAGCGCCCAGGTCAGCGCGTCCCCGTCGGGATCGAACGAGCTGGCGCGGTCGAACACCTTGAGCAGCGCCTGCTGGGCCGCGTCCTCCGCGTCCGCGCCGCCCCCGAGCATGCGGCGGCAGAACGCGCCGATCGCCGGCCAGAGGGCGGCATAGACAGGCTCGAACGCCGCGCGATCGCCGTCGGCGAGGCGTCTCATCGACGCGTTGAGCAGCGATCGCGCGCGCGGTTCCAAGGGCGCTGGGTGCTCAGCCGCAGGGGCAGTCCGGACACGGGCAATCCGCGCACGGACAGCCGCCCGTGAGCTGCGTCCCAGCATAGGCCACCGCCGGGATTCCGAGGACGGCCGCGATCAGGGTCACCTTGAGCCAACGACGCATGGGATCTCTCCTTGTCTTCTCTGGCCGGCTGTCCTCGCCGGCCTTCCTCGGCTCTAGGCGCGAGCGGGGCGAGCGTGACACCCCCGGCGATCGAAATCCGGCGGCCAGGCGCCATCGCCGCAGATCGCCGCACGAGCGACGATCTCCGCTCCGCTCGCGGCGCAGGCGCCTTCGTCCAGCCTGGCGCGTCGTTCCGCCGGGCAGGCTCGACGTGCTAGGGTCTCGTGCCTATGTCTGGCCGCTCGTGGTTTGCTGCCCTCGGCGCCCTCTGGCTCGGGTGCACGCCGTCGCGGCAAGACGCCGGCTCGCGCGCAGACGCGGCCGGGAGCGCGGGCGTGGCGGTCGCGGAGCCCTCGCCCTCCAGCGCGCCCTCCGCGCGCTCCAGCGCGCCGGAGCCGCCGCCGGAGGCGCTGGCCGCCTCGGCCCCGGCCGCGCCGGTCCCGGAGGTGGAGGCGGCGCGGGCGCGATCCGCGCGCGTGTACTCCAAGGGCCGCGAGGTGTGGATCCGGTCCGCGCCGCGGCCCAAGGCCCAGTGGATCGGCATGCTCTCGATCGGCGGCTCGGTCCGCCTGAAGAGCGTCGAGCCCATCCGCGGCGCCGGCGGCTGCCCGGCGTTCTACGCGGTGGAGCCGCGCGGTTACGTGTGCGTCGACGGCGAGCGCGCCACCCTGGACACCGCCGATCCCGTGCGCCAGGCGCTGATCCCCCATGCCCCGCGCGCCGATCTGCCGCTCCCGTACCGCTACGGCGAGTCGCTCGGCCTCAAGCGCCTCCTCCGCGTGGACGGCATCGACGCGCCGGCGTGGCCCGAGGGGCTCCACGATCTGCGGCACATGCAGGTCCGCCCGCGCTCGTCGGTCGCCTGGATCGAGGAGGTCGAGGCCGGCGGGGCGACATGGCTCTGGGCATCGGATCTGACGTTCATACCGAAGGACAAGGTCAAGCCCTACGAGCCCGCCACCTTCGAGGGGGTGTACCTCGGCGCCGAGGCGCGCCTGCCGATGGCCTTCTTTCGCCGCAAGGCGCGCCCGAAGTACCGCCTCACGGAGGGAGGCCCGCCCGCGAAGACGGACGCCGTGTGGGAGCGCCTCGCCCGGGTCGGGCTGACGGGCCGATCGAAGCGGGTCGGCGAGCTGACGTATCTCGAGACCCGGGACGACGGGCACTGGGTGCTCGAGCGAGACGCGGTGGTCGTCCGGCCGCGGAAGGCGCGGAACCCGTGGGGCCGCCCGATCCAGCTCGGCGGCGAGCCGCCCTCGGCGCCGGCGGACGGGCGCAGGAACACGTGGGTCGAGATCGCCGCCCTCGACGGCTGGCTCATCGCCTACGAGGACGACCGCCCCGTGTTCGCGACGCTGATCTCGGCCGGGCGCAACGGGGCCGAGGAGCCGGAGAAGGCCGAGCCGTTCGTGCCGCCTTCGACGACCCCGCTCGGCCAGTACAGCATCGGCCGCAAATGGGTGACGAAGACGCTCATCACGCCCCACGTCGACGCGGACGACTGGATCGAGGCGGAGGTGCCGTGGAGCCAGCACTTCTTCAGCAAGTACCTCCTTCACGCGGCCTACTGGCACGACCGCTGGGGCGAGGGGCAGAGCGGCGGGTGCGTGAACCTCTCGCCGGTCGACGCGAAATGGCTCTTCCACTGGACCGAGCCCGCCGTGCCCGATGAGTGGTACGCGGTCCAGGCCACGCGCGACGACCCGTCCACGCGCGTCGTGATCCATCGCTGAGCCGCCGCCGCCCGGCGCGGGGGTGCGGGAGCGCGCCCGCGCCGCGCCTCGCGCGCGCCTGCCGGAAGCCGCTATTTCGCCGGCGCGCTGGCCGCCTCGGCGCGCTCGCCCCCCTCGCCCGCCGCGGCCATGCGCCGCATGCAGAGCTTGAGTCCGGCGCGGAGGTTGCCGACGGTCGTGACGCCGGAGAGATCGAGTCCGAGCGCGATCATCGTCTGCGCCACGTTCGCCCGGATCCCCGTGATGATCCCCTCCGCGCCGAGGAGCCGGATGGCCTTGATCATCTCGATGAGGTACCCGGCCGTCCGCGTGTCGACCGCGTCGACGCCGGTGAGATCGAGGATCGCGTACCGCGCGTCCTTGCTCACGATCGCCGAGAGCAGGTTGTCCATCGCCTCGGAGATCCGCAGGCTGTCCACCACGCCCACCATGGGGAGGGTCAGCACCTTGTCCCAGACCTCGATGATGGGCGTCGAGAGATCGCGGATGACCTCCTGCTGCGTCTCGATGAGCTCGACCTTCGCCCGGAGCTCCTGCTCGCGCCGCTTCGCCGCGGAGCCGTCCAGGCTGATGGTGATCATGCCGTCGGGCTCCCCGTTCCCGTCGCGCACGGGGACATGCCATGACTCCCAGGCGGCGCCGTACGCCTCGTAGACGTTGTACGCGGCTTTGCCCGCGAGGGCCTGCCTGTTGGTCTCCAGGGTCTCCGGGTCGTTCGCGAAGAGCTCGAGCACGTTCGCTCCGAGGAACTGCCCCGGCTTCGCGCCGACGGCCTCGAGCCCCTTGCCGTCGTGAAACGTGAAGACGCCCGTGCGGTCGTACCTGCACACGGTGATCGGAACATGGTCGAGGATGGCGCGGAGAAGCAGCTGCGCCTCACGGAGCTTCGCCTCGAGCTCCTCCCGCGTATCCGCCCCCGCCGTGCTCGACTCCGCATCTCCCTTCATGGGAGCCTTCTACGCGCACGCGCGCTGGCCGTCGAGTGGTCGTCAGCCCGTCGATGACGTTTCGCTTGGCCGGTCATGCGGACAACATCGCACCGCATTGTCGAGGCCGCGTCTCTCGTCGATCCGCCGGCACACGACGCTTCGGCTGTGGCTGTGGGAAGGGGGGGCACGGATGGGCGATGGGCGATGCGCGATGGGCGCGGGCCTCCGCTCCGCGCGCCCGCCCTCGCGCCGAGGAGCCGAGGAGCCGAGCTCCGCGGCGCTGGTTGACGTGGTGTCCGATCGACACCAAGATTCGTGTACAGATTACACGGAGGGTTGAATGTCCGTCTCCTACGAGCACCCGCGGCCGGCGCTGACGGTGGATTGTGTCGTGTTCGGCCTCGATGAGGAGGACCTCAAGGTCCTCCTCATCCGGCGGGAGCTCGATCCGTTCCGCGGCCGGTGGGCGCTCCCGGGCGGCTTCGTGCGCGTCGACGAGGCGCTCGACGACGCCGCGCGGCGGGAGCTCGCGGAGGAGACGGGGCTCTCGGGGGTGTTCCTGGAGCAGCTCTACACGTTCGGCGCCCTCGGGCGGGACCCGCGCGAGCGCGTGGTCTCGGTGGCGTACTACGCGCTGGTGAAGCTCGGGGATCACCGGGTCAAGGCCGCGACCGACGCGCGCGAGGCGGCGTGGTTCGCGGTGGACGACACCCCGGCGCTCGCCTTCGATCACGACGAGATCCTCCCGGTCGCGCTGGAGCGGCTCAAGGGCAAGGTGCGATACCGGCCGATCGGGTTCGAGCTCCTGCCGCCGAAGTTCACGCTGTCGCAGCTCCAGCGCCTCTACGAGGCGATCCTCGAGCGCCCGCTCGACAAGCGCAATTTCCGGAAGAAGGCGCTCGGCACCGGGCTGCTCGTGGAGCTCGACGAGGTCGAGCAGGACGTCGCGCACCGCGCGGCGCGGCTCTACCGGTTCGACCGTCGGAAGTACGAGCGGCTCGAGAAGGACGGCTTCAGCTTCGAGATCTAGCCGCCTGCCGCAGCCCGGCGGCCCTCGTGCGTCCGATCCCTCCTCGCCCCTGCTCCGGGGCGGACCGAGCGCCTACCGGACGAGATCGCAGGCATGCGAGGCTCGGAGGAACCAGGGTCACGACCGCAACGAACGCCCACCGCCGCTTCATCGACTCGCCCCTCTCCCGTCGCGGGCCCACTGGACGTCGCGAATCTTACGCCCCCGGGCGCCAGCGCGCGGCGCCCGGGGGCGCTCGCGCGTCCGTCGCGGAGCGCGCTCCACCCGAGGAGGGCGGCCGGCTCGCCAGCGCCCGGGTTGACAATGTGTATTACGAACACTAAGCTTGGTGTGTAGTACACACGAACGATCGGGTGCTCGCCGGGCGCGGGCGCTGACGGTCGGCGTTGACCGCCGAGCGGACGGTGGAGCTCCGGCGCCGGGAGGACCGCGCGCCCCGGCCTCCGTCTGCCCGGGTCCGGCCGCAGCGCGCCCTCGCCGGGCGCAGAAGGGAACTCCATGCTTCGCGACGTCGCTTTCTTGGCTGACATGGGAGGGGGCTCGGCCTTCGAGGTCGCCGGAGGGACGGTGACCGGGACCGATCACCTCGTCGCGGGGCGGCCCAACCAGGACGCCTATGCCTTCCGGGCCGAGGGCGGCTCTCTCGCCGCGGTGGTCTGCGACGGCTGCGGCAGCGGCGCGCGCAGCGAGGTGGGCGCGGCGCTCGGGGCGCGGATCGTGACCGAGCAGGTGCTCGGCGCGCTCCGGCGCGGCGGAGACATCGATTCGCCCGCGACGTGGGAAGAGGTGCGGCGCGGGGCGCTCGCGCCGCTCCGCGACGTGGCCGCCGGGATGGGCGGCAGCTTCACCGAGGTCGTGTCGACCTTCTTCCTCTTCACCGTGGTCGGCCTCGCGATCTCCGGCGACAGCGCGTGCGCGTTTTCCCTCGGCGACGGCCTCATCGCGCTCGGCGACGAGCTCCTGCGGCTCGGCCCCTTCCCGAGGGACGAGCCCCCGTACCTCGCGTATGGCCTGCTCGATCGGCCGCCCGGCGGCGAGGCGCCGCGCTTCACCGTGCACCGCGCCTTCCCGTCGAGCGCGCTCCGGACTGCCCTGCTCGGGACCGACGGCGCGATCGATCTGCTGGAGTCGTCGTCACGGCAGATCCCGGGGGGCGGCGAGGTCGGCCCGCTGTCGAGGTTCTGGGAAGATGACCGATATTTCCGGAACCCCGACGCGGTGAGGCGGCGGCTCGCGCTCATCAACCGATCGGTGACGCGGCCCGTGTGGAAGGAAGAGCGGATGGAGCGCGAAGGCGGGCTGCTCCGCGACGACACGACGGTGGTCGTCGTGCGGAGGGCGCAGGGCGCCTGCGATTGAGGGGCGGCCCTGCGCGGAGGCGCAGGAGTCGCGGAGGGAAACGACAGGGCGTCTGCGCTTGATTGCGCTCGATTGCGTCCGGAGGAGGCGACTGTGGACGTTTATCTTGGTTCAAAGCGGGTTCGGCTCGACCCCCGGGCCTCGATCGGCAAAGGCGGGGAGGCGGACGTGTTCGACCTCGGAGACGGCCGCGCGCTCAAGGTCTGGAAGACGCCCGATCACCCGGATTACGCCGGGCAGGACGCCGAGCAGCGCGCCGCCGAGGTGCGCATCGAGCGCCACCAGGACAAGCTGCGCGCGTTCCCGCCGGCGCTGCCCGACCAGGTGATCGCGCCCCTCGATCTCGCGACCGACAGGACCAGGAAGCGCGTCGTGGGCTACGCCATGCGCCTCGTGCGCGGCGCGGAGCCGCTCCTGCGCTACGGCGAGCCGTCGATGCGCCACGGCGGGCTCTCGTCGGCCGCGGTCTCCGAGGTGCTCGCGCGGCTCCACCGGGCGGTCGCGGCGATCCACGACCGGGGCGTGGTGATCGGCGACTTCAACGATCTCAACGTGCTCGTCGCCGGCGGCGAGGTGTTCGTCATCGACGCCGACAGCTTCCAGTTCGGCCCGTACCTCTGCCAGGTGTTCACCGAGCGCTTCGTGGATCCGCTGCTCTGCGACCCTTCGCTCCCCCGGCCGCTCCTGTCGAGGCCGTATTCGCAGGACTCCGACTGGTACGCGTTCGCCGTGATGGTCATGCAGAGCCTGCTCTGCGTGGGGCCTTACGGCGGCGTCTTCCGGCCGCGGTCCGCGTCGGCGCGGGTGCCCGAGAGCGCGAGGCCGCTCCGCCGCATCACCGTGTTCGACCGCGAGGTGCGGTATCCGAAGCCGGCCATCCCGTACCGCGTCCTGCCGGACGATCTCCTGGACGCGCTCTACCGCGTCTTCGTCGAGGACCGGCGCGGCGTGTTCCCGCGCCGGCTGCTCGACGCGCTCGCCTGGACGAGGTGCCCTTCGTGCGGCGTCGAGCACGCGCGCCCTGCCTGCCCGGACTGCGCGGGCGCCGCGCCGGCCGCCGTGAAGGAGTCGACGGTCGTCCACGGCGAGGTGCTGGCGACGCGGATCCTGAGCACGCGCGGGGTGATCCTGGCCGCGGCCCTCGGCCCGGGCGGGCTCTCCTACCTCGTGAACGAGGGAGGCCGCTTCCTGCGGGAGGACCGGTCCGTCGTGATGTCCGGCGCGCCGCACCCCGCGACGCGCTTCGCGGTGCACGGGAGCGCCACGTTGATCGGCCGGGGCGGCGATCTCGTGGTGCTCTCGCCGGGGGCCGCGCCCGAGCGGATCCAGGTGGACTGCGTCGGGACGAGGCCCATCTTCGACGTCAACGCGCGCGCCCGCTACTGGACGCGCGGCGGGCAGCTCCTGCGCAGCGGGAGGCCGGGCGCCGCCGCGCTCTCGGGCGAGGCGGACGCCGTGCCGATGGGCGAGGTGCTCGCCGGGCAAACGCTGTTCTGGGTGGGCCAAAGCTTCGGGCTCGGCTTCTACCGCGCCGGGAACGTCTCGATAGCCTTCGTCTTCGACGCCGATCGGCCCGGCCTCAAGGACACGGTCAAGCTGCCTTTCCCGGGCGGCAAGCTCACCGCGGCGACCTGCGTCTTCGACGCCGGCCCGAGCTCGCGGTCCGACGAAGGCCGCGGGCGCCCGAACGACGGCCGCGGGCGCTCCCGCGCCGGGCGCGCATGGCTGTTCCTCGCCGCCGAGCAAGCCGGCCGGACCGTGCACCGGTGCGTCGTCGTGCGCGAGGACGGCGCGGTCGAGGCGGTCGCCGACGGCGACGGGGAAGGCGGCTCGTGGCTCGGCGCGCTGACCGGCAAGTGCGCGGCTTCCGGGTTCCTGCTCTCGGCGACCGACAGCGGCGTCGTCCGCGTCGAGGTCCGCGGGGGCGCGCTCGTCGAGACGCGGCAGTTCCCCGGCACCGAGCCGTTCGTCACCCAGGCTTCCCGGCTGCTCGTCGGCCCAGAGGGCCTGTTCGTCGTCGACGCACAGGCGATCACCTTGCTTCGTATCTCATGAATCCACGCTGAGCTGGCGGCCCGCGCTCGCGGGCCGATCGAGAGGAGAGAGACCATGAAATCGACAGAGCTCCCCCTGCCCGCCTTCTATGACGCCAAGAACGCCGAGCGGTGGGGCTTTCACCCCAATGAAGAGGCGCTGCACGGCGCCGCCGCCGCGTGGCGGAAGGCGCATGGCGTGAAGCCGTCGGCCGCGGACGCGCAGAACGTCCACCTCCTGCTCATCGACGTGCAGAAGGACTTCTGCTTCCCGCAGGGCTCGCTCTACGTCGCCGGCAGGAGCGGCACGGGCGCGGTCGACGACAGCCGCCGCATCGCCGAGTTCATCTACAGGAACCTCGCGTCGATCACGAACATGACGGTCACGATGGACACCCACTTCGCTTACCAGATCTTCTTCCCGGCCTTCTGGGTGGATCGCGAGGACCGCCCGCTGAGCGCGCACCGCGAGATCACGACGGCGCAGATCGACGCGGGGGAGGTGCGGCCGAACCCCGCGGTGGCGAAGTGGCTCTGCGGCGGGAGCTACCCGTGGCTCATGAAGCAGGTCCGGTATTACTGCGAGGAGCTCGAGAAGGCAGGGAAATACAAGCTCTACCTGTGGCCGCCGCACTGCATCCTCGGGAGCGACGGCCACGCGCTCGCGGGCGTCGTGCACGAGGCGCGGATGTTCCACGCGTTCGCGCGCGGGGTGCAGTCGTGGGTCGAGGTCAAGGGCGGCAACCCGCTCACCGAGAACTACTCGGTGATGCAGCCCGAGGTGCTGACGCGGCACGACGGCCAGCCGCTCGCGCAGCGGAGCACGGGCTTCCTGAGGACGCTGCTCCACGCCGACGCGGTGATCATCGCCGGCCAGGCCGCGAGCCACTGCGTCCGCAGCTCGATCGAGGACATCTTGACGGAGATCGCGCTCACCGACCGCGCGCTCGCCAAGAAGATCTACGTGATGACCGACTGCATGTCGCCGGTCACCGTGCCCGACGGCAAGGGGGGCTTCGCCGTCGATTTCACCGCCGAGGCGGACAAGGCGCTCGCCCGCTTCGCCGCCGCCGGCATGAACCTCGTGAAGAGCACCGACCCGATTCCGTGCCTGGGCGCATGACCGTGGAGGATCCGATGAGCAAGAACAAGGAGAACAACAGCGGAACCAGCCGCGATGGCTCGCTCGACATCGAGCAGCTCTTCGAGGCAGCGCGGGACGATGGCGCGCTCTCGCCCGAGGCGATGCAGGCGCTGCACATCACCGACCTGGGCGCGCAGATCCAGGCCGGCTTCGGCGTGCAGGTGGACGACGTCGCGTCGTCGGAGGTGGTGCTGGTCACGGTGATGCCCGACGACTCGGGATCCATCAAATTCGCCGGCAACGCCCCGTCGGTGAGGGACGGGCACAACCTCGTGGTGGGCGCCCTCTCCGACTCCAGGCAGCGCGACTCGATCCTGGCGCACAACCGTTACCTGAACGGGGCGGTGCTGTATCCGTACTGCCCTATCGCCCAGGCCGTGAAGATGGACACGAAGAACTACGATCCCATGCTCGGCACGCCCCTCTACGATCAGACGGTGGTCTTGCTCGGAACGGTGATCGCGAAGGCGCAGGAGTTCGCGCTGAGCGGCGTCCCGGCGCGCACCGTCACGCTGATCATCTCGGACGGCGCCGACGCGGGCTCGACGTGGGCCAAGGCCAGGGACGTGTGCGCCCTCGTCCGTGACATGCGGCGGGCCGAGGCCCACATCGTGGCGGCGATCGGCATCGACGACGGGAACACCGATTTCCGCGCCGTCTTCCGCGACATGGGGATCGAGGACCGCTGGATCCTGACGCCGAAGAGCGACGCGGCGGACATCCGCAAGGCGTTCGCGCTGTTCTCCCAGTCGGCGGTGCGCGCCAGCCAGGGCGGCGCGTCGTTCTCGAAGACGGTCGCGGGCGGCTTCGGCGGGTGAAGCGCGCGCCCCCGGCTCGCCGCGCGCCCCCCCGCGCGGCGGCGAGCCCTCCACACCTCTCGGCTGCTTCGGCGGAGGACCCGGATCAGGCCGCGGCCTCCCAGGGGACGACGCCGTAGCGGCGGCGCAGCTCGTCGAGCTCCACCGCCATGTCGGACCAGAAGTCCCAGTCGTCCATCAGGTCGATGCTCATCTTCGTTCCGCGAACGAACGATCGCACGAGCTCGTCGGCGAGCCCGGGCGTCGCGAGCATCCCCTGTTGCGACGGCGCCAGCACGGTGAGCTGGACGCCCTGCTGGAGCTGCACCAGCAGGAACACGAGGATGCCGAACGGGTTCTCGCGGCGATACCCCGCCTGAAAGGCGATCGTCATCGCCTCTCCGCGCAGATCCGTGCCGTAACCGGCGAGGATGTGGCTCAGGTCGTGCGTGAGCACGCCCTCGGGCACGCCGCGCTTCTCGCCGGGGAACGAGAAGCCGTTCTCTCGATAGAAGGTGAAGAGCGCCTTGCCGAGGGTGCCCTCTCTGTACGCCTCGAGCGAGCGGTAGCGCGCGGCGACTGGCTCGTTCTCCAGGATGCCCGCGAAGCTCGCGACGTTCCTGGCGAGCCCATAAAGGCCGCCCTCATCGAGCATGCGCCGCACGTTCTTGCCGAGCAGCGAGCTCCGGCTGATGTCGATGCGCAGGAGGAGCAGCCGCTGCTCGTAGAGGTGGTGGAGCTGGCGGACCGCGTGCGGCCGCGCCCCGAGCGCCGCGGCGAAGCGCTCGACCTCGAGCAGCTCGCGCTCGTCGACGCGCTCGCCGCACAGGGTCATCGCGCAGAGACCGTTGATGAGCTGCTCGCGCAGCGCGGGATCCTCGACGGCGCGCGCGAGCTCCTCGGGCGCTATCGGGGCGAGCGCGTCGATGTCGAGGTCGGTGTGAAGGAGGTGCCGTTGCACCGCGGCGATCGCGTCGCGCCGCGACCCGTCGAGGGGGCCGGCCGAGGTAAGGACGACCTTGATGGCACGCAGACCCGCGTGCGCCTGTTCTTGGCTCGGGATGAGGTAGGTCATGCAAGAGAGCATGAGACCGAGCGCGCGTCCCGTCCTTGACCGGCGGCGCCAATGTCTTGACCGGGCGCGCCGCCTGGGCGGACGATGTGGGTTGATCATGACGGTCGTACGGTGGAAGGCATTGGAGCGGCGCGTGGTCCAGCACTCGCCGTGGCGGAGGATCGAGGACGTCACCTTCGAGCTCCCGGACGGGCAGGTCCGCACGTTCTCGCTCAAGAAAGAGGGGCGAGTCGTCTGCGTCCTCGCCATCTCCCGCGAGAAGAGGGTGATCCTGGCGCGCCAGTACAGGCCGGGGCCCGATCGGATCCTCGACGAGCTCCCAGGCGGCGGCGTCGAGCCTGGCGAGGCCCCGGAGGCGGCGGCGGCGCGCGAGCTCCTCGAGGAGACGGGGTATGTCGCCGGGCGGCTCGTGCCGCTCGGCCGCCCGCTGGAGTGCGCTTACTCGACCATCGAGCGACACGCGTTCCTGGCCGTGGACTGCGCGCGCGACAGGGCGCAAGCGCTGGATGAGACGGAGTTCATCGACGTGGTAGAGAAGCCGATCGAGGACTTCGTGGAGCAGCTGAGGGAGGGCGCATGCACCGACCCGGAGGTCGGGTGGATGGGGCTTTACGAGCTGGGCTGTCTGAGAGCGAGCGCCTGAGCCTCGCCACGCGGCAGCGCGGCGGAGGCGCGCGGACGCCGGCGCCGCGATGCCCGCCGGTCGCTGGCCGCGCTATGATGGAGCTCATGCGCAGGCACGATCACGTCCTCCTCGCTCCCGGTGCCGGCGCCTCCGGTCGCACGGTCCACGCGCCTCCGGCCGGCAGGGCGCGCCCGCACGTGCCGCACGTGGACGACCGGCTGGCGCCGCCCGAGACGCGGGTGGAGTACCTCCACGGCGTCGAGGTCTACGCCGCCCCGGCCGATCCGCCGCACGCGACGCAGCATTTCGATCTGACCTACGTCCTCGGCGCCCACGTCGCCGAGGGCTACCGGGGCGCCGTGGACATGCTGACCCGGACCGATCTCGGCAGCGACTATGCGGCCGACGCCAGCGTCTTCGCGCAGAAGCCCGACCGCGCGGGCCGGCGGCGGCTGGAGGAGCTGGCGTTCGAGGTCAGCGACAAGCAGGCCCTCGCCGTTCCGACCACCAAGGCGCGCCTGCTGATCGCTCGCGGCGTGCGGCGGGTGTTCTGCATCCTGGTGAAGCAGCGCCGGGTGATGGAGTGGTCGCGCGAGACCGACGGCTGGCGCCCGCTGCCGAAGGATGCGGTCATCGAGGATCCCTGCCTCGTGCGCCCGCTGCCGATCCAGGCGCTCCTCGAGGCCGCGTCCTCGGACGACGCCGTGGCGCGCGCGCTGCTCGACAAGCGCGTGCCCGCGCTCGAGGCAGCGCTCGCGGAAGGCGAGGCGCGCGGCGAGGCCCGCGGTGAAGCGCGCGGCGAGGCCCGCGGTGAAGCGCGCGGCGAGGCCCGCGGTGAAGCGCGCGGCGAGGCCCGCGGCGAGGCCCGCGGCGAGATCAGGATGGCGCAGGAGGCCATCCTCACAGTGCTGGAGTCGCGCGGGGTCGCCACGCCGGCCGAGGTGGCCCGCGCGATCGCCGGCTGCGAGGATCTGGGGAAGCTACGGCGATGGATCAAGCGCGCGGCGACCGCGACGACCGCCGCCCAGGTCGTCGCCGGCTCCCGGCGCAAGCGCTGAGCGAGGGCCGCCGCGGCGCGGGCGCGCGCTGGACGCCCTCCCCCCGCGCCCCGTTACTCGTGATCGCCCCCGCCGCGGCGCACGTGCTTCTTCTCGCCCGTGCGCCGCTTCTCGTCGAGCCGCCGCGCCTTCGACGCACGCGTCGGCCGCGTCGGCCTTCGCTGCACCGGCACCTCGAGCGCGCGCAGGATCAGCGCGCGCAGCTTCTCGCGCGCGTCGTCCAGGTTGCGCAGCTGGTCGCGAGTCAGCTGGCTCACGATGAACAGCCGCCCCTCGGCGTCGAGCCGGCCGCGCGCGAGCACGCGCAGCCTCGCCTTGGCGTCGTCGGCGAGCTCCGGCCACGCGCCGAAGTCGAAGCGCAGCTCCACCTTGGAGGCGACCTTGTTGACGTTCTGACCGCCGGGCCCCGACGCGCGAACGGCGCTCCAGCTGAGGAGCGCGGCCGGGGCGGTCAGCGCATCGTTGACGACGAGGGGATCGGACACGGCGGCTCTCCTGCCCTGCGGGCGGCGCGAGCGCCGTGCGGAGCGGCTGACGCCTAGCACGCGCGCGCCGCGCCCGCCGCGCTGCGCGCAGGGCGCGGCCTGCCGGCGAGGAGGCGCGTGTGCGATAGAGTCGCCATGCAGGGCCCCCCTGATCACGCCGCCGCGCCGCCGGGCGCCCCTCACCGAGGCCGCCCGCCGCCTGCGCGGCTCCGCCTGCTTCGCTGCCTCGGCGTCGCCTCCGGTCCGGCCGCAGCCCTCGCGATCGCGCTCGTCCCGAGCGGGCTCCACGCCGTCCCTGGTTATGGCCACCGCCCTGCGTACGCGGCCGCGGTCGCGGCGTGGATGGCGCTGTGGTGGCTCTTCGAGGTGCTCCCCGTCGCGCTCACCGCCTGCTTGCCGCTCGTGCTCTTCCCGCTGCTCGGCGTCTTCGGCCGCGGGCTCGCGGGCGACGCGGCCCGCGCCGCCGCGCCGTTCGTCGACGCATACATCTTCCTCTTCCTCGGCGGCATGGCGATCGGGGCCGCCATGGAGCAGTGGAGCCTTCACCGCCGGGTGGCGCTCCACATCATGCGGGCCGTCGGCACGGACCCGAAGCGCCTCCTGCTCGGCATGCTGGTCGCGACGAGCTCCATCTCGCTCTGGATCTCCAACACAGCGACCGCCGTGATGATGGTCCCTATCGGGCTCGCCCTGCTCGCGCAGCTGGAGTCGGCCGCCGGGGGGCGCAGGCTCACGCACTACGGGACGGCCATCATGCTGGCGGTGGCCTACGCCTCCAACGTCGGCGGGATCGGCACGAAGATCGGCACCGGGACGAACTCCATCTTCTGCGGCTTCCTCGCCGACAAGCTGGGCCACGATCTCGGTTTTCTGCGGTACATGGCGATCGCCCTGCCGTTCGTTGTCCTCTTCGTCCCGCTGCTCTGGCTCGCCCTGTGGCGCGTCGGCAAGCGGGACGGGCTCGGCCCCGGCCGTGCGCGCGACGCGATCGACCGCGAGCTCGCGGCCATGGGCCCGATGAGCCGCGGCGAGAAGACCGTCGCCGCCATCTTCGCGGCGGCCAGCGCGCTCTGGATTCTCGGCGATCCGCTGCGCGCCGCGCTCGCGCCCCCCCTCCAGGCCGCGCTCAGGGGCCTGGGCGCCGCGCTCGGCTCGGGCGCCGCGGCCGGCTTCAAGGTGCAGGGCAAGCACTACGAGGCGACCGTGGCCGTCCTGGCGGCGCTCGGCCTGCTCGCCCTGCGCGCCCTCTCGCTCGCCTCCGTGCGCAGGATGCCCTGGGGCACGCTCGCCTTGCTCGGCGGCAGCTTCGCGATGGCGGCCGGCATCGAGGGCGGCGGGCTCTCGGCGTGGATGGCCGCGAAGCTCGCGGTCGTCGCCGAGGCGCCGCTGCTCGCGCAGCTCGGGCTCGCCAGCGCCGGCACGATCGCCCTGTCGGCGCTGGCCTCCAACACCGCCACGGTGAACGTGGCGCTCAACGTGCTCCCGCAGGACCTCGGCGTGCTGTTCGCGGCCACGATCGCCGCGTCCTGCGACTTCATGCTGCCGACGGGCACGCCGCCCAACGCCATCGTGTTCGGCAGCGGGTACGTGCGGCTCCCGGTGATGATCCGGACAGGCTTCCTGCTCAACGTGGCTGCCGCCGCGATCATCACGGTCTACGTGTACGGCTACGCGCGGCACCTTATCGGCGGCTGAGCGCAGGGGCGGCGTGGTGCGGTTTTGTGTATAAGCGCCGGCGCAGGGGATCACCGGGCGCCTCGCAAGCGGAAAGAACGCCGATGAAGGAAAAGGTCATGAACGCGACAGACGGCCTGTGGAGCGCACAGGCGCCGGCCGCGGGCACGGGAGGGCCGCGGGGATGAAGATCGCCACGTCGTCGTCGACCGCTGCGGGGGCGAGCGCCGCGTTCGCCGAGGCCATGTCGGCGCTGCGCGCGGGCCTCGGCGCGGAGCCAGATCACGTCTTCCTGAGCTACACGGCCTCCTATGACGTCGACGAGCTCGCGCGCGCCACCGCGGCGCTGCCGCCGTCGGTTCGCGTCCACGGATCGAGCTCGTGCCAGTCGGTCATGACCGCTGCCGGCGTTCATGGCGCCCCCGGCCCCGGCCTCGCCCTGCTCGGGGTCGCCGACGCGCAGGGCGCCTATGGCGTCGCGGCCGAGCGGATCGACGGCGCCCCGCGGGCCGCCGGCGCGCGCGCCGCGGCGCGTGCGATCGAGGACGCCGGGCGCTCCGGCGAGCTCCCGGCCCTGCTCTGGCTCAGCGTGCAGACCGGCGCGGAGGAGGACGTCCTGCTCGGCATCGAGGACGTCGTGGGCCCCAACGTGCCCGTGTTCGGCGGCTCCACCGCGGCGGACTCGATCGTCGGCAGGCAATCGCAGATGGAGCGCGGGCTGGCCCACGAGGGCGCGGTGCTGCTGACCGCCCTCTACCCGTCCGGGGAGATCTCCTATGCGTTCAGCAGCGGCTATGCCCCCACCGAGCACCGCTGTCGCGTGACCCGCGCCGAGGGCAGGCGCCTGCCCGAGATCGACGGGCTCCCGGCCGCCGAGGTCTACAACCGCTGGACCGGAGGCCTGATCTCCGCGCAGCTCGGCGGCGGGACGATCCTGGAGCACACGGCGCTCCACCCCCTCGGGCGGCCCTCGGGCTGGATCGGCAAGGTCCCCCAGTTCTTGCTCATCCACCCGGACACCGTGCAGGAGGACAACTCCATGACGCTCGGCGCCAACATCAACGAGGGCGACGAGCTCGTGCTCATGCAGGGATCGCGCGAGAGCGTGATCGGCCGGGTCCGCTCCGTGGTCGACGCCGCGCTGGGGGCCGCGCCGCCCTCCTTCCGCGCGCAGGGCGCGCTCGTGATCTTCTGCGCGGGGTGCATGCTCGCCGTGCGCGGCGAGCTCGATCGCGTCGTGCAGGGAGTGGCCGCGTCGCTCGGGGAGACGCCGTTCCTCGGCAGGTTCACCTTCGGCGAGCAGGGGTGCTTCACCCGGGGCAAGAACCAGCACGCGAACCTCTCCATCAGCGTCGTCCTGCTCGGAGACTGAGATGTGATGGACGAGGCTGCCCACGAGACGATCGCCGAGCTTCGACGCGCGCATGAAGAGGAGCGAGCGCTCCGGCTGGAGGCCGAAGGGCTGGCGGAGGTGCTCCTGCGCTTCACGGAGCCGGGCAGCTTCACGGAGACGCTGGCGCGCGTCGTCGAGGCGACCGCGCAGCGGCTCGGGGCCTCCGCCGGGCTCGTGATCGCGTTCGATGAGGGGGCGGACGGCCGCGCCCTCGTCGCGACCGATCCGGGCCTCTCGGCGACCGAATGGGAGGCCGGGCCCGCGTTCTCGCGCGCGCTCGAGGGCCGGCCGGTCGCCAGCTTCGACCTCCGCCAGCTCGCCGAGTGGCAGCGCCAGCCGGAGCCCGTGCTCGCGCGCTACGGCTCCGCGCTCCACGCGCCGCTCCACGCCGGCCCCCTGCGGTCGCTGCTCGTGCTGGTCCATCCGGACCGCGCCTTCTTCGACGCGCGCCACGTCAGCCTCGTGCGCCGCCTCCTGCCCGCGGCGTCGCAGGCGCTCGCGCGCGCCCGCGCCGAGGAGGAGCTCGCGCGGGCGCGCGACCTCGCGTACGAGCGGGAGATCACCGAGAAGCTGACGCTCATCGAGCACCAGCGCGCCGCGATCCGGGCGCTATCCATGCCCATCATCGAGGTCTGGAGCCGGATCCTCTGCGTCCCCGTGATCGGCTTCGTCGACGAGGAGCGGTGCGCGCTCCTCATGGAGCGGCTCCTCGCCGCCGTGACGGCCAGGCGGGCGCGCGCCGTGGTCATCGATGTCACCGGGCTCGACAGGATGGAGGCGAGCGCGCTCGCGCTCTTCCTGCGCGTGGCGACGGCGGTGCGACTGCTCGGCAGCACCTGCGTGCTCGCCGGCATCGGCCCGGACGTCGCCCGGGATCTCGTCCGGGAGGGCGTGGCGCGGGGCGACGTCGTGACGTACCGCCGCCTGCACGACGCGCTGAGGGAGCTGCTCCCGCCGTCGAGGCGGTGATCCGGTCGAGGACCGCCGGCGCCTCCTCCGGACCTGGCAGCGGCGTCCCGCGCGCCGTCGCCGGCCTGGGCGCCCGCGCCTCGCTGCCGGGTCCGGCGCCCGCGCGCCCGGGCGCGGCTCAGGAGACCTTGCGCCGCGCCGAATCCCACCCGCGCCGCACGGCGCTCTTCGCCTCGTCCCAGGTGCGCCCGCTCTTGAGGTCGTTCCACTCCTCCCTGAGCTTGCTCTCGACCCGATCGTCCCAGTCGGTGTGATCGCTGTAATGGCTCGCCGCGCCCCAGCCGTAGCGCAGCCCCGGCTCGACCTGGTCCCAGTCGGTGTTCGGCACGTAGCGCGGCGGGATCGGCTGCTTGCCGAGCGCCTGCTTCACCGTATCGCCGACGTCCTGGTTGAGCTCCTGCCCCTTGGTGTTGGTGAAGTCCGCCTTGGTCTGCTCCCAGTCGCGGCGCAGCGCCTCCTTCACGCGGTCCCAGCCGGACGTCTTGTGATCATCCCACCACCTCGGATTGACTGCATGGTTCATCGGTACCTCCATCGACTCCGTTGAACGAGCGCCGGCGCGAGGGCCGAGCGCTGCCATGAGCCTGGCGATACACGAACGGTGCCGCCCCGAGCCTTTGCCGGAAACCGATGGGAATCGGGCTGTTCGCAGCGATGTGCGCCGTCCCGGAGTGACGCTCTCCGCCGCCCCCGGCGGAGGCTCGCCTGCGTCAGGCCGTCACACGTGAGACAAGGTGCCTCGGAGGGTCAACCGGGCGCGCGCACTGGAAAGCGCTCGGCCATCCACGCCTGCCACGCGGGCTCGTCGCGCGCCGCCGCGGCGGGCGCCCGGTCGCCGTACAGGTACAGCCGGATCGGCAGGAAGATCTGCCCGGCCATGGGAAGGGCGAACAGGTGGGCGATGCCCGGCGCCGGCTCCTCGAGCCGGAGGAGCAGCTCCGGGTGCTCGCTCGGACCGACGCGCTCGACCACGCCGGCGAACGGCGGCGCGCCGGCGGCGGAGCTCACCCGCTGGCCCTCCGCGGCGGAAGCGAGCCCGAGCGGGCCGATGAGCGCGCCCCATGTCGCGGCTTTGGGCTCGGATCCGGCGCCCATCAGCTGGAACGCCGCGCAGGGCTGCCCACGGAAATGGGCCAGATAGAGCCGAAGGATGCGGAAGAAGGCCGCCCAGCCGTGCATGTGGCCCTCGAACTGGTTGTCCCAGTCGTCGGTGCTCGCGAACCAGCTGTGCACCACGCGCACGACGCACGTCCCGCCGGACCGCGCCTCCACGATCCACTCCGTGGCGACCTTGGGGCCGCCGGGTCCCATGTCCTCCGGGGCCTCGGCGGAGAACCGGCGAGGCGGCTCCCAGGCCGTGATGGTCGCGACCGAATCCATGCTCGTGCCCGGGCCGAAGTGAGAGACGGTCGTGCCGCCTTCGCGCTCCTCGAGCTCGCTCGGCACGAACCACGATGAGATCCCAGGCCCGGTCGCGATGGCGCGCCACACCTCTTCGGGGCTGCCGGGGACCTCGACTTCAGCCTCGACGATGCGACGGCCGGACGCGTCTTTTCTCACGGGCATGATGACTCCTTTCGTGGTGCTTCGTTCGGTGTGGGTGTGGGGTGAGCGACGATCACCAGGCGGTGCGATCGCCCGCCTGGCGCCGCGTCGTCGTGGTAGCGCGCGACGAGCGCCGTCACCGCGCGGGTGAGCTCGCCGGTGAAGGCGGCGCGCTCCGCCGGCGATCGGAAGCGGACCTCGGCGTCGATCGACAGCGACGCGAGGCGCTTGTCGGCCTCCCGCGAGCGCCGCAGGAGCTCGCTGACCTCGCGCACGACGCGCGCGCCCAGGGCGATGAGGTAGGTCGCGGAGAGGCGGTCCGAGGCGCGCTCCGGATCCGCGGCGACAGGCCCGAGCGCGCCGGGCGACACGACGTAGGAAGCCGCGCTCGCGACCAGCAGGCGCTCCGTCAGCCCACCCCATTTGCGCGTCCCGGCCATGCGCACGAGCCCGTGCGCCTCGAGGGCGCGCAGGTGGTAGTTGATCTTCTGGCGCGCGATCCCGAGGCGCGCGGCCAGCGTCGCGGCGGACGCGGGCGCCGAGAGCTCCGAGAGCAGCCGGCTCCTGACAGGCTCGAGCGCTGCCGCAGCCGCGGCCGGATCCTCGATGACGTCGACGTCGAGCACACCGCCGTGGGTATCATTGACAATTTTTTTTGTCAATGACCGCAGGCCGTACTTTCCCCGCCATGGCGAGGGGCCCGATCCCCGCGCCGTCGGGCCCCGAGCCCCGCCTACGTCACCGACCGGCGGCGGCGTCCGGGGAGAGGGCGTTCAGGTCGACGCCGCTTGCCTCGATGGCCCGGTAGCTCGCCGCGAGGCGCTGGGCCCAGGCCTCCACGCCCTCGTCGCTCAGCAGGCCGTCCTGGCGGATCTCGAGGAGCACGCAGGGCAGGCCGCGGGCCTCGCCGTGCGTGGGGATCCCGTAGTCGCCGCCCTCGGTCACGCGGTAGGGCTCGTTGTCGCCGACGCAGAGCCCGGGCTCGCGCCGCAGCGCCTCGAGGAACGGCGCGGCGAGCCTGCGGTCGCGCCCGTAGAGGACGGCCGCGTGCCACGGCCGGTCCTGGCCGGGCATCGCGGGCGTGAAGCTGTGCATGCTGAGGATCGCCGTGCGCCTCCGGCGGTCCCGCCGCGCGTCGAGGAGCGCGGTGATCGCGCGGTGGTAGGGCCAGAAGCACGCGTCAGCCCGCGCGCGGGCCTCCGCGGCGTCGATGGCGTTGCCGGGGATGGACACGCCGCAGCTGATCTCGGGGATGGACGTCGGCGAGCCCAGCGGCCGGTTGCAGTCGATGACGAGCCGCGAGTAGCCGGAGAGCACGAGCGGCGCGTCGAGGAGCGCGGACAGGCGGCGCGAGAGGGGCGCCGCGCCGATGTCCCAGCCGGTGTGCTCGCGGAGCGCCTCGTGCTGCCTGCCCAGCTCGGGGAGGCTCCTCGGAACCGCGTTGGACGCGTGGTCGCAGAGCAGGACCGCGCTGGAGCGGCCCTCGGGGTTCACCACCTCGAACGCGGGCGGCTCATCGGGCGCGAGGATACGCAAGGCTGGCGAAGGAGGGCTCATGACGTCTCGCCCAAGACATAGCAGACACCGGCGCGCCGGCGCCGCGCGCGCGCTCGCGAGGGCGCGCGGCAGCACGCGCGGCGCGCTGGCTCAGTGCGGCGACGTCATGCACGCGCGCAGCGCGAGCTTGGCCCGGTGCAGGAGCACCGCGACGTGGCCGGCCGAGATGCCCAGCGCGCGCGCCACGTCCTCTCCGGGTTGCTCCTCGAGCATGCGCAGCGTCACGACGGCCTTCTGGATCTCGCAGAGCTCCTCGACGCACGCGCGCAGGCGGACGTGCTCCTCGGCGCGCGCGATCGCCTCGTCGGTCGCCGGGACGTCCCCCGCGGCATCCGGGTGCGCGTCCACGTCGTCGTGCGGCCGGGCGCGGAAATGACGGCGGCGCCGGTTGCGCGCGGCGTTCCGCACCGTCCCGGCGAGCACGCCCCCCCACGCGCCGACGTCCTCCGGGAGGGCGCCCCGCTGCGCGAGCGTGAGCAGCGTGCAGAGGCCCTCCTGCACGCAGTCGACCGCATCTTCTGGTGTCACCCCCTCCGCGCGCGCCAGCGCCGCGAGCGCCGAACGCTCGGAGCGCACAAGGTGCGACACATGGTTGAGGAGATCGTCCGCGTCCTTGATGGCGCCCATGGTCCAGGAGGTCAGGTGTCGAGCCGCGCCCACATTACAACGGGCGAGGGCTGTAATGGATGCCGCCCTCGAGACCTGCCAGGGCATGGAGGTTCACGCCATGTCCATGAATCCTGTCCGCGAGATCGATGAGGCGAGCTTCGACGCCGAGGTGCTGGAGGCCGGGGTGCCCGTCCTCGTCGAGCTCACCGCGCAGTGGTGCCCGCCGTGCCGCGCGCTCGCGCCCATCCTGCACAAGCTGGCGGAGGAAGGCGCAGGGCGCCTGAAGGTGGTGGCGGTCGACGGCGATCGGTGCCCGGCGATCGCCCGCCGCCTCGGCATCCGCGCGTTCCCGACCGTCGTCGCGTTCGTCGGGGGCAAGGAGGTGGCTCGTCACGTGGGGCTGACCACGAAGGACAAGCTCCTCCGGCTGATCGAAGGGGGCGGGCTCCCCGGCGGCGCGGGGAGGGACCGAGCGCCCTCGCCGCCGTGAGGGCGGCGCGATCGCGCGCCTCCGCGGGCAGGCGGCCGCGATCGGCCCGCGATCGGCGCGTGAAGGGGCTCGGGCGCGCCCGGCGCGATCCGCCTGTGGCTTACCGCCGTGGCCTTTCGGGCTGCCGGTGCGTACCGCGCTGCCTCTCGGCGGCGGGGAAGCTGACCTTGCGGGTCGTCGACTCGTCCCCGGAGACATCGAACGGCCCCACCGCCTGCGGGTCGCTGACCGGCCTGCCGTCCTCGTCGACGAGCGAGAGCGTCCCGACATAGTCGTCGGCGACGAGCTGCACGCTCGCGTCGAACCGCTCGCAGGGGACCACCTGCCGCGTGACCTCGTTATTCTTCGTGTTGATGAGGACCAGCTCGACCGCGGTCGCGCCGCGCGCCTTGCACTGAGCGGCGTCGGTCTTGTCCTCGATGGACCACTGGACGGTCACGAACCCCATGTCTTCAGGCTGTGCGCCTCCTGGCCGCGTCTCGCCGGTCGTTTCTCCCGTGCACGCGACCATCATCGCTGCACATAGCCCTGCTGAAGCGTAGACACTTCGCATACCTACCTCGCTGTGCTCGCTGCGGACTCCAGCGCCGCGCCCCGCATCCAGCAACGCGGATGCCACGCGGCCTCGCGGCGAGCCTGCGAGCCGGCGCTCTCAGGCAGGGCTTGAAATGGCCGAGCAGGTTCGCCATGTTCGCCGTCCGATCGAACGCGAGCGGCGCCTCGCAGCAGCGGCGCCGGGCGGCGGGCGGCGTCGAGCGACGCCGCCGAGGAAGCACGACCCCGATGCGCACGCCCGAAGATGCTCGCGACAGCCGCCAGGAGGCCGCGTGGGGCGTCGCCTACGGGATCGCGGCCTACAGCTCCTGGGGCCTCGTCCCCGTCTTCTGGAAGCAGCTCCGTCATGTCGGCGCGGTCGAGCTCCTGGCCCATCGCACCGTGTGGAGCCTGCTCTCGTTCGTGGCGCTCACGCTGGCCGCAGGGCAGCTCCGCGCGCTCGGCGCTGCGCTGCGCGACCGGCGCGTCGTCGCGGCGATGGCGGCGACCGGCGCGCTCGTGTCGGCGAACTGGGTCCTCTTCATCTACGCCGTCGCGGTGGGGCGCGTGCTCGACGCCAGCCTCGGCTACTTCATCAACCCGCTGCTCAGCGTGCTCCTCGGCATGCTCTTCCTGCGCGAGCGGCTGCGGCCCGCCCAGTGGCTCGCGCTCGGCCTCGCCGCCTCGGGCGTCGTGTACCTGGCGGTGCGCGCCGGCTCGATCCCCTGGATCGCCCTGGGCCTGGCGAGCACGTTCGGGGTGTACGGCCTGCTGCGGAAGGTCGCCGCCGTCGGCTCGCTCCCCGGCTCCACCCTGGAGACGTCGTTCATCGCCCCGCTCGGCGCGGCCTACCTGGCCGCCCTCCACGTCGAGGGCGCCGGCGCCGCGGGCCGCGCCGATCTGCGGACCCACCTCCTCCTCGCCGCGACGGGCATCATCACGGCCCTGCCGCTCGTCTGGTTCACGAACGCGGCGCGCCGCCTGTCGCTGACCACCGTCGGCTTCCTCCAGTACCTCGCGCCGAGCGGCCAGTTCCTGCTGGCCGTGCTGGTCTATGACGAGCCGTTCACCACGGCCCAGGCCGTGAGCTTCGCCTGCATCTGGACGGGGCTCGCGGTGTTCAGCGCCGACGCCGTGCTTCGCGCGCGCCGCTCGGGAAGGACGAGCGCGTCCTGAGCGCACCGGAGGCGAGGCAGGACGAATTTGAACCGCCGAATGAGCTCCGAAGAGACCGCACCGGCATCTACCAGCGGCAGTATATCGAGTCGGCCCGCCGCTTTCCCGACGTCCCGCCGCTCAGCGCGCGGCAGATCGAGGCGCTCGACCTGTTCGATGCCCTCGCCAACGACCCCGCGCTCCACATGATCATGGAGCTCCGCCCGGGCGACATCCAGCTCGTGCACAACCACACGCTGCTCCACGATCGCACGGCCTTCGAGGACTGGCCCGACCCGGATCGCAAGCGGCACCTGCTCCGCCTCTGGCTCGCTCCGCCCGGGGCGCGGCCGCTGCCGCCGGTGTTCCGCGAGCGCTACGGCGCGCTGACCCCCGGCGACCGCGGGGGCATCGTCGTACCCGGCACGCGGCTCCACGCCCCGCTCGATCCGGCGTGAGCGGCCGCGCCCGCGAGCACCGGGGCGCTCACCGCTGCTCATCCGTAGGTGTCCCCACGTGAGCTCCTGCTCGCCGAGAAGCTCGAAGCCCCAGCCTCACCGCCGCGTGCGCGCGCTGCATGCCCATGGCGCGTGCGCTCCGCGAGGCAGCTCACCGCCGCGTGCGCACGCCGCACCCACACGGCGCCGGCACGCTCCTCGCAGCACATCCCCTTCCCATGGCTCCCTTGCCTCCGGCCCGAGCGGCAGAGGAATGCGCCGGCAGCGATGCCAGTCCCGCGCCCGGCGGCGAGGCGCGCGTCCCGGCCGCTCCGCCCGCCGCCCCGGACGCGCCCGCCGCCCGCCGCGCGCGACGAAAGGCCCTGCTCCACGCGGCGCTCGGCGGCCTCGGCCTGGCCGCGCTGGCCGCGCTCATCCGCCACGTCGGCGCGGCGGAAATGCTCGCCGCGGTGACCCGCGCCGCGCCGTTCGTGCCTTTCCTGATCGCGCTGGAGGCGGCGCGCATCGGCTGCGAGGCGCTCGCGACCGGCGTGCTCTGCGCGCCGCGCCGCGTCCCGGCCGCGGAGCTCCTTCGCATCCACGTCGTCACCTATCCGGTCATCACGCTGATGCCGGCCGGCCGCCCCGCGGGCGAGGCGGTCAAGGCCGCGCTGCTCTCCCCCCACGTCGGCGCCGCGCGCGCGGCCGCGATCGCCACGGCGAACCAGTCGCTCGCGCTCCTGTCCTCGGCCCCGCTGTCGCTCCTCGCGGCCATCGCCCTCTTCCACATCGGCGGCGCCTCTCCGCTCGCCCTCGGCGTGCTCGCGCACGCCGCCCTCCTGGTCGCGAGCGGCCTCGGCGTCGCCTTCGCCGCGCGGCAGCGCGCCGCCTCGGCGTGGATCACCCGGCGGTTCGCTCGCGCCGGCCAGCTCGCCACCGCCTTCCAGGAGGCCGTCCTCGAGCGCCCGCCCGTCCCGGCCTGGCCGTTCGCCGCCTGCCTCGCGGGCCGCGCGCTCCAGGCGGTGCAGTACGGCGTGCTGCTCGCCGTCGTCGGCGCCGAGAGCGGCCCCCTCCGCGCGCTCGCCGCGTACGGCGTGGGCGCCGCCGGCACGGCCGCCGGCGACCTCATCCCGGGCCAGATCGGCGCCACCGACGGGGCGTTCACGCTCGCCGCCTCGCTGCTCGGCCTCACCGCGAGCTCCGCCGTCGCGATCTCGCTGCTCGTCCACCTCCTCCAGGCGGCCTTCGCGCTCGCGGGGATCGCCGTCGCGCTCGTGTGGCGCCGCAGCCCTCCGGCGCCCTGAGCCGAGCTCGGCTGGGACCAGGGGAGTCGCTCGCGCCTCCGGCGTGCGCTCAGCCGCGCTCGCGCTTGATGCGCTCCAGCTCCGCCAGGGCCTCGGCCAGCCGCCGCTCGGCCTCGTCGGCGCGCAGCCGCTCCGCATCGAGGCGGCGCCGCTCTTCGTCGAGGCTCGTCTCGGTCTCCTCGATGCGCGCCTCGAGGTCGCCCACCATCGAGCCGAGCCGGGCGAGCAGCTCGTGCGTCTCCGGCAGCGGCGCCAGCCCGTGGAAGAAGCGCAGCCGGTCTCCCTCCAGGCTCAGGTCGAGATCGAGCACCGTGCTCGCGAGCCGGCCCTCCTGCGGGACGATCGGCTGGTACCGCGCGCTGCCCTCGGCGAGCCGGAAGCCGCGCAGCCGCCTTCGCCTGCGGTCGAAGACGAAGTACTCGGAGATGCCCAGCGACGCGTAGCGGGTGACGTTGTCCTCGAGGTCCTTCTTGCTCTTCCCGCGCCAGAGGATCTCCAGCGCGAAGTCGATCCCCTTGCCCTCGGCGCTCACCGACCAGTGGGCGCGCTCCTTCACCTCGACGTCGAGCACCGCGATGACGTCGGGAGCGACCATCCGCTCGGCCGGGTAGTACACCGGCAGCTCCAGGCCAAGGGACGCTTCCAGGCCACGCCGAGCCGCGCTGCGCTCCCCCGCTCGCGCTCCTTTACGCCCGGGGGGATCCGGCACCCCGCGCGCGCTCTGCTCTGCGGTCCGGAGGGGTGCGGCACCGCCTTCTGGCACAACGAGGAGGGTGCATGCTGGGTTGTTGGCACAGAATTTCGCCGAAAACGCGTTTTCCGGCACAAATTTGCCCCAAAAATCGCTCGACCCAGCGTTTTCGAGAGGGGTCCGGACCCCGGTGTGTCGCCCGTGCAGGACGGCTCACTTGCCCGGTCGTCCGCTCCCTCGCCCGGCCGCCTGGCAGGCGCCCGCTCGTGCGCCTCGCGGCCACGCGGCAGCGGCAGCCGGACGCGCGGCGCGGCGGTCGCCCGACGGCGCAGCGACCGCGATCGCGGCAGATCGCTGGCCACCCTCCGGCGGTTCGTCCTACGGTGTGCAGTCATGACGGAGACGACCGGCGGCCCTGGACGGGACGTGCTCACCCAGAAGGAGGCCGAGGAGCGCGCCGCGCGCATCGGCAACGCGCGCTACGAGCTCTCCCTCGACCTCTCGCGCGGCGCCCGCGGCTACCGCGGCGAGGCGATCGCCTACTTCGACGTCCGCGGCCGCGGCGACACCTTCATCGACTTCCGCGGCCGGCACATCGAGCGGCTCGAGATCAACGGCGTCGAGGTCGAGCCCGCGTGGTCCGACTGCCGCATCCTCCTCCCGGGGAAGCTGCTCGACCCGGAGACGCGCGTGCGCGTCGTCTACGAGAACGACTACGATCACACGGGCGACGGCTTCCATCACTTCCGCGACCCGGAGGACGGCGAGGACTACCTCTACTCGGACCTCGAGCCGTTCAGCGCGCACCGCGTGTTCCCCTGCTTCGATCAGCCGGACATCAAGGCGAGCTACCGGCTCTCCGTCACCGCGCCCGAGGACTGGGAGGTCATCGGCAACGCCCGCGTCACCCGCACGTTCGGCGCGGGCCTCGGGCGCACGACGCGGGTGTTCGAGGAGACGACCCGGTTCAGCACCTACATCTTCGCGCTGATCGCCGGCCCGTACAGCGGCGTCCGCGACGAGCACCGCGGCATCCCCCTCGGCCTCTACTGCCGCAGGTCGCTCGCGAGGCACCTCGACGCCGAGGAGCTCTTCGCGATCACGAAGCAGGGCTTCGACTTCTACCCGGAGTTCTTCGACTACCCCTACCCCTTCACCAAGTACGATCAGGTCTTCGTCCCGGAGTTCAACGCCGGCGCCATGGAGAACGTCGGCGCCGTGACCCACAGCGAGCGCATGATCTTCCGGGACCCGCCGACGGACCACCAGCGCCTCACGCGCGCGGAGGTGCTCCTCCACGAGATGGCCCACATGTGGTTCGGCAACCTCGTGACCATGCGGTGGTGGAACGATCTCTGGCTGAACGAGAGCTTCGCCACGTACATGGCCTTCCTCGCGATGGAACAGGCGACCCGGTTCCAGCCGGCCGTGTGGAAGGCGTTCAACGTCATGAAGAGCTGGGCCTACCGGCAGGACCAGCTCGTGACGACGCACCCCATCGCCGGGGAGCTCGCCGACACGGAGCACACGTTCCTGAACTTCGATGGCATCACGTACGGCAAGGGCGCCGCCGCGATGAAGCAGCTCGTCGCGGCGATCGGCCTCCCGGCCTTCCGCGAGGGGATGCGCCGGTACTTCAAGCGCTACCAGTACGGCAACGCGACGCTGCGCGAGTTCCTGTCCGCGCTGGAGGAGGGCTGCGGCCGCGACCTCGGCGCGTGGTCGCGCCTCTGGCTCGAGCAGGCGTCCCTCAACACGCTGACGGCCGAGTGGGAGCCCGAGGGCGACCGCATCGGCCGGCTCCGCGTGCTGCAGACGGCGCCGGCCGACTACCCGACCCTCCGGCCGCACCGCATCGACGTCGCGCTCGCGCGCGAGGAGGACGGCGCGCTCGTCGTCGACTCGGTGCCCGCGGAGATCGACGGCGCGGCGACCGAGGTCGCCGCCGCGCGGGGGCAGCGGGCGCCGCTCCTCGTGTTCCCCAACCACAACGACCTCACGTTCGCGAAGATCGCGCTCGACCCGGCCTCGCTCGCGTTCGTGCGCGAGCACATGGGCCGCGTGGACGATCCGCTCCTGCGACAGCTGCTCTGGTCGTCGCTCTGGAGCATGGTGCGCGACCAGAAGCTCGCCTCCCCCGCGTACCTCGCGCTGGTGAGGGACAAGCTGCCCGCCGAGCCGGACCTCTCGCTCGTCGACCCGGTGCTCACGAACGCGGTGACGGCGCTCGCGCGCTACGTGCCGGATCCCCTGCGCGAGGCCGAGGCGAGCGCGTTCACCGGCCTCGCCCTCGCGGCCCTGCGGTCGGCCCCCCGCGGCGACGCGCAGATCGTGTGGGCGCGGGCGCTCTTCAACGCGGCGTACTCCGCGCCGGATCTCGCGCTGGCCGCGCGCCTCGTGGACGGCGAGATCGAGGTGGACGGCCTCGCGATCGACCAGGAGATGCGCTGGACGGTCGCCGTGAAGTGGATCGCGCGCGGCATGAAGGGCGCGGAGGAGCGGCTCGCGGCCGAGCGCGAGCGCGACCCGTCGGACCGCGGCCAGCGCGCCGCGCTGCGCGCCGAGACGGCGCGCCCGGATCCGGCGGTGAAGGCCGCGGCGTGGGCGCGCTTCCACGAGGACGGGTACGGCTCGCTGCACCTCACCAGCGCGGCGATGTCGGGCTTCAACTGGTCGTTCCAGCGCGCGCTGCTCGAGCCGTACGCGCAGGCGTTCTTCGAGCGGGTGCAGCAGGTCTTCGAGACGCGGACGCACGAGCTCGCGTCCGCGTATTTCACGCATCTGTTCCCCTCGTACCGCGTCGATCGGGACCTCGTCGCCCGCGCGGAGGCGCGGACCGCGGCGCTCGGGCGGGCCCCGGACGGCGCGCCGGCGGCGCCGCGGCTGCCGATGCTGGTCCGGATGCTCCGCGAGGCGAGCGACGACCTCGTGCGGGCGCTCGCCTGCCGGGAGCTGGCGGCGGCGAGCGCCGAGGGGCACCGCCCGGGGGGCGGGGACGCCCCCGGCTGAGCGAGGAACCAGGGAGAGCGGCGCTCGAGGCGACGATGATCGTGCAGCTCGGGAAGACGTCCCACACGTGGACGCGCGCGGACCTCGAGGCGAAGCTCGCCGGCCACGCGCGCGTCCTCATCGACGTCGGCACAGGCGACGGCCGCTTCGTGTACCGCTCGGCCGGCGCCCACGCCGATACGTACTGCATCGGCATCGACCCCGCGGGGGAGCGGATGCGCGAGGTGTCATGGCGCGCCAGCCGCAAGGTCGCCCGGGGCGGCCGGCCGAACGCGCTCTTCGTCGTCGCGTCCGTGCAGGCGCTGCCCGAGGAGCTCACCGGGCTCGCCCACACCCTCACCCTCAATTTCCCCTGGGCCTCGCTGCTCTCGGCCCTCGTGCTGCCCGAGGCGCCGGTGCTCGAGGCGCTGCGCCGGCTCGTCCGACCGGGCGGGGAGCTCATCGCGCTGCTCAACCAGAGCGTCTTCGACGACCGGCCCTACGCGGCGCGGCTCGGGCTCCCCGAGCTCTCGGACGCGTGGGTCGATGACACGCTGCGCCCCGCCTACCGCGCGGCGGGCTTCGAGATCCGGGCGAGCGAGCTCGTCGAGGGGGACATGCCGCACCAGACCAGCTGGGGACAGCACCTCACGCTCGCCTCGGGCCGGAGGACGCGCCTGCTCACGGCCGAGGCGATCGGCTGAGCTCGTCGGTCGACCAGGCCAGTTCCGTGCGCCAGCGATCCCTGGCGGGACTGTTCCGCGGCGGCGAACCGTGGACGCCGGCGCCCGTGGTCACTGCGGTGCTGCGATCGTGATCGAGGGATCGAACCAGTAGTTACCGATATATTCTCCGCCGATCGCGCAATAGAACTCGAGGCCGTACTGGAGCGTGCCCGGAGTGGCGAGCGCCGGAACAAGGATGTACGGGTTGCGCTTCACCGGCGAAGTCAGGCTGGCGTCATGGCGGGTAACCAGGTAACTGGTGTTGTCATTCTCCGGCGCCCACGGAGAGTTCGAACCGGCGACATAGTCGTAACCATACGAATTGACGCGAGTGTCCCGGAAGCTGATGTCTCCGATGACCGCATCCCCGCCGGTGAGGTCATCGAGGGTAATCGGGCTTTGCTCCCAGCTCATCGCGACGAACCCCACCGGGGCGCAAGCCACACCGATGTTGGAGTTCGAGTCCTGGACGTAGATGAGGACCTCCTCGTTGAAGTACACAGTCACGGGAGTGTCCCCGCTCTGGTTGGTGTAGGTGCTGGGGTCGTCTCCTCTCCCGTACTTGAGAGGAGGGTGCGGGCCCGGATAATTGTTGGGATTACCAAACTGCCCTCCAGGATTCTGCTTGAGAGCATTGCTATCGATCAGAAAAATGATGTGCATTGTCATGTTGTTCTCTTCCATCCGTGGGCGTTTACCGCGCAGACCTGGGACGCAGGCGCGGCAGCAGCGCTCCCCTCGGTCAGCTAGCAGCGCTTGAGCGCCTCGCTTCTCTGGCGAAGCGTCACAGCAAGCGACGTGCCACCAGGACCGGCCCTTCGGTCCCCCAGCGCAAGGGCGCTTCCTCCCCAGGACCCCCCCACAGGCGCCTGGGCGTCCGACCTTCCGGCACGCCTCGCCGCCCCCGTCGCGCTGCAGGCCTTGTTTCCCGCCGGGAAGCGCCGCTTCATTTCGAGACGCAAGGCCTCGTCGCCCCCGCGCGGGTTTCGCCCGACGCGCCTGCCGCAGGTCCGACTGGATCTCCGCCGGCGCTCCACCGGTCGGCTCGGTCCGAGATCGCCCTGAAGCCTCACCGAGAGCAGCGCCGAGCCGTCCAATGGCGGCTGGCATCGTCATTGCAACATTCGCATCACGGTGGTTGCCCTCGGCCAGGCCCCGGACCTCGGCCAATCCGAACCCGGAACGTCAACTCCTCCAAATGCAGGAAGCGCAGCGATCATGACAAGATTCTCTCGAATGCTCAGGGCGGCGGCGGCCTTTCCATTCATCGCGGGTGGAGCGATGGCTACGATGGATTGCTCTTCGAGCGGCCTGACGAAAGACCCTCAGCGACCGCCGCAGACGGATGCGGCGGCACAGTCGGGCGCTCATGCAGATCTGGCGAAAAACGTCCTTGCGGCGGCTCAAAATGGCTTGCCTCAGTCGCTGCCGCGGCCAAGCAGCCTGGTGTACAGCGCCCAGTTTGCCTGGCAACAGTTCCTCGCATTGAACCGCGTCGCTGCGCAGCCGGACGGCCAGACCATCCGGCGAGGGACCCCCCAGGGCGAGGCTCTCGGTCAATCGAATGATCTCCTGGTCTGGCAGACCTATGCCCACAAGACCGAGCTCCGGCCCAATGGACCGCTCACGCTCCCCTGGGACAAGCTGGGCACGCCCACGTACACGAATGCTTACCAGGTGGCGCTCTCCAAGGGGACCAGCGACGCAGAGCTGGGCCTCTGGAACAACCTCGACGAGGATAGCGAGATCGCCTCCTGCCAGATCTTCGGCCAGTACGCGCGACAGCCGCGCGCTCGGAGGCAAGATTCGCTGATCTTGTTCGAGGCGAAGGTGAACCGGGACGAGTACGAGTACATCCGCAACAAGTACCCTGATCAGAACACGGGCAACGTCGGCGATATCGCGAAGTGCGACGGGACCGGAGCCCACGGGAGCCTGTGCGCGGCCCAGCTCAGCGCGCGGAACGACATACGGAATGGGAAGTACGACCATGCGGCTCAATGCAGCTGCCCGCCGAGTCAAGCGATCTGCCTCCCCTGCGGCGACGGTACGAACGAGGGGGCCATCGAGATCAAGGCCGCATGGCGAAAGCTGCTCCCGTCCGAGGACGCCACCCAATATTACACCTCCAAGGCCCTCTACTATCAAGACGAATACGATCCGGAGTCACAGACCTACAAGTACAAGTACTACAACGACACGTTCGCGCTGATAGGGCTTCATATCATCAGAAAGCTGCAGAATTACCCGGACTTCGTCTTCACCTCGTTCGAGCACGTCGGAGAGGCCAATGCAGGCGATGAGTACGTCACGCTCGACGGCGACGGAGCGGAGACGTCAGCGCCGGCGCCCGCGACGCGGCAGAGCCCTGACCCCAACACGGACCGCAAGAAGAACCACGCGATCCCAGCGGACATCCAGAAGGTGAACGATCTCATGCGCCAGCAGCTGCAAGGTTTCCGCTCGGTCTGGGCGAACTACCAGCTCATCGGCGTGCAGGCCGACGTGACCGACTGCGGCATCATCGGCGCCCCTCCCCCGAAAGCGAATCCCACCGATTCGGATTCCATCAAAATGGAGGCTGGGCTCGCCTGCATCAGCGCGCAGGACGGCAACGTGGGCAAGTGCCTGCAGGATGATGCCAATTACTACATGGCCAACCTGTTCGTCGAGTCGGACAAGTTCCTCAACAACTTCAGCGGCCCAGGCTTCGGCGGCAACACGTTCGGGAGCTGCGACAACATCGTATACAACAAAGCGACGTACAACATGGGGGGCTGCAAGGGATGCCACGGCGTCGCGCAGACCGCGTTCGGGACTGACTTCAGCTTCCTGCTCGACTTTGACAACGGCAAGCCGGGCACGGCGCCGGATACGCTCCAGCCCCCCTATGCCGACATCAAAGGGTTGAGGGTCTCCTCGAGCAAGGTCAGCGTCACGCCCGTACCAGGCTCCGGGCAGGCGTGCGCGTCCTTGACCGACTCCTTGACCGACCCCTCGACCGAGAGGTGCATCGACTATTGCAGACACCAGTGCGAGACGAAGGCTTGCATCGCTTACAACGCCAGCAAGGCGGGTTGCGAGCTCTTCACCCCGGACGTGCCGATGTCGTCGCTGTCGCTGGCTGACGCTCAGGGATACTATGCCCTCCTCGCGCCGGGGACGATCCGTCCTCCTACGATCAAGACTGGGCAACCGCAGAAGGCGGTCTTCCCCGGGGGGTATCTCCACCGCTCCAGTCGTAAACACTGAGTTCAATCTCAACAACGAGCCCGAGGAGCCAGCCATGGCAATCCAGCAGACCTGTCAGCAGATCCCGCTCACGCCCGCGATGCGTGAATTGATCGACGAGCTCAAGCGCCTCATGGCCAATCCTGTGGTCGAGGCGGCGTTCAACGAGGCCGTCGCGCACGTGCGGCCCTTCGTGGAGGACGGGTCGAAGAACCCGTGGGTCGGAGCGACCGCCGAGTACTTCGTGAGCTACTTCGAGCAGTGGTTCACGTTTCTGCCCGAGCCCACTGGAGGCCTGGGGAAGATCGTACCTTTCACCTACTTCTACCTCGACAACAAGTCCGCGTTCGCCTTCCTGAACACGTTCAAGAGCCGCACGATCAGCAAGGAGTACACGACCGAGATCTTCAACTGGACCGTCAAATTCATCAAGGAGCGGGGGCGGTTCATGGACTCTCCGGAGTCGCTCAAGTTCATCGAGGCCTGGCTGAAGGATCCCGGGACTCACATCGAGGACTTCATCGTCCCCGAGGGCGGCTTCAAGTCGTTCAACGACTTCTTCACGCGCAGGCTCAACCCAGCGAGAAATCCCCGGCCCGTCGCGGCGCCCGATGACGATTCGGTGCTCGTGGCGTCCGCCGACTCGGAGATCAACTTCATCCTCTCGGACCTCACGCTGACGAAGAAGCTCGACGTGAAGTCACGTCAGCTCAACATCACGCAGCTCCTGAACGGGTCGAAATACGCAGCGAAGTTCGAGGGCGGCACGGCCGTCTCCTGCGTCCTCATGCCCCCCAACTACCATCGCTACCACGCTCCTGCCTCCGGCCGGATCGTCGAGGGGGTGGAGGTGCCTGGAATTTACAATGGCATCATGGACGGGGATCACTGGTTCAACACCATCTTCAACGTCGGCGAGAGCACGACGGACTTCAGCATCTTCGAGGACTTTCATCGCTCCTACTTCGTCATCAGGACCGAAAAGCACGGGTACGTCGCCGTGATCCCGGTTGGTCTGAACACGATCAGCGCGATGTATCCGTCGCTCGTCAACAACCGGTCGACCCTGGTCCCGGTCGGAGGCGAGCCGGTCCCGGTCAAGAAGGGCGACGAGCTCGGGCACTTCGCGTACGGCGGCTCCCTGAACATCCTGCTCTTCCAGAGAGGCGTGTTCAACGCCGTTTCGGTCCTGATGGGGAGCCGCCTTGGTTCCCTTGGCATGCCATCCACCCCTGAGGCATTCCCGAGGACTTGAGGAGTCGAGCAGCGCCGCGCTCTCACGACGGCACGCGTGAGACAAACGAACTCCAGCGCGGCCCCAGGGCGGTTTCGGGGCTGTCGAGCAGGACATCGAAGATCGAGGGCGTTTGAGCGCGTTCTTTGCGGGACGTGGCGCAGCGCACGGCGAAGCCCTTGCGCTCGACTCGCACCGGAAGGTCGCCTCGCGACGCTGGACCATCCGCGAAGCACTACCGGGAGACCCACGATGGCGATCAATGAGAAGCCGATCCTCACGGACTCCTCGCCCCCGGGGTGCACCTGCGGGTGCGCTGCTCCTTCGCTGCGCTCGGCCGGCGTCTCCACGCTGGCCAAGCGCGCCGGCCGGCACCTCCCGCTCTTACCCGCCATCGCGCTGGTGCTGCTCCCGAAGTGCCCGTTGTGCGTGGCGGCCTATCTCGGGATCCTGGGCTCGCTGGGCGCCAGCGCCTGGCTGCGCGACGCATGGGGGCTGCCGCTCGGCGCAGGGCTGCTCGCCTTCGCGCTCGGCGCGCTCGTGCTGCGCGCGCTGGCGAGCCAGGACTACCGCCCCATGCTTGCAGGCCTCGCGGGCGCGTCGGCCCTGCTCGGGGGCAAGTTCGTGCTCGACGCGCCGCCTCTCCTCTGCGCGGGCGCTTTGCTCCTCATCGGCGCCTCGCTCTGGAGCGTACGCCTCGCCTCCCGGAGGACGGGGCCGTCCCCCTCGCAAGACCGTGCGGCGAAGGGAGCGCAGGGCTCGTCGCTGCCCTCGCCGCCGTGAAGCACGGGGCGCGCGGAGAGCCCCGCGCCGCCCTGAGACCGTACAGGTCAAGCTCGCTCTGACAGAAGAAAAGGAAACGCGCTGACATGACCACAGGGATACGGCGGTCCATCTATGTCCTCCAGCAAGAATACGCGGAGGGCAACACGAAACCACTTGAAGACGTGCTCTATGCCTGGAGGGGCATCCAGCGGCTCGACCCGCATGAATGGAACTCGTTCTTCGCCTTGGGGGGCCTCCACGGAGAGCCTTTCTTGCTGCGACGCGCGGTCGATCGACTGCCGCCGGAGGATACATACGCATACTGGGGAGGGTACTGCAACCACGGCAACATCCTGTTCCCGACCTGGCACAGAGCATACCTTTACTGTCTCGAGAAGGCGCTGCAAAGCGTCGTACCGGGCGTGACGCTGCCTTTCTGGGACGAGACGGACGACCACTCTCGCCACAACGGCGTCCCGGCTATCTTCACTCGACCGACGGTCGACCTCCCGAGCTACGGCCTGATGGGTATCCCCAACCCGCTGCGGTCGTTCACCCTGCCCATCTCGGTCTCCGACAACTACTGGGGGGACCAGAACGCAAACGCCGACGAGGCGCACCCGTACTACAAGCGGGCCGGCTACACGACGGTGCGGTACCCGCTCTCGGGGCTGGTGGGCAACTTCGGGGACTCCGAACTGACGTACGCCCACAACCAGAAGTATCCCGACCAGAACACGAACGACACGCTGCTCAATAACAACATCATGGCTTGGCTGAACGGCCCCGAGCCCACGGACCCACCTCCTCCCGAGGGCGCCAGCCTCTACGCATCGTACAGGGCGTGTCTATTCGCGCCGAACTACGCGGTCTTCTCCAACACGACCTCGGCGGCCGCCTGGAACGCGGATATCCCCCCCGATCAGCCCATGGTGGTGTCGCTGGAGGAGCCCCACAACGACCTCCACCTGGCCGTCGGCGGGTTCGACGCGCCGCAGATAGCTGCTGGTAGCATGGGGCTGGTCAGCGGCTCGAACGGGGACATGGGAGAGAACAACACGTCCTCCTTCGATCCGATCTTCTTTTTTCACCACTGCAACATCGACCGCATGTTCTGGCTCTGGCAGAAGCTGCATGGCCAAACCACGACGCTCGAAGTCTCCGACGACATGACAGACTACCCGGGCACCAGCTCGAATGACCTGCAAGGGCCGACCCCCGGCGTCCCGCCCGGCACTCAGCTGACCCTCGATGGAACCGCGCTCAAACCGTTCAAGAACCCGCGCACGAGCAAGCCCTACGTCAGCACGGCCTGCGTGGACATCGAGAACCAGCTCGGCTACACGTATGGACCGGGCTCATTCGACGATCTATCCATCGATGACCAGCCCAGCGCGGCGGCGGTAGAGCCCGGGTTCAGCGCCAGGAAGCTCATGGTCAGGGGCATCGATCGCGCCCTGTTCCAGGGGTCGTTCCTGCTGACGGCGCACGCGACCGTCACGGACGACGGCGGCAAGGCCAAGGAATACTACCTGGGCTATCACTCTGTCTTGAGCCGCTATAGCGTGAGCAGCTGCGCGAACTGCCGCGCTCACCTGGAGGTCATCGCCCACTTCTCCCTGAAAAACATGCCGGAGGACGAGGTCGATCGCGCCATCTTCACCGTGAAGGTTCACCATCGCGGGTCGGTGCTGCCTGCCGGCTTGAAGATCGTTCTCAGGGTCCGCGGCTGACGGCCGGCGCCGGCGCGCGTGGTGAGGATAGGCGCCTGGGCCTGCGTCAATCCGCGGTGCCCCCTGCGTCGGCGATAGCCCTCTCGCGGCGCGACGGTGAGGGCGCGCTCCAGGCTGGACGATGGCGCTGCTCTGGCCGCCCGCCGGAAGTCTTGACCCGGGGCGGGCAGGCAGAGCGGGGTAAAGGCGCCGCGAGGCGCGCCGGCGGCGCCGCGGCGCGAGCGGCCGCCGCGGCGGGCGACGGCGCGGAGCGCGGGCGAACGCCGCAGGTTCGTCGCCCGCGCCGCGGCGGCGCGCGGCGCTCAGGCGAGCGCCCGGCGAGCTATCGCGTGCTCTCGTGCTGCACCGCCTCCCGCTCGGTCACCCGGCGGATGGTCTGCGCGGTGTGCCTGTCGTCCTCGCTCTGCGCGATATCCGACAGGCTGATGATGCCGACCAGGCGGCCGTCCGCCTCGGTGCACAGGACGCGCGACTTGTGGTGCTGCCCCATCAGCTGCTCCGCTCGCTGCACGTCGTCGTCGGGCCGGCACGCGACCACCCCGCGCGTCATGACGTCGCCCGCCTTCGTGTTCAGCGGCCGGTTGTGAGCCAGCACCCGGATGGCGAGGTCGCGGTCCGTCAGCGCCCCGAGCACCCTCCCGGCGCTGTCGCAGACAGGAAGGAAGCCGATGTTCGCGTCGCGCATCTTGCACGCGGCCGTCTGGATGGTGTCGTCGGCCAGGACGCTCTGGATGTCTTGCTTCATGATCTCCTTGCACAGCATGGTTCCCTCCTTCGGTTCCGTTGCAGCGCTCGGCAGCGTCACCGCGCACAAAAGGACCTTAGGGGACCATCGCGGGCGAGGGATGGAGCATCATGATGAATGCGGCGTCGGGCACCGCTTGATCGCGCCTCCGGCCGGCGAGCGCGGCAGGCGGCGTCATGGCGGTGCGCCGCGGCGCCGGCCAACCTGGGGTGCGAGACACCATGTCAGAGCGGATCACAGGGGCGGTCATCCGCCGGGCGCAGCCGGCCGACGCGGCCGCCATCGCGCGCATCGAGGTCGACTCCTGGCAGGCGGCCTACCTCGGCCTGGTGCCGGCGGCCGATCTCAACGCCCTCTCCGTGCCGGCGCGCGAGGTGAGCTGGCGGCACATCCTGAGCCGCGACGCCGCGACCGGGACGCGGACCTGGGTGCTCTGCGCCGAGGGCGCCGGGCTCGGCTTCGCGAGCGCCGGACCGACGCGCGACGACGACCCGGGTGACGTCGGCGAGCTCTACACGATCTACCTCCTGCCCGCCGCGTGGGGGCGCGGGCTCGGCGCCGCGCTGCTCGACACGGCGCAGGCCGACCTGGCCCGGCGCCGCCACAGGACCATGACGATCTGGGTCCTCGAGGGGAACACCCGCGCGCGCCGCTTCTACGAGCTCTCCGGCTTCAGCCGCGACGGCGCGCGGCGGTGGGCGCGGGTCGGCGCCGGCAGCCTCCCGGAGATCCGCTACCGGCGAGCGCTGTAGCGCCCCGCATCCCACGCCGAGGGCGGCGCCGGCCCGTGCACCCAGCGCCGGCATCGAGCCCCAGCGCCCCGGCACGCTAGCCGAAGCGCACGACGATGCTGCTGTAACCGCCCCGCGGGTCGTACTGGGAGGTGATCTTTCCCCAGGGATACTCGTACGGCGGCGCGCCGAGGATCGACACCAGCCAGGCGTCGTGGCTGGCCTTGCGCTCCGCCTCCTCCTTCTCGGACCAGTCGTTCCAGAACGCCTTCGACTCGGCGCCCACCTCGAACAGCTCGACCCACGCGATCTTGCCGCTGCAGAAGTGCAGCGTGATGCGGAAGGTCCGGAAGCCGATGCGCTGGCGCGACGTCCGGTATCCGCTCCACGGCTGCGACTGGCTCAGGGCGTTGGCCATCCGCGCGAGCGGCGACGACAAGAACTGCGCTTCCGAGTACGAAGGCCCGATGCGAAGCCCGGATGTGAGCTCGATCTCGCCCGTCTGTCGATGGATCATCCAGCCCTCCGACCGCTCGGAACAGCATACACCACAGCTCGCGGACCGGCGCGGCTCAGCCGAGCCCCGCCGGCGTCCGTGCGCCACAGCCGCGCGAAGACCCGACCCCGCCTCTCCGAAGGTGGGTGTTCGACCGAGATTCACCCCTGTCGATCGCTCGCCCGGCTGCTCGGAGGACAACAGCCGCGGTCCCTCTCGCGCAGCGCGAGGGACGCCGCCGCTGTCCTCCGGTGTCGACACGACACCCACGATGTCGCGGGTGACCGAACAGACCGAGCAGACCGAGCAGACCGAGCAGACCGAGCACGCACTTTCGCCATGGGCATAAGGCGGTGTCGCGCAATGCGGTTTTCCTGCTCGTGACAACCCGCATAACCGGTAATATCGGTCACGGATCGCGCCGGGCCCCACCCGAGGTCATCCGAGGTCTTCTTGCCGCGTTGCCCTTCCTGCCATCGCCGACTCGCAGTGCTCACCTCCTGCCCGACGGACGGAGCCACGGCGCCGTCCCGCCCAGCGCCGGTCGATCTCGACGCCGAGACGCCGCCGTCCGTCGCGGGCTTCCTCGTCGGCCCGCCGCTCGCGGCGGGCGCCTTCTCGGTCCTCTGGGCCGCGACGCGGGCGGAGGACGGCGCTCCCGCCGTGCTCAAGATCAGCAGGGCCCACTCGCTGCTCGCGCGCGAGCGGTTCCGCAGCGAGGCGTGGGCGCTCGAGCAGCTCGGTCCCCCGGCCTCGCCTCGCCTGTTCCAGAACGGCGTGCTCGAGGACGGCCGCGCGTACATCGCGATGGAGCGGCTCCGCGGCGAGACGCTGGCGGCCCACCTCGAGGGAATGCCCGCCGCGCCCGACCTGCGCTCCGCCCTCGACGTCGCGCTCGGCGTGCTGAGCTGCCTCCAGGTGGTGCACGAGCGCGGCCTGGTCCACCTGGATCTCGCGCCCGAGAACGTCTTCCTCGAGCCCGACGGCGGCGTGCGGCTCCTCGACTTCGGCCTCACGCAGCGCGAGCGCGGCGTCGTCTGCCACCCGGCGGACAGCGCGCTCACCACGCTGGGCGCCATGCTCGGGACGCCCGAGGTCGCGTCCCCCGAGCGGCTCCGGGGCGAGCCGCTCGACGCGCGCGCGGACCTCTACGCCTTCGGCGCGCTCCTCTTCGAGCTGCTCACGCTGCGCCCTCCGTTCGCCGGCGATCCCGCGGACGTCGCGCAGGGGCACCTCGGCCGGCTCCCCCCCAGGCCGAGCGAGATCGCCCCGGTCCCGCCGTCCATCGAGGCCCTCGTCCTCGCCTGCCTCGCCAAGGAGCGCGCGCGGCGCCCGGCCGACGCCGCGGGCCTCCGGGCCGCGCTCGCGTCGGCGGGCGCCGAGGCGCTCGCCCTGATCGGCGGCGCCGCCGGCGCCGCGGCGACCACGGGAGACGACGCCGCCACCGGCTCCACGGACCGGCACGACACGGTGGTGCTCGCCCTGGAGGCCCGCGGCGCCGAGGCCGAGGTCCGCGCCGCCGTGGCCCGCCACGACGGGCACCTCGCGCGGCAGCGCGGCTACCGCTTCGTCGCGATCTTCCCCGGCCCGAAAGAGGCGGCCGCGGAGCGCGCGCTCCTCGCGGGGCGGGAGATCGTCGCTTCGGTCGGCGCGCCCCTCGCGATCCACATCGCGCCGTTGAAGCTCCGCCGCGACGCCGAGGGCGTCCACGCCGCCGGCATCGCCGTGGAGCGGCCCGAGTCGTGGCTCCCCTCGGATGCGTGGCGCGGCATCGCGCTCAGCGCCGAGCTCGTCACCGCCCATGCCGGGTTCGACGTCGCCGCGGCGAGCGAGGACGGCCGCTACTTCTTCGCCCCGGACGCGCCCCCGCCCTCGGGCCATCGCGGCGCCACGCGCGCCGCGCCGCCGCTCGTCGGGCGCGGCGAGGCCCAGAGCGCCGCCGAGGAGAGCCGCGAGCGCGCGCTCGCGGGCCTCGGGCCCGGCCTCTGCGCGCTGATCGGCGAGCGCGGCGCCGGCAAGTCGCGCCTCGCCGAGGAGATCGCCGAGAGCAGCCGGCGCGCGCACCCCGGCGCGCTCGTGATCTCGCTGCGCGCCGAGCCGGAGCTCGGCGCGCGCCCCGGGGGCGGCCACGGCCGGATCGCGGCCGCCTTGCTCGCCGAGGTGCTCGGCGCGAGGGACGGCGCCCTCGCGGCGCCCGGCGACCCGCGCGCGTTCTGCGTCGAGCGGCTCGGAGAGCCGCTCGGCGGCGAGGTGTGGCCCGCCGTGGCCGCGATCCTCGGCTGGCCGGGCGGCTCCGCAGGCCGGCCGCTGCCGCGCCGCGGGAGCGTGATCCGGGCGCTCGCCGAGGGGCTCCGCCGGAGGGCGATGGAGCGGCCCGTCGTCGTGATCGTCGACGACGCGCACCTCGCCGACAGCGCCACGCTCGACGCGCTCGACCTCGCGACGCGGCGCGAGGCGTCGGTCTCGCTCTGGGTGCTGCTCGCCGGCGCCCCGGCGCGCTGCTCGCCGACGCCGCGGCGCCACGCGCTGAGCGCCCGCGGCCACGCGCGCGATCACGTCGCGCTCCCGCCGCTCGACGACGCCGCGGGGCTCCTGCTCTGCGCGGAGCTCCTCCGGCCCGCGGAGCCTCCGCCGAGCGCGACGCTCCGGCGCATCTGCGCGTGGGCCGGCTACAACCCCCGCGCCCTCGTGGAGCTCACCCGGGCGATCAAGCGCGCGGGCCTCGTGCGGCTGCGGGCGAGATCGAGCGGCCACCAGCTCGCGACCGCCGAGCTGGAGAGGCTCCCGCCGTCGCCCGCGTGGCAGTGGTTCGCCGCGGGGCAGCTGGAGGCGCTCCCGCCGGAGCTCGCCGCGTGCGCGAGGCTCTGCGCGGTGCTCGGCTTCGAGCTCTCGGAGGACGTGGCGGCGAGCGTGCAACGCGCGCTCGAACACGAGGACGCGGCGGCGGCGGGCGTCGACCGCGTCGACGTCCCGAGCGCGCGCATCGACGTCCCGAGCGCGCTTCGCGCGCTCGTGGCGCGGGGGCTCCTCGTCCCCCGCGGCGCGCACGGCGCCGCGCACGGCGAGGGCACCCTCTGCGGCGGCGCCAGCTACGCCTTCCGGAGCGCGCTCTTGCAGGAGGCCATCTACGCGCTGCTCGCGGAGGACCAGCGCGCGGCGATGCACCGGCACGCGCTCGCCGTCTGGGAGCTCATGGCCGAGGCCCGGCCGAGGGCGCCGGATCTGCTCGAGCCGATCGCGCGCCACGCCGCGGCCGCCGGGGCGCGCGCGCGCGCGGCGCACGCGTACCTGCTCCTCGGCGATCTCCAGCGCGACCGGCACAACAACGCGGTGGCGGAGGGCCACTACGCGTCCGCGCTCCTCTGGGCCGACGGCGACGATCAGCGCCAGCGGTACCTCGCGCTCCTCGGCCGCGCGCGCGTGCGCTACCGCGTCCTGCGCACCGGCGAGGCGCTCGACGATCTCCGCTCCGCGGGGGCGCTGGCCCGGACGATGAAGGACCCGCGGATGATCGCGGAGGCGCTGCTCGAGGAGGCGACCGCGCTCGACTGGGCGGGCGCCTGGGAGGAGTCGGCGGCGCGCGTCGAGGAGGTGATCCCGCTGCTCGACGCCCGCGAGGGCCGCGCCGACGCCGCGCTCGCCGCGCGCTTCGAGGTCGCGGCCGGCCGCTCGGCGTTCCGCAAGGGCAACCTGGACGACGCCCTCGAGCGGCTCACGCACGGCGTGGAGCGCGTCCGCGAGGCCGATCACGACACGCACGTGACCGGGCTCACGCTGCTGGCCTGCGTGCTCGCGCGGTCCGGCCAGCTCGAGGAGGCGGAGCGGCGCTTCGACGACGCCGTGCGCAGCTGCGAGGAGCGCGGCGACCGGGGCCACCTCTGCGCGGCGCTCGTCCGCCGCGCGGAGCTCTGGCCGGCGCTCGACGCCCCGGATCGCGCGATGGCGGACCTCCGGCGCGCGGTCCAGCTGGCCCGCGAGGAGGCGAGCGCCCTGGCGGAGCGCGACGCGACGATCAAGCTCGCGGAGCTGCTCTACCTCTGGGGGCACGAGGACGAGGCGCTGCCCCTGGTGCGGCAGGCGCGCTCGCTCGACGAGCAGCTCAAGGACAGGCCGGCCTACAGGAGCGCGCTCCTGCTCGCGCGGATCCACGCGATGCGCGACGAGCACGCGGACGCGAGCCGGCAGCTCCGGTGGCTCAGGGCGCAGGGGGCGGTCGCGGATCTGCCGCCGTACGCCCAGGCCCTCCTCGGCGTCATGCAGCTCGCCGTGAAGGACCCGAGGTCCGGCATGGAGAGCACGCGCACGCGGGCGACGGCGCGCGAGGAGGGGGAGCCGCCCGGCGAGCTGAGCGGCGGCCTCAGCGCCGATCAGCGGATCGAGCTCCTCTACTGGCGAGCGCGCGCCCTGCTCGACGCCGGCCGCCCCGAGGATCTGGCGCTGCTCCTCGCGCGCACCGCGCCGCTGCTCGCCCAGAGCCGGGCCTGGCGCCCGCGCTTCGCGAAGCTCCGGGCGGGCGACGGGCAGCTCGCGGGATAGCGCCGCCGGGGCGCTGGGCCTTCACCTCGGATCGACGCGGAGCACCTCGCCGGTCAGCATGACGACATAGAGCTCGCCCGCGGCATCCTCGCCGAACGAGGCCGCGGGCAGGCGCGACTCGAGGTCCGCCGTGATCTCGACGTGATCCCGCACCCTCGAGCCGTCCCACCGCAGCGTCCAGAAGCGGTGCGTCCCGTAGTCGCCGTAAACGTACCTTCCCTGGAGGCACGGAATCGCCGAGCCGCGATAGACGTAGCCGCCGGTGATCGAGCCGCCCTCTCCGCTCGAGTGGCTGTGCTCCACGGCGGGCGCGACGCCGACGCGGGAGCACCCGGCGGCGACGCAGTGGTCGCCCTCCATCGCCGGCCACCCGTAATCGCGCCGCCCGGCGCGCGCCGGCTCGATGTCGAGCTCCTCCCAGGCGTTCTGTCCCACGTCGGCGATGTAGAGATCCCCCGTGCCCCGGTCGAAGCTGATGCGCCACGGATTGCGTAGGCCGTAGTCCCAGACGAGCGGGTTCACGCCCGGGCCGGAGAGGTTGCCTGGCGGGCCGAGCCCGCTGTCCACGTCGATCCGCAGGATCTTGCCGAGCGGAGACGAGAGATCCTTCGCTGGAGAGGCCGAATACGGCGTGACGGCCGCGTCGCCGACCGACGCGTAGAGGTAGCCGTCGGGGCCGAACGCGAGCGTGCCGCCCGCGTGGTTCCAGCCGCCGTGCCTCGCGTCGAGGAGCGTCCGGACAGGCACGCTCCCCGCCGACGTGTCGGCGACATCGGGGTTCGAGGCCGAGCGGCGGAACTCGGCGATCGTGACGTTGCCCCTGGGCGCGGCGGTGTAGAAGAGCCAGAACCTGCCGTTCTCCGCGTAGCGCGGGTGAAACGCCATCCCGAGCAGCCCGCCCTCCGCGGTCGGGCTGGGCGCGCACACGAGCGGGTTCGCGCTCGCCGGCGGCGAGGGCGGGCACGATGTCCCGCCGCGGAGATCGAGGAACGGGGTGGACCGGAGGACACCGTCCTTGATCAGGCGGACGACGCCGTCCTTTTCGAGGACGAACATCCTCGATCGGTCGCCCGGCGGGCTCGCGAGGAAGACGGGCGTCGCCAGGCCGGCCGCGACCTGCGTGAGCTTCAGGCGCGGCACCCCGGCGCACGCGGCGCCGGAGCCGATGCTGCCGCTGCCGCTGCCGGCGCTAGAGCCGACGCTGCCGGCGCCGTCGCTGCCGCTGGTACCGCTGCCGGAGCTCGCGCTCGTGCTGCTGACGCCAACGCTCGCGCCGCCTGCGGCGCCGCCCCCGCTGCCGCCGCCGCTCCCTGCCTCGGGCGGCGGCCCGAGGCCCTCGATCCAGGAGCGGACAGCCGCGAGGCCCGCCGCGTCGGCGGCGTCCGACGCGATCGGGGGCATCTGCGCCCTGGAGCCGCGGTGATCCATCCGCCGCACGACGGCGCTCGACTCGGGATCTCCCGGCGTGATCCGGTAGAGCGCGCCAGGCTCCCAGAAGCTGGGTGTCACGCCCACGCCGGTCGTGTAGGTATCGGTGCTCTCCACCGTGGTGTTCGCCGCGAGGAGGCGTGTCCGCAGGGTCGCGACGCCGGTGCTGTTGTGGCAATTGCCGCAGTTCGCATGGAGATAGCCGAGCGCCGCGGCCGCCCGGGCGTCGCCCGGCGGGCGCACCCCTCCCCGCATCGGGACGGTGAGCCACCCGGCGTCGCTCAGGGACGCCATCGTCTCGCCCGGTCCATCGTGGCTCAGCTGCAGCGCGCTGAAGCCGAGGACGCGCTCCGGGAGCTTTCCGTGGCACTCCCAGCAGTCCGCGGTCCGCGGGATGTCGTGCGCGGTCCCGCGCGCGTCCTCGACGCCCGCCTCGACGAGGAACGCGTCGTTCCTCGCCGGATCCCACGCGTACGCGGCGAACAGCCAGTCGTCGATGCCCGGCCCGAAACGGTGGATGAACCGCGTCTCCACGGCCACGCCCTCCGCGCGGAGCTCCTTCCAGAAGCGCGCGCCGACCGGCAGCGACCAGTGATCCATGTCGCTCGTGTCAACCGTGGAGCAGGGCGGCAGGTACACGAAGCGCCGCTTCGCCGCCCCGTCCGACCAGAGCTCGTAAGCAGGACGAAACTCGCGCGTGCCCGCTGCCCGCGATCGCGTCGTGATGTCGGCGTAGAGCCCGGTCTCGGAGAGCCGCGCGGGCGGCAGCGGATCGGGCGGCAGCGCGGCCGCGTCGGCGCAGGGATCACCCGCCGCGCCCGACGCGCCGGTCGAGCTCGACGCGGCGGCGCTCGACGTGGCCGCCGCCGGGCCCGCGCAGGGAGCGCAGCGCGGCCCTCCGCAGTCGAGGCCCACCTCGAGGCCGTTCATCACCCCGTCCGAGCAGGTCACGTAACAGACGTCGAGCCTCGGGCGCTCCTGCGTGCTGCCGATCTCGCTGCTCCTCAGGTACGTCGTGTGCGCGCGCTCCTCGTCGAGCAGCACGCCGTCGTTCCGCGCCGTCCCGAGCGCCCACGACTGCACGAGCGCCGACACGTCCGTCGCGCGGGCGCCGACGCCGGCCTCGGCCGCGAGGGTCGCCGCGCTCTCGCCTTCAAAGCCGCTGTCCCCGATGCTCCACCAGGTGACGGTGCGCTCGTCCCACGGGACCGTGACGCGGTGCACGCTCACAGCGCTGCTCTCCACCGCGTACGTCTGATGGAAGACCAGCGAGGCAGAGAGGACCGTCGCGCCGACGGGCACGGGAGAGAGCCCGAAGTACACGACAGACCGGCGGCGGCCGGCGCCCGCGGCCCACCCCGTCGAGAGGTTCGGAGATGCGGAGTCGTTCCACCCCGGAGCGTTTTGCCACAGTGTCGCATCTCTCACCGTGCCGAGAGTTCCACGCTGGATGGTGACGCACACCGCACCATCGCTCGACAGCGCCGCCGAGGCCGCTCCGAGCGCCGCCGAATCGCCCTCTCCGACACCGTGACTCGCGCCGGCGGGGCGCCCGAGCTCGCCCTCCGTCCCGGGCGCGGTGCTGCAGCCGATCGCCGCCGCCGCGGCGGCGCCGGCCAGGACGCCGCGCATCACGAGAAAAGGGACGCCCGTCATCGCCGCCAAGCGATGTAGGCGGCGGCGCGACGGCCCGAGTGGCCAGGGCGGCCCGAGCGAGAAGCATCGTTGTTCCATACAGCAATACCCTCCTTGCTGGGTCGCCCGGCCGGATGTTTCCCTCAGGTGAAGGCGTATGTGCGCGAGGCGCGCGGTGACCGCACCGGATCCATGGACACACCTGGGCACCGATGGACGCCACGTTCGTCATCAACGAGCATGCCACTCCGCCGCGGGCGACGCGTCGCGTTATGCCCTGGAGCAAAGCGCGCCATCGCGCGAACTGCGAAGCGCATCACATTCCGAGGTGAGGACCGCATCACATCGGAAGCTCGATGGCGGAGGCGGAGCTCGCTCCGGGTGCCCTCTCCGTTCAGCGCTCGCCCGCGCTCTCACGAGAGCGAAACGAGAGCGAAACGAGAAGCCGCGCGGCCCGCGGAACTAGTGGTTGGATCCTGCGCGAGGGCGGCGTAACATAACAGATTGTGTCATCCCCCGAACCGACGCAGAGCGCCTCGCTATTCCTCTGCATCACCTTCTTTCCGAGCGAGCGTCTGGCGACGGCGGTGCTGCGGCTGGTGTCCAGCTTCTGCGGCGCCGTGCTGGACGACGCGAATGTGAGCTCGCGGTTCTACATGGCCGCGCACGAGCTCGCCGAGAACATCACCAAATACTCCACCGGCCCTCGCGTCAGCCTCGAGCTCGCGCTGGAGGAGGACGAGACGTCGCACATCATGAAGATCCGCGCGCGCAACGAGGCGTCGCCGGAGCGGCTGCGAGAGGTCGAGAAGCGGCTGCTCGACCTGAAGACCGCGAGCGACCCGCTGAAGCACTACGACGACCTCATCACGGAGACAGCGATGGTCGAGGGCGTCTCCGGCCTCGGCCTCGCGCGCGTCCGCGCCGAGGGAGGGCTCGACGTCGACTACAAGATCGAGGGCAACGAGCTCACGATCATCGCGCACGCGCCGCTCGAGCGGTGGAGGATGAATGGACAGCCTAAGGGTTGATCGCATCACCACGGACAGCTTCGGCATCGAGCCGGCGCTGCTCGGCGATCGCCTGAGTATCAAGCTCACCGGGACGGGCGACATGGCGGCGGCCGCGCCGCTCGGCGCCTATTGCAAGGAGGTCCAGCACGAGGTCCGGCGCCTCTCGCTCGCAGCCGTCGAGTTCGACATACGCGCGCTGTACTTCCTGAACTCCAGCTGCCTGAAGGCGTTCATCGCCTTCATCTCCGGCGTCACCGGCCAGGGCCCCAGCTGCAAGATCCGGTTCGTCACGGACGCGAGGCTCGGGTGGCAGCGGCGGAGCCTGGCGGCCCTGGAGCGCATGTCCCCCGGCCTCGTCTCCATCCACGACAAGTGAACGGGGAGCGATAGATCATGGCGGCGAAGCGCCACACGATCGCCCTCCTGACCGACTACCTTTGCGGCGAGTACCAGTCCGAGGCGCGCTTCGGGGTCGAGCGCGCGGCCGAGGCGCACGACGTCAACCTCATCGTGGCCTTCGGCGAGACGCGCGCCCGCCAGGGCTACACGCTGGACGCCCGGGGCGGGATCTATTCGCTCATCGGCGCGACGACGGTCGATGGGGCGGTGATCATGTCGTCGGCGCTCACGAACCACGTCGGCCCCGAGGGAGCGCACGAGTTCAGCCGATCGCTCGCGCCCTTGCCCGTGTGCAGCGTGGGGCTCGCGCTGGACGGCGTCCCGAGCGTCATCGTCGACAACGCGGTCGGGGGGGAGGCGGCGGTCGCGCACGTGCTCGACGACCACGCGTGCAAGCGCGTCGCCTACATCAGCGGGCCGGCCAACAACGAGGAGGCGAAGCTGCGCGCCGTGGCGTACCGGAGGGCCCTCGCGGCGCGCGCGCTCCCCTATGACGAGCGCCTCTTCGTGTACGGCGATTTTCTGATCGACGGCGGCCGCCGCGCGATGCGCGAGCTCCTCGGGCGCAGGGTCGAGTTCGATGCCGTCGTCGCCGGCAACGACAACATGGCCCTCGGCGCGATGGACACGCTGAAGGCGCACGGCATCGACGTCCCTGGCGACGTCCTCGTGTGCGGGTTCGATGACGTCGCCGTCTCGCGCGTCACCAGGCCGTCGTTGACGACCGTCCGCCATCCGATCAAGGACCTCGGGGCGCTCGCCGTCGAGACGGTCGTGCGCCAGCTCCGCGGCGAGCGTGTGCCGGAGTGCAGCCTCCTTCCCGTCGAGCTCACGCGGCGCGAGTCGTGCGGCTGCGGCTACTACGCTGCCCTCCCGCGCGCGACCGGGGCGCCTCCGCGCCGCGAGCCGCTCTCCATCGCCGCGCAGCAGGAGCCGCTGGAGCGCGCGCTCGCGCGGTGCGTGACCGTCCCGGCGGCGTCGCGTGAGGCCTGGCCGCGAGAGCTGCTCTCCGCGCTCGAGGAGGAGCTGAGCGGGCGGGAGGGCCGCTTCCTGACGGCGCTCCAGGACCTCCTCGACGCGGCGGGGCGCGAGGGCGTCGCCCTCGACCAGTTCCAGGGCGCGATCACGCTGCTCCGCGCGAAGATCGGCCGGGCGCCCGGCGGCGCCTCCGAGGACCGCCTCGAGCGGCTCTGGCACACGTGCCGCATCCTGATCAGCCACGCCTCCGCCCGCGCCGAGGGCGAGAAGCGGCTGTACCTGGAGCGCGCGTCGGTCAACCTCAGCTGGACCGGCATGTTCTTCTCGACCTGCCTCGGCATGCCCACCCTCCGGCGCACGCTCGCGGCGGAGCTGCCGAAGCTGGATCTCACGCACGTCGCCATATCGCTCTTCGACGATCCCGAGCGCGCCACCCTGCAGTCGCTGTTTCTGATGGAGAACAGCCGCGAGGTGGAGCCGCCGCCCGCGAGCTTCGCGTCCTCGTGCCTCGCGCCGCCCGGATTCCTGAGCTCGTCGGAGCGCTGGAGCGTCGTCGCGATGCCGCTCACGTTCGGCGAGACGGAGCACTACGGCATCGCGCTCGTCAACAGCGGCGCGAACGAGATGGTCTACGACGCGGCGCGCCTCCAGATCGGCTCTGCGATGAAGGCGGTGTCGATGCACCGGGAGATCGTCCGGCACGTGGAGGTACGCGAGCGGCTGGAGCAGGAGAGGGTCCACCAGGAGACCCTCGTCGCGAAGCACATCCAGACCACGCTCGTCCCGGCGCACCTGCATGTGGAGGGGCTCGAGCTCTCCGCGATGATGCGGCCGGCCGCGGAGGTCGGCGGCGACTACTACGACGTGCTCCCCACGCGGGACGGCGGGTGGCTCGGGATCGGCGACGTGGCGGGGCACGGGCTCGTGGCGGGCCTCGTCATGTTGATGATCCAGAGCATGGTCGCCGCCATGACGCGCAGGGATCCGGGCGCCCGCCCGGGCGAGGTCGTCTCGGCGCTCAACCGGGCGATCTACGACAACATCCGCGACCGGTTGAAGCGCGACGAGCACGCGACCCTGCTGCTGCTGCGCTACGAGCGCGGCGGGCGGGTGACGTTCGCGGGCGCGCACGACGACATCATCGTGTGCCGCGCGAGGACGGGGAGGAGCGAGTGCATCCCGAGCTCCGGCGTGTGGGTCGGCGTCCTGCCGTCCATCGACGCGTTGACCACGGACGCCGAGCTCCTCCTCGAGGACGGCGACCTGCTCGTGCTCTACAGCGACGGGGTGACGGAGGCCCGCAACGCGCACCGGGAGCAGTTCGGGCTCTCGCGGCTCTGCGCCACCGTCGAAGCCGCCCAGGACGCGCCGGTCGACGACATCCGCGACCGGATCCTGCGGGAGGTCGACAGCTGGTGCCCGAGCCCGGACGACGACATCACGATCGTCGTGGGCAGGTACCGCGCGCCGCGGTGATGGCGGCTCACCGGGCTCGTCAGCCGGTGACGCGGCCCTCGATGATGCCGCCGTCCGCGGTGATGGCGACGACCACTTCGCCGTCGACGAACAGCGACACCACCGGGCCGACCCAGGCGTCGTTCTCCCAGACGCACTCCCACACCCCGGCCATGGGCGGGATGCCGCCGCGCCGCACCCAGATGCGCCCCGCGCTGCCCGCCCAGGCGCGCCCCTCCGCGTCGATCGTCGCGGCCGACAGGGCGCGCCGCGGCTCGATGATCTCCGTGAAGACGCTCTGCCCGTACCGCCAGACGACGCTGCCCTCCGCGCCGACGGCGATGCCCACGCCGAGATCGGGCCGCCCGGCGCACGCGACGAACGCCCGCGCCGGCGGCGCCGGGATGCGCTCCAGGTGCCAGTCGAGCGGCGCGTAGAGCGCGACCAGCCCCTCGCCCTTGGTCGACCGGCCGACGACCAGCCACCGCTCGTCCTCGACGCGCGCGACCGCGGCGAGCAGCGCGACGCCGTCGGCCGGCATCGGCCGCAGCCAGCGCTTGGCGATGAACGCGTGGAGGAGCGGCCGCGGATCGTTCGGCGTCGTCGAGACGAGGATGCCCATGTCCTCGAGGTCGCCGCTCAGCGCGACGTGGCTCTGCGGCTCTCCCGGCAGCTGGAAGACGCCCGTCACGCCGCCCGTCGTGTACACCGCGAGCGTCGAGGCGTCGCCGCCGATGAGCCACCGGCCGGGCCCGATCCGGTGCACGAAGCGCACGCCCTGCGGGCTCGGGAGGCCGCCGGACGACGCCTCGCTCCAGCTCGTCCCGTTCCAGAAGAGCAGCCCCCCCGTGGCCGCCGCGAGGCACCGGCCATAGCCGTCCCAGGCCACGCTCCGGATGACCGAATCGAGGCTCGGGTGGTGGAGCACGCTCCACGTCCAGCGCTCGACGACCGCCGACAGGCGCGGCGCGGGCTCCCGCGAGGCGCGCGGGGGCGCGCTGATGATCTCGGCCTCGATCGGGCGGTCCTGGCTCGGGCGCTCGGCGGCCTTGGCGTTTCGCGGCGACAGCAGCGTCTGGCCGAGCTCCCCCTTGAGCAGGACCGGCGCCTTCAGGTGCGTGGACGGGACGGTCATCGGACCGACCTCCTCCGCGGCGCGCACGCGCTGCTCCCCCGCGCTCGCCACGATCCGCTGCTCCAGCGCGGAGATCGGCGACGCGGGGCGGAGGTACGGCGAGAGCATCGCGGCCACGGCCACCGCCTCCTGGAGGCGCTCCTGCGCCTCGCCGGTGGACGCCCAGCGGAGCGCGAAGTCGATCGACTTGCACGCCTGGTCGTTGCCGCGCAGCGCCGGGTGGAGCCACCGCGTCTCGACGATGCTCCGGCGCGTGCGCGCCATGGCGGCCATGAGCGCCTGCGCCTGCGACTCCGCGATGATGTACTCCTCGCCCGTCAGCAGGAAGAAGATGACGGACGCGAGGTTGAAGATGTCGGTCCACGGGCCGATCGTGCTCGGATCGGCGGACAGCATCTCCGGCGGCGCGACCCCGGCGTTGCCCACGACGCCGGCCATGATCGTCTCGCGGATGCCGCGCGGCCGCGCCATGCCGAAGTCGCTGATCTTGAACAGCTCGTCGTCGCCGGAGCCGCAGCAGAGGATGCTCTCCGGCGTGAGCTGCCGGTGGACGACGCCGACGTCGTGCACGGCCGATAGCCCGCTCGCGATGCACTCGATGGCGCGCGTCGCGCGCGCCGGATCGAACGCGTGGCCCGTGGCCTGGATGGTCCCCTGGACCCGCTGCCGGAGCGTCACGCCCTGGACGCCGCCGTGCACGTACTCGATGGTGATCCAGGGGAGATTGAGCGCCTTCGTGCCGCGGCGGACCTCGAACGTGCCGGTGTCGATGAGCCGGACCACGAAGGGGGTCGGAGGGACCTGCTCGTTGAGGCGGCCGAGGGACACCGCCTCTTTCTTCACGATGACGGCCGCTGACGGACCCATCTGCCTGAAGAGCGACGGCCGGAGGATCTTGACGACCACGGGCGTCTCGCCTTCGGGCGCGGTGCGGACCGCGTAGAACGAGACGAACATCGTCCCGGAGCCGGCGCGCGACACGATCCGGTAGCCGATGCTTGGCGAGAGGTCGCTGGCGATCGTGGCACCCTGCAGACCTCCGAGGGCCTCTTCATCGCTGGGTATTGTGAGCACGTGAACGACCATAGCGCACCCGGCGCGGCGTGGAACAACTTGCCGAGGGGGAGCAACGCCGCCGCCTCGGGCGTCGCCGGCGCGCCGCCGAAGCGGCCCGTCGATCTGCTCGCGGCGGCGAGCGCCGAGGGGCGCGCCCCCCTGTAAGCCGGCCTGGGCGGCGCGCGTTGCACGGGCATGAAGAACCAGCGCTCCCTGTCCCGCGCGTACCTCGCCGGGCTCATGCTTTCCGTCACACCGCTGCTCGCCGCGTGCGCGGCGCAGGCGACGCCGCCCGTGGCCGCCGCTCCGGAGGTCAACACCATCACGGTCGTCGGCCGCGGCGACGTCAGCGCGAGGCCTGACATCGCCCGGGCCCAGATGGGCATCGAGGTGATGGCGCCGACGGTGCACGAGGCGACGAAGCTCGCCGCAGCGCGCATGACCGAGATCCTCGCCGCGCTCAAGAACGCCGGCCTGGCCGAGAAGGATATCCAGACCAGCAACTACTCCATCCAGCTCGTGCGGCAGCCCGACGTGCCGCCCTGGATGGCCATGGGCCACGCGCAGCCCGCCCCGGCGGTCGCGCCGGCGCCGGCGGCCCCGGCCGCGGCGCCCGCGGCTCCCGCGGGGCGCGGACCGAAGGCGCCTCAGCCGCCGGCGCCGAAGCCGCCGCCCGCCGACCTGGCGCCGGCAGCGCCGCCTCCGCCGTCGCACGTTTATCAGGTGAGCAACACGGTGATGGTCGTCATCCGCAACCTCGATCAGGTCGGGGCGGTGCTCGACGCCGCCGTGGCCGCCGGCGCGAACAACGTCTGGGGCGTCTCGTTCGGCCTCGACGAGACCGACCCGCTCGAGGCGCGCGCGCGGGAGAAGGCGATCGCGGACGCGCGGGCTCGCGCCGGGGCGCTCGCCAGGCTCCAGGGCGTCTCGCTCGGCCGCGTCGTCTCGATCAGCGAGGTCGTCGAGCACGGCCCCATCTACGCCCCCCGCCCCGCGCTCGCCTCCGGCGGGTACTCCGCGGACATGGGCACGCCCGTGTCGTCCGGCGAGGTCCCGTTCGGCACGCAGGTGAAGGTCGTCTACGCGCTGGAGAGCGCGCCGGCGAGCCCGCGCAAGTGACGCCGCGGCGCGGAGGGAGGGGCCGCGGGCGCGCCTGCCCGCGCGGCGGCGGTCGGATTCCAGCTAGATCCACCGCGCGTCGCCCCAGTGGGTAAAGTTCCAGCACCCAGCACGGACCCCACCCCCCATCGGCCCCTGCACAGCGCCACCATGATCGCTCCGTCCCGCCCTTCCCTTCGCCGCGCCGCCGTCCTCGCGGCGCGCCCGCGCTGCTCCGCCGCGCTCGCTCGCTCGTTCGCGGCGGCAGCGCTCGCCGCCTCGACCACGGGCTGCCTCGTGCTCGAGCCGCCGACGTACGAGCATCCCGAGCAGACCGCGCCGGTGCTCACGGCGGTCTTCCCTCCCCCGCACAGGCCCATACACATCACCCCCGACGACAAGACCAACGACAAACCCAAGGAATTCGTCGCGACGGTGCTGTCCGAGGACAGCGGTGATCCCGTGCAGATCGCCCTGTACGTCGACTACGGGAGCCGCACATCGGAAGACTACCCGTACCCGTACCGGAGGTTCGCGGAATCGCCCTCGTTCCCGGCCGGGACCATCGCCGACGGACAGCGCCTCATCACGGCCAAGTTGAACTTCGGCCTCGTGACTCTCCCGAACGACGGAGCGACGCCCGTGCGGGAGTGTCATACGGTCACCATGGTGGCAACACACGCCTTGAACGCGAACAAGTGCAATTGTCCGGACGACCCGGACGACATGGGCTCGCTCACCTGGCAGATCATCGACTGCGACCCGAGCGAGCCGACATGCCCCGAGTCGTGCCCCCCGCTGGATTGCGAGACCATCCCGTGCCTCTTCTGCGATGATCCCTCGCTCGCGGATCGCTGCGCGAACCTCTGACGCCGCGGGGCCGCCGCGCTCCACGCGGGGCCGCGCGCTCGCGGGGATCGCGCGCGCCCCTGGCGCCGGGGGGGCGTGGTACATGGGGGTCGATGATCGCTCCCCCTGATGTCCAGCCCTCTCTCGCGCCGCGCGGCGGGGTCGTGCGCCCTGCGCGCCGGCCGCCCGGGTGGATCGCCCCTGGGCCGCCGCCGGTGACGCCGGATCGCCCGGAGGTCTGGCCCGGCCCCGGCGAGGACCTCTGCTATCTCTCGGGTGATTTCCGGATCCTGCAGCGGCTCGACGGGCACCGCTGGTCGGCCGACGACCTCGTGACCGCCTGGTTCGCGGCCGAGCGGGTCGCGAGCACGCCCCCGCGCCGCACGGTCGACCTCGGCTGCGGCATCGGCACGGTGCTCCTGTTCACCGCGTGGCGCTTCCCGGACGCGCGCTGCGCGGGCGTGGAGGCGCAGGAGGTGAGCGCCTCGATGGCGGGGCGCTCGGTCGCGTGGAACGGCGTCGACGCGCGCGGCGAGGTCCGGTGGGGGGACCTGCGCGATCCGGCGGTGCTCGACGGGCTCGCGCCTGCGGAGCTCGTGACGGGGACGCCGCCGTACCTGCCGGTCGGCACCGGCATCGAGTCCTATCGGGTCCAGTGCGGGCCGTGCCGCTTCGAGCACCGCGGCGGCGTGGAGGACTACTGCCTCGCGGCCGCGCGGCTGCTCGCTCCCGGCGCGCCGTTCGTGGCCTGCGCGGCGGCGTGGCAGCGGCCTCGCGTCGAGGCGGCGGCGGCGGCGGCCGGGCTCGCGCTCGAGGCGTGGCGCGACGTCATGCCCAAGGAGGGCAAGGCGGCCTTGTTCTCGGTCTATGCCCTGCGCCACGCCGAGGCCGTGGCGTCGTGCCATGACGAGCCGCCGCTCGTGTTGCGGGGCGGGAACGGGCGCTTCACCGAGGAGTTCGACGCGCTCCGCCGGACGATGGGAATGCCGGTATGACCCGGGCTCCTGCGCGGGTGTGTCGGCGGGGGCTCACCGCCTTGTCGCGGAGCGCACGAACCTGCACTCCGCGATAGGACAGCCTCCTTGCCGGCGGATCCGCCTCGTTCGCCGGCCGTCAGCTCGGCTGTGACACGAGCGGAAGGGTCATGGTCTGCGCGCGGAGCAGCGGCCGTCCGTCGCGCGACAGGAGCGCATCCTTCGCTTGCTGGCCCTGTGCCGTGCGCGGTCGCGCCGGGCGCGCCGGCTTGTCTCCGGGCTCGGGTACAGGCGCAGGCGCAGGCTCGGCGGACACCGTCTCGACCGGGGCCTCCCATGCGTGTCGGGTCCCGCCGGCCTCGTTGGCCTGGAAGAACACGGCACGGAGCGCCCTCCCCTCGACGTCCGTCTCCACGGCCATCATCCAGAACCACGGGCCATCCGGCTCGGTTTCCTGCCCCATGAACGAGAAGGCCATCTGTCGCGACTCCGCGCGGCGACCGTGCTCGCTGCGCGCGGCCTCGAGGTGCCGCTGCGAGGGTTTGTCGGCCGGACCGCGGTACACGCGCACGGCGACGCCCTCGATGTGCGGCATGAAGTACAGCCCGTCTCGATGGACGGACAGCCAGGGGTGTTTTCCGCTCTCTGCCAGCTTGCAGAGGGAATGACCGAACCGCTCGTGCGCCTTGCAGCCGATGCCCCAGCTGGTGTCGCCCTCGTCGCGGTTCGCCTCGTTGAACGCCTTGTTGCGGACATCGACGGCCGTCTGCGCCAGGAGGACGAGCCGGCTCTGCTGGAGGACGGGGTTCAGCTCCCAGGGCAAGGACGCATCCATCGCGCCTGGCACGGTACGCGTGTTCACTGAAAAGTCAATCGGTACCGGCGCTTGCACGTGCGCGAGGTGGCTCCGTGCGCCGCGCGGGCGGCGCGGCTGGCGCGGCTGGCGCAGCGGGCGCGGCGGGTCGACCCGACGCCTCCCGAGCGGCACCGCTGCGCGCCGTGCTACAGCGCGCTCCACGCACGACGGCGTCGCGTGCGGGGGAGGTGTCCTTGGGAGAGGCGATCGTCGGAGGGAACGCCGCGGAGCGACCGCTGGTGGGTGTGGGCGTGATGCTGGTGCGCGACGGGCACGTGCTGCTCGCGCGGCGACGCGGGAGCCACGGCGACGGCAGCTACTCGTGGTGCGGCGGCCACCTCGAGCTCGGCGAGTCGTTCGAGGACTGCGCCGTCCGCGAGGTGCGCGAGGAGAGCGGCCTTGTCGTCAGGAAGCTCTCCTTCCTGTGCCTCAGCAACATCCTCGCCTACGGCAAGCACTATGTGGACATCCAGCTCCTCGCGGAGGAGTTCGACGGCGAGCCCGAGGAGCGCGAGCCCCACAAGATCGCCGGCTGGGGCTGGTACCCGCTCGACGCGCTGCCCACCCCGCTGTTCCGCCCGGTGGAGCTGGCCATCGCGAGCTACCGCAGCGGCCGCCGCTACAATCCCTGATCCCGGCCTCATGCGCGCGCAGGACGGCGCCGCCCCGCGCCGGTGCGTGGTCTCGTCCTGGGGTCCTGGGTGAGCCAGTTGACACCCTTGATCCCACCGCCACTTCTTCCTCTGCGCAGCCAGATAGAATGAGAGGTCGGACAATCGGCTTCCGACCCGGGAAACTTCTGGGCCCAATCATAGACGACGGGCTCGTACCGGCTGCTGATTGAGCTATCAGGCGACTCGACCGCGCCGATACCTCCATAACCGCTCACCGGCTTCAGCTTCCGGCACCCCTCGAGCATCACCTCCGGGAACGACTCCGACGAGCCCGCAAACCAGAGCAACGGGAATGCTATCCGGAAGAATCCGAGCTCGACAGCTCGTCGACAAGACGAGCCGAGCCATGGCGCGCCGCACACGGCGGCGCGCATTTCCCTGGGTGTGATCAGGCCGCGCTATGCGCGCCTGTTCGCTACGTTGCTACTTCGTCACGGCGCGGCGCCGCTGCTTCGCTGCGTCAGCGCAGCCACACGAGCGCGATCACCGCGCCGCACAGGACCGCCAGCGCCAAGACCACCGCGCCGATCCGCGCGCCCGACCAGCGCTTCTCGACTCCGCCCTCCACCATCGCCGCGCTCATCCATACCCCGGCAACCTCTTGCTCCATGGCCTCCATCGCCTCCGCCTGGGCCTCGATCTGAGCGAGCTCCTTCCGCACGTCCTCGCCCTGCGCTATCCGAAACAGCAGCGAGCCTCGCGCCCGTGCTCTCTTCAGGATCCGGAGCTGCTCCTCTCTCGCCTCCGGCGTGTCCGAGTACCAAACCGGATCGAGCCCCGGGGGCGGCCCCTCCGGCGGCTTCTTCGGCGATGCCATCGCGTCATCCTCCGCACGACGACTGACCTGCGAAGCCCCAGCAGCTCCCTTCGCTCCCTGGCGCGCCGGCGTTTTCCGGGGCGCCTCCGGGTCCGGCGTTGCCGCCGGCGCCGGGTGTGCCGGCGGTGAATTGCACCGCCGACGCTTCGCTTGGCGTCACCGCATACGCAACGCCTACGGCATAGCCGCCCCGGCCGCCACCTCCAGCGCCACCGGGACCGCCTGCACAACCCTTTCCGCCGTCGCAGCCGGCTTTGCTGGGCGGCGTCGTCGATGCCGTCCCGGTCAGCTTCAGCCGGTTGCCCAGGCTCACGATCCCGATGCTCGAACCGCCCGCCTGCCCGCCCCCGCCTCCCTTGCCTCCGCAGCCCCCGGCTCCGCCGCCTCCGCCACCGGCCCCGACGCCGTCAACGGTGTCCGGTCCGACCTGGCAGAACAGCCTCGCCTTCGCTCCGCCGCCTCCACCGCCGCCTTGACCACGGCCGCCGGTTGTGCGCGGGGCCCCGTCGCCGCCGCTCAGGCCCGTCAGCGCGAGCGTCGCACGGTCCCCCCAGCGCCGGCGGGACCGGCGGCCACCCAGCACGGCGTTGTCTGCAACGCACGCGTTCGACGCGCTCCCAGCCTCCGCGCTCGCCTGGTTGGCTGCATTTCCTTTTTTGGAACGCAGACTCATGACGCCTGCGACGTGAGGCACAAGATCCACACTCATGTCGAGAGCGCATGGCATCACGGTCCGTCACGCCTTCACAGGATCCTGCCGGCACGGGGCGCTGAGCCCGGCTGGTATGGATTCGAGCCCGCGTGATGCGCTCAATCACGTTCTCGGTCCGGCTCGGCGGCCCGGCCGACGATGCCCGAGCCCTGTGGAGCACCGCGCGCGCGGCCTCATCGTCCTCGCCGAGCGTGTCGCGCATCAGGAACCCTCTCCATGCCCCTCGCCTCCCCGTACACGATCACCATGCCTCTCTCCCTCGATGGCAGAGCCGTCGTCTATCGTGCGGTCAGGAGCGCCGATCGCTGCCCGGTAATCCTCAAGGTGCTCGATCCGCGGCGCAGCCGCCCGAAGGACCGCGAGCGGCTGAAGCACGAGTATGAGCTCGGACAGCTGCTCGACGCCCGGGCCGTCATCAAGCCGCTCGCCCTCGAGACGTACCAGGGCATGCCGGCCCTCATCCTGGAGGACTTCGGCGGCCAGTCCCTCGATCACCTGCTCGGGACGCCCATGGGGATCGAGCGCTTCCTCCCCCTCGCGATCCGCATCGCGGCGGCGGTCGCGGACGTTCACCAGCAGGACATCATCCACAAGGACCTGAAACCCGGCAACATCCTCGTCAACCCCGCCTCCGGCGAGGTCAGGATCGCCGACTTCGGGTTCGCGTCCCGCCTCCCCCGCGAGCAGCAGCGCGCGCAGCCCCCCCGGCTCATCGAGGGCTCCTTGCCCTATCTATCGCCGGAGCAGACAGGTCGGACGAGCCGGGCCATCGACAACCGCACCGATCTCTACTCGCTCGGCGTGACGTTCAATCAAATGCTCACCGGCAGGCTCCCCTTCGAGGCGCGCGACCCGGTCGAATGGGTCCATTGCCACGTGGCCCGCGTCCCCACGTCGCCGTCGGAGCTCGTCCCCGAGGTGCCCGAGACGATCTCGCGCATCACCCTGAAGCTCCTCTCCAAGATGCCCGAGGATCGCTACCAGAGCGCTCGCGGCCTCCAGCGCGACCTGGAGAGGTGCCTCGCAGAGTGGAGCGCGAGCGGGCGGGTGGAGCCGTTTGCGCTGGGCGAGCGAGACACGACAGGCCGGCTCCAGATCCCGCAGAAGCTCTATGGCAGAGAGGCGGAGGTCGCCACCTTGCTGCAGGCCTTCGGCCGCGTGGTCGCCACGGGGACGCCGGAGCTCCTGCTCATCTCCGGATACCCCGGGATCGGCAAGAGCGCGCTCGTCCATGAGCTGCACAAGCCGATCATTCGGGAGCGGGCCTTCTTCCTTTCGGGCAAGTTCGATCAATACAAGCGCGACATCCCCTACGCCACGCTCGTCCAGGCCTTCCAGGAGCTCGCGATCGAGCTCCTTGCCGAGAGCGAGGAGCGGATCGCGGCGTGGAGACGGCAGCTGCTCGACGTCCTCGGGGTCAACGCCCAGCTCATCGTGGAGGTGATCCCGCAGGTCGAGCTGATCGTCGGACGGCAACCGCCGGTCCCCGAGCTGCCGCCGACCGAGGCGCAGAACCGCTTCCGCATGGTGCTCCGGCACTTCATCGGGGTGTTCGCCCAGAAGGAGCACCCCCTCGCGCTCTTTCTCGACGATCTCCAGTGGGTCGATGCGGCCAGCCTCGGGCTGCTCAAGGACCTCTTGGCCCACCCTGAGATGCGCTATCTCCTCATCATCGGCGCCTACCGCGACAACGAGGTGTCCCCCACCCACCCGCTCCTGGTGACGTTGGACGAGGTGCGGAGAGACGGCGCGCGCGTCTCGGACATCGTTCTCGGCCCGATACCGCGCGAGCACCTCGCCGCGTTCGTCGGCGAGGCGCTCCGCTGCCGCCTCGAAGACGGCGCGCCGCTCTCCGATCTCGCCTATGAGAAGACGGCCGGCAACCCCTTCTTCGCCATTCAGTTCCTCCTCTCGCTCCATGAAGAGCGCCTGATCGAGTTCGACGAGCGCACGGAAGCCTTTCGGTGGGACGTCGCGAAGATCCGCGAAAAGGGCTACACCGACAACGTGGTCGACCTGATGCTCGGCAAGCTCAGGCGGCTGCCCGCGAAGACCCAGGAAGCGCTGAAGCAGCTCGCCTGTCTGGGAAATACCGCCGAGGTCGCCCTCCTGGCGATGGTTCGCGGCAGTGTGGAGCACGACGTGCACGCGGACCTCTGGGAGGCCGTCCGCGCGGGCCTCGTCATCCGCGTGGACAGCACATACAAGTTCCTCCACGACCGCATCCAGGAAGCGGCCTATTCGCTCATCCCGGAGGAGCTGCGCGCCGAGATGCATCTTCAGCTCGGCCGGCTCCTCTTGTCTCGGTTGCCAGAGCAGGGGATCGCAGAGCGGGCCTTCGACGTCGCAAACCAGCTCAATCACGGCGCCCACCTCCTCACCGACCCGCGCGAGAAGGAGGCGCTCTGCCGGCTCAACTTCCTGGCGGGGACCAAGGCAAAAGCCTCGGTGGCCTACGCGTCGGCTCGCAGCTACCTGGCCCAGGCGACATCCCTGCTGCCACCGGACGCCTGGAGCGCACGGAACGAGGATGCATTCACGCTCCACCTGGAGCTCGCCGAATGCGAGTACCTCGTCGGCCGCTTCCAGCAGGCCGACGAGCTGTTCGACCTGATTCTCCAGAACGCCCGCTCCAGGCCCGACCGATCCAGGGCGTACCGATCGCGCCTGCGGCTCTACCAGATCGCCGGACGGCACCGCGACGCCGTGGCGGTCATGATCCAGGCCCTGCAGCTCTACGGGGTGATGCTCCCGGAGTCCGACGAGGAGATCCGGATGGCCGCGGAGGCCGAGATCCGGCAGGTCTCGATCAACCTGCAGGGGCGCCCCATCGCCGACCTCGTCGATGCGCCTGTAGCCACCGACGAGAGCGCGCGGGCGCTCATCGGCCTGATCGCCGAATCGTTCCCCATCGTATACACCTCGCGACCAGCGCTCTGGGTCCTGCTCACCGCCAAGGGGGTGAGCGTCTCCCTGCAGCGCGGGCACGCCGAAGAGTCCTCTTTCATCTATAGTAACTACGGCATGGTGCTGGTCTCGTTCTACCGCGACATCCCGCGCGCGCTCCAGTTCTCCGAGATGGCGCTCAGGCTGAATGAAAAATTCAAGAGCGCCACGGCAAAACTGAAAGGGAAGCTGCTCTTCCAGAACGCAAGCGTCATCAAGGTCTGGTGCGGGCGCTTCGCGGCGAGCCTCCCGCTCATGGAGCAGGCCTTCCTCGCTTGCCTCGACATCGGAGATCTCGTCTTTGCCGGCTACTTGACCTACAACATGACATGGCTCGTTCTGGAGAGCGGAGAGCCGCTCGTTCACGTCATCGATGTCGCGCGGAAGCACATCGCGTTCGCCCGGCAGACCCACAATGACGTGGTGTACCATGTCCTCCGGCTCGAAGAGCAGTTTGCAGCGAGCCTGAGGGGAGCGACGCAGGCGCCCACGAGCTTCAGCGACGGCACCTTCGACGAGGAGAGCTGTATCGCGGCCCTCAAGAAGGCGGGCTTCGGCCTTGGAGTTACATACTACCACGTCATGAAGCAGATCGCGACATTCACCCATGAACGCTATGCCGAAGCGCTGGAGTCCGCGACCAGCGCCACGTCGATGCTGCACCAGGTGGCATCCATGGCGATCGAGGCGATGCATCACTTCTACCACGCGCTCACGCTGACGGCGCTCTATGCGCAGGCCCCTGCCGAGCAGCAGCGGCAGTTCGCGCAGACGCTCGAGAAGCAATTGCAGAAGCTGGAGCTCTGGGCCGACAACTGCCCCGAGAACTTCCGGGCCCGCTACGCCCTGGTATCAGCCGAGGTCGCCCGCATCGAGGGCCGGGACCTCGACGCCATGCGCTTCTATGAAGAGGCCGTCCACTCGGCGCGCGACAGCGGCTTCGTCCACGTTGAGGCGCTCGCCTACGAGCTCGCATCTCGATTTTACCGGGCACGAGGGTTCGCGCGCTTCGCCGACACCTACTTGCGCGAGGCCCGCTCCTGCTATGTCCGCTGGGGCGCCGACGGCAAAGTCCAGAGCCTCGACCGATGCTACCCCGAGCTCGTCGAGCGACCATCGGCCGCGCTCACCGCCACGTTCGTGGCCGCGCCCGAGCAGCTCGACCTGTTCTCGGTGGTCAAAGCCTTGCAGAGCATCTCGTCCGAGATCCTCTTGCCGAAGCTCAGCGAGACGCTGCTGCAGATCGTGCTCCAGCAGGCGGGCGGGCAGAGAGGGGCGCTGATCCTGGTCCGCGACGGCGAGCTCGCCGTCTACGCCGAGGCCACGACCGACGGGACGGAGATCCGCGTCGCGAGCCACAAGGGCGTCCCGGCGTCGGCGGCGGCGTTCCCGATGTCGATCCTCCACTACGTCGCGCGGACGCGTGAGCCCGTCATCCTGGACGAGGCCGCCGTGGCGACGCGGTTCGCTTCGGACGAGCACCTCACCCGGAGACGGCCGCACTCGCTTCTGTGCCTCCCCATCGTACGGCAGGCGCGCCTGAGCGGCCTTGTCTACCTGGAGAACAACGTCGCGACGGGGGCGTTCACGGCCGGCACGATCCGGGTGCTCGAGCTGCTCGGCGCGCAGACGGCCATCTCGCTCGACAATGCCATGCTCTACGCCGACCTCGAACGGAGCCAGATGGAGATCAAAGCGGTGCTCGACAACATGGTCGACAGCGTCTTCGTCGTCGACCGGAACGGGCGCGTCACCCTGGCCAACCATGCGGCGGCGCGCCTCGCAGGGCTCGCGAGCCCGGACGAGGCGCGCGGGCCCATCGCGGACCTGGTGCGGCGGCTCCGCTTCGACCGCCCGAACGGGACGCCCTACGAAGCGGAGCAAACGCCGCTCGTGCGCGCGCTCGGCGGCGAGACGGTGGCCCTGGATGAGGGGACGATCTCGCTCCCCGGCGCGGAGCGGACCCGCTACGTGCACACGAGCGCGTCGCCCATGCGCGATGCGGGGGGGCAGGTGGTGGGCGCGGTGGCGGTCGTGCGGGACGTCACCGAGCTCGTGGAGCTCGACCGGCTCAAGGACCAGTTTCTCCGCGTGGCCGCGCACGAGCTCAAGACGCCCGTGACGGTGATCATGGGCTATGCCGAGATGCTCTTGCGCACGGCGACGGAGCTGCCGCCGAGTCAGCGCCGGATCCTGGACGGGCTGCTGCGGGGCGCCGACCGAATCGAGCGGATCGTGGCCGATCTGCTGTTCCTTTCGCAAGTCCAGCTCGGCCGGCTGGATCTGGTGCTCGAGCGCGTGGATCTCGGGGAGCTGGTCGACCGCATGGCGGCGCGCCTGGAGCAGGGGTCGCGGTCGCGCCGCATCCGGGTCACGTGCGCCGAGCCCGTGGTGCTCCAAGGGGACCGCGAGCTCTTGGAGCGGGTCGTGGCGCACCTGCTCGACAACGCCCTGCGGTACTCACCGGACGGCGGCGAGGTGGAGCTGGACGTGCGGATGGCGGACGCGCTCGACGCCCTGGTGTCCGTGCGCGATCAGGGGGTGGGGATCCCCGTGGAGAAGCGGGCGCGGATCTTCGAGCGCTTCCATCGCGCCCACACCGATACGCCCCACGATTACGGAGGGATGGGGACGGGGCTGTACCTGTCGCGCGCGATCGTGGTGCGCCACGGAGGCGAGATGTGGTTCGAGAGTGAGGAAGGCCGTGGCAGCACGTTCCACGTCCGCCTGCCCCTTACATGCGAAGGTGCGACCGTACCATCCTGACCAGCTGGTCGCAGTGAAAGGGCTTCGCGATCCACCCTGCGGCGCCGATCTCCTGGGCTCGAAGGGCGGCGTGCTCGGCGGCGGTCAGGACCATGATGGGCACCGACCGGCCGTATCGGTTCTGAAACTCCCGCGCGAAGGTCCGGCCGTCCATGACCGGCATCTTCATGTCGAGCAGGATGAGGTCGGGCATGTGTTCACCTATCCTCTCCAGAGCCTCTTGTCCGTGCCGCGCTGTCTGCACATGGAATCCCTCCACCGAGAGCGTCATTGCCACGAGCTCGCGCAGGTCGTCGTCATCTTCCGCAACGAGAATATTCATCGTCACCTTGATCTCCATGGCCCCCAGAGTGACCGATAAGGCGCAGGCCACCTTTCCGTTCACTCAGCGCGGGAGCCCGATGACCCCGTCGAGCTCTCTTCAATATCGATCCGCTAGCCGTTAGCCATCAACGCTCATTTCCTATACTGTACTGTACAGCCGTTCCTCGCTCCTGGCGCGCCGGTACAGACGGACTCGACCGAGAGCATCCTCATGGCCATTCGAGTATAGCCATTCCGATTCACGTCGGCCTTCAGAAAACCCCTCATCGCCGGATGGTTACTCCGTCGGCAACCGCCTTTCCGCCGACAGGCAGGTCCGACGGCAGGCATGCGGCCTGGCTCTGCCTGCAAGCCCACGACCGAGGTGATCGTGACGACCCCGCCGCCCTGCTGGCTCGCCCGTCGCTATGCTCGGCGGGGAAAAGGCGAAGCTCGCCATGGATTGACGAGAGGGATCGCCGCTGGACGGCTGAAACAATCGAGGCCTGCGACACGCGTCAAGGCCATCGCTTCTTCGGCGTGCCCCGAGCAGCGTGAGCCAGCCACCCGCCCGGCCCCCCGCCTCGCCGCGGCATGATTGACCCCAGTTCAATAGCTCTGGTATGAACGCGGATCGGCGCCCGTGCCCCGCGCCGCGCTGCCGCGCGCCCGGGACGGGCTCCCCAGGCCCCGCGCACGCGAAGGCGCACCAGCGGTTCTGAGCGCGCGACGGCCTGGCCGACCGGCGAGCGCGGCGCAAAGCCACGCTCGCCGCGCAGCGTGGCATCCTGCCACAGCTGCGACATCCCGCCCGACCGTGACGCGCCCGCGAGACGCCGTCAGACCGCCGCGTGCACCGCGCTTCGCAGCTGGAGCGCGTGTCGCTCTCCGTTGATAGGCATGCGCAGGACACGTATCATGCGCACCATGGCAGACGCGGCGGACGGCTCGCCCGGCTTCAGCTCTGGAAGCGCGAACGGCGGCGATCCCCCCGCGCCGCTCGCGCCCGACGTCGCGGATACGCTGCAGGGCGTCGACACCGTGGTGCGCGACCGTCCCCCCACGCGGGCGGAGCCGCCGGCCGAGCGGAACGGCGACGGCTCCACGCTGAGCGACGAGGACCTCTGGCAGGCCGCGGCGCGCTCGAGCCTGCACGAGGGAGGCAGCTCGGTTCAGGTGCCGCCCGAGGGCACGTTGCTCGGAGGGGTCTACCGCATCGTCGGTCGCCTCGGAGAGGGGGCGATGGGCGTCATCCTCCTGGCGCGCGACGAGCAGCTCCAGCGGGACGTCGCCATCAAGCTGCTCCGGCCAGAGCAGCTCGACAACGCGCAGATGCAGGCCCGCCTGCTGGCGGAGGCGCGGGCGATGGCGCGCGTCCACCACCCGAACGTCGTCGAGATCTATGCGTTCGGCGAGTACGAAAACGCGCCGTATTTCGTCATGCAGTACGTGCCTGGGGTCACGCTCGACACGCATGTCCACAGCAAGGGGGGCCGGCTCGGCCTCGACGAGGCGCTGAGCGTCCTCGACCAGGCCTGCCTCGGCGTCGCGGCGATCCACGCCTCGGGCATCGCCCACCGCGACGTGAAGCCGAGCAACATCCTCGTCGGCCAGGCCCTCCGCGTCGTGGTGGCCGATCTCGGGCTCGCGAAGCGGATCCCCCGCGGCGATCGGGTCGAGCTCGCCTTCTCCGGCACCCCGGCGTACCTGGCGCCGGAGGTGGCGCTGGGCCGGCAGCTCGATCCCGCGCTGCTGCCGCGCATCGACGTCTACGCCCTCGGGGTGGTCGCGTACTACCTGCTCGCCGGACGCCTGCCGTTCCAGAGCACGAGCACGGTGGATCTGGTCATGCAGCACGCGTATCAGCCCCCGATCCCGCCGAGCGAGATCTGCCCTGATCTGCCGCCGTCGTTCGACGCGCCGGTGCTCGCGGCGCTGGCCAAGGAGCCCGACCAGCGCACGGCGAGCGCGGAGGCGCTGCGCGAGGCGCTGCTCGACGCGCGCGGCGCCCTGCCGGCGTACGCGCGCACGACGCGCGTCGTGGTCGCCGACGACAGCCCGTCGTTCCGCAGCTTCCTCGCCAGCGTCCTCGCGGAGGCGCTGCCCGGCGCGGCCATCGAGACAGCGCCCGACGGCGCCGCGGCGCTGGCGGCCATCGAGGCGAACCGCCCGTCGCTCGGCGTGTTCGACCTCGACATGCCAGGGCTGGACGGCATCGCGCTCACGGCGGCGGTGCGCGGGCTCCCACAAGGGGATTTCCCGATCATCGTGGCGACCGGGACCGGGGGCGCGGCCGACTGGCAGTGCCTGTCGCGCCTCGGCGCGTCGGCGTTCCTCGTCAAGCCGTTCGACGCGGGGCAGCTCATCACCCTGGCGCGCGCGCTCGTGGGCGTCGCCGAAGAGCAGAAGCGCCGGCCATGAGGGGCGGGGCGAAGACCCTGGCCTCCGCCGCGGCGGGGGTGGAGCACGCGGCGTGGCGCGAAGCTTGCCGGCGGGAGAGCGCCGATGTCCGGCGTGGTCGAGGCTCCCGATGAACGACAGCGCGATGAAGGTCCTTCTTGTGGATGACGACGAGGTCGACCACCTCGTCACACGGCGGCTCCTCCGCGACGTTCCCCGCACCCGGTACGACGTGACGTGGCTGAGCAGCTCGGACGAGGCGATCCAGGCGCTGCGCGCCGGCGGCTACGACGTGTGCCTCCTCGACTTCCGGCTCGACGCCCGGACGGGCCTCGACGTCGTGCGTGAGGCCAACCACCTCGGCTGCGCGATCCCCATCATCATGCTGACGGGGGTCGGCGACGAGGAGATCGACATGGCCGCGATGAGCGCGGGCGTCGCGGATTACCTGGTGAAGGGGAGGTTCGACGCGCAAAACCTCGAGCGCACGATCCGCTATGCGATCGAGCACAAGAGGTGCCAGCTCAAGCTCAAGCAGTACGCCGACACGCTGGAGGAGAGCAACCGGCAGCTCGTCCAGATGCACGAGGAGCTCGCGGCGAAGAACGCGGAGCTGGTCCGGCTGAACGAGGAGAAGAACCGCTTCGTCGGCATGGCGGCCCACGACCTCAGGAACCCGCTCGGCGTCATCCTGGGCTACAGCGATTTCATGCTGATGAGCCACCGGCGCGGGGAGCCGTCGTCGCTGCTCAAAGAGGGCGGCGTCGAGATCGTCAACATGATCAGGAGCTCGAGCAAATTCATGCTCTCGCTCATCAACGATCTGCTCGACGTGTCGATGATCGAGCTCGGCAAGCTGAACCTCGACAGGAAGAGCACCGATATCGTCCAGCTCGTCGAGTCCAACGTGGCGCTCAACATGGTGCTGGCGGGGCAGAAGAACATGAAGCTCGTCGTCGAGAGCGACGAGGGCGTCCCGCGGGTCGAGGTCGACGTCCACAAGCTGGAGCAGGTGCTCAACAACCTCATCAGCAACGCCATCCACTACGCGCCTCCGGGCACGACCATCCGCGTCCGGGTCCACGGCGGCCGGGGGGAGGACGCCGGCGGGGGGGCCGAGGTGCTCCTGTCGGTGAAGGACGAGGGGCCCGGGATCGCGGCGGAGGACCTCGGGAAGCTCTTCCGGCCGTTCGGGCGGGCGAGGACGGTCAGCACCGGGGGGGAGCGCTCGACGGGCCTCGGGCTGGCGATCGCGCAGCGGGTCGTCGAGGGCCATGGCGGGCGGATCTGGGTGGAGAGCGTGGTCTCGAAGGGGTCGACGTTCTTCGTGGCGCTGCCGGTGGCGCGGGCGGAGGAGAAGGAAGAGGCCGCGTGACCGGCGCGCGACGAGCGCGGGCCCCGCGCCGCTCGACGTCACGATAGAAGGCGTCGAGCGCCCCGCAGACCGGCAAGAGCCGACGGCAACCAGCGCTGTCCGAACCGTCGTGTGGGCAGACGCCGCCAACTGTGAGCTTTCGGCGCTCCGCTCCACCAAGAACCCATCCTGCGCCACGCAGAGCAATCCGCTCTGCCGCCGTTCCGTAACAGCATTCCACATTGAGGAGCCACTCCAGAAGGTGGATACTCCGCTGGATGCAAGCTCACGGTCCGCGGTAGCGCGAAGCCGCGAAGACCGGCTCGATCGCGGGCTGCGCCGTGCCGGACGCGCCCTCGACCGCTCGCCGGAGACTCGCCGCACCGCCGCCCTCGGATCGCGACGTTCCGACCACGTTGAACCGTGTAGGACACATCGATGTGCGCAGTCTCCGCACCTCATGCGAGGTGCCAGGGAGGAGTAGCTGTGGCGAAGAGAAGAGCACTATTCAGAGGTGTGCTGTCAGCGCAGGCCAGCGTGATGGCCGCGCTGCTCTTGCTGCTCGGACAGGGATGCGGGAGCGACGACAACAAGCCCGAGCCCCAGGAGCAGACCCCACCCGAAGAAGAGAACGAGAACCCTCCGCCCGAGGAGGAGGAGCCGGATCCTCCCAAGGAAGAGCCCGAGGAGCCCGAGGAGCCCGAGGAGCCCGAGACCCCGGAGGGGCCCACCGACTTCGTGTCGGCCGATGATCCGTTCACCGAGGGGTACCTCGGCGAGGAGGAAGAAGAAGAGGAAGAGGAGGAGGAGGAAGAGGAAGAGAGCCGCGAGCTCGAGGAAGGCGACATCTACCGCGTCCTCGGCGGCGGGCAGATCCTCAACCTCAACACCTTCCGCGGCCTGCAGGTCATCGACATCCAGGACCCGTCGGACCCGAAGTTCCTCGGCCAGATGCAGATCGCCGGCACCCCGGTCGAGATGTACGTCGTCGGCGACCGCGCGGTCGTGCTCCTGAACGACTGGGCCGGCTACCAGCTCAAGGCCGACGGCCTCACCGTGGAGCGGCGGACCGGCGGGACCGTGCTGTTCATCGACATCGCCGACCGCGCCGCGCCGAAGCTCTTGTCGCAATACCCGGTCACGGGCGCCATCATGACGAGCCGCCTCGCGCGCGGCGAGAGCGCGAGCTCGCTCTACATCGCCTCGAACGGCTCGGAGCTCGAGGAGATCAACCCCGGGCAGTTCCAGTGGGTCAACAAGACCCTCGTCCGGAGCTTCGACGTCGGCGCCGACGCGCTCGCCCCGCGCAGCGAGATCGAGCTCGGCGACACCGTGACCGCCATCCACGCGGAGGCGGACGTGCTCCTCGTGGCGCGCAACGGCGGCAGCTGGTCGCAGGATCCCAGCGAGATCTCGATCATCGACATCTCGAACCGCGACGGGTCGATGGTGCTGCGCGACAGCGTGAGCACGGCCAGCTACGTGCGCTCCCAGTTCCACATGGACTTCCGCGACAACATGCTTCGGGTCTTCTCCGGTCCGCAGTGGGCCGACGGGACGCCCAGCTACCTCGAGACGTGGAACGCGGCCGATCCCGACAACATCGTGCCGATCGACAGCGAGGAGTTCGGCGCCGAACAGTCGCTCTACGGCGCCATCTTCCTGGACGACAGGGCGTTCGCGGTCACCTACCGGCGCCAGGATCCCTTCCACGCCTTCTCCATCGATCCGAGCGGGAACGTCACCGAGGAGAGCGAGTTCATCGTGTCCGGGTGGAACAACTTCTTCCGCCCGGTCCTCGGCGCGACCCGCCTGATCGGGATCGGCGTGAACGACCAGAACGGCCGGCAGCTCGCGGCCAGCCTCTACGACATCACCGATCTGACGAGCCAGGATCCCCTGGTGGCGCGCGCCGAGATCGACGGCGGCGCCCAGGGCTGGAGCTGGTCCGAGGCCGACTGGGATCACCGCGCGTTCACCGTGCTCGACGACGCGGTGGACGCCGTGGCGGCGACCGGAGAGCCCGAGACGGGCCTCGTGCTGCTCCCGTTCTCCGCGAGCAGGGTCGTGGACAACACCCGGCGGCCGTTCTCCGGCGTGCAGATCTTCACCTTCTCGGACACCACGCTGACCCGCCGCGGCGTGATGGAGCACGGGACCCCCGCGCGCCGCACGTTCCGCGCCGAGGACATCGCCACCGCGAACGTCTCCGATGAGGAGCTCACCCTCTACGCGCAGGACAAGCTCGACACGCCCGAGAAGCTCGGACACCTCGATCTCGCCCCGGATTATGTGAAGGTCTTCGCGTTCGGCGAGCACCGCGTCCGCGTGAAGATGCCTTACGATCTCTACTGGACCCCCGCCGAGAACCGGAAGGTCAAGGCGGAGGTCGTGCCGAGCGCCGGGCTCACCCAGCTCGCGCAGCCGATCGCCACCTTCGATCTGCCGGCCGACGCAGAGCTCCATCAGGTGGGCGATCTGCTCGTGTCGCTGACCACCACCTTCGAGAACTGGGTGGGCAAGGTGACCCACCTCGAGGTGATCGACCTGTCCGACCCGACCGCGCCGCGGCGGGCGGGCACGCTCGACACGAGCGATCTCCCCGCCACGGGCGGCTACTACGGCGGGGGGAGCTCGTTCTCGACCGTGCACCCCGCGCGCGATGCCCTCGCCTTCCTGCGCGTCATCGGCCACTCCGAGGACCTCGGGGTCGGCTGGGCGTGCCGGACCAACTCGGTCGAGGATCCGGGCTGCTTCGGGCAGGAAGGCTGCACGTACATGGCCGGAGAGCGGACGTGCCGCAACATCGGCGGCGAGGAGTACTGCAACGGCGGGTTCGCCGAGTGCACGGACCACCCCGGCGCGGACACGAGCTGCACGCCGGTCGAGGTCGACCGGAACGACATCGTGGGGATCACGTCGACGTATTGTTATGAGTACGTCCCGCGCCGCAGCTGGGCACAGATCGAGATCCACGTGGTCGACCTCTCCGACCCGGACCACCCGACCGTGGCGCCGGCCGTCGCGCTGCCGGACGACAACGAGACCGTGAACGTCCTCAACGACGACGGGGAGCTCTACTTCAACATCAAGCGCTCGATCAGCGGCCGCGCGCCGGACGATCCGCGCCCGCGCACGCAGTACTTCCTCACGCACCTCGACCTGACCAACCCGTCGCAGCCGGCGCTCGATCCGGGGATCAACGTGCCCGGCGAGGTGCTCGCGATCCAGGGCGCGTCGATCTACGCGAGCGACAGGGTGTGGGGCCAGCAGTTCATCGAGACGGCGATCGCGCGGCTCGAGGTGCACGAGGGGCTCGCGTACCTGCAGGAGTACCAGAAGTTCCCGGACCGCCAGGTCAACGCGATCTCCATCGATGGCCGCGGGCTGCCCGTCCTGTCCCACAGCCTGATCTGGCGTCCGAGCAGCGGGTGGTACGCTGGCTGGGATCCCAACCAGAAGCTGACCACGCTCTCGCCGGCGGGTGAGGCGCCGCCGCCCGAGCCGGAGAACGAGAACGAGGACCCCGCGATCCCCGAGTTCGACGTGCTCTCCACCGTCCGACTCGCCTCGTGGGCGTCGCTGCGCCACACGGCCGACATGCGGGCGCTCTTCGAGGTGCCCGGCGGCGCCCTGGCGATCTCCCTCGAGGAGCCCGAGGCGCCGAAGGCACAGGCGTTCTTCCCGCTCTGGGGCTGGCCCGAGAGGTTCGTGACCAGCGGCGAGGAGGTCCTGTTCGCCGCCGGCCGCTTCGGGATTCACCAGCTCGATCGCGAGACCGTCAACCTCGTCCCCTACCTGGGCGAGTAGCCGGGCCGCTGGGCAAGCCGGCCGGGGCCGAGCGCACCGGGCCGGCTTGCCGCAATGGCACGCGGCGCGCAGCTTCGCGCGGCGCGGCCGCCTCATCCCTCTTTTCCCTCTTCGAACGCTACGCACCGCGCAGGCCGCGCGTGCGAGGCGGTGAGATCCGGTTTCGCGGAGCGCCCGACAACGCTATGGAGGAGCCCCATGGTCGAGCAAAGCACAGCGGAAAACGGGGAGGGGCAACCGGAGAGCCCGGAGCCCATCGAGGATCGCGCGACGGAAGCCGCCGGAGAGCCGGCGGAGGCGGGCGCTGAGGCCTCTTCCGGCGGCACGACGACGACCACGACGGCGGGCGCAGCGAGCGCGGAAGACGCCGTGGCAGCGCCGGCCGCCGCTGCGCCCGCCGCCGCTGCGCCGGCTCGATCGCGGCCGCCGCGGGTCATCGACATGCGCCGGCCGCGCACGCCAGCGCCCGCGCAGGAGCCGCCGCCGCGGCGCTCGGCGCGGCCAGCGGAGCGCGGACCTGCCGACCGTGGAGCGCGCGAGCGCGGGCCGGCGGAGCGCGCAGGACGCGACAGCGGCCCGGCCGAGCGCGGGGCGCGCGACGGCATCGCGGCCGAGCGCCGCTCGCCGGACAAGCCCAGGGGGGCGCGGGATGGGGCGACGCCGCGCGGCCGGACAGGCGCCGGGGGCGCTACCCAGACCCGCGCGCCCGCGGCCCATCCAGCGCCGGGCGCCGCCACGCGAGAGCAGCGCGCTGCCGCCGCCGCGGACCCCGCGCAGAGCGAGGCGGAGCGCAACGCCGCGCTCGCCGAGGCGAAGCGCGCGCCCGCCGCGGGAGAGGCCAACGCCTCCAGGGCGTCGCGGCAGCCGCAGCCCGCCGAGACGCGCGGCGTGGCGCCGGCGCCGGAGACGACGGCGACCCCCGAGCCGCGCCGGGACGCCGTGTGGGTGCCTCCGCCGAGCGCCGCATTCCCGCGGAAGAAGAAGCCCGCGCTCACCGCCAAGGAGGCAATGAAGGCCAGAGTCCAGGCGCGGGCCGAAAAGAAGGCAGCGAAGCAGGCACCGAGCCGCGCGGCCGAGCCCACCGCGGACCAGGGCGTGGAGGCCGGCCGTGAGGAGCCCGGAGCGCCTCCCGCTGCAGCAAAGCCCCGTGACGCCGCCGTGGCGAAGCCCCGCGATGCGGCGCCGAGGTCAGCACGCCGCGACCAGGCGGCGCCGGCGCCGGCGGCGAACGCGCCGACCGCGAAGCCGGGGCTGCTCAGGCGGTTGCTGAGCCTGTTCGGGCGCTCCGGCTAGTATCGGTTCACGAGGCGCTCGGTCGGCTGCTCGGGCTACCGGTGGCACCGGAGAGGTGAGCAAGCTCAGGCCGAACGTCGAGCCCGCCGCTCGCGTCGGCTCGCTGCCGGGGAACAGCGAATCATCCCCAAAGCGATCGATTCAGCATCACCGCGGCCGGATCCCCCCGCGAGCAGACGGCCCGCAAAAGCATCCACCTGGTTTGTAGGCACAATGTGCCTCGCCTCACTCGTTATCCAGATCTGGTGGACTCGCACACGCTCGCACCGTGCCGGAACCGATGAACCTGCGCGTCACCTCGGTGCTCGGCCCGGGTCGTTCACGCGAGGCGCGACATCGGCGAGGTGAGTCGCTAACATCGCTCCGGGGCATCACCGCTGTCGCGGAGCAGCGACGTCGTCTCGACGCACGCTTCGCGCGGACGAACCGAGGAGAGCTGCCGTGAAGCATCAGAAGGGTCTCTGGAAGCTCGCATGTGCGGCGTTCACCATGCTGTCGATGGCGTCGATCGCAGGCTGCGATCAGGGAGGTCGGGGCGAGGTCAGCAGCAAAGGCAACGGCAAAGAAGCCACGGCCAAGGTAATCAAGGTCGCGTTCGTGACGAACGGCTCCAGCGACTTCTGGAAGATCGCGTTCGCCGGCGTGCACAAGTACGAGCAAGAGGCCAAGATCCAAGTTGACCTCAAGGTGCCGCAGGTCAGCACGCCCACGGAGCAGAACCAGATCCTCGAGAGCCTCGCCAGCCAGGGCTACGACGCCGTCGGCGTGAGCGTCCTGGCGCCGGACGATCAGGTGACCGTGCTCAACAAGGTCGCGGAGAAGGTCAAGCTGATCACGTTCGACTCCGACGCCCCGAAATCGAACCGGCTGCTCTACATCGGCACGAACAACTACGAGGCCGGCAAGGTGCTCGGCAACGAGATCGTGAAGCTCTTGCCGAACGGCGGGAAGATGGCCGCCTTCGTCGGCATGTTCGCTGTCGACAACGCGGCCCAGCGCCTCAAGGGCATTCAGGACGTGGTCACACCCCACAACATCCAGCTCGTCGACAAGCGCGAGGACAACACCGATCTCGCCAAGGCGCGCACGAACGTGGAGGACATCATCAACGCCCACCCGGACCTCGACGTCGCGACCGGCCTCTGGTCGTACAATGGGCCGGCCATCGTCGCCGCCGTCGAGGCGCTCGGGAAGAAGGGCAAGGTCAAGCCGGCCGTGTTCGACGAGGAGGACGCGACGCTCGCCGGCATCGAGAACGGCACTGTCGCCTGCACCGTCGTGCAGAAGCCGTTCCAGTTCGGTTATCTGGGGAGCAAGTGGCTCCACCGCCTCGCGACCGAGGGCGACGCGGCCATCGCCGCCATCCCCCCGAGCAAGGTGATCGACACCGGGGTCGACGTGATCAACAAGGAGAACGTCGCGCAGTTCAGGGCCACGCTCGCCAAGATGAAGAAGTAGCCCGGTCCCCCGGCGGTCCGACTCCTCGCCGCCCCGTATCGGCTCGGCTCAGAAGGGCTGAGGGTGCGGTGAGCGGCGATAGACGATCTGGCCGCCGGTCTTCGACAGCGCGTAAGCGAACCCGAGCTCCAGGGTCGAGCGGGTGATGACGCTCCCGAGGTCCACCCCCTGCTCCACCATCAGCCGCGCCGCCGCCGGCGTGACGCCGACGAGCACGACCTCGGCGCCGAGCAGCCGCGCCGCCCGCGCCGCCCGCAGGAGGTGCTCCACCGACGCGGCGTCGACGACCGCCATCCCCGTGACGTCGACCAGCACCACGCGCGCGTGGTGCTCGGTGATGTCCTGCAGCATCGACTCGATGAAGCGGCCCGACCGCTGCGCGTCCATCGTCCCGACGATCGGCATCACGAGGATGTTCCGCGCGATGGGCACGACCGGGCTCGAGAGCTCGCGGATCGTGTCGAGCAGCGACTCCTGGTGCCGGTTCGCGCGCTCGAGCTCATGGGTCCGCTCGGTGATCCGGTGGACGAGCCGCGCGTTCTCGATCGCCACGGCCATCGTGTCGACGATGCGCTCGATCATCGTGAGATCGTCGAGCGAGCACGCCGCCCGGCGCCCGCTCTCCAGGACCAGGGCGCCGAAGGCGGACCCGCCGGCGAGCAGCGGGACGCCGACCAGGGTATGCGCCCCCTTCCCGCGCGCCTCGACGACATCGGGCGCGTCGTGGAGCTCGCTCGAGTGCGTGTCGACGATGATCGGCCGGGCGGTGCTCAGCACCCGCCCGACCATCGACCTCGCGTCGAGGGGGGCTCGCTCCTCGCGGTACCCCTCGTTCCCCGCGTCCACCGTGACGAGGAGGAGCTCCTTCGCGCGGCTCTCGTAGGGGAGCTGCTCCCTCCGCTTCGCCGCCTTGCGGTTCGCGTCCAGAGGCAGGTAGTCGGAGAGGGGGAGCGACCAGGGCGTGCGCTCGATGGTCACGACGTCGATGCCGGTGTCGATGAAGCGCAGCGCGGACCCTCCCCCGGAGCCGGCGCGCGCGGGCAGCCCGGCCAGGGCCGCCTCGACGCCCTTCGATATTATGTCGTGGAGCACCCGCACCGCGCGGTAGCCCATCTCGTGCTCGCGCTGGACCAGGACGGCGTGGATGGTCCCTTCCCGGAGCATCTCGAGCGTGTCCGTGAGCAGATCGAAGGCGACGATCTTGAGCTCCCCCGCCCGCCCCAGCGCCCTCGCGGCCGCGCCCCACGACAGGCCGTTCTCGGCGCAGACGCCGAAGGCGCCGGCGATTCCTCCGGTCTGCACGGCTTCCCGGGCGATCCGCATCCCGAGCTCGATGTCGAACCGGTCCTCTGCCGGCGGCTGCAGGTCGAAGGGCGCGCGCGTGCCCGAAACCGCCGCACGGAACGCCTCGATGCGCTCGCGGCTGTTCATGGCGCTGAGCCAGAACGTCAGCGCGCCGATCTTGCCTCCGCCCGGGAGCAGCCGGGCCATCATCTCCGCGGCGAGCCGCCCTGCCGCCACGTTGTCGGTGCCGATATAGGCCTGAGCGCAGCTGCCCTCGGCGGGCGGCGTGTCGATCGTGACCACCGGGACCCCGGCCTGCGCCGCCCGGCGGATCGCCGGCTCGAGGACCTCCGGGGTGATCGGCGCCACGGCGATACCGTGCACGCCCCGGTCGATGGCGTCCTCGAGGATCCCGCGCTGCTCGACGGCGCTGTGGGCGGGGGCGTTGCGGACGTCTACGTGGATGCCGACGCTGCGCCCAGCGATGAGGGCGCCGTCACGCACGTTGTTCCAGAACGCCAGCGGCGATCGGTGGGGGACGTGGTAGACGCGGATCTCGCGGGCCGCGGCGTCGCCGCGCGCGCCCCCGGAGGGAGCGTCGCTCAGCAGGACGAGGTGCACGGAGCGCCATTGCGGCCCGAGCTGCACGCTCTTGATGCCTTTCGAGATCATCTCGACGAGCTCGTGCGTGCTGGTCCGCGCGGCCACCGCGTTCAGCACCCCCTCGAGCACGCGCACCTCCTGGGCCGACCGCGCCTTGTCGTTGTAGAGCTCTCGCCGCTCCAGCGCCGCGCCGGCGCTCGCGGCCAGCGCGCGGAGCCGCGCCCAGCCCTCGCCGGAAGGCGCCTGCCCGCCCGGCTGCTCGACGGCGAGCACGCCGATCGTCTGTCCCTGCACGTGCACCGGGGTGAGGACCACGACCGCGCCCGCGGGCACGAGGTGCAGCGCCGACGCGCCCGGCAGGAGCTCGCGGTACCAGTCGGCGGCCGCGATGACCCGAGGGCTGTCCGCGGAATCAGGCGTCGAGAGCGTCGAGAGCGTCGAGAGCGTCGAGAGCGTCGAGAGCGTCGAGAGCGTCGAGAGCGTCGAGAGCGTCGAGAGCGTCGAGAGCGTCGAGAGCGTCGCGATCACGGTGGCCGGCACCGCGCCGCCGGCGACCTCCTGCGGGCTCGCCAGCACGCCAGCGAGGCCGACAGAGGCCTTGTAGACCAGCTGCTCCCCGTCCCGGGCCAGGAGGCTCGCTCGCTGCGCGGAGGGCACGGCGCCCACGGCGTCCGTCACGATGCGATGCAGCGTTGCATGAAGATCGAGACCGGTGACCATGCGCCTCACGTCCCCGCAACACCCCCACGACGGCGCGGACGTACACCAGTGGGCGTGATCGAACGGCACCTTGTCAAGGGATGACCGAGCCGCCTCGGACGCCGCTCGTCCGCGCGTGGGCTCGCTAACGGAGCGTTGCCGCCCGACTTACACCTCCACGCCCTCCAGTCGCCAGGCTCCTGCGAGGCCGTCGCGCCAACCTTCTTCGATGACCTCGGCATGCCCCACGATGAGACGCTGGGCCGGTCGCTCCAGCATGGCGCGGATGGAGCGCGCGGCCGCGGTCTTATCCGGGATCTTCTTTCTGGCGTCGGGAGGAACGCGCACCCGCTCGTAGAAGCCAGTGAGGCGCGCGGCATAACGCAAAGTCCAGTGGTCCTTGGCGCAGGCGCAAAGGACGATGTCTGCGCCCAGCAGGGTTTGCGTCGGCCGATGGTAGAGCACTGTCTCGTCCCAGAACGGCACGCCCCGAAGCGGCAAGGCCTCGAGCTCGGGGACCTGCTCGCCGAACTGGGCGTCGTGGATATCCATGTGGAGTCTCAGCGCCTTGTTCCTGCTCCGCGCCGACGCCGGTCCCACGACGCGCGCCTCGGGGAAATAGGCCGCCGCCGCGGGTGTCCCGAGATGATGCCAGCAGTTGGGTACCAAGAGCCAGCGCACGGGGCCCAGGGCGCGTAGCTGCTCTGCCAGCGCATCGGTGGGAGGGGCCGGGGTGTGCAGGAGCAAACTGCCGTCCTCGAGGCGTACGACCGTTGTGCGGGCGCGCATCCGTACCCCGCTGAACCACACGGGGCGGTCCAGGGTCCAGATCGTGTCATCGACGACGGCGGTGAGAGCGCTGTCAGGCATGCGGGCGACATCCTCCAAGCGGCCAAGGCGTTCGAGGGGCAAGGGCCGTTCGTCCTCACCCGGCGGCGCCGGCTGGCCGATTCTTCCTTCTCTTCTTCTTCTCGCCCTCGCGCGCCCGGTCCGCCGCCCGCAGCGCGCTGAGCTCGCGCCGGAAATCCGCGGCCGCCGCGTGGTGCTCGTCAGCCGACCGAACGACGCCGGCGATGGCGCCGCCGCAGCGCGGGCACTCGCTCCGATCGGACGTCAGCGCCGTGCGGCAGCCCGGCTCGGAGCAGAGATCGTACTGCCACCAGTGACCGACGGCCCAGCCGACAAAGGGCGCCCCGAGGAGCACGGCGAAGGCGAGCTCCCCACCGGCGCCGCGCGGCAGGGCGGCCGCGACCAGGATCGCCCCGCAGAAGCCCGCGAGCAGGCCGAGGAACAGGCCCATGCCCGAGTGCGCGCGCCGCAGGCGGAAGACCGGCCGCGGATCGCCCTCCTCGAGCTTCGTCATCGCGGCGGGCCCTTCCTTCGGATCGTCCCAGACATGACCGCACTTGTGGCAGTGCCAGCGCCTCGGCAGGAACAGCATGAGCGGCGCGGCGAGGATCGAGAGCGCCGTGGCGGCGCTCGAGCCCTCGAGGCGCAGGCGCTCGTGGAAGCAGTAGGGGAGCTCGCAGCGCGGGCAGCGGACCCCGGCGGCCTCCTCGTCGTCGTTGCTGGCCGACTCCCCGGGGTGGACCTCGAGGAGCCTCTCCACGCGCTGGAGATCGCCCTCGCGCACCTGCAGCTGCGTGCCGCCGGCGGCGCCGCTCAGCATCGGGTTGTAGCTCGCCGCCTCGAACACGTGGGACTCGATGCCGTTGGCCGAGAGCAGCGTGCTGTCCATCTGGGCCGCGACCGGATCGAGGTAGCGGCGGACCGTGATCAGCTTCCCCGTGCCCGAAGCAGCATCCAGCTTGTCGCGGTACGGCAAGACGTCGCCTCCCCCTGGGTCGGGACAGTGTCGCCCGGCTATGGGGCCAGGAAACCCAAACGCGCTCCGAAAGTCAATCTCCCCGACGAGGGCCCGGCGCAGCTGCGCGAGCGCGTGACGCCCAGGGGCGGCACCACCGCCGCGACGATCGAGACGCTCGGCCGCCACGCAATGCAGGCCGCCTTCGTCGAGCCCATCGGCGTCGCCCGCTGTAATGCGACGGAGACCCGCGCGTCTTCCCGCGGCACCTGAAAGGAGCTTCTCATGAAGGTCACGCACGCAATCTTCTCGATCGCGCTCGGCATCACCTCGGTCGCCTCCGCGCTCGGCTGCTCTCAGCCCGCGAGCGCCGAGCCACAGAAGGGCCCTCGCGTGGTCGAGATCATGGTCCACGGCGCCTTCGTGCCCGACAAGATCGCCGCGATCGAGGGGGAGCGGCTGCAGCTCCGGCTCGTCCGACACGACAGCGGCGGCTGCACCAAGGAGGTCGTCTTCCCGAGCCTCGGTATCCGCAAGGAGCTGCCGACCGGACAGCCGGTGACCATCGACCTCCCCGAGCTGAAGGCAGGGGAGCTCCAATTCCAGTGCGGCATGGGGATGATCAAGGGCACGATCGCCGTCGCGCCGAGGAAGTGAGCAGCAGAGGGAAGCGATCTCTGGCTCACCGCGAGCGAGCCCTCAGGCCGGCGGGTCGGTCGACAGGTGGGACACGGTACCTCCACGTAGGCGGCGCTCCGGAGAGGGGCGCGCCGCACCTCGATCACGTCGTCACGGCGCGCAGCGTCGCCTGGCACACCACCGCCTGACATGCCATCGACTCCGGATGCAACTCCTACGATCGATTGTCTTATGCTCAGGTGACCGACGGCGCGCCGATTGCGATGTCCTTGGAATGTACCGGCGCTTGTCCCTCGGTCTGGGCTTGCTCACTTCTCTCCTGCTCGCGGCGGGCTGCAGCGGCGCGGGGAACGACGGCGGATTGGGCGGCGGGGGCCCGGGCGGCGGGGGCCCGGTCGCGGGCAGCGGCGGCGGCTCCAGCAGCTCGGTCGCTGGCAGCGGCGGCGGCTCGGCCGCGAGCAGCGGCGCCGGCGGCGAATCGCCGGACCGTTGCACGCTGCCGCAGGAGACCGGCCCCTGCGACGCGGCGATCCCGAGCTACTGGCACGACCCCAGCACCGGCGAGTGTGTTCCGTTCACCTATGGTGGTTGCGAGGGCAACGCGAACCGCTTCGAGTCGCTCGCGGCGTGCCTGGAGACCTGTCAGGGCACCACCACGGACATGGATGCATGCTCGGCGCCGGGCGATTGCGTCCTCGCGCCGCCGCGCTGCTGCGCCTCCTGCGACCCGGTCGACGCCAGCGCGTTCGTCGCCCTCCACCGCGACGCGGTGTCGGATTTCTGGAATGCCAGCGGGTGCGGGGACACGCAGTGCGAGCGATGCCCGGAGGTCGGCGAGGCCGAGAGCACCTCCCAGTACTTCGCCGCCACATGCGATGGCGGGCGCTGCGTCGTCGTCGACGTGCGCGAATCCCCGCTGACGGAATGCACGAAAGACGCGGACTGCGCCCTGCGCGACGGCGTCGGGTGCTGCGAGTCGTGCGACGGGAAAGGCATCGTCGCGCTCAACCAGAGCGGGGATCTCGGCGCCCTCGTTTGCCCCGAAGAGATCGTCGCGTGCCCTCCCTGCGCGCCCGTGTATCCGGAGGGAATGACGGCGGTGTGCTCGGAGGGCAGGTGTACGCCGCGGCTCTCCGAGACGCCCTGATCGGCCGGTATTCGTTCATCTCCTTCGCGCCCCGTGCTCACCGCCAGCGGCGTGCCGCAACGGGACCGCGCCGATGTGGACCAGCAGGCTCCGGCGTTGAGCCCGCCGGCGCGTGTCAGCGCCCGGCCAGGGAGGAGGCAGGCGCGCAGCTCCTCGGCGCACGCGGGGTGGCGTCCTGGGTCAGGTCGTCGATCAGGGCGCCCCCCACGCCGCTCCGTCCGGCGAGCGCCTGCTGCTGGCCTCCGCGCACGACCTGTGAGGTTCCACTGCTTTTGGTATACAGGTCAGGAGAGAGCAAGGGGCACGGATGAACTGTGAATCGGATCACAAGGATGTCATTGCAGAGAACGAGCGCCTGAGGCAGCGCATCCGGGAGCTGGAGGAGGCGGACAAAGAGCGGGATCACCTCCGCGCTGCGCTGGGCCGGAGCGAGGAGCATGTGCGCCTCTTCGTCACCTACACACCGGCCGCGTTTGCCATGTTCGATCGGGATATGCGTTACATCCTGGTCAGTCACCGCCACCTGGCGGATTTCGGCTTGCGCGAAGAAGATGTCCTCGGTCGGAGCCATTACGAGATCTTCCCCGACATGCCCGAGCACTGGAAAGCGATCCACCAGCGCTGCCTCGCAGGGGCCTCGGAAGGGAATGACGAGGAGCCCTTCCCGCGGGCCGACGGGCACGTCGAATGGGGGAGCTGGAGGATCTTCCCGTGGCACACGACGACCGGCGAGATCGGCGGGATCGTGCTGTTCTCGGAGGTGATCACCAAGCGAAAGCAGCTCGAGGACAAGCTCCGGATGCAGGCGAAGACGCTCCTGGAGCTGTCGGCGCCCATCGTGCCCATCCGCCAGGGCGTCCTCGTGCTGCCGCTGGTGGGCGCGCTGGACGCGGCGCGGGCGCAGCAGATGATGGAGAACCTGCTGGGCAAGGTGGTCGAGCGGCAGGCGCGGGTGGCGATCATCGACGTCACGGGCGTGCCGGACATCGACACAGGCTCGGCGAGCGCCCTCCTGCAGGTGGCGCGGGCGGTCCGGCTGCTCGGGGCGCAGGTCGTCCTGACAGGCATCCGGCCCGAGGTGTCCCAGGCGATCGTCCGCCTCGACATCGATCTCGCAGGCATCGTGACCCGCCGCGATCTGCAGAGCGGGATCGCGTTCGCCACCGCGACGAGCCCGGGAGCCTCGTCGCCGTCCCCGCCATGACGCCCCCTGCTAGCCTCGACCCGATGTCGCACGGCTCCTCGACATGAACGGCAACGGCTGGGACGGCGCAGACCGCGCCCTCCAGTTCGGCCTCCGGCGACGTCCCCCTCACCGGCGTGTGGTGATCGCTGGGAGGGCGCGCGCGTAGCCGCGCCACGGCCCGGTAGTGGTCACATTGGCCCGGAGAGAGCTCACATGAAGGCGAGAAAGCAGGAAGATCATTGTTCTTTTCTTCCCGCCTTCTCGCCTTCTCGCCTTCATGTTCAAATTCGACCACTCCCCTCGGCAACGGTCGCCCCCGAGGCGAAAGTCGTCGGTGAACGCTCAGCGGGGAGCCGTGGCGCTTGGTGCCAGGGCGCTGGCGCGGCGCTCGGCGGCCGGTTCTGAACTTCGACATCGAGCTGCCCGAGCCGGGCGTGATCACCTCGCTTTGCGCGAATGAGGAAGCGAGCGACGCTGAGGTTGCGCTGTGGCATCGCCAATTTGCGACAAATGGTCCGCGTGGTTCCTCCCTGTCTTCCCGGCGGAGCCCTTTTGCCCTCTCGATCCGCGCTCGGACCCCCTCCGCGCTCGCGCGGTCACTTGCGGCCAGGGAGCCATCGCTCAATTTGCTAAGCGTCGATGAGGCGCGCTCGTCGCTGAAATGCGGCATTTATCGACGTTTCCCATCGCGCACACCGATGAGCGACAAACGCCGTGCGCAGGAGATTTGACCATGAACAATCGATGGATCATCTCAATTGTGGCGCTTCTCTCCTCGATAGGGATGGGCGCCGCGGGCCGCGCAGCACACATGGAGGAGCCGGCGGCGAACAACCTGGCATCCGCCCAAGCTCCGGCGAACGGCGCATCGGCGGACACCCCGAGCGTTGATTCGCCGTTCGAAGCGCCAGACCAGTCGTGCAAGCTGGACAACTGTCTCCGCCCTCATGACCCCTGCACGTGCAGCAATACCGGGTGGGCTGGATATTGCGGAACCGGTCCGCACCACCCTGGGTGCCTCTACTGCCGCTGCGATTGACAGGGGCCGCCGAAATGGGGGCGCTCCGGTGCGCGCAGCGCTGTTCGAGGCAGCCGCGCAGGGTGGCGTGCGCGGCTCCGTGATCGCCGGGGCGCGGGCGGTGTCGTGTTAAGATGCCCTCGTGCCGAAGGAAAAGGCCAGGCCTGGCGAGACCCTCATCGCGCGCAACAAGCGCGCAGGCTTCAATTACGACCTCGGCGACCGCTTCGAGGCGGGGATCGTCCTGAAAGGGAGCGAGGTGAAGATGCTTCGCGCCGGCAAGGCCGACTTGACCGACTCGTTCTGCACGGTCCTCCGGGGCGAGGTGTTCTTGCACGGCGTGAGCATCGCCGCGATGGCCAGCGCCGCCTTCGGCCACGTGCCGAAGGGCGCGCGCAAGCTCCTCCTCCACCGGCGCGAGATCGAGCGCATCGACCTGTCGATCGCCCGCGAGGGGATGACCGCCGTCGCCACCCGGCTCTACTTCAAGAGCGGTCTGGCCAAGGTCGAGATCGCGCTGGCGAGGGGGAAGAAGAGCCACGACAAGCGCGAGACCATCAAGGAGCAAGACGCCGAGCGCGAGATGCGCGCCGTGGAGGTGCACGGGCAGCGGTGGTACGGACGCGCGTGACGCTCCGGCGAGCTCGCAGAGGACCCAGCTCAGGCGTCGATCGCAGCCGGCGCCCCCTGACGAGGCGGCTCGCCTCGCTGGACGTCTCTGAACGTTTTCGCGACGTTTTCGCCCGAAACGCCGCCCGCCGTGGAGCGCGCGATGACGTAGGATGGCGCGCGTTGGCCCGCCCGAAACGCCCGCCGTCAGGCCCCCACCCGCTCGAGCTGCCGGGCGACGCCATGCGCGAGATGGTCGAGCTCGCGATGGACCGCATCGTCCAGCACATCGAGAGCCTGCCGGAGCAGCCGATGCACGCGACGCGGGGAGGCAAGCGGGTCGCGCGCTCGCTCCGCGAGCCGCTGCCGGAGCGCGGCGTGCCTTATGAAAAGCTCCTCCGGAAGCTCTTCGGCAAGCTCATCCCGATGAGCCTGAACACGGCGTCCCCCGGTTACATGGGGTACATCCCGGGCGGCGGGCTCTTTCACGCGGCCGTGGCCGATCTGATCGCGGACGCGGTGAACAGGTACGTGGGCGTCTTCCAGGCCGCCCCCCTGCTCGTGCAGATCGAGGCGAACGTGATCGCCTGGTTCTGCGCCATGCTCGGCCTGCCCGAGGGCTCCGGGGGGATCCTCACGACGGGCGGCTCGCTCGCGAACCTCGTCGCGGTGATCACCGCGCGCCGCGAGCGCCTCCCGCCGGACTTCCTGCGAGGGACCCTCTATGCCTCGGAGGAAGCGCACCACTCGGTGACGAAGGCCGCGCTCCTCGCCGGCTTTCCGCCGGAGGCGGTGCGCGAGATCCCGGTGGACGGGCGCTTTCGCATGCGGACCGACGCGGCGGCGGAGGCGGTCGCGCGCGACCGGGCGCGCGGCCTCTCGCCTTTCCTCCTCGTCGCCTCCGCGGGCACGACCGGCACCGGCGCGATCGACGATCTGCCCGCCCTCGCCGGCCTCGCCGAGGCCGAGCGCCTCTGGCTGCACGTCGACGCGGCGTACGGCGGCTTCTTCGCGCTCACCGAGCGAGGGCGCGCGGCGATGCGGGGGATCGAGCGCGCCGATTCGGTGACGCTGGACCCGCACAAGAGCCTCTTCTTGCCGTACGGGACAGGCTGCCTCGCGGTGCGCGATCGCGAGGCGCTGCGGCGCGCGCACGCGCTCTCGGCGTCGTACATGCCGCCGATGCAGTCAGAGGACGATCTCGTGGATTTCTGCGAGATCAGCCCCGAGCTGTCGCGCGACGCGCGCGGGATGCGGGTGTGGCTGCCGCTGAAGATGCATGGAGCCTCCGTCTTCCGGGCCGAGCTCGACGAGAAGCTCACGCTCGCGCGCGGCGCCGCCGACGCGCTCCGGCAGATGGCGCAGCTCGAGGTCGTGGCGGAGCCCGAGCTGTCGCTCCTCGCCTTCAGGGCGCGCCCGCCCGGCGTCGACGACGGGCCGGCGCTCGACGCGTTGAACCGGCGCCTCCTCGCGCGGGTGAACGCGAAGCAGCGGGTGCTGCTCACGGGGGTGGTGGCCGGGGGGCGGTTCCTGCTGCGGATGTGCATCCTGAGCTTCAGGACGCACGCGGACCGGGTGAACGCGGGGCTCGCCGACATTGCGTCGAGCCTCGCCGAGGTGCTGGAAGAGCTCCGCGACGGGCCGCTTTCGCCCGCGCGCGGCGGCGATCAGCGCGGAGGAGCGGACGACGACTGAAGGGGCGCAACAGACGCGCTCGCCCGGCGCTGGCTCAGCTCGGTCTCGTGTAACAGCCAACCATCTCGACACCCACCGGCGAGAAGATTCCGAAGCTTGTCATGGCACTCACGCTGGCTTGGCTCCGGCGATCCCTTTACGATCGGGCCAAGGAGGTTCTTCATGCGCAAGCATCGATCTGTCTTGCTCGCAACGCTCCTATCGGCCGTCGCCGTCGCGATGTCCGCCGCGCCCGGATGCGGGGACGACGAGGCGCCGGCGCGGACAGGAAGCGATTTCCTCTCCAGCTATGCGAAGGCCCTCTGCGACCGCACGTTCGCGTGCTGCGACGCGGCGACCCGGGCCGCGCATGGCCTGGACGCGAGCTCCGCCGACGCGTGCGCCTCGCAGCTCGAAGCGATCCTCGTCGCCGTCAGCAGCGGAGGCGAGGTGAAGGGCACCTTCGTCCCGGAGAAGGCGGAGGCGTGCCTCGCCGAGGTGCACGCGGCCCCCTGTGCCGAAATTGAAGTACTGGGCGTGCTTCTGGGGGTGAACGCCGAGTTCACGCCGTCCTGCCGCGATGCGTGGGACGGCTCCGTGCCCGAGGGCGGGACGTGCGGCAACAACTGGGACTGCGCCCGGGACCGCTGCGTGCACACCGTCGACGCGAGCGGGCAGTCGACGTCGGCGTGCAAAGCGAGGGCGGCGGCCGGAGAGCCATGCTCGTCAAGATTCGACTGCGACGAGGCGCTCCGGTGCGACCAGCCCTCACCGCCCGACGCCGGGACGTGCGCACCACGGCTCGCCATGGGGGAGTCGTGCAAGGGAAGCCTCGACTGCCAGGAGGAGCTTCGCTGTAGCCAGGACGGGACGTGCCAGGCGCGCGAGCAGGCGGGCGGCCTATGCGCGTCGGACGAAGACTGCGCGGCCGGCACGGCGTGCGAGGGCGCCGCGTGCGCGCCGCTCGGCGCCGCCGGCGCGCCCTGCTCCGCCGATTCGGACTGCGCGTCCTTCACGTGCAGTGATGCGACGGGCACCTGCGCCGACGTCTGCAAGGGCGACTAATCAAGATCTCACGGGGATAGAGCTCTGGGCGACGCCGCCTGGTCGAGGAGCGTGAAGGCGCGGAGCACCTCGCTGACACTCCACGCCTGAGCGATGCAGCCGCGCGGCGCGAAGGGGGCGTCACCATCGAAGATCTCGCTGATCGAGCCGAGGCCGGCGGCATTGATGTGGTCGCCCATCGGCGCGAGCAGCCGGCGGGCTGCGTCGGGATCGCCATAAACGCGGAGGTGCGCCTCGATGAACGGGCCGATGAGCCAGGCCCACACCATGCCCTGATGGTAAGCGGAATCGCGGCGCTCCTGATCGCCGCCGTAGAACCCGTGATACGCGGGATCCGACGGGGCGAGCGAGCGCAGCCCATGTGAGGTCAGGAGCGCCCGCGCGCACGCGTCGACCACGGCGCGCTGTCGCTCGGGGGAGAGCGGGCTCTGGGGGAGCGACACGGCGAAGAGCTGGTTCGGCCGGAGCGCCGCCTCGGCGCCGGCGGGCCCGTCGAGGACATCGTAGCAGTAGCCCGCGGCGGCGTTCCAGAAGCGCTCGAAGGACGCGAGGGCCCTCGCCGCCATCCCCTGATACGGCTCGGCGGGCTCTCCGAGGCGGGCGGCGAAGGCGACCATCGCCCGCAGCGCGTTGTACCAGAGGGCGTTGATCTCGACCGGCTTGCCGATGCGCGGCGTGATCACGCGATCGCCGACCTTGGCATCCATCCAGGTGAGCTGGACGCCATCCTGCCCGCCGCGGAGCAGGCCATCGCCCGGGTCAACCTGGATCCCATAACGCGTGCCCTGGATATGCCAGTCGACGATCTCCCGCAGCACCGGGAACAGATCGCGCAGGAGCCCGTCGTCGCCGGTCGCCTCGTGACAGGCGCGGATGGCCTGGAAGTACCAGAGCGTGGCGTCCATCGTGTTGTATTCGGGGTGCGCGGCGCCGTCGGGGAACCGGTTGGGCAACATCCCCTGATCCACGAAGGCGGCGAACGTGCGGAGGATCGGCGCGGCGATGCTCGCCTGTCCTGTCGAGAGCGCGAGGCCGGGGAGGCTGATCATCGTGTCGCGGCCCCAGTCCTCGAACCAAGGATAACCGGCGATGACGCTCTTGCCGGGGCTGCCGCCGGGGGTCTGCGCGCGGTCCACGACGAACTGGTCGGCGGCGAGGACGAGCTGCGAGACCCAGCCGGGGGCGGCGGCCGTGCCCGACGGCCGCGCCCCGCTCCACGCCGAGAGGAGGGCCCGATCGCGCGCGCGGCGGCGCGGGAGGGCCTCCCGATCGACAGCGGTGGTGTCATCTCCGGCGGCGGCGAGGAACACCACCGTCTCGCCGGGCAGGAGGGTCGCCTCGAAGGTCGCGACGTGGAGGTGGTCGTCGCGGTCGAGGAGCCCGCGCGCCGTCTCGGCCGGGAGCGCGAAGCCGCGGTAGAGCTCCGTCGCGGGGGTGGCCGCGCCGCCTTCCAGCTTGAGGAACAGCGGCAGCGCGTCGCCGGCCGTGACGACGCGGACGCCGCCCGAAGCGGCGCTGACCTCGGCCGGCCACGCGACGGTGCCTGTGTTGTGGAAGACGCGGTTGTTGGCGATGGCGCGCGCGGTGAGGCGCAACGGCTCGCGCGCCTGGAGCGCGGTGTAAGCGACGTAGGTCGTGTTCTGGCCGTGCTCCATCCAGACGCGCTTTTCGAGCAGCGCGTCGGCGCAGGCGTAGCGCCAGCAAGGGATCGAGCCCTCGAGCGCGAAGTGCTCGATGTTGACGAAGCCGCTCGGCGCGACGGCGCCGCTCGCCCAGCGGTTGGTCGCGAGGTCCCACGCCGCGCCGCGGTAGGTGACGGTCTCGTCGAGCTTGACCAGCATCAGCCGCCGATCGACGGGCGGCCGGAGGGCGGCGACGAGCAGCCCGTGGTAGCCGCGCGTGAGCGAGCCGGCCACCGTCCCGGAGCCATAGCCGCCGATGCCGTTGGTGACGAGCCACTCGCGCTCTTCGGCGATCCCCAGGTCGCCGCAGATCTCCCTCCCCATCCCGACCATGCGCTCCTCCTCCGGGACTTCTATCGCCTACCGAACCGGCTCGACGCAACCCTCGAATTCGCCGACGGACCCTCGGTCGGCCTCGCTATCGGCCGATCCCTCCCGACACCATGTTGCCCCCCCCGCGACGCGCTATCGCTCGCCGACGACAGGCAGCGACCGGCGCGCCGGCGTGTCCTCGGAGGACGGGATGCGCGGCGGATCGGCCCACGACCCGAACCCCTGCGGCTTGGCTCCGGCGGGGTGACCGCCGATCGCCGTCCACAGCAGCCCCTCCACGTACGAGGACGGCGAGACAACGAACGTCACGTCCTTCGGCGCGGGGCCGTAGGCCTCGGTCCAGGCCGTGGGCAGCTCGTACCAGACGCCGGAATACCACATCTTGATGATGTTGCGGGCGATCGGCCCGAGCTTCTCGTGGCCGAAGATCTCCCGGCGCAGGAAGGCATCACGCGCCTGGCGGTCGCTCCCCTGCCCCGCCCCGCCGTGGATGGCGAGCAGCTCGTCCACCACGGCGGCGCCGACGACATCATCGGCGGCCTTCAGATACGCCTCGGCCTGCCCGGTCCCATGCAGGTCGAACACGGCAAAGGCGGTCACCTCCGCGGAGAAGGCGAGGAATCGATCGAGGCGGCTCGACGCCGCGCTCGCGCCGGCGACCGCGGCAGGGGCGTCCGCGGCAGGGTAGAGCTCGAAGGTCGGCGCCGCGGTGAACTCGCTGTTCGGCAGCGGGTTGCGGATCAGCTGGGTGATCAGGTTGCGGAACTCGAACATCTGCGGCACGGCGCTCATCAGCAGCGCCGGCTCGCCGTTGTAGGCCCGCGTCAGCGTCTCGAGGAACTTCGCGTAAGCGCGGTTGAAGGCGACCGCCATGTCATACAGCTCGGAGCCGGCCGGCAGCTCGGCCAGCTTGACATCCGTCTTGATGGGATACGCGCCCTTCCAGTCGACGGTGAACGCCGGCCCTGTCGGCTGGCCCGGCTGGTCACCCGGCTGGTAGTAGCGACCCTGGGTGAGCTGTTCGAAGCGGTAATAGTGCGACAGCTCCTTTTCCCGGTCGTAGATGCTGGACTCGGTGCCCTCGCCCTGCTCCATGATCAGGGTGATGGCCCGGCGCGCGCTGGCCAGATCGATCACGGGCAGCAGCTCGCCGCCGCCGGAATAGTAGTACTCCGGGGTGATCTGCCGCCCGCGATCGCCGATGAAGATCGTCTCGCCCCGGGCCTGCGCCTCCGCTTCCAGGCGCACGAGGCCGTCCTCGATGGCGGCGTAGAACTCGCCGATGCTATAGAACTGCATCTCGCAGTCGTCGGGGTTCACGCCCAGCACCGTGGCGCCGGCCGGGGCGGCGCGGCGGACGAGCCGCCCGCCTCCCTTCTTCGGCCGCTCGATCTTCTTGAAGGTCTCGATGGCCTCGATGCCGAAGGGGGCGATGTGGACCTGGAAGTCGGTCTCGCCGTCCGGCAGGTAGGCGGGGTAGCTGGGCACGAAGCCCTTGGCCGTCAGATCGGGCGTGCCCTTGACGGCGTTCATCAGGTTCGCCGCGAGGGTCAGGTGGAGCATCTCCTCGACCGCCACCACGCGCAGGATATGGACAGCGTCCGGGTTGCTCCCCGGCTTGATCGAGTAGAGCGCCGCGAGGTACGGCGGGATCGTGGCGTGCTCCAGCTGGAGCGCATGCTGCAGGTAATGGTGCAGCTCGGCGAGGGTCTCGATCCTGTTGCGCGGCGCGGGAGGTTCGGAGCGTCTGGAGTTGATCATGGGCGTACCTCCCGTCAGTGGAGCTGCTTGAGCATCGCGCGCGTGCTCCGGTAGCAGAGCGCGGCGAGGGTGAGGGTCACGTTGGCGGTGCCGACCGAAGGCATGCTGCCAGCGCCGACCAGATAGAGGTTTTCATGATCCCAGGAGCGCTGGTCGGTGTCGACGACCGAGGTGCGCTTGTCCGATCCCATGATGTGCGTGCCGGCCAGGTGGTTGCCCCCCCGGATGGCGTACCCCTCGCCCTCGTAGGCGACATAGCCGTAGTCGCCGGGGTCGTACCGGGAGAAATCCACGACGCCCAGGCGCGCGAACATGGTCCTGGCGAACTGCCGCGCGTAGGCGGCGCCGCGCATCGTGTACTCCGGCACCGTGAACGAGACCACCGGGCGCATGTTGCCGAGGCGGTCGGTGTAGCGCGGATCGACGGTGACTCGGTTGCTCTCGCTCGGCAGCACCTCGAGCATGAACGCGAACAGGAGCTGGCGCGAGATGCGGTCGACGAGCCCGCGGCGCAGCTCGTCCCCGAAGTGGTTGTGCTGGTCCACGAGCTCGGCCAGATCCGTGAAGGGCGAGCCCGTCGCCCACCCCCAGCCGTCGTTGTGGATGTCCACGCTGAAGGCCGCCTGACTCCGCCGGAATGGCCCCGTGCGCAGGTCGATGATGCCGCCGGTGCAGCTCGTGCCGCGCGTGGTCCCGCAGACCTCGGGCATCAGCCCCCAGCTCAGCAGGTAGGAGTGGTCCATCAGGTTGCGGCCCATCAGCCCGCTGCTGCTCCGGACGCCCGAAGCCAGCAGGAGCCGCGGGGTCTCGATGGCGCCGGCGGCGAGCACGAAGATCTTGCCTTTGACGGTCACCGTCTCGTGCTCTGACGACTGCGGGTCCTTGTAGACCTTGACCTCCAGCGCGGTGACGCGCCCGCTCTCGGGATCGATCACCACCTTCGAGGCGACCGCCTGGACCATCAGGTCGACCCGCCCTGTCTCGAGCGCCTTCGCCAGCGTCTTGCCGGAATGATACCGCGCCTGCACCGGGCAGAGCGGCACGCAGTTGGTGTTGCCCTGGCAGCGCTCCCCCTCCTCCACCTGATGGGTGTTGACGGCGCCCACCGGCACGTAGCCCTTGCCGCCGTCGTATGCGGGGTTGGGAACTCCGTTGCGGGCCTGCGGGTACGCGCGGATCCGGATGGAATATGCCTGGTCGTGCAGCTTGACCTCGGTGCCGTCGATGCCCTTGCCGACCCTCTGGTCCAGGTAGGACAGCGGCAGGCCCTTCATCGGGTACACGTAGCCTTCGGGGAAGCGGAGCCCCAGGTACGTCTGCTCCCGGACGTCGGCGGAGACGCCGACCTCGCGCTCGGCCACCTGGTAGTCGGGCTCGATGTCCTCGTAGCTCAGCGGCCAGTCGACCCCCTGTCCGAACAGCGTGCGGACCTTGAAGTCGTCCGGCAGCATGCGGGGGGTCTTCGCCTCCCAGTGCATGGTCGTCCCGCCGAACACGCGCGTGTAGTTGGTGTCGGTGACGTAGGGGCCTGATTGCACGACGTAGGGAGCCGGGTCGGTCTCGCCGGGCTGGAGCTTGCGGAGCTCCGGGCTGCGCGGCATCCGCGCGTTCGGGTTCTCGGGGAACGGCGACTGGTTGTCCTTCGACGACGCCGCGAAGAAGTTGGCAAGGTAAGATTCATAGCCGGAGATCGACCGGTTCGTCCCCGCCCCCGCCTCCAGCAGCAGCACCCGCTTGCCGGCTCGGCTTAGCTCGTTGGCCACGATCGCGCCGGCGATCCCGGTGCCCACGATCACGGCATCATAGCCGTCATCGGCGGCCACCGCGCTGGCGTCCGTCCGCAGCGCCGTGTCAATTTTCAACAGCACGTCCCGCCCTCCCCATGTGGATGATGCCCCCCGATGTCCTAAATCAGAAGAGTTCGGTCGCTGTCAACCGCTTCATTGTATCGGTCACGTGACACAGGGATCGAGGCTCCAGTCGCTGTAATGAGAGCGGGTCGACGCACGACGCAGGCGCACCGCGGCGTTCCCGTCCGCGCCTGCGCGTGGATGCAGCGCGTTGAGGCCGCCTTTCCGCCAGGGGACAACAAGGCCCACTCGCAGATACAATAACGAGGAGTTCCGAAGAGTTGGTGGCTACACCCGGCAGGGACGGCGGCTCGCAGGCGTGGGCCGGGGAGGCTGCGCGCGGGCGCGGGCGATCGTGGCGCGCCTGTGCGGGAGTGGTGGTCACGAATCATCCAGGGCGCGGCGTCGGAGCGCGTTGCGCGAGTTCTATGGCGTGGGGCCGGCATCGGCGATCATTCACGCTGTTGAAAAGACTCGTTCGCCTCGGTGGGGCTCGCCGCCGTCGCCGCCTCCCTCGCCGCCCCGGCCACCGCAACCGCCTCTGTACGAGCGGAGCCCTGGTAACATTTCTGACCGGGATCCCCGGTGCGCCACAGCTCCCCGCCCAGGGGGGTTCAGCCGCCGGCCCGCAGCTCGACGAGCAGCTCGTCGCAAACGGCGATCCGCGGATCGGCCGGATTGCACACCCACCCGCCGATCACCGGCAGCGCGATCTTGGTGCCGCTCGGCCCGTGGGTGAACACCGACATCGTGCCGACCTCCAGCGCCCAGTCGGCGGGCTCCGGCGCCGCGAAATCGGCGACCTTCTCCAGGCTGCCCTCGACGCGCTCCTCCTCCCCGCTCGCGAGCGTCCAGATCCGCCAGTCCTTGGCGCCCACGCGTGCGGCGACTCGCCTGCCGTCGAGCGAGAACCGCGGCGCCGGCTCGGAGAACCGCGGCCGCCGGCCCGACATCGTCGCCTGGCCGCAGCGCCGCACCATCGCGCCGTCCTCGGTGCGGACCTCGATCTGCCCGCCCTGCTGCACCGCGAGCATGCTCGCGTCCTCGGCCATCCCCAGCGCCCAGCCGGCGAGCTCGAACGTCACCGTGCGGATGCAACGCCCGTGCGGCAGCTCGTGCAACGCCACCGTCGTCTCTTCCTGGCGCAGCGCCGCCAGGCGCGACCCCTCGCGGTCGTACGCCAGCGTGTACCAGTGCGGAAAGCCGAGCGGCTCCTCCATCACCAGCGGCTCCCCGCTGCGCGCGTCCCACAGCTGCAATCCGCCGTGCGTGCAAATCAGGTGACGTGTCCCGAAGTGCAGCCACGGCTGCGCCGGTCCGCCCTCCAGATACGGTTCCAGCTCTGGACTGAGCCGCGCGATGCGCCGCCCGGTGCGACCGTCGAGCAGCTCCCTGCCGCACAGCAACCGCTCGCCGCTCGGATCGAAGCGCGGCGGGAACCCTGGCAGCGGCGGCCGCGTCCTCTGGCGCACGAGCTCCGCCAGCGACCAGATCCGCAGCGCCGCCCCGACCGTGGCCACGTGTTTGCCGCTCGGCGAGAGGCAGATCGCATGGCCGCCGATCGGCAGCACGTGCGCGCGGCCGTCGATCCACCCGATCGTCCCGCTGCGGTACGTCGATACCACCATCTGCCCGCCGCCATCGGCGACATCGGACACCGGCGAATCGGTCGCGAGCTGCCGCTCGACGGCCAGCGTCTCGGGATCGACGACGTACACGAATCCTCCGGCGTATTCGTCGAGCGTCCCGTATACGATGAGGCGCGAGCCGTCGGCCGAGAGCTGCGCGTACGCGCTGCCCTCCTCCGGGCACGGCAATGCCACCCGCAGCGCGCCTTCCGACCGGACCAGATACGCCGGCCCCCACCCGTCCGTCACGAACCGCGGATACGCCGGCGCGGCCGCGTCGTCGGGCGGCTCCGGCTCGATCACGGCGCGGCTCTCGGTCCAACGCCAGCGCAGACGCTCCCGCCGGCGCTCCTCGGGCGGCTGCGCGCTCGGGTGCAGCCGCCTCGCCGTCAGCACCACCTCGTCCTCCGACGCGAAGCGCGGCACCTGCAGCCCGGCGAGCGACAGCTCCTCGTCGGAGTACAGCTCGGCGAGCAGACCGTCGGGCATCGGCAGTCCGCGCAGCGGGCGGATCCACGGGCGCCCGCGCGCTGCGAGCTCCTTCGCCCACGCTTGGTGGAGCGATGCCAGCGCCTTGACGCCGAACGTCCGCGTCAACAGGCAGCTCCCCAGCGAATCGGGGTACTGCGTCCACAGCCTGCGATCGGCGTCCAGCGCGCGACGGATCCGCGAGCGAACCGCCTCGTCGCGCAGCTCCGCCAACCACGCCTCGACGGAGCCGGCGGCGAGGGCGGACTCGAGCGCAGCGAGGGCGGCAGGCATGCCTCGTTTATCGCACGGACCCGCCCAAGTGAGCAGTCGTTCCCGGGCCTCCTCGCCACCTCCGCGCGCGCCAGCGAGGAGCGCCGTGAGGAGCAGGCAGGGGGCCTTCATGGTACGACAAGCACACTGTGCCCCAACCGACGTGGGCAGGCGGGCTCGCGGCATGCTCGATCGAACGCGCTTCACATGCGCGATGGGCCTCTGGTAAGTACCATGGGATGTTGCCGGCCCTAGGGCGGGAGGTCATGTGGCAGACCCTGAATCTCCTGTAGACTCGCTCCAGGCGTTCTTCTCGTCCTGTCCCGACATGCTGTTCGTGGCAGAGCTGGATGGCCGGCTGCGGCGGACCAGCGGCGCCTTGGAGCGCGCCCTGGGGCCGGTCGCCGCGCGGGGGGCAACGCTCGCGTCGCTCGTCGACGAGGAGGCCGACGCCAGATCGTTCGAGGCCGCCTGGAGCCGGCTGCGGGCGTCCGGCGATCCCGTGCAGCTGGCCGTGTGCTTCCGCGACGCGCACGGCGGCCGCAGGACGCTCGCGTGCAGCGCGACCCGGTCGCCGTCGGGCGACGCGGTGTACGGCTCGCTCCGCGGCGTCCTCACCCGCACCCCGGAGCCGAGCCCGCGCAGCAGCCTCAAGGCGCGCGTCCTGGACCACCTGGCCGAGCACGTGTCCATCGGCATCTGGACGACCGACCGGGAGGGAGTCCTGCTGTTCAGCGAAGGCAAGGGCCTCAAGGACTGCAACATCGAGCCGAACCAGTTCGTCGGGATGAGCGTCTTCGAGCTGTACAAAGGCTACCCGATCACCGACAGCGTGCGGCGTTCGCTCGTCGGAGAGCAGACTCACTCTCACGAGGAGGTGCACGGCTATCACTGGGAGAGCTGGGTCGTGCCCTTCCGGGGGGACGCCGGCGAGATCGAGGGGGTGCTCGGGATCTCGCTCAACGTGACGGAGGCGAAGAACGCCGAGGCAGAGCTCCGGTCGCAGCTCCAGCAGATCGAGAACCAGCGGCAGGTGATCCGCACCTTGTCGATGCCCATCATCGAGGTGTGGAGCGGCGTGCTCACGCTCCCGATGGTGGGCATCGTGGACAGCGTGCGGACGGCCGATATCATGGAGAGCCTGCTCGGGCGCATCGTCGAGAAGCAGGCGCGCTTCGCCATCCTGGATCTCACCGGCGTCGAGATGGTGGACACGAAGGTCGCGAGCCACCTCATCGAGCTCGTCACCGCGATCCGGCTGCTCGGCGCAGAGGGCATCGTGGCGGGCATCAAGCCGAACGTCGCCCAGACGATGGTCGCGCTGGGGCTCGACCTCTCGCAGATCACCACCCAGCAGAACCTTCGGGCTGCCCTCGGCCATTGCATCCGCAAGATGAGCGCAGAGCGGCAGCTCTCGCCGGTGCGTGCCGACGCGGCCGCCGGGGGAGCGCCCTCCCGCTAGCCGAGGAGCGCTTCGCTGACCGCCGCGCGACGGGCAGGACCGGCGCGATTGGAGCGGTCCGATCATCGACACGCGCAGTCGACCGAGAGGGTGTAGCTGCCTTCGGCCCCGGCGTAGCCGTCCACCACCAGGTAGGATGTCTGACCTGGCGCGTTCGTCCAGCGCACGAACTCGACGGTCTGTAGATCCAGCGGGGTCGAGGAAGCCATCTCGTTCGACCGGATGGGGTCGCAGGCGGACAGCAGCAGCAGGTCCAGGTCCCTCGCGAGGTCCTCGAGCGTTGCGACCATCGTGCACTCGGTCGTCGAGGAGAAGGCATAGACCGTCTCACGCCCCGACTCGGCACGAGCGGTCCGGCCGTAGCCCGTCCACATGTTCGCGCGCCCCTGGCTCGTCGTGCTGTGATTCAAACGATCGCCACACGAGATCGGTAACGCTCCCCCACACGGGTCGGCCGCACCGTCCACGCCCCCGCCCGCGACGCTGCCCCCGGCGCCGCCCGGGTCGCCGCCGGCGCCGGTGCCGCCGTGGCCGCCCTCGGCGCCGGCCGTTCCCGCCGAGCCGACAGCGCCGCCCTCGCCGCTGTTCGCGACGGATCCGCCGGCACCGCTGCCGCCACCGGTGGCGCCAGAGCCATTGCCGGCAGCACCACCCGTCGCGGCCGCCTCGTGCACATCGTTGCCGCACGCTGCAACCATGAAAACCGCGCAACCAAGAGCCAAGTGGAGTCGAAGCACGTTGCCTCCTTCCGTTCCGCCTGCGCCCCGCAGCATATCATGCCAATTCGGTGATCTGCCCCGAGGCGCTCCTCGCCGAGAGCGGCCTCCTGCGCGCTATGCTCGGTCATGCTCGCGTCCAGAGGTCGCCTCGTGTCCAGCGCGGACATCGCAGCGCTCATGCTCGTTCTCCTCCTGCCAGCCGCGTGCGCTCACGGCCCGGCAGCGCCATTCGCGGCGCCGTCGCGGCCCGCCGACATCGCGGCGCTGCGGCTCGCGGACTGGCAGCCCATACCGCTTCTGGCGCTCGACCGCACCGCGATCACCCACCTGGCCGTGCCCGCCGTCGATGTCCACACGCACCTGCGCCGGGTCGTCGACGTGGCGGCCGAGGTCGCGCGCATGGATGCGTTCCACGTCGAGACCATGGTCAACCTCGATGGCTCCTCGGGCAAGCGCCTGGTGCGCGAGCTCGAGCGCTTCGACCGCGCCTATCCAGGGCGCTTCCTGACCTATGCCAACCTCGACCTCACGCTCGTGGGCGCCCCGGGCTGGGGCGAGCGCGTGGCCGCGCAGCTCGCGACCGACTTCGAGGCCGGGGCCAAGGGGCTCAAGATCTTCAAGGAGCTCGGGCTCACGGTGCGCACGCCCGAGGGCCGGCGCGTCGCGCTCGACAGCCCGGATCTCGAGCCGGTCTGGCGCACGTGCGCGCGCTACCGCCGGCCCGTGCTCTGGCACGTGGCCGACCCGGCGGCGTTCTTCGCCCCGCTGGACGCGAAGAATGAGCGCTGGCACGAGCTGCACGAGTTCCCGAGCTGGTCATTCGCGGACAGGACGCGCTTTCCAACGCGCGCGCGGCTCTTCGAGGAGCGCAATCGCGTGCTCGAGCGCCACCCCGACATCACCTTCGTGGGCGCGCACATGGCCAGCTCGTCCGAAGACCTGAAGCAGCTCGCGGGCTGGCTCGATCGCTTCCCCAATCTGCAGGTCGACATGTCGGCCAGCATCAGCGAGCTGGGCCGGCAGCCGCGCGCGGCGCACCGCTTCTTCGTGCGCTACCAGGATCGCGTGCTCTTCGGCACCGACCTCAAGAGCGCCAAGACCGCAGGCTACGAGGTCTACGCGCGCTTCCTCGAGACCGAGGACGACTACTTCGATACCGAGGCCGCGAACGGCCGCCAGGGGTCCTGGAGGATCTACGGTATGCACCTGCCCGCGCCCGTGCTGCAGAAGATCTACCGCGACAACGCGCGCCGCCTGCTCTGGCATGCAGATCCCGATCGGCTCGCGGCGCCCCCGTGACGCTCGGCGCCCGGCGCGACACACGATGTTCCGTCCGGCGCGACACGCGTTGTGCGCCGTTCCGCCCGTCACAAGCGTTGTTTTACTTGCCGTTCATTCCGTCGTCTGCTCGCTCATCTCCGCTCTCGCCCTGGCCGAGGCGAAGCGCTCGATCGCCATGCCGGCGGCCATCGCCCCGACGAACGCGAGGACGGCGCTCGATCCGGTCACCAGCGAGACGAGCGCCGGCCCCGGGCAGTACCCGGCGAGACCCCAGCCGACGCCGAACAGCGCGGCGCCAGCGACGAGGCGCGCGTCGATGTCGGCGCGGGTCGGGACGGCCGCGCGGTCGGCCAGGAGGGGAAACCGCGGCGCGCGGGCAAGGCCGGCCGAATCGACGCCGCCCTCGCGCCGCCGCCAGCGAAGGACGCGGTAGGCCAGGAAGTGCACGGATACCGCGCTGGCCATCACGAACGCGAGGCTCGGGTCCCAGCCGCCGGCCACGTCGAGGAAGCCGATGACCCTGGACGGCTGGGTCATGCCGGCGACGCCGAGCCCCACGGCGAACAGCAAGCCGGCGAGGAACGCGACCGCGCCCTGCCTCATCGCGCTCCCCCGAGCAGGTGCCGGCTGACGTACACCGTGATGGCCGCGGTCGCGATGAACGTCAGCGTGGCGACGAGCGACCGGACCGACAGACGGCTGAGGCCGCAGACTCCATGGCCGCTCGTGCACCCGTTGCCGAGCCGCGCGCCCCAGCCGACGAGCAACCCGGCGACGATCACGAGGCCGAGCGACCCGCCGCCCCCCGCTGAGGGGAAGGCGAGCGGATGCGCGGCGACGAGCGCGAGGCCGCCGAGGAGGAGGCCCGCGACGAACGCCGCGCGCCAGGCGGTATCGCCAGGCTTCCGGAAGAGGAGCCCTCCGACGATGCCGCTGATGCCAGCGACCTTCCCGTTGAAGAGCAGGAGGAGAGACGCGCCCAGGCCGATGAGGGCGCCGCCGAGGAGGGGGCCTATCACGGTGAATTCATTCACGATGTGACCTCGCTGAGACACCGGTGGCCAGCATAGCAATGCGCGTCATCCACGGAAGACGAACCACCACGCGGTGCGCAATTCCGGAGCCCGCTCGGCGGTTGTCGGCCGGCCCGCCGGCTCGCGCGCCCCCTGCCCCGTCCGCCGCCGCTCGCGGCGCAACCGCTGCTGCGAGCGCGCGGCGCCACACCCCGCCTGGATCGCCGCCCGACAGAGCGGGTGGGGCTGGGAGCGGGCGTATCACACACGGCGCCGGCGGACGGCCGAGATTGTGCCGGGTCCCAGAGGTGCTGGTGTATACTGACGGCCGATGGCCCACGCAGGCTCGGACGCGGCGGAACCGGCTTCATGGCGCAGGATTCCGCGCGTCGGGGATGTCGTCGGCGGCAAGTACCGCGTCGAGCGGGTGCTCGGCCGCGGCGGCATGGGGATCGTCGTCGCGGCGCACCACATCTCGCTGCGCCACCGCGTCGCGCTGAAGTTCCTGCTGCCCGAGGGGCGCACCACGCCCGGCGCCACGGAGCGCTTCTTCCGAGAGGCGCAGGCCGCGGCGGCGATCGCCAGCGAGCACATCGCCCGCGTCATCGATGTGGGGCAGACCGACGACGATCTGCCCTATTTCGTGATGGAGTACCTGAATGGCATCGATCTGGAGGCGCTGCTCGAATCGCGGGGCCCGCTGCCCGTGGAGCAGGCGGTCAGCTACGTGATCGAGGCCTGCGAGGCGCTCGCCGAGGCGCACTCGCTCGGGATCGTCCACCGCGACCTCAAGCCGGGCAACCTCTTCCTCGCGAGCCGCAAGGACGGCTCGAACCTGATCAAGGTGCTCGACTTCGGCATCTCGAAGGCGTCCGAGGAGGGCGTGCTCGGCTTGAACGCCCAGCTGACCGCATCCGCCGTGGTGCTCGGCTCCCCCCGCTACATGTCGCCGGAGCACATCCGCAGCACCCGGACGGTGGACGCCCGCAGCGACATCTGGGCGCTCGGCATGACGCTCTATCAGCTCCTGACAGGGCGGCTGCCGTTCGAGACCGAGTCCGTCTCGGCGCTGTTCGTCAGCATCGTGACCGACGTGCCCGTGCCCCCGCGCAGCCACCGGCCAGAGATCCCGCTCGCGCTCGAGTGGGTCATCCTGATGTGCCTCGAGAAGGATCCGGCGCGCCGTCCCCAGACGATCGCCGAGCTGGCCACGCTGCTCGAGCCGCTCGGGTCGGAGTCCGCGCGCCAGACGGTGGCGCGCATCCTGCGCAGGGCGATGGGGAACGAGGCCGTCGACGCGCCGCCGGCGCCGGACCGCCTGCGGGCCATCGACGAGGAAGCCGAGACCCTGACCGGGCCGATCGGCCCCACGCGTGGGTCCCGGCACAGCTTGAGCGAGCAGGCGAAGGAGCGCGCCTCCTCGATGCCACCCACGCAGGCGTCCGTCGCTCCACCCGCCCTCGCGACGGCGGCCTCACCATCGATGCCGCCTGCGCGGGTGTCCGTCGCTCCTCTCACGCTCACCGCCACGGCCTCGCCGTCGGTGCCGCCCGCGCGGGTGTCGGTCGTTCCTCTCACGTTCACCGCGGCGGCCTCGCCGTCGGTGCCGCCCGCGCGGACGTCGGCTGCCGGACCTCCCTCCGTGCACGCGTTGCCCCCGGACGAGTCGCTGGCGCCGACGGCGGCGCCGTCCAGACGGGGCGAGCGCGTCGCCGCAGGGGATCCACAGGGGCGGCGCCGGCGAAGCATGGTCGCGCCCCTCGCGGCGGCGGCGCTCGTGGCGCTCCTCGGGGGCATGGCGGCGACCGCGTGGCTCGGGCGCGGCGCGGCGCCGGCCGCGGGCGCGCCGCCTGCCGGCGAGGCGGCCTCGCAGGTCGCGCCGGCGCAGGGCGAGCCTTCCGCGCCCTCGCGCGAGGATCCCGGGCCTTCGTCCCTCCCGCCGTCGGAGGTCGCCTCGCCGCCCACAGCCGCGGCGGCCGCCGCGGCGAGCGGGTTCGCCACGGCCGGCGCCGCGCTCGCGCCGCTCGGCTCGGCGAGGGCGGGCCGCCCGCGCGCGGTGCTCGCGCCGTCGTCGCCGTACCCGGCCAGCAGCGAGCCGGCGCCGACGAAGGCGACGCGCCTGCGCGAGCACCGCTAGCTGCATGCGTCGAGCGCCCTCGAGCACGCGCGCTCGCCGGTGGAGGCTCGCCGCGGTGCCCCTCCTCGCAGGCGCCCTGCTCCAGGCCCCCGCCGCCCGCGCCGACGGCGAGGGCCAGGCCGACGAGGCCGACCTCCACTTCGACCTGGGCCGCGACCTCTACAAGCAGGGGCAGTTCCAGACCGCCCTCGAGCACTTCCTCGCGTCGAACCGGCTCGTGCCGAACCGCAACGTCGTCTTCAACATCGCGCTCACCTACGAGGAGCTGGGCCGCTTCGCGGACGCGCACCGGTACTACGACGACGCGCTCGAGGGCGAGGCCGACCCGGAGGTCGTCGCCGAGGTCCAGGCCGCGCTCCAGCGGATCGCGCCGCGCGTGGCCGTGCTCCAGATCGTCACGTCGCCGCCCGGGGCCAGGATCTACGTCGATCGCAAGGACCTCGGCGCGCGCGGCACGGCGCCGCGCCGGCTCGCCATGTCCGAGGGGCGCTACCGGATCCTCGTCGAGCTCGCGGGCTACGAGCCCGTGGCCGTGGACGACGTCCCGGTGAAGCTGGGGCAGAGCAAGGAGGTCCTCATCGTGCTCCGCCGCATCGTCGGCACCGTGCGGGTGGACGTGCGCGGCGCGAGCGAGGCCACGGTGCACGTCGACCACGACGGCGCGCCGCCCGCCTGCACCGCCCCGTGCGATCTCGATCTGCCGCCGGGCCGCCACGTGCTCCATTTCTCGCGCCCGGGCTTCGAGGCGGCGCCGCAACCGCTGACCGTCGCCGCGCACGAGACGGTGCCGATCACGGCGACGCTCAGCCCGCTCACCGGCTCGATCCTCGTGCGCGCCGACGAGCCCGACGCCCTCGTCGAGATCGACGGCCGCCCCATGGGCTTCACGCCGTCGGTGATCCAGGGCGTCGCCGTGGGCCGGCGCCGCGTCCGCGTCAGCCTGCGGGGCTTCGCGCCCGTCGAGCGGACGATCGAGGTGACGGCCGGCCAGCAGGCGGAGCTGCGCGACGTCACGCTGGCGCCGCTCCGGGAGGTGTCGTCGGCCTCGCGCGTCCTCGAGCGCCTGGAGGACGCGCCCGCATCCATCAGCGTCATCGAGCAGCACGAGCTGCGCGCCTTCGGGTACCCGACCATCGCCGAGGCGCTGCGCGGCACGCGCGGCATCTACCTCTCGAACGATCACGTCGTCTACTCGGCCGGGATCCGCGGGCTCGGCGAGCCGCTCGACTACGGCAACCGGCTCCTCGTCCTCTCCGACGGCCACTCGACGAACGACAACGTGCTGAACGCCTCGTTCGTGGGCTCCGACGCCCGCGACGACCTCCACGACGTGGATCACATCGAGGTCGTCCGCGGCCCTGGCTCGCTGCTCTACGGCACGGGCGCGCTCTCGGGCATCGTCAACCTCGTCCCGCGCGGGCGCGACGAGCCCACGAGCGCGCACGCGGCGGCCGGCACCTACTACGACGGCGTGGGCCACGCGCGCGCCGGGTTCCACTACAACGCCCGCAGGGACGCGGGCGTGCGGGCGAGCGTCACCGGGGCGCGCTCCGACGGGTTCGACGTCCCGGTGGCGCTGCGGGACCCGGGCGAGGGGCCGCGCGTGCAGATCGCCGAGCGCGCCGAGACCTTCCGGGCCGGCGGCACGTCCGGGCGCGCCTGGTACGGGCCGTTCACGGCGCAGTGGATGTACCACGCGCGCGAGCAGCTCGTCCCGATCGGCTACGTGGGCACGCGGCTCAACGACCTCGGGACGAGCTACGAGGACGCGCACATGATGGCCGAGGTGCGCTTCGAGCCGCGGCTCACGCCCGACCTGCAGCTCATGGCGCGCGCCCACGTGAATCGCTTCGTCTGGCACGGCGCCTATGCGTTCGACGAGGCGACGATCTTCGAGCAGCAGCACGGCACCTGGCTGGGCGGCGAGCTCAGGGCGGCGTGGACGCCGCTCCCCTGGTTGAGGGTCACCGGGGGCGGCGAGGTGCAGGCGCACCCCGAGGCGACGCTGAGCAGCGTGTTCACGGACGGCCGCGCGCGCACGAAGCCCGTGCCGTACCGCTTCGGCGCCGGCTACCTCATCCTCGACAGCTCGCCCGCCCCGTGGGTCCGCCTCTCGTGGGGCGCGCGCCTCGACGTCTACAGCACGTTCGCGCCGATCGTCGTGCCGCGCGCCGCGGTCATCCTCCGGCCCGCGCCGGGAGGGGTCCTGAAGATCATGGGCGGGCGCGCCTTCCGCGCCCCGAGCATCTCCGAGCAGTTCTATACCGACGGCAAGACGCAGGTGCCCGCCGTCGACCCCGAGCGGGGCCTCGTGCTCAAGCCGGAGTCCATCGCTTCCGCCGAGATCGAGTACTCGCAGCGCCTCGGCGACGACTGGACCGCGCTCGGCGCCGTTCACGCGAGCAAGCTGTCGGACCGGATCACCTCCGCCGAGGACAGCCCCGGCGTGCCCGGCGTGGTGCGCTACGTGAACAGCCGTCGAGACGCGTTCGTGGCGGGGTGTGACGTCGAGCTCCGCCGCGAGTGGCGCCAGGGCTGGATGCTCGCGGCGACGTACGGCTACCAGCGCGGCGAGCTCAGGCGCGGCGAGCGGCTGATCAACGCGCCGGAGCACCTCGCGTCGTTTCGCGGCGTCGTCCCGGTGGTGGAGCGGCTCGCCGCCGCGGGGCTCCGGATCAACCTGGAGGCGCCCCGGCGCATCGGCCGCAGCTCGGCCGACGAGACAGCGGGCGCGATCGTCGCGGACCTCACGGTGTCCGGGGAGCTCCAGCGCTTCCACAGCCGCTATGTGATCGGCATCTACAACGCGATGGACACGCGGTACGACTACCCGGCCGCGGAGAGCTACCTCTCGGCCACGAGCCGGCAGAACGGCAGGACCTTCCTCGCCGAGATCACCGTCAGCTATCCCTAGTTCTGCGTGTCAGAGATCCGTGAGGGATGTTGCCGGCGGCGAGCGGGCTGCGGAGGTGGTGCCTTGTCTCGCCGCGTAGCCCACCGAAGCGGGCGGCCCGGAGAGGAGTGACATTGGGCGGCGGCGGATCAGCGGCTGCGCCTCTGGCACGGCACGCGGCCGAGCCCGTCGCCGGAGGCGAAAGCGGGTGTGTTGGCCTGTAAGGCTCGCCATGCATGGTAGATGCCAGAAAGTGTTAGACTCCACCATGGGAGGGCTCATGCTACCGAGGCTACCTCACCAAGCACCCGTATGACGAGCCCGCCCCCTCCCTTTCCCTATACGATCGGCGAAACCGTCGCCGAGGGCCGCGGGGCTGCCGTGTACCGCGCTGTTCGAAACGCCGACGGCCATCCGGTGGTCCTCAAGGTGCTCGACCCAAGAAGCTGCCGGCCGAAGGACCTCGATCGGCTCAAGAGGGAGTACGAGACGGGCAAGATGCTGGATGTCGGGACCGTCGTCAGGCCCCTCGCCCTCGAGATGTACGAGGGGAGGCTCGCCCTCGTCATGGAAGACTCTGGCGCAGAGCCGCTCGATCGACTGCTCGGGGCGCCGATGGAGATCGGCAGGTTCCTCGAGATGGCTGTTCGCATCGCAGGGGCCGTCTCCGACATTCACCAGCGAGGCGTGGTCCACAGAGATCTCAAGCCCGCGAACATCCTCGTGAATTCCACCACCCGCGAGGTGAAGATTGCCGATCTCGGGCTCGCCTCACGGCTTCCCCGCGACCACCAGGCCGCGCAGCCAGCGCGCCTCATCGAGGGCTCCCTCCCTTACATGTCGCCCGAGCAGACAGGGCGGATGAACCGGGGGATTGATAGCCGCAGCGATCTGTATTCCCTGGGTGTCACGTTCTACCAGATGCTCACGGGAAAGCTCCCATTCCAGGCTCGCGACCCGCTGGAATGGATCCATGGTCACATCGCTCGCGCGTTCGCGGCGCCGTCCGACGTGGTCCCCGAAGTGCCCGAGGCGGTCGCGCGCATCGTGATCAAGCTCCTCGCGAAGATGCCCGAGGAGCGCTACCAGACCGCGCGCGGCCTTCGCTGTGACCTGGAGAGGTGCTTCGAGCTATGGAGCTGCCGTGGCAGCATCGAGCCTTTCCCCTTGGGCGAGCAGGACGCGTCGGACCGCCTCCAGATCCCGCAGAAGCTCTACGGGCGCGACGAGGAGATCGGGGTGCTGCTGCGCGCCTTCGAGCGCGTGTTGGACACCGGATCTCCTGAGCTTGTGCTGATATCCGGCTATTCGGGCATCGGCAAGTCGACGCTGGTCCACGAGCTGCACAAGCCGGTCGTCCGGAAGCGTGGATTGTTCGCCTCGGGGAAATTCGATCAGTACAAGCGCGGCATCCCTTACTCCACGCTCGCTCAGGCCCTGCAGGAGATCGTGCTCGAGATCCTCGCCGACACCGGGGGGATCGCGGCCTGGAAGCAGCGGTTGCTCGAGGCCCTCACGGTCAACGGACAGCTCATCGTGGAGTTGATCCCGCAGCTCGCTCTCGTCATCGGCCGGCAGCCGCCGGCTCCCGAATTGCCGCCGGTCGAGGCGCAGAACCGGTTTCGCATCGTCTTCCGGAACTTCATCGGGGTGTTCGCCCGGAAGGAGCACCCTCTCGCGCTCTTCCTCGACGATCTCCAGTGGGCCGATTCGGCGAGCCTCGGACTCCTGGAGGATCTGATGACGCACCCCGAAACGGGCCATCTCCTCGTCATCGGTGCTTACCGCGACAATGAGGTGCCCCCCTCGCACCCGGTCATGAGGGCGCTGGACAAGGTGAGGAGGGAGGGCGGGCGCGTCCTTGACATCGCGCTCGGCCCGCTCTCCCGCGAGCACCTGGCCGTGCTCGTCAGCGGCATGCTCCACTGCCGGCATGAAGACGCCGCGCCGCTGTCGGCCCTGGTCCACGAGAAGACGGCCGGCAACCCCTTCTTTGCGATCCAGTTCCTCACCGCTCTCCACGAAGAGCGGCTGATCGAATTCGATTCGCATGCGGGCGCCTTTCGGTGGGACATGCCGAAGATCCGCGCCAAAGGCTTCACCGACAACGTAGTCGACCTGATGGTCGACAAGCTCGCGCGGCTCCCTGCTGGTACCCAGGAAGCGCTGAAGCAGCTCGCCTGTCTTGGGCACGCCGCGGAGGTCGGCCTCTTGACGACAGCGTACGGCCGCTCGGAGGAGGAGCTGCACGCGGATGTCTGGGAAGCCGTCGGCGCGGGGCTCGTCCTCCACCAGGAAGGCACGTACAACCAGGAAGGCACGTACAGGTTCCTCCACGACCGCGTCCAGGAGGCGGCCTACTGGCTCATCCCGGAGGAGCTGCGGGCCGCAGTGCATCTCAAGATCGGCCGGCTCCTCGTGTCTCATCTGCCTAGAGAGGCCGTCGAGGAGCGGGCTTTTGACGTCGCGAACCAGCTCAATCACGGCGCCCACCTCCTCACCGACCCACGCGAAAGGGAGGCGCTGCGCCGGCTCAACCTCCTGGCAGGGCTCAAGGCAAAGGCTTCGGTCGCCTTCGCTTCGGCTCGCAGCTATCTGGCCCAGGCGATAACACTACTGCCCCCGGACGCCTGGCGCACACGGTACGAGGACACGCTCACGCTCTACCTGGAGCTCGCCGAATGCGAGTACCTCGCCGGCGACTTCCAGCGGGCCGACGAGCTGGTCGACCTGATCCTTCAGAACGCACACGCGAACCCCGACCGGGCCAGGGCCTACCGGCTGCGCATGCGGCTCTATCAGATGGCCGGACGACACCGCGACGCCGTGACGGTGATGCTCGAGGCGCTGCGGCTCTATGGGGTGACGCTCCCGGAGCCCGACGAGGAGATCCAGGTGGCCGTGGAGGCCGAGATCCAAGAGGTCCCGATCAACCTGCGCGGGCGTCGCATCGCCGATCTCGTCGATGCGCCCGTGGCCACCGACGAAAGCGTGCGGGCGCTCATCGGTCTGGTCGCCGAATCGAGCCCCCTCATCTACTCCGTGCGACCGGCGCTCTGGGCCCTGCTCACCGCCAAGGGAGTGAACGTCTCCCTACGATGCGGACACGCCGAAGAGTCCTCCTTCGTCTACAGTTGTTACTCCATGGTGGTAGTGTCAATCCTCGACGACATTCCATGCGCGTTCCAGTTCTCCGAGATGGCGCTCAGGCTGAATGAAAAGTTCAAGAGCGTCACAGCCAAGCTAAAGGGGAAGCTGCTCTTCCACCATGCGGGCGTCATCAATTTCTGGCGCAGGCACTATGCGACGAGCCTTCCGCTCATGGACCAGGCCTTCCTCGATTGCCTCACCGTTGGAGATCTCATCTGCGCCGGCTACTTGACGTACAACATGGTATGGCTTCTCCTGGAGAACGGCGACCCGCTCGATCGCGTCATTGACGTCGCGCGGAAGTACACCGCGTTCGCCCGGCAGACCCACAACGATGTGGTGTACCATGTAGTCCGGCTTGAAGAGCAGTTTGCGGTGAGCCTGAAGGGAGCGACGCAGGCGTCCACGAGCTTCAACGACGGCGCCTTCGACGAGGAGCACAGCATCGCGATCCTCGAGAAGGCGGGCTTCGGCCTTGGAATCGCCGTTTATCATATCATGAAGCAGATCGCGGCGTTCACCTATGGACGACATGCCGAAGCGCTGGCGTCCGCAGCCAGCGCCGCGCTGATGCAGCACCAAGTGGCGTCTCTGGCGATGGAGGCGACGCACCACTTCTACCACGCGCTCACGCTGACGGCGCTCCACGCCCAGGCGTCTGCCGAGCAGCGGCAGCAATTCGCGCAGACCCTCGAGGAGCAACTGCGGAGGCTGAAGCTCTGGGCCGACAACTGCCCCGAGAACTTCCAGAGCCGCTACGCCATGGTATCAGCCGAGGTCGCACGCGTCGAGGGCCGGGACCTCGACGGCATGCGCCTCTATGAAGAGGCCATCCACGCGGCGCGCGACAGCGGCTTCGTCCACAATGAAGCGCTTGCCTGCGAGCTCGCGTCTCGGTTCTACCGAGCACGAGGGTTCGAGCGCATCGCCGATACGTACCTGCGCGAGGCCCGCTCCTGCTACGTGCGCTGGGGGGCGGACGGCAAGGTGAGGCAACTCGAAACGCTCTATCCGCAGCTCCTCGAGCAACGGCTGCTCGCGCCCACCGCCACCTTCGCGGCGCGCGCGGAGCACCTCGACCTGCTCTCGGTCGTCAAGGCGTCGCAGACCATCTCGAGCGAGATCCTCCTGGAGAAGCTCTTGCGAACGCTGCTCGAGCTCGTCCTCGAGCAGGGAGGTGCCCAGAAGGGCTGCCTCATCCTTGTACGGGGTAGCGACCTGACGATCGAAGCGGAAGCCGCGACCGAGGAGCGACAAGGGACCGTGACGAAGGTTCTGCATTCCTTGTCGGTGTCCTCCTCCGCGCTCGTCCCCGCCTCGCTCCTCCACCACGTGCGGCTCACCAAGGAGCGGGTACTCCTCGACGACGCCGCCACGAAGGCCGGCAGGTTCTCGGACGACGAGCACATCGTCCGACAGAAGCCGAGGTCGGTCCTCTGCGCTCCAATCTTGCGGCAGGCCGAGGTGATCGGCCTGCTTTACCTCGAAAACAACCTCACCACGCACGCGTTCACGCCCGAGCGGCTTCTCGCCCTCGAGTTGCTCGCCACGCAAGCGGCCATCTCGCTCGAGCACGCGCTCTTGCTCGCCAAGGAGCGAGGGGCGCGGGCGGCGGCAGAGGCCGCGGAGAGGCGCACGGCGCTCCTCGCCCACGAGCTGAAGACACCGCTGACAGGCGTCCATCTCAAGCTCGACGCGCTCACGCGATCGATAAAGCATCAAGAGACGGTATCCTCGTCCTGGTTGTCGTCCTCGCTCACGTCCTTCAAGCGTCAGCTCGGTCGACTCAACATGTTGATCGACAGCCTGCTCGACCTCTCGCGCGTCCAGGTGGGGCGGCTCGTCCTGACGTGTGAGCCGGTGGACCTGACGGCGCTCGTGCAGGACGTCGTCGGGAGGCTGAGCGAGCAGGCGGCGCTGGCAGGATGTGCGCTCCACGTCCAGGCGATACGCGCTGTCTGGGGCCAGTGGGATCGGCTGCGGCTCGAGCAGGTTGCGACGAACCTGCTGACGAACGCCCTGAAGTACGGAGCTGGAAAGCCGGTTCGGATCGTCGCCGACGCGGATGGGGCCGTCGCTCGCCTCTCGGTCTTCGATCAGGGGATCGGGATATCTGAGCCCGACCAGCGGCGCGTGTTCGAGGCGTTTGAGCGCGCGACGGGGATTCATCAAGCGCAGAGCCTCGGACTCGGCCTGTACCTTGTTCGGGAGATCGTACGAGCGCATGGCGGGCGCGTGCATCTTCACAGCCGGCCAGGTTCAGGAACAACGTTCACCATCGAGCTGCCCATCGAGCCGGGGGGCGAGATCAGCCTCGAGCAGCCATCGTGAGAAGGGAGGCGAGCGGGCACTGCGGACCGCGGGCGACGCTCCGCCTGGGGGACATGGTGTGACATGGCATGTCAGAGTGGGAGCCGCCGCGCCACGAATTCTCTCGACGGATGAAGAACGTTCAGGTTCAATTCCGTTGGTATGCAAGTTTCTGCCGGATTGCAGCAAGACATCGAAGCCGTGAAGCTTGCGAGCAAGCGAGTGCGCCTCTTTGAGCGGGCGCCGCTCGCGATCGTCGAGTATGGCTGCGATCTCACGATCGAGGACTGGAACGAAGCGGCTGGACGGCTGCTCGGCTATGCGCGGGAAGAGGCGCTCGGCCAGCGCATGGATGAGCTGCTACCCGTGCCCGGTGACCCGGACGCCTGGCGGCGGCTCCTCGGAGAGAACGACCCCGCGCCCCGGGTGTGGGCCCACGCGCGCAAGGGCGGCGACGAGGCGCTCTTCGAGTGGAGTTACGAGCGCCTCCTCGACGAGCGCGGCGAGGTGAGCAGCGTTGGGGTCTTCGGGCAACGTGTGACGGAGCAGATCGAACAGCGCCACCTTAACAGGGAGAAGGAGCGGATCCTACACACGATCACACAGGCTCTGCCGAGTGTCCTCTGGGCCGTCAATCGCGCCGGCATCTTCACGCTCCACGAGGGCAAAGCGCTCGATCGGGCTGGGCTTGCGCAGGGCCAGCACATCGGCAAGAACGCGTTCGAGCTCTACGCGGAAAGCGTCGAGGGGGTTGAAGTGCTGCGGCGGGCGCTCGCCGGCGAGCCGAACCACTCGGTCACCCAGGCGCACGGGCTGTTCTGGGAGAACTGGCAGCTACCGATCCGAGGCGAGCATGGCGAGGTGCACGGGGTCGTCGGCTTCTCGCTTGACGTCACCGACGCAAAGAACACGGAGCTGGAGTTACGGAACCAGCTGGACCTCATCGAGCGGCAGCAGCAGGTCATCCGCGACCTGTCAACTCCTATCATCCAGGTCTGGGACGGCGTGCTCACCCTGCCCATGGTCGGGATTTTGGACAGCGCGAGGACCGCGGATGTGATGGACGTCCTGCTCGACGCGATCACGCGTACCCGCGCGCGTTACGCCATCCTCGACCTCACCGGCGTCGAGGTGGTGGACACGAAGACCGCGAGCTACCTGATCGAGCTCGTCCGTGCCATCCGGCTCCTGGGCGCGGAGGGCATCGTCACGGGCATCCGGTCGAACGTCGCACAGACCATCGTGTCGCTCGGGCTCGATCTGGCCGACATTGCCACCTTCGGGAACCTCCGGGCGGCGCTCCAGCACTGCATCCGGGGGATGAACAAGGAGCATGCGGCGAGCACGCCGCAGCAGCGATGATGTCGTGCCAGGGCGCGCCAAGCGGGCGGGTCAGTGCCTTGCGTTCGAGGATGCAACCTCACTCCATAGCTACGCTCGAGCCAGCGGCGCGCTCGCGTCAGCTCTGCAGGGCGGGGACCCCGAGAGGCCGTCCGCCGTCCGCCCGCGCCGCGGCAGAAGCGCGCCGCGGCCCCCCACCTGCGTCACAGGCTCGCCCGTCTCGAGGTCGATCTCCTTCTTCGGCCCGTCGGGCCAGGGCGCCCTCGAGTCGAGGAGCGTCGCCTGGCGAACCCCGAGCGCCACGAGCTCGCGCGCGGCCACGGCGAGCTCGAGCCCCATGGTGACGTCGGCTCCCGTGGCTGTCGGCTCGGCCGGCGGGGGCACATAGACCACCGCGCCGGCGCCGGCAGCCTCGATGTCTCGCAGGGCGTCGAACAGATGGGCGTCGCCGAGGAGGTCCGAGACGAGCGCCGCGCGGTGGGTGTACACGATGGCGGTGTCACCGGCATGCGCCGGCGCGCCGTGCGTCAGGAGGAGCAGCTGCCTCTCGCGACGTATCGTGTACGTGTGCGCCCGCCACTCGCCGCTCAGGCCTGCGGGCCGGAACGGGGCGCTCCGGACGCGCGCGGCGACGTCCTCGCTCCGCACCCGGTGGCGGAGGAGGTCGTCGATGGAGACGAGCGGCAGCCCCTGTCGCGCCGCGAAGCGCGCGAGGTCCCGGCGGCGCGCCATCGTCCCGTCGTCATTCAGGATCTCGCAGATGACGGCGGCCGGCAGCGCCCCGGCGAGCCGCGCCAGGTCGACCGCGCCCTCGGTGTGCCCCTCGCGCTCGAACACCCCGTCTCGGCGCGCCCGCAGCGGGAACACGTGCCCTGGCGACACAACGTCTCGCGGCGACGCGTCCCGCGCGATCGCGGCCGCGACGGTGCGCGCCCGGTCGCGGGCGCTGATGCCGGTCGTGACGCCCTCGCGCGCCTCGATGCTCACCGTGAACGCCGTCGACCGGCGCGCGCCGGGCCGGGTCGCCATGAGCGGCAGCCCGAGGCGGTCCACCTGGTCTTCGGTGAGGGCGAGGCAGATCAGGCCCCGGCCGTGGGTCGCCATGAAATTGATGGCGGCCGGCGTCGCATGTTCTGCCAGGACGACGAGATCTCCCTCGTCCTCGCGCGCCTCGTCGTCGACGAGGATCACCATGCCACCGGACCGGAGCTGCTCGACGGCAGCCTGAACACGCAACGTGGATGTCGAAACGGCCATGGATTCCTCTTCGCTCAGCGGGCCGGGAGCGGCGCCAGTCGATCGATCTCTTCCAGATCGGCCCCGGTCAGCCGGAAGCCCACGGCGGCGGCGTTCGCGCGCACCTGCTCCGGCGACGTCGCGCCGGCGATCACGGAGGCCACCGCAGGCCGGCTGGCGAGCCACGAGAAGGCCAGCTCCAGCAGCCTGTGGCCCCGGGACGCCGCGTAGGCGTCGAGCGCCGCCGCGGTCTGCCGGTTCCGCTCGGTCAGGAAGCGCGCGGAGAGCGCCGTGTCCTGCGACGAGAGCCGGGCGCCGATGGGCGCCGGGCCGTCGGGCCGGTACTTGCCGGAGAGCAGCCCGCTCGCCAGCGGGAAATAGGGCAGAAAGGCGATCCCGAGGCGCTTGCTGTCCGAGAGCACCTCCCGCTCGGGCTCGCGCTGGAGCAGGCTGTACTCGTTCTGGACGCTCACGAAGCGCGCCTTCCCCGGGCGGGTGGCCTCCTCGGCGCCGCGGATCTGCGCGGCCGAGAAATTGGAGCTGCCGATCTCGCGCACCTTGCCGGCGCGCACCAGCGCGTCGAGCGCCTCCAGCGTCTCCTCGATCGGCGTCTCGGCATCGGGGCGGTGCAGCTGGTAGAGATCGATCCAGTCGGTGCCCAGCCGGCGCAGGCTGTCCTCCACGGCGCGCTGGATGTACGCCGGCCGCGCGCCGCCCCTGCGCTCGTCGTCGAGCGGGACGCCGAACTTGGTCGCGATGATCACCGAGCTCCGTCGGCTGCCGAGGGCCTTGCCGAGCAGCTCCTCGCTCCGCGTGCCGCCGTAGACGTCCGCCGTGTCGAAGAAGTTGATGCCGGCGTCGAGCGCCGCGCCGACGACCGCCGCCGTCCTCTGCTCGTCGATTCGACCGCCGAAGTTGTTGCAGCCGAGGCCCACGACGGACACCTCGAGCGATCCAATCCGCCTCTTCTCCATCAGGTCATTCCTTGCAGCGTGGTGGGATCCAGCGAGTCGCCGGCGCCGGCGGGGCGGGCCGCACCACGCGGCCCGCGCCCCCAGGCCGTCAGCCCTTCGGCTTGCCGTTCGCGTCCCACTCGGCCCAGAAGCGCTCGAGTCCGGCGTCCTTCAGCGCCCGGTTGAGGAAGCGCCGATCGGTCCAGGGCTCGACCTCGAACGTGCTCCTGATCAGGCCGTACTTCTTCGAGTCGGCGACCGCCGACTTGTACCGGGCGATGGCGTACTCGTCGAGCAGCGGGCTGGCGTTCTGCTTCATGTCCTCGCCCTGCTGCGCTTCCTTGTAGTTCGCGAAGGGCGTGCCCGACTTCGACCACAGCTGGAACGCCTGCGTGCGGTTCTTCTCGTCCGCGACCCACGCCGCTGATTTCACCGCGAGCGTGATGATCTTCTGCACGACGTCGGGGTATTCGTTGATGAAGTCCTCCCGCGCGATGATGCCTGAATTGCTCGGGTAGGTCGGGGAATCCCCCTTCGTCGTGTAGACGATCTTCGCGATCCCCTGGTCGCGCAGCGAGAGGTAGTCCGTGCCGCCGAACACCGCGTCGATGTCCTTCGTGGCGATCGCCGCCTTCGCGGTGGAGGCATCCATGCTGATGGACCGGATGTCCTTCTCGCTCAGCCCGTGGCCCTCGAGGATCCGGTTCGCGGACAGCTGCGAGGCCGTGCCCTTCTGGAAGGCCACCTTCTTGCCGCGCAGATCCCGGACGCCGGTGATCGGCGAGTCGGCGGGCACCACGAGGTAGGCGTGTCCGCGCCGGCTGGCGCTGGCCAGGAGCCGCGTCTTGAGGCCGCTCGCCCGACCGACGACGGAAGGCAGGTGACCGTGGGTCCAGATGTCGAGCAGGTTGTTCGCGACCGCCTCGTTCACGGCGGGGCCGGCGCCGCGGAAGAAGTTCCACTTCACCTCGATGCCGTCCTTCTTGAACTCCTCGGCCAGGGTCCCCTGGAGGTGCAAGAGGGAGAAGAAGCTTCCTCCGGTGACGGGGCGATTGCCCACGCCGACACCGGGCACCCCGACGCGGATCACGCTGGGCCCGGCGGCCCGGGCCCTGCCTGCCAGAAGCGCTGCCGACACCGCTGCAGCGGCGCCTCCCAAGAACTGACGTCTTTGCATGGCGCCGTGATGTGCACCGTGCGTGCCATTCCATGAAACCCTTGGAATCAAGGGTCTGCCAAGCGGCGCTGTTGCCAGGGAAGCACCCGATCCGCAGGGCTGCTGGCGAGCGGCCCACCGCGGGGCCGCGTCAGCCGCCGAGCCCTCCCGGCCGGGCGCTCGCGAAGATCGCGACGTTCCTCGGCGTCACCTCGGGCTCGAACACGATCGCCGCCTCGACCTCGTGCCCTCGCTCGCCGAGGACCATCGCGCGATCCAGCGCGACCGCGACCTCCGTGAGCCGGGCCAGGAGCGCGCGCGGCAGCGTGAGCCGGCGCATCTGGCCGAACGCCGCGCGCGCCGCGACCTCGCGCTCGCGGAGCTCGGCCTCGGTCGCCGGGCCGAGGCCCCGCAGCGCGAGCGCCCTCGCCGCGAGCTCGCGCAGCCCGCCGTGCGCGCGCCGCCGGTTGATCCCGCGCATCTCCTCGCCCAGGGCGACGTCGAGCCCGCGGCCGCGGAGCAGCGACAGCAGCGCGTGCCGCCGCTCGCGGGCCAGAAGCTCCTCGTCCAGGCTGGCCTCGACCCCCGCCGGGCGCGCCGTCAGGTTGGTGAGCCCCAGCGCCTCGCGCTTCAGGACGAGCCCCGCCGCCCTGGCCGCGGCCGAGAGAGGAACGCGGGCCGGCGCGCCGATCTTCTGCAGGCAGCACGAGACGAGCGCCAGGTCGCAGGGCGCCTCGACCGCCGCCGTCACCATGCGGTCCCCGAGCTCGCCGCAGGCGTGGAGTCCGACCGGCAGGTCGTCCGGAGCGAACGCCAGCGCCTGCTCGAAGGCGTCGAACGCCACGAAGCGCGCCCGCCCCCCGGCGGCCAGCGCGGAGGCCGTGGCCACGCGGTCGGGCTCGCGCTCCAGGCCGACCGCATCGCGGTCGAAGCGCGCAGCGGCAAGGCGGGTGAAGTGGCCGTGCCCCGCCCCCACGTCGACGAGGCGGCGGGCGCGGGCGGCCATGGGCGCCACCGCGCCGAGCAGGGCTTCCAGCTGGAGCCGCTTGCGCGCGGGCACCGCCCGGAGCTCGTCCAGCGACGCCGGCGGGAGCGGCTGGACCGGTCGCCGCGGCAGCCTCGCGGCCTCGTCCGCGGCCCGCGCCAGGGCCACGAGGCTCGGGGGCGGGCGATCGAGGCCGTCGATGCACGCTGCGAGCCCCTCGGCCTCGCAGCGGGCGAGCTCGGCATCGGAGAGCGACAGGAGGAAGCCCGTCCAGCCCCGCGCCTCGCACCAGGCCGGCGGCGGCCCCTCGTCGACGCGGGCCTCGACGATGTCGAGCGCCGGCACGAGCACCTCGAGGGCGCGCGCGAGGCGCTGGGCGACGGAGGGAGGCGTGGTCGACGGGGGCATGCGAGAGCCGGAGGCGGGGCGAGGACTACCGGATCCGCGCCGCGCCAGGAAGGCGCCTCGGACGCGTGGCCTGGCGGCGAGCCCGACGGCCTGAGCTTGGCTCAGATCTCGAGCAGCACCTTGCCGGCCGTGGCGCGGCTCTCGAGGAGCTCGTGTGCTTCGGCCGCCCGCGCGAGCGGCAGGATGCGCTCGATCCGCGGCATGAGGGTGCCTTCGCGGTGGGCGTCGAAGACCGCGCTCGCCCGGCGCGAGAGCTCTTCGCGCGTTCTCACATACCCAGCGACGTTCTCGCCGCTCACGCTGACCGACTTCGCCATCAAGCGCCGGAGATCGAGCGCGTCCGGTGCTCCGCTCGCGAAACCGTAGAAGGCGATGTGGCCGCGCGGCGCGACCGCCTCCAGGTTTCTCTCGAAGGTCGCCGAGCCCACGCCGTCGATGATGTAGTCAGCGCCCCTGCCCTGCGTGAGCCGCAAGGTCTCCTCTGCGAAGTCGCGCGCCCGGTAATCGATCACGTGGTCCGCGCCCGCCGCGGCCGCGAGCCTCGCCTTCTCGGGCGTCGACACCGTGCCTATCACGGTAGCGCCGCGGCGCTTGAGCCATTGAGTGAGCAGCCGCCCCATGCCGCCCGCCGCGGCGTGGATCAAAGCCACCTGCCCCGCAGCGAACCTGGGATTTTCGAACGTCAAGACGTGGGCGGTCAGGCCCTGGAGCATCAAGGCCGTCGCGCTCTCGAAGCTCACGTCCGCGGGCAGCGGGATCACCTGCGACGCCGGGACCAGCTGAACCTCTGCGTAGGCCCCCAGGCCGAAGTGCAGCGTGGCCACGCGCTCGCCGGGTCGCGTCTCTGTCACGCCCTCCCCCACGGCAGCGACGACGCCGGACGCTTCGAAGCCTGGGGTCAGCGGCGGCGGGTCTGGCCAGGGGTGCGCCGCGCGTCGTAACGTGACGTCCGCGAAATTCACCCCTGCGAAGCGAACTCGAACGAGCACCTCGCCGGAAGAAGGCGTCGGCACCGCGAGATCGTGGAGCTCGAGCACGTGGGGGGCGCCGAAGCGCACGAGTCGAATCGCTTTCATGATCGGATCTCCCGGTCGGCGACGATTTCGGTGTTTTGCGCCGGCGGCGCGGGCGGTTCGAGCAGCACGGCGGCGGCAGAGGCGAGGATCAAGAGCCCGCCCGCGAGCGCGGCGCCCGTCGGTCGTTCACCGAGCAGCGCGAGCGAGAGCGCGATCGCGACGAGCGGCTCGAGCAGGGTGAGCGTCGCGGCCCTGCCCGCGCTGACGCGCGACAGGCCCCACAGAAACAAGAGCCCCCCGAGCACGCCCGGTCCCGCGCCGGCGACGACCAGCCAGAGCGCCGACGCGACGTCCGGGCTCGTCCAGGTGCTTCGCGGAGAGAGCAGCGCCAGCAAGGGCAGCGCGAACAGCGAGCGGAAGAACAGGAGCTCGGCGCCCGAGAGATCGCGCGTCAGGCGCTTGCTGAGCAGCACGTTGGACGCGAGGAACACCGCGCTCGCGAGCCCGAAGAGCCCGCCGCTGAGCGACGGCGCGGAGGACCAGGGGCTCAGCATCAGCGCGAGCCCGAGCAAGCTCGCGCTCGAAGCCCAGAGGACCCGCCCCCGCAGGCGCTCGCCGAGCAGCGCCCCCGCCGCGAGGGCGACCAGGATCGGCGCCAGGTGGTGCGCGGTCATCGCGACCGCGACGCTCGTGCTCCGCAAGGCGAGCAACAGGCAGGCGACGTTCAAGGCCTCGCAGGCGCCGACCGCGAGGAGCGCCCGCACCGGCAAGCGTCCGCTTCGTCGCGCGCCGAGCGCGAGCGGCGCCGACGCCAGCGTCATGCCCGCCATCAGCGCAAAGCTCTCGAAGAACGGCGACAGCGCCGCGGAGCGCTCCGCGTGCTTCACGAACAGCGGGACGGTGCCCCAGGCAGACGCCGCCGCGATGACGGCGACGAGGCCCTTGATGGTTTCATGCTCCCTCATCGAGCTCACGGAAGCGAGCTTGGCGATGGCCATCGGATTAGACCAGCGACTTGTTTTGACCTCATTGTTAAGCGATGCTTCACGCATGACCGAGCTCGCCGTCGAGAGCCGCCACCTCCTCTTGCTCGTCGCGCTGGACGCGGCGGGCAGCCTGCACGCCGCCTCGCGCAAGCTCCACGTCTCGCCGTCCGCGCTGAGCCAGCAGCTGCGCGAGCTCGAGGATCGCCTGGGTGGTCCGCTCTTTCTGCGGCAGTGGCGGCGCCTCGTCGCCACCGCCGCTGGACGGCGCCTGACCGACGCGGCGCGCGCGGCGCTCGCCGATCTGTCGCGCGCCGAGAGCGAAGCGCGACGGCTCATGAGCGGGACGACGGGCGTGCTGCGCCTGGCGACGTCGTGCCACCAGTCGTATGCGTGGCTGCCGGGAGTCCTCCGCGCGTTCACCGAGCGCTTTCCCGACGTGGAGGTCACCGTCGTCGCGGATTCGGCCGACGCTCCCAGCGAGGCGCTGCTCGCGCGCAAGCTCGACGTCGCGCTCGTGACCGGCGACACGCCGCGAGCGCGCGGGCTCGCTTACCGGCGCCTCTTCCGCGACGAGCTCGTGGCGCTCGTGGGCTCGGAGCACCCCCTCTTCGGTCGAGCCTGGGTTCCGCTCGAGGCGCTGGCGCACGAGCACCTGTGGTCGGATGCGCGAGCGCTCGATCCGCGGACGGTCCTCGGCCGTGCGCTGGCCCTCGCGGGGGTGGCCGGGCCGAGGAAGCTCACCCCGGTGCCGCCGGCCTCGGGCGTCGCCGTGGAGATGGCGCGCGCGAACCTCGGGCTGGCCCTCGTCCCCCGCTGGGCAGCGACGCCGCTCGCGGCGAGCGGCGCGCTCGGGGCGGTGCGGCTCGGCAAGCGCGGGCTCGCCCTCGAGTGGCAGATCGCGACCCGGGTCGGAGAAGCCGAACCAGCGCTCTCGGCCTTCGTCGAGACGCTGGTCGCCCACCACCCACGCGCTCCGGGCCGGAAACCTGCGGGGCGTCCGCGGGCTCGCCCGGCGCGTGAGTGAAAGAAGACCGAACGAATCGTCGCCTGCGCGGATCCCGCGCGGTCTCCTCCGCCGGCGGCGACTTCAAGATCTGCTCCTCCTCGAGCCGGAGGACGAGCTCTCGAGCTCGGCGGGGTTCGCTCCCGAGAAGGCCTGGAGCGCGCCGGTGAGCTCGGGGAAGACGACCACCTCGCGCGCGGGCTCGCCGGGGCTGTAACGCAGCCAGAGCAGCGGCCACGCGTAGGCGCGCACCTCCTGCGCCACGATCCGGCCGCCCGCGGCGAACGCGTCGAGGGTGGCCACTGCGCTCTCGATCGTGCCGGCAAACTGGTGGCCATGAAAATCCGGCTCGACCATCCGGTCGCCGCCGCCTCGGTAGGCTGTGCGCACCGCCCGGGGGCGGAGGTCGAGGCAGCGCAGGGTCTCGGGAGGATCCGCTGCGCCCAGCGCGCGCTTCAGGGCGCTCTCGAACGCGAACAGCGCCGGCACGAAGGACAGATCGCGTGGCGCGTAGAGCTCGCGCACCTCGAACGGGCGGTCCTGCACGTGGCGGATGCGCACCCGCCGCAGGTGGCCTTCGCCCATGCAGGACGCGCAGACGACGGGGCTCGCGCTGGCGCCGGCGCACGCGGTGCAGGGCCGGGGGCCGAGATGCTCGGCCAAGCGCCGGTGAGCGCGGGCCTCGAACTCGAGGGCGTCGGGGAGCGGCGGCTCATCCGTCGCGATCTGCAGCGCGTCCTTCGGGCTGAGATCGACGACCTCGGTCCAGCCTTCGCGGCGCACGAGGAACGCGAGCACCACCAGCGCTGCCACGCGGCGCTCCTCGACCGGCGCGCCGGGCGGCAGCGCGAGGCCTTCGGCGCGGGCGCGCCCGAGGGTCGGTAGATACGGGGCCACGGGGTCGGACGGATCCACGCGGGCAAGGCTAGTACGATGTCGGCCAAAGACGAAATCGCGGCAGCGAACCGTCGCGATCCGTCAGATCTCCCGGGACAGTCGCCCTCGGGGATGAGCTAGCGGCCCGGCTCGTTCACGAGACGACATGTCGCCTGCTCCAGCTGCCGGTGGCACCGGAGCGGTGAGCAAGCCTGGACCGAACGTCGAGCTCGCCGCTCGCGTGGGCTCGCTTTCTCGGGGATCGCGCCTTCGAGGAGCGGTGACCTCCGTCGCTTCGCCATCGCAAGGCGACTCTACGCACTCGGCTGTCTCCGACAAGGACGCCTCGGAACGCGCTCCGCGGAGCGGCCACGCCCAAGCATGCGACGCGCTCGCATCAAAGGCGTCAGCCAGCCGGTGATTGGTTGCAACCGGCTTGACTGCTGGCCCTCTCCGAGAGGCTGCCCCTGACCGGGCCGTGTCCCTCTGCTCCGGATCGTTGACAAGGGGCAAGCCGTGAACTACAAATGTAGTTATGTAGGGAGCGTTCCAAGAACCTCTCCTGATGGGGAGATGCGTGAGGGCTCTGTCAGGAAGTGCGCGGTGAAGAGGCGTTCGGCGGCGGCAGTTGCCGCGATCGCCACGCAGCTCTGAGCTCGCCCCGGACGGTTCGACTTAGAAGAGGAGTGCCATGGAAAAGAGCGTGCTCGATTGCAAGTTTCCCTCGACGTTGTTCGGCGGTGCGGCGTTGTTGCTGTTTCTGGTGAGCGCTTGTGCGACGCAACCGTCCCCGGCGCCTGTGTCCGCTGACTCGAAGCTCCCGCTGAACGGGCCAGAGGCGACGCCGATCGCTCGAACGCAGGAGACCGAGGGCAGCGCGGCTCCAGTGCCGGCGGCCAACGCCAACCAACTTGCCTCGCCTGCAGCGGAAACGCACCCGAACGCGCAAGCTCCGGCGACAACCGCGCCAAGCTCCGCAGGAAGCGCGGAGCGCGCCCAGGAGCCGAAAACTGCCCAGGGAATCTCGCGCACGCTGCTCGATCAGTCGGATTTGCAGGATCTTCCCGGGTGGGAGACGCGGATGTACCTCATCGAGTATGCGCCCGCCGTCGCGGCGCCGCCGCACCACCACCCGGCGGCTGGCGTCGGGTACGTAGTGAGCGGCAGCTTCGAATCCACCTTCGAGGGCGGCAAGACCATCGAGGTCCGCGAAGGGCAGAGCTTTCGGGACTTGCCGAACGTGTCCCACGTGAGGTTCAAGAACACGAGCGCTACGAAGCCGCTCAAGTTCGTCATATCTTACGTGGTTCGCAAGGGCGCTCCAGTACTGGTCGTCCCGTGACCTGGAGCGCGAGCGACGTCGGCTGTGGCGGGAGCTGTTCCACCGGTGGAAGCAATTTCCCGCTCGCTCTCATCGGACTTGCGCTTCTCTGTCGCGCCCGTTGCAGACCCGCCGTCGCAACGCTCAGCTGAACGCGGCGAGATGCTCCGAGACTGCCGACGCGTCGCCGGCGTCGGAGATCAGCGCGATGTAGCCGTCGGGACGGATGAGCACGAGGGTGCGCTCCGTCGCGCCGTAGGCGTGGGCGAGATGCCCAGCGGTGTCGGCGATGTCGTCGGGGCCCGTCGGCTGTCCGACGACATGGAGCGTCCTCAGGTCGGAGGCTGAGGCGCCGATCGCAGGCGCGGGCCCGAAGCTCAGCAACGTGAAGCGCCCGCCGCGCGTCAGCTCGAACAGCCGGCGTTCACCTTCCACCGTGGTCAGCTCCGTCGCATCGGGGGCGCGGTCGCCGGCGCGGAGCAGGGCAGTCTCGTCGCGGTCGTCGCGCGCCAGGGAAGAGCCGCGGTAGTGGATGTCGAGCTGGATGGTGCTCGCATCGCGGCGGATGGCGACGTCCTTCCGCTCGAGCACCTGCTGGAGGCGCGTGTTCGAGAGCGCGAGCACACCGGCTGCGATCGGTCGCCGCTCGGCCTCGTAGCTGTCGAGCAATGCCGGCGAGGCGCCCTTCGCGACCGCCGCCAGCTTCCAGCCGAGGTTGTGCGCGTCCTGGATGCCTGTGTTCATTCCCTGGCCGCCGGCGGGCGAGTGGATGTGCGCCGCGTCGCCGGCGAGGAACACGCGACCCTCTCGATATCGGTCGACGAGGCGGACGTTCGCGCGCCACAGAGACGACCACGTCGGCTCGTGGAGCCGGAGGTCGGTGCGGCCGCTCCGCCGCTCGAGGATCGCCGACATGTTCGCGAGGCTGAGCTCGGGGTCCTGTCGCGGCGCGACGAAGGCGTGATATTGGAAGACGTCGGTCGAGGGCAGCGGGCAGAGGCTGAGGACGCCCTCCTCATGCCACCAGATGCGCCAGGCGTCGCGGTCGAGGCCGTCGACGTCGACGTCGGCGACGATCATCCGCACTTCCTCGCGGGTCTCGCCCTCGAACGCGATGCCGGCTTGCTTGCGGACGATGCTGTGGCCGCCGTCGCAGCCGACCAGCCAGCGCGCGGCGACCGTCTCCGCCTCACCACCCTTGACGACCACCGCCGACACCCCTTCGTCGGACTGCTCGAAGCTCGCGAGCGCAGCACCGAACTCGACCGCGCCGCCGAGCTCCAAAAGCCGCAGCCGCAGCGCTTCCTCGGTGCGCCACTGGGGCGTGATCAGGCTCGCCGGATAGGGGATATCGGAGCGACCCTTCAACGCCTCGGGGATGGCGCCGCCCAGCGTCACCCGGCCGTCGGGAGCCGTGGAGAGGATCGGCATCGCCATCCGGCCGTGGGCGATCACGCGATCGACGATGCCGAGATCGTCGAAGACCTCGAGCGTGCGCGGCTGGATGCCCTTGCCGCGCGAGCCGGGCCGCGGGCCGGGGGCGGCCTCGATCAGGCGGAAGGACACGCCGCTGCGGGCGAGCTCGCAGGCCAGCGTCAGCCCGGTCGGGCCGGCGCCGACGATCAGCACTGCGCACGGCTCGGGATCCGTCATCGTCGGCCTCCGGTTGAAGAGAGCGATTCATCTCTTATCATCCGCGGCGTTGATAAGAAATGAAAATCTATCTAATCTGTCAGGTCCATGACGACAGGAACGCGAAGGCAAGTCCGCCGCAGGCGACGCGGCGAGCAGCTCGAGGCCGATCTGCTCGACGCGACCTGGGAGGAGCTGGTCCAGGTCGGCTTCGCGAACCTGACCATGGAATCGGTCGCCGCGCGCGCTCGCACGGGGATCGCGGTCCTGTACCGTCGTTGGGCGAACAAGGACGAGCTGGTCTTCGCCGCCATCCAGCACCGCCGCGACGTAAGCCCGGTCGCGGTCCCCGACACCGGCGCCCTGCGCAGCGACCTGCTCGCCCACCTGACGGCCCTGAGCGACGCCCTTGCCGGCTTCTTCGCCATCGCCGCAGCCGCCGCCTTCTCGGGGTTGCTGGCCGCCACCGGCCTGACCCCCTCGCAGGTGCGCGACAAGGTCATGGGCACCCAGAAGCCGCGTGTCCGCGTCCTCTACCAGCGCGCCCACGACCGCGGTGAGGTCAACCTCGAGCGCATTCCCTCCGCCGTGCTCGCCCTGCCGTACGACCTCGTGCGGCACGACCTGCTCATGGATCTCAAGCCGCTGAAGCCCGCACGCATCCAGTCCATCGTGGACGAGCTCTTCCTGCCCCTCGTACAGGGCTTTGGAGCGCGCGAAGGCAATGCAGCACGTCGCGTTCGGCGTCGATGACGTACCGGTGGACTGGTCCACGAAAGCGCGGCGCGTGGAGCTCGTCGAGGACGCTGCTCTCGCTCGTACGGCTCTTGGTCAGCTTGTCGATGCGCTGGTGAACACCCGCAGGCCGTGAAGTGAAGGCGGTCCCTTCGACGCATAGATAAATTATTGATATGGCGTCGTTTTTTCCAGGAGGACGGGATCGCATAGGGTTCTCTCTGGTCCGTCCAGTAGACGCTGGCGTCGTCGACCGCCAGCCCCGCGATCGGCGCCACCTTGTCAGCGAGGACATGACCCCGCCATTGGAGGAGTTCAGCCAATAGACGTTGGCGCCGTCGAGCGCGATGAAGTCGGGCCAGGCCTGCGCGTCTGCCAGGACGACACCACAGCTCGACGCATAAAACGCCTCATGTTCCGGATCTTCGCCGGCGCGCTGCTCGCAGCCTGCACCGATGGTGCCGACTCCGATGATCGCTGCCAGCATCGCCGCGGCTCTCGTGTTCAACATGATATTCTTCATCGAATCTGGCTCCGACGCAGAGCGGGCTTCCGCGATCCGCCCATGTGGGGGTATGACGGCCACCTGGAAGAGATCGCTCGACCGTTCGACGTTATCCCGGCGATCCATCCGGATCGAGTACCTCCCCTCCCCTCACTGCCGCGCCGCCCCTACAACACCGCGCGACGCGGCAGTCCGCCGCCCACGAGGATCCATGGGACGAACCTTCTCCGAGCTGGACGACGACCTCATCGGCTTCCTGGCCGAGCAGCGCCTCTTCTTCGTGGCCTCCGCCCCCTCGGGCAGCGGCGGGCACGTCAACCTGTCGCCGAAGGGGCACGACACCTTCCGCGTGCTCGACCCGCGGACCGTGGCCTACCTCGACCTGACCGGCAGCGGCGTCGAGACCATCGCGCACCTGCGCGACAACGGCCGCATCACGCTGATGTTCTGCGCGTTCGACGGCCCACCCCGCATCCTGCGCCTCCAGGGCCGCGGCGAGCCCATCTTTCCCGGCGACCCGCGCTTCGGCGCGCTGGCGGACCTCTTCCCGCCGTTCCAGGGCGTCCGATCGGTGATCCGCGTCGCGCTCGAGCGCATCGCCACGTCGTGCGGGTACGCCGTGCCGCGAATGGCCTACGAGGGCGAGCGGGACACGCTGTCGAAATGGGCGGAGCGCAAGGGGCCGGAGGGCCTCTCGCGCTATCGGCTGGAGAAGAACACGACGAGCATCGACGGCCTGCCGGGCCTGCCCCCGCCGTCAGGAGGTGAGTGATCTCAGAGCCCGCGGGTCTCGCCGACGTCGAGGATCCAGAGGCGCTCCAGGTCGCCACGGCCCTTCAGGAAGGCCTCGCGCGCGCGGACCGGCGGCTCGCCGATCGGCTCGTCGGTGAGCTTGTACGTGCCCCAGTGCATCGCGACGAAGGTGCGCGCGCCGAGCAGCTCGGAGGCCTGCACGGCCTCTTCCGGGCCCATGTGCTGCGGCTCCATGAACCAGCGCGGGGCGTAGGCGCCGATGGGCAACATGGCCCAGTCGATGGAGCCGCCGCTGCGCTCGCCGATCTCGGCGAAGCCGTCGAAGAAGCCGGTGTCGCCCGAGTGGTACGCGGCGCCCTCGGGGCCGCGGATCACGAAGCCGCCCCAGAGCGCCTCGTTCCTGTCCCAGGGCATGCGCATCGACCAGTGCCGCGCGGGCACGAGCGTGATCTCGACCTGGCCGACGTGGACAGACTGCCACCACGCGAGCTCGTCGATCGCGCCCGCGCCCAGCTTCGCGAGGAGCGCGCCGTTGCCCTGCGGCACCACGAAGCGGGGCCGGAGCGGCGCGTTCTTCTTGCCGAGCTTGCCCGGGTGCATGGCGTGCGCCGCGAGGATGCGCGACAGCGTCCGCGTGTCGAGGTGATCGCGGTGGTTGTGCGTGATCAGCACCAGATCGATCTCGGTGAGGTCCTCGAGCGGGATGCCCGCCGGGGCGAGCCGCTTCGTGGTGCCGAGGCCTGTCGCGAGGATGGGATCGATCAGGATGCGCAGGCCGCCCAGCACGAGCAGGAACGACGCGTGGCCAATCCACGTGAGCGAGGCGCGGCCGCTCTCGACGAGCGAGCGGTCGTACGCGCGGTGCGGCGTGACGAAGCCGTCGGCGACGGCCTTCTCGCGGGCGCCGAGCTTCCACTTGAGGACGTCGGCCGCGCCGCGCGCGGGCGTGGTGGCGAGATGATCGAAGCGTCCCACACCCGGCGGTATACCACGAGGAGCGAGGCGGCGGAGAGGGTCAGCCCGCGTTCGCGAGAGACACAGGCGCCCGCCGCAACGCGAGCTTCCTCAGGAACGTCACCGGGTCGAGGTAGTACGGATTCTCGTGCACGTGGCCGCCGATGATCACGTGCGAGTGCGTGGCGAGCACATCGGCGATCACCCGGCCGCTGAAGCGATTGACGTCGTAGCAGCAAAGAAGCGTGCAGTCGTGCTTGGGCGCCAGCGTGTTCACCTTTGCTTCGTAGACCATCAGGTCCTCGGTGCCCGGCAGGTTCTTCAGCGCCCATTCCATGTCGCCGCAGGTGCGAACGGACTTGAACTCGCCTTCGGCCGCGCCCTCGAGCACGCCCTCGAGGGTCGAGTACATGCGGTCCGCGACGAACACGTTGTCCTGGAGGTACGTCTGCTCGGAAGGCACGACCTTGAGCTGGCCACGCTGAATCGCATCCTGCACGGGCACGCCGCCCTTTTGCATCCGATCCACATGGTCGTCATGCGCGCTCGACTCGAAGATGGTCACCACCTCTTCGCCGATATCGATTCCTTCCCGGAAGTACGGATTGAGGACGTCGTACATCTCCTTGCGCGAATCGAAGAACGCGCAGATGTGCTGCAGGCCATGCAGCTCCTTGCCGCAGAGGCTCACTTTTCGCGTACGTGTCGGCGCCATGGTGCACTCCTGAAGCTCGCACGTCTACCACCTCGTCGCGTCCGCGTCGACCCATCCTGGTACAGCGTCATTCCCGAAGTTCGTCCCTGGATTGACGCTGTGTCCGCCTGGCGACGATCCGAGCTGACCGGGTTCATGAAAGAAGCGAGTGAAAGAAGCGAGCTCGTCGGGGGACAACGCCGTGAAGCGAGTTACTCGATGGGCGCGAGCGTCCAGGGGAAGTCGGTCAAAACGGATTTTGCACGAGCTCGGGACACCTACGCGCGTGGGGCCTGCCCCGAGCTGATGGATTCAAAAGCGCAGGCGATCATGAACAGCGCGCCAGCGCTCGAGAGGAAAAAGCCCACGAACGCGCCCATGCTCCCGTGTGCCCCTTGGCGGGCAGGGCCTCGCCGGCCCCCGGAGCGCAAGCCTCTGTGCTTTCGTGGATGCGACCGCGTAGTCGCGGCTGAGCTCGAGCTGTGCCCGGCGTCGCAGTCGGCTGTGATGCACGACCCCTCCACACGACAACGACCATGGCGGGGACACCGAGGCGAACGCGCATGTCCGTCGCATCCGCTAGATCCGCCACATCCGCCATCCGTTGCAAAGGACACACCATCCGTTATAATGGACGCATGCCGCCCACCTCGCTCGTGCAGGCCACCGCCGTCGAGCTCCTCGCGCTCTATCGATCCCGGAGCGCTTCCCCCGTCGAGGCGCTCCGCGCCGTCCTTGCCCATGTGGAGCGCCACGGAGCCCCGCTCAACGCGTTCGCGCTCCTCGACGAGGAGCGGGCCCTCGAGGCCGCGCGGGCGTCCGAGGCGCGCTGGGATCGAGGCGAGCCGGTGGGGCGCCTGGACGGGGTGCCTGTCTCGGTGAAGGACCTCCTGCTCACGCGCGGCTGGCCGACCCGGCGGGGCTCGCGCACCGTGGACGCGGCCGGCCCCTGGACGGAGGACGCGCCCGCCGTCGCCCGGCTGCGGGAGCACGGGGCGGTGCTCTTCGGGAAGACGACGACGTCCGAGTTCGGCCTGAAGGGCCTCGGCGACAGCCCGCTGACGGGGATCACGCGCAACGCGTGGGACCCGCGGCGCACGCCGGGCGGCAGCAGCGCCGGCGCCGTCACGGCGGTCGCTGCCGGCTTCGGGCCGCTCGCCGTCGGTACGGATGGCGGCGGCTCGATCCGCGTGCCGAGCGCGTTCTCCGGGGTGGTGGGGTGCAAGCCGACCTTCGGTCGGGTGCCCGCGCACCCGGCGAGCGTGGTGGGGGTGCCCCCGCACGTGGGGCCGATCGCGCGCACCGTCGGTGACGCGGCGGTGCTCCTCTCGGTCCTCTCCGGTCCTGACGACCGCGATCCGTTCCGGGCCCCGCCGCCGCGCGAGGACGCGCTGTACCTGGGCGCGCTCGTCGCGGTCGACGCCCCCGACGCGCTCGACGCGTCCGGCACGCTCGACCCGTCCGGCGCGCTCGACCCGTCCGACGTACGCTTCCTGCGCCGCGTGCGGGTCGGCGTGAGCGCCACGCTGGGGTACGTCGCTCTGCCGGCGGAGACGCGGGTTTGCTTCGACGCGGCGGTCGCCCTCCTCCAGCGGCTCGGCGCCGAGGTGGAGGAGGTGGCGCCGCCGTTCGACGACCCGGGGGGCGTGCTGCGGACGCTGTTCGCGGCGCGCGCCGCGCACACGGTGCGGGAGCTCGGACCGGAGCAGCGCGCGCTGCTCGATCCGGCGGTCCAGAGCGCGGCAGCCCAGGGAGAGGCGCTGAGCGCCGTGGCGTACCTCGAGGCGGAGCGGCAGCGCGCGGAGCTGGCCCTGGCGATGGCCGCGTTCCACCGCCGCTTCGATCTGCTGGTGACGCCGACGTCGGCCGGGGCCGCGCCCCTGATCGACGGCGGCGCGCTCCCCGCCTCCTTCGCCGCGCCCTTCAGCCTGACGCGCCAGCCGGCGATCAGCGTGCCGATGGGCCTCACCAGCGCTGGCCTGCCGCTCGGGCTGCAGATCGTGGGGCGCCACTTCGAGGAAGCGCTGGTGCTGCGCGCCGCCCTCGCGCTCGAGCGAGAGAGCGCCCCGCTGCGAGCACCGCCGCTCCGCGCGAGCTGAGCGGTCGCGCGAGGCCGCGACCTGATGCGTGTGGCAGTCCGCACCGTGGCGCAACGCACTCGCTCACCCGGCCGGTACGGGCCGCGGGCGCGAGGCGCCCGTCGGTGCCATGCGAAGCTAGCCGGTACGCTTCAGCAATGCCTCCAGCCGGCTCTTCAATGCCGAAGGGTCGCGATGCAGGTGGTACGAATAAAGCCATTTCCTGCGCCGATGATATCCGCCTCCTCGAGGGCTTGAGCCACGCAAGAGTCGACGACCTCTCCTGGAAGAATCGAACGGAAGCTCCATGTCTCGACGAGCCTTGCCCGGCGCAGACCGGCCAGCGCCTTATCGAAGGCACAGCGGTATGCCTCATCGTCGGCCGAGGAGCTGCAGAAGACCTTGACAGGACGAGCAGAGGGCGATGTCAGCATGCGAAGCGCTTCATTCTATTGAACCGTTCAATCCGGCAGCAGCCTCGATTCCCGTCCGACCCCAGAGCCGCTGACCGCCATCCCAGCGTGGAGCGTCTCCTCCGACCCCCACGCCGCCGTGCCGCCCCCACCCACCGAGAAAAAGGTAGCGTATCCGACCGCTACCCCGCCTTGTCAAGGAGACCAGCCGAGCGGCGTGGAGGCGCGTGCGGGCTCCACACGCGACGAAGGCGCGAACAGGGTGCCCCACGAGCGCCTGCGGTGGAGAACACCCGCTCCGTGAGCCGAGCTCGCACCGCGGCCCATCCTCACCCTGGTCCAACGCCTTCGCACACAACTTCTGGGGCCGCGCCTCTCGCTCTTCCTTCTTGCAACTGGCCAGCGAAGGTGGCCTCCTGAATCACGGGGACGAATAGCCTGGTTGATGCCGGTTGAACACCACGAGAGGAGCACTCCATGCAACCTCGAACGACAGCGAGCGAAGCACTCGACGCCCCGTATCGCCAGTCCGGCGCGCCGCCCATCGACATGGCGCTGAACCACGGCACCTACTGTTCCGAGCGGTGCGCCGACGTCCTGCGGCGCCACGCCGGCAACATCTCCCTGCGGATCTACCCCGCCGGGGACAACGCAGATCTCCGGCGCGCGATCGCCGCCGACGCGGGCGTCAGGCCGGAGAACGTGCTGGTCGCCAACGGGAGCGGCCCGCTGCTCAAGACCTGCATCCCATTCCTGATCGAGCGCGAGATCAAGCGTTCGACGATGCGGACCCTGCGCTATTTGCTGAAGCGCACGGCGTATCCCATCATCACCACCCGACTCACCTACTCCAAGGTGCCTGCGTCCGGGGTCCGCGTGGGGCTGCGATGCGAGCTGCTCCCGCTCCACCCGCAGAACGGCTTCTCGCTCGACGTGGGGATGCTCGAGTCGCGCCTCTCGCGGCAGGACGGCCTGGTTTACCTCTGCAACCCCAACAACCCCACGGGCAACGTCCTCATCACGAGGCAGGAGCTCGGTCCGCTGCTCACCCGGTTCCCGGACTCCCTCTTCTTCATCGATGAAGCGTACGTGCACTACCTCGAGGAGAGCCCGAACACCCGGATGGCAGACCTGGTGCTGCGCCATCCCAACCTGATGGTGCTCCGCAGCTTCTCGTTCGCCTACGGGCTCGCGTCGGTGCGCGTGGGGTACGCCATCGGGGACGCGAAGGTGGTGGCGCAGATGGAGGCCAAGATGACGCCGCACCGCGTCGGGCAGCTGGCCGCAGAGCTCGCGATGGCGTCGCTCCAGGACAGCGGACACCTCGGATTCGTCCGGCATCAGACAGCGAGGGAGCGAGCCAGGCTCATGGCGGCCATCGGAGCTCATCGCGCTCTGGAGGCCTATCCCTCACAGACCAATTTCATCCTGTGCCGCGCGCGCGGGGCGTGGTCCGGGGCGAAGATCCACGACGCGCTGCTCGCCCGAGGCGTGAAGGTGAAGGCCTTCGAGCCGTTCGGCGACGAGCGATACGACGAGTACTTCCGCGTGACCGTCGGCCTTCCGGCGGAGAACACCTGCTTCATCGAGCAGCTCGACGCCCTGATGAGCCCGCGCCGCAGGGAGGAGCCCTCCAGGACGGCGGCGCCGGCGGTGCGCCAGGTCGAGCTCTCGGAGCTTGCTTAGCCTCCCCACCAGCGCATGATCGTCCCCAAGATCAGGCGACAGCCCCCTGGCGCTCCAGAGCCCACGCCTCGGCGAGCGCGAGCGCCCGGGCGTTCTCGGGGATGCTCTCCAGGAAGCTCTGCCGCAGCGCTGGCCTGCCGATCTTCGCGGCGCGCTCGAGGAGCCGCGAGCGCGCCGCCTCGATGATCTGCGCGGCGCGCTCGCGCTCGCCGGCGGCGCGCAGGGCCTCGGCGTAGGTCAGGCGGATCAGCGACTCTCCCTCCTCGGCCATCCCCGCGTCCTCGATGAGGCGGAACGCCTCCTGCGCGTGGACAAGCGCCTCGGCCGCCCCCTCGGGTCCCCCTCCCATCCGGGCGCGCGCGAGGATGGCCAGCGCCACCGCGCGCAGGAGCGGCGCCACGTCGAGCAGCGCCGCCGCCTCGCCGGCCTCGCGCGCGGCGGCCTCGCCGTCGCCCGAGAGCAGCGCCGCCCGGGCGAGGTACGCGCGCGAGAGCCCCTCCATGCGCCGGTTGCCCTGCCGGCGCGACGCGTCGATGGCCTGCTCGAGGAGCGCGCGGGCCTCGTCGATCTGGCCCGCCTGGAGGAGGGCGTGCCCCAGGTTCTGCCGCGCGGTCGCGAGCACCTCGCGCAGATCCATCCGTGTCGCCTGGGCGACGGCCGCGCGCAGCAGCTGCTCCGCGCGCTCGAGCGCGCCGAGCTCGGTGAGGATGAAGCCCATGTTCAGCTGGACAGAGCAGGCCTGTCGGCGGTCGCCGGCGCGCCCGAACGCCCCGACCGCCACCTCCAGGGCGTCCACCGCGGCGGCGTGATCGCCCGCGAGCGCGGCGCGGAACGCGACGCTCTGGTGCAGCCCACCGACCGCCTCGTCGTCGACGGCCGGAGGATCCCCCGCGAGGCGCAGGCTCTGCTCGAGCAGGGCGTCGGCGGTCGCGTGCTGGTTGGCGAGCATGAGCTCCGCCGCGCACCAGGAGAGGCAGAGCACCACCGCGCTCAGCGCCCCCTCGGCGGGCGCCGTCGCCGCGAGCCGCGCGGCCCACGCCCCGGCGCGATCGACGGCGCCCTGCTTGCTGGCGCCGATCAGCGCCGCGGTGAGCGCGCGGTACCATGCGCCCGACCCCGGCTCGAGCAGCGCGACCGCCTCCGTCGCGCGCGCCACGGTGGCCGACAGCTCGCCGCGCCACAGGTGCGCCTCGGCCTGGACCAGGCGCAGCGCGCCGAGATCCCGCCCGCTGGCCCCGGAGGCCACGCCCCGCTCCGCGCGCGCGAGCGCGGCCGCGAGGTCGTTGCCGCGGAGCGCCTCCTCCGCCGCGGCGCAGAGCCACCGCACGGCCCGCTCGGGTTCGCCGCCGCGCTCGCAGTGCCCGGCCAGGACGAGCGCGTCCCGCTCCCCGGCGTGCTCCAGCCACTCGGAGGTGAGCCTGTGCCCGAGCCGCTGATCCGCCTCGGTGAGCATCCTGTACGCCGCGTCGCGCACGAGCCCGTGCCGGAACGCGTACTCCACCTCGCCCGGGAACCGGGACGCGGGCCGCCGCGCGATCCACTCCTGCTGCTCCAGCGCGAGGAGGCAGCCCGCGAGCGCGGCGTCGTCCCGGTCCACCCCGAGCAGCCGGGCGACCGCGCCCCACCAGAACACCTCGCCCAGCAAGCTCCCGGCGCGCAGCGCCCGGCGCGCCTCCAGATCGAGCCCCTCGAGGCGCGCCTGCACCATGGCGAGCGCGGTCTCGGGCGCCTCGCCCGCGTCGCGGCCCTCGGCGCCCCCGGCGCCCTCGGCCGCCACGCGCAGCATCTCCTCCAGCAGGAACGGGTGCCCCGCCGCGCGCCGGACGAGCCCCTCCACCTGCTCCGCGGGCGCCTGCTCCCCGAGCGCCGCGCGCACCAGCCGCTCGCAGGCGAGGGCCGGCAGCGCCCCGAGCCGCATCGCGGTCGCGCCCCGCTCGGCCCACAGCCCCGGGAACACCTCGTCCACGTCGGGCCGCCCGAGCCCCAGCACCAGGAGCGGGCTCGACCGGAGCTGCCCGAGCGCCGCGTCCACGAGCTGCACGGTCGGCAGGTCGCCCCAGTGCAGGTCCTCGAGCACCAGGAGCACCGGCCCGGCGCGGCACTCCGCCTCCAGGAAGGTGAGCCAGGCGCGCCGCACCTGGTCGGCCATGAGCATCGGGTTCTGCCGCGCGGCGCGCAGCTCGCGCCGATCCGCGTCCGGGAACGGCGCGCCGATCACCTCGCCCAGGAACTCCGTCACCCGCGCCTGCTCCGCGGCGTCCACGGATCGCGCGACGCGCGCGGCGAGCTTCTCCCGGCCGCGCTCCTGGGGCTCGCCCTCCGCGATCTGCGCCGCGCGCCGCACCACCTGGGCGAGCAGCCCGAGCGGCGCCCCGGCCCGCACCGCGTCGCCCTGCGCCGTCCAGATCTGGGGCGGCGCCTCGCGGCCCCGCATCCTGCGCGCGAGCTCGATGCGGAGCCGCGACTTGCCCACGCCGGCCGCCCCGATCACGAGCGCCGCCTGGGCGCACGGCTCCGAGGCGCACTGGTCGAAGAGGAGCTCGAGCCAGCGCAGCTCGCTGCTCCGCCCCACGAACGGCGTCGGCTTGCCGAGCAGCGCGCGCGCCTCCTCCAGCGGCTCCTGCTCGCCGAGCAGCGCCGCCCCGCGCTCGCCGTGCGCCACCTCGAAGCGCGGGCCGAGGAGGGACGCGGTCATCGCGTCGATCGCGATCGGCCGGAGCGCGTCCTCTGCGCCCCGCTCCGCGGCCGTGAGGTTCGCGACGGCGCGGTCGATCACGGGCCCGAGCGGCTGGGTCCCGTCCACGACCTCCCAGCCCGTCGCGAGCGCCACGTCGGAGGCCTGGAGCAGCGCCTTGAGCGAGAGGGCGCACCGGGCCGCGCTCGCCGCGAGATCCGTCGGCGCCTCGGCCCCCGTGAGCAGGGCCGCGATCGATCCGTCCCGGAGCAGCTCCGCGCGCGCGCCGTGCAGGTCGGCGGTCCTCCGGATCGCCTGGAGGAGGGCGAGCGGCCAGCGGCGCTGATGGGTCAGGCCGCGCGCCGGCGCCGTGCTCGCCTCGCTGGACACGGGCTGCGGCGGCCGCGCCGGCTCGGCCCGGCGCGCCGCCAGCACCACGCTGACCAGCCGCCGCTCGGCCGTCGTGAGGCCGACCGACGGCGAGAGGGGCGCCGCGCTCGCCTCGCGGATCTCCGGTGAGCGCAGCTCCGCCGCGACCGCATGCGCGTCCCCGGGCCGCAGCCGCCGATCCTTGCCCAGGAGGCGCGAGAGGAGCGCGTCGAGCGCCGGGGGCGCGCCGGGCCACAGCTCGCGGAGGCGGGGCGCCTGCTCGAAGAGCACCTTGGTGAGCAGCGCGACGACGTGCACCCCTGCGAACGGCGGCCGCCCGGTGAGGCACTCGAACAGCACGCACCCGAGCGCGTACAGGTCGGCGCGCGCGTCGATGTCGGGCTCGCCGCGGACCTGCTCCGGCGCCATGTAGGCGGGCGTCCCCACCGGGGCGTCGGGGTTGGTCAGCGTAAACGTGACGTCGGGGGCCCGCGCGATCCCGAAGTCGAGGATCTTCACCGCCGCGACGTCGCCGCCCGGCAGGAAGAGGTTCGCCGGCTTGACGTCCCGGTGGACCACCCCGCGCAGGTGCACGGCGCCGAGCGCCTCGGCGGCGCGCGCGGCGAGCGCGAGGCTCTCGTCGAGGCCCAGCGGCCCCCGCCGGAGCCGCGCCGCGAGATCCTCGCCGTCGAGCCACTCCATCGCCAGGTACTGCCGGCCCTCGGCGGTGACGCCGTGGGCGACGTGCCGCGCGATGGCGGGGTGGTGGAGCCCCGCGAGGACCCGCGCCTCCCGGCGGAACCGCTCGGCCTGCTCGGTCTGCTCGGTCTGCTCGGTCTGCGCGGCTTCCGCGTGCAGCCCCACCTTGAGGGCGACCGGCTCCCCGGTCTCGCGGTCGACGGCCCGATAGACCGCGCCCATTCCCCCGGATCCCGCGACACGATCGAGCTCGAAGCGACCTGCGAACAGGTCCCCGGGGCGCATGCGCGGAGTATCGGGCACGCACGCCGCGCGTGCCAGGGCGGAGCGCGCGGCCGGGACCGACGCAGCGTCCTCTGCCTCCTTGCCTGGAATCTTCCTGCCTTCGAGCACGCCGACACGGGCAGCCTCAGCGCCGCCGAGGCCGTCTTTCGCCGACGACTCCCACCTCGGCTACCTGGCTCCGTCCGGCTCGTGTTTCTCCTGGGGGGCCTTGCGGGATCCATGACAATGGCCAACTGCGCCGCGTCGAATGACGAGGCGCATCAACGTCGATGGGGGGAGAGCGCACGTGAGCCACACGTTGTCGCGCATCACGGTCCTGCTCCGTGAGCGAAGCGAGGAGATCATACGCCGGTGGATAGCGCGCCTGCGGAGTGAACCGAAGATCCCACGGGCCCGTGAGCTCACCGATGAGGACTTGAGAGATTACACTCCGAAGCTCCTCGACGACCTCATCGACTCACTCGCGCAGAGCGCGCAGCCGGGCGCGCCGGACGGAGCCAGCGGCCCGGAGATCGGCAGCTCGGAGGCCGCCAAGGTGCACGTCTCGCATCGCATCGCCGAGGGCTACACCCTCGCGGAGGAGCTACGCGAGCTCGGCGTCCTTCGCGCCGTGATCGTGGACCTGTGCGCGCGGGAGGGGGTGGTGCTCGGCGGCGAGGAGGCCCAGCTCGTGCACTCGGCGCTCGACGAGGTGATGATCACCACGGCCGTCGAATACGAGCGCGCGAGCTCGGCCGATCTCCGCCGTGACGTCGCTCTCCACGAGCTGTTCATCGCGGTCCTCGGGCATGACCTGCGCAACCCGCTCTCGGCCATCCGGTTCGCCACCGCCGCCCTGCTCAAGCGCGAGGACGTCACGACCGCCGTGGCGAGGCTCGCCCAGCGCATCGCTGCGAGCAACGAGAGGGCGGCGCGGATGGTCGAGGAGCTGCTCGACCTGACGCGCATCCGCTCCCACCAGGGTCTTCCGGTCGAACCGGAGCCCGTCGACCTCCGCGCGATTTGCCAGCGCGTGGCCGAGGAGCTCGAGCTCGCCCACCCGGAGCACACCATCCGCTTCACGGCCCACGGCGACGGGCGGGGCAAGTGGGATCCGGGCCGGATGGGGCAGCTCCTGTCGAACCTGATCGGCAACGCCGTCGACTACAGCCCGCCGGAGGAGCCGGTGCAGGTGGAGCTGCGCGGGCACAAGAATGTCATCGTGATCGAGGTGACGAACCGCGGGCCCCCGATCCCGCCCGAGCTGCTGCCCGTCCTCTTCGATCCGTTTCGCCGGGGCGAGCAGAGCCAGCGGGTCGTACAACGCTCGAAAGGACTCGGGCTCGGGCTCTTCATCGTCAAATCGATCGTCGACGCGCACGGAGGCTCCATCCAGGTCACGAGCACGCTGGAGGAGGGCACCACGTTCCGCGTCAAGCTCCCCCGTTCGTCGTAGCGCGGCCGTTTCGCCGACACACACCGTGGCGCGGCGCTGGCTCAGACCGGCCTCAGCGCCGGCCAGGCCAGCTCGATGCCCTCGCGGACCAGGAGCGCCTGGAGCTCTTCGCGGAGCGAGCTCCGGGCGCGCACCTGCCGCGGCAGCACGCGGCGCTCCAGGCAGAACGTCGCGAGCAGCCCCGCCGCCTCGCCGACGCTCCACTCCACAGGGTGGACCCGGTAGGCGCCGTTCGTGATGTGCGTGACGCCAAGGTTCTTCCCGCCCGGCAAGAGGTTCTCCACCCGCACCGGGATGAGCGCACCCAGCGGTATCTGGAACGGCCAGCAGCCGAGATCGAGGTACCCGGCGCCCCCGACGCGCGGGTGCAGATCGATGCGATAACACCCGATCCCGACGCTCTCCTCGAACGTCGCGGGGCCGTCGGGCCGGAGCGGATACGCGATGTGCTGCTCGAGCACCGTGAGCTCGGCCCGGATCCGGCGGGACTCGCGGATGTAGGGCGCTGGCGCGAGGCCGTCGACCGTGCCGCCGACCACGTCCCCGCGGAGGCGCAAGCCTGGATAACCGACCCCGCCGTCCGGGCGAGGCGCCTCGGTCTGCATCCAGTGCAGAAGGCTCAGGCTGAGGTTCCGCGCTGCGTCCAGGTGCCGCGCGGCCTCCGCCTCGTCGACGCCGCAGACGGGCCCGAACCAATAGTCGTTCTGAGGCCAGTTCACGATGGTGACGTCGCTCGGCGCGAACCCCGCTTCGAAGACCGTCCTGTCGAGGATCCGCCGGAAGCTCCACCAGGGATGCCGGTCCTCCGCGGCGAACAGACCTCGAGTCAAGGGCTCGTGTGTCTCGGGTCGAACCGCCGTCCAGTCCAGCAGCCGACCCGGCCAGCCGGGCGGCTCGAGGGAGCGCCAGCGCTCGTACTGACAGGGCCTGTCGATGACATGGTCCTCTCCAGGGTGGTGCTCGATCGCAAAGCAGACGGTGATCGCCTGCTGGGCGCTCGGATCCGCGCGCTCGGGGGCGTGCGGCTCGCAGGTCTCCGCGCGAGACTCTGCCCCGAGCACGTGCTCCACGCCCGCGAGCGAGAGGAGCTCGCCATGAGGCGTGGCATCGATGAAGAGGTCGGCCACGAGGAGGACATCGCGCCCCGATTCCAGCCCTCGGACCACGACGCCGGTCACCCGATCGCCGCGCGTCCACGCCGAGATGGGCCGGTGAGCATGGATCGCGACGAGGCGCCCGTTGAGCCGATACGGCGCGATCATCTCGTGCAGGACCGCCACCGCGACCCGCGGATCGTGGCACAGGCGGCTGACCCAGCCGTTGCCGGGGTTGAGCTCGGGGAGCGCCCTGGCCGACGCGGTAAGCGGTAGATGCCTGCGGTAATACTCGCGGATCCCCTGGCGCAGCGCGCGGTAGCTCCGGGTCGCCCCGATGTCCTCGATCCACGGGTGCTCGTCCGGAGGGACCGCCTGGTTCGTCAGCTGGCCCCCGAGCCAGTGAGTCTCCTCCGTCAGGACGACGCGGCGGCCCGTCCTGGCCGCCGCGAGCGCAGCCGCGCAGCCGCCGAGCTCTCCGCCGATGACGGCGACGTCGGTCCGGATCACGTCCATCGCCAGCTCCCCGCGCTCACGCGCTCTTCCGCACGGGCTGCGCCGCCGGAGCTCGCCGCGCGAGGAGCTCGGTGACGAGCTGGTTATTCTCCCTCGCCCTGGCCTTCAGGCCAGGGAGCAGCCGGCGGATCTTCGCGCGGATCTCGTGACGCGTGTCCCACGAGCGATCGAGCCTGGCGATGAGCTGCCCTGAGCTGATGCTCCCGAGGGGCGGGGTCTCCATCTCGAGGTCCTCGATGAACCCCGCGACCTTGGACGCGTAGGGCAGCGCGACGAACGGGGTCTCGCGGAGCGCCGAGAAGATCAGGAAGTGGAGGCGCATGCCCACCACGAACTCGAGGTGCCCGACGAGGCTGAGGATCTGCTGCGGCGTGTACCGGCGCCTCAAGACCTCTGCCCGCTCGGCGTTCTTCATGTGGGCGACGACCGCGTGGCTGTGCTGCACGTCCGTCCGTTCCATGGACACGAACACGACGTCCGCGTCGAGGCGCTCGACGACGAAGTCGGCGGCGTTGGCGAGCAGGCCATAGTACTCGTCAGGGTCGATGTCGGGCGCCGCCGGGCCCGGCTCCCTGACGGAGAAGCCGACAAGGTGCCGCTCGAACTCGACCCCCTCGGCCCGGATGGCCTCGATGGGCAGCGCCTCTTCGCGCAGCAGCAGGGCCGGATCGGCCGTGAGACGAATCTCGCGATTCACCCCCACCTCCTCGAGGAGGCGACGTCCCTGCTTGTCTCGTACGGTGACGATGTCCGCGGCGTTCAGCGCCGCCCGTACAGCCTGCTTCGCGCTCGGGTCCGACAGCGGACCGGCGCTCACGGCGTAGATCACGACGGGGACGCCGCGCTCCTCCGCGATGAGCGCCTCTCTCAGATAGACCGGCGCGTCCCGATCGTACAGGATGCCTCCCCCGCCGAGGACGAAGAGATCGAGGCGCTCGATCTCGGCGGTCGATTCCATTCGGGTGAGGTCACGAACGGGGACGACGCGCTCCACCTTGTGGCGCGCCTTCGTGTCCTCCGGGCACAGCGAGAACACGGTGATCTCCGCTGGAGTCGTCACCCGGAGCTGCGTGACGATGCCATCGAGGATGGCCTCGTCTCCGAGGTTCATTCCGCCGTAGGACCCTGAAATCCCGATTCGGAACGGCTGGTTCGCCTTGTCCATCGTGGGCTCCTCCCGCGAGCGCCTCCGCTCGATCGCCGCGCCGCCACGTCGCGTCGAGCGCGGCCCTCCGCCAGCTGCGACCTGCTCGGTCGTCCGAGATCGTCAGCGCAGCGCAGGACCTTGCCACGGCGGCGGCGAGGCGCAATGTCCGCCGGCGGAGGACGCACCATGGGACACGTGCAGGCGCGGACGACCCGGAGTGGCTCGAGAGAGCCAGGCGGCGAGTCGCGCCCGGCCAGGGAGCAGCGCGCGGGGCGAGCCGCGGCGCGGGTCGCGCCGGCCGTGCCCGCGGGTGATGTCGTGGACGAGGCCTGTCAGCAATCCTTTCCTGCCAGCGACCCACCCGCCTGGACGCCTGTGATAGCCGGCCTGCCGCGCGACGACCGGTCAGAATGCCCCGACCTGGGATGACCGTCCCCGTCCGCACCACCGCGCGGCTCTCGCCGTCATCGTACAGATAGACGCCGGTGTCGGGGACCGGCGCGCCCTCGTCGACGCGCGCCTCGAGAGAACGGTCATGATAGCGTGACCAGCTGATGCTTCCGCGCACCCTCGCCTTGCTCGCCCTGTGGACCTGTGGCTGCGCCCCGGCGCTCTCCACGCTCCAGCCGGCCCACGTGGCCGAGAAAGGCCATGTCCAGGCCGAGCTCGGGCTCGACGTCTCGATCCCGACCGGCACCCTCGCGTCGCTCGTGGACGCCGGCGTCGTGCTGGCGGACGCCGCGGAGTCACGGGAGCTGTCCGAGGCCGAGCGGCAGGCGCTCTTCGAGGCGGGCGGCGCGCTCGCGTTGAACCCGCCCTCGGTCACGCCGCACATCGGCATCGGCTATACCGCGCTCGATCGCTGGGAGCTCAACCTCCGATATACCGGCAGCGCGTTCCGCCTGGGCACCCGCTACCAGCTCCTGAAGCGCGACAAGCACGGCATCGATCTGACGGCCGGCGCCGGCATCGGGCGCTACGTGATGGAGTTCCCCGTCGGGAGCGTCCTGGGCATCGTCGAGCTGGAGGACTTCACGCGATGGCAGATCGACCTGCCGATCCAGATCGGGACGGCGGGCACATGGTACCGGGTCTGGGGCGGCCCGCGCCTGATGTTCACGACGTTCGACACCGCGCTCGTCCTCGACCTGCCCGCCTTCACCGGCTATCCGGGCGAGCGAGAGCTCGCGTCGTTCTCCGGCACCGGCTTCTACGTGGGCGGCCAGGCCGGCGTCGCGCTCGGCTATAAACACGTATTCTTCGGCTTCGAGCTGACGATGGCGGAGATCTTCTCGAGCGGTGAGCTCACGGTGCTCGGTCAGCGGGCGGTCGCGCTCGATCTCGACAGCTTCATCGTCTACCCGTCGGTAGGGCTGATGGCTGAATTCTAGATCCAGAGCACCGGACGATCGACGCGCGCCGCCTCAGCGGAGCGCCGCCGCGTGGTCCTGCGCGAACCGCTCGAAGCCGATCGGCTCAGCCCCGGTGACGTCCTTCACCGGACAGGGTGGCGGCCTGGTTCACGAGGAACGGGAGCTGCGCGTAGCGCGCTGCGCCTCGCGTGGGAATGGAACCGCGCGGCGTTACGATAGCTTATCGCTCCTGAAAAGCGGCCGAAACAGGCGCCGTCCGATCATGGCAGGGTCCCCGCGGCGGTGCTCGCCGGAGGGGCGCTGTTCTCCCCACCTGGAGGCATTGCGCGTGGTGACCCCTGCCGACCTCGCCATCAAGGATCTCGGCCCCTGCCGGCACCCCTCGCCCGTCGCCGAGAAGCTCGGCGAGAAGGCCACGGTGTACGTCGGCGAGGCCGACAAGGTGCTGTTCAACGATCGCCTGTCCGCCGTCCTCGCGGACGCCTCCGGCGCGCGGCCTCCGGCGTTCGAGCTGGCCGGGCCGCGCAACCGCGTCTTCTGGGATCCGAAGGAGGTGCGCGCCGGCATCGTGACGTGCGGCGGGCTCTGCCCCGGCGTCAACAACGTCATCCGCGGCCTCGTGCACACGATGGCGCAGAGCTATGGGGTGCCGGAGATCTTCGGCTTCCGCTACGGCTACGAGGGGCTCGTCGCCCGCTTCGGGCACGCCCCGATGCGCCTGGATCCCCGGAGCGTCGAGGAGATCCACCGCATGGGCGGCACCGTGCTCGGCACCTCCCGCGGCAACCAGGACCCGCACCAGATGGTGGACACGCTCGAGGCCCTCGGCATCAACGTCCTCTTCGTCGTCGGCGGCGACGGCACCATCCGCGGCGCGATGTCGCTCGTCCGGGCCATCGAGGAGCGCCGCCTGTCGATCGGGGTCGTCGGCGTGCCCAAGACCATCGACAACGACATCAAGTTCATCGACCGCAGCTTCGGCTTCGAGAGCGCCTTCGCCGCCGCCGTCGACGTCATCCGCAGCGCGCACGTGGAGGCCTCCGGGGCGAAGAACGGCATCGGGCTCGTCAAGCTGATGGGCCGCCACTCGGGCTTCATCGCGTGCGCGGCGGCGCTCGCGTCGGCGGACGTGGACGTGGTCCTCATCCCCGAGGTCCACGCGGAGCTCGACGGCCCGTGCGGGCTGCTCGCGCACCTCGAGCGCCGGCTCGCCCGCCACGGCAACGCCGTGATCGTCGTCGCCGAGGGCGCCCTGCAAGAACACTGCACCTCCAGCGCGGAGCCCATGGCGACGGATCTCAGCGGCAACCTCAAGCTGAAGGACATCGGCCTCTTCCTGCGCGACCGCATCAACGCGCACTTCCGGGCGCGCGGCGTCGAGGCGACGCTGAAGTACCTGGACCCGAGCTATCATATCCGCAGCGTCCCCGCGTCCCCGTCGGACAGCGTGTATTGCTGGAACATGGCCCGGAACGCGGTCCACGCGGCCATGGCGGGCAACACCGAGATGCTGATCGGCCGGTGGCACGGCCGCTTCGTGCACGTGCCGATGCCCCTGGCCGTCCGCATGCGCAAGCAGGTGGACCCGACGGACGACCTGTGGATGGCCGTCGTGGAGGCCACGGGGCAGCCGCTCTCGTTCTACTAGCACTCCTGGCAGGAGTCCGGCCGGGGATCCGGAGGGAGAGTTCAACGCAAAGTCGCAAAGCCACAAAGTCGCAAAAAGAACAATTGGATCGGCCTTCGCCCCGCGCGCCGCGGGCTCGCCCCGTGCCATCATGGCCGGCATGAAGCTCTCGCTGCCCTCTCGCTCGCTCGTGCTCGCCGGCCTCGCCTGCCTCGCCGGCTGTACCAAGGAACCCGCGCCGCAGGCCCCGCCGGGGGTCGACGCTCCGCCCGCGTCGCAGGCCCCGCCGGCGGCCGAGACCTCGCCCGCGGCGCAGCCCCCGCCGGCTGCCGGCGAACCGCGCGCTGCGGCGTCGGAACCTCGGTGCGAGGCCGACGCCGACTGCGTGGTGTCCTGCGCGCGGGCCGGGCAGTGCTGCGACCAGCTGTGCCCGCCGTGCGACCAGGCGTTCCACCGCGACGCGCTCGCGGAGCTCCAGAAGTGGCGCGCCGCGAGCTGCGCCGCCGAGAGCTGCCCGGTCGCCAAGTGCATGGCACCGAAGGAGGACTCGGTCGCTCGCTGCAAGGCGGGCGCGTGTGTCGTCGAGCGCGTCCCGCACGTCGACCGATGAGCCGGCGCCCGGGATGAAACCTCCCCGATACCTGCGCGAAACTCAGGGGACACCTTCGCACAGCGCCCACGGCGCGTTTTGCCACAGGCTGCATCCGCGCCACACCGATCGAGCTCGACGCCAGCGGGCCGCGGTCTCCGGCCTCGTTCATGTCGAGACCGCCGTCCGTGGCCCTGCGCTTGCATTGCGCGGCGCGTAGGGCGCGGGAACATCGCGATCCCGGCGGCGAGCTCTCCTGGAGCCCACGGCGCTCGCCGTGCTGGAGGACGGGCCCTCGCCGGGATCGCAGCGGGAGGTCCCTTGGGCATCGAGATCCAGCAAGACCACTTCAAGACCGTCGATTATCGGCTCTTCAAGACGCGGCTCCAGCAGAACCTCGCGGCGCTGGAGATGGTGCTCGCCCGGCCGGGGTTCGGCCACGGGGAAGCGACGATCGGCACCGAGCTCGAGATGTTCCTCGTCGATCGCGAGGCGCGCCCCGTGCCGATCGGGGCGGAGATCGCGCGCGCCGCGGCGAGCCCGATGATCACGCCGGAGATGGGCGCGTTCGACATCGAGCTCAGCACCCAGCCGGTGCCGCTCGCCGGCAGGCCGCTCTCGGCGCTGCGCGAGCAGATGCGCGCGACCGTCGAGGCGATCCGCGAGCGCGCGGCGGCGCGGGGCGCGCGCGTGGTCCCGGTCAGCATCCTGCCGACCTTCCAGCGGCGCGACTTCAGCCCTGCGACGATCACGAACCTGCCCCGGTATCGGGCGCTCGCCGCGGGGCTCTGCAGGCTGCGCAGGGCGCCCTTCCACATCCAGATCGACGGCGCCGAGCCGCTGGAGCTCACGTCGGACGACCCCGCGATGGAGGCGGCGAACACCGCCTTTCAGATCCACCTCCGGGCCACGCCCGACGCCTTCGCGCGGCTGTTCAACGCCGCCATGATGATGACCGCGCCCGCGCTCGCGGCCGCGTGCAACTCGCCCACCTTCCTCGGCCACCGGCTGTGGCACGAGACGCGGGTGGCGGTGTTCAAGCAGGCAGGCGACGATCGCCCGCCGGCGCCCGGCGCGGACTGGAAGATGCCGGCCCGCATCGGCTTCGGGACCGGCTGGGTGCGCGACGGCGCGGCGGAGCTCTTCATGGAGAGCGTCGCGCTGCACGAGCCCATCCTCCCCGTGTGCGCCGACGAGGACGTCGTCGGCTGCGCGCGGGCCGGCGGGATACCACAGCTCCACGAGCTCCGCCTGCACCACGGCACCGTCTGGAACTGGAATCGACCGGTGTACGATCCGGCCGGCGACGGCCACTTGCGGATCGAGCTTCGCGCCTTGCCGTCCGGGCCCACGCTCGATGACATGCTCGCGAACGGGAGCTTCCTGCTCGGAGGCATCCTCGCGCTCGCGCCCTCCATCGGAGAGCTCCTGCCGTCGTTCCCGTTCGAGCTCGCCGTGAGGAACTTCTACCATGCAGCGCACTACGGCCTCGACGCCGAGCTCGTCTGGCCCGCCGTACCGGGGGCCGCGCCGAGGTGCGTCCGGGCGCGCGATCTCCTCCTCTCGCTCTTGCCGCGGGTCGAGGAGGGCCTCGTGACCGCGGGCGTCGACGGGGACGAGGCCCGCCATTATCTCCGGATCTTCGAGGCGCGGGTCGCCAAAGGCATCACCGGCGCCACATGGCAGCTCCGCGCGCTCTCGGCGCTGGAGATGGGCTCCGCGTCGCGCGAGGAGGCGCTGAGAAAGATGCTGGAGCGCTACATGGCCGAGGTCGACTCCGGCGCGCCCGTGCACGCCTGGGGGACCCCGCGCGCGGGCGCGACATGAGGTCGCCATGAGCCAGGACGCCACGAGATCCCTCGCGGAGCAGCTCGACGCCCGGCTCGCCGCGCCGGGGGCGATGGATGCGGCGCGGTTCGAGGCGTTCCTCGAGGCCCAGCGGCGGCTCGGGCTGGTCCACGGCGCGCGCCCGCTGTGCCGCCACCTGCGGCCGTACCTCATCGCCGAGCAGGACCTCGCCGCGATCGCCCGCGCGGCCGAGCAGGTCGCCTCCGCGCTGGAGAGGGTCGCGCAGCGCGCGATCCGGGACGAATTCCTGGCCGAGGAGGTCGGGCTCTCCGCGGACGAGCGCGCCCTCGCGGCCATCGTGCCGGGTCCGGGGCCGCTCCACACGGTCGGGCGCCTCGACATGCTGATCACCGACGGCGGCTTCTCCTTCATCGAGTACAACGCCGACTCCCCCGCCGGCCTCACCGACCAGATCCTCGTCGAGCGGACGCTGATGGCGCTCCCCCACCTCGCGCCGCTCCGGGACGGGCGTGGCCTGCGCACGCCGGCGCCGCACCGGGCGCTCCTCGGCGCCCTGCGCGAGGGCTACGCCGCGTGGGGCGGGCGCGAGGCGCGGCCCGCGATAGCCATCGTCGACTGGGCCACTGTCGACACCTCGGCCGAGCTCAGGGTGCTCGCCGACCTGTTCTCGGCCGAGGGGCACCGGACCAGGATCGTCGATCCGGACGAGCTCACGTACGACGGCCGCCGCCTCGGAGCGGGCGGGGAGCGGATCGATCTCGTCTACCGGCGCGTGATCACGCAGGAGCTCGTCGGGCGGCGCGGCCTCAATCACCCCCTGATCCGCGCCTACTGCGATCGCGCGGCGTACGTGGCGAACTCGTTCCGGATCAGGCCCCTCAACAAGAAGGCGGCGTTCGCCGTGCTGAGCAACCCCATGTTCTCGGGCCTGTTCACGCCCGAGCAGCGCGCGGCCATCGCGGAGCACGTCCCCTGGACGCGCCGGGTGACCGCCGGCCGCGCCGCCTGGCGGGGCCGCGAGGTGGATCTCGTCGAGCTCCTCCTCGGAGAACAGGAGAGCTTCGTGCTGAAGCCGAACGACGAGTACGGCGGCAAAGGCGTGCTGCTCGGGTGGACGGCGACGCCGGCGGCCTGGAGAGAGGCAGTCCGGGCCGCCGCGGATCGTCCCTGCATCGCGCAGGAGCGGCGCCGCCCGCGCACCGCGCGCATGCCGACGTTCCGCGGCGGCGCCGTGGAGGAAGAGCAGGTCTATTTCGACCTTTGCCCCTTCGTCTTCGCCCGCGGCGTGGAGGGCCCGCTCTCCACCTTCACCACGCGCATGGAGGGCGCCATGGTCCGGCTCTCCGCCTCGGAGGTCAGCAACGTCTCCGCGGGAGGCGGGGTCACGGGCCTCGTGATCGTCGACGGCGCGCGCGCGCCGCGGGAGGGTGCCCGTCATGTGTGAGCTGCTTGGCATGGTGTCGAACGTGCCCACGGACATCGTGTTCTCGTTCACGGGGCTCGCGCTCCGCGGCGGGCAGACCGGGCCGCACGCGGACGGCTGGGGCGTCTCGCTGTACGATGGGCTGTTCGCGCGCACGTTCCTCGAGCCTCACCCGGCCTTCTCGAGCCCGCTCGCGCGGTTCATCCGCGAGAACCCGATCCACACGGCCCTCGCCATCGCGCACGTGCGCAAGATGACGCGCGGGGGAGCGGCCCTGAAGAACACGCACCCTTTCATGCGGGTCCTCCACCGCCGGCACATCGTGTTCGCGCACAACGGCACCTTGCCCACGGTCAGGGATCGGAAGCTCCACGTCGAGACGCCGGTCGGCGACACCGACAGCGAGCACGCCTTCTGCGTCCTCCTCGAGGCGATCCGGAGCGCGTACGGCGAGAGGTACCCGGGCGACGCGCGGGAGCTGGGGCGCACGCTGTACGAGCTCGGGAACGAGCTCGGCGCCGATGGCGTCTTCAACTTCCTGTTCGCGGACGGCGAGCACCTCTTCGCCCGCTGCGGCGATAACCTGTCCTGCATCCTCCGCCAGGCCCCGTTCGGCGAGGCCACGCTCGTGGACGCGGATCTCAAGGTGAATTTCAACGACCTCCACGGCGTCGGCCCCGACGCGCGGATGGCCGTCGTGGCCACAGAGCCGCTCACGCGCGACGAGCTCTGGCGCAAGGCGACGCCCGGCACGCTGTGGGTCTTCCGCGCCGGCGAGCTCCTGGCGACGTTCCCCGAGGCCCGCGAGGGCTCAGGCGCCGAGGAGTCCGGCCGCGAGGCCCCCTGATCGAGCGCGCCCCCGGGGGCAGCCGGGCGGGCTCCCGAGGCTGAGCTGCACGGCGGCGGAGAGCCCGTGTCCGCGGCTCCGGGTGCCGGCACGCCGTCAGCTGCGCGGGCGCGCGACCAGGTCCCGGAAGAAGTCGCTCAGCGTGTGCTCCTTGTAATCGCGGAACTCGCCGGCATCGAAGTAGACGCCGCCGCAGACGCTGCAGTTCTCGTACCAGATGTGCGACTGCTCCGGGTCGACCATGCGCACCATCGGCGTCGAGCAGCGGGGGCACGGCACCCGCCGGATCTGGTTGTTCTTCCGCCCTACCGAGGGGTCGCCGGTGTCGATCTGCTGGGAGCCCGCCATGGCCTTGAGGGACTCCTTCTCGCGGCTGTCGAACCAGATCCCGCCGCACGCCGTACACCGGTCGACATCGATCCCGCCGAAGGTGACGATATCCATCGAGGCCGTGCATTTCGGACAGTTCACGTCATGCTCCAGTGCGGCAGGCGCCGCCGTCGGGAGCGATGGTATCAGACGCCCCGGATCGCGGGAAGAGCGTCGATCGCCTCGCTGGAGACGGTCGGCGGCATGCACGGTCGCCAGCCAGCGGGCGGGCTGTCCCCCACCGCGCGCACCGCGCGGCGCGCGACGTCATTTCGAGCCCATCTTCTCCTTCACGATCTGCTGCAATTGATCGAAGTAGGGGCTGTCGCGCCGGACGGCGATGCCGAACTGGGATGTCCCGAGCTTCGACTTCGAGTAGACGACATAACGGGACATCTCGCGGTGGGCCGTCAGATCCTCGGTCATCTGCACGTAATGAGGGTGTGGCATGTAGATGAGATCGGGCTTGTAGGCCTCGAAGAACCTGTCCGCGGAGAACGGCTCGAGCGCGAAGCGCCGGTCGTTGAGGCCGGCCATGTCGATGATCGTCTTCTTGAGGTTCATCGCGCCGAGCATCCCGACCTCGGTCGTGGCGATGACGAGGTCGTCGGGGAGCTTCGAGACGCGATCGATCGCGAACCAGTATTTCTGCGGTCCCGAGGTGTTGCCGTGCTTGACGATGTTGAAATGCCCGAGCCGCTTCGCCGCGACGGCGCCGGCGAGGTCCCTGCCTGCCGCGGCGAGGGGAGTCGACAGCTGGAGCCAGAGGATCGCCAGCGCGGCCACGCCGGCCAGGGGCAGGGCGGCCGGCGCGGGCTGGCCGACCGAGTCGGAGAGCGTCCGCGCGAGCCGGGCGGCGCTCCGGCAAGCGAGGTAGATGAGGCCTGGCAGCGGCGCGTAATAGAACCTCTGCGAGAACCCCATGATC
>NZ_CP150333.1:0-3007500 GCF_051520435.1 Sorangium sp. So ce363 | reverse complement strand
CAGCGCGCGAGAACGCGCGAGAAGGAAGCCCGCGAGCAGCGCGAGGAGGAAGCGCGCCGGCGCGCCGCGGATGCGGCTCGGGCCGCGGCCGAGGCAGAGACGCAGGCGCGGCGCGAGCGGGAGCAGGCCGAGGCGGAGGCGCGCGCGGAAGCGCGGGCGCGGGCGGCGCTCGAGGTGGCACGCATCGAGGCCGAGGCGAAGGCGCGCCTCGAGGCGGATAACGCGGCGCGCGCGCACGAGCTGGCCGTCGCCCGCGCGCGCGCCGAGGGACGGCGCCGCAGCCTGACGCACGCGCTCGCCGCCGCGCTCGGCCTGGCGCTGTGCGGCGGCGCGGCGGCCGCCTACGGGGTCGCGCAGCACGTGGCAGGCCTGGAGCAAGAGGCCCAGCGGCTCCGTGATGCACAGGCGGCGCTGGCAGACGAACGCGAGAGCGCGAGGGCGGCCGAGCTCGCGGCCCTCGACCGGCGCCACGCGGCGCTGCGCGGCAGGCCCCTCGCCCGCGACGCCGAGGAGGCAACCGCGACCGCGGAGGCGGCGCGGAGCGCCCTCGATCCGCGGGCGCTGGACCACAACCGGCTGCGGGCGTTCGGGGACGCGCTCGACGCGCTGGAGACACGGCTCGACGCGCTCGAGAGGATCGCGGCGCTCGATCGGCGCCACGCCGACCTCGCCGCATGGGCCGCGGAGCGGCGGCGGCCCGAGGCCACGGCGGCGGCCCAGGTCGCCGCGGCGCGCGCGAGGACGCCCGGCGCCGACGAGAGCGCGCTCCGCGCTTACGAGGGCGCGCTCACCCACCTGCGGGAGGCGCTCGCCCGACCTGCGGCGTCGGGACCGCGACCGCAGGTGGGGGTGGGGCCCCAGCAGCCCAGGTGCACGAACCCGGGCGACCCGATGTGCGGGTTCGACGGGCGGTCTCTCTGAAGCGCTGAAGCCGCGCTTCTCTGCGGGAAGCTCGGCGGAGCTCCGGGCGAACGACACAACCGTCGCCCCCCAGCGCGGCGCTTCCACGCTCCGGAGGTGCATGGCACCCTGCGAGGAGAATGGCCAAGGACGTGTCGAGCACCGTCGAGCACCGGAGCCCGGTGCGGCCCGAGGCCGGGAGGCGGCGGCCAGCGCTTGTGTGCGCGTTCCCGCGGCCCATGGCGTTCGCGCTGCCCGACTCCGGGACCGTCATCGGCCGCGCCTGGCTCGCCGAACGCGGCCTCGCCGACGCGGAGGTGTCAGGCAAGCACCTGCGGATCGATCGCGCCGGCGGCGCGCTGCGCGTCGCGGACGTCGGGTCGCGCAACGGCACGTGGGTGAACGGGTCGAGGCTCGCGCCGCGCGACCTCACGCCGCTCGACGACGGGGCGGTGCTGAGGCTCGGGCGCGTCCTGTTCGTCTTCCGCGAGGAGCTCCTCGGCCCGCTCGATCCGGCGCCGCCCGTGGGCGGGCTCGTCGGGCCGTACGGCCTGCGCACCGTGGCGCAGCCCCTCGAGGGCCTGCCGCGGAGCCGCCCCGGCAACGTGCTCATCGAAGGGGAGACGGGCGTGGGCAAGGAGCTCGTCGCGCGCGCCACGGCGGCGGCCCTGGGGCGCGCAGCGCCTTTCGCGGCGGTGAACGTGGCCGGCGTCGCCCGCGGCGTGTTCGAGTCCCAGATGTTCGGCCACGTGGCGGGGGCGTTCTCGGACGCGCGCAGCGCCGCGCCCGGGATCGTCGTGGCCCACGACGGCGGGACGCTGTTCCTCGACGAGATCGGCGAGCTGGATCCCGATCTCCAGGCGAAGCTGCTGCGGCTCCTGGAGAACCGCGAGGTGCTGCCGGTCGGGGCGCAGCGGCCGGTCCACGTGAACGTGCTGGTCGTCGCCGCGACCCACAGGGACCTCGAGGAGATGGTGGAGCGCGGGGCGTTCCGGCGCGACCTGTTCGCGCGGCTCGCGATGGCGCGCATCCACGTGCCGGCGCTCCGCGAGCGGCGCGAGGACCTCTTCAGCGTGGCCTGCGAGCTCGCGCGGCGCGCGGGCGTCGCGCTCCCGGCCGAAGCGGTCGAGGTCGAGGCCATGGAGCGGCTGCTGCTCGATCCCTGGCCGAGCAACGTGCGCGGGCTCGACGCGGCCCTCGCGGAGGTGCGCCGCCTCGATCACGAGCCCGGGCTGCGGCTGTGGCCGGTCGAGGAGGTGCTCGGGAAGGCGCCGGACGACCAGAAGACCGCGCTCACGCAGGAGCGCGTCGAGTCCGCCCTCGCGGCCGCCGGGGGCAACGTGACGTCGGCCGCGGAGCGGCTCGGCGTCTCGCGCGGGAAGCTGCTGCGCTTCCGAAAGCGCACACAGCAAGGGGAGTGATCAAGCCTGGTTCGGTGCGTCGGAAATCCCGCCAGGCGGTTCGACGCGAGCGGCGAGGGAGGTCGCCATCACTCCCAGCCGGACACGCCGTTCGTGTCGCGCAGGATGGCGTGGACGGCGTGCACCTGACCGCCGGACATCTTGATCATATGCATGTCCAGATGCCCGTCCGTCATGAAGTCGAAAATCGTGAGACCGATGGCGATGCCACGCACCTCGTCGGCCAGGATGACGCGCGGGACGAAGGTGCCGCCGGACCCAGGATCGCTGGCGCTGCAGGATGCTCCGGTGCGGCAAGAGAAGTTGCCGCCCCCGTTCTCCAGGCGCTTGCAGGCTCCCGTGACGTCGCAGACGCCGGAGGGGAACGAGCGGAAGTACTTGTCGATCCAGCTCGTCAGCTCTTCCCGGGTGGCCCGCTCGGCCTCCGGGACCTCGTCGTGCCAACCGATGTCGTCCGAGATGGCGATGATCGCGGCGGGATCCGAAGCGACCGCGAAGGATGCCGTGTAGTCGCCCGGGCGGACGACGATCGTCTCGATCTCCGTGATCTCCGAACCTTCCACCTTGATGCGGAGGGCGACGGGAAGATCCCTCCCGCCTTCCGGAATCACCGCCTGAGCGCCGGCGCTGCACGCCTCGGTATCCAGGGCACGCTGCGAATGCTTCACCTCGCCAGCGTCCCTCCAGAAGGCCGTCGTGCCGATCTCGGCCTGCATGCCGTTTTCGGTGAACTTCACGCCTTCTGCCAGGGGTAGGCTGGAAGGATCCCCGGCGGCGAGGGCGGCGAAGTAGTCGTCCAGGAGGCCATCCAAGAGCTCGCGCGTGCAGTCGCCACCCGGAGCGCCGCCCGCCCCCGTCGCTCCGCCGGTGGCCGCTCCGGGTCCACCGCCGGTGGAGGTGCCGCCGCTCGGCCCCGCGCCGCTGCTCGGCCCCGCGCCGCCGCTGGCACCGCCCGATGAGACGCTGCTGGTCTCTTGCGGCGTGCCGCCGGCGCCTCCCGCGGGGCTCTGGCCGCCAGAGCCCACCGCGCTGCCCGAGGCTCCACCACCTCCGGTGCCGCCCGTGGCGTCATCGTTTTGGCCAGGGCCGCAAGCGCCCAGCGTCAGCGCCAGGGCGACCCCGAGAGAGAGGAACGAGCTATGATTCATGCGTTACCTCTGCGCTGGATCAAAGCTCGCCGGTGAGCGTCGGCGGTGTCCAGTCGATGTGGTCCAGGTGGTTGGGCTTGTTGGGCAGGTCCGTAGCGAAATTGCCCGTCGCCGTGGCGGCGTTGCCCTTCAGGAATTTGTCGACCATGGCGTTGAGGGATGCAGTGTACTGCGAGCGCCAGCTGCAGTGGCTCCCACCTGCGCCCGTGTAGGCGATGTGGTCTCCGACGCCGAGCGCCTCGAAGATCATCTTGCCGACGTTGGCGGTGACCCACGCCGAGTTCCGATCGAGCCCGTTGTACATGGTGCTCGGGTTGTCCACGATGTAGAGGCCGCGCGGAGCGATGAGGCCCATCATCTCGTGCATGTCGACGGGCAGCTTGTTCGTGTTGTCGGCCCCAGCGTTGTTGCCCGTGGTGAACTGACCGAGCGCCACCTCCGAAAGCCAGCGGACGTAGCTGATGCCATGATAGGGCCATTCGGAGCCGCTGTAGCTATCGAGCACCTCGACGAGGCGCAGGCCGATCGTGCCCCCGAGACCCGACTCCACCGGGATGGTCAAGGCGATGCGGTTGTCGAGCACGCCGGCGACGAAGGCACCCTTGCCCCAGCGTGAGCAACCCGTCACACCCACCCGGCGCGGATCGATGACGCCGGGGTTCTGCTCCAGGACGTCGAGGACGCGGCTGATCTGCCAGGCCTGTGCCGTGAGGTAACCCGCGGGATGGTCCGAACCGTACGCGCTGTAGAACGGCCCGTTCTTCGCGCCGCTGGTGCCTTGCGACTCGACCGCGGTGAAGGTGATCGTCGCGACGCCGCTCGGAACTGGCATGCCGCTCAGGCCGCCGTAGCCGATGATGGCCGGGGCGGGCGCAGTCGCCCCGTTCATGTTCACGGTGAGGTTGAACGAGGCGGTGCCGCCGCCATCCTTGACCTCGACCGTGATCCTGCTGTTGCTCACGGTGCCGGACACGGCGCCCTTTGCCGGGACGGGCTTGTCGCCGTAGATGAACTTGTAGGCTTGCTGGAGGATCTCTTCGCGCCGGCAGGCCCACTCGCTCTTGCTGGCGATGCGGCTGCCGTCCATCTTCTTGAAGGGGTCCGGCAGCTTCGAGTTCGCCGTGAGCGAAGCGACGCTCGGCATCGCTCCGACGGTGCACCCGGCTCCAGGGTTCTCCACCTCACCCCACTCGGCGCTCACGGCGTTGCCGCCGTCGCCGTTGCCCCCGGCACCACCGGTTCCCGGCGCTCCGCCCGTTCCGGCCGGGCCCCCGCCACCGGTGCTGGCTTCGCCCGTCGTCACGTCGCCGCCCGTCCCGGTCGGGGTACCGCTCGAAGAGGACGGTCCACCAGTGCCCGTCGGCGTCCCTCCGGTGCCGCTGCCGCCGACGCCCCCCGTGCTGGCTGCAGGGCTTCCTCCTGAACCGCTGGGATCCTCCGATCCGCCTTCGCTGCCGCAGGCGGCGAGCACCCAAGGCAGCACTGCGAACAAAGCCAAAGAGATCGTGGGACGTGCAGTGCGTAGACGCATGTTGAGCGCTCCTCGTGAGGGGTCGTGAAACAGGATCCCGCTGGGGTCGGGCGATGGGATGGCGGACGAGAGCCCGACCCGCGAGTGCCGCCGAAGTTATTCCCCACTTTGCCGGTCGTCTTCAAGCTGATTTTGTGCTACTTTTCGTAACGTTCGTGCGCCGCGCGTACCGCTCAGGTGGACTGTTCTCGGCTCTTGCAAAATGTCGATTCTTGCGAGATGCGCACGGGCGTGCAGCCGGTGCGCTGCTTTGACGGCCTGCCGCCGAACGAGCTCTTGCGTGCTTTTCGATGGCCTCGAGCCGTCCGGCCGCAGCTGGTAATCGTCCCCTTCGCCCACGCCAGGGCCAGGAGCAGGCCGAAGCCGATTTCCTGTTTGCCCCTCGACGGCACGTCCTCCCCCGCTGAACGCCTACGCGGAGGCAGTGTGCCGGGAGAGCAGGTGTGCCGCGGCGCTCCGCTGGGTGGGCGGTCCGAACCAGGTGGTGAGGGCGTCGCGAAGGCCGTGGTCCGTCCCTTCTCCGACCCACGCGACGTGTCCGTCGGGTCGAATCAAGACGGCAGTCGGCGCAGGTACCGCGCCGAGCACCGGGAGCTCCCACACACCAGCGGGGCGAGCTTCGAGCAGCCGAACACGAGCGGCCCAGGGAGCGATGTCGAAGGCACCCGGCTCGCCGAGGTTGAGCAAGACCGGTCTTGCCTCGTGCAGCAGCGTGAATACGCGCAGCGGTCCGCTCTCGGTGACCAGGTCGAGATCGGGCATCCGACGTCCGAGCAGCGGGTGTCCTTCACCGAGGTCGTAGCGAATGTCAAGACCAGACATCATCGCGGCGTAGCGCTTGCGAGGCTCGTCGATCTTGAGCAGCTCGGTCACGGTCTCGCGCAGGGCCTCGGTTCGATCGTCGCCGCGACCGAGCGCGGTTTGCGCCATGGTCAGGCGCAGCACGCGGGCAGCGATGGGGTGCCGCTCGGCGTGATAGGTATCGAGCAGGCTGTCGGGCGATGTGCCGCTCACCACCTGGGCGAGCTTCCATCCCAGGTTCACGGCGTCCTGGACGCCGATGTTGAGCCCCTGTCCACCTGCCGGCGCGTGCACGTGCGCCGCGTCGCCCGCCAGGAGGACACGCCGGTCTCGGTAGGACGCCGCTTGCCGAGCCATGTCGCTGAATCGGGATAGCCAGGTCGGGTTGCGAACACCGAAGTCGGTGCCGTAGACCGCGACGAGCGCATCGCGCAGGTCCTGGAGCGTCGGCTTGTCGGCTTTGCCGACGTGCGGCTCCACGAGCACGACGCCAACACGCTTTCCGTCTTCCAGCTTACCCAGCGCGTTGACGCCCTTTTCGCCGCGGCGGACGCCCCACGCGGGCTCGTCCACCATGTCCACCTCCGCGATCAGGTAGCTCGTCGACGCGTCCCATCCGGCGAAGTCGATGCCCGCCTTCTTGCGGACCAGGCTGCGACCGCCGTCGCACCCGACGAGGTACTTCGCTCGTAGCGTCGCGCCGTCAGACAGCTCGACGTCGACGCCCGTGTCGTCCTGCGCAAACCCCGTCACGTCACGCCCGCGATAGAACTTCACCGGCAGCTCGGAGACCCAGTCGGCCAGGATGCGCTCGATCCGGTTCTGGCGGAGCGCGAGCCCGTAGTTGTGGCGAACCGGGAAGTCGCTGATGTCGAGAGGGATGAACGAGAAGCCCGCGACCTGCATCACCTGCCCTTGTGAGAGAAAGCGCTCCGCGACGCCACGTTGATCGAAGACCTCGATCGTGCGTGCGTGCAGACCGCCCGCGCGCGAGCCGGCGAGGTCCTGGTTTTCGCGCCGCTCGACGACGGCGACGTCGATCCGCGCCAGCGCTAGCTCGGCCGCCAACATGAGCCCCGTCGGACCTCCACCCGCGATCACCACGGCGTGCTTCGGCATCTTCATAATGCAGCATGGTGCGGCATGCCTGGGGGCTTCCGGCAAGCCCCCATGTCTGGTATACGCTGGGGCTGGAGATGGGCGGGAGGCTCGCTCGTTTCCTCGCTGCACGCGCGCCTCGCGGCGCACGGCGGCGCGCCGAATTTTTGCGCTCGTCCGACGTTCGTTGGTGATCCTCTGAGACCCCTCGATGGAGGCCGGCGTGCCATGACCCGCAGCGAGGACGAGCGCGCCATCGACGCCGTCGTGCATGCGTTCTTTCAGGCCTTTGGACCGGAGCCATGCCCTTGCGCCAGCAGACACCGCCCGGCGGAGACCGGCGCGCCGCCGTCCCCGGCGCGCCCGGTCGGCTCGCCTGCCCGAGGTCCCCGTGATCCGGGCCGCTCGCCCCGAGGAGGCTGAGCTCCTCGGCGCGCTCGCCCTTCGTTCCAAGGGGCACTGGGGCTACACGCGCGAGTTCATGGAGGCGTGCCGCGCGGAGCTCTCGATCTCGCCGGCGTACGTGGCGCGGCATCCGACCTTCGTCCTGGTGCGCGGAGACGAGGCGCTCGGGTTCTACACGCTCGAGGCCCTGAGCCCGACCCGGGTGGAGCTCGGCCACCTCTTCGTCGAGCCGGAGGAGATCGGGCGCGGTCATGGCCGCGCGCTCCTTTCGCACGCGCGCGACGAAGCGCGGCGACGCGGGTACCGCGTCCTCGTGATCCAGGGCGATCCGAACGCCGCGCGGTTCTACGAGGCCTGCGGCGCGCGACGCGTGGGCGAGAAGGGCTCTGCCAGCATCCCTGGCCGGCTGCTCCCGCTCTTCGAGCTCGACCTGTCTCGTTGACGCGCCGCCGCTCGCGCTGGCCGAGCGTCCACGATATCGGCCCGTTTGTTTCGCCGCCGAGGGTGGCTCCGGTGTGGCCCAACGGGGCGCCCTCCGCCGCCGCGTCCAGGTCCGCCTGTGCCTTGCCGGGAAGAATGGAAATACAGAGGAGGAAAAGTAAAACAATCCCTCGCCCTGAGCGGGAGTGCTAGGGCAGGGTGTCCACGAGGGCGAGCGAGGACGCCCGGAAACCGGCCACCTGCGCGTCCACCTCGGCCTGCGACAAGAGCACGTCCTTCGCGAAGTAAACCCAGTCGACGTCCTCGGCGTACGTCCGCGAGCCGGTCTGTCCAGCGGCGAGCTCGTCGAACCATAGGTTGAAGTCGAGGTGCTGGTCCGTCTCGGGGACGTACGTGGCGTCGTGCGTGCAGAGCCGCGCGCCGTCGACGTAGTAATGGATACCGGACGCGTCGATCTGGAGGAGGAGCCTCTTCCAGCCCGACTGGTCCCCCGCGACCTGGTTCGACTGCGTATTCTCGAGCGTGGCCGTCTCCCACGAGGTCAGCCACAGCGTGCTGTTATCGCCCTGCCCCCACCCGCCGTTGGGCATGTACTCGAAATCCTGCTCCGAGTAGTTGGGATCGGCCTCGGGGTCGTTGATCCATGGGCTGATCGTGAAGAACGTCTCGACCAGCTTGTCGCCGAGGTGCCGGGTCCCGGTCAGGGGCGTGTTGCGGAATCTCACCCTGGCGGAGTAGGTCCCGAGGCGGAACCTGTCGTCGTTGGACTGGATCTCCGCGTGCGAGGTGCTCGCTCCCGATCCGCGCGAGGTCGCTTCGAGCCGCAGCAGCCTGTTCGAGGCGAGATCGGGATCTTCGATGAACGACACGTTGGACGAGAGCCATTGTGCGCCGGCGACCCCGGGCGCTCCGTCGGTCGTCCGTACCCACCACCGGCTCTTGAGACCGTCGTCGGCGATGCCGCTGTAGCTGAAGTCGTCGAAGAACTCGGCCGACACCGTGACGCCGCCGCCGCCCTCTCCGCCAGCGCCGCCGCCCTCGCCGCCAGCGCCGCCGCCCTCGCCGCCAGCGCCGCTGCCGCCCTCGCCGCCAGCGCCGCCGCCCTCTCCGCCAGCGCCGCCGCCCTCGCCGCTGCCGCCCTCGCCGCCCTTGCCGCTGCCGCCCTCACCGCCGCTCCCTCCGCCAGCGCCGCTGCCGCCATGGCCGGCAGGGACGTCGAGCTCGTTCGAGCAACCCACCAGCGCATGCACCGCAAGCAGCGCCGCCCCCGCGGCGTGGATGAAGCGCGCGCCGCGGGGCGCCCCGTTCGAAGCAGCGATCCCCTGGCCTTCGCGATCCGTTTTCATCGAGACTGTTCCTTTCGGGACGAGCGTCCCATCGCGGGCAGCTCCGAGGAGACCATGATGATGCTCCGCCCCCGGTTCGCGAGGTCGGCTCGAGGATCACGGCCTCCAAGGCGTAGCCCTACCCGACCACGAAGTACGGGAAGGCGTGCCGCATGGTCCAGAGCCTCGCGAGCCCGGGTCGAGCCCTCCGCAGGCTGTGGAGTGAAAGCGGCCCGTGACGACCACACGGAGGAGCGCACCTCCTGCATTTCCGCCGCTGCCACCCTTCAGCGAGGCAGCAGTAGAAGCGTTCGTGCTGGTCGGGAGCCTGAAGGACGCTGACAGCTTGAGCAGCGCCAAGAAGATGGAGGCCCTGCGCGCCACCCTGATTCAACCCGTTTTTCGCTCCAGTCGCGCGGCGAGCCCTGCGGCGAGGTGCTCGGTCAGCGCGCGGACCGTCGTCGATGAAAACCGTCCAGGTGGGCTCAGCGCAAAGACGGGAGCCGGCGGCGTCACGAAGTCCTCGAGCAGCGGGACGAGTCGGCCGCGCTTGATATCGTCGCGCACGAGCCAGTCGGCGAGCAGCGCCACCCCGAGGCCCTGTCGCGCCATGAGCGCCACTGCCTCGCTGTTGTTGGCGGCGAAGCGACCACGGACAGGGACCGGGACGCCTTTGCCAGGCTCCCTCCCAAAGCGCCAAACGGTCGACGCGTTCGCCTCGCCGTGAACGAGGCACTCGTGGGTCCGTAGGTCGCTCGGGGCGTTCGGGCGGCCGCGCGCTCTGAGGTACGACGGCGCGGCGACGAGCACGCGACCGCTGTCGGCGAGCTTCCGCCCGCGGGCGCTGGTGTCAGCGGGGACGCCGACGCGAATCGCCAGGTCGAACCCCTCGTCGACGAGGCTCACGTACCTGTCGGTCATCACGAGCTCTGCGCTCACCGCGGGGTGGCGTCTCAGGAAGTCGCCGACCGAAGGGACGATGAAGAGCCGACCCAAGACGACGGGGATGCTCACGCGGACACGGCCGCGCGGCTCCCGGTCGCTCTCGTTGAACTCGCCGCTCAGCTCGTCGAACGCCGCGAGCAGCTCCCGTGCGCGGGCCATCAGACGCTGACCGGCCTCCGTGACGCGAACCGATCGCGTCGTGCGCTCGACGAGGCTCGCGCCAAACTGCGCCTCGAGCTCGGCGACCCACTTGCTCGCGGTCGACTGCTTGATCTTGAGGTCCCGGGCGGCGGCCGAAAAGCTGCCTCGCTCGGCGAGTCGCGAGAACAACCGCAGCGCTTCAAGTCGATCCATCATGCCCCTTTCGGAATAAGTCCTAGCATGAATGCGACATTTCGTCCCCTCCTGGAATGAGTCATTCCTGCCCGACGATGATGGCGACCCACCAGGAGGCAATCCGTGACGACCACTGTTGACGAGCTCGACCCCACGCACACCTACGTCGACCTCAGCGTCCGGCACATGACGGTCACCGGCCTCGCGCGGAGCACGACGCTCGAGACCGGTGGCGTCGCCGTCGGCGACGAGGTGAAAATCACGACCTGCGGTTCCAGCGAGAGGGGCGAGCGGCGGAGGACCCTATGTGCAAGCGCATGAGGGTGGCGTTCCTCGGCCTCGGTGCGATGGGCGGGCGGATGGCCTCTTGCCTCGTGAACGACGACATCGAGCTGAAGGTCTGGAGCCGTTCGGGAGTACCGTCGTGGGCGCCGTCGCTGGGCGCGTTCGCCGCGCGAACGCCGGCCGATGCCTCCAGAGACGCCGATGCCGTCTTCGCGATGGTCACGGACGACGAAGCGTCGCGCTCCGTGTGGCTCGACGACGATGTCGGCGCTCTGCGCGGGATGCGCAGCGGAGCGGTCATCGTCGAGTGCAGCACGCTGAGTCCAGGTTGGGTGTCGACGCTCGCCGGGCGCGCGAAGGACGCTGGGCTCGAGTTCATCGACGCGCCCGTCGTCGGCTCTCGCCCACATGCCGAGAGGGGTCACCTGATCTTCCTCGTCGGCGGAGACGCCGCGGTGCTGGAGCCGCTCCGTCCGATCCTCGGTCGCATGGGCGGCGCGGTAAAGCACGTCGGCGCCTCGCCCGCGGGAGCGTACGCGAAGCTCATCGTGAACACCTTGTTCGGCGTCCAGGTCGCGGCGCTCGCCGAGATCCTCGGGTTCGCGGCGCGAGCGCGGCTCGATACGGCGGCGCTGATGCACGCGCTGGAGGGGCTCCCGGTCCTGAGCCCCGCCGCCAGCAGCGCCGCGACGGGGATGCTGGCTCGTCGATTCGAGCCGATGTTCCCGGTGTCGCTCGCCGCCAAGGACCTGCGATACGCGCTCGAGGCAGCGGAGCGCGCCGGCGGCGAGCTGCCGGTAAGCCGGGGCGCGAGCGAGGTGTTCGAACGCGGCCTCGCGGGCGGACTCCGCGACGAGAACCTGACGGCCGTCGCCAAGCTCTACGACGAGGAGTGAACCTCGCGCCGAGCTCTCCGTGTCCGACAAGGTCCATCGCTCCTCCTCACCTGCAGGTGGAGCCCCCGCGACAGCACGAGCTCCAGCATCATCGGCGCGTGGTCGAGAGGGCCGCCGCGTCGCGCGTGGTCACCGGGCGACTTCCTCGTCGGCGCCGACGGCGCGCTCCTCGATGTGCACTACGGAGCTCACGCCGCCGATCACTGGGAGCTCGAGCAGGTGATCGCCCTCGCGCGTTGAAGCGGCGGAGCCGCCCGATCAGCGCGCCGAGCGAGGGTGAGCTCACAGGAGCTCTTTGGGGAGCTCGCTCCCGCTCATCACCTGCCGCACCTCGATGGCCATGTTGAGCGGCTCGCCGCCGAGCCCGGGCGCGGCGGACGCCTGCGCGGCGAGCTCGTAGGCGCGCTCGGGGCTCCCGACGTCCACCACCCAGAAGCCGGCGAGGAACTCCTTGGCCTCGGGGAACACGCCGTCGGTGATGGGCCTGCCGTCCTCGCCGGCGCGCACGAGCCTGGCCTGGTCGGGCGCGGTCAGCGCTTCGATCCCCACGAGCTCGCCCGACTCGCGGAGCTTCTGGTTGAAGCTGTTCAGGAACGCGAGGTGCGCCTGCAGGTCCTTCGACGGCCAGCTCATCAACTTGTAGGGCTCTCGGGTCGGCACGTGCATCATCAGGAGGTATTTCATCGTCAGCTCCCTTTCAGCGTGCGCGCCCCGCATCGGGCGCGCGTTCACAGAGGAGTCGAAGCCCAGGCGGCGTTCTCGACATCGCGGAGGACGATACTCGAAGAATTTCTTGGCGACCGGCAGACAATGTGGGGGAGAGGAAGGCGTGCCCCCACATCGGAAACAGCCCTCCACGCCGAAGGCTCCGTACCGTGCTCATCGTGTCGCTCCACGGCCGCCGCGCTTCCGTCCTCGCAGGGCTCGCTATCCTCATGCTCCACGGGCGGGCCCATCTCACTCCACCTCGCATCGATGGGATACTGCCCGCCTGCGAAGGCATCCGGCTCGTCCGTGAGCGCCGGGCGGAGCGTCGCCCGTCAGCGCCAGTGGAAGTCCCACTCCTGGTTGGCTGCGTCCGGCCGGCACGCGTACACGCCGACCTGCGCGCCGGGATACGAAGCGCCGCCGAAGATATCGACGCACTGCCCGAGCGACTTGATAGGACCGTTCAGGTAGAAGTACTCGTTGTAGAGGCCTCGGCCGCAACCGTCCCACAAGATGATGGGGGAGCCCGGCACCGGCATGCCACCGGAAACGTTGAGGCAGCGATCGACGGCGAACGTCGCCTTGATCTCGCCGGCGAGGAAGCTCAACGTCTGGTACGATGCGGTGTTGATGCACGGCTTCAGCGTCGGCCGCGTGCCGAGGGGCGGGGTGCCGGGCGGCACGTCGACGCAGAGATCGGTGCCCGTCAACTGCAGCCTGCTCGCCGCCGTCGCCGTCCAGCGCTCGCGCGCCGACGGCACCTCGCCGCAGCGGCGCACCTCGAGCGTCGAGCCGGCCGTCGTGCCGGTGGCGACGACGCACATGTTGCCCATGGCCCGCAGGCGCATGCCTTCGAACGAGAACAGCTCGTTGGGCGCGCCATCGATCAGGCCCCACGAGATGAGCGGCGTTCCGGACGTCGGCGAGACCACGCCGCCGCCGACGTTCATGGCGAGCATCTCTCCGCCGATGGTCGCCCGGAGGTGGTGCCCGCCGGACGAGTGCGGCAGCTTCGACCATGTGTCGTTGGGGGCGTCCATGCACTGCCACGCGACGATGTCCTTGCCCCACTCGGTCGTGCCACCGTCGATGTTCAGACAGCGGTCTCCGAGCCCCACGATCGAGCCGCCGTGCTTGCGCCCATAGACGTTCTGTGCGCCGATGACGTCCCAGGGAGACAGCGTGCGATCCGTGTCGGCCAGGTTGCTGCAGTAGGTGGCCGCCATGATCGAGTCGGTGTCGGCCACCGGCGTCGCCTTGCTGGCCCCCGTGTGGGCAACGCCGCAGTAGCCGCTCGGCAGGCAGACCTTGCCGTCTCCGCTCGCACACTGGGCATTGGACGTGCATTTCATGCATTGCCCCGTCCAGTCGTCGCGGTCGAACTCGTGCGAAAACCCGAGCGCGTGCCCGAACTCGTGCATCGCGACGACCTCGACGCGGCCGTCGGTCGTGTCGAGCGTCATGTGCTGCGCGCCGCTGGGCCCCGGATAGCCCGTCCCGCTGTAGCTGCCGCCGCCCGCGGTGAGGTGGACGACGAGATAGCCGTTCGTGTTCGAGCCGCAGGGGCCCCAGTCTTCGAGCTTGATGTCTGCCGCGCGCTGCCACGAGTCGTCGACCGCGCCGCGGGCCCGAGCGAAGTACTCGAAGCGCCGCTGCCGCTCGCCGCTGGATACCAGATCGTCGATGCGATAACACACCGGCACCCAGCCGCCGGGCCAGGGGGTGCCGACCAGCTGGAGCGCGTCGAGGGTCGACGCGATCAGCTCCTCGTTCGCGGCCGCTTCGTCGCCCGGCTCGCTCGGTGCGCAGCCGGCCATGGCGGCGGAGACCGCGGCGATGGAGGCAGCTGAATGGCGTAGGACGAGCGATGAGAGTCTGCGTTTCATCGAATGTGTTCCTTCGTTCTGCTGGCGGCATGAAATGTCGAATTGAATCGCACGGACCAGCGAGCGCTCGGATGCGCTCCGCGCCGCGGGCGCCTCGCCGTCGTCGAGAGAGGCTTATGCGCGCCGCGAGCGCCTCGCCGTCGTCGAGAGAGGCTTATGCGCGCCGCCCGCCGCCGCTGACATCACGGGTCGTTTCGTTCATCGCTCGCTCCCCGGTGGCCGCGCCGCCGCAGGCCCGAGGCGCCCCGTCGGAAGGGGGGTATCCCCGGCGGGGTTGCGCTCGCAGGTTCCCTTACGGTCCCCAGATGCGCGGCTGCCGCAGGCCCCCGGCTCGCGGGTCGCAGCCAGCGCGCTCCGCTCCGCCGCCGCGTGGATTCGTACGCCGGGTCAGCGATCCCTGGCGGGACGGTTCAGCGGCGTAAGTAAGGCAGCCTTCCCTACATCCCGCTCCGCCCAGGCGGAGCGCTCACGCCGCCGCGCGGACCGGCGGCAGGCGGAACGCGGCCCCCTCGGAGCGGCTGCGCCGGCGGAACGCGCCCGGCGCCTCGCCCGTGTGCCGCTTGAACGCGCGGCTGAACGCGAACTCCGAGTCGTACCCGACCTCGGCCGCCACGGCGGCCAGCGAGCCGTCGCCCTCGGCGAGCAGCTCGGCCGCCCGCTGCATGCGGAGCTCGGCGAGGTAGCGGAGCGGCGGGACCCCCAGCTCGGCGAGGAACCGCCGCGCCAGCGCGGCGCGGGAGAGGCCCGCCGCCTTCGCGAGCGCCTCGACGCTCCAGCGCTCGGCCGGCTTCTCCTGCATGAGCCGCAGCACGCGCGCGACGCGACGGTCGAAGGCGCGCGCGCCGCGCCGGTCGAGCGCGCGCGACGCGCGCCCTTCGCGCGCATGCTCGTGGCAGTGCAGCGCATAGGCGAGCAGCGGCTCGAGGAGCGAGCGCGCCAGCTGGGCCTGCCCCGGGGAAGCCTCCGCGAGCGCGGCGCGCAGCAGGCCCACGACCGCAGAGAGCCCCGGCGCGCGCCGCACCTCGCCGGCAGGCAGGTGGACCAGGGGCGCGAGCGAGGCGAGCGCCCCGCCGGGCGCGGCGGCGTAGGTCGCCGAGATCAGCTCCGCCTCGGCGGGAGAGCGCCCGGGCGGCGGCGCGACGCAGCGGAGGCTCTGCTCGCGGGGCCCCGCGCCGCGCGGGCCGAACCCGAGGAGCACGACGTCGCCGGCGTCGAGCTCCAGCGCGCACACGCCGTCCTGCGAGAGGCGAAAGGCGCCCTGCACGACGACGTGGAGGCTCGGCGGATCACCCGCGCCCGCGCGCCAGGGCGCGCCGGGATGGCCGTGATGCCGGGAGACCACCACGCCGCGGGGAAGCAGCCGCTCCAACTCGTCCGCCATGCCCCATGGTTGCCCGCGCCGAGGCCGCTCGTCCAGCGCTCGCTCGCGGATCGAGACGCGCGAGCATGACTCCGCGCCTCGCGGTCATGGCGCGCGGGCGAGGGCCGCCGGAAGCTCGGGGCCATGACACGCCTCGATTCCACGCCGGATTCCACGCCGAACGAAGAGCCGCACCCGCGCGCGCTGTCCGAGAAGGTCCAGAGCAGCCTGCTGAGGAGCCGGACCGTCCTGATCTTCGGGGAGATCACCAGCGAGCTGGCGCAGGTGACCACCGCGCAGCTCCTCGCCCTCGCGAGCGATGACGGCGAAAAGCCGATCCGGATCCTGATCCACTCGCCGGGCGGGCACGTGGAGTCGGGGGACACGATCCACGACGTGATTCGCTTCATCCGGCCCGAGGTCAAGGTGATCGGCACCGGCTGGGTCGCCAGCGCGGGCGCGCTGATCTTCGTCGCCGCGCGGCGGGAGAACCGGTTCGCGCTCCCGAACACGCGCTTCCTCCTGCACCAGCCGCTCGGCGGCGTGCGCGGCCCCGCGTCGGACATCGAGATCGAGGCGGCCCAGATCATGGCCGCGCGCGAGCGGCTCAACCGCATCTTCGCGGAGGCGACGGGGCAGACGGCCGCGAAGATCGCGCGAGAGACCGAGCGCAACCTGTGGATGACGGCGCCCGAGGCCCAGGAGTACGGCCTCGTGCATCGCATCGTCGAGAGCGCGCTGGAGGTCTGAGCGGGCCGACGTGCTGGTCGCGGAGGATGGGTATGCTGCGCCGCGCGCCGTGAGGGCGCGCGGCGCGGTCAGGGGAGGTATCCCTCAGAGGCTGCCGGGACCGGGGAAGTCCACGCCCCACCAGTAATGGTCGCGGAACTCGTTCCAGAGCGCCGCGCGCGTCTGCCCGGTCTCCGTGACGAAGACGCTCTCGTCGTACGGGAGCGCGTCGTAGGGCGCGAGGCTCCTGTTGAAGGCCGGGATGAACCCGGGCTTCTTGAACTGCTCGATCCAGAGGAGGAACGTCGCCATCTCGCCGTCGTTCTGCACGAAGTTCCCGGCGGTCCGGACGGTGAGGTCGTGATGCCCGGCGCGCAGGCGCAGCGAGTCTGCGAGGCCCTCGATGATGTATCCGTTGCCGGTCCCCACGTCGTCGAGCTGATAAACGTGCGCGAGCTCGTGGTAGAGCGTGCCGATGATGACGCGCCGCACGTCGTCGCCGCTGTTGTACACATCATTGATCCAGAACGCGCTGAACGACACCGTGGCCACATCGCCGCTGTACTCCGCCCAGGCGTACCCCGACTGGTCGACCACCCTGACGTTCAGGGTGTTCCTCCGCTTCCAGAAGGCGCCGGGCTGTGTATAGAGCCCCTCGACCACCTCGCGCGAGATCTCGCGCACGTCCCGCACGAGGGTGCTGCCGATCGCGTCGTTGAAGCGCTGTCCGCCCGTGGTCGTGGACTGGTTCTGATACTGGACCGTCTGCGGGAGGACGGCGCGGTACGGATCGTCGGTCCGGAGGAGCTCGATCTCGCTGAGTTGCAGGACGGAGGTGTCGCTGGTGAAGTTGAACCGGTACTTCTTGTACGCCGTGGCGTTGTTGATGAAATAATGGTTTCGCTGGAACCTGTTCGTGAAGCTCTGGCCCGCGCGGGTGTCGAGCGTTGTCCAGGTCACGCCGTCGTTGGAGCCCTGGAGCGTCCAGGACCTCGGGTCGCGCGCGGGGGAGTCGTTCGCAGAGGAGATGGCGTACCCGTCGATCGTGAACGCGTTGGGCAGCTCGTAGCGGATCCAGCCGGTGCTGCTGAACGTGAGCCACTTGCTGATGGGGCGGCCGTCGAAGGCCCTCGCCGCGGTCTCCTGCGGGCCGTTCTCCCCGCTCGCGGTGATCACGGGCGGCGTCGGCAGGACCGGCGTGCCCGGCGACCCGAAGAGCGCGAACTCGGAGAGCTGGATCTGGGCCCAGCCCCCGAGGTTCTGCTGGATCTCGAGGCGGAACTTCCTGTACGCCTGCGCGCCGGCGACCGTGTACGATTTCGTCTGGAAACGCGCCGAGAAGCTCTCGTTCGAGCGCGTGTCGAGCACCGTCCACGTCATGCCGTCGTTCGAGCCGAGGAGCTGCCAGGCGCGCGGATCGCGCTCCGGGAAATCGTTCGCCGAGGAGATGCTGTACGAGCCGAGCACGTACGCCTCATTGTTCGGCGAGTCGTACTGGAGGAAGCCCTGGCCCGCGAAGATGAGCCATTTCGTCCCGACATCCTCGTCGAAGGCGTTGTCGAGCCGCTCGCCCGCGGGAGAGTCGTAGGTGCTTGCATAGAAGGTGCCGCCCTCGAGCCGCGCATCCACGAGCGCCTGCTCGGCGGCCTCGATATCGCCGTCGCCGAGCTCCTCGCCGAGGGCGCACGCCGAGAGCGCCGCCATGGCTACCAGGGCCGCGGTGTGTTGAAGAATCTTCGTCATCGCGTTTGCCTTCCTTTCCTGTTCGGATCGCTCGGGGCCAGGACGAGCGACGTCGTCGCACGCCACGCCAAGAGCGCCGGGCTGCCTCAGGTCAGCCAGACACGCCCCGCGGGCCGCGCCGCCTCGACGAGGCTCGCAGATCCCTGGGATTGTCCCGTGGATGCATGCCCACCGGGCGCGACGAGCTTCAGCCGTCCCGTGTTCTCCCGGAGACGCCTCTCGAGCTAACGAGATGATCGCCGCGCTGCGCGAAGCGCGCTGTCCAACCTGGCAGGGCGGCAATATGGCACCTCTTGTCGGGGGCGCAAGGCGACACCGGCGCGAGGCCCGTTGAGCCACACGATCTCGGCGCGAACGCGCGCCGATCCCCACGTCTCATACAGCTCTTGACAAACCAGCTTCACACTTCTTAATGCGAGCACCAGATAAAGAGAGTAGAAGTCCCCCGCCGTTCGGCAATACTCGGCGCCCTCATGACGCCGCTTCCTGGAATGGAGTACCGCGCTCGACGAGATGTACGGAATCCGGGATCGGGGGAGGGCTGGACTCCGGCGCTCGCGGCGAGGCGTCGTGGAGGAGCAGCTCGCAGGGGCGAGACCCCTCCCGCCATGGCGGAGAGCCCTGGCGGGAGCGTCCGGCTCACCAGCCCGTGGTACTCGTGGATCGCTGCATATCCCCCGCTGTGGCCGCCGGCGCCTTGGCGACGCTCGATCTCGAGGGCGTGCCCGTATGGATTCACGTGGACCGGCCACCGGCTCAGCCCTTGTCTTACTCGTCGTGGCGGCGAGACAAGGCGCCCGTCTCGTTGCGTCCCCTGGGGGCGCGGTCGAGCCCCTGCGCGGGAGCCTCAGGGCCGCTCGGACGCGGCCCTCACCGAGGCCAGGCTCAGGCGGCGAACGGCGGGGCCCAGCGGAACCCCTTGACGGTGATCCTATCCATTCGAGGCCTCGGCCGGCGCGGCGCCGTTCTCGCCGGTGATGGCGTCGATCTTCTGGAGAACCTTCGGCCATCCCCCACTCATGTTGCGGAACGCATAGTCGTTCTTCGGGGTCTGGAAGCCGGAGTGCACGAGGCGCAGCCGGGTGCCGCCGCTGACCTTGGTGAGCGTCCAGGTAACGACCGTCTCCAGACGCGAGCCATAGTCGGCGTTGGCGACGTGTCCGCCCTTCCAGGTGTAGACCAGGCGCTCGTTCGGCGTGACCTCCAGCACTTCGCACTGGATGACGCCATCCCACTCGCCGGCCGGCGTGGTCTGGTAGGTGAAGCGGGCGCCCTTGGTCGGCTCGAAGCCGATCGGCGTCATCAGCCAGCGGCCCATCAATGCGGGCGTGGTCAGCGTCTTCCACACCTTTTCGGGCGTGTGGGGAAACACCTCGTCAACGACTATCTCTCGGCTGTCGGCCACGATGGCGGCACTGTTCATGGATCAATCTCCTTCAGGAGGGTTCTGAGGTCGGCGAACCGCTCGCGCCAAAAGACGCCGTAGTGGCTCATCCAGTCGACCAGCGGCGCCAGCCCCTCCGGCTGGGCGCGGTAGTAGACCTTGCGCCCCTCCGGGCGCTCGGCGACCAGGCCGGCCTGCTTCAGGGACTTCAGGTGCTGGGAAATGGCGCCCTGGGTCACGCCGCTGCCCCGCGTCAGCTCCACCACGGTGATCTCGTCGGAGCTGACGATCCGCTCGAACACGGCCCGCCGAGTGGGATCGGCAAGCGCGCGCATGACGGCGTCGAGCGCGGCGGCTTCGGCCATGCCCCATACATTAGTCACGACTCATCAATTAGCAAGCGCTAATTGATCGTGTCACACCCCAGGGCGCGGCCTGAGCCGGCACCTCTGCGCCTCGGCCCCGGCGCGGTGCCTCCGTCGCCGCGTCCTCAGGCAGCGCAGCGCAGCAGGATCTTCCCCTGAACAACGCGCGCCCGCAGCGCATCGAGCGCGTCGGCGGCGCGCTCGAGCGGCCATGTCGCGTGAACGACCGGCTCGAGCGCTCCGCCCTCGACGAGCGAGAGCACCTCTTCCATCGTGCGCGAGAACCGCTCCGGCGCCTCATCGACCACCGTGAACAGGTCGCTCATGGCGAGCGATACGCTGCGTCCGAAGCCGTCCGCGAGCGCGGCGCCGAGCTCGACGCCTGGCGGCCCTTCGAGGAAGCCAAAGGACACGAGGCGGCCGAAGGGAGCGAGCAAGCCGAGATCGCGCGCGAGCGTCGCGCCGCCGGTCGCGTTGAGCGCCGCGTCGACGCCGCGCCCATCGGTCAGCGCGCGCACCCGCGCCGCGACGTCCTCGCGGCCGTGGACGATCGCAGCGGCGGCGCCGTTGCGCGTCGCATGATCCACCTTGGAGGCGTCGCCGACGAGCGCCACCGCGCGCACGCCGAGGTGCCGCGCGAGCTGCAGCGCGGCGGTCCCAACGCCGCCGGCCCCGCCGTGCACGAGCACCGTCTCGCCGGAGGCGATCCGGGCGCGCTCGCGCAGGAGCACCCACGCCGTCGCGTAGTTGACGATCGACGCGGCGGCGCGGTCGAGCGGCACACCGTCGGGCACGATCGCGGCGCGGCGCGCCTCGACGTCGGCGAGCTCAGCGAACGCGCCGGTGTGCGGCGTGCCCATCGCGACGACGCGCGCGCCCACCGCCGGCCCGCGCGCGCCCTCGCCAAGCGCCTCGACCGTGCCCGCGAGCTCGAGGCCGAGCCCCACGGGCCTCGGCGTGAGCGGGAGCTTCCCGTCGGCGAGGAGCAGATCGATGTGGTTCACCCCGGCGAACGCGACGCGCACGCGCACGTGCCCGCGTGGAACGGGGCCGAGCTCCCGCTCGCCGATCACAGCGCCGCCCGCGCCCGGGCCCGGCCCCAACAATGCAGCTCTCATCCGTGCTGTCCCTCCGCGTTGAACAGGCCCGAGCGTGCGGGCGCGCGGTCCGCCGGTCCAATGGATGCACCGGATGCTATGCATTCACGCCGTGAATCTCTCTGCGCTCGACCTCAATCTTCTCGTCGTCCTGGAGGCGCTGCTCGAGGAGCGCAGCGTGACCGCCGCCGGCAAGCGCGTGGGCCTGAGCCAGCCCGCGACGAGCAACGCCCTCGGCCGGCTCCGCGCGCTGCTCGGCGATCGCCTGCTCGTCCGGCGCGGCCGCGCGCTCTTCCTGACGCCCCGCGGGGAGCAGCTCCGGCGCGACGTGCGCCCGGCCCTGGACCGCCTGCGGGCGGCGCTCGCCCGCCGCCCGGCGTTCGACCCCGCGGCGCTCTGCGACGAGCTGCGGGTGGGCATGAACGACTACGCCGCGTACGTGCTGCTGCCGCGGCTCGTCCGGCGGCTCCGGGCGCGCGCGCCGAGGGCCAGGCTCGCGGTGCTGGCGTTCGAGACGCGCGACGCCGCCCGGGCGCTCGACGCGGGCGAGGTCCACGTCGGCCTCGCGGTGGAGGGGCCCGGGCTGACCGGGCTCGAGTCCCGGCCGCTCCTGCGCGACGACTTCGCCCTCGTCTGCCAGCCGCCCGCGCCGCGCACGCTGCGCTCGTTCCTCGCGCGGCCGCACCTGCTCGTCTCACCGCACGGCGGGCGCGTCGGGGTGGTCGATCGCGCGCTCGCCGCCCAGCAGCTCGAGCGCGACGTCCACGTCACGCTGCCGCACTTCCTGATGGCGCCGCACCTGCTCTCGGGCACCGATCTCATCGGCGTCCTGGCTGGCGAGGTCGCGCGGGACATCGCCCCCGCGCTGAAGCTCGTCGTCGCGCCGCCGCCGCTCGCTCTCCCGGGCTTCACGCTCTCGGCCGTCTGGCACCCCAGGCTCACGGACGATCCGGCGCACGCTTGGCTGCGCGAGCAGCTCGCGGAGGCCGCGGCCGAGCAGCAGGCGTCGCGGCCGGCCTCCGCGCCCGCCCGGCGGTCGCGCGACGCCTGACGCGGCCCTCCACGCATCGACGATGAGGCAGCCTTCACTCCACGGCCCGCGGGTACATCGTCTCGGCGCGCCCGGGCGGCCCGCGTCGGCGCGGTGACGCCGGGCAGCGCGACGTCGCCTACAGAGGGGCGAACGTGCACGCACCGCCGGCGCAGACGGGCCTGGATGCGAGGCACGCAGGCGTGCCGTAGGGGCAGCCCATCCTCCGATGCTCGCGACATACGGTCGCGTCGAGGTGGACGATGAGGCGCCTCATCTGCTGGACGCCCGCCCGGTTGACCACCTCACCACAGGTGCCGCCGCAGTCGGTGCTCGTATCGACCATGACGCAATCGTTGTCGGTACCGCATGCCCGGTAAGCGGCCCGGACACGCTCCACCTGGCCGGAGGCGCGGGCATGCAGCTGTTGACAGGCCCTCCAGTCCACCTCTCTCTCGTCCTCCGTGCGTTCCATCGTGTCGGTGAAGCCCGCGATCGCGAGCCCGAATGAAGCCATGGCAAAGAGCGCAGAGATCCCCAGACGAGTCCGGTTCGTTTTCATGCTGCCTCCATCGCGCGCGTGCTCGCAGTCGCCGGCGACGCGGGCGCATCGCGCGGCTACTCGCCTGTCATGAGGCTCCACCCGCGGGAACGGAAGGCGCTCGATGGCGCGTGCCCCGGCACAATCCGGGCGGCCAGGAAGTCCAAGCGCTTTTGTGGATGTCAGGAAACTTCGGTCTTTCCGGGTTCAACTGGATCGATGTCGCCGGTGAACTCGAGCGGCCCGGGTGGCTACCTTCTCGGCTCATACCGCATCGCCACCGCCCCCGAGGCAAACTCCAGCCGGCTCACGAGCTTCAAGTCGACATGCTTCGATAGCCCCGCGAGCAACGTCGGCCCATGGCCCGCCAGCCTGGGATGCACCACGAACTCGTACTCATCGATCAATCCCAGCTCCGCGAGCGCCAGCGGGAGCTTCATGCCTCCCACGAACAGTCCCTTACCCGATTCCCGCTTGAGCTGCTGAACGGCCGTCCCCAGATCCCCGCGCACGAGCTCCGCGTTCCAGTCGACCCGATCCAGGGTGCTCGATACGACGTACTTCTTCGACGCGTTGATCGTCCGGGCGAAGGGTTCCGTCCAATCAGGCCTCGCCGCCTCCGGCGGCGGCCGCCGCCACGCTGCCTCCATCAGTTCGTATATCACCCGGCCAAAGAGGACGGCATCGGCCTGGGCGAGGTTCTCGACCGCGTGACGATGCAAGTCTTCGTCAGCGGGTATTGCACGATGATCGCAGCACCAGCAGGTACGCGATCTGCTCCGAGTACCAGGCGTCGATCTGCTGGAGCTCCTGGCGTCGATCCCGCCCGTCGTGGGACATGGTGTGGTGATCGCTGGTGTGTCCGAGCCACGAGTGCAGGATATGGCTGAAGGCGTAGCTGAGCTGGAGGCTCATGACGCGCGTGATGTCGCAGGAGAACGCGGCCACCGCGATGTCCATCATGCTCCTGATCTCGGTCGGATAGTCCGAGCCGCGGCCGCTGGTCTCCACCGGCGCCTCCGGGACCGTGCAGCTCAGCGCCGGGTCGGCAGGCTCCGCCGACTGGTTCAGCCTGCGCTCCATGGCCAGCAGCCCCTCGAGGTGCGCGTCGAGCTTGTGGTAGTCCTCCTTGCCCACCCGCCTGCGGATCCTGGTGAGATCGTTCTTGAGCAGGTCGACGATCGCCTTGCGCTCCGTCCGCTCCTGCTCCGCCCCCTGATCGACCGCGGGCGCCTCGCCGCTCGACGTCACCCCGGCGAACAGCCGATTAATATCAGGAAATGGTAAAAATACAGGAACAGACCACTAGAGTTCCCGAGGCTCGCCAGACCACAAAGTTGCACTCCTGTGGTTCTTCCAGGATGCGCCATCGAAAAAAAGCGAGTGGACGCCTCAGAGTGGTGACCGAAAGCCATCACCTCATCCCACATACCCGTCGAGCTCTGGAAACGGTGATCTCGGACGTTCCGTAGCGGCGGCTCAGCGGCCGCTCGATTGCGGGGTGATCCGCGACCAGCTCACGCACGCCACGTCCGGCAGCGCCGGCGTCGGCGTTCGGCTTACTTTCGACTGGCTTGAAAGGCGAACACTACAATGAGAGACATTGCGTATGGGACGATGGCCCTGGTCGTGGCGGGAGCCCTGAGTGCGTGCAGCGGGTCCGAGTCGGGCGATGACGGTTCCGGTGGCGCTCCGAATGCAAGCGGCGCGTCGGGGCAGACTTCCAGCGGCGCGGCGGGGCAGACTTCCAGCGGCGCTTCGGGGCAGACTTCCAGCGGCGCTTCGGGGCAGACTTCCAGCGGCGCTTCGGGGCAGACTTCCAGCGGCGCTTCGGGCGGTGGAGCCTCCGGCACGGGCGGCACCGACAATCCAGGCGAGTCGATCTGCGGAGTGACGCCGGCCGCCGCGGCTGGCCACGTCACGCTGGAGAACCTGTGCCGCGGCGTGGTGGCCGTGCGCTCGGGCGAAGGCAACTTCATCAGCTGGCGGTTGATGGGCTACGAGGATCCCGAGATCGGGTTCAACGTCTACCGCGACGGCGCCAAGGTGAACGACACGCCCATCACCGACTCGACCAACTACTTCGACCCGGGGGCCCCCGGAGACGCCAAGTACACCGTCCGCGCCGTGATCGATGGCGCCGAGCAGGGCGACTCGGCCAACACGCGCGACGGGGACGCGGGCACACCCACGTGGGAGCGAAACTACCTGACCATCCCGCTCAAGACGCCCGACAACTACGAAGCCGGTGACGCCTCTCCCGGCGATCTCGACGGCGACGGCGATTACGAGCTGGTGGTCAAAGAGCAGAACAGCCCGCGCGATCCGTCGCAAGACGGCCGCACCGGCCAGCCCAAGCTCGCGGCCTACGACACCGACGGCACCTTCTTGTGGCGCATCGACCTGGGCATCAACATCCGCGAGAGCGAGCACACGACGCCCTTCGTCGTGTACGATCTGGACGGCGATGGCCGCGCTGAGATCGCCGTCAAGACCGCGCCCGGCACACGCGATGGGAAGGGAGCGTTCCTGCACACCGGTCCCGCCGCCGACGATGACGACTCGCGAGACTACCGCAACAGCGCGGGCAAGATCTTGAGCGGGCCGGAATATCTCACGATCTTCAGCGGCGTCGACGGCTCGGAGCTCGCGACCATCGCGTACCACGCCCCCATCACGAGCGGCAGCTTCGGCGACAACAACGGCAACCGCTCGGATCGCTACAACGCCACGCTGGCGTTCCTCGATGACTCGGGCCAACCGAGCGTCGTCATGCAGCGGGGCTACTACGCCCGAACGACGTTCGGAGCGTACAACTACCGCGACCGCAAGCTGAGCCTCGCGTGGAGCTTCGATTCGTCCGCGGACGGCAACGGCGCCTACGCCGGCAAGGGTGCTCACAGCATGATGGTGGCGGATACGGACGGCGACTTGAGGCAGGAGATCATCCCGGGTGCCGCGACGATCGGTCCCGACGGCAGGGGCAAGTGCGCCGTCAACCGCATCGGACATGGCGATGCGCTTCACATCGCCGACCTGGTCCCCTCACGCCCCGGGCTCGAGGTGTTTCAGCCGACCGAAGCTAGCGGCCAGCCCGCGTACTACGTTCGGGACGCGGAGACCTGCGAGGTCCTGTGGCGCGGCCCCAACAGCGACGGCGAGGGACCGGGCCGCGGCGCCGCCGACGACATCTCTCCCGACAACCCCGGAGGTGAGGCCTGGACCAACACCGCCGGCCTGTTCAACGCGGCCGACGGTCGCAACATCGGATCCCGTCCCCGGCAGGTGAATTTCTTGATCTGGTGGGACGGCGACGAGAGCCGCGAGCTGCTCGACGGCAACACCGTCACGAACTTCGACGGCGAAGGCCGGGGCTTCACCGCGAGCGGCTGCACCGCGATCAACGGCAGCAAATCGGTGCCGACGCTCAGCGCGGATCTGTTCGGCGACTGGCGCGAGGAGGTCGTGTTCCTGTGTGGCAACAGCCTGCGCATCTACACCACCGATCAGATCACCGAACGCCGCATCTACACGCTGATGCACGATCCGCAGTACCGCGCGAACGTGTCGGCGCAAAACGCGACCTACAACCAGCCGCCGCACACCAGCTTCCACATCGGCGACGGCATGAGGGAGCCCCCCAGACCCGACATCACGGTGCGGTGATGCCCGAGCGCCGTCGTGCGGCCGGAGCGCTGCCGTCGGCGGCTTCGCTCCGCCGCATCGACGGGGTGAGCAAAAAAAGAATAAATTCGTGCCGTAACGCGTGAGAGCATCAGCGCCGGGCAAGCTATGGTGCCTGCGCGGGTTGAGCCGCCGGAAACCACAGCCGGAAGGTCGAGCCCTGGCCCGGCGGGCTCTCCACGGCGATGCTGCCGCCGTGCGCCGCCATCAGCCCCTTGACGATGTAGAGGCCCAGGCCGAGCCCCGTGTTCTTCTCGCGCGCCCGCGGGGCCTGAAAGAAGCGATCGAACAGCCTGCCCAGATCCGCCGCCGCGATACCCGGGCCGCGATCCTCGACCGTCAGCGCCGCGCCTCCCGACTCCGGACGGAGGGTCACGCGGATCGGCGAGCCGGCACCGGAGTACTTGGCGGCGTTGTCGAGCAGGTTCGTGAGGATCTGCGACAGCCGGGCCGGATCGACGAACACCTCCGGCACACGCCCCTCCACGTGGAGGGTCACCGGGTGCTGCCCGAGGGTCGGCTCGATTTCGGTGAGCAGCGCGCGCGTCGCCTCCTCCAGCGACACGGACTGGCGCTCGAGCGAGAGCCGCCCGAGCTCGATGCGAGAGACGTCGAGCAGGTCCTGGCTCATGCGCGAGATCCGGCTGCCTATCCGGCGCAAGCATTGGAGTTGCTGAACCGACACGACGACCGAACCGTCCTCGCGTTTCGCGAGCAGCGCGTCCAGGAGCAGCGTCATGGCGGCGACGGGATTGCGGAGATCGTGAGCGATGACGGCTGCGAACTCGCTTCGCAGGCGGTCCATCTCGCGATGGACCTCCTGCGTGCGCTCGACTTGCTGGGCGTAGGCGATGGCCAGCGCCGACTGCGCGGCGAAGAGCCGGACCATCCGCTCGTCCTCCTCCGCGAACTCGGCGCCGCCGTCCTTGTCGCACAGATAGAAATTTCCGAACACCTTCTGCCCGATGAGCAGCGGGACGCCGAGGAAGGACGTCATCGCGGGGTGATGCGCGGGGAAGCCGACCGACCGCGGATCGGCGTGGATTTTCGCCACCCGGCTGGGCCGCGGGTCGTGGATGAGCGCGCCCAGGAGCCCGCGGCCCTCGGGTAAGCGGCCGATGTCGCCGGCGACCTTCTCGGCGACGCCCACATAGATGAAGTCGGAGAGCCCGGTGCCCTCGGCGTCGAGCACCCCCAGAGCGCCGTAACGGGCGCGGGTCAGCTCGCAGGCCTGCTCCACCAGGCGACGCAGCAGCGCGCGCAGGGGCATGGCGGCCTCGATGTCCATGGCCACGTCGCGGAGCAATCGCAGCCGGCGGGCCTCGCGGCGCTCGGCGTCGCGCAGCCGCGCTTGCCGCAGCCCGAGCGCACAGGCGCCCGCCACGCCCCGGAGCAAGCGGCGCTCGATCCTGCTGAGTTTCCCCGGCTTGCGCCGCGCGAGCCCCAGCACCCCGACACGCTCGCCCACCGCGCTCAGGGGGAACGCAAACACCGCGTGGAGCCCGAGCTCGAGCAGGCGCAGGGTGCCGCGGAAGGCGCCCTCTGGCAGATCCTCGATGCGCGCGACCTCCTGGATGTCGCCGGTCTCGACGGCCAGCGCCATGACGCTGGCAGCCAGGTTCAGGTTGCAATCTTGTGCGAATGCCTCGGGAAGGCCGACCGAGGCGACCAGCCTGAGGCGTTCGCTTCCCTCGGTGGCGACGAGAAATACGGCGTCGGCGCGAACGGCGGCGGCCACCTCGTCGAGCAGCCCATGGGCCAGGGCCGAGGGCTCGTCCGCGCTGGGCAGCGCGGTGCCGACGCTGGCCACGAGATCGGCGAGCCGGATCGCGAAGGGCTGATCTGCGACGTTTTCGAACACGAGCAGCGCCTCGCCGGCCGACGCGCGGCAGCGCACGAGCAACAGCAGGCTGCGGCCGGTCGGTCGATCGTACCAGACCTCCTCGTCGCTGAAGGACTCGCCGTGAAGCGCGCGCCGCCACGGCAACTCTCTCTCGGCGAGGACCGCCTGGCTCCCGAGCCGTGATATCTCGAAGCGCTCCGACAGGCGTTCCGGGGTCGGTGACTCCATCTCCAGGAGCTCGCTCAAGGACGCGCTCGCCTGGACTCCACCCGTGCTGGTCAGCCTCATCGCTGGCCAGGGGAGCAACGACTCCACGATCATGCGGAAGCTCTTGGTGCGCCCGCGGGCGACCGTCGAGGTCACGCCGGCTGGGAGCGCTGGGCGCATCGAGATCGATGAGGTGAGGTCGAGCGGCGGCTCCGCCAGGTCGCGCTCGGCAGGAGCTCCGACCCGCGGACCTACGGTGCCTTGGCGCAGCGGAAGCCGATGCTCCAGCCGCGCGCCGTGGAAGCGCTCGGACGGCGGTGCGCGGAGCGCACATACTGGCTCTCGACCGTATCCCACCCGCCGCCGCGGAGCACACGGCGGGAGTCGTCGCAATCGTCCCTGTCGTAAGGGCAATAATGGCTCTCGGTCCACTCCCAGACGTTGCCGGCCAGGTCCAGGGCGCCGGCGGGCGATTTCCCGGCCGGCGATCGCCCGACGGGGGCGGTCGCCGGGGCCGCGTCGCCGTCGTTGTACATGCGAGGCCACGGCCCCTTCCCCACCTTCTCCAGCCGCTCCGTCAGCATCCGGCTGCACTCGGGCCCGCAGGCGTTGAGGCGCTCGCCCGAGGGAGGCGCGTGGCCCCAGGGGTAGGTCCGAGCGTCCTTGCCGCGCGCCGCGAGCTCCCACTCCGCCTCGGTGGGCAACCGCTTGCCGGAGGCGGCGCAATACGCTTTCGCCTGGTACCAATCGACGCAGTTGATGGGGTGGTCCAGCGCCTCGGGGCCGTTGCAGAACTGGCTCCAGAAGGAGCGGCCGCTGGGCGTCAGCCCCTCCGACTCGACGGTCTTCTGCGGGCGATCGCAGGCCTTGCAGTCCGAGTAGGCCTTCACCGTCACCTCGGTGACGTCGAGGCAAAACCGACCCACGGTCACGCCATGTCGCGGCGTCTCGTCGCTGGGCGTCTCCGCGTCCGCGTCGGAGCCCATCTGGAACTCGGTGCCTTCGACGAGCACCATGCCGGCCGGGCAGCCGCCCGATCCGGCCGACGGCTCGCGCAGGAAGAGGTACACCCCCGCGCCCGCGGCGCACGCGGCGGCGGCGAGCGGCGCGGCGCGGCGGAGGCGCCTTTCGCGCGCGCGCGAGCCGCCCCCGCGGCCCCGCGCCGCGGGCCGCTCCGCGGCGCGCTGGTGGAGCACGGTGTGGCCGGCCGCGGTGTCAGGGACAGGGGCTGCCGTCACAGGGTCGCCCGCGAGCGCGCTCGAGCTCGCGAGCGCGCCTGAGGTGACAGGCTCTCTCGCGAGCTCGTCGGCGCCTTGGGGCGCGCCCAGAAGAGCGACCGGCGCGGCCACGGTCGTGGCGAACGCGGCCGGGTGATGGCGGCCCGCGGGGGCGTCGACATCCGCCGTCCGGACCTCCAGGCTCAGAAACGCATCGACCATCTCGCGCGCCGACTGGAATCGGCAGGTCGGATCGACGGAGAGCGCCTTGGAGAACCAGTCGTCGATCGACGCCGGCAGGCCCGGCCTCTGCTCGCTTGCGGGGCGGAACCTCCCCCTCAGGACCGCCGCGCCGACGGCCACGAACGAGCTGCCCTGGAACGGCTGCGCGCCGGTCAACGCCTCGTAGAGGATGACGCCGAGCGACCAGAGATCGGAGCGGAGATCGACGTCCTTGCTCCCCTCGAGCTGCTCGGGGCTCATGTACGGGGCCGATCCGATCACCATCCCGGTCTCGGTGAGCGCGGGGTTCGCCGCCGGCACCGCCGCGTCGCCCGCCACCTTCGCGACGCCGAAGTCGAGCACCTTGACGAAGAGCGGGTATCCCTGGCCCCCCTCCGTGATGAAGACGTTGTGTGGCTTGATATCGCGGTGCACGATGCCGAGCTCGTGGGCGCTCTCGAGCGCGCTCCCCACCTGCCGCGCGAGCGACCTCGCTGTGGCGAAGCTGAGGCGGCCTCCGCGCTCGAGGAGCTCGGCCAGCGAGAAGCCGCGCAGGAGCTCCATCACGAGGTACGGCACGGCGCCGTCGACGACGCCGTAGTCCATGACCTGCACCACGTGCGGGTGCGCGATCCGCGCCGTGGCCCTCGCCTCGCGCTGGAAGCGCGCGACGAGGGCAGGACGCTCCGCCGCCCGCTCGGGGCGGATGAACTTCACCGCGACGTCGGTGTCGAGGGCGAGGTGCCGCGCGGCCCAGACGACGCCCATCCCGCCCTGCCCGAGAGGCCTCAGCAGGTGCAGCTTGTCCGCGATGACGGCGTCGGGTCGGAGCTCCACGATGTGACCGGGCGATGGTACCACCGGCGCGCCAGCGGCCGCATCGTGGCCGGCGGGAGCCTGCCCTCAGGCGGTGGGGGAACTCCCCCACCCTGCCGGAAGGTTGGAACCGCCAGGGCGCCATCAGACGCCACTATTATTGTGTTTTACCTGGCGTCCTTGGCGCGCTTGGCGGTTCAAACGACCCCGCCTTCGGCCAACGCGGCTACGGCTTCGCCTTCTCGTCGAGGAAGCCGGTCACCCACGCGAACGGCGCGTTCCAGTTGATCGTGATCTCGTTCACGCTCCAGGCCTCGATGTTGTCCACGAAGCACCGCTGCGCGACGCACCCCTTGAGGCCGGCGCTCTGGACGTGAGGATCCTGGAGCGAGGAGTTCGGGCCGCCGGAGACGGCGCCGGGCGGCGCCTTCGGGTACTTGCTGTTCGCCTGGTGCGACCAGAACCGGTGGTGCGGGTTCTCGAGCGGCTTGTCGCCGTAGCCGGTCACGTACGACTGCCCGAGCGGGTTGCGTCCGAGGAGGTAGTCCATGCCCAGCACCACGCCGTCGAGGTACTTCGGCTGCTTGGTGAAGTCGTGGGCGAGCGCCACCACGAGCATGTTGTTCAGCACGCCCGAGTTCGAGCCCCAGTCGTACTTGCCTTCACGCGTCCGGGCGATGAGCGTCCGGTACCCCTCCTTGTCGGCGATGGCGAGGTACTGGTCGGCCGCCTTCGCGATGCGGCCGCGGATCTCCTTCTGCCACGCCGCGTCCACGTGGCCGGGCACGATCGCCATCGAGATCTGGCCGAGCCCGTCCGTGACCCGCCAGTTCATCGACGCCGCGCCCCCTTCGATCTCCGTCGGGAACCGGGCGTTGAGCGGCGAGGCCTGCAGGAACTGCTTGTACTCCGGCTTCCCCGTCGTGACGAACAGCTCCGCCGCGGCCCAGTAGAACTCGTCCTTGGCGTCGGTGTCGTCGTAGGGCCCGCCGCCCTTGTCGCCGCCGGGCGGCGCGTAGAGGGCCGGGTTCTGCTTCGCCGCCGCCCAGGCGCGCTCGGCGGCCTTCAGGCACTTGGCCGAGAACGCCGCGTCGACCGTCTTCCAGATGCGCGCGCACTGCGCCCCCGTGGCCGCGACGTTGAGCGTCGCCGCGGTGCTCGGCTTGTGGAGGAAGCGCGCCAGCTTGTCCTCGTGCGGCGCGAGGCCGAGGCCCGTCCACGACTCGTCGTGCATCTTGTGGTGGACCATGCCGGCGAGCGGCTTGCCTTCCGGCACCTGCATGCCCATCAGGAACTCGAGCTCCCAGCGCGCCTCGTCGAGGATGTCGGGCACGCCGTTCTTGCCCTCGGGGATGTTGAGCTTGCCGTCCGCGAAGTCGGCGCTCGAGGCGCCGACGTGCTTCGTGCGCTCGTACCAGTTGAGCAGCGTCCACACCGAGATGCCGCCGTTGACCACGTACTTGCCGTGGTCGCCGGCGTCGTACCAGCCGCGGGACGCGTCGAGCGCATAGTCGCAGCCGCTGTCCTTCAGGCAGCGCGTGCTCTTGTCGTGGAGGTGCCCCGCCGGGCGCGCCAGCTCGGGCTTGCCGGCGAACGGCATCTTGATCTCGATGCCGCTCCGGTTGTGGTAGAAATACGCGAGCGCGTCGTACTTGAGCTTCTGGTAAAGGCCCGTTCCAATGTCGAACGGGAAGCTCTTCTCCTCCCCCACCTTGAGCACGTAGCCCTGGCCAGGCGCCTTGAAGGCCGTGAAGTCGACGAGGTGGACGTGATCGCCGGAGGCGCCGTCCTTCCCGAAGACCTTGGTCTGGCCGCGGGCGACCGACTTGCCGGAGGCGTCGAGCAGCTCCCAGGCGACCGGCGCGGTCGCGGCGCTGTTCACGCTGGCGATCTTGATGGCGCCGGGCAGATACCCGACCTGGTTCACGGCGACCTTCGGCGCCGCCGCCTCGGTCACGGGCGCGGCGGCCTTGAACTGCGGGTCGTCCAGGCGGATGTCGTCGATGCAGACCTCGAACGGCTCCTTGGCCGACGCCATGGCGCCGCCGATGTGGAACGCGAGCTCCGCCGTGGCGTCATCGGCCTTCCCCATCGTGAACTTGCCGGAGAAGGTCTTGGGCTCGGTCCCGAGGATCACGGTGTCCGACCAGTACTCCTCGTAAGGCGGCCCCGACATGCCGACCTTCGGGCGTGCCTTCGTGGGCGAGGACGCCCACGCCTTGTACTGAAGGGTGTAGCTGTGCCCCTTCTGGATCACCATCTCCCGGTGGCGGAACTGGGCGTCCCAGTTGTTTGACCCCTTGTTCGTCACCGTGACGCAATAGGCCCCCTTCTTCACCTCGGCGCTGCCAGCGCCAGGCGCGGTGAACGAGGTGGTCCAGGGCAGGCTCTTGTTGTCGTCGAAGTTGGATGCCTTGAGCAGGTTGGTCTGCGCGGGCCCTTCGCCCCCCGCCGCGCTCGCGTCAGCGCCCGCGCCGGGGCTCGCGCCGGCAGGAGCGGCCCCCGCTCCGGGGCCCTGCGTGACCACGCATCCAGCGCTCAGCCCGAGCGCGAGCGCGAGCGCGGACACCCGCCCCGCTCGGCGAAGGATCGACTGCTTGAGAAAAAGGTCGTTCATAAGTCCTCGGTTCACGGCTGGGAGCAATCGGCGCATAGAAAGCGGCGATTCCGTCCGTCTTGTCAAGCGTAATCCTTACGGACGCGGGGGTTCGAGCCGTCGCGGCGGCCGTCCCGTCGACCTTCGCCAGCCAGCGGCGCGCGACCAGCCATCACCCGCCATCCGGCGCGACCCTGCGTCGCGCAGCGATCCTGCGTGATCTGCGGCGCGCGGAAGGCCCAGCAAGTTCGCGCTGGTACCCGTGGCGAGGCCGCACTAACCTCCGCCGCACCTCGCGCCGTACCAGGATGGCGATCGAGCACCCCACCAGGAGACGACATGGCAAAGCACAGCTTCTCAGTCCCCTTCAACGGTCCCTCTCAAGACATCGTCGCGAAGGCCAAGGCGGCGATCGAGAAGGCCGGCGGCAAGTTCACGGGCAACGAGGGCAAGGGCGACTTCTCGGTGCCGACGCCGGCGGGGACCGTGAAGGGGACGTATGCCGTCTCGGCTCAGAGCTTCTCCGTGGACATCACGGACAAGCCCTTCATCGTGCCCGGCAGCGCGATCGAGTCCCAGGTGCGCAAGTTCCTCGAGACGGCCTGAGCCCTCTCGGAGCGCACGCGGGCGAGCGCGCCCGCCCCGGAGCGGGGGCGCGGGGGCCCGGAGCAGGAGCGCGGTGACATCGAGTCGCGACAGCCGCGTTCAAGGCGGCGGCGCCTGGCCCGTCATGCGCCGTCGCCGGCGAGGTGGACCTTGAGAACGCTCTCTTCCGCCGGCACGCCGAGCCGAAGGGGAAACCCGTAGTGTCCTGTCCCGCGGTGCACGTAGAGCCGATCGGGGCCGCGGGCCCACAGGCCATGATCGGGCATCTTCACGAAGAGCTGGAGGGCGGTCCAGGAGCCTCCGAGGCTGACCAGGCCGAGCTGCCCGCCGTGGGTGTGGCCCGAGAGCACGAGATCGCCCTCCCCCTCGCCGAGGTGGCGGAACGCGCCCGGATCGTGGAGCAGGACGAGCCGTAGCGCGCCCTTGATGCGCGGGTGACGGGCGCAGACGGCCGCCATGCGCTCGGCGCGATCGCGGTAATGGAAGTCCATCCCGAGGACCTGGACCGGCCCGGCGGCGGTCTCGACGAGCGCCGCGTCGTCCACGAGCAGGCGCGCCCCTGCGCGCTCCAGCGCGGTCGCGACGTGGCGGGGCGACTCGTGATCATGGTTGCCGTGGCACGCGAACACACGCCCCTCCAGGGCGCGGAGCGGGGACAGGGCCTCGGCGAGGTGATCCGCGGTGTCCTGCGATTCCATCGTCAGGTAATCGCCGGTGAGCACGACGAGATCGGGATCGCGCTCCACCGCGCGCTCGCAGATGCCGCGGAGCCGAGCGACCGACATGAACGGACCGAGGTGCGGATCGGTGATCTGGACGATGCGGAGGGCCCGCCGCGCGCCGGGCGCCCCCTCGCGCGGGAGCGGGTGGCGGCGCAGCCCGTCGACGGGGGCGCGGTCGACGACGAGCTCGATCTCCTCGCGGCGGGCGGTGAGCGACTGGAGGATACCGACGACGGCGAGCGCGAAGGGCACCCAGAGGCCGTACGGCGTGGCCCCGAGCCCGCTCGCGATGGCCCACGGGAACGACAGGAAGATCGCCGCCACGAAATAGGACGCGGGGATGCTCACGAGCGCGCGGTAGGCGAGCGGCCGCATCCGGGGGCGCGAGAGCAGGAGGAAATGCAGGTACACCGCGCCCTGGAGGTAGGCGAACCCCGGCGCGAGCGGGCCGACATGGCGGAAGAGCGCGCACGAGATCAGGGTGTGGATGCCGAGCAGCACGCCGACGAAACGCGCGTAGAGCCCGCCCCGGCGGCGCCTCGCCGCTGCCACGACGACGAGCCAGGCCAGGGCGGAGGCCGCCCAGAACAGGACGATGGGGGACACGAACTTCAATCGACGGCTCCAGGCGATCCAGGCGCACAGGACCACCGTGGTCTGCTCTGCCTGGACGGACGCGGAGTGTCCCGCGTCCAGCGCGTCCGCGCCAGGCGCCACCGGAGGCCGACCGCCTGGCGTGTGACGCGCGTGCGCCCGCGCCGCCCGGCGGCGTTGCGGCACAGGCACCTCGCTGGTAGGGAGGCGCGATGCTCCTCTTCGTGAGCCACGCGCTGCGCGCGCTGGATCCCGGCGATCAGGGCGGCGATCCTGACAGGGCCACACGAGGATTGGCACGTTCGATGAAAGGCTGAAGCCTCTTCACGTCCATGGCTCCTTCCGGTGCTCCGGGAGGGCATCGCCACGAGGGTCGCCCCGATGATCCCCTACACCAGGCGCACTTGGCTTCAGATGCTGGTCTCGCCGCGGGGCTCCCTGTCGCCGGGCGTGATGCGTCGCGTGCTGGCCTTCGGGGTCATCGCCGCCGCGCTCTGGCTCGCGCACAGGCACATCCCCCGCGTGTCGCTCTCGATCGGCATTCACGAGGTCGCCGGCGCGGTGATCGCGCTCATCCTCGCGTTCCGGACGAACACGGCCTATAACCGCTTCTGGGAGGGTCGCACCCTCTGGGGCTCGATCGTGAACGCGAGCCGCAACATCACGCGCATCGTGAACGCGCACGCCGCGGTGGACCCGGGCGCGGCGCGCGAGGTCGCCGTCTGGGTGGTGGTGTTCGTCCACGCCGCGCGGCGCTCGCTGCGCGGGCAGGCCGAGCGCCCGGAGATCGAACGGCTGCTCCCGGCGGAGCAGATCGAGGCCCTCGCGGAGCACCCTCACCCGCCGCTCCGCGCGGCGCAGCAGGTCTCCGAGCGCCTCGCGGCCTTCGTCCGGGCCGGGAGCCTCGAGCGCAACATGGCGGTGTGCGCCGAGGAGCAGCTGAGCGTCCTGGTCAACTGCCTGGGGGGCTGCGAGCGCATCCTCAAGACCCCCACGCCGCTCGGCTACATACTGCTGTTGCAGCGGGGCGTGGCGCTCTACCTGGCCACGCTGCCCCTCGCCCTCGTCGAGGCGCTCGGGGTGCTGACGCCCGTCGTGACGATGATGGTGGCGTATCCCGTCCTGATGATCGAGGCGCTCGGCGGGGAGCTCGACGACCCGTTCGGCCACGAGCCGAACGACCTGCCCCTCACGCGCATCTGCGACACCATCGAGCGCGACCTCCTGGGGTCGTCTCCGCTCAATCTGGTGATGGCGTCGAAGGCCGAGAGCTACCAGGACTGAGCGCGGCGCGCCGATGGCGGCGCCTTTCTCGCCTCTTCCCGGGGAGGACGGTGGAAGGCGCTCTGCACCTCTGCCGCCATGGCGCCGCCGCGCGCTCCTGGCAATTGGCTGGACACTATCGTAGATCTGCTGCGCTCGCGGGCGTGGCCCCGCGTCGCTGAGGCCTGGACGCACCCATGACCGATCGCTACGCCATCATCGGCAATCCCATCTCCCAGACCAAGTCGCCGGCGCTGCAGACCGCCTTTGCCAGGCAGTGCGGGCAGGACATGGTGTACGGCGCGATCCTCGGCGAGCTGGATGGCTTCGCCGCCGCCGTGCGCGAGTTCCAGAAGAGCGGCGGCAAGGGCATGAACATCACCATGCCCTTCAAGCTCGAGGCCTTTGCGCTGGCCGACGAGCTGACGCCGCGCGGCCGCGCTGCCGGGGCGATCAACATGTTCACCTTGCGCGCCGACGGCACCGTCCTCGGCGACAACACCGACGGCTTCGGCATCGTGCGCGACATCACCCATAACCTCGGCCGCCGCCTCGAGGGCGCGCGCGTGCTGCTCCTCGGCGCGGGCGGCGCGGTGCGCGGCACGTTGTTGCCGCTCTTCGATGAGCAGCCGGCCGAGATCTTCGTCGCCAACCGCACCGCCAGCAAGGCCGTGGAGCTCGCCGCCGAGTTCGGCCCGCATGCCGGCGCCGTCCGGCTCGCCGGCGGCGGCTTCGCCGACATCGCCGGGCGCTTCGACGTGATCATCAACGGCTCCGCCTCCTCCATGACCAACGAGGTGCCGCCCCTGCCCGCCGGCGTGTGGAGCGAGGGCTCGCTGGCCTACGACATGGCCTACAAGAAGGAACCGACCGCCTTCGTGCAGGCCGCGCGCGCGGCCGGCGTGGGTCAGACAGCCGACGGCCTCGGCATGGTGGTCGAGCAGGGCGCCGAGTGCTTCACCCTGTGGCGCGGCCTGCGGCCCGACACCGCGCCCGTCATCGCTGCGCTGCGGGGAGCCTGAGCGGCGCGCCCGGCATGGATGAGCGAGCCCATCGAGCTCAACCAAGGACGGCGATCTCCCGCAGTTGTGGCTTGACGTCTCCGAACCATTTGGGTTCCCTGTGCCCCGTGAACATGGGTGCGCCGCGATGACGGTGAAGGGGAATGGCTTCGAGGTCGTCTTCGGCCGTCCGGCGAAGGTCCTGGCCGAGGCGCCGGGGCGCGTGAACCTGATCGGCGAACACACCGATTACAGCGGCGGCTACGTGCTGCCGACGGCGATTCCGCAGAAGACGCGCGTCGAGATCGCGCCCCGGGAAGACAGGCTCATCCAGGTCGCGACGGCGAACGTGGGCGGCGGCGCCCTGCTCTCGTTCCGCGCCGGCGAGGAGGCGCGCCGCGGACTGTGGCTCGACTACGTGCAGGGCATCACCGCGGTCCTCCGCAGCCGTGGCGCATCGATCCCCGGCTTCGACGCGAGGATCAAGTCGACAGTACCGCTCGGAAGCGGCCTGTCGTCGAGCGCCTCGCTGCTCGTGGCGCTCGCCCGCGCCCTGCGGTCGATGCTCGGCCTGTCCATCGACGACGTGGAGATCGCCCGCATCGCGCACGCCGCGGAGCACGACTTCGTGGGCGCGCCGGTCGGGACGATGGATCAGATGGCCGCGAGCCTCGCCGACGAGAGCACGGCGCTCTTCATCGACACGAGGACGCTCGCGTTCGAGCGCATCCCGCTGCCCGCGGAGGCCGAGCTGCTCGTTATCGACTCCGGGGTGGCTCACCAGCACGCGAGCGGCGACTACAAGACGCGGCGCGCGGAGTGCGAGCGGGCGGCCGCGGCGCTCGGCGTCCCGGAGCTCCGGGACGTCGATGCGACGCGCGCGTCGATCGAGCCGCGCATCGCGTCGCTGCCGGCGCCGCTCGACCGGCGCGCGCGCCACGTCGTGACCGAGAACGCCCGGGTGCTCGCCGCCGTGGCCGCGCTCCGCGCCGGGGATCTGGGCCGCCTGGGCGAGCTCTTCGACGCGTCCCACCGGTCGATGCGCGACGATTTCGAGGTGTCCGTGCCGGCGGTCGACGATCTGGTGGAGAGCGCTCGGGCGCAGCCGGACGTCTTCGGCGCCCGGCTGACCGGCGGCGGCTTCGGCGGCGCGATCGTGGCCCTGGTGAAGCGCGGGCGCGCAGCGAGCGTGGGGCGGGCCGTCGTGGAGGCCTACGCGCGCACGCCGGGCCGCCGGGCGACGGTGCTTGTAGGCGGGCCCGTCCCCTAGCAGCGAAGCTCGGCGTCGGCGTGATCGCCAGGCTCGCCCGCCACGGGAAAGGGCCGCCGCGGGGAGGCAGGGCCCATCAACCAGGGTACCAGGTGACGCGCGGGTCATCGGGCGCGCGCACGTGGTCGAAGGCGGCGTCCGTGAGCCGCGCCAAATCGTACTGCGGCCGCCAGCCGAGCAGAAACTTCGCCTTCGAGTTGTCCAGCCAAGTCGAATGGAACGGCGTCTTCACCCTCACGCTCGGCAGGCCCCGCGTCGCCTCCAGGTAACGCGCCAGCTCCCCGTAGTCCACCGGCTCGTCCATGCAGATGTTGAAGGTCTGCTGGCGAGCCTTCTCATGATTGATGGCCTTCTGGATCGCGGTGACCAGATCGTCCACATGCACGAAGTTACGCTTCACCGGCTCGCCGCGGCGGTCGAGCATCACCGGCACGGCGCCCGAGCGGACGTACCCCTCTGCCGCCTCGGTGCCGACCAGATCGCGCCACCTCGGCCCTCCGAACACGTCGTCACCGAAGGATAGCTGCGCCTTGAAGTCGTCTTTCTCCATGATCCACGGCGCGCGCAGGCAGCATCCGTTGAGCTCATATTGAATATAGTACTGCTCGAGCATGACCTCCTCGAGCACCTTGGACAGCGCGTAACAGCCCGGGTAGGCGCTGTGCCGCTGCGCCTCCGTGACGGGGACGGGGTGCGGATAGAAGAAGTGGCCCATCCCGGCGTCGCCCCCGACCAGGATGAATTGCTCGAACGCAGGGCTGACGCGGCAGGCCTCCAGCAGCCAGAACATGCCTTTGACGGCCACGTCCATGATGCTCTCGGGGGTCTCCTTGCTGGTCGCCAGGTGCAGCACGTGGCTCACCCCCTCCATCGCCTCGTTGACGACGGTCCTGTCCTCGATGGCCCCACGCAGCACCTCGACGCGCGCCGACCGCTCCAGCATGCGGTTGTGGCACAGCGCACGGACCTTCCACCCCTCGAACGCGGGGTTCGACAGGAACCTGCGGATGAATGCCTGGCCGACCTTGCCCGCCGCCCCGGTGACCAGAATTCGCTTGGTCTCGTTCATTCTATCGCTCCTCGCTCTCCACATTCATCAATGACGACCGTACTCTACCCCCCTGGCTGCGGGGGCCGAGCGGATCAGTACCTGCTGCATGACGATGAAGACGAGCAGCAGCAGCCCGATGCTGATGTGGTGCCAGGGCGACGGCAGCCGTCCATCCAGGTTGATCACCGCCCGCACGATGCCCGTGATCATCACGCCCATCACGGTGCCGACGACGCTGCCAGCCCCCCCGGTCAGCAGCGTTCCGCCGATCACCACCGAGGCGATGGCCTCGAGCTCCAGGCCGGCGCCGATGTTCGGCTTTCCGGCGCTGTCGATCAGCGCCGTCGTGACCCCGCCGAGGCCCGCGCACAAGCCGCACAACGCGTACAGACCCACCGTCGTGGCGCCCAGCGGCACCCCCATGAGCAGCGCCGCCTGCCTGTCCCCGCCGATGGCCAGGACGTTCCGGCCGAAGCTCGTGCTACGGCCGAGGATCACGCCGAGCACGAGGACGACCAGGAACAAGAGCGCCGTCGCCGGGACCCAGGTTCGGTCCAGGCCCGGGATCGTCAGCGCGAAGCCGAGCTCATCGACGATCCAGTCCAGCACAGGGTGATCGATGCCGATCGGCTGCATGCTGACGAGGAACGCCGCGCCACGGGCGAAGAACATGCCCGCGAGCGTCACCAGGAACGGGGGCAGAGAGAAACGATGGATCAGGTGCCCCGTCATGGCGCCGAACGCGACCGACACCGCGAGGCCGATACAGAACGCCAACAGCGGGTGGCAACCACCGGCCACCAGCGTACCGACGAGCACGGTCGTGAGCGCGACGACGGAGCCGACCGAGAGGTCGATCCCCCCCGACAGGATGACGAAGGTCATGCCCACCGCGCAGAGGCCCATCGCCGCGTTCCCCTTGATCAGGTCGACAAGGAAACGCAGGCTACGCGCCGTGTCGTAACAGACCAGCACCCCCGAGTAGAGCGCGATCAGGAGGACCGCGGTCACCATGAGCGGCAGATCCCGCCGATCCCAGCTGAGCATCGCTACTGCCACCGCTTGAGCCCGAGGAGCTCGACGAGCCGCCGGCGCGACTCCTCCGAAACCAGCAGACAGCTGAGCAGCATCACGCCGGCCTTGGGCATCGGCTCGATCTCCGAGGGGACATGCTGGATGTACATCGTGGTGGAGAGCGTTTGTATCAACAACGCTCCTATCAGGGTGCCCCCCAGATAGAAGCGCCCGCCGGTGAGCGCCGTACCGCCGATCACCGCGGCGAAAATGGCGTCCAGCTCCCGCAGGCGCCCCACGCGATCGGGGTCGGCCGTGGAGATGTACGAGGCGGCCACGAGCCCGGCGATGCCGGCGCACAGGCCCGAAAAGCCGTACAACCAGAGCTTGATGCGGCGGTCGCCGACGCCTGCGAGCCGGCTCGCCCGCTCGTTGTCGCCGATCGCTTCCATGAACAGACCGAGCGCCGTCCTCCGGCAGAGCAGCGCGGCGACGACGAACACGGCGGCCACAAGCACCATGGAGAACGGCAAGCCACCGACGTGACCGTTGCCGATGAACGCAAACGTCGCATCCGTGTGCGTCACGGGCTCGGCGCGGGTGATGAGCATGGCGACGCCGCGGACACCGACCATGCTGATCAAGGTCACGATGATGGGCTGGATGTTCAGCGCCGTCACCAGCGCGCCGTTGAACAGACCGACGCCGCCGGCGACGGCGAGGGACAAGAACGCAGCCAGGAGCGGCCCGCAGTGAGCCTCCTTCATCAGGATCACGCAGGTGGCCCCGGACAACGCCATGACCGAGCCGACCGACAGGTCGATGCCCCTGACGGCGATCACCAGGGTCAGGCCGATCGCGAGGAGCATCACCTCCGAGCCCTGGTTGAGCAGGTTGATGGGCGTCCCGTAATAAGCGCCGTCGCGCTCGACGATGGAGAAGAAATTCTTGGACAGGACGGAATTGAACAGAAGGAGCGCCAGGAGGCCGAGCAAAGGCCAGGCCTCGCGGCGCCCGCGCATGAGCAGCAGGGCGCCCGCGCACCCGATGAAGAGGAGGATCCCGATGCCCGTGGGGTTGGCGTTCGTGCGCGCCGCTTCCGTGATCTTCTCAAGCATCGGGCGGCGCCTCCTTCTGATGGGCGATAGCCTGGATGATGGACGAAGGCGTCACGGACTCTCCCGCGAGCTCGCCCTGCTGCTTGCGGTCTCTCAAGACCACCACCCTGGAGCAGTTGCGCGCGATCTCCTCGAGCTCCGACGAGATCAAGACCGTGGCGACCCCCTTCTCGCTGAGCGACCTCACCAGCGCCTCGATCTCCAGCTTGGCGCCGATGTCCACGCCGCGCGTGGGCTCGTCGAGCAGCATGATCCGTGGCTGCATGGCCATCCAGCGCGCGAGCAGCACCTTCTGCTGATTGCCGCCCGACAGCAGCTTGACGGGCGTCTCGGGGGACGGCGTCTTGATGCTCAGGGCCTTGATGTAGTGCTGGACCAGACGATCCCGCTCGTTGCGCGGGAGCACCCGCAGCGCCCCCTGGGAGGCCTGCAAGGCGAGCACGAGGTTCTCTCGCACGGAGAGGTTCGGGATGATGCCATCCACCTTGCGGTCTTCCGGGCAGTACGCGAGGCCGGCCCGGATCGCGTGCCGTGGCGTCTTGATCTCGGTCGCACGTCCGTTCACCGCGAGCTCACCGCGATCGGCGGGCTCGATCCCGAAGAGCATCCTGGCGGTCTCGCTTCGGCCAGAGCCGAGCAGCCCCGCCAACCCCACCACCTCGCCGGGCCGCAGCGCGAGCTCGATCGGCCCGATGACCCCCGTTCTCTCTAGGCCGCGCGCGGCGAGCGCCGGCTCCGCGGCGCTCGCCGCCCCTCCCGGACCGGCGGCGCCGCCTGGCGCGGCGCTGTCTTTCGCGCCGAGCTCGACGCCCAGCATCGCCTGAACGAGCTCCAGGCGAGGCAGCGCGCTGCTCGCGTACTGCCCGACCAAGCAGCCATTCCTGAGCACCGTGATCGTATCGCTGACCGCGTAGACTTGATCCAGGAAGTGAGTCACGAAGAGGATCGCCAACCCCTGAGCCTTCAGGCTCTGCATCACGTCGAAGAGCCGCAGCGTCTCCGCTTCATCGAGGCTGGAGGTGGGTTCATCCAGGATCAGGATCCGCGCGTCCACGGCGAGCGCGCGGGCGATCGCGACCATCTGCTGCAGCGCGGTGGGCAGCGCCGCCACCGATCGCGACACGTCGAGGTCCAGCGAGAGGCGCGCGAGGGCCTGACGAGCCTTCGCGCGGACAGCTCGCCTGTCGATCAGGCCGAAGCGCCGAGGTTGCCGGCCCAGCATGATGTTGTCCGCGATCGAAAGGTGCGGGATCAGGCTGATTTCCTGGTGCACCGCGCTGATCCCCAGCGATTCCGCGTGGCGGGGAGAGGTCGGCCGGATCACCGCACCGCCGAGGCGCAAGGTCCCGGCGTCGGGAGGATAGACGCCGGTGAGCAGCTTGATCAGCGTCGACTTGCCGGCTCCGTTCTCCCCCATCAACGCCTGGATCTCGCCGGCGCGCGCTTCGACGTGCACGTCGTGCAGAGCGCGAACGCCGGGGAAGGACTTGCTGAGGCCCTCGACAGAGAGCAAGGCCTTCCCTCAGTAGGGCCGCGAGCCGATGGCCGTCGCTGCCTGCTCGCGTTCGAAGATCTGGCCAGGGACGATCGTGCGCTTCGGCACCTTCTCACCACGCACGATCTTGTCGATCGTGTCGAAGAGCAGGGGGCCGTGCATGGGGTTGCACTCGACCGTCGCGTTCAGCTTCCCCTCCATCATGGCCTCGAACGCCGGCTTCACGGCGTCGATCGATATCACCAGGATATCCTGCCCGGGCTTCAACCCTGCCGCCTGGATCGCCTGAATCGCCCCGAGCGCCATGTCGTCGTTGTGAGCGTAGACGGCGTTGATCTCGCCCTTGTGGGCCGAGAGCAGCGTCTCCATCACCGTTTTTCCCTTGGTGCGCGTGAAGTCACCGCTCTGGCTCGCGATGATCTTCATGTCCGGATGCTTCGCGATGGCCTCGGCGAAGCCGGTCTTGCGCATCACCGCCACGTCCGCCGCCGGCGTGCCCACGAGCTCGATGATCCGCGCGTTGCCGTTCGTCTGCTTTGCGAGCCACTCCCCTGCCCGGCGCCCCTCCCAGACGAAATCCGCGACCATCACCGTCTCGTACAGATCTTCCTCCGCGTCCACGCCCCGGCTCGTGAGCACCACCGGGATCCCGGCGCGCTTGGCCTCCTTCAATGTGGGCTTCCAGCCCACGGATTCTTGCGGCGCAATGACGATGACGTCGACGCCCTTGGTGATGAACCCGTTGACGGCGTTGACCTGGTTGTTGTGCACGTTCTGACCGTCTGCGAAGAGGAGCTGCACGTGGCGCTTCTCCGCCTCCGCCTGGATCGACTTGCTGTGCGCGATCCTCCAGGAGCTCTCGGCGCCCGTCTGCGAGAAGCCGACAACGATCTCGGTCAGCGTCTTCGGCTTCCGCCCCGCGGTATCGGCGCCAGGCGCCGGCTTCTGGGCGGCGCGCGCGGCCTCGCTCTCCTCGCGGGAGCAGCCGGCGACGACGGACGCCGAGCCCAGGATGGCCAGGAACATCCTCCGTGACACGTGGTTTTGTGGGTTCATGCTCTTCAACATAGATCACGCCGCCCCGACGGTTGTCATCCGGCAGCGTCGCCAGCACCGCCGGATCTTTGAAGGAATCATCTCCGGTGAACAGCACTCGAGATTTCACGACAGCCGCCGAACAAGCGCGGGATGCGGTGTTCTCTGGTGGAGCACCCTCGGCCAGATGCCAATCCCCATCGTTCGGCGATCGCTTCCGCGACGACCGAGCGAACGGAGCTGGTGCAAAAATCGATCAGACGAAGAATGCCTCGGTACGCGTGGTGACCCGAGCAAGGCGCAGCAACAAGGATACCCCTGGGCGGTAATGTGAACGATCACATGGGCAGCGTCAATTCCAATCGACCGGTCCGCAAGGTTCCCGAGCCCGAGGGAGCACGAGGCTGGCGGGGCTCCTCCGGAGCGCCGCGGCAAGAGGCGCGGACGCCTTCCGCGATCATCGCCGTCCCTCTCGACGAACTCGAAGCCGATCAGCGCATCGGCGGCTGGCGCGCGACGCGGGGTGTGGCGTCCGCATCACCAGCTCGAGGTCGCTCGGCCGCGCGCCGGTGGTGGCGGCGCTGCAGCGCCTGTGTGACGGCGGCCCGATGCCCGCCCCTCTTGACGCGGGGCTCCGGAGGAGACCTGTCTGCCATCAGGGCGCAAGGACGGTCGCTGGCGGCCGTTTCGAGTTGACATCGAGAATGTGAACGTTCACATACCGCCTTCGAGCCCCGCCTCGACCCGTTCGGCCACGAGCCGGATGACCTGCCCCTCACGCGCATCTGCGACACCATCGAGCGCGACCTCCTGGGGTCGTCGCCGCTCCACCTGGTGATGGCGTCGAAGGCCGAGAGCCGCTAGGACTGAGCGCGGCGCGGCGACGGGGGCGCCGTTCTCGCCCCCTTCCCGAGAAGGGCAGCGCCACTACCAGACGTTGCTCGCGCTGTTCGACGCGACGCTCAAGTCGGCACCCCCGAAGAACTGAACGCTGAACCCCGAAGGTTGACGACGAGCGTGGTGTTCTCCAAGGCGTTTTTCGACCTGCAGCTCTCGTTCGCGGAGAAGGTGCGGGCCTTGTCGGGGATGTCGCTGGGAAGCGCCCTCTTCGAGTACACGAACCTCTATGTCCGGTTCGGCCTCGGGCGCGAGTTCGACGCGCAGAACGAGACGTGGCAGGCCTATGTAGCCGGCCTGCCCAGCGCAGAAGGCGGGGAAGCCGGCCGCGAGTGGACGTACCGTTTCTATCTGAAGGATCCCGAGGCGACGACTGCGCCGCCCGTCGTCGCGACCTGTGGATGTTTTTCCTACGCCCTGTCGAGCGTCGATCGCGCTCGAGTCCATGACGCGTCCATTCCTGAGGTCTCTTGCGCAGCGCGCGAGCCTCGATCGCCTGGAGGAGTGCTTCCCCTTCCAGGTGCTCGCAGTCCACGCTCCAGCGCAGGAGTTCTACGATTTCTACGGGGTCTAGCGCGGGGAGCAGGTCCCCCGCGTGGCGCCAGGCCGGGCGGCTCGGGCTGTTGACCGGTGTTCGCCGTGCACCCACCCCGCGCAGCGCGTCACGTCGACATCACCCACGACCTCGGCGGCGATCCCAACGACGCGCGCCTGCTGCTCCTCGGCGCGCTCCGGCGCGCCTTGGCACAGAACGCACCACGTGTAGTCACGTAAGTACCTAAAATCACTCGACTCTGTCCCGGTACGCGCCGTGCATCGCAGCATCCCCGGCCGCGTCCGACGTCGGCGCGTGACGACCCTGGCGGCCAAGGAGATCCCGATGCACACCCGTTTCCGCTTCGCTTTCATGGTGGGAGGCCTTCTCGCGCTGGGAGCGTGCTCGGGCGGATCGAGCTCTGCAGAGGGCGGCGACGGGGAGATCCCGGGGAGGGGCGCCGGCGCTGACTCCGGCGCTGTCCCCGATGCGAGCTTCGGCTCAGGCGCTGCGGTCGGCTCAGCCGCTTCGGGAGGTGTGTCGGATGGAAGCGATCCTCCGAGCGAGGGCTCCCCCGGCGGAAGCCTGGGCACAGGAGGCGGCGGAGGCGCAGGCGGCGCAGGCGGCGCAGGCGGCGCAGGCAGCGTCGAGGCTGGCACGCTCACCGTGGGCGTCTGGGACGACAACCGCAACTTCGACTTCTTCCTCTCGTACCGGAGCACGCTCTATTCGCAGCAGCTCCCGGGCGTCCTGCCCTTCACCGAGGCCGACCACCAGGCCGCGCACAGCCTCTTCGCGGCGCCTCCAGAGAAAAAGGAGACGCTCGACGTCTCGCTCGTCATCGACACGACCGGCAGCATGGGCGACGAGATCACGTATCTCCAGACGGAGTTCATCGCGCTCTCCGACTCCATCTTCGCCAAGTACCCGAACGCCCAGCAGCGCTGGTCGCTCGTCCTGTACAAGGACACCGAGGACGATTACATCGTCCGGTGGTTCGACTTCCGCTCCGATCCCGACGAGTTCCAGGAGAAGCTCGCCGAGCAGGCAGCCGGCGGCGGCGGCGACTTCCCGGAGGCGCCGGACATGGCGCTCTCCAAGACAGCCGACCTCTCCTGGCGCACGGGCGGCGACACCGCGCGCCTCGCCTTCTGGGTCGCGGACGCGCCCCACCACGACAGCAACGCCGCGGCGATGGCAAGCGGGATACGAGCCCTGAAGGACCTCGGGGTGGCTGTCTATCCCGTCGCGTCGAGCGGCGTGGATGAGCTCACCGAGCTCAGCATGCGCTCTGCCGCGCAGCTCACGGGCGGCCGATACCTCTTCCTGACGGACGACTCCGGGGTTGGCGGGGCGCACAAGGAGCCGACGATCCCCTGCTATTTCGTCACCAAGCTCGATCGCGCGATCCTGCGCATGGTCGACATCGCGCTCTCCGGCGTCTACCGCGAGCCGGAGCCGTCCGAGATCCTCCGCACCGGCGGTGATCCCCAGGACGGCGCGTGCCAGCTCGCGTCAGGCGGCGAGGTGCTCGTGTTCTGATCGAACCGCCGCTCGTCGCCCCCGCTGGTAGAGCCCATGGCGGGCGGCGAGCAGCGCGCCGTCGCGCCCCGCGCGCAATCCCGGATCGCGTTCCGCTCGACGATCGTATCACGGCTCCCTGTGCCGATCTTCGCGCCCGCATGTCAGGGGACTCTACGGGCTATCTGCTGGGTTGAAACTGGCGGCCGGGGGTCCGAGGCCGCTCCGCAGAGCCGAGCGCACGGCGCGGCGCCAGGCCGGGCAGCTCGGTCTGTTGACCGGTGTTCGCCGTGCGTTCACTCCGCGCAGCGCGTCACGTCGCTCGTGTCGGCCTGGAAGCAGGTGACTTCCTCGCCGCTCCCTTCTGTACCGCAGTTGTGATAGTAGTCCGCCACGTAGCCGTAGCGGTCGTCGAAGCGAATGTCGCGGAGCTCGCAGCTCTCGCTCTCGCGCTCTGCTCGGTCGAACAGGGCTTCCACCGGATCCGCTTGCTCGGGCGCTTCAACGAACGTCCAATCGCTGTGCGGAGCGACGAACCCGCTGTGAGCGGCTGCGACGACGGTATCACCGGAGACCGCGGCGAGCGTGCAGCCGGGGGCGATGCCGGTGCCGCAGATCGAGATGACATACTCCTCTGGCCGGTCTGCGCGCCACTTCGCGCGGTTTTCATCGAAATCGGGACCGCTGCAGCCAGCGAGCAACCAACACCCCAGCGCCACCACACCCCATGTTTTCATGCCGGCGGAACTCAGCAACTCCCATGCCAGCGCGAGAAGCGAGCGGGGGTGGCCGACGAGGAGACGACCGACCATGACGCTCCGATCATGGCCGCTGACGTTGTGTCAGGAGCGCCGTCCGAAGGTTCGGGTATCCCCTCCCTCAAGCGAGGATCGGATCGACGAGCCCGCCTGCGAGGCTCTCGTCGCCGAAGTCGTCGAGCGGGCCTCCCTGGCCGCTGGTGCAGCCGACCGTCGCGCTGATGGTGTTGGGCAGCTTTTGTTGGTGATCTTGACGTCGACGAACTGGCCGGTCGGATGGGGAAGATCTCTGCGCCCTAGTCGCCCTACGCACGTCGAAGCAAAAGGATGCTGCTTCTGAGCCGCTCCGTCATGGTCACTCACGTGTGTCTGGATCAGTGATCGACCGGCCAGCCGCGATCGTGGCAACGCACCACGATATCACCCCCACGACCGTCCGGGCTCTCGGGGCTGCCTCGCACCCTGCTCTGCTCACCGCACCTCCAAGGCGCCTTGCCCGTCGAGTTCAACCAATGGACCGCCATGGCGCTTCCATCGCAGACCGCATGGATTCGGCCAGGGATCTGTCCAGCGCGGGTTTCGAGTTGCGGATTGTCATGGCGCGATTCCGCCTCGCACACCGTTACAGCTTCGCGCAAATTCCACTTGGACCGGCGCGCGTTATGAGCTAAGCCACGGCCTCGGCGAATCGCTATTATCTGGCGAGCCGTCTTTTTACGGAGGGGGGAGAACCATGAGATCGCAATCGTTCGGTGCGCTCACAGCGTTTCTTTTGTTCAGCGGCGCCGCCAGCGCAGACGTCACGAATGAATGCGGCATGCCTACCATCGAAACCGATGACGTCGGCGCGACGCTCATACTGACCTACGACGCTGCGGTTCAAACCAAATTCTGCAACGGAACCGCAGGCTTCAGCTCCAATGTATTCGTTGACACGTCCTATCTTCCCACATCTCCGATCTACTTCGCCACTGGCAACGTCACTCCGGTCGGCAACATCGTGAACATCGGCGCCTTCCCGAGCGGCTCCGAGCTCATATTTTTCATCGAGGTGACCGACACCGGCGACGTTTTCTACTCGGGGCCGGGCTCACGCAACCCGGACGGCCTCGTGCACGCATTCGTTAAGGCGTTGAGCACTCCGATCGGTGATGAATTTTACATCGGATTCGAGGACCTGTTCGGTGGAGGCGATGGGGACTTCGATGACATACAATTCATCGTGCGCCTTGAGCTCGACGAAGATGGCGACGGCGTGGGAGATTTGACCCAAGATCTTTGCTTGGACACCGAGGCCGGGGATGTGGTGGATGCGGACGGCTGCTCGATCGCCCAGCTCTGCCCTTGCGACGATCCCTGGAAAAACCACGGCGCGTATGTGTCGTGTGTGGCACACGCCGCAGAGGAATTCGTCGAAAGCGAGCTGATCACCGACGACGAAAAGGACGTAATCGCTTCCGCGGCTGCTCAGAGCTCCTGCGGTGCCAAGTGAAATGAAGCGAGCGCCTCCACGTGGCGAGCCCATGGTCGGAGGCGCAGCGGTATGCGTGTGAGCCATCGGGGGAGTTGACACAGCGCGCTCCTCCAGGAGAGGGGTGGGGTGAAAGACCTAGTCCCCGAGCGGCGGGAAGCGCTCGTCGAGCCAGCCGCGGATCGCAGCGTACGCGGTGGGCGCGTTGATCTGGAGGTTCAGATCGTGGCCCGAGTTGGGCACGACCACGATCTCGAGCTCCGCGGCCGGCGAGTAGGCGGCCGGCTCCAGCGTGGTCCCGCCAAGCAGGGTACCGCACGGCGCGATCCCGCAGAATATCGTGTCGTGCCGTCCCACGACGGTGAGCACCGGCGCGTCGACCTGGAGGCTCGTGAGCGCGGTGTTGACCAGCGCGAACTCGGCGAGCTCGCCGGACGTGCCGAGCCCCTTGGTCGCTTCGTCCAGCGCAATCACCGCCGGATCCGCGTTCGGGAGGTAATAGAACGTCGGGCCGCGGGTGCCCGGCTGCGTCGTCAAGTAGCCGAGGTCGAGGCCGGAGCCCGCGAAGCTCGGGTCGAGCGTGGCCGGATAGACGTTCAGGAGCAGCTGCGGCAAGCCGGGGCCGTAGGTGTGCAAGAACCCCGTGGCCACGACGCCATCCACGTCGTGGTACGTCGCAGCCTGCTGGACGGAAATGATAGATCCCAGCGAGTGGCCGACGAGCACCACCCGGCTCCATGCGTGCCCGAGCTCGCCGCTCCGAAGCGCCTCCGCGAGCTGATGGTGAACATAGGCCTGCGCGGTCGGTGTGACCTGAAGGGAGAGCGGTCGGTCGCTGTCTCCGGTGCCAATGCGGTCAAAGTTCAGCGTGGCATAACCAGCCGCGTTGGCGTAGCGCACGAACGAATAACGCTCCGGCTGGTACGGGAAATCCCAGTACGCGCTCGAGTACGTGGCGCCGTGCACGGTGAGCAGCACCGTGTCCCGCGGGCTCTCCTGCGGCACGCAGAGCTCGGCGGCGACCTCGTAGTCTGGCGGCGCCCCAGGTGCGAGCGCGACCGCATACCGGAAGCTCGTACACACCCGCGAGAGGACCGCGGCAAGAGGAGCCATGTCCATGGTTCCTGCGTACCATGCCTGCTGGCGCGCCGGAAGCCCGCGGCGGAGAGGATGGCGGTGTCGTCAGACTGTCCACGAGAGCTGGGAAGAGCAGCGGTCGGGGAGGTCCCCCATCGTTCAAGCGAGGACGGCACCGTCACCAACCGCCCCGCGCTATGAGGTGTGCATGCGGAGCCGGTCGATCCCGCTGTGCTTCGAGCGACGGGCAACGAGGTCTCCTCGCAGGGTGGCTCCCCCTCACGCCTGCAGCACGCGCAGCGACCCGCGCACCACCCCGTAGCTCCCCTCGGCCCGCAGCCCGCGCGCGACCTCGGCCGGCGCCACCTCCCCGGCGAGCAGCCGCCGGTACGCCTCCACCACCCGCCGCGCCCCCTCGGCGTCCTCCCGCACCAGCTCGATCCGGAACCGCCGCACGCCGCAGCTCGCGAGCCTCGGCACGAGGTGCGCCGCGCTCTGCGGCGCCGCGTGGAACACCGTGTTCCGACACCCCACGTCCGCCTCGAGCGGGTGATCCATGCCCGCCCGGTCCCGCAGCGACAGCGCGTGATGGTCGCACGGGCGGCCGCAGGTGCGGTGATCCTTGCCCTCGGACAGCGTCGCCGCGATCACGCAGTGCTCCATGTGGAAGAGCGGCATCGGGTGGTGCACCACCACCTCGGCGAACGGCCCGAACGGCGAGTCCAGCAGCGACTCGAGCTGGGCGGCGTCGAGGTCGAACGACGGCGTGAACGCGGCGAGCCCCCGCGAGAGCACCTCGCGCGCGGCCAGCTTGTTCGTGACGTTCAGCGAGAAATCGCCGATCCGGGGCACGCCCGGCGTGGCGTCGAGCAGCGCGCCGAGGCTGCGGACCAGGATCGCCGCCGGCCCGAGCGAGAGCAAGTACCGGTCGATCTTCTCCTCGCCCGGCTTGCGGATCCGCGGCGGCGCCACCCCGACGGAGGCCCCGGCCGCCATCAGCTCGCGCGCCGCGGCGCCGAGACCGACCATCTCCAGGAAATCGAGGTAGACGCCGCTCGCGCCGGCGTCGAGCGCCGCCCGCGCCTGCGCCACGTTGCGGCACAGCACGAAGAGGCCCGGCGCCGGCGGCGGCGCGTCCGGCGGAGCGACCCCGGCGACGAGCCCCTCGGCCGAGAGCGGCGCCGACGGATGGGGGCGGTGCGACGCCTCGATCAGCGCCGCGACGAGCGCCCGGCGCGCGCGGTTGAGCGCCGACGGCGGCACGAGCGCAGGCCCGTCGAGCGACAGCCCGACGCCGCGCAGGGCGAACGGCGTGTCGCCCAGCCGATCCAGCTGCTTCCGCAGCGTGGCCTCGTCGAGCGGCGATCGATCGGCGCGGCCGAGCGGGGCGTCGACCTCGACCGAGGCCGACGCCCCGCCCTCCGTCGCCGCCGAGAGCCGCGGGCGCTCGCCGAGGCGGCCCTCGAGGCGGACGTCGATCGCCACCCGGCGCGGGGCGCGGTCGAGCGCCTCGCGGACCGCGCGCGTGGCGACGGGGTCGCTCGTGCGAAAGACCCGGCGCCCGCGCAGCCCCCGCGCGCCGCTCAGCACGTCCTCCGGCAGCCGCCGGTCCGGGCCGAGCCACACCTCGACGTCGCCCCCCGCCGGCGCGCGCTCGACCTCGCGGCCAGCGGCCCACAGGCCCCAGATGCGGCCGCCGATCTCGCCCTCGCCGGCGAACCCGCCCTCCACGAGGATCCCCTCGCCGCGCGCGAGCGGCCGGGCGGCGCGGACGACCACGACCTCGTGGCCGCGCCGGCGCGCGGCGCCGCGCGCCTCGCCGACCTCGATGCCGCGGTGATCGCAGGTGCGGCCGTCGACCAGGCGCTGGTGGTCGACGCCGCGCAGGAAGCCGGGGCCCGAGCCCCGCGAGAACGCCTGGAGCGCCGCCTCCCGGTCCGTGGCCCCGGGGCCCGCCCCCTCGCCCAGCGCCGCGTCGATCGCGGCGCGGTAGAGCCGCGCGGTCGCGCCGACGTACTCCGGGCCCTTGAGGCGCCCCTCGATCTTCACCGAGGCGACGCCCAGCGAGATGAGGTCGGGGATGACGTCGGTGGCGTCGAGGTCCTCCGGCGACAGGAGGTAGGCCGCGTCGCCGAGGTCGCGCAGCGCGCCGTCGACGACGAGGCGGTACGGCAGGCGGCAGGCCTGGGCGCAGGCGCCGCGGTTGGCGCTGCGGCCGCCGATGGCCTCGCTCGTCAGGCACTGCCCCGAGTAGGCGATGCAGAGCGCGCCGTGGACGAACACCTCGAGCTCGACGTCGGTCGCCCGGCGGATGGCGGCGATGTCGTCGAGCGAGAGCTCCCGGGCGAGGATGACGCGCGCGGCGCCGAGCGATCGCGCGAGCTCGACGCCGGCCGCGTCGGTGCAGGTCATCTGCGTGGAGGCGTGGATCGGGAGCCCGGGCGCGAGCGCCCGCGCGAGGCGCATCACCCCGAGGTCCTGGACGATGACCGCGTCGACGCCGGCCGCGGCGCACGCCTCGATCGCGCCGCGGACCGCCGGGAGCTCGTCGTCGAACACCAGCGTGTTCAGGGTGACGTAGCCCTTCACGCCGTGGGCGTGGAGGAAGCGCACCGCCTCCTCGAGCTCCGCCGCGTCGAAGTTCGCGGCCCGCGCGCGGGCGTTGAAGGGCGACGCCGCGCCGCCGCCCGCGGCTCCCCCCCGGAGGCCGAAGTAGACGGCATCGGCCCCGCCGCGCACGGCGGCTTCCATGGCGGCGCGATCACCGGCGGGAGCGAGGACTTCAGGGCGCGCGGGCCGCGACATGCGGGCGGTTCTAGCAAGGGGTGGCGCGGTTGTCGCTCTCTACCTGGCGCGGGCTCGCCCTCCCGAAGAGCCTGCCGGACGGCGCGCCTTGACCTCGCTTCGCGACGTGAGGCACGATCGTGCAGCGGCCTACCCGGCCGAAGTGCCGCCGGGTCGCCGGCCGGCGCAGCGAGGCCTCGGTGGCAGGGTCGGATGAGCGGAGCGGCCACGTCAGCCATTAACGACCAGCGCGGAGCCCGGGAGCCGAACGTCGGAGAGGCGCTCGCATTCTCCGCCGGCTCGCGCGCGTCGACGGCGCGTGCCGCAGGGGGATGTCGATGAACAGACACGGATTTCGCTTCGGGCGCGCGCTCTCGAGGGCCGCGCTCTGGCTGCCTGCCGCGCTCCTCTCGGCGGCGTCTGCGTGCGGCGGCGACGACGACGCCCCGGCGCCGCGCTGCGAGGCTCCCTACTCGGTCTGCGGCGGGGCCTGCGTGGCGCTGCACGCCGATCCGGAGCACTGCGGCGCGTGCGGCCAGCAATGTCCGGCCGGGGAGGCGTGCTTGCAGGGCGCCTGCGAGCCGCTGGGGACCGGCGGTGAGGGTGGCGGCGGCGGTGACGGCGGGGGTGACGGCGGTGGCGGTGACGGAGGCGGGCCATCGGAGTGCCGCGAGGGCCGCTACGTGAAGCGCTGCGGCGACGAGTGCGTCGACACGCGCACCGACCCGGACCATTGCGGCAAGTGCGGCGCGCCGTGCCCGCCTGGCCGCGCGTGCTCCGGATCCGTCTGCAGGCAGACCTGCCTCCCGGGCCTCACCGACTGCGCCGGCAGCTGCGTGGACCTCGCCGCAGATCCGCAGCACTGCGGCCGGTGCGATCGCGCCTGCGACCCCGGGCGCCCCTGCGAGGGCGGCACCTGCGCGTGCAGCGCGGAGCCCTCCCAGGACATCGGCTCCGCCGTCCCGCAGCGGGTGAGCGGCACGACGATCGGCGCCGACGACGGCCGCTGGCTGACCTGCTCGGAGCCTGGCGCGGCCGATCAGGCGTTCCTGTTCACGGCGCCTCACGCGGGGACGTACCTGTTCGACACCTTCGAGGCCTCGTACGACACGGCGCTCGGCGCGCTGCGGGCGGACACGTGCGAGGAGCTGGCCTGCAACGACAACGCGGGGAGCGTCCAGTCGCAGATCTCCGTCGATCTCGCCGAGGGCGAGCGCATCCTCGTGGTGGTGAGCGGCGCGCGCGGCGCGCAGGGCGACTTCACGCTCCGCGTGGCCGAGCCCGGGCCGGTCCAGTGCGCGCCGACCGCCCTCGATCCCGTCGTCCCGCAGACGGTGACGGGCACGACCGTCTTGCGCGAGGACACGGTGTCCGCCGACTGCGACATCAGCGCGACCCCGGACGCCACGTACACGTTCACGGCCCCGTCGGACGGCACGTACGTGTTCAGCGGGCGCGCCCCGTCGGACCTGATCGTCGAGGTCCGCGACGGCGGCACGTGCACGGGCCGCTCGCTCTACTGCCGCTACGGCGCCGGCGAGTCGAACGCGTTCGCGACGCTCGAGGCCGGTCAGACGGTGCTCGTCGCGGTGGCGGATCCGGCCGGCCCGCTGGCGAGCTTCACGCTGGAGATCGTCGAGGCCCCTCCGTGCCCGGGCGTCCAGATCGGCGCGACCCTGCCGCAGACGGTGACCGGGAACAACGAGCACCTCCGCAACCTGATCTCGGCCTGCGCGACCTTCTCGACCGGGGGCGAGGCGACCTACGGCTTCACCGCGCCGCGCGAGGGCATCTACACGTTCGACGCGACCGGCTCGAGCTTCCCCGTCCTCATGGAGGCGCGCCACGCCTCGTGCGCCGGCGATCTCATCGCGTGCGTCGACGGCCTGTTCGAGCCGGCGCTCATCACGCTCTCGCTCGCGGCCGGCGAGACGGTCATCCTCGTGGTGGACACCGCTGGCCCGACGGGCGACTACCGGCTCGAGGTCGACGAGGTGCGGTGCCCGCTCATCGATCTCGGCTCGACGGTGCCGCAGACGGTCACGGGCACGACCGCGGATCTCGCCGATCACCTCGCGCCGGACTGCGCCTCTCGCGGGGCCCCCGAGGCGACCTATCGCTTCACCGCCCCGGCCGACGCGCTCTACATCTTCGACACGGACGGCTCGGCGCTCGATACGGTCCTCGAGGTGCTGGACGGCTCGTGCTCTGGCCCCTCGCTCAGGTGCAATGACAACGTGGACCCGGCGGGGGTCGTCACCCACTCGCGGGCGAGCCTGTTCCTCTCCGCCGGCCAGACGGTGATCGTCTCCGTGGACAGCGCGTCGACGAGCGGCGATTACACGCTCAACATCACCCAGCGGGAGGCGCCGCAGTGCCCTCTCTTCGCGCTCGACGCCGTGGTCCCGCAGTCGGTCACGGGCAGCACCGAGGGTTATCCCGATCTCCTGGCGCCCTCCTGCGCCTCGGTGCCCGGCGGCGAGGCGACGTACAGCTTCACCGCGCCTGCAGATGGCTTCTACCGCATGAACACCGTGGGTTCCACGATCGATACGATCCTGTCCGTGCGCGACGGCGGGTGCGAAGGCGACGAGATGGCCTGCGTCAACGATAGCAGGGACTCGAGCAAGCTCGTGTGGCTCGACGCCGGCCAGACCGCCCTGATCAGCGTCGACAGCCACGGCGCGGAGGGCGACTACATGCTCAACGTGGACCTGTTCGACGGTACCGGCACCTGCGATAAGCCCATCGAGCTCGCGCCCCTCGCCTCCCAGACCGCGACGGGGACGACCAAGGGGAGCCTCGCCAAGGTGGACCCGAGCTGCGGCGGCATCGACGCGCCTGAGGTGGCCTATCTGTTCACCGCGCCGGAGGCGGGGACGTACACGATCGATACGGTCGGCTCCGACTACGACACCGTGCTCGCCGTCTTCGACGGGGACTGTTATGGCGAGGAGATCGCGTGCAGCGACGACGTGCTCGGGGAGGACCTGCACCTGTTCACGTCGGAGGTCACGGTGTCGCTCGACGCAGGGCAGAGCATCGTCATCGTGGTCGACGGCGCGATCGATGAATCCGGCGTTTACGAGCTCAACATCCACCCCTGACCGCGCACCGTCGAGCAGCGTCGCGAGTCTCCTCGAGAGAGGGAGGCTCCGCCGGACGAGCTGCTGTTCAGGAGCAACGTCCCGCAGGAGCGCTGCTGGTTCCGGCTTCCCTTGAGCCCCGCCGGGGGCTGGAGCCGATAAACGGATGGGGCGACGCATCACACGCGGGTATCCGTCCTCGATCTCGGCGCCTTCCCGACACGCGTGGAGCGCCTGGCATCCTCGGTGCAGGTCAACTACCTTGGGGCCATGATCAGCGGCGTGGTGGAGCCGGTCCGGCTCGGGGAGACGGCGCTTCCAGACGGCCGGCGGCTGGGCTGGGCGGAGTGGGGACCGGAGGGCGGCATCCCCGTGCTGCTCTGCCCCGGCGGCGCCACGAGCCGGTCGATGGGGTTCGGGGGCGACGTCGTCGACGGGCTCGGCGTGCGGCTGATCTCCGTGGATCGCCCGGGGCTCGGGGCGTCAGACCACGCCCCGGGCCGCACGCTCGGCGACTGGGCGCAGGACATACGGCGCTTCCTCGAGGCGCGGCAGCTGTCCGGCGTGGCGGCCGTCGGGTTCTCGGCGGGCGCGCCGTTCGCCCTGGCCTGCGCGGCGGCCAGCGTCGTGGCTGGCGTGGCCGTTGTCGCGGGGACCGATGAGCTGGCGAATCCGGTGTTCGCCGATGCGCTGGCGCCCGACGTGCGGCGGCTCGTGGAGCTGGTGGCGACCGACCCTGCGCGCGCGGAGGCGTTCTTCGGCGGGTTCAGCGCCGAGGCGATGTGGAGCTTCGTCCTCTCGACGCTCGCGGACGTCGACCGCGCGGTGTACACCGCCCCGGTGTTCGAGCGCGCTTACCGGCGCGCGATGGATGAGGCGTTCTCTCAGGGGCCGGCCGGCTACGCGCGCGACACGGTGCTGACGATGAGCCCGTGGCCGTTCAATCCGGGGAGCATCCGCGCGCCGGTCGACCTGTGGTACGGCGCGCGGGACACGAGCACGGTGCACTCACCGGACTTCGGGGCGTCGCTCGCCGGGCGGCTGCGCGCGGCAGAGAGGCGCGTGCTCCCGGAGGCGGGAGGGTCGCTGCTGTGGACGCATGCAGAGGAGATCCTGCGCTCGCTGCTCGGGCGCACGCGCGGGCGGTGAGCCCCACGCGGGATGCCCTTGGGGAGGAGGGCTACTTTGGCCGAAGGTGGGGTCTTTTGAACCGCCAAGCCGCCACGGACGCCAATAGAATCACGAAATCTTGGCGCTTTATGGCGACTTCGCGGTTCCATCATTTGACCCGGCTGGTTCGCCCGATGGGTGAAGCGGGGACGACCCCGCGCTGCCCGGCCGCGGCCACGGGGAACAACCTGCGCTCGCCGCTGTCCCGCCGATCCATGCCTCGTTCCGTGGCCCGGTTCTTCCTCCTCGCGTACGCCATCACATGGCTTTGCCAGCTGCCCCTGCTGCTCCAGCAGTGGGGCGCCGGCATCCCTCCCGGCGTCGCCATGGCGCCGCTCGTGCTCGGCGCCGTCGGCCCCTCGCTCGCGGCCGTTGTGTGCGCCTGGAAGGAGGGCGGCCGAGCAGGGCTCTCGGGGCTCCTCTCGCCCCACCCCGCCCCGGCGGGCTGGGGCTACGCGCCGCTCGCCCTGTGCATGCCGGCGGCGCTGCACCTCCTCGGCCTCGCGCTGCTGGCGCTCGCCGGCGGGAGCCTGCCGGCGACGCTCCTGGTTACGCCTGTCACGCCGGAACACCGAGGCATCGCCGTCCTCGCCCCGCTGGGTGAGGAGCTGGGATGGCGCGGCTATGCCCTCCGGCGGCTCCTTCCGGCGCAGGGGCCCGTGCGCGCCAGCCTCGTCCTCGGCGTCGCGTGGACCTTCTGGCACCTGCCCGCCCTGTGCCTGCCGGGCGTCCCGTGGTGGTCGTGGGCGCTCAGCCTCCTGTTCATCACGTCGCTCAGCGTGCTGATGACGGCGCTGCACCTCCGATCCGGCGGCAGCGTGCTCGTCGCGTGGGCGGCGCACCTCGGCATCCACCTCGACAACGTCTCTCGCGCGCACATGTCCGGCGACGGCGCCGCGCCGCTCCTGGTCACGACGATCGTCGCGCTCGTGGCCGCGGTCATCACCGCTCGGCGGATGCAGATGCAGACACGAGGCGCCGGACCGCGAGCCCTCGGAGAGCGTCAGTTGCCGCTGGAATCACCATAAAGCTCTCCTCGAGGGGCGTCCGCCTTCATGAGATCCAGGAGCGCGGGCCAGAACGCAGCCTCCGCGTCGATGCCGGCGTCTCCTATCGCCGCGCTCCCCGAAACAGCGCCATCATTCCAGCGCTGGGGCTTGCCAGTCCACCCAGTCCGCCATGCTGAGGGAGCCGCCCGAGCCCACGACGAATTCTCCGGGCGCCTCGCCCTCGTGCTTCAGAAACCTGGCGATATTCTTGGCGAGGAGATCGGTGTATTCGTTCTTGTAAGAGCAATGCGCCGTCTCGGCGACCTTCGAGTGGTAGCTGACATTCTTCTCGACGCCCAGCGCCTTGTAGACCTCTGCTCCGGCCGCTGTCGCCGTATGACCGGCGGGGGCGCCCATCTGAGCCTGGTGCGGGTTCTCGAGGACGAGCAGCCCGCGCGGCGCCATCATCGCGATCAGGGCGTGGGTGTCGATCGGGAGCTTGACGGCGTTCGAGGCATTGTTCTTGAAGACGAATGGCTCGAAATTGTTGCTGAGCCAGTTCAGCCCGAAGTAGTTGTGGTCCGTCCGCTCCTTGCCCAGCACGTCGGCGATGCGGTAGGCCGGGACACCGGCGGTGCTCGTCTCGTGGGGGATCGTCAAGGCGATCCGATCATCGAAGACGCCGATGGCAAATGCTCCCTTGCCGTTGCGCGAGCACCCCGTGACGCCGATCCCGGTCGGATCGATGATGTCGCCTCCCGACGCCTGGATGACGTCGAGGATCCGACTGGCGCCCCAGGCCCATGCCATCAAGAGGCCCGCGGAGTGATTGCCGCCGTAGATATCATAGAACTTTCCCGGGTTCGGCTTTCCTCTGGATTGCTCCGCGGTGCCCTCCCTGCCGATCTCGTTGTGGTTGTAGTAGATGACGGCGACACCTTGATCCAGGACGCGGCTTTCACCTAGCGTGATGCCGCCGAACCCGCCTTTCCCGCCCACGTTGATGATCGCGGGAAAGGGCGCTTCCCCCTTCGAGGGCAGCACGATGTCGGCGCTGAAGTCGATCTTCTTGCCCTGGGCTTCCACGTGCACGGAGATCTTGTTCTCGGTGACGGTGCCGGTCACCACGTCGGGCGTCGGCTTCTCGCCGTAGATGTACTTCTCGGCCTGCTTGCGTATCTCCTGCCTTCGGCAGTGCCATTCTGCTCTGGTGGAAACGCTGGTTCCGTCGAGCCTCTTGAACGGGTCGGGCAACTTGGAGATCTTGGGTAGAGCGCTTGCTTCCGGCAGGGCAGCGACTTCGCAATCGGCGCTCTCGTTCTCGACAGGTGTGTCGTCCGGACCCGTGCCCGAGCTCGAGCTGGACGTCGTATCGACGCCCGAGCTCGAGCTCGACGTCGTGCCGCCGCTCGAGCTGGCGCTCGACGTCGTATTGACGCCCGAGCTGGCGCTCGACGTCGTGTCGCCGCTGCTGGTCGCGCTCTCGCCGCCCGAGCCGTCCGAGCCGCCGCCCGCACCTCCTTGCCCGGAGAGGTTCGGCTCGGACTGCCCGCAGGCAGCGGCTGTGAGGCAAAGACCGAGGGCAGCGCGGGCGGCTCGAGTGGCAAGCGTTCGCATGGATGGACCTCCTGGAGCGAGCATAATCAACGTTCATCGGTTGGATTTGCACTCACCGGAACGGCAGCTGGGATCGCGGCGCAATGAGACGTCCAAAGGCGCTTTCATGTCAAGCACAGGGTGGTGCAACTATTCAGCTCACCGCGCAACAGACGGCGGTCGATCCTGTCCGATGAGTCCCGGTCGAATGACGGCTCTGGAAGGTTCAGTGATAATGGCCAACTTCAGCCCGGATGACGTGCCGCGTTCACTCCACGGCCAGCGGGGCGGCCGCGTTACGTCGCGGCGGCGAGCGCACGCGCCTGCGCGAACAGGTCGGGGCGCGCCCGGTCGTGGGACCAGCCCTCGGGGTACGAGGCAACCGCCGCGGGGCGACCGCGCACGCGGCGCTCGTAGGCGTCGAGCGCCGGATAACCGGCGAGCGACAGCCCGCGCCGCTGCATGTAGGCGAGCACCGGGTAGAACGCGCAGTCCGCGAGCGTGAAGGCGTCCGACGCGATGAACCGCGTCTTCTGGGCCCGCGCATCCCACAGCGCGAGCTCTCGCTCCACGCCAGAGAGCGCGCCCAGGATGGCTGCTCGCCGGTCCGGCGACACGGCCTCCGGGCCGGCCTCGAAGAGGCCCTCCAGCGGGTCGTAGACACACGCCGTGGCCTCGGACTCCTGCGCGAAGGCGAGCGCGCGGGCGAGCGCGCCGGGCTCGGCGAGCGGCGGGAGGAGCGGCGGGTCGGGATACCGCAGCTCGAGGTACGTCAGGATGGCCAGCGACTCGTTCATGACGGTGCCGTCGGGCTCCACGAGCACCGGGGCCTGGCCGCGCGGGTTGAGGGCCAGGAACTCCGGGGTGCGCGTCTCGCGGGGCTCCCGCATCACGCGCAGGCGGCGCGGCTCGAAGGCGAGTCCCTTCTCGTGAGCCGCCATCAGGACGCGCCAGCTCGAGATCGAGCCGTTCACGAAATACACCGCGCGCCGCGCGCTCATCGGTCGCCCCCGGGCTCCTGCGACGCGCGGAGCGTGCGAAAATTGAGCGCCTCGAAGCCGGGGCGGTACGCGGCGACATCGAAGGTGGGGTCGATGTTCTCGGCGCGGAAGAGCTGCAACATCCGCTCTGCCTCGCAGCGCTCCTCCGCCTCGCGCTCCGGCTCGGGGACCGCGGATCGGGCTCGGGCGCGCGCCTCGGCGTCGGCGCGCTCGGACGCGGGCGCGCCGACGCCCCAGACAGCCCCGGTCGCCGGATCGTGAAACGTGCCGATGTGCCGGAACGTCAGCGAGATGCGCGATGGCGGCGTCGGGCCGCCGCCCTCACCCTCCGTGTCCCCCTCCTGGCGAATGGCGTGATAGAATCGGCGGTTCGTCTCCAGGTCCATGACGAGCAGCGAGCCGTGCGGCAGAGGGACCTTCTGGATGGCATCCCCGTCCTCGGCGCGCTTGGGCCGGAGCACCATGGTGCGCTGTCGTCCGAGCGAGACATTGACGATGAACGACGGGCGCACGAGGTCGAGCGTCTTGTCGGAGTGCTCGCTGATCCAGTCGCGCCCCGTGCGGTAGAGCTGGAGCAGGCAATGGTTGAGCGGGTGTCCCACGCGGCGCTCGACCTCCCTGCGAATGCGGTCGACGGCGGGGGTGAAGGGGCAGAGCTCGGGCTGCTCGTCGACCGGGTGTCGATAGAGCGGCATCGCGCCGTCGGGCGAGCGCTCGCCCTGGATCGCGACGAGGCGGGGCACCTCCCCTCCGCGGTGGCGCATCGTCGTCCAGGCGACCTCGCGCTCGACGGCGGCGAAGGCGCCGGCGTCCCCGGCGAGGCGCTCGTCGAGGGCGCCGCACCACAGCGCCGTCTCGCCCGCGCCGATGCCGGCGATGTGCACGGGCCCCGGTCCCTCGGAGAGCAGGTCGGCCCAGCTGCGGCGCCGGCCGCCGAGGCCCTCGATCTCGCGCAGCGCCACGGCGTGTTTGCCCGCGGTCCCCGCCGCGGTCGCGTCCCCGAGGATGTCGACGTCATAGCCGAGCCGGCGCGCGTCGCGGGCGGCGGCGAGGACACACACGTTGGTCGCGACGCCGCACAGGACCACGGCGGTCACGCCCGCCTGCGCCAGCCGGGCGTGCAGCTCGGTGTCGCGAAACGCCGAATACCAGCGCTTCTCGACGTGCCATTCCGCGGTCCCCGCGGGGCGCTCGGCGCGCACCGGGACGAGCGCGGGGAACAGCTCGGCGCCCCACGTGCCGCGGGCGCAGCACGCGCTGCCGGTGTGCGTCTGCCCGCGGAGCGCGTCCGGCGCCGCGTCGATCTCGCCGTAGGCCGAGGTCACCCACACCACGACCCGCCCCTGCGCGCGCGCCGCGCGCGCGAGCCAGGCCACGGTCTGCGCGAGCTGGTGCGGATCGCAGTGGCGCTTCGAGAACGCGCCGCCCTCCGCGAGGAAGTCGTTCTGCATGTCGATGATCAGCAGCGCCGTGCGCGCAGGATCCCGGGAAGGCGCCCCAGCTCTCACGTCCATCGTGCCCTGGTACCACCGGCCGGTCGCTCGGCCAAGCTCCGGGGCCGCGACGCGGGGCGCGGAACAGAGCACGCCAGGCCGAGCTCACCCGGGATCACCGAGGTGCCAACGTCGAACAGGGCAGCGCGGGCACCCATAACGATCGAAGAGGTCGAAGCTGAGACGATCGAAGAGGTCGACGCTGCGACTCGACAGCTCGTCGAGAGAGCCAACGCTGCCAGGCCACTGCCCTGAGGCGACGCAAAGCGCGCCTGCTCTATCGCCTCCGCCCCTGACGGCTCGCCGCGCTTCGATCTGGCCACGGCGCACGTGCGCCGCGCGGGCACGTCCACGTCGAACACCACAACTGACCGCCTGCGCTCACCAGAGAACACCGTCTCCCGACCCATGGGAGCCCGGAGCTCTGGCGTGTCCGCCCACGTCGTAAGCGGCCGTACAACACGATGGCTTTGTTGTGTCCCCTTCCAAAGGGTCTCTGCACCTCCGCCAGACACAGACGCTCTCGCCGTGGCGTCCGGCCCTCGCACCCGCGCTGTCGAGAAGGTCGAGGCCGGCGGGCCGATCTGCCGGCCCGTTGGCCCGCCGGCCCGCCAGCCCAATAGAAAGATGCTGTATGTCCGAGTGTTCTTGCCTCGATTGATGTTTACTTGAGGCGTGACCCGAGCGTACCTTGGGCAAAGGCGACGCCCCTTGGGGAGAGGGGGCGTTCGAGCCGCGCGGGCGAGCGCTCGAGTGGCCTTCGTTGCCTGCGAGGGAGGCGGTGGTGTCTCGAAAGAAGATCCTGCTGGTGGACGACTCGGAGACCGTCCTGATGATGGAGCAGATGATCCTCCGGAAGAGCTATGACGTGGTCACTGCCAAGGACGGCAGCGCGGCGGTGGCCAGGGCGCTCGCCGAGCGACCTGATCTGATCCTGCTCGACGTGATCATGCCGGCCATGGATGGATTCGAGGCCTGCCGGCGGCTGCGATCGGAGGAGGCGACGCGGGAGACGCCCATTGTCCTCGTCACGAGCCGAGGCGAGGTCTCGCACAGGGAAGAGGGGTTTCGCTGTGGCTGCTCCGACTACATCACGAAGCCCATCGACTCCCTGGAGCTCCTCGAGAAGGTCAAGAGCTGTCTCGGCGAATGAGGTGAAGACCGACATGTCGCGTGATGGACAAGCGGAACGCGGGGTGGAGCGCGCGGTGCGCCGCGAGCGATCGTCACGAGCGCACGTGAGCGCGCTCGAAGGGCAGAAGAAGCGGCTCGCGCGGCGCGCCCGCGCGCTCGGCCGGCTGCTCGTCCGGGTCCGGAGGGCCCGCGGGCGCCTCGAGGCCCGCGCCGTCCGCGCCGAGGCGGCGCTCGCGCTCGCCGCCGAGCGATGCGCCGAGGAGGAACAGCAGCGCTCGCAGCTCGCGAGCCTCTATGTCGCGAGCCGCCGGCTCCTGCCGCTCCGGACCCGTGAGGAGGCGTGCAGCGCCCTCCAGGACATCATCGCGAACCTCGTCGGCTCCGAGGAGATCGCCGTCTTCGAGATCGACGGCGGCGGGGCGGCGAGGGTCGTCGCGGCCTACGGCGTCGCTCCGTCGTCCGCCGTCCTCTTGGCGCCGGAAGAGGGCATCGTGGGGCGCGTGGCGCGGCGGATCGAGCCGTATTTCCGGCAGGGCGCCGCGCTCGGCAGCGACCCGGCCACCCCCCAGGCCCCCTGCGCGCGCGGCGAGGGCGACGTCATGGCCTGTGTCCCGCTCACGATGGACGAGCGCGTGGTCGGCGTCATCGCCGTCTTCCACCTGCTCTCGCAGAAACCCGAGCTCGGGCCGATCGACAAGGCTCTTCTCGAAGCGCTCGGCACGCTGGCGGCCGGGCCGTTCTGCGCGGGGCGGGAGCGCTGCGGCGCCCTGGAGATGCGATGACGATGCTCAAGCCCCCGTCGCAGCGGTACGGCGCTGGAGGAGCGCGGCTGAGCGCGCCCCCCCCGCGCAGCCCGCAGCCCCACTACCTCACGCCGGGCAACGTCTTCGCGTCGGGCGAGCCGACGATCATCACCACGATCGTCGGCTCGTGCGTCGCGATCTGCCTCTGGGAGCCGGCGCTCGGCGTGGGCGGCATGAATCACTACGTGCTCCCCAGCTGCCCCAACCTCAAGCTGCCGCTCGGGCGCTTCGGAGACACCGCCTTTCAGCAGCTCCTCGATCGTCTGGCGGCCCTCGGCGCCACGCCCCGCTCGCTCCAGGCACGGATCGTCGGCGGCGCCTGCATGATCTCCGCCTTCCGGGAGCGGGACTCGCACCTCGGACACCAGAACGTGGCGGTCGGGGTCATGGTGCTGCGCGCCGCCGGGATCCGGGTCGTCCAGCAGGACACGGGCGGCAGCCAGGGCCGGAAGCTCATCTTTCGCACCGACGACGGCAGCGCCGCCATCCAGCCCCTGTGATCGCAATGGATGCCGAGCGGGCTGCGCTCATGCAGATGTTCGCCGCCGAGACGGCCGAGCACCTCGACGAGCTCGAGAGCGCGCTCCTCGAGCTCGAGCGGCGGCCCGACGCCGGCCACCTGCTGGAGCGCATCTTCCGCGTCGCCCACACGATGAAGGGCAATGCCAGCTCCGTCGGCGCCCACGGGCTGAGCGAGCTCACCCACGCCGCCGAGGACGTGATCGAGGATCTGCACCGGGGCACGCTGCCGGTGACCGGCATGGTGGTCTCGCTGCTCCTCGAGACGGTCGACTCGGCGCGCCGCCAGCTCGCGGAGATGGACGCCGGAGAGGAGCCCTCGGGGTCGACCTCGCTGCCCGCGGCCGTGCTCGAGCGGCTCAGGAGCGCCCGGCGCGCCGAGCGCGAGGGGACCTCCTCGACGCCGAAGGGGGCCACCTCGAGCGCCGCGGACGAGGGCGACCGGAGCTCGGGCGCGAAGACCGTCCGCATCACCGTCGAGAAGCTCGATTGCATGGTCGATCTCATCGGCGAGGTCGCGATCACCCGGAACCGGATCGCGCGCGAGGTCCAGCTGGCGGGCGGCGCCGTCGGCGCGGCGCTGCGGGACGGCCTCGAGGAGCTCGACCGGCTGAACACCAAGCTCGAGGAGGCGATCCGCCGCGCGCGGATGGTGCCTGTCGGCCCCTGGTTCCGGCAGTACGAGCGCGCCGTGCGCGATCTCGCCCGGTCGCACGGCAAGCTCGCGCGCCTCGTGGTCGTGCACGGCGACGTCGAGGTGGACACCGCGGTGATCGAGCGCCTCCGCGACGTGCTGACGCACCTCATCCGCAACGGCATCGATCACGGCCTCGAGCCGCCCGAGGTGCGGAAGGCGTGCGGCAAGGACGCGCGCGGGACGATCACCCTGCGCGCCACGCACGAGGGCGGCGGCATCGCGCTCCGCGTCTCCGACGACGGCGCCGGGATGAACCGCGCCCAGATCGCGGCGCGGGCCAGCGCGCAGGGCAGGTGCACGGACGCCGACGCGCTCTCCGACAGCGAGCTCTATGACCTGGTGTTCGAGCCGGGCTTCTCCACCGCCACGACCGTCTCCGATCTGTCCGGCCGGGGGATGGGCATGGACGTGGTGCGGCGCCGCGTCGAGTCGCTGGAGGGCTCGATCGGGATCGAGAGCGCCGCGGGGGTCGGCACCACGCTGATCCTCCGGCTCCCGCTCACCCTCGCGACGATCGAGGGCTTCTCGGTGAGCGCCGCCGGCGAGCGTTATGTCATCCCGCTCGGCGCGGTCGTCGCCTGCGTCGGGCTCCCGCGCGGCGCCCTCGCCGCGGGCCCGGGCGGCGTCCTTCACGTGCACGGGCGCGCGCTGCCGTGCGTGCGGCTCCGCGACCTCTTCGGGCTCTCCGGGCCTGCGCCGGCCCGCGAGAGCGTGGTCGTGGTGGCCCACGAGGGGGGCCAGGCCGGCCTCGTCGTCGACTCGCTCGACGGCGAGGGCAGGACGGTCATCAAGCCGCTCGGCCGGCTCTTCCGCCGCACCCGGGGCATCACCGGATCCACGGTCCTCGCCGACGGCAGGCTCGCGCTGATCCTCGATGTGGACGCGCTGATGCACGACCTCACCCGCGGCCGCGCCGGCGGCGGCGCGCTCGCGCCCAGGGCTCGATGGCGGGCTCCCCCCTCGGAGGCGCGGGGAGGGGCGATGGATCCGGAGGGGAGGACACGATGAACCGGCTCAGGATTGCGCTGCGTCTCTCGCTCTCGCTCGCGTTCATGGCGATGCTCATGGTCGCCATCGCGATCTCGGGGCACCTCGGCCTGACCTCCGTCGCGGAGAAGACACACGAGATCCTGGTGTCGGACGTCCGGGAGCTCGCGATCGCGATGCAGCTCGAGCGGGACCTCCTGGAGCTCCGCCGCTACGAGAAAGACTGCTTCCTCAGCATGGGCGATCGCCCGATCCAGCAGGGGTATCAGGAGAAATGGAACGAGGCCGAGGCGCAGATCCAGCGCCGGCTGGACGAGCTCGACCGCCTCGTGACGCTGCCCCACGAGCGGGAGTCGGTCGCCGCGATGCGGCGCGATCTGGCGAGCTACATCGTCGGCTTTCGCCGCGTGATGCAGGACGTGCTTTCCGGGCAGCTGCCCACGTCCCAGGCGGCGAACAACGTGATGACCGGCTTCAAGGACGAGATCCATCGGTTCGAGGAATCGGCCGAGGGCTTCGCCCAGGCGAGCACGAGGCACATGGAGGCGATGCAGGCGTCCCTGAGCGGCGACGCGCAGCGCGCCTCGCGGGACATGGGCCTCATCGCCTTCGTGGCGCTGGCGGTCGGCGTGCTCGTCAGCGTCCTCCTCTCGCGCAGCATCACGGGTCCGCTGAGCTCGGCCGTGGGGCTCGCCAGGCGGATCGCCGACGGCGATCTGCGGCACCGGGGCGTGGCCGCGGGCCGCGACGAGCTCGGGCAGCTGGAGGAGGCGATGGGGGAGATGGCGGACAAGCTCTCGACCGTCCTCCTGGAGATCCGCACGGGCGCCGAGTCGCTCGCCGCGGCCTCGACGCAGATCTCGGCCACCTCGCAGAACCTGTCGCAGGGCACGAGCGAGCAGGCGGCCGCGGTGGAGGAGACGTCGGCGAGCCTCTCGGAGGTGAGCGGCTCGATCCAGAAGAACGCCGAGAGCAGCCAGCAGACCGGCGAGCTCGCCACCGGCGCCGCGGCCGCCGCGGAGCATAGCCTCGCTGCGGTCCAGCGCACCGTGGCCGCGATGCGCGACATCGCCGAGAAGGTCTCGATCGTGCAGGAGATCGCGTACCAGACCAACCTGCTCGCGCTGAACGCGTCGATCGAGGCGGCCCGGGCCGGCGAGCACGGCCGCGGCTTCGCCGTGGTCGCGAGCGAGGTCCGCCGCCTCGCGGAGCGGAGCCAGGCCGCCGCCAAGGAGATCGGCGCGCTCGCGTCGGCGAGCGTGCAGGTCGCCGATCGCTCGGGGCGGCTGCTCGAGGAGATGGCGCCCTCGATCCGGCAGACCTCGGCGCTCACGCAGGAGGTGGCGACCGCTTCGCTCAACCAGGCCGACGCGGTCGGCCAGGTGAACAGCGCCATGCGCCGCGTCGACGAGGTGACGCAGCGCAACGCCGCGATCAGCGAGGAGCTCGCCAGCACGGCCGAGGAGCTCGCGGCCCAGGCGGACGCGCTCTCGGGCATGCTGCGCTTCTTCCAGGTGGGCGACGAGCTCGCGTTCCCCGAGCGCACCCGCGTGCCGCGCGCCCCCGGCGCGGGCGACGCGCGGCGCCCCCCGCCGCCCTCCCGGGAGGGCTCCCCGGCCTCGCCGGGCGCCTCGAACGGCGCTGGCGTGCTCACGACGCTCGCCCGGGCCAGGACGAACGGGGCCCTGCGCTCCCCCGCGGCGCTGCACGAGGACGCCGAGTTCGAGCGCTTTCCGCCGCGGGGCGCGGATCGGGCCGCCTCTGCGCGCACGGAGGTCCCGTGAGCGCCGCGCCGGAGCCACGATCGTCGCAGTACATCTCGTTCTTCGTGGGCGGCGACGAGCTCGCGCTGGACATCCTCCGCGCGCGGGAGATCGTCGAGATCACCGCGATCACGCGGGTGCCGAGGATGCCGCAGGCCGTGCTCGGCGTGCTCAACCTGAGGGGGCGCGTGATCCCGGTCATCGACCTCGCCGTCCGGCTCGGGCTCCCGGCGTCGGTGATCGCGCGGCGGAGCTGCATCCTCATCGTCGAGACGGAGTTCGACGGCGAGCTCACCCGGATGGGCCTCTTCATCGACGCCGTGGGCGACGTCGTGGACCTCGACGCGGCGGCGATCGAGCCGCCGCCGCCGTTCGGCACGCGGGCCCGCCAGGGCCACCTCGTCGGCCTCGGCAAGGTGGGCGACAGGCTCCTCCTGCTGCTCGACATCGACCGGATCCTCTCGCCGGAGGAGCTCTTCGCGGCCGCGTCGCTCGAGGCCGAAGGCGGCGCCCGCGCGGCGCTGCCGGGCGCGCCGCCGCGGGGCGAGCCCGCGGGGGCCGGCGCGCTCGGCGCCGGCGAGGGCAGGCCGCGGCCTTCCCCGTAGGCGTCCGCTGCCAGAGGGGGAGAGCAGCCGTGGCTGCTCAGTTGCCGAAGCCGTGGCATGCGCGCCGCTCATCGCGAGCGACAACGTTCGCGCTCAGCGGCGAGGGCGGTGCAGGGCCCCGGCCTCGTCCGCCGCAGCAGGTTGTCCGGCCACGCCGGCCGCCGCGGCGCGCAGCTCGGACATCGCTTTGTTGTATGCAGGACTGCCGGGGGCGCAGAGCGCTACACTTCGCGGCCCCGACAACGGATTGCTCTCCAGCGCGCGGATGGCGCTGTCGATCGTGTCGAAGTGAGAGAACCACCGCTTTGCGGCTGCCACGACCCGAGGGGCGAGTAGGCGAAGGACCTCGACCTGCTCCGATTCCGACAGGCGAAACGACCAGGGTAGTTCCTCCCAGTTGAACGAATGCCCCGGCTGCGTGCGGAACTGGCAATGCCAGGGAGCCGGATTGTTTCGGACGGCTTGGCGCAGCCCACAACCAAACTCGACCTGGAAGATGCCGGCGCGAGGGCAGTGAAACCAGACGACGTCGACGAAGTACGGGCGAAGCCGCCACATGGCACGGCCTGGGTTGTGGAACCCGAGATCGGCAAGTCGCGGGCCGACGATCTGCGAGATCAGAGGCTTCACTTCAGCCCATGAAAGCATCGCCTCCCCTTTGCTGCCGAACGGGGCCTCTGCCGCGAGCGGGGACGCGTGCTCACCCTCTCATCGGCAGCAGGCCCAGGTCGGCCAGCGTCGGCGACACCGAGAGCCACCGCGATCACGGGTCGTCTCCGGGCTGGAGCGGAAACTCAAGCCAATCGAAGCGTTCGAGCAGCGCCGCCTCAGCATCGTCATACTCGGAATTGAAGCAGTGATGGTGCGGGACAGGGATCTCGATCGCGCGCCGTGCCAGGCCGCGCGCCTCAGCATGGCCGACAAACTGCTCGAGCGGGCCGTAGGCGTAGACAATGTTGTGGTTGTCGTAGACGATCGTGCTCTGCGAGGGCAACGATGTGACCCAGACGTGATGGCGGCCATCGCGCTCGAAGAACTCTTCGAATTCGCGAAGAAAGCCGGCCACATCTCGCAACTGCATCGGGGCTGGTTCCTGCCGCCGAGCAGCCGCGTTGCCGCAGCGGGACACCACGAGCACGTGGAGAACACCGAACGGCGCCGGCAACGGTCGCAGGAGATCGAGGATGAGGTCGATCTGGCGTTCGGCCGGCGCGAGCACCAGGCGATCGGGGCCCGTGGTGCGCTGGAGATCCCACGCGTCCGGGTATCGATGCTCGACCCAGCGGCTATCAGGTGCCAGCGAACCGAGCTTGTAGGGTTGTACCTTCATGGCGAACGGCCTCAATCGAGCACCGCCGGGGCGCTCATGTGGACGTGCTCGACCGGGATGCTGCGGGCCGCAGACCGTCGTCAGGCGCTCCACCCGTCAAGTCTGTGGCTTCTGGCATCGCGGATCCCACCTTCGATCCTCTGTTCCGTCGAGGTCGGCTCTGACCTCTCCGGACTCGTCGAATTGCCAGGCTGAATATCCATAGAAGAACCACTTCTTGATCGGTATCGGTCGCATCCCGCGAAGCTCCTCTGGCGTGTGATGCCAGTGAGGTGGAATCACCGAGAAGAAGAGGTCGTTCGCGATTCGCTTCGCTCGAAGGGACATCGACAAGAAACAGTGCTTGACCGTCCCTCGCGGCGCGACATCATCACAGTCCGGATGAGAGTAGAAGTACCGGACGCCTTGCATCACTTGCCCGACGTTGAGCGCCGTGTGCTTCGCGTACTCCTCCAGAAAGATTGTCAGCCTCATTTCTCTATCCTCGGACAAGCGGCGTAAAGGTCAGCAGATTCGACCGAAGCCGCGGGACCTGCGCTGTCCAGTTCGTCGCCTTTGGGGACCTCCCCCACACAAAATCTCACAGACCGGCTCTGCGCCGCAAGGCCCAAATGCTGTCCAGCGCGGTCGCGTAGATGCGCCTGACACCGGCGGCGATCGCCGCCTTTCCGGTGGCCGCGAGCGCCGGCTGGGCGGCCGGGCCGGAGGAGCCGCCGCACGCGTCGAACGCCGGCGCTGCGGCGCGCAGCGGGGGCGAACAGGAGAGCGCGCGCCGTGTCACGGCTCCCGGTAGCTCTCGTACTCCCAGGCGAAGTAGCGCCGGAGGTTCTCGACACGCGTGTTTCGCCGGTGAGGCGCTCGACTCGACCTGCGCGCGAGGCGCGGAGCGCGGAGCCACTCCGGGAGTCAGCCAGCATCGATCCAGCCGCGCGCGTCGCACTCGTTGCAGGGGAACTCGATTCCGAATCCGGGGGCCGGTTCAGCTACGCGTTTGCCATTGCACTTCGAGCAGACCGACGACCCCGGAGGTGGCTGCGGGATCAACTCGAGAAGCTCGACGATGCCCGTCTTCCGGGCGCCGACGATCAGCGCGGAATGTGCGTGCAAACCGCCGACCTCGACGATCTCATCGCCGTCCCAGCCACGGAGGTCCTCGAGGACGCGGCCGTCGGAGGTCAGGTAAGTCATCGGTCCCATGCCGGGGTCGAGCAAGAACGCGTCGTACTTGTCTTCAACCTCGTCCTGCCAAGAGTTCATGGCCGCGACGTACTGCCCGGCCGCCTGATCGACGGAAGAAGCTCCAGAGAAGAGGTGTCGAATGGAATCGATGAAGTTACCGCCCGCCTGCTCGCGCGGCGCGCCGGCAGCACTGCGGGTTGCCCGCAGCTGACGTTGTTCAAGACGTCGAGCGCGCAGGCGTTCGAGCAGGGGCGGTGGGATTTCGAAGGGCATGCGAGGACGGTTCGCTCGGGTGAAATCGACGTGCCGCGCGAGGGGGAGCGCGAGGACCTCAGCCCTCGCTTGACCTCCGCGGGTCACCCGAGGACCATCCCCGCGGCTACCGGGACGGGTGCCGGGGCCACCGCCGATGGGAGGGAGCACCAGATGATCGACCTGTACACGTGGACCACGCCGAACGGCTACAAGCCCGTCATTCTCCTCGAGGAGCTCGGGCTCGCCTACGAGATCAAGCCGATCGACATCGGGTCCGGCGCGCAGAAAACGCCGGAGTACCTGCGCATCAACCCCAACGGGAAGATCCCCGCGCTCCGGGATCACGACCACCCGAACGGGCCAGTGACCGTCTTCGAGTCGGGCGCGATCCTCATCTACCTCGCCGAGAAGACGGGCAAGCTCTTGCCCGCGAGCGAGCCGGGCCGGTCGCGCGTCATCGAGTGGCTGATGTTCCAGATGGGCGCGGTGGGGCCGATGCTCGGCCAGCTCGGCCATTTCCGCAGCGCCGCGCCCGAGAAGATCCCCTACGCGATCGAGCGCTATCAGAACGAGCAGGACCGCATCTACAAGGTGCTCGACGGCCGCCTCGCCGAGTCCGAGCACCTCGCCGACGAGTACTCGATCGCGGACATCGCCACGTTTCCGTGGATCTCCGGGGCCGCGCGCATGGGGGTCGCGATCGAGCCGTATCCGAACCTCGCGCGCTGGGAGAAGGCGATCAAGGCGAGGCCGGCGGTCACACGAGCGCTCGCGGCGAAGATCAAGCCCTGAAGGCCGCGCGCAGGTAAAACCTGCAGCGGATCGCGCGGCGCTGGCGTACACTCCGGGCGCTCGGCATGGATCAGCCCGTCCCCGGGGACAGCAGGGCGCAGCAGGCAGGCGTCGCGGGCGCGCTCGCGGATCGGGCCTTCGACGCGCTCGGTATCCTGCTCCGCGGCTTCGAGGACGCGGCCGAGCGCGACGGGGCGGGCGCGCTCGAGGACGCGCTCGCCCGCGGTCCGGAGCACCTCCACGGCGGCCTGCTCACCGCGATCCTCCGGCTCGTGTTCCTGCTGCACGCGGAGGACCGCGGGCTCCTGCCGGCCTCGGACCCGTACTACGCGGCGCACCTCGGCGTGCGCCCGCTGTTCCAGGAGCTCGCGGCGGAGCGCGGCGCGCGCCCGGGCGTGCTGCGGCGGCGCTTCGGGGCGTGGCCGCGGCTCGTCGCGCTGTTCCGCGCCATGTTCCACGGACTCCGCCGCCCCGAGCTGACCCTGCCGGCGCGGGGAGGGCAGCTCTTCGACCCCGAGCGATACCCGTTCCTGGAGCCCGCGAGGCCGGAGGAACGCGCGAAGCCGGCGGAGCACGCGGGGCCGCCAGAGGACCGCCCGTGGCCGACGAAACACGCGGCCCCGGACGACCCCGCGGCGCCGCGCGCGCCGTCGGTGGACGACGGCACGGTGCACGCGGTGCTCGAGCGGCTCCTCGTGCTCGATGGGCGCCCGCTGTCGTACCGGGCGATCGACGTCGAGCAGCTCGGCGGCCTCTACGAGGCGCTCATGGGCTACCGGGTCGAGCGCGCCGCCGGACCGACGGTGTGCCTCCGGCCCGACAGGGTCTGGGTGGGCGCGGCCGAGGCGCTCGCGCAGCCGACGGCGCGACGGGCGGCGTGGCTCGCCGAGCGGGCGGGCATCTCGCGGCGGGAGGCGGGGAGGCTCGGGGGGGCGCTCGTCGCCGCGGAGACCGCGGCCGGCGTCCTCGAGGCGCTCGGACCGCTGCGCGCGAGGGACACCGACGTGCTCGGGGCGGGGCGGCTGTTCCTCCAGCCGATCGCCGAGCGGCGGCGGACGAGCTCGCATTACACCCCGAGGAGCCTGTCCGCGCCGATCGTCGCGCGGACGCTCGAGCCGCTGCTCCGGCAGCTGGGCGAGGAGCCCGCGTCCGAGGCGCTCCTCCGGCTCGCGATCTGCGATCCGGCGATGGGCTCCGGCGCGTTTCTCATGGAGGCGTGCCGGTACCTGGCCGACCAGGTGGTGGCCGCCTGGACGCGCGAGGCCGCGCGCGGCGACGCGGCGGCGGCGGCGCGGCTCGCCCTGCCGGGCGAGGGCGCCGTGAGCCACGCGCGGCGGCTCGTCGCGCGGCGCTGCCTGTACGGCGCCGACAAGAACCCCTTCGCGGTGAGCCTGGCGAGGCTGTCGCTCTGGCTCGTGACGCGCGCGCAGGACGAGCCGTTCACGTTCGTCGATCACGCCCTCCGGCACGGCGACTCGCTCGTCGGCCTCGACCTTGCCCAGCTGCGCGGCTTCCACTGGAAGCCCGCGGCGCCGGCGCCGCCGTTCTGCGAGGCGATAAACGCCGCGGTGGCGCGGGCGATCGAGCTGCGGCGGCGGCTCGCCGAGGAGGCGGAGCATCCGGCGAGCCTGCGAAACCCGGGAGGGCCGGGCGTCCCGGAAGGCCACGAAGCGCAGCTCCCGGCTGGCCTGCGAAACCCGGGAGGGCCGGACGTCCCGGAAGGCGGCGACGCCGACGCCGCGCGCCGGCGAGCGCGGCTCGCCGAGGAGGCGGACGAGGCGATCGCCCGGGCGCGGCTGCTCGGCGACCTCGTCGTGGGGGCGTTCTTCGCGCACGAGAAGGACCGTGACCGGCTGAAGGAGCGCGATCGGCGGGCCGAGCTCGCGATCGCGTGGCTCCGCGGCGGCGGTCCGCCTTCGGAAGAGCTCCTGTCGATGCAGCGGGCGCTCCGCGAGGGGACGCCCGGGGGGCCCCCGCCGCTGCCTGCGTTCCACTGGCCGCTGGAGCTCCCGGAGGTGTTCGAGGAGCCGCGCCCGGACGGGCCGCGCGGCGCCCGCGAGCCGCGGCCGGCGCGGCTCGGCGCGTTCGTCGGGAACCCGCCGTTCCTGGGCGGGAAGCGGATCTCGACGGATCACGGCGAGCTCTACGCCGCGTGGCTCGAGCAGCTGCACGGCGCCACGAAGAACACCGATCTGGCGGCCCACTTCTTCCGCCGCGCGGCCGCGCTGCTCGGGCGCCGCGGGACGGTGGGGCTCATCGCCACGAACACGATAGCTCAGGGCGACACCCGGCGTTCGGGCCTCAGGCCGCTCGTCGAGGCGGGGGGCGCGATCATCTACCACGCCGTGCGCAGCGTCCCGTGGCCGGGAGACGCCGCGGTCCACGTCGCCGTCGTCCACCTCGCGCTGGGCATGTCGCCGGGCGACGGTGTGCCGCCGCCGCGGCTCGACGGCGTGCCCGTGGGCCACATCAACTCGCACCTGCGCGCGATGCCCGAGCGCCCCGACCCGCGCCCGCTCGGGGCCAGCCGGGATCTGTGCTTCATCGGCTGCTTCCTCCGGGGCGACGGCTTCGTCCTGACCGAGGGCGAGGCGCGGGCGCTCTCCGCGGGCGATCCTGCGGCCGGCGAGGTGCTCCGCCCGTTCCTCGGCGGCGAGGAGGTCAACTCGTCCCCTTCGCACAGCCCGCACCGTCACGTGATCGACTTCGGCGAGCGCGGGCTCGAGGAGGCCGGCCGGTGGCCCGCGCTGCTCTCGATCGTGCGGACCCGGGTGAAGCCGGCGCGGGATCGCCTGAAGGGCACCGGGATCGACGCCGGCCACCGGGCGCGCTGGTGGCAGTTCGCCAACACGCGGCCTGAGCTCCGGCGCAGGATCGCGCCGCTCGAGCGGTGCCTCGTCGCGGCGCGGGTGACGAAGCACCTGTGCTTCGCCTTCCAGCCCGCGGGCCGGACGTTCTCGGACCAGCTGTGTGTGTTCGCGATCGACGACCATGCGCGCTTCGCCGTCCTCCAGTCGCGCGCGCACGAGACGTGGGCACGGCTGCTCTCCTCGACGATGGGAGAGGGCCTCCGGTACGCGCCGTCGGACTGCGTGGAGACGTTCCCCTTCCCTCGCCCGGACCACCTCGCCGAGGGCGGCCGCGTCGAGGCCGCCGGCGAGCGCCTCTACGCCGCCCGCGCGCGGTGGATGCTGGCGTCGCGGCTGGGGCTGACGGAGACGTACAATCTCATCAAGGACCCAAGGTGCAACGAGCCGAGCATCGTCGAGCTGCGCGGCCTCCACGAGGAGATGGACCGGGCCGTCCTGGCGGCCTACGGGTTCGACGGCATAGAGGTCCCCCCGTACGCGGAGCCCGCGACGCCGGGAGAGCGGCTGGCGCGGAGCGCGTTCGAGGACGCGCTGATCGACCGGCTGTTCGCGCTGAACGAGGCGCGCGCCGCGGAGGAGGAGCAGGCTGGAGCAGAGGGCGGGTCGTGACGGAGAACGCCAAGAAAACGGGGTACGCCATTCGTGTTCTCGGAGCGACGCTCTTGCTCGTCCCTGCCTTCGGCTCTGGCGTACTGGTCGGCAGGTCCCTCCTGGACCGGAGGCCGCCAGCGAAGGAGAAGGGAGCGGAGCCTGCTTCGGATCCCTGGATGCGGAGAGACCGGAGAGCGCTCGCTGCATGTCGAGAAGAGCTGGCAGCGCGTTCGGAACCGCGAGCGACCGCCTCGGCGGCCGAGGCTCCTCCGGGGGAAGAGAGACAAGGTACTCCCGAACGAGCGGCCACCGTGGATGAGCTCGAGGTGGAGCTGAAACGGTGCAGGAAAAGCGAAATCCTGGTCGACGCTGAGCTTTGCAGCGCCGCGGCTCGCCAGTTCAAAGCGCTGATGGCTTTGCCCAAGGATGGATTGATGTGCGGGCCGAAGTCCAGGTCTGCCGATCTCATCGAGAAAAACTTCGAGAGCTGCGCGGCGCTTTCGGATGTTCCCGCGAATTTTCGCTCGAACGAGCTCACCAGGGAAGAATCGAGCCTCATCGCGGAAGCGATCCGGGTTCGTGAGACGCTCACCGAAGACGATCTGCTCCGCAGCCTGAAAGAGTTCGTCTGGACGTGCACGGAGACGCCCCCGAAGCTTCCTCCGATGCTGAAGCAGGCACCGAAGCCTCAGGGAGATTGACGCATGAGCGAACGCCCCAAGAGCGCTGGCCTCATGGTTCGTCTCCTCATCGCGGTGGCCGTGCTCGGCCTCGTCTTTGGTGGTGGCGTGCTGGTCGGCTGGGCGACGAGGGAGCGCAGACCTCCAGCCATGGACAAGAGCGCGGCGTCCATCCCTGATGCGGAGGTGAAGCGAGCGCTCGCTGCGTGCCGACGAGAATTGAGAGCGCGCGCGAAACCGACAGCCATCCCGCCGGCCACGGCGGCGTCTCCTCCGGGAGAAACGGACGACGCCGGATTGGAGAAGACCGCCAAGGTCGAGGCACTGCAAAAAGAGGTAAAGGAATGCATAACACGAGAGACCTTGGCCAATGCCCATGTTTGCGGCACCATCACAGATCACAGCAACTTGCTGTTCGTCTTGACATACAGCGCGTCATGCGTGGACGAGGCGGGGGTTGGAGAGTTTCTCGTCAATAGCCTCGAAAAGTGCTCAAAATTCGAGGGCTTTCCAGAACATCTGAACGAAGACGAGCTAACGCAAGAAGAAAAATTCAGAATCTCACAGTCACAACAAAACCGCGCAATTAAGACAAAGAACAACTTGACCAACGAGGTGCAAGAGACATTCCGCCGATGCCGCAAAAGATTCGGACTGTCTGCCGAATGAACGGAGGTGATCACAATGTCATCTCCCAGGCCGTCTGGGTGGGTGGGGCGGCTTCGACGGGTGAACGGACCAGGTCGAAGGAAGGCCGGTGCGTTTGCGTGTCGCGCGCGTGGTCGTCCAGCTTGTCGAGCGCGAAGGTCAAGGCGCCCCAGAGCCGCCACCGAACGGGTATCGGGCCACCAGAGAACTCGATGGGTGAGCGGAGCTCTAATCCGATCGCAACCTTATGACTCCATATCGCCAGCTCGCTGCCCCGGACCGCGAGCGAGGGGACAGCGTTGACAACAGCATTCTTGCCGCCGACCATGATCCCCAAGTTCGCTTGCGCGTGCTTGTTATGAAGAGCGTAGAACCGCACACCGCCCAAATACGCAATCGACAGGGGAACGTCTGAGGACTGCGGCATGATGGCCGCCGACACAGCCCCCGTGAGCTGGATCAACGGCAGCGAGGTCTCCCAAAGGTTGATGTGGCCCGCGGTGGCGGGTGCGCCCGTGATGACACCGCTCACGGGTTCGTTCGACCTCTGCGAGCCCTGCCCCCGGGCGGCCATTTGCAGAAGCAACCCGCCGCGCCGGTTGTCGAAGAGAGGGACCCCCACGCTGATGCTCGCTTCGCCGACCCCAGGAGGGAACACGGGAATCCCGCTGGCGCAGGGAGAGTATCGTATCTGCCTGAACCATAAGCGTGTCGTGGCGAGGAGCGGAATTCCCGCCACGCGCTCTCTCACTTGAACCTGCCCACCGCCCCAGAACCCGTTGAAGGGCTCGGGGGCCGTGCAGGGGCCCTCGTGGGCAAAGACCTTCGAGGGTCGGACGAAGGCGGAGGCGACGATGATGGCGGTCGCGAGGATGCGCGCAGGCATGACCATCACTACCCCCTCACTCCTCGGGGATGATCTCCACATCCTCCATCGGGTGCGCCGCTGGCTGTCCCCTCGGCGGGCAGACCAAGAAGCTCAACCCCGCATACACGGGCTGTCCATCGGGGCCGAACTCTTTGACGACGTCGGGGGGCTCAACGACTGCACAGTATCCCGACTCGAAGTAGGTAAAGTCCTCAGTGCACCAATTCTGGACGTCCAACATCAGAGAAACGTACTCCGAATAGGCAGCATTTTACTCCGAACGTTCTCGCACTGAGTGCCATACCACTGTCCTCCGTGGAGGAGCGGCTTTCTAGAATAACTCCATCCCTGGCAACATTCGAGCAAGCACTCCGCGGGGATGCAGTGCTGATCGAACCAGTTCCCGACGATGGGCTGCGCCCTCTGCGGGTCATCGCCGAACGTGCAGCCCTCGAGGGCGAGCGCCGCGGCAGCAGCGGCGATGACCGTGGATGCCGACCGAACCGCCGTCCGGGTGATCCAGGCAGCCACCCAGTTCCTCAATTCATGGCGCCACATGAGAAAATCTCCTCGAGGGGACGACACTCTGGACCTTGGCGTGCGTCGCGAAGGGCCTCTCCACGCATCCGGCAAGCGCCGGCCCCCCCCAGAAAGGCCCCTCCCAGACATAAACGACTGGCTCGGTCGCGGCAACGTTTGCGGCAGGTCTCGTCGAGCTCCTCAGCGACATTTCTGTCGAAGCCGAGGCAGATTTCGGGACGAGCTCGGGTCGTCACGCGCCGCCGCGTCGACCGCCTCGCCCTCGGCAGCGCCGCCCCACCTCGCAGCCTGTGAAACACAGACGGGGGTCGGGCATCACAGCCGCTCGTCTCAAGGATTTCGCCCAGATGGAATCCTGCATTGCGTATTCCGGCGTATCCGGCCGCCCGTTCCAACCTGTCCCGGCCACCGCCTTGTCGACACCCTCCAGATCGGATTTCAACTCTCCGGCAAGTTGTCGACCCCCTCCGGGGAGAGCTTCAATTCTCCCGGCAGACCCGGCGCGTCGACGTCTAACGCTGTGTGCCAAACGCAAGCCCTGCGAGAGCTCACGAAACCGCGTAGCACGCTTCCGGCGCCCGCACTCCCGACCGTTCCTCTAACACCGCCTTCTTTCGCCCACACCACACGCACCCGCAGCCACACGTGCGCATAGCTGCGCCCAAGACACCGCGAGGGTCGATCGCCACGCTCGTGCCGTTGCTCGCGCCTGTCCGGCCGGTAGAGCATGGGGCGACTCTCTCGCCGGAGCTATCGCGCAAGGAGCTCGCGCGGCTGGAGCTGGAAATCAAGCACCCTGTAGCGTTTCGGGTGGAGAGCCTCCCCCATTTTGGATCTCCGGCCAGGCGCGGGAAGTGATAGTCTCATGGATCATGACAAGACTTCATTTCGCGACGCGTTGCTGCGCTGTGCTCGCAGCGCTCTGGCTGCCCGTCATCGCCTGTTCATCAGGCGGCAACGGCAACACCACGGGGAATGGCGCGGTCGGCCAGGGCGCCGGCGGCGCCGGCGGCAGCAGCACCAGCAGCGTCAGCAGCACCAGCACCGGCGACGATATCGGCGGCGAGATCGGGCTGACGAGCACAGGGCCGGGCGGCGACCCGCCGCCCGACGCCGGTCACCAGACGACCTGCGACGACGCGGGCAACTGCACCTGCATCAACATCGCGTCGATCGGCCGCGAAGGCGTCTGGGGCCCGTGCAGCAGCGACAGCACCACGGCGCTCCAGGATTGGCTCAACACGCAGAGCACGGCCCAGGTCGACAACTACAACCGAGAGAAGCCCACGCTCACGGCGGAGTTTCTCGCCAAGTACGACGTGATCCTCCTCCAGTGGATGGTGACGAAGGGCGCCCAGAACGACGACGGGGCGCCGTGGCAGTTCTCGCCGGACGAGGTGAACGCGCTCAAGGACTGGGTCAACAACGGCGGCGGCCTCATCGCGCTGAGCGGTTATCAGTGCAATGGACAGGGATGCACCATCCACGACATCACGGCGACCAACCAGCTCCTCTCGTTCACCGACATCCAGTTCAATGCCGACGGCCTCCTGGATCCTGCGCGGAACGGCTGCGCGAACTGCAACTGCTGGGGCGGCTCGCTGCCGCTCGGCGGCGACCTCCCCACGAGCGTGGGCACCTGGAACCAGGACACGCCGCTCGGCAGGAACATCCAGAGCGTGGGCGCCTACATCGCGCGCTCGATCAAATCGACGACCGCGACCGTCGACAGCACCGACGGCAGGAACAATTTCGCGGTGCACGAGGAGATCGGCAAGGGCCATGTCGTCGCGTTCGGCGACGAGTGGGTGACTTACTCGGGCCAGTGGCGCGGGACGGCCGCGTGCCTCAATCCGCAGATGTACACGGACCCGAACAGCCCATGCTACGAGAGATCAGCGGGGCAGGTCTTCCAGATCTCGCAGTTCTGGTACAACGCGATCAAATACGCGGCGTCGTCGGTCGAGTGCTTCACGATCGAGGACCCGGCCATCATCAATTGACGCCGCGCCGCGCCGCGAGCGCGACGACGGCGGCGGCTCATCGGCTCCCCAGTACATAGATGCGAAAGCTCATGCCCTCCAGAGATCCGGCGCGCCGTGCGGCGGGCCCTCGCCGTCACGGCGCCTTCGGGCGCGCGGCGAGGACCCGCGCCTTCAGCCAACCGTCGATCGCCAGGTCGATCTCCTCGAGCACGCTCTCCCTGGTCCGCCCCGCGGACTTGAGGAGATCGAGCGAGTGGTCACCCCCCTCGATCACGTGCAGGCTGGCCCGCTGCCCGAGGCGCTTCAGGACGGGCCGGAGGAGCGCGAGATCACACAGCGGGTCGCGCGTGCCCTGAAGGAACAGGAGCGGCGCGGGGATCGCGGGGAGGTGCGCGTCCCGGAGCGGGGAGCGCTTGCCCGCGGGGTGGAGCGGATAGCCGAGGAACAGCAGCCCGTCCGCGCGGACGCCGCGGGCAGCGAGGAGCGACGCGATCCGCCCGCCCATCGATTTGCCGCCGATCACGAGGCGCTCCGGCGCGTCCTCGAGCGCCCTCCCGATCGCCGCCTCGAACGCCTTCTCGAGGAGCGGCTGCCGATCGGGCGCCTTCCGGCCGAGCTCCTTGTAGACGAAATTGAAGCGGAGCACGGTGTGCCCGCGCGCCAAAAGCCGCCCGGCGACGTCGACAACGAGGGGCGCGTTCATGTCGTTGCCGGCGCCATGGCCGAGGACGACGGCCACGCCGGAGCGCTTCGCCCGCGTCCTCGGGACGTGGATCACGCCCGAGACAGGGCTGCTATCGACGATCGGGATCGAGATGGAGCGCTCGGCCATGAGGCCCATCCATGCCATGGACCGGCGCCGCTCGTCGAGACGCACGCCGGTCGAACGCCCGGAGAGGGCGCGGCCGCGTCGTGCTCGGCAAGATCCCGACCTTCAACCCCCCGGATTCCTGGAGGTGCGCTCGCCTCGATCTGGTAGGCTGCCGCGCAGGCGTGCTGGCGCGAGGGTGTTGCATCATCCACGCGCTCCGCGGTCGCGCTGAGGATCGAGAGCACATGCAATCTTCACAGCCACTCCGCGCTTCACACGCGGCGGCAGGCGCAGGCCGTCGAGCGCGCACAAAGGCACTCTTCCTGCTTCCGGCGCTCGCCGCCGCCGTGTCCATGTGCGGCGGTCGGAGCGACATCCTCCTGGAGCCAGGCCTCGAGGAGCCAGGCCTCGAGGAGCCAGGCCCGGAAGCGCCAGGCCCCGACGAGCCAGGCCCCGGGTGTGTCCCGGCGCCGGAGGTGTGCGACCTCGTCGACAACGATTGCGATGGGCAGCGCGACGAGGGCACGTGCCCCGCTGGAACCGCCTGCGGCGTGAGCCTCGCCGCGGACATGGCCTCACCGCCGGACAGGTGGTCCTTCAATGGGGACGCCTTCTGGGACGCCGACACGCTAACTGGCGTGCTCACCGAGGCCAGACACGGCCAGGCTGGCACCATCATTTACCGGAATCCCCTCCTCGCCGACGTCTTCACCGCGACGTTCGAGTTCCGCCTCGGCAGCGGCGACGGGATGGGGTTCATGCTCCAGACGACAGGAGAGACGGCCGTGGGCGAGCCCGGCGGCGGCCTCGGTATGGCCGGGCTCGCCGGCTACGGCGTCGAGATCGACACCTACCACAACCTCGGTTGCACGGATTCCAACAAGAACCACGTGGGCGTGGACGATCTCACGCAGCCTTGCGACGGAGGCGTCCTCGGCTCGCTGGGCCAGGGGACGAGCGGCGTCGCGCTCGGCGACGGCGCGTTCCATACGGCGCAGATCGAGCTCAACCAAGGCAAGGTGAGCCTGATCATCGACGGCAAAAGCCAGTTCCAGGGGTTCTCCATCCCCGGCTTCCCCGTCGGGTCGAAGTTCTTTTATGGCTTCGCCGCCGGCACGGGAGACGCCACCGCGCGCCAGGAGATCCGGAATGTGAAGATCACTTTCCCCTCTCCCCGCTGCCTCTGAACGCCGGCGCCAAAGGACGTTTCGTCGCGCGATCGTCGAGGTCTGCGGCGACCTCCTGCTCGTTCCGGGGAGCAGGTGCGCCCCAGCAGCAGGTGCACCCCAGGAGCACGGCGAGCCGCGTGTGGGGCGCCCTACCGACTCGGTCTCGGGCGCACATTATCCCCATGTCAAAATTCTCGAACGGCCCTGGAATTCCCTTCCGGAGCCCCTTATCCTTCGGGTCCGCCTCGTGAAGCTGTATGCTTGGGAGACAGCGGCCGATATACTGCCGGTTCGGCACCACCTCGGGTGCCGCCCGCGCGCGACGTGGACCCGCGGATGATCAAGGCACCAGGTCGCGTGAGTTAGTAAATACATTTTACTTTGGAGCATGCGAGCATGAGATCAGCACCCTTTACACTTCTCCTCTCGGCATTCCTGTGTGCAGCCGGCTGCTCGGACAGCGGTGACGGCGATGGAGGGGAGACGACCGGCAGCGGCGGCGCGACAGGCAGCACCACCGGCGGCGGCACGACGAGCGGCACCCCCAGCGGCGCGACCACCGGCAGCGGCGACACGACGAGCGCCAGCAGCGGCGCGACGACCGGCAGCGGCGACACGACGAGCGCCAGCAACGGCGCGACGAGCGGCACCGGCGGCGGCGCGACGACCGGCAGCGGTACCGGCGGCGAGGGCACGGGCGGCAGCGATGGTACGGGCGGCGGCGCCAGCGCCAGAGTCCCCGCGGCGAGCGCCAGCACGCTGAGGGAGGCCGGTGAGAAGGCGAACCCCCCGCTGCTGATCGGAGCGGCCATCTCCGGCGGTGGTCTCGGTAACAACGACTACAAGCGCGTCGCCGCCGCTGAGCACAACTACGTGACGGCGGAGAACGAGATGAAGTGGGACGCGCTCGAGCCCAGCGCGGGGAATTTCAGCTGGGGCTCCGCGGACAACATCGTGAACTGGGCGCGCCAGAACAACATGAAGGTCAAGGGCCACACCCTGGTGTGGCACAGCCAGCTGCCCGGCTGGATGAGCTCCATGACCGGGAAGGCCAACGTCGAGGCGGCCATGCGCAGGCACATCACCCAGGTGATGGGGCACTTCAAGGACCGGCTCGACCACTGGGACGTCGTCAACGAGGCCGTCCAGACCGACAGTGACACCGGGGTCGGCAATCCCCGCATGAGGCCCACGGTGTTCTACAACCAGATCGGGGAATCGTACATCGACCTCGCCTTCCAGATCGCGAGAGAGCAGGATCCGAAGGCCAAGCTCTATTACAACGATTACAGCATCGACGCGCGCAACGACAAGGTCGAGTTCGTCTACAACATGGTCAAGGGGATGGTCGATCGGGGGGTCCCGATCGACGGCGTCGGGTTCCAGATGCACATCGGGCCGCCGAACAACGAGGCCGGTGGAGCGGACGTGGCGGCGAACATGAAGCGCTTCACCGACCTGGGCCTGGAGGTGCTGATCTCCGAGATGGACATCAACCGCTGCGGCGGCGTGGTCACGGCGGAGGAGCAGCTCACGTACTACCACGACATTGTCGCGGCCTGCTTCAAGGAGCCCAAGTGCACCGCCATCACCTTCTGGGGGATCAACGACGGCAGGTCGTGGCTCAACAGCTGGAGCGGGGCGCTGTGCAACGGGCAAAGCTCTCAGTCGCTGCTCTTCAACGACCAGTACGGGAAGAAGGAGACCTACAACAGGGTGATGAACGCCCTGCTGGGCAAGTAGCATCCTCCGCGCGCCGCGGCGGCCACGGCGCCGGGGACCACCAGGTCACATTCTTAGATAATAATTGAACAGGGAGGCGGGGAGACGGGGAGATTGATGGGATTTTGCTCCCCGTCTCCCCGCCTCCCTGTGAATCTTCCCGAATGACTCGGGGGAGAGCGCGAGCCCGATCGCCGCCCTGTACCAGGTGCTCGATACCGAGCTGACCGAGCGGCAGCGCCGGGCGTTGATCGCCGAGCTCAAGGGCATGCCCCAGGCCGAGGCGCTCGTCAGCACCTCCCCGGCGCCGGCGCGCCGGCGCCGGGGAGTTCACCGGCTCACTGCGGGATCACGATCGGCTCGCACACCCCGCTCACGCACACGTCGCTGTCCGAGCAGCAGTCCGCGTTGGCCGTGCACTCCCCACCCGACTCCTTGCATTCCCCGCCTCCACCCGGATCCTCACCTGCATCGCTGCCGCCGCCGCCGGCGGGCGGGTCGTCGCCCTCACACGTCGGCGTGGGGCACGGCCCCGGCGTCACGGTGACCGTGTCCGACGGGTACTTGCTCGGAGAGGCGTGCACATAGCTGATGGTCGCGTCGCCGAAGCCCGCCGCGCCGAACGCCGAGGCGCTCACCCACACGTCGTAGACAACGCGGTAATCCCAGTCCGGCGTCTCCGAATTGGGGGTGTAGTTCTCGTCCGTCTCCGGGGAGTCTTCGAGGTACGCGCCGTACCCGCACGCGTTGAGATCGCGGTCGAGCGAGGTGGTCGCCGCGACGACGGCGCCGGCGTCTCCGAGGAGCATCTTGCCCTCTCCGCCGAGCACGCCGAGCGACGCATAACCCGAGGGGCTCGCCTCGTCGGCCGAGATATAGTCGACGTAGAAGTCGAGCACGAGCTCTCCCTTCCCGTTCGTCAGCTGGAACTGGGCCTTGTCGCTGCCCACGAGATCCTTGAACGTGTGGCCCCCGTGCCCCTTCGGCTTCGGCGCGTCGCCGGGCTTCGGGCCGCCGGGCTGCGGGCCGCCGGGCTCCTCGCCGCCGCCCCACCCGATGGCCGTCTCGCCATACGTGTTGTCGACGAACGCGGGGTTGAGCGTCAGCCGCACGTGCACGAGCTCCTCGCTCTCGGCGATCTCGACGACCCGCTCGACGAAGGCCATCGGGGTCGTCGGGTCGCTGTTCGTGTAATAACAGTCGACCTGGGCGGTCCCGTCCACGGGGACCCCCCGGGCGCTCGCGCCGCACGACAGCGGATCGAGATCCGCGGTGATGGGATCGCCGGCGCCCGACATGCCGGATCCCGGGAAGCTCGGCGCCGGCGCGCTGCCCTCGTCGTCCGAAGGGACGCAGTCTTCCCCGGAGACGATGCGGCCGTCAGCATCTCCTGTGCCCGATAGGGTGCAACCCGAGCCGAAGGCCGCGAGCGACAACAGCCCACCACAGAACCACCCTGTCAACGCGAATGAACGCATCGGGATCCTCCCAATTCGAAAGCAAGCACGACATGGAGCGCAGCCGGCGAACCCGATCGCCGGCGCGATGATCTCCTCGATGAAGTGAAGGTCGCCGGAGGCGCCGGGAGCAGGCAGGGTTTCGTCAAAAATCGAGACGGCCTCGCGCGCGGGCGCTCACGGGCGAGCGCCGCCGGGGCGGGAGGCGGACGTGGCCTCCTCGCGCCCGAAGCCCTGCGGGTAGTCCTTGAGGTACCGGCGCGCCTCGGCCGCCGTCCGGTCCTTGTCGCCGAGCATCTCGATCGCGCGCAGGCGCTCCACGCGGGCGATCTCGGCGAGCGGCGAGTCCGGGTAGCGGCCGAGGAGGAGGTCGAGCCGCTCGATCGCCCGCCTCGGCTGCCCGCGCCTCCGCGCCGCCATCGCGCCCTGGAGCAGCTCGTTCTCGGCCGTGAGCGAGGCGCGCGACGGGGCCTGGCGCGCGTCGCGCGGCGCGCGCGGCTCCCCCGCGCCGCCCTCGCCGGCCCCGTCGCCCCTGCCGCCCTCGCCGGCGGCGCTGTCCTGACCGAGGTCGCGAGGCGGCGCCGGCGCGTCGCCCGGGCGTCCCTCGGCGGGCCTGTCCGACCGGCGCTCCTCGTCGCGGGAGGACCACGTCTCGCCTGGGCTCAGGAAGCGCTCGACCTCGCCGCGGTGCACGGCGACCCGCCCTTCCACGACCGACACGCGCGTCTCGGCGGGCTCTCCCGCGGTATCGGGCCGCCGCTCGACGGAGAAGCGCGTCCCGTGCACCGTGACCACGGCGTCCGACGTGCGCACCGACAGGCTCGTGCCTGCCGGCAGCGGCGGCACGTCGACGGCGATCCTGCCCTGCTCGAGGGCGACGACGTCACCCGCGCGGTCGCGCCCGGCGCCCGCCGGCGCGAACCTCACGCGCGTCGAGGGCCCGACCTCGACGGTGGCGCCCGTCGCGAGCGACGCCTTCGCCCGCGCGCCCTCGCCGGTCCGGAGCTCCTCGTCGCTCGCGAGCGGCACGAGGGCGAGCGACGGCGGCGAGCGGGTCGCGCCCCCGGCCGCGATCTCGACCGAGCCCTGGAGCGCCGTCACCTGCGCCGCGGCGGGCGGGGCGTCGCGCGCCCGGACCACGATGAAGACGCCGGCGGCCGCCGCGGCCAGGACGGCCGCCAGCGCCGCCGCGGCCACGGCGGCCCGCTTCCGCCGGGCGGCGCGGGCGCGCTGCTCCGCCGCGTCGGCGACGAGCTGGTCGATGCGGCCGGCGATCCGCTGCTGGAGGTATCTCGCCTGGATCCTGGGCAGCGGCGGCACCGGCTGCTCGACCAGCGCCCGCAGCGAGGCCTCCACGCCGTCCACGCCGGCCGCCGCGGCGCGATCCTCCCGGGTGGTGTCAACGTCGTCCTGCTTCATCGTGGCTCCTCGGGTCGAGCGGGGTCGCGTCGCGCCGCCGCCTCGGGTTCACAGCGCGCCTGGAGCTCCCGCCGCCCCCGCGACAGCCGCGACTGGGCCGCGGCCACGGAAACACCGGTCAAGTCAGCGATTTCCTTGAGAGAATAGCCCATGGCGTGGAGCAGCAGCGCGGTCGCGCGGTCGCCGTCCATCGCCGCGAGGTGCTGGCGCAGGGCCTCGAGATCGCGCTGCGCGCTCACCTCGCGCTCGGGATCGGCGCCCTGCGAGGGCGGCTCGGGCCCGGCGCCAGGCTCCGGCGACCCCGGCGTGCGATCGATGACCTTCCGCTCGCGCCGGCGGGCGCGCAGCGCGCTCAGCCCGACATGGCAGGCGATGACGGACGCCCAGCCCGCCAGGCTGCACTCCCCCGCGAACCGGCGTTTGGTAAGTGTGCTCACGATCTGCTCGAACGCGCCCTGCACGAGGTCGGCGTGGTCCTGCTCGCGGCAACCCAGGATCCGGTACAGGGTCCGGTCGACGACCGGCAGCAGGTGCTCGTAGAGCCGCAGGCCGATCCCTCGTTCGCCGCGCTGGAAGGCGAGCAGGATCTCCTCGTCGCTGGCGGGCGCGGGCGCGGGCGCGGGCTGGCCCCCGGCGCCCTGGGCGGAGACGAGCCTGAGCCGGCGGCTGGCGGGGTGTGGCTCGGCGGTTCCCATGCTCATGCACAGTAGCCGGTCCGCCCGAAAGCAGGCTGAACGGCGGAGGATCTTCCTCGATCCCGCCGCCCACCCCCCTGTGCGCGCTCCCGGGAGCCCGCTGGAGATGCCGCCGGCGCAGCTCCTTGGCCGCCTCTCGAGGGCGGCCCCCCCGCCGCGGTCGGCCGTGGCGCGGCTCCGCGGCGCTCCGCGGCCGCCCCCTCGTATCGAGCGAACCGAGGGCCGAGAGCATGCCCGCCGAGCAGCTCCGGAGACACGGCGGGTCGGGCGAGCCGCCCGGCAGCAGGACACGCGGACTCACGCCATTACGCACGAGCTGCCACAAGGGTGTCTCTATCACTGCTGCGCAGCGTTGATCGTTCGAATGCACTCCTCGCGGAGCGCTGATATCACGCGTCATTGGCACCAGTGGTCCTGCGAGCCCTGACTGTTTCTCCCCTTTCGCTGCTTTCGTGGTATTCATCAGCGGAGGAGGCTCAAATGTTTCGAACAGCACAATTCGCCATCACACTTTCCCTCGTGCTTGTCGGCTGCGGCTCGAGCGGCGTCAGCTCGGACGAGGACGCCCGGCGCGCCTATGAGGGGCTTGACGACTCGATTGACAAGGCGATCACGCTCGGTTTTCAAGGCTTCAACGCCGCCACGAGCGCGAATGTCGCGCCGCAGACGGCGAATGGTGCGAAAACGGGCACGATCACCATCAGCGGGCAGGTCGATCAGGGTGCCTCGACAAACAAGACAATGAACCTCATCGAGGAGCTCAAAGACTACTCCGATGACGGCGAGATTACCTACAACACGAGCGAAACGCTGCCTGTGCTCTCGATGAAGCTCAGCAAGGTTCCGACCGGTACGCTCGAAGGGAGCCTCAACGGTCGCTTCACGATGGCGGGTGCTCTCGAGGGCGACCTCACCCTCTCGCTCACCTTCACGGGAGAGCTGCAGCCGTCGCCCGTCGATGAGAGCGAGGTCGAGCGAAAGCCGGGGACGACGCACATCACGGGCACCGCCGCGAGCGGCGACGGTAGGTACAACGTCGACCTGACGCGGTAGGTCAGCAGCTCCGGGGCAGCTCCTCGCCCGAGGGCGCTTTACGAGCTTGTCCTCGGGCGCTGAGTCCGGCGTCTGGTGCTAGCGTGTCGCGCAGAGCGGCCCGAGCCCGCCCTCCAACGCGGCGACCGGCAGCCCTCCGCGCACGAGCGCCGCCTCGGACACGCGCGTGCGCCCGGCCACGGCCGCCATGAGGCCCGGGCAAAGGCGCGCCGCCGCGCCGAGCGCCGCCTGGCCGGGCCGCCGCACGAGGCCGTGAGAGAGGCCGGTCGCGAGCAGCACCTGCCCGAGCACGTCGCGCGAGAGCCGGCGCTGGAACGCCTCCGCGCTCGCCCCTTCGAGGTACGCCGTGGTCGCGAGCCGCGCGCTGTGCAGCGCGATCGACATGCCGTCTCCAGAGAAGGAGGGGATGACCGCCGCCTGATCGCCGAGGCGCCATATCCCGTCCGCGCGGCGCTGGACATGGCCGTACGGGATCGCCGAGAGCGCGAGCGGCCGCGCCCGGCACGGCTCCGCGCCCGCGAGCCGCGCGTCGAGGTGCGGCGACCCCTCGCGCATCGCGCAAAGGAGGCGGTCCCAGCGCTGCCCGAGCGCGGCGAAGCGGCTCTTGCGGACGAGGAGGCAGAGGTTCGCCCGGCCGCCCTCGACCGGCTGCAGACCGGCATAACCGCCCTCGAACAGCACGAGCTCCACGTGCCTGTCGAGCTCCGCCGCCTGCCGAGGCGACAGCCGCCAGTGCAGCTTGAAGGCGACGAGATCGTCCTGCAGCCCGGAAGGCCGCCTCAGGCCCCGGACGTCGTGCTTGCCGGTCGCGAGGAACGCGGCGCGCGCCTCGATCGCGCTGCCGTCCTCGAGCCGCGCCCCCCAGCCCGCGCCCGCCCGCGTGAGCGCCTGGACCCGGACGCCCCGCCGGATCGACGCGCCCGCCGCGGCGGCGCGCGCGAGCAGCGCCTCGTCGAGCACGCGGCGCGACAGGCTGAGCGCGGAGAACGGCAGCGCGGCGGCCGCGACCCGATCGCGCTCGACCAGGCGCACGGCCTCGATAGGCACGGCGCCGAGCGCCGGCAGATCGAGCCCGAACGACGCAAGGTAGAGCGCGGCCTCGCGCGACAGGAACTCGCCGCAGACCTTGTCCGCCGGGCAGGCCTCGCGCTCGATCAGCGCGACCTCGCGCCCCGCCTGCGAAAGGAGCAGCGCGACCGCCGCCCCGGCCAGGCCTCCTCCGACGACCACAGCGTCGTTCACGGGACCTTGAGCCTCCCGACGGTGAGCCGGAACGGCATCCACCATCGAACCTCGACGGCGCGCGGATCGAGCCCGGCCTCGGCGATGAGACGCCGCCAGTCGCTCGCCGAGAAGGCGCGGGCGATCGACACCGGGCCATCGTGCTGCACGAAGCGGTGCCAGCCTGCGAGGCGCGAGAGGTGGCGGAAGAAGTGATAGGGCAGCGGGTGGCGGTGCAGATCGTTGATGAACCAGCCGAGCCGCGCCTTCGCCTCCATCCAGGCCAGGAAACGGACGACCACCGGATCGGGGAGATGGTGCGTGAAGAGCGAGCTCAACACGACGTCGATGCCGCCGGGCGGCTCGTAGGCGAAGGCGTCGGCGGTGACCCAGGTGATCGGCCGGCCCGGCGGAGTCACCTCGGCGGCCGACCGGCGCGACCACGGGTTGAGGTCGACGCCGGTGAGCGAGACGGCGATGCCGCGCTCTCTGGCCCACGCGTCGATCCCCCGCAGCATGTCGCCGTAGCCGCTGCCGACGTCGATCACCTCCAGCGGCCGGTCCTTGGGCAGGCCGCGCAGGCCGCGCGCGACGAGGCGCTCGAGGAACGCGAACGTCGGCCGGTGAGCGAGGGTCAGCCGGTTGACCTGCGCCAGATCGACGAGGCAAGCGCGGAAGTCCTCGAAGTCCACGGGCTGGGTATCCATCAGCTCGTCGAGCGTGGATCGACGCGAGAAGTCGAGGGCGCCCATCGGTCTAGTCCGTATGAAACAGCATCGTCTCGGCGGTCAAGCCTGGACCGAACGACATGGCGCATCCGCGCATGCCCGGCCGCGCGTCAGCGACGATCGACTGCAGCACGAACATGATGGTCGCCGAGGACATGTTGCCGAAGCGCGCGAGCACGTCGCGCGACGCCGCGAGCGCCGCCGGCCCGAGCTCGAGCGCGCGCTCGACCGCGTCGAGCACCGACCGCCCGCCGGGGTGCACCGCCCAGAGGTCGATCTCGCCTGGCGCGGCGCCGTCCAGGATCGCGCCCGCGGCGGCCTTGAGCCCCCGGTCGATCGCGCCCGGCACGCGGCCGGACAGGAACATCTCGAAGCCGAGGTCGCGGATGTTCCACGTGATGAGCTCGCGCGTCCCGGGCACCACGACGGCGTGGAGCCGGTCGAGCGCGAGCCCGATCGGCTCGGCGCTGACCACGGCCGCGGCGCAGCCGTCGCCGAACAGGAGGAACGACAGCATCTGATCCATGGCGATGGCCTCCTGCAGGTGCAGCGTGCACAGCTCGACGTTCACCACGAGCACGCGCGCCTCGGGCGCTGACCGCACGATATGCCGCGCGAGCTTCAGCGCGTTGATCGCCGCATAACACCCCATGAAGCCGATCGTCGTGCGCTCGACCGATGGATCGAGGCCGAAGCGCTCGACGAGATCGAGGTCGATGCCCGGCGCGGAAAAGCCCGTACACGACGTCACGATGACGTGGGTGATCCGGCGGGCCGCGCTCCCGAGGTCGAGGCCGGAGACGGCCTGCGCGGCGAGCTCCGGCGCGTGCTTCTCGTACAAACGCATGCGGTCCGCGGTCGTCGGGAAGCTGCCGCGCAGGTAGAACCGCCCCGCGTCGACCGAGGCGCCGCCCACCTCGACGCTCGGGGCCAGCACGGAGAACCGGTGTGAAATCTGCGCCTTGTCCGCCATCCGCCCGAACAGCACGCGGCTGCGCTCGTCGCTGAACAGCGTGCTCGCGAAGCGGACAAAAGAGGAGTGCACGTCGTGCGGAGGCACGGCCGTGGCAATGCGGTTGATGTAGGCGGTTGCCGGCGGCCGTCCCTTCGCGTCCGAGCCTCGGCAGGCATCATCGCCGTGCACCAGGCCTCTTCGTGAGTCGTTAAAATTGGTCACGCTCGCAAGAAGCAGGCACGGAGCATGCCACCTGCGGTGTTGCGCCGCCGACCGACGGAGGGAGAACGTGGCGTCCGCGACGTCGACGCGGCTGGTTCCCGCAGCTGCTGACTGCGGTTTCGTCCGCTTTCCGGGAGGCGGCCGGGGGACGACCGCTCGGGACCGCCGGCGGCGTCGCCCGAGCGCAGCGCTTCTTCGCTCGCGTCAACGCTCTCGCCCGCGGGATCTTCCACCATGGGCTCCTCCGCCGGCGCGGCGGCGCACGCCGGCGCGGCCGCCACGACGAGCAGCGCGAGAACGGACCGGGGACCACGGCGGAGCGATTCGATCTTCAGATTCGTCTTCATGTGTTTCTCCATGGCTGCCATCGCGGCCTTCTCTGGCCGCACGACCCGAGGGCGGAGCCCCGCTGTCGAGGCGACAGCGGCTCTCCCCTCCCCTGCGTCGGGCGCCGTCCAGACCATTGGCGACGGGTGTGCCAGCGCGATCGGGACGAAAAGCCGGGGCATCGCGCCGGCCGTGGCGCGCGACTGCGCAACTGCGCGGGCGCTCGCTCAACGCGCTCGATGTCGTTGCTCTCCCCGCCGCCCTGGCTGCCTGCAGCCACGTCGAGATCCCCCGCACGACCCTGCGGACGTCACGTTCGTAGGATGCTTTCCCCCCTATTTCGTGCTGAGCCATGGGCGCCTTCCTTTCGCCGAGCCTCGGGCTCGCCGGGAACGTAGGCGTCGCCGCAGCGCCGCGGGAGTAACAAAGCTGTCGCGATTCGCGATGTGAAGTAATGTAAAGGGTGCTTGAATCGATGGACCTCGGCAGCATTGATGGGCTGGCGGGAGCCTATCGCGATGGCTCCCGTCCTGGCGTGCTCGCGGCGAGCGCATGAATCCGACGATTCGCTCGCGCGGGTACGCCCTCTAGACGCGCACAACGAGGAACATGACACGATCGATTCATCACAGTACACGCAAGCTGCTGAGCCGAGCGAGTCTGCTGCTGACGTGCTGGGCGCTGAGCGCCTGCGCCGTCGCCGGGGAGCCCCATGAAGAGGCCCCGGTCGAGACAGCCGAGCTCGCGCTGACGCAGCAGGACTCGGTCTTCGGGTTCGAGAACGTGGCCGACTGGACGGCCTCGGACGGGATCCTCGAATCCTCGACACACCACACGGAGGGCGCGGCCGCGCTCGGGCTGCGCGACTTCTCGTACGCGGAGCTGACCTCTTCGGCGCTCTCCACCCTGTCGGGCGTCACGGACGAGCTCGCGCTCGACATCCGGGTCCCCGTGAGCTCGGTCTGGGGTCAGGTGCACATGTACGTGAGCAGCCCGACGCTCGGCTTGAACAGGGCCTGGGTGGGCCTGGCCTCGCTGGAGAACGTGCCGGTAAACACGTGGAGCACGCTCTCGTTTGCGGTGCCGGCTCACCTCGAGAGCGCGTTTCAGCAGCAAGTTTCGGATCTCCGGATCACGCTGGCGCTGAACGTGCCGCGCTCCAGCACGGCCACCGTGCTCGACAACCTCCGCTTCGAGGGGGGCACGCCAACTCCGGCTTGCGGCGACGGCAGCCCCTACACCCTCGACGTCACCACCGTCCCAAACTTCAATGACGTCATCCTCGAGGACATGATTTGCACGTTCTACACCGTGTACCCGCAGCTCGTGCAGCGCTTCAACCCGGCCGCGGCCACCACGGTGGGGCTGCACATCACCGACCAGCCCGGCATCGCCTGGGCGAGCGGCACCAACACCTTCTACAACAGGCAGTTCATGCTCGACAACCCGCTGGGCGCGGACGTGGTCGTGCACGAGACGATGCACGTCGTCCAGCTCGGGTACTGGGGCGAGGTCCCCGGCTGGATCATCGAGGGGGGCGCCGACTATGTGCGTGACGCCTACGGCCTCAAGAACGAGGAGGCCGGCTGGTCCATCCCGAGCGGATGGACGTACGGGTCGCATTACCTCTTCGGCTACGGTGATGCGGCCGCCTTCTTCAAATGGATGGACGCGACGTACCGCGTGGGCCTGCCGCCAGTGGTCGACGCGCTCGACGACATCCTGCGTCAAGGGGAGTACTCGAGCGAGACGTGGGTCGACTTGACGGGCTACGATCTGGAGACCCTGTGGCAACAGTACTCGAACTACAACGCCCCGCCGCCTGCCACCTCGGGCATCACCGTGTACGAGCACGATGGCTTCGGCGGCAGGGCGGTCGTGCTCGACCGCGGGCAGTACGACGTTCTCGACATCCGCGCTCGCGCGATCGCAAACGACTGGATCTCCTCGATCCAGGTGCCCCCCGGCTACACGGTCACGGCGTACTACGACGCGGGGTACACCGGCACCTCGGTGCAGTACACCTCCGATGCGCCAACCCTGGGCGCCATGAACGACAAGATCTCCTCCATCGTCGTCGAGTGATGGCCTCGGGCGTTATCGCCGAAGCGCTCGCCTGAGGCTCCGCCCCGGAGCTCAGCAGCGTTAACCAAGCTCGCTCGGTCACGTTCAGGGCACGAAGCCCGCCCCATCGGTCACCAACGTGAACGTTTACGTGGTCGTGGTCGTTTACGGCCTGCCGTTGACGACCACGACCACGACCACGACCACGACCACGTAAACGTTCGGAGGTAGGAGAACGCGGCGCGAAGCTTGGTTAACGCCTATGCGCTACAGAGCTACCCCGTGCCTCGCCTTGTGACGGGTGGTGACGGGCGAAGGCGCGCCAGAACGCCTCCGCCTCATTCGGTGGTGCAGTCGGGCGCCGAGCTCGGGTCGGCCACCCACGCCGCGAGGCGCGCGGTCCCGGCGTCGCCCCACGCATCGTGAGCGAGCTGATTGAGCCGGCACCACTCATGACGCGTCTGCTGGATCGCGAGCGACTTCGCCGCGAGGTGCTGCTCGACGCGATCGGTCAAGGAGGTCTTGTCCTTGCTGAGCTCGTCATGGGTCATCGCCACCGGGGGCGGACAGTAGTCGCCTGGCTCGTAGTCGACCGTGCCCGAGACAAGGCCATAGGCGGTCGTCCGCCGCTGGCGGAAGGTCACGATCGCGTACTCCGGGTACGGCGCATCGTCGTCGCGAGTCACCGCCGCCCCCCTCGGCCTGTGGCCCTGCACGACGATGAAGCCCGTCGACGGCACCGGGGAGTACGGCGCGAGCGCGGGGAACGCCGTGAGCGACTGGTCCACGAGGACGTCGCCGCCGAGCTCCACCCAGTTCGTGTGTGCGTAGAAGTCCTGCACCGCGTGAAGCGAACGGGAGAACGCCAGCAATGCCAGCGCATCACCATCCAGCTGCGCGATGCCCGGGCCCAGCGCCGCCACCGCCTCGGCTTGCTTCTCGGCGATGAAGGCGGCTCCTCCGCTGAAATTGCAGTCATCGAAGTGAGCAGCATTACTGAAGTAGAACTCGGCGTCCGTCGACACGTTGCCGATCTTCAGAGCGCTGATCACTGCAGGCTTCAGGAACGCCAGCGCGGTGCTGGTGATCTCTTCGTGGTTCGGCTCACCCGGCGCCGTTGAAAACGCATCGGCGCTCTCTCCGAGCGCCTCGGCTGTTCCAGGCTCGCCGGCGCAGCCGAGCGTCAGCGAGACACCCAGGACTCCCACGATGAACGCAGCGTGCTGATGCATGTCTTGCAGCATGTCTTGTGTAACTGCAAAGCGCGATCCAGGCGTGCGGGCTGAGCGTTCGTTGAGAGAGACGCGCGGAAGGAGCTCGCGTGAACGCGCTCGCGCCCGATGAGCGCACCTCATCGCCTGTCATTCCCTTCCACGCGCGAACCGCACGCGTGCCTCACTGCGGCATTCCGCCACGCGCTTCCCCTTCTCCCTTACCGCAGCGTCGAGCCCTGCCAGGTTGACCAGGAGCGACATCGGGCGGAGCGGCGGCCCCGCGTGTCGCCGCGTCACGCGCCGAGCGTGGACGGGTCGTAGCGCGTCACCCAGGTCTTGATTTGCAGCTCGCAGAAGATGAGGCGAGGCGCAATGAAGCCTGCCTGGGCCAGGAGCGCGAAGACCTCGGCGTCCGAGGCCGGCATCTTCAACGACGCCATGGCCTTCCGTCGTTGCTCCGCCGCTTCGGGCGGCCGCCCCTCCGCGAGGGCCCGCCGGTCCTCGACGGCGCTCAGCAGCGGATCGTCTCCAGTCCGACAGCCGATCACGAAGGGCGCCCCCGGCTTCAGGCGCCCGGCGACCTCCCGCAAGAGCTCGACGCGCGCCTCATCGCCCGGGACGTGGTGCAGGACGCCGATCATCTGGGCGCCGTCGAACAAGGGCCCGCGCGCGAGATCGCGCAGCTCGCAGGCATGCAGGCTCGTCCGCTCGAGGAGGCCTTCCGCCGCGAGCTTCTCTCTCGCGACGGCGACCATCTCCGGCGAGGGGTCGACGCCCGTGAAACGAACGCCGGCCCCCGCGTAGCGCGCGAGCGGCTTCACCTCGCTCCCGGTCCCGACGCCGACGATCAGCAGCGACGCGGCCTCCTCGTCGGGGAGCGCAGCGGCGATCACCTCGGCGATGACCTGCTGCATGACGCCATAACCCGCCCAGAAGCGGCGCACCTGGTCGTCGTAGCTCAAGGCTCGCTCGCGCCCGAAGTTCACTGCGTGTTTCCCGTGCTCGTCCGTCTTCATCACGCCTTCTCCTCGGCGGACGGTCGCCCGGACCGCCTCCAGCAGGGGAGTATCACCCTTCGTGCAGCCTCGACAGGGCGGGGGTTTCGATCCGATTGGCGGGGCTTTCTGTCGCGACCCCCGCTGAACCACGTCGGGCGGACAGGGCCGAGGTCGCAGCGCCGACCACATAGACCGTTCGCCCGAACCCTGCGTCGGCCGATCCGCCCGGGCGAAGGACGGCCCCCGATCCCACGCGTCGGCTTCGCGCTCTTCTGCGCGCCGCCGCTGTGGAGTAGATTCTTCGGGGGCCGGTAGAAATCCGTGAGGCTCGCCCGTCATTGTCACAGCGGGACATGCGGTTCCGCTGGAGGAGCCAACGACATGCGATTCATGATGCTGATCCACCACGACGAACCCGCCCTCGCCGCGGCCCCGCAGAAGGAGCTCTGGGCCGAATACGCGGCCTTCAACGAGGCGCTGGCCAAGGCCGCCGGCTCTGCTCCGGGTGAGCGTCTGCAGCCGAGCTCGGCGGCGACCACCGTGCGCCAGCACGACGGCAAGACCGATGTGCTCGATGGCCCCTATGCGGACACGAAGGAGCAATTCGCCGGCTACTTCTTCGTCGAAGCCCCGAGCCTCGACGAGGCGATCGCCTGGGCCAAGCGCTGCCCGTCGAGCAAATACGGGTCGATCGAGATCCGTCCCGTCATGGATCCCCAGGCGGGTGGGAAGCGCTGATGGTGTCGGGCGAGGGCATGGCCGCATGGTCGTCTCCCTGCTCCCCGACGAACCCGAGGCGAAGGGCATGCTGGCGCTGATGTTCTACACCGCCGCGCGGCCCGGCGCGACGCGGCCGGCGCCTATGTGCCGCTCGAACAACAGGACACAGGTCTCTGGAACAACTCACTGATCGCGCTCGCCGAAGACCTGCTACATCAGGCGAACGCTGCGGGGCCGAGCGGTCGCTACCAGATCGAGGCGGCGATCCATTCCGCGCATGTCGCCCGCCGCCTGGCCGGCGTCTCCAGCTGGCCGGCGGTGGTTGCGCTCTACGACCATCTGCTGGCGCTCACCGGCTCGCCGGTGGTCATCCTCAACCGGGCAGTCGCGCGCGCCGAGGTGGACGGCCCGCGCGCCGCACTTGCCGATCTGACGCCGCTTGAGGCCGATAACCGCATGCTCTCCTACCAGCCCTACTGGGCCGCGAAGGGTCACCTGCTCTCCCGCGCCGGCGACACGGCCCCGGCCGTCGAGGCGCTGACCATCGCCGTCGGACTCACGACCGACGAGGCCCTGAAGGCATACCTCCTGAAACGGTTGGCGTCGCTGCGAGCGACCTGAGGCTCCTCGGCATCAGGTAGGCGACGATTGTCGGGCGTGTGGCGCCCGCCGCCGTCGCTTGAGCTTCGGTGCTGCGGCGAACATGGCACGCATCGCCTGCATGGCCTGCGTCCGACGAGCTGATTTCGTGCTTCATCACGGAGAACGACAGGTCTGATCGCGCTGAGTTGCTTTCACCAGGTCAGACGTGAGACTTGCTCGATCTTCATTGCGCTCACGAGCGCGCGCATCGCGGACGAGAGGAGGGTCACCTCGCGGAATGGGCTGGCGGGTGCTCAGAGCCGGCCCTCCGCGAGCAGTTCGCGGGTGCGCTTCAGCGTTGACAGCAAGGCGCTCTTGTAGCCCTTATCGCTGTCCATCCACTCCTGCTCGGCCTGCTCCTCGGGGCCGTTCGGCTCTTTGCCGCGCAGGCCGAGGTAGCAGTAGAAGCGGAGCTGGAGCGTGCCGTCGGCGTCCTCGAACAGCTCGTTGATGATCGCGCCCTCGCGGGGACCGGTGGCCTGGAAGAAAGTGACCTTGCTCTGCGGCTCGAACGTGATGATCTCGCGCAGGTCGCCGCCTGCGATCGTGGCTTCACGCACGATGTGAGAACCGCTCTCCTCGACGACGTCGCAACGGGTGCAGAGGCCGGGCGGGAGGAACAGGCGGGCGTCGCGGGCCTTGAGGACCAGGCCCTCCCATGCCTGCGCGCGGGTCAGCTCGGTCTCGCCTTCCGGGTTCACAGGGACAGTGGCGGTCGAATAGATCATGATGATATTCCTTGTCGTGAGTGTCGAGCATCGCTCGGCCGTCAGGCCGAGGTCGCGATCTCGGCGGCGAAGTCGCGGTAGGAGCGCAGGGGGCGTCCCAGGAGCGTGGTGAGACGTGCTACATCGCCGGCCTCGGGGAGCATGCCCTCGGTGAGGAAGCGCTCGCTCATCAGGCGCATGTCGAAGGCCATCCAGCTCGGCATGAACCGCCGGAGGTTCTGCTCGAACCCGGCGGTGTCATCGCCAGGATAGGAGATCGGGCGCCCGAGGACCTCCGTCCAGATGGCCGCGGCGTCCGCACCGGTCAGCGTGTCGGGACCGACGAGGTTGATCCGGTCGAGGGGAAGCGGGGCGGCGGCCTGCTCGCGGCGGATCAGCTCGACGGCCGCGATCTCGCCGATGTCGCGCGCGTCGATCATGGCGAGCCCCTTGCCGCCGATCGGCATCGGGTAGACGCCGTATCCGGTCACCACGTCCTTGATCGTGAGATCGTTGTTCATGAAGTACGCGGGACGCAGGATGGTGGCGCTATAGCCCATCTGCTCGATCATGCGCTCGACGGCGAACTTGCCCGCGAAGTGCGGCACGTTCACGTAGAGGTCGCTGTGGATCACCGACAGGTAGACGATCCGCTCGATGCCGGCCTCGCGGGCGAGGTTGAGCGCGATCAGGGCCTGGGTGAATTCGTCAGGCACCACGGCGTTGAGCAGGAAGAGTGTGGAGACGCCCGAGAAGGCGCTCCGCAGCGAGTCGACGTCGAGCAGGTCGCCCTGCGCGACGGCGACGCCCGCCGGGAAGTTGGCTTTGGCGGGATCGCGGACGAGAGCGCGCACGTCGGCGCCGCGCTTCGCGAGCTGTTCGACAACTTGGCGGCCGACCGTGCCGGTCGCGCCGGTGACGAGGATGGACATGGGGATCACTCTGGTTGGGGTCAAAAGACACCCTGTAAATTAGTGGTTTACATTCGCGCCGATAGACGTTATTTTGAGACAGACCGTCTCACCGGTGGAACGCATGGATCTGCTCGCTCTCGCTGATTTCAGCCTCGTCGCCCGACACGGAGGCTTCGGACGAGCCGCACGCGCCGCGGGGCGCCCGAAAGCGACCCTGTCCCGCCGGGTCGCGGAGCTGGAGGCCGCCCTCGACCTGCGTCTCTTCGAGCGCGGGGGGCGCACGCTGAAGCTCACCGAGGAAGGACGGGCGCTCTTTGAGCGAACGGGGGCATTGCTTACCGAGCTCGACGAGACTGCGGCAGCGATCGCCTCGGGTGGGGATCGGCCGCGAGGCAAGTTACGAATCAGCGCGCCTTTGCTCTTCTCGCAGGCCGCGATGGGCAAGCTTGCGGCCGGGTTCGCGCTGAAATATCCGGAGGTCCGGCTTGAGGTCACGACGGAAGATCGGACCGTCGACATGGTGGAGGAAGGTTACGACCTGGTGATCCGGGTCAATCCGGATCCGGATGAAAGCCTTGTCGGACGAATCTTGCTGCGCGATCGGCTGGTGGTCGTCGCGAGCCCGGGCCTCGCTCGACCGGCGGACAATCTCGCTGTTCCGGCTGTAGTGCGGGGGGCAGGCGACCGGACTGCAGCCTGGGATGTCGTGGCGCCAGCCGGAAGATCGCGCATCGTGGTTGATCCAGTCCTGCGCCTATCGTCGCTCTTCATGGTCCGCGATGCTGTCCGAGCGGGCGTCGGCGCCGGACGCCTCCCCATTTCACTTGTAAGTCGCGATCTGGCCGCTGGAACTCTGGTGCATTGGGGCGATGTGGACGGCCCAGACATCGCCGTGTGGACGCTCTATCCGTCCCGGCGGCTGCTGAGCGCTCGTGTGTCCGCCTTCCTCGACTATTTGAAGGAAGCCTTTCCCATGGGAAAGCCTGACGAGCTGGCGGCCTATATCGGGGCATAAGGCGGCTAACCCCGCCGCCTTCTACGCTACGGCACTTACTTCCACTGCGATCCACGGCAGCCTCTTTTCCAGAGCGAGGCGCCCGCGCCAGCTCGAGTTGCCGGAGGGTGAGCATGGCGCGGGCGAGAAGCGCTGGAGCAGCCGCCGGAGGCCGGTCTCGTCGAGCTGCCCGAGGGGGCCCTCGATCGGCATGCTCGCTCGTGCGAGCGCGTCCTCCCGCCGGGCGATGCGCTCCGGGTGCAGCCGGGCCCGCGTCTGGCGCCACACCTGCTGGCGATCGCGCATGGGCGGCGACGATACCCCGGCGCGGCTCCCGTCGGCCGCCTCGCGCGAACGGGCGTCGCCCTGGCCGAGCCACGCGCTCTGAGCGATCATGCCCTCGTGGAAGCCCTGCTCCTCTCCGCGTTGGGTGTCGCTCTGGCGCTCGGCCTCGGCGGGGCCGGGCTTCGATGGGCGCTGCGGCGCGCCGGGCGAGAGCGCCTGCGCCGGGCGTGCGTCGAATCGATCGCGCAGCTGCGGCCAGCCCGCTTTACCGCCGCGAGGGGCCGAGCGATGCCCGTCGGCGAGCCGCTCGTTTCGCCCTTCAGCGGGCGCCCGTGCGTCGCCTTCCGGGTCGTACGCTGGCGGCAGGAGCGCAAGGGCGGCTTCGGCCTCAACAACCTGGGCTTCGTCTGGGTCGTCGACGACGACGCCGAGTGGGCCCCCGACTTCGCCCTCGACGACGGCACGGGCCAGGCGCTCGTCCGCCCGAGCGGCCACGTGCGCTTCGACCTCGCGGACGCCGAGCCGCCCCCGGACGCCGCCGACCACGTCGACGCCTTTCGCAAGCGCTACGGCCTCGAGCGCGCGTCGTTCTTCGCCGGCTTTCACGGCGCGGTGCGCTATCGGGAGACGGTCATCGAGGTGGGGCAGCCCGTGCTCGTCGCGGGCACCGCCGCCGTCTCGATCGGGCTCGACGCGAACGACGAGCGGGACGGCCATCGCGCGTCGCCGCCGCCGATCGAGCTTCGGCCCGACGACGAGCCGCTCTACATCGGCGACGGCCGACGACCGGACGCGTGATCCCCGATGTCCACCGCGGTGGACGACCTCGCGCAGGGGAGCGCCCGCGTCACGCGCGCAGGTCGACGGCAGCGGGAGCAGCCGGCCAGGGATGCTGGCAGAGCCCTTCTCGCCCACGCGCCGCGCGCCGCAGGCCTCGTAGAACCGCCGGCATTCTAGCGACGGGCTTCTGATCTCGCGATGGCCTTCCGAGGAGCGAGCGCCTGTCGGCTACAGGCCGCGTCGTGTGACGTCCTGAGCCGGAGGGACGCTCAGCCCTTCCCGCTCGTCGTCCCAGGCAACCGCGCTGATCTTCCAGCCGGCGGGCGTCTTGACCAGCTGGATGGACTTCGTGCCCTTCGCCTCGAAGCGCTGCCCCGAGAGCAGCCCGGACTTGCGATAAACACAGAAGCGCTGCGCGATGTTCCCGAAGAGGTCCGTCCTCCCCCAGACCTCCTCCTCGGAGAAATCGACCAGCTCCCCGCTCGTCAAGAGCTTCTCCCTGGGCTCGATGAACGAGCGGAGGTCGTAGATCGTCGGTGGTTCTCCGCAGGTCTTGATGATCACGCCCTCCGCGAGGAAGAGCGCGCGCAGCGCGTCGAGGTCCGGTCGGACTCCACCCTTGTTTCCAAAGGCCTGAAAGAACGCGTGTACGACGGCGTCGATGGCGCGCTCGTCCTCGCTGCGGGTCATGGCAAGCCGGCCTCCATCAAGGGGTCTTCAGAGGATAGCCCGCGCAAAGGCATGCCGACCTGTCAAGAGTTTCCCGCCAACGGCCGGCAGTTGACATAACGTACAACAGCGGCTCCAACGCCGTGGCGCTCGCGACCGGCGACGTGAACGATGATCGACGACACCCGAGGCCTCGCTTCGATCGCGTGCTCGGATCGTCACGTGACAGATACCGGCCCGGGGTGGGCCTCGGAGGACGCGCCGGCTACGGCGCCTCGACCACCGTGCGCGACTCCTTCGCCTGGATCACGTCGGGGAGCAGGAACGGCACCAGGCGCGTCTGGTTCTTTCGCCAGAGCTCCGCCTGATCGCGGAAATGTGGGCTCTCGGCGTCCCAGACATTGCCTCCGGGAATGGCGTTCCACGCCTTCGGCCCCGCCGGGTCGAGCTCCACGACGAGCCGTTGCGACGGGCCGTGGACGTACCGGAAATCCGGTGATTCGTCGAGCGCCCACGAGAGGCGATAATCCGAGGAGTCCACCGCGAACTCGTCGCCGCCGCGCGGAAAGCCGCCGCTCCAGAGGGGATCGCTCGACGGAGGGATGCTGAGGCTGCTGAAGAGGGGGACGAGCGCGTCGAAGGTGACCGTGTGAAAGGCGCCCCAGCGGGGCGCCGCAGCCCCGGAGCCGCCCTGTCGATCGAGCCAGGCGAGGGCGTCGAGCAGGGCGCGCAGCACGCGCTCGTCCCTGGACTCGACCGCTGGCGTGCCCATGTCGTCCCACAGCGTGCTGTCCTGCACGGCCGGATCGAAGGTGGCGAGCTGCTCCCGATCGGCGGAGAACAGGTGGAGGAGCGCCTTCGCCGACAGCTCCCGGGAGAACGACGAGAAGCCCATCTGGCCGAGCTCGTCGCCCAGCACCCGGCGCACCACCCGGACGAGCCAGAGGTTGAAGACCAAGGTCGCCTCCGAGGCGCGGGCGTCGATCGCGCCGGGGCCATCGCCCTCGTCCGCGAGCGGCATGGCGGTATCGAGATCGATGCCGGCGGCCGCCTTGTAGTCCGCCTCCTTGCCCCAGCCGTCGAGGAGCGCCCGCAGGGCGGCGATGCGCTGCAGGTCGTCGGCTGTGGCGTCCGCGACGAGCGCGCTCAGATCGGCGTGAGTACCGGGCGTCGCGCGCTCCTCGTCGGCGCGGTCCACGGCGCGGAGGAGGTGAGGCACGAGCCTCGCGCCGAGCGCCGACTTGATGTCGCCCTGGATCGCCGCGCAATCCTCCGGCGACAGAGGTCCCTCGTGGGCATCGATCCGCTCCTGGATGCGGCCCTCGCGAAACCCGATGTCGAAGCTGCAACCCAGGTACATGGGGGTGCCGTCGGGGAGCGCGCCGTTCGATGGATCGTTGTCCAGGGAGTCCCCGATGGGGTCGTTGTTCGCCGTGGCGATGTATCCCGCCGGCGGGTTCTTCGCCCGGGGGATGAGGTGCTCGGGGAGCGTCCCGGTCCACTCCGCCGTCCCGTCGCCGGGGAGCACCATGCAGGGGAGGACGCCCGTATAGGTGGCCGCGTCCCAGGCGAACGCCTCGCGAGACCGCGTCGGGATCGCCGCGTGCGTCGTCCAGAGGATGTCGCCCGCGGCGTCGCCCATCACCCAGTTCTGCGCGCCGACGCTGAATTTCGAGAGCGACTCCTGCGCATCATCGACCGAGCGAGCGCGCAGCAGGCCGAAGATGGCCTCCAGCTCCTTCGTCGGCTCCAGCCCCGTCCAGCGGACGCTGAGCGCCCCCACGGCCGGGTCCGGATCCACCACCGCGTGGTCGACGATGGTCGGCAGGAGCGGGCCGTGATGGGGCACGATCGGGACACGGTAGGTATAGGGCTCCCTGCCGGCGATCGCGATGACCTCCTCGACCGTCTGGAGGGGCACTGGATTGCCCTTGAAGAGCACGGCCTTGCCGTCGGGCGTGAGCTTCTCGGCATAGACATCGGTGACATCGTACATCGCGACCGTCGCTCCCCACGCGACGTGCTCGTTGTGGCCCAGGATGATCCCCGGAATCCCGGGGAAGGTGACGCCCCCGACGTGAACATCGCGGCTCGCGTCCTTGCCCTCGGGCGCGGTGACATGGATCGAGACGGCATACCAGACGGCCGGCGCGCTCAGCGACAGGTGGGGATCGCTGGCCACGAGCGCGTGCCCCGTCGCGCTCCGGCTCGCGTGGATGGCCCAGTTGTTCGAGCCGAAGCCCTCCGGGGCGACCTTGCTCCTGGCGCGCTGGACCGCGCTCAGGTAGCCGGTCAGCGACGAAATGAGCTTCGCGCGGCCCGGCGCGGCGCGGCCCGGTCGTCGCGCGCGAGACGCTCTCTTCGCCGCCTTGTCCTCCGCCTTTTGCGCCTTCTCCCGCGCCGGGGAGGCGGGATAGCCGCTGCTGGTCACCGCGGGCTCGGAGGGGGCGAACCTCAGGAAGTCCCGCTCGAAGCCGGCGCGCTTCTGCGCGAGCGGATCGGCGCTGCTCGACGCGAACGTCGTCCGGGCGGCGTCGAAGAACTGCTGCATGGTGATGTCCAGCTCGGCGTCGAACGACAGGAGGTAGCTCTGGAAGCGGCTGATCACGAGCGAGTCGACGCCGCTCCAGTCGGTGAACGCCTTGACGGGTATCCCCGTCGCGCCTTCGGGGAGGAGGATGTCCCCGGAGCGGATCTTCCTGAACACCTGGGTCACCCCGTCCGCGTACGCGTCGAGCATCTGGCGGAGCTCCCCCTCGGGGAGCGCGTCGTACTGGGCCCTGGCGATCCGACCGAGCCCTACATGGCGGAGAGCGATGTCCTGATCGATGGTGGTGGGATCGAGGTCGCCGAAGAGCTCTGCGAGCCTCCCCTGGGCGGTGCGCCGCAAGATCTCGAGCTGAAGCGCGCGGTCGCGCGCCGTCAGATACCCTTCGACGCGCATCGCGTCCACGAGGTCCTCGGCATAGATATGGGGCCTACCGTCCCTGTCCTGGACGACATCGACGGCAGAGAGCAGGCCGTCGATGGTGAGCCGCCCGTCGACGGGCAGATCCGGCCGATCGCCGAGTGGACCGAACGTCGCGGAGGAGGGCGGGCTGCCGTCGGGCGCGCCGGCGTCGGGATCGCTGGGCGCGCCCGCGTCGGGCGCGCTGCTGCCGGGACCACGGTCGTCCGAGCACCCGAGCATGCCCGTGAGCCCGGTGACCAAGGCGAGGACGCAATGTGCCGAAGATAATGACAGTCGCATGAACGCTCCTTGGTGGGATGGAAGCGAGCCACCGCGGCGGTGTCGCCGCGCGACGCGGTGGCTGGAACAGCACGTCGTCAAGCGAGGTAGGGTTCGGAGCTCCTTTCGCGGCAACATGGGCCTGGGCACGACCGGCAAGAGGGAGCGTGCCTTGGCGCGGTGTCTGGGCCAGCATGACACGCAGACGCCGCCGCGGCCCGTACCGGACCGCCGCCGCGCCAAGCCGTCTGAATCTTACCTTGGTCCCCCGGCTCGCCGAGGAGGCAAGGGACTGCGGTCCGGGAGGCCCTTTCAGTCAGGACGAGGTCGACGAGTGTGCGGAGCCACTTGAGACGTGCTTCCTCCCGATCGGACGCGTTGACCGAGCTCGCCCCCCTTCGTCACGCTGTAGCGGGAAGCTCATCAGCGTGTCAGCGCGACGGGCGTGCGCTGCCCCCCGTGGCGGCGCGGACAGGGAGCGGAGGATAGGCGCCTCGTGGCAGCGGTGGATATTCCGCTGTCTTATCGGAGCTATCATGGCTTCCTGATTCGCGAGGGGATGCGGGCAGACGAGGCCGGAAGGCTGGAGCCGTCCGATCTCGATCTCGAGCGCGGCGCCGTGGTGCTCGACGAAAACAAGACGGATGACCCACGCGCGTGGGCACTCTCACCCGACGTCGTGCGCGCGCTTCACGGGCGCTCCGCTCCGGGCCGGCGGCGGCCCCGATCGCAGATCAGGCGACGGAGGACGCCGGCCGGCGGCCGGGCGCGTTCCCGGGTGTGGCGCCGAAGCGCGTCGTCACCAGGTAGTCGCACCAGCGCTCCACGCTGGTGTGGATCGGCGGCATCACCAGGCCGACCGCGCGGGCGTGGGCGTCGGCCGCGCTGGTGTCATACGCATCCTCGGCGAGGAACGACAGGCTCTCTCGCGTCACCCCGGTGAGCGCCTCCGGCAACAGGCGCACCAGGCCGAGAGGCAGCACCCACGCCGGGGGGCTGCGCCTCAGGTGGGCGGCGATGCCGCGGACCAGCGCCGGCAGCCGCGGAGTCGCCTGGTCGAGGACGCAGAGGTCCTGTTCCGCGGTCTCCGGGCGCTCGGGCACGCTCGCCAGGAAGCGCGCCAGGTAGTCGACCGTCACCAGGGGCAGGAAGGTGCGCTCGCTTCCGACCAGGGCCGGCAGGCGGCCCCGCCAGAGCTGCTCGACCATCTCGCCGACGCCCGTGAGCTGCGTGGTCTCGCCGGTGCGCGAGTCGCCGATGACGCTGCTCGGGTGCACGGCCGTCCAGCGCAGCCCGCGCTCGGCCACGAAGCGGCGCACGGCGAGGAACGACTCGTGCTTCGACCCCTCGTACGCGCCGTGCTGGCGGTAGAGCCGGTCCCGCGCTCGCTCGGTCAGCACGCTCTCCGCGCCCGACCGGGCGCTCGCGTGCATCATGCGGTAGCCGCCGAGGTAGACGAAGCGCCGCAGGTGGGGCCGCCCGAGCGCCCACTCGGCGGCGTGCAGCGAGCCCTCGACATTGCAGCGCCGCGCCTCCTGCACGCCGAGCCCGAAGGCGAAGCGCGCCGCCAGGTGATAGACGTCGCGCACCTGCTCGAAGCGCTCCGACAGACCGAGCGACGCCGCCTCGACATCACCCTCGACCACCAGGAGCCGCCGCGAATCGCCGCCGTGCGCGTCGACGAACGCGGAAAGCTCGGCGGCCCGCTGCCGCGCCCGGCGCACCGGCGCCGCCACGGCCTTCGTCCGGGTCAGCTCGGCCAGCAGCCAGCGCCCGATGAATCCCGTACCCCCCGTCACCACGACCTCGACATCGCACGCTCTCATAGGCCGCCCAGCATGCGTCGCTGGACCCATGAGGAAAATGGGATCTATCTCATGCCAGGCATGAGCGAGATCGAACTACGGAGCATCAACCTGAACCTCCTCCCCGCCCTCGTGGCGCTGCTCGTCCGGCCTCCGTCTGCTTTCCGGCGGGGACCGGTCGACTACGCGATACGGCAGGCCTCTTCGAAATCGAGGCGGGGGTTGCGCGGGTAGAGCTTCGCCGGATCGCCGTGGCCCAGGTTGATGAGGAGGATCGATCTCCACGGCACGTCGGCGAAGAACGCGGCGTCGACCTTCTCCCGGTCGAAGCCGCCCATCGGCCCGCAGTCGAGCCCGAGCGCGCGGGCCGCGAGGATCAGGTAGCCGGCCTGGAGCGAGGCGTTCTGGAGGAGAAAGAAGTCGCGCTGCTCCGGCGGCATCCCGGCGAGGGCCTCGCCCATCGTCGGGCGCGCCGGGAAGAGCTTCGGCATCTTCTCGTGAAAGCGCGTGTCGTAAGCGATGATCGCGGTGACGGGCGCGCTCATGGTCTTCTCGACGTTGCCCTCCGCGAGGCAGGGGCGCAGGCGCTCCTTGGCCTCAGGGCTCTTTACGAAGACGAGCCGCGCCGGCACGCTGTTGGCCGCGGTCGGGCCGAGGCGCAGGGCCTCGTAGAGGCGGTGCAGGGTCGCGTCGTCGATGGGCTCGGGGAGCCAGCCGTTGTGGGTGCGGGCTTCGAGGAGGACTTGCTGGAGGAGTTGGTCGCTCATGATGCTTGCTCGGTGGTACGTGGGTGAGGTGGGGCGAGTCGTTCCGTGAGATTCCGCCTCAGGTCGCGAGCGCGTGCTCGCCGACGCCGGCTTCGGTCTCGGGCTTCGGGGCGCTCGCGAGCCTGCGGCTCTCGGGGCGCAGCGCCCAGGAGGCGGCGGCGACGGCGACGAGGAAGAGGGGCGTGATCACCTTGCCGGCGCCGTCGCCCACGGCGGCGTGAGAGGCGGCGGCGCCGGTGAGATCGAAGAAGATGCCGGCGTACGCCCACTCCTTGAGGCGCGGGAAGCGCGGGGCGAAAAGGGCGACGGCGCCGAGCACCTTCCATACGCCGAGGAGGGTGGCGAAGTAGGCCGGATAGCCGAGGTGCGCCATGCCCTCGAGGACCTGGGGGGAGCCAGAGAGATCGGCGAGCCCGCCTGCGGCGAAGGCGAAGCCGAGGAGGCTCGTCGCGATCCAGTAACCGATGGTGCGTGCCTTGTCGTTCATGAGCGGGCATTCTGAGGCCTGGACACGCCTTTAACAATGCATCAACAGTTGGAAGCACCTGCCAGGATTTGATCCAAATGGACGAACCCCTCGAGACCTCCGAGCTCCTCGCCTTCTCGAAGACCGTGGAGGCCGGATCCCTGTCCCGCGCCGCCGCCGAGCTCGGCGTCCCTCGCGCCACCATCAGCCGCCGCCTCGCGCGGCTGGAGGAGCGGCTCGGCGTGCGCTTGCTCCGCCGGACGACGCGCAGCCTCGCCCCCACCGACGCGGGCGAGGCGCTCTATCGCCACGCCCGCGTCGTGCTCGACGCCGTCCACCACGCCGAGGCGAGCGTGCGCAAGGCCGACGGCGCCGTGCGCGGCGAGCTGCGCGTCTCGGTGCCGCCGATGGTGGACACGAGCTTCAACGCGATGATCTGCGATTTTGCGCGGCGCTACCCCGAGGTCCGCCTCCACGTCCACAGCACGACCCAGTACGTCGACCTCCAGCGCGGCGGCTACGACGTCGCGCTCCGCGCGAGCAGCGCGCTCGAGCCCGGCCTCGTCGCCCGGACGCTGGCGCGCATGCCGCTCCTCGCGGTCGCCTCGCCCGCGTACCTCGAGGCCCGCGGCACGCCGCGCACGCGCCGTGATCTGCGGAGCCACCGCTGCATGATGGGCTTCGCCCGGGGGGAGCTGCCGCAGACGCACTGGCCGTCCTCCAACGGTAAGTTCCAGGTCGAGGGCGCGCTCTTCACGAACGACCTCCTCCTGCTCTGCGACGCCGCGCTCCAGGGCCTCGGCATCGCGCTCTTGCCGCAGCAGATCGTGCGCCCTCACCTCGAGAGCGGCGCCCTCCTGCACGTGCTGCCAGGCGCGATCCAGGCGGACTCGCACATCGCGGTGGTCTACGTGGAGCGGGAGTTCATGCCGCCGCAGCTCCGCGCCTTCATCGACGCGGTGATGGCGTGGGGAGGGGAGAATCTCCTCCCGCGAGCGGACGCGCCGAAGCCGAAGCGGGCGGCGAAGAGCGGCCTGCGCCCGCGCTCGCGCTCGCCCGGCGGCGCCCGGCGCGCCTCCGGATAGCCTCGCCCCGCAGGCTGTGTAGGGAACGCGGTCCTTCGATATAGCCCCTCACGACATCCGGGGGTGAGTGAAGTTCCATGGTGTCCTCGCTTTGCGCTCTCGTCAGTTGTGGTGCAGCTTCAGCATCGCTCGCCCCACGTCGGTGTCGGCGAAGTCGGGTATGCCGTCGGCGTCGGTGCTCGCGCTGAGGGCCCGGTGGGCATCATCGCTGGCACCGAGCTCTTGCAGCGTCAGCTTGGCGAGCACGTACGCGTCGCTCCCCAGCAGCAGGCGCCGCGGCTGCCTGTCCAGCGACGCGAGCTCGAGCAGCGCCTTCGCGGCCTTCTCGGGCACCCCGCGCGCCGCGCCGGGGTTGCCCCGGAGCCGCTTGTTGGTCGCGCCCACGGTGGCTTCGTAGTCGAGCTGCGACGGGTAGATCGTCATCGAGCTGCCAGCCCAGTCGGTGCCAAAGCCGCCCGGCTCGACGATGGTGACCTGGATGCCGAGCGGCGCGACCTCGTTGAGGACGACCTCGCTGAAGCCCGCGACGGCGAACTTCGCCGCCTGGTACGCGCTCAGACCCGGCGTGCCGCCACGCCGTCCGCCGATGGAGCTGATCTGCAGGATACGCCCGCTGCGCTGCTCGCGCATCACGGGCAGCACCGCGCGCGTGACATGTACGACGCCGTAGAAATTGGTGTCGATCTGCGCGCGGAAATCGTCGAGCGGGATATCTTCAGCCGAGTCGACGTTCGCGTAGCCCGCATTGTTGACGAGCACGTCGATGCGACCGAAGGCGTCGACCGCTTCCTTGACCGCGCTCACGGCCTGCTCGGGCTGCGTGACGTCGAGCGCCACTGTCTTCACGCGGTCGCCGTGCTGTTTCACGAGGTCATCGAGATCGGCGGGCTTGCGCGCCGAGGCGACGACGCGGTGCCCGGCGGCGAGCGCGGCGAGGGCGATGGCGCGGCCGAGCCCCCGCGAGCTTCCGGTGATGAACCATACTTGCGAGTTGTTCTCCGTCATGCACGAAACATCGTGCGCAGGGCGCCAGCGATCAAATCCGATCGCGCCACAAATGAATCGAATCGCGCCAGCGGTTCGGGGTCGTCCCCTCCCAGGCTCGGAACGCCCGCGTGAAGGAGTTGACCTCATCGAAGCCGAGCAGGAAGGCGATCTCGTTGACGTCGACGTCGTCGGTGCGCAGGAGGCGCAGCGCGGCGCGGTGCCGGACCTCATCGAGCACGCGCTGATAGCTGACCCCCAGCTCGCCCAGGCGCCGCTGCAACGTGCGCGTGCTGAGCGACAGCTCTCGCGCCACCTTCGCGATGCTCGGCCGCTCGCCCGCCATGCGGCGAGCGACCACCGCGCGGACCTGCTCGACGAACGAACCATGCTCGAGAGGCGCGAGCTTCTGGTCGAGGCTGGGGACGAGCACCTGCAACAGGTCGGCGTTGTGCGTGATGAACGGCGTCGTCAGGAGGCGCTCCTCGAGGACGAGCGCGTCGCGCTTCGCGCGGAACCGCAGCGGACAGCCGAAGAATCGCAGCAGCATCGGCTCGTCGCTGCGCGCGCGAGAGAGCTCGACGCGCTTCGGCGCGAGCGCGAGCCCGCTGCCTCGCTGCAAGAGCACGAGGAGCGAGGCGAGCGATGCGTCGACCAGACGCGGGGGCATGGGGCCTGGCGCGTGCAGGTAGGTCGTGTGGATCACCACCTCTTTCCCCGCCGTGTCGATGGCCATGTCCTTCGGCCCGCAAAGCCGCTTGTAGCGGGCGAGCTTGGTCAAGGCGGTGCCGAGGTCGGGAGAGTGCAGCGCCGCGAGCGACGAGATGTCGTACTCGTGCACCTGCGTCTCCATCGCCAGACGAAGCCCGACGTCGTGCGGCGACGACGCACCGAGCGCTTCCCAGAAGGTGAAAAACTGCGCGGTGCTCAGCTCGCCGCTGGACGGCGCCCGCGCGGCGGCGGTCGCGTGGGGCACGTTCGCGCCGAGGCGCGCGAGCCGAGCGCGCACCGCTGACGAGAGGCGGACGACGTCACCGTTCATCGCGAAGAACCTACCGAGATCGAGCCGTCACGACCAGTCCGAGCGCGCCAACCCGAGGGCGACGGCGCGGCTCAAGGTGCCAGCAAGCTCGCCGTCAGGGGTCGCGCGTCCGTCGGACGTTGGATGGGCCGGTCCTGCGACTGACAGCCGGTGTTCCCGAGCGAGGCAGCCAACGTCGAGCCCGCCGCTCGGGTCGACTCGTTGTCGGAGCTTTGCCGCTCGCCAGCGCCCGCGGGCTCTGCTGAGATCGCCCGTGCGCAGTGGTTGCGTGCCGAAGCGCCCCGGAGGCGCGTCAACCAGTCATCGAAGGGAAGTGCGCGTATCGCATGGCTCTCCTTGCGGCGCCTGGTATCACGCTGTGGGTTGAATCGGCGTTCGCCGAGACATTGACGCGTGCTGCTGCCATAACGCCGCATGTGGTGTGCCTGAGGCCACAGCCTGCGCCAAACGTGTGCCTCCCAGGAGCGTCAAGGAGATGAACATCATGGAGCAAGCGTGGAGACCCGGGCTGATCACGTTTCTCATCGCCTTCGCGCCGGCATGCATCGCCACGCCGGCGGACGACGGGCAGCGGGCAGAGGACGCCGATGATGCTGCGGAGATCGGCCTCGAACTGCCGCGGCCGGGCGCGCTTGGGACGGTGACGCCCGAGGGCGTCGCGGCGGCGGAGAACGTCCTCGCTGTCGTCAGGACAGCCAACGGGGCAGAGGTTCGTTTCTTCGAGTCGGCCGCCGGGGAGCTTTCCATCGAAAGCACACCTCCCAGCGGCGGCGCGGATCCCCTGGCCCAGCTCGACCTCGACGCGCTCGATGCGACCGAGGTCTACGAAGCGCTCGCGGGCCAGCCGGCGCCGGAGGCCCTCAGGACCGCAGAGCTGCGCGCCGCCCTCTCCGAGCGTCAAGGGCTTCATCTACGCCGTCCGTGGGACGGTCGTCCTGAGCATTCGCCGCAAGAAGCACGGGTGGCATCAAGTGCTCTCGAGAGAGGTGCATCCGGGGGGGTCGAAGCCGTTTCCCTTCGACGAGCACTGGGGAGACCTCATTCGGCGCAGGATCAAGCTCGAGGTGAAGAACGCCACTGGCGACCAGTACCACCTGGCTTTCTCGTGGATCTCGCCGCGCGACTGAACCGCAGGGAGCGGCAGGCGGGCGAGATCGGCCGGCTGCCGCACGACGACGCCGCCCTCGCGCCCGCTGCCCGAGGGTAACAGCGTGTTGACGCTCAGACCAGCTGATGGTCCGCCGAGCAGGCTCATTGATGGCCATTGCGCGCGTGCTCGGCTGCGGTCGAGCAGCGCGATGGCCATTTCTCAGGTGCGCGCCGCCGACGACTTCGTGATGGCCGTCCTCGCTCTTGACGATCGACACGATCGACGCCGGCGAAGTGTGCGTCGCCGACGCCGAGTGCTCGACTCATGCCTCTCGGGCCCACGCCATCGAGACCTCGGCCGGTCGAACCTCAGCTGGAATCCATCGAAATTATTGATCTTTGCGCGGAGCGCTCTTCGATCCCAGGAAAGATCCGGCGGGACGATTCCGCGGGGGCGAACCGTCGCGATCCGTCGCTTTCCCCGGAGTTTCCGGGCGACATCACGACGGCTCGGTCCTCCTCGGAAGGCATGGGCCCAACCCGGGCCCAATGGTCAAGCCCCGGGCCTGGGGAGCTCGCCGTGACCGATCCGTCGCCTCGGGCGGCCGTGGTCGCCTCGCTCGCCCGCTCCCTGAGCCGCGCCATCGCTCTCGGGGATGAGGTGGCGGCCCGGGTCGTTCACGGGGCGATCGGTCGGCTGCTCGGGCCGCCGGTGGCACCGGAGGCGTGAGCAAGCTTGGACCGAATGTCGAGCCCGCCGCTCGGGTCGACTCATATCCTCGTCCGTGGCGACCAGGCGGCCCGACTGACGCTGGCAAAGTTGGGGAGTGCAAGCGCACGCTTGCGGGTGTTCGGGGCAATGGTACACGGGTTCATGACGGTCATGCGCACGCTCGTCGCTGTTCCCTGCGCCGTATCCCTCATGCTCGCGCTCGCTCCGGCGTTCAGCAGCGAGCCCGCCGCATGCTCGGCAGATACGCTGACGTCGGCCGCCTCCGTGCTTCCCGATCACGATCCGGCGCTCGCCCGGAGGCTGGTCGCCTCCGGGGGCCTGTTGCTCGACGTGCGGACGGGCGAGGAGTATGCAAATCGCCATATCGAGGGCGCCGTCAACATCCCCATAGGCGAGCTCAAGGGTCGCCTTGCAGAGATCGAGAGGTTCACGGGCAGCGACAAGCGCACGCCCATCGTTGTTTACTGCGCGTCAGGGAGGCGAGCGCAGCAGGCGAAGGACGTGCTCCTCGAGGCTGGTTACGAGCAGGTGACGAACCTCGGCGGTATCGACGACTGGAATCGAAGGTAGACACCCGGCGCTCGGCGGCAATCCGTCGCTCACCGTTCAGTCCAACACGGAGGTGGCGATCCTCCGAAGCCGATTGAGGGCTGGAGACGGATGGGCAGGTCGCGCTGGCAAGCAGTGGTCCGGGCTGAATCAGGCAGCGGCAGGACCCGATGGGCTGTATGGGGAGACGCGTGCTCGGCGACCGCCGTCCCCGGCGGCCCGGGGGTGGTGAACCCGTGCGCGAGGGTGGACTCCCGAGCACCGGCGGTAAAGGAGGCGACGACCTTTCCGATCTGCTCCACAAGACGCTCCAGAGCGTCGGCTGCCACGCGCCCGGCGCCGCCGGCGGCCCACGGCCCTTTCCGCGGATCCCGCTTATCGACGAGCGCACCGCCGACGCCGCGTCCGGCGCGCTCCCCCATCTCATCGATCCCAGCGGATCCGGCAGGCCGGCGGGCTTCGGGCCCGAAGGACGCTTGGAGCCGCCTCCATTCTTCGCTCGAGAACAGGGGCGTGTGCTTCGCCTCGTATCGCCGGAACGCAGCGTCGGACTATCTGCTCTCCAAATACGCGAGCACGGCCGAGACCGCCTCGGCCTTGGCGGAGCTCAGCGTCACGCCGTTGGGCCGGCGCAGCGCGGCGGCGTGACCGAAGGCGTCGATCATCGTCGCCGCCGTGAACACACGCGCCTCGTCGCCCTTTTCGCTGTGCAGCGCCAGGCGCAGCGCGCCCGCGAGGCGGCTCGCGAAGGAGGGCGCGGTCTTGTTCTTCAGCGCCGGCGCGAGCGCGAGGACCGCGTTGCACTCGGGGTGCGCGGCGTTGGCCTCGATCAATGCCTCGATCAGTGCGCGTAGGAGCGTCGCGCGCGGCGCGCCTGCGTGATCGATCAGCGCGCGCTCGACGACTCGGCTCAGCTCCTCGACGTGGCGCTCGTGCAGCGCGGCCAAGATGGCCTGTTTGTCCGGGAAGTACTGGTAGACGGAGCCGATGCTCACGCCCGCGATCTCGGCGATGTGATTCGTCGTCAGCGCGGCGATGCCTTCTCTAGCAGCGACACGCACGGCGGCGTCGAGGATTGCGGCCACAGTGTCGCGCGCGCGGCGCTGCTTGGGCTTACGTGTCATAAATCTGAGCAAGTATACATTATTTTTATGAGGCAACGGCAAAATGTCGTCCTCAAACGCGAGCTGACGCCTGCGCCATGCGCATATACAGTTCTGTTCATGAGCAAGCTTACAAAGAACCTCATCACCGGTGCCACCGGCAACATCGGCGGGCTCGTCGTCGAACGGCTTCTCGCACGCGGGGAGCGACCGCGCGTGTTCGTGCGCGACGCGGACAAGGCGAAGGCGCGCTGGGGCGACCGCGTGGATATCGCCGCCGGCGACTTCGGCGACGCGAACTCGCTGCGCGCCGCGCTCGAGGGCGTCGACACGTTGTTCCTGCTGACCTCGCACGAGCACATCGCCGAACTCGACGCGAGCGCCGCGGACGCCGCGAAAGACGCGGGCACGCGACACGTCGTGAAGCTGTCGTCGATCGACGCGAGCGAAGGCATCGGCACGGGCGTGTGGCACGCGCGTGGCGAGGAGGCGATCCGCGCGCGCGGCCTTCAGTACACATTCGTCCGCTCGACCGGCTTCATGTCGAACGTTCTCTACTGGGCGCACGGCATCAAAGCAGCAGGCGTGGTGCGCTCGCTCACCGGCGACGGCAAGGTACCGTTCGTGCACCCGCACGATGTCGCCGACGTATTGATCGCTGCGCTCGACGGCAAGCACATAGGTGAAATCCTGCCGCTCACCGGGCCCCAGGCGCTGAGCTACGCGGAGGCCACGTCGGTCCTCGGCGCGGCGCTCGGTGTCACATTGCGGTGGGAGCCCGAGGACGAAGCGACGATGCGCGAAAAACTGCGTTCGTGGGGCCAGTCGCCGGCGATGGTCGACGCCCTCATCTCGGTCGACCGCGGCATCGCGGCGGGCCGGCTGGCGCACGTGGAACCGACGGTCCATCGCGTGCTCGGTCGTCCACCGCGCGACTTCCCGAGCTGGGTGCACGAGAACTTGGCCGCGTTCCTTCAGGTCGGCGTGCGAGCTGGCGATAAGCCTTTGAGGCTCTCGACCTCGAAGTAGGTCCACGCGCTCTTCGCGGCGGGGCCGACCGGCAACACGGTCGACGCCGCAGATTTTCGAATCTCGAGTAGCGAATAGGAGATCTTCGTGGAGCTCGGCGACGCGGGCTAGGGGGTGTCCCTGGATCCGTGCGCCCGAAGGCCGGATCAAATGATCCGTTGCACGAATGGATTGTCCCGCAGCGTCGCACATGATCCGATGCGCCGACACGCGCTCACCGACGATCCGTGGCGACGCTTAGCGGTGGGCCGACGGGAGCGCGCATCACGAGCATCGTTGCGAGTGGCAGAACGATCTTTGACAAGATCTGGGACGAACACGCCATCACGGCGCTCGAGGACGGACGAGACCTTCTCGCGTTCGACCTTTCATATCGTCTACGAAGTCACGAGCCCCCAAAACTTCATGAGCATTCTCCAGCAAGATCATCGATCGACGGCCGCGAGCGCCGAGCCCGTCCTCATGATTTGTTACGCGAGCGACAACGCCTGCTTTCCCGAAGCGAGCAAGACGCAACTCGACGCGTCGTCAGCGCTGGACAAGAGGTTGGAGTTCGTGGCGACCGAACACTCCGGGCGACCGCTCACGGAGCGAGAATGCACGATATCGATTGCGCGTGATTGGCTTCACAAACACGTGCCGGCAAGAGCGCGCGTTTCGTGAAGCGCCGGGGATGCGAAGGCATCACGAAGTCTCGCAGCTGAGGCCATTCGCCTGTATCGACGTGCCGACCAGAGAGACAAGAACAAAAGGGAGAGAACGACATGATCGCGACTAAAACGTCAGATGCACCCAGCACAAGCACACCACCCTCTCGACTGCATCACTACAATTTCGTCTGCCAAGACCCGGAAAGAACCCGTGAATTCTACGAGGGGCTCTTGGGCCTTCAGCTTGCCGCATTCTGGTGCGAGGTCGAACCCAGCAATCTAAATGATGGCAAGGACATTGTCATGGGCCATTCATTCTATGCATTAGGCGACGGGAGCATGGTGGCTTTCATGCACTATGCGAACCCCGAACTGCGTGCGAAACTCGCGGCCCCCGAGAGCCCCGAGATCATACATATCGCACTGAAAGTGACGGAAAAGGTTCAGAGCGATACAGCAAAGAAGCTGCGTGCCGCCGGTCACAAGGTCATGGAGATCGATCATGGTTTTGTAAAGTCCATCTACTTTAAGGATCCAGATGGGCTGACGATTGAATACGCGGTGGATCCGGACAATGCGGATGAGATTTACAGCGAGCAAAAGGGCGGTGTGGCTGATGCCAATATGAAGCGCTATCTGTCCGGTGACTACACGAAGACGAACAGGTGGATGCCGGAAAAAGAGCAACATTTCGAGTTCAGATAAGCTGATGGACCGCAACGCACAGGAGAGATTCTCGATGCGTGTGCGCGGACGAGCAGAAGCAGGAGAACAACGACGGCAGCTCGGCATGGCCGTCCGGCTGGCCACGCGGGGGGAACGAGGCTCGTCGCCGATCATCGGCCGCTTTATGCGCGCCGCTGAAGCGAAAGCGCGTGCTTCCTATCTGTCGCGGCCCCTCGCGGGCGATTGATAGTTCAGCGAGGCCGTTCAATCCGCTCATGAATAAAATGAGACGCTTGGGAGGACGACTTCAATGGGCGTTGAATTCGGGTACAGGAGAATAGTGGACGGACCTGACTATCTATCGTTCGAACCAGCATGACGGGCGGCGCTCGGCTTGGATTTAACTCATCGTAGTTTCTGCGTTTTCAGGTGCCTTTGCCCGTTCGGCTCGCATAACCGGTCCATTATGTCAGCTCGTCGAGGCCTTCGACGCCGGCGAGCTCGTCGAGGCCTTGCAACGGCTGCGCCGCGACGTGAAGCGGCTGGAGATGGAGCGCGGGATCCCAAAAAAAGCGGCGGCCCTCTTCGCGAAGGAAAACGAGTGAGGTTCGCATTCATCGACGCGGAGAAGGCGCACCATCCGGTGCTGATGCTGTGCGCGGTGCTACAAGTCTCGCGCAGCGGCTACTACGCATGGGCCAAGCGCTCGGAGTCCGCGCGGGGAAGACCACAGGAATCCTGGCGGGACGAATCCGTGGGGGCGAACCGTCGCGATCCGTCGCATCGCCAGGGATTCTGGGAGGGCGTGACGACGGATCGCACCCCCTCAGGAGGCATGGACCCAACCCCGGCCCAACCGCCGAGCCCTGGGCCCGGAGAGCTCGCGACGGTCGATCTATCGCCTCGATCCGCCGTGGTTGCGTCGCTCGCCGGCACGCTGAGCCGAGCCGTCGCCCTCGGGGACGCGGAGGCAGCCTGGGTCGTGCACGAGGCGATCGGTCGGCTGCTCGGGCTGCCGGTGGCACCGGAGCGGTGAGCAAGCTTGGGCCGAACGTCGAGCCCGCCGCTCGCGTCGACTCGCTGGCGGAGCCTTGCCGCTCGCCAGTGCCCGCAGGCTCTACTGGGATCGCCCACGCGCGGCGGTTGCGTGCCGAAGCGCCCCGGAGGCATCCGGAAAGTGATGCCGGCAAGCACCATGCCTGTGCCGGGAGGCAAGCGCGGCGGCGTGCGCAGGCGACGACCCTCTCTCGCCGCGATGCTGCATGGCGACGCCATGGCGGAACTGCGGACGCCGCGGGGAGCGGTGGGAAAACGAGTGGCGAAGCGGCTCCTGCATGCTGGCACGAAGGCGGCACGCGCACCACGCCTCGGCGCTAGAGAGCGCAGATTCAAGCACGTGCCTGGCACGCTGCTCATCCATGGTCCCAATGAGAGGCATGACCATCACCTGCTCGGTGATCGGGATCATCGCGTGGACAGCTCCGCTAGCCGGCTCTGCTGCACCCGGATGATCTCCTCCTGCAACGCTGCCCGCTCGCGCTCTGCGTTCTCGCGCGCCGACATATCGAGCGCGAGCCGGGTGCTCGGCGAGCGCCTCCGCCGCCGCGGCAGCGCGCGTCGCGGCCCGCCGCCCCCCGGCCCGCCGCTCCGCCATGGGCGATAGCCCGGCGGGTTGTCGAAATTCGCGGCGAAAACGCGCCGTCACCGCGTGGCGTGCGGCGTGCGGTGTCGGCGCCGTGTGGCCAGCGCGGCTCGCACCACGGGCGTCGTCTACGAGCGCCGTCGCCCCGAGAAGACGACGCTCTACGAGATCGTGCGCGACAACGTGGAGACGCTGTACGGGGCCATCGACGACGGCGCCATCGCCGTCCGGATACCCAAGCACGCGAAGAAGGAGCTCGAAGCCTACCTCGACTGCGGGCTGCTCTGCCGCGGGTTCGCGCGGCTCCGGTGCGAGCGCTGCGAAGAGAGTCGGCTGGTGACCTTCAGCTGTAAAGGACGCGGTTTCTGCCCGTCGTGTCTGGGCCGACGCATGTGTGCCACGGCGGCGAACCTGATCGAGGACGTCCTGCCCGAGGTGGCGCTCCGTCCGTGGGGGGTGACGTCTCCGTTTCCGTGGCGGCGCAGGCTCGCCCAGGACGGGCGTTGTTCGGCGTGCTGACCCGCATCTTCGTCGAGAGCGTGGAGCGGTTCTACGAAGAGCGCGCCGCGCGCCGAGGCGCGTGCGGCGCGGTCAAGAGCGGCGCGGTGACCGACGTGCAACGCACGTCCGGCGACATGCGGCTCAATCCGCATCTGCACGTGGTCTTCCTCGACGGGGCTTATCACGAAGACGGCACCGAGCTCGTGTGGAACGAACTCGGTCACCTGCGAGCGCGAGGTCGGTCAGGTCATAGAGCACGCCGTCGGGCGGATGCTCCGTTACCTCCGGCGGCACGGGCATCTCGAGCTCGAGCACGACGTCGAGGAGGACGACGAGCCCGAGGCAGCGCTCTGTGCCTCCGCCGTCTCGGGACGAGAGCCGCGCCATACGTCGTCGCCCCGCAGTGGCTCCGCGGGCTCTCGCCGTCTTCTCCGAGCGCGCTCGCGTACGACAAGCCGCTGTGCGCTGCGCTCGATGGCTTCACCTCGCACGCAGCGACGCGCGCCGGTGCGCACCATGCCGCGGCGAGGGAGGCGCTGCTGCGTTACGTGCTGCGACCCCCGATCGCAAAGGAGCGCGTCGAGCCGCAGCAGGACGGCCTGGTGCGGCTGTCGCGGAGGCGCGCCTTCGCTGACGGGACTGTCGCGGTGGACATGGATCCGCTCTCGCTCGTGTGCCGCCTCGCGGCCAGCGTCCCGCCGCCGCGCTTTCACACCGTCAAGTACGCTGGCGTGCTCGCCTCGGCAAGTCGCCCACGTTGGCGCGCAAGCGCATCGGACCGCGCCCTGCGAAGCCAGAAGAGCCTACCACTACTGTGTCAGCGCGGCGCGGACACGAACCAATGCGCGCTGCGGCGTAACGGCGGGCGGTGGCACGCAGGGCAACGAGGCAGCCACGCGATCAAGGCGCGAGCGATCGCGCGGCGAACGGTCGCGAGCGAGTCGGCGAAGTGACGCTCAGGCCGCGAAGCGGAGCGGGTGGGCGTGACCTTCGGCGTCTGCCGAGGGAAAAAAGACCGATCACGCTCGGCCACGATGAAGGCGTAACAGCACAGGACGACGGAAACATGGTGGTGCCAGCCTCGGAATCGCCGCCCTTCGAAGTGATCGAGCCCCAGCTCGCCCTTCATCTCTTCGTAGGCCTGCTCAGTTCGGTAGCGCTCCTTGTACTGGCGTACGATCTGCTTCTTGGACATCTTGGTCCCCAGCGTCGTGACCGCGAACTTCGAGGGATCGCTTTCGCCGAACGGCCACTCGATGAGCAGCCACAGCGGTTCGTGCTCCTCGACCGGGATGCCATCGTCAATCGTCATTGGCGAGCCGAACGCGGCGCAAGGCGAACCGCGACGCGAGCTTCTTGCCCGTACCTTCGCGCCATGTGATCCGACGAAACGCCTTTTTGCCAAGCTTGCGCGCGAGCTCGTCGGCTGTCATGGGCGTCTTGTTCCAGCGCCCGCCGGGACCGAGGGCGACGACCATCGTCGTCGAGTCCACACCGACGGGGTAGTCGAAGCCGAGCAGGCGCACGGTGTCGCGAAACTTTGCCGAGCGACCGTAGACGGCGTCCGCAAGCACGAGCTGACCCGGCACGTTGTCGGCCGCAGCGCGCTCGATCGCGTCGAGTGCCAGATCCACCTTGCTCTTGAACTGAATGCCGTCAGGGATCTGCGCTTCGCGCCGGCGACTTGGATCGTTGGCACACTCCCAACGCGGCGATCGGCTCAACGCTCTTGCGTTCCAGATCGCTGAGAAGCCCCAGCGTGTAGCTCGCAAACGCCTCCCGGCGCTTGGGATGACCGAGGACCGTGCCAATGCCGTCAATGTACTGCTGAAGCCGCTCCTCCGCAGCGGCGTCCATGATGTATTCCATAGTCCACCGCGACGCCCGCGGCCTGCATCGTCGTGATGACGCTCGTGATCCTCGGCGGCCTCGGCTTCCCGGTGCACGACGAGCTCCTGCGCCGGGCCAGGCTGCGGCTCCGGGGCGAGCGCCCGCCGCGGCTGTCGCTGCACAGCCGGGTCGTGCTGATCACGACCGCGCTGCTGCTCGCGGTCGGGGCCGCGGGCTTCCTGGCGCTCGAGTGGTGCCGGTCGATGGACAGCCTGTCGTGGCCGGTCAAAGTGCTGGCGAGCCTCTTCCAGTCGGCGATGACGCGGACGGAGGGCTTCAACGAGGAGCGCGTGGGTATCGGGTGAGCGCGGCGCCGGTCCGGGTCGCGGCGCGTCCGCCGCGGAGGCGCGGTGAGGCGGCGCCGGCGATGGACGCGCCGCGGGCCCGCCCCGCGGCAGGGCTCCGCGCGAGGGATGTCTCGGTGCGGTCGGGGCCGGGGCGGACGCTCGACAGCCCCTCTCGGCGACCTCTGAAGATCGGCGATGTTCGATTCATGAAACCCGTACGATCGGCAATCGGGACATCGTCGATCACCACCTGATTACGAGTGCTCCCGACGCCTCGTTCGCGGCGGGCTCCGTCGCGGTGTGCGAGCCCGGCGCGGTCGTCGCGGGCCACGCGGGCCAGGACTGCCGGCCGGGAGCGATCGCCTCATGACGCAGCGCCGCGACCACATGCCCCTCCACGCCGAAAAAAGCCGTACGTCCCGCTTGACCTTCATTCCGCGGTTGTGTGTAATCGGCTGCGCTGCGAATAGCCTTGAATTGTGGACCGTCACCCTGCCACGGCGTCGATGGACTCGCCCATCGAAGCGTGAGTACCAGCGTGATGCAGCATGGTATCCGTGCCGACCGCGCCCCTGAAACGTCGGGGGCGCGCCCGTGTCACCGGCTGCCGCCCTGGAGCTCACTCCGGTGCTCCTGGGACGGTTCTGAACGAGATGCGTGACGCCCTCGCGTCGCTGCTCGGGCTCGCACACGGCGGCTGATGTTCTGCCCCTGAAGAGACTCCTACCACCACACACGACATGACCTATCACGACTTCAGCTCCGAGGACGCCAGCATTCACCGCTCGTTCGAGCTCCAGGCCGGGCGCACGCCCGGCGTCGTGGCCGCATCCTTCGGCCCTGACCGGCTCACCTATCAGGAGCTGAATCGCCGCGCGAACCAGCTCGCGCACCACCTGAGGAGCCTGGGCGTCGGCCGCGACGTCCTCGTCGCGCTCTGCGCCGAGCGCTCCCTGGAGGCGCTCATCGGGCTGCTCGCGGCGCTCAAGGCCGGCGGCGCCTATGTCCCTGTCGACCCCGCGTACCCGCGGGAGCGGGTCGCCTTCATGCTCGAGGACGCCGGGGCGCCCGTCCTGCTCACCCAGGCGCGGCTGCTCCCGTCGCTGCCGCGCCACGGGGCGCGCGTGGTCCTCCTGGACGGCGATCGCGATCTGACCGCGGGCTTCAGCGGCGAGGACCCGCCGGACACCACGGGCCCCGACGACCTCGCCTACGTCATCTACACGTCGGGCTCGACCGGCAGGCCCAAGGGCACGCTGCTGACGCACCGCGGCCTCACCAACCTCACCCGCGCGCTGGCCGAGCGATTCGACGTGGCGCCGGGCTGCCGCGTGCTCCAGTTCGCGTCCCTCAGCTTCGATGCGTCGGTCTGGGAGATCGCGATGACGCTCGCCCGGGGAGGCACCCTGGTGATGGGGGCGCAGGCCGAGATGATCCCCGGGCCCGCGCTGCTCGATCGGATGCGCGCGGAGGAGGTGTCGATCGCGACCTTCCCCCCCTCCGCGCTCGCCGCCTTCCCCGAGGGCGCGGAGCGCTCGCTGCCCGCGCTCCGGACCCTCATCGTCGCCGGCGAGACCTGCCCGGCCGACCTCGCCGCGCGCTGGGCGCAGGGGCGCAGGTTCATCAACGCCTACGGTCCCACCGAGTTCACCGTGTGCGCCACGATGGCCGACGGGCTCGACCCGGTTCGGGACCCCGGCGAGCCCCTCTCCATCGGCCGGCCGATCAGGAACGCGCGCTGCTACGTGCTCGACCATGCCATGCGCCCGGTCCCGGACGGCGAGGCCGGCGAGCTCTACCTCGGTGGACCCGGGCTGGCCCGGAGCTACCTGGGACGGCCCGAGCTCACGGCGGCGCGGTTCGTCCCCGATCCGTTCAGCTCCACCCCGGAGGCCCGGCTCTACCGCACGGGGGACGTGGTGCGCCGCCTGCCCGGCGGCGATCTCGCCTTCCTCGGGCGCGTCGACCAGCAGGTGAAGATCCGCGGCCACCGCGTCGAGCTCGGCGAGGTCGAGGCCGCGCTTGGGCGCCACCCCGCCGTCCGCGCGGCGGTGGCCGTCGCCAGCGAGGGCCGCCTCGTCGCCTACGTCGTCGCGCGCCCGGACGCGCCGGACGCGCCCCCGGACGCCCCCCGGGCCGTCGTGCCCGCGCTGCGCAGCTTCCTCCGCGAGAGCCTCCCCGAGGTCATGATCCCGTCGACGTTCGTGCTGCTCGACGCGCTGCCGCTCGGCCCCAGCGGGAAGGTGGACCGCGCGGCCCTGCCGCCGCCGGACGCCGCCCGGCCCGATCGCGGCGACGGCGAGCCCCTCGCGCCGCGCAACCAGATCGAGGCGGCGATCGCCGCGGCGTGGGCCGAGGCGCTCGGGATCGAGCACCTCGGCGTCCACGACGACGTCTTCGACCTCGGGGCGCACTCGCTGCTCGCCGCGCGGGTGCTGTCGCGGCTGCGCCGCGCGCTCGGCGTCGAGCTCTCCCTGCAGAGCCTGTGCGACGCCCCCACGGTCGCCGCGCTGGCCGAGCTCGTGGAGTCGCTCCCCCGGCCGAAGCAGCGCCCGGCCGCCGCGGCCATCCGGCCTGCGCCGCGCGACCGGCCCATCCCCCTCTCGCACGGGCAGCGGCAGATCTGGCTCCACGCCTCGCTCCACCCGGGCGCGCTGTTCTACAACGAGCCGTTCTCCCTGCGCCTCCGCGGGCCCCTCGACGTCCCGGTCCTGGGGCGCGCCCTCGACGAGCTCCTCAGGCGCCACGAGATCCTGAGGAGCGTCGTCGCGGTCGTCGGCGGCGAGCCCGTGCAGCAGATCCTGCCCCCGGCGCCGCTCGATCTGCCGGTCGTCGAGCTGACCGCGCTGCCGGCCGAGGCGCGGTGGGAGCGCGCCGTCGCGCTCGCCACAGACGAGGCCCGGCGCCCGTTCGATCTCGCCCGCGGCCCGCTGCTCCGGGCCACGCTGGTCCGGCTCGACGAGGCCGACCACGTGCTGTTCGTGGTGGTGCACCACATCCTGATGGATGGAGTCTCCATCTTCGACGCGCTCCCGAGGGAGCTCCACGCGCTCTACCAGGCGTTCGCCGCGGGCAGGCCGTCGCCGCCGCCCGAGCGCGCGATCCACTACGCCGATTACGCGGTCTGGCAGCGGGAGCAGCAGCTGAGCGGCGCCCTCCAGCCGCAGCTCGATTACTGGAGGCGACAGCTCGCCGACCTGCCCACCCTGGAGCTGCCGACCGACAGGCCGCGCCCGGCCGCCCCGAGCCTCGCGGGGGCCCGCCACTGCGTCGCCCTGTCGCGGGAGCTCACGCTCCGGCTGAAGGCGCTGGCCAGGGAGCAGGGCGTCACGCTCTTCGTGGTCCTGCTCTCGGCCTTCAAGGCGATGCTCTACCGGTACGCGCGGCAGGACGAGGTCGTCGTGGGCACGTCCGCGTCGTGCCGCCACCCGCCGGAGACCGAGGACCTCCTCGGCTTCTTCCTGAACACGCTCGTGCTGCGCACCGACCTGCGCGGCGACCCGACGTTCCGGCAGCTGCTCGGGCGCGTGCGGGCGGTGAGCCAGGCCGCGCTCTCGCACCAGGACGTGCCGTTCGCCAGCGTCGTGCAGGCGCTCCAGCCGAAGCGGGTCCCCGGCCAGAACCCGCTGTTCCAGGTCGCCTTCGTGCTGGAGCCGCCCGTGCCGGCGCTCGATCCGGGCTGGACCCTGAGCCAGCTCGACGTGGATACGGGCGCGTCCAAGTTCGACCTGATGCTGGAGCTCGACGAGCGCGAGGACGGCATCATCGGGCGCATCGAGTACAGCACCGCGCTGTTCGACGCCCGCACCATCGAGCGGATGGCGGGCCACTACGAGGCCCTGCTCGAGGGCGCGTCGCGCGACGTCGATCTGCGCCTCTCGGCGCTGCCGCTGCTCACGCCCGAGGAGCGGAGCGCGCTCCGCGCGTGGGGCACCGCCCCGGCCGGCCCCGGGTCGGACGCGTGCATTCACCGCCTCTTCGAGGCCCAGGTCGAGCGCTCTCCCGAGGCCGTCGCGGTCGTCTTCGACGACGGCGCGGGCAACGTCACGTCGCTCACCTACCGGGAGCTGAACCGGCGGGCCAACCAGCTCGCGCACACCCTGCTCGGCCTCCGCGCGCCGGGGGCGCCGGGGCCCGGGGCCGCGCCCGGCCCCGACGAGGGGGCCCTCGCGCGCACCGACGAGGGCGCCCTCGCGCCCGAAGACCGCGTGGCCGTGTGCATGTACCGGTCGATCGAGATGATCGTCGCGCTCCTCGGCGTGCTGAAGGCGGGCCTCGCCTTCGTGCCCCTGGATCCGACCTACCCCACCGAGCGCCTCGCGTTCATGCTGGAGCAGGCCCGGGTCCGCGTGATGCTCACCCAGGTGCGCGTCGGCGCGGTGCTGCCGGGGTGCCGCGCGCGCGTCCTCTGCCTGGACGCGGATCCCGAGGAGATCGGCCGGGCGCGCGACGACAACCCGACGGAGCTGGCGACGCCGGACCAACTCGCCTATGTCATGTACACGTCGGGCTCCACCGGCCGGCCCAAGGGCGTGGCCGTGCCGCACCGGGGCGTGGCCCGGCTCGTCAAGGGCACGACGTACGCGCGCTTCGCGCCGGACGAGGTCTTCCTGCAGCTCGCGTCGATCTCCTTCGACACGTCGCAGTTCGAGATCTGGGGCGCGCTCCTCAACGGCGGCCGGCTGGTCGTCATGCCCCCCGCGCCCGCGTCGCTCGACGACCTGGATCGCGTGATCCGGCAGCACGGGGTGACCACGGTGTGGCTCACCGCCGGCGTCTTCCACCTCCTCGTGGACGAGCGGATCACGGCGCTGCGCGGCCTGCGCCAGATCGTGGCCGGGGGGGACGTCCTGTCCCCGCAGCACGTCAACCGGGTCCTCGCCGAGCTCCCGGGGTGCCGGATGATCAACGGCTACGGGCCCACGGAGGCCGCGACGTTCGCCTGCTGCGCCGCGGTGGAGCGCCCGGTCGGCCACACGGTGCCCATCGGAAGCCCGATCCCCGGCACGAGGGTGCACGTGCTCGACCGGGATCTCAACGAGGTCCCGGCCGGCGTCCCCGGGGAGCTCTGCATCGGCGGAGAGGGCCTCGCGCGCGGCTACCTCGATCTGCCGGAGCTCACCGCGGAGCGGTTCATCCACGATCCCATCGGCGGCGAGCCGGGAGGGCGGCTGTACCGGACCGGCGATCGCGTCCGCCTGATGCCGGACGGGCAGCTCGAGTTCCTCGGCCGCATGGATCAGCAGGTCAAGGTCCGCGGTTACCGGATCGAGCTCGGCGAGATCGAGGTGGTCCTCGGCGAGCACCCGGCCGTGCGCGAGGTGGTCGTGGTGGCGCAGCCGGCGCGCTCGGGCGACCGGCGCCTCGTGGCGTACGTCGTCCCGCACGGCGGCAGGGCCGCGGCGCCGCCCGCGCAAGCCGGGGCCCGCGCGCGCCCGTTCATGGCGGATCCGACCGGCGGGCTCGAGCGTGCGATCCGCGATCACGCGCAGCGGCGGCTGCCCGACTACATGCACCCCTCGGCCATCGTGCTGCTCGACGCGCTGCCCCTCACGGGCAACGGCAAGGTGGACCGCCGCGCCCTGCCGGCCCCCGTCGAGCTCCGCCCCGAGAGCGCGCCCATGGTGGCGCCGCGGAGCTCGCTCGAGGAGCGGCTCACCGCGATATGGCAGGACGTCCTCGGCATCGAGCGCGTGAGCGTGCAGGACAACTTCTTCGATCTGGGCGGCCACTCGCTGCTCCTGATGCGCCTCCACGAGCGCGTCCGGGAGTCGTTCGGCAGCGATCTCTCCATCGTCGATCTGTTCGCGCGCCCGACGGTCACCGATCTCGCCGCGTTCCTCGCGAGCGGCAGCGGCGGCGGGAGCGACCTCTCGGAGGCCGACGCCCGGGCGCTGAAGCAGCGAGAGATCCTGAAACGAAAGAAGCAGGCAGCCAAGAGCAGACAGAATGGATCCGCTTGATCAACCCGTCCCGGAGGACCAAATCGCGATCATCGGGATGGCCGGCCGCTTCCCGGGCGCGAGGAGCGTCGACGCCTTCTGGCAGAACCTGCGCGATGGGGTCGAGTCGATCGCGGCGCTCTCGGATCAGGATCTCGCCGCGGCGGGCGTGCCCCCGGAGGTGGCCTCGGACCCGAGCTACGTCCGCGCGCGGGCCGTGCTCGACGAGGTGGAGTGGTTCGACGCGGCCTTCTTCGGGATGACCCCGCGAGAGGCCGAGATCCTGGATCCGCAGCACCGCTTCTTCCTGGAGTGCGCGTGGGAGGCGCTCGAGCACGCCGGGTACAACCCCGAGGCGTTCAAGGGGACCATCGGCGTCTACGCGGGCGCGAGCGGCCACGACACGTATTTCCTGAGCAACCTTTACCCGAACCACGAGCTCAGGAAGGCGATGGACTATCAAGTCTACGTCGCCAACGACAAGGACTTCCTGCCCACGCGGACCTCGTACAAGCTGAACCTCCGCGGGCCGAGCGTCGCGGTCCAGACCGCCTGTTCCACCTCGCTCGTGGCCGTCCACATGGCCTGCCAGGCGCTGCTCACCTACCAGTGCGACATGGCGCTGGCCGGCGGCGTGGCCATCAACGTCCCCACGCGGTCGGGTTACCTGTACCGGCACGGCATGATCCTCTCGCCCGACGGGCGCTGCCGCGCGTTCGACGCCGAGGCGCAGGGGACGGTGGTCGGCAACGGCGCGGGCGTCATCGTGCTGCGCCGGCTCGAGGACGCCCTCGACAGCGGCGATCACATCGAGGCGGTGATCCGGGGCTCGGCCGTCAACAACGACGGCTCGGGCAAGATCGGGTTCACCGCGCCGGGCGTGGAGGGGCAGGCGCAGGTCATCGCGCAGGCCCTGGCGATGGCGAACACCGATCCCGAGACGATCAGCTACGTGGAGGCCCACGGCACCGGCACGCGCCTCGGGGATCCCATCGAGGTCGCGGCGCTCACCCGGGCGTTCCGCGCCCGGTCCCGCGGCCAGCGCAAGGGCTGGTGCGCGCTCGGCTCGGTCAAGCCGAACGTCGGGCACCTCGACGTCGCCGCCGGCATCACCGGCGTGATCAAGGTCGTGCAGGCGCTCCGCCACCGGCAGATCCCGGCCAGCCTGCACTTCAAGACGCCGAACCCGGAGATCGACTTCGCGAACAGCCCGTTCTACGTCAACGCGGCGCTCGCGGACTGGGAGCCCGGCGACGGGCCCCGCCGCGCCGGCGTGAGCTCGTTCGGCATCGGCGGCACCAACGCCCACGCCATCCTCGAGGAGGCGCCCCACGCGGCGGCGGCGCCCGGCGGGCGGTCCTGGCAGCTCCTCCTGCTCTCCGCCCGCACGAGGACCGCGCTCGACACGATCACCGAGAACCTCGTCGGGTACCTCAAGGCGCACCCGGACGTCAGCCTGCCGGACGTCGCGTTCACGCTCCAGGTCGGCCGCAAGACGTTCCCGCACCGGCGCATGCTCGTCTGCAACGACGCAGACGAGGCGGTGAGCCTGCTGTCGACGCTCGGGGAGCGGCGGGTCCTCGCGCACGTCGAGGAGGCCATCGATCGCCCGGTCGTCCTCATGTTCCCGGGGCAGGGCACGCAGTACGCCGGCATGGCGCGGGAGCTGTACGAGCGGGAGCCCACGTTCTGCGCCGGCGTCGATCTCTGCGCGGCCATGCTCCAGCCCGAGCTCGGGTTCGATCTCCGCGAGGTGATCTACCCGCCCCCGGGGCGGGAGGCGGCGGCCGCGGAGCTGCTCAAGCAGACGCGCTTCGCCCAGCCCGCGCTCTTCGTGATCGAGTACGCGCTCGCCACGCTCTGGATGGAGTGGGGCATCCGGCCCGCGGCGATGATCGGCCACAGCCTCGGCGAGTACGTCGCGGCCTGCCTCGCGGGCGTCTTCTCGCTGGAGGACGCGCTGAAGATCGTCGCCCGGCGGGGCAAGCTGATGCAGGAGATGCCGCCGGGCACGATGCTCGCGGTCCCGCTGCCCGAGGCCGAGGTGCAGCCGCTGCTCGACGAGGGGGGCGGCGCGCTCTCGCTCGCGGCCGTCAACGGGCCGGCCGCCTGCGTCGTGGCCGGGCCCGAGGACGCCGTCGAGGCGCTCTCCGACCGGCTCTTCGCCGAGCGCGAGCTGGAGTGCACGCGCCTCCAGACGTCGCACGCGTTCCACTCCCGGATGATGGAGCCGATGCTCGCGTCGTTCACCGCGATCGTGGCCCGCGCGCGCCCGAGCGCCCCGAAGATCCCGATCGCGTCGAACGTCACCGGCACCTGGCTGTCCGCGGCCGACGCGCAGGACCCCGGGTACTGGGCGAGGCACGTGCGCGAGCCGGTGCGCTTCATGGCGGGGCTCGGCGAGGTGCTCGCCGATCCGACGCGCGCCCTGCTCGAGGTCGGCCCGGGCCGGGTGCTCGCGACCCTGGCCAAGCAGCACCCCGCGCGGGGCGCCCGCCGGGTGATGCTCTCGTCGATCCGGCACGTCCACCACCGCCAGTCCGACATCGGGTTCCTGCTGGAGACGCTGGGCCAGCTCTGGCTCTCCGGCGTCCGCGTCGACTGGTCGGGCTTCTACACCCACGAGCCCCGCCGGCGCGTGCCCCTGCCGACCTACCCGTTCGAGCGGAAGCGGTACTGGATCGACCCGCCCTCGAGCGCCGCGCGCCGGCCGGCGCGCAGCGCGCCGGAGCCGGCCGGCCTGATCCACCTCCTGGCCTGGAAGCGCTCGGTGCTGTCGGGGTCGATGAAGGCGTCGGCCCGGCCGGCCAGGGCGCAGTGCTGCGTCGTCTTCGCCGACAGCTACGGGCTGGGCGCCCGGATGGAGATGCGGCTCCGCCGGGACGGCTACAAGGTCATCACCGTGCGGCCGGGCGAGGGCTTCGCCGAGACGGGCGAGGGCGAGTTCACCGTCGCCCCCGCGAGCCGCGCGGACCACGCGTCCCTCTTCGGCGCGCTGCGCGCGGCGGGCGTGTCCCCCTCGCGCATCATGTTCCTGTGGGGCGTGACCAAGCCCGCGCGCGCGCCGCTCGACGCCGGCCGCCTCGCGGAGGCCCAGCGGCTCGGGTTCGCCAGCCTCGTCGCGCTGGCCCAGGGGATCGGCGACGCGGGGATTCGCGACGAGGTGCGGCTCGGCGTCGTGACGAGCCACATGCAGAAGGTGACCGACGCGGCCGTGCTCTGCCCCGAGAAGGCCACGCTGCTCGGCCCGTGCGAGGCCATCCCCAGGGCGTACCCGAACGTCTCGTGCATCAGCGTCGACATCGACCTGCCGGAGCCGCGGACGCTGCAGGAGGCGAGGCTCATCGACCAGCTCCTCGCCGAGGTCACGCTGGAGCAGACCGAGCCCGTCATCGCCTACCGGAACGGGGAGCGCTGGGTCCGGATCTTCGAGCCCGCGCGCATGGACCGCGCCGAGGGCCTGCCGCCGCGCCTCCGGGAGGGCGGCGTCTACCTGATCGCCGGCGGGCTCGGGGCCGTCGGCTCCGCCCTCGCGGAGCACCTCGCGAAGGTCGCGCGCGCGAAGCTCGTGCTCGCGGGCCGGACGGCGCTCCCGCCCCGGGAGGCCTGGGACGGCCTCGCCGGCGCGGGCGCCTTCGACGCGCTACGCCGCAAGATCGGCGCGGTGCTCGAGATGGAGCGGCTGGGCGCCGAGGTGCTGCTCGTGACGGCCGACGTCACGCGGCTCGACGACATGCAGCGCGCGGTGGCCGAGGGGCTCCAGCGCTTCGGGCGGATCGACGGCGTGATCCACGCGGCGGGCGCCCGCCGCGCCGTGCCCCTCCAGCGCATGACGCGCGAGGAGGGCGAGGCGCTCCTCGCCCCGAAGCTCGACGGCGCGCTCGTCCTCGACGAGTCGCTCCGGGGCCTCCGGCCCGATTTCGTCGCGCTGTGCGCCGCGCGGACCGCGGGCGCCCGCGGGGCGGGCCTCGCGGGCCAGTGCGCCGCGACCGCCTTCCTCGGCGCCTTCGCGCAGCGGCGGGCCGCCGGTGACGGCCCGCTCACGATCGCGATCGAGTGGGACCCGTGGCAGCGGCAGGACGCCTCGCGCGGCAAGGATCCCGAGCCCGCGGCCGACTCGAGCGAGGGCGGCGCGGCCGCCGCGGAGGAGGGGATCTCGCGCGACGAGGCGCTCGACGCCTGGATGCGCGTCCTCACGAGCCCCACGCCCCACGTCCTGGTCCTGAAGCGGGAAGCGCAGGCTAAGCAGCGCCCCTCGGCCAGCTCGATCGCGCCGCCCTCGCGGGACGTCGAGTCCGAGGGCATTCCGAGATCGGTCCACCCGCGGCCCGACCTCGGCACGGCCTACGTGGCGCCGCGCGATCCGCTGGAGCGCGCCGTCGCCGAGACGTGGGAGAAGCTGTTCGGCATCGAGCGGATCGGCGTCCACGACGACTTCTTCGCGCTCGGCGGCGACTCGCTGCTCGCCGTCCAGCTCATCTCCCGGCTGCGCAGCGTCGTGAACATGGATCTCCCCGGCCACAGCCTGCTCAACGCGCCGACCGTGGCGGCCCTGGCCGAGCTCATCGCGCAGTCCGACTCGCCCTCATCCACCTCGCTGTCGAGGCGCTCTCCCGCGCGCCTCTTGCCCGCGTCGCTCGTGCGGATCAAGCCCGGCACCGGGCGGCCGCTCTTCCTGATGCACCCGGTCGGAGGGCACGTTTACTTCTACCACGATCTCGCCACCTGCCTGGACCCGGCGCAGCCCGTGTACGGGCTGCAGGCGCAGGGCATCGAAGGCAAGGCGCCGCCCTTGACCCGCGTCGAGGAGATGGCCGCGCGCTACCTCGAGGCGGTACGGCGGCACATCCAGCCGGAGGGCCCCTACGTGCTCGGCGGGTCGTCCTTCGGCGGGGTCGTCGCCTTCGAGATGGCGCACCAGCTCATCTCCGGGGGCGAGCGCGTCGCGCTTCTCATGATGATCGACACGCCCGCGCCCTCGGCGGTGTTCCCCGAGGATCTCGACACCCCCGAGCGCCTCGCCTACCTGATCAGCGGCGATGCGAGTCTCCCCGTCCCCGCGGAGGAGATCCGGCACCTCTCCCCGGACGAGCAGCTGCTCCACGTGCTCCAGCGCAAGAAGGGTGTCTCCCGGATGTTCCCGAAGCTGGCGCTCCAGGAGCTCGCCACGTTCCGCAAGATCGTCACCGCCAACCTGCAGGCGATGCTGCGCTATGTCCCCCGCCCCTACCCGGGTGACGTGCTCTTCTTCGAGGCGAGCGAGCGCGACGCCATGACCGTGAACAACCCGGCGCGGGGATGGCTCGATTTGATCCAGGGCCAGCTCACTGTCCACGAGGTCCCTGGCAATCACATCACCATGAATTTGCCGCCGAACGTGCAAGTCATGGCCGATCATCTGCGCGCGGCCCTCGAGGCGGCGGGACATCAGGGCTGATGTTGACGCCCGGCCGGCGGGCTCTTTACCATGGGTGTGGAGCGGCGACGGCGACGCCCCCGCGCGGTCGCGCGGGCTCGAGTGCGGCCAGGGCGCGCGGCGGAGGTGGAGAATGTCGAAGATCACCGCGGAGCAGGCGAGAGAGGAGCACGTCGCGCTCCTCAAGGCGTGGACGAAGGCGGTGGGGGCCGTCAAGGACTACGGCTTCCTCGATCGCCACCTGGCCGAAGGCTGGCGGTACGTCGATTACAACGGAGTGCAGCGCGGCAAGGACGAGTACCTGAAGCTCGTCGACAGCATGTTGACGTACACGCAGGAGCTCCGGCAGTGCGACGTGCGTATCGTCGGCGGGGACGTCGCTATCGTGAGCGGCGTCTACCGCTCGCGCGCCGAGCTCAAGGGCGGTGTCAAGCTCGATAACACCATCGCCTTCACCGCGGTCTGGGAGCTCAAGGGCGGTGAATGGAAAGCCCTCGTGCACCACACGACGAGGATCCCTGACGCGTCGTGATCGACGTCCGCGCCGAGCGGGTCGAAGCGCTCCGGCGGCCGGCGCCTCGCCGGCGAGGCCGGAGGAAACGTTGACAGGGATCCTGCTTCGAGTACCGTACACTCAGGATCGTCCTATCGACGATCACCAGGGCTCTCATGGATCTTCGCCGGTTCCTCACGCACGCGGTGCAGATCGCATCTGCGCTGTCGAAACTTCATAAGTCAGGCACCCTTCACCTGGACATCCGCCCCGCGAACCTCTCCGTGCACCCGGAGAGCGGGGAGGTGTCGCTCGACGGTGGGCTGGCCGTGGTGCGCGGCGATCTCGGCCTCTCCGACGAGACGAAGATCAACCCGGAGTCGCTGCCCTACATCGCGCCGGAGCGGACGGGCCGCGTCGACTGGCCGATCGACGAGCGCGCCGATCTCTACTCGCTCGGCGTCACGCTGTACGAGCTGCTCTCCGGCAAGCTGCCGCTCGACGCCGAGGACGCGCCCGCGTGGGCGCACGCCCACATCGCGAGGGCCCCTGTGCCGCTCGCGGAGCTGGTGCATGACGTGCCCCGGATCGTCTCCGAGATCGTGATGAAGCTCCTCGCGAAGTCTCCGGAGGAGCGTTATCAGACCGCCCGCGGGCTCTGGTCGGATCTCCTCATGTGCCAGACCGAGCTGGAGGAGCTCGGGATGATCGACTCGTTCCCGCTCGGGACGGCCGACATCCCGGACCGGCTGCAGCTCCCGACGAAGATCTACGGCAGGAGGCGCGAGCGCGCGATCCTGCTCGAGGCGTTCGAGCGTGTGGTCGCCACGGGCACGGCCGAGCTCGTGCTCGTCGCCGGGTACTCGGGCGTCGGGAAGACCTCGCTCGTGAAGGAGGTGCAGGCGCCCATCGTCCGCGAGCGCGGGGCGTTCATCTCCGGGAAGTTCGATCAGCTCCAGCGCGACATCCCCTACCGCACGATCGCCCAGGCGTTCGGGGAGCTCGTCCGGCAGATCCTGACGGAGAGCCCGCAGTCGCTCGCGGGGTGGAAGCACCGGTTGAGCGACGCGCTCGGCGAGGAGGGGCGGGTCATCATCGACATCATCCCGCAGCTCTCGCTGATCCTCGGCGAGCAGCCGCCGGTGCCGCCGCTCGCGCCGAACGAGGCGCGCAGCCGCTTCGTCCGCGTGTTCCATGCGTTCCTCGGCGTGGTCGCGCGCAAGCGGCACCCGCTCGTGCTGTTCGTGGACGACCTGCAGTGGGCAGATCCCGCCAGCCTGAGGCTCATCCGCGACGTCGTCGCGGCGCCCGAGAAGCGGCACCTGCTCGTGATCGGGGCGTACCGCGACAACGAGGTGACCCCGTCGCACCCGCTCATGGAGGTGCTCCGGCAGATCCACGCCACGGGCGCGCGCGTCTCGACGCTCAGCCTCGACCCGCTCCCGCACGAGAACGTCCTCGAGCTCGTCATGGACACCTTCCGCTGCGAGGACGAGCTGGGGGCTCAGCTCACCAGGCTCCTCGTCCAGAGGACGGGCGGCAACCCGTTCTTCGTGGGCCAGTTCCTGACGGAGCTCTATCGCCAGAAGCTGGTCTGGGTCGATCCCGTGAGCGCCGTCTGGTGCTGGAACATCGAGGCCATCGCCGCGCAGAACCTGACCGACAACGTCGTCGACCTGGTGCTGGGCCGCCTCAGGCGGCTGGACGGCGAGACGCAGCGGGTCCTCTCCCTCGCCGCGTGCCTCGGCGCCCGCTTCGACGCCGAGGTCCTCTCGGCCATGTACGGCGAGTCGACCGAGACGACGCACGCCGCCATCTCCCCGGCCATCCGCGAGGGGCTCGTGGCGCGCCGAGGCAGCACGTACAAGTTCCTCCACGACCGCGTGCAGCAGGCCGCGTACCTGCTCATCCGCGAGGGCAACCACGCCTCGACGCATCTGCGCATCGGGCGCCTGCTGCTCGTCCAGACGCCGGAGGAGGCGCTGGAGGACCGGCTGTTCGAGATCACGAACCAGCTGAACATCGGCGCCTCCTTCATCACCGATCCGGGCGAGCGGCGCAGGACGGCCGAGCTGAACCTCCGCGCCGGCAGGAAGGCGAGGGCCTCCGGGGCCTACGGCTCCGCGGTGGCCTACTTCGCCGCGGGCTGCGCGCTGATCGGGGAGGACGACTGGGCGGGAGCCGACGATCTGCTCGCCTTCGCGCTGCACCTCGATCTCGCCGAGAGCGCGTGCGTGAACGGGGAGTTCGATCGGTCCATCGACCTCTGCTCGGTGCTCCTCGAGCGCGCGCGCACGCAGCTCGACAAGGCGGCGGCCTACCGCGTCCTGATGCAGAACCACATGGCCCGGTCCGAGCACGACGCGTGCATCGGCGTCGGGCTGGAGTGCCTCGCGCTGCTCGGCATCAAGCTCGGGAGGCAGCCGGCCGACGAGGAGGTTGTCGCGGAGATCACGGCGCTGCGCGACGCGCTCCGCGATCGCACGGCCGACGAGATCCTCGGCCAGCCGAGGATGACGGCGCCGCCGATGCTCGCGGCGATGGGCGTGATGGCCGTGATGTACGCCTCGACCTTCTACACCGATCCGAACCTCAACGACCTCCTGGTCTGCCAGATGGTCCGGCTCAGCCTGCTCCACGGCAACGCGGAGCCGACCGGCATCGGGTACACGTGCCTCGGCAAGGCGCTCTGCCAGAAGCTCGGCGCGTACCAGGACGGCGACCGGATCGGCAGGGTGGGCTACGAGCTGACCGAGAAGATGAACGCGCTCGTCTACAAGCCCGAGGTGGCCAACCTCTATGGCTGTCTGATCTCGGTCTGGACGCGCCACATCGACACCGGGATCGCCTGCCAGCGCGTGAGCATCCAGGCCGCGAACGAGGTCGGGAACCTGACGTGGGGGAGCTTCAGCAACATCCAGCTCACCCTGAACGTGATCGTGCGGGGCGACCCGATCGAGGAGGCGTACAAGGGCGCGGTGAGCGCGCTCGACTACGCGACGAAGGCGAAGATCACGTTCGCCGCGGACGCCGTGACGAGCATGCTGCGCCTGGTCCAGGCGATGAGGGGCGCCACGCGCCACCTCGGCACGATGAGCGCGGACGACTTCGACGAGCAGGCGTTCGAGGACCGCCTCGAGAAGGAGAGCTTCCCGAGCGTGCGGCTCGTCCATTACGTGATGAAGACCGCGCAGCACCTCCTGGCCTCCAACCCCGACGAGGCGGCCCTGGCCGCGGAGAAGGCGGAGCGCAACATCTCGGGGGGCAACGGGATGTTGTTCTCGGCCGAGTACCACTACTTCGGCGCCCTCGCCCGGGCGGCCCGCTTCTCCGGGGCCCCGGCCGAGGAGCAGGCCGGGCTCCGGCGGTCGCTCGCCGGCCACGAGGAGCAGCTGCGCGTCTGGGCCGAGAGTTGCCCCGACAACTTCGCCGGCAAACACGCGCTCGTAGCGGCGGAGCGCGCGCGCGTCGACGGCAGGCACGACGAGGCCGCGGCGCTCTACGATAAGGCGATCGTGGCCTTCCGCGAGTCCCGGTTCATCCACCAGGAGGCGCTCGCGAGCGAGCTCGCCGCCCGGTTCTACCTGGATCGCGGCTACAGCGGCCTGCCGGGGCTCTACCTGCGGGAGGCGGTGGCGTCGTACTCGCGCTGGGGCGCGAGCGAGAAGGTGAGGCAGCTCGAGCAGCGGCATGCGCTCGTCCTGAACCAGGAGCAGCGCCGCGCGACGAGCAGCGGCGTCATGACGATGGCGGCGGAGGCCATCGACGCGCAGACCGCGGTGAAGGTCTCGCGGTCGCTCTCGAGCGACATGACGCCGAAGGAGATGATGGAGTCGCTCATGCGGCTCGTCGTCGAGCACGAGGGGGCGGAGCGGTGCTGTCTCCTGCTCACCGGGGACGGCCTGCGGCTCGCCGCCGAGGCCGTGGTGGACCGCGACGGCATCAGCATCCGCGTGTACGAGCGGAGCACGGCGCCGCTCGCGACCCGCGTCCCGGCGTCGATCGTCAACTATGTCGAGCGGACGCGGGAGCGGGTGGTGCTCAGCGACGTCGGGGCGAGCGGCGCCTTCGCCGGGGACGAGTACCTCGTGCGCGAGCGGCCGAAGTCGGTGCTGTGCATGCCGCTCATGAAGAACCCCGGCGAGGTGGGCGGCCTCCTCTACCTGGAGAACCGGCTGGTCCACGGCGCGTTCATCCTGCGCCGGCTGCCGCTCCTCGAGTTCCTGGCCGCGCTGTCGCTGCAGAACACCGTGCTCCGCGGCGAGCTGGAGCAGGAGGCGCTGAAGGTCCAGCGGACCGAGGAGGCGCTGCGCCGGAGCGAGAGGGCGCTCCGGGATCTGGCGGAGTCGAGCGACGTCCCCACGTGAGGCGCGGGCCGCGCCGCCGCACCGGCGTGGTGTGGCGGCGCGGCGTTCAGGCGCTCTCAGGCGCTCTCGAGCACGTGGCCCACGCTGTCGAGGAACGGCCTGTCCGACACGGAGAGGTGGAGCTGCACGAACCGCCAGTGATCCCCGTGGCGCTCCACCGTGCAGGTCAGTCGGAGCGCGGGCAGGTCGAAGCGCACGCCGCCCATGGTGGCGTGGATACCGAAGCCGGCCGTCCCGGCGCAGGCGGCCGCTCCCCCGGCCAGCAGACGCACCTGGACATCGCCGGTGATCCTGCACACGAGGTCCTTCAGGATCTCGCTCTGCCGCCGGAACGAGGCCTCGATCTCGGCCCAGCGCGTGAAGTGCAGCTTGTCGTGTGTGCCGTAGAAGATCAGGGCATCGTCACGTACGAACATGTCGCATAACGCGTCCACGTCGCCTCGCTCGAAGGCGCGCGCGAACTCGACGAGCATCTGGCGAACCGAATCTTCTGGACTTGCCGGCTTTCTCTCCGAGGACTCCATGCGCTCCGCTGCTCCCGTACCGATCCGAGCCTGATCTCGGCCGAGCATACAGCACCCCGGAGGCGACGCGCGACGCCCTGCGCGCGAAAGCGCTCGGAGCCCGGGCGGCTGCGCGCGACAAGGGTCGTCGCGGTCACGAACACGTAACACCACACGACCCCGACCAGCGGCCCGTACGCCGCGAACGAGAGCGCCGCCATGAGCTGGAGCGCCGCGAGCATCAGCAGGGCAGCGGGCATGTACCTGGACGTCCGCCCCTCCAGCAGGCCGAAGAGCGAGATGCCGGGGACGATGCCAGCGGCGCTGGCGAGCTGGATCATGGTCAGCAGGCCCGGCGCCCTTGCTGCTCGGCTGCCCCTCGAGGATCGCGAAGCGATACTGCTGCACGAACGCGCCTTGCAGACCGACGCCGCAGACCGCCGCGCAGAACAGCGGGAGATCGGCGCGCTCCACCGCGACCGCCGCGACCGCCGCGTTGGGCCACGGCCGAGCCCCGCTCGGCGGAAAGACAGACGGAAAGTGTTGGAAATGCCGAGCTATCTTCCGGCCCCTTCTCGCTGTCGCAGAAATCCCTGGCGGGGTTTCTGACACGCGGAATCAGCGCAGGCGCAGCTGCACCCCCAGCATCCCCGTGACGCCGCCCTTCGGCAGCGCCGCCTCGGGCTTCGGGTGGACGCGGAGGTCGGTCTGGTGGATCCGCACGAACGCCTCGGCGCTCCCGAGGAGGGCCACGCTGCCCTCGGCCGGCCATACGAGGTCGATCGCCGTGCGCGTCCCGATGGTCCAGCCGTGCCCTGTCTCTTCGGGCTTCTTCGGGTCGCCCGGGGAGGCGATCACCCAGTCGGCGGCGGCCTCGATCCTCGCCCGGACGAGCGCGTCGAGCGGCACGATGGGCGCTGCGATGCCGCCGCCCCCCCCGAGCGCGAGCCACTGGACGGACAGCCCCGGGGCCGGCTCGCGCAGGGCCGTGGCATAGGACGCCGAGAGGGTCCCGAAGAACCCCGAGCGCCGGTCGAGCGCCGTGGCCATGACCCAGGCGCCGGCGCGGGCAGGGCCCGCGGCGCCGGCGGGGCCGCGATCGAGCCCGTTGCCGACGAGCCCGCCGGCGGCGAGGAACCAGCCCAGCGGGCGCGGCGGCGGCGAGGCGGCCGCCGGCTCGATGCCGGCCGCCGCGCCGGTCGGCTCGGGCGGCGTCGGGGCGCCGGCGCGCTCCGACGCCAGGGCCGCGACCAGCAGCCCCGCGGTGCGGTAGCGGTCGGGCAGCGGATCCTCCTCGCGGAACTCGATCTCGCGCGACGACAGCGTGCCTTCCGGAGCGCCGACCGAGGCGACGTCGACCCGCAGGCGGCGGTGGTCCGGGCCGTCCAGCCAGATGACGGCGAGCGCCCGGACCGGGGTCCCGGCGCGCTTCGGGTCGCCGAGCGCGCACCCGCCGCCGCCGGCGGCGCGGGAGCACGCCTCGACGAGGAGCGCCGGGAGCTCGCCATGCACGGCAGGGCCCGACGCGATGTCGACGACGATCGGGGCCGGCACGAGAATCTACCCGGGGCCGACGCTACCGAGCGGGAGGGGCGAAGGCAAGCCGGAGGCGGCCGCGGCGGGGTGACCGACCCCACTTCGAGGCGCAGGTCGAGGACGACCCGGCGATCGTCGGGGTTTGCTCGAGCGCAGCCAGGCGGCGATCGAGGAGCTGAAGCGCGACATCCGAGCCAGGACCGGAACGGCGTTGTTCGACTTCATCCTGGAGGACATCCGAGCTGGTGCGGCGAGCGCGCTCGCCGGTTGTCCCTGGTCACCGGATACGATAGGTTCAGCTCATGGCCACCGCCTCCCTCCGGCTGCGCTGAGCAGGACAGCGCGTCCCACGCCGCGCCCCGCGCATTCCGCGCAGGCGCGCTGGTCTGCCGCGCTGTCGACCCGTCCCTGAACCCTTGTCGGAGGTCGGGGGCGTGATGCGCGCGCAGACGCGGGGGAACGCCGTCCGGTAGCCCTCGCCGCCATCTGCTCCTGCTCAGCGCTCGACGACCTCCTCGGACGTGTTCGCCGGAGGTCGTGTCATGCCTGCATCGAAGCGCTCAACCCGCGAGTGCCGCAATTCCCCTGTTCACAAGGCGATCGTCATCGCCGTTCAGCTCCCGGAGGCCGCAGAGGCCGAACTTCATCGATCGCTCGCCGAGCTCAAGCAGCTGCTGCTCGGCCTCGACATCACCGCCGTCGCGGAGGTCGTCCAGAAGAGGAGCGTGCGCTCGTCCCCCACGGTTCTCGGCGAGGGGAAGCTCCGCGAGCTCGCCGCCCTCACAGGCGGCACAGGCGAGGTGCCGAGGGGACCGGATGCGCGCCGGGCCGACCGCGCGGCGTCCCAGCCGGCGGAGCGCCTCGTCGTCGTCGCCGACGACGAGCTCAGCCCCGGCCAGCTGCGGAACCTGCAGGCGGCGCTCGGCGTCGACGTGCTCGATCGGACAGCCGTCATCCTGCGCGTGTTCGAGAAGAGGGCCCGCAGCCGCGAGGCGAGGCTCGAGATCGAGCTCGCCCGGATCGAGTACGAGCTCCCGCGGATCCGCGACGATCACACGCTCGGCGATCGCGAAGGCGGCGGCGGCCGCGCCTCCCGCGGCCACACCAACGTCGAGCTCGCCAAGCAGCGCGCCCGGGACCGGATGGCCGCGGTGCGCAGGGAGCTCGAGCAGCTCAAGGAGAGCGCCGAGCAGCGCCGCCTCGCCCGCGCAGACAGCTTCCGGGTGGCGCTCGTCGGCTACACCAACGCGGGCAAATCGTCGATCATGCGCCAGCTGACGGGCAGCGACGTCCTCGTCGAGGACAGGCCCTTCGCGACCCTCGGGACGACGGTGCGCCAGCTCTCGCCGCCGGCGACGCCGGCCGTGCTCGTCGCCGACACGGTGGGGTTCATCCACCGGCTGCCCCACGCGCTGGTCGCCTCGTTCCACTCCACGCTCTCCGAGGCGCGAGAAGCGTGGCTCCTGCTCCACGTGGTCGACGCCGCCGATCCAGCGTTCCGCTCGCAGATCCGCGTGACGGAGCAGGCCCTCGCGGACATCGGCGCCGCGGAGACGCCGGCGCTGCTCCTGCTCAACAAGGCGGACCGCCTGGGTCGCGAGGAGCGCGACGCGCTCGCCCGCGAGCATCCAGGCGCGCTCCTGATGAGCGCCCTCGATCGCCGGGACGGCGACGCGCTCCGGGCGCGGATCGAGGCCTTCTTCGCGCAGCACCTCGTCGAGCAGACCGTATCGATTCCCTACGATCGTCACGGCGTGCTCGCCGACCTGCGCGATCGGCTCCAGGTGGTCCGGGAGGAGTACGGCGACGAGGTCTCCGTCACGGTCCGCGGCACCCCGGAGGCGCTGGGCAAGCTCGCGGCGCGGCTCTCCCGCGGATGACAGAGCGATCCTGCCAGTCCTGACGAGCGACCCTGGTGAGTTCGAAGCGCTGGGGGCACCTGACGGGAGGCGGGGAGGCGAGAGATGGGGCTCAGTCGTTCGAATCATCGGGTTGATGGCCTCCATCTCTCGCCTCTCCACCTTGGTCTGGATACATCTCTCGCCTTCCCGTCCCCCTGTGTACTCTCTCTCCTCCCCGCCTCCCTGTGCACTCTCTCTTGCTCTGCCTCCGACCGCCCTTCGCGATGCAGAAGCCTAGGCCGTTAGACGAGCTCACGCATGTTCTGACCATTCCAGGGAAGCACCTTGACGCTCGCGTGCGTCACGGACTAGACGAAAGGTTGTCATGAACGCAAAGCACCTCGTGGCCTATGTCGACGTCGACGATACGCTCGTCCGTTCCTTCGGTTCGAAACGGATCCCGATGTCGGCGGTCGTCGAACACGTGCGCCAGCTCCATGAAGAGGGATTCGTGCTGTACTGCTGGAGCACGGGTGGCGCCGACTACGCCGAAAACTCCGCGCGTGAACTTGGCATCGAGCGTTGCTTCATGGGCTTCCTGCCCAAGCCCAACATCCTCATCGACGATCAGACGCCCGCCGACTGGCGCGGGCTCGTATGGGTGCATCCGAACGAAGCGGTATCGAAGAGCGCCCATGACTACGCCGTCCTCGTTGCCGCCGGGAGAGGCGTCTAGCACGGCGATGAAGCGGACGGGCTTCGCCCGACGCTCATCGCCTGGCCGCTCGACCTCAACGTTTGGCCCCCAGCCGTCTCCTCCTCCCGTTGGCAGAGCTGTGGAGACCGGCCATGACTTCACCGCCTTCGATCGACTGCTGCCGCACCCCGTGGTTGCACCGCAGTCCTGTGGTGTGTGTGCTCAACCCCAGCGATGCGACCTTCGAGGCGGCGCGGCCGTTGCTGGCCGAGGCCTATCAGCAGGCTGTCAGCAGGTACGCGAAGCTCGACGGGCTCGCCGAGCCCCGGAAGGCCATGCGATGATCCCGTGCCATGTCGCCCGCCGCCGGGGTTGGACGCCGTGACCGACAGCCACTCCTTCTACCGCGCAATCCTGCCGCCGGAGCCGCTGCGCCCGTTCATCCGCAGCCTCTGGATCTACGACAGCTACCGTCCAGAGCACCTCGTCGATCGGGTGCTGCCCACCGGGACGCTAGAGATCGTCATCCCCCTCGGCGGCAAGCGGCTCTCCTGGACAGAGCCGACCGGCCGCGACGGGACATGCCGCACCGCCCTCGTCTCCGGCCCGCGCCGATCCGCGTTCGACGTGCCCACGGCTCCTCAGGCGCGGCTCGTGGGCGCGCACTTTCACCCCGGCGGCGCGTGGCCGCTCTTCGGCCTCCCGATGGACGCCCTCACCGACCAGCACCACCCGCTCGACGATCTGCTCGGCGCATCCGCGCGCGATCTCGTGGAGCGCATCGACGGCGCGGCGACGAACATGGAACGGCTGGCGACGCTGAGCGCGTATTTCCTCGATCGCGCCCGAACGTGCCGCGCGTCGCACGCCGCCGTGACCGCGACGGTCCGGCGCGCGGCGCGCGGCTCCACCGAGGGCGCGATCGCCGCGGAGGTCGCGGCCTCAGGGCTGAGCCACCGCAGGTTCATCGAGCTGTTCCGTCGCGAGGTCGGCTTGACGCCGCGTGACTTCCTGCGCGTCCAGCGGTTCCAGCGGGCGCTCGACATCGCCGCGCGGAGCGGGCGAGCCGGGGCCGATCTCGCCTACGAAGCAGGGTACTCCGACCAGTCGCACTGGATCCTCGAGTGCCGGAAGCACTCGGGCCTGACGCCGCGCGAGCTCCTCGCCAGGCAGCGGGGCGCGCGCCCCATTCCGCCGGCCGAGAGGGGTCAAATGCTTCCTATTCGCTGACCTGGCCCGCGATCCAGGCTGCGCGCATGCACATCATCTTCGGTTCCAGCGGAGTCGTGGGGAGCGCGGTCCTGGCGGAGCTTCACCGCAAAGGGCTGCCCGCGCGCGGCGTCTATCGTTCGAGGAGGCCGGCCCACCACGCCGGCGAGGTCGCGCGCGTCGATCTCGAGACCGGCGACGGCCTCGACGCGAGCCTCCGCGGGGCGACGACGGTCTTCCTCGCGACAGGAGACATGCTCGATCAGGTCACCGCCGAGCTCCGCGTGGTCGAAGCCGCGCGGCGCGCCGGAGCCCACCGGCTCGTCAAGCTCTCGATCATGAGCGCGGAGAGCGAAGCGTTCTTCTATGCGCGCGTCCATCGCGCGATCGAGCGCGGGGTCGAGGCCTCCGGGATCGCTTACACGCTCCTCCGGCCAGGCGGCTTCATGCAGAACTTCATCAACTACCACGGTCACGCGATCCGGACGGAGGGTGTCCTCCGCCTGCCGTGCGAGGACTTCGAGGAGAACGTCATCGACGCGCGCGACATCGCCCGCGTGGCGGCCGAGTGCCTGTCATCGGACCGCTTCGAGGGCCAGGCGCTGACGCTGTGCGGGCCCGAGCCGCTCTCGTACTCGTCGATGGTCGCCGAGATCGCCGGGTCGACCGGCCGGACGGTCACCTTGGCGTCGATCTCGGCGGAGGCGTTCCGCGCGGCGATGCTGCCATATGCGGTATCCCAGGAGCACGTCGACGGGATCACGGCGATGCTCCGCTTCCATCAGGAAGGTCGGGGGCCGAAGAGGAGCGACGCGGTGCTCGACGTGACCGGCGCTCGGCCGCGCTCCTTCGCGGAGTTCGCGCGCGAGCACGCGTCGAGCTGGCTCCCGTAGCGCTGCGGCGAGCTTCCCGGAGCGAGCTCGTCAGGGGCGGGCTCCCTCGCCTTCTGGTAGGTCGCAGTGACGCGTCGGCGACGCCTGTGGTGCCCTCGAGAGCCGCCAGCGCTATCCTGCGGGCATGTCCGGAGCCGCTTCCGCCCGTCGCCTCGCCACCGCGGACGATCTGTTGGCCATCCCCGAGCGCGAGCGTTTCCACGAGGTCATCGGTGGCGAGCTCGTTCGCAAGGCCATGCCGAGCGGACCGCACGGGCGCGCCCAGCTCCGGATCGGGAGCCGGATCAGCGGACCCTATGACCGGCGGCCCGGCGGCCGCTGGCCCGGCGGCTGGTGGTTCGCGACCGAGGTCGAGGTCGAGCTGGAAACCCATGAGGTCTACCGTCCCGATGTGACGGGGTGGCTGCGCGAGCGCTTGCCGGAGCTGCCTCGCGAGGTGCCCATCCGGGTACGGCCGGACTGGGTGTGTGAGGTGCTATCGCCGTCGAACAGCCGCAACGATCTGTTCAAGAAGCTTCGAACGTACCAGCGCTGCAAGGTGCCCCACTACTGGATCGTCGACCCCGAGACGGAGACGCTCATGGTCTACCGGTGGACGACAGAGGGATATCTGCTGGTGCTGGCCGCCGAGCGGGAGGATCGGGTCAGGCCCGAGCCTTTCGATGCGATCGTGCTGAAGGTAGGCACGCTGTTCGACGACGACGACGACGACGAGGACGAGGAGGAGCGGCAGCGGTGACGGACCGCGGCCCCGCGACGCGGAGACAAGGGCACCGCGAGAGCGCCGATCACGTTGGAGTCCCCGAAGAAATCAACAGAAGGGAAGACAACCCGCAAGGGCGCAAGGGGCGCAAGGGGAAGACAGAAACCATCGCGCCTCTGGTCCCTTGCGCCCCTTGCGCCCCTTGCGGTTGAATTTTGACGTGATCGATCCTCTGGGATCGATCTTCCGGTCCGCGCAACAGCCACGGTGGCTACCGATAGGCCGGACTCGTGGCGAATACGGGCGCGCGGCCTCCGTCCATGTCAGTCGCCGGCGAGCTCGAACGCGCCTTCGTACACCGCGTCGATCGAGATGGTAGCGCCGTTCGCCAGCGTCAGTGTGTCGCCGGCCTCCAGCACCCGGTAGCGCCAGGAGCCATCCGCCTCGCGACGATAGTGCTCGACCCGCGCAGACGCCTGCGAAACGAGCACGTAGTCGGTCAGCGAGGCGAGGCGCTGGTACGCCGCCCACTTCTTGCCGCGGTCGTAGGGCTCGGTGCTCTGCGAGAGGACCTCGACAAGGATGCACGGGTTCGTGAGGACATCGCTCGTGCCAGGTTCCGTGTCCATGGGGCCGCACACCACGACCGAGTCCGCATAGACGTAGCGCTGCCCTTGCTCGGCCGAGATCCGCTGATCGGACGTCAGCACGTGGCACCCCTTGCCGCGAACGGCCGCTCGAAGCTCCGCGATCATGGCGCCTGACAGCAAATTATGCCGAGGGCTGCCACCCGCCATCGCGAACACCTCGCCGAGATGGTACTCGTGCTTCGCAGGCTGGCTCCGCTCCCACGCCAGGTACTCCGCGGCGCTCATGTTCCGCATCGTGGCGGGATCACCCATGGCGCCGAGCCTAGCGCGACCCCGCATGGGGAACCAGCCCGGGGAGGCTCGCATCACCCTGGGTCGCTGAGCTCATCGGCTCGGGCGAGGACGCGCGCGCGATGGCTGCACTCGCCCTGGTCACGAGAGCACGGTGCGTGGGCAGGGAGGACCGATGTCGGGATGGCCCCGCCCTACGGGACCACCTCGATCCACTCCGACGCTCGCACGGTGGTGTCGGACGTCGGATCCATCCAGAGAAGGCTCGCTCCGAGGACACCGGTCCGGCGGTTCCGGGCGAAGGTCACGGGCGGCGCCGGGCCTGCGTCGAAGTCTCGCAGCCGCTCGAGCGCCGCGATCAGCCCCTCCCGCGTCGTGTGGGCGCCGGCGCGCTTCAGCGCCTCGATCGCGATCTGCGCCGCGACGTAGGCGCTCGCCTGGATACCGAGCGGCCCCGGCGCCACGCCTGCCCGGCGCAGGAACGCCTGCAGCGCTTCCTCCGACGCCCGCTCCCGCTCGCCCAGGGAGCCTGGGTACACGAACAGCACGCGGCCGGCGAGCTCGCGGGACGGCGCCCCGGCGCTCCCGGCGAGCGAGCCCAGCGAGGCGTAGATCGGCGCGGCCGAGCCGGCGTCGTCCAGCGCCGCCCTGGCGCTCGCGAGGTCCGCGCCGGGGCCCCAGAAGAGAACGGCCCGCGCGCCGTGCGCCCGCGCCGCGCCGGCCACGTCGCGCGACGAGAGGTGGCCCGGCTCGAAGGAGAGCGCCTGCGGCGCAGGGAGGTCGCGGTGAGCAGCCTCCTCGCGCGCGCCCGACGCCCAGGCCTCGCCGGCGCGGTCGCGCGTGTGCACGACCAGCGCAAGCGCCCCCGCGGTCGCAGGAGCGCCGGCGAGGTGCTTGACCGCCACGCGGGCCAGCACGTCGGGCCCAGGCAGCACCTGGAACACGACGTCGTCGGCCCCGGCCGCGCCCCCTCGGGCGACATCCCGCGCGCGGCCAGGGGCGCCGCCGGCCAACCCGGGTGCGCCCGCCCCGCCAGCCAACCCGGGTGCGCCCGCCAGCGCCAAGGGCCCCACGAGCGGCGCCCGCTCCTCCGAGAGGCGCGCCCGCAGCGCCGGATCCCCGTCGAAGGCGCTCCCCACCAGCGCCAGCACGCCCCGGTCCAGGAGGCGCGCCGTCGCCCCGGCGTCGCCCGCCGGCCCGGCGCTGTCCTCCACGCGCAGCTCGAGCCTCCGCCGGTAGAGGCCGCCCCGCGCGTTCACCTCGGCGAACGCCGCCATCAGCACGTCGCGCGCGGCCGCCCCCACCGGCGCCTCCGGCCCGGTCAGCGGCAGCGCGGCGCCCAGCGCCACCGAGCCCGCCGTGACGCCAGGGTCCAGATCCCGGCCGACACAACCCAGATAGTCAACAAGATCCGATAGATCCGCCTCTGCCAGGTGGTACCGCGGCATCACCGGGCTCAGCCACTGCCCCGCGGGCCCTCGCCCCTCGCGGATCGCCGTCACCAGCGCGGCGGCGGTCATCGCCCCCTCGCCAGCCCCCCTCCCTTGCCCTGCTCCCCCACCCCGCTCGCCGCTGGCCCCTAGGCGCAGCTCGGCCGCGAGCGGCGGCGCCGTCACGCCCCCCTCGGTCGTCCCCTGCCCGCTGGGGCCATGGCAGCCCGCGCAGGCGGCCTCGCGGCCGGAGAGCGCCGCGGCGCCGCCGACGATCGCGCCCTCGATGGCCCGGCCGTCCTCGGTCGCGCCGCGCTGGTAGATGCGCTTGCCGCGCCGGGCGGCCGGCGAGAGCTCCTCGCACGACGCCACCTCGCCCGCGGCGGGCGCGTACGCCCGGGGCGCGCGCTCATCACGGCCGAGCGCCCACACCGCGACCGCGCAGATCCCCACCGGCACCGCAGCCAGGAGGCCGAGCCGCGCCCTCCCAGAACGGGCCCCCGGCCTAGCCACCGCCCGCGCTCCGCGCCGCAGCCCCTCGCGGCGGAAGGAACGCCCGGACCTCGTCCGCGAGGCGCCCCGGCGGCGCGATGCCCTCGACCCGCGTCCAGCGGCCCTCCGCCTCGCGCCCGATGAGCGTGATCGGCGCGTGCCGCTCCTTGATCGGAGCGCGCCCCCCGAGCGCGTCCAGCACCCGGTTCACGCGCTCGCGCCGCCCCGTCAGGAACGACCAGCCCTTCCGCCGGCCGAACTTCTCGGCGTACGCGTTCAGCCGCTCGGGCGTGTCCATCGCAGGGTCCAGCGAGATCGAGACGAGCCGCACGTCCCGGTCCAGCGCGCCGCCGAGCTCGGCCTGGAGCCGGCCGAAGATGGCCGTCATCGGCGAGCAGATCGTCGTGCAGGTCGTGAAGATGAAATTGACGGCGAGCACCCGGTCCCTGGCGAGCTCGCGCAGGCGGACGGGGCGGCCGTCCTGATCCACGAGCTCCTCGTCCAGGACCTCGACGCCCGTCGCCGGCGAGGCGCGCACCTCCGCCGCGCCGTCCGCGGAGAGCCCATGCGGCCCCGCGGCGGCAGCGACGTCCGGAGGGTGCCCAGGCGGCCCCGCGGGAGCGGGGGCCGCGTGCTCGCCAGGAGGCGCGTTCCCGCTCCCGCGGCCGCACGAGGCCACGGCGAGCGCGCCGGCCAGGACCAGCGCTTTCGATGCACCGAGCGACAGGAAACGCATTGTGGGCCTCACCGTGGGTCGTTGAGGTGCTGGACGGCGCGCGCGAGCGCCTCGGGCTCCTCGGTGGCGAACGCCTTCAGCCACATGCCGGTCGACGTGTCGCCGACGAGCAGCGTCATCGTGTGCTCGTCGGGGCGCTTCACCTGGCCGCCGAGGCGCTTCAGCACCGCCGCGACGTTCTCGGGCGTGCCGGTCAGGAAGTACCAGCCCTCGCCCGCCTTGAACTTCGCGGCGTACTCCTTCAGCGCGGCCGGCGTGTCGTTCTCCGGGTCGACCGTGATCGTCAGCATCGTCACCGCCTGCCCGCGCGCCCGCAGCAGCGCCTGCACGCGCGCGAGGTTCGCCGTCATCGTGGGGCAGACGCCCTTGCACGAGGTGAAGGCGAAGTTGATGAGCACCTTCCGGCCCCGCAGCAGCCCGTCGTAGAAGCGGTGCGCGCGGCCGTGCTGGTCGACGAGCTCGGTGTTGGTGAAGTACCGCGCCGCGGCGGCGTCGTCCTCCCGGGAGACGCCGCCGATCTTCATCCGCTCCACGCGCGGCGCCTTGCTCTCGGCGGGCGTGAAGCGCGCGGCCGAGGAGATCGCGAGCGCGAGGGCCGCCGCGGCGAGGGCCGCCCCGGGCCTCATCGCGCACCTCCGCCCTGCGCGCCAGCGCCGCGCGCGGAGACCCGCAGCGGGACGAACGGGAGCGCGCCGACAGGCGCCCCGCGCCCAGGGACGGCGGCGAGGAAGCGGTACTGGCCCGGCGCAGGCGGCGTGAACGCGACGGAGAACGTGCCGTCCCCCTCGGCCCGCGGCGCGCCGCGGAAGCGGTACCCGGCCGGGAACCGGACGACCATCACCTCGATGTCCTCAGCGTCGAGCGGAGGGCCCCCTTCGCCCGCGGTCGCGCGGAAGCGCAGCGTCGCGGGCTCGCCCGCCGCGAGCCGCAGGTCGGGCTCGAAGAGCGGCGCGATCGCAATGTCCTTCACGGGGTCGCCCCCGCAGCCGGACGCGTCGGCCTCGCCGTCGCCCGGGGCGCAGCGCGCGGGCGCCACGGTGGCCTCGAGGCACACCCCCGTCCGCGGGCGGTCGAGGAGGAGCTCGACGTCGTAGAGCCCCCCCTCGCCGAGGCGCACCGTGGTCGCGTACACGCCCGGACGCACCTCCTTGAGCGACCTGTCCTCGACGAGGATCGATCGCGGCTCGCGGCCGTAGCTCGGCAAGGTGCCGATCGGGGCCATCATGCCCTCCACGTAGACGTAGAGCGCCCTGTCGGCCGGGCTCGCGACGAGGGCGCCGTTGCCCTCGGGCAGGGGGGCGATGGGCGTGGCGAGCGCGGCCGGCCCAGTCCGCGCGGCGGCGGCGAGAGGCGGGCCCTGGCCGACCGCGATGTCGACGAGGGGCGGGGCCGCCGGGCCGCCGAGGGCCGACCGGTCGACGAGCGAGACCCGCGCGGCGCCCCGGTTGCGGATGTAGGCGAAGGCCCCGGTGAAGGTGACCGCGTCCGGCGCGGCCAGCCCGGTGAGCGTGTGCGCCACCGCGCCCGTCGCGCCGTCGAGGACGGCGACCTCGTTCGCGGACGGGTTCAGCGCGAACGAGAACCGCCCGCCCGGGTCGAACTGGAGCGCGCCGAGCCCGGGCTTCAGGGCGACGCGCCCGGCGACGGCGCGGCGCGCGACGTCGAGGATCACGACCTCGCCGCGCGCGGCGTTCGCCGCGTGGACCACGCCCGCTTCATCGCTCGCCGCGATGGCGACGACCCCCTCGCCCACCGCGATCTCGGCGAGCGGCTCGAGCGTCTCGCCGTCCACCACGGCCACCGATTCGCCCTGCTGGCTCGTGATCCACGCGGCGCGGCCGCCGCCGGTGAAGGCGATCTCGTGGTGGCCCGGGCCCACCGGGAGCGTCTTCAGGACGTCCGTCGAGCGGGCGTCGATCACGCTCACCGTCCCGTCGCCGTCGTTGCCCACCCAGACCGTGCGCCCGTCGGGGGCGACCACGACGCGCGACGGATCCTGGCCGACGGGGACGTTCGTCCGGACGAGCCCCCGCCGCGTGTCCACCACGGCGAGGCCCTGCCCGCCCCGGAGCGTCACGTAGAGGCTCTCCCGGTCGGGGTGCAGAACGAACGAGACGCCGCGGCCCGCGAGGCTGACCACGCTCCGGAGCTGCGTCCTGGCGAGGGCGACCTGCGGGTTGATGGCCGAGAGGGAGTTGTCCTGGTTCAGCGTCCAGAGGAGGTAGGCGTTCATGTCGACCTCGGGGCGCACGGACAGGAGGCCCGCCATGAAGCTCTTGATCTTCCCCCGGCACGCCGCCTCGTCCGGCGCGGCGTCGATCGCGCCGCTGGCGAGGCTCGCCGCGGGCGCACCGCTGGCGAGGCTCGCTGCGGGCGCGCGGCCGGAGAAGCTCGCCGCGGCGGCGCCGTCCGCCCCGGCGCGGCGCGACATCCAGCCGAGCGGCGTGAGGCCACGGACCGGCGCGCCCGTGGACGCGTCGGTGATGGTGAACTCGGCCACGACGTCGGAGCCCGCCACCGCCGCGGCCGGCCCCGCCCCGAGGCCGGTCCCCCCGCCCTGCTGGCCGCGGTCCAGCGGCCGCAGGGCGAACGCGATGGAGAGCCCATCGCGCTCGACCCGGCTCTCCTGCAGGGGAGCCGCCGGCTCCTCGGGCTGCGCCGGCGGCGCGAGCTGCGCCGGCTGCGCCGGCCGCTCGGCCCCCGGGTCCTGCGAGGCAGGGAGCGCCTCTCTCCGGCCGCAGCCGAGCGCCGTCGAGGCGCTGAGCCAGGCCAGCGAGAGCCAGAGTCCGCGCGCGCCCATCGAGGCGCCGTCCATCGAGATCCGTCGCATCACAGGCCCCTCCTCCCGCTCACGGCGTGACCCGCCAGATGCCCCAGAGCCCGCCGGTGAGCATGGCGTTCGACTGGTCCATGTAGAGGCGATCGCCGGGGACCTCGAACATGCCGCCCGACCTGAAGTAGGGAGTCACCGTCCACGCGGTCATGGGGCCGATGCCGCCGTGCGCGCTCACGGCGAAGCTCTTGCTGTTCCGGCCCTGGTACCGGGATCCCGAGCCTTGCGCCCACGGGTTGTACGCCCACTCCGTGTTCGAGAGCCCGAACGAGTGCTGGCGCCGGTGCCCCGAGGCCTGCAGCACCCGGAAGCGCACGCGGTCATAGCGCCCCGCCGTGAAGATCGGCGTCGCCGGATCGCCGCGCCCCGCCGAGCTGAAGACGCCGCTGACGTCGAGGCCCGGGCGGACGCCGAGAGGCGCGTCCGGCCCCACGCCGAGCCGCGCCCAGATGGGCTCGGCGCGGTAGTTGAACGCCTTGTGGCCAGTGAAGTCGGGATCGGGAGGGCCAGCGACGTTCGCGAGGGTGGCGCCGCAGCCCAGGGCCGGGTTGAGGCAGCGGAAAGCCGCCTGATCCGACTGCAAGGGCACCTCGTCCTGGTAGAGGAGCACGAACTCGCGGAACCAGATCTCGGAGCCGTTCTCGTCCCGGTACTTCACCTGGGCGGCCGCGCGGGAGTCCCGGCTCGGGTACCAGACGGCGCCCTCCGGCTCGACGATCAGCGCGCCGATCCCGCCATGCATCGGGTGGTTCACCACGTCCGCCATGTCCTTGAGGTTCACGGCGCCGAGCTCGATGGGCTGCCAGCGGACGTCGCCCCGCGCCGTCACGGAGATGTCGCCGGCGTACCAGGTGTACGTCCGCTGTTTCCCGCGCTCGACCGTCTGATCGGGGTTCTGGCCCACGTTCGCGCCGTCGCTCGCCGTCACGTCATACCCCACGAGCTGCGGGTGCAGCGAGACGCGGTTCGACGGCTTCACCTGGTTGACGTTGAACCCGTCGACGATGGGAGCGTTGTAGTTCCAGTGAGGCGACTTCGGCGGATCCTCGGGCAGGTCGTTGACGAGCGTGACCTCGACGCACTCGCCGGCCGCCGCGCGCAGGACGAGCGGCTCGGGCGGGCGCGCGCCCGAGCGCAGGGCGGCCAGATCCTCCTCGAGGACGAACAGGATGGCGTTGGGATCGTTGAGCCCGTACGTGGCGTTGTACGTGAGGCGATCGCCCGGCAGGTTGCCCTTCGCGGTGATCGCGTGGACGACATACGCCCTCTTCTGCGCCTCGGGCGGGCACACCTCGACCTCCCGGCGCCTGCCCCTCCTCAGCGACGCGCCCGAGAGCGGCAGGAGATCCGGCTGCCGCTCGCCGTGGACGCGCAGGATGCCCCACCGCCCCTCCCAGAGATCGTCCGTCGGCGCGCCCGCATAGAGGTAGTCCGCGCCGCCCGCCGCGTTCTTCCGGAAGAGGGGCGCCGCGTCGAGCGCGAGATCCGCCTGCTCCGAGACGCCGATGGCCTGCCCGTTGGCGTAGCCGCTGTCGGGATCGGTCGACTCGTTCAGCCACTTCTTCCCGTGCACGGTGAACACGTGCTGCTCCGCCTGCGCGCCCTGGGTGAGGCGGATCAGCGTGCGATCGCCCTCGTACGCGCGGAGCAGCGGCGTCGCGGGATCCCCGTGGACACGCGAGCTGAAGACGTTGTGCATGGCGCCGGCGTCGCCGCTCTTCTGGACGACCGCGCGCGTGCTGCAGTTGCGCTCGGCGATCCGGAGCGGGATCGGCTCGTTCCGGTAATTGATGAGCCCGACGCCCGAGTCACGCCACGAGATCGCGTCGGGGGTGGAGGGCCCATGGGTGATGGCCACCGGCAGCGGCGCCGGCGCCTGCGACGACGGGTTCACCGGCCGGCCGCACTCGTCGTAGACGGGGCCGTAATCGGCGATGCTCAGGTTGAACTCGCGGAACGGGCTCCGGTGATCGCCCGGGGGAAACAGGATGTCGGCGCGGTAGCTCGTCGGCCCGCCGTCGCTGCGATCGCCGAAGAGCGCTCCGGTCTCCGGATCGCGCCAGATCGAGCCGGCCGGCTCGACGACGAGGCCGCCGTAGAGCCCGTGGTGCTGGTGTGATGAGGCCGAGAAGTGATCGTGGGTGAAGGCCGTGCTCAGCGCGCGGTCCTGGCCGGCCTCGCTCATGATCGAATCGGCCCACCAGCGCTGTATCGTGGTCTGCGCCCCGAGCGACGGGCTCGTCATGCGCGGGTGGCGCGTCGGGTCCTCGAGCCGCACGCGCGCCCCGGGCTCGCCGCTCCTGACGCCGGCGGCGAGGGCCCCGCCGAGCGCGTTGGCCGCCTGGATGCGCGCCACCACCTCCTCCATCGCGAGGGCCCCGTCCTCGTAGTTGAAGCCGTTCGCCCCGCCGTCCGAGGAGGTGACGTCGAACTTCACGAGGTGGATGTGCTGGCCGATGACGTCGGTGGGCGTGAAGATCTGGAAGTCGTCCGCCGCGAGCGCCGCCGGGATGAGGTTCGTCGCGTGGAACACCACGCACTCGCCGGATTGCGCGCGGATGAACAGCGGCTCCGGCGCCCTCGTGCCGTCGAGGGTGGCCTCGACGTCCTTCTCGAGGACGATCATGCGGGCCTGCGCGTCGTGCCAGCCGGCCCGGTTCACCGGGGCGTTGGTCTGGACGTAGGCCGCGCGGTAGGTGCGCACCGGCGCGCCTGGCGGGCACGGGTCCGCGAAGGGGGCGCCCGCGGCCGGCGGCTGGCCGTTCACGAGGAAGAGCGCCGGCTTGCCGCCCGCCGTGAAGGCGGGGTAGCCCTTGACGGGGAAGCCGTAGCGCTCCGGCGCCAGCACGGCGCCCGGGAACGCGCCCGCGTGGAAGTTGGCGGCCGCCACCTCCGACGGGGTGCCGTCCTTCGGCAAGAGCTGCACGTCGGCCTTGGAGAGCTGCACGTCGAAGAGGCCGCGGCCGCCGGCCGCCGCGCCTCCCGGCGGGACGTTCGCGATGTAGTGGCGCGGGAGCCCGCCGTCGTGCTCCATGTCGCGGGGCGGCTGCGACGGCCGGTGCCCCGCGACCGCGGCGACGTAGAACGGATAACCCGGCATGGGGTCGCGCTCCTCGGTCTTCCCGTCGGCCATCCTGACCGACGTCCGCTCGTAGGTCGGCATCGGCGCCAGCGCGACGCCGGGGATCGGCACGACCGCGGGCGTGGGCGTCCCCGCCGCGAGCTCGCCGTCCGGGAGCGAGCGGTCCGGCGTGCCCGCCTCGAAGACGTCGTGTGTGCGCCAGAGCCCCCACATGCCCTGCGCGAAATGGGCATACAGGTGGCAGTGGTAGATGGCGTCTCCCACGGAGAGGTTGCGGTTGCCGCCTCCGCCATAGGTGATGTCATACGTGTAGGCGGCCCTCGGGCCGATGGTCTGCGAGTCGATGTACGCGCTCTTCTCGTTGCCCGGCGACCGCAGCCACTGGTGGCCGTGGAGGTGGAAGACGTGCGTCTCGCTGGGGCCGGCGTGGAGGTTCCTGACGCGGACGGGATCCCCGAGGTAACCGTGGGATACGTTCGAGGGGTCGTCCGGATAGAGGGCCTCTGTCGCGTTGCCGGCGTCGTCCCGATCGATGTTCAGCGCCGGATCCCCGTTGACCCACGAGCTCAGGAAGAACTCCTCGAATTTGCACTCCTCGCAGCGCTTGCTCGGGCCGATCCGCCGCTTGTTGGCGAAGACGGCGCTGCCCAGGCTGGCGGCGCCGTAGTTGATGCCGAAGCCGGTGCGCACGCCGTTGTAGCGCGGGTCCGCCTGGTACTCCGCGATGGGCTGCACGACGCTCAGGATGTCGTGGAAGAGCACCGTGAACTCGCGGAAATAGCCCATGTTCTCGGAGGCAGGGGAGCCGACCTCCGTCTCCTCGCCGAAGCCCGCGATGATGGCGTTGACGTCGCCGTGCACGATCTCGCCGGCGTCGTCGATCATCTTCAGGATCGGCCGACCGGACGCGTCGACCGCGTTGTAGTCGATGCGCGGCGTGCCGTCCGGGTTCGAGGGGTTCTGGGAGGCGGCCGAGAGCTCGGCGGCCGTCACCTGCGAGCGGTAGGCGACCGCGCCCGGCGGCTCGACGGTGACGGCGCCGTACAGCGTCTGGGAGATCCGCCGCCCCGGCCCGGGCTCCGAGCCGACCATGGCGCCGCCGCTGTGCATGAGGAACGTGCCCTCGCGGCCGGCGAAGAGCTCGTACTTGCGCGTCTCGCCCGGCGCGGCCAGCGAGCTCTCGTTCTTCCCGACGTCGCCCGCGAGCGCGTCGATGTTCCGGATCTGGAGCCCGACCACCTGGATCGAGGCGTCACGGGTCGACGCGGAGGTGCTCGGCAGCGCGCCGGTCGCGGGCGTGAGCCAGTTGGTGAACGAGATGGAGAGCCTGTCGCCGGCGTTGACCCGCAGGACGAGGGGCCTCGGGCGCTTGCCCGGCCGCAGCGTCGCGTTGCCAGGACCGATGGGCTTCGACGGATCGGCGGCCACCACGTCCCGGCGGAGCGCGTACACCATGCCCCCAGGGTTGAACGCGCCGAGGCGATCGTAGACGAACATCTGATCGATGGCCACGACGTCCGCGAACACCGTCCTTCCAGACGCGGGTGCATGGAAGTCGTAGCGCACCTCATCTTGGCTCTCCAGGACGCTCTCCTCCTCCGGAGGAGGCCCTTCGGAGCCGGAGCACCCAAGGACAGCCACCATCGTCATGGCCCATCCGGGCCGCCAGGGAAGCCTCATCAGCACGGGGATCTCCTTGCTCCGGGTGGAGCCGAGCAGGAGCGCTCGCGTCGAACGTTTTTCGTATGAACGCCAGGCAGGAGCACGCCGACGGATGCGCGCAATGCAATGCGCGGCCATGCGCCGACCGAAGCCTGGTAGTTGTCATAAAACTCTGTCTCCCCGCTCCCCGCGGGTCAAGAATCTTCGCGTTCAGGCGCTCGCCGAGGCGAGAGAACAGGCGCTGTTCCGAACAGACACGCGTGCGACACGCGCTGTCCCCGCAACGGGCGGAGTTCCACCTTCAGCAGCCGTTGCAGACGTCAGAAGCCGACGCAGACGGGCTCGTCGATACGCAGCACGGATTCCTGGTTGAAGCGAACCTTGTATTCCTTGCGGATCGCGTCGATGGCGTCCGAGGCGACCTGGCCGCCGTCGTGGAGGAGCATGATCAGCCGGCTGTCCTCGCGGATCAGCTTCCCCGTCGTCGCGAGGTACTGGCCGTCGACATCGAACTGGGTCAGCCCGTCCTTGAAGCGCGGGGTGACCGCCGTGTCGACGAACTGCTGCCACTCCGCCTGCGTCACGGGGGGCAGCTCGAACCGGTCCAGGCCGAAGAAGAGCTCGGTCCGCGTCATCGGATCGCCGCGCCCGCAGGCGGCGCCGGCCCGGTCGGGCGAGGGGTGCGCGGCGTCCTTCCGCGCGCCGTGGCACGCCGTGGTCGCGAGGGGCGTCGCGAGGAGCGTCGCGAGGAGCACGGCGAGCAAGGCACGCGGGAGCGTTCGGCTGCGCATGGCGGCGGTCTCCGGGGTGAGGGCGTTCGGGCGCGAGGCGCGCGCCACCGTACCACGGCCCCACGCCGAGGGCGGGCGGACCGGCAGGCCGGTCCGGGGGTCCGACGTCGCGCCGCGGAGGCCGGCCGTAGGCCTAGGTGATGTTGTACGCGAGCAGCGCGATCCCCGCCGCGATCAGGACGATGCCGCCGATCTGAAGCGCCGTCAGCGTCTCGTGCAGGAAGTAGACGGAGAAGACCGAGATGAGCAGAAAGCCGCCCGACGACATGATCGGATAGGCGATCGACAGGTTGATGCGCTTGAGCGCCAGGACGTAGAACAGGATGTTCGACGCGAAGAGCACGAGCCCCAGCACGAGGTGGTAGTTCTTGACGAGCGCGAGGCCCTTCTCGACGAGGGATAACCCCTCCATCGAGGTGACGCGCCGCGACGCCAGCTTCATCAGGATGTTCGCTGTCGCGTTGAAGACGAGGGCGATGATGAGGAAGAGGTAACCTTGAGCCATGGCTGACGTGCGGCGAGCGCGCTCCCCGGGGGAGCTCGCCGTGCCCGGGAGGGCACCGGCGCGGCGCGCAGCAGTAGCAGATCCGGGAGGATGGCGGGAACGACAAAGGGTGGGGCGAGGCCCTCGCGGCGCAGCCCGCGCCTCGCACCCCCGCTGAGGCGCTCGTGGCGCGGCCCCCCGGCGCCTCAGGCGGGCGGGGCGCCGCTCTCGTCGCCGAGGAACGCCATCACGGAGGCCACGTCGTACGCGTTCTCCCAGTGCTCCGTGATCAGGCCCCCGCGGAAGCGCCAGACCCCGCAGAACGGCATCGCCAGGCTCGCGCCGCCGAGGTGGGCGCGCAGCACGCCGAACGCGGCGCCGAAGTGATCGTTGGCGAAGATGTGCTGCACGTCCATGAGCAGGGTGCCGCCGGTCATGCGGATCAGCTCGCGCTCGTGGGTGGCGGCGGCCGCCTTGCCGACGACGCGGCCGGCGGCCCTGTCGCGGCAGAGCTCCCGGTGCGCGGTGTGCAGGACCATGTCGTCGGCGACGAACTCCCCGATGCGCGACAGATCGGCGTAGAGGGTGCGCAGCTTCTGGACGTTCGGATGGGCGGCGCTGGTTTGCTGCTGGGCGCTCAAGGCGTCTCCTCCGTGTGGGCGGACCCCGATTCCGACGCCGATGGACGCCACGTCTTCGCGGCAGCAGCGGCGTCCTCGATGGCGGCCAGCTCGCTCTCGTCGAGCTTCATGTCCGCCGCGCGACAGTTCTCTTCCAGGTGCTTGATGGACGAGGTGCCGGGGATGGCGAGGATGGACGGCGACCTGTGCAGCAGCCAGGCGAGGGCCAGCTGGGCGGGCGTCGCGCCGCGCTCCTTGGCGAGCCCGGAGAGGACGCTGCCGGGCTTGGCGAGGTCGCCGTGTCCCATGGGGAACCACGGAATGAACGCCATGCCGTGCTGCTCGGCGTACCGCAGGGCCTTCTCCCCGGAGCGGTCCGCGACGTTGTACAGGTTCTCCACGGCGGCGATCTCGGTGATCTCGCGCGCCTTGGCGAGCTGTTCCACGGTGACCTCGGGCTGCCCGGAGAGGCCGATATGGTGGATCTTGCCCTGCTCCCGGAGCCGCGCGAGCTCGCCGAGCTGATCGGCCAGCGGTACGGCCGGGTCGATGCGGTGGAGCTGATAGAGCTCGATGCGCTCGAGCCCGAGGTTTCGCAGGCTCATCTCCACCTGCTGGCGGAGGTACGCCGGACGCCCGCACGGCACGATGTACGGGCGCCCCTGGACGGTCCAGTCCTCCGGTCCGGAGCGCAGCAGCCCGCCCTTGGTGGTGATCACGAGCCCCGCCGGGTACGGATGGAGAGCGCGGCGGATGATCTGCTCGTTCGTGTCCGGGCCGTAGGCGTCGGCGGTGTCGATGAAGTTCACCCCGAGGTCGACGGCGCGCCGCAGGAGCCGGACGGCCGCGTCCGGGTCGGCCGGCGGCCCCCAGTAGCCCGGCCCGGTCAGGTACATGGCGCCATAGCCCATGCGGCAGACGGGACGGTCGCCTCCGAGCGTGAACCTCAGCGACGGCGTCTTGAGCGATGCGTTGGTCATCAGCCTTCCCTTCCTCTTCTCACACGATTTACATGGCAGGAGCGACAGGGCCGCTGTCACGCGGCGGAGGACGAGCGCGCTCCGCCCCTGCTCTGGCCGTGATCGTTCACCCAGGAGCCGACGGCCATCTCCGCCGTGATCCCCGGGCCGAACCCCGCGATCACGCCGCGCGCGCCGTCGGGCATCGGCCTGTCCGCGAACAGGCGTCCTAGAGAGTCGAGCACCACCGCGCTCGCGATGTTGCCGTACTCCGTCAGCGTGGCCCTGCTGTACCGGAACGCCTCCTGGGGCACCTCCAGGTACCTGCACAGATCGTTGAGGATGCGCGGACCGCCCGCGTGGACGATGTAGAAGTCGAGGTTGCCCACGTCCCAGCCGTGGCTCGAGACGAGCCGGCGCATCACGGGGGCGAGGGGCTTCATAGTCCCGGGGACCCGCTTGTCGAGCCGGAAGTGAAACCCGGTGTCCTTGACGGCGTACGAGATCCACTCCTCGGTGTCCGGGATGAGATAAGCCTCGTTCCGCTCCAGCCGGATGCCTGTGCCTCCGCTGCCCCGGACGACGACCGCGCCCACCGCGTCCCCGAAGAGGCCGTCGGACAGGAGCGATCCGACGTCATCGTCCGTCGGCTGGTAGCAGAGGGAGCAGAACTCGCAGGCCACGATGAGCACGTTGGCCTTCATGTGCGCAGCGCAGAAGTCGTGCGCGCGGCTGATGGCCGCCGCCCCGGCCGCGCAGCCGAGCTGCGCCATCGGGATCTGCCGCGTGTCGTGCCGGAAGCCCATGGCGTTGATCAGATAGGCCGTCATAGACGGCATCATGAAGCCGGTGCACGAGACGAAGATGATGGCGTCGATGTCCCGCGCCGTGAGCTCGGCGTTCTCCAGCGCCTGCCGTATCACCGGCGGCACCCGTCGCTTGGCCTCCCGTTCGTAAATTCTATTTCGGATCTCGAAACCAGGGTGAGCGAGCGCCTGCTCCAGAGGCTGCACGATGTGGCGCTTCTGCACCCCGGTGCCGTTGATGAGCCGCAGCACGAGCTTCAGCTGCGGGTTTCTCGCGTGCAGCCGCTCCGCCAACTTCAGCGTTTCTTCCCGCGTGACGATGAACTCCGGAACCGCGACTTCCGGCCTGCACAGTGTGGCCATACTTCCCCCCTACACATGATGAACTCGGAACGTCCGGCGTCGGCCGAGCCGCAGCGAACGGCGCCATGGAGCGGCACACGGAAGCGAGGACATCGCGTCGATCTACCGCGCCGCCGGCTCTACAAAGCCCGGAATTCCCTCCGGACGCCCATGGCGCCTCAGCGTCGGGCCGCCAACGATTCCATCGAGTACCGCAGGAATCACACATCGTCAATGAAAGGTGTGCGATTCCTAACAAGCCCTGTCCGACCAGCGAACATCCGACTCGCCATCCGTGCTCAACGTCGGTTGTTCCTCATCCGTGCACGCGTGCGTCCGGGCTCCCCGGCGGAGCGCAGCGCGGGCGGCCGCGCCCCGCGCCCCGCGCCGCGAGCGCGCCAGACGCACCCGGGTCTGCCCCGGGCAAGCCACCTCTCGCGCTCGCAGCGCACCGCGGACGGCGCCCCCTGCGGGCGGAGCATTGGCGCGCACGTTCAGAGTTGCAGTCTCGCGCGAGCGCCCCTCGGCGCATCGCCGGCGGCGCGCGAACATGGGTGTTCGCGCGCGAACGACCGATGAAGTGATGCCCTTCATCGGAGCCCTGCTATCGTGGGGTCAGGGGCCGTTGTGGTCCGCCTCCACACTACCCCGGCAGGTGCCATTCCTGCTTTTACCGTCAACTTCGCCTCGCGACGTAAATCCACCGATACCTGCCGCGGCGACGAGCGGCATGAGCTCGAGATGAACAGCACCTCTCGCGCGGGAACGAAGGACGAAGGCGAGAAAACCGTTAAACGACGACGGGGATCCACCGTGAGCGCGCACAACATGACATCGCTGCATACGGACAGCACGACGAGCACGACGACGCCCGCATCGGCCGAAAACCACGAAAGCCACGCGATCGATCGGCCATCGCTCCGGAGCGCGGCGCCTCCGGAGCGCGAGCCGGCGCTGCACCGGACGCCCGAGGACGGCCAGGGGCGAGGCGCCGACACCCAGATGACCGCGAGCCTCTTCTCGACGTCGACATCGAAGACGCCGGGAGAGATCGACTCGGCGATGAAGATCCTGGCCAAGTCGGTCGCGCGGGAGCTGAGCAAGCATGGATATGGTCCTCGGGAGGCGATCGTCCTCTCGACGGAGCTCGTGCGGCTCATCTCTGCCGAGCTCGAGCACCGCAGGAAAATGCACCAGGCCTCGCTGCCGAACGGCGCCGGCCAGGAGCGCCTGTCGTAGGCGAGCTCACCCGCATGGCGAGCGAGCGCGGGACCGCGCACAGGCGGATCGATCCCGGAGCGGACCGGTCCCTCAGCCCGGTCCCCTGCCGAGGTCTTCGAGGCCGGGGCGCGCGCCCCGGCCCGAACGTGGCCCGAACGTGGCCCGAACGTGGCCCGAACGTGGAATGAGCGCCGCCCGCGCCTTGTGGGATCACGGCCGCTCGGATAGGCTCCCGCCCGCTCAGCGCCCCGGCGCGAGGAGGATGGATCCGGATGATCCGGCGAGAAGGAGCCTGCCAAGTGCAATTGCCTGTTTCGGGTGTCGCAGAGGTGAGCGCGAAGGGGCGCGCCGAGGTCCCCCCTCCCCGCGCTGTCCGGGCCGCTTTCGCCGGGCGCGGCCTGGCCGCGCTGGTCGCGTCTGCGCTCCTCGCCGGGTGCGGCTACACCGAGTTCGAATGGCAAGCTCAGCTCGACCGGTCCGAGCGCCTCCAGCGCGAGCTCGTGGCCAGCCAGGCGCGCGTCCGCCAGCTGGAAGAGCAGGGCCCGCGCGGCGGCGCCGCGGCCGATCCACACTGGGCGAACGATCCGATCTCGGGCCTCGACGTCGGGCTGGGCGCGACGCCGCCGCGCGGCGAGCCGGCCGGGGCCCGCCCGGCGTCAGAGCGCGACAGCGACGTCCTCAGGGCGTTCCTGCCGGTCGCCGCCGGAGACGTCACGGTCGCGCCGCGCGACGGCCGCGTGGTCATCTCGATCCCGAGCCGGGTCCTGTTCAAGGGGAACCGCGACGCGCTCTCCCCGGCGGGGGAGAAGGTGCTGAGGGACATCGCCGCGATCATCCGCAGCAACGAGCCGCTCAAGGGCCTCGGCTACCAGGTCGTCGGCCACACGGCGAGCGGCACGCCTGGCGTGGCGTGGCGCAACGGCTGGGACGTGACGGTCGCCCAGGCGCGCGCCGTGCTGCTCTTCCTGGCGCAGCCCAAGGAGGCCGGCGTGCCCCTCGCGCGGCTCAGCCTGGCGAGCTTCGCCGATCTGCCGCCTGCCGACGCGGGCGGCGGCGCCGCGGCGCAACCGCCCGAGCCGCGCGTGGAGATCGTGATCGAGGGGACAGCCCAGCTCCCGGAGGGCCCCGCTCGCCCGGCTGGCGCGGCCCCGGCTGGTGCAGCACCGGCTGGCGCGGCCCCGGCTGGTGCAGCACCGGCTGGCGCAGCACCGGCTGGCGCGGCCCCGGCTGGCGCAGCACCGGCTGGCGCGGCCCCGGCTGGCGAGCCTCGTCCGGGCGGTGCGGCCCGCCCGGCTGGCGAGACCCGGCCGGGAGCCGGCACGAAGGGCGGGGACGATACGTACCCGTGAGGGCGACGCGAGGGCTGCCGCGACCGTCCGGCCGCGGCGAGCCTGTCATGCGCCGTGCAGCTCCTCGACCCTTAGCCTGAGCGCCTCGGCGTCCCCGAGCTCGCCCAGCAGCGCGCGCACCGCCTCGGGCGCGGCGGCCGCCACGGCGTCGCGGACCTGCGCCCGCAGCCGCCGGCCGCCCGCGACGAGGTAGGCCGCCGCGAGCGCCGCGGCCACCTCCCCGTCGGCACCTCCGCGCTGGAGGAGCGACGCGGCCAGCGCGCAGAGCGCCTCGATCGCCTTGGCGACCTGGGCGCCGTAGATGGGGTGGGCCGAGTCGACGCCCTGGTCATGGCACGCCGCGAGGCACAGGGCCGTGCTGGAGAGCCGGCCCAGATCGGTCGAGTCGCCACGCTCCCAGAGCCCGGACGCGAGCTGCTCCTCGAAGAGGCGCCCCAGGCTGTCCCCTTGGGACGGGCTCCCCTTAGGCACGACGCTCGGCGCCGGCGCGGCGGCCGGGGCCGGCGGAGGCACGTAGTGCGGCGACGCGGGGCCGCCCGGCGCGGCGGCGGCCGGGGGCGCGACGGAGCCCGCCGCCAGGTCGGCCGAGCCGCGCGCGGCCGCGGCCCCTTCGCTCGGCTGGAAGAGCTGCTTGGCGCGCGCCAGCAGGCCGCTCGCGGCCGGCGCCGACCTGGGCGGGGCGGCGGCCGCCATGGAAGCGGGCGCGGGGGCCCTGGATCTCATGACGACGGGGCCGCCCGGGCCGCCCTTCCTCGGGCCGCGCCCGTCCATCGCCATCACCATCATCGCGTCGATCACGGGCCCGGACGCCGCCGGGCCGCGGTGGCTCGACATCCCCCACCCCGCCGGCGCGCTCACCGGCACGGGCCGCGCCTCGGGTTGCCCGTGGGCGCGCCGGTCGCCCGTCCGCCGCTCGATCACCACGAACGACGCGTGCTTCGACGCCACCCGGTGCCGGACCGCGAGGTCCACGATCCGCTTTCGCATCGCCTCGGCGCGCTTGCCGGACAGCCCGCGCTCCGACTCCTCGAGCTCCCGCACCCGCGCGCCCGCCCACAGCGCCTCGAGGCCGGGCCGCGACGCCTCCGCCGCGAGCTCGACCGGCACCTCGAGGTGGAAGCGCTCCCCGCGCAGGGTCCCGCGGAGCGAGAGCCGCCCCCTCCCCGGCTGACCGTAGCGGCCGTAGAGCACCCACGGCTCGCCGTCGACGAGCGCGGGACGCTCGGCCGGCGCGAGCTCGCCGACGTCGACCCCCTCGAAGCGCGCCTCGAGCCCGGTGACCCGGACCGCCGTCGCCCGCGCGAACTGGGCCGTGACCTTCTCGTCGATGCGCTCGCCCGGGTGGATGAACTCTGCTGCGCCCTCCGTCCGGCGCGCGAGATCGCTCACCAGCACATCGCTCACGTTCGTGCCGATGCCGAACGAGTAGATCCGCACCCCCTTGCCCCGCTGGACGACGCGATCGACGATCTGCGCCTCGTTGCCCACCTGACCGTCCGTCAGCAGCACGACCACGCGGTCTCGCTCCGCGTCGCCGAGCATGCCCACGGCCGCGAGCAGCGGATTCAGCATCTCCGTCCCGCCGTCCGCGCGGAGGCCCTCGACGAACGCGTCCGCGGCCTTCAGGGTCGCCTGCGTGAACGGGGCGAGCGACGGATCGAGCGCCCGGAAATCGCTGGAGAACGCGATCACGCCGAACCGATCCCCCTCGGCGAGGTGGCGGAGGCACAGCCGGAGCGCGCGCTTCGCCTGGTCGAGCGACTCGCCCTGCATCGATCCCGACACGTCGACGACGAACACGACGTCGCGCCGGGAGGACGCCCGCTTCGCGTGTGCATGCGTATCGAAGAGGTCCGGCACCACGGTGAGGGCGAAGGTCCCCTCCTGGCCTTTGGTCCTGTCGCACACCACGCCTGCCTGCACGCCCGGCGCGCCCGCCGCGAGCAGCACGATGTCCCGATCGAGCGCGGCCTTGTCGTTCCGTAGCGAGACCCGCTGGCGATACCCCTCTTCGCGGCGCACCGAGAGCGCGTGCGAGGGGCTCTCGATCGCGACGTCGCGCCCGAGATCGAAGACGATATCCACGGTGATCCCGTAGTCGACCCGCGCGATCTCGGGGGAGATGCGGTCGGCGTCGGGCACGTCGCCCGTGGGCTCCTGGACGCCGTGCGCGGTCCGGTCGCCCCCGGTCGCGCCGGGGATGTAGCGGGGCGCGACGAGGGTCGGGATCATGAGCCGCAGCGCCCCCTCGTCGGCCGTGAGCGCCTGCACGAACGTGACCTCGACGACCGTCTCCTCCCCCGGCAGGAGGTTGCCGACGCTCGCCGTGAACACGTTGCGCCGCTCCTCATCGAGCAGCGCCGCGCCGTGGCCGGTGGCGATGGCCTCGTCGTAGGCCTGGAACGCCTCTTCGCGCTCCTTGACCTCCCCCTCGAGCCTGCGGCCGGCGCACTCCATGGCGAAGCCGGCGATGCTCGCCTCGCCCGGGAGCGGGAAGGTGTAGATCGCCTCGATCGGCCGGCGCTCCTCGTTCCGGTAGCGCTGCCGCACGACGAGCCGCGCCGCGCCGCCGAGGACCTCGCCCGAGAGGGAGACGCCGAGCAGCGGGACCGGGTGGCCCTCGGAGGTGCGAAGACACGACATCGGCGACGGGTGCGAAGGATCGTGGGAGGGGTTCATCGCGAGCCTTTCGGGGCAAGGGTTGTGTAACGAGACTCGATATCGAGGGCGATGCGCCGCGAGGGCTCCGGGGCGTCGGTCCGCACGTGGAGCTCCACCCCGTCGGCGATCTCGACCCGCTCCCAGCGCTCGCCGCGCGGGGCGCCGGCGCGCGGGCTCGACGCGGCGGCCTCCTCCGGGGCGGCGCAGCGCACCTCGAGATCGCCCGGCGGCGCCCCCGCGGCGATGCGCTCGATCTCGTCGAGGCCCGCGCCCGCGAGGCGCGCCTGGATCTCCTCGAGCGGCAAGTGCGCCTGCTGGAGGACCTTGATGGCGCGGAGCCGCGCGAGGTGCTCTCGCCCGTAGGAGGTGTCCTTCCCGCGGAACTCCGGCGCCGGAAGGAGGCCGCGCTGCACGTAATACCGCACCGTGCGCGGCGCCACCCCCGCCTCGCCCGCGAGCTCGTCGAGCTTGTACGTCATCACGAGGAGCATCCTGCATCGAGACACTACAACTGTCAAGTATACAGTTCCAGTTCGCCTGCGCCCCATGCATCTTCAGCAGAAAATTGAACAGGGAGGCGGGGAGGCGGGGAGAGCTGGGATTTTACTCCTCGTCTCCTCGTCTCCCTGTGAATTTTCCCGAACAAATTCGAGAAGATGCTTCAGAGCAGGTACTTGACCGCGAATCCGAACTCGATGAACCCGAGCCCAGCCGGGTCCGAGACGACATCGTCCTTCTTGTTCCAGAGAAACTTGTAGCGATAGCAGGTGCCGTCGCACCCCTCCTGATCCTTCTTCTTGAAGGGCGCCGAAAGGCGCAGGGAAGCGCCGCCGGAGACGACGAGGTGCTTCGAGAGGGCAGGCACGCCGACCATCGCCTCGATCCGAGGGGTCACCGCGTTCAGGAGGACACGGCCCGAATCCTCGTACTCGACCGCCTCCGAGCGCCGGAGCGCGAGCTCGCTCAGCGGGGCGAGGAGGTCGATGAAGGAGGGTTGGAGGGCGAAATAATAGGCATCCGTATAACGCACGACGCCGCGCAGGTTGAGGGTGTTCGCCGACGGCACGATCCTCGGCGATCCGCCCTCGCCGTCGATGTAGCTCGGGCTCCACGACACGCGCAGCGCCATGTCGGGCCTGTAGAAGGCGTGACCCCACGGGCGATCCATGCCGCCCCCCGTGCCCAGCTCCCGGAGCACCTCGACGGACGCCTCCCGGAACGCGGCCCGGTCGGCGTCCGAAGGAATCTTGTCGTCGACCGTCGCGAGGACGTAGACGATGACCGCCTCGGCGAAGCGCCGGTAGATCTCGACCTGATCCCCCTCGCCTCCGGGCCGCGAGGAGAAGAACGTCCTGATCGCGCGGCTCGCGGCCTCCCCGTACTCGCCCTGGCTGGCGAGCCGGATCGCCGGCCAGAGGTCCGCCTGGAGGTCGCCGATCTTCGTCAGCGCCGAGGACTGTCGGTCGATCTGAGCGCAGACCTGGCCGATCAGGTCCTTGTCACAGAGATCGCGGAGCGCGCCGCCGGCGGCGCCGATGACGTTCACGAAGCTCACAATATCCAGGTTGTTCGCGCCGCCCCGCGTGCCGATGTTCCACTGGACCCGGAGGCGCTCGAGGTTGCTCAACCTCGAGCGCAGCTCCCGGGCACGAGCGGCTGCGTCTGCCTCGGCGGCGGCGGACGCGGCGGGTGCGGCGGACAAGAGGACAGGGAGGATCTCGTCGAGCTTCTTGCCGCCGCGCAGGACGTCTCTCGTGACCAGGACCGCCTCGTCCAGGAGTCTTCTCCTCACGGCGTCGTCCGTCACCTCGAGGGCCTTCGCGGCGGTCGCCCCGACCACGACGGCGGCTGCCCTGATGAAGTGCTCCTCCGCCAGGGCGTCTTTCCTCTGGAGAATGGCGCGAACGGCGAACGCGAGCTCACAGGCGTAGCTGGTCCCTGACGCCGCGCTCGCGCCGCAGTCCTTCTCGAGCGGCGACGGCGCGCCTGCGTCGGTGACGCCCGACGCGAGATCCTCCTTGAGCACGGAGACACAGGTGTTCAACGACCGCGGGTCGAGCCTGGTCCACGTCAGCTTGCTGGCCGCGGCCCGCTCGGCGCGAGCGTCGTCGGCGCTCGCGAACTTGTGCAGGAGCTCGATGCTCTGCGTCCCCTGCGGCTTTTTTATCTGGCCCTCGTTCGACGTCAGCCCGACGTAGACCATGTGCCCCGCGAAGCCTGCGACCTCGTCCGTGACGCTCGTCCGGATCGCGCCGAACTGCCGCCGGAAGACCCGCTGGAGCGTGAGAGGGAAATAGGTGAGGATCGGGAACCCCCTCCTCAGAATGGGCCTTAGCTCGTCGCGCCGCCTCTCGAGCGCTTCCTTCTCCGGGCCCGCCGCCGCGTCTTCGAGCTTGTCGACGATCCCTGCGTATTCTCGCAGGTGGTGATCCGCGCTCGCCAGGCGCGCCGTCTGGCACACCAGGTTGGGGGCGACCGCCTCGGCGACCTCCCGCTGGATCAGATCCTCGATGATGTCCCTCACGTCCTCGTAGACCGCGTCAGCGATCTGCGCGCGCGCCGTTCCCGCGAAGCCGGTCACCGCCATCGCAGCGGCCGCGCACGAGATCGCGATCTTCCGGTGGTGTCTCGCCATGGCGCTACAGCTTCCCGAGCGACGCCCGCACGTGCCCGATGAACACCTTGATCTTCGGTATCTCCGACAGCGCCCCCGGGACGCTGAGCCGCACGGGCCGCTCCTGCCCGACCACGTCGGGCAGGACCGGCACGAGCGCGTCCGGCCCCACGTCCGGGTCGGGCACGAGCGCGTCGGGGACGAGGCCGATGCCCAGGCCGGAGATGCAGCAGTGCCGGATGAAGTGGATGTCCGTCGCGATGAGGGCCGGCTCCACGGTGAAGGGCGCGCCCCGCCATGTCCGCCAGGTGCGCGCGTCCTCGCCCGGGGCCTGCCACGCGAACAGCTCGTGGTGCTTCAGATCGTCGATCGTCTGTGGCGTGCCGCGCCGCTCCAGGTACGCGCGGCTGGCGATGAGCCACTCGCGGACGCGCAGGACGACGTGAGATATCCAGTGTCCGCTCGGCGCGTCCTCGCCGAAGTGGACAGCGATGTCGATGTCCGTGAGCGCCTCCCCCAGCGGATCGTTGCTGAAGCGGCAGTGGACGTGGAGCCTCGGATACGCGCTGCGAACGGCGGCGAAGAGCGGCGTCATCATGTGCGGCGGCAGCCCCACGGGCAGGATGACCCGCAGGGTGCCCGAGGGCGCGTCGCCCACCTCCCGGATCGAGGCCAGGAGCGCGGCGGCCTCCTGCACCATGCCGCGCCCCTTCCGGGCGAGCACCTGCCCGGCCTCGGTCGGCACGACGCCGTTCCGCACGCTCTCGAGCAGGAGTACGCCGGCGCGCGCCTCCAGCGACGCGACCTGACGCCGGAGCGTCGTGCGCGACGAGCCGAGCGCGCGCGCCGCGCCCAGGAAGGAGCCGGCCTCGACCACGGCGAGGAAGGCGCGAAGCTCTTCGAGATCCATACACCCTGCCACTGTCCGCATTCTAGCCAGGGGTGACCGTCTTCGGCCATCCACATGCGGCGCCGCTCGATAGTGTCGCGAAAGGAGGAGACAAGTTGATGGCACGAGACGATTCGCACGCGCTCACGCGCACAGGCTCGCTCGCGGCGCTGGCCCTCTCCCTCGCGGCGCCCGCAGGCTGCGGCGGAGGCGAGGAGACGAGCACGACGAGCACGACGCCGCAGACGACGTCCACGTACGAGGACCCCCCCGAGCTCCAGCCGGGCGCGGATGGAGCGTACGAGCTGCGTTTCGGCCCGAGCGAGGTCGAGATCGACGGGCGGCGGTTCTGTCTCCGTGCGTACAACGGAATGACGAGCGGCCCGACGATCCGCATTCCGAAGGGCGAGGATCGCAGGGTCCACGTGAACCTGCATAACGACTTCACGAAGAGCGACTTCCGCGAGATCGCGAGCATGATGGGCCATGGCAACAGGTCGTGCCACGACTTCAACCTGACGAACTTGCACGGCCACGGCCTGCACGTGCAGCCCAACTTCGCGACGGACGATCCCGCGGACCCGTGCGAGGGGGACGGCTGCGCGCCCGAGGCGAGGTATTTCGGCGACCACGTGCTGCACGAGGTGGGGCCGGGGGAGAGCGCCCGGTACCGCTGGGACCTTGACGAGGACGGGATCCACCACGAGGGCACCGACTGGTACCACCCTCACATCCACGGCTCCACGGCCATCCAGGTCATGGATGGGGCCGCCGGGGCGCTCCTCATCGAGGGCGCGCTCGACGAGGTGCCCGGCATCGCCAGGGCCAGAGAGCGGGTGATGGTCATGACGCAGGTGCCCATCGATCACCAGAACACGGTGCCCTTGAAGGAGGGAGAGGCCTGCACCGAGGACAACCTGTCGGTGACCGACTTCCTCGCGGTCGAGTCGCTCCGGGCCACGCTGATCAACGGCAAGCTCAGGCCGCGGCTCACGACGCCGCCCGGGCAGGTGGAGCGCTGGCGCATGGTCTACGCGGGCAGCCCGGACGAGATGGGGATGAAGCTCCACGTCGCGAAGGACGCCTCGTGCTCCGATTTCGACAAGGCGCCCATCGAGACGACGCAGATCGCGCGCGACGGGCTGACGCTGCCGCAGTTCTACAGGAGCGACACGGTGTGGGTCTCGCCCGGGTACCGCGCCGACGTGATGGTGAAGATGCCTGAAGGCAAGCAGACGCTCTGCCTCGTCGGGCGCCGGCCGAACGATCTCCTGGGGAGCGTGATCGCGATCGTCGACGTGGATCCGAGCGCGGGCGAGCCCACCGAGGTGAACCTGCCCGCGGAGGCGGACGTGGCCGCGCTCGCGCCGCCGACGTCGTGGACCGGCACGGTCGACGGCGAGGAGATGGAGGTGAGCTGCGATTCGGTCGAGGCCGTGCACCAGAAGGTGGTGCTCCTCGTGCCCACGCCGGGGAGCCAGCCGCCCGATCTGAGCAGCGATGTGGCGCTCATGTCCTGTGACCCGGGAGAGCACCCGCACGAGGTCGATCCGGACGCGCCGGTGTGCATCTGCCCGGATCCGAACATCAGCTGCCGCAAGTTCGACGAGCGGCGCGCCCGCGGCTACCGGAGCGATCGGGTCATGACCGTCGGGAGCCCGGAGCGGTGGGAGATCCGCGCGTTCGACGGGCACCCCTTCCATATCCACATCAACCCGTTCCTTGTGTGCCCCAACAAATCGAACAAGGAGCCCAACTTCGCCCACTGGCGAGACACGATGTGGGTCCAGGTCGAGGACGGGCCGCGCGACGTGATCATGAACCCCAGGAAGTTCACAGGCCAGTTCGTGGCGCACTGCCACAAGCTGAACCACGAGGACGAAGGCATGATGGAGCTCGTGGAGATCTGCGACCCGGGAGATGAGGAGTGCCTGTGTCAGGGGACGGACGAGAGCGGCGCGTGCATCTCCCAGGCAGGGTGTCAGCCGGACGATCTCGCGTGCCAGTTCGCGAAGACGGCGACCGACGCGTACCCGGCGCCGCCGCCGCCGAACCTCGAGCTCTGCGGCCCGTGAGCTCGCGCCGATGCGCCGCGCCGGGTGGCATTCACGTTGCCTGACGCCGCGGGCGAGGTGGGTGCACGATGGGTTCGGCGCGCGCAGCGCCGCCGCGCGGCGCGCGAGCCCATGGCGGCGCCTCCTCACGTGAGCGAAGCGCCGCCCTGCCTGCCTGCGCCCGCGCGCATAGCGCACGCTCGCACGCGCAGCCGCGGCACGCAGCGCGCGGCGCCGCGAGGCGGCACGTTTGTCGCACGGCGCGCAGGGTCGAGCTCACGTACGAGCTCGGACTGGGGGAAATCATGGCCCAGACCGTCGGCGAGTTCCTGCTGAGGCGCCTCGTCGCGTGGGGTGTCCGGCGCGTCTATGCCTATCCAGGCGACGGCATCAACGGGATCGTCGGGGCGTTCCACCGCGTTCCGGACCTCCGGTTCATCCAGGTGCGGCACGAGGAGATGGCCGCGTTCATGGCGTGCGCCCACGCGAAGTTCACCGGCGAGGTCGGCGTGTGCCTGGCGACCTCGGGGCCCGGCGCCATCCACCTCCTGAACGGGCTCTACGACGCGAAGCTCGACCACCAGCCGGTCGTGGCCATCGTCGGCCAGCAGGACCGCGCCGCGCTCGGCGGGAGCTACCAGCAGGAGGTCGATCTCCTGACGCTCTTCAAGGACGTCGCGCACGAGTACGTGCAGATGGCGTCCTCTCCCATGCAGCTCCGCCACCTCATCGACCGCGCGATGCGCATCGCCAGGGCGGAGCGCACCGTCACCTGCGTCATCGTCCCGAAGGACGTCCAGGAGCTCGACGCCGTCGAGCAGCCCCCGCACGCGCACGGCACCGTGCACTCCGGCATCGGCTACGCCTCGCCGCGCGTGGTGCCGAAGGAGGAGGACCTGCGGCGCGCGGCCGACGTGCTGAACGCCGGCAAGCGGGTCGCGATGCTGATCGGCCAGGGCGCGCTCGGGGCCGCGCCGGAGATCGTGCGCGCCGCCGAGATCCTCGGGTGCGGCGTCGCGAAGGCGCTGCTCGGCAAGGCCGCGCTCCCCGACGACCTGCCCTGGGTGACCGGCGCGATCGGCCTGCTCGGCACCAAGCCGAGCTGGGAGATGATGGCCAACTGCGACACGCTCTTCATGGTCGGCTCGAACTTCCCCTACCCGGAGTTCCTGCCGGAGGAGGGCAAGGCGCGCGGCGTCCAGATCGACATCGACGGCCGGATGCTCGGCCTGCGCTACCCGATGGAGGTCAACCTGATCGGCGACAGCGCCGAGACGCTGCGGGCGCTCATCCCCTACCTCAAGCTCAAGACCGACCGCTCGTGGCGGCGCAAGCTCGAGGAGAGCGTCGCCGACTGGTGGAAGGTGCTCGAGGCGCGGGCGATGAACGACGCCGATCCACTGAACCCGCAGCGCGTCTACTGGGAGCTGTCGCCGCGGCTGCCCGACGGCTGCATCCTGACCGCCGACTCCGGAACGTCGGCGAACTGGTACGCGCGCGACATCAAGATCCGGGCGGGGATGATGGCCTCGCTCTCGGGGACGCTGGCGACGATGGGACCCGCGATGCCGTACGCGGTCGCGGCGAAGTTCGCCTTCCCCGATCGCCCGGTCGTCGCGATGGTCGGCGACGGCGCGATGCAGATGAACGGCATCAACACGCTCATCACCGTCGCGAAGTACTGGCGCGAGTGGAAGGACCCGCGCCTCGTCGTGCTGGTGCTCAACAACCGCGACCTGAACCTGGTCACCTGGGAGCTGCGCGCCATGAGCGGCGATCCCAAGCTCGAGGCGTCCCAGACGCTGCCGGACTTCCCGTACGCGGCCTACGCCGAGGCGCTCGGGCTGCGCGGCGTGCGGATCGACCGCCCGGACCAGGTCGCGCGCACGTGGGACGAGGCCTTCCGGGTCGACCGGCCGGTGGTGGTGGAGGCGATCACCGACCCGGAGGTCCCGCCGCTGCCGCCGCACATCACCCTGAAGCAGGCCACGATGCTCACGTCGGCGCTGCTCCGGGGCGACCCGGGCGGGCGCGGGGTCATCCGCCAGGCGTACCGCGACATGATCGAGAGCTGGATCCCGCACCGGGGCTGACGGAGCGCGCCGGCCGGCCCCGAGGCGGAGACGCTCGCGGACGAGCTCTCGCGCATGATCGACGGCGAGGTCCGCGTCGCCGCGGGCGTCCGGGCGCTCCACGCGACCGACCCGTCGAACCGGCGAGCGCGCTGGTGCACCGATGGGGAACGGCGATTGCAAATGCAGCGCCCATGGAACCATCCGGTGTGATCCGGTTCGATCTGGAGAGGGTCTCCCGCTCCCTCGGCGAGCGCGGTCATGTCCGCGCCGAAGCCGTTCCCGCGGCGCCGTCAGGCCTCGCCCAGCCGATCGAGCGCAGCGAGGAGCGGCTCGCGTGCGATCGGGTCACGGCGAAGGCGAACCTGCGCGTCATCGAGGGCGGCGCCGCGCCCACGGCCCGGCGCCTCGCCGCCGCCGCGGCCGTCGCGCTCGCCCTGGCGACCGCCGCGGCCGTGGCGGCGCGCGCACGTCGCGAACGCCGGCGCCTCTGGTGAGGGGCACGAGGCCCAGACGAGGTCAGGGAGCGCTGAGCCGGGTCACACCGCCGGCGGCTCGGTCTGGCGTTGCCACGCGCGGTGCATGGCGATCGCCTTGACGAACGCCGGCGCCGCCGCGGCCACCGCGTCGTCCGGCAGGACGAGCAGGCCCGGATCGGCCCCCGCGGCGGCCTTCATGCCGGCGGCTTCGGCGAGCGGCGCGGCCGACGCTGGCACGAGCAGCGGCTTGCAGTGGCGGTACTGGAGCTGGACGAACTCGACCGCGAGCCCGTCGCGCGCCAGCGCCGCCGCGCCCCTGCCGGGCAGCAGCGCCGCGGCGTCGAAGAGGACGCTCGGGGCCGCCTCGACCGTGACCTCGACCGGCAGCTCGTCGCCCTCGGCGGTGCGCACCACCCCGAGGCGCGCGCCGACGTAGCGGGGCACCGCGCCCGCCAGCAGCAGCGCCTCGTAGAGCGCGCCCGCCTCCGCCCCGCTCACGCCGTCGGCGACGAGGAGCGCGACGCGGCGGCCGAGGATGCGGCCATCGCCGGGCCGGGCGAACAGCGACAGGGCCGGCGACGCCACGACCTCGGGATCCTTGACGGGCGGCGCCACGATCGAGAGCGGCTCGGGGAGCGCCATGCCGAGGTCGGCCGCGACCCGCGCGGCCAGCCCCTCGTCGACGTTCCGCAGCATCCGGACCATCCGCTCGCGGATGGCCTGCGTCTGCACGCGCGTCAGCTCGAAGCGGAAGGCGCGCGCGATGTGCGCGCGCTCGACGGGCGTCTGGCTCGCCCAGAAGAGGCGCGCCTGCGTGTAGTGGTCGGCGAACTTCTCGGGCTTCGCGCGCAGCTTGCTCGGCTCGGTCGCGGCCTGCTGCGCCAGGAGCCGCTCGGCGACCGAGGCGAAGCCGCGCGCGCCGGCCTGGAAGGGGCAGCCACCGGCGAGCGAGTTGGGCTCATAGTTCACGCGGCCGCGGTTGATCGCCTGGCGGTGGAACCCGTCGCGCTGGTTGTTGTGCACCTCGGCGACCGGCGCGTTGATCGGGATCTCGTGGAAGTTCGGCCCGCCGAGGCGCGAGAGCTGCGTGTCGAGGTACGAGAAGTTGCGCCCCTGGAGCAGCGGGTCGTTCGTGAAGTCGATGCCGGGCACGATGTGCTGCGTGCAGAACGCGACCTGCTCCGTCTCGGCGAAGAAGTTGTCCGGGTTGCGGTTCAAGACGAGCCGGCCGACGGTGCGCAGGGGCGCGAGCTCCTCCGGCACGATCTTGGTCGCGTCGAGCACGTCGAAGCTCCACCGCTCGGCCTCCGCCTCCGTGAACGTCTGGATCTGCAAGAGGTACTCGGGGAACGCGCCGCCCTCGATGGCCTCCCAGAGATCGCGGCGGTGGAAGTCGGGGTCGGCGCCCGCGATCTTCACCGCCTCGTCCCAGTCGAGCGAGTGCGTGCCGAGCACGGGTGTCCAGTGGAACTTCACGAGCGTCGCCTCGCCGGCCGCGTTGACGAGCCGGAAGGTGTGCACGCCGAAGCCCTGCATCGTCCGGAAGCTGCGCGGGATCGCCCGGTCGCTCATCTGCCACATGACCATGTGCATCGACTCGGGCATGAGCGAGATGAAGTCCCAGAAGGTGTCGTGCGCGCTCGACGCCTGCGGCATCTGGTGGTGCGGCTCGGGTTTGACGGCGTGCACCACGTCGGGGAACTTCATCGCGTCCTGGATGAAGAAGACAGGGATGTTGTTGCCGACCAGATCCCAGTTGCCCTCTTCGGTGTAGAACTTCACGGCGAAGCCACGCACGTCGCGCACCGTATCGGCGCTGCCGCGCTCGCCCGCCACGGTCGAGAAGCGCACGAAGACCGGCGTCCGCTTGCCGACCTTGGCGAAGGGCGCGGCCTTGGTGAGCGAGGTGATGTCCTCGGTGCACTCGAAGTAGCCGTGCGCGCCCGAGCCGCGCGCGTGCACCACGCGCTCGGGGATGCGCTCGTGATCGAAGTGCGTGATCTTCTCGCGCAGGATGAAGTCCTCGAGCAGCGTCGGGCCGCGCAGCCCCGCGCGCAGCGAGTTCTGGTTGTCGCCGACGGGCACGCCCTGGTTCGTCGTCAGCGCCCGACCGAGCGAGTCGACCCGATGCTTCTGCAGAGGCCCCTGGTTCGGATTGGCGCCCGGCGCCGCCTTGGCGCCGTTCTTCTCGGACTCGTTGCTCTCGGTGATCGTGCTCGCGGTCGCGTCGAGGTTCTCGGGCTTCGCCGTGGCACCTTGCGGCGGCTGTGGCATTTTGCCGCGTAGCGCGTACTCGGCGCCTTTGTTCACGTTCTCGGGGATCGCGGCGACGAGCGCTTCGGTGGCGTCGACCTTCGCGTCGAGGCGGTCGGCTGCCGCGATATTGCGGACCGCGGCGTCATCGCTGCTCGTCCCGCTGCCGAGCGCGGTCGCCGCGCGCTCGAGGAGGCTGCGTTTGGGCCGTGCCGCCCGCGGCTTGGCCGACGGGCCGCCCATCGATTGCTTCGCGCTGCCCGCGCCCTTCTCGGTCGGCGCCGGCTCACTGGACGACAGCTTCGTGGGGTCTTTGCGATCGGTCATGAGATGTCCTCCGGGGAGCCGGGGTTTCAGCAAAGGGCGCACCAACACGCGTCCTGGCAGGGCGGCGGCCACAGCCGGATCGGGACCCTCGCCCGCAGGCTGACGCTCACCGCAATCGGGTACACCAGGCGGCATGGAGCCTGCGTGCTGCGCCGTTGAAGTGCAGCACCCTCGCACGTCCACCTCGCCAGCGCGCGCCGCCGCCGCCGTCGGGCTCGGCCCGCTCGGCGTGCAACTGCACGTTGTAGGCAGGGTCGAGCGCGGCGCCGGCGCCGATGCTGGCGAGGGCGAGGTTGAGCGCGGCCTTCTGGCGCCACCGGACGTCGCGGCGCCCATGCACCCATTGCACGATCCCGGCGGAGGAGCGGAGCCACCCGTCGACCGCCTCCAGACCCACGCGGTCGGCCACGAAGAGCCCGTCGTTCACGACGTGGGGATACGCCGCGAGGGCGGGGCCTCCGCGTGTGAGTGAAGAGATCTCCCCAGCGGTTCCATGATAGATCGACGTGGGAGCAGCACCGAGGCTCGCTGGGCCGCCGGGCATGGACTCGGGCGTGATGAGCACTTTCCCGGCCGGCAGGCGCGCGTGCTGCTCGAGGAGCTCGGCGAGCGAGTCGAGCACGAGCAGGTCGGCGTCGAGGCAGAGGTACTGCCGCGCATCGACGGCGCGGGCCATCGAGTAGAGCACGCCTTTCAGCGCGGGGGACGGCGCGCGCGTCGCGCACGAGATCGCGATTCACCTCGTCCCAGAAGCGCAGGCCGAGCGGGGCGACGCGGGTCATCACGTCGGCCGTCACGGCGACACCTGCGGCCCTGCGACAAACTCCCTGGTTTGCACCGGGCCGTGACGCGATTCGGTCTCGGTGGTCTCGATGGGCACCGCGCGCGCGACATAGGCCGCGGAGGTCTGCATGCTCGCCTTGGCGACCTCCCAGACGTTCACGTGGTCCTGCAGGGTCAGCGGCTCGAACGTGACCTGCACCTCTTCGTCTTCATGAAACGGGGCTGCGGTGGTGCCATAATGGTGGTTCAGCACTGCAGCGCGGAGCGGGCCGATGTCTTCTAGCTGCCGCATCACCCACACGAGCAGGGCGCCCTGCTCCCTCGCGTCGCGCCCCCAGGCCGTCACGAGGTAATGGAAGTCGATCGGCAGCGGCGCGCGAAAATGGTCAGGACGGACACCGGTGACTCGATGACGATGACATCCGCCGCCCCGAGCGGGTCAGCGTCTCCGCAATCGCAATCGCAAACGCCAGCTGGCCGCTGTCGGGTTCAGGTAGGTGGTTTGCGATCCGCTGCCTGGGCGAGGACGCGAGGGTCCGCCGCATTCGGGGTCGCGATCGGCTCGGCGTGCCGACCTGGATGGGCGCGTTCGGTGTCCGTCGCGGCAAGCCGTCCGGCTCCGTCTCCGAAAACCACAGCTGCATGACGTTCGTCGACCTGCCCGATGTCGCCGATGCCTATTTGCACAGAAGGCGACGGCCACATCCTCCGCGACGAGCAATCCGCTCACGATACGAACGACGTGATCGGCGGGAGCGACGAACCCACCCGGTGAAAGCGCGATTTCGATACGCGTCCGCAGGCGCAGCTCGCCCGTCGGGCCGCCCCCTGGCTTGCTCCGCCGGCGCGGAGGCGGCGGCACCACGCGCTCGAGCGGCCACGGCCGCGCGCGCTGCACCTCGCCGGCCGGGTCCTCCGATGCATAGCGGTTCCCGCCGGGCCCGCGAGGAAGCGACGGCAGGCAGCAAAGGCGCCGCGCCGCTGGAAGGAGCACCTCACCGCCGCGGCGGGCCATGGGCAGATCGAGCAGCCCACAATCGGCCCATGGCACGCGGGCCCGTTCTCGTAAGTGCCCGAAATCCTTCGGCACCCCCGGCAAGAATTGAACTTGCGACCTTCGGTTTAGGAAACCGCTGCTCTATCCACTGAGCTACGGGGGCAGGGGCGACAGCCGCTACGGGCGCCGGACCCTGGCACACCTCGCCTCACGCATCAAGCCAGATCCCCAGCCACGCCCTCGTCCAGCCCGCTCTTCCGCCGCGCCTCACCGGCCCGCGCTCCTCCGCTGGCCGCCATCCCGCGCGCTTTCGCCTTCCGCCGCGCGCCTCGATCACTTCCACACCTCGCCCCAGAGCGCCGCCCCGATCGCCAGCGCGCCCGCGCCCCGCATCAGCCCTGCGCGCAGCGCCGCCACGGCGCGCTCGCGGTTCCCCCGCACCACCCGGGCGATCTGCTGCGCCCCCCGGTAGGCGTGCGTCGGCCTCACCACCTCGACCTGCACCTCGTCCCCGAGGCCGAGATCGATCCTCTCCCCCGTCCCCTTCCCCCCGACCCGCGCAGCGCTGCTCGCTGCGCCGTCGTCTCCCGCCGCCATCACCCCCGTCGCCCCCGCCTCGATCTCCTCTGCGATCCGCTCCGCGACCTCGTCCCCCGCCCCGCTCCGCTCCCGCGGCAGCTTCAGCACCCTCGCGAGTTCCATCGCGTCCAGCGCGCACAGCCCCGCCACCACGGCGAACCCCATCGCCGCCACGAGGCGCCCCAGGTCGGGCGCCGCCGCCCCCGCCAGCCCCGACCCCAGCTGCAGCGCCACCGCGATCACCGCCGCAGTCGCCGCCCACACCGCCCGCCGATCCGAGAGCGCCACGATCGAGCCGGCGCGCGCCCGCCCGACGCGGTTCGCCGCGCTCAGCACCACCGCGAGCGCCGGAACGAACGGCAGCGCGAACACCGCGCCGAACGCCGCGCCGATGATCATCCCTGCCGGCCCCGCCACGAGCCCGATGGTCATCCCGTTCACGACGCCGGCCACCACGATGGCCCACAGCGCCAGCACGCCCGCCACGAACGGCCCCCGCCGGGTCCACTTCCCCGGCGCGTCGACCCACGGCAGGCCGTCCGCCGGCGCATCGCCCGCGCCGAACGCCATCGAGCCATCGCCCCAGACGCCTCCGATCCGCGGCGTCAGGTAGTGACCCAGCAGCGCCGCGACGATCGGGGTCACACCCGCGAGCAGGAAGCGGGGCACGAGCTCGTCCATCTCGAGAACGTCGGCCGTGAGCCAGCCGCCCACGAGCCCGATCGCCCCGCAGGGGAGCACGAGCGACACGGGCGCATCAGGCGACATGGAATCGGACGTTGAACGCGGCATCTTGAAACCCTCCGGCTCGTTCGTTCCCCTTCGACGCGCAGGCCCTCGAGCAGCTTCCAGGTCCCTGGCGCGCCGCCCGACCTTCTATCATCTCACCACGGCGCTCCACGCGCACTGCACACGGTCCGCGCCATCAGCCCGGCCCCGCCTGCGGGTGCGGGTAGTGGCTGAGCGCCACCAGGTTCCCGTCGGGATCGCGCGCGTACATCGTGTAGGCGCTCTCCCGCTCGACGCCCACGCCGCCCGCGGCCAGCCGGCGGCGCCACGCCTCCCGCTCGGACGGCGCGATCCCGAGGGCGACGCAGTGCCAGCCTGGCGCCTCGTCCGCGCGCATCGGCCCGGCGGCGCCCGCCCGCTCCACGGCCAGAAAGGCGCCGCCCCCGAGATCGAGCCACACCGACCGAGGCGCTCCGGCCTCGTCCGTCCAGCGCCGCACCACCGGCAATCCGAGGACGCCCGCGTAGAACGCCTCGGCCCGCACCAGGTCGCGCACGACCACGGCCAGATGATGGACCGACAGCGACGCTACCGTCCCGCTCATACTGCGCCCCATTTCAGCGCCTTTCATGCGGCGACGCACCTGAAAAGCCACGCGGGCGCCGCGAGGCCGACGCCTCGCCGACGCCGGGCGCTCGATCGGCCAGCGCCGGGCGCTCGGCGCGCTCGGCACGCTCGGCACGCTCGGCGCGCTCGACGCGACCTGTCTTGCCCCGGCAGGGCGCCTCGTCTATGGTCCCGCTCGCGGACGCGCTCTGCCCGGGGAGTCGCACAGTCCGGTAGTGCACGAGCTTTGGGTGCTCGTTGTCGCGGGTTCAAATCCCGCCTCCCCGACCCTCTCCGACGATCCTCGCCCCTCGCGAGCCGGGCGGCCCCGGTGGCCCCGGCCCTGCGGCTCAGCTGGATCGCCGCTCGCGTCGCCATCGCTTCCGCCATCGCACCCGCCGCGCGCATCGAACTTGGCCTCCTCGGGTCCGCTGCGCATAGTCCCGCCGATGTCGACGCCCGTAAGACTCCTGCTCGGCGCATGTCTCTCCCTGTCCGTCGTCGCAGGGTGCGGCGGGCCGCAGACGGCCGCCCCGGCAGCGGCTCCGGCGCCGCGCGCGCAGAGCGCGGCGCCGCCCAAGCAGGCGGTGCCCGCCGGGCAGCTCGCCCGCGCCGACGTCGACCGGGTGCTGCTGCAGGGGCCGCCCTGGATCCTGCGGCGCGTGCCGGTCGAGGAGGTCGTCCGGGCGGGCGCGTTCATCGGCTGGAAGATCCTCGCGCTGCCCGCGGACTGGAGCAGCATCGAGCTCAAGACCGGCGATGTCGTCACCCAGGTCAACGGCACGACCCTGGAGCGCCCGGACGACCTGTTCGCGGCCTATCGCGCCCTGGCCAGCGCCAGCGAGCTCAAGATCACGTACGAGCGCGAGGGCGCCGCGCGCGAGCTCGTCGTGCCCATCGTCGGGGCCCCGTCCAAGGAGACCGTCGAGACCTTCGCGAGCGACAGCCCCCCGCGCCGCGCGACGACCACCCGGCCGCGGGGAACGACGGTGATCGAGGAAGACGACGGCGGCGCGCCGCTCGACGGCAGCGCGCCGTGAAGCGCGTACCGGCGCCGCGCGCGCATCACACGGCGCCGCGGCGCCGCGCCTCACATGTCGAAGGCCAGCCCCAGGACCCACGTCGAGGTGCCGACGTGCATCTGCGGGCGCGAGCCCAGCCCGTCGAGGTTCGCGAACATCCACTCGCCGAACAGGTACGTGTGGTTGATGCCCGTCGTCTCATCGAGCTGGGAGGCCGAGCGGCGGTCCAGCCAGTTGAGCGCGAGCATCCCGCCGAACGCGAGGTGCGTGCCCCACGTGATGCCCTCGCCCCGGACGCCATCGGGCACCGGCGTGACAGGGCCCGACGTCGAGGTCCATAACCCCATCCCCAGGCCCACCTTCGCGTAAGGCACGATCGGGACGCCCGTCTTGCGCATCAGCTCGTCGGCGCGGAGGACGGCCGACAGGTGCATCGGCATGATGGTGAGCGAGGTCTCCTCTGCCTCGGCCCTGTCGTCGCTGCCCGCCACGAAGGCCTTCGCCGACGCCGACGTGTACCCCCAGCCGAACCCTGGGCCGATCGCGCCGACGTACGGGATCCGGAGCGGCAGCCAGTCGACCTCGACCCCGAAATAGAAATTCTGGCCGTCGCCGAAGGTCTTCCCGTAGGGGCCCGCGCCGGAGAACTCCTCGTCGACCTGGGGAGAGTACGGGGCGAAGCGGAGCTCGAACGCGAAGCTCTGAGGAGACGCATAGCGCTCCTCTCGCTGGATCCTCGAGCGATCGTGCTGCCGCCAGTCGCCCATCCCGTAGCTCGTTTGCGCGCCGGCGACGGAGGCGGCGAGGAGCGCCGCGCTGCCGGCGAGGCAGGCGGCCGCCTGATGACGGAGATGACAGCTCATTCGCTCTCCTGCGTGAAGGAACACGCGTGCGCGTACGCGTGGCGTCGACGACGACGGCTCCTGCGCAACAACCCGAGCGCCGCGCCGGCCGCGACGGCGGCGAGCGGCGCTGCGGCCCACCGGCCCGCCCCCACCGGCCCTTCGATGCTGCAAAAGCCCCCACCGGCTTGCCCGCCGGCGTCCCGGTACTGCTCGAAGAACCCGTCGACGTCGGTCGCGGTCGCACAGGAGATCGCCGACAGCGGCCCGGCATTGCCCACCTGGTCATAGGCCGCGACGCCGACGGCATACGATCTACCGTTGACGATGTTCTCCGTGGCCTCGCCACGGCTGGCCCTCCCCACGCTGCCGCACTGGTACTTGGCGTCCGGGATCTCCCCCGAAACCAGGAGCGACGACTGACAACCGGCGCTGCCGCCCCCCGTCGCGCCGCCTCCGGCTCCCCCTGCGCCGTCGCCGCCTCCGGCTGCTCCGCCTCCGGTGCTGGATCCCCCTGCGCCGTCGCCGCCTCCGGCCGCTCCGCCTCCGGCGCTGGATCCCCCCGCGCCATCGCCTCCTCCGGCTGCCCCTGCCCCGCTCGAAGCTGCAGCGGACTGCCCCCCATCATCGCAGTAGAGGTAATAGCCCTGCACGTCCTCGTCCTCGTTCTGCTTATAGTCGACGAGGAGACGACCATCCCCGGGGTGCGCCGCCACGCCGGTCGGCGGCTTCGGGCCCTGGAGGTCCATCTTGCTGGTATCCCACTTGGCGTGATCCGGGTTGTCCTGGTCCGAGGAGACGAGCCGCAGGAAGTAGATGTTCAGCGGGACCGCGCCGGTGCTGGCCCTCGTGCTGTCGCAGCCCTCCGCGCCGAGGGCCTCCGCGATCGCCTTCGCCGACACCTTGACGACCATCGTGTCATCCAGGTTCGACTCGGCCGACACCTGCTTGCACCGCGTGCCGGTGTCGCGGTTCGAATACGCAAGGCAGTCCAGCGACTCGCTGACCCAGACGGCGAGCGTATCGCTGGTCGAGAAGCCGCTCAGCGTGAGCGTGAACTCGAGATCGTTGTTCGTCAGGCAGTCCTCGCGGCTGATCCAGAGCGGGTACTGCGCGTCTGGCCGCTGCAGCTCGGTGCGCTTCACGTCGGTGCTGATGGTCACCGTCGCGCCGGCCTGTCGCGCGCCTCCAGCGAGCGCCGCCGCCGCGAGGGCCACCGCGCACAGCCGGGGGAGATGCCGCCGCCCTCGCGGCCGGAGCCGGACGGGATACCTTGTCGTGTCCATGGGCGCGTCCTTTCAGCACAGCTCGTACCACGCCGCAAATGCCTCGCACAGCCCTTCGAACGGCGCGGAAAACGGTCGTGCGCCCGCGCCGGATGCCGCGTCGAACGCGCCCTCAGAGGCCCCCGCGGTCCCGTCGGAGGCGTCCTTGGAGGCGTCCTCGACGCCCCACCTCGGAGGCTCGGAGGCGCGCCGCATGACGAGCTGGCCATGGTCGCCGTCCGTTCCTGACAAGTTGGCATCGGCGCCGCGGAGCAGGGCGAGCGGACCGCCGCGCAGCGCCATGGGCCGATGGACGGGCTGCGTGGCCCGAAACACGCGCTCTTCGAGAGAGCTCGGCTAGCTTGAGGCACGTGGATTCGACCGACGCCGCTCCCCCGCAGCCGGGCTCGAAGGCAGGGCCGAGCGCGAAGGAGCGCGCCACGGCGCCGGAGACGGTGCGCGCCGGGCAGCCCAGCCAGCCCAGCGCGCGCCCGGAAGGCGCGCCCGCGTCCCCCGCCTCCGGCGCCACCCCGTCGGTGCGCCCGACCTCGAGCCGGCCCAGCCGGCTGCAGCCGAGCGGCGCCGCGCCTGACGCCCACACCGCCGTCCTCGGCGTCCCCCTCACCCGCGTCGAGCTGCACCGGACCGCGCTGCTCTTTTGCCTGCTCTTCCTCGCCGCCCTCCTCTTCGTCGTCGGCCGCTCCGCGCGGGACGCGCTCTTCCTCACCAGGTTCCCCGTCACCTGGATCGCGCCGATGTGGATCGTGTACGGCGTCGCCTCCGCCGTCGCCGCGCTCGCCTACGACCGCGTCGCCCGCCACATGCCGCGCGCCCAGCTGTGCGTCGCCTTCGCCCTCTTCGGCGCCGCCACGTTCGCGCTGCTGCGCGTCCTCATCGGCCAGGAGGTGCGCGCCGCGACCCTGGTCTTCTACATCTGGTCCGAGATCATCGCGAACTTCACCGCCGTCCTCGTCTGGGCCGTCGCCCAGGACCTGCACGACCCGCGCAGCGCCAAGCGCCTCTTCGGCCTGATCGGCAGCGGGCGCGTCGTCGGGACCGTCGCCTGCGGCTTCGCGACGGGCGCCGTCGTCCGGTGGATCGGCACCGAGAACCTCCTGTTCGTGCTCATCGCGGCGCTCCTCGCCATGGCCGCGCTCACGACCGCGCTCGCGCGGCGCTACCCGCTCGGGCGCCCCCCGTCCGGCGACGAAGAGCTCCTCCAGGCCCGCCTTCCGCGCATGGACGTGTGGCGATCGCGCTACGCCCTCACCGTCGCGCTGCTGACCTGCCTCCTCTTCACGGTCCTCACGATCGGCGACTACCAGTTCAAGGCGATCGCCCTCACGGCCTACCCCCACGTCGACGACCTCACCCGGTTCATGGGGTTCCTCTACGGCGCCGTCGGCGTGGTCGGCCTCCTCGTGCAGCTCGTCGCGACCCCCCGGGTCCTCCGGCGCCACGGCGTGCTCGGCGGGCTGCTCGCCATGCCGGCCGCGTTCACCGCGAGCACCGTCGCGCTGCTCGCGGCGCCGTCGCTCGCCTGGGGCGCGATCCTCAAGCTGAGCGACAACGCGCTGCAGCTCACGATCTACGACGCGACGATGCAGCTCTTGTTCTTCCCGTTCCAGCCGGCGCTGCGGGAGCGGGTGCGGACGCTCGTCTCCACGATCGCCAAGCCCCTCGGCTACGGGCTCGGCGCGCTGATCCTGCTCGCCGTGGCGCCCACCGCCGCGACGGGCCCCGCGCTCGTCGAGGAGGCCGCGTGGATCGGCGTCTACTCCCTCCCGCTCTGCGTCGCGTCCATCGCCCTCCTCCCGCTCGTGCGGCGCGGCTACTTCGACGCCATGCGCCGGACCTTGATGCGCCGCCAGATCGAGCCGGACAGCGTCGCGTACGGCCCCCAGACGCGCGCGATCCTCAAGGAGGCGCTCTACAGCCGCGCCATGGTGCAGGTGCTCTTCGCGGTCGAACAGCTCCAGCAGCTCGACCCGACCCTCGTGCGCGAGGCCGTGCCCGCGCTCGCGCGCCACGGCTCGGCCAGGGTGCGCGCGCTCGCGGTGCGCCTCGCGGCCGAGCTCGAGCACGAGGAGGGGGCGAGCATCGCGCGCGCGGCGATCGACGACCGGAACACCGACGTCCGCGTCGCCGCCGTCGCCGCGCTCGCGGCGCTGCTGCGGGAGGACGCCCACGACGAGCTGCTCGCGCTCGCGCGGGAGGGCGCCGCGCCCCGCGCCGCCGCGGACGCGACCGGCGGCGAGGCGCTCCGGGCCGCCGCGATCGCCGCGCTCCTGCGCTACTGCGGCCTCGACGGCATGCTCGAGGGCGCGCCGCGGCTGCGCGCGCTGCTCGACAGCCCGTCGCCCCGCGATCGCGTCGCCGCCGCCAGGATCCTCGGCCTCGTCGGCCACGCGTCGCTCCAGCGCGCCCTCGCGCGGCTCATCGGCGATCCCGACCCCGCCGTGCGGCGCGCGGCCGTGCGCTCCTCGTCGAGCGTCGCCGACCCGCGCCTGCTCCCCCTGCTCGCGGACGCGCTCGCCGAGCGCGCCCTCGCGCCGGCCGCGGCCCGGGCCATCGAGGCGCTCGGCGACGACGCCATCCCGGAGCTCGCGGCGCGCCTCGGCGACGACAGCACCCCGCGGGCCGTGCGACTCGCGATCCCGCGGGTGCTCGCGCGGCTCTGCAGCCACGACGCGCTCGACGTGCTGCTCGCCCGGATCGACCACCCGAACGAGGCCCTCCGCCAGAAGGTGCTCGCGTCGGCGTCGCGCCTGCGCCTCGCGCTGCGCGCGCCGCCGGCGCCTCTCCGCGTGATCCGCGCCTGCATCGACGACGAGACGGTGGAGCACGTCCGCACGCGCGAGGCGTACATCGCCGTGCGCCCCCGCGTCGCCGGCGCGCTGCTCGATCAGCACCTGCTCCGCCGGCTGCGGAAGGGGCTCATCCGCGTGCTCCGGCTGTGCGAGCTCGCCTACCCGCGCGAGGTCGTCGCCCTCGTGCGCACCCACGTCTTCGGCCCGGATCCCGCGCTGCGGGCCAACGCGTTCGAGGTGCTGGAGTCGCTCCTCGACCGCCCGCTGCGCGAGCGCCTCGTCTCCCTCGTCGAGCGGCTGCTCGAGCTGTCCGCGGCGTTCCCCCGGAGGCCCCTGCCGCCGGAGACCGGGGTCATCTCCTGGATCCGCCACGAGATCGTGCGCGGCGACCCCTACAGCGCCGCGCTCGCGCTCGATGCCGTCGCCCGGAACTCCATCTCCGGCGCCGCCGGGGACGCGCTCGCCGCGACCTACGATCCGGACCCGCTGGTCCGCGAGGCGGCCGCCATCGCGGTCGCCGTCACGTCGCCGCCGGGCGCCCGCGAGCGGCTGGACGCGCTGCGGGCCGATGAGGATCCCGCGGTGGCCCGTTACGCACGATACTGGGCGGTCACCGGCGGCACCGGCATCGACCCCGAGGACGAGATGTACACGACGATCGAGAAGGTCCTGTTCCTCCAGCGTGTTCCGCTCTTCTCCCGCGTGGCCGGCGACGATCTGGTGGCGCTGGCGCGCGGCTCGCTCGTGGTGTCGCTGGCCCGGGGCGACGTGATCTTCCGCCAGGGCGAGCCTGGCGGCGCGCTCTACTCGATCATCTCGGGCGAGGTGAGCCTCACGCTGGACGGCCGCGAGATCGCGCGCCTCGGCGCGAACGACGTGTTCGGCGAGATGTCGCTCTTCGACAGCGAGCCGAGGGCCTCGACCGCGGTGGTGACCGAGGACGCGGAGCTGCTCCGGGTCTCCGCCGAGGATTTCCACGAGGCGGTGCGGGAGACGGCCGAGATCGCGGACGCCGTGATCCGGGTGCTGAACCGGCGCCTGCGCGAGGCCGACCGCAAGCTGGCCGACGCGCACGCGCGGCTGTCGCTCCTTCCGAGGCCGCCGGCGCTGCCCGGGAGAGCGCCGCCTCCGGGGGACGAGACGCCGGCGCTCGACGACAGCGACCTGGACTGAGGAGCGCCGCGCGCCACCTCGATCGAGCGAGCGCTGCCGGTGCACGCCGCGTGGAGCGCCGGCGCGGGCGATGCGGAGCGTAACTTGCAGTGCAGCTGCAATATTCGAGCACCCAGGGACGTCCAAGGGCGGCCGAAGAGGTCTCGGGACCCCGAGCCGAGGCCAGCCTGACCTCTCCCTGGCACCTCTCTCCAGAAGGACCCGCATGGCATTGCTGCATTTCCCGCTGTTCGCTTCCCTTTCGCGCCCTTCGGCCGCGGCGCCGCGCCTCCTCGGGGCGCGGCTCCGCCGGCTCGGGGGCGCGCTGCCGCTGGCCGCCGCGCTCATGGCCGCGCCCGCATGCGCCGCCGCCGAGGGGTATCCGCAGGGCGCGAGCTACGCCCCGTACGGCGCTGACGAGACCTTTCCTTCACAGCCCGCCGCGACCCAGCCGGTCCAGGTCGAGGTCCGCGTGAGCGCGCAGACGCAGCTGGAGGCGGACGAGTACGACGACACCGATCCGAGCGCCCTGATCGAGTTCTACCGGCCGCTCGCCCCCTACGGCACCTGGGTCGATGACCCGAGCTACGGCAGGGTCTGGGTGCCTTCCTGGTCCGAGGTTGGCCTCAATTTCGCGCCCTACCAGACCGACGGGCACTGGGCGCTGACCGACGACGGCGAGTGGCTCTGGGTCAGCGACTACGCGTGGGGTCACATCCCCTTCCACTATGGCCGCTGGATCCGGACGACCGGCCACGGCTGGGCGTGGATCCCGGGGCGCGCGTACGCCCCGGCGTGGGTCGTCTGGCGCGTCGGCGGTGACGGCTACGTCGGCTGGAGCGCGATGCCGCCCACCTACTCCTGGCGCAACGGCGTCGCGGTCTCGCTGAGGACCGTTCCCCCTGAGGCGTATGTCTTCTGCCCGACGACGCACGTATTCCACGATCACGTCGACATGCATGTCGTCCGCGATCGCGATGAGATCCGGCGCATCACCAGGCGCTCGCGCACCTACAGGCCGGCGCTGCCGACCGCGGGCAGGCCCGAGCGCAGCTGGGCCCGCCCGGATGGGGCGGAGCGATCGAGCTCGTCCGACGGGATCCGTGCTGGCGGCTATCGCCCGGCGTCGCCCTCGCTCGTCGAGATCGGCATTCCGTCTTCGGACGCGCCGAGGTTCCGCGGCAGGCCGGACCCGCGCGCTCTTGCCTATTCGCGCAAAGCGGCGACGCCGAGCGCGCACGTCGCGCCGGCGCCGGTGCCGCGTCTCTCGGCGCCCCCTGCTCCCTCGGGCGGCGACCGGCCCCAGGCGCGCACGCTGCACGCCCCGAGGACACCCGCGTTTCCGGCCCCGACCCCGGAGCCGCGCGTGGGCGCCACGCCGCACGTCATCGCCCCGCCGCGCGCCGCCGCGCCGCGGGTCGGTGCCACGCCGCCCGCCGCCGCGCCGCGGGTCGGCGCCCCGCCGCCCGCTGCCGCCGCGCCGCGGGTCGGTGCCACGCCGCGCGTCGGCGCCCCGCCGCCCGCTGCCGCCGCGCCGCGGGTCGGTGCCACGCCGCGCGTCGGCGCCCCGCCGCACGTCGGCGCCACGCCGACCACGTCACACGCGGTCCCGCACCATGCGCCGTCGGTCTCGGCGCCGCGACCGATGCGACCGGCGACACCGGCGCCGCACGCGAGCGCGACGGTCGCGAAGCCGCCTGCGATCCCGAGCGCGCCGTCGTCCCCGGCGCGCCCCAGGATTCGCATCCCGTCAAGCCCGGCTGCGGAGGAGGCGGCGCCGGCGCCTGCATCCGGTCGCCCGCAGTCGAGGTGACGCGTGGTCCACGTATTGCGACGTCCGCGCGCAGGAGAAGAACCGATGACTGCTCCCGCCGACTTCATGAAGCGTCGTTCCGTGGGGATATGGTCGTTCCTGCTCGTCGCTGCGCCCCTCGGCTTGGGCGGCTGCGTTCTCGCCGACGACGAGGATGCCCGCCGCGATGAACCCCAGGTGCACAACGGCGACGAGGACGAGGGGGACAGCCGCGTCCCTCCGCCACGTGCACGTGCGGGCGACCCCCGGCTCGTCGCCATCGATACGGGCGCGGTCCTGAGCAGCCCGCCGGGCGAGGGCATCGGCATCTTCCTCGAGTACGCGCCCGGCGGGACGTGGAAGCTCTGGACGACCTGCGACACCAACACCTCCAAGGTCATCTGCAGCTTCGATCTCTATGTCTCGGTGGACACGTCGTCCCAGCTGTTCGACATCGTGGGGATCGAGCTCGAGACGAAGGACTCGACGCGCCTCGTGAGCGATGGCGTCGCGCATCTCCACGCCGAGACCGGCTCGGACATCGACGCGATGGAGTTCACCACGACCCAGGGCGCCATCATCCGGCTGGAGGCCTACGTCGACGGGGTCCTGCAGCCTCGCTTCGTCTACTGGTTCGGCAATGGCGTCCTGCACCAGGGCGCGCCCACCAACCCGCTCGACTTCAAGCCGACCGCGCCCTGAGGGCGCGATCCCGCCGCTCCTCCCGCTGCCCGCGCTGCGGGAGGAGCCCCCGGCGAGGGCGCGCGCCGCTGCCTCAACCTCGGTCGGGCGCCGATACCTCAACCTCGGTCGGACGCCGCTGCCTCAACCTCGGTCGGGGGCCGATACCTCAACCTCGGTCGGACGCCGCTGCCTCAACCTCGGTCGGGGGCCGATACCTCAACCTCGGTCGGCGCCCATGCCTCAACCTCGGTCGGGGGCCGGTCGGGGGCCGACACCTCAACCTCGGTCGGGGGCCGACGCCTCAACCTCGGTCGGACGCCGCGGCGCATGGCACGCAAGCGCGGCGCTCCGGATGGTGGCCTGCAATGTGCAATGTCGGGCGCGCAGGGACGTCTGAAGAGATCTGAGGGCGCCCGAGGCCAGCCCGACCTCTCCCTGGCACCCCCCTCCAGAAGGACCCATCATGCTGCCGATGCCTTTCCCGCTGTCCGCTTCCCCCTTGCGCCCTGCACCCGCGGCGCCGGGCATCCCCGGGGCCCGGCTCCGCCGGCTCGGCGGCGCCCTGCCGCTGCTCGCCGCGCTCATCGCCGCGCCCACGAGCGCCGCCGCCCAGCCCGCCGAGCCCCCGTCGGTCCAGGTCGACGTCCGCGTGAACGCCGAGTTCGAGGCGGACGAGTACGAAGACACCGACCCGAGCGCCCTGGTCGAGTTCCAGCAGCCGCTCGCCGCGTACGGCACCTGGATCGACACCCCGGGCTACGGCACGGTCTGGGTGCCCTCCGCGGTCGTGGTCGGCCCGGATTTCGCGCCCTACCAGACCGCGGGCCACTGGGCGCTGACCGACGACGGCGAGTGGCTCTGGGTCAGCGACTACGCGTGGGGCCACATCCCCTTCCACTATGGCCGCTGGGTCTGGATCTCCTCCCACGGCTGGGCCTGGATCCCGGGGCGCACGTACGCCCCGGCGTGGGTCGTCTGGCGCGTCGGTGACGCCGGCTACGTCGGCTGGGCCCCGATGCCGCCCACCTACTATTGGAGCAGCGGCGTCGCGGTCTCGCTGTGGACCGTTCCCCCTGCGGCGTACGTCTTCTGCCCGACGACGCACGTGTTCCACCGCCACGTCCACACGCACGTCGTCCGCGATCGCGCGGTCGTCCGGCGCATCGCCGCGCACTCGCACACCTACAGGCCGGCGCGGCCGACCGCGGGCAGGCCCGGGCGCGCCGACGTCCGCCCGGGCGGCGATGGGGGCGCGGGCCGCTCGAGCTCGCCCCACGGCATCCGTCCTGGCGGCTACCGCCCGGCGTCGCCGTCGCTCGCGGAGGCCGGCGTTCCCTCCTCGGCCGCCCCGAGGCACCGCGACAGGCCGGATCCTCGCGCCCTCGCTTACGCGCGCAGGAGCACGACGCCGAACGCACGCCTCGCGCCCCAGCCGGCGCGCCGTCCGGCGTCGCCAGCAGGCGACGACCGTCGCGCGGCGCCTGCGCTGCGCACGCCGCTGCACCCGCGGGGGACGCCCGTCGGCGACGCTCCGGCCCCGATCGCCAGGCCCGGCCTCCCCGCGCGGGGCGTCTCCGACGCGGGTGCGCTGCCCCGCACCGGCGCGAGCCCATCGCACCGGCCCTCGCGGCCGACGGTCACGCCGCCGTCGCCCGTACCCGCCCCGGAGCCGCCGGCCGCCTCGGCGCCGCGCGCCGTCGGCACGCCGGCCGCCACGCGTGCCCTCCCGCACCGATCGCCGTCGGCCACGGCGCCGCGGCCGCTGCCGCAGGCGACGCCGGCGCCGCAGCCGATCGCGAAGCCGCGCGCGCTCCCGAGCGCTCCGTCGTCCCCGCCGCGCCCCAGGATCCACCTTCCGTCAGGCCCGGCTCCGGGGAAGACGGCGCCGACGTCCGGTCGCCCGCGGTCGAGGTAGCGCTTGGTCCACGTCTTGCGACGTCCACGAGCAGGAGCAGATCCGATGACTCTTTTCGCTGACTTTGTGAAGCGTCGTTCACTGGGGCTGTGGTCGTTCCTTCTCGTCGCTGCGCCCCTCGCCTCGGCCGGCTGCATCATCGTCGACGAGGACGGCGACCACGATGGCCATCACGTCCACGACGACTGGGACGACGGCGACGACGACACCGTTCCCCCGCCGCCCGCGGACGACGTGCGGCTCGTCGCCATCGACACGGACGCCACCCTGAGCACCGAGCCGGGCGAGGGCGTCGGCATCTTCGTCGAGTACACGGAGGGCGGGACGTGGACGCTCTGGACGACCTGCGACACCAACACCTCCAAGGTCGTCTGCAGCTTCGATCTCTATGCCTCGGTCGACACGGCGTCCGAGCTCATCGACCTCGCGGGGATCGAGATCGAAAAGACGGACGCGACGCGCCTCGTCGACATCGGCGTCGCGTATTTCCACGCCGAGACCGGCTCGGACATCGACGCGATGACGTTTGCCACCACCCCGGGCGCCATCGTCCGGCTGGAGGCCTACCTCGACGGGGCGGAGGAGCCCCGCTTCGTCTACTGGTTCGGCGACGGCGTCCTGCACGAGGGCGCGCCCAGCAGCCCGATCGACTTCGAGCCGACCGCGCCCTGAGGGCGCGATCGTGCCGCCCGCTCCCCCCGCTGCCCGCGCGGCGGGAGGAGCGCCCGGCCAGGGCGCGCGCCGCTCAGGGCTCTTTCTTCGGCTGGATCGGCTGCCCCTCGACGTCCCACGCCTCCGGCTCGCCGAGGCCGATCCCCTGGAGCTGCGGCAGGATCTCCTGCCGCGGTCCCACGACCACGACGGTCGCCGTCTTCGGATCCACGGCCATCGCGAGCTCCGCGAGGCTCGCCAGCGTCGCGCTCTGCCGCGCCTTGCTCGCGTCGCCGTCGAACGTCTCCGGCAGCTTCAGCCGCGCCAGCGTCCCGAGGCGCTGGGCGGTGCGGTTCACGGTCTCGTAGGCGGAGACGAGCTCCGCGCGGTCCTGCGCCTGCACCTTCGCCAGCTCGTCCCGGGTCAGCCCGGAGTCGGCCATCTTGGCGAGCTCGGCGAGCATCTCCTTCAGGGCGGGTCCTGTCGCCTCGGTGACGACGGAGGCCCGCGCCACGAACGCGCCCGGCAGCCTCGTCTCGGTGAACGCCGAGCCGGCGCCGTAGGACCAGCCGTGATCCTCGCGCAGGTTCTGGTTCAGGCGCGACGTGAACGAGCCGCCGAGCGCGGAGTTGATCAGCTGGAGCAGCGGCCGCCGAGGATCGCTCGCCGCGACCCCCTCCCGCACGGCCGCGATCACCGACTGCGGCGCCCCCGGGCGGTCGACGAGCACCAGCCGCGGCGGCTTCCACGCCGGCGCGGCGGCCGCGCCCTGCGCTGCGGGCGCGCCCTTCGTGCCCGGCGCGGCGCTCGCCGTGGCGCCCTTCGCCGACCACGTCCCGAGATCGCGCGAGAGCGCCTGCTGCAGCTCGTCCCGGGTGATGTCGCCGACCACGGTGATCACCGCGCGGTCCGGGCGCCACGCCGCCTTGTAGAACGCCTTCACGGCCGGGAGCCCGATCGACTTGGCGTCCGCGACCAGGCCGTCGACGGGGTGCCCGTACGGCGTGCCCGGCCCGTGGAGCGCGGCCATCGAGACCAGCCCCGAGACCCGCGTCGCGTCGTCTCCGCGCTTCCTGAGGTCGTTCTGCCAGAGCTCGCTGACGCGCTTCCACTCCTTCGCCTCGAACCGCGGGCGCGCGACCACGTCGGCGAGCAGCGAGAACGCCTTGTCGAAGTTCTTCTTCAGCACGGAGAGCGTCGCGACGCTGCCGTCGGCGCGCGCCCCGACCGAGAGCGTCGCGCCGAGGTCGTTGATCGCGCTGGACAGCTCCACCGCGCTCCGCGTCCCCGCGCCCTCGTCGAGCATGTCCGCGGTGATGTGCGCGAGCCCCGCCGCGCCCTTCGGATCGTCCGCCGCTCCCGACGCGACGCCGATGGATACGGACACGATCGGCAGCGTGTGGCGCTCGAGCAGCCACACCTTCGCGCCGTTCGGCCCGTCGAGCACCACCGGCGCCGGCGGCGTGAACGGCTGCGGCTTCGGCAGCTCCGGCTTGGGCCCGAGCGGGTCCGCGGGCTTCGCGGCCGCCGGCGGGGCGCTCGGTCGCGGCGCCTCCGCCCGGGCAGCGGACTGCGCCGGCGTCCTCGGCTCGCAGCCGAGGGCCGCGGCGACCAGCGCGATCATCGCGCCTGCGTGTGTCGCTCTCATTTCGTCACCGCCTTCTTCGCCTCTTCGCTGCCCTTCGGCACGACCCGCAGGATCACCCGGGCGTTGGGATCCAGGGTGCTCTTCGCGTACGCCTGCAGCGACTCCGCGGTCGCGTCGCGGTAGCGCTTCAGATCCTGCTCCACGAACCCGGGTTGGCCCTTCGACGTCTCGTACCGGTTGAGCATCGAGGCCCGGCCGGCGACCGACTCGAGCGCCATCACGAAGGCGGTCTCGTACTGGTTCTTGGCCCGATCGAGCTCCTCGCGGCTCAGCTTCGCGTCCCGCACCTTGGCGAGCTCGGCGTCGATGGCGGCCTCGACCTTCTCGAGCGGCACGCCTGGCCGCGCGATCGCCTCGACGGTGAACGTCGAGCCGAGATCGCCGGAGCGCTGCACGGCGCTCACCTCCTGGGCGAGCTGCTTGTCGTAGACGAGGGCCTTGTAGAGGCGGCTCGCCTTCCCCTGCTCGAGCGCCGTGGCGAGGAGGTCGAGCTCGGCGTCGCCCGGCGCGAAGTGCGCGGGGCTGTGCCAGGCCATGATCACCTTGGGGAGGTTCACGTTGTCCTCGATCGTCTTGCGCACGACGCCGCTCAGCTTCACGGGCGAGGGCGTGGTCGCCGCGGGGACGGGCCGCTCCGGGATGCCGCCGAAGAGCCGCTCGATGAGATCGCGCGTCTTCTGCGGATCGAAGTCGCCAGCCACGACGAGGGAGACGTTGTTCGGCACGTACCACCGCCGGAAGAACGTCGTGACGTCGTCGACGGTCGCGGCCTGGAGGTCCTCGTGCGAGCCGATCACGGGGTGGTGGTAGGGGTGTCCCTCCGGGTACATCAGCGAGGGCATGAGGAGGTCGACCTTGCCGTAGGGCTCGTTCTCGCTCGTCTGGCGGCGCTCGTTCCGCACGACGTCGCGCTGCGCGTTGAGCTTCGGGAGGTCCATGCTGTCCGCGAGCGACGAGAACCGATCGGCCTCGAGCCAGAGCAGGAGCGGCAGCGCGTGGGCCGGCGCCACCTCGTGGTAGGCGGTGCGGTCCTCGCTGGTCCACGCGTTGTTCCAGCCGCCCTCGGCCTCCATCCAGGCGTCGAACTGCTTCGTTGGGACGCGGCGCGTGCCCATGAACATGAGGTGCTCGAACAGGTGCGCGAAGCCGGTGCGCCCCGGCTCCTCGAACCGCGAGCCGACCTTGACCATGAGGTTCAGGGCGACCATCGGCAGCGCGCGGTCCTCGTGGAGGATCACGGTGAGGCCGTTCTTGAGGGAGTACTTGGTGAACGGGATGTCGAGCTTCGGCGGCTGGGAGGCCGCGGACTGAGCGGCGGCGGCCGCGAGCGCCGGGGCTGCGGCCGGCGCGGGCGCCGGGGCCGCAGCCGGCGCAGGCGCCGGGGCCGCGGCTGGCGCAGGCGCCGGGGCCGCGGCCGGCGCGGACTTCGGCGGCGAGGACGTGGCCTCGGGCGGCGCTGCTGGTGCGGGCTTCGGCCCGGACAGAGAGAGGGCCGCGGCCACGGCGACCAGGATCGGCCCGGTGGAGCGCGGGAGCGGCGGGTGACGCGCGCGGGTCTGCATGAGCCCGAGGGTTGCGCCGGTCGCGGGCGGGGCGCAAGCGGGCGGGAGCATGGATACGGAGACGCGCCCGGCCAACGGGTGCGGTTGTCAAGTTGTCACGGAGGAGGGACGCACCGCAGATGCGGAAAGAAAGCGCGGCGCGGACGGGGGATGGCGAAGCTTACGAGGGCTGAGCGCCAGCCGATGTCGCGGACGCCGCGGGTGGAGGCGGAGGCGCTGCCCCAGGCCGGTTGCCGACAACCTTGCCCTCTGCGGCCTTGCGGGCCTTTTCCCGCCGCGCTGCAGCGCGGCGGCGCCGCTCGTAGGCGCTCGTGGCCTCCCGGACGATCTCCGGATGGCGGCGGAAGACGTGCGCCGCCGTCTTCCGGATCGCGCCGACGCGCTCGACCATGAGGCGCAGGAGCTGATTGCGGATCGCGGCCGCGGCGGCCGAGGTGTCGCCGTCGGGGATCGTCTCCAGCGCTCGCCGTTGCAGGTCTTCCGCGAGCTTCCTGGCCTCGGCGATGAGGCGGACATCGAACTCCTCATCGGCCTCGACCAGGCGTTCCTCGAGCGACGCCGCGAGCCCCGCGTAGTCGCGGAGCGCCTGGGAGAGGGCGCTGGAGCGCTGGCCGTCCTGCGCGTGAAACTCCTTGATGCGCGCGAGCTGCGCGTCAGCGGGCTCGTCGACGTCGTCGTCGAGCAGGAACTCGAGGGCCGACTCGAGCTCATCGACAACGAACCTGGCGCGCTCGCCGACGTCGGCGACGGCGGGGTCGACGATGAGGAGCAGCCGAGTCTGCGCCTCCTGCACGGCGTGGACGATGGAGAGCAGATCGTCGCTGCTCGAAGCGGGCAGGCGATTCCTGACGCGCTTGAGGCCCGGGCGATCGCCGTCGGGCTCCCAGTACTTCTTCACGAACGCCGCGGCGGCGACCGCCTCGCGCACGGCGACGTCGTACGGCAGGCTCAGCGGGTTGTCGGTCCGCCCCTGCTCGGCGGCGGCCTTGACCCAGCGATCGTAGTCCTTCCCCAGTGCCGACGCGGCAACGCCTGCGCCAGCGTACAAGGCCGTAACGCTGCCGGACACGGCCACCTCACTCCTGCCGCATCGAACCACCGCCTCTACCGTTGTCCAGCCGTTCGGGTCGCCGGGCCACCGGTGTGCTTGACAGCTCGGAGGAGCTCGGGCCTGCTCCGAGCTCCTTACCAGAGGTTCTCCCTTGGCGCGAACCGCTCCCGTACCCAACATCCCCGCGATTCCCGGCATGAACCCCGGCATTTTCGTGATGGGCGGAGGGGGCAACGGAGACGGGAGCGGGTCGGGCGGCGGCAAGGGGTCAAAGAACGGCCAAGGCTCCGACGGCAGCGGCGGAGGCAGCGACGCTGGCGGTGGCGGCAAGAGCGCCTGCGGGTCGCCAGGGAAGGATGGTGGCGGATGCCCGCAGCACCACGGCGGCAAGAACAGCGGCGCGGCGTCGCACGGCGACCCATCGACGTGATCACCGGCCGCGTGTTCACTGCGCCCGTCGTGGACCTCGAACTGCGCGGGCCGCTGCCGCTCGAGATCGCGCGCTCCTACTCCACGACGAGCCGCGAACGGGACATCGGCCCAGGGCACGGCTGGACGCGCACGTTCGCGTGGGAGCTGGAGCTGAGCCGCGGCGGGAGCGCCGGCAGAGATAAACCGTCGATTCAAAGCCAAGTTCGACGACCCGAACATTTCCATCGAGACATTTCGCGAGAAGGAAGGCAAGCGCGCCGATCCTTGCCCAAGTTGCATCGAGATGTTCTCGAAGCTCGGGACAAGTCACGCGGTCGTTGGAAAGAAGGGCAAACGTGGCAAGTTTGGCGTCTTCGATCCAAAAGGATAACGCCTTTCGTCCCCTGGGAGCATCCCATGACTGAGCGCTTGTTCGGGAGGACCCATTCTTCCGCTCTCGATGCGATCCGGCAGTGGCACAAGGAGAACCGAAGCAAAGTATGCATTGTGCATGGGCCGGACGGCGCTGGCAAGAGCACGACCGTTCGTTGCTTCTTCGACTCACTCACCGAGCCCGGCGTACTGAAAGCGCTCATCCACATAGGCCGGACATTTGGAGTGGCCTTCGAGCACGAGATCCTCGCACGACTATCAGCCTCGCTGTGGCCTGATGAGACACCGAGTACGCAGGATGGTGCCGAGCTTCATGTTCAACTGCGCAATTGGATCGCCGACTGGAATACCGAGGACGATCAGCCGCCGCTTCTCGTCGGCTTGGTCGGACTCGACGCATGCGTCGACCGGCCCTACGGTCCTCGCGGCTCTGCGCTTCGCGAGCCCGGCCCCTCGGTGCGGGTGGTGGTCACGATCTCGGGCTCATCGCAGCTGGCCGAACAGTGGGCTGAACGGCTCGCGTTTCGCTCGGAGGATGTCACCTTCATCCCGGTAGGCGGCTTGAGACTCGACGAGATCGCCGCGCCGCTGCGCGATCGGCTCGCCTGGGCAGCGCTCGACGGCCCGGGACCGCGCGCGTATGTCGAGGAACTCCTCGCATCGCTGCGCGCGCGCGGCGCCTCCCACCTCGAAGCGCTGCTCTCGATCTTGGCTCACGCCTTCGCGCCGCTCGGCACCTCCGACGCAGCGCAGCTCCTCGATGTCGACGAGACCGAGGTCACGGCCTGGCTCGACGCCCACGGTGAGATCATCGATCCCCTGATTGAGCGCTGCGAAGGCGACACGCTTCGCTTTCGTCACGAGGCACTGCGCGCCGCATGGGAAGCCGCCGACGAGCAACGAACTGCCTCCTGCGAGCGACGGTTCGCAGCGGCGGCGCGACAGATCGTGCTCGCACGCGCCAGCGGCAGCGCTCAGGAGCTCCGCGCCGGCGCCTATCTCCGCCGTTACGCTGGAGCGCATCTGCTCGCGTCCAAAGCGTCTGATGCCGAGCTCCTCGCGCTCTGCGACCCGCGCTGGGCATGGCCATGCTCACGCGAGGACCTCGCCGCGCGCCGAGAGGACTTGCGATGGGTCCGGGAGAAGCTCGCCGCGCACGTCGAAGACCCGGGCGCGGGCAGCGCGTCGCCGGACGCGATATCTCGACTCGTCCGCGTGGCGAACTCTCAAGGTGCGTTGGCGACCCTGCACGACGCATGGAGAAAGAGAGACGACTGCTGGGACGGCCACCGGATCGAAGCCCCAGGGGAGGGCACGGCGCGGGCGCTCGCCGTCGCGTACTTCGGGCTCGCGGCGCATGCATCTCCTCTGCTGCATGAGCGCCTCGTGGCGTGCGCGCTCGACGTCGTACGGCGGACCGGGGCGACGTGGCGCGGCGATACATGGGAAGATACACAGGCGCTTCTCACAGCGGCGCACGCCGCGTCGGGCGACGATGCGGCGACCTTCGCGCGATGGGCGGTCGGGGCGACATGGCGCGCGGAGAAAGGGCCGGACCGGTACTTCGACGTGTGGCTCACCGCCGCCGCCTTCCTGCCCGCTTCCGAGGCCGATGTGCTCCTCCAGCAGGTCATCGAGCGCGCGAGGTCGAACCCGAACCCTGGATCCACGCTCGGCTGCGCGGGGAGGGCACGAGGGCTCCGCCGTGAGCACGCGCTCACCCTCTTTCATGCGGCCATGTCGCTGCCGCCGCGGTCGCGGGCGAATGCGCTGGCGCCCCTCCTGCCGCTCTTGCCCCCTGAAGAACGCACCCTCGCCGTCTCGGTATCGTTCGAGGCGGTCGTCGATCTTCTCGACGTGGAAGGCGAGAGGCTCGACTATGAAGGATACGCCGAGACGCTGGCGCCGTACCTCGACTTACCAGAGCTCGTGAGGTTGCTCGACGAGGCGTCGCTCCGCATGGGTCCGGCGCTCTCGGCGCGGTTCGCGGCGCTCGGTGAGCCTGCTCGTGCGCTCGAGACGATCGAGCGGCTCTGCTTCGAGGGCATCGACAGCGCTCGGGCGCTCCTGCGGGCCGCCGCGATCGCGGGGGGCGGTCTGCTCGTCGATGCCGCTCGCCGCATGGTGTCGACCGTCCACCCGGCGTGGGTTCCGGTGGTGCTCGTCCGCGAGCAGCCGTCGGCGGCGCTCGATGTGCTCGGCTTCGATGCGTCGCTCTCGATTGCGGAGAGCGGAGGAGGCGAGACGTCGCAGTACGCCCGCATCGCGGCGCTCTCGTCACTCTGCCGCGTCGCGCCAGAGGCGTCGCGGCCGTCCCTCGCCGCGCGCGCTGTTGCGGCGTATCGTGAGGACTCCGATCCGGACGCCCTGGGAGGCCTGGTCGACTGCGCTCCCTGGCTGTCGCTCGAAGACGCGGCCTGGCTGTTCGCCGTCAGCCTGGGAGAATCGGAAAGCGGGTCCACGCTCAAATGGACCCTGGGCCGCTGGGGCGGCGTGGAGCACCTCGCGCCCCTCATCGCGCGCATCGGCGGGGACGACGCGCTCGCCGCCGTCGCCGACGTCCTGCCCGAGGCGCTCCGGTGGATCTCGCGGGCCGAGGCCCGCTAGAACGTCGACTAGCACCCGCAACCCTCGCTTCGGGTCCGAGGTGGGCGATCCGCCGACGGAAGTGGAGTAACAACCTCGTCCACAACCGGGCGTTCCACTGCGGATACACCCCGGAGAATCAGAGGTTCCACTGGAACCTGCGCGACAACTACCACGTCGCCGGTCCCTCGACGCCGGTGGCTCGACCCGAACGACGCGAGCCGCGACCGCCGATGGCGAAGCGCCCGCAGCCTGCCGTGAAGAACCCTGCGCGCCTGGGTAATGGATTGCTCCCCATGCAGCGGTCGCCGCGCTGACCGCTTCGCACCTCGCCCCCGCCAAGAAGTCGGCGCATTCTGAATTCTCGGAATTCTCGGATGCGCGGCGCGCGCTCCGACACCGTGTCGCAGGGCACGACGCGTGCTTTATCGCCTCCGGCGCCCGCGAAGCGCCTGATGAATCGCTCGCGTACAGCGCGGGCGGCTTTGCCGCCGTGGAGCTCCTTTGCCTCGTGAGGGTGCTTTGAGACGACGTCTGCCTCGGATTCACGCGTTGCTCGCCCCCCTGTCGGCAGCGATGCTCTGGTCCGCGCCTGCTCGCCCCGCTGAGCCGCCGCAGCTCTCCTGGGACAAGCCGGTTCGCTGCATCCGGTCGCCGAACGGCGGCGCGGTGCGCGTTCAATGCGAGCCACGGCCGGAGGGCGAGCGCTGCCTCGTGGCGCCCGATCACCTGGCCCACGACGGCGGCGCGCTCGACAAGGTGCAGCCGTGCAACGTGGTTGAAGACACCGAGGCTTACCAGGCCCTGACCGCGCGCGGCGCCCGCCTCGTCGCCGCGATCCCCGAGGCGCCGCCGGGCTACGCGCGCTCGGCCGAGGGCAAGGCATTTCAGGTCAAGTTCGATCTCCTGAACCGGCTTTACCTGGGCGCGTCCTGGCTGCCCACGTTCCACGGCGAGAACGGGCTCCCCGTGCCCACGAGCTTCCCCCTGGGCCGCGGGAGGGCCGAGGCCGGTATCCATCTCAGCGTGCTCTCGACGCGCTCCCGCGCCCGCCATGACATGCGCGTCCTCGAGGGGGCGGCCACGTTCGACGATCTCGAGCTCTCCGGGGTGCTCTTCAGCTACGATTACCAGCACCTGCACCGGCGGCCGGCCCACTGGCTCAGCACCTTCGTGGGCAAGCCGCGGCTTCACGCGATCTCGCCGCGGATGGGCTGGGGCTTCCGGGTGGTGTCGGTGAACGACCGCCCTCCCGCGCGCCGCGATACGCTCGACGTGGAGTTCGGCGAGGTCCATCTCGCGTGGAATCCGTGGCAGTCGAGCGACATGTACAGCCACATCCGGCTCGAGGCGGGCGCCGATCTGGGGGAGTACTGGGAGCGCCGATCGGAGATCGACGACGGCCTGGACACCGGCGCTCTGTACATCGGCCCGACGAGCGCCATCAAATCGCGCTTCAGCCTCGGCGAGGGCGGCCTCCACGCGCTCTCGACCGCGTTCACCTACCGGCGCCCGAGCATCGCGGCCGGGAGCGGGACGGGAGAGGCGATGAACCGACTCGAGGCCACCATCGCCTACGAGGGGATCCTCCTCGCGATCAACGATCAGCCCATCTCGCTGCGGCTCGCCGCGATGGGGGTGAGCCGCAACGACCTCGACAGCGACGTTCGCGACGTGGAGGTCAAGGCCGCCGCGGGCCTGCGGGTGTCGTTCTGGGCTCCCCCACGGGTGTTCGAGCCGATGCCCGTCTTCGAGGACCCGTGACGGCTCGGCGCCTCGCCGCGCTGCTCGTCATGGCGGCGGCCGCGGCGCTCTCCCCGCGCGCCGGCCGCGCCGAGCCGGCGCGCGAGGAGAGCGAGCGCGCGGGCGGCGGCGATACCGCTGTTTCCGAGGAGGGCCGGCGCTTCCGCGTGCGCTTCGACCCGGCGAGCCGGGTGTGGCTCGGTGTCGCGTCCGCGCTGCACCGGGGCGCCGGCGGGACGATCGAGATCGAGCCCGAGATCGACGCGGGCCTGTCCTACCGCGCGCGCAGCGTGACGGGCTCCGGGCCTGGCCGCGTGATCTGGCAGGCGGATCACCGCGTCCTCGCCGGCCGGGTGTCTCCGGCGGGGCAGGCGCTCGACGGCGTGCCCGCGCTCGACGCGGCGCTGTACGGCGCGTCGTTCTTGCGGCACGACGAATCGCCGCGGGTGGTCTTGCCGATGTCGCCGCCGATCGCGGTCCCCTTCCCCTTCGACATCGGCGTGGAAGCCGAGGTGGGCCGGGTGAGCATCCCCTCGATTCCGCGGCGCCAGGGCGACGGATCGTCGGCGCCGCTGATCCGAGTCGGCGTGGCGCGCGCCACGGCGATCCTCGATCCGTGGCGCACGGGCGAGCCGGGCCGCAGCTTCGAGATCGGGCTCGGGGTCCGTTACGACATCGACGCTTACGCCGAGTCCCCCTCTCCCGAGGCCGCGCCCGCGCGCCGCACGCTCGGCGAGCCCAGGGTGGTCCACCGGATCGCGCCCATGACCGCGGGCTCGCTGCGGCTGCGGCTCCAGAGCGGCGACGGGCTGACTGTCTTCGATGGTCGAGGCGACGTCGTGCCGCACTGGACGAGCGAAGAGCGCTGGCGTGTCCTGGTGCGCTCGGCCGCGCACGTCGAGAGGATCCTGGCCGCGATCGACGATCAACCCATCGCTGCGGTGATCGAGGGCGAGTACCGGCTGCTGCCGCCCGCCCTGGATGTGCAGGCGGTCCATGATCTGCGCGTGAGCCTCGGGCTCGCGTTCACGCTGGCGCTGCGCTAGAGCGACGACGGGGTCTGGCGTCTACCCCCGGCGCCGATTCTGCTGCGCGCCGGCCCAGGCGCCGAACAGGGTGCCGCCGATCGTGAGGACAGTCGTGACGAGCGCCTGCGTCACGGAGGTCCCGTCTCCCACGAGCACCCATCCCAGCACGAGCGAGAGCGCGATGAGCACCCACGCCAGCCGGTACTCCATGTGCCGCGCGGTGCGGGCGCAGGTGTAGCCACCGATCGCGGAACCGAAGGTGCCGATCGCCGTGAGGGCGCTCGTGAAGCCCGCCGAGGGCGACGTGATTGCCTTCGCGAGACCGTCGTCGGTCGCGCCCATGGAGGCAAGGAACACCGCGTAGGCGATCAAGAACGCAATCCCGAGCACCATCGTGAGCCCGAGGTCTGCCAGCACGCCGAAGAGCAGCGCCTTGCCGGCAGATCCGTGCGCCCGCGCCGGCTCAAGGCTGAGGTTCGCCTGCGGGGGCTGGAAAGGATTGGGGGCCGGCCTCTCGCTCATGGCGGGGGCAGTCTCGCCGCTTGCGCCCCCCGCGGTCCACGGGCCGGGCCGCCCGCCTTCGCCTCCTCGCAGGCCGCCGCCATCCCCGGGCCCGCGACGTAGCGATCGAAGATGATCACCGACATTCAACTGGTCTCCTTGTCGTGTGAATGAACCTCGACCCAGCGCCGCCGGCCATACCCCTCCTGGCTGCGCCACTGGAGGCCAAATCGTCTCAGGGGCATGGATTCGCGCTCGGGTGAAAGCACGAAGTGCACGCTGATGAAGTGCACGCTGATAATGATGAACCATGGCGCTCGCGCTCGTCGTCGGGTTCCTGCTCGGTTATTTCGGCTCGATCCCGGCGGCGGGGCCGCTGGCCGTGCTGCTCGTGGCCGCCGCGCTCGCGGGGCAGCCCCGGCGCGTCTTGCTGCTCGCCATCGGAGGAGCCCTCGCGGAGGGGCTCTGGGCGCTCGCCGCGGCGCGCGGGCTCGGGTGGGTCCTCGAGGCGCACCCCGCCGTCGATCGCGCCCTGCGAACGGGCGGCGCCGCGCTCGTCGTGGCGATGGGCCTCGCCCTGGCGCTCGCGCCTCGACGCGCCTCGGAGGCGCCCTCGTCCGGGCGCGCGACGTCGGCGCTCCTGACCGGGTTCCTCCTCGTCGCCTTCAACCCGTCGTTCCTGGCGTCGTGGATCGCCTCGTGCGCCGTGCTCCGCGCGTACCCTGCCCTCGCGCCCGCCGTCGCGCCGGCCCACGCGGCCGCGCTCGCGGTGGGCGCAGCCGTGGGCGTGGTGAGCTGGTTCGCGACGCTCGGGCGCTTGCTGGCGCGCTACCGCGAGCGGCTCGGCGCATGGCACGGGCACCTGGTGCGCGGCCTCGGCTGCGCGCTGGTGGCGCTGGGGCTCGCGGGGCTCCTGCAGCGGCTCGCGTGAGATCCGTGCCCTGTGTGGACGCCGGTCGCGCGCCCGCATAACGTCGTTCGGATGCGGGTAGACGCCGGCAGCCTGCGTCGTCCGGTCGTATGAACGCCCTTCATACCGTCGCATCAGACCGCGCGGCGAGCCCTGGGTCGCGCGCCTCGGGCGCGTCGCCGCGCGCGATCTACCGCGGGCTGCGGGCCGGGGAGCCGGCCCCCGAGGATCTCGCGGACGAGCCCGCGCCGGAAGCCGCGGCCCCCTGCAGCCTCGACGCGTTCTTTACGGCCCTGACCGCGCTCCGCGACGAGGACGAGCGATGCAGCGCGCCCAGCTCCGAAGACGCCGATCCGGCGCGCATCCTGCTCGGCTACGCGCCGACCGCGCTGCTCGACGGGTGCTGGCTCGCCGCGGCGGTACGTGTGCGCCCCGCGGACGGCGCGCTCGGCGCGGCCTGCCTCGACGCGTTCTATCTCGAGTGCGGCGAAGGCGACCCCGCGCGGCACCACGGCGCCCTGTACGGCGCCGCGCTGGCCGCCGCGGGGCTCGCGCTGCCCGATCTCGGGAGCCCCGCATTCGAGCGCTCCATCTGCCTCGCCGACGCGGACTTCGCGCTCGCGATCCCGGGGCTCCGCGTCGCGCAGCGCGGGGCCGCGAGGCTGCCCGAGGCGCTGGGCCACCACGCGGCGGCCACGGTGCTGGGCCCGCCCGCGGCGGTGCGCCGGGCCGCTTCGCGCGCGCGCTGCGACGGCCTGTATTTCGCCGAGCACGCGGAGGGTGCGGAGACGGCCCGCCGGGCCCTTGATCTCGCGCGACGGTGCCTCGAGGCGTATGCCGCGGGCGGGGCGCCGGACTGGTCGCGCGTGTGGCGCGGCGCCTGGTCGCTCTGGGCCGCGCGGCGGGCGTGGCTCGCGTCGCTCCGGCCCGCTGCCCCGCCGTCCGCGTGGGAGGCGATGCTGGCGCTCGTCGAGGCGAAGGCCCGCCACGCGTTCGGATTTCACGGCCGCGTCCGGATCGACGGACAGGCGCTCGACGACGCGCTCGATCCGGCGCAGCTCGACGCGAGGCGCATCCTTCAGCGCCTCGCGCGCTCGCCATGGATCGTTCCGGGGAGGCCCGACGAGAGCCCGCTCGTCACCCGCTCCGTGCAGTTCGGAGGGCCGATGTTCGGCGTGTTCACCGACGCCGAGATCGACGTGATGCGCGCCTGGATCCGCGCGCTGATCGAGGCGCCGGAGCCTCCGGCCTCCGCCCGCGCAACGCACAGCTCGGAGGAGCGTGAGGGCTCGCCGCGCGTCGATCACGACGGGGCCTCGATCGATGGGAATCGTCGAGGAGGATCCACCCCTCGCGCGCAGGCGCGCGCAGAGCTCCCCTTGCCGGAGCTGTACCACCGGCTGCTCTGCGCCCGCGGGCCCGGAGGCGTGGACCGCGAAGCGGGCGAGCTCGCGCTGACGCACGTCGAAGGGGTGCTCCGTGAGGTGCACAGCGATGTGTCCCCCGCCCGGCTCGCCGCGGATGGGCGCTGGCCGTGGTCCGCCGCGGGACTCTCGCGCTGGGTCGACGCGCGGCTGCGCGAGCAGATCTTCGAGGAAGGGCACGCCCATGCGCACTCCACGGTGGGACCGCATGCGGCCCCACACCCCGCGCGCGACCCCACGCAGCCCACCGACGACGCGGGCATCGCGCGCGAGATCACGCGCGACGAGGCCGTCTGGCTGCTCACCCAGCTCGCGCCGGCGGCTGTGATCGACGGCGCCTGGCTCCAGGGCATGACGGCCCCCGGCGCGTTCCACACGCCGGTCGCGGCGCTCCTGCTCCGGATCTACCGCGACGAGCTCGGCGCGGGCGTGCCCGCCCAGCACCACGGCAACGTGCTGCGCAGGGCGCTCGCGGAGCAGGGCGTGACGCTGCCGCCGTGCGACGCGCGCGCGTTCGTGGAGCGGCGCGATCTCCTCCCGCAGGCGTTCTCGATGCCCGTGCTCTGGCTCGCGTTCGCGCAAGGGTCCACGGAGCTCTTGCCCGAGCTGCTCGGCCTCAACCTGGCGATCGAGATGGCCGGTATCGGCCGCGGGTACGCGATGGCCGCCGCGCTCCTGCGGCGCCACCGGATCGACCCGTACTTCTTCGACCTGCACAACACGATCGACAACGCCGCGTCGGGCCACACCGCGTGGTCGATCGAGGCCATCACCCGGTTCATGGACGCCTGCGCGGCGCCCGGCGACGCGCTCGCGATCGAGCGCGCAACGCTGCGGATCTGGCGCGGATACGCCGCGTACGCGCGCGCGAGCCGGCCGCTCGTGCGCGCCGTCGCGGTGCGCCTCGGCCCCCGCCTCGGCTGGCGCTGGCTCCGGCGGCATCTGCTCGGGGACACGGGGAGGTAGCGCTCGATCATGTGCGGCATCGTCGGAGCGCTGGATCTCGCCGGGCGACGCACGTTCGATCCGGCGCGCCTCGACCGCATGGCGGCGAGCGTGCGGCACCGCGGCCCGGACGACGGGGCCTCCTTTTCAGCGCCAGGGATCGCCATGGCCACGCGGCGCCTCGCCATCGTCGACGTCGCGGGCGGCCGCCAGCCGATGGCCGACGCGGGCGGCCGCGTGTGGGCCTCGTACAACGGCGAGCTGTTCAACCACGCCGAGCTGCGCCGCGAGCTCGCTGCGCGCGGGCACACGCTGCGCACGCGGTGCGACACCGAGCTATGGCCCGGGCTCTACCTCGACGCGGGCGAGGGCGCCTTCTCCCGCGCGCGCGGGCAGTTCGCCGTGGCGCTCTGGGATCGCGAGGCGCGCACGCTGCTGCTCGGCCGCGACCGGATCGGGATCTGCCCGCTCCACTACGCGGAGGCGGACGGCTGGCTCCTCTGGGCCTCGGAGATCAAGGCGATCCTGGCGAGCGGGCTCGTGCGCCCCGAGGTCGATCCGGCGGGCATCGACCACGTCTTCTCGCTGTTCGCCGCGGGCACGCGGCGGACGTGCTTCCGCGGCGTGCGCTCGATCTGGCCGGGGCACTACCTCCGCGCGCAGGGCGGCGCGGTGGAGGAACGGCGCTACTGGGACCTGGATTTCCCGGCCCAGGGCGAGGAGCGGCGCGTCGCCTCGCTCGACGCGCTGATCGAGGAGACGCGCGCCTGCCTGCGCGACGCCGTGCAGCGCCGCCTCGTCTCCGACGGCCCGGTGGCGACGTACCTGAGCGGCGGGCTCGACTCGACGCTGGTGCTCGGCCTCGCCCGGGAGGCCCGCGGCGACGCGCCCATCGCGTCGTTCACCGTCGGCTTCGACGGCGCCGGGCCCGACGAGCGCCGCCGCGCGACCCGCAGCGCGGCGCGCCTGGGCGCGCGGCTCGAGACCCTGGTGCCCTCGCCGACGGAGATCCTCGAGGCCCTCCCGCGCGTGGTGGAGGCCGCCGAGGGCCCCGTGATGGACACGGCCGACGGGTGCGTGCTCCTCCTGGCCGAGCGCGCCGCGCGCCGGGGATTCAAGGTCGTGCTCACGGGCGAGGGCGCGGACGAGGCGATGGGCGGCTACGTCTGGCACAAGACCCACCGCGCCATGGAGCGCCTCGCCCGCGTCCACCCCGCCCTGCCGCGCGCGATCCGCAACACGCTGGCCGAGCTCGCGGCGCCCGGCACACCCGCGCCCACGTTCCAGGACCACTTCGGCGACGTTCGCCCGAGCCTGCTCGACCTGTACGAGCCGCTCTCCCGCGCGCGCTGGCTGTTCTATTCGGATACGATGGCCGAGCGCGTCGCGGGCCACGACCCGTTCTCCGAGCTCGACATCGCGCCAGCGCGGATGCGCCGCTGGGATCCGCTGAATCGGTCGCTCTACGTGGAGTACAAGCTGATGCTGGCCGGACACCTCCTGGTGGGCAAGGGCGACCGCGCGGCGATGGGCTCGGGCGTGGAGCACCGCTACCCCTTCCTCGACGAGGCCTTCATCGACCTCTCCAGCGGCCTCTCGCCCCTGTACAAGCTCCGCGGGCTGCGGGAGAAGTGGCTCCTCCGCGAGGTGGCGCGGCGGGTGCTCCCGCGCGACGTCGCCGACCCGCCCAAGGGCATGTTCAAGGCCCACGCGCTCTGCGCGCTCGGGCCCCAGCCCCGCTGGATCGCGCAGCTCGTGAGCCCCGAGTCGCTGCGAAAGACGGGCTATTTCTCGCCCGCGAAGGTCGCGCGCGAGCAGCGCTTCCAGCGGATCCTGCCCGCGCTCGCCCCGCGGCGGATCGTCGCCGACGGGAGCTACACCGCCGTGGTCACCACGCAGCTGTGGCACCACCTCTTCCTCGGCGGCGGGCTGTGCGAGCTGCCCACGTGGTCGCCGCCAGCGCCCGCGGCCGCAGACGAGCGCGCGGCCGCAGACGAGCGCGCGGTCGCGTCGACCGAGAGGACGGCCCCATCGTGAGCCTCCAGATCTCCGCCGATCCCGCGCTCTCCGGCCACGAAGGCAGCCCTCGGACGCCGTCCCACGACGGAGAGGCCGCCGCGAGGGAGGACCGGCTCCACACCGCGGTGCGCCGGCGCTGGGACCGCATCGACTGGACGCGCCCGATCCCGCCCGAGGCGCTGGTGATCCCCGAGGCGCACTACATGGACGTCGCGGGCCTCGGGCTCACCGAGCGCCAGCGCGTCGCGATCAACCGGCTGTTCGCGTGCTTCACGTGCGAGCTGTTCATCCACTTCGAGGGCTACGTGATCCGGTACCTCGAGCGGTCGGCCCACCGCGCGCCGTACCTGTCCGCGCCCGTCGTCGCCCGCTTCGTCGCCGAGGAGCGCACGCACGCGGAGATGTTCCGCCGGCTCCTGCACAGGCTCCGGCCGGATCTCTACCCGACCGACGCGGCCCCGCCGCGCTTCCTGCGCTGGGGCCGGGGCGACGACGCGGCGCTGCGCCTCGCCCCGGCGGGCACGTTCTTCCTGCTCGCGTGGTATTTCGAGGAGATCACGCTCTTCGTGCCGCGGGCGATCGAGGCCCGGCCCGATCAGAGCGCGGCGCTCGTCGCCGAGATCATGGCCCTGCACGCGCGCGAGGAGGCGCCGCACGTCGCCATCGACGAGCGCGTGCTCCTGCACCTGAACGAGCGCTGTCCGCGCTGGCTCGCCGCCATCCAGACGGCCCTCGCGCTGCCCTTCCTGGTGTACGTCGACGGCGTGGTCGGCGACGCCTGGGGCCGCCTGGTGGCCTCGGCCGGCAGCGAGCTGGGCCTCGACGCCGCGCAGCGGCGGCGGCTCGGCGCGCGCGCCCCGACGCAGTCCGATCGCTGGGGCACCGAGAGCTTCACGCGCAAGCTGGAGGGCCGCGGGCTCGCCGGCGCGCCGGCCCTCTGCTGGGCGCTGCGGCGCGCGCTGCGCACGGATCCCGCGTGAGCTCCGGGCTCGCGTACATCGGCGACAGCCACGGCATCCTCTCCGCGTGCCGCGACCTCATCGAGGCCGCCGAGCGGAGCGTCGTCCTGCAGATGTACCTCTTCGCGGCGAACGGCGACCAGACCACGCTGCTGCCGCGCCCGGGCGCGTTCCCCTACGCCGACACCGTCGCCGACTGGCTCATCGCCAAGAAACGCGCGCGGCCCGATGTGACCGTCGTCGTGATCCTGGACAGCAACACGCCCGCGAACCCCGCCCTGACGCGCCGCCGCGGCGCGCTGGTGCGGAGGCGCCTCGCGGACGCGGGCGTCCTCGTGCTGAACGCCTGCCTGTTCGGCGCGCGTTTTGACCGGCGCCGCCGGCTCCTGCCCCGGATGAACTTCCACCTAGACCACGCGCGCGGGCGCGTGCCGATCGAGGACTGGGTCGAGCACCAGAACCGCTGGCAGGTGCTGCACAACGTCGAGGACCACCGGAAGAACCTGGTGATCGACGGCGGGCGCGCCGGCGCGATCACGTCGCACAACTTCATCGACGCGGCGTTCGACTGGCACGAGAACCTGTTCTGGCTCACCGGCGCCGTGGCCCGCCGGCTCTGGCGCGTCGCGATCGCGGCGATCGACGAGGCGCTTACCATTCCGCAGGCGATCGGCGACGAGGGCCGCGCCGCGCTTCACGCGCTCATGTCCGACGCCGCGCGCGCCGCGCGCGCGTCCGACGATCCCGGGACGGAGTGTGCCTCCCCGACGCCCACGCTCGCGCCTGTGCCGGGGTACGCCGGCGGCCTGCGCATCCCCCTCCCCCCGCCCGGCGCGCTCACCGCCGCGGGCGACGAGACGTGCGCGCTCGTCGAGCACGAGGCGATCCGCGCGCGCCTCGCGGACCTGTTCGACGGCGCGGAGGCGGGCGACGAGCTCCTCGTCGCGACCACGTACCTCTCGGACCTGCCGATGCTCGAGGCGCTCGAGCGCGCGGCGGCGCGCGGCGCCCGGGTGCGCGTGCTGATCGACTCCATCGACGCGCTCCCGCTGCCGCCCGCGGCGGCGTGGCTCATCCGCAGCCTGGTCAACCACCACGGGATCACCCGCGCGATCGAGGCCGAGGCGCGGTGGCCGGACCGCTTCGCGCTGCGCGTGCACGACTCGCGCGGCGGGGCGATGATGCACCTCAAGACCGCGGCGCGGCTGGGCGCTCGGCCGATGCTCGTGGGCGGCCAGGCCAACTTCACGCCCAACTCGTTCTCGCGCGCGTGGCTCGAGACGGACCTCGAGACCCGCGATCCGGCCTTCGTGGCCGCGTTCGCGGCGCACTTCGAGCGGCTCTGGGATCTGCCCGCCTCGCGGCGCACGTCGAGCGGCCGGGGGTCGTGGGCGCGCTCGGCGCTGCTGGGCGCGTTCGAGCTGCTCGGCCTCCGGCCCTGACGCGATCAGCGGAGCATGCCGATCACCAGGGCGGCGATCGTCGCGTCCGCGACGATGTGCGCGAGCACGGGCGCAAGGAGCCCGCGGGAGCGCTGCCGCAAGAGGCCCAGCATGACGGCCCAGCTGCCCGCCAGGAAGACGCCCAGGAGCCCCCGCGGGAACCCGTGCGCGTGCTGGGCCCCGAACGAGGCGGCCTGCAGCACCACCGCGAGGCGCGCGCCCCACGCCGCCGCGAGGCTGGGCTGGAGCACGCCGCGCCAGATCACCTCCTCCAGCGTGGCGTTCAGCACGGCGAAGACCGCGCCTCCCGCGATGAGCACCGGCGTCGACACCTGGAGCAGCTCCGAGCCGGTGATGTCGCGGAGGTCGGGCCGGGCGAGCGCGAGCCACCCGACGAGCGCGACCGGCGTGACGCCGCCGACGAGCGCCGTCCAGCGCTTCGGGAGCCCGCCGGCCGCGCGCCAGCCCTCGGGCGGACGCAGCGCGGGCGCGAGCCGCGCGAGACCGCCGTAGGCCGCGAGCGCCAGGATCATGGCGAGCTGCCAGACGACGCCGAGGCGCATCGCCACCACGATGCACGCCACGAGCGCCGCGACGGCGCGCGCCGGCCCCTGCGCCACGCGGGCCGCGAGCAGCGCCACCAGGGCCGCGGCCACGGCGACGGCGAGCGTCGCGCGCGGGAACGCGGGCGCGTCGAGCGCGGCCTGGAGCGCCAGGAGGCCGAGGGAGACCAGGCTCAGCGCGCGGTCGGCGCGCGCCTTCGGCTCGGAGAGGGCGGACGTGGGCTCTTGCATCGGGATCGCGCGGACGAGTCCAATCTACCTGGTTCCACCCGCCGGAGGTCCGGACAGAGAGTTCAACGCAAAGGCGCAAAGGCGCAAAGAAACCAGGGCACAGGGAAAAGAAGAGGGGGAAGCCGGGATGGCCCTCCCCCTCATCTCTTGGCGGCCTTGGCGCGCTTGGTGGTTCTTCTGCTGATTCGGGGCAACTTCCCGCAGTGATGCTACTCGCGCGGCACCAGGCGCGACAGGACGACCCCCGGGATCGACGCCGCGAACGCGATCGCGAAGAACGCCGTGAACCCCGCGCTGGCGGCCAGGTAGCCGCTCGCGCTGCCGGCGAATGTCGCAGAGACCGACATGAGCGCCGACCCGATCGCGAAGTGCGACGACTTGTACCCGTCCACGCAGCGCCGCATCAGGAACACCGCGAGCACCGCCGTCCCGACGCCGGCGGCGAGCTGCTCGAGCGTGACGAGCGCGACGACCCACGGGAGCGCCGGCCGCGCCCACGCGAGCGCCACGTACAGCAGGATCGCAAGGCTCTGCACGAGCGCGATCGGGAAGATGGTCCGCGCGAGGCCCCACCGCTTGATGATCACCCCGCCGAGGATCGAGCCGGCGATCGAGGCGACCGTCCCGACCCCGCCCACGTTGCCTCGCGCCGCCGTGTCGAGGCCGAGGCTCTTCAGCAGCGGCGACGACATCGCGAACATGAGCGCGTCCCCTGCCCGGTAGCAGAGGATGAACGCCAGGCTCGACGCGATCTGCGGCTGCCGCAGGTACACACGGAACGGCTCGATGTAACGCCGCAGCCCGGTCGCTCCGGGCGCGGCGCCGGCTCCGGGCGTCGCGGCCGGGCGCGGCAGCCCCGCGGCGTGCCCGATCGCGAGCAGCGCGAGCCCGCCTGCCGCGACGGCGAACGCCGCGCCAAAGGACGCCCAGCCCGCGAACGCGACAAGCAGCGCGCCCGCGAGCAGCGCGAGCCGATACGCGCCGACCCGCAGCCCGGAGAACGCCGCCTGCGCGTCCTTGTCGAGCGCCTGCAGGTAGAAGCCGTCGACCGCGATGTCGTGCGTCGCCGCGGCGACCGCGACCGCCCCGAACAGCGCCGCCACGAGCCAGATCGCGCCGCTGTCCGCCGCCGCAGCGAGCCCGAGGACGATCGCGGCGAGCGCGATCTCGACCGCCACGAGCCAGCGCCGCGGGCTGCCGTGGAGGTCGACCAGCGGGCTCCAGAGGAACTTGAGGTTCCACGGGAGCCCGTAGAGCGACGTCAGCCCGATGATCTCCAGGCTCGCCCCCGCCGCCGTGAAGAACTCCCCCGCCACCTTGTGCGCGATCGCGTAGGGCAGGCCCTCGGCAAAGTAGGTCGACGAGATCCACAGGCCCCGGCTCGCCCCTCCCGCCACCGCGTCGGGCGCCGCCGCCACGCCGGACGACGCCGCCTCACCGGGCGCCTCCTCGGAGGCGCCACGCCTCGGCGCCTCCGCTCCCGGCTCGGGCAGCGCGGCGCGCATCGGGGCCGCGGGCTCGACGGGCTTGTGGGATGTCACGGCAGCCTCCACGCCTTCTCCGCACCCTTACACGATGCGCCCCGGGACAGAGCAAGTTCCAGGACGCCCGACCGCCGCGCCCGACCGTGGAAGCAAACACGACGCCGTGAGGCCGCGACGCCGTGAGGCCGCGAGGACGCAGCGGACTCCATCGCGAGCGACGCTGTGGTATCGGTCCGGCATCTGGTTTAAACGGTGAACTGCATGCGACGGGCTCACGCTCCTTCGGTGTCCCCCTGCCGTCACGGCGGCGACGCCGATCGTGGCGCTTCGTGCCGCTCCGGCCGTGCGGCCGCGCTCGCGCGCGCCGACCTCGCGCCGACCCGGCCGGCGCCTTGCCCATCTCCGGTCTTTCCGAGGGAGCCAGCGTGAACGAGTACACCCGGCGCGAGGAGGTCCGCGCCACCTTCATCGCCTCGGCCATCCTCGTCCTGTGCATCGCCGTGGCGGTCCTCCGGCTCGTCACCGTGGAGGGCAGGCTCGTCTCCGACCCGGGCGCGCGGCGCCAGGCCGAGGAGTCCGAGGCCCGCGTCGCGCCCGCGCGGGCGTGCGCCCTCGCCGGCGAGAAGCTGATCGTCGAGATCGACCTGTTCAAGGCGGCCGCGAAATCGGCGCGCATGCCCGACCCGGGCGAGGCGCCCCCCGCGCCGCCGCCGCCGGCGACGACCACGAAGGGGCGCCCGCCGCGCAACGCGCCGCCGCCGCCGAAGCCCAAGGAGCCGGACAAGCAGGGCGCGTGGGCCTCCGCCCAGCCGCTCTACAAGCAGGTCAAGACCCTGTCGGGCTGCCGCGAGGCGACCGAGGCGCTCCTGGGGGCTCGGGTGAACGCCATCCCCGCCTGGGAGGCCATCGCCAAGGCGGCCGCGATCACGCCGCCAGGCGCCGCGGAGGCCGAGCAGTTCGAGGCGGCGAAGCAGCTGCTCTCGCTCGTCGCCGACATCCCGGCCGATAAGGTCGCGCAGGCCACGAAGGACGCCGAGGCGGCGTTCAAGGCGAACGCGGAGCGCGACCGGGAGCGCGCGCTCACCGCGATGGTCCGCGAGCCGCTGCCTCAGGGCGTCTTCTCGCGGCGCGTGGCCGTGAGCGTCGGCGTCGGGCTGACGGTCTGCGCCCTCTTCATCAGCTACCTGGGCGTGCGGGCCGCCTCGATGCGCCGCCTCGCGACGCTGCTCCCGCTGCGCGACGCGGTCCGCAGCGGGCGCCCGGGCATGCAAGCCGCGGAGATCTTGAAGACCGCCGCGGCCCACAACAGCGGCGAGCCCGGCCTCGTGATCGGCGCCGCCATCGGCGGGTTCTCCGCGGCCCTCCTCGCCCCGAGGGACGCCGACCTGTTCGTCGCGGGCGTCATGGCGGGCCTCCTCATCGGCCTCGGCGCGCAGTGGGCCTTCCGCCTCGCCCTCGGCGCGGGCCGCTGGCGCGCCCGCACCACGGAGCTCGCCGAGGTCGAGAAGCCGGCCATCCCCATCGTGCTCGTCCTGAGCGGCGTGAAGCCCGGCCTCGAGCTCGAGTTCATCCAGTTCCTCCGCTCGCTGCCCCCCGCCGACGCCGCCGCGGCGGTCGAGAAGCTCGCCTCCCAGGCCGAGGAGCGCATCCTCGCCGCCGCCGACGCGGGCGCCGCCCTCACCCACGGGAAGCCGCCGCCAGGGTGACGCCGCCAGGGTGACGCCGGCCGGCGCAGGGGGCGCGCCTGCCCCCTGCACGACCACAGAACTCCCGCGGGGTGTCCCCGCGAACACAGCGCGGCGACGGCCCTGCACCGAGCGCTCGATCCGCACGCCGTTCCATGGAATGGAGGCGCTCCCGACATGAGACACCCCCTGCAGGCCCGCCGGCCGTCCGGGCGATGGGCGCTCCTCTCGCTGCTCGCCGCCACCTGGTGGCTCGCCGCGCCCCCTGCAGCGGCGCAGGACACGACCGCTCCGAACGCCGCCGCACCGCAGGCCGACAACGTTCCGCCCGCGACGCACGTCGCCTCGCTGCAGGCCGACGGCCCTCCGGCCGCCGCCCAGGCCGCCGCGCCGCAGGCCGACAGCCCTCCGGCGGAGGGCGGCCCGCCCCCGACGGACGGAGCCGCCGGGGCCGGCGCCCCGTCGGGCGGCGCGGGCGGCGCCGGCGGCGCGGCCTCGGACGCGCGCGATCCGGCCGAGCGCAGCGCGGCGCGGCGCGACAGGCCCGGGGCGACGAGCAGCCGCGCCACCCCCTCGAAGAAGCGCCGCGGGGACATCAACCCGTGCATGACGCCCGATCCGGGCTGGGGCGTCTACGACCGGTGGTCCCGCGCGCCCTCGATCGGGCAGATGATCATGCCCCACCGGGGCGGGGTCACGAAGCGCGGCGGCTTCGACGTCATCATCCACTTCCACGGCCACGAGGCGCTCCGGAAGGAGTTCGTGAAGACCGCCGAGGGCGCCGTCCTCGTCGGCATCGATCTGGGCATCGGCTCGGGCGCGTACTCGAGCGCGTTCTCGGCGCCGTACGTCTTCGAGAACCTGCTCGACAGCATCGAGCGCGCCGTCGCGAAGAAGACCGGCAAGAAGAAGGCCTACATCCGCAAGCTCGGCCTCTCGTCGTGGAGCGCGGGCTACGGCGCCGTCGAGCAGATCCTGCGTCAGCCGGCCGGCAAGCGGGTCGACGCCCTCGTGCTGCTCGACTCGCTCCACGCCGGGTACGCCGACGAGCAGCAGCACAAGCTCAAGGTCGCGCAGATCGAGCCGTTCATCGCGTTCGCGAGGCGCGCCGCGGCGGGCGAGGCGTTCATGTTCATGAGCCACTCCTCCATCCTGCCGCCCGGCTACGCGTCGACGGCGGAGACGGCGGACTTCATCGTGCGGCAGCTGCGGGGCAAGCCGAGGGGCTCCTCCCGCGCCGACGTGCTCGGCCTCGACATGATCCGGCGCTTCGACCGCGGCGACTTCCACGTCCGCGGGTACACCGGCGACGACAAACCCGATCACTGCGCCCACATCGGCCTGATGGCGGACGTCGTGCGGGTCCACCTCAACCCGCGGTGGAAGTCGCCGCGAGGCCGGCGCTAGATGGGCGGCATCGGCGTCATCATCAACCCCCGCTCGCGGCAGAACCTGAGCGATCCCCGCGCGGCGGTCCGGCTCGCGCGCGCGCTCGGCGACCACGGCGTCGTCCGCGCCGCGCGCTCCCGCGAGGATCTCGCCCGGATCGCGGAGGACTTCCGGAAGCTCGACATCGACGTGCTCGGGATCTCCGGGGGCGACGGCACGAACCACGTCACCATCACCGGCTTCCTCGACGTCTACGAGGACGAGCCGCTGCCGCCGATCGCCTTCCTGCGCGGCGGGACGATGAACACCGTGGCCAACGCCGTGGGCGTCCCCCGCGGGCGCCCCGACGGCCTGCTCGCGGGGCTCATCGCCCGCTACACCGAACGCGGCCGGCACCCGCTGCGCTGGATCGAGCGCCACGTGATGCAGATCGGCGCCCACTACGGCTTCATCTTCGGCACCGGCTGCGTCCACGGCTTCATCGCCGAGTACAACCGCAGCGAGGAGCGGAGCGCGCTCTGGGCCGCCAAGGTCCTCGCCCGCGCGAGCGCCGCCGTGCTCCTCAACACGGGCACCCAGGTCGCCGCGCGCTGGCAGGGCCGCGTCCACTTCGAGGACGGCTCGGCGTTCCCGGACCGCGACTACCTCGCCGTCGCCGCCGGCACGGTGGACCAGATCGGCCTCGGGTTCCGCCCGTTCCACCGCCACGACGAGCGCCCGGAGAGCTTCCACATGCTGGGCATCCACACCTCCGCGCTCGGCTTCGTCAGGAAGCTGCCCGATATCTGGCGAGCGCGGCCGATGGGCGAGGCGCACACGTTCGAGAAGATCGCCCGGCGCGCGGTGCTCGAGGCCAGGTCGGGCGTGGTCCACTACGTCTGCGACGGCGACGTGCACGAGCACGCAGGCCCGCTCACCGTGCGCATCGGCCCGCGGGTGAAGATCCTCGTGGAGCACAAGTCCGGCCATCGCCCCGCCGGCGCCCGGCGCACGTCGCACGATGTGTGCGCCCGCGGCGAGCGCGCGCATCCCTGCGGAATCGTACGCTGATCATGCACGGATCACGCGCTGACCATGCACCGCCGGCGCGCCGGCGCGCGGGCAGGCAGCGGCGCGCGGGCAGGCAGCGACGTACGGGTGCGCGAGACCATGGCTGTGAGAGGCCAGCAAAGTTAGACTGCGTTCGCTCCATGCCGCCGCGCTCCTCCTCCGCGCCCGCCTCGTCGACGGACTCGACCCCGCGGCCCGAGAGCGCGAGCCGCTCGTTCGCATCGTCTGCGGCGTTCCCGCGCGCCAGCGCTCCGGACTCGCTCGACCCGGAGCTGATCGATCCGTCCCTCGTGACACCGCCTCCGGAGGCCAGCGCGCCGTCGCCCGCTCCGGGGAAGGCGGCGCGGCGCATCTACCGCGAGGGCGACGTGATCGGCGGCAAATACCGCCTGCGCTACGTCCTCGGCGAGGGCGGCATGGGGATGGTGTGGCTGGCCCACAACGACGTCCTCAACATCGACGTCGCCATCAAGTTCATCCGGCGCGAGGTCAACTCGACCGAGGCGACGGTGCGCCTCCACCAGGAGGCCCGCGCCGCCGCGCGGATCGATCACCCCTCGATCGTCCGCGTGATCGACTTCGGGGAGTCCGAGCACCGCGACCCGTACATCGTGATGGAGGTGCTCCGGGGAGAGCAGCTGGTCGAGGCGATCGAGCGCAGGAAGCGCTTCTCGCCCACGGCGGCGCTCCGCATCCTCCTGCCCATCGCGAGCGCCGTCGCCGCGGCGCACGACAGAAGGATCGTCCACCGCGATCTCAAGCCCGAGAACATCTTCCTCGTGAAGAACGATCGCGGCGACATCACCCCGAAGATCGTCGACTTCGGCATCGCCAAGGTGTGGAGCGAGACGGCGAGCGGCGAGATGACCAAGGCGGGCACGGTGCTCGGCAGCCCCGATTACATGTCGCCCGAGCAGGCGCGCGGCATCACCGACGTCGACGGGCAGACCGACGTCTGGGCGTTCGCCGTGGTGCTCTACGAGACGATCACCGGCCAGAAGCCGTTCCAGGGCGGCAACTACCACGACCTCGTGGCGGCGATCCTCGTCAAGGATCCGACGCCGATCACCGCGCTCGGCGTGGGCGACGAGGCGCTGTGGGCCATCATCGCGCGCGGCCTCGGGAAGGAGCGCTTCAACAGGTGGCGGACCATGCGCGAGATGGGCGTTGCGCTCGCGCGCTGGGCGACCGAGAACGGCGTCGTGGAGGACGTGACCGGGACCTCGCTCGCCGTGCACTGGCTGAGCGACGGCGAGCAGCGGCCCCTCTCCGAGCGGCCGGCGGTGCGGGCGCAGCAGCGGCGCATCTCCGAGCGGCCGGCGGTGCGGGCGCAGAGGAGCAGCGAGGACCACCAGGAGGTCGCTGTACACCCTGTCCACCAGGAGGCCGCTCGCCCGACCGGGGACCGGCGGCGCGTCGCCGTCGTCGCGGCGGCGGGGCTGGCGACGCTCGTGATCCTCGGCGCCGCGCTGTTCTCCCTGCGCGCCATGACCGCGCGGGACGGCAGCGCCGAGCCCGCGCCTTCGGCGCCGCTCGCTGCGTCGCAGGGCCAGCCGCAGGCCGCCGCCGCCGCACCATCGACCGCACAGGGCCTCGCGCCCGAGAGCCGCCCCGAGCCAGCCCGCACGGCCGAGCCGCAGCCCTCGGCCGGCGCGGCCCGCCTCGGACCGGCGGAGAGCCCCACCGCGAGCGCCCACGCGCGGGAGCCCGCGCCGGCGCCCCGGAGCGCCGGCTCGCGACGGACCGCGCCCTCGCGGGCGGGCGCGAAGACCTCTGGCGCTGCCTTGCCGGTCCCGGCCCGGCCGAACTTCTAGCGTCGCGATGTCTTCCCAGGAAAGCCCCGCTCGCGAGACGCGACATCGAAGGCCCACGACCGGCGCGCGCTGGCCGCTGCTGCTCGCGCTGGCCGTGCTCACCGGCGCCTGCTCGCTGCTCGCGGAGAGCGCCCTCTCCGACAAACCTTCCGAGGGCGGCCAGGACGCGACCTCGACGGGCGGCGGCTGCGCGCCCGACTGCCCGGACGGCGCCTGCTGCGGCGGTACGTGCGTCGCGCTGGACAAGGACCGGGAACACTGCGGCGCCTGCGGCAACGCGTGCGGTGACGGGGAGTCGTGCTGCGGCGGGTCGTGCACCAACGTGCTGAACGATCCGTCGCACTGCGGCGCGTGCGGCGTGCCGTGCCCGCACACCCTCTGCGTGGGCGGCCACTGTTCGTCCGAGTGCGTCTTCGGCTTCGACAACTGCGACGGGAACGTCGTCACCAACGGCTGCGAGGTCGATCTCAAGAGCGATCCCGAGCGCTGCGGCGGTTGCTCGCTCCGTTGCCCCTCGGGCGCGATCTGCGACGCGGGGCAGTGCGCGTGCGCGCCGCCGCTCCTCGACTGCGACAACCTCCACGACACGGGGTGCGAGATCGACGGCTCCTCGGATCCCGCGAACTGCGGCGCCTGCGGCGTCACCTGCGGGCCGAACATGGAGTGCCGGGCCGGCGTGTGCGGGTGCGCGCCGGGATACGCCGACTGCAACGGCTCACCCGACGACGGCTGCGAGGCCACGCTCGGGACAGAGGCGGACTGCCGGGCCTGCGGGGATGCCTGCGCGAGCGGCATGATCTGCGACGGCCGCAGCGGCTGCGCCTGCGCGAGCGGGCGCCTCGACTGCGACGGCGCGCCCGGCTGCGAGGCGATCACCATCGACCCGACGACCTGCGGCGCGTGCGACGTGCGGTGCGCGCCGGAGGCGGCCTACTGCGACGGCGCGGCGTGCGCCGCCGGCTGCGCCGCCGGCCTCGCCGCGTGCGACTCCTCGTGCATCGACACGCAGGTCAGCCCGTTCCACTGCGGCGCGTGCGGGGTCGCCGCGGGGCCGCACCAGCGTTGCGACCGAGGCGAGCTGGTGTGCGACGAGGGCTTCGCGGACTGCGACCCGGTCGCCCCGGGCTGCGAGTCCGATCTCACCAGGGATCCGCGGCACTGCGGCGCGTGCAGCACCGCCTGCAAGCCGGGCGCCGTGTGCGTGTCCGGCGCGTGCGCGTGCGGGGCGCTCACGCCGCACGACTGCGGCACGGCGTGCCGCGCCTGCTGCTCGGACGAGGACTGCTCGGACGGCGACGGCTGCACCGCCGACGTGTGCGAAGACGGCGGCGCGAGGTGCAAGAGCACGGGCTGCGCCGACGGAGAGCAGTGCTGCAGCCTCGTCGCGTGCCGCCAGTGCTGCACCAGCGCGGACTGCAGCGGGGGCGAGATCTGCTCCGGCGGCGCCTGCATCCCGCCCTGCGGGGGCGGCCTCGTGGCCTGCGAGGGCGAGTGCGTCAGCCTGGGCTCGGCCGATCACTGCGGCGCGTGCGGGAACGCCTGCCTGAGCGGGCGCGAGTGCCGCACCGGCCAGTGCACGCCCGCGTGGGCCCCGATGACGAGGACCGGCGCGCCCGCGCCGCGGCAGATGGCCGCGGCGACCTGGATCGGGAACGCGCTCTTCCTGTGGGGCGGCCGCACGTCGGTCGGGGACGTGGGCGACGGGGCGCTCTACGATCCGGCGCGCGACACGTGGTCGACGCTGGGCAACGAGGGCGCCCCCTCGCCGCGCGTGCTCGCGGCCGCGGCGTGGACGGGCTCCCGGGTGCTCGTCTGGGGCGGCGGCTCGTTCGGGAGCCCCCTCGGCCTGTCCACCGGCGGCGTGTACGACCCGGCGGCGCGGACCTGGCGCGCGATGAGCACCACCAGCGCCCCCGCGGCGCGGCGGATGCCGATCGGCGTGTGGACCGGCACGCGCCTCCTGATCTGGGGCGGCTCCGCGGGCGGCGCCCCGGTCGCCGGCGGCGGGCTCTACAACCCGGTCGCCGACGCATGGACGCCGGCCTCCAGCGCCGGCGCGGCCCCCGCGCGCGAAGGCGTCGCGTGGGCCTGGTCGGGCACGGAGCTCTACCTGTTCGGCGGGCGAGCCGGCGAGGCGACCACGAACGAGGGGTACGCCTACAACCCCACCACCGACGTCTGGCGGTCGCTGCCCAGCGCCGACGCGCCGAGCCCGAGGACCGAAGCGTTCGCGGTCTGGATGGGCGATCGGCTCCTCGTCTGGGGCGGGCAGGACCAGGAGGGCGTCGCCCGCAAGGGCGGCGCGATCTACGATCCGGCGGCCGACGCGTGGCGCGGGATCGACGACAAGGGGGCCCCCTCGGATCGCAGCCGCGTCGAGCGGCGCACCGGCTGGACCGGGTGGACCGGCGCGCACGCTCTCGTCGCCGGCGGGCGGAGCGGCGTGACGCTCAGGCGAGACGGGAAGCTGTACGATCCGATGACGATGGCGTGGGGAGCGAACATGTCGGCCGCGGGCAAGCAGCACACCTACGGCGTGGGCGTGTGGACGGGGACCGAGCTCATCTTGTGGTCCGGGCTCGAGGGGTTCTCGCTGGTGCCCGACGGGGAGCGGTTCAGGCCGTGACGCCGCGGCGGACGCGCGCGCTCTCGGGCGTCCTGGCGCTCCTCGTGGCGGGCGCGATGCTCGCCGCGCCCGCGCCCGCCGCGGCCCAGAGCGCGGCCGACGTCGCCGTCGCGCGCGAGATCTTCATCGAGGCCTCCGAGCTCGCCAGGCAGGGCCGCTGGGAGCAGGCGCGGGAGCGGTACGAGCGCTCGCTCGCGATCAAGCGCGCGCCGATCACCCTCTACAGCCTCGGGGTGGCCCAGCAGCAGACGGGGCAGCTCGTCGAGGCGCTCGAGAACTTCCGCGCGTTCCTGGTCGAGCCGTCCGCGCCTGCGACAAAAGGGTACGAGAAGCTCGCGCGGCAGGCGATCCAGGAGCTCGAGCACAAGGTCGCGGCGCTCGAGCTGCGGCTCTCCCCGGGCGACGCCGTCGGCCTCGAGGTGAAGATCGACGGCGTCGTGGTGCCCGCGGCGGCGCTCGATCGCCCGCGCCCGGTCAACCCTGGGGATCACACGGTGACCGCGAGCGCGCCGGGCTACCGCGAGGCCGAGCGGAGCGTCGCAGCGGCGCCGGGGAGCCGCGCCGTCGTCGTGCTGAGCCTCGAGCGCGAGGTCGTCGCGCCGGCAGCGCCCGCCGGGCCGAGGGTGTCCTCGACGAGCGCTCCAGCGAGCGTCGCTCCGGCCAGACCGGTCCTGCGCGGCGCCCCGCCGAGCTCCGCGCCCGACGCTGCGCCGAGCCGCGTGGTGCCGATCGTGCTGCTCGCCGGCGGTCTGACCACCGTGGCGGCCGGCGCGGCCATCGGGCTGCTCGGGGTCGCGAGCGCGTCGGACGCACCGACACGGGACGGGGACGCGGCCGACGGCGCGCGCGCCCAGGCGCTCGCGGGCGACATCGTCGCCGGCGCCGGCCTCCTCGCGGCGGGCGTCGGCGTGCTCGTGATGGTCTTCGACCGCGATCCCGCCGGCGCCCCGCGAAAGCAGCCCCCGCCGCGCGCCGCCCTCGATCCGTTCCGCCTCACCGTGCGCTTCTGACTTCTGACGCGGGAGCTAGGCCTTCGGCATCTCCCTGCGGTCGAGGTTCACCACCACGAACGCGCCGTAATTCAGGACCGTGAGCGAGTCCTCGTCCACGATGAGCACGCGGACGCACTGGGGCGGAGATGGCGCGAGCAGGTCGACGTACGGATCGAACGGCGCATCGTCCACGGGCGGCAGCACGGCGTGCAGGAACTCGTGGAGCCGCGCGCGGTGGTCGACGATGACGCTCGCGCCCGGCGCCTCCGCGCTGCCCCGCGCGTCGATCCGGAAAAACACCCGGCGCGCCGCCGGGGACACGACGAGGATCGCCGCGTCCGTCACCTCGATCTCGCTGGACGTGCACAGCCGCTCCACGCGACGGCTCACGGCCTCCTCCACCGTCTGGAACAGCCGCAGCCGCCGGCGCTGCCCTTCCGTGAGGCCCGGCTCCTCGATGTACGCCTCGAGGCTGCACCCGCGCATGTTCCGCTCGCACCCGTACGTCATGCGTCTGCACCGTGGCTCGGTCTGCTCACCCGCCTCTGGCAGCCGGGTCGGACAGCCGTCACGCCTCCCCGCACGGGCGCTCATGCACGGGATTAGCCAACACCCCCAGCACCGCGGCGCCGCTCCAGGGTTGGTCGCGGCCTCCATGGTTTCCACGGCTCGTGGGCAGCGACCGGGACGCACGCCTGCGTCCTGGAAGGCAGCACGGCCGCGCGGCGGGAGATGCAGGCGCGAACGCTCGCACGGAAGTGCACAGCCACCAGGGCGATGCGCTCACACCGCCCGATGCGCGAGAGCCGCTCCGTGTGCCCCGGGCGGCAGGGCGTGGCCCTGGCGAGAGCTGCCGCGCCCGCCCAGCGGACCGGCGCTACGGCGCTGCCGGCGACGCGAACTTCGCGGTGAGCTCCACCTGGGCCACGCTGCGCTGAGCGGCCTGCTGGGCGGTGGCGCCGGGCGGCACCAGCAATGCCTGGAGCCGCTGCGAGGCGTCGGCCACGCCGGGCGCGAAGCTCGACGGCGACCAGGTGAGCGTGCCCTTGCCCGAGGAGTCGAGCCGGTCGATGGTCATCGTGATCTCCCCGTTCGGGCTCGGCAGCTTGAGGTCGGCCCCTTCCGCGTACTGGCGCGTGTCCACGCTGAGCGAGACGACGCCTCCCTCCACCTTCTCGATCTTGAAGACCCGGTACCGCAGCACCGGCAGCTGCGCGCCCGACGCCACCACGCGATCGGTGACCATCCAGTAGGCGCCTGCACCGACGGGCTTGTCCGGGAGCGGCGGCGTGAGGAGCGTGATGGCCTCCCCGAGCGCGCCGATCAGCGGCTGGAGCCCTGGATCGGCGTCCTTGGAGAGCTCGAATTGGAGGTTGCCGACCGCGTTCGCCGGCGAGAGCTCGTACCGCAGCGCGCTCCCCTTCAGCTTCGCGAGCGCGTCCGCGAGCTGCTTCGGCGGGCCGCCGATCGACATCGAGGCGAGCGTCGCCGACGTGATCTTCGCGATCACCCTCGTCGGAGCCGCGCTCGCCGCGGGCGCGGCCGCGCCCTCCTTGGGTGCGTCCGCCGGCTTCTCCGCCTTGAAGCTCACGCCGAGCTCCAGGTTCGGCAGCCCCTGCGGCCCGCCCATGCGCAGCCCGAGCGTGATGTCGAGCTTCTGCTCGGATTTCGGGTCGATCTTCGGGGCGAGCCTGGCCCGCGGCTCGCTGCCGTCGCCGATGACCTCGATCTTGTAGGGAACGTCCTTCGGCAGCGCAGCGGCCGCTTCGGACGCCGAGAACACGCCGCTCTCCGGCGGCCCGCCCGCCGCGCCGCCCGCCGCTGGCGCCTTCTTGTCGGTGCCGCCCGCCGCCGCCTCCGCGAGCGCCGCGCCGAGCTTGCCGCCGACGACCGGCAGCGGCGGGCCGGCGTCGAGCGCGCCGGCGTCGGCGGCGACCTGCGCCTTGCTCTTTTCCCCCTCGCAGCCCGCGAGCCCCGCGAGGGCGACCGCCGCGAGCGTCGAAGCCATGACCCAGCGCCACCGAGTGTGCATGACGGCCGGGTGTAGCCAAATCGGGCGCCATCTTCCAGCGCTCCGTTGCGTTGCGCCGACGGACGGCTCCCGTCGGGGCGGGGCCCCGCGTCAGGCCCGCCGCGCAGCCTTGAGCCCGCCGATGTGCTCCAAGAGCTCGAGGGGCCGGAACGGCTTGGCGTAGTAGGCGGTCGCGCCGAGCTTCAAGGCGCGGGCGCGCGCCTCGTGATCGTCGAGGGCGCTGATCACGATGATCGGCAGGCTGGAGGTGCCCGGGTGCGCGCGGAGGCGCTCGCAGACCTCGAAGCCATCCATGCTCCCGGGCAGCATCAGGTCGAGCAGCAGCACGTCGAAGGGCTCGGTCAGGGCGCGCTCCACCGCCTCGCGGCCGGTGCCCACGCCGATCACCTCGTGACCACTCGCTCCGACCAGCGCCTCGATCATGCGCCGGATCGCGTCCTGATCTTCGCAGAGGAGGATTCGCATGGTCGCGAGCACGGGGAGCGTCGCACCCGCCCCATCGCGCGGTCAAGCGGGAACGCTACGCGCGGCGAGGGCGGGCCGCTCTGTCTGCTCTGTTGCCTCCGCCTGCTCCGCCTGCTCTGTCTGCTCTGTCTTCGCTGTTTGCTTCCCTGTCGCGTCGCTGTGGGCGCGTGGCGCTGGTTGGCGGACGCAGCGCGAGCTCGATGCCGACGCGCGCCCCGCCGCCCTCGCGGCGCTCGGCGAACGCGCGGCCCCCGTGCGCCTCGGCGATGCGCTTGCACAGCGCCAGGCCGAGGCCGAGCGAGCCGCGCTCGGCGCCGCTCTCGCCGCCCTGCCCCCGCTCGCGCCGGAAGAACGGCTCGAAGATGCGCGTCTCCTCCCCGTCCACGAACCCGGGCCCGCGATCCTCGACCTCGAAGACGACGCCGCGCTGGCCGCCGGGACGGACCCGCAGCCGCTCGGCCCCGCCAGCGTGCGCGCGCGCGTTCTCCAGCAAGTTGGCGAGGGCGCGCGCCAGCAGCGTCGCGTCCGCCTGGAGCGCCGGCGTCCCCTCGACGACCTCCAGCAGCGTCGGATCCAGCCCTGCGCGCTCCAGGGCGCGGATCCCGGCCTCGGCCGGGTCGAGGCGGGCCACGGTGAGGGCCGCGAAGTCGAGGCGCGAGCTGGCTAGGAGGTCGCCGACGAGCGCGTCGATCTCCATGACCTCGCGGTCGAGGTCGTCGAGCACGCAGGCGCTCGGTCCGCCGCCCTCGCGGGCCATCTCCGTCAGCAGGCGGATGCGGGCGAGCGGCGTGCGGAGCTCGTGCGACACGGCGGCGAGGAGCTCTCTCTGGTCGGCGATCTGGCGCTCGATGCGCGCGGCCATGTCGTTGACCGCCTCGGCGACGATGCCGACCTCGCCCTGCTGCCCGTGGCAGTCGAGCCGGACGCGGCTCGACAGCTTGCCGGCGCCGATCTCGTGCGCGACGTGGGCCAGATCGACGAGCGGGCGGGCGAGACGGCGCGCGATGAGGCCCGAGGCCCCCCACATGACGATGGCCACGGCGAGCAGCGGCAGGGCGAACCGGAGCGATCCGCCGGAGCGGCCGCGCGCGGGGCAGAGGAGCACGGAGCCGAGCGGCCCCCCTTCGTCGCGGACCGGGGCGACCAGGGTCTGCGCCCGGCAGGGCTGGCCGTACCTGGCGAGCCGCCGCCCGGTCGCGTCGACGAGCTCCAGATCGATCTCGAGATCCTCGGCGAACGCGCGGGCGAGCACGTCGCGGGCCGCGGGATCGGCCCATACCCGCTCGAACTCGTGGGCCACGAACGACTGGGCGCGGGCGTGCTCGCGCCGCCAGCCGGAGTTGCCGACGCGATCGATGGCCCCGATCGTGGCGACCGCGGCGAGCGCGGTGATCAGGATGGTCGCGCCGAACCACATGAAGATCCGGCGGTGCAGCCGCGCGCTCAGGAAGCGGCCGATCGAGACCTTGCGCCCGTTCTCGTAGAGCCAGGACCGGTACCTCCTCCTCACACGCGGTCCTTGGCGAGCACGTAGCCGACGCCGCGCACCGTCTTGATGAGCCTCGGCGATCTCGGGTCGTCGGACAGCTTCTGCCGCAGGTGCGAGATGTGCACGTCGACCGTCCGCCCGCCGACGTTGACGTCGCCGCGGCCGGCCTCCTCCAGGAGCGCCTCCCGGGCGACGACGCGGCCGGCGCGCCGCGCGAGGGCGACGAGGATGTCGAACTCGATGCCGGTGAGATCGGCGGGCTTGCCCGAGACGGTGACGACGCGGCCGGGCACGTCGATGGCGATGTCGCCGGCCACGATCCGCTCGCCGGCGGCGTCGGGCGTGGCCCGCCGGAGCACCGCGCGGAGGCGCGCGAGCAGCTCGCGCGGGCTGAAGGGCTTCGCGATGTAGTCGTCGGCGCCGATCTCGAGGCCGACCACGCGATCGGCCTCGTCGCCGCGGGCGGTGAGCATGAGGATCGGCATGGAGCTCTTCTGCCGGATGCGGCGGACGACCTCGATGCCGTCCATGCCCGGCATCATCACGTCGAGCAGGACGGCGTCGAAGGTGCCCGCGGCGAGCGCCAAAAGGCCGCGCGCGCCGTCGCACGCGACGGTCACCGCGAACCCGTTCTGCTCGAGGTAGCTCGCGAGCAAGGCGTGGAGCCGTGTGTCGTCGTCGATGAGCAGGAGCCGCAGCGCCATGGAAGGACCCGGGGGGCAGGAGCGGCGGCGACCGGCCGCCGCTCACCCCTTGTATAGCTCAGGGGCCCGCGCCGGTGTCGGCGTCGGCCGCCGCGGGCGCGTGGACCGCGCGCGCGGCGCCCCGCGGCCAGGAGCGCTCGGCCTCCCGCGCGGCGTCCACGCAGATGGACGCGACGTGGCGCTGGAAGGCGTCGCGGCGGGCCTCCGCCCGGCAGCGCAGCGAGGAGAAGCCGGAGGCGTAACCGGCGACGGTGCCGAGCGCGAGCAGCGCGATGGTGATCTGGCGTCGCATCATGGTCTCATCCCCTTCCTTCACGCCCACCGGCCGTGGGTCCTGTAGGGATCGTCGCCGCGCCACCCGGCCCTGCCGGACCACATGTCGCGGAACGCGGCCGGCCCGATCTCGATGAGATCGGCGAGCTGCTCGCGCTGGCGGTCTTCGAGCACGGCGTGGACCTTCCCGAGCGCGCCGACCGCGGCCCTGCGCAGCGACTCGATGGCCGTGTCGTGGCGCGCGAAGAGCTCGCCGAGGCGCGTCTCGTCGAAGCTCGGGCTCCGCATCGCCGCGGCGACGTCCGCGCGCGTGCTGCGGATCTCGCTCCGCTGCGCCTCTGCGGCGGAGCGGAGCTCGTCGATGGCCGCGACGATGACCTTCTCCTGCGTCGGCGTGGTGCCGAGCCGATCGAAGAGGAAGGACAGGAAGAAGCGACGGCGGAAGCCGTGCCCCCCGAAGCCGCGCCGCCCGAAGAAGCGCGGCCCAGCGCCCCAGGGCGCACCGCAGTCGTACCTGCAGCCGCGCTTCAGCGTCATGACGAGGCCTATCAGACAGGCCGTTCCAACCACGAATCCCAACATGATGCGTACCCTCCGTGAGCGTCTCCGCCGTCGATCCGTGCACGGGGCATGTGCGCGCGGCTTCGGTTCGTCCGAACGCGGGCGCCGCCCCGGGCAGCAACGACCGGAGCCGCAGACGCGCGGCTCCGGGACACCTCGAAGCTGCGCAGCGCGTGTGAAGGATGTTCAGGAGCGTGTGTGAAGAAACATGAAGACCGCCGCGGGCAGCGCGGCGCGGCGCGCCCAGCTGGCGCGGAGCGGCGCGCCATCCGCTCGCGGACGGCGCTCCGCGCTCCGGCGGCGCTACTTCACCGACTCGACGTCGCCGATGTCGTCGAGGTCGTCCTTGGGTTTCCCGTCGCCCGAGGTCGCCCACGGATTCGTGCGCTCGCTCTCGGGCGCGCCGCGGTCTCCGTCGGCATCGTCCTCCTCCTCTTCGAGGTCGTCGAGCGACTCGACCTTGGCCCCGTCCGGCGAGGCGCTCGGCGCAGGCGGCGTCGACGCGCGCGTCGCCGGGGGCGCGGGCGGCGTCGATGCGCGCGGCGCCAGAGGCGCGGGCGGCGTCGACGGGCGCACCGCCGGAGGGGGCGGCGTCGATGCGCGCGCCGACGAGGTGCCAGGGTCGCTCGGGAGCCTGTTGCGCGACGGCTCACCCCCCTGCGGTGAGACCGCCGCCGCGGCGCCCGCCGCTGCGAGCGGCCTCGCGGCGATCGCGCTCGGCGGCGTGATGCTGCCGGCGGCCTTCGTCCCCGCGGGGGAGCCGGCCGGCGGGCTGCTCACCGACGCCACGAGGCCTCCCGGCGGCGAGCCGGCCGCCCCGGAGGGCGCGGCGCTCGCGGCGGCCTTGCCGGCCTGGCCCGCGTCCGGCGCGCCGCCGGACGAGCCGGAGGCAGGCGCCGACACGGGCCCGCCGCCGGACGACACGGGGGCCGACGCCGACGGCGCCGACACGGGCCCGCCCGACGCCGACGCCGCCGGCTTCGACACGGGAGCGGAGACCCCCGGCGCCGATGCCGGCGCAGCCCCGGCCGGCGGAGCGGCAGCGGGCGCGCCGCCGCGGCCGGACGACAGCTCCACCGGCGCCGCCGCCTTCGGCGCGGCGGCCCGCGGCCCGTCGAAGCGCATCGCCTTCTGCGCAAGCTGCACCACGGGGAGGATGTCGCGCGGCGGGATGTTCGCGGCGATGACGTCCGGCCCGGCGATCGCGAGCTCACCGTCGGCGTGGAACGGCACGCCCGGGCGCTCGCGCTCCTGCTTGAGCCGCGCGTTGTCGATGGCGACGCGGATCTCGAGCGGAATGCGGGTCTGCCACAGCCGACCGTCGATCGCCGTGCGCACGTCCCACGGCGTCAGGATCGGCGTCCTGCCGATGCCCTCGAACGGGCTACGATCCGCGAGCAGCGCCTTGAGCAGCCAGGCGACGATCTCCTGGAGCTGCGGCGTGTCCTGATCCCACGGCATCGAGTCCCGGAAGAACTGCCAGTAGCCTCCGGCCGGGCCGTACACCGCGAGATCGCGCGGGTCGAACGCGTCCTCGAACGCGCGCGGGGTGATGTCGCCCTCGTCGATGACGGAGTCGATGAGCGCGCCCTGGAAGTCGGGCGTCTTGCGGCGGGCGGCCTTGGGCGAGAGGCCGGTGAGGGACGTCGTGATCTGCTGGCGCACGTCGCTGCGCTCGCGGAACCACCCCATCCGCTCGACCGCGCCGAACTGCTCGCGCAGCTTGACCGGCGTCCACCACGGCAGATCGAGCTCGCGCAGCCGCGCGACCAGCTCGGCCACGAGCTGCAGCGCCGGCTCGCTCGCGAGGTGCACGCGCGCCTCTCTCCTCAGCGTCTCGTCGTCCTTGCTATCGGGATCCCGGTGCTGCAGCGATCGCTCCGCCATCGTTCCTCCGTGCTCCCCCGGCCGCACTGCTCAATACCAGAACCGGATCCGCGGCGGACAGCCAGCCCACACGCGGCCGCGAGGAGCGATCTGCGCGCCGCGGCGCAGCACTCGACGCGGCACGGCGCGCGCCTTCAGCGGACCGTCGGGATGTCGTTCTGCAATGGCACGCGAACAGCCCGTCCGCGTGGCCGCGCCAAGCGCCCGGGATCACCCGACCACGTCGCGCGCCGCCTTCGACCTCGGCGCTGCGTCGATCCGGGCTAGGCTCTCGCGGCCATGCAAGAGGACGGGGGAGGGAGCGCGCCCGAGCGCGCCGCGCGAGGGCTCGAGCGGTGGGAGCGCGCCGGGCGCGGGCTCTCGCCGTGGGCGCGACGCGTCGCGTGGGCCGCCGCCGAGGCGATGCTCTGCGACGAGGACGAGCGCGGGGAGCTCGCCCCGCCGGGCGCCGAGGTGTGCGAGCGCGCGGTCGCGGCGCTGGATCTCGCGCTCGGGCAGGGCAGCCCCGAGACCCGGCGCAGCTTCGCGCTGCTGGCCGCTTGCCTCGATCTGTTGCCGCCCTTCGTGATCGGCGCCTTCGGCCGGATGAGCCGGCTCTCGCTCGGCCGGCGGCTCGCGTACCTGGAGGCGCTCGAGTCGAGCCGCTCCGGGCTCCTCGCGATGCTGCTCCTCGCCTTCAAGGTGCCGATGTGCATCGCCGCCTTCGAGGAGGGCGCGGAGCTCGCGCTGACGGGCTTCGACCGCGAGAGCACCGCGGCGCGGCGCAGGCTGCCCGGGCTGGGCGCCGGGGGCGGCGCGTGAACGGCGGCATCGCGTCGAGCGAGCCGATCGTCAGCGGACGCGACCTGCCTGCGGGGTTCGACGAGCCGTGCGACGTCGTCGTGGTCGGCTCCGGCGCCGGCGGCGCGGTCGTCGCCGCGCTGCTCGCCGAGGCGGGGCGGCGCGTGATCGTGCTGGAGGAGGGCCCCTACGTTCGCCCTGACGACTACCAGCGCTGGAAGCCCAGCGAGTCGGTGCGGCGGCTGTTCCGCGAGGCCGGCCTGTTCACGGCGTTCGGCGTGGGCCAGACGCCGATGATCTCGCTCACCCTGGGGCGCGCCGTCGGCGGATCGTCGGTGGTGACCGGCGGGGTGTGCTTCCGCATCCCGGGCAGCGTCCACGCGCGGTGGACCCGCGACCTCGGCCTCGACGAGCTGTCGGAGCGCGCCCTCGAGGCGGCGTACGACAGCGTCGAGCATCGGCTGCAGGTCCGCGAGGTCCCCGAGGCGCTGCGCTCCGCCTCGACGGCGCGGCTCGTCGAGGGGGCGAGGCGGCTCGGCATCCCGATGCGCCCGCTCCGCCGCAACACCGGCGACGCGTGCGAGGGCAACGGCCGGTGCAACTTCACCTGCCCCGCCGGGGCGAAGCGCTCGGTCGACGTCGCCTACCTGCCGTCGGCGACCGCGCATGGCGCGCGCGTGGTCGCCGACGCGCTGGTCGAGCGGATCACCGTGGAGCGCGGGCGCGCCGTCGGCGTCGAGGGGAGGCTGCTCGGCGGCGAGCCGGGGGCCCCGCCGCGCCGGTTCCGGGTGCGCGCGAAGGCGGTCGTCGCCGCGTGCGGCACGCTGCACACGCCGCTGCTCCTCCGCACGGCGGGCGCGTTCGAGGCGAGCTCCGGCCTCGGCGACGGCGTGACGCTGCACCCCGCCGTGCGCGTGGTCGCCAGGTTCGACGACGCGCTGAACGGCTGGGACGGCGCGCTCCAGAGCGTCTACTCCGACCACTTCGAGGCCGAGGGGATCAAGCTCGTCGGCGTCTACTCGGCGGTGAACGTGCTTGCGGCGGGCCTCCCTGGCGTCGGGCCCGCGCTGCGGCGTCGGGCCGCCGCGCTGTCGCGCTGCGCCGTCTTCGGCGCCATGATCCACGACGAGGGCGGCGGCCGCGTCCGCCCCGGCCCCGGCCGGGAGCCGCTCGTCTCCTACGCGATGGCGCCGCGCGACCTCGCGCGGCTCCGCCGGTCCATCACGATCCTCAGCGAGATGGCGCTCGCCGCCGGCGCGCGCGAGGTCTACACCGCGCTGCTCGGCGCGCCGCCGGTCACGTCGATGGACGCCGCGCGCGCGGCCGAGCGCGCGGCCATCGACGCGCGCCGCATCGAGTGCATGGCGTTCCACCCGCTCGGGAGCGCGCGGGTGGCGAACGATCCGCGGCGCGGCATCGTCGATCAGAGCGGCGAGTGCTTCGCGCTGCCGGGGCTCTTCGTCGCCGACGGCTCGATCCTCCCCACGAGCATCGGCGTGAACTCGCAGGTGCCGATCATGGCGATGGCGACGCGCATCGGCTGGCGGATGGCCGAGCGGTTCCCGCGGCTCGCGGCGGCGAGCCCCGCGTAACGGGCGCGGCGCGGCGCGGTGCTACAACGTCGGCCGACGCCGACAGCCGAGGTTCCAGGATGCAAGCGACGATCGATCTCCGCTCCGACACCGTCACCCGACCGACCGCGGCCATGCGCGCCGCCATGGCCGCGGCCGAGGTCGGCGACGACGTGTACCGGGAGGACCCTACCGTGCGGGCGCTCGAGGAGCGCGTCGCGGAGCTCACGGGCAAGGAGGCGGCGCTCTTCGTGCCGAGCGGGACGATGGGCAACCAGATCGCGCTCCTCTGCCACACGCAGCGCGGCGACGAGGTGATCGCGGGCGAGGGCGCGCACTGCGCGTTCTACGAGAGCGGCGCCGCGCCCGCCTGGAGCGGCGTGCAGTTCGTCTTCGCCGGGCGCGGCGGCCTGTTCAAGGCGGCCGACGTCGAGGACGCGATCAAGCCGCCGCAGTACTACCTCCCGCGCACGCGCCTCGTCGCGATCGAGAACACCCACAACCGCGCGGGCGGCCGGGTCTTCCCGCAGGAGGACGTGCTCGCCATCGCGTCGGTCGCGCGCGCGCACGGGCTCGCGCTGCACCTCGACGGGGCGCGCCTCTGGAACGCGGCGGTCGCCACCGGTCGAACGCCCGCCGAGCTCGCCGCGCCGTTCGACACGGTGAGCGTCTGCTTCTCGAAGGGCCTCGGCGCGCCCGTCGGCTCCGCGCTGTGCGGCAGCGCCGACGTGGTCCGCGCCGCGCTGCGCTTCCGGAAGATGCTCGGCGGCGGCATGCGGCAGGCCGGCGTGCTCGCGGCCGCCGCCCTGTACGCGCTCGCGCACCACCAGGGCCGCATCGCCGAGGACCACGAGGCCGCGCGCGCCATCGCGCGGGCGATGCGCGCGGCGGCCCTTCGCGCGATGGCGCCGTCCGCACCGGGCGCGCCGCCCGCGACGATCGAGGAGCCCGAGACGAACATCCTCTACATCGAGACGCCCGGCATCCCGGCCGAGCGGCTCGTCGAGGCCGCGCGACGGCGCGGCGTGCTCGTGGGGGCGACGGGCCGGAGCGCCGTCCGCGCCGTGACCCACCTCGATCTCGCGCCGGAGCAGGTCGCGCCCGCGGCGAGCGCCCTCGCCGAGGCGCTCGCCGAGGTGCTGGCGCTGCCGCGCGATCGCGGCGCCGAGGGCGCGCGCGCATGAGCCGCCGCCCCACGAACGCCCCCGCGCCGGCGCTCGCCGTCGCGATCGCGATCGCCGCGCTGCTCGGCCCCGCGTGCGCGCCGGTGCGCGGCGACGCCTACCTCACCGCGATGACCGCCGGCGAGCGCGCCTACCACGCGGGGCGCTACCGCGAGGCGGCCCGCTCGTTCGACGACGCCGCGTCGCAGGCGCTGCGCGTGAAGGACCGCGACGAGGCGCGCCTCATGCAGGCGCGCTCGTTCGAGCGCGCGGAGTCCTGGGGCGAGGCGCGCGCGTCGTACGAGCGGCTGCTCGCCGACTCGCCGCGCGGGCCGCGCTCGGAGCGCGCGGAGTTCGAGCTCGCCGATCTCGCGATCGAACACGGCGACGCGGACGCGGGCTACGCGATGCTGCTGGCGGCGACGCTGCGCCGCCCGTCGCACGGGCTCGCGCGCAACGCGCTGAAGCGGCTCATCCAGCGCGAAGAAGACCGCGCCGGCGCGGCGGGCGCGCTCGCGTGGCTGCGGCAGCACGGCCCCGCGCTCCGCGGGACGGAGCTCGATCAGGACGTCGCCTACAACACCGCGCTCCTCCTGGAGCGGAGCGGCGATCGCGAAGCTGCGCTGCGCGCGCTCGTCGCCGCCGCGCGCGCGCACCCGTACCCCGTCGGCAGCTTGACGGACGACGCCCTGTTCCACGCGGCGGAGCTCGCCGCGTCCCTCGGGCGCCCCGAGGAGGCCATCGGCTACCTGAGGGAGATGCTCTCCGCGCGCGAGCCGGCCGTCACCGGCAGCTACGACCGCGAGAAGTTCGACGACGCGCAGCTCGAGATCGCGCGCCTCTACCGCGACGCGCTCGGCGATCGCGCCGCCGCGCGCCGCGAGCTGCGCAAGCTCTATACGGACCACCCCGCGTCCATCCTGCGCGACGACGCGCTCTGGGCCGAGGCGAAGCTGTGGCGCGAGGAGGGCCGGAGCAAGGAGGCGTGCGCCACCGCAGCCCGGATCGTCCGGGAGCTCCCCGAGTCGCGCTACGCGCGCTGCGCGCACGCGATATGTCCGTCGCTCCCGGCGGCGCCTCGCCCGTGCGCGGACTACATCCTCCGCGAGCTCGACGAACGGAAGGACCCCTGACGCGGGGACGCCGCGCGGCGCGTCGCCGCGGCGGCGGGCCGACCGCGCTCAGTCGTCCTCGTCGTCCTCGGACTCCAGCTCGGCGTCATCGTCGTCGCCGTCCTCGTCCTCGTCGTCGGCAAGGTCGTCGTCGTCGGCCTCGTCGAGGTCGTCGTCGTCCTCGCGCGGCTCGTACTTCAAATCGATGCCGATGTCGCCGAGCTGGGTCTCGAGGAGCTCGAAGAGCTCGTCCACGTCGTCGCCCCCCCACTCGTCGAGCACGTCGGTCAAGAACTCAAAAAAATCACCGCTGTCCAGACGACGCTCGATCTCTTCGACCTGCTCCTCCGAGAACGCCTCGAGGACGTCCTCGCGCAGCGCTTCGGTGTCGCCTTCCTCAACGGCATCCGCCGCAGAGAGGCGGATCTGCTTTACGGCACGCTTGTCGAGGTGAATCTCCATGAAGGTGGCTTCGTTTAGGCGACCCTCGCAGCCGCCGTCAAGCGGCGTATGGTGTCGAGCTTCAAGAGACCGCTCGCCTCCCCCTTCCGTCGCGTCTTTTCCTGGGGGCGCGGCGAGGCGCGGACCTTCCCCAGGCGGCCGCGCGCGCGCCCACGTCGGAGGTCGGCGCGGGCGCGCCCCAGCGCCCGCGCCGCGGAGGAGCGTTGCCGGCGGCAGATCTCTCGCGTATCTCAAACAACTCGTGCGTTTGCGATCTCCGCCCGGCGCGCTCTGGGCCGCGACCATCGCGGTCAGCGCCCTGCTGTCCTTGACAGCGCGGGCCGCGCCTCCGCACCCCCAGGCCGAGGGCGCCCTCCCCGGCGCCGCGCCAGGCGCTCCCGCCGGCGGCCGGACGGGCGAAGGGGCCGAGGACGGGCGCGCCACGTCCGCCGGGAGCGCTCGGCTCGACGCGGCGGGGGACGAGGCCGCCGCCGAGCAGGAGCCATCGCCTGCCGTCAAGCCGCGCGTCGAGCTCGCCTCCCGGCCGCCGCCGCTGCACGTCGAGTACGTGCAGTACGGCGTCGCCCTCGTGGCCGAGATGAGCCTCGATCCTGGCGCTGCCTGCCCGCGCTCCGGACCCCTCTACGCGTGCATCCTGGGCAGCGGAGGCGGGCTCGCGATCCGCGGCGGATACCGCTCGCCAGGCCCCTGGTACTTCGGCGGCGCGTACCAGTTCACCAAGATGGACTCGAGCAACCTCTACCGGCTTGGAATCTTCCAGCAGCTCCGGGCCGAGATGAGGTACCTGCCGGACATCGGCTACCGGGCGGCTCCCTACTTTTTCGCCGGGATCGGCGGCGTCGCCTACGGGAACGAGTGGGGCGTCGAGACGGGCGGCGCGCTCATCTTCGGCGGCGTCGGGGTCGAGCTGGAGGTCTCGCGCCGCGCGGTGCTCGGCGTCAGCTGCGTGTACCGGCCGGTGCTGCTCGCTGGCTGGAGGGACACGGCCAACTACGAGCGGGCCACCGCCATCGCGCAATTCGTTGGCTTCGAGCTCCTTCTCGAGGTGCGGACCGAGGTAGGCCGGCGCTGAGCGGTTCCCCTGTCCGCTCGAGAGAACGCACCGGCTACTTGACTCGACCGTCGCTCCGCGGTCCCCTCGGCAGCGTGATCTGCGATGTGTGCGGCCGCGACAACGCTGGCGATCTGACGTTCTGTCAGGATTGCGGTCGACGGCTGAAGGCTCGAGAGGCGCGGGTCGTTCCGCCGACGCCGCCGAGCGGCTTGCCGCAGGTGTCGCTCCCGGCCCTGCCGGCGCCCGCGCAGGCCGAGACGCCCCCGGCGAACGACGCCCGCGCGGCCGCCAGGGCGCCGGGGCCTCGCGGCGCGCCGGGGCGCCTTCGCCCGGAGGCGCCCGTGTTCTCCTTCAGCCCTCTCAGCTCGGCGAGGACGGAACCAGCGATGCCGGCGGTGCACGGCCGCGCCGAGGGCGCCTCGCGCCCGGCGCGCGAGGGCGCCGCGACGCCGGCTGCTGGCGCGCTGGACAGCGCGATCCAGATGGTGCCAGCCCTGCAAGGGCCGAGGGTCACCGAGCGGGGTGACGCGCCCGCGCCGCCCGCGACGCCCTCGATCACCGACGCGATCCTGGGGCTCTCCTGCGCGAACTGCAACGGAGAGAACCCTCCGGGCTACCGCTTCTGCGTGACGTGCGGCGCGGCGCTGAACAGGAGAGATGGCGGAGCGCCGGCGGGCGCCCCGCAGCCGGTGAGCCAGGTGTCGAAGCGCGCCAGGGGAGAGCGCGGCGATCCAGGCACCGCGCTCTCCCCTGGCGCGCCGTACATGGCGTCCCCGCCCCACGAGGAGATCGGGACGACCGCGCGAGGTCTCCACGACGCCACGCCCGCCGCGCTCCGGCACGCGCCGCCCACGGAGGCCGCGCCGCCGCCAGCGGCGCGCGACGAGCGCTCCGACGCCGGAGACGTGCATCAACGGGTCGGCGCGCCGGCCAGGCCGGCTCCGCCCCCGCTGCCCCCGGTCGCCCTGCCCCCAGCGCGGCTGCCCGCGGCCAGCGGGAGCAACGCGGACAAGATCGTCGGCTCGCCGGTGGTCGACATCGCGTCGTCGCAGCGAGCTCCCGTCCGGCCGGTCGAGTGCGCGCGCTGTCGCGGTCAGTGCCTGGCGGGCACGCGGTTCTGCAAATATTGCGGTGCGCCCCTCGAGGGCGAGCGGCCCGCCTCCGAGCGCCCATCCAGGGCCGCCTCCGAACGCCCGCAGCCCGCGCCAGCGCTCGCCCCGGACGCCCGGCGCGACCCGCAGCGGCCCCCGCAGACTGCCGAGCCCGCCGGGCCGATCTCGAACGAGGCGAGCAGCGCGCCGCCAGCCTCCCAGCGGCCGCTCGCGCCGCTGCGCGCGTCCCTCTCGGTTCGCCCGCCGGCGTGGGTTCCGGCTGACACCCAGCCGACCCGAGCGCTCGAGGGCAAGCTCATCGTGATCGTCGAAGACGGGACCGAGGGAAAGAGCTTCCCCCTCGCGGGCCCGCAGATCGACATCGGCCGAACCGAGGGGGATATCGTCCTCGAGGACGACCAGTACGTCTCGCCGCGGCACGCGCGGCTCATCCCGCAGGAAGGGTCCTGGGTTCTCCGTGACCTGGGCAGCGTCAACCGCATCTACCTCCGCATCCGGAAGACGCACCCCCTCCGAGATGGCGACTTGCTCCTCCTGGGCCTCGAGGTGTTACAGTTTCAGACCGTGAACGACGGCGAGCGAGGCCTCGGCCATGCCATCCAGCATGGAACGTTGCTGTTTGGCTCGCCCGCCATCCACCGCCGGGCGAGACTCTGCCAGCGGACGGTGGAAGGCGTGACGCGGGACGTGTACCACCTCTACCGGGATGAGACGGTGATCGGACGGGAGACGGGAGACATCGTATTCACGGCCGATCCGTTCCTCTCGCGACGCCACGCCGCCATCCGGAGGAACCCGGCCACGGGGGAGTTCACGCTCAGCGACCTGGACTCGTCGAACGGGACCTACGTCGCCATCCGCGAGGACGTCAGCCTCCTCGATCGCGATTTCGTGCGCATCGGGCAGCACCTGTTCCGCGTGGATCTCCCCCGATGAGCGATCAGACCGTCCGCGAAACGCCGACCGAGGCGCTGGAAGTCGAGGGGCTCCCCGGCGCGACGTCCGCAGGAACCGACTCGAGCAGCCACGCCGGCAAGGCGCTTCATGACTCCCCGCACGGCGCCGCGTCGCTCGAGTCCGGCAAGGCGGGGTCTGTGGAAGCAGGCAAGCCCGTGAACTGGAAGCCCCCGCCGCCCAAGACGCGTCCGGCCGCAAACGCCGCGCACAAGGCTGGCATCGCCATGAAGCCCGTGAAGGCGCCCAGCACATCGAGCCCGGAGAAGGTCGGGCGGAAGCTCCCTCCGCCGCCGCGGGTGCGGCTCACCGCCGGCGGGTCGCGCGAGGAGGACACGGATGGAAGCGCCGCACGGTCGGACAACCTGGGAGACGCTGTGACCCCCGATGCTCCGCCGGCCGCCGCTCAGGCGCACGCCTCCCTCGCGGCCGCGTCGTACGACGGCGCGCTCGACGAGACCCCCGCCGCGGAGGCCGCCCACGGCGGCGCTGCCGGGCGCTTCGCGGGCGAGGCGCCGGGGGGTGGCGAGCCGGACGAGGGCGGGCAGCGCCCCGACGGCATGGACGGCGCGGCGACACCGCCCGACGAGCCGCGTCGCCCCGAGGTCGTGCTCCGGCTGTTCGGCCGGACCGACGTGGGCCAGGTCCGCGAGCACAACGAGGACAACTTCATCGTCGCGGATCTCACGAAGGCGAGCCGCGGCCTGATGGAGATGGATCGCTACCAGGTCGTCGGCGAGCGGGGCGCCCTGCTCGGCGTGTGCGACGGCATGGGCGGCGCCGCGGCCGGCGAGGTCGCGAGCCAGCTCGCGGTCGACATCATCTACCAGCGGATGAGCGCCGCCGGTCCCCCGGAGAACCACGACGAGCTCGCGGCGCGGCTGGTGCAGGCGATCGAGGCGGCAGGCCTCCGGATCTTCAGCGAGGCGAAGCTCGATCGGACCCGGCGGGGGATGGGGACCACCTCGACCATCGCCGCGCTCATGGACGATCACCTGTTCCTCGGCCAGGTGGGCGACAGCCGCGCGTACGTCCTCCGCGGCGATCGGCTCGTGCAGGTGACGCGCGACCAGTCGCTCGTGAACCAGCTCATCGAGGCGGGCCAGCTCACCGAGGAGGAGGCCGAGACCTTCGAGCACAACAACATCATCCTCCAGGCGCTCGGCACCGCGGACTCGGTGCAGGTCGACCTCACCTTCGTGGAGCTCAAGCGGGGCGACACGCTGATGCTCTGTTCCGACGGGCTCTCGGGCATGGTGCGGAACGAGGAGATCCGCGAGGTGCTGCGGAGCGTCGACGATCCGATCGAGGCCTGCAAGGTGCTGACGGATCGGGCCAACCAGGCGGGCGGGCACGACAACATCACGGTGGTGGTCGCCAAGTTCGACGGCGACGGGCTCGCCCTGCCGGAGCTCGAGGACATCGAGGACCTCCGCTACCAGAAGTACGCGCTGCCCGAGCACCTCCTGGCCCAGAACGCCGCCGCGTCCGAGCCGGCGCGCAAGGTGAAGGAGCTCGACGAGAAGAAGATCTCGCAGCGGCCCCCCTCGCCGAAATCGTGGCTGAGCAGCGCGGACAGCGACATGGACGACGACGGGGACGACTACGACCACGTCGCCTCGCCCCTGCCGGCCGACGACGCGCTGGACGAGCGCAACGCCCGCGCGCCCGTCCAGGGCGACGAGCCGATCATGATCCCGACCGACGGCGCGCCGCAGTGGCTGGTGATCTTGATGATCGTGAGCGCCGTCGCGTGCGTTACCATCGCCGGCTACTACCTGCTTCGTTAGGGTACGCGTAGCGCACGTGCGCGCGCCCCCCACCGCGATGCTGCGCAGCAACGACAAGCGTGGCCGGCAGACTCCGGCCGCCCCGCAGGAAGAGTGGCCCCCCGGGCGCCCGGACGCGGACGGCCGCGTCGACGTCGAGACCGCGCAGCGCATCGTCAAGGATGCCGTCGTGCAGGCGATGCGGCGCGAGGAGAAGGCGCTCGCGCTCGTGCGCGCCAAGGCGGACGAGGCGAGGCGCAAGGTGTCGCGCCACAACCTGATCCTCGGGCTAGGCGTCGCCGCGGCGCTCGTCGCCGTGGCCGTGGCCTTCGTGGTCACGTACCGGTCGCGCCAGGCGGCCGACGCGCTGGCGCGCGAGGTCGGCCTCGGGATCGCGCCCGCGGCGCGCCCGTCGGGCGCGATCCCGGAGCAGGTGCTCTCGGGGCGCGCCATCTTCGAGCAGAACAGGCTGGCGCTCTACGTGATGGGCTACAAGGTGGACAACCGCATCGGCGGTTGCTGCTCGGCGTTCGCCATCGCGCCCGATCTGCTCGCGACGAACGCTCACTGCGTCCGCGACTGCCGCGCCCGCGGCGGCACCTCGATCGTCACGCAGAACGACTCGATGGGGAAGATCCGCTTCCCCATCGTCGCGATGTCGGCCCACCCGGCGTACAAGCCAGGGCAGGCGGGCGCCGGCTCGCCGGACGTCGCCCTGCTCCGGATCGCCGGCAAGGCGACGCGCACGGTGAAGCTCGCGAACGACGCCGAGCTGCGGGCCATCGGGCCGGGCGACGACGCCTATGTCATCGGCTTCCCTGGTCGCTTGATGGACCCGCTGAGCCCCTCGGCGACGTTCCTGGAGGGCCGCATCGGGCGCGTGACCGGCATCGACGAGGAGGCGACGACGCCGGACCGAGCCGTCCTGATCCAGCACGACGCCGTCACGCGCGGGGGCAACAGCGGGAGCCCCATCTTCAACCAGTACGGGCACGTCATCGGCGTCCACGCGGCGCACATCGACGACGAGGACAACGTCACGATCGACGGCCGGAAGGCGACGGTGACGCAGAGCTCGCCGTTCCGCATCGGGATGCGGATCGATCTGCTGCAGGGGGTCCCGGCGCCGTGATGTTACGCGTCGTACATACCTTCGGGCGCAACGCCGGTTCTGTGGAGATCCATGACCGGCGCGCGGTGCGCTTCGGTCGAGCGCCGGACAACGACGTCGTCTTCGACCCGAACCACGATCGCGACGCGAGCAGCCACCACGCCGAGGCGCGCCTCGAGGCGGCGGGCTGGGTGCTCTACGACCTCGACAGCCGCAACGGGACCTACGCGGGCGGGCAGCGGATCAAGCGGCACCCGATCGCGTCGGGCGACGAGATCACGTTCGGCGCCAAGGGCCCGCGGGTGCGGCTGGAGCTCGTCGAGCGCCGCACGTCGGGTCCACCGCAGGCGCACGCTGTGGCGCATCACCCCTCTCCTGCCGCGGCTTACCCTGCGCCAGCGACGGGCCATCCCGCGCCCGCCGCGTACCCCGTGCCTACTGCGGGCTACTCCGCGCCCGCCGCGTACCCCGCGCCCGCCGCGTACCCCGCGCCCGCCGCGTACCCAGCGCCCGCCGCGTACCCAGCGCCCGCCGCGTACCCGGCGCCCGCCGCGTACCCGGCGCCCGCTGCCGCCCCCCCCGGACACGTCCCGGCCGCGCCGCCGGCCGGAGCTCGGCGGGTCGGCGAGCGGACGATCGCCATGATGATCTCCTCCGCCGTCGCGGCCGCCACGGGGCGCGCGAAGCCCCGAGGCACCGTCGAGATCAACGCCATGCTCCACAAGGAGGTGCACGCCGCGACGGCAGGCCAGCGCCGCACGACCTACATCCTCGCCGCGCTCCTCGTGATCGCGCTCGCCAGCCTCGCCGCGCTCATCGTCTACAACCGCTCCTCCCACGACGAGATCAGCCAGCTGCGGGAGGAGCTCGCGGGCCTCTCGCCGGAGGACCCCCGGCGCAAGGAGATCGAGCGCCGCCTCGGGACGCTCCACCCCTCGAACGCCAACTTCGGGCGCAACCTCCACGACCGCTCCAGGAAGGGGATCTTCATGCTCGCCGCCGGGCGCGAGGGGTTCTGCACGGCGTTCGCGGTGCGGCCCTCCGTCCTCGTGACGAACGCCCACTGCATCACCGCGGCCAAGCGCCGCGGCGGCGCGATCGCGGCGCTCGAGAACGAGGGCCGGGGCCAGATAAGCTTCGCCGTGACCGGCATGCGGACGCATCCGCAGTACCGCGACAGCGCGGATCAGCTCACCCCGGACATCGGCACCGTGACGATCGCGGGGCGCGCGGCCGCCGTGCTCGAGCTCGCGACCCGGGAAGAGCTCGCCGCGGCCGGCGCCGGCGACGACGTGTACCTGATCGGCTTCCCGGAGCGGCTCACGGACACCGCGAACCCCGTCGCCACGTTCCTCGCCGCCAACATCGGCCGGATCACGGGCGCGAACGGCCGGCCCGCGCCCGCGGCGGAGGCCTGGCTGATCCAGCACGACGCCCGCAGCACGAGCGGCATGAGCGGGAGCCCCATCTTCAACGGCCAGGGCAGGGTCATCGGCATCAACGCCGGCGGGTACCTCGAGGGCAACGACGAGACGATCTCTGGCCAGAAGATGGAGGTGGTAAAGGCCTCCCCCTACAAGTTCGGGATGCGCATCGACCTGCTCGACGCCATCCTGCGCTGACTCCCGGCCGAGAGAGATGCTCCGCCACGCGCTCCGCAGGCTCCTCTGGACGCTGCCGACCCTCGTCGGCGTCTCGCTGCTGACCTTCTTCGTGCTCTCCTTCGTCCCGGATCCAACGGACGACCCGCTCCTCGCCAGCTCGCTCTCCAGCGCGGAGCTCGCTCGGCTCCGCCGGGAGCGCTTCCTCGACCTGCCGCGCTTCATCAACCTGGAGCCGCGCGACGTGCGCCTGCGCGCCCTCGCGGCGGCGCAGGCCATCGCGGCCGGCGGCGACGACGCGGCGGCCGCCGCCGACGAGCTGCGTCGCCTCGGCGGCGCCGCGCTGCCGCACATCCTGCCGCTCGACGCGCTCGCGCCCGAGCCGCGCACCCGCGTCGCGCTCGCGCTCGCGCCCGTCGCGGCGCGGATGGGCCTGCCGCGGGCCGACGACGCCGCGGACCCGGCGCACGCGGTCGCGTTCTGGACGCGCTTCTGGGACGACCGCGGCATCGAGTTCCGGAGCGCGTCGGTCCGGAGCGCCGTGCGGCGCCTGGTCCGCTACGGCTCCGCGTCGCGCGCCGCCGAGCTGCTGGAGCTCGACACGTTCGCCCTGCAGGCGGTGATCGCCGCGCTGCAGCCGCCGCGCGACGCCGCGACGCTCGAGCAGGCGCGCGCCCTCGTCGACGTCGCGGCCCACATCGCGGAGATCGACGACCGGATCGCCCCGGGCGACGACCTCGCGGAGGCCCGCGCGTGCGTCACGCGGTGGAGGTCGTTCTGGAACGTGTACCGCAGCGACTTCGAGGTGTTCACCGGCCCGGCGCAGCTCGCGGCGACCGTGCTCGAGACCCGCTACGGCAAGTGGGCGCTCGGCGCGGTCACCCACCGGCTCGGCGTCGCGGCGACCGGAGAGCCGGTGCTCGACGAGCTCGCGCGGCGCGCGCCCGTCACCCTCGCGCTCGTCTTCGGGGCGATCGCGCTGGCCTACGCCGTGGCGATCCCGCTCGGCGCGCTCAGCGCGGCCTCGCAGGGCCGGCGGAGCGACTCCGCGATCGCGGCCGCCGTGCTCACCGCCGCCGTCCTCCCGACCGCCGTCGTGGCCGTGGCCGCCGCGCTCCTCTCGGGCGGCGCGCGGTCCCTGCTCCTGCCGACGTGCATCATCGCGCTCTCGCTCGTCGCCGCGCCGACGCGGCAGCAGCGCGCCGCGCTCGTCGCGGTCCTGACGCAGGACTTCGTCCGGGCCGCGCGGGCGCGCGGCGCCGGCGCCGCGCGCGCCATCGCCGTCCACGGGCTCCGCAACGCCGTGCTCCCGGTCGTGACGCTCGCCATGCTCGAGCCGCCGATGGCGCTCGGCGGCGCCTTCGTCGTCGAGCGCGTCTTCGAGCTCCACGGGCTCGGCGAGCTCACGCTCCTCGCCGTGCAGGCGCGCGACGTGAGCTGGCTCATGGCCATCTCGATCGGCGCCGCGGCCATCGCCGCGCTCGGCGTGATCGCGACCGATCTCGCCTATGTGCTCGTCGATCCGCGGCTCGGCCCGGCGGTGCTCTCGCGGAGGAGCGAGGCGTGACCCACGCGACCGCGTTCCTCCGCCGGATGGTGGGCAGCAAGCGCGTCGCCATCGGCGCCGTGCTGCTCGGCGTCCTCGCCCTGCTCGCCATCTTCGCCGAGCTCCTCGCCGCCCCCGCGCCCATCGCCTGCTTCAGGCCGGGCCGCGCGGAGATCCTGCCCGCGGTCACCGAGGGCGCCGCGCTCGAGTCGCTCACCGAGGCCGAGCTCAGGGTGCGCTTCGAGGGCTTCGCGATCTGGCCGCCCATCCGTTACGGCCCGGAGCAGCGCACCGACGCCGGCCCGAACGCGTCGCCGTCCCTCGACCACCCGCTCGGCACGGACTTCGAGAGCCGCGATCTCGCCGCGCGGCTGATCTACGGCGCGCGCACGGCGCTCGGCCTGTCGCTCAGCGCGGTGCTCGTGGGCATGTTCCTCGGCGTCGTGCTCGGCGGGCTCGCGGGCACGCTGCGCGGCTTCTGGAACGACGGCCTCGTCCGCCTCGTCGAGACGGTCGACACCTTCCCGGCGATCCTCGTCGTGGCCATCGTGCGGGCGATCGAGCGCGAGCCCTCCGCGCTGTCGCTGGTGCTCGCGGTCGCCTTCGTCCGCTGGGCGGAGATCGCGCGCCTCGTGCGCGCCGAGGTGCTGCGCGCGTCGAGCGAGGAGTACGTGGCGGCCGCGCACGCGCTCGGCAGCACCCGGCTGCGCGTCTTCTACCGCCACATCCTCCCGAACGCGCTCGGCCCCGTGATCGTGAGCTCGGTGCTCGGCGTGGCGTCCGTCGTCCTGCTCGAGGCGGCGATCTCGTTCCTCGGGATGGGCGCGCCCGCGCGCGTGGCCTCGTGGGGGGAGACGCTGGGCCAGGCGGCGCGGCACCCGAGCGAGATCCGGCTGCTCGTCTCCCCTTTCGTGCTGCTCCTGGCGACGGTCGGCGGCTCTTACCTCATCGCCGACGCCCTGCGCGACTCCATCGATACACGCACCGTGCGCGCGCGCGTCCCGCGCTGACGGGGCGCGACGCGGGGGCCGCACGTCCGCGGACAGCCGCCGGCCGTGCAGCGCTCTCGCGCGCCGAAATTGCGCTGAAATCGCGTTCATCTCCGCGATCTCGGCGGCGGAGCCCTCGCGCCGCTCGATCTCGCAGGAAAGGCCCGCTATGAATTCGCCCGCCATGGCCGTTCCCGAGATCAACGAGCAGGAGTTCGAGCGCGAGGTGCTCCGCAGCGAGTTGCCCGTGCTCATCGATTTCACCGCCACCTGGTGCGGACCGTGCAAGACGGTCGCGCCGGAGGTCGACGCCATCGCGCGCGAGCTCGAAGGCAAGGCCAAGGTGGTCAAGGTCGACATCGACCGGTCGAAGCGCATCGCCACCACGCTGCGCATCCAGGCTGTCCCGACGTTCATGGTCTTTCATCGAGGCCGCCCGGTGGCCGCCGAGCAGGGCGTCCTCAACCGAAAGCAGCTCCGCGAGCTGCTCGATCCGTTCCTCCCGCGCGCCGAGGGCGCCATCCGGGCGGCCGAGCTGGCGCAGCTGATCCGGGAGGGCCAGGTGGTCCCCGTGGACACGCGCGAGAGCCCCGCCTACGGCCGCGCCCACATCCCGGGCGCGGTGCACATCCCGATCGAGGAGATCGAGGGCCGGCTCGCCGAGCTCCACATGCTGGCCGGCGCGCCCGTCCTCTATTGCCGCTCCGGCGACAAGTCGAAGGACGTCGCCGCGAAGCTCGCCGAGGAGGGCGTGCCCGTCGCGTTCCTCGAGGGCGGCTTTCTCTCGTGGGAGGCCGAGGCGCTCCCGATCCAGCGCCCCGACTGACCGCTGCCGCAGGGTGACGCTGCGCCGCTCGGCGAGCTCGGCGCCGCGCGGCAGCACCCTGCGCGGCGTCACCCCTTGGCGGCCGACAGCGCCGCCGAGACGACCTCGCGCACCGGCACGCCGTGCGTCCTCGCCGCCGCGGCGCAATCGTCGAACTCCGGCTTGATCTGCGGCGGCCCGAACGGCCCCTCGCTGATCTTCACCCGGATGGCTCCGTACGCCGTCTGCACCGTGGTGATCCGCCGCGGCCGCTCGGTGCGCGCGACAGGGATCTTCCGTAGCCCGATGCTGGTCGTCTCGCGGAGCAGCGCCGTCGCGACGGCGTCGGCCTGGGGGGCGGCCGCGAGCGCCGCGATCGTCAGGGCGGGGCGCCCTTTCTTCATGGTGATCGGCGCCGCCCAGGCGTCGAGCGCGCCCGCCGCGAACAGCGCCTCGATCGCGTGCCCTGCCACCTCGCCCGTCAGATCGTCGACGTTCGCCTCGACGATCACGTGCGACGCGCTGCCGAGGCTCTCGTCTCCACCCGTGCGCGTCCCGAGCACGACCCGCAGCAGGTTGGGGCGGTCCGGCAGCTCGCGCTGACCCGCGCCGAAGCCGATCCGATCGGGGGCGAACGTCGGCCAGCGCTCGAACCGGGTCGCCAGCGTGGCGATGATGGCCGCGCCCGTGGGCGTGACCAGCTCGGCGTCGAGCTCGACGCCGTAGGTCGGGACGCCGCGGAGGCACGCGACCGCCGCGGGCGGCGGCAGCGGGAGGATCCCGTGCCGCGCCTTCACGAACCCGCGCCCCATGGGCAGCGGCGATCCGACGACCTCCGCCCCGATGTGCACGATCGCGGCGGCGGAGCCCACGATGTCGACGATCGCGTCGACGGCGCCAACCTCGTGGAAGTGCACGTCTTCCAGGCGGATCCGGTGCACGGCGGCCTCCGCCTCGCCGAGGCGCCGGAAGATCCGGCGCGCCAGCGCGGCGACGGGCGGATCGAGCGGCGCGGCGGCGAGCATGGCGTCGATGGATCCGTAGGTGCGCTCCGGCTGCGGCGCCTCGACGTGCACGTCGAACGAGGTCGCCACGATGCCGCTCCGATGGGCGTGCCCGCGGTGCAGGTGGAACCCATCGAGCGGCAGCGCGGCGACGGCGCGCTCGATGACGAGGAGGGGCACCCCGAGATCGAGCAGCGCGGCGATGGTCATGTCGCCCGCGATCCCGCTGAAGGCGTCGAAGAACAGGACCTTGCCCGTGCCCGCGCCCTCCTCGAGGAGCGGCGCGCGCGGATGGTCGTGCGCGTGCCCGTGATCGTGATGGTCCCCGTGCGCGTGCCCGTGATCGTGATGGCCCTCGTGCGCGTGCCCGTGATCGTGATGGCCCTCGTGCGCGTGCCCGTGATCGTGATGGCCCTCGTGCGCGTGCCCGTGATCGTGATGGCCCCCGTGCGCGTGCCCGTGGTGGTGCTCGTCTCCGTGCGCGTGGTCGTGATCGTGCCCGTGTCCCATCTCTCGCCTTCTCCGTTCCCCGGGCGCCTTCGCGGCGCGGCGCTCCCGCGGTCGCGCTCGTTCCGAGCTACTCCTTCGGCAACATGCGATGCACCACCATCGCCGCGCCGAAGCCGCTATCGATGTTGACCACGGCGACTCCGGAGGCGCACGACGTGAGCATGGCGAAGAGCGCGGTGAAGCCGCCCAGGGCAGTGCCGTAGCCGACCGACGTCGGCACCGCGATCACCGGCGCCGCCACGAGCCCGCCGACCACGCTGGGCAGCGCGCCTTCCATGCCCGCGACCACGATCACGGCCGACGCCTTGCGCAGCTCCTCGACGCGATGGAGGAAGCGGTGCAGCCCCGCGACCCCCACGTCGTACAGCCGCTTCGCCTCGAGGCCCACGGCGCGCAGCGTCTCGATGGCCTCCTCGGCGACCGGCAGATCGCTCGTGCCCGCGGTCACGACGGCGACCGCCCCGGCGGCGCGCTTCGGCGGCGGCGCGACCTCGATGCTGCCGGTCCGCGCGAGGGGCACATAACGGAACGCGGGCAAGAGGGCCGAGACCGCCGCGCCCTTCGCGGCGTCGACCCGGGTCACGAGCACGTTCTGCCCCGCCCCCGAGATCTCCCCGGCGATCAGGGCGATCTGCTCGGGTGTCTTCCCTTCGCCGAAGATCACCTCGGGGACGCCCTGCCTGAGCGCGCGGTGGTGATCGACGGTCGCGACGCCCAGGTCCCGGAAAGGCAGCCCTCGGAGGGCATCGAGCGCCTCCTCGACGGCAAGCTCGCCGCTCCGAACGCGCTCAAGCATCTCCCGGACGAGGCGCGGCTCCATGTGCGCAGCCGCTTAGCGCGGCGGCGTTCCCAGAGCAAACGTTCCGCCCAGCCTGCCCAACCGCGCCCGGAAGAGCCCTGGTGTGGGCCGCTCGAGCCGTCCTGGTCAGGAAAAGGTCCAGGCACTTTGCTCAGGAGGGGGCGACAGGACTACTTTCGGCGCCGCGTGCCCGCCTTCGTCGCTCCCCTCGTCGGCTTTGCTCTCGGTGCGCTGCTCGCCTGGTTCAGCGCTGCAGCCCCTCACCGCCTGGGCGCGCTGCGCGCGTCGGAGCCTCGGCTTGCGCCGGGCGCGCGCGCTCGGCCGCTCGCGCTCGTCTCCCTGTTCGCCTGCCTCGTCTTCGCGCCGGTCTGCGCGTACTTCCTCGTGTTCGCCCCTGACTGGAGCTTCGCGTACCTCGTCGACACGCGCCGCATCCCGTCCGCCGTCGACCTCGTGCTCGTCCTCGTCAATGCCGCCTCGGTGCCCGCCGGGTTCGCGGCCGCGAATCGCTTCGCCGGGAGCGCTGGCGGCAGGTGGACCGCGCAGCGCGCGGTCCGCGCGCTCGCCGTCCTCGCCGGCGCGCCGCTGTCGATCGCCCTGGTCGCCGTCCTGGCCCTGTCCCGGCGGCTCGCGCTCGACGGCACCTACCGGCAGGTCGAGGGCGACTTCGGCGTCCACCCGGTCGCCGGCGGTCCGCTCGGTTATGCGCTCCTCTGGATGTACACCATGCTGGCCGCCGGCTTCGCGGTCACCGTGAGCGCCCTGCTCCGGCGCGAGCCCGCGGGCGGCGCGCCGAAGGCCGAGCCCTCCCCCGGCGCGCGCCCCCGCGTCGTCCCGAGTGAGCCAGCGGCCGAGGTCGTTCCGCCCCGGCCCGCCTCGACACGCCCTCAGCGGCGGCTCGGCGTCGGCAGCGGCGGGCGCTCCAACCGGCCGGGCTGAGACGCCCCTCGTGCGGGGCTGATGACGCCCCTGGTGCGCGCGGGGAGGCGACCGCGCCACCGCGTTGACGGAGCCAGCCCGCTCCACCACCCTGTCGCCCCATGTCCGAACGAGCCCGCGTGGAGCAGCAGGTCGAGGAACTCATGGAGCTCGCCGAGCAGGTGGTGACGCGCGCCAGGAAGGGCGGCGCCGACGTCGCGGAGGCGATCGCCCGCTCCGGCTCCGAGCTCACCACCAAGGTGCGCCTCGGCGAGCCCGAGCTCGTCGAGGAGGCCGTCCACAAGGGCCTCGGCATGCGGATCATCAAGAAGCAGCGCGTCGCGCTGACCTCGACGTCCGACCTCACGCCCCGCGGCATCGATCGCTTCGTGGCGGACGCGCTCGAGCTCGCCGACATCTCCCAGGAGGACGCGTTCGCCGGCCCCGCCGATCCGGAGCTCATCGCCAAGGGGCCGTTCCCCGCGCTCGATCTCTACGATCCCTCGGGCGGCGAGGTCACGGCCGCGCAGGCGATCGACATCGCGCGCCGAGGCGAGCAGGCCGCGCGCGACGCCGACCCGCGGATCACGAACAGCGAGGGCGCGACGTTCTCGCGGAGCGCGGGCGCCTTCGCCCTCGTCCTGTCCGGCGGCTTCCGCGGCGGCTTCGCCGGCTCGTACGCGCAGCTCGTGGTCTCCCCGATCGCCGACGACAGCGGCGACAAGAAGCGCCGCGGCTTCTACTTCACCGGCCGGCGCCACCTCGCCGACCTGGACGCCCCGGACGCCGTGGGCCGCGAGGCGGCGCGCCGGACGCTGCGCAAGCTCGGCGCCCGCAAGGTGGCGACCTGCGAGGCGCCCGTCGTCTTCGACCCGGACGTCGCCCGGTCGATGCTCGGGTTGCTCGGCTCCTGCATCATGGGCAGCTCGATCTGGCGCAAGTCGAGCTACCTCGTCGGCCGCGAGGGGACACGCATCGCCAGCGATCTCATCACGGTCGTCGACGACCCGCTGATCCCGCGCGCGCCCGGCTCGCGCCCGTTCGACGGCGAGGGCCTCCTCGCCCGGCGCAACGTCGTTGTCGAGCAAGGCATCCTGAAGACCTACCTCTGCGACAGCTACAGCGGCCGGAAGCTCAAGCGCCCGCCGACCGCCAGCGCCTCGCGCGGCGCCGGCGGCGGCGTCGGGCCGTCCACGTCGAACTTCCTCCTCCAGCCCACCTCCACGCCGGCGGCGGAGATCGTGCGTTCCACGCCGCGCGGGCTGTACGTCACCGAGATGATGGGCTTCGGCTTCAACGCCGTGACCGGCGACTTTTCCCGGGGTGCGTCCGGCTTCTGGATCGAGAATGGAGAGCTCGCCTATCCGGTGAGCGAGGTAACCATCTCGCTGAACCTGGACGAGCTCTTGCAGCGGATTGACGCCGTCGGGGACGATCTGGATCTCCGGACGTCGACGTGCTCACCGACGTTCCGGGTCTCCTCCATGACCATCGCTGGAAGCTGAAGCGCCTCCGTCCGAGGAGCCATGCTCCTCGGGCACGTCTTCCTCCAGGAGACTCCGAAGCGGACTCGACAGCGGGGTTGCGAGCGACCCATCAACCGGCCCCGGGTTGTGCTGCAGGAGGGGGTTCTGACCTCAGCGGCTCGCTCTGCAGTGCTGCGGCTCCTGGCGGAGCCTCCTCGGGCGCGACCGGCCGTCCCAGCCCAGCCTCTTCTGCTGGGCGTAGGACGGCCGGGGCCCTGGCTCAGCGCGAGGACCCGCCTGCGGCGAGGCTCCGCGGCGGCTCTTCCGACGCCGGACCGCTCGCCGCCTGGAGGGGCGTCGCCGTCTGCGCGGCCGCTTCGGGCACGAGGAAGCCCTTCAGCTGCTGCGCGTCGCTCCGGCCGATCCGGCCGACGAACGACGGCAGGCTGATCGGCTCATCCGACAAGGCGACGAAGGTCCCCTGCGAGTTCGCTCGGTGGAGCGCCTCGAAGAGGGAGGGGACGTCCACGTCGCTGGACACCGCCCGCACGTCGACGATGTACACGTCCGCGGGGTCCGCCCCCGCGAAGATCAGCGCGTCATACGGGTGGCTCGCGTGCCGAATGGGCACGCCTTCCCCGAGGGCTCGCGCCACGTGGGCCATCGTATCCTTGGTGCCGATGGCCATCATCGACTTGGAGGTCGCCTTGGCGAGCTCCCTGGGCACCGAATAGCCCCATGCACGGAGGAACTCGGCCACGTCCGCAGCCTTGAAGCGCAAGTGTCTCCCCGGCGTACGGAAATGGGCAATCCTCCCCCGATCTACCCAGTTATGGATTGTCTTCAAGTCGACCTCGCACAAGGCTGCGAGGTCCGATGCCGTCAACAGCTTTTCACGAACACCAGCCATCGCCGAACTCCACGCGAAAGGCACCTGCCGCACAGCTCGCGTTCACAGCGCGGCAGCGTCTCCTCAGGTGGCGGCCCCCCCACCCGTCTGTCTACTCGATTGAAACCTAGCTCTCATAGACGGGTCCGTCACCCGCTTTGCTCGAATTTTCTCAGCCCCATGGCGAGTTCGCCCCGCGCGGAGGCAAACTCCCCATCCTTCAGGGGATCTCCTGGTTCATTATGTTCACGCGACCGGGCGTCGGCCAGCTGGTCGTGAAGGAGCCAGCCGAGCCGTCTGGAGCGCGCGGAGCGACGCGGGCCAGGCTCATTCCCGGCTTTGGCACGGGCGCGGCGGGCGACCTGGACAAGACAGCACCTCCTCGATCCTTCAATTTGAGCGGTTCTCCCGAGTTCGACAGCCCGTGGCTGCCAAGTTTGGGGACGCGGAGAAGAAGCGTCTCGGGAGGAGGCGGAGGGTCGAGCTCATCATCAGAAACGTAGTCCTCGTTGACGACCAGAGCGTACGCGCCGGGCATGAACGAAATAGGGGGCAATTCGGTCTCACCACCCACATCGGCGAGTACAACCCCTGTGAGCTCAGCCGGGACGTCACCGTCATTGTAGAGCTCGACCCACTCCTGCCCTGGCTCTGGCCCGACGGGGTTCGCCAGCACCTCGTTGATGATCACATGGGGCATGGGCGCGAGCGTCATGGCCGAGAACGTCCGGCGCTCCACGACCCCGGCGTTGTCGACGGTCGCAATGGCGAGCTCCACGGGGCTCAAGGGCGGCAGTGGAGCGAGGACGAACGGCTCGCCCGGCGGTAGCGCGAGGACTTCGTCGAACCCCGCGCCCGCGATCGCCCAGAGCAGCGGAGCATCCGCCGAACGAACGAGGATTCGATCGTCGGCGACCCGAGCACAGCCCGGCCCGAGCGCGAGCTCGTCCGGCGCACACGCCACCGCGATGGCGGGAAGCGGATTCGATTCCAGCATGAACGGACGCGGATCGAGGCTCACTGCTGTCGGCTCGCCTGGGAGCGCGACGGGCGGCCCCACGAGGCGCACGCCGTCGGCCTCGGGCGGCGCCGTGGCGGTTGGCTCCCCTTCGAAGCGCAGGCAGCGCGCGCCGATGTCGTCGACGGCGCCGCGGCGCAGCTCGCCCGCCGGTCCGCCAGGCGCGAGCGTCGCCGCGGCGATCACCTCCGGGAGGGGCGCGTCACCGCACCACACCCCCAGGCCGAGGGTCGCGCCGGCGTCGGGCGGCGGCCAGAGCCGTGAGAGCACGGGCGGCGAGCCTTCCGTGGCGATCTGGATGTGGTGCGAGAACACAGGGCTGCCACTCGCGATGGCGTAGGTCTCCCCGGGGGCGAGCGGGGCGAGCGGCGCCACGGTCAGCGAGAGGTCGCCAGGGGGAGTCCCGTTCAGCCAGGCGATCGAGGGGACGACGCGCTCCGACAGCGCCGTCGACAGCTCGCCTCGCTCTATCTGCCGGAGGTGCGCCGCGCTGAGCTTGCCGCGGACGACCAGCGCACGGGCGGGGTCGACGCTCCCGAGAGCGGCGCCGGGGAGGAGCACGCGCGCCCGCAGCACCGGAGGCGCGGCGTCCAGCGGCGCGGCGGGCTCGATCTGGAGCTCGGGGCCCGGATCTGCGGGGCCGGCGACCTCGGCGTCCTCTTCGTCACCGCCTTCATCGAGTTGCGGGGGAACGACGAGCTCCGGCGCGCAGGACAGGGGTGAGGCCACGAGCGGCGTGAGCGCGAGCGGTAGCGCGCGGAGCGCGCGGGGAGTCCACGAGGGGCGAATCGGGCAACGATGGGTCATGACGCGGAGTTCGGCGGGAGCTCGCTGCCGGTTGCTCGACGTCGCTTTCTTTTTTCGAGGCCGCTACCCTCGCCCCGCATGGCCCCCGAGGACATCAAGAAGCTCCGGCAGGAGCTCGGCTGCACGGCCCGCGAGCTCGCCGGAGCGCTGGGCATCGAGCAGGAGACCGTGCTCGCGTGGGAGCACGGAGATCTCTTTCCCACGAAGCGCTTCGTGGGAATGATGGAGGAGCTGCGACGAAAAGGTCCGGAGGCGATCCCCCGCAAGAAGAGGAGGCAGGTCGCCACCTCGCCGCTCCAGGTGCTCGCCGATCCCGAGCTCTGGCGGCTCTTCCGCAAGCTCCTCGCCCACCCCGAGCTGAGGAGCGCCGCAACGAAGCTGGCCGAGGCCTATCCGGATCCGACGGATGCTCCACCGCCGTGAGCGACGGGGCGACGCGCTGGACGTTCAGACAAGGGTGAACGTTCAGTCCTCGTCCTCTTCGTCGTCCTCGTCCTCATCATCTTCGTCGTCCTCGTCGTCCTCGTCGTCCTCGTCGTCCTCCTCGTCCTCGTCCTCGTCCTCGTCGTCTTCGTCCTCGTCCTCGTCGTCTTCGTCCTCGTCGTCTTCGTCCTCGTCCCCGTCTTCTTCTTCTTCGTCGTCCTCGTCCCCGTCCTCGTCGTCCTCGGCGTCTTCGTCCTCGGCGTCTTCGTCATCCTCGTCGCGCCGTTCCTCCGCGACGTCGTTGGCGTGCTGGAAAGCGTCCTTTTCAGCAGGCTCACCAAGCGCTGCGTCCGCTCCCACGACAGAGATCTCGTCAAACACTTCGTCTTCCCTTGCTTCCATCGCGACCTCTCCCTCCCGCGGCGCAGCAGACGACGCGCCGACGTCTTCCGATAGGTTCTCGCCCGCACTGGCGACGCTCGTCCGGAGCGATCCCTCCGCGCCGGCGAAGCTCTCCTGTCCCGATGTCACCCCCCCCGTCTCGGGCGGCTCTTCGCCGAGCTCACGCTCATAGGCACGGCGCGACTCCTCGGTCAGCTCGGTGAACTCGCGCAGGGTGGGCAGCTCGCCGAGCGCCTTCAGGCCGAAGAACTCGAGGAACTGCGCCGTCGTGCCGTACAGCATCGGACGCCCAGGCTCGTCCTTCTTGCCCAGGATCCTCACGAGGTCACGCTCCAGGAGCGACTTGAGCGCCGCGCCGGAATCCACACCGCGGATCTCGTCGATCTCGGGCCTCGTGATCGGTTGCCGGTACGCGACGATCGCGAGCGTCTCCGTCTGGGCGCGAGACATCTTGACCGGCTTCTGCTCTGTCACCTCGCGAACGAAGGGCGCAAATGCAGGGCTCGTTCGAAAGACGTACCCTCCGGCGACCTCGTCCAGACGAAATCCTCGTCCGTCGTACTCCGCGACGAGCTCGGCCAGCAACTCTCGCACGACGCGGTGCTCTGCGTTCGCCGAACGCGCGAGATCACGGGCCGGCACCGGTCGCTCCGCCACGAAGATGAGCGCTTCCAACACTCCCTTCAGGTGCTTGCGCGCGACGGCAGAGAGCCCGGGCGCCGTGGTTGCGCTCCGGACAGGAACGTCGGCGCGGCGCGCCGGATGACCGAGCTGGTCCCATGCGCCAGCGCGGAAGCGAGCGACCGGATCTTGCCGTGTCCCTTTCGGCGCGCGCGGCTCCTTCTTCGCGCCTCTCGGCTTCTTCGTTCCGCCGAGCCACGCGTGCGCCGCTGCCCTCAGCCGCGCGGGCGTGGTCTGCGCGCTCGCCTTGGCCGGCGTGCCCTGCCCTGCCGTCTTCGGCGCACGCGACTCCTTCTTTGCGCCCCTCGGCTTCTTCGTTCCGCCGAGCCATGCGTGCGCCGCCGCCCTCAGCCGCGCCGGCGTGGTCTGTGCGCCTGCCTTGGCCGGCGTGCCCTGCCCTGCCGTCTTCGGTGCACGCGGCTCCTTCTTCGCGCCCCTCGGCTTCTTCGTTTCGCCGAGCCATGCGTGCGCCGCCGCCCTCAGCCGCGCCGGCGTGGCCTGTGCGCCTGCCTTGGCCGACGTGCCCTGCCCTGCCGTCTTCGGTGCACGCGGCTCCTTCTTCGCGCCTCTCGGCTTCTTCGTTTCGCCGAGCCATGCGTGCGCCGCTGCCCTCAGCCGCGCCGAGGCGCCCTGTCCTGTCGTTGTCTTCGCTATGCGCCGCCGCTTCGCCGCGGCATCAGCCACCGTCACGGCCACTCCCTGCGTCTACTTCATCCACCTCTGTCGGCGGCGCTGCGAAGTCCTCTGCGGTCGAGTGCGCGTTCGGGCCCACAACCGCATCGCGCTCCGCCTCTTCCGGAGCCGGACCGGCATCGGCTTCCATCGCGTCCACCAAAGGCTCGCCCCCTGCGACGTCGTGCGTACGGCTCGTCTCCTCCGCCGTCCCAGGAAGCTCCGTCCCCGATGCTTCGCCGCTCGATTCCTCAGCTGGCTCGGCCAGCTCCGGGCCCGTCGGTTCGCCGGTCGGTGGCTCCACGGGCTCCGCCAGGTCCGCGTCACCCGCCTCGACGCTCCTCTCTTCCACGGGCTCGACCAGCTCCGACCACGCCGGTTCGCGGCTCGACGCCTCCGCTGCTTCCGCGGGCTCCGGTTCTGCCTCCGCGACGCTGACGTCCTCCACCTGCTCCACAGGCTCGATCGGCTCCGACCACGCCAGTTCGCTGCTCGACGCCTCCGCTGCTTCCGCGGGCTCCGGTTCTGCCTCCGCGACGCTGACGTCCTCCACCTGCTCCACAGGCTCGATCGGCTCCGACCACGCCAGTTCGCTGCTCGACGCCTCCGCGGACGCCGATTCTGCCGCCTCGACGCTGACGTCCTCCACCTGCTCCAGGAGCTCGACCGGCTCCAGGCGCTCCGGTGCGCCGCTCGGCGCCCCCGCGAGCTCCGCTTCCGACAGTTCTCCGCGCGCCTGCTCGGCCGGCTCGACGAGCTCCGGCCCAGCCGGCTCGCTTCGCCCCACCTCGACGGCCTCCGCGACCTCGCCCTCGGCGGCAGCAGGCGGTACTCCTGCCTCCTCGCTCCCCGCCGTCTCGATCCGCTCCGCCACCGGCGCGCCGTCCTCGAATCCGTCATCCGCCACCGGCGCGCCATCGGCTACCGCGAGCTGGATGTGAATGGGCGCCAGCGAGTCCGTCTGATGGACCCGGATGAGCCTCAGCTTGCACATCTCGAGCACGGCCAGGAACGTGATGACGACCTCGAAGCGAGGGATCACTCCCCCCTTCGAGACGCTGTCGAGCAGCAGATCCTCGAACCGCATGGCGCGCCGCGCGGAGAGCTTCTCCGTGAGCTCGACGATGCGATCCGTGATGCTGATGCGATCGAAGACGACCTCATGATCAATCTGGACGTTCGTCCGCTTCAGCACGCGCTCGAACGCGTCCAGCAGGCTGAAGATGGCCGTCTGCGCGAATGGAGCCGGGCCCTTCGGCACCTCGCTCTCGCTCATGCCGCGCGTGAACACGTCGCGCCCGAGCGTCCCGCGCTCGGCCAGGTCGGCCGCGGCGACCTTGTATTTCTGGTACTCCAAGAGCCGCCGGACGAGCTCCTCCCGCGGATCCTCCTCCTCACCCGGCATCCCGTCGTCGTCCTGCCCCGCAGGCACGCTCGGCAGGAGCATCTTCGACTTGATGTGCGTCAGCGTCGCCGCCATCACGAGGTACTCGCTCGCGAGGTCGATCGAGAGCGAGCGCATGATCTTCAGGTACTCGAGGTATTTTTCCGTGACGAAGCTCACGGGGATATCGAGGATGTCGAGCTCGTGCTGCTGGATGAGGTGCAGCAGCAGGTCGAGCGGCCCCTCGAACGTGGGAAGCGTGACGACGTACTCGCCCTCGCGCGGCCCTGCATCGGCCGCCGGCGAGGCGACCTCCCGGGGCGGCGAGGCGGCCTCCCGGGCCAGCGAGGCGGCGGCCTGGCGCGCGGCGGGCGCAGGGGTGGCGCCCGCGTTGCCGCGCCCTTTCCCGCTGCGCGCCCGTGCTGCACCCGCCTTGGAGCCGCTCACGCCGCGACCGTAGTCGCAAGGCGCCGGTCGGTCCACGTCCGAGCGTCCTCGGGCGCCGCGGCGCGCCGAAACGCCGCTCCGTCCGAGAATTTATGGCGGGAGCGGTGCTAGGATCAGCGCCGTCGATGGAGCCGTCCCCCGCGAAGAGCTGCCCCTCGTGCGGCGAGCGCTACGACGCGGGCGTTCTCTACTGCCCGCGCGACGGCACCCCGCTCGCGAGCTCGCGCAAGAGCCCCACGTTCGGCGCCGCGGAGCGCGACCCGTACGTGGGCATCACGCTCGGGGGGCAGATCCAGACCCGCCACCTCATCGGCATCGGCTCGATGGGCCGCGTCTACCGCGCTTTCCAGGCCGGGATCGAGCGCGACGTGGCCGTGAAGATCCTCCACCGCGAGCTCAGCAGCAACGCCGAGCTCGTGAGCCGCTTCCACCGCGAGGCCAAGATCTCGAGCCGGCTCGTCCACCCGAACGTCGTCCAGGTCCTCATGACCGGGAGCGTGCCCCCCACGGCCGACCCCCGGATCGGCGGGGAGCTCTACCTCGTCATGGAGCACCTCGACGGCATCTCGCTGCTCTCCGCGCTCGCCGCGGCAGGGGCAGGCGGCGAGAGCGAGGCGCTGCCGCTCCCGAGGGCGCTCCACATCGCCCTCCAGGTGTGCGACGCGGTCGGCGAGGCGCACGCGCAGGGGATCGTCCACCGGGATCTCAAGCCCGAGAACATCATGCTCGTCCGCCGCGGCGAGGACCCGGATTACGTGAAGGTGCTCGACTTCGGCATCGCCCGCCTCGACTGGGCCGACAAAGCGATGACCACCCAGGCGGGGCTCATCTTCGGCACCGCCAAGTACATCTCGCCCGAAGGCGCCGAAGGGCAGCGGGTCGGTCCGCCGGCGGACGTCTACTCCATCGCGACGATGCTGTACCAGTGCCTCGCGGGGCGCGCCCCGTTCGAGGGCGACTCGCCCGTCGCGCTCCTGGTCCAGCACACGCACGCCCCGCCGGCGGACCTGCGCAGCATCGCGCGCTCCAGCTACGTGCCCGAGCCCATCGCGCGGATCGTGATGCAGAACCTCGCCAAGAAGCCGTCGGACCGGGCCCCCGACGCGCGCGCCCTCGGCCGCGACCTCGCCCTCGCCGTCCGGGCGAGCGGCCTCGACCCCGATGAGATCGCCGCCCAGCCCGGGCTCCTGCGCGCCAGCGCGGTCATGAAGCTGGCCTCGAAGTCGCGCACCAAATCGCTCGATCTCTCCCCCGCGCTCGCCGCCCAGATCGGCGGTATCGCCGCGCCGACGCTCGAGAGCGCCCACATCGGCGACCTCGATCCCCGCCTCCCGGGGGGCGAGGCAGCGCGCTACAGCGACCCCGCGTCGCACCGCCGCGAGAGCGACCCCGCGTCGCACCGCCGCGAGGAGGAGCGCTCCTCCTCCAGCGGCGTCGAGCGCGCTTCGTCCAGCTCGATGAGCTCGGCGCCCTCCTGGACCACGCCGCTCGCAGCGCCGTCCCAGGCCGAGCGGCCTTCGAGCGGCGCGCGGTTCGGCGGCGCGTTCGCCGAACCGGTGGAGCGGCTCGACGCCGGAGCGCGCGCATCGTGGAGCGCCGCTCGCCACGGCGGCGCGGCGGACGAGCCCGCGCGCACGGCGATCGGCCTCGGCATCGATCCCATGCGCGACGCTGCGCCCGTCCCGTCGACCATGCAAGGCGTCGAGTCCGCGGCGCGGCCGCTCCCCCGCCGGGCGATGATCGCGCGCGCGACCGCCCTGCTCGCGTGCGCCAGCGCGGTGGGGTTCGTCGTGTTCCTCGGCGGGCGGCACCTCGGCGCCTTCGGGGGGCCGGCCGCGCGCGACACCCTCGAAGCACACATCGAGCGCGCGCGCGACTGCATGGGCAGGCACGCCTGGGACACGCCGCCCCGCGAGAACGTCAAGGAGATCGTCTCGCAGGCGCTCGCGCGGTGGCCAGGAGACGCGCGCCTCGCCGAGCTCCGCCGCGAGTCGTCCGAGCGCATCGTCGCCGACGCCCTCGGGCGGAAATATGCCGGCGACAGGGCCGGCGCCATCCGGCTGGCGAAGCTCGCGCTCGAGCTGCAGCCAGCGCTCACCACCGCCCAGCACCTCGTCGCCGAGCTCTCCGGCGGCCCGCCGGGCGCCGCCCCGGCGCCGCCCCCTCAGGTCGCCCCGCAGAGCGCGGGGCCGCAGGCCACAGGCGCCGACCGCAGGCCTGCGCCGCGCCGCCCCGCGCCGGCCGAGGTCCGCGGCGCTCCCCAGGGCCAGCCGCCGGCGCCCGCCTCCCGGGGCGCGCCGGCCCCGTCCCCGACGCCGGGCGGCGCGGGTTCGCCCGACAGCACAGGCGCCGCCTCGCCGCCGGCCAGCGCCGCACCTGCGCCGGTCCTCCCGCCCTCGCCGCCGCCGCTGCCCACGGACGCCACCTCGCCGCTCCCCTCGTCGACAGGTCCTTGGTTATAATCCAGAGAAGGTGAGTCCAGCCGGCCGGTACCCGATGTCGCAAGCGCCCGCCAACGCCCGCGCCGGGCAGGGCGGCCGGGCAGCGCTGGCGGGGCGTGGCAGCGCGCGATCGCCGAGCGCGCGCGCGCTCGGCGCCGCGTGCGCCGCCGCGCTCGCCGCGCTCCTGATCTCCGCCCCCGGCCGGGCCGACGAGAGCAGGGCCGCCCGCCGCGCCGTCGCCGCGCGCGAGCGCGGTTTCCCCTACACCATGGTGGAGGTGAGCAGCGGCGTGATGACGCTCCCGGGCGCCGACGTCTGCCCCGTCTCGCTGTCTCCGGGCGCCTGCGAGCAGGGCGAGACGAGCGTCTCCCTCGGCATCCACAACCTCTACCGCTGGCGCGACATCGGCTTCGGCGCAGGCATCTTCTGGGCGGCGACGCTGACCTCCGACGCCGCGCGCGGCGCGCGCGGCCTCGAGCGCGATCACGCGCGCAGCTACTTCATGCTCGACGGGCTGTTTCGCTACTACGCCCTCCGCATCCGCAGCTCGGAGTGGTGGGCCGGCGTGACGGTCGGCGGCGTCGTCGTCAACGACTCGTGGTCGGTCGAGGCCGATCGCAACCCGTACTCGGACACGGCGTATGTCGGGCCCAGGGCGGCGACGATCGGCACCGAAGGTGTCGCCGCGGGGCTCGCGATCGGCGGCGACTGGGCCTTCGCCGACAACTGGAGCGTCGGGAGCCACATCCGCTACTCGAGCTGGTTCCTCCCCGAGCAGCGCAAGGTCTCCCCGACCGGCGATCTCGCCTCGCTCTCCGAGCGCGTCGACATGTTCAACATCGGCGTCCTGATCGCGTACCGCCTGGCGCTCTGACGCCGCGCCAGGCGCCGCCTGCGGCGCCTCACGCCCTGACGCCGCGCTCCGCTCGGCGGGCGGCAGTTGACGCGACATCGCCAGGTCGGTACGCCTGCCCGGCCGTTTCCATCCTGCGAGGAGCCCCCGATGCCGCTGAATCTCTCGAAGGTCGGCTACACGACCCAGCCCAGCGCGTTCACCTTCAACTGGAAGACCCTGGCCACCTATGCGCTCGGGATCGGCGCCAAGCGCGAGGAGCTCGAGTACCTGTACGAGGGCACGCCGGGAGGCATGAAGGTCTACCCCACGTTCGGCGTGATCCCCTCCCAGGGGACCGTGTTCGAGGCGCTCGAGGTGGCCGGGGCCGAGCTGGCGCTCATCGTCCACGGAGGGCAGACGCTCCGGGTGCACCGCCCGCTCCCGACGAGCGGGACGCTGTTCACGACCGCCACGCTGGCGACCATCTACGACCTCAAGAAGTTCGCGCAGGTGATCGTCGAGACGAAGACCACGCTCAACGACGAGCCGCTCTTCGACACGGTGTGGTCGATCATCGTGCGCGGCGTCGGTGGCTTCGGCGGGCCGCGCCCGCCGCACGCCGAGTCGGAGGCCCCCGTGCCGAAGGACCGCGAGCCCGACTGGGTCGTCGAGCAGGCGACGGCGCCCGAGCAGGCGCTGCTTTACCGGCTCTCGGGCGACGAGAACCCGCTGCACGCCGATCCGGAGGTCGCTGCGAAGGCGAGCTTCACGCAGGGCCCCATCCTGCACGGCCTCTGCACGTACGGCTTCGCGGCGCGCGCGATCATCCAGAAGGCGGCGGGCGGCGACGCGAGCCGGCTGCGGGCGTACGGCGCGCAGTTCCGCAAGCCGGTGTGGCCGGGCGACACCCTCATCACGCGGGGCTGGGCGCTGGCCGGCGGCAAGGTCGCGGTGGTCACCTCTGTCAAGGATCGCCCCGATCCGGTGCTCACGAGCGCGTGGGCGGAGATCGGCTGACGGCCGGCGTGGTCGCGTGCTAATGGCCGAGGCCCGGATCAGGGAAGCGTTATGAGCAAGACGAGCGAGAAGGATAGGGCCAAGGACGACGAGGACCTCGACGAGGCCGGGTCGACCGACGAAGGCAACGACGACGGCGAGGAGGAAGAGGCGAAGGCCACCGCGGTCCGCGGCCGTGGCCACGGCCACGGCCACGCGCACGACGACGACGACGCAGAGGACGACGGCGCCGAGCCGGAAGATCCGTACTGGTGGGCGCCGCACGCCGTGCTCAGCGCGCTCGTGCTGATCGGGCTCCTCGGCTTCTTCGGCATGTTCAACAAGACGCCGCTCGCCCGCCTCGCGGCCCCCGTCGCCCCGGAGCCCGACGAGCACGAGCACGCGACCGCCGCCGCTCCGCCGCCCGCTCCCACGCCCCGCCCGGCGCAGTCGGCGCAGGCGCCGAGGGAGATGTTCGGCGCGAAGCACCTGCTCGTCATGTACAAGGGGAGCCGCCGAGCGCCCCCGACCATCGAGCGCACGAAGGACGAAGCCAAGGCCCGCGCGACCGAGGCCATGACGAAGGCCAAGGCCGATCCGAGCAAGTTCGCGGACGTCGTGAAGGAGTACTCGGACGAGCCGGGGGCGGACAAGCGCGGCGGGGACCTCGGCAAGTTCCCGAAGGGCGCGATGGTTCCGGAGTTCCAGGCGGGCCTCGAGAAGATCAAGGTCGGCCAGGTGAGCGACCTCGTCGAGACGGCGTTCGGCTACCACGTCATCCTCCGCACGCAGTGAGCGCGCGGCGCCGCCGGGGCCGCGGCGCCGCAGCGTCGCGAGCCCCGGGCGGCTCGACCCCTCCCGCTGCGGTCAGCGCGCCGGCGCGCTGACGAGCTTCTTCAGCCTCGCCGTCTTCTCTTCCTTGGTCAGCGTCAGCTTGGCGTGCTCGTCGGCCGTCATGCCGTTGCGGAGCACGCGGGCCTCGTCGCCGATGCCGTAGACGGTCTTGTCGGCGCGCGCGAACACCCACTCGGTCGCGGAGCCCTCGCCGTCCTTGTTCATGAGGCGGACGGAGCCGTCGCCGATGCCCTTCTCCCTGGCCGCGCCCGGCAGCTTCGCCAGCGTCGACACCACGTCCTTGGCCTGGTCGACGTCGTCGCGCACGATCGCGACCACCCGGTAGCGCTTGTCGACCTCCTTGTAGTAACCGAACGCGCCGGGCCCAGCGCCATCCACCCCGAGCACGTCCTTGGTCTCGTAGCGGATCCCGAGCTGGATCATGTTGTCCCTGGGCAGCGCCGCCGCGGCAGGCGGCAGCGACGGCTCGCCGGGCAGCTTCGCGCCCATCTCCTTCACGAGCCCAGGCAGGACCTTCTCGCTCGACGACTTGAGCGCCGCCTCGGCCAGCGCCTCGTCGTTGTAGGTGATCTCGGCGAGGTACTGTCCGCGCCAGAGGTACGCGTTCCCGACCCCCATCGCGGCCGCGCCGCCCCCCTCGATCGCGCGGGGCGTCGCCTCGTCGGCGGGGTCACCGTCGCCCACGGTGCGCTTCGTGAACATCCCGTAAGCGCCCTCCGTGGATCCGAATTTCGAGAGGTGGACGTCGACGGTCGCGGAGCCGCCCTCGCCGCTCACGTACCGCGCCTCGACCACCCGCCGCACGCCGAATCCCTTGTAGATCTCGCACTCCCCGTCAAACATGTCGCAGATGCTGTCGAGCGGCAGGGGCGCCGATTCTCCGAACGTCTTCTCCCCGCCGTTCGGGTCGAGGCAGAACCCGCCCGTCGTGCGCGGGAAGAACGGCGCGCTCGCCGCGTCGCTGATCGTCCCCCCGCCGCCGGCGCAGGCGGCCGGCTTCGCGGCCGGCGGAGGCGGCGGCGGCGCGCCGAGTGGCTCTTCCTTCTTGCTGCAGCCCGAAGACAGCGCGGCCACGAGCGCGCCGGCGAGCAGCGCGGAGCGCCACGCACGGGAGCGCAACGGCCTCCCGGGGCACGCGCGCGTCGCGCGGGTCGCGCGAGTCGCAGCTGACACGCTGTGGTCCAATGGGCCTCTCGGTGAACACCTTTCGGGCGGGAATCGCATGGCCTGTTCGCCTTGCACCTTTTTTCATAGCGCCGCAATCGTTAGCGCCCGCGGCGAATCGCTTTGAGAGATTCACCTTGAAGTTCCATCACTTAGCGCCACCTGTCGAGGGCATGCAGCTTGCCTTTGCCGATCCTTTGGTGCGCCCTCCCTCCTGTTCGCGACCTCCTCCTCGTGATTCCGATCGACCGCGGGCTTGCGCTCCGGGGCAGCGCGCGCTGCGCCGCCGTGGCGCGCGCGGCTTCACCCTGCCGGAGCTGCTCGCGGTGGTGGTCCTCATCGGCATCCTGGCCGCCGCGGCGTCGCCGAGCTTCGTGAGCGGCATGCGCGATCGCCGCGTGAACCGCACCGCGATGGAGATCAGCGGCATCTACCGGCTCGCGCGCTACCAGGCGATCGGGCGCGGGGCGGCGGTCCTCGTGCGGTGGACCGCCTCGACAGGCGCGTTCCAGGTGCGGCAGGCGCAGGTCGATGACATCGCCGCCGGCTCTCTGATCGCGACGAGCTGCCTCAGCGTCGCCAACTGGATGGACCCGGCCCAGACCCAGCCGGTCACGACGTTCCACACCGAGGGCATCGAGCTGGCGGCGATGCAGCTGCTCGATCCCACCGGCGTGGCGCACGACAACGCCGACGTCTGCTTCACGCCGCGGGGGCGTACGTTCGTCCGCTACGACGCCGCCGGGGCGTTCGCGCCGCTGCTCGGCGCGCTCCGGGTGGATGTGACCAACACCAGGACCGGCCTCCTGCGCTCGGTCTTCGTCCCGCCGAACGGCGTCGCGAGGCTCGGGCTGTGAGCGCGGCGCGTGCGAGGAGGGCGGCGAGCCGCGGCTACACGCTCATCGAGGTCATGGCGGCGCTCGGCGTGCTCGCGATCGGCGCCACCGGGGTGCTCGCGCTGCAGAAGGCGACGCTCATCAGCAACACGAACGCGCGCAACCTCGCGATCGCCAACAGCGTCGCCATGACCTGGGCAGAGCGGCTGCGGGTGGACGCGCTCCAGTGGAACGATCCCATGCGGGTGCCCGACATCAACAGCGACACGGACTGGCTCGCGCTCAGCACCACCGCCCCGTTCACGAAGGTGACCCCCACGGAGATCACCGCGCTCGGGTCGCCGAGCGCCGACGTGCTCGGGGCCGACATCTACGCGGGCGACACGTCGGCGTCCGCGTTCTGCACGCACGTGCGCTTCCGCGAGTTCACCGATCCCGTGTCGGGCACGCGGATCTGGGACAGCCTCCTCCGCGCCGAGATCCGCGTCGTCTGGGAGCGCAACGGGGACCCGATCAACTGCGGGATCCTCCCGCTCGACGTCGACGCGGCCCCGGGGCGCTTCGGCGCCGTCTACCTGACGACGGGCGTGCTCCGGAACACGAGCGAGGACAGGCGATGACGACGAGCCGACGCACCACCCGCCCGCGCGCGCGCGCCTCAGGACAGCGAGGCTTCACGCTCGTGGAGCTGCTCGTGGCGATGGCGGCCGGCCTCATCGTGTCGCTGGCGGCCTTCCTGCTCTCGAAGAACGCGACGCGCTTCTTTCAGAACGAGGCGAGGGCCTCCGCCTCGCACCTCGCGGCGACGCTCGGGATGAACCGGCTCACCGCGGACCTGCAGCGCGCGGCCTACCTCTCGTCGCCCAACATCCTCAATGACCCGGAGGTCTGCCAGGTCCCGGCCTCGCCCGTCGGCCTGCGGCGCCTCGCCGGGATTTCGATCCTGCGCCAAGGGTCGGAGTTCCTCCATGCGACGGAGCTCAACCAGAGCATCGCCAACGGGCTGCACCCTGACTCCATCATCATCGGCGGCAGCTTGAACAGCACCGAGCTGTTCGAGTTCAGGAAGATCAGCGATGAGTCGGGCGACTGGGTCGTCGAGCTCAACCCGAACAGCTCCGCCGTGCAGCGCACGCTCGCGCGCGCGCAGGGCGGCGGGCAGAGCCTGACCCAGATCTTCGCGCCTCACCGCTTCCTGCGCATCATGGTGCGCGGTCAGGAGAAGTTCCTGTATGGCGTCATCGACCAGGTCAACGTGATCGGCAACCCGCCCACCCAGATCGACATCACGCTGAGGGCGGATCCCGGCCTGCCGACGCTTGTCGGGCTCGCCGATTGCGGCGTGACCCCCGGCGGCTCCACCGGCGACGGAGGATGGGTGAACGTCGTCTCCCGCGTCCGCTACGACATCCGGAGCCTCGTCGGCAAGGGGACGGCCTACGACCCTCTCGTGGCGCCCGTCACGCCGGCGCTCACCGGCGACAACGGCCGCACCGAGCTCGTGCGGGTCGAGCTCGACGAAGAGGATCAGGAGATCCCGGGCACGCTCGAGCTCATCGCGGAGTACGCCGTCGATCTGAAGTTCGGGATCTCCACCGCAACGGAGGGCACCGTGCCCGGGGTGACCAATCCGCAGATCACGCGGTTTCCGATCACCGCGATCGACAACGCGTCCGTGTACACCAACGCCGCCGCGAACGACCAGCCAGGGGCCATGCCGCAGCGCGTGCGGGCAGTCCAGGTCCGGCTCTCGACCCGCACCCGGGCGCCCGATCGCGACGTCGGCCTCCCCGTCCCCGTGGGCCCGGATGGCCGCAGGCTCAGGTTCCTGATCCCCGGCATCGCCGCGGGCGCCAACACCTATGGGAACACGGCGCCCTCCGGATCGCCGCCAGTCTACGCCCGGATGCGCACGCTCTACGCCGACATCGCGCTCCCCAACCAGGCCTACGTCCCATGGTGAACACAAGCATCGCCCGGTCCCGCCGGCGCTCCCGCGAGCGGGGCGCCGCCGTCTTCATCGTCGTGCTGGTCATCACGATGCTCACCGCCATCGGCCTGTTCGCGGCCCACGCGGCCACGCTGTCGACCATCGCCAGCGGCCACGAGCGCCGGATGACGCAGACCCACTATCTCACCGAGTACGCGATGCAGCTCGCGATCGCCGAGATCGAGCAGAAGGGAGGCCTGGAGATGATCCCCAGGTCGACGAGCTGCTCGGTCATCACCGACGCGTGCTGGCCGCTCTTGCCGCACACGTTCGACGCGGCAGAAGAGCTCCTGGAGCCGCCCACGGCCGGCCCGCCGGAGACGCCCGGGAGCCTTGGTCGCGCCGACGTCCAGTGGATCGCCAAGGTGGAGATCACTGATAAGATAAGGCCTGCGATAGGGAACCGCGCCGGCAGCGACATGGGCGGCCCGAACCCGGTGAGCGTCGATTACTGCACGGTCACCATGAGCGCGCGTCTCATCGCCTGGCCCGGCGGCTCCGCCATCGCGACGGCGGGCAGCCAGGAATCCATGTCCGTCGTTGCCGATATCCTCTGCTCGAAGTGACGAACCGGAGCGCACGATGCGAAACCTGACGAAGGTCCTTGTCACCATGAGCTCCGCGGCGACGCTCGGCCTCGTCGCGGGGCGCGCACGCGCGCAGGCCATGGATGTGGAGCCGCCGCTGCCCAACGTGCTCTTGCTGGTCGACACGTCGGGCTCGATGGAGAAGACGGTGGCGGGCGGGGAGCCGGACTGCAACCCAGGCACTCCCCCCGCCTCCGAGGCCCTGAAGAGCCGCTGGACGAAGCTCGTCGAGTCGCTCACGGGCCCGATCCAGGACTTCAGCTGCGTCGCGCAGCCCCGCACGGGCACCGCGTTCGTCAACGAGTTCAGCCTCGGGGGAGAGCCGCCCTACGACAGGAACTACTACATCCCGTTCCATCGCATGATCTCGGGCCACTGCACGAAGGGCCCAGGGGCGACCTATGATCTGGTGGGAGAGCATCGCTGGGACAACGCGGCCACTCCTTGTACGACGCCGTTCACGCAGCTCAACTCCGGCCTGCTCGACGTCTATCAGGACCGGATCCGGTTCTCGCTCATGACGTTCGACACGCTCCCCGACGCGAGCACCGGGCTCCTCTCCGGCGTTCCCGATCCCGTGGGCGGCATCGAGGGGATGTGGAGCTACTTCCTCGGGTTCGAGACCGGCGCAGGATACCCGGCGCGAGGCAACCCGCCCGCCTGCGCTCCCGCGGACATGGAGGTCGGCGCCAGGAACCCGGCCGCGCCGCTCTGGGAAGGGCCGCTCATCCCCTTCCCGACCTACACGGCGGACACCACCGAGATCCGCAGCGTGAACGAGAGCATCCAGAACGCGCTCATCGCGATGCGCCCCTACGGCGCGACGCCGCTCGCCGGGATGCTGTCCGACGCGCGCGACTACATCCTGAACGAGGCCTCGACATGGGAGAGTCGGCCGCTCGGGCCGCGCGACGATCCGTTCATCAGCGGCGGCTGCCGCAAGACCTCGATCGTGCTCATCTCCGACGGCGAGCCGAACCTCGACCTGCGCCCGACCTGCACACAGGGCGCCGGCCCCGGCCCCGATGGGACGGGCTGTCCTTACGACGAGCCGCAGGTCATCGCCCAGTCGCTCAACTCCCACGTCAACCCGAACCGGCGCGTGCCGACCTATACCGTCGGGTTCGGCCTTACCACCCTGGCGCGGCAGGAGCTCGGCGATCCGACGTTCAATTGCGCGACGATCTCCAGCGCTGATTTCCTGCCCGCCGGGCGCTGCGACAACGCCGCTGGCGCGGTCAAGGCGTGCTGCACGCTCTCGCGCATCGCCATCGAGGGCGGGACCGATCGCGGCTATTTCCCGGACGACGCCAACGAGCTCTCCGCGGTGATGTCGCGGATCTTCGCGCAGATCGCCGCGAACTCGACGAGCCGCACCCTCCCCGTCTTCGCCAATGCGACCACGACCGCGAACAACGGCAGCACCGACGAGGGGGTCGCCTACCAGTTCGCCTCCTCGTTCAGCCCGCCGCCGGACGGCTCGCTCTGGAGCGGCAACCTCGAGCGCAAGCGCTTCGTCTGCGAGACCGTGAGCGGCGTCATGACGACGCAGCTGAAGGACATCGACCCCGGCAAGGGCGATGACTTCGCGGCCAACGTCAACTCGAATACCGGGCAGCCGCGGCAGTTCTTCACCGTGATCGGCGAGCTGGACACCACCGCGCAGCGCATCTGGTCGAGCCGGAGCATCCGCCCCGCCACCGTCGCCACGGACGGGCTGGGCAGCTACACGGGCACGGTGACCGGCAGCGGCGCGCCCGCGCAGGCGACGGCGTTCGCGACCGATCTCTCCAGCGCGTCCCGCGCGCTCGATCTCGATCCCAGCGCGCCCGTCCCGCCGCAGTGCTCGGGCGGGCTGCAGGCGACCAACGCCGCGGACTGCGCCCGGCGCATCATCGAGTGGGAGGTCGGCCAGCCGATGCCCTCGGGCGTCGCCTCCCGCGACGGCAACGAGCTCGGCAGCATCTATCACTCCACGCCGGTCGTCGTGGGGCCGCCGAACGACTACATCCCCGACGAGTCCTACCGGGCCTTCGCGGAGCACCCCGATCAGGCGACCCGGCCGCTCGTGCTCTACACGGCGACGACCGACGGGCAGCTGCACGCCTTCCAGGTGACCGCAGCGACCGCGTCGGACACGCTCAAGGTGGACAAGGTCGAGAACAACGAGCTCTGGTCGTTCCTGCCGCCCCACGTGCTCCCCCGGCTGCTCGCGACGTTCAACCAGCAATCGCTGCTGCTCGACGGCGCGCCCGTCGTGAAGAACGTCGTCTTCGAGCGCACGTCGGCGCAGGTGAGCAGCGCCAACGCGACGTGGAACACCGTGCTCCTCGCCAGCGGCGGCGCGGGCGGCAGCTTCTACTACGCGCTCGACGTGACGAACCCGAAGGCGCCGCGGTTCCTCTGGCAGCTGTCCACCGACGACGCCGGCACCCCGCTGTTCGGCGAGGCGACGCCGACGCCGGCGATCGGCATGGTGGAGATGGAGTCCGGCGGCCAGATCAAGGAGATCGCGGTCGCCATCCTGCCCGGCGGCTCCGCCCCGCTCGATACGAGCCAGCCCGCGTGCAACCGGAAGAACACGGCGCACCCGCTCTTCTATCCGACGGGCACCCTGGCGGTCCGCGACTCAGTCCGGTGCTGGGGCAGCGCGGGCACCGGCGGCCCCGTCGGGCCGTCGCGCTCGCTCACGATCGTCCGGCTGGACACGGGCGAGATCCTCCGCACGTTCCGCGGCCTCCCCTCCGAGGCCCCGGCCGGGATCGCCTCGCGGACCACGGAGGTCGACTTCGACTCGCCGATCACCGGCATCCCCGTGCCGTTCCCGGCGGGCGTCGGTGAGGTCGCCGAGCGCATCTACGTCGGCGACGCCGACGGGACGCTCTGGCGCGTCAGCCTGACGAGCACCAACCCGGACAACTGGACCGTGGACCTCGCCTGGGACGCGTACTCGTTCCCGACCGACAGCGCGGCGAGCAGCCAGCCGATCCAGACGACGCCGATCGTGAGCACCGATCCGCTCGGCAACAAGGTCATCCTGTTCTCCACCGGCGATCAGGAGGCGTTCACGGCGAGCGGCGCCATCGAGACGCGGGTCTGGTCGATCACCGAGCGACCGCACAACACAAGCCTCCGCTTCAGCGAGAACTGGGTCGTCCCCTTCACGGGCGGCCAGCGCGTGACCGGGCCCATCTCCCTCTTCAACGGCTGCGCGTACTTCGCGACGTTCACGCCCGTCGCGCCCGGGACCTACGCGTGCGCGGACGGGCGCGGCGCCATCTGGGGCGTCGACTACCTGCTCGGCAACACGGACTCGCCCGCGCTCCCGAACGGCTGCCTCGTCGTCGATCCGCTCGCGCCTCCGGAGCGCTTCGAGCTGCAGTCGCCGGGCACCATCGTCTTCGGCGTGGCCGTGACCCAGAAGCCGACCTGCGTGGATACGGAGAACTACACCGATCCGTACTTCGGCCCGCAGACGATCGTCCGGCACTCCACCCCGCCCGAGTACCAGCTCGTGTTCCACACCGGCGCCGCCGGCGACGCGGACGCCCAGGGGGGCGAGACGCGAACGAGCACGAGGACGCTGCAGCGGCCGCGCAAGGTCGTTAAGATCGACTCGTGGGCCACCCTCATCGAATGACGCGAGCCAGCCTGTCGCGCGCCGCCGGCGCGCTCGCCGCGCTCGTCGCGTGCGCTTCGGCAGCGCCCGCCTGCCGTAGCGACGCCAGCGCGCCGGCGCCGGCGCCGCAGGCGAGCGAAACCACGGCCCCGAAGCCGCCGGTCGACCAGGCGCTGCCGGGCGAGCTCGCCGAGGGGGCCGAGCAGGCGTTCGGCCTGCCCATTCCGCGCCGCATGAAGGTGCGCGCGCGCTTCGCCGATGCCGTCTTCGCCGTCGGGGAAATCCCTGCCGAGCGGGTGGCGAACTACGTGCGCACGCGCGTCCTCGCCGGAAATGTCGAGACCGGGCCTGCGAAGACGATCTTCTCGCGCGCCACCGTGAAGAGCGCGCCGCAGCGGATGATCCGGATCGAGGTGGTCTCGCGCGCGCACATCTCGGAGCTCGTCATCCGCGACGAGACCCGGGCGCCCGCGGAGCAGGGCCTGTCGGTCGAGGAGCGCTGGCGCCGCAGCGGGCTCACGCCGGACGGCAAGGTGATCGATCCCACCCGCCTCGAGTGAGCGCGGCGGCGGCGGCCTCGACCTCCAGCGCCGCGGGGCCGCTGCGCCAGTCGGCGCCAGTCGACATCTCCGACCTTTCGAAGTAGATCGCGGCCGTGTCGACCAAGCCGCTCCCCACCGCTCCGCTCCGAAGGACGCCGCTCTACGACGAGCACATCAAGCTCGGCGGCCGCATGGTCCCGTTCGCCGGCTGGGAGATGCCAGTCCAGTACAAAGGCGTCACCGAAGAGCACAAGGCGGTGCGCACCGCCGCCGGGCTGTTCGACGTCTCGCACATGGGCGAGATCATCCTGAGCGGCGAGCACTCCGGACAGGTGGTCGACTACCTCGTCACGAACGACGTGAAGAAGCTGGAGGATGGCCACGCGCTCTACACGTGCGCGTGCAACGAGGCCGGAACGATCCTCGACGACCTCATCGTGTACCGGATCGACGCGCGGCAGTGGCTCATCGTCTGCAACGCCTCGAACCGCGACAAGATCGCCGCCCACATCCGGGGCGCGGCGCAGGGCCACTGCAGCTTCGAGGACGCGTCGGATCGCACGGCGATGATGGCGCTCCAGGGGCCGAAGGCGCTCGACATCGTCGCGCTCGCGGGCGGCGACGGACCTTCGCTGCGCGAGCTCGCGCCGTTCCACTTCCGCGACGCGACGCTCGCCAACGTGCGCTGCACCGTGGCCCGCACCGGCTACACCGGCGAGGACGGCATCGAGATCTTCTGCTCGCCGTCCGACGCGCAGCGGCTCTGGCGTGCGCTCGTCGAGCTCGGCGGTCCGCTCGGCCTCGAGGCGACGGGCCTCGGCGCGCGCGACACGCTCCGCCTGGAGGCGCGCCTGTCGCTGTACGGCAACGACATCGACGAGACGACGAACCCCATCGAGGCGGGCCTCGGCTGGGTGGTGAAGCTCGACAAGGGCGATTTCGTGGGGCGCGCCGCGCTCCAGCGCATCAAGGACGAGGGCCCCGCGCGCAAGCTGGTCGGCTTCGAGATGACGGGGCGCGGCATCGCGCGCCACGGCTACCCGCTGCTCGACGTGAGCGGCGCGAAGGTCGGCGTCTGCACGAGCGGCAGCCCGGGGCCGACCGTCGGCAAGAACATCGGGCTCGGCTACCTGCCGGCGCCGATGGCGGCGGTAGGGACCGCCTTCCAGGTGGACTGCCGCGGGCGCTCGGTCGAGGCGGTCGTGGTCAAGACCCCGTTCTACAAGCGGGCCTGACCCGCGCCGAGGCGCGCCGCGGCGGGCCGATCCGAGCGACCGCGCGCGGCGACCAGAGATCCAGGTTGGCAAAGGGAGAAGAAGTCACATGGCGAGCGACAATGTCCGAACGGACCGGCGGTACACGAAGGACCACGAGTGGGCCAAGCAGGAGAACGATCTCGTCGTGATCGGGATCACCGCCTTCGCGGTCGAGCAGCTCGGCGACATCACGCTGGTCAACCTCGACGTGAAGCCGGGCGACACGATCACCGCGGGCACGGCGTTCGGCACGATCGAGAGCGTCAAGACGCTGAGCGATCTGTTCGCGCCGGTGAGCGGCAAGATCCAGCGCGTGAACGCGGATCTCGAGAGCCGCCCCGAGCTCGTCAACGACGACTGCTACGGCAAGGCGTGGATGATCGAGGTCGTCCCCTCGGACCAGGGCGAGCTCGGCACGCTCATGGATCCCGACGCGTACAGCGAGCTCCTGAAGACCGCGGCGCACTGAGCGCCGCGCCCCTCCGCGTTCCGCATCACCCTTCCCGCTTCCCGCTGCACAAGACCATGCGCTACCTGCCCCACACGCCCGAGGAAATCAGCGAGATGCTGCAGGCCGTCGGCCTGTCGTCGCTCGAGGAGCTCTACAGCGCGATCCCGAAGGAGGCGCGCCTCACGCGCCCGCTCTCGATGGAGCCTTCGCTCGACGAGGCGTCGCTCATGCGGCACCTCGAGGAGCTCGCCCAGAAGAACCGCGCAGGGCGCATGCTCTCGTTCCTGGGGGCCGGCGCCTACGAGCACCATTTCCCGCCGGCCGCCGATCAGCTGCTGCTCCGCAGCGAGTTCTACACCGCGTACACGCCGTACCAGCCCGAGGTCTCCCAGGGCACGCTCCAGGTGATCTTCGAGTTCCAGACGATCGTGAGCGAGATCCTCGGGCTGCCGATCGCCAACGCGTCGATGTACGATGGCGCGAGCGCGCTCGCGGAGGCCGTGCTGATGGCCCGCCGGCTGACGGGGCGCGAGCGCACGGTCCTGTCCGGGGGCGTGCACCCCGACTATGTCGGCACGGTCGAGACGTACGTGCACGGCATCGGGGCCGGCAAGGCGTCGCTGGTCGGGGTCGACGTCGGCCGCGACGGCACGGCGGACGTCGAGGCGCTGACGCGGGCGATCGACGAGACGACCGCCTGCGTGGTGGTCGGCTATCCGAATTTCTTCGGCGTCGTGGGCGACATCCGGAAGGTGGCCGAGGTGTGCCACCAGAAGGGCGCGCTGCTGATCACGGTCACCCTGGACCCGTACGCGCTCGCGCTGCTCGAGTCGCCGGGCGCGCTCGGCGCCGACATTGCGGTGGCGGAGGGCCAGCCGCTCGGGCTGCCGCCGCAGTACGGCGGCCCCAACGTCGGGCTGTTCGCGTGCCGGAACGACCGCAAGTACCTCCAGCAGGTGCCCGGCCGGCTGGTCGGCGAGACGGTCGACAAACATGGGGCCCGCGGGTACGTGCTGACGCTCGCGACGCGCGAGCAGCACATCCGCCGCGAGCGGGCGACGAGCAACATCTGCACGAACAGCGGCCTCTGCGCGACGGCGGTCACGATGCGGATGTGCATGCTCGGCAAGCGCGGGTTCGTGGAGGCGGCGAAGCAGTGCCTCGCGAAGGCCGAGCACCTGAAGCGGGAGATCGCGCGGCTCGACGGGTACTCGCTGCCGATGTCGGCGCCGACGTTCCACGAGTTCGTCGTGAAGGTCCGCGGCGGGGACGCGGGGAGGCTCACGCGGGCGCTGGCCGAGCAGGGGATCATCGCGGGGCTCGATCTCGGGCGGATCGACGCGCGGCGGCGGGACGAGCTGCTGGTCGCCGTGACCGAGCGGCACAGCCGCGCGGATCTCGATCGGCTCGTGGAGGGGCTCGCGGGGTTCACGGGCTGAAGCGGAGGAGCGATCCCCCGCCTTCGTCAGCGCGAGGCGACGTCCTGCCCGCGCTGCTGCGCGGGGAACGGGTTCGGCCACAGCGGCAGGAGCGACTGCCGGTAGACGGTGAGACGCAGCAGGTCGATGCCCGCGATGGCGGCGAACGCCATCGCATTGTCGGTCCCGTAGCTCCCCTGGAGCGAGAGGCTGATGCCGAGCGGCGCGCCCAGCGTGAGCGCGCCGGCCACGCCCGTGGAACCTGCGCCCCAGAAGCGGCGGTAGCCGCCCGCGTCGAGGGCAAGGCCCAGCTGGCCAGCCTGGAAGCCGCGCGTCGCGACCCGGGCGAGCAGCGCGAGATCGATGCCGCTGTCGAGGATCGGCGTCGCGCGCATCAGGCCGCCGACGATGACGGGCGCGTCGGGCGTGGTCCCGACGCCGACGTCGCACGACAGCGCGCCGTCGAAGATGAAGTCGCTTTCGCCCTGCTTCCAGCCGACCGCGCCGGCGCCCACGAAGGTCCACGCGGAGGCGTCCGCGCGCGACGGTGATGACCAGGCGAGCGGGGCGAGCAAGGCCCCGAGGGCGGCGAGGCAGGCGATGGGCGAGCGCACGCGAGCGAGCTACCACGAAGCGCCGAGCGGCGATAGGTCAGCGCGCGGGGCCGCGCCGCTCGACGATGTGCCGCGCCACGAGCGCGGCCACCTCGGGATCGAAGAGGAGCGTGTTGTGCCCCCGCCCCTCCATCACCCGCACCTCGCCGCCCGGCAGCGCGTGCGCGATGGGCGAGCGGACCAGCGTGTCGGCCCCTGCGACGATCGACAGGTGCGGGATGCTCGACCGCGCCGTCCCGAGGAGGACGCGCCGGAGGACCGGGCTCGACGCGTCGAGATCGCGCGCGCCGCCGAAGCCGAGCAGCGCTGCGCGCGGGATGCCGCCGAACGGGCTCGCCATGGAGATGGTCTGCACGACGCGCGGATCGCCGACCTCCTGCGCGAAGAAGCGGCACACGATGCCGCCCATGCTGTGGCCGACGAGGTGCAAGCGCGCCCCGTCCGGCAGCGACGCGACGAGCGCCGCGAGGCGCGCCGACAGCGCCTCGACGCCGGGCCCCGGCGCGTAGGACATCGTCGCCGTGTGGACCGACCACGGCGGCTCGGCGCGCGCCGGGTCCGTCCGACCGCGCGCCCGCGAGGCGCGAGACATCGCGGCGTGGCGCTCGATCGCCGTGCGCAACGGCCGGAGGACGCCGGCGGAGGCGAAGAGCCCGTGAAGGATGACCACCACCTCGTCGCCGTCGCGCGCCCCGTCAGGGATCACCGGCGCGAGGGTGTCGTACGGCAGGAGGACCGCCTGCCTCGCGAACGAGGCCACCTCCCTGCCAGCGGTCGCCGCGAAGGCCGACGCACGGAACCACCTCGCCACGTGGTGGCTCTTACCATGGATCCGTCGCGCGACGTCCTCGCGGCTCGCGACGCGCTGTGTCGAGGGCGCGCGCCACGAGGACGCCGCGCGGGCGGCAAGGAGGCCGATCACGGCCGCAGCAGCCAGACATGGAAGCTGCGGAACGTCCCCCGGAGCGCGCGGATCCGGACAAGGTCCCCCGGCGCGACGTCGCGCAGCGGCACCCGGATCTCGGACCAGCGGTCCAGAGGGCGCTCTGGCACCTCGACGCGCGCCTCGTCCGCGGCGCGCTCGATCGCCACGCCGATCGCGATCGGGCCGCCCCCGTCGGTGCGCAGCGCGAGCACCGCGGGCCCGCGGGCGCTCGCGGCGGCCGCGGCGGCCGCGGCGGCCGCTCCGATTACGAACGACTGCTCGCGCCCCTCGGGGATGATCCTGCCGGCGTCGAACCGCGGCGCACCGCCGCCGTCGCTCCCGTCCCGCAGCACGGCGCCGACGACCCAGCCGCCGCGCGGCGACGGGAACGCGTAGCCGTGCGCCCGCTCGTCGACCAGGTCGGCGATGTCCACCTCGTCGATGGCCTCGTCGCGGCGCTCCCCCGGCGGCGCGAGCGCCGACCAGTCCGCCTCGTAGATCACCTTCTCGTCCGCGGCGCACATCACGTTGTCCTCGATCTTCACCGCGTCGACGCGCCGGCCGAAGACGTCCGCGAGCCCGCCCCACCACGAGGGGTACAGGGCGAAGACGTCGGGCCGCTCGGCGGCGTCGAGCCGCTCGATGAGCTCGACAACGGCCGGGACCCCGTGCACCGAGGCCCGCGCGAACGGCATCCCCCGGTACCCGCCGAGCCCGAGCCCGTCGATGGCGGGGATCCCCGACAGGTACGGGATCGCGCCCGCGTCGCCGAGCAGCACCCGCCGCGGCCGCGGCTCGCGCGCGGCGAGGCGCCGCGCGACCTCGACCTGCTGCCCGGCGATGTTGGCCGAGGAGCGGGCGAAGTGGTCGATCTGCCGCGCGAACCACGCGGAGGGCGCCGCGAGGGCCGCGAGCGCGAGCGCGGCGGCGACGCCGGCCGCGAGCCGCCCCCGCCGCGCGAGCGCCTCGGTCCCGAGGGCCGCCGCGACGAGCAACATCGCGAGCGCCGGGGCGGCGTAGCGGAGGTTCTGGTAGCGCGCCGTCGCGTTGAGCGCGACGAGGAGCAGCGAGCCGTAGGCGCCGATCAGGAGCGGCACGGCGAGGCGCCGCGTCCGCCGGTCGAGCGCCGCGAGCGCGCCGAGCAGCGGCAAGAGGAAGGCGTAGGACGGGCCGCCGAGCGCGCTCTCCAGCGCCTGCACCCGCAGCGCGGCGAGGTTCTTGATCACCTCCAGCGCCTTCTCGAGCGGCGCCGGGTACGGGTTCGAGAGGATGAGCTTGCGCACCGCCCCCGCCGCGCTCCACTCCCCCGTGAGCGCGCGGTTCGCGGCGGCCTGCGCGGCGAGGAGCAGCGCGGTCGGCAGGGACGCGCGCGCGAGCGACGCCGCCGCGCCCAGCGAGCCCGCCGCGTGGGCCACGGCGACCGCGAGCGGCGCCGCGAGCGCGACGGCCTCGGGCCGCGTCGCGACGAGCAGCGCGGCGAGGAGCCCTGCCCGGAGCTGCTCGGCCGGGCGCTGCGCCGGCGGGGCGAGCTCGGCGCGCCGCACCGCGACGAGCGCCCGGCCCATCACCGCGCCGAGCAGCGCGAGCTCCATCCCGGAGAACCAGCTCCAGTCGAGCAGCGGCACGGCCACGACGAAGAGCGGCGCGGCCCAGGCGACCCAGCGGGAGTAAGGGGCGCCGGGCCCGCCGCGCGGATCGAGCAGCCACCGGAGCGAGCGGCAGAGGTCGAGCAGCGCGGCGCACGCGAGGAGCGCGGCGAAGAGGCCGAGCCACGCGCCGCGAAACCCGAGCAGGTACCCGGGCGCCAGGGCGAGGGGGTACGCCAGGCTGGTCCCGCCCGAGGAGTAGCCGTTGCCCGGGATCCACGAGAACGGGTGGCCCAGGGCCGCGGCGCGGGCGAACCCGAAGTGGATGTAGACGTCGTCGAGGGGCGCCGGCCAGACGCCGCCCGTCCTGGCGAGCGCGGGCCCGTAGAACGCCGCGGCGGCGCCGAGCACCGGGATCGCGGCGCTCGCGTGCCACAAGAGCGGCCGGATCCACGGCGGGCGCCTCACCGCCCGGCCGGTACCACGAAGGAGCCCAGGACGGCGCGCCGAATCTGGCTAGACTGCGGGCCATGGTGCTCAGAGCCGTGGTGGACGAATCGGTCGACGCCGCCCACTGGGAGGCCGTCGAGGAGGCGGCCGAGCTCCTGCAAGAGGAGCAAGTCCAGGAGGCGCTCGTCGCGCTGCGCGACGTGATCAAGGCCTCCCCGTCGAACCCGTACGCGTACAACCTGCTCGGGCACGCGCTCTACGAGCTCGGCCAGCTCGAGCCGGCGCGCGACGCTTACCGCGCCGCCGTGCGGCTCGCGCCGAGCTTCCTCGGGGCGCGGGTGGCCCTGTCGCACGCGCTCCGTCGCCTCGGCGACACCGACGGCGCGACCGCGCAGGCGAAGGAGGCGCTCCGCCGGTTCCCGAAGGACGGCGAGGCGATGCACGCGATGGGGCTGGCGTACGCGGCCCGCGGCAACCGCGCGCTCGCGCGGAAGCACCTCCAGGGCTTCCTGGACGCGGGCCCGGAGGTCGAGGCCGCGATGGAGGTGCGGCAGATCCTCGAGATGCTCGGCGTCGGGGGCGACGACGAGCCGCTCCAGTTCGAGTAGCCTTCTCCCGGCGCACGCGCGCGCTCGGCGCGCCGGAGGCAAGGAACTCGATGGTGACCACCCCGCACTTCGATCTCATCATCCTCGGCACGGGGCCGGGCGGCGAAGGCGCCGCCATGACGGCCGCGAAGCACGGCAAATCGGTCGCGGCGATCGAGCGCTACGCGCGGGTCGGCGGGGGCTGCACCCACTGGGGGACGATCCCCAGCAAGGCGCTGCGCCGCGCGATTTACCACATGAACCTGATCAACCAGAGCCCCATCTACAAGCGGATGGATGTGGTTCCGGAGTACCCGTTCGCCGAGCTCCTCGCGACCGCGAACCGCGTCATCGACGAGCAGGTCGATCTGCGCGAGAGCTTCTACGACCGGAACCGCGTCCAGCTCGTTCCGGGGCAGGCCAGGTTCGTCGATCCGCGCACGATCGAGGTGGAGAGCGACGGCGGCCAGCGCCGGCGGTACACGGCCGACAGCTTCGTCATCGCGACCGGCTCGCGCCCGTACCGGCCGGCCGACATCGACTTCAGCCACCCGCGCGTCTTCGACAGCGACACGCTGCTGCGCATGGATCACACCCCCCGGAGCATCACCATCTTCGGGGCGGGCGTCATCGGCTGCGAGTACGCGTCGATGCTGCGCAACATGCAGGTCGCCGTGAACCTCGTGAACACGCGCTCCCATCTCCTGGAGTTCCTCGACGACGAGATCACCGACGCGCTCGGGTACCACTTCTGCGACAAGGGGATCCGCGTCCTGAACGGCGAGGAGCACGAGGCGGTCGAGGCCACGAAGGAGGGCGTCGTGCTCTCCCTGAAGAGCGGGAAGAAGCTCCGGAGCGAGGTCTTCCTCTGGGCCAACGGGAGGTCGGGCAACACGGCCGAGCTCGGCCTGGAGAGCGTCGGCATCACGCCGAACAAGCGCGGTCAGCTCGAGGTGAGCGAGACCTTCCAGACGAGCCAGCCGCACATCTACGCGGTCGGCGACGTGGTCGGCTTCCCGGCGCTCGCGAGCGCGAGCTACGACCAGGGCCGGTACGCGGCCAGCCACATCTGCGGCCACGCCGACGACAAGCTGGTCCGGGACATCCCCACGGGCATCTACACGACGCCCGAGATCTCGTCGCTGGGCAAGAGCGAGCGGGAGCTCACGGCGGAGAAGGTGCCGTACGAGGTGGGGAAGTCGACGTTCAAGACGCTCGCGCGCGCGCAGATCACGGGCCAGCAGGTCGGGATGCTGAAGCTGATCTTCCACCGCGAGACGCTCGCGCTGCTCGGCATCCACTGCTTCGGCGAGAACGCCGCGGAGATCATCCACATCGGGCAGGCGATCATGTCGCAACCTGCGCCGCACAACACGATCCGGTACTTCGTGAACACGACGTTCAACTACCCCACCATGGCCGAGGCCTACCGCGTCGCGGCGCTCGACGGGCTGGGGCGCGTGTTCTGAGGGCGCGGCCCCCGGGCGCGCCCGGGCCCGCCCCTGGCAGCGTCCGGCGAGTCCGTGGCGCGCGTCAGGACGGTCCAGCGGGGCAGCGGCGCGCGGGCGCTCGGATCGGCGGTTGCCAGCGCGCGGCGCGGCGGTGATACTCCCCGGAGGAGCACGCTGTCATGGCCGCCGCTGCACCCCTCCTCGCCCCCCCTGCCGAACGCGCCGACGCTGTCGCGGCGGACGGCTCGGAAGACCAGCTCTTCGTCGTTCATGACGTCTCGTGGGAGGAGTACGAGGCCATCCTGGCCGCCCTCGGCGACCGGGCTGGCGTGCGGGTGACGTACTGCGAGGGAGTGCTGGAGCTGATGAGCCCGGGCGGACCGCACGAGGGGCGGAAGACGATCCTGGCCCGCCTCGTCGAGGCCTACGCGGAGGAGGCGGAGCTGCCGCTCAGCGGGTACGGCAGCATGACCGTCCGCAAGAGGCTCGCGCAGCGGGGGGTGGAGCCGGATGAGTGCTATGTGCTCGGGACGGTCGAGGACGGGGAGATCCCGGAGCTCGCGATCGAGATCATCGAGAAGAGCGGGACGATCAACAAGCTCTCCGTCTATGCGGGTCTCGGCGTGCCCGAAGTCTGGTTTTTGAAGAAGGGAAAGCTCTCCATCCACCTCCTCGGCCCGGACGGCTACGCGGAGGCGGGGCAGAGCCGGCTCCTGCCGGGGCTCGACGTCGCGGGGCTGACGGAGTTCATGCTGCGCAAGGGGGATCAGACGACCGTGGTGCGCGCGTGGCGCGCGAGGCTCCGGGAGCGGGGCGCCAGGTGAGCTCGGTCCGCTGAGCGATGAAGCGCCGTCCACCGAGGCGCTTCGCGACCAGCCCCCCTACCCCTCGCCGCTCGCCCGCGCCACGCACGCCGCGGCGATCGCCTCCGACCCCGCCTCTCGCGCCACGATCTCGCACGCGCGCCACGCAGCGAGCCGCTCCGGCCCCGCGGCGCCCCGCGGCGCCGCCGCGACCCGCGCCTCGACCGAGCGCGCGAAGGCGTCCAGCGCCGCCTCGTCCCCGCGCTCCGACAGGAGCGCGCCCAGCGTGAGCGCCGCGTGCGCGACCTGCCGCTCCGCGCCCGGGTACATCTCCTCCGCGAGCGCCTCGACGAGCGCCGGGAGGTCGCGGCGCGCCGCGGCCTCGCGCGCCCGCACCTCGGGTGCCGCGGCCTCGGCCCCTGCGACGCCGAGGCGCCGCTCCAGGTAGCCGACCACCGAGCGGGCGACGCGCTGGAACGAGGCGAGCCCGTCGGTCGGCGCCTCGAGCACGCCGCCCCCGGCGCGCGCGCCCGCGACGTCGAGGTCGAGCACGATGACGAGATCCTCCCGCTCCCCGATGACCAGGAGGTCGCGCGCCCAGTCGAGCGAGCGCTCCTCCGCGAGCCACGCCGTCGCCCGCGCGACGTCGCCGCGCGGCAGGATGAGCGTGCCGTCCGGGAGCGCGATGCCGTCCGCCGCCGCGTAGAGCGCCGCGAGCTCCGGCGGCTCGGCCAGCGCGAGGGACCACGCGCCCGCCTCCGCCGCCGGGGGCCGCGCCTCCACGCCAGCGCATGCGAGCAGCGCGGCGACGCGCGACGCGAGCGCGCCGGCCGCGCTCACGGCGCCCGCCGGCAGCTGCAGCGGCAAGCCCATCGCCACGGCGTGCATCTCGATGCCGCGAGGCTGCGCGAACGTGTCGCCGGTGCCATCCGGTTGATGCTCTCGGTCATGTAGATGCTCTTCGGCGCGAAGCCGTCGCGGGGCGCGACGAACAGGCGCGCAGCGTAGTAGATCGGATCGACCACGTCGACGATCGACTGCGCAAGCGAGATCGCGGGGTGGAGCTCGTGCTCCGCGCTCCGGCGAGCCCGGAAGAAGCCGTCGAGGACCGAGTCCATCTCGTGGATGTACTCGTCCAGGATCCTGAGGCGCCGCGGGTTGTGGTAGCCGTCGAGCCGGACCATGTCGCCCTCGCGGCGCAGATCGTTCGGCCACGCCCGCTCTGGTCTTCGTCCATGCTCTCCACCCACTACGTTCCAGACGAGCGAGGAGAGAGCGAGGAAAACGAGGCCGAGCCGCGCGTTCCGTCGCGAGGTGGCCGACCCCGACCTCAGCGAGCGGGCGCCGCAGCGCGCGCCGACGAGGGTGACTTCGGCTTGTGCTTCATATATATATGATTTAGGTGCTCCGGATGTCCCTGGAAGGCAGGATCGCGCTCGTCACGGGTGGGGGTCGCGGCATCGGCCGGGCGATCGCCGAGCGGCTCGCGCAGGGCGGCGCGCGCGTCGCCGTCGCAGGCCGCACGCAGGCCGAGATCGAGGAGACGGCGGCGGCCATCGGGGGCGTCGCCGTCCAGCTCGACGTCGGCGATCGCGAGGGCGCGCCGCCGACGATCGCCGCGCTCGAAGCCCAGCTCGGGCGCATCGACGTGCTCGTCAACAACGCGGGCGTCGCCGAGAGCGCGCCGTTCGACAGGACCAGCGACGCGCTCTGGGACCGCATGCTCGCGGTCAACGTGACCGGCGCCTTCGCGCTCTGCCGCGCCCTGATCCCGAAGATGATCGCGCGCGGGTTCGGGCGCGTCGTCAACGTCGCCTCGACCGCCGGGCTCGTCGGGTGCGCCTACTCGACCGCGTACTGCGCGTCGAAGCACGCCATGGTCGGAATGACCCGCGCCATCGCGCTGGAGATCGCCCGGACGCCGGTGACCATCAACTGCGTCTGCCCCGGGTGGGTGAACACGAGGATGGCGGACGAGGCGATCTCCCGCATCGCCGAGAAGACCGGGCGGGGCGAGGACGCGGCGCGGCGGTCGCTCGAGTCGATGTCGCCTCAGGGCCGGATGGTCGAGCCCGGCGAGGTCGCGCTCGTCGTGGCGATGCTCTGCAGCGACGAGGCGCGCAGCATCCATGGCCAGGCGATCCCGGTCGACGGGGGGCAGGTGATGCGGTGAACGGCGATCTCGAGATCGTGCAGCCGGCCGGGTGGCCTGCGCCGCGAGGCTACGCCAACGGCGTCGTGACGAGCGGCAGGACGCTGCACATCGCGGGGCAGATCGGGTGGGACCCCGCGTCCGGGCGGTTCCGGAGCGACGATCTGGCCGAGCAGTTCGCCCAGGCGCTCGACAACGTGCTCGCGGTCGTCGCGGCCGCCGGCGGGGAGCCGGGCGACGTCGCGCGCATGACCGTCTACGTGACCGATCTCGAGGCGTACAGGGGCTCGCTCCGCGCGATCGGCGCCGCGTGGCGGGCGCGGTTCGGCAAGCATTTCCCGGCGATGGCCCTCCTCGGCGTCGCGGGGCTCGTCGAGCGGCGCGCGCTCGTGGAGATCGAGGCCGTCGTGGCGCTCGACGCGCGCGGCGGGGGCGGCCCGTGAGGCGCGGGGCGCCGGCGAGGCGGCCGCTCGCCGTGGTACCCCCGCCGGAGAGCGCGCGCGGCGACCAGGCCGCCGTGCGCGCCTGGGTGCGCATCCTCGCGGTCCACAAGCGCGCGCTCGCGGCCATCCGGGAGGACCTGGAGCACGAGATGACCCTCCCGCGCTTCGACCTCCTGGCGAACCTCGTGCGCAGCGACGGGCAGACGCTCGCGTCGCTCTCCCGCAGCATGCTCGTCACGGCGGGCAACCTCACCGGGCTCGTCGATCGCGCGGCGCGCGACGGCATGGTCGAGCGGCGGGCCGACCCGAGCGACCGCCGCGCGTGGCGGGTGCACCTGACCGCCAAGGGGCAGCGCGCGTTCCGCGACGCCGAGCGGCGGCACGCCGCGCGCGTGGCGAAGGTGTTCTCCGGGCTGAGCCCGGCCGAGCTCTCCACGCTGACGCGGCTGCTCGACAAGCTGCGCACCACGCTCCGCGAGCCGGACATGCCCGTCCCGTCGCGCCCCGGCAGCGCCCGCGCGCACGCCGAGCGAAGCGCGCGGAGCCCCCCGCGGCGCACGCGGACGAAGCCCTGATCGCGCGAGGCTCGCGTCCGGCGCGCGCCGGACCCAGGAGATGCCCATGACCCTCACACCCCGCTCCTTCCAGCTCGAGCTCAGCCGCGGCGTCGCGGAGATCACGCTGAGCCGCCCCGACCGCCTGAACGCCCTCACCTTCGAGGTCTACGGCGAGCTCACGGCCACGTTCCGCTCGCTCGAGCGCTCGGCCGCGCGCGCGGTCGTGCTCACCGGAGCGGGGCGCGGCTTCTGCTCGGGCGGCGACGTGGAGGGGATCATCGCCGAGCTGTTCGCGCGCGACGCGCGGGGGCTGCTCGAGTTCACCCGCGCGACCGGCGCGCTGATCCAGAGCATCTGCGAGCTCCGGCGCCCGGTCATCGCCGCCGTCAACGGGGTCGCCGTCGGCGCGGGCGCGGTGATCGCCGCCGCCTGCGACCTGCGCATCGCCGCGGCGAGCGCCCGCTTCGGGTTCATCTTCCCCAAGGTCGGCCTGTCCGGCGCCGACATGGGCGCCTCGTACCTCCTGCCGCGCATCGTCGGCCAGGGGCGCGCCGCCGAGCTGCTCTTCTTCGGCGATCTCATCGGCGCCGACGAGGCGCTCCGCATCGGCCTCGTGAACCGCGTCGTCGCCGACAGCGACGCGCTGGGCGTGGCGCGCGGCTGGGCCGAGCGCCTCGCGCGCGGGCCGGCGTTCGCGCACGCGATCACCAAGCAGATGCTCGAGAGCGAGCGCACGATGCCCCTCGCCGCCGCGATCGAGGCCGAGGCGCAGGCGCAGGCCATCTGCATGGCCCACCCCGACTTCCGCGAGGCCCACGAGGCGAACAGGGCGAAGCGCCCGCCGCGCTTCGAGGGCGCCGACCGGGGCGACGCGCCGGCCGCGCCCGGCGACGCCGACGCGCCCCCCACCCCGCGGTCCACCGGCCAGGAGACGCCCCGCGTATGAGCGGGCTCGCGCTCTCCTCCGCCGAGCTCCCCGTCTTCTTCGAGGAGCGCCACGCCGCGCTCGCCGCGCGGCTGACGCCCGAGGCGCTCGCGCCGCTCGCGCGGCTCGCCAAGACGCACGACGCCGCCGCCGTGGCGCGCAGCATGGGCGAGCCGCTCGGGCTCTACGCGCACCTCGTCCCCGAGGCGCTCGGCGGCGCGCCGAGCCCCAGCGGCCTCCCCGGGGACGCGACCGCCATCGACGTGCGCTCGCTGGTCCTCATCCGCGAGGCGCTCGGCCAGGTCGCCCCGCTCGCCGACGCGATCTTCGCGGTGCAAGGGCTCGGCTCGTACCCGATCGTGCTGGCCGGCAGCGACGCGCAGCGCCGCGCGATCTTGCCCGACGTGCTCTCGGGGCGGCGCATCGGGGCCTTCGCGCTGACCGAGCCCGAGGCGGGCAGCGACGTCGCCTCGCTGAGGACCGAGGCCCGCCGCGAGGGCGACGGGTGGGTCCTCGACGGCGAAAAGGTGCTGATCTCGAACGTGCCGCTCGCGCACCACCTCGTGGTCTTCGCCCGCACGGGCGCGCCGCCGCGCGAGGGCGGCGGCGCCGCGGGCGAGCGCGGCGGCGGGCGCGCCGCGATCACGGCGTTCCTCGTCGACAGCGGCGCGCAGGGCGTCGCCTCGGAGCCGCTCCCGATGTCGGTCCCGCACCCGATCGGCCGGCTCCGCTTCGAGGGCTGCCGCGTGCCGGACAGCGCGCGGCTCGGCGAGGTGGGCGGCGGCTTCAAGCTCGCGATGCAGACGCTCGACGCCTTCCGGATCTCGGTCGGCGCGGCGGCGAACGGGATGGCGGCGCGCGCGCTCCGCGAGGCGATCGCGCACGTCACGCGGCGGAGGCAGTTCGGGGCGCCCCTGTCCGAGCAGCAGATGGTGCGCGCCTACCTCGCCGACATGGCGACCGAGCTCGACGCCGCCCGCCTGCTCGTCGCCCGCGCGGCCCACAAGCGCGACACGGCTGCGGCCGGCGCGGCGGCGCGCGTCTCGACCGAGGCGGCCATGGCGAAGATGTTCGCCACCGAGGCGGCGCAGCGGATCATCGACCGCGCGGTACAGCTCCACGGCGGCATGGGGGTCATCGAGGGGACCGAGGTCGAGCGGCTGTACCGCGAGATCCGGCCGCTGCGCATCTACGAGGGGACGACGGAGATCCAGAAGCTCATCATCGCGAAGGGCATCCTCGAGCGCGCCGCCGCGGAGCCCCCTGCCGACGAGCGCGCTCGCGACGGGGCGCGGTAGCCATGTGGAGGCCGCCGGAGAGGATCCGCCACGCGCTGCCCCGCGAGGAGCCTAAGGCCGCGGGCGAGGCGGCGCGCGCGCGCCTCTTCTCGCCGCTCCGCCTCGCCTCGGGCCTCGAGCTCGCCGAGCGCTCGTGGGTGCCCGCGATGGTCCCGTGGCGCGCGACGGAGGAGGGCGTCGTCACGCAGGACGTGCTCGACTGGTACGGCCGCTTCGCCGAAGGCCAGCCCGGCGCCCTCGTGGTCGAGGCGACCGGGATCCGCGATGTGCCGAGCGGCCCGCTGCTCCGCGTCGGGCACGATCGGTTCGTCCCGGGGCTCCGGGAGCTCGTCCGGACGGTCCGCGCGCGGAGCGCCGGCAGGACGCGCGTGTTCCTGCAGCTCATCGACTTCCTCCGCATCCGCAGGCGCCCGGCGAAGGACAGGTTCCTGCGGGAGTTCCTCGAGATCACCGGCGCGCACCGGCGCGCCCTGTCCGAGGCGCTCGGGGAGCCGCCGCTCCGGGACGCGCCGGAGCTCGAGGTGCGCGAGCGGCTGCTCGCGCTCGACGACGCGCGGCTCGAGGCCGTGCTCGCGCCCCGCGAGCTCGAGGCGCTGCGCTTCGGCGAGCGCGAGCGCGTCACCGACGTCGCGCTCCCTCACATCCGCGATCTGCCGCGGACGCTGCCGGGCCTCTTCGCCGCGGCCGCCGTGAGGGCGCGCGAGGCGGGCTTCGACGGGGTCGAGCTCCACTACGCGCACGCCTACACCATGGCCTCGTTCCTGTCCGCGCTGAACACCCGCCCGGACGGCTACGGCGGCGATCGCGAGCGCCGCGCGCGCCTCCCGCTCGAGGTCTACGCGGCGGTGCGCGCCGCCGTCTCCGCTCGCTTCACGGTGGGCTGCCGCTTCCTCTGCGACGATGTCATCGCGGGGGGCAGCCGGGTCGACGACGCGGCGTTCTTCGCGCTCGCGTTCGCGCGCGCCGGCATGGACTTCCTTTCGCTGTCGACCGGCGGCAAGTTCGAGGACGCGAAGCAGCCCAAGGTCGGCGAGGCCGCGTACCCCTACACCGGCCCGAGCGGGTACGAGTGCATGCCGACCGCGCTCTCGGACGCGGCGGGGCCGTTCGGGCGGCAGGTGCCGAAGCAGGCGCAGATCCGGCGCGCCCTGCGCGAGGCCGGCCTCGGCACGCCGGTCGTCGTGGCGGGGGGGATCTGCACGTTCGCCCAGGCCGAGGCGATCCTCGCGCGCGGCGAGGCCGATCTCATCGGGGCTGCACGGCAGACGCTCGCGGATCCCGACTGGTTCCTGAAGGTGCGGCTCGGGCGCAGCGGTGAGGTCCGACGCTGCATCTATTCCAATTACTGCGAGGCGCTCGATCAGCGCCACCGACCCGTGACGTGCCAGCTCTGGGATCGCGAGGGGCTCGACGAGCCGGGGATCGCGACCACGGAGGGCGGAGGGCGGCGGCTCACGGCGCCGCGATGGAGGCGAGAGGAGGCGTGACGATGACCGCACCGACGTTCCCTGACGAGCTCAACCTCGCCGACTACTTCCTGTTCGATCGGCTGCGCGAGGGGCTCGGCGACAAGGTCGCGCTGCTCTTCGGCGATCAGCGGCACACCTACGCCGACGTCGCCGAGAAGGTCCGGATGCTCCAGGGGCACCTCGCCGTCGAGGGCGTCGCGCTCGAGCAGCGGGTGCTCATCGTCCTGCACGACTCGCCCGCGTTCGTCTGGGCCTTCTTCGCGGCGCTGAGCCACGGCGCCGTCGTGGCGATGGGCAACCCCGAGGCGCCCGCGCCCGACCTCGCGCACCTCGTCGAGTACACGCGGGCCGCCGCGGTCGTCACGATCCCGCGCGTGGCCGAGGCGCTCCAGGGCGCGCTCGCGGCCACGGACGTCCGCACCGTCGTGCTCGTGCCCGAGGTCCCGACCGGCGGCGATCTCGAGGCCGATCTCCCGGTCTCGCCGGCCCTCGCGGCGCTGCGGGGCACCTCGCTCCGCGGCGCCCTCGAGCAGGGGCGCGCGGCGCTCGCGGCGAAGCGCGCCCCGGCAGGCCCCCGGCCCACCCGGCGCGACGACATCGCCATCTGGCTCTTCACGTCCGGCTCCACCGGCAGGAGCAAGGCGGCCATGCACACGCACCGCGACTTCGCCTTCAACACCGAGCGCTACGCCAAGGCGACCGTGGGCTACCGCAAGGACGACATCACCGTCTCGGTGCCGCGCCTCTTCTTCGGCTACGCCACGGGCACCAACCTGATGTTCCCCTTCGCCGTCGGCGCGACGTCGGGCCTCTTCGTCGAGCGGCCGACGCCGGAGTCGCTCGCGCGGTACATCGAGCGCTATCGCCCGACGGTCGTCACCAACGTCCCGACGATGATGGGCAAGCTGCTCGATGACGACGACGCCCGCGCGGCGCGCCGCGCGCCGCGCCTCGACCTCTCCAGCGTCCGCTTCCACCTGTCCGCGGGCGAGGCGCTGCCGCCGGCGCTCCTCGAGCGCTTCCGCGCGCGGTTCCACGCCGACGTCTATGACGGCATCGGCTCCGCGGAGATGTTCCACATCTACTGCACGAACCGCCCTGGCGACGTGCGCCCGGGGTCGCTCGGCCGCGTCGTGGAGGGGTACACGATCAAGATCCTCCCCTCGGACGCGGTCGGGCCGGGCGCGCCCGAGCTCCCGCCCGGCGAGACCGGCGTCATGTGGGTGAAGGGCGACTCGGTCGCGCTCGGCTACTTCCAGGATCGCGAGAAGAGCTGGGGCACCTTCCACGGCCACTGGTGCCGCACCGGAGATCTCTTCCGCATGGATGCCGAGGGCTACCTCTGGTTCAGCGGGCGCGCCGACGAGCTGCTCAAGGTGGGCGGCGTCTGGGTCGCGCCGGTCGAGGTGGAGGAGTGCCTGACCGAGCACCCGGCCGTCAGCCTCGCCGCCGTGATCGGCGCCGAGGAGGCGGGCCTCGTGAAGCCGAAGGCGTTCATCGTGGTCCGCGACGACGCGCGCGGCCGCGTCGCCACCGACGAGGGGAGGGCCGAGCTCGCCCAGGAGCTCAAGGCCTTCGTGAAGGACCGGCTGAGCAAGCACAAGTACCCGCGCTGGGTCGCCTTCGTCGATGACATCCCCAGGAACGATCGCGGCAAGGTCGATCGCAAGGCGCTCCGGCAGCGCGAGGTCGCCGGCGAGAACCCGGCGGGCCTTTAGCCCATGCAGGCCGCGCCGCGCCTCGCGGAGCTCACGACGGAGGAGCTCGCCGCGCTCCTGTCGGGCGGCGCGCCGTGCGTCGCGCTCGTGCCGGTCGGGTCGGTCGAGCCGCACGGCCCGCACCTGCCGCTCGGTACGGACACGCTCATCGGCGAAGCCGCGGCCGAGCAGGCCGGCCGCCGGCTGTGGGCGCGCGGCGTCGCCGCGCTCCTCGCCCCGCCCGTCGGTTATGGCGTGACCGACTTCGCGGCGGGCTTCGCCGGCGCGATCTCGATCCCGGCGCCCGCGCTCACCGCCTTTCTGCGCGCCGTCGCCGAGGCCTACCTGTCGGCCGGCCTGTCGCATGTCTGCTTCATCAACAACCACCTCGAGCCGGAGCACGACCGCGCCGTGCGCGCCGCCACCAGCGACCTGCCCCTGGGCCGCGCCTCGGTCGCGTGCCCGCTCGCGCGCCGCTGGGCGCGGACGCTCTCCGCGGAGTTCCGGAGCGGCGCCTGCCACGCGGGCCGTTACGAGACATCGCTCGTCCTCGCCGCGGCCTCCGCGCTCGTCCGGAAAGACATCGCCCAGGACCTGCCGGACCTCGACCTGAGCCTGTCGGAGGGCATCAAGGCAGGAGCGAAGAGCTTCCGCGCGCTGGGCATGGACGCCGCCTACACTGGATCTCCGCGCGAGGCGTCCGAGGACGAAGGCCGCGCGCTGCTCGATCTGCTCGCGACGATGATTGTCACCGAGGTCGAAGAAGGCCTCTCCAGCGCTTCCGCCCACGAACCCGCGCGGGGAAAAAGCACCAGGTAAGCCGACGAGCGCTCAGGTAGACAAAAGCAGGCATCTCTGCCCCAGCACCACCACCCCTCACGCTCGCCTGAACGGCAGAATCCGCCATCGACTCACGCGCCCCGGCAAGCTGATCACCGGCGGTTCAGGCGGATGTAGCTGCTCATGTCGCGCGGCACGCGCAGAACGCGAGCGAAACGCGAGCGAAATGTGAGCGGCATCGCAAATGTGCCTCGCGGCGCTCGACACTTACCAAGGATTCGAGCAATAATGCTTAGTTTTACTCCGACATCACAAGCAACATCAACAGATTTTTGACAGCAAACCTCTATTCCCAATTGACGCATTCAAATCAAAGCCGTAAAACGGTATCGTTTTCCTCGCGCGCTGTTTGACGCCAGAACGATCCGACGGCTGACCTGATGAAGGTGATGCTTTACGGCGCGCAGGCAGATGGTGGTTTTGGCGGGGGCGCTCTCTGGCGTTCCTGCGCGACGGCATCACACGAAGCCTCGCGGGCGGAGCTGGCCCGACGACGCGGATCGGAGAGCATCATGAGGAATCGAACGATCATGAGAGGGTCTCGGCATCTGCTCCTGGCCTCTTTCGCCGCCGCCTCCGGCGCGGCGCTCGCCGGGTGCGTCGGCGCACAAGACGAAGGTGGCGAGCTGCTCGGTGAGGCGCAGCAGGCCGCGACCGTCTGTGTGACTCTCCAGCGCACCGGGACGACGGGCGTGGTCAAGGATGCCCTCATCAATTCGACCTATCCCACCTACACTCCCACCGGAGCCGACATGTACGCTGGCGAGAGCTCCGGCTCCCAGCTGCGTGGGCTGATCGCGTTCGATCTCTCGTCGATCCCTGCCGGCGCCTCCATCGTCTCGGCGTATCTCTACCTCAACATCGGCGCCTTGACCCCCGACGTGATGCGCGTGCACCGGATCACGACGCCCTGGGACGAGAACACCGTGACGTGGAACTCGCACTCGGGCGCCTGGGATCCCACGGTCCTGGGAACCCTCACGGCGAGCTCGGGATACACGTACGCTTACCACACGGTCAGCCTCACCAGCACCGTGCAGAGCTGGGTGAACGACCCCACCACGAACAACGGTGTGTTCTTCGAGCAAACCATGAATCGCACCCACATCCGAACGAGCGAGAGCTCGGCGGATCGGCGGCCGTATCTCCGCGTCTGCTACGACAGCGAGACGGGGGGCTCGACGGCGACGTCGAGCAGCTCCAGCTCCTCGACGAGCTCCGCCACGACGTCGAGCTCCAGCTCCTCGACGAGCTCCGCCACGACGTCGAGCTCCAGCTCCTCGACGACCTCCACCACGACGTCGAGCTCCAGCTCCTCGACGACCTCCACCACGACGTCGAGCTCCAGCAGCGCGGGCGGCGCCGGGGGCGCGGGTGGTGCCGGCGGCGCGGGCGGTGCGGGGGGCGCGGGTGGTGCCGGCGGCGGAGGCGGGGGCGGCGTGCCTGGCCTGCCGATCAGCTGCAACAGCGGCACTCCTGGCGCAGGTGCCAATTGCGGCGTCGAGGGGGGCGATAACTGCTGCTCGACCCTTCCGGTCCCGGGCGGCACGTTCAACCGGCTCAACAACGCGGGTCTGCCGGCGACGGTCAGCAGCTTCTACCTCGACAAGTACACGGTCACGGTGGGGCGCTTCCGGCAGTACCTCGAGCAGACCGGCGGCCCGACCCAGGCCAACCCGCCGGCCGCCGGCGCGGGTGCACACCCGAAGATCCCGAACAGCGGCTGGGACCCGTCGTGGAACACGTATCTCGCGGCCAACACGAGCGCGCTCAAGACGGCGCTCATCTGCGATCCCTACGGATGGCCGTCCTGGAGCGACATCCCGGGAGCCAAGGAGAAGAAGCCGATCGTCTGCGCGACGTGGTACGAGCTGTTCGGATTCTGCGCGTGGGACGGCGGCCGGCTGCCGACCCAGGCGGAGATCAACTACGCCTCTGCCGGCGGCAACGAGCAGCGCATCTTCCCGTGGGGCGGCTCGAGCGTCGAGAGCATCATCGGCGTCAACCCGAACGGCTCCACGGATGTCACACGGTATGCCTCCTGGTGCTGCCAGGGTGACGGCACGGTCGCGGGTGATGGCACGAACCGCTGCCTGGGTGAGCCGTACCCGAGCAACTATCCCTGCGCGCACACGGATCTCACGGACGTCGGCAAGTTCCCCCAGGGCGCCGGGCGGTGGGGGCAGCTCGACCTGGCCGGCAACGCGTACAAGGCCACCCGTGACGGTTCGGATAACTATCAGCTGCTGATGCCCTGCAACGACTGCTCGCGGCTCGACAACACCTCGAGCGGACGCTTCATGCACGGCGGCAGCTTCCTGGCCGCCGGGTACAAGCAGACGACGGACTTTCGGGCTTCCTACGCGGGCACCTCGCGGCGCTACTACGTCACGGCGACGTGCGCGCGCGATCTCCCCACGCCGTGACGCCGCTCCAGCCGGCGGCCCGGCGAGGCGACCGCGCGCCGCCCTGGTGAAGCCGGCGGGCGAGGATCCGCCGCACACCGCGCCAAGGCGCCCGCCGGCCCTGCTGGGCCTCCAGGCGGGCGCCTCCTGCCGGCGAGCCGCTCGCTCCTGTGCCCTCCCGCTCTCCTGAACCCCCCTTGAACTTGGCCCTCGCCGGCGCCTCCTGATACGCGCGCTCCATGCGCGTGAGAGGTGCTTTCCTCCTGCCGGCGATAGCGCTCGCGACGCTGAGCGTGAGCTGCCCGCGCCCTGCCTCCGAGCCCGCCGCGACCTCCCCGGCCCCGGCGCCCGCCTCCGCCGTCACCGCGCCGCTCGCCGCAGCCGCGCCCGCCGTCGCTGCCCCGGCGCCCGCCGCCGCCCGCGCGGAGGACGCCGCGCCGCCCAGCGCGGAGGCCGCGAGGACGCCGGGCGCTGTCGCCGCGGGGCCGGGCGGCGACCCGCTCGCGTTGCCGGCGCTGCCGCCGGAGCTCGTCGATGACGGATCCGACAAGCTGCCCGAGATCGATCCTCCCCCGGCCACCTCGCCGACGGCGGCCGAGGAGGAGGTCCACGAGCTCGCGAGCATCGCCAGGGAGACGTGGATCTTCGCCGAACCGCGCTGGACCAGCCGGCGCATCGGGTACCTGCGCGCCGGCGCCGTGGTCGCGCGCAGGCCGGAGCCCTCCGGCAGGACGTCGTGCGCCGAGGGCTGGTACCGCATCGAGCCGAACGGCTACGTCTGCATCGGCGCCAGTGCGACGCTCAACATTCACGACCTGGCGGTCGAGGCATCGTCTCGCCGCCCCGTCCGTCGGTTCGCTTCACCCACCTCGCCGGTCGTTCGTGGCGAGGCCGCGCCTGCCGCGACGCAGGCGGGCGAGACCACACTTGCCGCGGCGCAGGCGGGCGAGGCCACACTTGCTGCAACGCAGCCGGGCGAGACCGCACTTGCTGCAACGCAGGCAGGCGCAAACGCACTTGCTGCAGCGCAGGCAGGCGCAAACACACTTGCCGCAACGCAGCCGGGCGCAAACGCATTTGCCGCGACGCAGGCAGGCGACGCGACAACCCTGCTCGGCGGTCTGCCCTACACGTACGCGATGTCTCGCTCCCCGACCCCGCCGCTCTATGCGCGCCTTCCGGACGAGGACGAGCAGCGCGGCGCCGAGCCCGACCTCGCCGGGCACCTGCTCCGCGCCGCGACCGCCGCGCGCGCGCCCGACTTCGTCGCGCCGCCGCCTCCGGACGCGACGCCCTCGGTCCTGCTCTACGGGCGGCCGGCGCCCGGGCTCGCCGGCGATCGCCGCTCTCCCGACGCGCTCGTCCTGGGCCGCGCCCGGACGCGCTCCGGCTTTGCCCTGCTCTCGACGTTCGATCACGACGGGCGCCGCTTCGGCCTGACGACCGACCTCGCCGTCCTGCCGCTCGACCGCACCCGCGTCATCCGGCCGAGCGCCTTCGCCGGGCTGGCGCTCCCTGAGGACGTCACCTTGCCCGTGGCCTTCGCCAGGCGCCGCCACGCCGCGCGCCTCGTCCCGGGCGAGCGCGGGGGCGTCACCCGCGCCCCGCTCCGCTTCCGCGAGGCGATCCCGCTGTCCGGCGCCTCGCGGCGCCTCGGCGGCATCGACTACCTCGAGGCGCGGGACGGCTCGCTCGTCCGCACCGACGAGGTCGTGCGCGTCGACCCGCTCCCCCGGACCCCTGCGTGGGCGGTGCGCGGGCGGAAGTGGATCGACGTCTCGATCGACAAGCAGAGCCTCGTCGCCTACGAGGGCGCCCGCCCCGTCTACGTGACGCTCGTCTCGACGGGGGCGGACGGCCTCGGCGATCCCAAGACGACACGCTCTACCATCCAGGGGCTGTTCCGCATCCACACGAAGCACGTCACGGTCACGATGGACGGCGACGAGGAGGACGAGGATCCGTTCGACTTCCGCGACGTGCCTTTCGTCCAGTACTTCACGGAGGGCTTCGCGTTCCACGCGGCCTACTGGCACGACGATTTCGGCACCCCGCGCAGCCACGGTTGTGTGAACCTCTCTCCGCTCGACGCCGCCTGGCTGTTCGAGTGGACGACGCCCGAGGTCCCGGCCGAATGGCACGGCGCGCTCTCGCTACGGAAGGGCACGCTCGTCTCCATCCGCCCCTGAGCCGGCGGCCCGCCGGCGCTGCCCCTTCCGCGCCGCGCGAAGGCACGCTACACGCTCGCTCCATGGCCATCCAGGAGCCCCTCTCGCTCGATCAGCTCATGGCGATCGATCCGCTGCTCTCCGAGGAAGAGCGCATGATCCGCGACGCCGTCCGTCGCTTCGTGCGCGAGCGGTACCTGCCGCGCGCCGCGGACCTGTTCGCGCGCGAGGAGTTCGCGACCGACCTGATCCCCGAGATCGCCGCGCTCGGCCTGCTCGGGGGCTCGCTGACCGGCTACGGCTGCGCCGGCATGAACTCGGTCGCTTACGGCCTCGCGCTGCAGGAGCTCGAATATGGTGACAGCGGCCTGCGCAGCTTCGTGAGCGTCCAGGGCTCGCTGGCGATGTATCCGATCTGGAAGTACGGCTCCGAGGCGCAGAAGCAGCGGTGGCTTCCGAAGATGGCCGCCGCCGAGCTGATCGGGTGTTTCGGCCTGACGGAGCCCGACAGCGGGTCGGATCCGAGCTCGATGAAGACCCGCGCCCGGAAGGACGGGAGCGCGTACGTGCTGACGGGCACGAAGATGTGGATCACGAGCGCGCCGATCGCGGACCTCTGCGTTGTGTGGGCCAAGGTCGATGACGGAGGGGCCGAGTCCATCCGCGGCTTCGTGGTGGAGCGCGGGATGAAGGGGCTGGAGACGCCGCTCATCCACGGCAAGATGAGCCTGCGCGCGAGCCCGACCGGCGAGATCGTGCTGAACGAGGTGCGCGTGCCGGAGGAGAACGTGCTCCCGGGCGTGGTCGGCCTGAAGGGCCCGCTCGGCTGCCTGACCCAGGCGCGCTTCGGCATCGCGTGGGGCGCGCTGGGCGCCGCGCGCGCCTGCTACGAGACGGCGGTCTCCTATGCGCGCGAGCGCGTCCAGTTCGGCCAGCCGATCGCGTCGCGGCAGCTCATCCAGTCGGAGCTCGTCGAGATGGCGACGGAGATCGCGAAGGGGCAGCTCATGGCGCTGCACTTCGGGCGGCTGAAGGATGCGGGCGGCATCAGCCCGGTGCAGGTCTCGCTCTGCAAGCGGAACAACGTGGGCTGGGCGCTCAAGATCGCGCGGACCGCGCGGAGCGTGCTCGGCGCGAACGGGATCCTGCTCGATTACCCGGTCATCCGGCACATGCTCAACCTGGAGAGCGTGTACACGTACGAGGGCACCGACGAGGTGCATTGCCTGATCCTCGGCAACGCGATCACGGGACACAGCGCGTTCTGAGGGGATGCCGGCGGGTATTCAGCGCGGATTGACGGCCAAGGACGCCAAGAGAAGAGAGGAAGCTCAGGATACCTCTCTTATCGGCTTTTCCTGAACAGTGACAGGCGTCTACCCCGTCTTCCCCGCCGCCTTCCGCTTCAGCCCGACCAGGAAGATCTCCACGCTGCTCGCCCGCGTCCCCTCGGGCCGGATGCTCCGGACCTCCTCGCAGAGGTTCCTCAGCGCGTCCCGGGCCTTCACGAAGTCCTCGCTCATGAAGATCTTGCCGACGAACGCCCCGCCCGGCGCGAGCAGCGCCTCGGCCACGGCCACGGCGCGCATGAACAGCTCGTAGCTCCGGGCCTGGTCGGCGATCTTGCTGCCGCTCGTCGCGGGCGCCATGTCCGACAGCACCACGTCGTACGGCGCGAACTGCGCGAGCGCCTCGTTCGTGAGCGACAGCGCGTCCCCCTGCACCACCGTCGCCTGCGGGCCGAACGCCGCCGTGATCGGCGACAGATCCACCGCGAGCAGCTTGCCCCCCGCGCCGATCCGCTGCGCCGCGTACATCGACCACGACCCCGGCGCGGCGCCCAGGTCGAGCACCCGCTGGCCAGGGCGGAGCAGCCGCACCCGGCGATCGATCTCCTCGAGCTTGAAGACGCTGCGCGCAGGATAGCCCTGCGCCTTCGCCGCCTTCGTGAAGGCGTCAGGCCGCTTGTACGGGTTCTTCGGCTTCTGCGACACGGAGGGACACTCGGCGGGCACGACCGGCGGGGCGCTCGCTCATGGGAGCTGCCCCGCCGGCGGCCGGGATCAGCCGCCCTTCTTCTTGGTCGGCTGCTGCACCGGCACGATCCCCTTGCCGCCGCGCTTCTTCACGGCGCCGCGGATCGTCACCACCTGGTTCTTCGGGCCGGGGACCGGACCCTCGATGAGGATCAGGTTGTCCTCGGGGAGGAGCTTCACGATCTTGAGGTTGAGCGCGCTCACCGTCTCGTCGCCGTAGTGGCCGGGCATCTTCAGGCCGGGCAGCGTGCGGCCGGGGGTCATGTTCGTACCGATCGAGCCGCCGTGTCGGAAGTACTCGTGCGTACCGTGCGAGCTGACCGCGCCGGCGAAGCTCCACCGGCGGATGACGCCGCTGAAGCCGCGGCCGCGCGAGCGGCCCTGCGCGTCCACCCGCTGGCCCACCTCGAAGATCTCGTCGACCTTGAGCGCGGTCCCGATCTCGTACTTCGCCGCGTGCTCCGGGCTGCAGCGCAGCTCGCGCACGATCCGCTTCGGCGTCTGCCCCGACTTCTTGTACGCGCCGGCGACCGGCTTCGTCGTGTGCTTCTCCGCCCGCTCGCCGAGGCCGAGGATGAGGGCGCTGTAGCCGTCCTTCTCGAGCGTGCGCTTGCCGATGACGACGCAGCCCGCCTGCACGACCGTGCAGCGCAGGACCTCGCCCGTCTCGTTGAAGATCTGCGTCATGCCGATCTTCTTGCCGATGATGCCGGGATGCTGATTCATGATGGGATCGCCTTGCTCGCTCCGTCTGGGGTGGCAGAAACAGGCTCCGCGCGGCGCGCCGCGAGAGCGATCCCCTCGGCGCGCCTCGTCACGAGCCGGTTCGGAGCGAAGAACCGGGGCGGCTTCCCGCCGGGCACGTTGGGGGGCGCAGAGCTTACTCACGGGGCCCCCAAAGGGAAGCGAAAACCACCGCCACAACGGTAATACAGACCACATCCAACCGAGACGCGTCGCGTCGCGTCGCGTCACGTCCGCTCGGACATTGTCCTTCCGAGCAGACATTTCCTGTCTCTCCCTGCCATCGAAGTTCGAAGGAGCGGGCCTCACATTGGGTCGTCGGAGGTCAGGGATGACAGACATCATCGCTCACGGTGAGCCGCGCGACGTCGAGCGCCTCATGGATCGTTACTGGTTCCTGCTGAGAGGCGAGGCGCACGGCGCCGGCGAGGACAGCGCGAGCGCGGCCCGGACCCGGGTGGTCCGCGACGGCGAGTTCGTCGTGGTGAGCATCGAGGCGTCGGCGCTCGGGTGGCCCGAGGGGACGCTGCTCTTCAGGTTCCGATCGGAGGTGGCCCCCTGCGCCGAGTGCGTCGAGCGCGCGGCCGCGATCGCGCGCCACCGGACGCGCGGCATGCTCCGCTCGGGCGACGTGCGCGAGATGCTCCGCTTCGCCGTCGCCCGCTGCGCCGCCTCCGGCATCGACCTGGCCCACGCCGGCGCGCGCGCTCGAGGCGACGGGGCGCGCCGGGACGACGCGCCGGGCAGCGCGGGGGAGCCCGCCTCGGGGAGGCGCCGCGCGGCGCAGGACGCGGGCGGCGGCGCGAAGCGCTACGACGCCGAGCTCTGGCTCATGCTCTGACAGCGCGCGCGTCTCGCAACGGGCGCGGCCGCGTCACGAGCCGACCACGTTGATGGTCGCCTTGACCATCGCCATCCAGCACTGAAGCACCATCTTCCCCTCCTTCTGCGGGGTGATGGCCACCTCGACCTGCGTGTTCAGCGGCAGGTCCTTCTCGATCTTCAGATCGGGAATCGCGATCGCCTTCAGACACTCGCTCTTCGTCGTCCGCGTGAAGCGCAGCACCACGGGCTCTCCCTTCTTCAGCTCGATCGTCGACGGGGAGAACCCGCTGTCGTTCACCGCGATGTCGACGCGCTTGACGTTCGCCGGCGCGGCGAGCTCGGCGGCCGCCACCACCGGCGCCTCCTCGGCGGGCTTGTTGCAACCGAGCAAGGAGAGCGATGAGAGCGATGAGAGGGAGAGGGCAAGCGTGGCGACGAGGAGCTGCAGGCTCATGGTCAGCGCGTTCTTACCCGGCCCAAATGGCGCGTCAAGCCGCCCTCCAGCCGTCCGCCCCGGGCGAGAGACCCAAGGGAGGTCGGGCGCAGACGGGCGCGCGCCGCGACGTGAACGCGACGCGGCCGGCTCAAACGTGGCGGCCCGAGAGGATCTGCAGAATCGACGAGAAGAGGTTGATGAAGTTGAGGTAGAGGTCGAGCGCGCCGCCGACCGGGTCCTCTTCGCTCGAGTGGAGCAGGCGCGACGTGTTGTAGAGGACGTATCCCCCGAACACGAGGACGGACACGCTGGCGATCGCGAGGCCGAGGAGCGTGCTCCCGAGCAGGGCGTTCAGCAGCATCGCGCCGAGGACGACCATGGCGCCCATCACCAGCCCGCTGGCCATGAACGACAGGTCCTCCCTCGAGAGGAAGACCCCCAGCGTGAGGCTCCCGAACGTGAGGACCGTCAGGATGAAGGTGTCCCGCACCGGGGCCGACGACAGGGTGCCGCCGAGGCCCGCCGCCGCCTGGGCCATGTAGAGCGCAGGCGCTGCGGTGACGCCCAGGACGGCCGCCATCCCGAAGAGCGCGAGGACGTTGACCCCGGGGATCTTGCGCACCGCCCGCGCGCCGAACATCACGCCGAACACGACGCCCATCGAGAGGATCGGGTGCTGCGCGAAGAGCTCGACAAGCGGCGGCATCTCGCGCCCCAGTGTCCCCTCCTCCACGTCCGGCGCCCCGATGTACAGCGCGCACATGGCGCCCAGGGAGGAGACGACCAGGCTCGCCGTGAAGAGCCCGTACACCTTCTTGAGAAAGTCGATCCGCAGCGCCAGCTTCGGGCTGGCCGATACGCTCGCCCCGAGGGGACTCGCCTGGCGTGAGTTCATCTGCTGCGCTCCTCCTTCAGGGCGTTTCGCCGCGGCTGCACGAGCGCCTAGTCGTGCACCATTCACCACGGACATGCAACACCGCCATGGCGAAGCCCTCGGGCATCTGCCGCCCGCAAAAAAATCACGTTCCAGCGGCATCGCGCGCGCACGGAGGGGCCGGCGCGGCGTGAACCGGCGTGAACGACGCGCCGACATCGTGTAGCTTCCGGCGAAGAGCAGCCCGGATCCAGAGAAAATCCTCTCGATTCCGGCCATGATAAGCCCACATCCAGAGAATCAACTCTCGGTTCAGGCTAAAAGTAGCCTGTATCCAGAGAATCATCTCTCGATTCCGGTTAAATACGGCCTGGATCTAGAGAAAGAATTCTCGATTACGGCGAAGAGCAGCCCGGATCCAGAGAAAACGCTCGGTTCCGACGACAACCCGCTCGGCTGCGACGAAGACGCGCTCGGCTGCAACGCCGGCGCCGAGCGACAGCGCCGTCGACCTGGCTGCGCGCGCTGTGGGAAGGAAAGGAGGAGAACGAACTCCTGTCTTCTCAGAGGTCCGGAAGAACGACCGCGCACGTCTCCCAGCGGACCCGGGGCACGACCGATCACGACCCATCACCAATCGATGCCTCGGAACAAGCACCTTGCCGGGCCCCAGCGCTCACGCCGGGCAGCAGAAATGTGCCGCGCCCGGGCGCGCTCCGTCCCATGCAGCGACGCCGCGGTGGGCGCCTGCGCGCGGCCCGTTGTCGCGCGCCGCACGCTCGTGTACGAAGGACAGCGAAGGATCACGAGCGCGCCGCGCAGGCTTGGGGAGGACGAGGTTTCATGAACGTCACGACGATCGCCGTTGCCGACGTCGAGCCCGCAACGGCGCCGTTGCCGGGATTCGATAGCGAAGCTGCGGTGCAGAGCCTGCTCGTCTCGAAGATCGAGGCCTCCTACCGCCACCGCCTGCCCCTCGTGGGACGCACGGACCTCCACCCGCTCGTCCAGGCCGCCTATACCGCCTTCACCCAGCGCTATCCCCTCGTGCTCTCGCCCGACGTGGTCTGGCTCTGCCTGGCGCGCGGCTTCACGTTCCACCTCGCCGCGAACGACGAGCATCGACGCCGCTTCCTCCCCGACGATCACGAGTTCTCGCTCGTCGTCGATCGCCCGGACTTCACCCTCGGCGAGGTGAACCCGTGGCCAGCTTTGTTTCCGGACTTTTCCAGGCAGGTTTCAGCGCGGGTCGGCTCGCTGCGGGACCTCGTGACCTCCAATTTCTCCACCACGGGGCCTGTCGAGCGGGTGTCGTCGGAGCTCACGGTCGCGACCCCGCTCGCGCCGCACTACGCGTGGGAGCCGCCGTTCCCGGGCGACATGGTGTTCCCGCAGCGCGGGATCCCGCGCGTGTACCTGCTCGGCACGTCCGACGACTGGCGCTGGGTGCGCCAGCGCGTGGCGATGCTCGGCTCCGTCGGGCAAGATCGGTGGACCCGCGCGCTCCTGCCCGTGCTCGACCAGATCGCCGCCTCGGCGGAGGGGCGCGCCGACACGATGTTCTGGCGCGCGTTCTTCAGGTACGAGAGCTCGGCCGACGAGCTGACCGGGTGGATCCACGTGCTGTTTCCCTACCTGCGCGCGTGGCCCAACGACTACTTCGCCCCGAATCCCTATCTCGAGAGCTGGCACGAGCGATGGCTGACGGCGGAGGCCCGGAGCGACGCGCTCGGGGGCCTCGGGAACCCGCAGGGACCGGGGCTCTCCGAGCTGCCGCCCGGCCTGACCAGCGCCCAGCTGCGCTTCATCGACGGGAGCAGGCGCGAGCACCCCATGGAGTTCATCAGCGGTCTCATCGGCGTGACGCAGGATCCGCACTCCCTCGCGCTGCTGCCGGAGTTCGTCTGGGCCATCGCGCACCAAGCCCCCGAGTCGGCGGCGCAGCGCCCCGCCGAGGCCTCGTGAGCCACGCGGCCCCGTGAGCCGCGCGCTCGATCACGACGATCGCGGCGAGCGGTTCGGCGTGGACGGGCGGCTCCCCCTGACATAGGATTGTGCGGTCCGCGACACGGCGACGCCATGCGTCGTCGATCACGCTCGGAGGCTCCAGTGTCCGGAGGCAAATTCGCGCTCCTCGAAGTACCGGATCTGAATGGTGGGGAACCGTCCTACCTGCGCCTCGGGGCCGCCGCGCCGCTCGGCGAGAGCGCGGGCGACGATCTCGCCGAGCGGATTCAGACGTTCACCGACGACGACCGCAAGCGGGACGGCTCGCCCAATTTCGTGCCTGTGGGCGAGCGAAAGGCCGAGACCGCGAAGCTGCACACGAAGGGCGGCTGGCGCGATCACACCGACGGCAACCGCATCTCGACCACCAAGGGCGACAAGGTCGAGGTGATCGGGGGGAACTACCGCCTGCTCATCCTCGGCCGCGGGGAGCACCAGGCGGGCTGGGACGTGTCGGGAGGGCACGTCACCGAGGTCAGCGAGACCTTCGGCGGCGGCACCACGATCGAGTGGGTGCAGAACTACGGCGGGACGTGGAAGGTGGTCGAGACGACCATCAAGGGCGAGGTGCACACCCTCTACCACGGCGACGTCTACGACTATTACTTCGGGAAGATCAAGGAGAGCCAGACCGGCACGGACACGTTCCCCACGCTGAATGTCACCGACGATTTCATCGATGACAAGAATCCGCCCTCGCCCCAGGCGATCCCGACGGAGAACCCCACGATCGTCGACAGGACGTGGGCCAAGAGCATCTCGTCCTATACCGGCTCCGCGAAGCTGCCGGTGCCGTCGATCACCGACGAGACCTGGACGGAAGTGATGGTGACGAAGACGAACGCCACCTCGATGACCGACGAGACGACCGTCAAGGCGGAGTCGAAATCCACCATGAAGGCCGCGTCGATCACGTCCTCCACCAAGGTCGACGGGACCATGGATGACCACACCGAGGCCGACATCATCAAGAGTTATACGAAGGCGAGCAAGATCATCTCCGAGACCCACGCCGACACCGAGGACGATATGTACGGCGACGCGGACTCCTACACGAAGGGCGACAGCAAGACCGTCGTCGAGGGGATCGAGACGACGATCAACCTCGGCATGGTCAACGAGGTCGTCCTGGGGGGGATGATCGAGGCGACGCTCGGCGCGGAGGTGACCTTCACGGCCGGCGGCATCGTCGACGTGACCGTCGGGCTCAAGGCGGATTTCAGCTTGACCGGGAGCATCGACGTCTCCGCCGGCCCCACGCTCGAGATCAGCCCGGCGGGCGTGGAGCTCCACATGAGCAAGACGGAGATCGCGCTCGCCAACAAGATCGTCTCGGCGTTCAACCTCTTCGTTTGAGGGCGCGAGCACCACGCTCCACGCGCCACCGGATACGGAGCTCCCATGGCCGGCGATGGCAAGTACGGTATCCTCCATGTGCCTGATTTCGGCGACGGCATGTCGTCGTACCTGCGCATCGGCGCGGCCGAGGGCGACGAGTACACCTGGCGAGATCACACCGACGGCAACCGGGTCATCACCACGCGGGGCGACAAGGTCGAGGTCATCGGGGGCACCTACAAGATGACCATCCTCGGTCGCCGCGAGTTCGAGGGCGGCTGGAAGGCGGAGGACGGGCAGATCAACGAGAAGAGCATCACCTTCTACGGGTCGGGCGAGTTCGACTTCATCCAGGGCCCCCGCGGCGAGAAGCGCCTGCGCGAGAAGACCGTGAAGGGCGAGGTGCACACCACCTACCACGGCGATGCCTTCGAGTTCCATTACAGCAGCAAGATGGAGAGCGTCACCGGACACGACAGCCCGCCGCGCAACCTGGACGAGATCACGGACGCCTGGGGGCTCCCGCCCTCAGGCGTCCTCGGGGAGAACCCCACGATCGTCGACAGGACGTGGGCCAAGAGCATTTCGTCCTATACCGGCTCGGCGAAGCTGCCGGTGCCCTCGATCTCCAACGAGACATGGGCGGACACGATGGTGTCGAAGACCCACGCCACGTCGATGACCGACGAGACGACCGTCGAGGGACCGTCGAAGTCGACGATGAAGGCGGGGTCGATCACGACCTCGACCACGGTCACCGGGACCATCGATGACCACACCGAGGCCGACATCATCAAGAGCTATACAAAGGCGAGCAAGATCATCTCCGAGACCCACGCCGACACCAAGGACGAGAAGTACGGCGACGCGGACTCCTACACGCAGGGCGACAGCAAGACCGTCGTCGACGGGATCGAGACGACGATCAACCTCGGCATGGTCAACGAGGTCGTCCTGGGGGCGATGATCGAGGCGACGCTCGGCGCGGAGGTGAGCTTCACAGGCGGCATCTCGGCCAGCGCCACGATCGGCCTGGAGGCGTCCGTCACCGTCGCCGCGTCCCTCGATGCCAGCATCGGGCCCACGCTCTCGATGGGGACGGAGAAGCTGAAGGTCACCCTGGACCGGGGCAAGGTCGTGCCCGTCCGCACGAACATCGCGGCAGTCCACCTCATGACGTGACGCGCACGCGCGACGACCCTCACGGATGGCGAACAAGAACCTCACCCCGTTCCTCTTCGGCAGCAAGGTCACCTCGCGGAGGCCGCCTCAGCCGGAGATGACCCTGATCGTCCGGGCGAAGTTCACCCTCACGCCCGGAGCGCCGCTCTCCCTGCCCGAGGGCCACCCGGCGCTCGCGCAGGAGACGCTGCGCGGCGACGTGTTCCACGACGACGATCACGAACAGACCGGCGAGTGCCTGTACCCGAGCGATCTGGCGGACTTCAAGCCCCACGCCGACGTGCTCCTGATCGGCACGTGCCACACGCCGGGCAAGGCGCGCATGACCGAGTGTCCGGTGCGGTTCGGCGTCGGGTCCTGGTCGAAGATCCTGCGCGTGGTCGGCGAGCGCGTGTGGATGGATGGCCTGCTCGGGCCCGCCATGAGCGATCCTGTGCCGTTCGACCGGATGCCGCTCGGCGATCGGCGCAGCTTCGGAGGGCCGGGGCACCCGCTCAACCCGGTGGGCAGGGGCCACGGGACGCGCGAGCTCCCCAACGTCGAGGGCCCGGACGATCTGCTGCTGTCGCGCTCGGATCGGCCGGCGCCCGCGGGGTTCGGGCCCCTGTCGCCGAACCGGCCCGATCGGCGCGCCCGGGTCGGGAAGAACTACGGCAAGGCGTACCGCGAGAAGCGAGCGCCCTACTTCGCCGACGACTTCGACTGGACCTATTTCAACGCGGCCCGGCCCGATCAGTGGCTCCCCTATTTGCGCGGGGACGAGGAGCTCCTGTTCCAGAACCTCCACCCCGACGCGGAGGTCTTCCGGTCGCGGCTGCCGGGCCTCCGGATCCGCGTGTTCGCGAACGACGCGGAGCGCGGGTTTCGGGAGGTGCCGATGCACCTCGACACGCTGCTCGCCAACCTGGACGAGGGGGCCCTGTTCCTCACGTGGCGCGGCCTCACGGAGGTGACCGACGACGACCTCTCGCGCGTCACCACGCTCGTCGCCTCCGAGCCGCTCGACGGGCCGGCGCTGCCCGAGGAGCATTACCGGGAGATCCTCGCGCGCTTCGAGGCCGATCCGCTCGAGATCGAGGAGCAGCTCGCGCCGGAGCTCAAGGAGGAGTGGGGGGCGCTGCAGGCGCTGCAGAAGAAGGGCGACGGCGCGGCGCCGCGCGACGGCGGCGGCGCGGCGGGGCTCGACCCGCTGTCGGCGCTGCTCAAGGCGCGGCTCGGCGACGTCGCGAAGCCGCAGCAGGAGAGGATCGGCCGGGCGATGGCGGCGCTCGCGGGCATCGCGTTGCCGGGGGGAAAGGTCCTCGGCAGCGTCATCGCGGAGGCGCTGCGCAACCTGCCGAAGGCCTCGCAGGCCCTGCCGCCGATGAGCTCCGACGCGTCGCCCGTGCTGATGGACGCGGCGCTCCGGACGGCCTTCCGGCGCGTCGCGCGGGCGGTGGAGGAGGCGAAGGCGCTCGCGGCCGCGCGCGGGACCCAGGTCCCGGCGCTCGCGGCGTGGGACAAGCTCGCCGGCGATCCGAAGCTCGCGTCGATGGGCCTCTCCATGGCCCCGCCGCGGCCGCCCGGGCAGATCGGGCCGGGGAGCGACCTCCGCGACCAGGACCTGAGCGAGCAGGACCTGAGCGGCCGCGACCTGACCGGCGCGGACCTCACGGGCGCCCTCCTCACGGGCGCCAACCTCCGGGGCGCGAGGCTCACGCGCGCCCTCCTCAAGCAGGCCGTGCTGTTCGACGCCGACGTGAGGGAGGCCGATTTCACGGGCGCGGACCTGAGCCTCGCCACCCTGCAGAGCGCCTGGGCAGAGCGCGCCGTCTTCCGCGGCGCCACGCTGGAGGGCACCACGTTCGACGGCGCGCGGCTCATGGAGGCCGATCTCTCGGGCACGCAAGGGTCGCAGCTCGTCTTCTCGAGGGCGGACATGACGGGGGCCGTCGCGCGCGGGGCGGCGTGGGCCGTGGCCTTCCTGGAAAGCACCGTGCTCGAGCGCGCGGACCTGTCGCAGGCCTCGCTCACGCGGTGTTTCGTGTCCAAGGTCAAGGGCGCCTCCGCCACGTTCGCGGGCGCCACCCTGACCGGCACGAGCTTCTCCGGCTCCGACCTCACCGGCGCGGTCTTCACGGGCGCGCGGGGCGACGGGAGCGTGTGGATGAGCGCGACCCTCACCGGCGCGGATCTCAGCCTCGCCGTGCTGACGGGCGCCCTCTTCAGTGAGGCCACGGCCGACGGGGCGAGGTTCTTCGGGGCCAACGTGCGGGGCGCCCGGTTCGACCGGGCAAACCTCACGCGCGCCGACTTCACGCGGGCGAACCTCTTCGAGGCGGACCTGCTCAAGGCGCGGGTCCCGGAGGCGAAGTTCGTCGACGCGAACCTCTACGATGCAAAATTCTACGAAACCTCGGGATCCGGCTGTGATTTCAGGGGGGCGAACCTGAAGAAGTCGACGCTGGAGCGAGATCGATGACCCCGGACGAGCTGAGGGCGCTGCTCCAGGCGGGCGAGGCGCTCGAGGGCAGGACGCTCGGCGACATGGATCTGCGGGGGGCCGATCTCCGCAAGGCGCGGCTGCGCGGCGTGAAGCTCGGGCGGGTGCAGCTGGAGGGCGCGGACCTCTCGGGGGCCGATCTCCGCGGCATCAAGATGGCCTGGTGCGCGCTCCGCGGCGCGGACCTGTCGGGCGCCGATCTCCAGGGCGCGGCCGTCGCCCAGAGCGACCTCTCGGGCGCGAACCTCGCCGGGGCGAACCTCACGGGGGCGAGCCTGGTCCGCGGGCAGCTGACCGGGGCGAACCTGCGCGGCGCGCGGCTCCAGGAGGCGAACCTGGCCGAGTCGAAGCTCGCGGGGGCAGAGCTGTCCGGCGCGACCCTGAAGGGCACGCGGCTCGACCTCGCCGACCTGTCGGGCGCGGCGCTCGACGGGGTGACCGTCTCGCAGTCGTCGTTCACGCGGGCGGACCTCTCGGGCGCCTCGCTGTCGCAGGCGCGGATCGAGGGCTCGTCGTTCGCCGAGGCGAACCTGACGCGGGCCGATCTGTCGGGCGCCGAGCTCGACACGGTGGTGTTCCTGAAGGCCGATCTCCGGGAGGCCGTGCTCCCGAAGAAGCTCACGAAGACGGTGTTCGACGGCGCGCGCCTCGGCCGGCTCGACCTCTCCGGGGCGGACCTCGCGGGCGCGGCGCTGGAGGGGATGGACTTCGCGGGGGTGAGCTTCGAGAACGCGAACCTCACGCTGTCGTCGCTCCAGGGAACGGACCTCCGGGGCGCGAGCTTCCGGGGCGCGACGCTCGACCAGACGGTGCTCGCGAGCTGCGACCTCACCGGCGCGGACTTCCGGGGCGCGACGCTGAGGTCGTGCATGCTGTACCGGGCGCGGCTGCCGGGCGCGGATCTCTCGGGCAAGGACCTCGAGATGGTGGTCTTCAAGGAGGCCGATCTCTCGGGCGCCGACCTGTCCGGATCGCGGCTCGTGCGCTGCATGCTGGAGGGGGCCAACCTGACGGGCGCGAACCTGACGCGCGCGCTCGTCTCGCAGACCACGCTGCGGACCGCGGTCGTGGAGGGCATCACCTTCGAGAAGGCGATCTTCGACTGCGTGGACTTCTCCGGCGTGGACCTGACGCGGGTGTCGCTCTCCGGGCTGACCATCTCGCGGTGCTTCTTCGCGCTCGGGAACCTCTCGGGGATGGACCTCTCGGGGTGCAACCTGTCGAACTGCGACTTCACCTCGTGCAACCTGGAGCGGACCCGGCTCGACGGCGCCATCCTGGCGAACGCGAACTTCAAGGGGGCGAACCTGCGGCAGGCCTCGCTGGCGGGCGCGATGGCGAAGGCCGCCTTCTTCGGCGAGGGCGTGCTCGCCGGCGCCGGGCTGACGCAGGCGATGCTCCGCAATGCGATCTTCGTGAAGGCCGATCTCTCGGGGGCGAACCTCGCGGGGGCCGACATCCGGGAGACGGTGATGCACGAGGTCCGCGCGGCCGGGGCGCTGTTCGTGGGGGTCAAGGCGCACCACGCCGATCTCTCGCACGCGGACATCTCGGGCGCCGACTTCACCGGCGCGGACCTGCACTGGGCGAACCTGCACCACGTCCGCGACGAGAAGACACGTTATCTCGACGCCAACCTCGCCACGGCGAGGCGCACGGACGTCGATCGGCTCGAGGCCGAAGCATGGATGCCGCCCGAGCGGCGCTCGCAATGAAGGAGGAGCGATGTCGATGGGAGCCATGAAGGAGAGCGATCGCGCGGCGGCCGTGCGGGTGGATGCGGCGGCGGGCGAGGAGCACGCGCCTCGGGCGTACGGCGCGCACGGCTCGCGCGGCGCGGACGTGCTTCGGATCGGCCTCCCGCGGGCCGGGGGCGCGGCGGCCGACGACGCGGGCCAGGAGGGCGCCGCGGCGCTCCCGAGGGAGTACCTGGGCCCGGGCCGGGTCACGGCGGCGGACGGGGGCACGATCGCGGTGGAGCTGCCGGGCGGCCAGCCGGTCGCCGTCGAGATGGCGCTCGCGCTGCCCTACGAGCCCGCCGTGGGCGACACGCTGCTCGTCATCGGCAGGGAGGAGCGCTACTACGCCATCGGCGTGCTCCACGGCGCGGGTCGGACGGTGCTGTCGCTCCAGGGGGACGTGGCGGTGCACGCGAGGGACGGAGAGCTCTCGCTGTCCGGGGACAAGGGCGTCGCGATCCGGGGGCCGGAGCTCGAGGTGCAGGCGGGCAAGATCCGGATGGTGGCCGACGCCATGGTCCAGAGGTTCACCTCGATGGTCCAGCGGGTGAGCGCGCTGCTGAGCGTGCAGGCGAGCGAGTCGCACACGATCGTGGAGAAGACGGCCTTCACGAAGGCGAAGAACGCCACGATCCTGACCGAGGAGACGGTCACGGTGAACGGCAAGCAGATCCTCTTGGGATAGGAGGCCGGCGCGATGCTGCCTGCGAACAACAAGTGCACCGGCATGAGCGCCGGGTACCCCGACGTGTGCATGTCGCCTGCGCTCGGCCCGTTCCCGTTCCCCAATTTCGACCCGAACGCGGTGAAGTTCCCGTTCTCGTTCAACGTGTGGTTCTCGATGGGGCCTGCGCTGAGCCTCCTGGCGCGCGCGATCCTCACGATGGGCGATTGGCTGGGCACGCTGCACTGGACCTTCATGGGAACAGGCCAGTACACGTTCGGCAACGTGCGGGTCTTCATCAACTATGCCCCCGCCACGTCGCTGCTCTCTCCGAGGTCCGGCAACAATTACAACTGCTTCATCGGCGTCCAGGTGTTGCCGAGCGTGACCAACGTCTTCATCACGTACAACGCGGGCAGCGCCGGGGGCGCGCGGCCCGCCGGCGCCCCGATGCTGGCCGATCTGGACGCGCTGGTCGCGTCGCTCCACCCGTGCGGCGGCGCGTCGCCCGTCGAGAGCGTCCAGCTCGAGCCGGGGGTCGGGTACGTGAAGATCCGCACCTTCTCGCTGGACGTGCCCGCCCGGGTCCACACGGCGGTGAGGGCGCTCGAGGCCGAAGGGCTGGAGACGCTCGTGCTGGATCTGCGCGACAACCCCGGTGGGGAGCTGACGGCGTTCCTCGAGCTCGCGGGCGACTTCCTGGAGCCGGGGAGCGTCCTCGGGAGGGCGATCGACGCGGACGGCGACGAGATCGTGTACCGGTCGAGCCACCGGGATCCGTGCCGCGCGCCGCTGTGGATCCTGGTGAATGGCGGGACGGCGTCGGCGGCGGAGCTCTTCGCCGGCTGCCTCCAGTGGCACGGGAGGGCGGTCGTGGCAGGGGAGCGCACGTACGGAAAGGGAACGGCGCTGAAGGTCGCGGCGGATCCGGAGGATCACGCGCCGGTGCTCGCGCCGGCCGCGAGGATGGTCCTGCCGGGCGGAGAGCCGATCCACGGGACGGGGATCCGGCCTGATGTCGAGCTGGGAGCGATTGAAGGAGCCGATCGTGGCGGGGAGCGGCGATCGCTGATGGACTTGATCGCCGGCGCAAAGGCCTGAGCGCGATCCGCCGCTCGGCTCAGGGGCGTACCCTGAAGCATCCCCTCGAAATATCCGAAGAAATTCACAGGGAGACGGGGGGACGGGGAGTAAATTCCATGAATCTCCCCGTCTCCCCGCCTCCCTGTTCAATTATTCTTCGGAGAAATCCACGGGGAGACGGGGAGTAAAATTCCATCAATCTCCCTGTCTCCCTGTTCAATTCCCCGCTAAAAATGCCAACCATTGAGGGGATTTGTCAGGGGCGTACCGCGAGGTACACGGTGCTCCAGAGCTGCACCGCGTTCGACTCGTCATGGTGCAATCGCTCCGCGCCGAAGGGGACCAGCTTGTAACAGCCGCCCTCGAAGGCCCAGCTCCAGAGCTCCCGCGTGCTCGCCTCGCGCGTCGCCGCGATGACCTCCCAGAGCGCGCTCTGCGCCCGCTCCAGCGCGCCCCGCGCGCGGGGCGGCAGATCGCCGCGGCCGAGCTGCCGCTCGACGCCCGCGGCCAGCATCGCCTGCTGCCACGACCACGTGACCGTCCCGTGGTAATGGGCCGCCGTGAAATCCCTCTGGATCGCTGGATCCTGCGCGAACGCGGGGTTCGCGACCAGGATCCCCACCGGCGTCCGCAGGCCGGCAGGGAACGGGCGGATCAGGCGGCCCGCGATCTCCTCCAGCGCAGCGGGCGGCGGCTCCGTGAACAGGAGGACGAAGCTGTCGTCGGAGTGCATGATGGGAATCGGCTTCCCCTCGTTGTCGAGCGCGACGGCAGGAAACGAGAGCGTCCCCGAGAGCGACGCGAGCGCCGGCGCCGCGTCCAGGCCCAGCGACGCCGCATAGGACGACACGCGCCGCCTGGCCTCGTCCTCCGGCAGCTCCACACGGAAGAACACGCCGGCGTCCTTCCACGCGCGCGCGAGCCGCTCCGCCCGGCCGGCGCGCTCCGCGTCCGCGCCGAGCAGCGGGCTCGCGAGCAGCCGCGCCGACGCGCGGAGCGCGGCCGGAACCAGCGCGGCGTTCACGTCGTAGGGGATCCGGCCGCCCGCCAGGCCCTCCTGGCTGTCACGCCACTCGCCCACCTTCGTGCCCGCCTTGAGCCCGATCAACGTCATCGGATCCCCCGTCTCGGCGAACGGGGCGGCGAGGTGGAGCACGAGCGCCACGTTCCGCGCGAGCGCCTCCGCGTACGTGTCGCCCCCCGGCGTCCGGCGCGACAGGAACGCCGCCGCGCGCTCCCGGCCGGCCGCGCTGCCGAGGAGATACTCCGCGGCGACCGGCGCGAGGAGGAAGTCGTCGTCGATCATCTTGTAATCGTAGACGGGCTCGCGCAGCGCCCCGGGGATGCCCGAATCGAGGTGCATGAGCGCCGCGTACTCGCCGATCGCCTCCTCGTGCGCGACCTCACCGGTCAGGCTCAGCCGATCGAGGACCGAGCCGATGCCCGCCTCGACCACCGCCGGATCGAGGACGGGCAGGAGCATCCTCACCGCGAGCAAGGTGTCCCGGCCGAAGTACGTAAGGAAACGCCAGGACCCGGCCAGCAGCTTCTCCCGGTACGCGAGGAAGCCGAGCGCCTGTCGGTGGCGCGGATCGTCGCTGGCGCGCTCCGTCACGAGCTCCTCGAGGGGCACCGGCGTGAGCGGCGCCTCGTCCGAGAGCGCCGTCACCCGGACACGGAGGCCGCTCGGCCCTGCCGCCAGCTCGATCCGGCCGTCGCCCCCGAGCGCGGCCGTCGTGCCGTCCTGCGGCTCGATGAGCAGCTCGAGGTGATGACCGCCGTCCAGCATCGTGCGCCGCACGGCGATCGCCGCTCCCCGCTGCGAGGCGAACGCCTCGACGTCGTTCCCGAGCCAGGCCGGAACCTCGGCGTCGCGCCCCACGTCGCGGAGCGTACGGACACTCCCTAGGAGCACCCGATGGACACGCAGCACCGGCGCCTCGCTCGCAAGGAGCGCCGACACGCCGCGCATGACGCCGGGCCGCTCCACGCGCTCCACGTCAGAGACGTCCCCCTCCACCGAGAGATCGACCGGCGCGGGCAGAGAATCGAACCACACCGCGATTCCCATGTTCCCTGCCGGAAAAGCGATGATGAGCCGCGGCGACACGCCCGACGTCGTCAAGAGATGGGCGGCGATATGACCACGACGGAAGAAGTGGTTGTCTATCTGGCCTTCTTGCAGCTCGAAGGCCAAGAGCTCAGCAGGTGGCGGCGCGGAGGGCGCCTCGCCGTGCGGTGCGCCGGAGACACAGGAGGCGGCAAGCAGCGTGGACAAGGTGGTCCCCCTCAGAAATCGCTCGATCTTCGTGGGCCTCGTGGGCACCGCGGGACCGTACCCAGCCGGGGCGCGCCTGCCAAGGACCAAGGGTCTTCGGTGGCCGCCAGCTTACGTCTCCGACGCGCTGGCCGTTTATCGCGAGTTTTCAGCGAATTTACCCAGGTAGAGCGGATTCAGCAGGACGCGTGGGAGGGCGCCACCACGGCCTCACTCCGCGCGGCACGTCTGGCCCCGGGAACGGACGCAACGAACGCGACGGACGCAACGAACGCGACGGACGCAAGGTGCAACGGACGCAACCTACGCAACCTGCGCAACGGACGCGACCGACCAGAGCACCAGAGGGCGCGATCGCGATGACGAGATGACGAAGAAAGAGTTCACGCCTTTGTTGCCCTGTGATAACCCATCCGAGAACTCAGTCGTTGATAGTGGGTTCGCAGCAGGCGAATGGCCTGCGAGCCATTTTGAGGAAGGGGGTTCGAGATGGACGAAAGCATCTCCGGCCAAGCCGCGGCCGGCAGCAATGGTTCTGAACGCGCGAAGCTCAGCGTTCCGCAAGAGGGCCTGATCACCACCTGGGTTGATGGCAGCCTCGGCGTCGTCGAAGAGGTCGTGCGCGCGGGGTTCGGCTTCCTCGAGGACGTGCGCGTCGAGACGCAGGAGCGGCTCGGCGCCACGCTCGACCTGCTCGAGGGGGTCGATCGCAGCATGTTCCGGGTCGCGCGCAAGACGCTGGCCCGCGTGGACGGAATCACCGAGCGCGCCATTTCGAGCAGCCAGCTCGGCTGGTTCGCGCTGCTCGGCGCGATCCGCCGCACGTCGCAGGGCGCGGCGGGGCTCGCCTCCGAGACGGTGGTCGCCGTCGTGGGCGAGCGCAAGGCGACTCAGCAGCTCATCATGCGATCATCGTGAGCCCGACGAGCCCCAAACGCCGTTCCATCCGCCGGCGATAGAACCCTCTTCATAGCGGGGTGCAGCATAGCGGGGTGCAGCTTCGTGGGATACCGGCTGAGCCGCCAGGCAGGCGAGTGAGGCGTACGCCGGTCAGCGCCCCTCGGTCCCCCGCCCTGGCTTCCCCCGGCGGTAGAGCCCGATGACCAGCGCGAGCACGGCGGCGCCCAGCCCGGCGACGGCGATGAGCCACGCCGTCGTGCTCCAGCGGCCGAACGGCCACGGGCTGGTCTGTCCCGCGCTGTCCGCCCCGCCGCCCGCGCGGGGGAGCGGGACGAGCGCGCGGCGGGCCGCAGCCGCCTCGGCGAGCGCGCGGCGGACGCCGGCGGCGTCGAGCGAGGCGCCCGCCGGGATGAGCGCGCGCAGCGCGGAGCGCGCCCTGAAGAACGGGGCGCCGTCGCTGCTCCACGCGGCGGGCGCGCTGTCGAGCGCCTCGTCGAGCGCGGCCGGGATCACCTCCTTGACGATCGCGTCCACCGCGCCGGGCGACGCCGACCTCGCGAGCGCGATGTAGCCGGCGTCCTGGATCCCGCGGCGAAGGCTCTTCAGGCGCATCGAGGGGAGCACGCCGGGAAAGCCGACGGATCGGGAGGAGAACGCGCCCCGCTGCGTCCCGGGATAGAGCAGCATGCCGTCGCCGAGGCACGCGTCGCCGTCGCGGTTGTGGAAGTTCTCGGCGACCGTGAACGGGTCGATGGGCCCTTTGCCGCCGCGGTTGCCGTCGTGCCAGAACGCCGTCTCCCACAGGAACCAGCGGTCCACCTCGTGGGAGGCCGCGATCCAGCCGTCGGCCATGAGCCCGGTGAGCGGCGCGTCGATCATGAACGTGCCGGTCCTCGGCAGCGCGCCGTTGTACACCCAGAGCCGCTGGCCCGCCTCGCGCGCGGCCCGCGCCCACGTGGAGTCGAAGCGGTTCGCCGGCGTGAGCACGAGGTCGACGTCCTGCTCCACCGGAGGGACCTCGCCGCACGAGTGCCCCACGAGGACGCGCGACGACAGGCGCGAGCCGCGGATCAGCCGGCGCCAGCCGGGCCCGCGGGGGCTCTCGCACTGCTCGTCGATCGCATAGAGCATCACGTCGTCCACCGCCGGCGGGAGGAGGTCCGCGACCGCCTCGACGCGGTGGAGGGTCGCTTCCCCGGGATCGCCGAAGCTGCCATAGGCGCCGAGCGCCACCGCCCCGGGCGGCACGCCCGCGCCCGGCCCCCGGTAGCCGCGCGCCTCCGTGAAGAGCGAGCCGTCGATCGCCGCGCGCAGCCGCTCGACCTCGGCGGGGCTCCGGACCGACGCGAAGCCGTCGACGTGGTGCTCGTGGAGCAGCTGCCAGAGCTGCTGCTCGACGGCGGGCCCGTCGCCGACCCGCTCGGCGACGCGATCGGCGTCGTAGAACGCGATGAAGTCGACAGCGCCGTACGGCAGCGCCGGCGGGGCGACGTCGAGCTTCAGATCGAGCGACGCGAGCTCGCCGTGCGACGCCGATCCGACCACCACCCTCCCCTCGTAAGCGCCGGGGAGGGCGCCCTCCGGGACGTGGAGATCGATCCAGACCGCCCGGGTCTCGCGAGCGCCGACCTCGAGCGGGTACGGCGCCCAGGGGGGCGCGAGCTCGACCGGGATGAGCGCGTCGGGGAGGAACCCGAGGTGCACGTCGTCGGGCGGCCGCGCCGCAGGGCTCCACCCGAGCGACTCCCGGGGGCGCTGTTCGTTGCGCGAGCGCCGCGTGATCTCGACGTAGTGCTCGACGAAGCGGCGGATCGAGATCGTCCCCGCGGGCGCCGCTCCCTGCCCCTGCGCGGGCTGCTGCGGCGCCGGCGGCGCCTTGGCCGGCGCGCCCGGGCCGGCCGCGGGGCCGAGCGCGGAGAGCTCGACCGTGACGCCGCGCACGGGCTCGGCGCCAGCCTCGACGACGACCTGGAAGGCGACGACCTCCGCGCGGAGCGCGCCGAGCCGGATCGGCTCGCCGGGCCGGAAGACCGCGTTTCCTTCGCCGCGCGAGAGCGGCAGGCCGACATCCTCCCGGCGGACGCGCGTGCCGTCGTCGGCCACCCAGACGCGCGCGCGCTCGGGCTGCCCCTCGCCGGCGGCCGCTTTCGCGAGCGCGCCGCACGCCATGGCGGAGAGCAGCGCGGCGGGGAGGTGCGGGAAGGATCGCGGCATGTCGCTCGGCTCTCCGAGTGAGGAGCGACCGCCAGGGTCGGCCGCCATTCCATCCTAGGGGCGCCGCGCCCGCCCCCTCAAGCGCGGTGGTTGACAGGCCGGCGGGGCTCGGGCGATCTCGCGCCGTGGATCTGACCAGAGCGGCACTCCTCGCCGGCGGCGCCGCCGTGGCCGGCGCCATCAACGCGGTGGCCGGGGGCGGCACGCTGGTGTCGTTCCCCGCGGCGATCGCGGCGGGGCTGCCCCCGCTCGCGGCGAACGCGACCAACGCCGTGGCGCTCACGCCGGCGTCGCTCGCGTCGGCGTGGGCGTATCGCCGCGAGCTCTCCCGGGACTACCGGGTCCTCGGCGTCCTGTTCCTGCCCTCGCTGCTCGGCGGCGTCGTGGGCTCGGCGCTCCTGCTCGTGACGCCGCAGCGGGTGTTCGACGCCGCGGTGCCGGGGCTCGTGCTCGTCGCGACGCTGCTCCTGCTCTGGCAGAACCTGCGCCCGGCGAAGCCCTCCGCGGCGCCATCACCCGCGGCGGATCCCGGCGCGGAGCGCTTCGCGCTGCCCTCCCGGCCGTGGCTCGTGTTCCTGCTCCAGTTCCTCGTGAGCGTCTACGGCGGCTACTTCGGCGCGGGCATCGGCATCATGATGCTGGCGCTGCTCTCCTCGTTCGCGGGCGACGTGGACATCCACCGGCTGAACGGGATCAAGACGGTGCTCGCGAGCCTGATCAACGGCGTGGCGGCGCTCGCGTTCCTGTTCGCGGGCGCGGTCGACGCGGTCGCCACGCCGATCATGATGGCGGCGGCGGTGGTCGGCTCGCTCGCCGGCGCCGTGGTCGCCCGCCGCGTCGAGCCCAGGAAGGTGCGGTGGTTCGTTGTCGCGCTCGGCCTCACGCTCACGGCCAAGCTCGCGTGGGACCGGTTCGGCGGCTAGCCCGGACGCTACGCGACCCGCGGCGCCTCGAGGCTCATCATGAAATGGGAGGCGGGCATCCTGAGGGTGTCGCCCACGAAGCGCTCTTCGATCCGGCCGAAGGACCGGTCGGCGAGCCGCCGGAACGCCTGCGGGGTGCGGATGTAGTCGCCGCGATCGTTCTTCGCGATGAGCCGCGCCAGCGAGGACTGGCCCTCCCAGAGGGCGGTGTCGAGCGTGATCACGCGGCCCGAGGGGCGGATCGAGCGCGCGACCAGGGAGAGCAGCGAGCTCGCCACCTCGTCGTCCACGTGGTGCAAGAGGCCCAGCATCAGGACCCGGTCGAAGGGGGCCAGCGCGCGCGCGTGCAGCTCGCCGAACGGCTCGTCGTAGAACCTGGCCCGATCCCCGTGGCGCGCGCGAGCCGCCGCGATGTGGCGGCGGTCGGTGTCGAACCCGTGGTAGTCGACCGGCGGCAGGCGATCGAAGTAGTACGCAGGGCCGCAGCCGATATCGAGCACGCGATCGCCGGGGCGCAGATCGAGCGCATCGAGGCACGCGCGCCGGGCCAGGTCGGCCCCGACGAGGCGCTGGGAGAGGACGTACAGCGCGGCATGGCCGCGATCGAGCAGGTGGGAGGAGAGCGCCATGGAAGGGCGGCGAGCCTAGCTCGCGCCCGGCGGCGAGGGTAGCCCCTGCGACCTCACGTCCTCGGCCGGATTTTCCGCGAACGCCTGGCTCAGCGGCGCCCCCTCCACCGCGAGCGCGATCGCGCCGAGCAGCACCGCGAGCCCGATCTGCAGCGAGTAGGTCGAGAAGACGAGCGCCGAGCCGGGGCCCATCACGACCGCCGGCGCGAAGTAGAGCGAGAGCGCCGCGTAGACCGCCATCTGGAACGTGCCGAAATACCCCGGCGCGTTCGGGAGGAGGACGCCGAGGTGGAGCACGCCGACGAGGACGGCCGCCCGCGCGAAGTCGATGGGCAGAAGGCCGCACCCGAAGGCCAGGATCTGCATCGCCCACACGTTCAGGAGGAAGTACCCCGCCGTCGCCAGGAGGAACGGGGCGGTGTACCGGAGCCGGGGCAGGAAGCCGAGGCCCGAGGCGACCCGCTCCACGGCGTCGGCCAGGCGGCCCGCGAGCTTCGTCGAGACGAGCCCGACCACGCGCTCGGTCGCGCGCCGCGCCCAGGCCCTGCGGAAATAGAAGACGCCGATCGCGAGGAACGCCGCGCCGAAGACGGCGAGCGCCAGGTAGGCGGCGCGCGGGACGGCGGCGGCGGGGACCGCGAGATCGCCGATCCGATCCGGGAGCGGCTCGCGGGGGCGCGCGAGCGCGAGCCCGGCGAGGAGCAGCGCGCTGAGGAACAGGCCGTCGATGATCCGCTCGGCGGCCACCGTACCCGCCGCCGCCCACGCCGACAGGCCGCGGCGGCGGATGAGCAGCGGGCGCACCGCCTCCCCGGTGCGGAACGGCATCAGCACGAGCGCGCCATAGCCGATGAAGGAGACGGCGACGACGCGCCGGAGCGGCACGGGCTCGATGGGCTCGAGCAACCACGTCCAGCGGTGGGATCGCAGGTAAAGCGCGCCGACGTAGAGCACCCCGTGCAGCGCCACGGCCCACCACGCCACGCCCGCGAACGCGGCCCTGTCCGGCACGACGGGCAGCCCCCCGGCGCGCAGCACCCACGCGCAGCCGAGCGCGACGACGAGCGACGCCGCGATCGCGAGGCGATGCCTCTGCAAGCTCCGGAACCGGAAGAGGCCTCGCAGCGACGCCCGCTTCGCCATGCTCATGCGGCCGCGTCTACCACGACCCCGCTGCCCGAGGTAGCGAAGCACGATGTGCCCACAGTTCGCGCCGTGTAAGTTTCGTCGTTCTGATCTATCCTCCGGCGCCCCATGGAACCCATGAAGGTCGTCCTGCTCGCCGGAGGCTTCGGAAGCCGGCTCGCCGAGCACACCGAGGCTCGTCCGAAGCCGATGATCGAGATCGGCCCGTATCCGATCCTCTGGCACATCATGCAGATCTACGCGGGCCACGGGTTCAACGATTTCGTCGTGGCCTGTGGCTACAAGGGCGAGGTCATCAAGGATTACTTCCACAACTTCTACGTTCGCAGCGCGGATTACGTGGTGAACCTGCGCGACGGCGCCCAGCGCTTCGTCCGCAGCGCCGCGCCCGACTGGACCGTGGCCCTCGTGGACACGGGGCTCCACACGATGACGGGCGGCCGGCTCCGGCGGCTCGACGGCTGGCTTGACGGCCCGCGCTTCATGTGCACCTACGGCGACGGCGTGGGCGACGTGGATATCCGCCGCCTTGTCGAGTTCCACAAGTCCCACGGCAAGCTCGCCACGGTCACGGCCGTCCGCCCGCCGGCGCGCTTCGGCGGGCTCTCGCTCGAGGGCAACCTCGTCCGCGAGTTCTCGGAGAAGCCCCAGTCCGGCGAGGGCTGGATCAACGGCGGGTTCTTCGTGTTCGAGCGGCGCGCGCTCGACTACATGACCGACGACACCACCGTGCTCGAGCGCGAGCCGCTCGAGCGGCTCGCCTCGGAGGGCCAGCTCGCGGCGTACCGGCACGACGGCTTCTGGCAGCCGATGGACACGCTGCGGGAGAAGCGGCTCCTCGAGTCGCTGTGGGAGTCGGGCAAGGCGCCCTGGAAGACCTGGGCATGACCGGCCGCGGCGGCTCGTTCTTCGCCGGGCGCGCGGTGCTCGTCACCGGGCACACGGGCTTCAAGGGCAGCTGGCTCTCGCGCTGGCTGACGCTCATGGGCGCGCGCGTGGTGGGCTTCTCGCTGCCGCCGGAGGGGCGGCCGAACCTGTTCGAGCTCGCGGGCATCGCGGGCGACGTCGCCTCCGTGACCGGCGACGTGCGGGATCTGCCGGCGCTGCTCTCCGTGGTCGAGGAGCACCGGCCGGAGATCGTGCTGCACCTCGCGGCCCAGCCGCTCGTCCGGCGCTCGTACCGCGAGCCCGCGGAGACGTTCGCGACCAACGTGATGGGGACGGTGAACGTGCTCGAGGCGTGCCGGCGCGTGGGCTCCGCGCGCGCCATCGTCGTCGTGACCTCGGACAAGTGTTACGAGAACCGCGAGTGGGTCTGGGGCTACCGTGAGGACGAGCCCATGGGCGGGCACGACCCGTACAGCAGCAGCAAGGGCTGCGCCGAGCTCGTCACGGCGGCCTACCGGCGCTCGTTCTTCTCCGGCAGCGGCGCGGCGGTGGCGTCCGCGCGGGCGGGGAACGTGATCGGCGGGGGCGACTTCTCCGAGGATCGGCTGGTGCCCGACATCGTGCGCGGCGTCGCCGCCGGGGAGCCGATCGTCATCCGCAACCCGCTCGCGACCCGGCCCTGGCAGCACGTGCTCGAGCCGCTCGGGGGCTACCTCCTGCTCGCGCGGCGGCTGTGCGAGGCGCCCGCGGCCCACGAGGGCGGGTGGAACTTCGGGCCGCGCGACGGCGACACGTGCGCGGTCGGCGGCGTCGCCGAGCGGCTCATCCGGCAGCTCGGGCGCGGCGAGCTCAGGCTCGTGCCGCCCGAGCACCGCTCCGGCCCGCACGAGGCGCAGCTGCTGCACCTCGACATCAGCAAGGCGCGCGCCCGGCTCGGCTGGACGCCGCGGCTCACGCTCGACGAGACCCTCGCGCTGACGGCGCGCTGGTACCGCGCGTACCTCGACGACCCCGCGTCGAGCCGCGCCGAGCTCGACGCGCAGATCCGCGCGTACGGGGTCGACCTCGCATGAGCGCCGGGCTCGGTGCGGTCCTCGTCACCGGCGCCACGGGGTTCATCGGCGCGGCGCTCGCGGCGCGGCTCGCGGCGACGGGCGCGCGGACGGCGTGCATCGTCCGCGCGGAGAGCCCCCGCCGGGCGCGGCTCGCGGGCATCGCCGGGGTGGAGATCACGCCCGTCGCGTCGTTCTCGACGCCGGAGCTCGCGCGGGCCGTCGCGGCGATCCGGCCCGAGGTGGTCTTTCACCTGGCCGCGTCCGGGGTGAACCCGAGCGAGCGGGATCCGGAGCTCGTGGTGGACGGGAACGTGGGGTTGACCACGCGCCTGCTCGCGGCGCTCGAGGCGCACCGGCCGGCGCGCTTCCTCCACGCGGGCTCGTGCTCCGAGTACGCTCCGGCCCCGGAGCCCGCGCGCCTCCGCGAGGACCACCCGCTCGATCCGGCGTGCGTCTACGGCGCGGCCAAGGCAGCCGCCTACCTCTGCGGCAAGGCCGTCGCGGCGCGGCTCCGGATCCCCTTCGTCGCGCTGCGGCTCTTCGGCGTCTACGGCCCGGGCGAGGGCCCCGCGCGCCTCATCCCTCACCTCATCGCGCGCTTCCGGGCGGGCGAGGCGCCGGCCCTGACGCCGGGCGCGCAGGCGCGCGACCTCACCTACGTCGACGACGTGGTCGAGGCGCTGATCGCCGCCGCGACGTCGAGAGGCCTCGAGTCCGGTGTGTACAACGTGTGCTCGAGCGCGCCAGTGCGCGTCCGCGAGGTGGCCGAGCGCGTCGCGCGCTCGGCGGGCTGGCCCGGCGGCGACCTGGGCCTCGGGCGCCTCCCCTACCGGGACGGCGAGCCCATGTGGATCGTCGGGGATCCATCCCGCTTCGCGGAGGCGACCGGGTGGCGGCCCCGGATCGCGCTCGACGAGGGGGTGCAGCGCATGCTCGAGGCCGCCGATGCAGAGAGGGTGCCGTGAGCGACGCGGGGAGCAGGCGCAGGCTGATCTCGATCGTCGTGCCGGTCTACAACGAGGAGCGCAACGTGGCCCCGTTGTACGAGGCGGTCACCGCGGTGATGCGCCGCATCGCGGATCGGTACGACCACGAGCTCGTCTTCACCGACAACCGCAGCACCGACGGAACCTTCGACGAGCTCGTGAAGCTGGCGGCGCGGGACGAGCGGGTCCGCGTCTTCCGCTTCTCTCGCAACTTCGGCTTCCAGCGCTCCATCTACACGGGATACATGAAGGCGCGCGGGGACGCGGCCGTGCAGATCGACTGCGACCTGCAGGACCCGCCGGAGCTCATCCTCGATTTCGTGAAGGAATGGGAGGCGGGCGCCCAGGTGGTTTACGGGATCCGCCGCAGCCGCAAGGAGGGCTATCGCATCACCCTGCTCCGGCGGGTGTTCTACCGCCTGATCGATTTCCTCAGCGAGGATCACCTGCCCCACGACGCGGGCGACTTCCGGCTGGTGGATCGCCGGGTGCTCGAGGTGCTGCGCCAGGTCGACGACACGAAGCCCTACCTGCGCGGGATGCTGGCCACGCTCGGGTTCAAGCAGACGGGCATCGCCTACGATCGGGCCGCGCGGGAGCGGGGCGAGAGCAAGTTCCGGATGAGGGATCTCGTCGGGCTGGCGCTCGACGGCATCCTGAGCCACTCGACCGTACCGCTCCGGGTCGCGACCTACACGGGGCTCGTCGTCTCGGCGCTGACGCTCCTCGCGATCGCGGGCTACGCCGTCGGCAGGGTCGTCTATGGCGCGGACTGGCCTGCTGGCTTCGCGACGACGACGCTGCTCATCCTGCTCTCGCTGAGCATCAACGCCCTGTTCCTGGGGATCATCGGCGAGTACGTGGGCCGCATCTACCAGCAGGTGCGCAGGCGCCCGCTCACGATCATCGACCAGAGCGTGGACCGGGCGCCGCCGCGCGAGGCGGGCGCAGCGCCCCAGGCCGAGATCCGCTATTCGCGGACGTCCAGCACGGTGAACCCGCTGTTGGAATAAGCAGTCTTGTACCTGCGCAGCTCCTTGTTCTGGCCGCGGCGCACGACGACGTAATCCACGCCGTAACGTTGCCGCAGGGCCTGGACGCGGGCCTCATCGAGGCTGCTATAGCCCTGGAGATCCCGGTGGCTGCGGATCTTGCGCCCGGTGACGTCCTCCAGCCGGCGGATCCACTCGAGCACCTCGCCTGGGACGATGGGGTTCGACTTCCAGTCGACGACGATCGGCCGCTGCCCGTGGTAACGCATCCTCTCGTTGTCCGGCGGCGTCAGGAAGATCGCGTCGACAGGGGTGCTGGCCTGCATCCAGGCGAACAGGGCCCGCTCGTCGGCGCGCAGGCCGGAGAGGACGCTGGAGCTCCGGCGGACCTCCTCGAGCCTCGGCACGAGGAAGGTGAGCAGGACGGCGACCGCGGCGGCGAGCCCCACGAGCGCGCCGCCGCGCTGCCAGAGCGCGCGGGCGCGCGCGAGGCCGGGCTCGGGCACGAAGCGCCGCGCGGACTCCGAGGCGAGCCAGGACAGCGCGGCAGCGGCCACGACCCCGGCGGCCAGCGCCGGGAGGCGCGCAGACTCCTCGACGCTGCCGTGCAGGGCGAGGGCCCCGAGGCCGCCGACGATCAGGGCCATCGCGGTGACGCCGTAGCGACGCCCGGCGGAGGGCTCGAGGATGACGCGCGCCGCCCCCGCGCACGCCAGCGCCGTGAGGAGCAGCTCCACGTGCGGGGTGATGCGCCACGGGAAGAGCTGCGTGACCGGGCGCAGCTGCACGAGCGCCGAGAGGCCGACGCCCGTCCAGATCACGAGGAGGAGCGCGAGGATCAGGGTGACCAGCCTCGCCGCGGGGCCCTTGCGGTTCCTGGTGAGCGGCACGGCCGCGCCCAGCCCGAGCAGGTGCCACGCGATGAAGCCGAGGAAATCGCGCTCGCGGCCGTGGATCATGAAATGGTGAGGGGCCCGGATGGTGGTGTAGATCTCCTGCGCGAGCCGCGCATCCTTCGCCCCGGCGGTGGCAAGGATCATCGGCGCGAAGAGCGCCAGCACCGCCAGCGGCGGCAGGAGCTGCCGCGAGGCGCGGCGCCAGAGCGCTTTCGGGTCGCGCACGCCGAGCCCGAGGTGCGCGAGCGCGTACGCGCCGAAGAAGAGGATCAGGTAGTTGGCGTGGAAGAGGCCGCTCACGGCGAGCGCGATGCCGGAGGCGAGCCACTGGCCCCGCACGAAGAACGGCACCGAGATGAAGAACGCCGCGGTGCCGAGCGATGAGGGCTGGAGGATATAATCGAACGCGAAGATGGCGCAGGCGCCCCGGGTGCGCGTGAGCGTGGCGCACGCGACGAGCAGGAGAAAGCCGGGCAGCGCGTGGCGGCGATCGACGAGGGCGCGCAGCAGGAAGTAGAGGGCTGCCGTGCCGGCGCCGATGACCACGGTCTGGGCGATGCCGACGGCCCACCCCTTCTCATTGAGCGCGAGGAGCCCGGCAGCCAGGTACTTGAACGTGGGGTGATAGTGCGTCGTGCTGGTCGCGAACCAGTCCCGCGCGAGGATGTCGGGGTGCACGAGCCGCAGCGACCCGAGCATGTACACGACCTGGTTGTTGATGCCGCAATTCCACCCGAACGAGGCCCCGAACAGCAGCGATACCACCGCCGCCAGCGTGACCTCAGCGCGATCCCTGATGCGTTCTAGCCCGGACATGGCGGCGCGAGACTAGCGCGCGGCCGAGCGCACCGCCAAGGGGCAGCTCGCTTGCGCTCGCGGCGTGTCCGCCGGCGTCTTCTCGGCCGCCTCAGCCTCCTGGGCCTCCCCAGCCTCGTCCGCCTCGTCAGATTACCGGCGGCGACGTAACGACGGCCCGGTCCGGCCTCGGGCCCACGAGCACCGCATAGCCGTTCGACGCGAAGCCTGCGTGCACGGCGAACCCGGCAGCGCCGCTGGCGATCGCATAGAGGATCCCGGCGGCGACGATGGCGCCGGCGATCTGGGCGAGGACGTACGGCAGGAGGTCCCGCGCGGGAAAGCGCCCGCCGGCGATCAGGCCGAGCGTCACCGTGGGGTTGAAGTGCGCGCCCGAGATGTGGCCCACCGCGTAGGCCATCGTCAGGACGGAGAGCCCGAACGCGAGCGCCACGCCGTGGAAGCCGATTCCCAGCCTGGGATACGCCGCGGAGAGCACGGCGCTCCCGCAGCCGCCGAGCACGAGCCAGAACGTTCCGAGAAACTCTGCGGCCGTACGCCTGGACAACGACATCTCCATCTCTTCATCGCCCCCTGCGGCAGGCCCCCTCGGCGCGGATCGGGGCGCGTCGGCGGCCGCGCCCGACCGTGGAGCCATCCCGACGGCTGGCGCGGGCCGCGCGGTCGACCGGCGGGCACCCCGCCGAGGCGACGCGCTCCACAGGCCCTTCGTCGATATTGGATGAGCCCCGGCCCACCGCGTTGCGGTCGGACCGCTTCGATATCGGCTCGCCTGGTCGAGCACGCCTCCCCGGCGGCGCCCGGACAAGCCGCGCTGCCGCGTTGTCCACGAATCACGAGGCTCCCGCCGGCGGCGCCTTCGGGAGCCTCGCGCTGCGGACCATCGCCGCAGCGACCTCGCGTGTTCGGGCCGTTTTACAGGCCGACGAGCTGCGGCGGGCAGCTGTACGCGTTGCCCATGTGGGTGACGTCGGTCTGCTGACCAGAGATGCTGCCTCGATCGCCGGAGATGGTGGTCCCGGCATTCGTGTTCTCCAGGACCACGTAGTTGCCGCCCAGGCCATGGGCCTTGTTCTTCATGTCGTTGACCGCGCCCTCCTGCAGGTTCGCATTGCTGGTGAACGCTCCAGACACGGAGCCGCCCTGCTCCCCGATCACCGTCCCCAGGAACCGGCACCCCTGCGGGGCCGACTGCTTGGTGACGATGACCCTCTCGGCGCCCGGGTTGAGCTCGACGGCGGCACACGCGGGCAGGGTCAGGCAACACAGGAGGAGAGCGAACGCAGCGTGGATCGATGTCTTCATGGCAAGCACCTTGTGTCGATTGCTACGTGTGCAGGCGAGCGCTTCTTCCTCTCTGAACCGCCGGGACGGCAGGAATCCGACAGGCCGCCTCCACGGTCGGCCTTGTGTCGATCTCCCGCGTGGCGTCGCGGGTCGAGCGCGCCTCACCGGTGCTCGATCCTCCGCAGCCGGTACGCCCGCGCGTCCCACAGCGAGAACGCCCGCTCGCCGCTCGCGAGGATGTCGAACCCGTGGCGGGCCGCCAGCCGCGCGACGTCGGCCGCGTCGCGCGCGGGGTCGCCGCGGTACGAGTAGCCCAGGACGACGAGCTCCCCGCCCGGCCGCAGCGCCCGGCGCGCCTCCGCGACGAGCCGATCCACGACGTCCGCGCCCGCGGCGACGGCGTACGGGAACGAGTCGACCGCGTAGACGAGATCGAAGCGGGCCGACGGCGCGTCGCCCAGATCGACGCCCGACGAGACCGCGAGCACGACGTTCGAGCGCCCCGCGCAGCGGCGCCGCGCGGCCTCGATCATGCGCGGCGAGACGTCGAGCCCCCACGCCTCGCGCACCCTCGGCGCGAGCGCCACCTCGAAGCGGCCGATCCCGCAGCCGATCTGCAGGATCGCGCGGTCCTCCCCGATCGCGCCCCACCGCTCGAGGAGCTCGACCACCTCCCGCGTCGCGCGCTCGAGGATCTCCGGATCGCCGAGCGAGTACGCGGCGACGCTCGCCTCCTCCGAGCGCTCGCAGAGCTCGTCGAACAGCCGCGCGGCGGAGCGACAGGCCCCCCGCGCGTCCGCGCCGGCGAGGCCCGCGTCCCGGTGCGCGCCCAGCATCGCCGCCACGGTCACGCACGCGGCGCGCCGCTCGTCCAGGCAGCGGCGCAGCGCCTCGAGGCGCGCCGCCCGCTCCCCCTCCCCCGCCGCCGGCCGCGCGGCGTCGATCGCGCGCGCGGCGGCCGCGAGGTCCCCCGTGGCGCCGAGCAGCCGCACCAGGCCGACCTCCGGCGACGCCTCGCCGGACATCACGGCCTGCACCGCGCCCTCACCGTCGCTCTGCCCGCCGTCCTGCCCGGGCCCGCGCGCGCCCCGGCGCCGCAGCCGCCGGCGGAACGTCCAGCGGTCGACGGCGCCCCAGTCATACTTGTACGGCTCGCGGCCGCGGAGGAAGTCCACGGTCCGCGCGCCCTCGCGCGCCGCGTGCTCGATCGCGCTGGCGAGCATCACGAGCCCCGGGCTGTACCACGCGAGCTCCGGATCGAAGCCGGTGATGTACGACGCGAGCCCGCCGCGCTCGGCGAGCCCGTAGAGCGACGCGATGATCCGCCCGTCGAGCCGCAGGCCGAAGAGCCGCAGCGCGCCCCGAGCGCACAGCGCGCGCGCGGCCTCGCGGTGGAACGGCCGGAGCGCCTCGTCGAGCACGCCCCCCTCGCCGCGCGAGCGCCAGCGCGCGTTGTGGTTCGCGAACAGCGCGTCGAGCAGCTCGTCCACGCTCGCCGCGTCGGCCACGTCGAGGCGCAGGTCCCCGGCCCGCGCGAGCCGCTTCCGCGCGCGGGCGACGCGCGCGCGCATCCCCGGCGGAAACAGCTCGTCCGGCGCGGCGCCCTCGGGGATCGTCACCGCCGGACACGCCTCGTGCTTCTCGACCTCGTCCGACCAGCCGGGGGGCGCCTCGGCAAGGAGCAGCGGCGACGACGCGCGCAGGTCGTGGAGATCGGCGACGTCCCACGCGTCGGCGCGCTCTTCGAGGCAAGCGATCGCCGCGTCCGCGACCGCGCGCTCGTACCCGGACGCGGCCAGGACATCGTTGTAATCGGTGATCCCGGCGCCGAGCAGCGCGACGACGCGCTCGTCGCCGATGCGGTGAACCGCGAGGGGCGCGAGGCCGACGAGCCCTTCGTCCGACCGGAAGACCAGGGCGAGCACCTCCTCGGGCCCGAGCGCGCGGCACCACGGGATCAGCCACTCCGGCCGCTGGAACGCCGTCGCCGCCGGGCAGCGCTGCCACAGCGCGCTCCACGGCTCCCGCAGCGCCTCGAGCTCCTCGCGGCAGCTCAGCACCTCTACGTCGAGTCGTTCGCTCACCTGCCCTCCGAGCGGCGGGCTCAGCGCTCCTCGGCGCTCGTCGGTCGTCGTCGAGCACGCGCGGGCGCTCACCCGGCTCCCCGCCCCTGCCGGCGCCGTATCCTCGCAGAGGCGCGCGGCCACGCAACCCGTGCGCGCTACCTCGGAGAGGGCTCTGGAGAGCTCGAGCCGGCCGGCCCGTCGCCTCTGGCCACCGGTTGCCGAGCTTGCCAGCCCCCCTCCGGGTCAGGCGTGGGGACGACGAGGACATCCGGCAGGCCCTGGCCTTCGCCGGAAGATCGACCTACCAAGCCCCTCCCGCGCGCGCCACGGCGAAGATCAGGTGACGTTGCAGCCGGATCCCCTCCAGCGCGCGGCGGCGCTCGAGCTCGGCCGCGAGCGCCGCCTTGACCCGCGCGGCTTCCGCCGCATCGAGGTTGGAGAGGAAGTTGCCGAACGAGCTGGCCAGGTAGAACGAGATCACGTCGTCCGTGTCCGCGAAATGGTCCGTGAAGGAGCGGATCTGGAGCCTCGGATCCTCGAAGCCGGCGAGCAGGAGGGTGCTCGCCAGCTCGTCGGAGGTCACCTTGTAGGTCGTGTTGCCGAGCGTCTCCGCGGTGCCGGTCAGGCCGAGAGACGACAGCACGCCCTCGATCACCTGCTCGAACTCGTGCGGGCGCTCCCTGGCAGCCGAGCTGATGCCGAGACGCCCTCCCCGCTTGAGCACCCGGCGCGCCTCGCGCAGCGGCCCGAGCTTCTCGGGCAGCCAGTGGAGCACGCTGTTCAGGAACACGACATCGAAGCTCCCGGCGGCGAACTGCGAGAGATCCTCGGCCTGCCCGACGCTGGCGCGGAAGTTCGGCCGGCGCTTCTCGTTCGCCAGCTCGACCCGGAGCGGCAGCGGATCGACGCCGGCCACCGCGCCGGAGGGGCCGACCCGATCGGCGACATACGCCCCGAGCCGTCCCGTCCCACACCCGACGTCGAGGACGCGCTCGCCCGGGGAAATCTGGAGATCTTCGATGAGCAGCTTCCCGTGGTTGAACTGCCGATCGCTGACGCGATCGTACGTCTCGGCCAGGAGAGCTGAATCGAGCGCAAAGCTGACCATCGTGGCTCCTTGTGAGAGGAGGTGGAGATCGGCGAAAGACGGCTCCGAATGGAAGGTCTCCTCCGAGCGCCACGTGTCTGTTATCGAGGACAATAGTCCGCCATAACGGACCGAGCAAGCGCGATCTCGACGGCTGCGCGCGATGGCGGCGATGCGCCCGAGACGCGCGGTCCAGGGAGTAGCGCGCCGGCCGTGACGCCGCGGGCGATAGCGGCGTTGCTGGCCAGGTTTCGCCGTCGCGGGCGGGCGTGGTAGCGTTCGCGCCAGCTCTCGAACAACGAGGAGTCGCTCATGAGCTGGATCGACCAGTACCGCGCCTTGGCTCGCTACAACCGGTGGATGAACGACAGGCTCTTTGCGCTGGTCGGCGAGCTCGACGACGTGGAGCGCAAGCGCGATCGCGGGGCCTTCTTCCGGTCGATCCACGGCACGTTGAACCATATCCTGCTCGCCGACCGCATCTGGATGGGGCGCTTCACCGGCGACGCGGAGCGGTTCACCTCCCGCGATCCGAGCGGGAGGGCCATCGAGTTCACCGCGCTCTCGCAGGAGCTCTACGCGGACTTCGGCGATCTCTCCCGCGAGCGCGCCAGGACGGACGCGGACATCCTCGCCTGGGTGCACGAGATCGATGAGCGGGCGCTCGCGTGCGACCTTACGTACACGCGGAGCGGGACGGTCTACACCTCTCCGCTCTGGTGGTCCGTGGGGCACCTCTTCAATCATCAGACCCATCACCGCGGTCAGGTGACCACCCTGCTCACGCAGATGGGAATCGACCCTGGCGCGACCGATCTGATCGCGATGCTGCGGGACGAGAGCCGCGGGCGATGACGCGCGCGTCACCCCGCGGCGCGCGCGGCTGTCCGGTGGTCCGATAGCACCTGGGCCAGGCGGGCAATGCCAACCCGGTATCACCGGGCGGCGCGCCGCCGGCCGTCCTGCCGCGCCTGGCTCGCCGCCCTGACCTCGACGAGCGGATTGCGCGCCTCCGCGGCGCGCAGCCGCTCGAAGCGCTCGATCCTCCCGCGGTTGCCGCTCTGCCGCAGCGTCCGCGCGAGCACCACGCTCTTGGCGAGCCGGATGAACCGCAAGCGGTGGGCCGAGTCCACGTCCTCGACGTCTCTCCTGCCCGCCCGGGGCCCGAACTCGCGATCGTAGGCGGCCCGGAGCCGGTGCTCTCCGTGGAGGCCCAGCGCGTCCGAGAGCCCCTCGAGCGCCGCCCGCTCCGCCGGGGTCGACCACGAGAGGACCCTGGAATAGGGCGTCGCCATGGTCTCGTGATCGGGCTTGTTGACGAAGCGGCGCAGGAACACATCGGACGTCGCGACCGGCACATCGCCCGTCTCCTGGTGGAGGAGGGCGTACGCGAACGCCTCGTTCATCCCCACGAGCTGGTTCCGGTCGTAATCGGCGCCGTCGACGCGTTTCCCGAGGCGATCGACGCCCGAGAGGGCGGCAAAAAAGAAGCTGCTGAAATCGGTGTAATCGGCCTCGTCGATCTCGGGCGTGCAGCCCGACGCGGGGCGGTCCCGGGTCGCCGCGAAGAAGCCGACGATGTCGCGCTCGACCAGCTCGCCGTCGGGCCTGCCGCCCTCGAAGAGGAGGTTCGCGAACGAGCCGGAGTAGCACTGGGCCATGACGAGGACGACGGGAGTGCCGGCGGGCAGCTCCTTCATGCGGGCAGCGAGGTCGCGCACGGACAGCGCTCCGCCGCCCCAGAGGTCAAATACGTTGTTGTCGAGGTCGTGCCCTGGATCCGGGCTCCCATGGCCGGCGAAATACAGCAGCAACGGGTCGGCGGGGCGCGCGTGGACGAACCTGCGCCAGACCGCGTCGAACCCGGGGCGGGTGGTCGCCCCGTCGATGCGCGGCAGCCTGGGCGCGCGGTAGCGCGTCTGGTCGCCGTCGAGGAACTGCACGCTGCGCGTGCCCCGGCGCCCGTCGGCGAAGAGGACGCGCCGCTCCGCCCTGGCCGGGAGCAGCGACTGGAAGTACCGGATGTGGCCTTCGATGGCCACCTGGTTCATGGGCGGCCTCGGGCCGCCGCCCACGACGAGCGCGCGCCAGGCCGCGGGCTCGGGGGAAGCCGCGGAAGGCAGGGCCGGCGGGGCGGGCGAAGCCGGGGGCGCCCGCGGGGCGGCCGGCGCAGGCAAGAGGGCCTGCGGGGCGGCCGGCGAAGGGCGCGGCGGGCGCCCCGGCGAGGGGGCTGGCGCACGGCGCGGCGGGCCCACTGGCGAGGCCGCCGGCGCGGGGCGCGGCGGGTGGGCCTGCGGGGCGGCCGGCGCGGGGCGCGGCGGGCGCGCGCCCGCCGTCGCGGCGGTCGCCGTGGCGACGACGATCACAGCGACCCGGAGGAGCAGATGGTGCGCGGCGGTCACGTCCTCGGCCTCGGCAGCGCGCGCATCGCGGCGCTCGATTCTAGGTAGCACGACCGGCTCCCCCGCGTCGACACGCGCTCTCTCGATCTCTCGGCCGCCCAACCGGGTTGGCCCGGCGCACGTGGGTACCATCGAGCGCGAGCTACAATGGGGACGCCTGGTTCCGTGGCGAGCGCCACCGGGATGCCCTCACTGCCTACGCGTGTGCCTCCGTGAGGGCGCCGCGCGTCGCGTGTCGGTCTGTTTCTGTCAGCCAGGCAGTCTGTCTGTCAGCATTCAAGCACGCAGTCTGTCGGCCTGTCTGCTTCAAATTCAAGCGGATCCAGGGGAACGCGATCTCCGACGAGGACCTGCGCCAGCCGGCAGCATTTCGCCGCAGGCGGGGCAAATTGCATCGCCGAGCCCATCGTCGACCACAGCAGAGCTCCCCTGCTTTCACCATGGTCTCCGCCAGGTGACCGCGACGCGTCGCATGCACGACAGCACGGTTCGGCAGCGCGACGGGCTCCGCGGCGCGCCGCGCTCGGTCCAGGGAGCCGCCGTATGGCCGAGGTCGGCCATCGCGTGCCCGGATCTTCTCATCGGCCTCTGGCATGCAGATTGCCGTTCCCCGCGCCATCGATGCACGAGCACAGGAGGGAAGACCATGTCGGCCAGCTCATCGAAGACGACCATCGTTCATGACGAGATCCGCCAGTGGGCCGAATCGCGCGGAGGCCGCCCGGCGACGGTGAAGAGCACCGAGGAGGGCGGCGAGCCTGGCATCCTCCGCATCGATTTCCCCGGGTACAGCGGGGAAGACACGCTGGAGGAGATCTCGTGGGAGGACTTCTTCGACAAGTTCGAGGAGTCGAACCTCGCCTTCGTGTACCAGGAGAAGACAGCGGACGGGCAGCCGAGCAACTTCTCCAAGCTGGTGAGCCGCCCGGACGACATGGTCCAGAAGGGCAAGCCGACGTCGCGCGCGGCGAAGGGCGGCACGGAGAAGGCGAGCAGCGCCAGGGGCGCGAAAGAGGAGCGCGAGAAGGAAGAGCTCGACGTCGAGGTGGAGGTCCAGCTCGATCTCGACGAGGAGCCCGGCGGCGCCGAGCAGCGTCCTCGCGGGAAGCAGGCCCGCCCGAGAGGCGCCGAAGGCGACCATGCGTCTCACATGACCATCGACCATGACGAGATCCGCGCGTGGGTCGAGGCGCGCGGCGGCCATCCGGCGACGGTGGCGCGGACCGAGAGCGAGGGGGAGCCCGGTGTCCTCCGGATCGACTTCCCGGGGTACAGCGGGGAAGACACCCTGGAGGAGATCTCGTGGGACGATTTCTTCGACAAGTTCGAATCGTCCAACCTGGCCTTCGTGTACCAGGAGGCCAAGGCCAGCGGCGAGCCGAGCTACTTCTCGAAGCTGGTGAGCCGCCCGGACGACGTCGGCGGCAAGAAGGCGAAGCAGGGCAAGCAGAAGTCGAGAAAGGCGGCCTGAGCCTGGAAGCCAGAGTCCGGGAGGGAGACCGGCAGAGACCGGCAGGCGGCAGGAAGAGCGATGCCGGGGCTCAGCGCCGGCGCGCGGGCGGCGTCGGGGCGGCGTCGGGCGCGCTCGACGCGCCTGACGCGCCTGACGCGCCCAACGCATGGTTTCTCTGCCACGCCGCGGCGTGCGCGAGCAGCGCGTCCCGGAGCTCCGCGGCCGCGCCCTGGAGCTCGCCGCCGCGGCGGCGGACGAGATAGAAGACCTTGCGTGGCAGCTCGGGCAGCGGGCGCGCGACGAGGCCGCGGGGGAGACGGCAGCAGGCGTTGACCACCGCGATGCCGACCCCGAGCTGGACGAAGTGGAGCATCAGCTCCCAGCCGTTCGCCTCGACCGCCGGCTCCCAGCGGACACCCGCCGAGAGCAGCGCCTGCGCGAGCAGGGCCCGGTGGGGCCGCGACGGGCCGGGCACGACGAGCCGCGCCCCCTCGAGGTCGCGCAGCCGGATGTGGCGCTTCCGGGCGAGCGGGTGGCCGTCAGGGACGACCAGGACCTGCGCCACCTCGGTGAGGCGATCGGCGGCGAGCCCGTCCGGCGCCCCCTCGAGCGGCGCGACGCCGAGGTGCGCCTCGCCCGCCGCGACGGCCTCGAGCGTGCCCTCGCGGTCGCGCGTGAGCAGCCGGAGCGGGGCGGCGCCGCGCGCGGAGAAGGCGCGGATCCCCTCGCCGAGCAGGTAGAGGTACGAGCCCTCCCCGGCGCAGAGCACCACCGGCTCCCGGCTCTCGCCGTGGCGGAGCACGTCGAGGAACGAGCGCGTCCGCTCGCCGACCTCGCGCCCGAACGCGGCGACGCGCTTGCCGTCGGCCGTGAGCTCCAGCCGCTGCCCGCGCCGCTGGTAGAGCGTGACGCCGAGCGCCTCGCCCAGCTTGCCGATCTGGGCGTGGAGCGCAGGCTGCGAGACGTGGAGCGCCCGCGCCGCGCGCGTGAAGTTGAGGTGCTCGGTGAAGACCACGAAGGCGCCGAGCCAGTCGAGGTTGAGCATGGCGGCAAGCTATCGCGAAACGCGATAGCGACTCCAGAAATACTTCTTCCGGATGATAACCGGGCGTCTATTCTTTCCTCTTGCCGATTCCCTTCACGGTTCGGTCCCGGTCCCTGCACCGTCCAGGGACCTTCCGGAGGCCTCTGCGTGCCCGCGCGAATCGCGGGCTGCGGCTCCGGTTCACGAGACGGGAATGGAGCTTGACGATGGGCCGCGATCGCTTGACCGACACGAGCAAGAAGCTCTCCTGGCTGCTCCGCCACGCGGCGCCCTCGCAGGGCGTCGCCATGGACGACGCCGGCTGGGTGGCCGTGGACGACGTCCTCAAGGCGCTCCGGATCTCCCGGCCGGTGCTCGACGAGGTGGTGGAGAAGAACACGAAGAACCGCCTCGAGCTCCGCGGCGACCGGGTGCGCGCCTCGCAAGGGCACTCGCGCGACGGGATGCCGGTGACGCTCGCGGGCCTCGAGGCGTCGTGGGAGGAGGTCCACGGCGACGCGTCGATCTGGCACGGCACCAGCGTGGACGCCGTGAGGGGCATCGCGCGCGACGGGATCCGGCCGGTGGCGCGCACGCACGTCCACTGCACCGACGCGCTGGGCAGCGCCGTGGGCAAGCGCGCGAAGGTCGACGTGATGCTCGAGATCAGCCCGGCGAGGCTCCGGGCGCGCGGCGTACGCGTGTTCCGCAGCCAGAACGGGGTGATCCTGGTGCGGGAGGTGCCGGTCGAGTGCCTCGTGGGGCTGATGCCCATCGTGGCGCGGGCGCAGCGGGAGGCCGAGGCGCTGCGGGCGATGCTCTTCGGCGACGGGTCGCGCGGGGCGGCGTGATGGCCTTGTCCCGCGGGTCAGAAATCCCGCCAGTTCTTCTTCTACGGCCTCGGGCACGTGCGCATGGGCCGCCTCGAGTTCTCCACTGAACGATCCACAGGATCATCCTCCTCAGCTGCGGCTACGGCGTCGCCATCGGCGAATGGAGATCCGCCCGCACGGCGACCCGGGTCCTCGTCCTCGACCGCATCGCGTTCCTGCTGGGCGCCGTCGGGCTTATCAGCTACGGCAACTGCGTCGCGGCCCTGCCGGCCGCGCACTGACATCGTCCCGCCATGCCGCGCATCGACAGCCACCAGCACCTCGTCTACCGCGACCGCTTTCCGTACAAGTGGACCGCCAGCTTACCGGCGCTCGCGACGGCGCCCTTCACCCTCGCCGAGTACCGCGCGGCCGCTGCGAGCTGCGACATCACCGGGACGGTGTTCATGGAGGTCGACGTGCCCGAAGGGCATGCCGGGGACGAGGCGAAGTTCTTCTGCGCCCTCTCCGAGGACCCCTACAGCGGCATCCGCGGCGTCGTCGCGTCGGGCCGGCCGGAGAACGCAGACTTCCCCGCGCACCTCGAAGCGATCCGTCATCCGAAGCTGAAAGGCATCCGCCGCATCCTGTATGTTGCGCCCGACGCCACCTCCCAAGGCGCGCTCTTCCGGCGCCACGTCGCCGCGCTCGGCGCGGCCGGATTGACCTTCGACATCTGCGTGCGGGCCCGCCAGCTGCCGCTGGCGGCGGCACTGGCCGACGCGGCGCCGGCAACCCAGCTCATCCTCGACCACTGCGGCATGCCGGACATCGCGAGTGGCGGGCTCGACCCGTGGCGGGCGGACCTTCGCGAGCTGGCCCGCCGCCCGAACGTCGCCTGCAAGATCTCCGGCCTCGTCACCTACGCCAAGCCGGGCGCGGTCACCGCCGACGCGCTGCGGCCCTATGTCGAGCACGCCGTCGCCTGCTTCGGTTGGGACCGGATTGTCTGGGGCGGTGACTGGCCCGTGTGCAACCTCACGTCCTCGCTCGGCGACTGGGTGCGGCTCCTCGACGAGCTCCTCGTAGCCGAGCCCGCGGGGAACCGCGCCAAGCTCTTCCACGACAACGCCTGCCGTCTCTACCGCCTTTGACCATGGAACGCCTCTCCGCCCACTACCCGATCGAGACCGCCCTGCCGGACGGCCGGGAACAGTAGCGATTTTCGTAGCTTCCGCCTGTTTCGCCGCCGAGGACGGCTCCGGTGTGGTCCAACGGCGCGCCCTCAGCCGCCGCGTCGCCCGCGGTGAAGGGCCCGCGGAATCACCGGTCCCACCCTACAGCCACGCCGCACGCGCTGGTTAACATAGAACACCTCATGCGACCAGGCAGGCCTTACACGCCTGAAACGCCTGCGGTTTCCGCGACGTAGCACCAAGCGGAAGGCGTCCTGCCGTATAGCTGTACCCTGCTGAGCGTCAACCGGGCGGCGGTTCGACGCGAGCGGCGAGGGAGGTCGCCATCACTCCCAGCCGGACACGCCGTTCGTGTCGCGCAGGATGTCGAGTTCTCGCAGACGTTCGGCGAGTCGCCGATGAAAGATGTCTTTGTCTGCCCACACCGTGGTGAGTGGCCCGCCGGCATAGGGCACAGCGATCTCTTCTATGAGGATGTTGTCGCGTTGATAGCGTGCACCGACGCTGTCGGAGGCTGCTCACCCCTCCGGTGCCACCGGCAGCCCGAGCAGCCGACCGATCGCCTCGTGAACGACCCGCGCCGCCTCCTCATCCCCGAGGGCGACGGCGCGGCTCAGGGTGCTGGCGAGCGAGGCGACCACCGCAGCCCGACGCGACGGCTCCTCGGTCACGGCGAGCTCCCCAGGCCCGGTCCAACCCGACGTTTGCGGGACTGCGCCGCGACCTCGCCGCCGCTGCTGCTCAGGCGCAGTCCCGCAAACGCCCTTTCGTTGGGCCCGCGTTGGGCCCATGCTTCCCGAGGGGGTGCGATCCGTCGTCACGCTCTGCCAAAATCCCGGGGCAGGCGACGGATCGCGACGGTTCGCTCCCGCGGAATCGTCCCGCCAGAACAACCGGTCGATGACGAGCGGTCGCCGGAAATAGTAGCGGTTTTCATGGTTTCCGCCTGTTTCGCCGCCGAGGGCGGCTCCGGTGTGGCCCAACGGGGCGCCTTTCGCCGTCGCGTCGCCCGCGGTTAAGGGCCCGCGGCATCCCCGATCGGGGTCGGCGCCTGGCCTGGCGGCGCAGCGCCGAGGGATTCTCCTTCGCTCGCCGCCCTGTTGCCGCGCCCTTCGATGCGCTGCCGCCTGCTTCGGGATCGTGCCTGCGTCCCCGTCACTTCCATGGTGGTTTCTTGCCCAATTCCGTTCATTGAGGTGCTGAGGTTTCTCTCTGCCACCCAAGTAGACGGACCCGCTCCTCTCGGATCTCCTCGCCGGCGACTTCCACCTGAGCGAAGGGTCGCCCGCGCTGACGGCCGGTTGCCCGGGCGAGGACGGCGCCCGGCGCGTCCACGCGAGGGCCCACGCTCTTCATCGCCGGCGCTCACTCGCCTGGGAAGAGCTCCTCGGCCGTCATGTACTTCGCCCCGAGCGATCGCGCGAACTCCCGGTCGCTTTCCATATCACCGACCATGACCAGGTGCTCGCGCGCGAGCTTATGGCGCTGGATCAGCGATATCCCGAGCCCCGGCAGGGGCTTGCGACAGAAGCAGCCGACCGGAAACGCCGGGTGCGGGCAGTACACGACCTCGGCCACGGGCAGGCCGAGGAGCTCGATCGTCCGCGAGAACGCGGCCAGGACAGCCTCTTCGGTCACCGATCCTTTCGAGATGCCGCTCTGGTTTGACACGAAGAAGAGCGTGTATCCGTCGTTGACCCAGCGCTCCAGGGCCGCGCGCCGACCGGGCAGGAGCTCGACGTCGTCAGGGTCGCGCGGGTAGATTTCGCCGCTCTTTGTCGTTCGCAGCGTACCGTCTACGTCGAGGAGCAGGCCCTTGCCCGTGAAGAGCGGATCAACGCGCCGGGCAAACGGGATCTCCTCGACCACCGAGAAGCCCTCATCCACGTGCGGCGCCTCAAAATTCGCAGCCCACCGCGAGAGCGCCTGCGGCGGCGGCAGGTTGGGATCCTCTTTGCCGAGCGCTTTCATGTCCTCCGGCCCGAGCAGCTTGCCGTAGCGCTCGAGGACGCGGAGGGCGACGTTCGCGTAGGCCTCGTTGATGGGTGTGGCCAGGTACCGGCACCGGACCGGTACGCGGTGCGCGTGCGCCATCCGGAGCACCGCATAGCGCGACGCGCGCGTGCCGTACGTATTGTCGAGGACCACCCGCGTTTGCTTCGAGGAGAGCAGCTCTCCGAGCTTCTTGACCACGCCGTCGAGCGTGCCGCCGAGCTCATCGCGGTTCAGGCGCGCGTACCCTTTGGCCGTGTAGCGGGCGACCTCCGACGATTTGCCTGCCCCTTGAATTCCCATGACCACGACCACCTCGGGCGCATCGCCGGGGTCTTCTCCGGGCTCGAGCTTGCGCAGGCCGGCGGGGATCACGGGGGGCGCGACCGAGGCCAGCACATCGGCCGTGGGCGCAAAGCTGGTCTTCGAGAGGTCGGCTCGATCGCGCGCGCCAAAGGGGACCCGGAGCGCGCGCAAACAGGACTCGACGCTCTCCCGCTTGGTCGCCCCGAACAGGGGGAGGACTGGGGGGCCGAGATCGAGCAGGACCGCGAGGGCCGCCTCCTGGGACGTGATGGTGTGCCGCGCGGCGATGGGCTTGATCGCGCGGTTCTTGAGGAGGCTATCGACCTTGGCGTGACCGCCGAGCGGCCGGTGGGCGAGGAACGGGATGCCCATTTGCTTGGCGAGCTCGAAGAGGCCTCGGGCTGCGCTGCCGCGATCGAGAACGCTCAGCTCCTCCTGGATGGCCCGCACCGGAAAGTGCCGCAGGGCCTGGTGGACCTCTGCGATGGATGTGTTGCTGAGGCCGAGGTGCTCGATGAGGCCCTCGTTCTGGAGCTCGGCGAGAGCGGCGAGGCTGTCTTCGAGGGGGGTCTTGGGGTCGGTCACGTGGAGGAGGAGCATGAAAATCCGCGAAACGCCGAGCGCCTTTAGGCTGCCCTCGACCGTGCGGCGCAGGTGGTCGCGGCTGCCGTTCGGGACCCATCGCCCTTTGGGTCGGGTGAGGCCCGCCTTGGTGATGACGCGCACGTCGTCGCGCGGGCCGGACCACGCGTCGAGCGCCTTGCGGACGAGGCGCTCTCCATAGTGGGCCTCGCGGTCGGTGAGGCAGTAAGAATCGGCGGTGTCGAGGAGGCGTATGCCTTGATCGAGGGCAACGTGGATGACGGCGGTCGCGTCCTCTTCCGAGGGGCGCCCCTCGGTGGCCAGCCGGAGCAGGCCGAGGCCGAGGGGAACGTCGAGGGGGCCTAGGACACCGTAGGGCGAGGGGGCGGGAGTCACGGAGACGATGACGTAGCCAGGTCCGCGGCTCGATGCAAGCGCTGAAGCCGAACAACTGGGGCAGATCGTTGGCGTCCGCCAACATCGCGCTGGTCCCGAGCCGCCGAGAGCGTGTTTGAGGCTCCCCGGCTCGGCGAGAGGCCCTGGCGGATTGAAAAGTCGGCCTTCTCGCGTCATGTCCACCGGCAGGGTGATACTGACGGGGCTGAGGCCGACATGCCGACCCTCCACGCCTTCATCCCGACCGCATCCTGGCTGAACATGCTTGCCGAACTGGCGACCGCTCACGAGGCGACCCTGGTCTTCCAGCGCTTCGATGCACCGGGGCGTCCCGCGGCGCTGACCGCCGTGGATCCGGCTGCGAGCCTCGCCGAGCTGTACGCCCAGGGAGGCTACGAGCTCGTCTACGTCGCCCTCTCGGGACCGCCACGGAGCGCGCAGGACTGGGGCTTCTTGGACCGTGAGGCGGAGGGCTTGATCGAGCTGCAGGGCGGCCGCCAACGCGGTCGCGATCTGGAGCAGGTGGTGATCCGAACGTTGGCGAAGAGGACCAGGACCACGAAGCTGTTCAAGCAGCTCCAGGAGAAGATCCGGAAGGCTTGCCGCCAGGGCGTGCTGCTCAACGGTCGCCCGACTCCCCGGATCTTCTACGCGTCGGAGATCGAGCCGCTGGAGCTCGGGCTCTGGGTCGATCTCGACACGCAAACCATCCGAGCGACCCTGGGAGGGTGAGCGAGCGGGCGGACGAACGACCCACGACATGACGGAGCCTTGTCCGGTGTCTCCCCGCCTCACCCCGCCCCCGCCGCCCTCTCGGGCCACCTCGCCTCGAAGCGCGCGCCCCCTCCCGGCGCGCGCTCGTAGCGCAGCGCGCCCCCGTGCCGCTCCAGCCAGCGCGCCCCGTCCGTCCTCCGCCTCCGCTCCCATGGTCGAGAGGCGTCGCGTCGCCCTGCTTCTTCGAATCAGAACAACGTCGTCGAAGATGATGGCAGGTGCTGGTCCTTCGTCGTTCCCCGCGCAACGAAGGGCTCGCGATCGCGGGCGAGGTACTGTAAAGAACGAGGAGCGGAGATGAAGAAAGCAAAGGCGCCGGAACTGTCGCTCCAGGAGCAAGTGCAGTGGGTCCTCGAGTGGCTGAAGGCTCACAGCACGAAAGCCACGCTGGACGGCATGTCGCGCTACGCCATCCCGTCGGACAAGGCGTTTGGCGTCGCGATGAAGGACATGAAGGCGCTAGGCAAGAAGCTCGGGCACAACCACGAGCTTGCTTTGGCGCTCTGGGAGACCGGCTGGTACGAGGCGCGGATGTTGACGTCGTTCGTAGCGGACCCCTCCGCGCTCACCGCCGCGCAGATGGATCGGTGGTGTAAGGAGTTCGACAACTGGGCCTACTGCGACACCCTGAGCTTCAACCTCTTCGATCGCACGCCGCACGCGTGGGCGAAGGTCGAGCAGTGGAGCCGTAAAAAGGGGGAGTTCGAGAAGCGAGCGGCGTTCGCGCTGCTTTGGAGTCTTGCTCTCCACGACAAGCGCGCGAAGGACCAGCAGTTCGTCGACGCACTCGGGCTCATCGAGCGTGCAGCCGACGATGACAGGAACTTCGTCAAGAAGGCCGTGAGCATGGCTCTTCGAGCGATCGGAAAGCGCAATGCTTCGCTCAAAGGCGCCGCCGTCGCCGTCGCCGCTCGTCTCGCCCAATCACCGCAGCCTTCAGCGCGATGGATCGGAAAGGACGCATCGCGCGAGCTTGCAGCGGCGCTGCCCAAGGCTTCGAGGCGCGCGGCGCTCCGCTAGGCCGTTAGGACGAGCTCTGCTCGGCGAGCCGGCGAGGCCTTGCCCGGCGGGCAGTCCTCCGCGGCTCGTCCGCGAGCGGCGATATCGCGCGGGTGAAGGCTACCACCACGCGGGTGTCGAGACGCGCGAACTTCCCGCTGCCCTGGACGAAGCGGTGCTCGAAAACCAGGGTTTCGCGGTTGGCTGCGAACCACAGCAGTTCTTGGCGCCTCCCCGCAGCTGGAACGTCCGCGCAACACTGTCGATGTAGGGAGGGACGGATCACCCGACAGGTTGATACCGGCTTGTTGACCCGACGCCCGACGAAGGTTAGCAAGGCGTTCGATGAGTTTCGCCGACGGTTCGCCGCTCGCTTTCATCCTGGCCGCAGTGATCGCCGCGGTCGCCCTGCTCGCCGTGGGGCTCTATCTCGCTCACTCGCGGCTGGGCGCCGGCAAGCCCGACATCGCCAGCGCGACGCTCCACGGCGCGGGCCCCTTCACGCTGACCGTCGCGGCGCCGCCCGCGGGCCCGGTGGACCTCTTCATCCGCTACGCCGTGGCCTTCCCCTTCTTCAAGCCTTCGGGAGGGCCGACGAGCCGCACTTTCGGTCTGATCGTCGAGCTCGTCGCGGACGGTCAGGTCCTGACATTCGGCCACGGGGGGACGCACCCAGCGGGTCTCCTCGAGTTCGAGGGACTGGCCCACTACATGACCTCGTTCCGACCGGGAAACCCCGGCGAGCCCACGCGCTACACCGCCTCCGTGCTGGTGAAGTCTTTCTCGAGCTGTCCACGCACGCTTTCGGGCGTCGTGCGCACTGCCGAGGGCACCACGCTGGCGACCGCAACACTCACGCTGAGGTGAGCGCGGCCCTCAGGGCGCCATCAAGCTCTGCAGGAAGATCGCGAAGCCGGGATTCGCGACGTCGTCGTGAGCGCCGCCGGCGGCCGGAAGCGCCTGCAGAGCGCGAACGCCTACGCGGCTGCGGTCAGCTCGCGAGCAGCGTGACCGTTGCCGTGGCGAGGCCCTGCGAGAGCAAGGATTGGCACGAGAGCCTGCTCTGGCTCGCCATCGTGCTGCCAGCGCAGGTTCTCGCCTGCTCCGGTCCTGTGCCACCTCGGCCGCCATCTCCGACAGTGCCGGCCAAGGCCAAGACGGTGAGCTCGATGGGCCGCTCGGCCGTCTCGCCCGGCGGGGGCTGGTGGTGTAGTGCTCGCGCCATGGGTCGCCGCGTCCGCCTCGCCTCCGTGGATCTGAACTTGCTTGTCGTGCTCGACGAGCTGCTCCGGAGCCAAAGCACCGTCGTCGCGGCGAAGCGCCTCGGTCGGGCGCAGTCGTCGGTGAGCCACGCGCTCGGCCGGCTCCGCGAGGTGTTCGGCGATCCGCTCTTCGTCCGCACCGGGGCCGCGCTCCGGCCGACGAGCTTCGCCGAGGAGCTCGCGGCGCCGCTGCGCGCGCAGCTCGACTCCCTGGAGCAGCTCCTCGATCAGGCCGCGGGCGTGGAACCATCGCGCCTCGAGCGGACGTTCACGATCTCCGCGCCCGACTGGGCCGTGATCATGGTGGTCCCGCCGCTCGTGGCGCGGCTCCGCCGCGAGGCGCCCGGCGTCGATGTCGTCCTGCGCTCCTTCAGGATGGATGTGGATCGGGCGGTCCAGTCGGGCGAGATCGACGTCGCGTTCGCCGTCAGGTTCCAGCCGCTCGCCGGCCTCGTCGCGCAGCGGCTGATGGAGCAGCCGTTCGTGTGCGTCGCGCGCCGCGACCACCCCTGCATCGGAGAGCGCATCACGCTCGACGCGTACGCCGCCGCGGAGCACGTCCTGGTCACGCCCTACGAGCTGCCGGGGAGCCCTCTGGACGACGAGCTCGCGCGGCGCGGGCACCGCCGGCGCGTCGTGCTCCGAATGCCGCATTTCACGGCGGCCCTGTTCGTCGTCGCGCAGACGGACCTGATCGCGACGCTGCCGAGCAGCTTCGTTCACGCCACGGCGCCGCTCCTCGACCTCCGCGTGCTCGATCCGCCGCTCGCCATCCCGCCATTTCCGTTCTCGTGCCTGTTCAGCGCGACGCGGCAGAAGGATCCGGCGCACGCCTGGCTCCGCAGGTGCATCTCCGAGATCTGCCGCGAGATCCAGGCCGCGACGCCGCGCCCGCTCCTCCATCAACTTATCGATAGCGTCGATAGATAATAACGGCCATCCAGACACGCCGCCGCGTCGACCGTCCGCGGCGCCGGCGTTACGCTCCGCCGTGACGATGGAAGTCCGTCGCGTGGCTCGGCGCCGCGCCCGCGCTCGTGGCCTTCGGCGTGATCGGCCGCGCGGGCGGCGCGGGACGTCGTGCCGTGAGCCCACGGTTCCTTTGACCGGACACCGAAAGGAAAGAACACCATGCGATCCATTACCGCCCTTGGCTTCTCTCTCTGCTTCTCCCTGGTCACTTCCGGCTGCATCGACGGCGGGTCGAGCGCGAGCGAGAGCAACGCCGCCTCCGGCGAGGACGTCAGCGCCGGCGCGCGCTCGGGCTGGCGCGAGCTCGCCCCGATCGCCGGCGGCCCGCGCCAGGAGCACTGCGTCGTCGCGCTCAACGGCAAGGTCTATGTCATCGCGGGCGTCGGCGGCGACTTTCTCAACACGGGTCGCATCGAGGTCTACGATCCTCGCGACGATACGTGGTCCGAGGCCGCGCCGCTGCCGGTGGCGCTCAATCACCCGAACATCGCGGCCGTGAACGGCAAGATCTACCTGCTCGGCGGCATGATCGGCGACTTCCCCTGGACGGCCGTCAGCGATGTGTTCGAGTACGACCCGGATACGGACGCGTGGACGGCGCTCGAGCCCATGCCCGAGGGGACCGAGCGCGGGAGCGCGGCCGTCGGCGTGGCGGGCACGAAGATCTACCTCGCGGGCGGGCTGCGCTCGCTGTCGCCCCTCTTCCAGGACACGGTGCTCGCGTTCTCCTCGTACGACGTCGTGACCGGTGCGTGGGAGGCGCTGCCGGACCTGCCCGAGCCGCGCGATCACGTCGGCGGCGCGGTCGTGGGCTCGACGTTCTATGTGCTCGGCGGGCGGGCGAACGGCCAGGGCAACGTGAAGGACACAGTGTTCGCCTACGATCTCTCGGCGCGCGCCTGGTCGACGCGCGCGCCGATGCCGACGGCGCGCGGCGGTGTCGCGGCGGCCGTGAAGGGCAAGAAGATCTACGTCATCGGCGGCGAGGGCAACGAGGAGCCGGGCTCGCTGGGCGTCTTCGACGACAACGAGGCCTACGACACCGCGCGCGACACGTGGCAGGTGCTCGCGCCGATGCCGACGCCGCTCCACGGCACCGGCGCGGTCGCGGTGGGCTCGACGATCTACGTTCCAGGCGGCGGGACGCAGCAAGGCTTCGGCCCAACCGACATCATGGCGGCGTTCAAGCCCTGAGCAGGGCGCGCGGATCATCACGCCTCGCGCTCCTCGCCAGCTCGAGCGCGGTCCCGTCGCCGGGAGATCAGGGACAGCCATGTTCAGCTGCCGAGCGGCCGCATGCGCGGTTGTAAGACCCGTACCGAGCGGCGGGCTCGACGTTCGGCTCGAGCTCGCTCACCCCTCCGGTGCCACCGGCAGCCCGAGCAGCCGACCGATAACCTCGTGAACGACCCGGGCCGCCACCTCGTCCCCGAGGGCGACGGCGCGGCTCAGAATGCTGGCGAGCGAGGCGGTTGGTGGAAAATTCTTGACAGGCCGAAATGGCTTTGCGCGAGCGATACTCCTGCTCGCCAGGGCATAGCTCCCGATGACGAGCGGGACCGTGCGCGATGGCCGGCGCATGGTGACCGATTCTACCACGACGTGCTAAGCGCTCGGAGATGGCTTCGGGAATGGGGGGATTGTGCTGCACACCGCTCGCCTTGGTCATCGCCTGCGCGGCCGAATCCTCGCGCGCGCCCGTCGACGCGGGCACCGACGCGCCGCCCGCGGGCACCGTCACCGCGCCCCCACCGCTCCCCCGTGAGGCCGCCCTCGACGCACGCTTCGTGAAGATCACGCTGCACCGCGAGTTCTACTGCGAGGGGGCGAGCTTTGCGGACTTCAATCACGACGGGGTGACGGATGTCATCGCGGGCCCGGATTGGTACGAGGGTCCGGGGTATGGCACGAGCCATCCCGTCTGGCCGAGGGAAGCCTTCGATCCGCACGGCTACTCGGATTGCTTTTTCGAGTTCCCCTACGACTTCGACCACGACGGTTTCACCGACGTCCTCGTCGTCGGCTTTCCGGGTGTGCCCGCGGCTTGGTACCAGAACCCACGCGACGGCGACGCGCTCTGGGCTCGTCACGACACACTGCCGTGGCCGATCGACAACGAGTCGCCCCTGTTTTCCGACATCACCGGCGACGGCGTGCCCGAGCTCGTGCACATGTCGGGAGGCGTGCTCGGAACCTCGTCGCCCGGCGTGGACCCGACCGAGCCGTGGGTCTTCCGGGCGCTCACCGAGAATCGGGGGTACGGCGCGTTCACGCACGGCCTCGGTGCAGGCGACGTCAACGGGGACGGCGCAAGCGACTTGGTCGAGGCGAGCGGCTACTTCACGCGGAGCCCAGAGTCGCCCGACGGCTTGCCGTTCACGCGCGTCGAGCAGCCGTTCGGTGCCGGGGGAGCGCAGATGCCGGTGGTCGACGTAGACGGCGACGGGGATGCGGACATAGCGACCACGCTCGCCGCTCACGGCTACGGGCTCTCCTGGTTCGAGCAGGTTCCGAACGCGGCCGGCGCCGCGTTCGTGGAGCACGTCGTCGTTCCGGGGACCACACCCGATGCCGCGTCGAGCGTGTTCATGCACGAGCCGCACGCGCTCGCTCACGCCGACATCGACGGTGACCGGCTCCAGGACCTCGTGAGCGGCGAGCGCTTCTGGGGTCATGTGCCTGCCGGCATGCCGGACTTCGACGCGCCGGCACGGCTCTACTGGTTCGAGCAGGCGCGAGCGGCGGAACGCATCGACTTCCAGCCCGTTCTCATCGACGACGATTCGGGGGTAGGCACCCAGCTCACGGTCGCGGACGGCGACGGAGACGGCCGGCCGGACATCGTCATCTCGAACAAGAAGGGCGCTTTCGTCTTCCTACAACGCTAGGGCAGAATCCTCGCGCGGTGGGTGTCAAGATTGCTGGCCGCTGATTTGGTCACATCCTCGTGAGTGCGTGAGCCTCGTGCGTGTGGGGGGTTGAGAGTCACGGGACCGATGGGAGTCCAGTTGCGCCCTCCGGGCGGCGTCGCGCGCGTGGACGAGCGGCGCGGGCATGAAGGCCGCTCGCTGACCACCCGCAGCCACGCGCCATGAGGGGGCAGCTGCCCGCTGCTTTGCGATCACGCCCTGGCCCGTCTCGCACGCGACGAGGGGACGCGCGCTCTTCATGAGCCCACGACGGCCTCTGCTCCGGGCGGCTGCGCCTTCCCGCAAACCCGGGACGTCGCTACGCTGCCTCTCACCATGAGACAGCTTCTCGGTGCATCATCAATCCTTCTCTTCTCGGTCCTCGCGGCCTGCGGCGGGTCCGGCGAGCCCCCCGCTGCCCCGGGCGAAAGCGGCTCCGGTGGCGACAGCCTCGGCGGCGGAATCGACGCCGATGGCGGCTTTGATCTCACCCCCTGCCGCGACCTCCCTTCGGACGCCAAGACCGTCGACTTCTCGGGTGACGGCAAGCGCCTGCTCGTCGGCGACTCGCTCGGGACGAGCGCGATCGACACGCGGATCTGGGCCGTCGAGCGCACCGTGGCGGATCATCGCGGCACGGTCTACGACGCCGTTCTTTCGTCGGACGGCCGCGTAGCCGCGAGCTTCGGAGAGGACGAGGTCGTGCGAATCTGGGACGCCCCGTCCGGCGGGCGCCTCGCCGAGAGCCCGAAGATCACCGGCATCACCGCGTTCGCCCGCTCCGAGGAGGGCGGCGTCATCCTGGTTGGGTTCGGCGACGGCACCGTCAAGGCGCTCGACCCCGCCTCGTGGGAGGAGCGCTGGTCGGTCGACGTCGGCGAAGGCCCTGTCGCGCCCCTGATCGCGTCGCCGCGCGGCAGCCTCTTCGCTCTTGGCAAGGACCGCGGCACCCAGCTTCGCGACGCCACGGACGGGAGGCTCGTCGGGGAGACGACCTTCGGCGATCGCGTGGGCGCCTTCTCCCCCGACGGGATGCGCTTCGCTTGGGCCGAGGACGACGACGTGATCGTCTTCGAGGCCAAGGAGGGTATCCCGGAGCTCGCGGAGGTGCGGGCGCGCAACGTCGTCCTGGCCCTCGCGCTGGGCCCTGACACCGGCGCCGTCTACGTCGCCCACCCGAGCCACGTCGAGCGGCTCGCCCTCGAGGGCGGCGCGGTCGAGATGGAGTATCCCGCCCGGTTCCAGCCGCGCCAGCTCGCCGTGTCCCCTGACGGCTCGCGCCTCGCGGTCGCGTCGCAGAGCCTTCACATCTACGACACCGGCTCGGGCGAGGTCATCTACGAGCGGATCGCCAACGGCTTTGTCTGGAGCCACGACCTGGACAGGACACGACCCTACGTCGCGTTCGCGGGCGCGGGGCAGCCCGCTGAGGTGTGGGACTATGAGACGGGCGTCCGCCGGCGCGTCTTTCCGAGGCCGCCTGGCAATCAGCACCTCGTCGCCTTCCACCCTTCCGGCGAGCTGCTCATCAACCATGATGGCGTCGGTCGCTACTACGACCTCGAGAAGGGCGACCCGACGCGGACCGTCACCTATGAGACGGACGAGGACCTGCCCACGACCTCGTCCTCGGACCCCGAGTGGTCGGGAGACTTCAGGATGTCCCCCGACGGCACGTTGATGCTCGGCACCCATGACGCCAACACGAGGGGGATCTTCCCGGTATTTGACGCCGCGACCGGCGCGCGCGTCGCCACCTTCCCCGGGTTCGACGGCGGTCAAACAGCCTGGGTCTGGTCTCCGGATCAAAGGCTCATCGCGGTCGCGGGGTTTGCCTCGAGCGACGACTCCACCATTCCCACGACGTACACTGGCATCGCCGTCCGCATCCACGACGCAGCGACGACCGAGGTGCTCCACGAGCTCGCCGGCCACGAGCACCCAGTGCGGACGCTCGCCTTCTTCCCCGACAATCGACGCCTCGCCACCGCCGACGAGCAGGGCAGCATTCGCTTCTGGGATGTCGAGACCGGCGATCCGATCGAGGAGTTCCTCGAGCGGAGCAGCGGCGGCACAGGCGACATCGACATCCACGACGGCGAGATCGCCCTCTCGCCCGACGGTCGCTATTTGGCGAGCGCGGCGACGAACTGGGGCCTCACACCCGGTCACACGGGCACGATCACGATCTTCGACATCGAGAAGCATGAGCCTGTTCGTCGCCTGTACTCCTTCGCCGAGGCGAACATGGGGAACGTGAGCTTCTCCCCCGACGCGCGTCACGTCATCATGGGCGTGGCCCCCGGCGTGCGCGTGTATTGCCTCGGTGACTCGCCCGCGCATCCATCTCCTGCTCCCCCGCCGCGCTGAGACAGCGTAGCCGACGATCGCCCCTCGTCGTCGTAGGAAGCGGGGTGCGCGCCGCCGCGCGGTCTCCCCGGATCGTCCGCCGGCGCTCACCGACCTTCGATGACCAGATCGCGGAGCGTGTCGTCGAACTCGGCGCGCGCCATGGCCACGTCCTCGACGCGCTGGGTGATCTTCGCGCCGATCTCCTCCGACTGTCGGGCCACCTCGGCGAGCCGGTCGAGCAAGGTTTGGCGGAGCTTGCCGGCCTGGGGCGTGCGCTCGATGGTCCTCAGGCTCTCGCGCAGCTCGGCCGCGCGGTCGATCAGCTCGGCGCGCCTCCGCCGCAGCGGGTCGAGCTCGTCGTTCGCCGCGTCGAGCGCGCGCCGGAGCGCGAGCGCGCGGTCCAGCCTCGCGCGGAGCTCGGCCGGGAGGCTCGAGCCCTTCAGGTAGAGCGAGAGCCGCTCGCTGTCGGCCTGGACGAGCGGGATCTCGCGCTGCGACAGCCGCGTCTCCTCGACCACGACCTTCTGGGGCGCGCCGGGCGCGAGCTTCTTCTCGACGAGGCAGGCGTCTGGCGTCGCGTCCGTGCACCCCGGGAGGCCCTGCGGCTCGAACCCCGTCGCCCTCGCGTGGCGGATGAGCAATGTCTCCGGCACGTCCCGGCCGGGCCTCACATCGTAGACCGTCACGCGCCGGTACCGATCCTCCACGCTCAGCGCGCCGCGGAACAGCGACACGACCCGCACCGGCACATCCGTGGTCATGCTCGTCGCGCGCACCTCGGTCGAGCTGTCGATGGCGTACGGGATCGTCGCGCTCTCCCCGGGCAAAAGGCGCGTGAGCACACCCTCGCCCACGAAGGTCCCGCCGGAGAAGATCGACACGGATCCGGGCTGGAGACCGAGCGCGCTCCGGTTCTCGATCTGCGCTGCGCGGAAGGGGTGGGTCGCGCTCGCGGGCGCCGCGGGATCGGGGCGGAACAGGAGGACGTCCTCGCCCGCGACCGGGCGGTTGATGAGCGTGATCAGCGCGGACGACTTCTTCGGGAGCGTCACCGGGTTCGCGATCGCGTACCGGAAGGCCCCGGCCACGGCGTCCACGCTCGCCGCGCCCTCCGGCGCCTTCGCCATCGCCTCGGGCGTGACGGCCGGCGCCTCGCGCCTCGGGCTTGGGGCCTGCGCCTGCCTGACGTCCGGGGCGCGCAGGAAGACGCGGCGGTTGCGCTGCCGAGCTTCCTCGGTGTCGCCGGCGACGAGGGGCATCTCGGCGCCGTGCGAGCGCGTCACGAGCTCGGCAGTGACCCCGAGCTGGAGGAGCGCCGCGCGCACGGCCGCGGCGCGCCGGGCCGCGAGATCCGCCGCGCCGGCCTCGTCGGACGACGCGTGCCCCTCGACCTCGAACGCGCGGAGGTGCGGGACGCTCTTGATCGTGCGCGCGATCTCCTCGATGAGCGGCCTCGCGCGCGGCGGGATGACGTCTGAGCCCTTGTCGAAGAGCACGGGGGTCAGGATCTGGATCTCGCTGCTGATGGCGCGGACCGCCTGCGGGCAGCCGTGCCGGTCGGGTTGCGGGCTCGCCGAGCCGGGCTCGCGCGGGCAGGCGTCCTCGTGGTCGAGCACGCCATCGCGGTCGGCGTCGGGCCCGGGCGAGCTCTCCGCGAGCACCGGGGCGAGCGCGCCTCCCTCGCCGTCGTAGACGCCCTTCAGCTCCGGCCTGTCGAGCATCGCCGGCGCGCGCAGGTTCGAGACGTAGGAGAGCGGTGCGCCCGTCGCGAGCGTCACGTTGACCTCGCTCCAGTCCTCGTCGCCGATGTTGCTGATGAGCGCCCAGGCCTGGAGGAGCGCCCGCTTCTCCTTCTGCCCCTTGGCCGGCAGGATCACGCGGTAGGTCGCCTTCCAGGCGGCGGTCGGCACCGCATACGCGATCGACACGGGCCTCCTCGCGGCCGGCGAGAAGACGAGCTCGATCTCGGTGGGATTCTCGGGCCCGCTCGCCTGTTCGGAGCGCGGCAAGAGCGCGCTCACGGTGGAGGGGGTCTCGTTCGGCCCAAGGTTTTGCTCGACGACCACCATGCTCTTCAGCACGTCGTCGACCTCGCGCTCCCGGAACCGGAGCGTGAGCCGCTCGCCCGACATGACGCCGGTGCGCTCGAAGTAACCGAGGCCGTTCTGGTAGAGGACGACGTGCCGCAGGCGGAGATCGACCGACGGCCCTTTCGCCAGCGGTCCGGCGCACGCGCTGAGGGCTAGCGAGAGCGCCGCGAGGAACGCGTGCTTCATGGGGGCGAGCTTTCTGTGCAGAAGTAGGTGGAGGCGCTGGTGCGCCGGCAGTGTACCCGAAGCAGATCGACGGCAAGCGGTCGAGCACGGCGGCGGCGCAGCAGCTCCCCGCTCGCCCGGCCGCAGCGAAGGCGCATACCGCCCGGCCTATCCCTGCCGCCGGACCCGCGGCCGCTGGGCCGCGGCCCCCGCGCTGGCGTCACCGCCCGCGCGCCAGCGGATCGGCGAGGCCAGGACTTGAGCCTGAGGTAGGGCGCGGGCGCTACAGCGGGAAATGTTGCTCATCAGCGCGGCGGAACCTGCAACAAGGCAGGCCGCTCCCACCTCCGATCCCGGCGTCGTCCGCCGCCTCGTACGAGGTCGTCGTGCTCGCGCCGCCGCTCACCGGATTCGCGACAGATTTGTTGCTCCCAGGGGCGCTGCCCCTGCGTTAAACCTTTCGAGACACCGTCGTCACGTGGACGCTCACAAAAGTCCACGACGGCGCCCGGATTCGCCTGGTGCATGCCGGCTTCTGCACGACGAAGAATGATTTTTTCGCTCGAGAGCATGCGCGAAGGATGGCCGAAGGTCGTCCGAGGAACGGCGCCATCTCCAAGGAACACAACTCCACAGAGGCAAATAATTCAAATGGACAAGATCACCGTTACGGGATTGCCCTGGGCCCCGCCGTTCGCGCAGGGGCTCGTTCGCGACCTGCGCGTGCGCTGGGCGCTGGAGGAGGCCGGGCTTCCCTATGAGGTCAGACTGATCGATGGCGGGGAGCGGAGCTCGCACGCATACCGTCAGAAGCACCCCTTCGGAATGGTGCCGGCCTTCGAGGCGGATGGTCGGGGGCTGTTTGAATCGGGCGCCGTCGTGCATCACATCGCTGCGGACTCCGAGGCTCTGATGCCCCCCGATCGGCACGACCGCGCCAGCACGGTCGCCTGGATGTTCGCCGCGCTCAACACGGTTGAGCCGCCGATCCAGAACCTCTTCGCGATGGACCTGCAGCACAGCGAGGAACAGTGGGCGAAGCTGCGGCGTCCCGCGGCTGTGGATGAGGTGAAAGTTCGGCTGGGCGCGCTCTCCGCTTGGCTCGACGGGCGCGACCATCTGGTCGATCGCTTCACCGCGGCGGACGTCCTGATGACGACCGTGCTGAGGTTCCTTCGCCACACAGACCTGCTGACCGAATTTCCCGTGCTCGACGCCTACGTCAAGCGCTGTGAGGCGCGGCCAGCCTTCCAAAAGGCCTTGCGCGACCAAATGGCGGACTACGCTCGAAACGCTCCAGTCGCAGCCTGAGGCTGTGTTGACCATTGGGCCCGGGTTGGGCCCACGCCTTCCGAGGGGCTGCGATCCGTCGTCACGCCCTCCCATGATCCGAGCCCTGCCGCCGCGCGGGCACTCACGGACTGATCGCGGTCCCGACTGTCCCGTTCCCGACTGTCCCGGTCGTCGCCTTGACGCCAGGGTGTTGCCGCACGAGCTTCCAGTGGCAATAGCACAGGTACGGCGGATTGATGCGACACTCGAACCTGTCGACGCAGTACTGAGAGAGCCCCCAGCAGTCTGACGACAGCGTTCCACCCTCGCACGTGCAGGTTCCGTCGTCGCTGCACCACCAACCGAGCGAACCAGCGCCGCCTCCGTTGTTCACGAGCGCCTCTGTCACGGCGGTCGTCTCATCCGGAGTGGTCGTTTCGTCGGGGGCTACGACGCAGCCGGCCAGGAGGCCGGAGGCAAGAGACAGGATGGCGAGCGCGGCGCGAATGGTGTTCTTCATCTGAGCAGCTCCTTGTGAAGGTTCGCTGTTCCCTCAGAGCAAGGCCGGTGCCCGCGCATCACCCCCCCGCATCTTCGGGCCATTCCCGGTGGGCCGGGGCCGCCGGACGCCTGCCTGTGGCGCTGCCTCCTTCGTCGCGATGGGGACTGGTAACCGGCCCCGACGGGCTGGTCACGATGGCGTTGATCGGCCGGTTACCCTGCGCCGCCGTCCGGGTCAAGGCGCTGCGCGCACGCCGCGAGCAGCGCGATCTGCACGAGAGAGGGCGATCCGGCCTTCGCATGGTGTTTCGGTGCCTCGCGGGAACGACACGACAGCCCTCGGAGGTGCGCGTGGGCATGTTGAGCGAAACCTCGCTCACTTGCGCGCGTCGTTGAGCGAAGCCTCGCTCACTTTCGCGCATGGTTGCGCATCGCGGGCGCTCTGCCGGTCCCGGGCTGCGGTCGCGAGCTCGGGCCCCGCGGCATGCGCGTTGTTTGAAGGACCGCGAGCTTCGGGGGTCGGCACGAGCGAGCTCGGCGAGGACAGCCGCAAGATCGCGGGAGAGCCAGTTTTACTGTCACATGGCAGAGGCGAGAGCAGAGCGCGGCGCCTCAGAAGGCGGCATCACGGTGCTTCGCCTTGTACTCCGCCTTGTACAGATCATGGCAGACCTTGCAGCTCGCCTTGGCGCCGTCGATATCGCCCTTCTTGGCCTTCTCCGCGCCGTCCTTCGAGATGGCGACCCACTTCGGCATCCCGGGCGGCGGCTTCGACGCCACATAGTCCAGCGCCGACGCGATCTTCGCGCCGTCGCCGCTCGTGGTCGCCGACTGCATCACCGTCTTCATCCAGCCCTGCATCGGACAGGCCTTCTGTCCCTTTGCGCCGCAGCCGAAATCCTTCCCCTCGGCGACCGATGCGGGGACGTCCGCCGTCCCGCCCGCGGCCCACGCTGCGCTCGCAAAGCCGCCGCCAAAGCCCATGCTGACGCTCATGATCATGGCCCCCATCAGCTTCATGCTTATCGACATCTGGCGTCTCCTGATCCGGTGAAAAGCAAGCTCAACCCCCCATCGCAGCTCGAAATGTGATCGTTCACATTCGCGACGTCAATCCAAATCGACCGATGACGGGGCGAGGTCTTGGCCAGAGCGCGGCCAGAGCGCGCGCTCGAGTGGCCGCGCACAAGAGGCGATACCCAGGGTGCCGGCCGCCTGCGGCACCGAGCGCCAGCCGTCCGTGCGCAGGCCGGCATCAAGCGCATCGGGCCGGCGATCACCGCGGTCCGGCGCCCGCCCCCCCCGCGACGCGGCGCGCCGGAAGAGCCCGCCAGCGCTGTCCTCCCTTCTGGATCGAGGATCCCGCTCGGGCCGGTCGATTGGGTTTGACACGAGAAATGTGATCGTTCACATTTCGAAAGCGTCTACTTGTGCTTTGCCCTGGGGGGTCGTCCTGCGTGCCTTTGCGCGGGCTGCCCGCTCATCGGATGGCGCCTCCGCCGAGTCAGCACCAGGGGTGCGAGGCGCCGGCAATTTCGCTCGCGAGAGGATTCAACGTGCGCTTAAATACAACGTTCTACCGAGCAAGAAGAATGACCCTGTCGGCGATGGCGCTGGGCCTCGTCGCCGCGATTCCGTCCCCCGCTCGGGCGGACAACCCGATCGTGCAGACCTTCTACACGGCCGACCCCGCTCCCATGGTGCACGAAGGCACGTTGTACCTCTACACGTCCCACGACGAGGACGTCACGGTGAACAACTTCTACACCATGAACGACTGGAGGTTGTACTCCACCACGGACATGGTCAACTGGACGGACCACGGCTCGCCCGCGGGCTACAAGACCTTCCGCTGGGGGACCGACAATGCGTGGGCGCCGCAGGGTATCGCCAGGAACGGCAAGTACTATCTGTACGTGCCGCTGAACAACAACACCGGCGCGAGGATCGGCGTTGGCGTATCGGACAATGTTGCAGGCCCGTTCATGGACCCGCTGGGAAAGGAGCTGGCCGTGGCGCCCGGAGGCGGCAACATCGACCCGACGGTGTTCGTCGACGACGATGGACAGGCCCACATGTACTGGGGGAATGCCAAGCTCCGGCACGTGAAGCTGAACTCGGACATGATCAGCACCTCGGGAAGCATCACCGAGGTGCCGTTGAGTGGCTTCACCGAGGGGCCGTGGATCTACAAGCGAGGGTCGCTGTACTACCTCGTCTACGCCGCCATCGCCGGGACCGAGAAGATCAGCTACGCGACCAGCAACAGCCCGACCGGGCCCTGGACCGTCCGCGGCGACATCATGGGCGCTGGCCGAACCTTCACCAACCACGCCGGCATCGTCGACTACAAGGGGCACTCGTACTTCTTCTATCACAACAGCGCATTGCCGGGCGGCAGTGACTTCAAGCGCTCGGTCTGCGTGGAGGAGTTCACCTACGGCGCCGACGGCAGCATTCCGAGGATCATGATGTCCACGAACGGACCGTCCGCCGTCGACACGCTGGATCCGTTCAAGCAAGTCGAGGCCGAGACCATCGCCTTCTCGTCCGGGCTCAAGACCGAGGTGTGCACCGACACCGGCGCCGGCATGAACGTCACGTCCATCAGCAACGGCGACTACATCAAGGTGAAGGACGTCGATTTCCTGGACGGCGTGACCTCCTTCGAGGCGCGGGTATCGTCCACAGCCAGCGACGCGAAGATCGAGCTCCGCCTCGACAGTCAGAACGGCACGCTGCTCGGGACGTGTGACGTCTCGGGCGCGTCGTCCTGGACCACCAAGACCTGTGCGGTCAGCGGGGGCAGCGGGAAACACGACTTGTTCCTGAAGTTCGTCGGTGGCGGCGGCGACCTCTTCAAGTTCAACTGGTGGCGGTTCACCGGACCCACCATGCCGGGTGACGGGGGCGACGGCGGCGGAGGCGGTGCCGGCGGCTCGGACCAGGGAACGGGCGGCAGCAATGGCAGCGCCGGCGCCGGGGGCGCGCCCTCGGGCACCGGCGGCAGCGCCGACGCCGGGGGCACGACCTCGGGCAGCGGCGGCTCGGTCACCGGAGCCACCGGCGGAACGACCGGCTCCGCCAGTTCGGGCAGCGGCAACAGCGCCGGCCCCTCCGGTGGGAACGACGCGGCCGGCGACGACGCAGACGGCTCGTGCGCTTGCCGGACGGGCGCGAGCACCGGGGGCGGCGGACTCGCCGCCGCTCTCTGGCTGGCCGCTTCTGCGCTCGTTCTTGGGCGTCGGCGCCGGTAGTCGCTCGGCAGGTGGAACCAGGAGCCCGCGCAGTTCGGGCACCCGCTCGCGATCGGAACCATCGTTCCGATCGCGTTCCCTATCCCTTGACCGTGACGAGCGGCCAGAGTCGCGCCACGCGCCGCGCGATCCCTGCCTCCTCGACGGAGCGCACCACCGGCGTGATGGGCTTGTAGGCATACGGCGCCTCCTCCTTCATCCGCTGGTGGTACTTCGCGAGGATGTCGCGCCGCCGCCGCACGTGGGGCGCGTCGGGGTCGAGCGGCGTCACGACGTGCAGCTTCTCGACCGCGCGCCGGTAGACGTCCTCGTCCGCATGCGCGGAGCGGCCGCGCGTGAGGCTGCGGCCCGCGCCGTGGCACGCGCTCGAGAGCAGCGCCGCGTGCCCTGCGCCCGCGAGCACCCAGCTCGAGTCGCCCATCGAGCCGGGGATGATCACCGGGTCACCGGTGTACGAGAACGCTCCGCCCTCGCCATCGGGTCCCCCGGCGGGCGTCGCGCCCTTGCGGTGCAGGTAGCGCGGCTCGGCCCCGTCGGGCTCCCAGATGAGGTTGTGCGGCGCGTCGTACACGAGCGTGCTCGCGACGTGACGGCCAAGGACCTCCCGCATCGCGCGCACCACCATGAGGCCCAGGAAGAGGCGGTTCGCGAACGCGAAGTTCGCGGCGTTCCGCATCGCGTCGAGGTAGACGGAGGCCTCGTGGGCGTGGGGGCCCACCGCCGGCAGCACATAGAAGCCGTGCGCCGGATGGGGCACCCCCGCGGGGTACAGCGCGCGGGCGCGCTCGTTGAAATAGCCGCCGACCGCGTGTCCGAGCCCGACGGAGCCCGCATGGGCCATGATCGTGACAGCGTTCTTCGAGAGCCCGAACGAGCGCGCCGTCGCGCCGTCGACCAGCTCGTCGACGGCCTGTATCTCGACGAAATGGTTGCCGCCGCCGACCGTGCCGATCTGGATGTCACGCCCGTCCGCCCGGCCCGACGCCTGGATGTACGCGTCGAACGCGAACGTCCCACGCGCGGGGAGCCCGCCGTGGAAGTGCACACGATCGAGATCCGCGCGCTGGGCGCGAGGATCGTAGTGGGCCCACAGGCCGGTGCGGGCGTTGTCCGCCGCCGTCTCGTGCAGCCCGGACAGGCCATCACGGAGCATCGCCGCGCGCTGGCGCGGCGACATGGGGATATCGCGCTGGCCCTGGAAGAAGATCGCGCGGAGCCGCTGCTTCAGGGCGCCGATGTGCGGCGCGAGCTCGTCCCGGTCCACGTCCGTCGCGAGCAGGCGCATGCCGCAACAGACGTCGTTGCCGACGGCCTGCGGCACCACGAACCCGCGGGCATCCACGACGGTGCCCACGGGGATGCCCGCGCCCTTGTGAAAGTCGGGCGTGAGCACGATGGAGCGGATCTCGCCGGCTGTGCCGCCCCAGAACGGGGCAATCCTGCCGGCCTTCTCCCAGGTCTGAAGATCGCGGAGCGTGCTTTCAAGCGAGGCGAACCGGAGGAGCTCCTCGATGCCGTCGGCCTCGACGACGACATCCTCCCTGGCCACGAGGGTGATCGGAATACCGAACGGATTGTCGATGCGGGCCGTCGCGCCATCCAGGCGACGCACCACCGCATCGAGATGCAGTTTGCCAACCATGCTGCTGTCCAATCCACGAAGACGCACGCGGCCGACGCGATCACGCGACGGGGCCGCGGCTCACTCTCCCCCGATTTGGACCCGGCGCGCGAACGAGGGGATCGCACACCGCAGCAGCGGGGCTCACTATAAACCAGGAACGCCGGTCGTCAAGCGGCGCCGGCCAGCTCGACCTGCCCGGCTGGCGCGGGGCCCGGGCGGCGCGTTCGGTCGCCGCGGGCCCCGCGCTCATCGCGGTTCAGTGGACGCTCAGCAGCGGCAGCCGCAACACCGGAGAAGGCGCCCTTCCTGTGCCCGAAGAGCTCGCCCTCGACCAGCTCCCGCGGCACCGCACCGCAGTTGATCGGCACGAACGGGCCGGCCTGCCCGAGAGCGAATGGATGGCGCGCGCCATGAGCTCCTTGCCGGTGCCCGTTTCGCCCTGGAGCAGCACGGGGATGGCGGAGGCCGCCACGACGGTGAGTTGCGTGAACATCTGGAGCTGTGACGGAATGACGGAGAGCAGCCCAGGGACGGGCGCGGCAAGGCTCGACGTTTCCAGCAGAGTGGCCAGCTCGGAGCCGCGAGGCATCGCCGCGCGATACAGGAAGAACGTGCGACCCAGCTCGAGTACGTCGCCCTCGGCGAGCTCGGCGTGCTGCCTCGGCGCCCCATTGACGACGCTGCCGTTCTTGGAGCCGCAATCCTCGAAGCACCACCGGCCGAGGACCCGCATGATCCGCGCGTGCCTCGACGAGAGCCAGGGGTCGTCGAGGCGGATCTCGACGCGCCGGCGTGCGCCGCTGTCCGCGACCTCCAGCCTCCGGGCATTGCCGCGGCCGATGCCGACCTCCTCCACGTCATCGAGGGCGATGCGCGCCGACGACGCGAGCGGCCGATGGCTGTCCGCGATCAGAAACAAAAATGCGCCGCTCCCTGATCCGTCGAGATCTCGCTGCCCGCCCGTGGCGGATAGCGTTCTTGGGTCAGGTTCACCAGACACGAACCTAGTCGTACCCAGTCGGGCAGACGCGGTCAATACGCCAGGGGGCGGTCGCAGCAGCGAGTCGGCTGGCCGATTCGACCAACTCCCTGGCCGGCGCAACCAGGCCGCCCCACGGGCCGATCGCTAGATCTGCCTCATGCCCAGCCGCGAAGGCGCACACCGCGCGCCTCGCCGGCGAGGCCTGGAGGCTCAAACCATGATCGGTCGAATGGAACTCTCGCGAAATTCGAGGAAGGGCCCGTTGGCCCTCGCGCTCGCCACCACCCTTGCGGTCGCCGGGTGCTGCGATATGCGGGATGACGACGGCCCTGGCGGAGGCTCGACGAGCGGCGGAGGGGACGGCGGCTCGGCGGCCTCCGGCGAAGGCGGCTCATCGAGCTCCGGCGAAGGCGGCTCGTCGAGCTCCGGCGAAGGCGGCTCATCGAGCTCCGGCGAAGGCGGCTCGTCGAGCTCCGGCGAAGGCGGCTCGTCGAGCTCCGGCGAAGGCGGCTCATCGAGCTCCGGCGAAGGCGGTTCGGACCGCTGCTCCCCGGTCGCGACACACAACGGGATCATCTCGATCCAGGACGTATCGATTCAAGGGCTTCCACAGGCGGGCCACGGCCTGACGGTGCAGGTCCTGTTCACCTCGTCCACGCCTCCTGCGTACGAGCAGACGCCCGGAAAAATCGACGGGTGCAGGGCGTGGGTCTACGACGTGGAGGACAGCCCGCCGCCGGCACTGACGGATCAGGGCGTGATCACGATTGCCGGCCTCGAAGGCGGGCCCATCGCGTGCCGCTTCGCTGGCTCGGGTTATGTGTGCCCGACGTCGACAGGGGCCGGACAGGCGAGCGTCGCTCCGGGGCAGCCCGGAACCGCGGCCTACACGATCGAGGGCGCGACGTTCTCCGCGGCCGACGTCGGCCGTTACCTGCGCGTCACCGGCGCGGCGAACGCCAGGAACCAGGGAGCGTTCCCCATCGTCGCCGTGGAGTCGAGCACGACGGCGATCGTGGTCAACCAGGGCGCGGCGGAGGAAGCCTTCGCGGCCGAGTACACCGTCCTCGCCGGGGCGGGGCCCGTTCCGAACAACCCGGTCGACCCGATCGAGCGCGGCGCCGAGGTCGTCGTGGGCGTCTCGCCCGGCGGCGAGATGGCCTTCGACTTCCCCGACACAGCGCCGATCCCGGCCGGCCAGGCGTTCACCCCCGACACGGCGTCGGCGGCCGCCCTCGTGGCGGTGCCGCTCGACGGCAGCGCGCTGACGCTGGGCTGCGGCGGCCCGGGCGGCAGCTGCGGGTCGGCGCAGGCCACGGTCGTGCGCATCACCAGCACGGATGGCAATGTCGAGGGCGCGTCGCCGGCCGCGATGCCGCCGCCCGCGCGCAAGCAGGTCGAGATCCAGTGCGTCGCGTTCGGAGGCGATGGCACGCTGACCATCCCGGCGGAGGCGATGAAGCTGCTCCAGGAGGCCCATCAGGTCTCCCCGATCTCGCGCATCCGCACGGCGCTGATGCGCGAAGGATGGGCGAACGCGACGAACGCTGCCCCGCTGCCCCCGAACACTGCGAGCATCCTCGTCGGCCACGGGCTCCTCGGCTTCACCAACCCCTGACGCCCGCTCGGCCAGCGCCCTGATCAGCGTGTCAGATCGCGCTGGCCCTCGCGATCTCGCGCCGCGGCGAACACCGGCGCGCAGCGATCGGTGCAGATCGTGCATGATCCCAGGCGCATGCACCGCCCGCTGCCCACCGTGATGACGTCCGTGGCCAGGCTGGTCGTCGACCTCGGGCTCCGCGACGGCATCCGGCTGGGCGCGATGGAGCGCGCCGCGCGCCTGCCGTCGCTCGCCGCTGATCCCGACCGGCGCATCGAGATCGACCGGCTGCTCGATCTGTGGACCTATCTGGGTCAAACGCTGGACGACCCGTCGCTGCCTATCCGCGTCGCGCAGCGGGCGAGGGTGGAAGACCTGCATGTGCTCGGGTTCGCGATGATGACCGCGCCCTCCATCCGCCACGCGCTCGGCACCGCGGCGCGGTACAGCGCGCTCCTGACCGACTCGGGCCGATGGGAAACCGTCGAGACCGCGAGGCGCGTCGAGGTGCGGTGGCATCGGCTGCGGCCGCTCACGCTGGGGCACCGCCTCTCCAACGAGACCGCGCTGGCGCAGAGCCTCGGCTGCCTGCGGCAGATGGCGGGCGACGATCTCACGCCGCTGGAGGTGAGCTTCCGCCACGCGGCGCCGCCGCGCCGGACTGCGCACCTGGAGTTCTTCCGCTGCCCCGTGCGGTTCGACGCGCCCTGGGACGGGATGGTGTTCCGCCGCGAGGTCCTCGACATGGTGCCTGTGGGCGCGAACCAGAGGTTATGGGAGTACCTGTGCCGGAGCGTGAGCGCGCTCTGCGAGCAGCTCGCGCCGCCGTCGAGCGCGGACGGCGTGCGGCACCAGCTCGTCCGCGCGCTCGCGAGCGCCGAGGGCGGGATCCCGACGCTCGACGACGTGGCTCGCTCCCTCGGCACGACGGAGCGGACGCTGCGCCGGCGCCTGCAGGTCGAGCGGACGAGCTTCCGGAAGCTGGTCGAGGAGGTGCGCCGCGACCGCGCAACCGACCTGCTGGCGACGAGCAGCGTGACCGAGACGGCGCTCCGGCTCGGCTTCTCGGACACGACCGCGTTCAGCCACGCGTTCCGGCGCTGGTTCGGCTGCCCTCCACGCGAGCTCCGGGGCGCGAGGGGGGCTGCGGGCAATCAAGGGATGTGAGCGGGGGCGAGCCTGGGACGGCGTCCAGGGCTGGGTCGCGAGCCACGATGCGACCTGGATGAACCGCCGCGTTACCGGGCCGACCTGCAGCTCTTGCTAACGCACCCTGCGGCGCTGGACAGCGCTCGGGCTTGCGGCGCGGCACCGCTGGTGAGATCCTCGATGCGAAAGGTCACCAGAGACGTTCGAATGCACAGACCTGGTCCGCCGGCTTCGGTTGACCAGTCGACGACTCGTCGGGCCGACAAGCAACCGTGGAGCGCAGTGGCTGACGGGCAGGCGCAGGTGCCATTTGCAATGGAGCAGATCGGATGAGCGAGCCGTCGGCGTACGAGGATGGATATTCAGCGCTGCCTGCCGAGGATCGGCGGCGGCTCGCCGGGCGAATGTTCGCGGAGAAGAACTACGTGCTGGCGGCCGCGCTGTTCGAATCGGTCGGCGAAGAGCTCTCGGCGTTGGAGGAGGGTAAGCTCCGCTACTCGCGCGCGCACATCCAGCAGGGGCACGTGAGGCTCGTCAACACGGCGGCCGTCTTGCCGATCCTCTTTCATGGATATCGCGGAGAGACCGTGGCCGGCGTCCTCGGCGTGAAGTTCGGCGACTCCGCGTCTGCTACCGTCGACCAGCTCGTCCAGGTCGTCTACCAGCCCTCGTTCGACCCGGAGGCCGTTCTCTCCCTCGTCCTTGACGACGACCGGACCGTGCTCTCGATCACGGCGGCTAGCGTCAGCCTCTGGCGCTCCGCCTACCTCGCCTGGGACCCCGATTTTGCGAACAGCCTCCCTGCCGAGCGACTGCCAGAGGCTCTCGTAGTTCACCAGGAGCAGGTTGTCGTGCGCGCGGAGGATGCCGTGGAGCTTTGGCGCAAGATCGGGGCCATTTCGGTCGACGGTGCGGAGCGGCAAGCCCGGGCGCTCGACGGGTTGAGGGTCGCAGGGTGCTTCCGCGACGGCCGCAGGCACGACTTCAATGTTCATGTGGCGAGCGGTGGTCCAGGCGTCCAGCTCGCCAGGCTCCTCTTCGAAGCGGCGTGGGAACGCGCTCGCCTTCCCGGGAGTGTGGCAGCGCTGGAGAACCTGTTCGGCTACTTGCGTGGCTCCGGGCTCCCGGTCAAAGTGCAGCCGGGGTCGCCGTGTATTCTCCGGATTTTCGGGCGTCTGGGCTGGAGCCCCGATGCGGCCGACGCCATTCGCGAGGAGCTCTCCGCCATCCCTGCGGACGAGCCTCTCATCGTCGACCTTTCGAACTTCCGATCGATGGGCACCTATTTCCATCCGTTCTTCGCCCCCCTCGTCCAGCGGAGCGGTCCCACCGCGTGGATTCGATCACCAGGTGCAGATGACCATCTTTGCGCCATGTCTGTCAGTCCGGCCTGCATCTTCGACACGATGCCCGACGCTCTCGCACACATCCGCGCGGCGCGGAGATGAGCTATCCGCATCATGCGAAAGAAGGAGCTGTCCAGCCTATCAATGAGCCCGGCGTCGCTTCGCTCCGCGAGTAATTGCCGAGGCGTTGAGCCGTCGGAGGCCCTGGGCTGTACGTTCGGGGCATCGTGGAAGGTATTCCGTCCGATGTTCTATGGAGAGGATGTAACTGCAAGGCGCTCAAAAGCTATGACCACATCGCCCGTGGGCGAGCACGGGGTAGCCCAACAGGCCGCGGCGACCGGCGGCGCTTCGGACCGCGACAGACCGTCAGGTCGTCGGGTCGACTAGCAACGGGCGATCGATGAAAGCTCTCGATCCCCTGCGGTTTCTCTTCGAGCTCGCGAACTCGTATCGAGTACCGGCAGGGGTCGTCGCCGCCATCAACATTGCCCTCGCGATTGGCGCGTACTCGGTGCTTCCGAAGCGTGCCGCCGGCTCCACCGCCCGTGTCGGCGCTTTCGTCCTGGCTGGTCTACTTGGCGGGCCAGCGGCTGTTGCGGAGACTCTCATCGCGATCGAGCTCCTTGATTTCCGGCACGAAGCCGCCGGCCTGGCGCTCGCCTTCCTGCCGGTCTTGCTGGTACCAACGACGGTAGCCGTCCTCGTCTGGCTTTTCGGCGACTCCCTCGCCGGCGGCAGCAGGCGCCCCGCCTTGACGCTGCTGGGCGCGATCATCGGGGCCACGACCATGGCCCCCCTGTTGGCCGTCGTGCTCGAGCACTCACCGCTGGCGCTGCGCGAGCTTTCGGGATTGCTTTCGGAGGACGTCGCACCCTTCGTGTGGTACGCGTTTCTCGCGCTTCCAGTGGCCGCTGGCGCGGCTTGTGGGTCTGCTGTTCTACGTCGCGCGTCTCGTTAGAGGCACAACCTCTCGGCCGCTGCTGCCGGTACACGGATGGCCCTCGCGGTTCGAATACCACGCGCACGGCTCCCGATCGCTGCGGAGCTCCGCGAGCGCCGCGATCAGCCCTCGTCTCGCCTTGGGTGTCAGCTTCGCGAGCGCCGACGCATGGATCAGGTCCTCTTTCCCCTGGTCCCGACCTCGGCTCGCCGGACAGAGAACCTACACCGCCCGCCACCGGGTCTTCCGCGTTTTTTCCTCGGGCGCTCGCGCAGGCGGCGGAGCAGCGGATAGCGTGGAAGGATGAAGAACCCTCTGCAATTTCCCCTGGTGATCGCGCTGTTCCTCGCCGCCTGCGACTCCACGTCGAGCTCCGGCGGTGACGGCGGCGCACAGCCGGACACATCCTCAGCGGGCCCGCACGGCGGCGGACCGAACGATGGCGGCGGGGGCGGCGGAACGAGCGATGGCGGCGGGGGCGGCGGCGACACGTCGCCGTCCGGCACGCTGAGCGAGCGCTACCCGGACGACGTGGGGATCGCCGGTGACCCGGCTGTGCTCTTCCACGACGACTTCGAGCAAGGCTGGGGGCGCTGGGACGGGCCCACCGCCGACACGCGCTATCTGCACATCGAGGCCGACGCGGCGGCTGCCCACGCCGGGCAGGGCTACCTCCGCTCGACCGTGACGACCGCCGATCTGGCGGAGGAGACGTACATCTCGTCGTCCACGTGGGTCACCCACGAGCGCGTCGACGCGCTCTACTGGCGCTTCCATGTGCGCTTCCCCGAGCTCGCCCCGAACCCGCACCACTGGGTGCGCATGGCGGCGGGCACCGAGAGCTGGGACAGCAGCGGCCTCGCGAACACGGTGCCGCCCGGGGACGAGGGCTTCTGGTTCGACTTCGACACGACCACCGACGACGTCTTCAACTTCTACGCCTACTGGTACAAGATGCGCTCCGGGCGCTGCAACGACGGGACCGCCACCCCTGGCTGCGCCGGCGATCAAGGCACGACGTACTACTACGGGAATGTCTTCCAGCCGCCGGGTCAAGCGCCGTTCCCGCGCGACCGATGGTTCTGCGTCGAGATGCACGCGCGCGCCAACACGGTCGGCCAGAGCGACGGCGCGCTCGCGTTCTGGATCGACGGCGTGGCGATCGGCGACTACCGCCCCGGCTACCCCGACGGCACCTGGCTCCGCGCCCAGTTCCACACGGGAGGGTGCGACTTCAGCGCGTGCACGCCGCCCGAGCCGTTCGGTGGCTTCGACTTCCGATCGAGCGATGACGTGCGCTTCAAGAGCTTCATGCTCGACGCCTACTACGAGCGCGACTCCGACGCGCGCCGGCGGGCGGAGATGGAAGAGCTCGGCATGACCGTCTCCGACACACACACCATCCTCTACGACGATGTCGTCGTCGCGACCGAGCGCATCGGCTGCCGCCGCTGAAGCACGCTCCGCGCTCGGCCCTCTCCATGGTACCCTCCCGCGCATGGGTACCGCGAACGCCCCCGCCCCCCGACGGCGCTCGGCCCTGCGCCGCGCCGCATGCGCGGCCCTCCTGCTGGCCGCGTGCGGCCCCGCGCCCACGCTGGCCGAGCCGCGCGCGCCGGAGCCGCCGCCCGCAGCCGAGACGGTCTACATCGTCCTCCAGGATCCGCCCCCGGCGGCGGCGATAGCGGCGGCCGACGGCTGGGTGCCAGAAGAATTCCCCGGCGACAACCCGTTCGAGCGGACGCGGACCTGGATCGGCGATTACGACTGCCCGCAGGGCACGACCGAGATGACGTTCCGGATCCTGGAGGTCAAGGGCGACAGGATCAAGGCCGTGTTCGGCTTTCATCATGCCGAGTCCGGCGCCGCCGGCAAATACCTCATGAGCGGCCGCTACGACGCCGAGACGCGGACCGCATCGTTCTCGCCCGGCGCCTGGCTCGAGCGCCCGCCCAACTACGTCACCGTGGGCATGAAGGGCGACCTCGCGTTCGACGGCTCGCTCTTCGCCGGACGCATCGAATACCCCGACTGCGGCGCATTCCGGCTCCGGCCGGCGGGGTAGCGCCGCCCCTCGCGCTGCTCGTCGCCAGGCAACGCCGAGCGACGAGCAGCGCTTCCGTCATGTGGGCAGTCGCGCGAGCGAGGGGCGCGGCGCGACCCTCAGGGTGTGCTCGACGGGTCTGCCGGGTCGCTGCCCTCGTCTTCCTCGTCGCCGTCGCGGAATCCATCGCCGTCGCGATCCAGCCCGATCCGCTCCCCCGAGCCCGGCGGCGCGCACGTGTACGTGAGCTCGCCCCGATTGCGCGAGGCCCGGTGCCGCAGCGCCGCGTCGCGGATCGGCGCGTCGCAGAGCCGGTCGCCGACGAACAGGCCCGCGCCGACGTAGAGGAACCCCGCCGCCTCATGGTCGTGCGATCCCTTGACCACGAGATCGCACTCCCCTGCATCAGCCCGCGCGCGGAGCAGATCGATCCTCGGCCCGACCGCGGCCGCGTTGTGGCGGGTCAGCGTCACCTGCTGCCCGACGATCGGCGCCAGGTTGCTGTCGAACGCGAGCAGGAACTGCTCCACCTCGCGCCGCATCACGTCCCCCTCCGGCCCCGGCGGGAACCCGCCCGGGGTGAGCGGCGACTGGTTGAACCCCATGTCGGGGGTCGCCGAGCTCACGAAGCGGAAGAGCGTCGGGACGCCCCCTTCGTTGTTGAAGCCGAAGCCGCGGACCTGGTCGCCCAGGAACGCGTCGCTGCCCGGGAAGAGATCGTTGTTCGCCATCCCGAACATGCCGACCTTCTGGTACAGATTGCGGAAGTGCGGCGATTTGAAGGCCTCGGTCTCCAGGTCGAACGTGTACCGGCCATCGCCGCCGAAGAAGCCCGGCGCATCGACGCCGAACTCCTCGTTCGCGTGGCGGTCGAGCACATGGCACGAGACGCAGGTGCCCTCCTCGCTGAAGTCGGACACGTTGTTGAAGAAGAAGCTGCGCCCGGCCTGCTGGGCCGGCGTGAGCGAGTTGTCCAGCGCCCGGTTCGGGTTGGGCGGATAGGTGACCTGCAGGATGAAATCGGCGAACGCCTGCATGTCGGCCTCGGGGATGAACTCGCTCCTCCCCAGGAGATCCGTGAACGCGGCCTGGAACTCCATGAACGCCGTCACCTCGTCGAACGTCCCGCTGTCCGGGTGCGCGCTCGGCTCGTCGTCGCCCCCGGTGCGATCGCCGCGCCAGTGCATGGGCCCGTGGTTCGCCATCCCGCGGAGGCTCTGCGTCGTCATCGGCCCCTTCATCGGGTGGTGGGTGTCGGGTATCCCGAAGTCCAGCGGGTGTGACTCGAACGGCCCCGGGATGTCGACGACCACCCCGTCCGGATTGCCGAGATCCCAGGCCAGGCTGTCGAAATCGCCGTAGACATGGCAGCTCGCGCACGACGAGTCGCCGTGGCTCGACTCGAACGACGCGTCGTAGAGGAACCGGCGCCCGGCGACCACGCTCGGCGGCTCCGGGTTGTGCATCGGCACGTGCGCGATCTCGGACTTGGTCGTCGTGCTGAGGATCGAGATCGCGTTGTCGAAGCGCGTGATCGTGTACAGGCGCCGCCGCGCCTCGTCGAGCAGGAGCCCCGTCGGCCCGCCGCCGGGCACCGGGATCTGCCTGGAGGTGCTCGGCGTGAAGGTGTCGTTCTCCAGGGCGGCGGTGCTGAACACCCCGATCTTGGACGACCCGATCGTCGCCACGTACAGCGTCTTGCCGTCGCTCGTGACGGCCATCTGCTGCGGGAGGGCGAGGCTCTTCTGGTTCTCGGCGTTCGGGACCGGGGCGCAGCACGCGTCGTAATCGATGTGTTTGTTGAGGTGCCTCGGCGTGACGCTGCCCGCCGGGCCGAGGACGGTGATCCTGCTCTCGTGCAGGTGGCCCCGTGTCGTCTGGCCGGCGAAGATCCCGGGCCCCTCGAAGCGCTTCTCGTTCCCCGCCTCGGTGTTCGACACGTACACCTTCCCGCTGACCGGGTTGACCACCATGTTGTAGAGGATGGTGCCGACGCCGGTGTAGAACCCGGCGGCGCCGGGCAGCTGCCTCGGCGGGCTCGCGTTCGCGTCGATGACGAACACGTCCTTGTCGGGCAGCGAGAGCCGGACGGAGCTGTCCCAGACGCGGTTCAGCTCGTCGACCCAGTGGGCACCATTGAACTTGACGATGAGCCCCGTCTCCGGGTGCGGGATCCCCTCCGCGTTGGTGGCCGGCCCCGGCACGCCCCCCGCCGCCTCTCCGCCGTTCGGGATCAGGCCCTCGTGGAGCGCGGTTGTGCGGTTCCCGGAGTGGAAGGCCGCCGCATACACCTTGCTGCCGTCCGGCGTCACCGCCAGCGCCCTCGGGGTGTCGCTGAACAGCGTGACGATCGTGAGGGGCGCGCCGGCGAGCGTCGGGCCGAGGTGGGCGGCGTCGAAGACCCATACGTCCGCCCGGCCCACGCCGGGGGTCGTGAGCTGGGGATCGAACGGGATGTTCTGTCCGCGGTGCGCCGTCGTGATGAACGCGCGGCGCCTTCCGGGCCCCGCGAACACGATATCGCGCGGCTCGTCGCCCACGAGCAGCGTCCGCACGACCCGGCCCGAGCGCGCCCCCTGGGTCAGCTCGACGACGCTCACGCTGTCCGACAGGTGGTTGACGACCCAGACCTCGGTATCGCTCCGCGCCGCCACGGCCACCGGCTCGAGGCCGACGGGGATGGAGGCGCGGTGCTCGATACCCTGATCCTTGACCCGATACACCTCGAGGTGGTTGTCGGGTGTGTTTACAGCGAATAGCAGCTTTCCGTCGGGCGAGAGCGCGAGCGGACGCACATGGCCGCTCTCGAAGAGGGTGAAAGACGACGCCGCCTCGGCGGATCGGCCGGCCGCGAGGCCCACGAGCAGCGCCGACGCCGCGACGAGATGGCAGAGGACATCGCGCACGACAAAGTACGAGGCCATGAGTCACCTCCGGTGAGTGGGGTTCTCTTCACATGATTTCGAATGGCAAGCAGACGATAAGGCGCGAAGGTTGAGTTAAAGGGTAGTCGTGGCCGGCTCGCATTGCAATATCGCAATGGTTTTGCTTCAGCAATCGATGCCTTCGGCACACCTGCGCCGAGCTACCTACCGAGGTGTCGCGACGGTGCGAGGCAGTCCAGTCGGGCAGACGGCGCCGGCGATCTCGAGACGGCCCCCCGGATCGCCGTGATCCGGTCGCAGAGCATCGCGGCGCCGCGGCGGTTCATGGTAGGCTGCGCAACATGCAGGGGGGCCTCGCAGTCGGGCCGTCGTCTCGGCGCCGGGAGCACGGCGCCGGTCGTTCGATCGGCCGGCATCGCGCGCTGCCCGCGCGGCGCTGCGTGCGAGAGAGGACAGCCCCCGGACCCCCGCCGCGCGCCCCTTCCCGCCGGCGCCTCGCGCGCCCGTCGAGCGCCGCCCGCTTGACGCGCCCTCTCCACGATCCCGAGAAGGAGCCCCGAGAGACCATGAAGACATCGGCTGTGCGTCGCACGATCGGCTGGCTCGCGGTGACGGCGCTGTCCCTGCTCGCCTCGGCGTGCCAGCCGGAGCCCTCGCGCGGCGATCGGAGCAAGGAGGCGCGGCCGCCGCTCCGCGTCAGCCACGGCTACTGGGTTGGGTACTTCCCGATGTCGATCGCCAAAGAGAAGGGCTTCTTCGACCAGCAGGGCGTGGACGTCGAGCTCCTCTTCAACCCGGACCTGTACGGCATGATCTCCGATTTCACCGCAGGGAAGGTCGACGGCCTGCCCTGGACCATGGAGGTCGTCGTGCGCGTCCTCGCGAGGGAGCCGGACGCGCGGGTCGTCCTCTACCTCGGCCAGACGGCGGGCGCCGACGTCGTCATGGCGCGGCCGGAGATCGAGAAGATCTCGGATCTCAAGGGGAAGAAGATCGCGGCCAAGACCGGCGCCCTGGGCGAGATGCTGGTCGGCGAGATGCTGGAGAGGAACGGCCTCGCCATCGACGACGTGACGCTGGTCAACGTGAGCGAGACGGACGTCGCCCCGTTCCTGGCGAACAATACGATCCAGGCCGGACACACCTGGGAGCCCTACGTGACGCAGGCGGCGAAGTCCGGCGCCAGGCCGATCTTCTCCAGCAAGGAGACGCCCGGGCTGTTCGCCGATTTCATGATGTTCCGAGGCACGGTGCTGCGCGACCGGCCGGACGACGTCCGCGCCTTCATCCGGGGCTGGTTCCAGGCCGTCGAGTTCTGGAAGGCCCACCCGCAGGAGAGCAACGAGATCATCGCGAAGGCGCTGAAGATCCCGGTCACGGACATCAGCATCGACGGATACGAGCTCTTCTCGCTGGAGGAGGTCCGACAGCGGTTCGCGCCGAACAACGACCCCACGTCGCTGGCCCCGCTCGTCAACAAGCACGTCGATTTTCTCGTCCAGGACGGGCAGCTGGGGCGCCGCCCGGACATCAACAACATCTTCGATTCGTCCTTCCTGCCTCCCGTCACGAAGCGCGAGTGATCGCAGCGGCGCGTGGAGCACCTGGAGAGCACCACCACGGAGGTTCGACGAACGCTATGAGTCGCGCAAGGCAGCAGCTGCCGGTCCCCCTGATCACCCTCCGCATGAAGCTGATCGTGGCGCTCCTGACGGTCGCGCTCGCGCCGCTCTCGATCCTCACGCTCCTGAACAAGCGGACCAACGAGACGGTGCTGACCGAGAGCGCGAACCAGGCGCTCGCCGCGGCCGCGTCGCAGGCCGCGAACAGCGTCGACGACTTCATCGAGAGCAACCTCGACGCCGTCCGCGTCGAGGCCCGCCTGCCCGGGCTGACCAGCTACCTGAGCCTCGGCGAGGAGGCGCGGAGGAGCGGGACCGAGGAGCACGCGCGCGCCTCGAGGACGCTGCACGGGCTCATCCGGAAGGACACGATCAACATTCTCTCGTACGCGCTGCTCGATCAGCGCGGGCAGAACGTCCTCGACACGGTGCAGACGCCCGTCGACAGGGACGAATCCAAGCGGGACTACTTCGTCGGCGCGGTGGAGACGGGCCTGCCGTACGCGTCGTCGGTCGTGTTCGCTGGCGAGGTGCCCCAGCTCGTCTTCAGCAGCCCCGTCCGCGACGCGCTGAACAAGAAGAAGACGATCGGCGTGCTCCGGTGCACCTACAACCTGTCCGCCGTCCAGCGGATCATCCTCTCCCAGACGCGCCTCCTGGAGGCGTCGGACGCGTTCGCGATCCTCCTCGACGAGCACCACGTCCGCCTGGCGCACGGCCGCTCCCCGGAGCTCGTGTTCAAGTCGCTGGTGCCGCTCGCCCCGGAGCTCGAAGGCCGGCTCAAGGCGGAGCGGCGGCTGCCGGACAAACCGGCCGCGGAGCTGTCGACCGACGTGCAGGCCTTCGACGAGGGGCTGCGCCGGTTCGAGCGCGAGCAGGACCCCACCTCGACCGCGAGCCGCTTCCTGCAGGCCCGCATGGCCGCGAGGGACGCCCCCATGAGCGCGGTGGCCCTCGCGCGCGTGAGCGCCTTCGACGGCATGAAGAAGCCGCCGTGGACCGTGGCGTTCGTGCGGCCGGAAGCGGCGTTCCTCGAGCCCATCGAGGAGAAGACGACGCGCGACGCCCTGCTGCTCGCCTCGCTGATCGCAGCGATCGTCACGGCGGTCGCCGTCCTGATGGCGCAGGTCCTGACGAGGCCGATCACCCGCCTCGCCCAGGCGGCGTCGCAGCTGGCGAGCGGGAAGCTCGACACCGCGGTCGAGGTGCGATCCCACGACGAGATGGGCACGCTGGCGGAGTCCTTCAACCAGATGGCGCGCCAGATCCAGGGGTCGTTCGAGGAGCTCGAGCACCGCGTCGAGCAGCGCACGGCCGAGCTGAAGGAGGCGAAGGTCGCCGCGGACGCCGCCAACAAGGCGAAGAGCGACTTCCTCGCCAACATGAGCCACGAGCTCAGGACGCCGCTCAACGGCATCCTCGGCTACGCGCAGATCCTCCGGCGCTCGCGGGGGCTGAGCGAGCACGACCTGCGCGGGATCGACGTCATCCATCGCTCCGGCGCCCACCTGCTCACGTTGATCAACGACGTCCTCGATCTGGCGAAGATCGAGGCGCAGGCGATGGAGGCCCACGCGAACGATTTCCACCTGCCCTCGTTCCTGCGATCGACGGCCGAGATCTGCCGCATCCGCGCCGAGGAGAAGGGCATCGCGCTTGTGTATACGCCCGATCCCGAGCTCCCCACCGACGTGGTCGCCGACGAGCGGCGGCTGCGGCAGGTGCTGATCAACCTGCTCGGCAACGCCGTGAAGTTCACCGAGAAGGGCAGCGTCTCCTTCACGATCAAGCGGCTGGGCGAGGGGCCGCGCCCGCCGCACGGCTCCGCGCCGGACTCCGCCGCGCTCCAGAGCGCGCCGCGCAGGACGCACCGGGTGCGCTTCGAGATCGAGGACACCGGGACGGGCATCAGCCCGGATCAGCTCGACCAGATCTTCCTCCCGTTCAAGCAAGCCAGCGACGGCAAGCGCCGCGTCGACGGGACGGGGCTCGGGCTCGCGATCAGCCAGCGCATCATGAAGCTGCTCGGCAGCTCCATCGAGGTGAGGAGCGAGCCCGGCAAGGGGAGCGTGTTCTGGATGGACGTGATCCTCGCCGAGTCGCCCCGGCGAACCCAGCCCACGGCGCTCCGGCCCGCCTCGGCGGTCGTCGACTACGAGGGCAAGCGGCGGCGGGTCCTCGTGGTCGACGACCAGCCCGAGAACCGCGAGGTGCTCGTGACGATGCTGCAGTCCGTCGGGTTCGAGACGTCCGAGGCCACGGACGGCAAGGAGGGCCTCGCGGCGGCGTCGGAGCGCGAGTTCGACCTGGTGATCACGGACCTCGCGATGCCGGAGCTCGACGGCTGGGAGATGATGCGGCTGCTCCGGAAGGCGCCGGATCGAGCAGGATTGAAGATCTTCGCGTCGTCCGCGAGCGTCTTCCTGTCCGATCAGGACAAGAGCCTGGCCGCGGGCGCCGACGATTTCCTCCCGAAGCCGCTGCAGCTGGAGGAGGTCTTCGACAAGATCCAGCGGCACCTCGGGCTCTCGTGGATCTACGAGCAGCAGGGCGATCCTGGCGCGCCGGGCGAGGCACCCGCCGGCGCCCACCGCGACCCGAGCTCACCCGAGCCTGCCGGCGGCGCAGATTCTCCGATGACCGCCCCCGCCGCCGAGGATCTGCGGCTCCTCTTCGATCTCGCGCACAGGGGGCTCTTCCACCAGCTCCAGAAGCACCTCGACAGGCTCGAACGAGCCGATCCGAAGCTCGCGCCGTTTTGCAGGCACCTGCGCCGCCTGATGCAGGATTTCAAGATGGAAGCGGTTGAAGATTTCATCAAGATGCACCTACGCGATTGACGTTGCTTGGACGGCGCGCGCCTTGGTCGTGGCAATGGGAGCGCGCGCCTCCTGGAGGGTAGAACGATGGATGCCAGTGAAGCCGGTACGATACTCATCGTGGACGACAACCCGAGGAACCTCGGTCTCTTGTCGGATACCCTGACGGGCTCAGGCTTCGAGGTCGCGGTGGCGGTGGACGGCGCGCGCGCCCTCCGGCTCGCGAGGGAGGGGATGCCGGATCTCATCCTGCTCGACGTGAAGATGGATGGGATGGATGGATTCGAGACGTGCCGCCGGCTGAAGGGAGACCCGGCCACGGCCGCGATCCCCGTCATCTTCATGACGGCGAGCACGGACCTGTCCGCGGACCGGGTGAAGGGCCTGAACCTCGGGGCCGTCGATTACCTCGCCAAGCCGTTCCTGGACGAGGAGCTGCTCGCGCGCGTCCGGGTGCACACCAAGCTCAGGAGGCTGACGATGCACCTCGCCGCGCAGGTGGACGAGCGGATCGCGGCGGAGGCGGCCTTGCAGCGGCTCACGCAGGAGCTGGAGAGGCGCGTGGGAGAGCGCACGGTCGCGCTGGAGCGCGCGCTCGAGGGGCTCACGCAGGCGCAGGCGCAGATGGCGACGGTCATCCGCGCGGCGCAGGCGGTCTCGGGCGAGATCGTCCTCGACGACGTGCTCGACCGGCTGATGCGGCTCACGCTGGAGCACGCCGGCGCGCGGAAGTGCGTCCTCGTGCTCTCGCGCGAGTCCGGGCTGGTGATCGAGGCGTCGATCACGAGCGAGCCGGACACGGTGGTGCTCGGGCTCTCGAAGCCGGTGGGCCCGGGCGCCGATCTCGCGGCGTCGCTCGTGGAGGAGGTCGCGCGGGCCCGGCAATCGATCTTCGTCTGGGACACGAGCCGCGACGCTCGCCCGGAGGACGCGCGGTACCTCGCCGGGAAGGGGCCGAGGTCGATCCTCTGCCTGGCCATGATGTGCCAGGGCGAGCTGATCGGCGTCCTCTACATCGAGGGCGACGCGGCGCCGGAGCCGCTGCTCGCGGCGCAGCTGGAGACGCTCGGGCTTTTGGCCTCCCAGGCGGCGGTGGCCGTGAAGAACGCCCTGCTCTACGGGCACCTGGCGGACATGACGTCCGAGCTCCGCCGCTCGAACGAGCGCCTGGAGACCGAGGTGGCGCGCCAGACGGAGGAGCTCCGCCAGACGAACGAGCGCCTGCAGCGGGAGCTCGTGGAGCGCGCCCGGGCCGAGGAGGAGCGCGCCCGGGCCGAGGAGGAGCGCGCCGCGCTGCAGGCGGAGGTCATCGACGCGCAGAGCGCCCGGCTCGCGGAGCTCTCGACGCCGCTCATCCCGATCACCGATCATATCATGGTGATGCCGCTCATCGGGACGATCGACTCCGCGCGAGCGGAGCAGGCGCTCGAGGCGGCGCTGAACGGCGTCCAGGCGAACCGGGCGAAGGTCGTCATCATCGACGTCACCGGGGTGACCGTGCTCGACTCGGCGGTCGCGAGCACGCTGATGAGCACGGCGACGGCGCTGCGGCTGCTCGGGTCGAAGACGGTGATCACCGGCATCCGCGCCGAGCTGGCGCAGACGCTCATCGATCTGGGCGTCGATCTCGGCGCCGTGGTGACCAAGGGGACGCTCCAGAGCGGCATCGGCTATGCGCTCCAGCAGGCCGGCGGCGGCGTGGCGGGCCTGCACCTCAACGGCAAGCACGCCCGCAACGGCGGCGCTCCCGGGCGCAGGAACGGCCATTAGAGCGACGGTCACCCGCTTCGGATACGGGCCCACCTCGACGTTTTCGGTGCTCAGCGCACCTGAGTGCGCTTGCGCGCCGAAAACGCCGATCTGGGCCCGTCTCCTGTGCGGGAGACCGCCGCTCTAGCGACCGGCGGATCGCGGCCATTCGCTCGCCGCGGCGGGGAGCGCCGCCCGGTACCCCAGGTAGCGCCCGAACGCGCGCATCGCCTGGTTCCAGTGCTTGGGCTCCTTCACCAGCATCTCCTTCACGCCGACGTCGGCCAGCGCGTCGCCCACCTCGATCCACCGCGGCTCGCGCGTCAGCGCGTAGGCGGCGCCGAACACGGGCACGATCAGCAGGTTGAGGTCGGCGGTCCCGCTGTCGTCGTACGCGTCGGTCTCGCAGCCCCACAGGTACCGGAACGCGCGCCCGTCCGAGGTGATGGCGCGCTCGGCGAGCCAGCCTGCCGCGCGCGCGACCACCTCGCGGACACGCGGGTCGCCGGTGAGCGCGTGGTAGTCCATGAGCGCGTCGACGAGCAGCGCGGTCATGAACGGCGAGCCGCCGCGCGGGCCGCGCTCGCACTCCGACGGGTCGGCGCGGGTCAGGTCGTGCTCGAACGCGCCCGACGCGCCCTGCTGCTGCCACGCGACCGTGCGATCCGCGAGCCCGCGCAGCGTCGACAGGAGCTCCGGCCGCGGGTCGAGCGCGTAGTAGCTCGACAGGGTCATCATCACCCAGGCCATGTTGCGCTCGGTCACGCGCAAAACGTCCTCCCTTCCGCCCGTGAGCGCGGCCTGGTTCTGCCGGAGGGCCTCGCCCATGGCGAGGACCGCCTCCCTGGCCGCCGGATCGCCGGTGAGCAGGTAGTCGTCGACCATCCCCTGGCCGAGCATGCGCCGGAGGACTTGCCAGGAGAGGGGCGCCGCCGGGCTCCAGTCGTCGCGCTCGCAGACGTGGACCGCGAGGCGGCGATCGGGCGAGAACCTGAGCTCGTGCTGCCGGTACCAGACGGCCTCGGCGCGCGCGCGCCGGTAGCGCGCGGCGTCGCCGTTGCGGAGGAAGCGCTGGTAGAGCGCGTGCGGGCCGTCGTAGTACGTGCGGTACGGGGCCGCGCAGCTGACGCCGTACGCGTCGTAGGCGGGCGTCATGCGGGCGAGCGCGCCCTCGATGCCCGCCTCGAACCCGGGGAAGCGGCGATCGTCCATGGCCGGGAGCTGCGGCCCGGACACCAGGCTCGCCGCGTACCACGACGGCGGCAGCACCGCCGCGATCGGGCCGTCCGGGTTCGGCAGGAGCGCCTCGTCGAGCACGGCGCCCCGAGGGATCTGGAAGGACTGCGGGACCTGGGTGAGCCGGGGGGCCGGGGGGGCTTGGCGGTCGGCGCGCTGCGAAGGTGACGATGGCGAAGGGGCGCCGAAATCCAGCGTGTAGATCGCTCGTTCTCCGGGCGCGAGCGCGGCGCGGAAGACGAGGAGCGCGCTGCGGATCGAGCGGCCCCTGGGCCAGACGGCGAGCGGCTTCGCGCGGAGCGGGACCGCCGCGCCGCGCGCGTCGCGCAGGCGGATGAACCGGACGTCGCGCAGCGCGCCCGGCGCGAACGGCACGGCCGCCGACACGACGGCTTCCGGCGCCGGCAGCGCCGCTCCCGGCGGGCGCTTCGCGGGCGCGGGCGCGCTCGGCGCGGCGTCGGCGACGAGCAGCAGCGGGACCGATTCCGCGGGCGGCGGCGCCGGGAGCGCAGGCGCGCCGTGCGCCTCCAGGACGGCCCGCACCCGCGGCTCCACCCGGCGGGCGGCGGGCGCCCGAGCGGACGGCCGGCCGCAGCTCGCCAGGAGGAGCGGCGCTGCGAGGAGCAGCGCCGCGAGCGAGCGGCGGGCCGCGGGCCTCGCCTTGGCGCGCTGCGCATCCATGCCGCATCCGATGCTCTGCGCCCGCCGCGCATCGCGGCAGAGCCATCGAGCGCGCGGCCGCGACGAGGCGGGATGCTCGGCACGGCGCGCTCGCCCGATCGCGCTCGCCGGCGCCGCGGGAACGAGGGCAAACAGCGCGTCGAGCCCGCTCGGCAGGCCGTAGGCCCGAACGCCTCGGCCCCTCGCCGGCATCGAAGGGGAACCTGCTGCGATGCTGTGGGCTGTCCTGAGCGTGTTCGTCGGAGCGCTGCTGGCGCCGGCCCTCCACCGCGGGCTCGGGCGCCCGGCCGGCTGGCTCTTCGCGGCGCTCCCGCTCGCGGTGCTCGTGTTCGCGGCGCAGCTCGTCCCGGGGCCCTTCGCCGAGGGGGAGGCCCATCACGCGTCGCTGCCGTGGATCCCGTCGCTCGGCGTGGAGCTCGCGGTGAGGCTGGATGGGCTCTCGCTCGTGTTCCTCGGGCTCATCTGCGGCATCGGCGCGCTGATCTTCGTGTACGCGAGCGAATACCTGCGCTCGCACCCGCGGCTCGGGCGGTTTTACGCCTACCTGCTCCTGTTCACGGGATCCATGGCGGGCCTCGTGCTCGCCGACGACGTCATTCTCCTCTTCGTGTGCTGGGAGCTCACGAGCGTGAGCTCGTATCTCCTCATCGGGTGGGACCACGAGCGGCCGGAGGCGCGCAAAGCCGCCTTGACGGCGCTCCTCGTGACGGGCGGCGGCGGGCTCGCCATGCTCGCGGGCCTCGTCCTCCTTCATCGCGTTCATCGGACGATGGGCAGCGACGACATCGACTCTCTCGAATCGACCCGCCCATGAAGGTGCTCCTCGTCCTGCCCGTCCTCGTCCCCCTGGCCACGGCGGCCCTCTCGCTCCTCTCCTTCCGGCGCGTGGGGAGACAGCGCGCGCTCGGGCTCGTCGGGAGCGTCCTTCAGCTCACCGTCGGTATCGCCTTGCTCCGCGCCGTGCACCGGGGAGGCATTCAATCGACCCAGCTCGGGGGCTGGCCCGCGCCGTACGGCATCACCTTCGTGGTCGACCTCTTCTCCGCGCTGATGGTCCTGCTCTCGGGCGTCATCGCGGTCGCAACGTCGATCTACTCCCTGTCGGACATCGACCGCGGACGGCGGGCGCACGGGTTCTACCCGCTCATGCACGTGCTCCTCATGGGGACGAACGGGGTCTTCGTCACCGGCGACCTCTTCAATCTGTACGTCTGGTTCGAGGTGACGCTGATCGCGTCCTTCGTCCTCCTGGTGCTCGGCAACGAGCGGCCGCAGATGCAGGGCGCGATCAAGTACGTCGCGATGAACCTGATCTCGAGCGCCCTGTTCCTCACCGGCCTCGGCATCCTCTACGGATCCGTGCACGCCCTCAACATGGCCGACCTCTCGCTCAAGCTGCCGAGCCTCGCGCCGCCGATCCGGTTCACCCTCTCGATGATCTTCCTCGTCGCGTTCGGCATCAAGGCCGCTGTCTTCCCCCTCTTCTTCTGGCTGCCGGACTCGTATCACACGCCCCCCGTGACGGTCACCGCGCTGTTCGCGGGGCTCTTGACGAAGGTGGGTGTCTACGCCCTCGTGCGTAGCTTCACCCTCCTTTTCGTGGGCGACGGGGAAGCCACCCACGCGCTCCTCCTCGGGATCGCGGCCTTCACCATGGCCGTCGGCGTGCTCGGCGCGGTGTCCCACCGGGAGGTTCGGCGGATCCTCGCGTTTCACAGCGTGAGCCAGGTCGGCTACATGGTCATGGGCCTCGGCCTGTTCACGCTGTCGTCCCTCTCGGGGGCGATCTTCTTCGTCTTGCACCACGCCATCATCAAGTCGAACCTCTTTCTCATCAGCGGGATCATGCGATCCGACGGGAAAGACGTTTCCCTCGACCTTCAGGGCGGGCTCCTCGCGCGGAGCCCCGGGCTCTCCGCCTGCTTCCTCGTCACGGCCCTCTCCCTCGCCGGCATGCCGCCCCTGTCGGGTTTCTGGGCCAAGCTCATCCTGGTGCGATCGGGGCTCGAGGTCGGCTCGCGAGGGGCCGCGGCCGTCGTCGCCACGAGCCTCGCCGTCGGCCTCGTCACCCTCATTTCGATGACGAAGATATGGAACGAGGCCTTCTGGAAGCCCGCGCCCGCCGAGGCCGATCTCGCCCCGCGCGAGAGCGGGGCGCGGCGTCGCGCGCTCCTGTACGTGCCAGTGGTCCTCTTGACCGCGCTGGGCGTCACGCTCGGAATGGCGCCCGAGCCGCTCCTCGCCGTCGTGCGGCGGGCCGCGGCGCAGCTCGCCGATCCGACCGAATACGTGCGCGTCGTACTGGGGGAGGGTCACCCATGAGAGCCCTCGTCCTCAATCTGTTCCTGGCGATCGTCTGGGTGGGCCTGACCGGCCGCGCCACCGCAGGGGGCCTCGTCTTCGGCTTCCTCCTCGGGTACCTCTTGCTCCTCTGGCTCCGGCGCCTGATCGGCCCCACGACCTATTTCGAGAAGCTGCCAGGGGTGCTGTCGTTCATGCTCTTCTATGCGAAAGAGATGGTGCGGGCGAACCTCAGGGTCGCCCGCGACGTCATTTCGATCAGGCGAAAGAGCCGACCCGGCATCGTCGCGGTCCCCCTGGATCTGACGACCGATCTCGAGATCACCGTGCTGACGATCCTCCTCGCCCTGACGCCCGGCACCTTTGGCCTCGACGTCTCGGGCGACCGCACGGTCCTCTTCGTCCATGCGATGTTCGTGGACAGCGCCGACGCGCTGCGCGCGACCATCAAGAGCGACCTCGAGCGCCGCGTGAAGGAGCTCTTCCGATAACCCCGCTCTTGCTCGTCGCGATCGCCGTCGTCACGGTGGCGTTCGTCGTCGCGTTCATCCGCCTCCTGCTCGGCCCGAGCCTCCCCGACCGCGTGGTCGCCATGGACCTCATGGCGACGGTCGGCAGCGGGGGCATCGCCCTCTACGCGATGGTGACCGACCACGGCGTCCTCCTCGATGCGGTGATGGTGCTGCAGAGCTCGGCCGCGTGCGCGAGATCTTCGAGGCCTAGCGCCGCAGCCGCACCTCGACGCCCCCGGCGCTCCGCGGGAAGGCGTGTTTGCCAGGCTCGTCATCCTATCCTATCCTATGCGGTTCGTCCGCTTGCGCCGCTTCCATGTGGCGAGCCGGGACGAAGGGGGGTTGTAATGAACAGAAAGATGCTGGTCGCCGGGTCGCTCCTCGCGCTCACGGGGTGTGCCGGGAACGTGGACGCTCCCGGCGCAGGCGGAACCGACGATCCGGACGAGCTCGAGACGGCGCCCGAGCCGCTCCGGGCGGGTGACGTCATCGCGTATGCGGCCGAGACGTCCCACCCGTACACTGGTGGCTGGAAGCAGGCGATCACCTCGCCGGGCGCCACGTTCGTGCGCGTGCACTTCAACGACTTCTCTCTCGCGAAGGGCGATTATGTCACCGTCTCGAGCCCCGACGGCGCGAAGTCGTTTCGATACGAGGACCGCGGCCCGAACGGGGACGGCGACGTCTGGGCGTTCGCCATCGACGGCGAGACGGCGATCGTCGAGCTGCACAGCAGCACCGGCGGTGGCCACGGGTTCTCGATCGCGGATATCGGCCACGGGACGCTCGCGCTCGCCCCGGTTCCTGTGACATCGGGCGAGGCGACCCCGCACAGCGTCTCCCTCGCGAGGAGGCCCGGCGGAGGTACGCCGGATATCGTGTGTGCCTCGGAGGGTCGCGAGAACATCGCGTGTCACAGCGAGCTCAACGAGCAGCAGGGACCTGTGGCGCGGCTGAGCTTCGTGAGAGACGGGGGCATGTACCTGTGCACGGGTTGGCTGATCGCCGGGTCGAACGACAACACGCTCATCACCAACAACCACTGCATCAGCACCCAGGCCGAGACGGACAGCCTCGAGGCCCGCTTTGGCTATCAGAACACGACCTGCTGGGGCTCGACGGTGACGGCAGGCGTGAGCGTCAGGGGCGGCACCCTCCTCAAGACGAATAGCCGGACCCGCAGCCGTTCAAGAGGCGGCCTCGATTACACACTGATCCAGCTGCCGGGCGACTCGATGGGGAACCCCGAGACGACCTGGGGCGAACTCACCCCGACGACGAGGGCGCCCAGCGTAGGCGATGAGATCTACTTCATTCAGCACCCGGGCGGACGCCCGAAGCAGGTCGGCTTCTGGAAGGATGCTGCGCATACCCTCCCCTGCGTGGTCGACGCGATCGATCAGACTTACTCAGGCACGGTCGTGGGATCGCAGATCGGCTACTCGTGCGACAGCGAAGGGGGCTCGAGCGGGTCGCCGATCATCGATGCCGACACGGGCCTGGTGGTCGGCCTCCATCACCTCGCCAACGTCGGCTGGTTCACCTGCAGGAACGGGGGAACAGAGATGTCCGCGCTCTGCGCGGACGCGGGCGCGCTCCTCGACTGCAGCCCTTGAGTCGGACACCGTCGTGTCGCGCCTCCGCCGCTCCAGGCCAACGGCACCGGTGTCGAGCGCCTTGAGGCCGCTCGCCCCCCGAACCGCGCTCGGGCGACGGCGGCGATCGTGCGCGCCAGGCGTCGTGATAAGCGTCGCCGCACCATGCAGGCGCCCGACACCGATCCCCCCCCGCCCTCGGAGCAGCTCCAGGACAGCGCCCCCCCGGCCGAATCCCCCACGCTCGCCAGCCGCGGCGCTGCCTCCCGGCGCCCGCACGCGCGCCGCTGGACCGTCGGGCTGCTCAGCGCCCTGCACGCCCCCGTCTTCGCCTGGACCGCGCTCTCCCTCCCCTTCCGGCCGTGGACGCTCTTCGCCGTGGTCACCGCCGCGCTCGCGCTGCTCCACGCCGCGACCGCCGTCCTCTCGCTCCTCCCCCACCCGCTCGCGCCGCGCGCCTTCCGCGCGACGTCGTTCTGCTCGCTCGGCTACCTCGCCTTCCTGAGCTTCGGGCTCCTCTCCTCCGCGGTCTACGTCGCCTCGCTGAACCGCGGCCTCGGCACCGGCATCGCGGCGGCGCTGCTCGCGGTCTGGGCGGTCGTCGCGCTCCTCACGCTGCCGTTCGCGTGCTGGGGCGTCGCCTCGACCGGCGGCCTCCGCCTGCTCCGCGCGAAGCGCCGGCCCTCGCCCGCGCTCTCCGCGCTCGCCGCGCTGGTCGTCCTGGCCGCCCTCTCGCTGCTCTTCCGTCACCGCGTCGCCAAGGCCGACGTCGTGCCCGTGCCGGGCGGCGCGCCGTCGCGCACCGGGGCGGCGCTGCGCGAGGCGCTCTCTTCCTTCGACGCGCTCCCGCCGCCGCCGGCCAAGGCGCCCTCGCTCATGACCACGGCGCCGGCCGCGTGCGCCGCGCCCCCGGAGCCCGACCGCCCCACCCTCGTCGTCACCCACCTCGCCCCCGGCCGCGACCCCGAGCGCGCCGCCGTCGCGACCCGCTGCCTCCAGCCCGCGCCGGGCGAGGACGCCGCGGCGGCGCTGCGCGGCGCGCTCGCCGAGGCCCTGCGCGGCCCGCTCAAGATCGACGTCGTCTCGGCCGCGCAGCCGCTCGCCTCCCCCGGCCCCGGCCTCGACGGGCTGTCGCTGCGCCCCGGGCTCGACGGCCTCTGCCTCGCGGAGCGGTGCCTCATGCCGTGGCAGCTCATCGCGCTCGACGCGTTCAACACGAACGCGCCGCTGGCCGGCGTCCCCGACTTCCGCTTCGGCGTGGACTTCGCCGTCCTGCGCCGCGCCCTCGGCGAGCCCGAGCCGCCCGGCGGCCACACCGCCGGCGGCGCCGCGCTCCGGGACGGCCTCGTGCGGATCGAGACGCACAGCTACGCCGTCGACGCCGAGGGCGCGCTCCACCTCCTGTCGCGGATCGGAGAGCCGTCGGTCCCGCTCACCGAGGCGACCGCGCAGCAGGCGGCGGCCGCGGCCCAGCGCTACATCCTCGGCGCGCAGCGGAAGGACGGCATGTTCCGCTACATCGTCGACCCGTTCACCGGGCGCGCCTCGTTCGACGGGTTCTCGATCGCGCGGCAGGCCGGCACGACGCTCGCCCTGTGCGAGCTCGGGGTCGGCGCCGAGGGCGTGCCCACGTCGCCGGAGCTCGCGAAGGTGGTGCAGCGCTCGCTCGGGCTGCTCGCGAAGCTCGAGCGCAGGGCCGGCGAAGGCAACGCCGTCGGCGCGCTCTTCTACCCCAAGGACAGCCCCGGGACGATCGCGGGCCTCAACCCCACGGCGCTGAGCCTGGTCACGTTCCTCTCGTGCCGCGACGGCGTCCACAAGGCGCGCACGCACGACGCGCTCATCGGGCGGCTCGCTCGGATGGTGCTCGCCACGCAGCGGGACGACGGCGGCTTCGCGCCGCAGCTCGACCTCGCGCGCGTCGCGCCCGTCCTCGGCCCGACGCAGCTCTACGAGGGAGGCCAGTCGGTGCTCGCGCTGACGCTGCTCGAGGCGCTCGCCGCCCGCGAGCCGAGCCCCGAGTACCCGCCCGCGGCCGCCGTGCGCGCCGCCGTCGATCGCGCCATGGACTACTACGCGAACCGCTACTGGGACCATTTTGCCAGTGATTTCGTGTACATGGAGGAGAACTGGCACTGCCTCGCGGCGCGCGCGGCGCTCGGGCACCACCGCCGCGACGACTACGAGCGGTTCTGCCTCGACTACGTGGCGTTCAAGTCGCGGCTCGTGCTCGACGAGGACAGCGAGGTGACGCCCGATCTCGTGGGAGGGTACGGGTTCGGCAACGTGCTGCCGCCGCACAACACGGCGACGGCGGGGTTCGGCGAGGCGCTGGCCGCGGCGATGGCGGTCAAGGAGGCGCGCGGCGAGGACCTCGCGCCCGATCAGGCGCTGATGCGGCGGGTGCTCGGGTTCCTCGTGCGGCAGCAGTGGTCGCCCGCGACCTGCTTCGCGTGCAGCCGCGACGTGATCATCGAGGGGGGCTTCAGCGAGAGCATGGCGTCTCCCCGGATCCGCATCGATTACGTGCAGCACGCCTGGGCCGCGCTCGGCCACGGGGGCCGGATGCTCGGGCTCGTGCCAGGGCGGAGCGCGCCGGCGGCGGGGCCTCTGTGAGCGCGGGCGGCGAGGGAGAGGCCGTCGCGAGCGCTGGCGCCGGCGGTGGACCGAGCCCGCAGGGCGGCCCCGTGGGCGCCGGGGCCGGCGGTGGATCGAGCCCGCGCGGGGCCGCTCGCTTCGGCGAGCGCCGGGCGTACGCGTACGGCGTGACCGCCGCGTTCCTGCTCCTCATGCTCGCCCCGCTGTTCCGCCGCCCTCCGGTGGACAGCTTTCCGCTGTCGACCTACCCGATGTTCTCGTGGGGCCGCCACGACGCGCGGACCGCCGTGGAGCGCGCCGTCGGCGTGGACTCCCGGGGCGGGCGGCGGCCGATCCCGCCGCGCCTCGTGGGCAGCGAGGAGGTGCTGCAAGCCAAGGCCACGCTGGCGCAGAGCATCCGCCAGGGCGCCCGCGCGGCCCGCGCGCTCTGCCGCGGCATCGCGGCGCGCGTCGCGGCGCAGGACGGCTACGCGGATGTCGTCGCTGTCGAGATCCGGACCGACACCTTCGATGCCGTCGCGTTCTTCGAGGGGCAGGAGGCCCCGATCGACTCCAAGCTCCACGCGACGTGCAAGGTGGGCGCGCGATGAGGCGGCTCCTTGCGCGGTTCGACCGCGCCTTCTTCGCGGAGGCGCCCGCCGAGCGGCTCGCGCTCTTGCGGCTCCTGGTCGGCGGCTTCGCCCTCGTGTACCTCTGCGTCCGCGCGGTGCACTTCCAGCGGGTGAGCCACCTGCCCCCGGAGAGCTTCAGGCCCGTCGGCGTGGTCTCGGTGCTGTCCGCGCCGCTCCCCCTCTGGGCGGTACAGAGCCTCCTTGGCGCGGCGATCGCCGCCGGCGCGGCGTTCGTGGCGGGCTACCGGTTCCGCGTCGCCGGGCCCGCCTTCGGCGCGCTCCTGCTCTGGGCGCTGAGCTACCGGAGCTCCTGGGGCATGGTGTTCCACACCGAGAACCTCCTCGCGCTCCACGTCATCGCGCTCGGCCTCGGGGCCGCGGCGGACGCGCACTCGCTCGACGCGCGCGCGGCGCGCCGCGCCGGCACCCCGGCGCCGGCGCCGGACGGCCGCTATGGCTGGCCGATCCGGCTGCTCTGCGCGATCACGGTGATGTCGTATTTCATCGCCGGGGTCACGAAGCTCCGGAACAGCGGCCTCGACTGGGCGACGAGCGACATCCTCCGCAACTACATCGCTTACGACAACGTCCGGAAGATCGCGCTCGGCGACACGCACTCCCCGCTCGGCGGCGCGCTGGTCCGCTACCGGTTCCTGTTCCCGCCGCTCGCGCTCGCCAGCCTGGCCATGGAGCTCGGCGCGCCGCTCGCCCTGTTCAGCCGGCGCGTCGCGGTCGTCTTCTGCGGCGCCGCCTGGCTCTTCCACCTCGGCGTGCTGCTCACGATGGCGATCCTGTTCCCGTACCCGCTGCTCGGCGTGGCGTTCGCGGGGTTCTTCGAGCTGGAGAAGATACGCGATCTGAGGCGCCCGCGCCGCGTGAACGCAGCCATCGGGGACGGGAGGCCGTGAGGGGCGCTCCCGGGCTCGCGCGCCGCTACGAGGGCTCGATCGGCTCCTCGTCGAACGGCTCGCAGACGAGATAGACCTTCTTCCCGCTCGGATGGATCGCGAGCGTCGCGTAGCGCGGGCAGGCGAAGCACTCCCGCGCGTCCACCGTCGCCGCCCGCCGCGGGCAGCGCACCCTCCGTGGCTCGGTGCCACCCCCCTCGACCTCGATCCACACCAGCTTGTCCGATTCCTCCAGATGACAGGCCATGGCGACCTCCTCCCGCGGCCATCCGCCGATGAAAGGCGGTTTGCAATCATCGAGCCGGAAGATGTCGACCCGCGGCGCCGCCATGGAGAACCGCCAGGACCGCACCCGGATCGCGCCTGTTGCCGTCGATTCCCATGCTTCTTCACGGCTCCTCACGTCGTCGCTCGGCGGCGGGGCGGGCTGCCGCTCCTCGCCCCGGGTTCGGGGGCGCACGCCCTGCGCCGAGAGGCGCGCGGACTGCATCCACGATGGCACGAGGAACGGGCCCTGCCGCGCCGGCCGGCCCACGCCTCGGCGAAGCGCATGGCGCACCCCTTGCTGCGTCGTACGTGCTGCGGTGGACGCCGCAGCACTCTTCCCAGGGGGTCGCGATGGCAGACTGGCTCGTCGTGCTGCTGGCGGCTGCTGGAGGCGCCGTGGCGTTGATCGTCGGGACGAGAAGCCTGCTCGCCCGGCGGCATTACCACACCTCGGAGACCACCCTGGTCTGTCCACGGACCGGGGCTCCCGTGCGGTGTCGACTTGTCGTCGACGGCCGCTCCGAGGAGCCCGTCGAGGTCGCACACTGCTCGCTTCTCCCCGGCGGGCGGCCCACGTGCGAGCAGGACTGTGTGAAGCTCCTGAACCTGGGCATCCGGCTCGCGCCCGTCGAGCCAGCGCGTCCACCACGAACGCACGAGCGCCCTGACGCGGGCGAGCCCGGCGCCGGCGAGGAGCCCGGCCCGCCCTCGCCCTGATGGGACCAGGGGCTCGCGACGCGCAAGGCGTGCGCCGCCCCGCACTCCCTGCATCGCGCAGCGCGCCGGCCGGCCCGCCGCCGCCCGGGAGCCGTGATGGCACATCGCGTGCTGTCATGGCCGGAACCATGGCTTTCCAGATACCGAAGATGACGACCCGCTCCTCGGCCAACCTGCCGATCGCGATGGTCCTCCTGGGGACTGGCTCCCTGCTGTGGATCCGCGCCGCGCTGCGCACGCCGGGCGCGCTGGACATGACCCCCAGCGTCGACGGCTGCCTCACGGTGGGGATCGTCGGCGTGCTGCTCGCGTTGCTTCACGGCGTCACGTACCCGACAGCGCTCCTGTCGATCGCGGCCCCGATCGCCCTCGTGCAGCTCCTCGCCACCGGGGGTTCGGGCTTCGCTTTCCTGCCCGTGCTGGGGATCGAGCTCACCGCGCTCGGCCTCTTCGGCCTGCCGCTCTCCCGGCTGCCTCGCCGCCGCCCTGCTGCGACGGCGCCGGCCCGCTCGCTGAGCGCGGCGCACCCGTCGCCCTCGTGAGCAGCCAGCCGCTTGCGGGTTGATCGACGCGCCGCGGTGTCGCCGCGGCGAGGCTTACCAGGCGTCGCTCCGGCCCCGCGCGAGCGGGGCCTTCGCTTTCGCCGCGGATCAGAACTCGAACTTGTCGAACGAGTTCAGGTCCTTGCACGCGTCCACGAGGCGCGCCGCCACGCCCTTCTCGCCGAGGTGGAGCCAGCCGCGCGGGTCGATGTACTTCTTGTTGGGCTTGTCCTCGCCCTCGGGGTTGCCGAGCTGCGACTTCAGGTAGGCGCCCTTGTCGTCCATGTACTTCTTGATGGGCTGCGTGAAGGCCCACTGCGTGTCCGTGTCGATGTTCATCTTGATGACGCCGTAGGACACCGCCTCGCGGATCTCCTCGCGCGACGAGCCGGAGCCGCCGTGGAACACGAAGTCGACAGGCTTCGGGCCCGTCTTGCGCTCCTTCTGGATCGCGTCCTGGGAGTTCTTCAGGATGGGCGGCCGGAGCTGCACGTTGCCCGGCTTGTAGACGCCGTGCGTGTTGCCGAACGACGCGGCGATCGTGAAGTTGCCGATCGGCTTCAGCGCGTCGTACGCGGCGAGCACCTCCGCGGGCTGGGTGTACAGCTTGGAGTTGTCGATGCCGCTGTTGTCGACGCCGTCCTCCTCGCCGCCCGTGACGCCGAGCTCGATCTCGAGCGTCATCTTGAGCGCCGCCATCTGCCGCAGGTACTTCTGGCAGATCTCGAGGTTCTCGTGGAGCGGCTCCTCGGACAGATCGAGCATGTGAGAGGAGAACAGGGGCTCTCCGTTCTTCTCGAAGAACTTCTTGCCGTGCTCCAGCAAGCCGTCGATCCACGGCAGGAGCTTCTTCGCGGCGTGATCGGTGTGCAGGATGACCGGCACGCCGTAGGCCTCGGCCAGGTTCCGCACGTAGTGCGCGCCCGCGACGGCGCCCGCGATGGCGGCCTTCTCACCCTTGTTGTCGAGGAACTTGCCGCCGAAGAAGTGGGCGCCGCCGTTCGAGAACTGGATGATGATGGGGCACTTGGCCTCTCGGGCCGCCTGGAGCGCGGCGGTCGTGCTGTGCGAGCCGATCACGTTCACGGCCGGCAGCGCACACTCGACGCTCTTCATGTACTCGAACAGCTCCTGAAGAGCGGAGCCAGTGATCACGCCGGGCTTGAGCTTCATCTTGGACATGGCACCTTGAATCCTTGTTCCTTGCTCGGGTCTCGCCCGAGCATGCAACGCGGCGAAGGAAAGCGGAAGGGTGGATCGGATCCGCAGGGCGGGCGGGTCCGGGTACCATCGCCAAAGCCCAGGGAGCAAGCGGATTCTCCGCTGGCTTCACGGTGGAATGATCACCCCACGGCGAGCTTGCCCTCGCCGAGCAGCCGCCCGGAGATCCGCATGCAGGCCTCATCCATGTCGCCCGAAGAGCTCCTCGCATCCCTCGCGGAGGCCGCGCAGGGCCTGCTGTTCCCCAGCGAGTCCGATCACGAGCTGCGCCCGTTCCGGTCGCGCGGGGACGCGTCCTCGCCGGCCGCGCTGCTCGCGGCCGAGGGCCTCGGCGCGGCGACGCCGGTCGAGGTCACGACGGCGGGCGACCTCTTCGCGCCCGTGATCGACGTGCCCGGGGACGCCGGCGACGCGGCGCTGGCCGAGGCGGGGCGGTACCGGCGGCTCGTGGACCTGCTGGAGCGCCACCTGACCGACGTCCGGGTCTACCGCGTCGGGCGCGTCGCGATCGATGTCTACGTCGTCGGCCGCCATCCGTCGGGCGCGTGGCTCGGCCTCGTGACGAAGGTCGTCGAGACCTGAGCGCGCCGCTCAGCGACCGCCGGCGGGCCCGTCGTCGACGCGCGCCTCCAGCGTCCGCTGCGCGGCCTCGGGGAGGGCGGTCATGAGGTCGTAGCCCGCGCGCCGCTCGATCTCGTCCACCGTCGTCCGGTACTGCCCCCAGCCCTGATCGAGGATGCCCGTCTCGTTCGGCATCACCACCGCGATGACCCGCGTCGCCGGGCCGATGTCGCCGGGCCCCTGCCCCGGCTCGAGGACCACGGCGACCTTGAAGAACGCGTCCGGCACGGCGACGTCCTTGCCGATGGTGGCGGCCGGTCGCTCGCGCTCGTCGAAGAGGCCGCCGGCGATCAGGAACAGCACCCGCCGCTCCTTCTGCGCGAGCTCCTGGCACGCCTCCTCGAGCCTCAGCCACGGACCGGCGTTGAGCTCGTGCCGCTGCGGCAGGATGTTCGTGAGGAGGAACGTCGCCTTGTTGTCGTCGGGGTTCCGCGTCCGCTCCTCGGAGCGGACCATGTGGCCTCGATCGAAGCCGGAGCCGGTGTAGTCGTCGTGCTGCACGCGGTACCAGCCGCCCGGCAGCGCGCTGTCGGACAGGAATTTGCCCCGATGGCGGGGCGCGTCCCCGAACGACGCGGCGTCGAGCCGCCAGCCGACCCAGTTCGCCACGTTCCTGGAGCGGTTGTAGGAGAGGGCGTACTGGGGCTTGATCATCAGGTGATCGTCGGACGCGTCGGCCCGCGCGGCGCGCGCTCCCGTGCGGGCCGGGACGCCGAGCTCGAGATGCGGGCTCGGCGCGGGCGGGCGCGAGGAGGGCGCGTCCTTCGGCGGAGCGCCCTTCGGCGGAGCGCCCTTCGGCGGCGAGGCGCTGCCGGATCGGCCGGGCGTCGGCGATGGCCTGGAGGGGCGGTCGCCGCCGAGGTCGAGGCCGAGCTCCTCGAGCACGCGCTCGAGGCCGCACTTGACCCCCACCGCGCTGAGCCCGGTCACGAGGAGCGCGACGAGCACGCGCGAACCCCAGGACTTCTGTTGTCGCTTCCTGTTCGAGCCCACGTCGACGCTGCCAGTTATCTACGGCAGGGACGGCGCGGTCGTCCAGCGCGACCTCGGCGAGGCGAGCAGCGCTCGGCCCGAAAGGCGCGTCGGTACGTTTTGCTTGAGCGTGCCGCCGCGACTCTCCATGGTTTCCGGAGCGCCGATGGAGGAGCCGGAGCACAGCGATCTGCGACGCCGGAGGACGCGCGGCTCCGCGGCCGTCGCGGTGGCCGCGGCGACCGGCGCCCTCGTGGCCTTCACCGACGGCGAGGCCACGGCGGCTCCCGCGCAGGAGCAGGCGCCCGCGGCGGCCACGCAGGGCGCCCGGGTCACGATGCCGTCGCCGCTCGGCCCCACCGAACCGCCTTACCCGCCCGGCGGCGTCGGCGATGCGACCGTGGTCGCCCGCATCACGGTGTACGCGGACGGCACCGTGGGCGCGGTCGAGGTGGAGGGCGAGGAGCCGTTCGCGAGCGCGGCCGCGCGCGCGGCGCCGTCGTGGCGGTTCGAGCCCGCCCGGCGCGACGGGCGGCCCATCGGCGCGCGCATCCTGTTCCCCGTGAAGTTCCGCGATCCTCGCGCCGCGACGCCGGCCGCGCCTCCTGCGGCGCCCGCCGGGCCCGCGCCGCCCCGCGGGAGCGTCGCGGCGGTGCCGCCCTCGCCGCCGGCTGCCGCGCAGCCCATCGACGTGGTGGTGGTGGGCGAACGCGCGGCGCCGATGACGACCTCGATGACGCGCGAGGAGGTTCGCCAGGTGCCCGGCGCGTTCGGCGATCCTTTCCGCGCGATCGAGGCGATGCCCGGCGTGACGCCCATCGCGTCCGGCGTGCCGTACTTCTTCGTGCGCGGCGCGCCGCCGGGCAACGTCGGCTACTTCATCGACGGCGTGCGCGTCCCGCTGCTCTATCACGTGGCGCTCGGCCCCAGCGTGATCCACCCGGCGCTCGTCGAGCGGGTCGATCTGTACCCCGGCGGCTTCCCGGCGCGCTTCGGGCGCTACACCGGCGGCGTCATCGCCGGCGAGACCCGGGAGCCGGCGCGCCTGCTCCACGGCGAGGCCAACCTCCGGCTCTTCGACGCGGGCGCCCTGGTCGAGGCGCCGTGGGCCGACGGCCGCGGCACCGCGCTCGTCGGCGGGCGCTACGCGTACCCGGGCGCGCTCCTCGCGCTCTTCTCGCCCGGCATCGAGCTCGGCTACTGGGACTACCAGGCGCGCGTCACCTACGACGCCTCGCCGTACGACCGGGTCGGCCTCTTCGCCTTCGGATCGCACGACTACCTCGCCCAGATCGAGGACGACGGCGACACGGACGTGGTGCTCGCCGGCGACTTCCACCGGCTCGACCTCCGCTACGACAGGTTCTTCGCGCGCGGCGGCCGCCTCCGGCACGCGATCACGCTCGGCCACGAGGAGAGCGAGAACCAGGACGGGGAGCGGGCCGGGCGCGCCCGCCTCCTCGGCGCGCGCGTGGAGCTGTCCGCGCCGGTCTCCGAGCGGCTGACGGTGCGCGCCGGCGCCGACGCACAGCTGGAGCGGTTCGACATCGACATCCGCGAGAACGACGGCGACTTCCCGACCCGGAACGACAGGGCGCTCGCGCGCCTCTTCACGAGCCGGGAGGACCTCGCCGCGGGGCTCTGGGCCGACGTCGTCGTCCGCGCCGCGCCCGGGTTCGAGGTGGTCCCAGGCCTGCGCGGCGACCTCTTCGCGTCCGGCGGCGCGACGAGGGCCACGGTGGATCCGCGGCTCGCGACGCGGCTGCAAGCGACCCCGCGCGTCGCCCTGCTGAGCGCCTTCGGCGTGACCCACCAGCCGCCGAGCTTCCTCGGCGCGGTGCCCGGCCTGCAGGTGGGCAGCCTGCGCGGCGGCGTGCAGACGGGGCTGCTGGCGAGCGCCGGCGTCGAGCTCCGCCTCCCCGGGGAGATCAAGGCCACGATCACCGGGTTCCGGAGCGGCTTCTTCGACCTGAGCGACGCCCTCGGCAACCGGCCTCCCGGCACCGACGCTGGCCTCGCGCAGCGGGCCGAGCTGCGCGGCGACGGCAGCGCCCATGGGCTGGAGATCCACGCCCACCGCAGTCTGTCGAAGCGCATCGGAGGGTTCGTGTCCTACACCCTCTCCCGCTCGGTCCGCCATGTCGGCCGGGAGAGCTTCGACTCGGCGTTCGACCGCCGCCATGTGCTCAACATGGCGGCCGCGGTCGACGTGGGCCGCGGCTGGAAGCTCGGGGGCAGGGCGGTGTTCTACAGCGGCATTCCCATGACGGTCGATTACGACCTCTGGGACAACGACGGCGTCGACGGGCAGCGCCCGGATGGCGACGACGACCGCCCCGACACGGAGCAGGACATCCGGCGCCGCGAGCAGCTGCGCGAGCGGATCGCCCAGGTGGTCCGCCGGCTGAGCCTGCCGGAGCGGCTGCCAGCGTTCTTCCGGCTGGACCTGCGGCTCGAGAAGCGGTGGATCCTCCGCGAAGGACGGACCGTCTCGCTCACGGTCGAGGTGCTCAACGCCACCGCTGGAAAAGAGACGCTGCAATACGAATGCTCGCTCCTGCGCGGATGCGAGCCGGAGACGCTCGGACCCATCATCCTACCGAGCATCGGCGCCGAATCGACCTTCTGAGCGGCATTGACGTCATCGCGCCACGAGCAGCGCTCGCGCTCACCAGGGGCGCCGCGGCTGCGCGCCCGCGCCGCGCCGAGGATCGCCGGGATCACCCGCGGGGGCGCGATCGCCCGTGCACCTGCGAGCACAATGCAGCAGAGCCACAAAAATCCCATATCGATTCATCAAACGACTTCCGTGCCGCGATGGCGTCTCCTGGCCATGACGTCCGGCAAGAGCGATAAAGCACGGGGAGATTTGTTCGCCAGCACAGAAGTCGTCGTGATGACGCCTTCCCTGACACATGTGCCGGGACCGGCAGCCGGCGTCACCCCCCGTGCAAATCATTGCGGCATCACGCAAAGACTCGTGCAGCGTCCGCTCTTCACGACGGGCCGCGAGGGCCCGGCGCGCCCACGGTCAACGCGCTGGATACCAAACAGCGCTCCGAAATGGCGGCGAACGGCGGCGCGGGCGGAGATCGTGCGCTATCCTGTTGACGTAGACGCTTTCTGGTCCAATGTTTGCGAACATGGCGTGGCGGCGCTGGAGCTGAGAGACCACGGGATATCGCACCGCGATAGACGTTGCCTCACCTCCAATCACCTGCCGTAACCATGAGGGTCAATTCATGAACTTGTATTATCGCGCACTCAGCACGGTACTCTTCTCGGCGACGCTCGCGGCCGCCGCGCTCTCTTCGGGCGATGCCGAGGCGTCGTCGTCGAGGCAGCCCACCAAGGTCGAGCGCCTGGTGTTCCCGGTGACCCTCTCCGACGGCAACACGTACGACGTCGTCGGCTACCTCTACTATCAGGGTCACGCCAAGTACCGCCCCCTTCAGGTGCTCGTCCACGGCCTGACCTACACGCACGAGTACTGGGATCTCCCGTCGTTCGGCGGACACGATTACTCCTATGCCCGGCACATGGCGAAGGAGGGATACGCCGTCCTGGCGCTCGACATGCTCGGGGCCGGAGAGAGCGGCCGGCCCGACGGCGACTCCCTCGATCTGGCCCAGACCGCCGACAGCGTCCATCAGATCATCACCGAGATGCGCACGCCGGGCGGCGTCTACAGGACGCCTTTCACGCGCGTCGCGCTCGTCGGTCACTCGAACGGCGCCATCATCAACACGTTCGTTCAGAGCACCTACAATGACGCCGATGTCCTCGTGAACACCGGTCTGGCCTTCACGCCGCACCCGATCCCGGTCCCCCCGGAGGGGATCTCCTCGCTGCTGCAGGCGCCCTATATCGCGATCCCGCCGGAGATGCGCACCGCCATCTTCTACGACACCGCGAACGCGAACCCGGCGCTCATCGATTTTGACAACGCCACCATCGCCGACACGTTCACGCGCGGGCAGTTCCTGAGCCTCCTCGCCGTCTCCGAGGACCCGACGCTCGCCGGCATCGACGAGGTGACGAGCCCGGTGTTCATCCAGTTCGGGGAGACCGACGCGCTGCAGCCGGCGTCGTACGCGGACTCCGACGCGGCGCTCTATGCCAGCGCCGAGAGCGTCACGACCGCGATCGTCCCCGACACGGGCCATATCCTGAACGCCCATTACCGCGCGCGGGTCGGCTGGCAGCAGATCGACTGCTGGGTCCACCATAACATGGGCTGGTAGGGCGCGATCGGAGCCTCGGGCAGCGCCGCCTGCCCGGACCGCCGCGGCCGGCGGCCGCCGCCCTCCCGCGGCCGGGCGGCGGCGCGCAGGCTTGGCGGCCGCTGTCCGGGACCTATGCTGCCCCCATGCGCGAACAGCTCGCCAAGACGCTCGGGGAGGTCTTCTGGACCGATCTCCGCACCCATACAGTGCGCGACGCGGTCATCGTCGTCGCCGCGGATCTCGATCTCCTGGACGTCGGCGAGGCCATGGCCGCGAACGACACGGCCGCGGTGGAGGCCTGGATCGCGGCCGGCAAGCTGACCAAGCCGACGGCCGCCGATCTCGCGCGCTGGCCGCAGCAGCTCGATCTGCGCTTCCTGTCGCTCGTGGTCGCGCCGTTCGTGCTGATCCGCCGGCCGCCCTCGCCGCCGCCCTCTTGAGGCGCGCCGCCGGCGCGACGTGATATCGTCGCCCGCATGCGCCGGTTCGAGTTCGTGCAGGGGACGAGCGCCAAGTTCTGGATGGCCGACGTGGACGACACGACCTTCATCGTCGTCTACGGGCGGCTGGGGACAGCCGGGCAACGCAAGGAGAAGGCGTTCCCCACGGCGGAGGCCGCGCAGCGCGAGTGCGACAAGAAGATCGCGGAGAAGCTCAGGGAGGGCTACCAGGAAGTGGCCGCCGCCGGGGGCGGCGCGCCGGCCGGCGGCGCCCCCGCAGCCGGCGCCGGAGCGGCCGCGCCCCCGCAGCCGCCGAAGCTCGATCTACCGCCGCGCGTCCAGCCCGGTGAGGCCACCGAGGCGCGGCGCAAGGCGGCCGTCCACGCGCTCGCCGCGGTCTCGGCCGCGCGCGGCCGGCGGAGCTGGGTGCTCGGGCGCGCCGTCCGACGCGCCCGCCGGGCGCTCGAGTCGCTCGGCGGGCTCGATCCCGCGACCGACGGGGCGCTGTCCGCCGCGCTGGACGCGCTCCTGGACCGCGTCGTCGCGCCGAGCGCGCGCGATCGCCTGCCGCTCGTGCGCGCGATCGAGCTGCTCTCGGAGCTCGACGCCGCGGCGTTCGCGCGCGCGGTGCGCGACACGTGGAAGGCCCCGCCAGCGACCTCTCCTGCCGCCGGAGCGCTCGCCCTCCTGAAGCGGCAGCTCGAGGAGCTCGACGATCCCGAGCTCGGCCTCAGGCTCGGCGCCCTGCTCGTGGATCGGCCACACCACGGCTCGATGAGCGCCGAGGCCGGGTGGGCGCGCCGCTGGAAGGCGCTCTCGCCGCACCTCGAGGCGCACCTCGCCCACCGCGGGCGCTCGCTGAAGGACCTCCTCGCGAGCATCGACGCGGGCGGCGACCCGCACGTCGCCGAGCGGGTCGCGCGGATGCGCGCGGCGTGAGCTGCCCGGCCTGAGCTGCGCTGACTGAGCTGCGCGGCCTGAGCTGCGCGTCCGGCGCGCGCCTCGAGGCAACGCTCCGGGCGCCGCGCGGCACCCCGGCATCCGCGAACACGCCCCACCCACAGGCGCACACCGCGGGAAGCGACGACGCTTCCGTCATCGTCAGATCGACTCTGGCTTGACCTGCACCGCGGGGCTCGCGATTCTCCCAGGCCATCCCGCCGCGGGAGGGCGCCTTGACGAGCTCACCGAATCCGATCGACATCGCGAACGTCAAGCAGCTCGCCACGAGCGGCTCACCCACCCTGGCCGAGGTCGTCGAGACGTACCTCGGGCAGCCGGATCCCAAACCGGAGACGCCGCTGCGCGAGGGGGCGCTCACCTTCGCGGCGTTCCTGCAGCTGCTCTCGCGCGCTCAGGGCATGCGCTCCCCCGAGCAGCGGCGAGAGCAGTCGACCGACGCGTGGAAGCGCTTCCTCGCCCAGGTCGACGCCGCGCCGCCGCCGCGGCTCGAGCTCGCGGACCTGCTCGTGCGCATCTACGAGGAGGGCACGGACGCAGGGCGCAGCGCGCTGCGCGACATCGCCACGAGCGCGCCGCTGGTCTTCGGCGCGTGGGGCGGGCTCAAGCGCATCTACAAGCTGGCCGAGGCGCGGCTCGACGCGGAGCTCTTCGGCGCGCTCGCCTTCCGCTTCGACGTCGAGCTCTCCCGCAGCCGGCGGCGCGAGGTCTCCAAGGGGACGTTGATCTACATGCGCCGCCGCGCGTGGCGCTTCCTGCGCGAGCTCGGCCGGAGCACGCCGGAGCTCTACCCGCAGTTCGCGGTCGAGGTCCTCCGTCACTACGCGCCGGGCACGGGCTTCAGCGACCTCTGGGTCGCGAACCACATCTGGGCGCACGGCACGGGCAAGTACGACGGGCGCTCGTTCCACGGCAACGTCCCGCCGAACGACCTGGTGAAGCACCGCGCCTTCGACGAGGCGTGGAAGCGATCGCCCGATCCGCTGATGCTCCTGCTCTCGGCCTGCCAGGCCGATCCGCCGGCCAAGTTCGCGATCCAGGGGCTCAAGAAGGACTTCGCCGACACCCTGCGGAGCGTCACGCCCGCGTGGCTTTCGCGCCTCGCGTACCGGCCGCTCGCGAGCGCGCACGAGTTCCTGATCGAGACGCTGCTCGGCTCGCCGGAGCTCCACCAGAGCAAGCTGCGAGGCCTCGGGCTGCACGACGCGGCGCTCGCGCTGCTCGGCTCCCCGAGCCCGAAGGCGCGCACGTTCGCGATCGAGTATGCCCGGGCGCACGCGACGGACCTCGACCCGGAGCGCCTCGCCGCGCTGCTCGACTCCGAGCACAAGGACACGCGCGCCTTCGCGGCGTCGGCGCTCCAGGGCAAGAGCCCGCGCGCGCTCGGCCACGCGTTCCTGGGGCGGCTGCTCACGCACAGCGAGACCGAGGCGTGGGCCGGCAAGGCCCTGAGCGAGAGCTTCGACCGCGCCGAGCTGCCCGAGGGCTTCCTCGTCGACATGCTCTACGGCGAGTCCGAGCAGAAGAAGTGGGCCGCCGCGTACTTCAAGGCCAAGTACCGGCCCGGCGAGCCGGGGGCGGGCTTCTGGGTGCGCGTTCTCGACGATCCGCGCCACGAGGACGACTACCAGGCGACGAAGTCCGCGCTCGACGCGCTCGGCAAGTACCCGATCGCGGCGATCGGGACGCCGTGGCTGCTCGGCGCGCTCACGCGCAAGCGCATCGGGTCCACGGTCGCGACCTGGCTCCAGAAGGCCGACGCCCTGCCCGATCTGACGGCCGAGGGCGTCGAGCGCCTGAAGGGGCTCGTCTTCAGCGCCGAGACGCGCGCGGTCGCGCTGGAGGTGCTCGGCAACCCGAAGATCGTGTCGCCGCGGCAGCTCACGCTGCCCTGGCTGCTCGCGCTCGCGCGGCGCGCGGATCCGACGCTGAACGGCTTCGCGCGCCGCTACCTCCTCTCGCACATGAAGCCGCAGGACTTCGACGCGGGGCAGGACGCGAGCGGCCGCGGCGACCGCGAGGCGGGCACGGCGAGGCTGTTCGCGCTCGCGCTCGGCGAGAAGGAGCCCGAGCCGATGCGGGCGTTCGCGCAGACGTACCTGCGCTGCCACCACCCGGTCCTCGGGCCCGAGCAGAGCGAGGCCAAGGAGCTCGAGCTGAAGCCGGCGCTCAAGCGAGGCGCGTTCACCGCCGAGCGCATCTGGCCCGCGCTCTCCGACAAGCGGGACGACGTCCGGCGCTTCGCCGCGCTCATCACGCGCGCCGAGCTCCGGGCCTGGGGCTACCAGACCCGCGTCTACGAGCTCGCGCACAGCGACGCGAAGGAGGTGCGCAACATCGCCTTCGACGCGCTCCGCAAGGTCGGCGATCCGTCGGCCGATCCGGCGATCGCGCTCACGCCGGAGGAGCTCGATCCGGCGCAGGTCTTCGCGCTCACGGAGAGCCTGAAGAAGAGCGCGCGCGAGCTCGGCCTCTCGCTCATCCTGAAGCACTACGCGCGGCTCGGCGGCCCGGAGCGCCTCGGCTGGCTGATGCAGAGCGCCGACCGCGAGGTGCGCCTCTTCGCCGTGCGGATGCTCTGGGAGAAGCACCGGCCGCGCGATCTGCCGCCGGGCTGGCGGCCGCGCGGGGCGCGCGGAGACGACGCGCGCCCCGCGGCGGAGCTGCCCGAGGACGCCGGGCGGTTCGCGGACGTCGAGGCGCTCCGGCGCTTCCTGCGGTACGTGCTGTCCGGGATCCCCGCGGGGCGGTCGCCGGAGCCGGGCGACGACGCGGGCTCGCGCAGGCGCCTCTCGGCGAGCGAGGCCAAGCGGCACGTGATCGAGGTCGTGCGCGATCTCGCGGTCGAGGACGCGGCGTTCGCGGCGCTCGTCGCCCCCGTCATCGCCGAGTTCACCGGGTCGATCGCGAAGGGCGAGTGGCAGGCGTGCCTGGCGGCGCTCCTGCGGCTCAGGCACGCGCACCCAGGGCTCGAGATCGAAGGCCTCGGAGCGGCCGGCGAAGGCCGGGCGCTCCCCGGCGTCGGACAGGAGACCGCATGAGCCACGCGATCGGCCATTACGAGAAGGTCCGCGCGCTCGCGATCGGCCCGCGGCTCCTCGCGGTCGGCGGCGTGCGCGCGCCGGCGCCGGGCGAGGCGCGCGGGACGCGCGAGACGCAGACCGCGCCATCCCCCGCCAGCGCGAGCCAGGTGACGCTGTTCGATCACGTGGCGAACAAGCCGGTGCGCTCGATCGACGTGCCCGCGCACGTGCTGGGCCTCGCCTTCGCGGGCGACCTGCTCGCGGCGGCGTGCTCCGACGGGGCGCTGCGCCTCGTCGCGGGCGGCGTGGCCGACGTGCGGGCGATCGACGTGCACCCGGGCGGCGCCACGGCGATCGCCGCGGCGCCTTCCGGCGCGCGCCTCGCGACCGTGGGGGTCGACGGCGCGCTGCGGGTGTTTCGCGTCGGTGAGGCCGCCGGCTCCCCTGCCCCGCAGCCCGGCGCCGCGGTCGAGATCTCGTCGTTCGCGCTCTCGGCGGCGCCGCTCCGCGCCGTCGCCTTCGATCCCGCCGGCGAGCTCTGCGCGGCGGCAGGCGACGACGGCATCGTCCGCGTGGTCACGCTGTCGACGGGCGCCGTCCGCGCCATGCCGGGCCACGACGGGCCGGTCACGGCGCTCGCGTTCACGCCGCGCGACGGGCGGCTTGCGTCGGGCGGCGACGACGGCACCGTGCGGCTCTGGTACCTCGTCGGCGACGTCGAGTGCGAGGTGCGCGGCGCGGACGGGAGCGGTCACGCGGGCGGCGTCCGCGCGCTCCTGTGCCTGCCCACCCCGCCGCCGCAGGAAGACGGCAAGGAGAGCGGCGACCGCCTGCTGTCCGCAGGCGCGGACGGCGCGATCCGCATCCACCGGCTCGAGGACAAGCGCAAGCCGCGCACGCTGGAGACGAGCGCGCTGGCGCTCCACGCGCTGGCGCTCGCGCCGGCCGCCGCGCGCAAAGGCGCGCGCGGGCAGGCCGCCCGCGGCGGCGCGGACGCGAAGGACGGGCTCGGCGCCGTCTTCGCCGCAGGGGACCGGCGCACGGTATGGCGCTTCCCGATCGACGCCGCCGGCGCGCCCGCGGACGGCACCGCCGAGCTCGCGCACGGCTTCGATGTCCTCGCCCAGGCGCTCTCGGGCGCGCGGCCGGCACGCGAGAGCGCCGTCAAGACGCTCGCCTCGCTCGACGAGCCCGAGGCGCTCGAGGCCGCGCTCTCCGCGCTCCGATCGGACCGCGACGCCGAGGTGCGCGCGCTCGCCGCCCGCGAGCTCGGGGCGAAAGGGCGCCGCGGCGCGCGCGCGAAGCTGCGCGAGGCGCTCGACGACGAGAGCCCGAACGTCCGCATGGCCGCGCTCGAGGCGCTCCGCGCGATCGAGCGCGACGCGCCGCTCGCCCCGCTCCGGGCGGCGCTCGATGCCCGCGCCGCGGACGTGCAGCGCCGGGCGCTCCTCGAGCTCGGGAAGCTCTATGGCAGCTCGCCGCTCATCCCGGGGCTCATCGCCGAGAAGCTCGCCGGCCGCGACGCGTCGGTGCGGCTCACGGCGCTCGACCAGCTCCAGCAGATCCACCCGGACGGCCCGCAGCCGCTCCGCGCCGCCTTCGAGCGCGGCCCGGCCGACCTCCGGGTCGAGGCGCTCATCCGGGCGGCGCTCGCCGGCTGGCTCTCGGCGCCGGAGTTCGCGCCGATCGCGGCGCGCGCGCTCGACGACGAGGACGCCGAGGTGCGCCGCATCGCGTTCGCGGCGAAGGTGATCGAGCGGCGCGCGCTCGCCCACGCGCTCGAGGCGCGCGACGAGGATCTCGGCCGCGCGGCGATCGACATCGCGCGGCGCGCGGCCGAGGTCCTGCGGCGCGCCGGCGCGGGCGGCGCGGAGAAGCCCGCGGCGAACGCGAAGGAGGGGGCGAAGGACGGCGCGAAGGCGGCCGACGAGGCGGCCATCAAGGCGGCGCGCGCCCGGATCCCCGGCGTGGGCAGCCCGGGGGCCGAGCCCGCCGAGGCCGACCTCGAGCCGCTGCTCACCGCGATGGCGTGCCGCACCCCGGACACGGCGGTGCGGGGGGCGCGCGGCCTCGCGCAGCTCGGCGACACGCGCGCCCTCGGCGCGCTGCTGCAGCTCACGCGCGAGCAGGACCCGTCGCTGCGACGGCAGGCGGCGACCGCGCTCGCCGAGCTCCGGGACACCCGCGCCGAGAAGCGCCTCATCTGGATGCTCGACGACGCGGACGGTGCGGTGCGCGCCGCGGCGCACGACGCCTACGCGCGGCTCCAGCCGTCGGCCCCGCTCACCGTCGCCGAGGCGTCGCTCCGCTCGTCGCAGGAGGACATCCGCGTCCGCGGGCTCGACCGGCTCGTGGCGCTCGCCGGCGAGGGCAAGGGACCGAGGCCGCCCGAGGCCGAGGCGCTGCTCGCCGACGCGATCGAGGACGAGTCGCCCAAGGTCCGCCGCGAGGCGTTCCGGACGCTCTGGTCGTGGCACGCCTCGGATCCGCAGACGGCGCTCGACCGCGCCCAGCTCGCGCGCTTCCCCGATCTGCGCCTGCGCGCCGTCGAGGAGCTCAAGGCGCACGGCGAGCAGCCGTGGGCTGCGGAGCGGCTGCACGCGGCCATCGGCGACCGCGACGCGGGCGTGGCCCAGGCCGCGTACGACGCCGTCGTCAAGCTGCGCGGCAAGGAGGCCGCGGAGCCGCACCTCGCCGCGATGGCGTCGATCCACCCCTCGGTCCGGGAGAGCGGCGCGCGCGGGGCCGCGCACATGCCGGCGGGCGACGACGCGCGCAACGCCCTGCTCCGGCTGCTCGCCACGCGCGTGCCGGTGGGCGAGGCCGCGCGCAGCGCCCTGAGCAAGCTGCTCGAGGACGAGCACGCGGGGCCGCGCATCGCCGCGATCGAGGCGCTCGACAAGCTCCTTCCGGGCGAGGCGGGGCCGCTCCACATCGGCCTCCAGTCGAGCCACCTCGACCTCCGGGTGCGCGCGGCCGAGCTCTGCGCCGTCCGGCGCGACGAGCAGCTGATCAACCCGATGCGGGCGCTCCTCGCCGATCAGTCCCTCTTGAACGCGGGTCGGGGATCCGCGTTCGCGGTCCCCTCCGCGCAGATGCCGATCCAGGTCCTCGGCCCGCTGCGCGCGCGCGCCGCGACCGCGCTGGCGACGCTGGGATCGCCGCGCCTCGTCAAGTACTTCGCCACCGAGCTGCTCAAGGACGAGTACCCCGACGTGCGCGAGCAGGCCGCGCGCGGGCTCGCGATGGCCGCCCGGCGCGGCGAGGAGGGCTACCTGCTCGACGCCATGGGCCACGCCGACGTCGCGGTGCGGTCGTGGGCCGCCGACGGGCTCGCGCGGCTCGGCGACGTGCGGGCGCTGCCGGTGCTCACGGGCACGCTGCGCCACGAGCACCCGCCCATCCGCGTCGCGACGATCATGTCGTTCGCGGCGCTCGGGCCCGAGGGCTACGGCGGCATGCTGCAGGGCCTCGAGGACAGCTCGCGCGAGGTCCAGGAGATCGTCTTCGCGATCGTGCTCGCGCGCGACCTCAGGGCGTTCCGCCGCGGCGACCCGCCGGACCTCCTGACGAGCGCGCTCTCGTCGCAGCGCTCCGACGTGCGCTTCGCCGCGGCGCGCGCGCTGGAGCTCCGCACCGATCCGGAGCTGTACCTCGCCCACCTCATCGAGGCGCTGATGCCCCCGCGCCCCGACACGGCGGAGCAGGGCCGCGCGGCCGACGGCGAGAAGCCCGCCGGCACGAAGGACTGGCCGCCCGAGGTCGCGCGCGGGCGCATCCTCGTCGGCCTCGCCGAGGCGCTCGCCAGCGACGACCCGCAGCAGCGCTACGCGGCCGCGCAGGTGCTCCGCATCCGGCGCAAGCCGGTCGAGTACTTCCGCGAGGCGAAGCGCGTGGCCGCGCTGCGCCCCGCGGGCGCCCACGTCGTGGCGGACACGACCCCGCGCGCCGCGGAGGAGAGCGACACGAAGCCCGCGAAGGGGTGGCTCCGCCGCCTCTTCGCGCAGCCCGAGCCGAGCGGGCAGAGCGGCCAGAAGCAGAGCGACAAGCCGGCCGGCGACGCGGTCCCGGAGGGCGAGCAGCGGCGGCTGCGCTGGCTCGCGTTCGGCGCGTACATGGGCCTCCTCCGGCAGGTCTCGGCGGGCGACGACGAGGCGCACCGCACGCGCCGCGACGCCATCGATCGCATCGTCGACGTCTGCGCCAAGGGGCACGTCAGCAGCACGGCGGCGGTCCCGCCGCTCGTCCGGGCGCTCGACGACCCGCACCACCTCGTGCGCAAGGCGGCGTTCGCGGGGCTCAAGGCGCTCTTCCCGGCGGGGGCGGGCGAGCCGCTCGCGCTCGGGCTCGCGTCGGCGTCGGCCGACGTGGCGCGGACCGCGCTCGACGAGATCGCCGCGCGGGGCGGCGACGCCCGCCCCGAGATCGTGCGCGCGCTCAGCTCCGCGCTGCCCGACGTGCGCCGCTACGCCTTCGAGCTCCTGGAGCGGCTCTCTCCGAAGGGCAGCCTCGATCCGCTCCTCGCGGCGCTCGGCAGCGAGCACGCCGACCTCCGCCTCGGCGTGCTCGAGCGCCTCGCGTCGTCGAGCGATCCGCGCATCGTGCCCGCCCTGTGCCGCGCGATGGAGAGCGATCACGACGACCTGCGCCTGCGCGCCGCGGAGCTCCTCGCCCGCAGCCGCGACGATCGCGCGGTCGACGTGCTCTCGGCGTTCCTGCGCGAGGGCGCGGCCGCGCCTTCGGCGCGCGCCCGCAAGGCGCTCGTCGCGCTCGCGAGCGACGCGGCGGTGCGGGCGCTCGCGGCGCGCATGGATGAGGCCGCCACGCCGGCGGACCGCGCCGCGCTGGCAGGCGCGCTCGGGAGCACGCGGAACCCCGCGGCCACCGCCCCGCTCGCGGCGCGCTTCGACGACGAGGCGGCCGAGGTCCGGAGCGCCGCGCTCAAGGCGTGCCTCGAGATCGTCGACAAGGGCCGCGAGCGCGAGAAGCGCGAGACGGCGCTCGCGCTCGCCTTCCTCGCCGCCGCCGCGCGCGCGAAGGACCCGGCGCTCCGCCTCGCCGCGGCGCGCGAGCTCGATCTCGGCGACGATCCCGCGCAGAACGACCTCCTGGTCGCGCTCTTCGCGGATCGCGATCTCCCCACGCGCGTCGCGGCCGTGACGTCCTATGCGAAGCGCGTCAAGGACAAGGGCGCGCCCTCGGGGCCGCTCGAGGCCGTGTTGCGCGCGGGCGCGCGCGAGCTCGTGCTGCCCGCCGCGGAGGGGGTGGCCGAGCGGGGCCTCGCGTCAGCGCTCCGGCCGCTCCTCCTCGTCGTGCGCGCGGGCGAGCCCGGGGAGCGGGAGCGCGCGCTGCTCGCGCTCGGCACGCTCGGGGACGCCCGCGCGCTGGAGGAGCTCGAGGCGGTGGCCGCCGGCGGCACCAAGGAAGCACCCATCGAGCCGAGCATGCAAGCCGCCGCCACGGAGGCGCTCGGCCGCATCGCCCCGAAGCTCGGGAGCGCCGAGCTCCGCAAGCGCGCCTCGGAGCGCGTCGAGCAGGCGCTCCACGCGGACTCCATCGATCTCCGCGAGTCGGCGGCGAAGGGCGTGCGCTGGATCGGCGGCGAGCGCGCCCGCGTGCTGCTCGAGGAGCTCGTGCGCGCCGGCGACACGCCCGACAGGCTCCGCGTCGTCGCGGTGAACGAGCTCGGCCTGCTCGGCGACGGCGCGGCCGAGCCCGCGCTCGCCCGCGCGCTCGACGCGCGGAGCAGCGAGGTCCGCAAGGCCGCGCGCAAGGCGCTGGAGAAGCTCTTCCCTGGCGAGCGGACGCGCGTCGAGCTCCTCGCGGTCGGGAGCGAGCACGACGACATCGCGGGCCCGGCGGCGAGCTACCTCGCCGCGGAGGCCGACCCGGCCGAGCTCTTGCCCCGGCTCGCCGCGCTCAAGGACGAGGACCTGCGGCAGCGCCTCGCCATGGGCCTGCTCCGCCGCGGCGCGCTGCCTGTGGCCGCGCTCCTGCGCATGCTCGAGGACGAGCGCGCCCCGGCGCGGCAGGAGGCCGCGCGGCTCATCGCCGCCGGCACCGTGGCCGGCGATCGCGGGGCCCTCGCGGGCGCGCTCGCCGCCGCGGCGCAGCGCACCGCGGAGCGCTGGTCGGCCGCGCACGGCGACGAGCGCAGCGCCGAGGCCGCGGCGTGGCGCGAGCTGCTCTGGGCCGCGGGGCGCGCCGGCGCGACCTCGATGGCGCCCGCGCTGCGCGCGCTCCTCTCGAACGACAGCGCCCCCGGCGAGATCCGCCGCGAGGCCGCGCGCGCCCTCGGCGCGCTCGAGTCGGCCGCGAGGTCCGCAGGGGCCGCGCCGCCCGCGGGCGCCGTGGAGGCGCTCACGGCGGCCCTCAAGGACATGGACGCCGGCGTCCGGGCCTCGGCGTCGGCCGCGCTCGCCGCGCTCGCGCCGGACGGCTCGGCCGCGATCGCCGTGGCGGTGAGGCCGTTCGACCCTGTCGCCTTCGGGCCGACCGCGCGCGTCGCCTCGCCCGAGGCGCTCGCGGCGCTCGCCGCGACCGAGCCGGGCCGGCGCCTCGCGCTGCCGTCGATCCTCGCGCGCCACGACGCCGCCGCGCTCGCCCCGCTGATCTCGCTCGCGCAGGGCAGCGGCGGCGACGCCTCCGCGCGCCTCGACGCCATCGCGGCGCTCGGCCGCGCCGGCGGCGAGCGCGCGCTCGAGGCGCTCGCCGCGATCGCCTTCGACAAGGAGAAGGCCAAAGAGAAGGCCGAGGTCGCCGCCCGCAAGGCCGCGTACAGAGCGTACCGCCGCGCGAAGCGCAAGGCGGCGGATCCCCGCGCGGCGCGGCTCGCGGCCGCGCGCTCGTCCAGAGAGCCCGAGACCCCCGAAGGAGTCAACGCATGACGGCCGCACTCGCCCGCCCGATCCTCCTCCGGTACGCCGCGCCGAGCGAGCTCGCCGCCGCCCCGCTCCACACGAGCGTGCGCCTCTCCCTCGACGGCGCCCGCGGCCCGGTCGGCGTGCGCGGCACCGTCCGCGACGCGGCGCTCTTCCGCGACGCGATGGCCGCGCTGGCGACCATCCTGGAGAGCGATCTCCGGTACAAGGGCCGGGATCGGACCGCGTACCTCGCCTACCTGATGAAGCAGGGCAAGAAGGCGACGGCGGCCATCTGGGAGGCGCAGAAGGCGTTCCTGGAGGGCGCCTTCCCCGACGACGCGGCGGCCCAGGGCGACGGCTCCGCGGCGAAGCCGAGGGCCTCCGGCGCGCTCGATCCCGTGCTCACGGTGCACCCGGACGAGGTCTCGATCGAGGTCTTCTCGCGCGACGAGAGCGCCTACGCCCGGCTCGCCTTCTCCAGCGACCTCTTCGAGGGCCGCGAGGCGGCCCACGGCACCGCCTTCGTCGATCTCTCGCCGCGCATCGTCGAGCAGATCGATCGCCTGCGCGCCTACGCCAAGGTGGAGCTCGACGCAGGCGCGGCGCGCGGAGACGCCGCGGCGGCGCGCGCCACGCCGATCGAGCGCTCGCTCGAGGTCCCGGCGACCTGGCTCCGCGGCTTCCTGCAGGTGCAGTCGGCGGCGACGCTCCCCGCGGTCTCCTGCGAGCTCGCGCCGATCGATCTCTACAACGCGCTGTTCGTGCTCCGCACCCGCAAGGCGAAGAAGCCGCCCCGAGGCCTCCGCTTCGAGCTCGTCCCCGGCAAGCCGCCGCGCCTCATCCTGGAGCCCTGGGAGATCTTGATCGAGGGCCACGGCCCTCCGTACGAGGGCCCGCCGCGCGTGGTCCGGACCTTCGGCCGGCAGCGGCTGCTCGCGCTGTCGCGGCTCCTGCCGCACGTGCAGCGCGTGCGCGCCGAGCTCCGGGGCCCCGGGCTGCCGGTCTTCTGGGTGCTCGATCTGGGCCGCGCGACGCTGACGATCGCGCTCACGGGCTGGACCGACAGCAGCTGGGCCAGCGCCGCCTCGTTCGACGCCCTGATGCCTCGCGAGGGGAAAGGCGGCGACAAGGCGCGCGCGGCGCTCGACGCGCTCGCGGGCAGGCAGCTCGCCCTCCTCCGCGAGCGGGGGCCGCTCCCGCTCGCGTCGCTCGCGGCCGGCGGCGGCGCCGAGGACGCCCGCGCGGCGCTCCAGCTCGAGTGCCTGCGCGGCCGGGTGCTCTACGACGTCGCGCGCCGCGTCTACCGCCCGCGCGAGCTGTTCGCCGATCCGGTGGACGAGCGCGACATCCGCTACAGCTCGCCCCGCGAGGCCGCGGCCCACCGCCTGCTCGGCGCGCCCGGCGCGGTGAGGCCGACCAAGGTGCACGAGATCGCCGGCGAGGGCACCGAGATCCACGGAGAGGTCGCGGACCGGGAGGCGCACCGCGACTTCGCGCCGCGGTTCACGATGGATCTCGAGGGCCGCGTCTCCGACGCGTGGTGCAGCTGCCCCACGTTCCGCCGGAGCGGCCTCCGCGAAGGTCCGTGCGAGCACATGATCGCGCTCCGCGTCGCCTACGCCCGCGAGCGCGCCGAGCGGGACGCCCTGCGCCAGACGGCCGAGGGGCGGTCGCTCATCCGCGCCGAGACGCGCACGTACGTGCGCCGCGAGGCCTCGGGCGCGGAGGTCGTCTACCGTGTCTCCCTGGACGACCGCGTAGTACACCTGTCGTGGGGGGCGCGCGCCGAAGCGCCTCGACACCAGCGCATTTGGTTTGACACGGACGGCGAAGCGCGCGACGCGTATTTCAAGGGACTGGATGCATTGACGTCCTCCGGGTTCGTGGACGCCGACGCGTCGTCAGCATGAGAAAGGAAAGGAGGTCAAGAAAAAGAGATTGTTCGTGTTGCCAGGAGAGGTTCTGAACGCACCAGCCTCCACGCCTCGAGCGTAGGAGCGGCGTCGCGCCGCTCTGGAGGAACCGCCAGTCACTCTCCGCAAGGTAGCCTGTTCTTGGTTCTCTTCGGCTAGACGAGCCCTACGGCGTCGGGAGAGCTGAGACAACCTCGCAAACGCCGTTTCTCCCGACGCCGTAGGGCTCGTCTAGCCGGAGAACCGGTGAGGCTACCGTGCACCAAGCGATGAAGGTGATGCGCTTGGAGCCTCTCTTGGCGACATGAGACAGCGATCGACGGTCCGGCCTCCTCAGGACAGATCGCTTCCATCGTGACTCACCACCACGCTCCCACCGAGACATGACCGCGAAGATCGACGCGACCGTTCAAGCCCGAGCCCCCGTCGTTCTCCCCATCACGACGCCGCCTGCCCCCGGCGGCGCGGCGGCCCGCGGCGTAGGCGCAGAAGCGCGCCGGCTCGCCCACGAGGAGCGCGTCGCCCGCTGGAAGGCGATCGAGGAGGCGGGCGGGATCGACGCGTGGGTGAGCGCGGAGCTCACGTCGAAGGGCGCCCTCGCGACCGGCGATCCCAAGGCGATGTCCGACCGGGAGCGCGCGCAGTGGAAGGAGCGCAAGAAGGTCGAGGCCAGGGAGCGCCGCTCGCTGCGCCGCCTGGCCTGGGAGGCCTACGTCGCCACACACGTCAACCACCTTGGCGCGGGCGTGCACTGGAGCGACCGTGTCGGGCCGGACAGGCTCGATGTGCCCGGGCCGAGCGAGCGCGCGCGGGCGCACGGGCTCCCCGACCTGCCGGGCGCGGCCGAGCTCGCGAGCGCGCTGGGGCTGTCGATCCCGCGGCTCCGCTGGCTCGCGTACCACCGCGAGGTCGACACGGGCACCCATTACCGGCGGTGGCACATCCCGAAGCGCGACGGCAGCGCGCGCACCATCTCTTCGCCGAAGCGGGATCTGAAGCGCGCGCAGCGCTGGGCGCTCCGCAACCTGTTCGAGAAGCTGCCGGTCCACGCCGCGGCGCACGGCTTCCTGGCGAGCCGATCCATCGTCACGAACGCCGCCGCGCACGCCGGCGCCGACACGATCGTCAAGGTGGATATCAAGGACTTCTTCCCGACGATCACGTGGCGCCGCGTGCGCGGCCTGCTCCGCAAGGCCGGCGTGGCCGAGGGTCCCGCGACGCTCGTGGCGCTCCTCTCGACGGAGGCGCCCCGGGACGTCGTGCAGTTCCGAGGGCAGACGCTCTACGTGGCGACGGGCCCGCGCGTGCTCCCGCAGGGCGCGCCCACCTCCCCGGCGATCACGAACGCGATCTGCCTGCGGCTCGATCGGCGCGCGTCCGGCCTCGCCCGCAAGCTGGGGCTTCGTTACACGCGGTATGCTGACGATCTCACGTTCTCCTTCCGCGCGCCCGAGGCGCCCGGCCTCGCCGACGCCGCGCGGCCGCGCGCGCCGGTGGGCGCGCTGCTCCGCGGGCTCCGAGAGATCCTGAGCTCGGAGGGCTTCCGGCTGCATCCGAGCAAGACCGTGGTGATGCGCAAGGGCAGCCGGCAGAAGGTGACAGGCCTCGTCGTCAACCAGGCGAGCGAGGGGGCGCCGGCGGCGCGCGTCCCGCGCGAGCGGGTGCGCGCGCTGCGCGCGGCGATCCGCAACCGGGAGCTCGGGAGGCCAGGAAAGGGCGAGACGCTCGCGCAGCTCAAGGGGCTCGCGGCGTTCGTGTACATGACGGATCCGGCCAAGGGGCGCGCGTTCCTCGGGCGCATCGAGGCGCTGGAGCGCAATCAGCCGGCGCCTGCCGGCGAGGCGGGCCCCCACGACGCGCGCCCCGTGCTCACGTAGGGCGGGCTACCCCGCGGCTGAAGAGCCCCGGGCCGGCGACGCGGCGTCGGCCGTGCGCCCGCCGCCTCCGCACGTGCGCATGTGGTGATCGAGCGCCGCGCGCCGGTAGACCGCGGGCGTCGTGGCGAAGTGGCCCCGGAACAGGCGCGTGAAGTGGCTCGTGTCGCGGAAGCCCCAGCGCGCGGCGACCTCGGACACGGCCTCGAGCGGGCGGAGCGAGAGCTCGCTCGCCGCCCGTTCGAGCCGGCGCCTCCGGATGTGCGCGGCCAGCGAGCAGCCCAGCTGCTCTGCCATCACGCCGTCGAGGTAACGGCGGCTCACCCCCTGCGCCCGCGCGACATCCGCCGGCTGGAGCGTCGGATCGCCGAGGCGACGCTCGATATCGGCCAGCGCCCGCTCGACCCTCGCCTGCGGAAGCGCGGGCGCGCGGCCGCACATCCCGATCGCCTCGAGCACCACGCCGACGGCCGCCACGCAATCGCGCTCCGACAGCGACGAGCTCTCGCTCAGGATCTGGCGCAAGAGCCCCGCCACGACCCGCTCACCCGCGTGCTCCTCGCCGCGCGTGACGGCCGTCCGTAGGTCGACCCCCGGGTGCCTCTGCTGCACCGCCGACAGCGGCAGCCGCAGCAGCAGCCGCCGGCCCCGGCTCATCGTCAGCTCGAAGGGGGTGTCCGACTGAAACCACGCGAACGTCCCTTCGCGCAGGAGTGCCCGGCGCCCCGCCTGCACGATCACCCCCTCCCCCTCGGCCACGGCGACGATCTTGAGCAGCCCCGTGGAAACGCTGGGCTCGCAGCGGACCTCGAACGGCTCGGCGCCGAGCCAGAGCAGCTCGCCAGGGCCGGCCCGCACCGCGCGCTCGAGCATCGACTCCGGAGGTGTCGCCACGTGGGTCAGTTCCATCGTGGACCATCCGTCGCGTCGAATCGGGCCAGGCGAGAGGAGCCCCGACACACCACCTTGAGGCCAGGCGTTCGGCCCCGGAGGAACATCATGTCTGCCGCCCAGATCATTCGCGTGCCCATTCTACCCTTTCGCATGCTCAACGCCCACCTGCTCGTCGGCGCCACCGGTTGCGTCCTTGTCGATGCCGGCGTGACGGACGCGGCGCCCAGGGTGGGCGAGGCGCTGGCGCGCGCGGGCCGCGGCTGGTCCGACGTGAAGGCGATCGTGGTCACTCACGCCCACGTCGACCATGCCGGGAGCGCCGCCGAGCTGCGCGAGCGCTCCGGAGCGCTCGTCGTCGCCCACGAGGCCGAGGTCGAGCACCTCAACGGGCGCGCCCCGATGACGTTCTGTCCGACGGGTTGGTTCGGCCGCTTGTTCGTCCGGGCCCCTCTCGTGCACGAGCGCTATGCGCCCGTCGCGCCCGACATCGTGCTGTCCGGCGACGAGACGCTCGACCTGGCTCCCTACGGGGTCGCGGGTCGCGTGCGCCACACCCCCGGGCACACCGAGGGCTCACTCTCGGTCGTCCTCGAGTCGCGCGAGGCGCTGGTTGGAGATCTGGTCGCCTCGGGGCTGATGCTGGGCGGGCTCGCGCGGCTCGGCCACGCTATCCGGCCGCCCTTCGAGCTGGACCCGCGCGCCGTCGGCGTCGAGCTCACGCGGCTGGTCGACGAGGGAATACAGACCTTCTACCTGGGCCACGGAGGGCCGCTCGGCGCTGACGAGGTGCGGCGGCACGCCCGCGTGTTGGCCGGATCCATCGCCGGCGTGCCCCACCTGCAGCGGACGCCCCAGCTGCGGTGAGCGACGAGACATCGGCACACATCGTCTGTCTTCACGCGCCGGTGGTGCTCGGCGTGAACCCCACGGACTGGTTCTCGATCGTGGTGGCCGGGGCTCGTCTACGATTTCGGCATCGGGTTCAACTTCGGCGGGCTGTCGAGCTACAAGGACCTTCAAGAGCCGATGTGACGCGCCCGCCGGACTAGCGGGCTGGGCCGGTCGTCGAGAAGAGGCGGATCGCGTCCTTCGGGGTGCGCATCGTGACCATGCTCGACAGATCGATGCCCAGCGAGGTCATCGTGTGCGCGACCGCTGGCTGGATCCCGGTGATCGCCGCGCGCGCGCCGAGCAGGCCTATCGCGCGGACGATGCCGACCAGCCGGTCGGCGGTGCGCGTGTCGATCGTCTCGAGCGCCGAGAGGTCGAGCACGACGCTGCGCACCTGCCGCGTCGCGATGATGTTGAGAAGGCGCTCGGTGAGCGTCGCCGTCCGCTCCTCATCCATGGCGCCGATGAGGGGCACGCCGACGACGCCATCGGCGACCTCCAGGATGGGCGCGGAGAGCGCCAGGATCTGCCGGTGCTGCGCCTGGATGACAGCGAGCCTCCGGTCGAGCTCCGCCGCGAGCGCCGACTTCTCGTCCGCCTCGCGCCGGGCCGCCGCGGCCATGGACTCGAGCTCGCGCGCCGAGCTCTGGAGCGCGTCCTGCGCCCTCTGGCGCTCGGTGACATCCACGCAGAAGCAGGCGACCTGCACCTCGCCGCTCCTGCGGAGGATGGGCTTCTTGACGGTCTCGTACCAGTGCACGTCGCCGTTCGGCCGCGTCTCCTTCTCCTCGATGACCACGGGTTGTCTCGTGTCGATGACCTGCCGGTCGACGCTTGTGAAGCCTGAGGCCTCATCGACGCTCGCGGTGAGCTCGTGCTGGGACGCGTGGACGACCTGCGCCGGCGTCATCCCGTAGCAGCTCGCGAGGGCGCTGTTCGCCATGACGTAGCGGCTGCGCCGGTCCTTGATGAACATGAGGTTGGGCGCGAGGTCGATGAAGTTGCGCAGGAGCTCCAGCTCCTCGGCGAGCGCCTCCTCGCGGCGGCGCTGCGCGGCGTCGTCGGCCGCACGAGCGTGGACGAAGACGAGCGGCTCTCCCTCGGATCTCGAGCACCGCAGGAGCGTCCAGCGCTGCGGGCTCGCCCCGTTGCTCGCCGTGGCGTCGATCTCCGCCCGGCTCTGGGCCCCGCCGAGCACCGCGCGAGCGGCCTCCTCCGCCTCGGGCACAAGCAGCGCCGCCTCTCCAAACGTGTTGCGCCAGGCCAGGTTGGCCTCCCGCAACCGGAGGTTCGCGTCGAGCACCGCGAGCGGTTCAGGAAATGCGTCCAAGTCTGCGTGCATCCATACCTCCCCCGCGGCCCGTGCGGCGCAGCAGACGCACCATGCCGCATCGTTGAAGATGCCTGTGCTTCAGCGCCTTGTCTACGGCGCGCGCCGGTGCCCGCGACGAAAGCCACCGTCCCTCACATCGGAGGTTCCGTGAGTGACGGACGGGCGAGCGTTGCTGGACGGACTGGGCCTGGTTCGCGATGTCGAGCGACAGACCATGTAGGCGCAGGACTCTACTCGTCCACGGCGTTCCCATCGACGGCTGTAGCGTACGTCGTGGGCGTGGCGTGGGCGTGCTCGCACCTGCGCGAGCCAGGAGAGCGATGCGCGCGGCGGCGCGCGATTGCGGACTACGGCGCTGCCGGGTGCGGGGCCTGGCTCCCCTTCAAGGGCAGCCGCGCCGCGGGATCGCCGAGGAGCACATAGCCCCGCAGATCGTTGCGCAGCATGAACGCGCTGCCGCGCTGCATGGGATCGACCGGAGAAGGCCGGTTCCACACGCGCGCGTCCTCCTCGGCGTGGTAGCCGCAGAGCAGCTCATCGTTGACCTCGCGGTAGGAGCGCATCAGCGCGTCGAGCGCCACGCCGGCGCGGCTGCCGCGGGCCATGGCCTGGAGGCTGCTGAAGATCCGGGAGGCGCGGCTCTGGGTCATCCTGTTGGGATCGACGAAGCCGAAGGTCCAGGCCAGATCCAGGTGCGCTATCACCGAGAGCGGCCCCTCTGGGTTCCGGAGCGCGGCCTGCGGCAGCGCAGCGAGGAACGGGCGCTCGCCGCCCGGAGGCAAGCTCGCCAGCACCCGCTGGACCTGGCCGCTGTAGGCGCCCTCGCGCGCGAGGAGGGAGAGCCAGGGATAGAACGCGCTCTCCTTCCGCGTCCCGGCTCCGAAGCAGGCCAGACAGAACCACAGGCCACCTGGCAGGAAGGGCGCGTGTTGCAGCATGTCCGCCGCCAGCAGCGGCGCGGAGCTGCCATGGGCGCCTACGCACAGCGCCCCCTGGAGCGCGCGCTGCTGATCGACGGAGGCCCACCCGCCGCGGGGCCGGCCGAGCCCGTGGCTCACGGACAGGAGCACGGAAGGCCTCGGCGTGCTCCCCGCGCGGAGGAGATCGTCTGCGCTGTCGGCGCCGGGGATCTCGATGACGTTCGCGGCCGGGAACGGTCGCCTAGGCAGCGTTCATGGAGGCGGCAGGGTGCCAGGGCATTCGGGTGGGTCAATGCGCGGTGGGGGTGGTTCACCACCTCTCCGCGCGCCGTCTTCGTTGCTTCAGCCGCCGCCGGCGCCGTAGCGCACAGTGTTCCTCCTGGATGCGCGTCGAAAGACATCCCGTGGGCCTGATACCACGGCGGGGCTCCTGCAGATGTTGCATCCCTGTTGCTTCACCGCCGGCGCCGGCTGGTTTCTCGCCACGAGCTCACGAGCTCCAGCCATCAAGGAAGACGTTCGTGCGCGCCCCACCTGGGCCGTGGCCTCCTGCTGCGCTGGCTTTGCAGCCCCTTCCGCCGTTCGCGCGGCATCTTCGGCGCTCTGCGCCGCGTTTCGCTGCCCCAACGCCCAGACAACCAGGATGACCATCACCGCGGCCACCGCGACCGCGACCGCCGCAATCGCCCCCAGCGTCCGCCGCGCTTTCTGCTCCCGGGCTCTATGAGGTAACGTCGATGCCCAATGTCGCTTTTCGCGTCGCCGCGAGGTCACCCTCGATTCGAGCGCTGCCCAGCGGAGGACGCGGACGGGGTCCACCCGACCGCGAGCCCGTGATCCCTCATGCAGAAGAGCAGCCCCTCGCGCAGGTTCCCCAGCGTGATGAACGACGATAGATCGACGCCAATGGACACGACGGTGCGCGCCACCTCGGGCCGGATCCCCACCAAGATGCCCTTCGATCCGACGAGCTGGACCGAGCGGATGAGCTTGATGAGATGGTCGGCCGTGCTCGCGTCGACCTTATCGACGCCGGTCAGATCGATGATGACAGAGCGGCAGGACGTGCGGACGACGGCATTGAGGAGGATATCCATCATCTGCTCGGCGCGGCGCGTGTCGATCGAGCCGAACACAGGCACCGTCAGCACGCCCTCCCATACCTCGATGATAGGCGTCGACAGTTGCTGAATGGCGGCCTGCTGGTCCTGGATGATGGCCAGCTTCTCCGCCAGCGTCGCCTCGGTCTCTTTGCGGTCCGTGACGTCGAAGAGGAAGCCGCCGAGCGCTATCTTGCCATCCTCGCCCGCCGTGGAGCTCACGACGTTGTGCAACCATACGACCCGCCCGTCCGCCGCTCGTAAGCGGAACTCGAAATCGTCGTCAGCGCGGACCGCGTCCCTCTGGAGGAAGCGGGGAAGGACCCGCTCGCGGTCCGCCGGATGTACGTGCTCGCCCAGGAAGCCGGCGTCATACCACGTGTCCTGTGGGTACCCGAACATCTTCACGACCTGCGGGCCGACGTAGGTGAACCGTGCGGTCGTGCGATCGGCCTCCCAGGGGATGACGCTCGCCGTCTCGACCAGCCTCCGAAGGCGATCCTCGCTTTGCCGCAGCGTCGCCTGGGCCAGCTTTCGATCTGCGTTCTCCTGGGCGAACTCCGCGTGTAGCGTCGCGTTCTCGATCGACACCGACGCCATGAACTCGAGCAACACGAGCCGTCGAGGCGTGAACACCCCCGCGGCGAGCCTGTTCTCCAGGTAGAGGAGGCCGGCCAGCGCGCCCCGCCGGAAGATCGGCATGCAGAGCAGCGAGCGCGGCCGCGCGCGGACGATGTACTCATCGGACGAGAAGGCGCTGTGCTTCGCCGCGTCGTCCAGGGTGACCTTCTCCCGGCTGCGCTTCACGTAGTTCAGCACCGACGCCGGGAAATCGGACACGCTGACGCTCGCGTTCTCGTCGCGCCCGACCACCCGGACGTTGGTCTCACGATGATCGATTCGGGCCTCTGCCACGAGCGCGAAGCCCTCTCCCTCGGGCGTGAACAGGCACGCCTTCTGCGCGCCTGCGTGCTCGATGACGATGCGCATGAGCGTCGCCAGGAGCTTGTCGGGCCCCATTTCGCTCGAGAGCGCCTGGGATACCTTCACCGCCGCGAGCGTGTCGAGCTGCTCCGAGCTCGTGTCCGCGCTGCCATGGGCCGCCGGGGAGATCGGCGTGCCCTTATGTGCGAAATGCGGGGCGTACATCCGGCCGAGCTGAAGCACCTTGCCTTGGGCGCCCCAGCGCGTGAAGCAGGCCTCGGCCCCCGCGAGGTACATGGACGGGAGCACATCGAACTCTCGGTCGATATAGAACCGCGCCGCGAGCTCGGAGCTCACGCCTTCGTTCTGCACAAAGCCGCCCTCGCGGAAGGCGCGGATGGACTTGTCATAGAGCTTCGCCGCGTCCCCGTCTCTGCCCTCGATACGCGCGATCTCTGCGGCGACCAAGGCGTGCGTGCCGAGGAAGTTCGCGGGGCAGCTCTCCGCCCACACACGCAGCCTCGCCTCGCTCGCGGCGAGGAGCTCGCGGAGCTCTTTCTGCTTCTCGGCCGTGGCGTGTTTGTAGAGGGCCGCCGCGCAGAGGGCTCCATAGTAATAATACTCGTGGACCAGGATGGACTCCGCGGTGGCCGTCCAGAGGAGCCCCTTCGCCGCTTCGCCCGCGGCCTCCGCCTCCTCATATTCGCCCGCGATGAACCGCGCCTGGAGCTTGTTCACCTGGTAGAAGAAATGGATGAGCGGAATGTTCTCGGTGGCGAGGTGCTTCTCATAGTCTGCCTCGACGAAATCGCCGCCGCCAAACGTCCCGAGGCGATCCGTCAGCCCGCGCATGGCCAGCGTCAACCGCTGGACGCTTGTCATGACGTCGGCCACGAACGTCATCTTCGCGTTGATGATGAAGTCGGCGCTGCTCACCGCCGCGGCATGCACGGACTCCAGCGAGTCTCCGCGGACGAGCATTCCAATGACATATTGCAGGAGGTTGAAGCAGGCGTACGTCGAGTTCCCGAGCTCGCGGCCCGTCACGAAGCCAATATGAGCGTATTCGACCTGCATACGTACGTGCTGGGTCCAGATGCAGATCAGACAGGCGTGCGTCTGGAAGACCTCCGGCTTGAACGCGATGAACCCGTGCCTCTCCGTGAGGTCGCACGCGAGCTTGCCGAACTCGTAGCCCTCCTGGTACGCGGCGAACTTTGCACAGAGCGCCGCCCCGAACGACGCGTAGCCCATGGTCGACGCCGGAGCGTTGCCGTGGAGCACGCTGAGCCTCACCATCGTGCCCACCACGAGATCCGTGAAGCTCGGATCGACGTAGAACGCCGACGGGTAGATCCACGCCAGCGTGCTCATCGTGGCGGCCATCTCCGGATCCGTCATCACGGGCAGATCGAGCAGCTCCTCGATACGGCGGCCCTTGACGAGATCGCGCACCTTCTGGAGCTCTGCGAGTACCACCTCCTTCTCAGGCTTCGTGCGGAGCTCGACGCCGAAGAGCCCCACGCACTCGACACAAAGGGCGATGCCTTTGTCGTTCTCCCCCCGCGCGAGGCAGAGCTGCATTCGAAGCCGATAGAAGGCCGCCTTGTCGAGCTTGGTCCGGGCACGATCGACGTTCGCGCACTCCCGCTCCGCATCGTCCAGGTTGCCGCTCAGGAACAAACACTCCGCGAGCTCCGTGTGGAGCTCGCACGTGAGCGCGTAGTGGGTGTCCCAGCTCTCCTCCGAGAGGAGCTCGGCCGCGGCGGACAGGTAATTCACTGCCGAGCGGTACGCCGAGGACGCCTTGGCCCTCTTTCCCGCCGTCAAATTGAGCTCGGCGAAGCGGGTCTTCTCCTCCACGCCGCCGACGAGCGAGGCGCCGAGGTTTATCTGGTTGACGATGTCGAAGATCTTCTCCGCGAGCTCCTCCTCCTTCTTTGTCCTCTTGAGGAGCAGCCGCCCGATCTTGAGGTGCACCTCGCCGCGCGTCTCCTCGGGGATGAGCGCATAAGCGGCCTGTTGAACGCGGTCATGCAGGAACTTGTAGCCGTCCCGCCTGCTCAGCAGGAACCCTTCGCTGACGGCGGGCTCGAGGTCGGCGCGCGTCTCCTCCAGCGCCTTGCCGCAGATCATCGCGAGGACGTCGTCGCTGAGCTCGTTGCCGATGCACGCCGCGAGCTTCATCGAGGCCTGCGTCTGCTCGGGCAGGCGCAAGAGCTTGCTCACGAGGAGCTCGACGACGTTGTCCGTGTAGTTCTTCGCGCTGATCGCGTCGACATCCCAGATCCACCCGACCTCCGCGCCCCGGAAGCCGATGAGCCCCTCCCGGTAGAGCTCGCCCAGAAACTGGGTCGCGAAGAACGGATTGCCGGCGGTCTTCCGGTCCAGGAGCTCCGCGAGCTCCGCGGCGCGCGCAGGAGAACAGCGGAAGGTGTCGGCGACAAGCTCGGTCAAGCTCGCGAGCGACAGGGACCCGAGCGAGAACTCGGTGACGCGCGCCTTCGCGCTCCGGATCGCGCCCACCGTCGTCGTCAGGGCATGCGACGGGCTGACCTCGTTATCGCGGTACGCGCCAATGACAAGGAGATGCCGCGTCTCCGGGTGCGTGATGATGTGTTCGAGGAGCTTGAGGCTCGCGAAGTCCGCCCATTGAAGATCATCGAGGAAGAGCGCCAGCGGGTGCTCGCGCTGAGCGAAGACGCCGATGAAGCTCCGGAACACTGCATGGAAGCGGTTCTGCGCCTCCGTGCTCGGCAGCGGCGCGACGTCGGGCTGCTTGCCGATGAGCAGCTCCATCTGCGGGATGATATCGATGATCAGCTTCGCGTTCGCGCCGAGCGCATCGAGGAGCTGCCGCTTCCACGCGCCGAGCTGCGCCTCGTTCGCGCTCAGGATCTGGCGCGTCAGCTCCCGGAACGCCTGGCTGATCGTGAAATAGGGGACGTCCCGCTTGTACTGGTCGAACTTGCCCTCGAGGAAGAAGCCCCGCTCGCGGACGATAGGCCGATGAACCTCATGGACCAGCGACGATTTCCCGATCCCCGAGTACCCGGAGACGAGCGCGAGCTCGGCCACGCCGTCCGCGACCACGCGCTCGAAGGCCGCCAAGAGTCGCGCACAGTCCGCCTCTCTGCCATACAGCTTCGCCGGGAAGCGCAGCTCGTCCCACACGTCCTTCGCCCCGAGGGGAAAGGGCTCGACTGTCGCCTTGGCCTCGAGCTCGGCGAGGCAGTGCTCGAGATCGAGCGCGAGCCCCCGCGCGCTCTGGTAGCGATCATCCGCCTCCTTGGCCAGGAGCTTCATCACGATGGCGGCGATCACCGGCGGCACGTCCGGTGCCGCCTCGGTGAGGGGGCGCGGAGCCCTGGCGACGTGGCAATGAACCCACTCGAGGGCGTCCGTAGCGACCAACGGCAGCTCGCCGGACAGCATCTCGTAGAAGGTGACGCCGATGGAGTAGAGGTCCGCGCGGTGGTCGATCGGCCGGTTCATGCGCCCGGTCTGCTCGGGCGCCATGTACGGGAACATCTCGGCAGAGACGCTGAGATCGTCGCTTCGGCTTCGAAGACCCTTGGCTCGCGCGCCAAACGTCGGCTCGCGCAGCTTCACCGCTCCGCCCTCGCTGCCTCCGACGATGTTCTGAGGGCGGACGTTCTGGTGAATGATGTTTCTCTCGTGGAGCTCTGCGAGCGCGGACGCAAGCTGAATACCGGCATTGACGAATTGCTTAGAGTCCACTTGTCCTCACCGGCACAGAACGACAGCCGACCTGTGCATTCACAAATCACGCCTATGGTTCGACATAGACTATTAGGCGCAACACGAGACCACTGTCAACAGAGGTTTGCGGCTGCGACGATTTTGTGCGCCAGATATCATTCCTCAGCGATTTCGGCTCCCCGACCGGGGAGCCAATAGCTTTCCACAGTGGACATCGTCGGCGTCATCACACCCGGGACGCCTGATCGAGGCACGCCGTCAGCCGCTTGGCGAGGGGTGCGACGTGCGGCGCAAAATGCATGGTGATGTGGTTTCCTTCCGCATCATGGATATCGACCCCCCCAGAGGTGAGATCGATCCACGCGAGCTCCGGGGTGTTGGGGGTCACCGAGTCGCGCTCGCGAGCGCGGAAAAAGTTGATGCGTCCCGAATACGGCCTCGGAGCGTAGGCCCTCATCGCCTTCACGTTCATCTTGAAGAGGTCCAAAAACGGTCGAAGCTCGTCGACGCCGAAGTCCGGCGGCAATCGGACAGCGTGACGGCCGTGCTCGAGGAAGTAACGCATGCGTTCGTCCGGATCGAGCCGCCTCAGATCGTCCGGCGAGACCGTGAGCTTCGCACCTGCGCCGAGGAAGTAGGATAGAATGGCCACTTCATCCTCTTCCATGTCTGGGGATGGCAAATGGCCCGGCCCGCCGGCGTCGAGGAGAGCGAGGAGCGCCACATCGCGGCCCAGGCCGTGGAGCACCTGGGCCATTTCGAACGCCACGACGCCGCCGAACGACGAGCCACCCAGGTAATACGGCCCCTTGGGGTCGAGCGCGCGGACCGCGTCGACATAGCGCGCCGCCATCTCCTCCACGGTGAAGAGGGGGACCGACGCCCCGTCGAGGCCCGACGCCTGAACGCCGTAGACAGGCTGATCCGGCGGGAGGTGCAGAGCTAGCTCACGATAGATATAGACGTGCCCGCCGGCGGGGTGCACGAGGAAGAGCGGCGGCTTCGTGCCGCCGCGCCGGAGCTCGACGAGGTTTTTGGGGAGCTCGCGCGTCGCGCGGGAGGTCGGCCCGGGCGACGTGCTCGCGTCCTCGAGCGACGCGGAGAGCGACGCAATGGTGGGCGACTTCAGCAAGCTGTGTTGGTCGAGCGGCTTCTGGAGAGATTGGCGCAGCCTCGAGATGACCTGGATCGCGATGAGCGAGTCCCCGCCGAGCTCGAAGAAGTTATCGTGAACGCCTGCGCGATCAATGCCCAGCGTATGCTGCCAGACCTCGGCGATCGCGCGCTCCATCTCGGTTCGGGGCGCGACGTACGCCGTCTTCAGCGAGCGCCGAGCGAAGAGGGCCCCCGCACCGCCCTGGCCGCCACGGCCGCTCGGGGTCTCCCCTCGCGCCTCCGCCGGCGCACCTGCGCCCGCGAGCGCCGCGTCGACGGGCTTCTGCGCGACGATCAAGGCATAATCCGAGGCGATCCTCCTCTCGCTGCTCCTAGGATAGGCGTGGACGCCCCGGAAGCCCTGCCGCCGAAAGACGTCTTCCCACCCCGCCGCGTGAAGTAACGGGGAGTGCGCCCTGATGTCCTCATCGGCGAAATACCAGAGCCCCTCCTCGAGCCCCCATATCATCGTATGCCACCGCTCGATCTGCGAGGCTTCGAGGAGGAGCGCTATACCGCCGGGCGCGAGCAGCTCCTTGATGTGCCCGACCGACTCGTCGAGCCTCCTCGTCGCGTGGACGACGTTGAACGCCAGCACGATATCGTAGCTGCTCTGCTCGTACCCCTGCTTCGCCACGTCGGTCGAGATGTCGAGGACGCCGAAGCGCATGAACTCGATCCCCAGCTCGACCGCCCGGCGCCTCGCGTTGACCACGAAGTAGTTCCCGATGTCAGTGAAAGTGTAGTCGATGTCGCGCCCACGCAGGCAGGGGATGAGCGGCCAGGTCAGGTGCCCAGCGCCGCCTCCTAGCTCGAGGATCTTCAGCCTGCGGCCCCCCGCCCTCTCCAGGACGTGGGAGAGCACCTCCCTCGTCAGGGCCTGGTACATGGGCGCGCGCGAGAACCGGAGCCCATTCTTGATCATCGGCGAGAGGAGATCGGCGCCCCCATCGGGGTGGAGCACCTCAATGGGGTTCATGTCGCCCGACAGGGCGCGCCCGTAGCTGCTCACGCAGTAATCAAGGAGCTCGAAGTCGCCCCGGAAATCGGGGTACAAACAGCAGAGCTCCTCCGTCAGCGCGGCCGGGGCCGGCACGTCGCGCTCGCTCACCAAGAACGTGATCGTGTCACCGTTCACGCCCACGATCCCGTCGTCCGCCAGTGTCTTCACGAAGAACGCGAAGAATTTCTCATACTGTGGCGTGATCCTGAGCCGCGTCAACAGATCCCGCCCGTCGTGCTTGCTGCCGCGGCTCGTATCAACGCCGCCTGCGCGGAGGAAGGCGCAGACATGGCTGGCGCATATCCTGTGTGCCAGGTCTCGTAACCCTGCCGGGAGCGCCTCCGGCTTCGCGTCCTGCTCCAGAAAGGTCTCCAGCCGATCGATAGCCGGGGCCTCCTCGTCCATATCGATGGTCGGCCGCACGAGCGCCGCCGCTGCCGCGCCGCTGCGGCGCTCCCGCGGAGGGTCAATCCAGTAGCGCTGCCGCTGGAAAGCATAGGTCGGCAATGGCACTCGACGGCGCCGCTCGCCGCGGTAAACACCCTCCCAATCCACAGGGACTCCCTGGACCCACAGCGCTCCAAGCGCCTCCATGGTGTACGCCGAGCCCTGCGTGGAGGCGCCCGACGAGCTGAGCGAGCTCTGGATGATTTGCCCCGGGGGCACGCCTGGATGGCGCCTCGCGAGGTTGCTCAACGTTGCGCCCGGGCCAACCTCGAGCAGCGCCCGCGTGGGATCGCTGAAGAGCCGCGAGAGCCCGTCGGCGAAGCGCACCGTATGGCGGAGGTGTCTTGCCCAGTAGCCCGGATCCGTGGCCTCCTCCGCGGTTACCCACGCGCCTGTGACACTGGAGAGATAAGGGATCTCGGGCGCCGAGAGCCTCCGCCGCTTCACCTGTTCAAGAAAGGGCGCGAGGACAGGATCCATCATCGACGAATGGAACGCGTGGGAGGTGCGCAGGCGCCGCGCGCCCACGCCTCGCTCGGAGAGCCTCCTCTCGAGCTCCGCCACGGCGCCCATAGGCCCCGAGAGGACGGAGAGAGAGGGGCCGTTCACCGCGGCGAGGGACACACCGTCCGTCGCGAGCGCCTGCGCCTCGGCCTCCGGGAGCGCGACCGCGATCATGGCGCCAGCGGGCAGCTCCTGCATCATGCGTCCTCGCGCGGCGGCGAGCGAGAGGGCGTCCTCCAAGGTGAGCACGCCGGCGACGCACGCCGCCGCGTATTCACCGATGCTATGGCCGATCATCGCCTGGGGGCGCACTCCCCAGCTCATCCAGAGCCGGGCCAGGGCGATCTCGATCGCCACGAGCGCGGGCTGGGTGATGGCGGTCTGATCGAGCCTCCTCGCCGCGCTCTCCGCCTGCGCTTCGCTGGGAAAGAGCACGCTCCGCAGGTCGAGGCCGAGCGCAGGGGCGAGGCTCTCTGCGCATCGATCGATCTGCTCGCGGAAGGCGCCCTCGTCGCGGTAGAGCTCCACCGCCATGCTCACGTGCTGCGCGCCCTGCCCAGGGAACATGAAGACGACCGGCCGCGCCGAAGCCGCCTCCCGGCCCGAGAAGACGCGGGCCGGATCCAGCGTGGATACGGAGAGCGCCGCGTCGCCCGCCTCCTCGCACAGAATAACCCTCCTGTACGCGAACGCCCTCCGGCCGACCGAGAGCGTATAGGCGGCGTCGGCCAGATTGAGATCTGGATCCCGCTTCAGGCGCTCGCCGAGGTTCGCCGTCATCTTCTCGAGCGCGTCGGCCGTCATCGCTGACAACGCGAGCAGCTTCCAGGGCCTGGACACGCCCGACGGCTCCGCGGGCGGAGCCTCCTCGAGGACGACGTGCGCGTTGGTGCCGCCCATGCCGAACGAGCTCACGCCCGCCCTGCGCGGCGCGGGCCCGGCCCTCCAGCTCGAGAGCTTCGCGTTGATATAGAACGGGCTGGCCGCGAAGTCGATCGCCGGGTTCGGCGACTCGAAATGAAGCATCGGCGGGAGCTCTTTATGCTTGAGCGCCTGTATCGCTTTGATGAGGCCCGCCACTCCGGCCGCCGCGTCCAGGTGGCCGACGTTCGGCTTCAAGGAGCCAACGGCGCAGAACCCCTTCCTCTGGGTGCCCGCGCGGAACGCCCTCGTGAGCGCCGCAATTTCAATCGGATCTCCGAGGGCCGTGCCCGTGCCGTGCGCCTCCACGTAGCCAATGGTCTCCGGGGAGACCTCCGCGGCCTCGATCGCCTGCGCGATGGCCTCGGCCTGGCCCTCCACGCTCGGCGCCGTGTAGCCTACCTTCGAGGCTCCATCGTTGTTGATGGCCGAACCCTTGATCACGGCGTGGATGTGATCGCCGGCGTCGATCGCGTCCGAGAGCCGCTTCAATACGACGACCCCAACGCCGCTCCCGCCCACCGTGCCGCGCGCTTTGGCGTCGAACGCACGGCAGTGCCCGTCGGGGGAGAGGATCATCCCCTCCTGATAGAGATACCCCGACCGCTGCGGGACGCTCACCGCGGCTCCTCCGGCGAGCGCCATATCGCATTGATAGGTCAAGAGGCTGTGGCAGGCCATGCAGACGGCGACGAGGGACGTCGAGCACGCGGTCTGGACCGCGACGCTCGGCCCGCGGAGGCCCAGTTTGTACGAGACCCGGGTCGCGAGGAAATCGCCGCCGTTCGCGAGGACGAGCTGGTATTCCGTCACGCGTCCGCGAAACTCCGCGTTCTCATGAATGTTCTTGAGGAAATACGTGCTGCTCCCTCCGCACCCGGCGTAGACGGCGGTCGCGCCGCCGTACCTCTCCGCGGAGTAGCCCGCGCTCTCCATCGCCTCGAAGGCGTGCTCCAGGAACAGGCGGTGTTGTGGGTCCATCATCTGCGCCTCCGTCGGGCTCACCCCGAAGAGAGCCGCGTCGAAGAGCTCGATATCCGAGAGGACGCCCTTCGCTCTTACATAGCCCGGATCGCGTAGCAAGGCGGCATCGACCCCCGCCGCGAGGAGCTCCTCGTCCGAAAAGAACGAGATGGACTCCACCCCGTCCCGCACGTTCCTCCAGAGCTCGTCCACGTCGTTCGCGCCCGGGAATCGACCGGACATTCCGATGACGGCGATGCCATCATTCATTGGGCTCTGTTCAACGTCTCTACTCATGATCCTTTGCCTCCTTGCGCAGGGGCCGCCGGAGCCGCTTTGCCGCAGCTTTTTGCTGCATGACCCGCTCGCGGAGGTTCGTGAAACAATGTGCCTCGCACGAGGTTTGGGCCAGGTGCCTCGATAGAGCGCTCACGGTGGGGTAGGTGAAGAGATCGACCATCGGAATATCTCGCCCGAGCGAGGTCGCGAGCCTGTCGTGGACCTGCGCTAGCCGCAGAGAGTGGCCTCCAAGGTCGAAGAAATTGGCGTGGAGGCCGACCTCGTCGACGCGGAGGACATCGCGCCATATCGACGCGACGAGCCGCTCCAACTCGGTCGCCGGCCCAGCGCCGTCCGAAGCCGCGCGCGGCTCCGCGGGTTCTGGAGGAGGCAGCGCGCGGCGATCGATCTTGCCGCTCGGGTTGATGGGCAGCTCGCTCATCCGGACGAAGGTCGCCGGTATCATGTGCTCGGGCAGGTACTCTTTGAGGTGGTCTTTGAGCCTTCGCGGGGCGTCGTCGTCCTCGCCGTCCGCGAGGACGAGATACACCACGAGGCGTTTTTCGCGCACCGTGTCCTCGTGGACCGTGACGACGGCCTCCTTCACCGCGCGGTGCTGCCGGAGGATGGCCTCGATCTCCCCGAGCTCGACGCGGAATCCTCGAATCTTGACTTGAACGTCGATGCGGCCGAGAAACTCGATGTTCCCGTCGGGCAGGTACCGCGCGAGATCGCCCGTTTTGTACAGGCGACCGCTCGGCTCTACCCAGGGAGGGCTCTCGATGAAGCGCTCGGCGGTGAGGTCGGGGTGATTGAGGTACCCCCGGGCGAGCCCCTCTCCGCCGACATAGACCTCGCCGACGACGCCGATGGGAACCTGGCGCAGATGACCGTCGAGCAGAAAGACGCGGATGTTATCGATGGGCCTCCCGATCGGCGGCGGCGGGGCGTCGGTGCGCCGCTTCGAGGGGATGAGCCCCGTCGTGCTGTAGACGGAGTTCTCCGTCGGGCCGTACGCATTGAAGAGCGCGAAAGGCAGCGACGGCGGGGGATAGTCGTGTAGCCTGTCGCCGCCGGTCACCATCGCGCGGAGCGCGCCGCCTGCCGGCCATTCGAGCGGGAGGACGCTCTCGGCCAGCGGCGTCGGCAGGAAGGTGACGGTTATGGAGCTCGCCACGAGAAAGGAGCGGAGCGCGGAGGGCGCGATGCGCGTGTGATCGTCGGGGATATGGATGCTGGCTCCGGCGGCGAGGAATGGATAGATCTCCCCTATCGAGGCGTCGAACGCGGGCCCCGCGACCAGCGTGCCCCGGTCAGAGTCTGAGAGGCCGAAGAACCGGCGATACCAGGCGATGAAGTTGATGAGGCCGCGGTGCTCGATCTTCACTCCCTTCGGCCGGCCTGTCGAGCCGGACGTATAGATAATGTACGCGAGAGCGTCCCGCGCGACCTCGCCGGGCGGTTCCTCCGCGCTATGAGCCTCGATCTCCGCCCAGCCGTCGTCGAGGCAGACGACGTTCGCCGCGTGCTCGGGGAGAGCGTCGGCCAGGTGCCTCTGCGTGAGCACGGCTCTCGCGCTAGCGTCCCGCAGGGTGAAGGCCGTCCGCTCCCTGGGAAACGATGGATCCAGAGGCACGCAGGCGCCGCCCGCCTTCAGGATCCCGAGGAGCCCGACGATGAGCTCGGGGGATCGCTCGGCGCATATCGCGACCGTCACCTCGGGGCCGACGCCCAGGCTTCGCAGATGGTGGGCGAGCTGGTTGGCGCGCCGGTTCAGCTCGCCGTAGGTGAGCGTCGCCTGGGGCGATCGTGATTCATACGATACGACCGCGATAGCGTCCGGAGAGCGCGCCGCCTGCATCTCGAACATATGATGAATGCAGACCTCGCGCGAGCGGTCCACGAGCGTCTCGTTCCACAATGCCAGCTGGCGAGTCTCCGCCTCGGTCATGATCGGCAGCTCGGACAGGCGCCGATCCGGATCGGCGACGATACCCTCGAGCAGGACGCCGAAATGGTCGGCCATGCGAGCGATCGTCGAGGCGTCGAACAGGTCGGTCCGGTACTCAAAGCGGCCGATGAGGCCCTCGGGTCGTTCGTCGAGCTCGAGCGTCAGCTCGAATTTGGCCGTGAGCGTGTCCACCTCGAGCTGGCTCACGCTCCAACCCGTGGCGAGCGTCGGCATGAGCGGCTCCAGGACGAAAGCCACCTGGAAGAGGGGGTTCTGCCCGGGCGCCCGCGACGGCTGGAGCTCCTCGACCAAGCGCTCGAACGGCACGTCCTGGTTCGAATACGCGCTGAGGCTCGCGTCCGCCACGCGCGCGAGGAGCTCGCGGAAGGTCGGGTCGCCGCGCAGGCTCGTGCGCAAGACGATCGTATTGAGAAAGAAGCCTATCAGATTCTCGATCTCCGGCCGGCTGCGGCTCGCCGTCACGGTACCCACGAGGATGTCCTCTTGCCCTGAGGTGCGGCAAAGGAGGATGTTGAACGCCGTGAGCAGCGTCATGAAGAGCGTGGCGCCCTCGCGCTGCCCGAGCGCCTTGAGCGCGCGGGTGAGATCGCTCGAAATGGCGATGAGGTGCCTCGATCCGCGCGACGACTGGACCTTCCGCCGCGGCCGATCCGTGGCCAGCTCGAGCACGGGGAGCTCGCCGCCGAGCTCCCGCTTCCACCACGCGAGCTGCGCTTCAAGCCCGCTTCCGCGCAGCCATTGCCGCTCCCACACAGCGTAGTCGGCATACTGCACGGGCAGGGCGGGGAGCGTGGGGGGCCTCCCGGTCGAGAACGCCGAGTAGAGCGCCGAGAGCTCGGGGAGGAATACGCTGTACACGGAGACCGCGTCCGCGATGATATGATGTAGCGTGAGGTAAAGCCGGTGCTCGTCATCGCTCATCTTGACGAGCACGCCGCGCAGCATGGGGCCGGTAATGAAATCAAATGGGCGCAGGGCATCTCGAAGGGCGATCCTCTGCGCCTCGGCCTCTCGTTCGTCGGGAGTGAGGCCGGCAAGATCCATCACCGGGAGCTCGATCGTCGCCTCCGGGTGGATGATCTGCACCGCCTCGCCGCCCTCGACGCCGAAGGTCGTCCTCCACGCCTCGTGGCGTCGGATGATCTCGTTCAGGCTGCGCTCGAGCGCCTCCACGTCGAGCGCACCTTTGATGTGGAGGGTGGCAGGCTCGTTATACACGGGCGAGCTTGGATCGAGCCTCGCGAGGAACCAGAGCCTTCGCTGCGCGGAGGACAGCGGGAAGCTCCGACCCCGCGGGACCGGCACCACGGGCGCGGCCTCTCGGCCCGCCTCCTCGCCGCGGCGCGCCTCGATGATCTTGGCCATTTCAACGATCGTCGGCGCCTCGAACAGGGCCCGGAGCGGGAGGTTCACCTGGAACCGATCCCGCACCCTCGAAAGGATCCGGGTGGCCAGGATAGAGTGCCCGCCGAGCTCGAAGAAGTTATCCGAAGCGCCGACAGCCAGAAGCCCGAGCGCGTCGGCCCACAGAGCCGCGAGCGCCGCTTCCATGGGCGTGTGAGGCGCGACGAAGCCCGGATCGAGGTCGGACCTCGTCCTGTCAGGCGCGGGGAGCGCGCGACGGTCGACCTTGCCGTTCGACGTGAGCGGCATCACATCGAGCAGAACGAAGCTCGACGGCACCATGTAATCGGGGAGGCGGCTCTTCAGGAAGCCGCGCAGCTCCGCGGAGAGTCCGCGCCGAAGCGTCCCCTCGGAGCTCGGCGCGTGAGGGCCGGAGCTGCGATGGTCCACGACATAAGCGACGAGGTTTTTATCACCGTGGGTATCGCCTAGCGCGATGACGACGACCTCGCGCACGGAGGGGTGCTGCGCGAGGGCGGCCTCGATCTCGCCGAGCTCGATGCGGAAGCCCCTGATCTTCACCTGATGGTCGATGCGGCCGAGGTATTCGAGTTCGCCGTCGGGCCTCCGGCGCGCGAGGTCGCCCGTTTTGTAAAGGCGAGCGGAGGTACCCGTACGGAACGGATCAACGATGAACCGCTCACGGGTGAGCTCCGGCCGGTTGAGATAGCCGCGCGAGACGCCGGCGCCTCCGACGTACATCTCACCCGGGACGCCGAGGGGCACAGGCTGCATGGCCTCGTCGAGAATGTAGATCGACAAGTCCGGGATCGGAGCGCCGATCACACTCCCAGGGTTATCGAGATCGGCCAAGGACAGCGGGCGGTAGGTGACGTGCACCGTCGTCTCCGTGATGCCGTACATATTGACGAGCGCCGGCCGCGAGTCGCCGTGCCGGTCGAACCAGGGCCGGAGGCTCTGGAGCTCGAGCGCCTCTCCGCCGAAGATGACCAGGCGGAGAGCGAGCTCTCGGGCGCCGCAGGACGCCTCCTCCGCCAGGATGAGCTGGCGGAACGCGGATGGCGTCTGGTTGAGCACGGTCACGCCCTCCGCAGCGAGGAGCTCGTAGAACGCCTCGGGCGAGCGGCTCACGCAGAAGGGGACGACCACGAGGCGCCCGCCGTGGAGGAGCGCACCCCACATCTCCCATACCGAGAAGTCGAAGGCATAGGAGTGGAAGAGCGTCCAGACGTCGCGCTCGTCGAAGCGGGACCACGACCGCGTCGAGCTGAACAACCGCGTCACATTCGCGTGACTGACGACGACGCCCTTGGGCCTCCCGGTCGAGCCGGACGTGTAGATCACGTAGGCCGCATCGAAGGCGGACGCCCCGCCTTCGAGGTTATCTTCGTCCGCCTTCGGCGCGGCGGCCCAGCCCGCGTCAATGCACAACGTGCGAGCGCCGTGCGGCGGGAGCGAGCCGAGGAGCGCCTCCTGCGTTATCAGGACGGGCACCTTCGCGTCGTCGAGCATGAAAGCGAGGCGATCCGGCGGATACGCCGGATCGAGCGGCACATAGGCGCCGCCCGCCTTGAGGACGCCGAGGAGTGCGACGACCATATCGAGCGAGCGCTCCAGGCATAGCGCGACGAGGACCTCCGGCCCCACGCCGAGCGCTCGGAGGCGGCGCGCGAGCCTGTTCGCGCGCCGATTCAGCTCGTCATAGGTCATCTCCGCGCCGTTACACCGGAGCGCGACGGCGTCGGGCGAGCTCTCCGCGTGCGCCTCGAAGAGGCGATGGATGCACGGCCCTGGCGCGAGATCCGGCAAAGCGATGGGCGCCGCGAGGAGGCTCCTCCGCTCGACGTCCGTCAAGATCGGCAGCTGCTCTATCTTCCGTTCGGGCGCGGCGGTGATCCCCTCCAGGAGGATCCGATAATGGTCCGCCATCCTCGCGATCGTATCGGCGTCGAAGAGATCGATGCTGTATTCAAGGAGCCCGACGAGGCCCTCCGGCCTCTCGTCGAGCTCGAGGGATAGATCGCAGCGCGAGGTCCCGTTATCGATGTCCATGCGTGTCATCGTCCACCCCGAGTCCATGACGGGCATGGGAGGATCGAGAAGGAACATGACCTGGAAGAGGGGGTTCTGCCCGAGGCTCCGCTCCGGCGAGAGCTCTCTCACGAGCTCCTCGAACGGCAACTCCTGGTTGGCGTACGCCCCGAGCGTCACCTCGCGCACCTGATCGAGCAGTCCCCGGAACGTCAAGCTACCGGAAACGCTGGTACGCAAAACGAGCGTGTTGACGAAGCATCCGATCAGCGAGCGAAGATCCGGCCGGCCATGATCCGAGACGACCGTCGCGACGGGGATGTCTTCCTGCCCCGTATAGCGGAAGAGGAGGGCCTTGTACGCCGCGAGGAGCGTCATGAAGAGCGTCGCGCCCGCGCGGCGCGAGAGCGCCTTCAGCGCCTCGGTCAGCTCCTTTGACAGCGAGAAGTAATGGCGCGCGCCTCGGAATGTGCCGATCGCGGGGCGCGGCCGATTGGCGGGGAGGCTGAGCTTGGCGACGCCGGCCAGTTTTCGCCTCCAGTATTCCGCCTGGCGAAGGAGACCCTCCCCGCGCAGCCATTGCCGCTGCCAGGCGGCAAAGTCGGCGTATTGCAGGTGGAGAGGTGGGAGCGGTGAGACCACGCCTGCGGCGAACGCCGCATAGAGCACCCGGAGCTCTGCCAAGAAAGCGTTATAGAGCGAGACGCCGTCATAGAGGATATGGTGCAGCGCCAGGTAGAGCCTGTGGTCAGCCTCTCCCAGGCGCATCAGGGTCGCGCGGATCAGCGGCCCCTTCGCGAGATCGAACGGACGCCTGAGCTCCTCGGTCGCGAGCGTTCGCGCCTTGCCCTCCCGCTCGCCCTCGGGGAGGCTCCGGAGGTCGATCTGGGAGAGGGTGAACGCCACATCGTCGTGAATGACCTGAACCGGTCGTCCTTCCTTGAGCGCATACGTGGTCCGCCACGCCTCGTGGCGCCGGATTATCTCGCGGAGGCTCGAGGACAGAGCGGACGTGTCGACATGGCCCGGCATTCGAAGGGTGAACGGGTCATTATAGACGGGTGCGTTCGGCTCGAGCTCGGCAAGGAGCCACATCTGCTGCTGGGAGAAGGAGAGCGGAAGGTCCTCGTCCCGCGACGCGCTCGTGACCGGGGGAGGCTTCGACCTGCTCTCGTCGGAGGTGCGCGCCTCCACGCGCTTCGCGAACCGAGCGACGGTCGGCTCGTCGAGCAAGGAGCGGAGCGGCAGATCCACCTGAAGCGCGGCGCGGACGCGGGAGATGATCTGAACCGCCAGGAGCGAGTGGCCGCCGAGCTCGAAAAAGTCGTCGTGAATACCCACGCGCGCGAGCCCGAACACCTCAGCGAAGATGCCGCTCAACACCTCTTCAACAGGCGTGCGGGGCGCGATGAAGCCCTGTGCGAGCGCGGACGTGCTCCGGTTTGGAGCGGGCAGCGCGCGGCGATCGACCTTTCCGTTCGCCGTGAGCGGGAGCGCGTTCATGAGAACGAACTCGGAAGGTATCATGAAGTCGGGCAGCTTCTGCTGCAGGAAGTCGCGGAGCCGCGCGACGAGCTTGCCGGCGATCATCCCCCGGAGCGGACTGTTGCCGTAGGTTCGCCAATGCCTCCGAGAACGCGGAGGCTCGCTCCTGGCCCGCGCGCTCGCCGAGCGCGTCGCCGCGGCACCTATGCGCCGGAACACGACATCGATGAGACCTGGCGCGCCGGGCGTCGTTCGGAGGGTATGCACGTCGTAGCCGAGCTCTGCCGCGAGCTCCCATAGCTCTTCAGGATCCACCCCGCAGGCCGGCTGGCTCTTCAGAGCGAGGCGATGCTCTCCGGCCGTCTCGACGCTGCCATCGCCAGCGCTCGCGAGCCATTCCACCGTCTTCATCGCCGCCGCGACGCGCTGATCCGGGAGCCGGCAAAAGCCCACCGTATCCGGCGCGCCGCTGCCCAGCGCCTGGCGCATCTCCGGCAGCGACAGCTCCGGCTCCGATGCGTCCATCCACATCACGTCCGAGAGGGGGTTCGACGCGCTCCCCACCTCGATGATGGCGTCGTAGCGGAACATCGTTATTTCATTGTGGTGGCGCCCGCGCTTGTTCAGGATGCGCACGCCGCTCACCTGTGGGAGCCTCGCCTGGATCGCGTCGAAGAGCTCGGGGCTGACGAGCAGCTCCTCTTCCCGCTCCGCGCGCGACCACACGCGCTCGGCGAGGTCTTTGCGGGAGAGCGCGTCGGGCGCCTGGTAGAGCTGCACGGACGCGTGATAGGCAGAGAGCAGCGGGAGACTCCGCACGTCCCCGATGAAGACACGGCCGCCCGGCGCCACAGCCGCGACGGCCCCCTCGATGACACGCAAGAAATATTCGATACTCGGGAAATACTGAGAGACCGAGTTGAGGATAACAGTGTCCATCGACGCCGGCTCGATGCCGGCAAAATCATCGGCGCCTCTGTGATCGAGAGTCACGTGCGGCAGCGAGGGCGCCCTGCCTCCCGCGTTGAGCCGCTCGCGGAGGCGGGAGAGCACGCTCCGAGAGAAATCGGTGCCTGTATACCTGGTGCACGCGGGAGCGAGCCGCAAGAGGAGCAGGCCCGTCCCGCAACCGATCTCGAGCACGCGCGAGGGCTTCGTGGCGAGGATCCGAGACACCGTCCCGTCCACGAACTCCCTCATCTGTTCCTCGGCTATCGGCAGGCCCGTATAACTGCTGTTCCAGCCGACGGTATCGAACGCCGGATCCCGCGACTCGTCGTCGACTGTATATGTGTCCTCGTAGAGCGCCTGCCATTGCGACACAACCTCGCCGTCCAGGCCGCGGGGCTCATCGTCCTTCCATGTCTCGGGGTGCAGGTTCTCGACGACGTACGCGACGAGGCGCCTCGGGTCGGGCCCGTCCTCGCGGGCGATGACGACGGCTTCCTTGACGGCGGGGTGCCGCCGGAGGACCGCCTCGACCTCGCCCGGCTCGATCCGATAGCCACGGATCTTCACCTGCTGATCGATTCGGCCGAGGAACTCGATGGCGCCGTCCTCCCGGCGGCGCGCCAGATCGCCCGTCCTGTAGAGCATGTCGCTCGGATCATCGCTGAACGGGCTCGGGATGAAGCGCGCCTCGGTCAGGTCAGGCCTGTTCAGGTATCCTCGCGCGACGCCCGCCCCGCCCGCATAGAGCTCTCCGGGCGATCCTTCCGGAACCGGAGCGAGGCGCTCGTCCAGCAGATAGACCTGCGTGCCGGCGATTGGATAGCCAATAGGGACGGAGTCCCCCACGCCGGCGAGGTCACCGATCGTATAGCAGCACGTGAACGTCGTGTTCTCTGTCGGGCCATAGCCGTTGATGATCCGGCACCCATCGAGCGCCGCGGCGGCGCGTCGGACGTGGGGCACGGAGAGCACATCGCCGCCGGCGAGCAGCTGGCGCAGGCCGCGGAGATCCTCGAGCCGCTCGTCGACCATCAAATGGAACAGGCCGGCGGTCAGCCATAGCGTCGTCACGCCATGGCACCGAAGCGCCTGCCCCAGCTCCTCGAGGGACGGCTGGTGAGGAGGCATGACGACGAGCCGCCCGCCGTTCAAGAGGCAACCCCAGATCTCAAAGGTCGAAGCGTCGAACGAGAGGGGAGCGAGCGCGAGGAACACGTCCTCCGCGGTGAGCGTCACGTAGTCGGGGCCTCGGCAGAGTCGGACGACCCCTTGATGTAGGACCATGACGCCCTTCGGCTGACCCGTCGACCCCGACGTGTACATCACATAGGCGAGGTCGCCCGGCGAGACATCGATCCCTGGTCTCTCGGTGCTCTCCTGTGCGATTGTCTCCCAATCTGTGTCCAGACGGACGAGTCGGCCTGCCAGGCGGCCGACGCTCCCTTGGAGGAGGCGCTCTTGGGTCAGGACGACCGACGCCCCCGTGTCCTCCACGATGAGGGAGAGGCGGTGCTTCGGGTGGCTCGGGTCCAGCGGGACATAGGCGCCCCCGGCCTTGAGCACACCGAGGAGCGCCACGATCATCTCGATGGATCGCTCGAGGCAGACAGCGACCGGGATGTCCGCGCCGACACCCAGGCTCTGCAAGTACCGCGCGAGTTGATTGGCCTTGCGATCGAGCTGATGGTATGTGACGCATTCATTCCCGAAGACCACAGCTACGGCGTGGGGTGTGCGCTCCACCTGGTTCTCAAAGACCTCATGGATGGAATGGTGGTTGCGCTCGTCGCTCATACGCCTCCCTTCATCGATGTCCGCACCAACTGTGAGGGAAACTCGAACGCGTCAGGGGCGGTCTGGGCGCTCGCCAGTGCGCCTGCGTGTCAGCAGGCGTGAACACCCGCGGCATCAAACCGCGCCATGTTGCGTCGGACACGCTCGCGGCTATCGGGGCTGGCCGACGTCGTCACCATACCCTCTGGCGAGCATGATACTCTGGATGCCGTGCGAAACCCATTCCCGCCCTTGACCGAAGACTTCGTGGAAGCGACCACCAGGATACCACAGTGCAGCGGCACAAGGGACGGAACTTCTTGAAGATTCCGCGCAAGTGGGTGGATGTGGTGTGGGGCGCTTGTCGCGCCGCGCCGCGCCGCGTCGGAGACGAGGGGAGCGTGCTCGTCCTCGTCATTCAGCGAACAGCGACAAGGTGATTCTGGACACACGACCGCAGCGAATACGGGCGAAGCTCAGGGGCAGCACGGTCACGCCGCAATGACCACTGTGCGACCACCGTAGACGTGCTTCAGAGGGCCGTAGAGTGTTGTGGATCACCGTAGAGGGTCGTGCGCCACCCTCATAACTTCAGGAAACATGCCCCATGCGCCGAAGTAGGGGCAGGTAGGGCAGGACAGCTCCCGAGTCGAGAGCCAGGCCTGAACGTCAGGTCGTGAAGTCCGTCGCTCGGCCTCGCCCGACTCCGCGCACTGTCAGTATCGATGTCGAGGAGGCGCCTTTTCGGCTCACGGCAGGTCAACGTCTGCGTAGAACGGGACGCGGCCATACGAGCGCTCGCAGGACTCGTAGCCCCGACGGGCGTCTTCATCGCTCTCATTGAGGTAGGTTCTGCGCATTTCAGGAGAAATGCAGTCTCTGGTGGCGGCGCGAAGGGCCTGCCGAAGAGCCTGGGCAGAGATCGCCCACACCCGAGCCGCCTTGTCCGAAGCGGTGACCACGCGCTGCCCGTCGGCGCTGAACGCCGCGGAGAGAAGCGAGCCCTCATGGCCCCGGAGCACGACGGGCGCGCCGCTGCCGTCCGCGTTCCACACCCGCGCCGTCCTGTCGTGCGAGGCCGTCACCACCCGCTGCCCGTCGGCGCTGAACGCCGCGAAGCTGACCCCCGCCTCGTGGTCACGGAGCACGATGGGCGCGCCGCTGCCGTCCGCGTTCCACACCCGCGCCGTCTTGTCGTGCGAGGCCGTCACCACCCGCTGCCCATCGGCGCTGAACGCCGCGGAGAGCAGCGAGCTCTCATGGCCCCGGAGCACGACGGGCGCGCCGCTGCCGTCCGCGTTCCACACCCGCGCCGTCCTGTCGTGCGAGGCCGTCACCACCCGCTGCCCGTCGGCGCTGAGGGCCGCGGACCAGACCGGGGCCTCGTGCCCCCGGAGCACGACGGGCGTGCCGCTGCCGTCGGCGTTCCACACCCGCGCCGTCCTGTCGTGCGAGATGGTGATCACCCGCTGCCCGTCGGCGCTGAACGCTGCGGATCTGACCCAGTCCTCGTGGCCCCGGAGCACGACAGGCGCGCCGCTGCCGTCGGCGTTCCACACGCGCGCCGTCTTGTCGTTCGAGGCCGTGACCACCCGCTGCCCATCGATGCTGAACGCCGCGAAACCGACCCCTGCCTCGTGGCCCCGGAGCACGACGGGCGCGCCGCTGCCGTCCGCATTCCACACACGCGCCGTCTTGTCGTGCGAGGCCGTGACCACCCGCCGCCCATCGATGCTGAACGCCGCCGACCAGACCGGGGCCTCGTGGCCCCGGAGCACGACAGGCATGCTGCTGCCGTCCGCGCTCCACACACGCGCCGTCTTGTCGTTCGAGGCCGTGACCACCCGCTGCCCATCGATGCTGAACGCCGCCGACCAGACCGGGGCCTCGTGGCCCCGGAGCACGACAGGCATGCTGCTGCCGTCCGCGCTCCACACCCGCGCCGTCCTGTCGTGCGAGGCCGTGATCACCCGCTGCCCATCGGCGCTGAACGCCGCGTACCCGACCTCTGCGTCGTGGCCACGGAGCACGATGGGCACGCCGCTGCCGTCCGCGTTCCACACCCGCGCCGTCATGTCGTGCGAGGCGGTGATCACCCGCTGCCCATCGGCGCTGAACGCCGCGTACCCGACCCCTGCGTCGTGGCCGCGGAGCACGACAGGCGTGCCTCCGTCATTCCCATGGTCGTGGTCGCAACCGGTTTCTGCGTGCTCGGACTCATCGGCGTGAACAGGGCCACTCCCCGCGTTCCACACCCGCGCCGTCTTGTCGTTCGAGGCCGTGACCACCCGCTGCCCGTCAGCGCTGAACTCCGCGGAGTTCACCTCGCCCTCGTGGCCCCGGAGCACCAGCGGTGCTCCGCTGCCGTCCGCGTTCCACACCCGCGCCGTCCTGTCGTGCGAGGCCGTGACCACCCGCTGCCCGTCGGCGCTGAAGGCTGCGGAGCTCACCGCGCCCTCGTGGCCCCGTAGCACCACCGGCGCTCCGCTGCCGTCTGCGTTCCACACCCGCGCCGTCTTGTCGTTCGAGGCCGTGACCACCCGCTGCCCGTCGGCGCTGAAGGCTGCGGAGCTCACCGCGCCCTCGTGACCCCGGAGCACCACCGGCGCTCCGCTGCTGTCTGCGTTCCACACCCGCGCCGTCTTGTCGTTCGAGGCCGTGACCACCCGCTGCCCGTCGGCGCTGAACGCCGCGAGCACAACCGAGCCCTCATGGCCCCGGAGCACCACGGGCGTACCGCTGCCGTCTGCGTTCCACACCCGCGCCGTCTTGTCGTTCGAGGCCGTGACCACCCGCTGCCCGTCGGCGCTGAACGCCGCGAACACGACCGAGCCCTCGTGGCCCCGGAGCACCGTGGGCGTGCCGCTGCCATCCGCGTTCCACACCCGCGCCGTCGTGTCGCTCGAGGCGGTGACGATGCGCCGCCCATCGGGGCTGAAGTCAGCAAGCAACACGTCGCCCCGATGGCCGCGCATCGTGAGCATCGAAGGAGCCGAGGCCAGCACATCGCGTGTCAGATCGGTCCAGCCACGTACGCCGTCCGCGTCCCTCACCTCGAGCAGCAGCTGCACCGCTGACTCCGGCTGGTTTCGCGCCAGGAGCTCACGGGCGCCGGCCATCAGCGAGGAAGCTCGCGCTAGCGCCGCCTGGGCCGCCGCCTCTCGCTGCGCATCCTCCGCCCTTCGCGCGGCAGCTTCCGCACTCCATGCCGCGCCCCGCTGCTCCAGCGCCCAGACGAGGATCGTCGCCATCACCACCGCGGCTGCAACGGCCGCAATCGCCACCAGCCTCCGCCGCGACACACGCTCCTGGGCCGCCCGCCGCACCTCTTCCACTCCCTGCGTCAACTTGGCCTCTTCCCGCTCCCGTTCCTGCCGTCGCTCGCCTCGAGCACGACGGTAGCAGGACGCAACCTGGTACGCGCCCCGGTTCCGCCACCCCGGGGAGCGCCCCGCGCTCCGCCGAGCAGAGGTCTGGCACTGCTGCGCACGCACCGCCTTGCGACGCGAGGGGTCCCGACCGCCTGCCGGCGCTCTGTGTTGGGTGAAGGGGGAATTCCCCCGCCCTGCTGGAAAGATGGAACGACCGGCGGGAGGCACAGGCCGGGCGCGGCGTGCGCCGGTCGCCGCTGCTGCCAGAAACCACCGATGTCCCTCCCTCGGTGGTCGCATGACGACGCTGCATCGCGCTCGTGTCATCCGGCGCGGGCGCTTGCTGTGCGGTCCGCGCTCGACGTACGACGCCACGATCGCCCCCGGGAGCAAGCCCATGTCCAGACCGTCGATTCCAGCGCTCGTCACCCGCCGCGGCTGCGCCGCCGCCGCCTTCTCCGCCATCGCCCTCACCGCCGCCCCCGGCTCGGCGGCCTCGAGCCGCACGAGTTATGTCGTCGCCGAGATCACGAGCGCCAACGCGGGCCTGTCCTCGAGCGCTCGGTCCGAGAAATACGCCGAAATGAAGGCGTCCCCGTTCACGTTCTTCCGCGGCTCGAACCACCTTTACTGGAAGGATCTCGGCAGCTCGCCCCAGCTCGTCACGTATGGCGGCGCGAGCTCCACCAGGACGTGGCTGGGCGGCGACATGCACGTCAACAACATGGGCTCGTTCGATGACGACCAGGCCGACGTCGTTTATGCCGCCAACGACTTCGACGAGGCGGTCATCGGCGACTACCAGCTCGACGTCTGGCGGCTCGCCGCGAGCCTCGCCCTGGTCGCGCGCGAGAACGGCGGCTACAGCCTCGCCGACCAGAGCTCGCTCCTCGACGCGTTCACCGAGGCGTACCTCGACGCGATCGCGAGCTACGCCGGGAACAGCCAGGAGACCACACGGAAGTTCACGGCGAGCGACACCTATGGCCTGCTCGACGACTTCCTCGACGACGTCGAGGCGTCGAACAGCCGGGCCGAGATGCTCGATGATTTCACGATCAAGGTCGGCGTCGTCCGCACGCTCGACACGGGGGGCAACCCGGATCTCGCCCCGGTGACCGCGGCCGTCGACACCGACGTCCGGGGCCACATGTCGGCCTATCGCGCCACCCTGAGCGGCGGCGGCGCCGGGCTGCCGGCCGCCTACTTCGCGGTGAAGGGCGTGGCGACGATGACCCGCTTCACCCACCTCGCAGAGCAGTGGGGCGAGATCCTGGCGACGCAGCACGCGCGCGCCGACGAGGACTGGGACGCGGCGGTGTTCCCGGACTCGGTCGACGGGGAGATCGACGCGCTCACCGACGGGGATCACGCAGGATTCCGCGCCAAGGTCCGCGCGATCGCGCTCGACTACGCTGACCAGGTGGCGCTGGATTACGCGAGCTTCTGCGCCAGCTTCTGACCGGCGCGCAGACGGGATCCGGCTGGACTCAGGCGGACCGCCGCCGCCGGGGAGCCTCCTGCACGAGCGGCTCGAGACGGCCCGCGCCGGCGAGCCGGACGATGCTGCGAAAGCGCGGACACTCCATGTGGCTCGGCGCGGAGCACGCCGCCGCGTGGCGCAGGCCGTCGCGCAGGGCGACCAGGCGCTGGATGGTCCGGTCCAGCTCCTCGGCCTTGGCCGTCAGCCGCTCTCGCTCGATGCGCGGCCGGCCGTCGGGCGAGAACATCCGGGCGATCTCGTCCAGCGAGAACCCCGCCACCTGGCCGAGCGCGATCAGCGCCAGGCGCTCCAGCACCCCGGGGTCGAACAGGCGCCGCAAGCCCCGCCGCCCGGTGGACGCGATCAGCCCCTTCTCCTCGTAAAACCGCAGGGTGGAGGCGGGCACGCCGGAGCGCCGAGCCACCTCCGCGATGTCCAGCTGCTTCACGCTTGACCTCAAGTTGACTTGAACTTGCAGACTACGGCACATGAGTTCCGACTGCAAACCCAAGGAGACACCTATGTCAGAAGCCCATCAGCCGAATCGCGACCAGGCCACGCTGTGGAACGAGGCCAGCGGGCGCACCTGGGTGGAATTGCAGGAAGTGCTCGATGGCATGCTGGCGCCGCTCGCGGCGCCGCTCATCGACCAGGGCTTCCCCGGCGACGGCGGGCGCGTCCTCGACGTCGGCTGCGGCGCGGGCGCCACGTCCCTCGCGATGGCCCGGCGCCTCGGGCCAGCGGGCCTCTGCCTCGGCGTGGATATCTCCGGGCCGCTCGTGGCGGCCGCCAGGGCACGCGCCGCCGCCGAGGGGCTGGCGTCCGCCGCGTTCGTCCAGGCGGACGCGCAGACCCATGCGTTCGAGCAGGGCACGTTCGACGCGGTGATCTCGCGCTTCGGCGTGATGTTCTTCGACGATCCCGCGGCGGCGTTCGCCAACATCCGGCGCGCCGCCCGGCGCAAGGCGAAGCTCTCGTTCGTGGCATGGCGCAGCGCGGACGAGAATCCGTTCATGACCGAGGCCGCGCGCGCTGCGGCCCCGCTCCTGCCGAGCTTGCGCGTCCCGGACCCCGACGCACCCGGCCCGTTCGCCTTCGCGGACAGAGAGCGGGTGCAGCGGATCCTGGACGCGAGCGGCTGGACCGACGTCGACATTCGCCCGATCGACGTGCCGAGCGGCGTCGCGGAGAAGGACCTGCTCGCCTACGTCACCAGGCTCGGACCGGTGGGTCAGGCGCTGCGGGACGCGGACGAGCCGACGCGCGCCCGGACGGCCCAGGCGGTTCGCGCTGCCTTCGACGCGTACGTCCAGGAGGGCGCGGCCCGCTTCACCGCAGCCTGCTGGCTCGTGAGCGCGCGCGCCTAGAGAAATCCTGCCAGAGCAGCCGGTCGATGACGAGCCGTCGCCCGGCGCGCCGCGCCCGGCGACGGGCCGAGACCGACATGCCGCGCGTCGCGAGGCGCCGGGCCGCACCTCAACCAAGATCGCCGGTGAAGCGGATCGGCACGCGAAACGCCGCGAACATGGCCTTCACGTGCCTGGGTGAGAAGAGCGCGCCGAGCGTCGTGTCCTCGACCCCGCGGCGCTGCACCAGCTCGTGGAGCTCGAGCAGCGAGTACGCGCAGAAGAGCTCGAGGCGCTTTCCGATGTGCTTCAGGATTCTGCCGCGATTCCTGTAATACGGCGCGTAGTCGCCCTTGTACCGAAGATCGAGCGCTTCGATGCGGACCTCGTACTGCACGTAGGAGCGCTCCCCGAGCGCGCGATTGCAGAGGAGCTCGGCTTCGACGTGCGCGCCGGTGTCGTCCACCACAACCCCGGGCCCATCCCCGAAGACCCAGAGCCCGTCGAAATGGGGCGCTTCGGCCTCTCGCGGCTCCTCGTGCGTCTTCGGGTGTCCGGGCGACACGGAGAAGCACGCTCGAAACTCGTCGCGTATCTCGGCGCTGCGCGCGCAGAGCGCCTCCATCTGCCGCTCTTTCGGAACCGAAAACAGTTTGGCCGTTTTGCCCATGAGCAGTGCTCCTCAGAGTTGTCTCGCCCGCAGCCCGAGAGTGCCCGATTCAGAACCTCCCATTCTACCCGATCGCAGAGGGCTGCGAGCGCCGAGCCAACGCGTCCCTGGCCGCTCCTCGTCCAGGCTACGGGCGGATCAGGTCACCGCGCCGCGCCGGTGGAATTCCGGCTTGTCCCAGGCGCCGCTCTCCAGAAGGTCGCGCATCGCTTCCACCGCATCCCAGACGTCGACGAAGCGGGTATACAGCGGGGTGAAGCCGAAGCGCATGATGCGCGGCTCCCGGTAGTCGCCGATCACGCCACGGGCGATCAGCGCCTGCATCACCGCGTAGCCCTGCGGGTGCTCGAAGCTGACCTGGCTGCCGCGGCGGGCGGCGTCGCGCGGGGTGACCAGGGTGAGCGGATGCTGGCCGCAGCGGGCTTCCACCAGCTGGATGAACAGCTCCGTCAGCGCCAGCGACTTGGCGCGCAGCGCGGCCATGTCGGTATGGCGGAAGATGGCAAGCCCGCACTCCACCAGCGAAAGCGCCGTGATCGGCTGGGTGCCGCACAGGAAGCGGCCGATGCCGTCGGCGGGGGTGTAGGCGGGTTCCATCGCGAACTGCCGGGCATGGCCGAACCAGCCGGACAGCGGCTGCCCGAAGCGGCTCTGATGACGCGGCGCCACCCACAGGAAGGCCGGCGCGCCGGGTCCGCCGTTCAGGTACTTATAGGTGCAGCCGACGGCGAAGTCGGCCCGGGCGCCGTGGAGGTCCACCGGCACGGCGCCCGCGGAATGCGCCAGGTCCCACACGGTCAGCGCGCCGGCTGCGTGCGCGAGCGCCGTGACGGCGGCCATGTCGTGCATGTAGCCGGACTTGTAGTTGACGTGGGTGAGCATCAGCACCGCCACGTCGCCGCTGATCGCCTGCGGCAATTCCTTGGGCGAGTCGATCAGGCGTAACTCGTAGGCTGCGCCGCCCATCTTCAGCAGCTCGGTCAGGCCCTCGGCGATGTACAGGTCGGTAGGGAAATTGTCGCGTTCCGACACGAGCACCCGGCGCTCGGGCGCGGTGCTCTGCTGATGGCGCAGGGCGGTGGCCAGCACCTTGAACAGGTTGATGGACGTGGTGTCGGTGACCACCACTTCGCCGCTGCCGGCGCCGATCAGCGGCGCCAGGAGGTCGCCCAGGCGGCGGGACAGGTGCACCCAGCCGGCCGTGTTCCAGCTACGGATCAAGCCGTCACCCCATTCCGCTTCGATCACTTCCCTGACACGGGCCAGCGACGCCTTGGGGAGGGCGCCCAGCGAGTTGCCGTCCAGGTAGATCACATCGCCCGGTAGCGCGAACTCGTCACGCAGGTGGCGCAGCGGGTCGCTTGCATCGCGGGCAAGGCAGGTGTCGCGGGTGGTTCGCAGGCTCATGTCAGGCGTCCTTCGGTTCCGCGGGGCAGGGTTGCGCAGCATGGCACGGACCGGACTGGCGCCCAGGTGGCCAGTTGGAGCGGCAGGGCGATCCGTCCGTGGTCGCGAAACTACCGTTCGCCGAGGCGGGCGGCGAGCGCCTCGGCGAGCGCGGGGAGCCGCGCCGGCGGCGACGCCGAGGCCGCTGGTCGTCGCTCATCCAAGGTCAGGGTTGGATGGTGACCTTGGTCCCGACCGGCACGAGCGCATAGAGCACATCGACATCCTCGTTGGTCAGGCCGATGCAGCCGTCGGTGGGCCCCCAGAGCTTCTGAAGACCGGCGGCGTTGGCGAGACGGATCCAGGCGCGCGCCAGGCCGGCGAGGCGGGGGTCGCTGCCGTGGATGCCGATCGCGCCTCCCGGCTTCTCGATGCCCTTCGCGCGGGCGCGATTCAGGTCATCCACGTTCGGGTACGAGACGCCAAGGAAACGATAAAACCGCTTGCTCTCGCGCTTGCCCGTACTGGAGCAGCGCGACCACGGCCGCGCGCCCGCACGTGAACGAGCTGGTAACGGCGCGCTCACCTCGTCCGCTTCAGCGCCGCCTTGAGCACGTGCTCCGCGATGAGGTAGCCGAACCCCTCGCCCTCGATGCGCCGGATCAGCTGGTCGCGCGTGGTCCGGAGCGCCGACGCCGTGGCGTTCAGGTTCCACCCGTGCGCCGCGAGCTGCTGGAGGAGCCGGGCGCGCCTCACCTGCCCCGCCGCGAGCCGGTACGTCTTCGCGTACTCCAGCGTGCCGTCCTCGCGCACGATCGCCTCGCCGATGTGGTTGTCCAGCGACGGATCGAGCTCGGTCATGAACCGCTGCAGCGAGAACGGCCCCGCCCGGTACACGCGCTCCGCCGCGATCGGCCGGCCGAGGAGCCCCGCGGCCGTGTCCACGTGCAGCGCGCCGGCCTCCGCCCGCGCCCGGCCGAGCGCGGCCCGCAGGTCGTCGAGCGAGCCGATCTGCGCGGCGTCGAAGGTGTGCTCGAGCGCCTGGCTGTCGCCGTTGTGGCGGGCCGCGTAGAGCAGCGTCTGCTCGTAGAAGTCCTCGATCAGCGTGCGGTGCAGCGCGCGGTAGTCGTCGGGGTGCGACACAACGAACACCGACGCGAGCAGCTCGCCGACGAAGAGCAGGACGCCGCACTGGCCCTCGTGGATCTCGAAGACGCGCAGCGCGTCCTCCAGGCTCGGGATCGCCCGGCCGGAGAGCGATACCTCGGTGCGCGGGTCGAGGCCGCGGGAGATGGCCCGCCGCGAGTACTCGGACCAGGCGATCTCGGGGGCGTTGAAGTGCAGCGCGAGGAAGCCCTCCATCGCGAGGTGCAACGGCAAGAGGCGCAGGCGGTTCCGCTCGGCCGGGTCCTCGCCGCGCGCCTCGCGCCGGGCCATGCGGTGGAGCAGCTGGACGCCGCAGCCCCACCTGCTGAGCGGGTTTCGGACCTCCGGCCCCGCGAGCGCCGCGCCGTAGGACGCGACCGGCGAGCCGTCCTCGGTCCACCCGATCACGAGCGCGTGCGGCACGTAGGAGCAGTAGGCCGTGCCGTCACCGAGATCGACGATCGACCAGGCGTCCTCGTGTCTGCGGCCGGCGATGCGCAGGTCGTCCCGCGGCGCGTCCCGGAGGAGCGGGACCAGGCGCACGCCCGCGAAGACCTGGGCGTGCGTCGCGGAGAGGCCCCGGAGCGAGAGCGATCGGAGCAGGGCCGGCGCCTTGGCCATCAGGGCACCTCGAGCGCCGCGGCGGGCGCCTCTTCTGCGGGCTCGGCGGCTGCTGCCGGCTCCACGGCGTCTGCCGGCTCCACGGCGTCTGCCGGCTCCACGGCGTCTGCCGGCTCCACGGCGTCTGCCGGCTCCACGGCGTCTGCCGGCCCCGCATCCGCAGCTGGCTCCGCGGCGCCCGGCGTCCGGGCGTGCCGCGAGAGCAGCGTGGCCGCGCGCTGCGCGAGGTAGCGCTCGAGCTCCGCGAGCGGCGCCGTGCCCTCGGCAAAGCGGGCGAAACCGAGGACCGTCGGCAGGTCCTCGGCGTCGCGCAGGCCGACCGTCGGGATCGACGGGCCGAGCGCGCGGGGCGCGTAGCGCTCGCTGTCGAACACGGGGTTGATGTGGACGATCGACGTGCGCTGCCCCGGATCGAGCCGCGCCCGGAAGCAGCGGGCGACCTCGGCGGCGGCGCCGGGCGGGTCGTTCTCGAAGCCGTCCGAGAGGACGACCACCACGTCGGGTCGCCAGGCGAGCGCGTCGAGCAGCGGCGTCGCGAGATCGGTCTGGCCGCGCGCGCCGACGAGGATCTCGTCGGGCGTGGGCGCGGTCCAGAAGGCGCGGTACTCGCGGGCGGCGGCGCGGAGCAGGTAGCTCACGCCGAGCGCGACGGCGAGCGGGCGGCGGCGCTTCTCGCTCGATCCGGACGCCGAGTAGCTCCGGTCGAGCACGGCGGCGACGCGCCCGAGCGCCGCTGGGCTCTTCCTGAGCGCGCGGGCGGCGGCGCGCTCGAGCGCCGCGTGGAGCTCGTCGCGGCGCTCGCGCCGGACCTTCTCGGGCAGCGAGAGCGCATAGAGCGCGACGCGCGTGAGCGGGGCGCGGCCGAGGTCGACGGCGAGGTCGACGTCCTCGCGCCCGGCGGCGCGCTGGAGCCGGAGGCGCTCGCCCTCGGTCATGCGCGGCGCGGCGCGGCGCAGGAGCTCTTCGCGAGAGACGCCGCGGGCGGCGGCGAGCCCCTCGGCGACGGTCAGCGGCAGGTCGAAGATCGCCTCTTTCGCGTAACGCGCCTGCCGCGCGCGCTCGAGGAGCGGCGTCTCGAAAGGCGCGCGACGCCCGGGCTCGAACAGGAAGGGCCCGACCTCGCCGGGGAGCTGGAGGTGGGCGTGCACCGCGAGCGCGCGGAGGTGGGCGCGGTACTTGACGGCGTCGAACGCCGGGTCGGGCCGGCCGGCGAGGTAGCCGCGGATGACGGCGCGCGCGCGGCGGTTGTTCACGCGGCGCTCCCGGAGCTCGCGCAGCGCCCGGAGCGCGCGCTGCGGCGGGAGCTCCCGGAGGGCCGCCGCGATGAGCGAGCCCTCCTCGCCCCGGTCGGGAGCGGGCGTCTCGGCGCCGGTCGCGAGGAGGTTCACGGCGATGCGCGCCTGGTTGAAGTGGTTGATGCCGGCGGCGAGCGTGCGCGCGTAGAGGCGGCGGTAATTGCCGAGGATGTACTCGTGGAGGAACTCGATGGAGACGGCCTGGCCTCCGGAGGTGCCATAGAACTCGGCCTGCCCGGTGCACGCGAAGCAGGCGTTGATGAACATGACGAGGTCCTCGCGCTCGACGCGCTCGGTGTGGAAGCGTGCGGGGGGCGCGGTGGGGGCGGGGGGCATGGCAAAGAGCCGCCCGGGGAATGGTGGGGCGATCAACCTACGACAGTTTCCAGACTGGGATCGGAAATCGCCCCGGAGTCCCACGGGCGGCAACCGGCAGCATACACCTGGAGGGGCACCTCGAAGGACAAGATCTCCCTTGACGACAAGATCATCGCTGGCAGCGCTGAACGTCTCCACCCTGCCTGCCATGTCTTCGTCCCCCGCTCCGAATTCAGTCAGGGCAAGGGTGGCGAAAAACGGACAGACATCCACCTCACGAAGCAGGCCCTCATCGCCTGGGAGGGCACGAAGCCTGTGGTTGCGACCTTGATGTCCCGCGGACTCCTTGTCCCTTGATCGCTTTCCCCGAGGGAGGCAACGCGGCGTGTGGGGCGCGAGCCGCCCCTGGCACGCGTGCCCGCACGGAAAAGTTCTTGGTACAGCGTCACTTTTCCAAGAGGAGGCGAATCGAAGATTTCCTATGTCAACAGGCACGTGCGGCGTGGCTGTACGATGAGAACGTTCACACGGGGCGCTTGACATTCGGATCGCATTTGGATTCTCTAGCCCTTCGGATCGAGTTTGGATTTCCTCGCCCTGTTGCTCCTCGGAACGCCTGAGGCGTAGTTTTGCATGCCAGCTGCTGCGTGGTGCGCGACCCGTGCGTCGGCACGTGCCGCTTGCTTGGGACACCACGGTGACAATGCCAAATGCGCCAAAGCGCTTGTAGCGCGGTCCATGGAACTAGCGCGGGCCATGGAACTCGAGTTTGACTTTTACGCACGTTGGAGGTCCTCATGCCCTCAAAGAACTGGCCTGCCGTCCTTTCGCTCTCGGTCATCTCTGTCCTCCCCGCCGCGGCGTATGCCAGCGACCCCGCTGACCTTCCCCTTCCGCCCAGGGGCTTCGATGCCAGGGACGCGAGCATTCCCCATGGGAAGGTGGACGTCTCCGTCAGCTATCCGACCCGAAATTACGGAATGCGGAAGGTGACGGTTTATATGCCGCCGGGGTATTCGACGAACCAGAAATACCCTGTCGTTTACCTGCATCATGGAATCGGCGGCAATGAGGTTTCCTGGATCGGCCAGGGGAGCAACGAAGGCAATGCCGACAATATCATGGACTATCTGTACTCGAAGCAGATGGCCAAACCCATGATCGTCGTGATGCCCAGCGGCAAGATGGACGGAGCGGACGATTTCGCGCGCTTCGCAAACTTCGGGGACGTCCTGCTCAACGACCTGATCCCCTGGGTCGAGAAGACTTATTCCGCTGCCACCGATGCCGATTTGCGGGCCATCTCCGGCCTGTCAATGGGCGGGGGGCAGACCTTCAACTTCGGGTTCCCCAATACCGATGTCTTCCATTACATCGGACCGTACTCGGCTGCGCCCAATACCCAGCAGCCAAGTCAGACCATCAAGGATGTGGCTGCGGTCAAGAACAACGTGAAGCTCATCTTCATCTCTTGCGGCAGCACAGACGGCCTGATCGGCAATAGCAGAAATTATCACGACTTCCTGGATCAGAACAACATCGAGCATATTTACCAGATCGAGCCGAACGAAGGCCATACCAAGACCGTCTGGAACCGCAGCTTTTACAACTTCGCCCAACGCATTTTCCTCGACGGGGGCGCGACGGGCGCCGGTGGGGCGGGCGGGGCCGGTGGGGCCGGTGGGGCGGGTGAGACCGCGGGCAACGGCGGTAGCGCAGGGGACGGAAGCGGAAACGGCGGTAGCGCAGGGGACGGGAGCGGAAGCGGCGCAGGCGCAGGGGACGGAAGCGGAAACGGCGGGGGCGTGCCCGCAGGTGGTGCCGTCACGACAGGCGGTTCTGCAACGACTGGCGGGCAGGTTTCGAGCAGCGCGAGCGGCGGCACCGACCAGGGTACGCCTGCGACGGAGGACTCTAGCTGCAGCGTCTCGGTCCCCGGGTCCGAACCCGGAACGCCGCCTTGGCGCTTCGGGATCCATCTTGCGGCGATCGGAGCCATGCTCTTCGGAGCGCGAGCAAGACGGAATCGAGGCTGAGCGGCCGAGCGTCGCTTCGAAGTCGATCTCGCCTTCGTCGGGCCAGGGTCCTGCGGTCCGAGATAGGCCGGACACGCGGGATGCAATCGGATCTCGTCCGAGAGCTTGTTCGAAGCGTCCTCGCTTGGACGAGCTCAGCGTGGCGTGTAGAGGATCTCGGCGACCCACGAGAATTCGGTGAAGTTCACCGGTGGAATCCGCAGCCGATGCTGGTGAAGCATGGCAAGGAGCGCCCGGGGAATGGTGGGGCGATCAACTACGACAGTTTCCAGACTGGGCTCGGAAATCGCCCCGGAGTCCCACGGGCGGCACGGGCAGATTACGTTGGGAAGGGCGCCTCGCAGAACTGGCTCGAGGGGGCGCCTCGCAGAACTGGCTGGAGCGCCCGCGCGATGCGGCGCGCGGAGCCAGTTTCCGACGTCGGCGTGAGACCATCGGAAGCGCGCCCACATGATACCCTCGCGCCGGCCAGTGCGCGGTCGGGGCTCCCTCTCTCTGCTCGCAGCATTCCTCCTCCACGCGGGCGGCGTCATCGCGGCTCGTGTGCTCGTGCCGGAGGGCCTCGAGGCGCCGGCGCGGGCCGGCGCGAGCGACCAGCTCGAACCGCTCCTGGTGCTGGACACCGATGTCTTGCTGGACGAACGCAGGACGCCGGAAGCCCGTGCGACGGAGCCCCGCCAGGTCCTCGCCCGGGCAACGGGCGTCGATCCCGGCTTCTCGCATGCCGCGCCGAGAGAGCGCGGCCGAGCGCTGTCCGAGGCGCCTCCTGCGCGAGCATCGCGCTCCGGCGCGGCGACCCACGATCACGCGCCGCCGGACGCGGCTCACGCGCTGCCGGACGCCGCCCACGCGCCGCCGGAGGCTGCCCACGCGCCGCCGGACGCCGCCCACACGTCCCCGGGCGCGCCCGACGCGCCTCCCCCCGCCGCGGCACCTCCAGGCCTCGGCGGCGCGCCGATCTGGGCATTGCCAGGTGTCTTACCGGTGGAGCCTCCGGTGCGTCCCCGCGCTGCCGAGCGCCCCCTCGCCCCGGTGCGCCCCGTCCCGGAGCGCTCCGCACGGAGCGACGCGGCCAAGGACGGGCGACAGCCGGTCCTGGTCTTCCCCGCGGCGGGCGTGCTCGCCTCTGCTGTCGCGGAGGAGGTGTCGTCGTCCGCCGTGCCGCCGGACTCCGAGAGCTCGTTCGAGCTCACGCTGGACGCGAAGGGACGGCTGGTCTCGGTGCGCTTCCTGGAGGCGAACACGGGGAACGGCGACGACTTCCGGCGCGTCGCCCAGGCCGTGTTGAAGCGCTTCTCCGCGCGTGCGCTGGCGATGAACGGCGACTTTACCGCCGGGAGCAGGGTGACGGTCCACGTGACCAGCCGGGTCGTCATGCCGGATGGGACGTCGCACGGGATCCCGACGCCGACGAAGAAACCTGGAGACGGCAGGTCGATCATCCGCGAAGACTCGCTGGACGATCGCTTCAGGTCGCCTCATCTCGCGCCGTCGCCCGGCGTGAAGCTGCCCAAGCTGACGTTTCTCTTCGATCTCGCGAACATCGGCGCGCAGCGCCGGAGGGTCGTCAGCACGCGGGTCGAAGCGGTGCCCGCCGCGCCGCCCTAGCGCGAGCAGGCGTCTACTCCGGCCAGACCTCGATCCAGACGAACAGCACCTGCCCGGCGGCCTGGTTCTCGACCGCCACCGGATAGACCGTGCGCGCTCGGAGCGCCTCGACGAGGTGACCGTGGTGGATCGCGAATCGCCCGATGAAGTCGTCGTTCACGAGATCCCTGTCGATGAGCTCACCGCTCAGGTGGACATCCGGCGTGAGCGGCACGCGGTACCAGGTGGGCGGGCCTTTCCAACCCGGCGTGCAGGTGTCGCGTTGCCCCGGGCGATCGAGCGCGCGCCTCCCGAGCGACCGGCCGCCCGCGAACAGCTCCGCCGAGCCGAAGGGCTCCGGCGGCTCGGTCCCCGCCCCTGCCGCCTCCGCCGCGAAGCCGGCCACGCTGGCGGCCGCCGCGACAGGGTGCTTCGTGCGGAGCAGGCCGCCGATGGCGGTGAGCGCCTCCGCCGGGACCGCGCCCATGCCGTCCCACTGACGGCCGTCCGCCTTGGCCGGGCTGACGACGGCGCCGTCGATGGAGATGCGGACATGCGCCGGCAGCGGCGGCGCCGCCGGCTTGCACGCCGCGCAGCCAAGGGCGATCCCGCACAGCGCGGCCGCTCCGAGAGGACGTGACGCCATGCCTCGAGAACCTATCCCGGCGGCCGCGCCGCACCAACACCGAAGCGCGCGCGGGGGCGCGGCCGGGTGCGCTGGTCGCGCCGCGGCATCTCGCGGCGAGCCTGCATCCTCCTGAACCGGCGACGTGGCGCGCCCCTGCAATCACGACGCCCTGGGCTTGCCGCATCGACGGGCGCCCCCGCGGACCGTATGCTGTTCGAGCTCACGGAGGCGTTGATGCAAGCCCAATGCGTCAGAATACCGTTGTTCGCCGGAAAGACCCAGCGCTTCGTCGACTGGATGCGGGAAGCAAAGAGCAGGAAGCGAGAGATGCTGGAGTCGATGAGCATCGAGGGCGTTTGCGCGGAAGCCATCTTCCTCGAGGGGGGCGAGACCGAGGACTCGATCGTGTTCTATATGCGCGCACACGACCTGGCTCGCGCACAGCAGGCATTTGCGTCGTCGGAGCTCGCGATCGACAAGGCCACCAGGGACATCATCGCGGAGTGTTGGGACGTCGCACGCGCCCGACCTCTCGACGTATTGCTCGAGCTCGAAGCCCCCGAAGGGTCGGGGCCCGGCTCTTCATAACCGGCTTCTGGAGAGAGGGAGCCTCGGCGCGGTCTGGACGTCAACCGCGCTGGAGCCGGAGGAGGCGCTCCAGCGCCTCGACATCAGCGCGATCCTGAGGTCGATCTGCGGCGCGGGCGGCCATGCACGCCGACGGCGTAGGCCCCGATTACCAAGAACTTCGCGTCAGCGGCGCACAGGGCGGAAATCAGATCGAGGAAGCCTTCGTTCATGGGCGGATCCCGGGAAGGCCAGCTCGAACAGCTCCTGACTTAGCTTCCAGGTGACCTCGGCACGCTGGCGGATGGGGATGGAGCTCCAGAAGAGGGCGTCCGCTTCCGCTTGCGCCTCGTCCTCTCCCTGCCGAAAGACGCGCATCATCCAGCCCGCGCGAGCCAACCGCCGCGCTTCCGCAGCCTCATCACCTGCGCTCATGGCCACACTGTACCATGCCGCTTGGCGCAGCCGATGGACAGGCCAGCGCAGCTGCGACCGCATCGACCAGGCAGACGTCCACAGCGCCGTCCACGCAGCTTCCGCCCGATGGACACGGCTCTCTTCCGCACAGCATCTGGGTGCCGCCCGGCGCAAGCGCGGCTCACCCGCGGCTCATCCGCACGATCGCCTCCGCCAGCGCGCCGTCGTCCGCGCCCTCCGCGTCGCCCGAGAGCGCCTCCTCCGCGGCGGCGAGCGCCGCGTCGCGGAGAAGGTAGAGCTCGGGCTCGGGGATGCGCTCGCGCGCGGCGAGGACGCCCGGCGGGACGCCGCGCAGCATCTCCAGGACCAGGCCGAGGCGGCGGCGGGCCTCGGGCGGCGGCGGCGCGCCGAGGCCGAGCCGCCGCCGCGTGGCCCGCGGCGCTTCGGCGAGGCGGCGCGCGGCAGCCTCGGCGACCTCCGCGGCGAGCGCGCTGTACGCCGGCGGCGACGGGAGCCGCGCCTCCATCCAGACGAGCAGCCGCACGAACTCGCGCGCCCCCTCGAACGCCCGCCGCCCGTGCAGCATGCGCCGGTTGTCGACGACCAGGATGTCCGCCGGGCCGAGCGACAGCTCGATCACCTCGCGTCGCGACGCCTCGACGAACCGCGCGAGGCGCGCGGCGATCACGTCCCCCGGCGGCACGACCGGCGCGTGCGTGAGCGCGAGCGCGCCGCCGCGGAGCGACACGGTGGGCCCGAAGAAGTCGCCGAAGACGAACGGGATGCGCCTGTACACCGTGAAGAGCGCGCGGAAGAGCTCGGGATCGGCGCGCTCGATCGCCGAGAGCAGCGGCCAGCCGTCGAGCAGGAGGCAGCCGCCGCCGCGCTCCGCCGGCCTGACGCAGGCCATGATCTGCACCGCCGGAGGCGCGCCCGCGAAGCACTGGCTGTCGGTGTGGAGCGGCGCCGCCGCGGAGCTCGCGGCGAACGACCTGCCGCCCGGCACGGCCTTGATCGGCTGCCGCTCCACAAGGAGCGGCCTTGCCCCGAGGAGCCGCTCGGCGAAGCTCCACGGCGCCCGCGCGGCCTCCTCCGGCGCCAGCGCCGCGTCGCCCCGGAGGACCGAGAAGCCGCGCGCCGCGAGCTCGTCGAAGAGCCTCGCCGGACCGCCCTCCGGCCCGGGCCAGATCCATCGCTCGCTCATGGGCGCGCTCCGCGAGGGGGCTCGAAGGGCAAAATCAGACTATCTATCCAGCACAACCAGGCCCGCTGGCGGCGCCGTCCACCCCGCTCACGCATCGAGGAAGCGAGCCTCCCGGAAGCCGGCCCGGAGCAGATCGCGCGGGATGGGCACGATCCGGAGCAACGGCGCGCCCTCGGGCACCTCGATCGGCGCCCCGAGCCGGCGCACGTGGAACACCGCCGGGGTCGCGAAGAAGGCGTCGGTGGCGACCACGCCGCGCATCACGTCGTAGCCATCGCCGTGGACGCCGTCGAGCAGGCTCGACCAGCCCGGCGGCGTCCGGGTGAAGGCCCACGGCTTCACGAAGAAGTGCGGCTCGCCCGGCGGATGCGGCGTGAAGTACTTCGTCAGATACCAGAGCGCCCCGCGGTTCGCGGCGAGGAAATCGTCGCCGAAGGTCCGCGCGAACGCGCGCTCCACCGCGGCCGCCCCGTCGGCGAGGCGCGGCGCCTCCGGCGCGACGGCGAGCGTGTGCCCGTCGAACGTCGCGCGGAACGGGACGGCGTTCCTCACCACGATCGACGCGAGCCGCCGAGCACCCCCGCGCCAGGGGACCGGATCCGGCCCGGCCGCGGTCGTGACCTCGGTCACCTCGGTGATCTCCGGCGCCGCCGGCCCGGCGACGACCAGCCGCACGCGCGCCGGCCCGGCGCTCCCCTCGTCCGCGCTCCCCTCGCGCGTGCTCCCCTCGCGCGCGCTCTCCCTGCCCGCGCTCCCCTCGCCCGCGCTCGCGTTCCGCCCACCCGCCGTGCCCCCGACGAGCCGCCGGTACTTGCGGGTCACCTGGCCCTTCTTCACCGCGAAGTACTTCGCGTCGTAGAACTCCGCGTGCGCCCGCCCCACCTCGGGCGCGTCCGCGAGCGAGCACGCCTCGATCTGCACGTCGGGGAGCACGGGCGCGATGCAGCCGATCTCCCCCTCGAGCTGCAGGCGCTGCGGGGCCTCGTCGCGGACGCGCAGCTCGACCACCAGCGGGACGAACGCGCCGTCGTCGGCGAGGTACGCCTCGCTCACCTCGATCAGCGCGTTCCGGCGGTTGGCTGCCCCCGCGACGCGCAGCCACAGGCCCGGGTCCGGGCGCACCAGCAGCCCGGTCCACAGGCGCAGGCGGGGCGGGCCCAGCCCCTTCCGGCACGTCCAGGCGAGGCCGCCGCGCAGCGCCCGGTGCCATGCCCCTTCCGGCGCCAGGAAGCCCTGCGAGACCAGCCGGGTCAGCGCGGCGCGGTGGGCGCGGGCGAGCGCCTCGCGGTGCTCGCCCGCCGGCTCGGCGCGGAGCGACCCAAGGCGCCGCCGCACCTCGATCGGCCGCGCCAGCGTGATCTGGAGCCCGAACGCGTTGCCCTCGAGCAGCGGCACACACGCCTTCGCCACCCGGAGCGGCACCGCGCCGTCGAGATCGCCGGTGCGCCGGGTGAGCCGGCACAGGCCGAGGGCGTCGAGCACCTCGAAGCGGGCGTCACCCGCCGCAGCCACCACCACCGCCGCAGCCGCCGCCACCGCCGCAGCCGCCGCCGCCACCGCAGCTCGACGAGCTGCAGCTCGATCCGCCGGACGAGCCGCCCCCCGTCGAGACCGGGGGGGGCGGGGTCATCGCGTAGACCATCGGCCCGAAGAGCGGCGACATCGCGAGCGCCGCCGTGCCGCTCGCGGCGACCGTCAAGCCGATGTCCACCGCCTCCCGGCGGCGGCCGCTCGCGACGTCGGAGCGGAGCGAGACGGTCGAGTCGTCGAGCCACCTCAGGTAGTCCGACTTCATGGTGCTGTAGGCGCTCGCGGTCCGCGCCACGATCCACGTGGCGACGAGCAGCGCGATCATCTCCACCACCAGGAACGAGTAGGGCCGGTCGAGCTCCTCCGCGCGGATGGCGCGGATCAGCCCCACGCCGAGCAGGCCGACGCCGACCGCCCACACCACGGCCGAGAGGGCCGTCATCGTCCCCCGCGGGCGGAGCATCCCCGCGGCGGCGAGCTCGCCGCGGAGCTCCTGCTCGAAGCGGGCCGCGATCTGGTCGGCGGAGGCGCGCACCTGATCGAGCGAGAGCGTCACCGTCTGCTGGCCGTGCGCGCCCCTCGACGAGAGCGAGCTGAAGAACGACGCGAGCACCCGGTCCGGCGGGGGCGAGCCGACCACGAGGTGGAGCGCCTGCGGCGCGTCCTTCGCGTCCCCCGCGGGGACGAGCCAGCCCGCGCCCATCGCGACCGCGATCAGCGTGGCGGCGACGCCCTTGTTCCCGTCGCGGAGGTACGCGATCGCCCAGTACTCGTCCGGCTGCGGGATCCAGCCCGCCGAGAGCCGCTGCCGCCACGCCGGTGAGCGGTACGACGCGCCCCCCGCGGGGACGCTCGCCTGCCCCGCTCGATCCAGGGAGGCGCCGACGGCGCTGCGCACCACGATGGCGATGATGAGGCCAGAGACCGAGAGCGCCAGATAGAAGAGCAGGAACGCCGGCCCCGACGCCATGTTGAACGGGAAGAAGTCGAAGATCTCGTGGATCATCGCGCCGCCTCCGGGTGCTCCAGCCGGTCGACGTCGTCGACCGCGCGCGCGAGCAGCTCCGCCAGCGCCGCGTAGGCCGGGCCCGGCGCCTCGTGGACGCGCTTCAGCGGGGCCACGTCGACGCCGAGCAGCTTGCCCGCTCCGGCGAGCACCGTGCCCAGATCGTCGCCGCCCTCGATCCCGTGCAGGCCGAGCAGGGCGTGGAGCGGGCCGCGGATCTGCTTCACCTTGCGGGAGACCGCGCCCTTCAAGGCGTCGTCCGCGCCCATCCCGTCCACCACCGCGCGCCGGAGGCGGATCTGCGCCTCGCGCAGCTCCTGCTCGACGCGCAGGCGGCGGTTCTTGCCGTCGATCACGAGCGCCGAGAAGGGGTCGCGGCCGGAGAGGAGCACGTGGCACCGGCGGATGTCGTCGTAGAGCAGCGGGAACACGTCCGCGGCCCGCGGGATCTCGGCGGCGGTGAGGATCATCGCCTCGATGCGGGCCGCGTAGCGCGCGATCTGGAGCGCGTTGGCGATCGCGTCGAGGCTCTGGCGGGAGGCCTCCTGGAGCACCACCATCAGATCGACGTCGCTCTGCCCGTCGCGGTAGCCGCCCCGCGCCGCGCTCCCGTACACGAGCAGGCACGAAAGCTCGTCGCCGAGCGTCCGCTCCAGGCTCTCCTTGAGCTCGACGAGCCGCGCCTGCACCGGCGCCGGCAACCTGGAGACAGCGCTCCCCGTGGCGATGGATCCCTCGTTCATGGTCTACCTTCGCGGCTCGATGAGCCGGACCTCGGCGCTCGAGCCAATCCCCTTGATCGCCCAGACTACCCGACCTCCCGGCAGCCGCTCTCGTCGAATGAACGGCAGGAGCCTGGGCCTGACGCTCCCGTCGCCCGAGGGCCCGACGAAGCGGGCGCGGAGCAGCAGGCGGTCGACGATCGCCTCGGGCGCGAGCCGGGCGTCGTCCACCGCCGCCGCGGCGATGCGGAGCGCGTCCGCGACCGCCGTGAGGCTCGGGGCCCGCGGCGACGCCTCGACACACCGGGCCCCGAGGCGCGCGGCCGCCTCGCGGTGAGACGAGAGCCGCGGCAAGAGCGGGAGCGCGTCGTCGACACGCTTGCGCTGGAGGATCGCGCGCGACCGGGCGACGTCCTCGGCGTCGAACGGAGCCACGGCCTCCGGCGGAGGATCGACGGGTGAGGTGAGCAGCTCGGCCACGCGGGCCTGGACCTCGGCGAGCGCCGACGCCTCGGAGCGTGAAGCGTCAGGAGAATTTTGCAGCAAGATGGCGCGAGAGGCGGGCAACCCCGGTCGGGTCGGCGCCAACCTGGGTTCGGCCGGTGTGGGCCCGGCCAACCTGGGTCGGGTCAACGCCAACCTGGGTTCGGCCGGTGTGGGCCCGGCCAACCTGGGTCGGGTCAACGTGGGTCGGGACGGCGCGGACCGGGCGATCGCCCTCGCGGTGGCGATCTCGGCCGCGAGCGCGGCAAAGGGCGGGAAGTCACCGTCGCGCTCGAGGAGGATCGGGAGCGGCCCGCTGCGAGCAACAACCTGGGCCAGCAGATCGAACACCGGCGCGGGGACCGGATGGGCATGCGTGTCGAAGTAGAAGCCGTGCTCCACGACGCCGCCGGCGATGTGGATCATCGCCACGCGCTCGAGCGGGTAGGAACCGACGAGCTCCGCGGGATCGACGCCGGCGTTGACGGCGTTCGCATAGACGTTGCCGACGTCGAGGAGCAGATCGCACCCGGTGCGGGCAACGACCTCGGCATAGAAGTCCCCCTCCCCGAGGGCGTCGCCCGGGAACCGCAGCATGCACGCCGCGTTCTCGAGCAGCAGGGGGATGTCCGGGAGCGCCCGCCGGGCGGCGGCGACGTTCCGCGCGACAGCGCGCGCCGCCTCGAGCGTGTACGGCAGGGCGGTGAGGTGGCCGATCTCCCGGCCGCCGCCGCGCACGAACGCGACGTGCTCGCTCACGACCGGGGCCGAGAGCTCCCGGCAGAGCGCCCCGAGGCGCCGCGCGCGATCCATGTCGATGCCCGAGGCGCTGCCGAGCGAGAGCTTCACGCCGTGGGGAACCACCGGCCAGATGCGCGCGATGGCCGAGGCCTCGCGCCGCGCGGCCGGGCTCGCGAAGCAGGCCTCGGCGACGACCTCGACGAAGTCCACCGCGCCGGGCGCGGACAGCAGATCGGCGGCGAGCTCGGGGCGGAATCCAACGCCGACGGCGCCGGCGCCGGAGAGGGGCGATCTGGGGGCGGGCACGATCACGCGGGGACCTGCCTCAGTCTGCCCTCGCGGAGGGATCCGGAACAGAGGCCATCGGGATCGGCTAGAAGTCGAGCTCACCCGAGATGCGAGAGGCAGCACCCATGCGCGTGGCGATCCTCGACGACTACCAGGGCGTGGCGCTCGGGATGGCCGACTGGCGAAGCCTCCACCCGGCGGCAGAGGTGCAGGCCTTCACCGACCACCTCGACGACCTCGAGGCCCTGGCCGCGCGGCTGCGCGCCTTCCAGGCCGTGGTGCTGATGCGCGAGCGCACGCCGTTCCCGCGCGCGCTGTTCGAGAGGCTCGACGGCCTCCGGCTGCTGGTCACGGCGGGCATGCGCAACGCCTCGATCGACCTCGCGGCCGCGACCGAGCGCCGCGTCCAGGTCTCGGGCACCGACATGCTGCCCTACCCGACGGCGGAGCTCACCTGGGGGCTCATCCTCGCGCTCTTCCGGCACATCCCGGCCGAGGACCGCGCCGCGCGGGAGGGCCGCTGGCAGACGACGCTCGGGCTCGGCCTCAAGGGCAAGACGCTCGGGCTCGTCGGGCTCGGCAAGCTCGGCGGCCAGGTCGCGCAGGTGGGCCGCGCCTTCGGCATGGAGGTGATCGCCTGGAGCCAGAACCTCACCGCCGAGCGCGCCGCCGAGGTGGGCGCCCGGCTCGTCCCGAAGGACGACCTCTTCGCCGGCGCGGATGTCGTCAGCGTCCACCTCGTGCTGAGCCCGCGCACCCGCGGGCTGGTGGGCGCGGCCGAGCTCGGGCGGATGAAGCCGACCGCGTTCCTCGTCAACACCTCGCGCGCCCCCCTCGTCGACGAGGCGGCGCTGCTCGCCGCCCTGCGCGCCCGGCGCATCGCCGGCGCGGCGCTCGACGTCTTCGAGCCCGAGCCGCTGCCCGCGGATCACCCGCTGCTCGCGCTCGACAACACGGTGATCACGCCGCACCTCGGCTATGTCACCGAGGAGGGCTATCGCCTGGTCTATGGCCAGGCGGTCGAGGACATCCGCGCCTTCCTCGATGGCAAGGTGCTGCGGCCCTTGAACCAGCTCCCGGTCGATCCGGCCCCGCTCGGATAGGCTCCGCCGCCGCGCCCCGCGCGTCAGAGGAACTGGCTGCTCCACTTGCGGAACGTCATGATGCCTTTCTCCCCGGCGCACAGGACGGGCTGAGCTCGGTAGATCTTGTTCTCCCAGATCGGGATGTCCTCCTCGACCTGCCGGCAGATCTCCGCGGCGAGGGCCTGGCCGAGGCGCTGCGCGCCGTCGTTGCGCAGCCAGAACGCGAAGCGGATGTCGACGAGCTCGTCGTCGATCGGGGTGACGGTGTTCACGAAGAGGAGCTCGACGATCCCGGTGAAGCGGATCGTCCCGTACCCCATGCCGTGGCCTTCCCATGTGATCGTGCCGTCGACCACCCGCCCTCCCGGGCCCTTCTGCTTCACCACCGACCGCGATCGGAGGATGTGGCCCTCGATCTCGATCTCGGTCCGGGGCGGCTCGAGCATGGCGTGCACGGCGACGAAGTGGGCCGGATCCACGATGTTCTCGAGGGTCTCCTGGACGTGCGTCCGGACCCTCCAGCGCTTGATCAGGCCCAGGGACCACTCCGTCGAGCGCGCCTCGGCGAGCGGCGGGATCTCGAAGGCGGCGGGCTCGCCGCCGAGCGCGTGGTGGACCAGGATCAGGCCGTCGAGCTCCCGTACCTCCCAGGCGCGGGTCCTCGCTTTCGGCGGGATCGTGTCCGCATAAGGGATGTGCACGCACTTCCCTTCGCCGGAGATCACCCATCCGTGGAACGGGCACCGGATGCCGCCCTGCTCGACGCGGCCCCCCACCCCGAGGTGCGCGCCCATGTGAGGGCAGTGGGCGTCGAGGACCCGGGCCTGTCCGTCCTGCGTCCGGAACAGCACCAGATCCTGCCCGAAGCAGCGGAGCGACATGGGCCCGCCCGTGGACAGCTCGTCCGAGGCGGCGACCTGGAACCAGCCTCGGGGGAAGGGCTGCAGAGGGATTCGAGCGCTCATGTGGGTCTCCTCGGCTCAGCGTCTGTCGGGGTCGCCCGCGCGCTCATGCAGCGCGGGGCGGAGGGGCTTCATCGTGCCGGTGATCGCGGCATGAGCTCGTCACTCTACCAGCAAACCTCGCAGGCGTGAGTGCGCCGAGGCACTGGCACGCTCCCGCGCCGCGCGCTGCGCGCCTGGCGAGCGGCCGTGCTCCGGCGGACACTGCGGCTCTCCGCGGCGTGTCCGCCGGCCGCCCGGAGGCGAGCTGCTGCGCATCACGGGCGAGCTGCGCTCGCGCCGGAAACTGCCGAGCGCAGTACGCGGATGGCCCCCATGCTCGGCGCGCGGTAGGCTCGTGGGCGTGTCAGGAGCGCGTTGGGCTCGCCGCGCGAGGAGGGCGACGCAGGCCGTCGTCGCGGCGACGGGGCTCGCGCTGCTCGCGCTGCGCTACGTGATCCCCGCCCTGATGATGCAGGCGCATCCCATCGGGTCGACGCCGTCGCCCTACGGATATGTCGAGTACGTGCCGCCGGAGCCGGGGCCGCGCCCGCTCCTGCTCGTGCTGCACGGCGGGAGCAGCCGCGGTGACGGTAGGCACCCGCGCGCCATCATCCACCGCCTGCCGCCGCTCCGTTATCTGGCGCGCGCGCGCCTGTTCGGCACATCGTCCCCGCTCGTCGACGCCGGCGTGCTGATCGCCGCACCGCAGTCGCCCGGCGAATGGGACCCGGCGACGATCGATGCCTTCCTCGACTACCTGCTCGCAGCGCACGAGATCGATCGCGACCGCATCTATGTCACCGGTCCGAGCATGGGTGGATGCGGAACCTGGCGTTACGCCGCTGTCCATCCGGAGCGGCTGGCGGCGGCGCTGCCCATCTGCGGCGCTTGCCCGCAGACGGGTGAGCTCGCGGCGGGTCTGCGCACGCTGCCGGTCCGCGCGTTCCACGCCTTCGACGACGAGGTCGTGCCGAACACCATGTCCGCGACCTGGGTGTCCGCCATCGCCGCGCTGCGGGGTACCCGGAGCGGCAATCCGATGCTGAGCTATCCGCCGGGGTCCGATTCGACCGCGGTGTTCTATGGCGGCGGGGTCGTCTGGCGTCCCGGCACCGGCGCGTCCGCGGACGAGGCGCTCACGCTCACGGAGTTCGCGCGCGGCGGGCACGCCGTGTTCGTCGACGTCTACGCCGAGGACGCGACCTGGCGCTGGCTGTTTGCGCAGCGCCGCGGCGCTCGTGCGCAATGAACGCGCCTGTCAGCGCCCCGCCGAGAGCTGCTCCAGCCCCTCTTCCACGCCGATGATGGGCGCATACCCGAGCTCGGCGCGGGCGCGGTCGGTCTTCACCGTCACCGAATGCGACATCATGGCGACGGCGAAGCGAGTCATCGGCGGCGCCCGGCGGACGCCGAGGAGGCGCCATGCGCCCTCGATCACGGCCGCGAGCGGGAGGGCGACGGCGCTCGGGACGCTGCGCCCGGGCAGCACCACCCCTTGCGTCCGCGCCAGCGCCGTCAGGAAATCGCGAAACGTGCGCGTGCCGTCGTCGGCGACGAAGTAGGCGCGCCCGCCCTGACCGCGCTCCAGGGCGAGCAGCAGCGCGTGCACGAGGTTCGCGACGTGCGTCGTCGACGTGCGCGCGCCGCCGCCGTCGAGCCAGGCGAAGCTCCCCTCCCGCGCCATGCGCAGCACGATGGGCAGCACCGTCGCGTCCCTTGGCCCCCAGACGAGGCGCGGGCGAATGGAGACGGTGGTCATGCCGCCGGGTTCGTTCGCGGCGAGCACGCGCCGCTCCGCCTCTGCCTTCGTCTCCGAGTACAGGAAGCGTTGCCTCTCGGGATAAGGGTGCGTCTCGTCGATATCGATGAGATCGTGGCCATCGAAGAGCGCCGCCTCGGTGCCGACGTGGACGAACCGGCGCACACCGGCGGCGCGCGCCGCGTCGAGCACCCGCGCCGTCCCCTCCACGTTGCCCTCCCAGAACTGCGCGCGCGTCCCCCACTCCTCGACATACGCGGCGCAGTGCACTGCGGCCTCGGCGCCCGCGAGGTCCTCGCCCTTCAGCGTCCCGAGGTCGGCCGCGACCGGCGCCGCGCCATGACGTCGCACGACGTCGGCGCTCCTCGGCGAGCGCGCCAGCGCGCTCACCTCGTGACCGGCGCGCACGAGCCCCTCGATGAGATGGCCTCCGATGAACCCCGAGCCCCCTGTAACGAAGACCTTCATGGCCGCCACGATGCGCGCTCTCTCCCCGGATGTCCAACGCGGCCAGCGGCGGCGCCGGGACGGGCGCAGTGGTACACCAGCTCGAACTGCCGGGGAGGAGTTGACTGGATCGCTGTGCCCGCGGTCAATCGGCTGGCTGGACCGCCCAGTTGTACGAATGTACATCTCTGGAATGGCGCGTCGCTACTCCGTCGCAGAAGCTCGGGCCCATCTCCCCTCCATCATCGAGCAAGCGCAAGCGGGTGAAGTCGTCGAGCTCACCCGGCGAGGTCGCCCCGTGGCGGTCGTCCTGTCCCGGGCGGAGTTCGAGCGGCTGCGCTCGGATCGACCCAGCTTCGGCGACGCGTACCGTGTGTTCCGGAAGAGGCACGACCTCGAGGAGGTGGGCATCGCGCACGACTTCGCCGCGTCCGTTCGCGACCGTTCGCCGGGTCGACAGGTGAAGCTGTGAGCTCGCGCTTCTTGCTCGACACCTCCACGATCTCGGAGCCGATGAAAAGCCGCTCGAGCAGAAAGAAGAAGTAGGCGCCGAGTCATCGTATCGACAGCGAAGCCAGGTATCGCCGCGCAGCCCCGCGCGGCAGCCGCTCAAGGGCAGCGCAGCTCAGCCGAGGAAGTCGAGGACATCCTCGTTGAACTTCTCGGGGTTCTCGAGCCACATGAAGTGGCTGCCCCCCTCGTCCGCGCCGAAGAGGATGAGCTCGGCGCCGGGGATCTGGTCGGCGACCCACTGCTGGGAGATGGGGTTGAAGATGCTCGCCTCTCCGCCGACGACGAGCGTGGGCACGTCGATCCGCGGGATCACGTCCCTCCAGTCCTGCTCGGCTTGGTCCACGAGCAGCTTGGCGGCGTACGCGCGCGGGAGCTTCAGGTTCTGCTCGACGACCAGGGCGAGCTGATCCGCCGGGTAGCCGGGGGTGAACATGGTGGCCACGAGCCCGTAGGTCGTGGCGATCCCGTCGGGCCCGCGAAGCGCGGCGGCCGTCTCGTGGAGCGTCTGCGGGGTGAACAGGGCCCCCGCCTCGGCCGCCTCTTCCGCGGACCAGTCGGGCCAGGCCGTCATCGCCGGGCCCACGTCGACAAGGATCAGACGGTCCAGGGAGTGCCCCCCATAGTTATCCCAGTAGCTGTAGAGCGCGCCGCAGCCCATCGAGTGCCCGAGGACGGCGAGGTGCTTGAACCTCATCCCGCAGATGAATTCGTGAAGATCCCTGCTGAAGCGCGCGATGCGGTAGCCGTGCTCGGGCTTCTCCGACTCGCCATGTCCGCGCCAGTCGAGCGCGAAGACATGGTGGTGCCGCGCGAAGGCGAGGATCTGCGCCCTGTACAGCGCGGCCGACTGGGACCACCCGTGCAGGAGCAGCAGCGGCCTCCCCCTCCCCGCCTCCAGGTAGTTGAGGGCGACCCCGTCGCTCGTCGTGAAGGTCCCGGAGCGGATGCGCGGCGCCGCCGACGCCTCGCCACCAAGCAAGCGCGTGGCGGCCAGCCCCGCGCCGAGGCCCACCGCCTGCTTCAGCACCTGGCGGCGGGTAGGGGTCGAGCTGGACGAAGGTGCTCCTTGCTTCTTGTCGGTCATGGCTCTTGATCTCCACTGCCGGCCGCGCGCGCGAGGCTGCCCCTCGATCACGCGCTGTCACGGCCAAAAGGAAGAGTTCGACGCGACCGCGGCGATCGCCGGGATTGACGTTCATCTCGGCCGCGCCGTCGAGCTGATTGTTCACAAACGGACCAGGGCCGCAAGTAAATACTAATTATAAACGACCTGAGCAAATCCCCGACGCCGGCGTGTGTCTACGCAGGAGACAGGCCGCGCGGCGCCGCGATCGCGACGGCGCGCGCCGTGTCATGCCAGGAAGCGGATTGACCGGCGCTTCCACGGTATTCTGAGCCATGCAGCACGACCTCCTATCCAGTCTCGCGGCGCGCGCCGTGCCATTCTTCTTCTCCCTCTCGGCCCTCTCGGCGAGCTGCTCTCGCGGCGCGCCGGAGCCTCCGAGCGTCGACGGCACCGGCGGCACCGGCGGACATCCGGCAACCACTGACCCGACTCAAGGCAGCACGCACGCGTCCGGGACTGCAGGCGAGGCGACGACCGGCGCCAGCGTCCCGGGTGACGCTGGCCCGGACGCTCCCCCTGATGCGCCTGAAGATCCAGGCGACAGCACCTGGAGGGCCACGCGTTGGCTCGAAAGGTGCCAGATCGACGTCGCCGACGAGCCCAGCAAGGCGCTGCCGCTCTTGCGCTGGGAGCAGTGCCCGGGGAACGCTCCGGGCTGCACGTCGCTCGTCGTCGACTGGGACGCTGGCAAGTATCCACGAACCGCCTCGCCGAGCGTCGTTCGATGGGGCGACGGCTACCGCGTCGGGCTGTATCTCGAGTACCGGGGTGAGCGACGGACCGGCGTCTATGACGCCGACGGGACACCGCTCGCCGCATGGCGCTTCAAGGACCTCGAGCCGACGGTGCCCGAGGCCGACCCGAGACAGGAGTACTGCATACCGACGGTGCCCAACGTCGGTCATGAGCGGGTCTGGCTCGGCGCGCAGAGGGTGAGCGTCGAGGCGCCCGGCTCGGCCTACCTCGTCTCCGGCTACGACGCGCTCGCCACCGCGAGCCAACCCATCCCGGTCGACGCGCTGAGCCAGGGCCTCCACACGACCGACGACACCTTCGCGCTATCGGGGCCCGGGCCCGGCACGGTCAACATCTACGACAGGATCAGCGACCAGGCCAAGAGGTTCGGTCGCCAGCCAGGCAACGACGCGCCATCGTTCGACCAGATGTATCCAGTCGGCGATCATGCGCTCGGCCTGGCGGTCCTCGAAGACGCTACCTCCGAGGGGTGGATCTGGAACCGCCAGACCCACACCATCGAACCGCTGCTCCGGGCGGAGTCGCCTCGGGTCATCGCCGACATCAAGAGCGACGGGCAGACGCTCGTGTGGCTGGAGGCGGAGCCCTACTCCGACGACGGGCTCTACGGGGCGTCCAGCCTCTGGACAAGCCCCTTCGCGGCGACGAAGGCGGATCTCGCTCCGAAGGAGCGCCGGCCGGGCCCTATCATCGGATACCCCATCTCGGCCGCCGGGGAAGGCTTCTATGCCGTCTACGCGATCGGCGAGAAGGTGATCCACGTCTACCGCCTGTCCGACGCCCATCACTGGTCGTTCAAGACGCCCCCCGAGCTCTTCGACATCCAGGACATCGCTCACGTGGACTCCCGCGAGGTCTGGGTCTGGGTCCGGGGCGGCATCGTGCGCCAGGCGATCTCGGAGCTCGGCGCCGGCGATCCCGCCCCGTGATGTTCGACCCCCACCCCCGGGGCGAGCCTGGACGATAACGCGGCAAGTCCCAGGCGCGGTCCGCCTGCCCGTGCCAGGGCGCACCACCCTGGCGCCTGCGGCCGCGCAAGCGGCGGTACGGGTCCAGGGATCGCGCGCTCCCGCGACACCTGGCTGGCGGGAAGCCTGCCTGGCTGGTAGTAGCCTCGAGCTGGTAGCAACCTCGTGAGCCCCCTCCTCTCCGCCGCGGCGTCGTGGGAATGCGCATCACGCCGCCCGCTGGCTCGAGCGGAGAGGGGCTATTGCCTTGGAGAGCAGACATGTTGAAGGTGGCGATCATCCTGGGGAGCACGCGGCCGGGCCGCAACGGCGAGGCTGTCGCGAAGTGGGTGCACGACGTGGCGACGAAGAAGGGCGGCGCCGACTACGAGCTCGTCGATATCAAGGATTTCGACCTGCCGTTGCTCGACGAGCCGGCGCCCCCGTCGATGGGACAGTACACGAAGCCTCACACCAAGGCGTGGGCAGCGAAGATCGATTCGTTCGACGCCTTCGTGTTCGTCACGCCGGAGTACAACCACGGCACCTCGGGCGCGCTCAAGAACGCGATCGATTACCTGTACAAGGAGTGGAACAACAAGGCGGCTGGCTTCGTGAGCTACGGCAGCGCGGGAGGCTCACGCGCCGTCGAGCACCTCCGGCTCGTGATGGCCGAGCTCCAGATCGCGGACGTGCGCGCGCAGGTCATGCTCTCTCTGTTCGACGACTTCGAAAATTTCAGCGTGTTCAAGCCCCGCCCCCGCCACGAGAAGTCCGCCTTCGCCTTGCTCGATCAGCTGCTCGCGTGGGCCGGAGCGATGAAGACGCTGCGTACCGGGTGAGCAAGGCGCGCTCGCGGAGCCTCGAGGGCCCGACGACGCCGATCCGCAGCGGTTCTCGTGGCGTTCGCCGATTCTACCGCGGACGTTGCAGGAGGGTACCAGGAGAACCCCGTGGAGGGGAAATCGACGCCTGAGACCGCCGAGAGGAAACCAGCGCCGACCTCGATTGTGTAGGGTGTCAGATGGCGCAACTCTTGGTCGGCTCGTGGGGCTTCACGGCGGACGGGACCCTCGCTCGGAGGCGCCGGTGAACCTCGCCGCGCGACCTCATTTCGAGGGCCAGACCCGGGCGGAGGAGCTGCTCCCCCCTCCGGGGGACGGAGGCCGGAGCGCTCCGCCGGACGACATCGCCGTGCCTTCGGAGCGGAAGCTCCCACCCGCCGTGACGCAGCGCTCCGGCGAAGAGGCGCACGATATCGGCGCGCTCTACCGCAACCACCATCGCCTGGTGTACCGCCTCGCGCTCCGCTACGGCCGCGGCAATGTGGCCTGGGCAGAGGACGTGACGCAGGACGTCTTCCTCGACCTGATGAAGGCGCTCGAGACCCTGACCGAGCGAGACAACCTCGAGGGGTGGCTGTACCGGACGACCTCGAATCGCTGCCTGAACCGCCTGCGCCGAGACCGATTCCTGGCGCTCCCGCCCATCTGCTGGCTGCTCGGGCAAGGCGAGGGCGAGCGCAGCCCCCTCGATGAAGTGACGATCGCGCGCGACGATCTGCGCCGCGCGCTCGAGACGCTGGGCACGCTGCCTCCCAAAGAACAGGTCGCTTTTTCGATGTTCTATCTCGACGGCAAGGAGCAGGAGGAGATCGGGAAGATACTCGGCCACTCCAAGGGATACGTCTGCAAGCTGATTCAAAAGGCGGTTGCGCAGCTCCGCGACGCCGGATGGGAGGTGGGCCATGACGCGAAACCGTGATCTGCTCGCGTTGCTGCGCGAGGTGGACGAGCAGCTCGCCTCGGTGAAGCCGTCCCCTCGGCTCGAGGCGCGCCTCGTCGCGGAGCTCGACCGGCGCGGGCGGCGGCCTTTCATGGGCGGGAGCGGGGGGCGCTCGCTCGTGCTGGCGCTGGGCGCCAGCGCCAGCATCGTCGCCCTCGGCACCGCGCTCCAGGGCCTCACACCCGGCTCGATCTTCACAGAGCGCCCCGTCGAGCCAGCGATCGAGCTCGTGGGCGATCCGCCTCCCGCGGACGGCGGGCTCCTGGAGCGCACGCCGGCCCACGGCCCGACAGCGCCGCCTCCCCGGATCCGCGCCCCGCTCCTCCAGGAACCTCCCCGCCGGCTCGCTCCGGCGCCGCCCGTGCCGCGCAGCGCCGTGCCGCCGCGGGACGCGAACGACACCCCAGGGCTCCTGGACGACAGCCGGCTCCCTGTCGACCGCGCCTCGCCTCCGCCGGCGCGCGTGCGCGTCGAGCCGCTGACCCCCCCGCAGACGCTGGGCCGGAGATGGGTTGATGGCCCGGAAGGGCTATCTCCTCTCGCGCAGCGCGGCCCTCACGCCGCGCTGCGCCGAGGCTCCGGAGGCGTCCCCGCGGAAGCGGCCGCGCACGTGGGCGAGAGCGGAGAAGGTAACCGAGCCACGGACGCCGAAGGACCCGCGATCGAGGATCCGGCGGCCCCGCGGGACGAGGCGCTCTGCCAGACGGCGGACGCGTTGCGGCACGAGGCCAGGGCGCAGTGCGAGGCGCAGGGCCTCATCGTCGCGGACTTGACGCTGCTCGATCCCTGCGATCACGGGAGCTACCTCGACGCCGAGTACACGTGCGGGAGGATGGCGCTGACCACGTGCTGGAAAGGGGTGCTCGGCGACGGCGTCACGTGCTTCGACACGACGTATGTCAAGGACGAGGTCTACATGATGTGCAGGGAAAGGGACACGGAGCTCCGCTCCCTCGATCAGGAGCAGCCCGACGGGGACTGCGGTGACCACGAGACGACCAGGGTCTACTACGAGTGCTGCCCCTCGGGGGATCCGCTGCCTTCGCCGTCGTGCTGGACGAGCGAGATCGACTTCGGTGAGGCATGCCAGCCGTACGAGAGGCTGGATGCCGAGGCCGCGGCGCTCTGCAGGGGCAATGGCCACTATCTCTTCCGTCGCGTGTTCGGGGACAAACACGTCGCCTGCACCGACGCCACGGCCACGAGCCTGAGCTACACCTGCTGCCCCTTCTGATCGCGAAATCGCCCGCCCGAGGAAACCGCCGGCCTCGTCGCGGTTGATAGATGGAGAGCGGCACGACGGAGAGGGCGCGCTGACCCGAGCACGAGCGGCGCGCGCTCGCAGCTGTCCGGCGCAACGCCGGCTTTCACGGAGGATCACGATGCGGACTTCCCTTGCGATAGGTCTATTGCTCAGCGTCTCGATATCCAGTCTCCTCGTCGGCTCGGGGTGCACCATCACCCTGGCGCCGGATCCCGATCCACCAGCGGGCTCGACGGGCGGGGAAGGCGGGGACGCCAATCCTGGGACGGGCGGCGGCGAGGACCCGGGGTCGGAGGGCGGCGGGGGAACCTTGCCTCCCCCGCCGTCGGCGTGCTGGCTCGGGGACATGGGCGATGGGTTCACGTGCCACGACACGGCCACGCTCCGGGATCACGCCCAGGCGAGGTGCGCGAGGATGGGCGCGGAGCTCGCGAGCTTCGTGAGCGACACCCTCAACCCGAGCTGCGCCGAGCACGAGAGCAGCGAGGTGGTCTTCGAGTGCTGCGGCGGCGATCCGCCGCCTCCGCCGCCGCCGAACTCGTGCTGGAAGGGCGAGCTGGGCGACGGGTCCTCCTGCATCGACCTGGGCGCCATCAAGGATCGGGCTTACGCGATGTGCGAGAGCGCGGGCGCCCGGCTCACCTGGCTCGACGCCCTGCCGGACCCCGGGCGCTGCGGCCCGAACGAGGCCACCAAGGCCACCTTCGAGTGCTGCGGCTCCACGCCGCCGCCCCCTCCGCCGCGCGCGTGCTGGAAGGGCGAGCTGGGCGATCGCAGATCCTGCGTCGACCCCTCTGTCCTCAAGGACCAGGCCTATGCGGCGTGCTCGCGCACGGAGGGAGACCTCACCGTCTTCGATTACGAGCGGAACAACCCGAGCTGCGCGGCCCACGAGACCACCTGGGGCTACTTCGAGTGCTGCGGTAACGAGCCGCCGCCTCCTCCGCCGCCTCCTCCGTCCGGCGCGTGCTGGAAGGGCGAGCTGGGCGATGGCCTCTCCTGCGTCGACCGCTCGGTCATGAAGGATCGGGCCTATGCGACGTGCGTGAGCGCAGGCGCCAGGTTCACCTCCTTCACCTACGAGGAGGAAAACCCGCGTTGCACCGGCTACGAGACCAGCAAGGCCTTCTTCGAGTGCTGCGGTAACGAGCCGCCTCCTCCGCCGAGCACGTGCTGGAAGGGCGAGCTGGGCGATGGCCTCTCCTGCGTCGACCGCTCGGCCATGAAGGATCGGGCCTATGCGACGTGCGTGAGCGCAGGCGCCGAGTTCACCTCCTTCTCTTACGAGGAGGACAACCCGCGTTGCACCGGCTACGAGACCAGCAAGGCCTTCTTCGAGTGCTGCGGCGCCGAGCCTCCTCCTCCGCCGGAGGCCTGCTGGAGTGGTTCTCTGGGCGACGGCTCCTCGTGCATCGACATGGCCGCCCTCAAGGAACGGGCCTACGCCACGTGCGCGAGCGACGGCGCGGAGCTCGCGGCGTTCGACTCCGGGTACGATGGTCGCTGCGCCGCCCACGAGTCGAGCTACGCAAAGTTCACTTGCTGCGCCTCGAAGACGCCGCCCCCTCGGTAGCGCCGGCGCGACCGCGCGGAACCCCGGGCGAGCGTTCTCGATCCTCGAGCGCTCGCCGCTGCCATCGACAGGTTGTGTAACCCGCCGGCTCCGCCGGTGAGCGTACCGAGCGAGCCCATCGAGACGCGCGTACATCCCAGGGTCGTACGGCCGACAGCGGCCGCTCGGGATCGCGTCGCTGGAGGAGGCATGAGCAGCCCGCGACATGCGCTGGGCGCAGCAGGGCCGGGGCGCGAGCGGCACATCGCACCTGCACCGCACAGCTCGCCCGGCGCGGCCAGCGCGCAACGTGTTTGCACATCGGCGCGGCATCGGCTCTGATGGTCGAACTTCTTCCGAGGTTCTCATGGCCGTGGCACCGCCCCTCATCCGCGCACGACTCACGATCGATGGACTCAAGACCTCGCTCGAGGTGAAGGAGCTCTCAGGCGCGGAGGCGATGTCGGAGCTCTACGCCTTCGATATCACCGTCGAGTGCGCCGACACCGACCTCGACCTCGACGCGCTCGTCGCCGAGTCGGCCGTGCTGACGCTCGATCACGGCGCCGGCGCCCGCCACCTGCACGGGATCGTCAGCCGGTTCGAGCAGGTCCACACCTCGGAGCACCACGCCGCCTACCGCGCCACGCTGGTGCCGGAGGTCTGGCTCCTCGACCAGCGGTACGATTGCCGCATCTTCCAGGGCGTCACCACGGCCGAGGTCATCGAGCGCGTGCTGAAGCTCGGCGGCGTCCGGCGTTACCAGATCGTGCTCCAGCGCGGCTACGAGGCGCGCGACGTCTGCGTCCAGTACCGCGAATCGGACTGGGCGTTCCTCGGCCGCCTCATGGAGGAAGAAGGCATCTTCTATTACTTCGAGCACGCCGACGCTGGCGCGACCCTGATGATCTCCGACACGGCGCAGGTCCACTCGCCCATCTCCCCGAAGGAGCTCCGGTATCGGCCGGTGACGGGGGCGATCCACACCGGAGAAGGCATCGATTCGTTCCGCTTCGCGCAGCGGGTCCGGCCGGGGAAGGTCACGACGCGCGACGTGCCGTTCGAGAACCCCGCCTCGGTCGTGGACACGGCGGCCGAGAAGGGGCGGCACACGGACCTCGCCGTGTTCGCGTACCCGGCCAGCCCCGGCGCGGAGGTCCGCCTCGACGCGCTCCAGGCGACCGCCGCCGTGGGGCAGGGCGAGGCCTTCTCCGTGCGGCTCGCGCCCGGCGCGCGGTTCCGGCTCGAGGATCACCCGAGGGAGAGCTTCAACGCGGAGTACCTCATCACCCGGCTCCAGCACGCGGCCCGGTTCGACAGCAAGGAGGGGTACCGCTGCACGTTCGAGTGCGTCCCTGCCGGCGTCGCCTTCCGGCCCCCGTGCAGGACGCCAAAGCCGCGCATCGCCGGCCCGCAGGCCGCGACCGTCGTCGGGACGCAGGGGGCCGAGATCGAGACGGACAGCGACGGGCGCGTGAGGGTCAGGCTGCACTGGGATCGCAACGGCAGCGCCTCGGAGAACGCGTGCTGGGTCCACGTCGCTCAGATGGCGTCGGGGGCCGGCTACGGGGCGATGCACATCCCGCGCGTCGGGAGCGCGGTGCTCGTCGAGTTCCTCGACGGCGATCCGGACCGGCCGATCGTGACCGGGCGGGTGTACACGGTCGTGAGCCCCTATCCGTACGCGCTCCCTGCCGAGAAGACCAAGTCGGCCTTGCGGACCCAGACCACCCCGGGAGGCGGCGGGTACAACGAGCTCCGCTTCGAGGACCAGTCAGGCCGGGAAGAGGTCTACCTCCGCGCCCAGCGCGACCTCAAGGTCGAGGCCCTGAACGACGCGCGCCGCAACGTCGGCGGCGACGACGCGCTCGCGGTGACGGGCGACCGCACGAAGACCGTCGGCGGCGCGGAGACGGTGACGGTCGCGGGCGCGCGCACCGTGACCGTGGGCGCGGCCGAGACCAGAACGGTAACAGCGGATCAGACCACCTCGGTCGGCGCCGACAGCTGGCTCTCGGTCGCGGGCGATCACACGGCGAGCGTCGTCGGGGACCGCCGCGACATCGTCGCCGGGGACCGGAGCGCGTGCGTCGGCGGGGACGAGTCGGTCAAGGTGAGCGGCGATCGGACGGTCATCGTCACCGGGGCGCACGCGATCTCGTCCCTGGACGACGAGTCGAGGCGTGTGACGGGCAACCTCACCCTCTCGGTCGGCGGCACGATGCAGCAGGTCGTCGACGGGCACTGCACGCTCAGCGCGGGCTCGCTGGAGTGGGCGGTGACCGACGGCGCGCTGGAGATGACATGCGCCGGAGAGGTGCGCGTCGAGTCCGAGCAGGAGGTCCAGATCGGCGGACCCGATCTCGCCCTGTTCGCCGACTCGACGATCCGGATCCGGGCCCAGAAGAAGATCGTCCTCGAGATCGGCAATTCGACCGACGCCGAGGGCAAGTCCGCGAAGATCGAGATCACCTCGGACGGGATCTACGTGACCAACGGGAGCGCCACGGAGAAGCTCGACGGCGGCACCGTGCGCCTGAACTGCTGAGCGCGGCGCCGCGGCGGAGAGGGCTCGATCCGTGAAGCTTCGCAACGAGACAAGGCACCCGGCGGTGCTCCTCAGGACGGCGTCGGCGCGCAGCGACGACCACATGCTGGGCTGCGCGATCGCGCGGCCCACCTTCCGGGTCGCCGGCGGCGCGCTCGTCGCCACGCCCGATGAGCCGTGGCCGATCTCGGGCGAGCCCGTCGCGACGGCGCTCGGCAAGATGCCGGGGGACAAGCCGTTCTACATGGGCGGGATCGACGTGCTGCTCGGCGGGAAGGTGCGCCAGCCCGGCGGCGCGGCGAGGCCGCGCCTCGACGTCGAGCTCGAGGTGGGCCGGACCTTCCGGCGGCGGATCACCGTCTTCGGCGATCGCTCCTGGGTGCCCGGGGCCGGCGGCGCCCTGGTCCCGAGCGAGCCGGAGGCGTTCGTCTCGATGGAGCTCGACTACGGGCGCGCCTTCGGCGGGACCTGCCCCACCGACTACGGGCTCGACATGCCCTTCACGCCCAACCCGGCGGGGCGAGGGTTCTACCTCGACGCGAAGAGCGCGCTCGGGAAGCCGCTGCCCAACCTCGAGGACCCGAACCGGCTGCTCCGCTCGTTCGGCGACGCCCCCGATCCCGTCGGCCTGGGTTATTACCCGAGCGAGGGCGCGCTCCGCGTGAAGGCCGCGACGAGCGCTGCCGCGCCGGACCCGAGCCGGCTCACGCCCGACAGGGCGCCCGAATTCAAGGTGGGGCACAGGGACATCCTCCCCACGTTCTTCAACATGGGGCACCCGGGCATGATGATCGAGGCAGGCGGCGAGCCGAGGCCGGGCGACGGGATCCGGCTCACGCACGGCCTGCGCGGCGGGGATCTCGCGTTCGCGATGCCCGACCTGCGGATGCACATCCACGTGCAGCTCGAGGAGCGGGAGGTTGTCTTTCCCATGCACCTCGATCAGATAGGGATCGTCGCGGGGGAAGGGCGGGTTTTCTTCTCCCTCCGCTGCGTGTTCGAGTACCACGTCCGCAAGGAGGAGCGGCGCACGGCGACGCTGTACGACGGGCCGCCGCCGGCGGTGATCCCGGGGAGCTACCGGATCGCGCACGACCGGTGAGGCCGGCGGTCGAGGCTCGTCTCGAGGCTCCAGAGGTGGACGGTGTCACGGCGCAGCCTGGCATGTGCGTTCGGGTCCGCTTCAGGACCCGACTCGATGATCACCAACGTCGCTCACGGCGGGGCCCCGCAGGGTCCGGGGCCGAGGTGCACGGCGATCGCGGCCATGGGCCATTTCGCCCCGATGCAACCTCGTTGTTCGCCGGCCGCCTGCGGTCGGCGGCACGCTCAGCGACGGAAGACCGAACGGCGCGCTTGCGGACGGCGATGCACCGGGCTAGGATGCCCCCCTCACGATCGTCCCTGGCCCTCTATAACGACGCTTTCCCTCTTCCCTCGCCCGTGAGGGAGATTGCAGCTCGCTCGGACGACTGGACGACGCACCGTGTGATCGCGCGGGAGTTCCGCGCCGCACGTCTCCGTTCGATCCGTCACGGCTTCGTCGGATGGCAGGCCGGGTCCGCCGCAGAGCGCACCAGAAGGCCGTAAAAGAGCAGGATGGCATGGGAAATCGTCTCTACGTAGGAAATCTTTCGTTCAACACCACCCGCGAGACCCTCGAGTCCGCGTTCGCCGCGGCCGGCGAGGTCCGTGAGATCGCGATGCCGACCGACCGCGAGACGGGGCAGCCGCGCGGCTTCGCGTTCGTGACCATGGGCACGGCCCAGGCCGTGAACAGCGCCATCTCGCAGCTGAACGGCGCCATGCTCGATGGCCGCGCGCTGAAGGTCAACGAAGCGCAGGAGCGTCCGGCGCGCGGCTTCGGCGGCGGCGGTCGCGACCGGTACTGATCACGGGCGCGGCGTGGCGGCGCTCGTGCGCCGCCACGCCTGCGCTTTCAGGACGCACCATGAGGTGCTGAAGAACGCGCCTGGAGGCGCCGAAAGGCCGGTTCGGCATGCAGAGACAGGGAGCATTGAAGCGGCAAAAGGAACGCGAAAGGCAAGAGAAGCAGCGCGAGAAAGACGCGAACCGTCTCGCGCGCCGCACGGGAAAGGGCTCCGCCGTCAGCGGGACGCCGGGAGAGGATCCGGACATCGCAGGGATCGTCCCGGGGCCTCAGCCTGCGGTCACCGAGTGAAGCGCGCAGCGCCGAGCCAGGGCGCCGAGCGCGCCCCGTCAGAGCCAGCAACCGACCAGAACGGCTCGGCGCTGGCGGCCGTACGGCAACGATTCATCGAGCAGAGCGCAAACGCGCTGGGCCAGGCGTGGGCCAGGCGTTGGCGTCAAGACCTCCATCGAGAAGGCCGCCCCGCCGCCGGCGGATGGCCCGGCACGCTGCGTGAAGCACGAACTCAGGTGGAGATCACCCTTCCCGGGGAGCTGTGCCATCGCAAGATGCCCGCCATCACCGGCGTGGAGCGCGAGCTCGCCGCCCGGACCGCCTACTCAAGCGCGCGGGACGAGTGGCGAAGGCACACCGAGCCCGAAATCCCCTAGTCGGGTAGGCCGGGGTCGACTACCCCCCGGCCCCCCACAGATCCGGACGTGCGGAATTCGCGCATCCGGATCTTCGGGTGGTGGGCGTCAATTGTCTTCGTCGGAACCATCGATATCCCGGCCGACGACACCACGGTAGCCACAAGCGCCCTCTTGGTCTACGACATGGCCACAGCCATGATGTCCCCCCTCGTGCTCGCCGAGCCCGGCACCTACATAGATAGCGTGACGATCGCTCCCGACGCGACGTCCCTCGTCTACTGCCTGCGCCATGACGACGTGACGGATCTCCACGCCATCGACCTCACGGAGGCCGAGCCCGAGGACAGGCCGATCACCACCGACGGCAAGCGCTGCTCCCCGGCCTTCTGAAGCGTCGCTGGCGACCTCGACCTCTGTCCGCGACCGATACCGGCTCGCGCATCGCGCGGCGAGCCGGCTTCTTTTACTTGCGCGCCGGGATGCGGAAGACGAATCCGCTCGTGCTCGGTGACGCGACGGGGCCCGAGCCGACGTCGATGGAACCGTAGAAGGTGCCGGCGACCCAGAGCGTACCGCCGGAGGTGAGCGCCATGCCCTCGGAGGAGCCGGCGCTCGACGCGTAGCGCTGGAGCGCCGTGACCTCCGAGGACGCGCTCGCGCGCAGCGCGAACGGGGTGTAGTCGAAGGTGACGAGATCGTCGTAGCGACCCGCCGCGTAGACGCCGCCGGCCATGTCGGGCGCGAGGCCGTACATCGTGCCGCTCGGCTCCGGCGTGATCACCCACTCGGCCGTCCCGCTCTCCGTGAGCTTCGCGACGAACGGCGTGCCCTCGAGGTCCGCGTCCACCGTCGTCCCGAGCACATCGCTCTCGCCGCTCACCGTGCCAGCGAGGAACGTGCCCTCACCGACGGCGATCTCGTTGCCCATGTCGAACACGGGCCCGCCGAAGCGCAGCGCGAACCGGCCCTCCCCCGCGCTCGAGAAGCGGGCGACGAAGCCCATCATCGTCGAGCCTGCAGGCAGCGACAGCGCTGTGCCGTCGATGGTCAGCGCCCCGTCGGCGTAGCCCGTGATCGACACGTCGCCGCCCTCGTGGACGGCGATGCCGGCCACGGCGCTGCCGGCGCCGCCGGGGTTGTTGAACACCTTGGCCCAGGCGACGTCGCCGTCCGGCGTGAGCTTCAGGAGGAACGGGGACTCGCCATCCACCGCCAGGAGGCCGTCGCCAAAGTCGATGTCGTCGTCGACATAGCCACCCACGTACACATTGCCCGTGGCGTCGGTCGCGATCGCAAAGCAGCGATCCGCGGCCGTGGAGGCGAAGCGTTTCGCCCAGAGCACGCTGCCGTCGGCGTCGAGCTTGGCCACCATGGCGTCGGGATCATCCGTCGCGCCGGACAGCTTCGTGCCCCCGATCGTGACCTCGCCATAGAGCTCGCCCGCGATGAGCACATTGCCCGCTCGGTCGACGGTCACGGCCGTCGCCGAGGATTGCTGCGCCGTGACGATGGGCGCCGACCAGAGGAGATCGCCCTCGGGATCGAGGCGGACGAGGAACGCTCCCAGCTTGGTGATCGTCTGGTCGCCCAGCTTGATCTCGCCGAACCCCTCGCCGCTCACGTAGGCGCCGCCGTCGTCGGCTCCGGCGATCGCGATGTGAAACACCATATTGGTCGTCTCCCCCGCCGGGTGGAGGAAGATGGCGTCAGGCGCGGCGAGATCGACGCCGACGCCCGCCCCTCCACCGGTCGCGTCGCCCCCGGCCCCCGCGCCGCCGCCGGTGCCGGCGGCATCGCCGCCGCCGCCGCCGCCCGCACCGCCGCCGCCGCCGCCGCCCGCACCGCCGCCGCTGCCCGCGGTCGCCGCGGCGGCGCCCCCGGCTCCGCCTCCTCCCGGGCCGGACGGATCGCCGTTGTCACCACACGCCGCGCACAGGAGCCCCAGAGTCAACCAGGTCAAGATTCTCATCCACGCACCGTAGACGAGCGGAGCCCGCCCTCGCGCGTCCGTTGCGCTCCGGCGCTCGACAGAGCACGTTCGCCGCGCCAGACATCGCTGGAATTTATCAGCGAGGGTAAAAACCAGGGACAGACGCGCGCCAGTGCTCGATCCGTAGCTCCCCGCGGCAGCGAGGCGAGCCATCGCGCCGAGGCGCTCCTCGACGGCCGAGAGAACGCCTCAGGCGAACGTGCTCGCGTGATCGCGCGGGGTGCCGTCCACGGGACCCGGATCGAACGCGAACGGCGGGTACTGGTCGACCGGCGACGCATGATAGGCGGCGCAGGCAGGAGAGCCCGTCTTCTAGCGATCTCCGGCGCTGTGGGTCACGTCGATGCCTCGCAGCGCCTGCTGGGCGATGCTCAGGAAATCGGTCTCGGTGATGATCCCGATGAGCTGCTCCTCGTCGCCGACCACGGGCAGACAGCCGATCTTGTGATCGAGGAGGATCTGGGCTGCGTCGGCGGCCGGGGTCGTCGATCGCACGGTGCGGACACGCCGGGTCATGATCGACTCGATCGGGATGGGCTTGCCGTCGAGGCGGCTCACGTGGCGGAGCAAATCGCGATCGGAGACGATCCCGACGACGCGCCCCTTCGCGTCGACGACGGGAATATGCCGGATCTCCGCGAGCTTCATCTCGAGATTTGCGGCGCTGATCGTGTCGGCCTCCTTCAGCGTGATGACCGCGGTGCTCATGTAATCCTCGACCCTGCGATTCTTCTTGAGCTTCATCGAACAGACTCCTTGCGCTCTCGGCACGCATGAGTACGCCTGCCGTCGTTGCGAGCTCCGCTCCCCTGCGCCCGCTCGACGGAGCATGCAAGAGGCCGACCAGCGCGCGCCCGCGCCCGGAGCCGCTGCGCCGCCGGGGCGCTCGCGCAAGGCCTGCGGACGCGGTGAAATTGCTGCGCCTCGCGCCTCACCGGGCGCGCCGTCCGCCGGGACTCGGCCAAAGAGCGAGCGCTCGTGGAGATTATCGAACGGTCACCCTGAGCGGCCTGCTCTTCTCCGTGAAGACGACTCGAAGTTTTTCGAACGTTGGCATCCCGGAAAAGACTCCAAGCGTGAATCCGTTCGAGAATCCCAGCGGTTCAGCGGGCAAACCAAGAAGATTGTGCTCGATGCGTCCGTTGTCATTTTCGTCGTGGTGTACCACCAGCGCGTAGGCGTCATATGCGAGATCGGGAACCTTGAAATGCGCCTCCTTGGAAACGATTGGCATCCGAATCGAGCGCCAAGGCGGATCGGTGATCTTGTCATGGCGACGATAGACGCGGACGTAGGCATGGCCATTGTCGTTGCGAAAGCCGTTGGCAATGACTTCCATGGTTCCAGAGTTGTTCGTCGCCGCGGCATCGGTGCCAGGGACGATGGCAAATGTCGCGCCAACGATGGCGGTGCCCATCGTGACGAACCAGCGTTTCTTCATCCCAACACGATAGTCGTCGGGCAGCGTTCCTACCATGGAAGAACAGCAGGATAGGGCTCAGTTCTGGACAAAGACGCTCAACTGTCCGGAAACGGGCGCCCGTACGGCATCGGGAGTTTGCTGGGCGCGCTTCGGGGTCGGCCTCGCCTTCGATATCCGGTAGTGGTCGCATTTGCCCGGAGAGAGTTCACACGAAGGCGGGAAGGCGGGAAGATCATTGATCTCTTCTTCCCGCCTTCCCGCCTTCCCGCCTTCATGTTCAAACACGACCACTACCCGATATCCCCGCCGGCGCAGGTACCGAGCTCGTCACGCTCAGCGTGCCTGCCTGCGCTTCGACCCAGCCGCCGTGGGGGCTAGGGGCTGCCGCGCTCGACGCTCGACAGCACCCCTTCGGTGAGCCTCCGGAATACCGCAGCAAGCGCGTGGCTGTCGAGCCGCGCGGGGCGATCGAGCCACGTCATGAGCAGTTCGAGAAATCCACCGCTCACGTACTGCGCAATGAGCGGGCGCTCTTGTTGCGCCACCCCGAGGGCTTCGAGTTCGGCCTCTACCAGGCGGGTGAACACGTCGCGAAAGCGGCGCTGCATCCCGGGGCCGCTGCGATGGCCCACGATGGCGCGGAACAGCTTCACGTTGTCGCGCGCGTGTTGCACCATGGGCTCGACGAAGCCGAATGAGCCGGCGTGCTCCTCGCGCGTGGTCGCGAGCGCCGCGTGCAGCTCGTCGAAGCCGCTGAAGAGCAGCTCTTCCTTGTCGGCGAAGTGCGCGTAGAAGGTCGAGCGGCCGACGTCGGCGCGCGCGCACACGTCGCTCACGCTCACCGCGTCCCAGCCGCGCTCGAGGATCAGGTTGATGAGCGCGGTGCGCAGCTGACGGTGGGTGCGGCGCACGCGCCGGTCGGGGGCCGCATCGCGCGCACGAGGGGGCTTGGTGGCCATAGCAGAGCGGTTTCCGGACACTTCGGGCGCGGTGTCTCGTTTGGAGCGGGACGCGGCCCAGTGTCGATGGCGAGCGCGCGCCGTGCGCCCGATGGTAGGCGCCATGGCAGACCAAGAGCAACCTCGGCCTCTCATCGAACTGCGCGCCGTCACGCGCGCCTACGCCTCGCCCGCCGGCACCTTCCGCGCCCTCGACGCCGTCTCGTTGTCGCTGCCCGCGGGCGCGTTCGTCGCCGTCGTGGGCCGCTCGGGCAGCGGCAAGTCCACGCTCGTGAACCTGGTGGCGGGGCTCGACCGCTGCTCGGCGGGCAGCATCGACGTGGCCGGCACCGCCGTGCACGCGCTCGACGAGAGCGCGCTCGCGGCATGGCGCGGGCGCACCGTGGGCGTGGTGTTTCAGTCGTTCCAGCTCTTGCCCACGCTCACCGTGGCCGAGAACGTGGCGCTGCCGATGGACCTCTGCGGCACGTACCCGCCGCGCGAAGCGCGCGCCCGCGCCCTCGCGCTCTTGGCGCAGGTGGGCATCGCCGACCAGGCCGACAAGCTGCCTGCGGCGCTGTCGGGCGGCCAGCAGCAGCGCGCCGCCGTGGCGCGCGCGCTGGCCAACGATCCTCCCCTCATCGTGGCCGACGAGCCCACGGGCAACCTCGACGTGCACACGGCCGAGCTGGTGCTCGGCCTGCTCGCCGACCTGGCCCGGGGCCAGCGCACCGTGGTCCTGGTCACGCACGAGCGCGACGTGGCGCGCCGGGTCGACCTGGTGGTGAGCCTGAGCGACGGGCGCGTCGTCGACACCGTCGTGACCGGCAGGGCCGGCGGCGCCGGCGCGGGCCGTACCGGCAGCACCGCACGCGAGGCGTGCCATGCGTAGGCCCTGGTTGGGGGCGCGCTGGCGCAAGCTCTGGGCCGACGTGCGGCTGGAACGCGGGCGCATCGCGCTCATGGTGGGGGCGGTGGCGCTCAGCCTGACGGCGCTCGGCGCCGTGTTCGGCACCTACGCCGTGCTCGCCCGCGAGATGGCGCGCAACTACCTCGGCACCCGCCCGGCCGAGGCCACGCTCGAGATGCCGGCGGGCGTCGACCCCGCGCTGCTGGCCGAGGTGCGCGCCGATCCGCGCGTCGCCGAGGCCGAGGCGCGCGAGGTGGTGCTCGCCCGCGTGCGCGTCGGCTTTGATTTCCGGCCGCTCCTCCTGTTCGTGGTGGCGGACTTCGACGACCTGCGCCTGAACACCTTCCGCCGCGAGGGCGGCGCGTGGCCGCCGCCCCGTGGTACCGTGCTGCTCGAGCGCAGCGCGCTGGGCATGGCCGCCTTGCCCGAAGCGGCCGGAACGCCCGAGGGCGCCGAGCTGTGGGTCAAGACGCCGCACGGCTCGCTGCGCCCGGTGCGCGTGAGCGGCATCGTGCACGACCCGGGCTTGGCTCCGGCTTGGCAGGAGCGCGCGGTGTACGCCTACGCCACCGCCGAGACCGCGCAAACCCTCGGCGAAGAGCCCGCGCTGCACGAGCTGCGCGTGGCGTTCCGCGCCGCCCCCGGCACGACGGCCGAGGCCGAGGAGCTCGCCCACGCCCTCGCCCGCGACCTGGAGGCGCGCGGGCACGCCGTGCACGAGCTGCGCGTGCCGCCGCCGCGCCAGCACCCGCACCAGCGGCAGATGATAACGGTGTTGGCGCTGCTGTCGACCTTCGCTGCCTTGGCGTTGGTCTTGAGCGCGGTGCTCGTGGCCAGCTCGCTCGCGGCGCTCCTGGCGCGCCAGGTGCGCGAGATCGGGGTCATGAAGGCGTTCGGCGCGCGTGGTGCCCAGGTGGCCGCGCTCTACGCGGTGCTCGTCGGCGGCGTTGGCGCTGTGGCTACGGCGCTGGCCGTGCCGGCGGGCATTGCGGGCGGGCGCGCGTTCGCAACTGCCGTGGCCAGGATGCTCAACCTCACCCTGGTCTCGGAGGCGGTGCCGCTCTGGGTGTTCGCGGTGCAGGCGGGAGCCGGGCTCGTCGTGCCGCTCGTGGCCGCAGCGCTGCCCATCGCGCGCGCCGCGCGGGGCACGGTGCGCGCCGCGCTCGATGATCACGGCGTGCGCCTCGGCGGGCCGGGCTGGGTGCAGGCTCGGCTGCCCGTTCCGGTGCGCAACCTGCTGCGCAAGCCCGGGCGCCTGGCGCTCACGCTGGCGCTCTTGGCCACGGGCGGGGCGCTGTTCGTCACGGCGCTGTCCGTCTCGCGCGCGTGGGAGCGAAACCTGGACAAGATCTACGAGGCGCGGCACTACGACGTGGAGATCCGGTTCTTGCAGCCGCAGGGGGCCGACATCGCTTCGCGCCTTGCGGCCGTGCCCGGGGTGCGCGCGGTCGAGCGCTGGGGCTACGCGCCGGCGGCGCTCTCGGAGCCGGGGCGCATCGACGTCGTGCGCACCTATCCCGACCAGGGCCACGGTAGCTTGTCGGTGCAGGCGCCTCCGGTCGACACGACCCTGGTCACGCTGCCAATCTTGGCGGGCCGATGGCTGCGCGCGGACGACACCGACGCCGTGGTGCTCAACCACATGGCGGCGGCGCAGCTGCGCGGAGCCCAGCTCGGCCGCGTAATCGAGCTCTCGGTCGACGGTGTGGGGCGGCGGCGCGTGCACCTGGTCGGGATCGTGGAGGAGGTGGGCTCGCCCGCGGTGGCGTACGTGACCGCTGTGGCCCACAGGACCGGCGAAGGCACGCGCATGGTGCGGTTGAGCACGACGGCCAGCTCTCCCGCCGAGCGCACGCGCATCCTGCGGGCGCTCGAAGCCGAGCTCGAGGCGGCGCGCGTCGGCGTCGAAGTGGTGATGCCATTCTCCGAGCTGCGTACGGCGGTCGGCGATCACGTGGTCATCTTCATTCGCGCGCTCTTGGCGCTCGCCGTCATCTTCGCCGCAGTCGGGCTGCTCGGCCTCGCCACCGCCATGGGCACGAGCGTGGTCGAACGCACGGCCGAGATTGGCATCATGAAAGCGCTCGGCGCCACGCCGGCGCGCATCCGCCGGCTGCTGCTCGCCGAGGCCCTCGTGACGAGCGGGGCGAGCTGGGCGCTCGCCATGGCGCTGTCGGTGCCGGTCACGGCCGCCGTGGAGGCGTTCATCGGTCGGCTCGGGTTTCTTGCCCCGTTGCCCTTCGCGCTGTCGGTGCGCGGGATGGGCAGCTGGCTTCTGCTGCTCGCCGTCACCACGCTGCTAGCCGCCCTTCTGCCCATTCGGCGCGCCAACGCCCTGTCGGCGCGCGAAGCGATGACGGCGACCTGAGCGGGCCTCCTGCTCGAAGAGAGAAGAGCGACGCGCATCCTGGGGTGCTACGAGCTAGCCTGAAGGCTCGTGTTCGCGCCCCGGCTGCTCGTCGATCACGCCACCGACGCCGCGCCGGTCGACATCTGGCTGCTCGACGCGCCTCTGGATCGCCTCCTCGCGTGCGCGACGCACCGGATCGAGCGTCGCATCGGGCGCGTGCGTGAGGAGCGGGAGCGGATCGAGCCCTTGCAGCGCCGGGAAGTAGGACGCGCCGCGTCCCACGACGAGCAGCTTGAAGACCGAGTTCCCGACGAGCTCGGCGAACGGGCGCTGATCGGTGGACGCGAGGACCCGAGGAAACTCGCGGCCGGCGATCGCGCGCTCAGGACCGAAGTAGACGTGCTCGAGCCCGGCCTCGCGAGCCGCCAGCGAGAGATCGGTGAAGTTGACGTCGGCCGTCAGGTCCTGCGCGCCCGGACGCGAGTACGGGGTGTTGGGGCGCGGAAGATAGCTCCCTTCATCGCAGTAGATCCGGAAAGGAAACTGGCCCTGCCTGGCCCCCTGGATCAGGCCCCAGGTCGTGTCGCCGTAATCGATGGTGAGGACCTGGCCCAGGCGCAGGACCCTGGCGAGCTCGCCGATGAAGCGAGTCGCGTGAACGTTCACATAGATGATGACCCCGGACGGCTCAGCGGCCAGGGCTCGAGCCATTTCGGACGCGCCACGCCGCAGGACCTCCGCGAGCGAGCCAAAGCAGGCGGCCGGTACGAGCGCCTCGTCGAACCAGACCTGGTCGACCAGCGGCTCGCGCTGGGCCGCGGGGAGCTGGTAGAGGGCGGTCATCAGATCTCCCAGACAGCTCCGATCGAGCAGGAGCTCACCGCCGTGGCGGTTCTCGCCGAGGAGCTGGCGAAGACGCGCGTCGGCCTGGCGGCAGGCGTCCCGGAGCTCTGGGCGGAGCGCTTCGAGGAGCCGTGACTCGATGCGCGGGACGACCAGGACCGCCTCGGCGTCCCCGTTCGCCGAGAGACGGACCTTGTGGACTCCGAAGGCGTCCGGCAGCTCGTTGGTGACGACGAGCCCCACGAGCCCCTCAGGGAAGTCGCGGCGCAGGCAGTCTGCCGGCGCCCGCGCGTCTCCCACGAGCACGCGGGCGTCGGCGCCGAGCAGAGCCTGCTGCTTCTTGCGCAGGGAATCCGAGATCTCGTAGATGCGAACCTCGAGGACCTCCCTGAAGCGACGCCAGTCGTCGCTCGATCCGCTCAGGCTCCGGACCGCATCCAGGACGTCGCGGGCAAGGCGTCCGTTGCCCGCGCCGAACTCGACGAGCGAGAAGGGCTCATCCCGCCGCAGCTTGTCGCTCGCGCAAAGCTCTCTCCACACCTCGAAGGCCCAGGCGGCCACCCAGCGGCCATAGTGCGGCGTCAGGTTCTCGGGATGGGTCGAGAAGTGACCTTCTTGTCCGATGACGACGCGGTTGGCGTAGTAGCCCCAGCGCGGGTCGTGGAGGGCGTCGTCCATGAAGGCCTCGAAGCTGGGCAGGAGCGACACGGCCGTGGCGAGGGCGTCCGGCGCCAGGCGCCGTCCTCCGAAGAGCTCCGGATTGGCCAGCTCGCGGGCGGGGCGAGCGCGGGGCCAGCGATCGAGAGCGGCGAGCGTGCCCTCCTCCTCGGCGGGCGCGACGCCTGGGCACAGAAGCCGGCTCGGCGGCAAGGCGGCGAGGCACGGCAGGCGCGCTTCGAGCTCGGCGCGACTCCGGTAGGGCCAGCACTCGAACCAGGTGTCGGCAGCGGACGCGCGCGCATCGGCCCTGACGCCAGCGCTCTCGAGCAGGTCGAGCACCTCCCTGCGATCGACGTCGTTGACCGAGGGCGCCGTGCCGGCGTCCGCGGGCTCCGCGACGCCGACCACCCCGAGCAAACGTTCGATGAGGGTGCTGAGCGGCGCGGCACCTTCCTCGCCGCGCTCGAGCCGCAATCGGTCGCGGCGTTGTCGCAGCTCGACCAGGTTCCACCAGGGTCGCCGCGGATCATCGGACGCCAAGGCCTGTGAGGAATGGGGATCGCGGTAGCGCTCGACCCAGGGGCGATAGGCCCTGCCTTCTCGAGAACGAGCAAAGGTATCGAGGAGCGCCCGAGCCTGCGCGACGCCGCGCGCGGGATCCTCGCCGAGGTCCAAGCAACGCAGGCTCCTGCCCCGCGTGAAGCCGGCGAACGCCGCCTCGGGATCGGTGAGCGGAACGGGCAGCCCGAGCAGATCGCCGTCGACCTCCCAGTCCTCGTACGCCATGAGCTGCATGAGATAGAGCAAGAACCGATCGGGGCCGACGCCGCTCTCCAGGGTGCGCGCCGTCGTCCAGCGGAGCGCGAAGCTGCCGTCGCGATCCCGCTTCGCCAGGAAGTCGCCGTCGTTGATCACGACGTCGGCGATCATCGTCCCGCTCTCGAGGTCGTAATGGTAAGCCATGGCCGCGCAGAGCTCGACGAGGATCTCTCGAGTCGAGCGTGCCCCGAGGCTGATCCCCCAGGCACCGTCCTCGCTGATGACGTCGACTCGGGCGCGACCCAGACCGAAGGTCAGAGGGAGATAGCCGCTCGGCAGCCGAAAGCAGGCACCCGCTCCGGCGCCCCGGGCTTCGACGAGCTGATCGGGAGCCAGGAGATAGCGATCCAGCCGGCGCTCGGTAAAGGTGCGCGCGTGCTCGAAGCAGGCCTGAGGCACGCGCGCCTTGCTGCGTCCGCCGACGCCCGCCTGGTCGATGCCGAGCGGCAGGACCAGGTGGACGGGGCCGCGCCGATCCCGGCCGCGGACGTTCCAGGACAGGACACCGAGGTTCGCCTCCTCCACCTCGAAGTCTCCGAGCACCGAGGTCAGCGCGTCGACCTGCTCCTGCAGCTGCTCGACGCCGACGCGTACCGAGAAGGGCCCGGTGTAGAGACGAGACGGATCGGGGGTGATGAGGTTATCCCGCGACCAGCGGCTCGAGAGGAGGGCCGAGGGAACCAGGGGCACGAGCCCTTCGCCGGGTTGAGCCACGGAGGCGATTCTACCGAGATCGCCCGGCGCGGGCGAGCGCCTGGATGTTCGAGGTCCGGGATCGAGAGGGCTCAGTGTGCGTGTAAGATGCCTGAATCATTGGAGTCTCGGAGTCGCGAGCGTGGAGCCAGAATCAAGCTCCAACGAACAGGCGTTTGCGGCACTGCGCCCGAGCCGCAGCGGGGGCGAGGTCCCGGCGCAGTCCCGCAAACGCCTGTTCGTTCTGCCAACCCGGAGCAGGTCCCGCGATTGGGGCTTGACGTCTCCGAAACGTTTGGATTTCCTTCTCCCGGATGGATATGACGACGCTCTCCCTCCCTCGGACGACGCTCGCCGATTCCGTGGATCAGGTCCTCCTCCGCGGCGCCCGCGCGGTCCTCGAACAGCAGCGGACCGACGGGACCTGGCAGGGTTTCAACGACGCGGGCGTCGTCTTCACGAGCGTCGCCCTCGTGCACGAGCGCTGGCTCGGCGCGCTCGACGAGGAGGACGCCGCGCTCGGCGTGAAGCGCCTCCGCGCCGAGCAGCGCGACGACGGCTCCGTGCCGCCCTGGCCCAGAGCGCGCGCGGGCCAGCTCGACGCGACGTGCATGTGGTACGCGGGGATGCACGCGGCCGGCGTCGATCCGGCGGATCCCGCGTTGAGCCGCGCGCGCTCGTTCATCACCTCCGAAGGCGGCTTTGGCCGGGCGAGCCTCTCGGCGCGCATCACCCTGGCGCTCGCGGGCGTGATCCCCGCAGACACGCTCCCCGATCCCGGCCTCGCGTTTCGCTTGTTGCCCGGCAGCGAGCGTTTGCTGGCCAAGGCCCTCGGTGTGAACACGCTCGTGTGGATCCACCTGGCGACGGCGGTCTTCGACCTCTTGCACCACGGCCCTGGCGAGGCAAAGGGGCACCCGATCCGAGCGCGCGGGCGGAGGAGCGCAATCGAGTACTTCACGAAGAGGCAAGATCCATCGTTTGCGCTCATGGGCGTGGGCCCAGCCACGCTCACCGCGGCCATCGTCCTCGCGGGCTTCGGCGTCCCGCGAGACGACCAGCGCATCCGCGGCGCGCTCGCCTACTGCGATCAGCTCAAGCGGAGGACCGAGGCGGGGCTCGAGGTGAGCCCGTTCCTCAGTGATCACTGGGATACGGCGCAGCTCGTCCACGCGCTCGTGAAGAGCGGTATTCCTGCGTCGCACCCCGCGATCACCTCGGCGATCGGCTTTTTGGTGCGCGGGCGCGCGACGCAGCCCGGGCCCACGGACTGGCAGACACCTCCGCGCGGCGCGCCCGGGACGGGCGGTTGGGCGTACCAGCGAGGCAACGGGCGCAATCCCGATCTCGACAGCACGGCAGAGGTGCTCGCCGCGCTCGCGCTCGCGTCACCACGCCAGATGTTCGGAGACGTCATCCACGCAGGCGAGGCGTGGCTCGTGGCCATGCAGAACCCCGACGGCGGGTGGGGCTCGTTCTCGACCGGCCGCCCGGCAGCGCCGCCCGGCCCGCTCTACATCGATCCCGCGTCGCTCCCCGCGTCGCTGCGCCCGCGCACGCCGGTCGGCCGCGCGCTGCGCCGCGCATGGATGCTGCAGGCCGAGGCGGGCGATCCCTCGAACGCCGACATCACGGGGCGCGTGCTCCGCGCCCTCGGCGCGCTTGGCCACGACGCGACGAGCCCGCCCGTCGCGCGGGCCATCGCGTTCCTGCGACGCCACCAGGTGCCGGAGCTCGGCGCGTTCTGGGGGCGGTGGGCCTGCAACTACCTCGCGGGTACGGCGTACGTCCTCGCCGGGCTCGGCGCCGTGGGGATCGATCACCGCGCGCCGTGGGTCGCGCGCGCCGTCCAGTTCGCGCTGTCGCGACAGAACGCGGATGGCGGCTGGGGAGAGGACATCGCGAGCTACGCGGATCCCGCCGAGGCGGGCCGCGGCCCGTCGATGCCCACGCTCACAGGCAACGTCCTTCGCGGGCTCCTCGCGGTCGGTCTCCCGCGAACGCCGGAGCTCGATCGCGCGGCGAGCTTCCTCGTCGATCGCCAGGAGGCCGACGGCCTCTGGGTCGACGACAGCTGTTACACCGTGCTGTTCCCGCACATCGCGTACGGCCGGAATCCGACGCTCCCGCTCTGCTTCGCCCTCGAAGGGCTGAGCGCGTGGCGGGGTGCTCGATAGGCCCGGATCACCGGAGAGTTGGGGGGGAGTCGACCGCGCGCGCCTGCGCGGAGAGGAGGAGTGTGCATTCATGACGACGAACCCGAGGCCGATCGCGCGGCCGGCGGACTGGCCTGCTCCCGGGCCCATCGATCTCGACGTGCACGACCGGCCGCACGCCTCATCGGATGTCGAGTGGTGGTACGTGAACTGCCATCTGGAGACGGAGGGCGGCCGTCGCCTCGGCGTCTTCGCGGCGTTCTTCCGGCACCGCGTCGCGGACTCACGGCACGCGCACTTCGTGACCTGGGCCCTGACGGAAGGAAACGGAGGGTACGCTCCCACGGTCCGCGTCGATGACGCCACCCGCGAGCTCGCGCTCCTGAAGGTCGATCAAGCGAGGTCGCTCGACGAGCGGAGTCGCCGGGCGCTGCGCGAAATCCTCGCGCGCGGCGCCGTCCCTCTGCCGACACGCCGCATCGATGGCGCCGCGCGCGTGGACGACGGCTCGCTCTCCTTGTCGTATGGCACTGACACCTTCAGGAAACGGGCCGACGGCGACTACGAGCTGACGCTGCGCGACGACCAGACGGATCTCCGCGTCGATCTCGTCTTCCACCCCGAAAAGCCCCCTGCACGGCAGGGCGATGACGGGGTGATCCGCGGAGCTGGCTCGGAGCAGATGTTCTATTACTTCATCCCGAGGTGCGCGGTCCGCGGGACGATCGCCGCGTCCGGGCGCGAGGAGGCCGTGGCGCGCGGGAGCGGCTGGTACGATCACGAGCTCGGCTTCGTCCCGGAGGGCTCGGCCGCCGGCGGCGAGAACGCGTGGACGTGGGCGTCGCTCCAGCTCGAGGACGGCACCGACGTGAGCATCTATCTGATCCGCCCGGCCGAGCGCGGGGGGTTCGTCGAGGATTGGGTGGTGGTGAGCGACGCGGCGGGGCGCGTGCGCCGCTCCCGGCGCGTGTCGATGCGCGTGGAGTCCGCGTGGCGGAGCTTGCGGACCTTCGTCGAGTATCCCGTTCAGATGACCTTCACCTGCGAGGAGCTCGATCTCGAGATCAGCGTCCGAGCGGTGCACGCGGATCAGGAGGTCGTCACCATCCTCTCCGAACCGTCGTTCTGGGAAGGGCAGGTGGTCGCCGCCGGCTCGCTGCGCGGCGCCGCCGTCCGCGGGCGTGGCTGGGTCGAGCTCCGCGGGTACGGCGCCCGGGATCTCGACGCATTCCTCCGCTCGGTGGGCGACGAGGTGCGGCGCGTGCTCGCCGAGACCATCCCCTCGCGCCCCGCGGAGGACCGCCTGCGAGCGCTCGTGACCGGCTCGCACGCGCGCCCGCGCGACGGCTTCGATCGCGCGACCTTCGAGGCGAAGCTGATCGCGCCCATCCGCGAGATCCTGGACCGCGGCGGCAAGACGTGGCGCTCGTTCGCGATCCTCGCGTGCGTCGAGCTCGTCGGCGGCGACGCGCGCCGCTTCCGTCACTGGCTGGCGGTGCCGGAGCTCATCCATACGGGCTCGCTCATCGTGGACGACGCCGAAGATCGCTCCGTCGTCCGGCGCGGCGGCCCGACCTGCCACCTGATGCACGGCGACGCGACGGCGATCAACGCGGGGACCGCCGCCTATTTTTTGGGCGAGCCGCCGGTCCATCGCGACGCCATCCCGGATCGCGACAAGCTGCGCGTCTACGCGCTCTACTTCGAGGCGATGCGCGCGGGGCACGCCGGACAGGCCCTGGATCTCGCCGGCCTCGCCCCGACGACGCTCGACGACGACGAGCTGGCGCGGCTCTCGAATCGCCTCCTCTCGATTCATCACCTGAAGAGCGCGGTGCCTCCGGCGTCGATGGCGCGGATCGGGGCGATCCTCGGCGGCGGATCGGACGCGCAGGTCGACGCCGTGGGCCGCTTCTTCGAGGCGCTCGGCCTCGCCTTCCAGATCGTCGACGACGTGCTGAACCTGCGCGGCTTCGCGGGCGACTTGAAGACCCGCGGCGAGGACGTGATGCACGGCAAGCTCACGCTCCCGATCCTCGACGCGCTCGGCTCGCTCCCGCGCGCCGATCGCGCGGCGCTCGCTGGTGCGATCCTCGTGCGCCCGACCGAGGGCGACGAGGTTGGTCGTATCCTCTCGATCGTCGAGGCGGCAGGGGCCAACGAACGCTGCATGGCGCGCGCGCGCGCCATGGTCGAGGTGGCGTGGGCGGAGCTCGATCCGCTCGTTCCGGATTCCCAGGCGAAGATCGCCGTGCGCGCGTTCGCCTGGTACCTGCTGGAGCGGCACTACTGAGCGTGTGCGGCTCGGCTCACGCGACCCGGGCTCGACGCCGGCCGGTGTTCTGGGGTGAGTCGCCCGGGGGAAGGCGATGTGGGCGTCGACGGCGTGAAGCTCGACGTGGACGCAACCGGTGAGAGGGGCTTACGCGTCCAGGCGCCGCCCTTCTTCACGTCCCTCTTCCGTCCCTTCTCATATCCCGTGCCACGCGCCTCGCCGCCGCACGTCAGCCGCGCAGCGGCACTGGCAGAGAAACTTACCGGGGCGAGAAGAAGGATGTCTCTGCTACCAGAAGGTTTGTTACGCTGGCGAGCACGATGGCCCGTGTTCTCCTCGCATGGATCGGGAAGACAGACCTCAGGGCGGCGTCGGGCGACGCCGCGGTCGGCGCAGGCCCCATCGCGCACGCCGTCGCCGAGCGCGAGTTCGACCACCTCGTCCTGCTGAACAACCATCCAGGAGAGGAGGTCGCGCCGTTCACGCGATGGCTCAGGAAGAAGACGAAGGCGAGCATCGTCCTCCGGCAGGAGACGCTCTCCACCCCGACGCACCACGCGGACATCTACCGCGCCGTCATGGAGGCTGTGGCCTGGTCGATCGAGCAGTACGGGAAGAGGGCCAAGCGGACCTTCCACCTGAGCGCGGGCACGCCGGCGATGGCGGCCATCTGGATCCTCGTCGCGAAGACGCGCTTCGAGGCGGAGCTCATCGAGTCATCGCCCCAGACCGGCGTCCAGACCGCCGACGTGCCCTTCGAGCTCGCCGCGGAGCTGATCCCTGCCGCGGTCCGCCGCACCGAGGAAGACCTGGCCCGCCTCTCGGGCGGCTTCCGGCCCGATGAGCCGGGGTTCTCGGACATCGTCCACCGGAGCGAGGCGATGAAGCGGCTGCTCCACCGCGCGCGGCAGGCCGCCGGCACCACGGCGCCCGTCCTCATCCAGGGCGAGTCCGGGACCGGAAAGGAGCTCCTCGCCCGCGCCATCCACCAGGCGAGCCCACGCGCCGCGGGCCCGTTCGTGGCCGTCAACTGCGGCGCCCTGCCCCGGGAGCTCGTGGACTCCGAGCTCTTCGGGCACACCCGGGGCGCCTTCCCGGGCGCCGCCGCCGACCACCAGGGGCACCTCGGGCGCGCGACCGGCGGGACGCTCTTCCTCGACGAGGTCGGCGAGCTGCCGCCCGATGCGCAGGTGAAGCTGCTCCGCGCCCTCCAGGAGAAGAAGATCCGCCCCGTCGGCGGCAGGCAGGAGGTCCCCGTCGACGTGCGCATCATCGCCGCGACCAACAGAGATCTGATGCGTGAGGTCGGCCAGGGTCGATTCCACGAGGATCTCTTCTACCGGCTGGCCATCCTGGTCCTGCACACGCCGCCCCTCCGCGAACGCGAGGGCGACGTGGGCCTGCTGACCGACCAGTTCCTCGCCCGCCTCAACAACGAGGCGCGCCCCGGAGGCATCCCGAAGAAGCTCTCTCCCGCCGCAAGGAACCACCTGCTCCGTCACCCCTGGCCGGGGAACGTCCGGGAGCTCGAGGGGACCCTCTGGCGCGCCTTCGTCTGGGCGCACGGGCCGGTGATCGATGTCGTCGAGGTCCGCGAGGCGCTGTTCGTCCGCGAAGACACGCCGCGGGACGCGGTGCTGGGCCAGCCGCTCGGCGACGGCTTCAGCCTCGAGGAGACCATTGCCCACGTCGTCCGGCACTACCTGGAGCGGGCCATGAAGGAAGCGAACCACAACAAGACGCGCGCGGCGGCGCTCATCGGCTTCAGGAGCTACCAGCGCCTGAAACAGTGGCTGGACAAGTACGGGGTGGAGGCGTGATGGGACGGGCCGCGCTCGGCCGAAGGGCGTGGTCTCCGCGATGGTGGGCGGAGGATTGGACGCTCTTCTGACTGTTTGCCGCTCTAGCCGTAGGTCGCGACGCCATTGGCGTAGGTGATCGTCCCTTTATCCCCGAATTTGCGCCCATGGTTCGCGGCGTAGCCGGCATGATCGGCCGTGATGGTCACCGTGATCGTGCGGTTAGCGGACTGGTCGAGGAAGAGCTGATGGCAATCGTGGTGCCGCTCGCCCGTGCACGGCCAACCGTTCATTTCCACGTCGAGGTTCCCTTGACGCTTGACGGAAGCGAACATGACCTCTTCCGCGTGGTAATGACCGTCGCTCTCGTACGTCTTGCCTTTGACTGTCACTGAAATCGGCATGTTACCCCTCCAGGATGCTTTCGCATTCGAAACGATGCCCTTGTCGTGCATTGTTTCGTCGCAGTGCATAGCATCTCAGGCTGGGTTGCGAGGGTAAAGCAAATTCGAACCATGGTCTGTTCGGCGCAAGGCTCGTGCGCTTGGGCGCTGGTTCCGGCCCGCTTGGTGTTGACGATCACCATCGTCGATGCCGACAGCGCACCTGGATCCAGCTCTTCGATGGTGGGCGGTCGGCTTGCCGCGGAGCGCCATCGTCGACACGTATTCTGCCCCACATCGACGGTTCCTGGGGCGGAAATTTCTGTGGGTTGATGTCTTGTTCCAGCTCGCAGTCTCATGGGGCGGCCTGACGGTCGTCTGGCAGGCGAGCGCCTCTCTCGGCGCGGAGCCCTCCGCCGCAGGCCATCCCTGCTCGCGCTGGTTCTCCAGGGGAACAGGTGTCTCCTTCAGAGAGACAGGGAGCGCGGCGGCCCCGTGCTCTTCTCCGGAGATCACGGGAGCGATGAGCCTCGTTTTCGGCGCGAACACGGGGGCTCGTCGGGGGGTGCGCGACCCGCTCGCCGTGGCATGACGCTTGCGAAACCTGTCGCTGTACGCCGCGCTTCTCGGCGACAACGCCGCTTCGACCACCGAGCCATGCACGTCGTGCGTGGGCCGATTTCACCCAACGGAGATGAACATGACGTTCAATCGAACGATCGAGTCTGCTCGCGCCAAAGATCATGCGACCGGCAAATCGCTCCTCGTTTCTCGGCGCACGATCCTGGGCCTGCCGCTGCTGGCCGCGCCGGCGCTGCTCACAGGCTGCACCGCCGAGACGCTCCTCAGCGCCGGGTTCACCCAGGACACCGCATCTCAGCCGCCGAACGCACAGCAAGCGGTCGGCACCGTCGCGACGGCGCTCGGCAACGGCAACGTGACGGTGGCCGCTTCTCCGGCTGGTGAGGCCAACGATCAGTGGGTGCTCATTCAGCACCCGAACTTCAACGACGTGACGTCGATCCAGGGTCGCTTCAGCGCCTTTCGCGGAGATGGTCAATACATGGCGACCGCCAGGCTCTTCATTCCAGGCGCGGACGGCGGAGTCCCGACGCTGCAGTTCGAGGGCTTCAACCAGCCGCTGAGCGACTTGAACAGCTTCTTGCACCTCGACTTTCTCACGAACGGAACGGTGCGCGTCAACGACGATAGCAACTTGATCTTTGGGACGTATCAGCGCGGGCAGGTGTTCAGCGTACAGGTGACGTTCAACATCGGCGCGAGCGCGGCGACGGCGACCATCACCCTCCTGGGGGCGGCATCCGGCAGCCTCGACGTCGCGATCCCGAGCTACTTTCTCAACCAGGCGCGGAACTTCGGCGCGGTCAGAGCCTGGATGGGCGCGAACTCCACGGGCGCCTTCTACGTGGATGATCTCTCGGTCATCTTCGTGACACCGTAGGCGTGCCGTGAGGGACGCGTGAAGAGCGCGACGCCGAGCGCTCCTTCGAGCGCTCGAAGGTGGCGCCCCTCGGCAGGGAGCAGCGGGCACCCCGTCGGTACGGCCGGATGACGCTGGCCGGACTCCTGGTGGGTGGAGCTACGCGCCGGAGGTGGCGGCGTCGCTCATGATCCAGGCAAAGCGGTCGTCCACACCCGCGCTCCCGCCGCTCTCCTCGCGCTGATCGGACCACGAGAAGCGCTCGCTCACGCGCGCCTTCGCGCTCGCGTCGCCCCTCCAGGCGAACCGATCGCCAACCACGGTCTTGCTGGTCTCGTCATCATCATCATCGTTGTCGCCCGTGTCCCCCACGGGGTCCCCGAGGTCGTCGTAAACGCCGCTCCTGCTCCCGAGCGCGAACGGCCCGAAGCTGTACCCGTCCGAGCCCGCGTCGAGATCCCCGAGGTCGTGGTACTGCGCGTCGATGGAGCTGTAGACCTTGCCGCCGATCTTCTTCGAGTATTTGAACCCGTTCGCCAGGGCCGTGTACTTCAGGATGCTGCTCACCTTCCGCGACTGCAGGAGGTTCTGCTCGGTCACCTTCTTCCACGTCTTCACGGCGATGATCGTGTCCTTCACCGACTTCGCCGCGGCGCCAAGGCTCTTCCCGAGCTTCTTCATGCGATCGGCGGCGCTCTCGCCGAGCTCCGCGGCGCCCTGCTTGAACGACCTCCACACGCTGCCGTCAGCGGCCTCCGCGAGCTCCTCGAGCAGCTCGTCGCTCTGCGATCGCAGCCGGCTGAGCGAGTCCGAGAAGCTCTCCGCCGCCTGCTTGCCCACCTTCGACGCGACGTCGTCGGCCGCCTCCTCGGCGGACTCCTTGAGGATCTTCGCGAGCGTCTCCTCGGCGCTCTCCCGCGCGAGGGCCTTGCCGGCCCGCTTGAAGAACGGCTGCGCGAGGTCCGCGCTCCTGGCGGCGGCCATCTTCGCGCCCTTCACCAGCCCCTTCCCCGCGGCCTTCGCGCCCTTCCACAGCTTGCCCGCGATCTGGCCGCCGAACTTCATCAGGATGTCCATCGCGATCTCGATCGCGATGTCGACGAGGCACGCGATGAAGTCGGTCCAGGTGAAGCCGGCCTTGGCGGTGCCCCAGACGATGGTGAAATCGAGCGGCAGGCTGACCGGGCTGTTGCACGCGAGGTGGAGCGAGAACGGCACGGTCTTGAACGGCGAGCACGCGAGATCACAGGTCGTCTCGCCGAAAATAGGGTTATCGCATCCGATCGTGACCCCGCTCGTCCCCCAGACCGAGATGGAGCTCCCGAAGAGGATGGTCCAGGGCAGGAGCGGATTCCACCCCTGGACCACGTCCACGTGCGGGACGACGAGGCTCGCGTCGCTCCCCCGCCCCATCCAGTGCACGCCGTCGAGCTGTATCTCGTGCTTGTTCTGCTCCGACCAGAACGAGAAGAGGTGCGTGCCGCTGACAAGCCCCGTCTGGAAATGAGGCCAGTACTTCTGGGGCACGTAGGCCCCGGGCGGCGGCATCGGCCACCAGAACAGGGCCTCGTGCCACGAGAGGCCGAGGAACACGTTCCACCGCGTGACGGTCAGGCAGCCGTACGACATTGTTCGCGCTCCTTCATCGAGTCGATCGAGCCGCCGAGGTCCAGCGCACCTCGCGCCGCAGGTTCATCATCTGCTCCTCGGTGAGATCCAGGGCCACGGGGGCCCGGGCGCTCCAGACCACCACGACCTCGCCCGGGACCGGCCGCACGACCACCGAGCAGAGGTGGGACTCCGCCTCGGTGAGCGCCCGGCCGGGCGCGAGCTCCAGCATCACCCGGGGCACCTCGCCGGGCAGGTGGAAGGAGTAGACTTGCCGGTTCGGGTGCACGTGATGCAGCTCGAAGTACTCGTCCGGCGCGAGGTCGGAGACGCTCATCCCGGGCGACGCGACCTGCGCGTACTCCGGCCGGAGCGGGCCGCCGGGGTCCTGATAAAGCGGCGGGATCGAGAGGACATCCCGGGCGGCCCAGCCGCGCTCGACCTCGGCGGGGAGCTTGCCGTCGCTCTGGCAGGTCGGGGCAAGCCCGAGGTAAGCGAGCCGGGGAAACCAGGCCATGGACTGGTAATCCCAGCCTGCCGGCAGCGGCGCATGGATCCACCGGTATGGCTTGCCCACGGCGAGGCGCTGCGGCGTCAGCGGGTCGAACGGGAACTCGAGGTTGGGGATCGGCCGCCCCGCGAAGCCCTCGGCGTCGATCTCCATCAAGTACCCGTAACCACAAGGATTTCTCGGGTAGTGGTACACCGTGTCGGCGAGCCGATCGATGCCTCGGCGGGCATCCTGGACGAGCTGGCCGAGGAGGTCGCCGTTCCGGCCGAGCGCCGTCAGATCGACGCCGCCGTAGGCGTAGTCGTAGCGGATCGGGACCACCTCGATCGGCGCAGGCTCGGAGAAGCGCGGCCGGCCCGCGCGGTCGATCTCACCCACGCGGTCGCCGTGGACCACGATCTCGCGGTGGTGCTTGCCGAACCGGACGCTCGCGGTGAGCGTGCGGGTGTCGGGCTTGTAGGCGTGGGCGAAGGCCTGGATGACGACGTCGGTCGCGCGCCGAAAAGGGAGCATCTCGTCGACGGCGATCGGCGGAGAGACCCGCGGCGGCTTGCGATCCTCGCTGTACGGGATCTCGTCGTCGTGCAGGACCTCCTGCTGCGCGGGGGCATCGAGCTCGCAGCGCCCGTTGTGGATCCGGTAGGTGCGCTTCGAGATCCAGGCGATCCACCGCCGCCCGTCGGGCTCGCCTTGCAGGAGCAGCTCGGTCTTGCGGCGCGGTCTGCGCGCCGGGGCGCGCGCGGCGGGCGGCGTCGGGTCGTTGCTCACGGCCGCTGCTCCGCGCTCACTCTGCCTCGTAGATGCGCCACCGGCCCCGCCAGAAGTTCTTCTCCGGCTCCTCCGCGTCGCCTGGCTGGCGCCGCGTGTCGGTGAGCAGGGGCTCCATCTGATCCCAGAAGCCCTGACCCACCGCGGGGCCGAAGATCGCCATCACCGTGTCGCGCATGAGCTCGTGGCGCTGCGCCTCCGGCAGCACGTGAAAAGGGTCGGTGAGCCGCTTCATGCGGTCATGGTACTTGGCGCGCGCGGGCGGCCACTCGGTATTTTGTTTTGATCTCCCGCCGCCGGCGCACACCCCTGGCCGAGCTCGTCGGCCAGGTTCCGAAGCCATCCGCGCACCGCCACACACCGGCGACGACTCCAAGGGTCGTTGCGGCCCGCGATCGCTGGATGAGCCCTTGACCTCGGGAGGCGCGGTTGCGACCGTGCACGACGGGGACATGAGCGAGCCGAAGGGGACACTCCCGGTCGACGACGCGCAGGCCGCGCAGTTCGCGGCGCGCGCCTTGCCGTTCTTGCCAGGCACCGCGGGCGGCGTCGCGTGCGCGTCGCTCACGCCGGCGGCGTCGGCGACGGCGGCGCAGGCGACCGTGGACACGGTCCCGTGGCGCCACGAGGGCAAGCTCCGGTTGACGGTCGTCGTGAAGGCCAGCTTCTCGCTCGACGCATCGCCGATGCGGCCGGCGGAGGTGGCGGCGCCGTTCCAGGCGAAGGATGTCCACGACCGCCGCGGCCCGATGACCCACGTGACCGCGGCGAGCGATCGGGTGCCGTACCGCCAGTACGTGGACGTGACCGCCCTCGGGCACGCCGCCGCGCCGGGCGGCCGCGCTGTCGCCGAGATGAGCGCGCGGTTCGCGCTCGTCCAGCGCGAGGCGCCGGGCCTCGACAAGACGGTGCGCGTCGTCGGCCGCCGCAAGGAGGCCGGGGCGGCGCCGGAGCCGTTCGTCCGGATGCCGATCGTGTACGAGCGCGCCGCCGGCGGCGTCGGCGTGCCCGAGAACCCCCTGGGGTGCAGCGAGCGCGACGGCGAGCTGCCGAACGTGCTCGACCCCGTCGATCCGCAGAGGCCCGCCGGCTTCGGTCCGCTCGCGGCGGCGTGGCCGGCGCGCAGCCGCCGCCTCCCGGCCGGCGCCCGCGCCAGGCTCGACGCCGAGGTGATGGAGGTGCCGGGCGCCTTCGACTGGTCGTACTTCCAGTGCGCCCCGCGCGACCAGTGGGTCTCCGCGCTGCAGCCGGACACGGTCGTCGTGCTCGAGGGCTTCCACCCGGATCGCCCGCGCATCCAGAGCGCGCTGCCGGACGCGCGCGTCGCCGGCGCGGTGTACGGCCTCGACGACGCCGATCCCGACGCCCCGGCGCGGCTCGCGTTCCACGCCGACGGCCTCCACGTCGACGCGGATCGGCTGCTCTGCACGATCACCTGGCGCGCCCACGTCGAGCTGCGCGACCCGGCGCAGCGGGAGCGACTGGTGGCCGTCGCCGGCGTGGGCATCGGGAGCGCGCCAGCGGTCCCGCCGCGGCGCCCGCCGGTCCAGCGCCCCGCGGCGGCCGCGCCAGCCGCGCCGTCGCGCTCCGGCGAGCCGCGGCGGCGGGAGGGGTCCGGGGGCGGCACGCTGGCGCTCGACGGGCCCGGCAGCGCGCCGGGGTCGGGCACCTTGCCCGCCGCCCGCCACTCCGCCGCCCGCGGCCACGACGCCCGGCCCAGCGGCGGGAGCGGTGCTCGCCGCGCTCGACTTCGATGGAGCCCCATCGCAGCCGCCCGCCCTCGCGGACGCGGCCCCGCGCGCCCCGGCCCCCGCGCCGGCGCCGCAACCGCCGGCCCCGCTGAAGGAACCGCCGGCGCCGAGCGCAGCGCGCCCGGAAGAGCCGGTCACGATCGAGCGGTACGCCACCGTCTGCGCGGAGCTCGCCGAGCGGGGCGCGCTGCGCGGCGAGGTGCTCTCCGCGCACGACCTCGACGAGGGCACCTGGCGGAAGGCCGAGCGGCGCTGGCGCGACGAGCTCGAGCGCGCGCTGAAGCACGGGGACCGCGCGCTGCGCGAGCGCTTCGACGACGCCTACGTGACCGCCTGGGAGCGGCGCCACCCGGACCGATTCGGGGCCGAGCAGTACGCCCGCCTCGTCAGGGCCGAGCGGCGGGGCAAGCTCGCGCTCGAGATCGCGGAGCAGGGGCTCGACGCGCCGCTCGGCCTGCGGCTGAAGCGCGTGTGGCAGCGGCGCGTCGCCGCGCAGGCCGCGCTGGCGGGGCAGGTCGAGCGCGCGCTCTCGGCCCTCTGATGCGCGGTCGACCCGCGCGCGGCACGCCGCACGCAACGCTCAGCAGTTCAGCTTGATCCGCTCGCCGAGCAGCTGCACGTCATCGTTCGCCGCGATCTGCACGTCGCCGCGCGTGGCCTCGAGGTTCACCTGACGGGCCTCGGCGCGCAGCTCGCCGCGCGCCCGCGTCGTCACGTCGCCGGCGACCGTCTGCGCGAGGTCGCCGCCGGTCTCGTGCACGATCCCGTGCTCGGCGCGCACATGGAAACGATCGCAGTCGACGCGCACCGCGCCCGGCGACTCGAGCTCGAGCTCCGCCGCCCGGATCCGCAGCACCGGCCCGCGCTCGGTGAGGCGCACGTCGAGCTCGATCTCCCCGGACGCGCTCCGGATCGTCACCCGCTCCTCGTCCCCTGCCGCGGATCGCACCTCGACGACGCGCCCCGACGGCAGCTCCACCCGCCGGCCCTCGGCGTCGCGCCGCGTCTGCTCCGCGATCCGCTCGATCAGCGCCGGCAGCTGGTCGACCTGCTCGGGCTCCGTCACGATCTCTGGTGCACGAGCTTCGTACGAGGGCTTCATCGCGGCGCGCTCGCGGGAGAGTCTCCCGCTTCCTGGATCGAAGGAGAGCGCACCCGGGCGCGCCGGGCAATCGCAATCTGAGCGTCCCGGGGTGCGACCGCGGACACCACGGCGCAGGACCCGTCCACCGCCTTGCGGCTCCCGGCATGGTCAATCGCTGGCACACAGCACGTGGAGGATGACGAAGCGTCGTTCGGTGCGGCGCATGCCCACGAGCCTGGACCGCCGCGGCTTCCAATTTGTCCAATACGGCGGCGCGCGCGGGCAACAGAATCGGCGCATGAAGATCATCCACAAGATCATCCTCATCCTGGTCATTCTCTCTCTCGGAGGTTGCATGCCCCATACCACCCAATCGACCTCGGCCATGGAAGGCCCCAATGCCACCTCGGCCGTCGTCCGCTACCAGGTCACGGACGTCGATCGCGCCGTTCGCTTCTACACCGAGCGACTCGGCTTCACGCTCGACCTGCAGGCCGGCACGGCGTTCGCGACGGTCTCCCGCGGTGACTTGCGCTTGCTCCTGAGCGGCCCCGGCAGCTCCGGAGCGCGCCCCATGCCCGATGGCCGCGCTCAGGTCGCGGGCGGCTGGAACCGCATCGTCCTCTACGTCGACGACCTCGCCGCGATCATCGAAGCACTCCGCGCGGCCGGCACACCCTTCCGAAACGACATCGAACGCGGCGTGGGGGGCGCGCAGATTCAACTCGAAGATCCCGACGGCAACCCGATCGAGCTTCACGAGGCGCCGGAGGAATCGACCTCGGCCGCGGGAGGCCCCGATGCCACCTCGGCAGTGGTCCGCTACCAGAACACGGACGTCGATCGCGCCGTTCGCTTCTACACCGAGCGACTCGGCTTCACGCTCGACCTGCAGGCCGGCACGGCGTTCGCGACGGTCTCCCGCGGTGACTTGCGCTTGCTCCTGAGCGGCCCCGGCAGCTCCGGCGCGCGCCCCATGCCCGACGGCCGCGCTCAGGTCGCGGGCGGCTGGAACCGCGTCGTCCTCTACGTCGACGACCTCGCCGCGATCATCGAAGGACTCCGCGCGGCCGGCACACCCTTCCGAAACGACATCGAACGCGGCGTGGGGGGCGCGCAGATTCAGCTCGAAGATCCCGACGGCAACCCGATCGAGCTTCACGAGCCATCGGCGGGTTAGCTATGCGCCGATCGCGCTGCGGCGCATCCCGACACCGCGCTGATCCTTCGCGGTCATCGGGTCAGGACGCCTCCGGCTCGCGCGTGTTGCCGGTCCCTTCCGCGCGCCCCATCCGGCGCGGCTGGCCCGGCGATGGCGATGTGGTGCAACTTGACGCGTTCGCGGGATGACTGGGCGATGAGCGCGGTCGGCGAATTGCCGGAGAGGGCCACGAACTCGCGGATCAGGTGCGACTGATCGCAGAACCCCGACACGGCAGCGAGCCGGGCCCAGTCCGGCTCGCGCTCCCTCTCGGCCTGCGAGAGCGCCCGCCGAAAGCGTGTGATCCGGGCGAAGGCCTTCGGGGCGAGGCCGGTCTCGGCGGTGAACACGTCGACGAGCCGGCGGTGGCTGATGCCGAGCGTGGCCGCGACGTCCGCGACGCGCCTTTCGCCTCCCTCGAGCGCCGCGATCGCGTGCGGCACCAGGGGATGACCGGGGCGCGCGTTCGAAAGGCGGTCGAGCAGCGCACGCTCCAGCAGCGCGAAGCGCGCGCGCGGCTCAGGCGCCGCGCACAGGCGTTCGCGGAGCTCCGCCGCTCGCCGCCCCCAGAGCTCCGCCAGGTCGGCGTGCGTGTCGATCAGCGCGCCGGGCGGCGCGCCGAGGAACGGCCACGCGCCGCCGGGGCGGAAGTGGACCCCGACCATCGACGCGTGCTCACGCGTGTCCACGCCGAAGGCGGACTGGTACGCGCCCGACACGACGGCACCGGAGTAGCGTCGAATGGCGGGGCCGTCGTAGATGCGAACCTCGTCCTCGTCGAGGTTGACGACCAGCTGGAGGGTACCGGAGGGCAGGATGCGCTCGGCCGCGTGAGGCGGAGCAGCCGAAAGGTACCAGAGCTCGGCGACGTGCGCCGAGAGCGGCGGACCCGGCACGTGGCGGACATACAACACGTGGACACTATGGTCGACAATCACGTCGCCGGCCACATCGCCGCGCGGCGATCGCGAAGCCCGGGGACTCCCGTCGCACCTTCGCCTATGCTGGCGTGAGTTCCGGGTGAGCCTCCGGAAGATCCACCTCCACACTCCTCGACAAGGGCTGGAACGAAATGATGAAACACCTGCGCAAGATGCTCGACTCCCAGGCGCCTGCGGCGACGCTCCTTGTCCGCCTCTCGGTCGGGGCCGTGTTCTTGTCCGAAGGGATCCAGAAGTTCATCTATCCAGCGGAGCTCGGCGCCGGACGGTTCGTCAAGATCGGCATCCCCTGGCCGGAAGCCATGGGACCTTTCGTAGGGGTTGTCGAGATCGTCTGCGGGGCGCTCGTGCTCGCGGGGCTCCTGACCCGGTTCGCCGCCGCTCTGCTCGTCATCGACATGGTCGTGGCGCTGGTCTCGACCAAGCTTCCGATCCTGCTCGGCCGAGACATCCTCGGCTTCCACGTGCGCAAGCTGCCGCAATACGGCTTCTGGAGCATGGCCCACGAGGCGAGGACGGACTGGGCGATGCTGCTGGGCGCGCTCTTTCTCGTCGTCGTCGGCGCGGGGCGCTGGTCCGTCGACGCGCGCCTGGCACGACGCCGAAACGCGCCGTGAATGAATCAACCACCTCTCCCACGTCGGTCCGGCGCTGGACGGGGCTGATCTGTACGAGCTCGTGTGGCTGATTCTACGCCTCGGCGTGACGGCGTTCGGGTGCCTGCCGGCACGAGCGCGCGTTGACGTCCGCGAGCACCGGATCCAAGCCCACTGGAACAACAGTGAAGCTGTTGACGCGACGTCCCGGACATTCACAGCGCCAGGGAAGATCGGTGTCTGGACACGGCGAGCTCGGTTTCGCAGGTTGACGACCGCACCATCGTGCCTCTCTGATAAGACACCGCTTGAAATCGAGGCGGAGGAGGAGAAGAAACGATGAAGAACATCGTTGGTTGGCTCTGTCTCGCCGCGCTGACGGCGCTCGGCTGCCGCAACGCACCCCCGGCGCCCTCCGCGGAGCCGCCGGCGGTCGCACGCCCAACCGCTCCGCCTGCGGCGGAGCCCGCCGGTCATCCAGCGCCGGCCGTCCCGGCGGCGCTGGATCCCGCGGTCGTCGAGGCGTCCACCGGAGGCAAGGCGGAGGTCACCGAAGGTGTCGTGAAGGTCTCGTTCCCCAGGAACGACGTCAAGGTCGAGGTGGATGGCTGGGCCATGCCGCCGTTCATGGGGCTCACCTCATGGGCTGGGTTCACCCCCGGCCAGAAGGCGGGCATCGAGGCGATGGTGATGGGCGATCTCGTCCTGTTCGAGGACGAGGTCAGCGACGCCATGAGCGCCGCCCTCGACGCCGGGCTCGAGGTCACAGCGCTCCACAACCACTTCTTCTACGACCGGCCCAAGGTCTACTTCATGCACATCGGCGGCGAGGGCAAGCTGGACGCGCTCGGCAAGGGCGTGCGCGCCGCCCTCGACGCGACGCGGGCCATCCGGCAGAAGATGCAGAAGCCGCGCGAGCGCCTCGACGGGCAGCCCATTCCGGCGAAGAGCGCCATCGATCCGGCCAAGGTGGAGGCGGCGCTCGGCGTGAAAGGCACCGTGAAAGACGGGATGGTCAAGGCCGTGATCGGCCGGCCGGCTGCCGTCGCCGACTGCGGCTGTAAGATCGGCAAGGCGATGGGCGTGAACACATGGGCCGCGTTCGCAGGCACGGACGACAACGCCGTCGTGGATGGCGACTTCGCGGTCACGGAAGACGAGCTCCAGCCCGTCCTGAAGGCGCTCCGCGCGGGCAAGATCCATATCGTGGCGATCCACCAGCACATGGTCGGCGAGGAGCCGCGCATCCTCTTCTTCCATTACTGGGGGCGTGGCCCCGTCGCCGAGCTGGGCAAGGTGTTGAAGGGCGCGCTCGGTTTGACCAAGAGCCAACCATGAATGCGGGCTGACGGGCTCATGTTCGAGCGGGACGTCCAGCTCCCGGCCAATCATGAGCAGCACGAGCCGCCTAGGGTGCGCCGCTGCCCCCGGTCGTCACGCCGGCGACCTGGGCTGAGGCGGCGTTCCGGGCTGCTGTTCGCGCTGCGTTCGGCGCCGCGAAGCGCGCGAACAGAGGTGGAATCACGATGAGGTTGAGCAGCGTCGAGCTCGTCAAGCCGCCGAGGATGACCGCGGACATGGGGGCCTGAATCTCGTTACCCGGCTCGCCGGCCGCGAGGACGATCGGAACGAGCGCCAGCGCCGCCGTCAGCGCCGTCATCAAGATCGGTACGAGTCGATCGACGCTCCCCTGGATCACCGCATCGCGCAGCGGGAGCCCCTCCACCGTCAGCAGGTGCCGGTAGTGGGTCACCATCATGATGCCGTTCCGGGTGGCGATCCCGAAGAGGGTGATGAACCCGACGAGCGAGGCGATGCTCAGCACGCCGCCCTCGAGCCAGACCGCGACCGCGCCCCCGACGAGCGCCAGCGGCAAGTTGAACAGGACGAGCGCCGCGTCCCTGGCCGATCGGAAGGCCATGAGCAGGAGCGCCGTCATCCCGACGATCGCCAGCGCCGAGAGGGCCAGGATCGTGCGGCTCGCCGACGCCTCGCTCTCGAACGCCCCGCCGAGCTCGACGCGGTAGCCAGGCGGCAGCTTCACCCCTCCGCGCACGGCCGCGAGGACGTCCTCGGCGGCCCCCCGGAGATCGCGCCGGGCCACGTTCGCCGTCACGATGATCCGGCGCTGCACGTTCTCGTGGTTGATGAGGTTGGGCCCCATGGTCTTGTCGAGCGCGGCAATGCCCGCGAGCTCGGTGAAGCGCTCGCCGCGGACGTCGACCGGCGTGGCGGCCATCAAGGCGAAATCCGACCGGTAGGAGCTCGGGAGCTTCGCGACCACATCGTAGACGCGCTCGTGCTCCCAGAAGAGGCCGACCTTGCTGCCGACGAAGGCCATCTCCACGAAGCGCGAGAGCTCCCCAGGGCTCTTGCCGAAGGCGGCGAGCTCGGTCGCCTTGGGACGGATGACGAGCTGGGGGATCTCGGTCTGCTGCTCGACCGCGAGGTCGACGACCCCGGGGACGCCCTTCATGGCCGCCTCGGCCCCGCGCGCGAGGGCGCGGAGCTGATCGAGGTCGTCGCCGTAAATCTTGAGGGCGAGGCTCGCGCGCACGCCGCTCACGAGGTGCTCGATGCGATGGCTGATCGGCTGGCCCACCGTCACGGCAAGGCCCGGGATCGCGGCGGCCTGCTCGCGGATCTGCGCCAGGATCTCCTCGCGCTCGCCCTTGGAGATATCGAGCCCGACCTCGAGCTCCGAGAAGTTGACGTCGAGCGCGTGCTCGTCCCGCTCGGCACGCCCGGTGCTCCGGATGACGGAGGTGACCGCCGGGTGGGAGAGCAAGAGCCGCTCGAGCCGGCCGACGATCTGGTCCGATGTCTCCAGCGAGGTGCCGGGCGCGGTCGCGGCGGCGATGTTCAGCGAGCCCTCATTGAACTCGGGGAGGAAGCTCCTGCCAAACGAGGCCAGGGCGACGACGGCCGCGACCGCGCCGGCGAGCGAGGCGAGGCCGATGGGCACGGGGACGCGCAGCGCGGCGGTGACGACCGGGCGGTAGCGCGCCTTGAGGAATCGCACCAGCCACCCTTCCCGGTGCGCCGCGGCGCCGTCCGTTCGGCCGAGCAGGAGCATGCAGAGCACCGGCGTGATCGTCAGTGCCACGAACAGCGAGGCGCCGATGCTGGTCACGTAAGCGACGCCGAGCGGGCGCAGGAGGCGCCCCTCGATGCCGCTCAGGAAGAAGAGCGGGGCGAAGACGAGCAGGATGATGAGCGTCGCGAAGACGACCGAGCTCCGGATCTCACGCGACGCCTCGTACACCACGTCGACGACAGGCCGCCGCTCTCCCGGCGGCAAGAGCGCGTTCTCCCGCAGGCGCCGGTAGACGTTCTCGACGTCGATGATCGCGTCGTCCACGAGCTCGCCGATGGCGATCGCGAACCCGCCGAGCGTCATCGTGTTGATGGACGCGCCCGTGGCCCGGAGGACGAGCAGCCCCGCGAGCAGCGAGAGCGGCAGGGCGAGCAGCGAGATGAGCGTGGTCCGCCAGCTCATGAGGAAGAGGGTGAGGATGATCGCGACGAGGATCGCCCCGTCGCGGAGCACGGTCGTCACGTTGCCGAGCGCGACGCGGATGAAGTCCGCCTGGCGAAACCCCTTGCGGTAGAGGGACATGCCCTCCGGCAGCGAGGCCGCGATCTCGTCGAGCGCCTGGTCGACCCGATCGGTGAGCTCGAGCGTGTTCGCCTGGGGCTGCTTCTGGACCTTGAGCACGACGGCATGCCGGCCGTCGACGGCCGCCTCGCCGCGCCGGATCGCCTCGCCCATGGCGACCGTCGCGATGTCGGCCAGGTGGAGCGGGACGCCGTCGCGCTCGGCGATGACCACCTGGCCGAGCGCGTCGATCGAGCTCGGCCGGCCGAGCCCGCGGATCAGGTACTCCTGCGCGCCCGCGACGTAGAAGCCCCCGGACGTGCTCTCGGAGACCCCCTGCAGCGCCTCGAGGACCTGCTCTGTCCCCACGCGGTGCTGCATGAGCAGCTCCGGGGCGAGCGTGATCTCCACCTGCTTCAGCGCACCGCCGATCGGGACCACCTGCGCGATCCCCGGCACCGCCAAGAGGCGCCGCCGGACGAACCACTCGGCCGTGTCCCGCAGGTCGCCGCCCGAGATCTTCCCCTCGTCGCCGACCAGACCCACGAACATGATCTCACCCATGATGGACGAGGCGGGCGCCATCAGCGGTTCGATGCCCTCGGGGAGCGAAGAGCGGGCGGACGAGAGCTTCTCGGCGACGACCTGCCGCGCCACGACGGGCGAGACATCCCACTCGAACTCGATCCAGAGCAACGCGATCCCGACCGCGGAAGACGAGCGGATCCGGCGCACGCCCGACGCGCCGTTCAGCGCCTGCTCGAGCGGCGTGGTGACGAGCTTCTCCACCTCCTCCGGGGCGAGCCCTCCGGCCTCGACGACGACCGTGACCGAGGGCGCCGAGAGCTCGGGGAGGACGTCGAGCGGCAGGGTGGCGGTGGCATAGGCGCCGGCGCCGACGAGCACGAGCGCAGCGGCGATCACGAGCCAGGCGTGGCGGAGCGAGCCGCGGATGATGGCGTCGAACATGGCGGGGAGCTCCTCAGCTAGTGGCGGTGGGACTCGACGGTCCCCATCAGCGAGGCCAGGTGAACGTCAAAGCCGCCTCGGGTCACGATGCGCTCGCCCTTCGCGACGCCCGAGCGCACCTCCACGAAGGCGCCGTCGGCGTCGCCGAGCGTGACGCGACGCTTCTCGAAGTGCTCTCCGTCGGCCTGGACGAACACGTACGGGCGGGTGTCGATCTCGACCACGGCCGCCCTGGGGACCGCGAGCGCCGTCCGGGGAGCGCCGAGCCGGGCCGCGAGCACCACGCTGGCGCCGGGCCGTAGATCGTCCTGGGGTGGGGCCGCTGCCTGGGCCGGGGTTCCCCCTCCGGCCGGCGCGCCTGCGCTCCGGAGCGGCGGCACGTCGGCGATCCAGGTCGCGATGCGGGAGCCTGCGTCGATGACCGGCAGCAACGACAGGAACCGAGCGCCTCGCTCCTCGATGTCGAGGCGCTCGCCGCTCGGCAGGCGCACGGCCGTGGGCCTCGCCTGCTCGAACGTCGACGCAGGGCGGGCGACGAAGCGCGCGCGGATCCACAGGTGATCCGTCCCGCCGATGCGCACGAGCGGCGCTCCGGCCTCGACCGGCTCGCCGTTCGGAACGAGGACCTGCGACACGATGCCGTCGAGGGTCGACTTGATCGTGATGCCGCCTGCGCCTCCCGGCGACAGGACCCGCCCAATCCGGCCCTGCGCCGAGCGCAGCCTGGCTTGCGCAGCGTCGAGCTGGTTCCTGAGCTCGATGAGCCGTCGCTCGGGCACGAGGCCGTCCTTCGCGAGCGGCTCGATGCGGGCGATCTCTCGCTCGATCTGCTCCTTCTCCAGCCTGGACTCCTCGGTGGCGAACTGGAGCCGCGTGTAGTCGTCGCCGGCCACGGTGGGCGCGATCGCGCCGAGCACGTCCCCCTTGGCGACGCGGAGCCCCTCCGCGAGGGCGCGCTTCGGGTCATGGAAGAAGCGCCCGCCCGTCGGAGCGCCGATCGTGAGCTGGTCCGAGGCGGCCGGCTCCACGGTGGCGGCGATCTCGATCTCCTTGGACATCGGACGCGCGTCGGCCCACGCGGTCCCGAAGGGGATCTTCCATTGCGATTCCTTGAGGAAGGTGATCGCGCCGCCCCCTGCATCCGGCTCCGGCGACGGCGGCGCGGCGGCGACCGTGATGGGACCGCAGTCGAAGACGTCTGTCTTCCCTGCGTACTCGTACGCCATCTCGAGGGTGTACGAGCCCGCCGCGGGCGCCGGCCCCTCGGGCGTGAAGATGCCCGGCCGCTTGACGCCCTGGATGCTCGTCTCTGCTGCCACGCCCGCGGACGTCTTGAAGCGCACATGGAAGGTCCCCTCGGTGACCGCCTGGAATCCGTCGAGCCGGGTGACGTGCGCGTGGTAGGGCACGGGCTTCCCGGGGACGGGCGGCGGGAACTCCACGAAGAGCTCGTGGAGATCGGTCCACTTCGTGATGGCGAGCGGCTCCGGCTCGCTCTCCTCGACCCCGTGGCCATGGCTGTGGCCGTGGTCATCGTGGCTGTGCCCGTGCTCACCGCGATGGCATCCGATCGCGCCAGGAATGAGCGCGCAGAGGGCGAGCGCTGTCGCGCGGGTGTAGCGCCCAGGGTTCATCGTGTACCTCCCGCGGCGTCGCCGCATGCGTGATCCAGCGTTGCGTCCAGCATCGTGCCCGTGGCGCGCATCCAGGCGAGCCGCGTGAGCGCGATCTCTTCCATCAGATCGATGCGCGCGAGCTGCGCCTCCTCGGCCGCGCGCAGGGCGTCCAGGAGCTCGGCGATCGACGCCTCGCCTGCTGCGTAAAGCCTGCCTGCCTGGCTCTCGAGCGCCGCGGCCTCCGCGACGGCGCGCTCGATCTCCGCGACGCCGGCCTCGAGGATGCCGAGGCGTGCGGCGGCCGCCTTGGCGCGGGCGGCGCTCTCGCGTTTCAGGCCGGCGGCCGTGGCCTGGGCGACGGCCTGTTCCGCGTCGGCTCGCGCCGCGTCACCCTGGCCGTGATCGAAGAGCGTCAGCGGGACGGTGAGCCCGAGGGACAGCCCGTGCCCCGTCTCCTGCGCCGCGCCGGAGAGCGCGCGGTAGCCGACGAAGACCTCGATGTCCGGAACCCAGCGCCGTCGCGCGGCCTCTGCTTCCAGTCCACGCGCGCGCGCGGCGGCCTCCAGGCCCCGGATCCGGGGCGGCGCCGGGGTGGCCCCGCCCTGCGCGGCGGCGGCGGCCTGCACCGCTGGCCCGCCGGCGATCGTCGCGAGGCCTTCGGGCGGGAGCGTCACCTCCTCGCCGGTCCACGCCTCCAGGAGCGCCCGGGACGCGGCGGTCCGGGCGCGCGCCGACGCGAGGAGCCGCCCGTGCACGCGGGCCTGGGTCCGTTGCCGCAGCAGATCGTAGCTCGCGCTCTCGCCTCCCCGGGCGAGCCGCTCGATGGTCCCGGACAGGGCGTCGAGCGCCGCCTGCTGCCGCGCGAGGACGCCGAGCCGCGCCTCATCGACGGCGGCCGATACATGGGCCTCCCTGAAGGCCAGCGCCGCGTCGAAGCGCGTCGCGTGAGCCTCGGAGAGCGCCTGCTCGCGGAGGGCGCGCGCCGCGTCCTGCAGCACGAAGCGCTGGCCGCCGAGCCCGAGCGGGACGGAGAGCCCGACGACCGTCTCGCTCTCACCCGGCCCGCGCAGCGTGCGCTGGTGCTGGAGGGAGAGGGACGGGTTCGGCAGCACGCCGGCCGCGGTGACGGCAGCCTCACCTCGGAGGCGCTCCGCGCTGGCCAGCGCGGCGCTCGGGCCCTCGCGACAGATCCGGCGCGTCGCTTCGGTCTCGTCGAGCGGAGGAGCTGCCTTGGTCTGGGACGAGCTCAGGCCCAGCGACAGCGTGACGGCGCAGGTGACCGCAAATCTACTACGACTTGTAGTTTTTGAAGGTGTGCTGAGAGCGAACCGCGTGCGCATGGGCACGACCTCCTAGTGAACGAGCCAGCCGAGGAGCGTCTCCACGGCGTGGTGGACCAGGTCACCCGGCCACACGGCAGCCAGGAGTGCAGCAGCGAGCGCGCCGGCGCCGACCGCCACCGTGTCATTGCCGAGCCGGGGCGGTGTCTTGTCCTCCCCCTCGCCTGCGTCGAGCAGGGCGTGCACGCGCTGCTCCAGCGCGGCGCCGGCGGGCGCACCGAGGGCGAGCACAGGTGGCACCACGTCGAGTGCGCCGGATGCCCATCGTTCCCTCTCCACGGCGACGAGCGCGGCGGCGACAGCGCCGGGGTCGCCGAGCTGCGACGCGGCGTGGGCATCGCACGCGCGCTCGGCCGCGTCCCGCCAGGCATCGATGAGCTGGCGTGCGCCCGGCATGGGGAAGAGCGCGGCGGCGAGCCGAAGCGCAAGCAGGGTCAGCGTGTCGCGCCGCGCGGCATGACCGGCCTCGTGGTGGGCGATGGCCTGGCGCGCCTCCTCGTTCAGGGTGCCGAGCAGGCCCCGGTCGATGACGATGACGGGCAGGAGCGCTCCCACCGTGAAGGCGCTCGGGGCGCCGCAATCAGCGGTCCGGATCGGGACGCCGGCGATATGCGAGGCGGGCAGCTTGCGAATGGCGCGAGCCAGCCGGGCTGCTGTCACAGCCTCGCGGAGGACGCGGATCACGCGTGGCGCCGTGAGCGCGAGCCAGGTCGCTACCAGGAGTGCGGCCGGGGCAGCCAGGGGCTGCGCGAAGTCGGGGTGGCGCAGGCACAGGTGCGGATGGTGCAGTCCGTGCGCAGCGCAGTGGCAGGCCGCGGAGAACGGCGCCGGGAAGGCAAGGGCGATACAGCCGACGAAGGCGACGAGCGGCGGGGCGAGCACCGCTGCCGCGTGGACCGCCGGGGATCCGGCGCGCTCGGCCGGCGCGAGGCTGCGCAGGACCCGCGCAGCGCCCCCCACCACGAGGGCGCCCACGAGGCCGAGCGCAGCAAAGACGACCGCGAACAGGGCGAGGAGCGAGAGCGCGCTCATGTCGAGCGTCCCTGCCGCCGTCGGGCGATGAGCGCGGAGAGCTGATCGAGGAGCGTCGGATCCGCGCGCTCCGCCGAGTCGAGAAAGGCCATCAGCACGGCGTCGCTCGGCTGCGTGCTCGCGGCCGTGAGCGCGCCAGCCGCTTGCTCGCCCAGCCAGACCTCTCGCGAGACGCTGGGACGGTACAGGAACGCCTTGCCCTCCTTCTCGCGCACCACCAGCTCCTTGTCGTGGAGCCGGTCCAGCACCGTGAGGACCGTGGTGTACGCGAGCGGGGGACGCCGCTGGATACGGCCGAGCACGTCACGCACGGAGAGAGGCGCGGAGCTGCTCCAGAGCACGGACAGCACCGTGGCCTCCAGCTCGCCCAGCGATCGGGTGGTCGAAGCGGGCACGTGCGGAACCTACTACGGTGCGTCGTTGATGTCGACGGGACGGCTCAGGGGCGGTGGGTGCGCGGCGCACAGGGCGTCCGTGTCGGGGAATCAGGTCAGACCCAGGGGCTCCGGTTTCCCTACGAGCAGGAACGCACCGGAATATTGATCTTCGTCGCGGTTCTCGGCCAGGCGCTGCGCTCAGCCAACACATGGGATTGAGTGTGTTCAACTTCGAGCTGGCGATCTCGGCATCGACAAGAGCAATGTCACCCGGCTGATACAGCGCCTTCGCGAGGACGGCCGGGTGGAAGCGAGGAAGACGGGCGGGTCCGCCGCCTGCGGCTCACCTCGGCCGGGCTTCTTCTCGAAGCACCACCACGGCGTCTTCACGCACATCGGGTCAAACACGCACTTTCACGTCGTCCTGCCGGAGCGACCGCTGATGGGCCACGTGGACGGCGTGACGCTCGCTCGCGGCGCGCGGGTCCTCCTGCCGGCGCCTTGAGGGTTCCGGCAGAGCAGACGCCCTATCCTCGATGACGGGAGGCATGCATCGCGACGGCAATGCCGTCCTGGAGCGTGCCCTTCGTGACGATGCCTTGCAGCGGTGCGTCGAGTTGCACGAGCGTTCGGGCCACCTCCGAGCCTATCCCGGTGATCACCGTGCGCGTCCCCAGGAGCCGCAGGCCGCTGGCCGCGACGAGGAGCATGGTGGCGACGCGCTCGTCCACGTGTTTGAGGCCGGTGATATCGATGATGACGAACTCGGCGCCTCGGCTGCTCGCGCCGTGGAGCATCGCATGGTTCGCCTGCTGAGCCCGGTCGCTGTCCATCGTACCGATGAGCGGCATGACCAGGATGCGATCCGTGATCGGAATGAGCGGCGTGGAAAGCTCGAGGAGCCGGCCGCGCTGCGCGGCGATGATCTGCTCGTGCAGCGCGGTCCTCTCCGCGTTCGCGTGCCCCTTCTCGACGAGCTCGCGCTCGAGCCCCTCCTTGGCCTCGCGCAGCTCGTCCGTACGGGTCATGAGCTCGACGAGGAGCGCCTCGCGCGCGGCCTCGACGGCGACGCGCTGCCGAACCTCCGACTCCAGGCTGGCATTCTTCTCCTGCAACGCTCGCGTCATGCGCCGGACGGCGATGTGCGGGCGTATCCGCGCAAGGAGCTCCTCCGTATCGAAGGGCTTGCTTATGTAATCCACGGCGCCCGCCTTCAACCCTTGCAACCGGTGCTCCCGATTGTTCAAGGCGGTCATGAACACGATCTGAGTGTCGGCGGTCTGCGGGTTGGCCTTCAGGCGCCTGCACACCCCGAAGCCGTCGATATCTGGCAACATGACGTCGAGGAGCACGAGATCCGGCTGCTCGCGCTCGATCAAGCTGATCGCCATGTTGCCATCCGTGGCGACGGCGAGGTCCAGATGCTCGCCCGACAGTACGTCGAGGAGCGTGTCGAGGTTGGCGGGGTTGTCGTCGACCGCGACCACGAAACCATTGAATTGCGTCAAAACCTTCCCCCAAGTGCCTGAAAAACGCAGCGTGGACGCTATCAAGGAGCGTGACGACTGTAAAGGGCCAAGCATGCAGCGTCGCTCCGAGTAGCGCGGCTCCGACGATCCCTGCAGGTGCTGACACGACGTATCTGTAACTTGCTTCACGTCGACAATGCCAGGACAGATCGAACTGTACGTGTGCCAACGTATACGGCCTCGCGTAACGCTGGTCACGACCTGGAAACGCTGTAGTCAGCGTGCGCCCGCGCACGTGCGTGGGGTGCGCAAGTGTGGCAGTCGCGAAGCGTCTTTCAAAATTGCATTGACTTGTGTTGCCGTGCCCAGGCTAGTTTAGCGCGCACTCGGCTATCGTGCCGCGGTGCAGATGCAGGGGAGGGGTTCGGGCATGGAACTGACGGAGTATGCGCTGGGGGATATCGCTTACGAGGGAAGCGAGACGCGCGTCTGTCGCGCGGTGCACCTCCCCTCGGGCGCGCAGGTGGCGATCAAGTTTCCGCTCGCCGAGGTACCCAACCCGCGCGTCATGGGGCGACTGGTCCACGAGCATCAAGTGCTCCAGCAGCTCGCGGCTGTGCCAGGCGTGGCACGCGTGCATGCGTTCGAGCAGCGGAACGGCACGGCGGCGCTGGTCCTCGAGAACCCTGGAGCGAGCTCGCTCGATCAGGTGCTCGCCAGGCACGGTCGCCTGCCGGTGGCGGCCGGGCTGCGGTTCGGGCAACGCCTTGCTCAGGTGCTCGAGGGCGTGCATGCCGCCGGCGTGATGCACAAGGACGTCAAACCGCAGAACCTGCTCGTGGATGACACGTACGAGCAGGTCACCCTGCTCGACTTCGGCATCGCCTCGCTGCTGTCCCAGGAAGCGACCGAGGCGAGCATCCCCGAAGCGCTGGAAGGTACCCTGGCGTATATCTCGCCGGAGCAGACGGGGCGCACGGCGCGCGCGCTCGATACGCGCACGGATCTCTATTCGCTGGGCGTGACGCTCTTCGAGGTGCTCTCGGGGCGGCGGCCCTTCACGGACCGCGATCCGCTCTCGCTGGTGCACGCGCATCTGGCCAAGAGCCCGCCTCCGCTCGACACGATCGCGCCGGAGGTGCCGAGCGGCGTGTCGGCGATCATAGCGAAGCTCCTGGCGAAGGATCCCGAGCGGCGGTACCAGACAGCCAGAGGCGCGGCCGAGGATCTGGAGGAGGCGCTCCGCGCGCTCCACCAGCGCGGTACGGCGGCGCCCTTCTCGCTTGGAAAGAAGGACTTCTCACGGAAGCTGCGGTTGCCGCAGGTGCTCGTGGGGCGGGAGCAGGACGTCGAGCGGGTAGGCGAATCGTTTGCCCGCGCCGAGCGGGGCGCGGCGGAGCTCTTGCTCGTCGGCGGACCGTCGGGCATCGGCAAGACGGCGCTGGTGCGCACGGTCTACCACGACATCGCGAAGGCGGGGCGCGGCCTCTTGATTGCAGGCAAGCACGACCAGCTCGCGCGGTCGACGCCGTACGCCGCGATAGCGCAGGCATTCGGGGGGCTGATGCGTCAATGGATCTCGAGCCCGAAGGCGGTCCTGGAGACCTGGCGGGATCGGATCCGGAACGAGGTCGGGGACAACGCGCGGTTGATCGCAGACGTGGTGCCGGAGCTCGACCTCGTCATGGGCAAGCTGCCGCCGGTGCCGCCGGCCGAGGGCGAGCAGGTGCTCAACCGGCAGAAGCTGACGTGGTTGAACTTCGTTCGAACCGTCACGACACCGAACCCGCCGCTCGTCATGTTCCTGGACGACATGCAGTGGGCAGACAGCGCCACGCTGATCATCCTGCAGACGCTGCTGACGGACGTGGAGCGGAGGTCGCTGCTGGTGATCGCAGCCTACCGTGACAACGAGACGCCGCCCGAGCATCCGCTGTGGAAGCTCGTGGAGGCAGTGGAGGCGAGCGAGGCCAAGGTATCGAGGCTGACGGTGGGCCCCCTGTCGGAAGAGCAGGTGCAAAAGTGGCTTTCGCGCACGCTCGAGAGCGAGCCGAAGCGCGTGGAGCCGCTCGCGCGTGTGCAGTGGCAGAAGACGCGTGGAAACCCGTTCTTCCTGGAGCAGCTGCTGTTCTCCCTGCACCGGCAGAAGCTCCTTGTGAGGGACGCGGAGAGCGGGGAATGGCAGTGGAACCAAGCGGACCTGGAGCGAGCGCAGATCACCGACAACGTGGTGTCGTTGCTGACGGACAAAGTACGAGAAATGCCGGACGCGACACAGCAGCTCATGGGGCTCGCGGCGTGCGCGGGGCACACCTTCCATCTCCACGATCTGGAGCGATTGAGCGGGTGGGAGCCCGCCCGGGTGACGGGAGCGTTATGGCCGGCGCTGCAGGAGGAGCTGGTCGTGCCGGTCGACGGGGCTTATCGCCCCGCGCAGGCGCTCGGAGGGGTGGGCGACGGAGCGCTGGACGCTTCGTACCGGTTCTTGCACGACCGCGTGCAGCAGGCGAGCTACGAGCGGATCTCGCCGGAGCAGCGCGTCCTCGCGCACCTCGAGATCGGCCGTCGGCTCTGGGCGCGGTACCGCGCGGAGGGGGGCACGGCTCAGCAGCTCCTGGAGCTCGCGCGGCACATGAACCAGGGTTCGGCGCGGCTCACGTCCGTGGAGGAGCTCAATGACGTCGCGCGGATGAACCTGGAGGCCGCTCGCGTCGCGAAGGCCGCGAGCTCCCACCGCCTGATGGCCAGCCTCCTGGAGAACGCGCAGGCGCTCCTCGGCGAGCGGGCCGCCAACGAAGAGCTGGCGCTGTCGGTGGAGATAGCGCTGGAGCGGCTGGAGGCGGCCTATCTGCTGCGAGATTTCGAGGACGTCGAGGCACGCGCGCTCGACTTGCTCGCGAGGCCTCTCGGGGCGGTGCCCTGGCTGTCGGCGCAGGAGATCCGCGTCCGCTGCTGCCTGGCGACGGGCCAGTACGCGCGGGGAATCGGGCTTGGTATCGCGGCGCTCGCGGAGCGGGGCTTCGCCTTCCCCGAGACGGACGAGGCGTGTCAGCCGGCGCTCCTCGACGAGTCCGCCGCGCTGGATCGATGGTTGGAGCAGGACCTCGGCGCGTTCGATCGAATGCCGCCGGAGCAGTCCCCGGAGCACCGGCTCATCGACGCCCTGATGACGCAGACGCAGCTCTGCTCCATCTACGGCGGCCGGCCGATGCTCTACACGCTCATCATTGTTCGCCTGGTCTCCGAGGCGGTGCGACGGGGGGCCCTCACGCCAGCGGCCACCCTCATGCTCTGCAGCTTCGCCAACGTGTGGTCGGTGGCCACGGGCATGTATCGCCGGGTCTTGCGGTGGGTCGAGCCCGGGGTGCGCGCCGCGGAGCGGGTGGGGTCCCCGATGCTCCCCGAGTGCCTGGTGCTTCATGGTATCTACATGGTCTATTCCAGACCTGTCGACGAGACGGCTGCCCTCTATGAGCGAGGCATGGCGACCGGCCTGAAGCTCGGTTCGTTCCAGGGCACGAGCTGGGGCCTCCTCGCCGAGCTGTTCTATCACCGCGTCTGGCGTGGCCTGCCGCTCGGCCAGGTCGACGCGCAGGTCAAGGCTCGCTGGGATCTCGTGCAGCGCGCGGGCGACGCCGTGGGGAGGCACCACTTCGAGGCGATCGCGTCCTATTGTGACGTGCTGATGACCCCTGACGGCGCCCCGAAGCTCCTGGACGACGAGCCGCTCTCGCGAGGTTCGCGCTCCCTCCTGGCCGACGGGGACGGGTTCACGGGAGGGCTCGCTCGCACTCTGGAAGTCTATCTGTTCTGCGTCACCGGCAGGTGGGAGCGAGCGTTATCGCGGGCGCGGGAGGCAGACCAGTCTCGAGCCGACATCCTCGGCATGCCGCCGGTCACGGATATCCCGTTCTTCCTCGCCCTCTCGGCGGCGAAGTGCTGGCATGACGCCGCGGGCGCCGAGGAGCAGGCGAGGCTGCGGGAGCACATCGACCACGGCCTCGAGCGGCTGCGGTACTTCGCGGAAGGTTGCGCGCCGAACTTCCTCCACAAGCTGCGCCTCGTCGAGGCCGAATACGCCCGCGTCCGCGGCGAGACCGAGGAGGCCATCGCCAGGTACGACGAGGCCATCGAGCTCGCGCGCGAGCACCGCTTCCTGCACATCGAGGCGCTTTCGATCCAGCTCGCCGCCGAGTTCCGGCTGCAAACGGGCAAGAGGCACATCGGCGCCATGTACCTGCGCGAGGCGCGCGACGCCCATGCGCGCTGGGGCGCGGCCAACGTGGTCGCCCATCTGAACGCGAAATACCCTGCTCTGCTCAGGGCGGCCATGCAGGGGGCGCCTGTCGAGCGCGCGATGGTGGCGGCGGCGACCACGGCGACCACGGGCGCCTCCACGGGCGCGAGCCTCGACGTGAACACCGCGGTGCGCGCGGCGCAGGCGCTCTCGAGCGAGCGCGACCCGGAGCGCGTCGTGGGCCGGCTGATGGAGCTTTTGCTGGCGAACGCGGGGGCGCAGCGCGGCGCCCTCGTCCTCCGCGAAGGGGAAGCGCTCTCCGTCGTGGCGCGGCTGTCGGTGGAGGGGGCTCGCATCGAGACGGGGCTGTCGGAGCCGCTCGGGCAAAGCCACGACGTGCCGGCGACCATGGTGCAGTATGCAGCCCGCACGGGCGAGCCGGTGGTGACAGGCGACGCGACGAGCGAGGCGCGCTTCGCCGTCGACCCTTACCTCGCGTCGCGCGCGGTGCTCTCGCTGCTGGCCCTGCCCTTGACACACAGGGGCCATCTCGTGGGCGTGCTGTACCTCGAGCACCGCGACGTGCCGTCGGCGTTCCCTCCTGCGCGCGTGGAGTTCCTGTCGGTGCTGGCCTCGCAGGCGGCCATTGCCGTCGAGAACGCCGTCCTGTACCGGGACCTGGAGGCCAAGATCAAGGAGCGCACGGCCGAGCTCCAGATCGCCAAGGAGGCGGCCGATCGGGCGAACCGGGCGAAGAGCGATTTCCTCTCGAGCATGAGCCACGAGCTGCGCACGCCGCTCAACGGCATCCTCGGTTATGCCCAGGTCCTCTCTCGCGCGCCCGAGCTCTCCCTGAAGAGCCGTGATGGGGTGCAGGTCATCAAGAAATCGGGCGAGCATCTCCTCTCCTTGCTGGAAGACGTGCTGGACCTCGCGAAGATCGAGGCCGGCAAGATGGATCTCGTCGCGACGAAGTTCGATTTCCAGGCCCTGGTGCGCACGGTGGTGGATCTGTGTCGCGTGCGCGCGGACCAGAAGGGCATCGCCTTCACCCATGAGATACGCGGCGGAACGACGTCCGCGTTCTACGGCGACGAGAAGCGCCTGACGCAGGTGCTGTTGAACCTCCTGAGCAACGCCATCAAGTTCACCGAGCGAGGAAGCATCACCCTCGTCGTCGACGAGCTGAAGCGCGGCCCCGGTGAAGGGAGCACGTTGCGGTTCCGGGTCGAGGATACGGGCCCCGGGATCGCCGCGGAGCACGTCTCGCGCATCTTCGATCCCTTCGAGCAGCTCGGAGATCACAAGGCGAAGAGCGCCGGCACAGGGCTCGGCCTCGCCATCACGAAGAAGATTGTCGACCAGATGGGCGGCACGATCGAGGTCGAGAGCGAGCTCGGCCGAGGCAGCGCCTTCATCGTGACGCTCGCGCTCGCGGAGGGGCCTGCCTCCGCGCGCGCCGACAACGCCCTCGGATGGCATACGATCACCGGGTATCGCGGAGAGCGCCGCACGATCCTCGTCGTGGACGACAACCCGCATAACCGTGCCCTGATCAGCGATTTGCTGGTCCCGATCGGCTTCGAGGTCGTGGAGGCCGAAGACGGTGAGGCGGCGCTCCGGCTGGCCATGGAGCGGAGGCCGGCGCTCGTCTTGATGGACCTGGTCATGCCGGGCATCGACGGCCATGAGGCCACGCGCCGCCTGCGGCAGATGCCCGAGCTCGGCGAGGTCGTCATCCTGATCTCGTCCGCGAACGTGTCCGGAGCCGAACAGCAGGAGAGCGTCCGCGCCGGCTGGAACGACTCCTTGCACAAGCCCGTGCAAGCGGGCGAGCTCTTCGACAAGATCCACCGCTTCCTCGGCGTGGAATGGATTCACGCCGAGGAGAAGGCCCCTGTCGCGGCGGCGAGGGAGAAGGGTCCGCTGGTGCCGCCTTCGGCCGAGGAGCTTGCCCTTCTATCGCGGCTCGTGGCGTCGGGGCGCGTCCGGAACGTGGTGGCGGAAGCGGTGCGGATGGAGGAAACCGACCCGCGGCTCGGCCCGTGGCTCGAGCAGCTCAGGGCGCTCGTGCGGACGTACCAGATGCGAAAGCTGCAAGAGTTCGTCGATGGGTATGCCGCAGGCACGGCGCTGCCCAGGAGGAGCGCTAGCACTCCGGCAAATTGACCCCCACCTCCACCGGCAGCTCGAGCACGTTGACCGCGAGCCCCCCGCGCGCCGTCTCCTTGTACTTCGACTCCATGTCTGCCCCGGTGTCGCGCATCGTCTTGATCACCTTGTCGAGGCTCACGAAGTGCGCCCCATCCCCGTGCAGCGCCATGCGCGCCGCGCTGATCGCCTTGATCGCGGCCATCGCGTTGCGCTCGATGCACGGCACCTGGACGAGCCCGCCCACCGGATCGCACGTCAATCCGAGGTTGTGCTCCATCGCGATCTCGGCCGCGTTCTCCGCCTGCTCCGGCGTGCCGCCCAGCACCTCGGCCAGCGCGCCCGCGGCCATCGAGCACGCGGAGCCCACCTCGCCCTGACACCCCACCTCCGCGCCGCTGATCGACGCGTTCTCCTTGTAGAGAATGCCTATCGCGCCCGCCGTGAGCAAGAAACGGATGACCCCCTCGTCCGTCGACGTCGGCACGAAGCGCCGGTAATAGTGCAGCACCGCCGGGATGATCCCCGCGGCGCCGTTCGTCGGCGCCGTGACCACGCGGCCCCCGGCGGCGTTCTCCTCGCTCACCGCGAGCGCGTAGAGGCTCACCCAGTCTATCGCCGTCAGCGGATCCCGGAGCCCCGCCTCGGGGCTCTCGATGAGCTTGCGGTACAGCGCCGGCGCGCGGCGCACCACCTTGAGGCCGCCGGGCAACACGCCCTCCGCCCGGAAGCCGCGCCGCACGCACTCCTGCATCACCCCCCAGATCCGCAGGAGACCCGCCCGGGTCTCCGCCTCCGGGCGGAAGATCTTCTCGTTCTCCAGCATGACCTGGCTTACCGACAGGCCGCTCGCTGCGCACGCCGCGAGCAGATCCGCGGCGCTGTGAAACGGATACGGCAGCGGCGTCGTGTCCGCTTCGATCGGGTTCTCCCCCTTCGCCGCCGCCTCGTTCACCACGAAGCCGCCGCCCACCGAGTAATACACGCGCGCGCGCAGCGGCGCGCCCCCCTCGTCCAGCGCCGTGAAGCGCATGCCGTTCGGATGAAACGGCAGGCTCCGGTGCAGGAAGGCCAGGTGTCCCCTCACCTGGAAGCCGATCTCGTGGCGGGAGAGCAGCGACAGCCGGCCGCTCTGCCGCACGCCCTCGACGATCGCGCCCGCCCGCTCGACGTCCACGCCGTCCGGCGTCTCGCCCATGAGCCCGAGGATCACGGCCTTGTCGCTGCCATGGCCGCGGCCGGTGGCGCCGAGCGACCCGAACAGCTCCACCGACACCGCCGCGGTGCGGGCGAGCAGGCCCGCCTCGTCGAGATCCACCGCGAACATGCGCGCCGCGCGCATCGGCCCGACCGTGTGCGAGCTGCTGGGCCCGATACCGATCTTGAAGAGGTCGAAAATGGTGACTGCCATGTGACGTGGAACGCCGTTCAGCAGGATCTCCGGCGCCTTTGCCGGAGCGCGCTCGACGCTCGACGGTACACCCTACCCCGGTGCAGGCCGGCGCGCAGGGCGGCTCGCGCCGCGAGCACACAGCACGTCACCCCGCCGCTCCACCACGCGCGCCTTTTGGTATGCTCGGGGGACGTCTTCCCGCATTTCCCTCACCCTCCAGAGATGGGGATCCCCATGCGCCATGCCCCGGCCGTGCTCCTCGCCGCCTCCCTGCTCGCCCCCGCCGCCGCGCGCGCTGACGGCCCCTCGCCCCCGCCCGCGCAGAGCGCACAAGCGAGGCCGCCCGCGCTCGAGGTGACGATCGACAGGTCCAAGGTGGACCTCAAGGGCCGCCAGATCGAGGTGAAGCTGTCGCGCGCCGCCAGCAAGGTGCGCATCAAGGTCCTCGGGCAGTCGGGCGCGGTCCTGGCCGAAGAGGAGAAGCCGTTCGGCGGGGCCGCCGCCGGCTCGCCGCTCGCCGTGAGCTGGTCGCCCTCGAGCGACGAGCCGGTCGCGCGCATCGAGGTGTACGGCTACGACACCGAGGGTTACTGGGCGGGCATCGCGATCATCCCCTGGAACGTGAGCATCCCCCACGAAGAGGTGCAGTTCGAGACCAACTCCGACGTCATCCGCGCCCCCGAGGTGCCCAAGCTGGAGGCGAGCCTCCAGAAGATCTCGGAGGTCGTGGCGAAGACCAGCGAGCTCGGCAAGATCGCGCTGTTCATCGTCGGCCACACGGACACGGTCGGCAGCGTGGAGCACAACCTTACGCTGTCGCGGAAGCGCGCCCGCGCGATCGCCGCCTGGTTCAAGGGCCGCGGCGTGAAGCTCCCCATCGCCTTCGAAGGGCTCGGCGAGTCGGCGCCGCTCGTGAAGACCGCGGACCAGGTGGACGAGCCGCGCAACCGCCGGGTCGACTACATCCTGTCGGTCGAGCCGCCGCGGCTGCCGTCGGGCGGCGCGTCCTGGAAGGCGCTCTGAGGCGAGGCGGCCCCGTGAAGACCACCGTCCTCGCCCTCGGCAGCCGCGGCGATGTCCAGCCCGCGATCGCGCTCGGCAAGGCGCTCGCGGCCCGCGGCCACGCCGTCAGCGTCCTCGCCGGCAAGAGCTTCCAGCCCTGGATCGAGGCGCACGGGCTCGCCGCCATCCCGGCGAGCGTCGACTCGGTCGACATCATGGAGAGCGACCTCGGCAAAGAGTGGGTGTCGCGCGGCACGAACCCCATGGCCCAGTCGCGCATCCTGCAGCGGCTCATCGACCGCTTCGGCGCGGAGATGGCCGACGACGCCCTGCGCGCCTGCGAGGGCGCCGAGCTCATCCTGAGCAGCTTCACCTCGGACACGTACGCGGCCTCCATCGCCGAGGCCTCCGGCGCGGTGCAGGTCAGCATGCCGCTCCAGCCCTCCATCCTGGCGACGCGCCACGGGCCGACCGCGCTCGCCGCCCCCGTCCCGCGCCGCGACAGCGTGCTCAACCTCCTGTTCGGCAAGCTCCTGATCGAGCCGACGGTGTGGCGCTGGTACGGCGGCGTGACGGCCCGCGTGCGGCAGAGGCTCGGCCTGCCGCCGCAGGATCGGCGAACGTACATGGCCGCGCTGCGCCGCATGCTTGTCGTCCACGGCTACAGCGCCCACGTCGTCCCGCACCCGCCGGACTGGCCGCCCAGCTACCACACGACGGGCTACTGGTTCCTCGACGAGGGCGAAGAGTACCGGCCGCCCGAGGCCCTCGAGCGGTTCCTCGCGGCGGGCGAGCCGCCGATCGCCCTCGGCTTCGGCAGCATGACGTCCCACGATCCCGGCGCCACGACGAGGCTCCTCGTCGACGCGGTCGCGCGGAGCGGCCAGCGCGCCGTCCTGCTCTCCGGCTGGGCCGGGCTCGGCGACATGGCGCTTCCCGACACGATCCTCCGGCTCGACGCCGCGCCGCACGACTGGCTCTATCCGCGGGTCGCCGCGGCGGTGATCCACGGCGGCGCGGGCACCGTGGCCGCGTGCCTGCGCGCCGGGCGGCCCGCGGTGGTCGTCCCGCACCTCGCGGACCAGCTCTTCTGGGGGCGCCGCGTCGAGGAGCTCCGCGTCGGCCCGCGCGCCATCCCGCGGCCACGCCTCACCGCCGACGCGCTCGCGGCCGCGATCCGGACCGCCGCCACCGACGCCGGCATGAAGCAGCGCGCCGAGGAGCTCGGACGCAAGATCCGCGGCGAGGACGGCGCGGCCACGGCGATAGGCCACATCGAGCGGCACCTCGCGGCGCGCGGTGGTGTGACAGCGTAGGAATCCATCATCCGAGGACATCGACCCTCGGCCGCCCACAGCGTCGCGTGTACCTGGCGCGGCCACACTGTAGGCAGCGAGCGGGCACCGTGAAAGAGCCTTTTCAAAGTCTCGTCGCCGGGGTCCGAGCTCATGTACGCTCGTCCGATCAGCGCAGCGGGCGCTCCATCCGGCGAGCGGCTCGGATACCGCCCCTCCCTCGGATACGCCCCTTACCTGGACGAGGCCATGATGCAGCCAGATCTTCTCTCCGGCACACCCGCCCGCGCCACCGCCCGCGCGAGCGCGCCGCCGTCGGCGCGTGGCTTTCCGCTCGTCGGCGTGCTCCCGCATTTGCTGAAGGATCGGCTCGATTACCTCGTCTCGGCGAGAGAGCAGCTCGGCGATCTGTACACGATCGATCTCGGGTTCGCGCGGATCGTCGCGCTGAACCACCCCAGACACGCGCAGCACGTCCTGCGCGACAACGCGCGCAACTACCGCAAGGGAGGCGCGATATGGGAGAGCATCCGCTCGCTCATCGGCAATGGACTGCCCACGAGCGAGGGAGATCTCTGGCTGCGGCAGCGGCGGATGATCCAGCCGGAGTTCCACCGGGACCGGCTCGCGGCGATGTGCGACCTCATGGTGCAGGCGATCGACGACGGCATGACCGGCTTCGGCGTGGCCGCCGCCGCGGGGCGCCCTGTCAACGCCGAGCGGGAGCTCCCGCACATCACGATGAAGGTCATCCTCAACACCATGTTCGGCTCGGGGATCACCAAAGAGGAGGCGGAGTCCGTCGGCGGCTCGATGCAGTACGCGCTCGACTACATGATCCTCGGGGCCGCGCTCCGGGCGCTGCCGAGCTGGATACCGGCCCCCGGCCGGCGCCGCTTCGAGCGGTCGGTGAAGACGATCGATGAGAACGTGTTTCGCTTCATCGCGCAGCGCCGCGCGCAGCCGGGGCGGGGCGGCGATCTGCTCTCGATCCTGCTCGCCACGGTGGACGCCGAGACCGGCGAGCAGATGTCCAACCAGCAGCTGCGGGACGAGGCGGTGTCGATGTTCCTCGCCGGGCACGAGACGACCTCCGTCGCCCTCGCGTGGGCGCTCCACTTCCTTGTCGAGAACCCCGACCTCCTGGAGGCGCTCGCGGCAGAGGTCGATGCGGCGCTCGGCGACAGGCGGCCCGGCTTCGCGGACGTCCCCAGGCTGCCGCTCGCGCTCGCGGTCGTGCAGGAGGCGCTCCGGATCTACCCGCCGGCGTACTGGATACCTCGCACCGCGATCGAGGACGACGAGATCGACGGCTTCCACATTCCCGCCGGCACCCTGGTGGGCGTCATGAGTTATGTCCTGCACCGGCACCCGGACCACTGGGAGGCCCCGACGCGCTTCGACCCGGGCCGGTTCACGCCCGAACGCGCGCGCGCCCGGCACCCGCTCGCGTTCATCCCGTTCGGGATCGGGCAGCGCCAGTGCATCGGCAAGGAGTTCGCGCTCATGGAAGGGCAGCTCATCCTCGCCCGGCTCCTCCAGCGCTACCGGGTCAGCGCGGTGCCGGGGCGGACGACGCGGCTGCACGTCGCGACCACGCTGCGAACGTCCGGCGGCGTGTGGCTCCGGCTGGAGCCGCGGGCGGGCAGATGACCGGCGGCGCGGCCAGCTCGGCCGCGGCGACCGGCGCCGTCGCCTGCACATCCTCCGCAGGCTTGCTGCAGGCAGACAGCCGCAGGGAGGAGGCCCGAGGGCCAGCATGACAAAACGGACCGAGCGGAGCATGGGGAGCGCGTTCTTGGGCAGGCGAAAAGCGACGTCGAGTAAGCTCGGCAGGCTCCACCCAGGTCGAGCAGCACGCCGGGCAGGCTTGCGCGTCGGGATTCCCTGTTCGCTCGCTACGGGGGGACATGTACCCTGCCCTCCAGGAGGTCTGCAGCGATGGCCAAGGTGACCGCTCTGGGAATGGACACGATCACGGAGAAGTCGGGCCATCAGATGACCGGCATGGCCGTGAGCGTTTGCCTTACGCCGGCGGCGCCGAGTCCGGTGCCGATCCCTTACCCCACCATGGGCACCGTCGCCGAGGGGATCATCGATCCATGCATGCGCACCAAGATCGAAGGCGCGAAGATCCTCACGGTGGGCGGCTGCATGAAGGCCTGTCACGGTAACGAACCGGGTACGCTGAAAGAGATCGTCAGCCTCAACACGGCCGGGCCGTGCTTCCCCTGGCTCGGGGCCCCCAACGTCCTCATCGAGCTCGGCATGGCCGGAATCACCGGCAGCATGGGCCAGATGAACAAGAGCATCACCGCCGGGGCCGGGGCGACTGCAAGCGGCGCAGGCGGCTCGGGAGCTGGGGGCGGCGGCGCAGGCGGCAGCGCAGGAGGCCCCGCTGGCGGCGGGCCGCAGGGGGCACGCAACGCGGGAGGTGGGGGCGGCGGCTCGAACACCGGCTCGGGCCCGCCGAGCCCGCCCGCCTCGCCGAAGGCCGAGGGGCAAGCGAGCGGCGGGCACCCCGTCGACGTCGCCACAGGCACCATGTTCACGGCACAAACCGTCGACTTCGTGTTGCCCGGGCTCTTCTACGTGCAGTGGGATCGCGCGTACCGCAGCTCGAACGTCGCGCGGCGCGCCGGCATCGGCTGGGGCTGGTCCCATAGCCTCCACTACATCGCCGAGCGCCAGGGCGACTGGCTCCTGCTCACCGACGACGAGCTGCGCACGACCCCCATCCGGATGCCGGCCGAGGACCAGTTCACGCGGCTCCCCTTCGGGCGCAACGTCGTGCGCTTCGGGGACGGAATCGGTATCGATTGCGACGATGGGCTGCTCCGCGTGCTGATGCCCGACGCAGCGCACCGCACCTACCGCCTCGCGCAGCTGCGCGACGGACACGGCAACGTCGCCACCGTGACGTGGGGCGGCGAAGAAGTAGTGGCCATCACCGACACGTGCAACCGTCGCGCGGAGCTCACGCGCGACGGACGGATCAAATCGTGGCGGCTCACGGCGAGCGACGCAGAGGGCCGCGAGCACCAGCGCACCCTGGTGGTGTACGAGCTCGACGAGCGCGGCGACCTCGTGCGTGTCGTCGACATGGGCGGCGTGGAGTGGCGCTACGAGTACGACGAAGAGCACTACCTGGTGCGCGAGATCCAGCCCGACGGCGTGATCTATCACTTCCAGTACGAGCTCGTCGGCGGCCAGAAGCGTTGCGTCGAGACCTGGGGCGAGCTCGTGGGGCAAGACATCCTCAACGCGCTCGGCGCGCCGGAGGCCGGCGACACGGGCGCGCCGCGCGGCATCTATCACACGCGCTTCCGTTATGGTCTGGACCCGCTCGAGACCGCGATGATGGACGGGGCTGGCCACGTGCATCGATATCGGGTGAACCCGCTCGGCCAGGTGCTCCAGTACATCGACCCGCGGGGCTACGCGCGGGACTATCGATATGACGATTCCGGCCGGCTCCTGTCGAGCACCGACGGCGCAGGACGGACGCGGCGGAGGCAATACGATGTATTCGGCCGCCTCACCGGCATCGTCAAGCCCGGCGGCGCGGCGCTGCGACGGCGCTACGACGACGGGGCACGGCAGTCGATCACCATTTACGAGGATGGCGCGCGCACCATCCAGCGCGAAGGCGAGCGCGGGAGGATCGAGCAACTCGACGAGGCAGGCCGTGTGACGACATGGCGGATGAACGCCGCGGGCCTGGTGACGCAGGTCGACCATCCGGGCGGCGCCACCGAGACGTTCTCGTACGACGCGCACGCGAACCTCGTGCGCCATGTGGACACGATCGGCATCACCTTCGAATATACATGGGATCTGTGGGGCCGGCCCGTGCGCATCAGGGGCGAGAGCGGCCAGACCTACGAGCTCTTCTACGACAGCCGGAACGAGATCGCGGAGATCGTCGAGGAGAACGGCAGGCGCACGACCTTCGTGACCGACGCGATGAGACAGCTCATCGAGGAGCGCACCACCGAGGGCGCGATCACGACGAGCCGCTATGTGGCGGGCGTGCTCGTCGAGCGGATCCGTCCGGACGGCGGTCGCTTCCGCTTCGGATACGACGGGCTCCTGCGCCTGCGGTGGATCGAGAACCCAGCCGGCGAGCGGTACGTGCGCGAGTACGACGCATCCGGCAACATCGCCCGGGAGACTACGTTCGCAGGGATCACGACCGAATACGAGGTTGACGGCGCCAACCAGATCGCCGCGCTCGCCCGGGATGGGCTGCAGATCCGGTTCACCCGCGACGAGGAGGACCGGATCATCGAGAAGGAGTTCTCCACCGGACGGCGAGAGCGGTTCCGCTACGACAGGCGCGGGGGCCTCCTCTGCGCGGAGGTCGGTGGGGTCTCCGTCTCGTACGAGCGGGACCCGGAAGGGCGCGTGCTGCGGGAGGTGCAGGAGGCGTCTGGCTGGCGCTATGCGGTGGAGTACCGGTACGACGAGCTCGGGACGCTCGTGGAGCGCAAGTACTCCACCGGATGGAGCGTGGGGTTCGTGCGGCGGCCGGAGGATGGGCAGCCCACGCGCATGTCGCTCGTCGGAAGCGACGCCGGGCTCGCGGGGGGCGACCCCGGCCGCGCAGGCACCGGCGCGGCGCTCCCGTGCCTGGAATTCGCGTACGACGCGCGTGGATGGGAAATCGAGCGCCGGCGCCTCGACGCCCCCTGCTGCGTCGCGACGGATAGAGATCCCTTCGGTCTGCCCACGCTCGTACGCCTGCTCGACGCGAAAGGCGCCGAGCGGCAGGCGCGAGCGTTCGAGTGGAGCCGGCTGGGCCCGCTCGCCAGGATCATCGATGCGCAGCGCGGCTCCCGCCGCTACACCCTCGACGTGATGGGGAGGCCGGTCGAAGCCGAGGGGCTCGACGTGCGCGAGCGGTTCACCTACGCGCCGCAGGGCACCGCCGTGCCAGCCGACGTGCCCTTCGCCCTCGGGCGCGATGGGCGGCCTATCGCGAACGGGCGAGCTCGCCTGAGCTGGGACAGCGCCGGCCGACTGGCGGCGCGGCATGCGGACGAACCGCTGCAGAGCTGGCAATACCGCTACGACGAGAACAACCAGCTGATCCGAGCGGTGCGCGGCGACGGGCTCGAAATCCGCTATCTGTACGATCCGTTCGGCCGCCGATTGGCTGTGGGCTTCAACGACGGCACGAGCGTCTGGTTCGGCTGGGACGGCAACAGCATCGTCGAGGAGCTCCCCTCCTCGGGCGCGCCTGTGCGGCGCGTGTTCGCGGACGACGGCTTCACGCCGCTCCTCGAAAGCGGGCCCGACGGCGCCTGGCAGCTCGTGCTCACCGACGCCGCGGCGGCGCCGTGGCTCTACGCGGCGCCGGATCTGCAGTGCTCCACGATCGAGATGAGCACGTGGGGCGAGGTGGCGTCGAGGACAGGGCAGCCGGGGCAGCTGCGCTTCGCGGGGCAGCGCGCCGATGAGCTGACGGGCCTCCATTACAACAGGCATCGTTACTATGCGCCGGATCTTCACGTCTTCCTGACGCCCGATCCGCTCGCCCTCCTCTCCACGCTGCAGGACGTCGGGTACGTCCCGAACCCGACGATCTTCATCGATCCGCTCGGACTGCTGACGATTATCAATGGATCGCCGGGCGATCCCGTGATGGAAGATACCATCCGACAAATGAAGGCTCAGTATCCGGACGCGAAGGTCATCCGGAGCGACAAGCTCGGCAAGTCACCCTCAATCTGGCAGAGGCTCTCGGGGACGGGAAAGAGCGCGAACATGATTGATTCCAACGAAAACCATGTATTCGTCACGACGCATGGAGCGCCTGGACGCGCACAGTGGAAGGGCAAGAAGGGTGGCTACGCCACGGGTGACGAGATTGGGATGCAGCTCAACAAGGCGGGGTTCAAGGGCAAGGGCGCGCGCGTGGACACTACCATATGCAACGGCGCGACTCCCGGAGAGAACGACGCGCCTAGCATCACCCAGGGAATTGCAAATCAGACGGGAGCGACGGTGTGGGGCGCTCTGGCCGATGATCCCGGGGCGGCGCGGAGGGGAACACCGATGACGAAGCATCCGATCACCTTCGTCAAGCCGCGGCCGTGGTACAACTTCTGGTCTCCTACCGCGAAGCAGAGTGACGGCTCCGACTTCGTCATCGAAGACAAAGAGTACATCACCGACAAGCAGGGTCACCTCTACTACGGCACGATGAGCGGCACACCGAACAACCCAACGGTGCACGGCGGGAAGTACGTGCCCACAGCGCCGAAGCGATAGCCCTATGCCTGTATGGCCCATCCTGCCTTCGCCGCCTCCGCAGCAAGCGGATGTGGACCGCGCCCTCGGCAGCGCGACGGCGGCGTGGCTCGTCGCAAACGATCGCCGCCGCGCTCGCGTCCCTCGTTCGGAGCTCGACGCGCTTCGTCCGCTGCTTCGCCTGCGAGGAGGTATGTCCCCGCGTAGCGAAGGCGCAGATCTACAAGAGGACGCGCTGGCGCCAGTCACGGTGGAGTTCGAGCGCCATGGGCGGCCACTTGCCGCGCTCCGCATAGGCGCAGACCTATCAATCCAGCTTGGATGGGATACCGCCGCGCACGTGGACGCGCCTGGCGCACTCCGCGCATGGCTCACCGCGCACGGTGTAGCCGTACCGCGCCCTGAGCCAGGGCGCGGCCAAGCGCCCGCAGGCTTGGCGTCAGGAGGTGCGCTCGTTCCTCCGGGGACAACCCTCGTTGCCGCAACGTCGTCGTCCTATCGCCGCCTTTGCACGGATGGCAGCCGGGTTTTCGCCATCGACGGCTGGAGGCTCGTGCGGCTGAAGAAGGACCACGGGGTCCTTGAGGTGTGCCCCGTCTTCAGGCCAGACACACCTATCGCGATCCGCAATCGCGCGGTGCTCTTGCTCGACCCGAGCGGCAGGCGCTGCATTGTAACGGAAGAGGGTGAGTCTCGCCCAGACCTGCGACCGCTCTGTGGCCTGCCGGCGTTACGCCTTCGCCATGCGCTGCCACGCTTCGCGGAGGCGCGCGACGCGGCGCTCGCCCGCCTCGTCCCGAACGACGCCGACTTGCTCCCACTCGACCCCGGCTACGACGCCTGCGACGCCTACGAGGCCTTCGGCGGCGAGCTGCCGGCCGCGCTGCGGCTGCGCTCGTTCTGGGGCTGTGACGTTCCCCGCGGGCTCCTGCACGAGGCACCGAAGCGCGGCGCTCCCCGGACCGTCGCGCTCGGTGGCCGCCCTGTCTGGCTGGGCGCGACCAGCACGGGCGTGCTCGTCGTCGCGGCGCGCGATGACAACGAGGTGGCCGTGCTCGCGGTCGATCAAGGCGGCGCGGCTCGCTCGCTGGGCACGTTCCGTGGCCAGGCGGATGACGTGCTCGCCGTGCTGCGGGTGGCTGGTGAGGTGTGGCTCCGCCTCGCGGCGCCGCCCGGCGACATCGTGGTGACGCTGGAGGGCGCCGCGGGCGCATAATGACAGCTGGGGCGGCAGATGCAGATTCGCGGTGTAGATGGGAGGGCGCTCGAGAGGGGGAAGAAGAGCCAGGCTGGCCGCGGCGGCATCGCTGCCGAGCGGGGGCCTCGGAGCGCCTCCACCGGTCGCGGGGACGCCGCCACTCGGGCCATCGGACACCAAGCCGAGTCCCCCCGCGGTCCGGAGGGCTACACCCCCGTGGGGCCGGAAACGTAACTCATGGCGGTGTGGCCCATAGTTCCTTCTCCGCCGCCGAACCAGGCTGACATCGATCGCGTGCTCGATGAGGCCACGGCGGCGTGGCTCGTCCGCGACAAGCAGCGCTGGATCCGCATCAGTCGCTCCGAACTCGGCTCGCTCCGCCAGTTGCTCCGCCTCCGCAAGAGCACGCACGCTTGCCTCGCGGCCTGCGCACGCCGGGTGACCCTCACGTTCGAACGTGCCTGTCGTCCGTCTGGCACGCTCTGGATCGAAGGGAATTGTACCGTGCGGCTGCTCTCGTGGAGTGAGTTCGCCGATGTGGAGGAGCCTGCGATGCTCGCGGCGTGGCTCGCGGCGCACGGTGTCGACGAACCGCTGCGGGCGCTGGAGCGGAGTTGCGCTCCCGAGATCGCCTCTGTGCTGAGCACCTGGCGTGCCGCCGCGCCGCCCGAGCTCTGCCGGTACGTTGATGCGTTCTGGCGGGACGGGCGTGCCGTGTTCGATGCCGAGGTGTATGGCGCCGCCCTAAAGGCTTTACGCGCAGTCCGAGGCGAGCCGGCCGAGATGGCCTGGGCGCTCGGTGCCTGGTACGGCGCGCGGCGCGGTCGCTGGGACGAGCCGTATGCCTTCGAGGCGGTGCCTGAGGCGATGCTTCGCAGCCTCGATGCCCACGTGGTGTTCGAGGCAGCGCTCGCGGGTGTGCCCGCCGCGGCGCGCACAGGGATCACGAGATTCTTGGTCGAACAGATCACCTGGCGCGCGCGATGGGGGATCGAGCAGCGTATGCCGCTGGAGGTGCGCGAGGCGCTCCTGGCCGCGGCTCGGGACTCCGGCGCTCAGGAGAACATCGTTCGCGCCGGGCGCCTGTTGTTCGGCGAGGGCGACCTCGCCCCGCCGGGAACCAAGCTTGTCGCGGCTTCGTCGGGCGGGCGGTTCAATCGTCTTTGTACGGATGGTGCCCGCGCATTCGGCATCGATGGTCAAGAGCTCGTACGGCTGGAGAAAGGTCACGGCACGACCGAGCTGACCAGGCTCCTCGCCCCCGGGAGCCCGCTCGCCGCGCGCGCGGGCAGCTTGTTCTTTCTCAGGCGCAGCGGAGTGCGCAGCATCTCCGTGGAAGGCGGAAATGACCACTCCCGCATCGGCCCGCTCTTCAATTGGCCATCCGGCCGCCTGCGCCGCACCCTCTGGCGCTTCGCGGAGGCGCGCGACGCGGCGCTCGCTCGCCTCGTCCCGAACGACGCCGACCTGCTCCCGCTCGACCCCGGCTACGACGCCTGCGACGCCTACGAGGCATTCGGCGGCCCGCTGCCGGCCGCGCTGCGGCTGCGCTCGTTCTGGGGCTGCGACGTACCGCGCGGGCTCCTGCACGAGGTGCCGAAGCGCGGCGCTCCCCGGAGCGTCGCGCTCGGCGGCCGCCCTGTCTGGCTGGGCGCGACCAGCACGGGCGTGCTCGTCGTCGTGGCGCGCGATGACAACAAGGTGGCCGTGCTCGCGGTCGACGAGGGCGGCCCGGCTCGCTCGCTGGGCGCGTTCCGCGGCCAGGCGGATCACGTGCTCGCCGTGCTGCGTGTGGGCGGCGAGGCGTGGCTTCACCTCGCTGCGCCGCTCGGCGACATCGTCGTGGCGCTAAAGGGTGCCGCCGGCGCATGACACCACTGCAGGGGCACCTCTGCTGCGGCACGATGAGCGGCACACCGAACAACCCGACGGTGCACGGCGGGCCGGCCGTCAGGTTCCGGGAGAGGCAGAACAGCGCGTTCATGCAGTGCGCGACCGCCAGCGGGAGGACGTTCCAGCGGACGATCGATCAGATCGCCCAGTTGGCGCTCCGCCGCGCGAGGGCGCGCGCCCACGAGGCCGAGGAGTCCAAGGGGCCGACCGGCCAGCTGCTGTCGGAGTTCCTGACGCGATCGAAGCCCTGACCGGGGCGTCAGCGCCCCGCGCGCTGGCGACGATCGATGAGCGCGGTCACGATCGGGAACAGCGGCAGCGCCATCAGCACGTAGAACCCCGGCTCATCGAACGCGGGCCCCCGCGGCCGGTAGATGCCGCCGCTGAGCAGACACGTCGCGAGGTACGCCGCCAGGATGGCCGCCCCGCACAGGCTCCACAGCCGCAGGTCGATCGGTGCTGGTGACGAGGCACGCGCGGCCCGCGGCGTGGCGTCCGGCGCGTCGAGGACGCCGCGCCACCGCTCGACGTCCCACAGCGCCAGCCCGACCAGGCCCGCGAACATCAGCGTGACGACGATCGCCGTCGGGACGACCGCCGTGCTCCAGCAGAACGCCAGGATCGCGCCCGTCACCGGCAGCGCCACGAATGCGCCGGCCGTCGCGAACCGCTGCGTCATGAGCAGCGTCGCGGCCACCAGCTGGACCACGCCCACGAACGTGTAGAAGTGCCCGGTCGCGTGGAACGCGTGCAAGAACTCGTGGAACGGGCCGCGATTCCCCGGATCCGTGAACGGCTCGCCGAGGATCTTCTTCAGCCCCGCCGGCAGGAACGCGAAGCCGATCAGGATGCGCAGGTTCACCACGGCGAGGTGCGCCCACCGGCGCTGCCGGAGCCAGGCGACCATCGCCTCGATGCGGTCCATCACGGAGTCCATGGGCCGCGCAGTGTAGCCGCCCCGCCGCGCCGCGCCGCGCACGCCGCGGATCTGCTACCCCTGCAGAGGCTCGATGTCCGACCTCGATCTCCCCGCGCGTCTCGCCGCGTACCCCGCCGTCCTCGATGCCCTCGTGGCCGCCGGCTGGACGCCCGATCGTCGCGTGCCCCTGCCCTCCGACGCGCACCTGCCCGGCTTCGTGTGCCACGCGTACGCGGAAGCCTTCCTGGCGTCGTTCGGCGGCCTGCGCGTCCGAGTCCCCTACGCCGCCGGCGGCATCACCCAGCACCGCGGCTTCGACGTCGCGCTCGGGCCGCCGTTCGAGCAGATGGACGCCGTCCACCACGCGCCATACATCGAGGCCCTCGCCGGCACCGCCGTCGTCTACCCCGTGCTTCACTCCGGCGACGCCGGCACCTTCGTCCTCGAGGACGGCCGCGCCCTGTCCATCGGCCTCAACTTCCTCGGCTACGTCCGGGCGCGCGACCCGTTCCAGATCTTGGACTGGCACCTGCGCGGCCTCGACGCCGGCGTGCGCGTCATCTATCTCGCCGACGACGAGCGCCCGCCGGCCTGGCGCGGCGTCTGGTAGCGGCCAGAGGACCGCTAGAGGCTGCAGGCCGCGCCGTCGACGACCGACGTGACCAGCCCGTTCTCCGCCGCCACCTCGCGGCTGTGGCAGGCCCCCGGCGCGCGCTCAACGTACGCCTGCCGGCTGTCGTTGACCGCGCCCACCAGCGCGCCCGTCGCGTCGAGCGTCAGCGTGCTCGACGGCGACACCTCGTTCGACACCTGGCGGGCGGCGAGGTGACGATCAGGGTGCGCGATGGACTAGGGGGTTGCTGCGAAGCAGCCGTGGTGTTGGCGCTGGGTCAGGCGGGCGCGATGGAACCGCCGCCCGATTCCGCGCCGCAGATCTCGCCGGCACCACCGTCTCGGCCTGCGGCGGCGGACTCGACCACGGCGCCGCCGGTCGTCGTGCCGCCGGCTGCTGGCGCCGCCCCGCCCGCGCCGCTCGCGCAGCCTGCGGGAGAGGCGGGGGGCGTACCATCTCAGCTTCCGTCAGGCGTGAGGAGCATGCCACAGGCGGGGTATCCGCCGCCCGGGTACGCCCCGCCGCCCGACGGCTGGCGCGCTGGCCCATGGCAGCCCGGGAATCAGTGCCCGGGCACAAAGGGCACGTCGCGGCTCGTCTGGTATGGCTGGAAGCACGTCATCGTGCTCGGCGGGAGTCTCCTGCTCATGCCCTTCGCCATCGGCGCCGAGACCCCGGAGCTCCTCCTGGTGAGCCTCGGCGGCATGGCGTTCGGCGGCCCGATCATCCACGGCGGTCACGACAATTCCGGCAAGGCCTTGGCCAGCCTCGGCATCAACATCGGGGGCACGTTGGTCGGCGGCCTGATCGGAGCGGAGACCGCCGGCAAGGCCGATGAAGGTGATTGGTTCGATCCTTCGGTCACTGGCGCGATCCTCGGCGGCAGCCTCGGCCTGCTCGCGGCGAACATCGTCGATATCGCCGTCCTCCCGTACGAGGAAAGCGAACCGGAGAGCTATCGTTCCACCCGCCTCCGGCTCGAGCCCCAGATCGGCTTCGCGCCCGGCGGCGTCACCTTCGGCCTCGGCGGCACCTTCTGAGTCGCGAGCCGCTCGGGCTGTGGAGCCAGGGTCGAGAGGGTACCCTGGGCAACGGGGAAGTCCCCAACGACCCATATTCTCCCATGGGAGGATAGGCATGTTGGGAACGTGGCGTCGCAACCTCGTCCCCGCAGATCCTCGCAGGTGCCGACCGCACCGGTCCCACCGGTGACGTCGGCGCATCTCCGCCGTCGCCTGCGGGCGGTGGCACCGTGCTCGCTCGTGTCCAGGCGCTTCGCCCCGCTGCGCGGGCGCCTGCGGCGGCCCGGACACGAGCTGCGCGCGGTGCCTCACGTGAAACGTGGGCGACGGCGGAGGGGCGCTCCGCTGGGGGCTCGAGCTCGGGGCAGGTGGACCAGGCTGGCCGCGAGGCGAGGTCGAGCCGAGCGAGCTCATGACAGCCCGCGCAAAGCCATTCCGACCTGTCAAGAATTTCCCGCCAACGAATAGGCGTTTGCGGGACTGCGCCTGAGCAGCAGCGGCGGCGAGGTCTCGCACACGCCTATTCGTTGGGACACCTTCCGCCGGTCCCAGGTCCGAAGCGCGATCGTGGACGAGGAGGGCCGGACGGTCGCAAGGGATGTGCCCCCGTGCCTCGTGCTGTGGATGCTTCGTGCCCTGAACCACTGGGCGAAGGACCCCCCGCCGCGAGACGACGACTCAGCAGGGAGCAGCGACGCATGAGCGATGAGACCCGGTGCGACGTCTGCGGCGAGGCTGGGCGCCGGCGCCACGGCCGGCTATGCCCCGTCGGCTGGCTCTACGGCGTTGCAGGGGTTGACGAGTGCGTTGCCAGCGTCGACCCGCACTGCCTCGAGGAGACCTTCCGCGCCCCCGGTCCGTGCGACTTCTGCCAGGCGCGGAGCTCGACCGCATGGAGCGTGCTGCCAGCGGTCGCCGACGACCACGTCCCGCCGGCGGCCCGTGTCCTGTGGGCCTGCGGTCAGGCGTGCGTTGGCCGGCTCTCGTGCGTCGATGGCGTGCGGGAGGCGTCCCGAGGGCTCGGCCCCTGCGACTTCTGCGGCGCGGCGTTGGCGGCCGAGTGGCTGGCCTTCCCGACGCAGCACCACGAGCAGGACCCGCCCGAGGTGCGCGTGCTCTCGATCTGCGGCGTGCACGGGCCCCGTGTGTTCTGGCGACGAGGCCCGGGCCGGCGGGGCGCTCCCCTGAGGCGGCCAGCGGAGGGTGAGGTTGCCGGCACCGTCGAGCAGCCGCACCTCGCCGCGGCGAGCTGGCGCGAGCTTCAGCCGCGCCGCTGGGACGGGCTTCGCCGGCCCCAACCCGGATTGTGGCCCCGACGGACTCAACCCGGGTGAGGACTTTGTCGATGTTCCTCGCCGGGCACGAGACGACCTCCGTCGCCCTCGCGTGGGCGCTCCACTTCCTTGTCGAGAACCCCGACCTCCTGGAGGCGCTCGCGGCAGAGGTCAATGCGGCGCTCGGCGACAGGAAGCCCGGCTTCGCGGACGTCCCCAGGCTGCCGCTCGCGCTCGCGGTCGTGCAGGAGGCGCTCCGGATCTACCCGCCGGCGTACTGGATACCTCGCACCGCGATCGAGGACGACGAGATCGACGGCTTCCACATTCCCGCCGGCACCCTGGTGGGCGTCATGAGTTATGTCCTGCACCGGCACCCGGACCACTGGGAGGCCCCGACGCGCTTCGACCCGGGCCGGTTCACGCCCGAACGCGCGCGCGCCCGGCACCCGCTCGCGTTCATCCCGTTCGGGATCGGGCAGCGCCAGTGCATCGGCAAGGAGTTCGCGCTCATGGAAGGGCAGCTCATCCTCGCCCGGCTCCTCCAGCGCTACCGAGTCAGCGCGGTGCCGGGGCGGACGACGCGGCTGCACGTCGCGACCACGCTGCGCACGTCTGGCGGCGTGTGGCTCCGGCTGGAGCCGCGCCCGGGAAGGTGAGATGACCGAGGTGAGCAGGCGCCGAGCACGGCGCCTCCGTCTATCCTGATGGCGCCCTACGTCGAGATCGTCGGCGTGAGTTCGCGCAGGTCACCGCGCCCTGACCAGCTGCAGCTCCTTGTTCTTGAGGGTGACCTGCGCGAGCAGAACCGGGCCGTAGTGCAGCTCCCAGACGTCATCGGCGATCCCCCTTGAAATCGGCGTACCATGCGCCATTCGGCTGCTCGGCTGGAGCCAGCGGCGACGCCAAGGGGTGCGCCGAGCGTCCGGACTCCAGGGCGGCGTTCGGAGTTTCCTGACGACCTCACGCGCCTGCACACCCAAGAGTCGCACGAGCTGGGCGTGGGCCAAACTCCGCCGGTGCCAGGTCACACCCTTTGGAATATATAAGTGGCTGGTTGTAGTGCGTCGCATTGACGAGCGAGCGAGCAAGGTTTTCGATGATCGTCGAGAGAGGCTACGCGCTCCGCGAGAAGATCGAGGAAACCGCCGACTTTACCCTGTACCGCGCATGCCGCGAGGGCGACGGCGTTCCGGTCTTGCTGAAAGTCCTGCGCGCGGAAAGATCGACCGGCGCCGAGATCGCGCGCTTCAAGCACCAGTACGAGCGCATCGCGCGCCTCGCCTCGCCCCGCCTCGTCGCGCTGCGCGGCGTCGAGGCGCTCGCCGGCTCCTTGATCGTCGTCCTCGAGGACTTCCCGGGCCGCGATCTCGCGCGGATCCTCGCCGCGCGCCCGTCACGCAGGATGCCGGTCGGCGAGGCGCTCGATCTCGCGGCCGCGCTCGCCGAAGGTCTCGCCGCGGTGCACGCGGCCGGGCTCGTCCACCGCGATCTGCGCCCGAAGAACGTGCTCGTCGGCGCGCGCGGCGCGGTCAAGATCAATGGCTTTGGCGTCGACGCCGAGGTCACCCACGCGCACGAACGGCTCTACGCGCCGGCGGTCATCGCCGACGTGCTGCCCTACGTCTCCCCCGAGCAGACAGGCCGCATGAACCGCGGCGTCGACTACCGGACCGACCTCTACGCGCTCGGCGTCATCCTGTACCAGATGCTCACGGGTCAGCGCCCCTTCGAGGCCCTGGACCCGATGGAGCTGATTCACGCGCACCTCGCCCTCGCGCCCGCGCCGCCGTCCCGCGTCGATCCGACCATCCCCGAGGCCGTTTCCGACGTCGTGCTCAAGCTGCTCGCGAAGAACACCGAGGAGCGTTACCAGAGCGCCGAGGGCCTGCTCGCCGACCTCGAGCGCTGCCGCGAGGCCCTGCGCGGCACGGGGACGATCGAGCCATTCGTCGCGGGCCAGCGCGATCGTCAGGACCTCTTCCAGATCCACCAGAAGCTCTACGGCCGCGAGCAGGACATCGAGGCGCTCACCGCCGCGTTCGTGCGCGCGCTCGAGGGGAGCCGTGAGATCGTCCTCGTCTCCGGCTACTCGGGGATCGGGAAGTCCTCGCTCGTGCACGAGATCTTGAAGCCACTCGCGCGGAAGAAGGGCTATTTCACGAGCGGCAAATACGACCAATACAACCGCGACGCGCCCTACAGCCTGGTGATCCAGGCGTTCGACGGCCTCGTGCGGCAGATCCTCACCGAGAGCGATGCGCGCATCCTCCGCTTTCGGAGCGCGCTCCTCGAGGCGCTCGGGCCAACCGCGCAGGTCGTCTGCGACGTCATCCCGTCGCTCTCCCACGTGATCGGCCCGCAGCCGCCCGTCCCGGCGCTCGGCCCGATCGAGGCGCAAAACCGCCTGAACCGGTGCTTCTTGCTGTTCGTCTCGGTGTTCGCGCGGCGCACGCACCCGCTCGTCCTGTTCCTCGACGATCTTCAGTGGATCGACCCCGCGAGCCTCGGGCTGCTCCGCGCGCTCCTCGCCGACGACTCGCTCGATGCGTTCTTCTTCTGCGGCGCTTACCGTGACAACGAGGTATCGCCCGAGCACCCGTTCGTCCTGGCGATCGAGGAGCTCGAGCAAGCCGGGCTCGTCGTGCGCGACATCGCCCTCGCCCCGCTCGCGCGCCCTCACCTGATCGAGATGCTCTCGGATAGCCTCAAGCGCAGCGACTGTGGGCCGCTCGCCGATGCGGTGCAGAAGAAGACCGGCGGCAACCCGTTCTTCGTCAAGGAGTTCGTCCGGTCGCTGCACGACCACGGCGCCCTGGCGTACGCAGCCGGATCAGGCTGGCGCTGGGACCTCGCCTCGATTGACGCGCTCGGGTACACGGACAACGTGGCAGACCTCATGGTGCGCACCATCGCGCGCCTGCCGCCGGCGACGGTGAAGTCGCTCAACCTGGCCGCGGCGATCGGCAACCGGTTTGACCTCGACGTGCTCGCCGTGGTGAACGAGTGCTCGCCGGAAGACGCGTACGCCCGCCTCGATCCCGCCATGAGCGAGGGGCTCGTGATCGCCGGGCGCGGCGGCTACCGCTTCGCCCATGACAAGGTCCAGGAGGGCGCCTACGCCATGATCCCGGAGGCCGACCGACCGGCCTTCCACCTCCGGATCGGCCGGCTGCTCGCGGACAAGCTGGATCTCTCGGAGAGCCAGAGCCTCTTCGACGTCGTCGGCCACCTGAACAGCGCAGGCGACCTCGTGTCGGACCCCGTGGAGCGCTTGCACCTCGCCCACATGAGCCTCGAGGCCGCATGCCGCGCCGAGGACTCGGCCGCCTTCGGCGCCGCGCTGCACTACCTGCAGCTCGGCCTCCTGCGCCTTCCGGAGGACGCCTGGGCGTCACAGTACCTGCTCCGCCTCGAGTACGCGAAGAGAACCGCCCTGATGCTCTCGCTCTGCGGCCGGCATGACGACGCCCTCGCGATCCTCTCCGATGGCCTGGAGCGGGCCGCGAGCCGGCTCGATCGCACCGAGGTGCTCCGGCTCAAGATGAACGTGCAGGTGCTCAAGAACGACCTGCCAGCCGCGCTCGCGGAGGGGCTCGAGGCCCTGCGCCCGTTCGGGATCGACCTGCCTCCCTTCCCGGACGACGTCATGCTCGACGCCCAGGTGCGGGCGACGATGGATCTCGTCCGGGAAAGGACGCTCGAGGCGCTGCCAGGCCTGCCGCCGCTCGCGAACCCGGAGATCCTCGCCATGCAGGACGTGCTCCAGGAGCTCTTTCTCCCCTGCTACTTCCTGGCCACGAACAACCTCGGCATCACGGTCGCGAAGATCCTCGAGAACACGCTGCGCCACGGGCTCTCGAAGAACTCGATCTTCGGCTGCATGAACTTCGGGATGCTCCTCTGCGCCCGCGGCGACATCGCGCTCGGCTACCGCTTCGGCCGCGCCGCCATCGACCTCGCGGACCGCTACACGGACAAGAAGTCCGAGGCGATGCTCTGCAATATGTGGGGCGCCTTCGTGCAGCATTGGCGAGAGGGCTACGCCGCCTGCAAGGCGTCGCTGGTCGCCGGGATGCACGCCGGGCTCGAGACGGGCCAGTACATCTGGTCGTTCTACAACACGGTCAATGGCATCACGAACAGCCTCCTGCGCGGCCTCCCGCTCTCCGACCTCCTCGCCGAGGCGCAGAGCTACCAGCCGATGCGCAAGCTCGACGAGTTCAATGCCATCACCTGGGCGGTCGGCGCGGTCGGACAGATCGCGCACCAGCTCTCGGTCGAGGCCGAGCGCCCCGCCACGCTCAAGGGGGCGTGGGTCGATATCGACGAGGTGATCGCGGAGTCCCGCCGCATCGACAACCAGGCCTCGTTCTTCTTCGCCAACTTCTACATCGTCGTCCTCTGCGTGTTCCAGGGGGCGTTCGAGGAAGCGGCGCGCGCCGCGCTCTTGCCGAACATCGAAATCCCGGCCGTGGCGGCCTGGCATGGCAACCCCGCGTTCCATTGCTACGCAGGCATCGCGTTCACGCAGGCGGCGGACGTCGTCTCCCCAGAGGAGCGCGCGCTCTTCCTCGCCCGCGCCGAGGTCTCCGCCGAAAAACTCTCGCGCTGGGCGGACCTCTGCCCGGAGAACGTGGCGCACCGCCGCGCCCTCCTCCTCGCCGAGCTCGAGCGCGCCCGCGGCGACGCGCGCGCCGCCGCGGACCGCTACGACGAGGCGATCGCGCTCGCGCAGCGCGGCGGCTATCTCCACGACGAGGCGCTCGGCAACGAGCTCGCAGGCCTCTGCTTCCGCGCGCTCGGCAAGACCACCATCGCCGGCGCCTACCTCACCAAGGCGCACAGGGCGTACGGCCGCTGGGGCGCGACGGAGGCGATGCGGCGCCTCGAGCGCGCGTACCCCGACCTCGTCCCCGGCGAGAGCCTCCGCGGCGAGAGGAGCCCGCAGGCCGGCGCCGCGCTCGACGTCGGCTCGGTGCTCAAGGCCTCCCAGGCCATCTCGGGCGAGATCGTCCTCGACCGACTGCTCGACGCGCTCATGCGCATCATGGTCGAAAACGCCGGCGCGCGGCGCGGCGTCCTCCTGCTCCTGCGTGACGGACGGCTCGTCGTCGAGGCCGAGCACCACATCCGGGATGCGTCGGTCCACGTGCTCGGCGCGGCGCCCCTCGAGGGCCGCAGGGACCTGCCGGACAGCGTCGTCACGTACGTGGCGCGGACGCGCGAGACCGTCCTGCTCGACGACCTCGCGATCGACGGGCCGTTCGGGCGTGATCCCTGCTTCGCCGGCGGTGCGCCGCGCTCCTCGCTCGCCGCGCCCATCGTCTACAAGGGCCGCTTCGCCGGCGTGATCTATCTCGAGAACGACCTCACCCGCTCTGCCTTCACCCCCGATCGCGTCGAGGTGATCCGGCTCCTTTCGGCCCAGGCGGCCAACTCCATCGAGAATGCGCGCCTCTATGCGGATCTGCAGCAGGAGAACGCGGAGCGGCGTCGCGCCGAGGAGGTGCTCCGCCATTCCTACTCGCTCCTCGAGGCCACGCTCGAATCGACGACGGACGGCATCCTCGTCGTCGACCTCGAGCAGCGCGTCGTGCGTCAGAATCACAGGTTCGCGGCGATGTGGCGCATCCCGGACGAGATCCTCTCCACCGGGTCGGACGACACGTTCCGTACGTTCGTCTGCGACCAGGTCCTCGATCCCGAGGCGTTCCTGCAAAGGATCCGCGCTCTCTATGCCTCGCCCGAGGAGTCCGGCTTCGATGCCATCCCGTTCGCGGACGGGCGCGTCTTCGAGCGTTATTCGCAGCCCCAGCGCCTCGGCGGGCGCGTGGTCGGGCGGGTCTGGAGCTTCCGGGACATCACCGCGCGCGTGCGCGCCGAGCAGCAGCGCGATCGGCTCCTCCTGGACGAGCGGCGGGCGCGCACGGCAGCGGAGAAGGCCGTGCACCTGCGGGACGACTTCCTTTCTATCGCCTCGCACGAGCTCCGCACCCCGCTCACCAGCCTGCAGCTCGCCATTCAATCGCTGGGGCGAAGGCTCGCGCAGGGCATGGACGTCGAGCGCGTGCGATCCGCGGTCGCCCTCTCTGTCCGCCAGGTCAAGCGCCTCACCGACCTCGTCGATATGCTCCTCGACGTCTCCCGGATCCAGGCGGGGAGGATCGAGCTGGACACAGCGCCCGTCGAGCTGCGCGCGCTCGTCGACGAGGTCGTCGCCCACCTCGGCGATCAGATCGCGCAGTCAGGCAGCGCGGTCGCCGTGCGCGCGGAGCAGCCGGTCATCGGCCGGTGGGACCTGCACCGCCTGGAGCAGGTCGTGACCAACCTCCTCACCAACGCGATCAAGTTCGGGGAACGCCGGCCGATCGAAATCGCCATCACCCGGGAAGATCGGGTCGCGCGGCTCTCGGTGACGGACCGTGGGATCGGGATCCCGGCCGAAGTGCAGGCCCAGCTCTTCGAACGATTTCGCCGCGGCGTCTCGTCGAAGCATTACGGGGGGCTCGGGCTCGGCCTCTACATCACCCGCACCATCGTCGAGGCGCACGGCGGCCGAATTCGCGTATCGAGCGAGGTCGGCCGGGGCTCGACCTTCTGCGTCGAGCTGCCGCTCTCGACCGAGCGCGCGGGAGATCTGTCGTCGTAGCGGTCGCCTCGAGCGGCCTCGTGAGTGATCGTGCATCACGACAGAGAGGAGCGACTCACTGCGAGGCCGCTGCGCCGAGGTGCGCTCGAACGTCGGCACCATTCACGACGGATCGCGCTCCAGGTTCTCGCGCAGCTTACGCAGTCCGTCGCGCGCTCGACCGCGCATCACGCGGCGCAGGAGGGGGACCACAAGCCAGCGAAACCACCACCGCTGGTTGCGGCTGACCATGCGCCACTCGACGCGCGTCTCGTCGTCGGAGAGCGCCTCGAAGTCCACACTCATGCGGGCCAAGAGGAAGCCCTCACTTTCGGTCAGCAGACGCTCCCCGACGCGCGCCTCCTTCACCTCGATGTCGATCGTGCCGGTGCGCCCGAAGGGCATGCGCACGGTCTCCCGGTAGCGCTTGCCGACCTGCCCGTGTTCCAGCGTGTCGAGCTCGCGCATGGCTGCGACGCCCGGGAACCAAGTCGGGAAGTTCTCCATGTTGGACACGTACGCGAACGTTTCGCGCAGGGGCCGCCCGATCTCCACCGAGCCCTGCGCCAAAAGCTCCGGCTGCGCGCCGCTCACGAGCGCCTCCTCGGTGCCGTCTTCATCTCCATCGGCCTGAGCAGGCTCTGCTCCACGCTCCGGCGCATCGCGCGGACGTAGCGCGGCCGGGACCAGCTCCGCTCCTCGATGAGCTCCTGCCAGTTCCCGATCGACAGGATGGTGGCCAAGAAGTCCGCCGCATCCGGCGCCGACCATTCGTCGGCAAGCGCGCCTTCGGCCTGAAGCCGCGCCACGAAGCCCGCGCAGACGCCCGTGAAACCACGCATGCGGTCGCGCCACGCGAGCTCCGCGTCCTCGTCCGTGGCCCGTGCCACCCGCATGGCCCGCGCCACATCGGTGATGTGGGCGACGTAGCCCGCCCACGCGCCGATGAACTCGGAGAGGACCGCGCGCGCGTCGGGGAGGCGCTCGCACTTTCGGACCAGGTCGGCGAACCCATGCACCTCGTCGACGTGACGCACCAGCGCGACCAAGAGCTGGGTCCTGGTCTCGAAGTGCAGATAGACCGCTTGGCGCGACACCCCGGCCGCCGACGCGATCTCCGCCATCGAGACGCCGCGACGCCCCGGCTCGGTCACCAGCCGGCGCGCGGCCTCGAGAATCACGGCGCGGGTTTCCCCGTCCTTGCTTGACATGGTGTCAACATGGGGCATAGTTTACACTGTGTCAAGGCGGGCGCCACGTTCCCCTGATGCCCTTGTACTCCTCGCGCCTCCGCTCCCGTCAGGGCATCGGGTACACGAGCGAGAGCCCGGCGACGCACATCTCGTCGAACGTATTCCCCTCGCCGTAGGCCACGTCGATCGTCGAGATCAACTTCGCCTCCTTGAGCGCCTTGACCACGTACGGGTTCTCCGTCGAGTTATTGTACGTGCACCGGATCTGGAGCACGTCGCCCGGCTCGAGCGTCGGGAGCGTCTCGATGGGCGCGTCGTACGAGTACGAGCGCTGCCAGCCGAACTCCCACTTCGGCGCGTGCGCCAGGCACTCCTCCTTGGGTTGATCGGGTGAGCCGTTCGCCCGCGTGACCGTCACCTTCTCGTCGAAGCCCAGGTAGTGCATGTGCAGAAAGTCCCCATAGATGCGCGTGCCCGGCGGGAACGGCATCTCTTGCGATCCGGGCGAGTCCGGGGCCGGGACCGTGAACTGCTCCGTCTCCACGTGGTCCTTGCTGTCCGCGGGGATCAGGAACTCGACGCCGTTCTTGTCGCCCGGACCCGGTAGCAGCCCGAAGCCAAGCTCGCCGACCGGATCATCGAAGTTGCCGATCAGGTGGTACAGGAAGCCGTACTTCGGCTTCTCTTTGGTGAGCCTGAGCTGGATGCGCGTCAGGTCCGGGTCGGCCGTCGTGCCGGCGGGGTGGTAGTGGATCTGCATCATGATGAGCGACCCCTTCGGGATCAGCTGACCCACCCCCTCGGGCAGATCGACCGGGTCGGCGCCGGGAGCCCAGGCTGTGACCATCTGGAGCGCTCCAATCTCCGCGCCATTCGCGACCTCGCCGGCGCCACACGGAAAGCTCCCGTCGGGGCCGGCCAGGCTCGCGGACTTCCCCTCCGGATCGATGGAGATGATCCCATGGTGAACGACCTTGTGGTTGCCGGGCACCATCTGTAGACCATTCAGGTACTGGTCCTCGGTGAGCCCGGGATCGATGATGAAGCAGCGGAACTCGTCCTGCTCACCGGAGGTGACGTAGGGCTCGTTCGGATGAACCTCGAGGGTCATGCCCGGCAGGTCGGGGCTCTTCGGCACGAACGAGGCGGGCGCGTCCTTCGGATCACCCTTGGGGGTGCCGGCCTTGCTCCAGGCCTCCAGCGTGCTGATCTCCTCCTCGGAGAGGCGGATGTCGCCCTTCCACGCGTGACGGGTCGAGCACTCGTCCGTGTCACGCACGGCGAAGGGCGGCATCGTGCCCGCCTTGGTCGTCTGGACCATGAGCGCCGCGACAGCCCTGGCGTCGTCGTACGCGGTAAGGCTGAAGGGCGCGATATTGCCCGCGGAGTGGCAGCCCATGCAGCTCTTCTGCAGGATGGGCTCGACGTCTTTGTGGAACGTGGGGCTGCTCCCGGTAGCCTGGGGCTCCGTGGGCCCGTCGCCCCCGGAGCAGCCGGTGAACGAGGCGGCGGCTGGCAGGGCGAGGGCGAGGGTGAGGGCGGACAGCGAGGCTCGGGCGACGGAACGCGAACGTACTGAAGCAGGCATGAGACCTCCGGGCAGCCGGATCCTTCACGAGCGGAGGGCCCGGGCGCTTGGTAAGGAGCCACGTTTTGTTCGACTGCGTTTCAGATATGTGTACTATGCATATAGTCGCCCCTTCCGGAGCGTCAAGAAAATTTGTGCAAAATACACATATTAAAAAAAGCTCCGCGAGCTCCACGGAGCCATGGTCGATCTGATCGCGCTCATGAACCAGCTGCAGCGCGATCAGGCGCTGCTCGCGGAGGCGGGCATCTCGCTGGATCGAGCCCACTTTGCGCTGTCGTGGCGCTGAAGGACGCCGCAGGTAGATAGCCCACCTGCGGGAGTTGCCCGGTTCAGCAGAAGGACCGCCATGGCGGTTCGCTTCCCGTCCGACTTCCCGCGGTAGCACGTGTTTCGCTTCGTCGCGCAGCGCGGCCGGGAGAGGCAGAACAGCGCGTTCATGCAGTGCGCGACCGCCAGCGGGAGGACGTCCCAGCAGACGATCGATCAGATCGCCCAGTTGGCGCTCCGCCGCACGAGGGCGCGCCCACGAGGCCGAGGAGTCGAAGGGGCCGACCGGCCAGCTGCTGTCGGAGTTCCTGACGCGATCGAAGCCCTGACCGGGGCGTCAGCGCCCCGCGCGCTGGCGACGATCGATGAGCGCGGTCACGATCGGGAACAGCGGCAGCGCCATCAGCACGTAGAACCCCGGCTCATCGAACGCGGGCCCCCGCGGCCGGTAGATGCCGCCGCTGAGCAGACACGTCGCGAGGTACGCCGCCAGGATGGCCGCCCCGCACAGGCTCCACAGCCGCAGGTCGATCGGCGCTGGTGACGAGGCACGCGCGGCCCGCGGCGTGGCGTCCGGCGCGTCGAGGACGCCGCGCCACCGCTCGACGTCCCACAGCGCCAGCCCGACCAGGCCCGCGAACATCAGCGTGACGACCGTCGCCGTCGGGACGACCGCCGTGCTCCAGCAGAACGCCAGGATCGCGCCCGTCACCGGCAGCGCCATGAATGCGCCGGCCGTCGCGAACCGCTGCGTCATGAGCAGCGTCGCGGCCACCAGCTGGACCACGCCCACGAACGTGTAGAAGTGCCCGGTCGCGTGGAACGCGTGCAAGAACTCGTGGAACGGGCCGCGATTCCCCGGATCCGTGAACGGCTCGCCGAGGATCTTCTTCAGCCCCGCCGGCAGGAACGCGAAGCCGATCAGGATGCGCAGGTTCACCACGGCGAGGTGCGCCCACCGGCGCTGCCGGAACCAGGCGACCATCGCCTCGATGCGGTCCATCACGGAGTCCACGGGCCGCGCAGTGTAGCCGCGCCGCGCACCGGCGCGAGCTCCAGCCGCGCCGCTGGGACGGGCTTCGCCGGCCCCAACCCGGACTGGGGCCCCGACGGACTCAACCCGGGTGAGGGCTTCGCGTGGTGGGAGGCCACAAAAGGCAACGAACTGGTGGACTGTTCGACAGATCTTTCAACATAATCCGCGGTGGCCAGTCGACCCCGCACACCGGCGGCGAGCCGCGATCGGACGGCTCTGCTCCACGACCATGTTGAACGACTTACCGAACTGTCCACTGGACAGACCTCGTCCTGCGGCTTCGGCTGACCAATCGACTGATAGTTAGACAAACTAACCAACATGCGCATGAAGACGACACAAGCACCGCTACTCGTGATACTGCTGTTGCACGCCGGCTGTGCCCGAAATGGTCCGTCGCCGCTGCCCCACGGCTCTGCAACTCGACCGCCCGCCCCTGCGCAAGAGATATCAAATAGTAGCTTGCCTGCATCGAAACAGCCAAGCCCGCCAAGCGCTGCTGCGCAAGACGTTGTCAGCCTGCAAATCACCGCTGTCGCGAGCAGCCCTGGCTCCCACGCGTTCCGGCTTCGCGAACGAGCATTGGTATGGCTCAAGGCACCAGGGTGCCCTGCTACTGGTATCACGCCGTCACTTCGGCGAGACAGCACGGAATTGACGAGAATCGAGGAAGAGCGCACGATCGAGCTGCCGGCGGGGGTTTATCAACTCGGGTTCAGCTGGCCAGACGCCGGTGCCCCCAGAGACATCAGCAACTGTGCCGTCTTCTTCCAGGCGCGGTATCTCGCGGAGGCGCCATGCTCCGCGAAAGACGCACTATTTGGGGTTCTTCCGTTCGACAGCGAAGCGCCCAGCGTCGAGTCGATCGGCGACATCAACGCGGACGGCCGCGAGGACCACAGGGTGACATTCAGCGCGTCGCCAACACAAATGGGAACGCGCGTGGTGGTGTCCCAGGAGCCTCCGGCATGCGTTCGCACCGTATTCGACGGCGTTGGCCATGTGGTGCCTCTGCCTGAATCGAAACATGGCTGGAAGCGGCTCTACTTTCTGAAATCCGAGCATCTGGCGACTGGCGCCCCGGATTGGCTTGCAAGGACCCATGGATCAACGTGGTCCGTCACGTGGCACCTCGATTATGAATCCAGCTCCCAGTCCTACCGCAAGAGCGATGCCCCGGTTCGTTGCGAGAGAACTGACGGTGTTCAGCGCGCCCTCGGAGATCCAGGCCCGAATGCCCGAGCCACGCTCATCCCCAATACCTCATGTCGACCTTCGTACTGGCAGAGGAACGACTAGCGCATCGTGCAGGTGAGCATGTGCCGCCCAACCCGGCGTTGCTACCGATGGGCCCTTCGATTATGCTCAGGTCCCACGGCCGAACGCTCTCTGTCGGGCGAAATAGGGACAAAAGCTGGACTCTGCCTCGGCCGTGGATCTGGAGATTCTCATGACGACGCTGCAGGAGCTCCTTGGAATCGATTATCCAATCATCCAGGCACCCATGGCCGGCGTGCAGGGCAGCGCGCTCGCGGTCGCGGTCTCCAGCGCTGGTGGGCTCGGTTCGCTGCCCGGCGCCGTGCTTGGTCCGGACGCCCTGCGCAAGGAGCTGGCAGCCATCCGAGCGCAGACGACGAGGCCGTTCAACGTGAACTTCTTCTGTCACACGCGGCCCGAGCCCGATGCCGAGCAAGAAGCGATCTGGCGTGCCCTGCTCTTGCCGTACTTCGCTGAGCTCGGCGTCGACGCGAGCGCGATCCCGACCGGCCCCGGCCGGTTGCCCTTCAGCGATGAGGCCGCTGATGTGCTCGACGAGCTCAGGCCTGCTGTGGTGAGCTTTCACTTCGGCCTGCCCTCGGAGGCTTTGCTCTCGCGGGTGCGCCGCTGGGGCGCGAAGATCCTGTCCTCTGCGACGACGGTCGACGAGGCGCGCTGGCTGGAGGCGCGCGGCGTCGACGCGGTCATCGCCCAGGGCATCGAGGCGGGCGGTCATCGCGGCAGCTTCCTGTCCGACGATCTCAGCGTCCAGCTCGGCACCTTCGCGCTGGTGCCGCAGATCGTGGACGCCGTGAAGATCCCCGTCATCGCCGCGGGCGGCATCGCGGACGCGAGGGGTGTCGCAGCCGCCATCGCGCTCGGTGCGGCCGGCGTGCAGATCGGGACGGCCTACCTCTTGTGCCCGGAGGCCACCACGAGCCGGGTGCATCGCGCGGCCCTCGCGAGCGGCGCAGCCAGCATCACGGCGCTCACCAACCTCTTCACCGGGCGACCCGCTCGGGGCATCGTGAACCGCCTCATGAGGGAGCTTGGGCCGATGAGCGGCGCCGCGCCAGCTTTCCCCTTGGCGACGTCGGCCATCGCCCCCCTGCGCGCCAAGGCCGAAAGCCAGGGCAGCGGCGACTTCTCGCCGCTCTGGGCGGGGCAAAACGCCAGCGGGTGCAAGGAAGTGCCAGCGGCGGAGCTCACGCGACAGCTCGCGGGCGCACTCGCAGGCGCACGCTGACCCGCCCAACCTGCCGGTGGATCCGACGGGCGCCTGCGGCGCCCGCGGCGCATCGGCCGACGCCAGGCCGCAGGAGGAAGCGATGAAACGCACGTGGACAATCATCGGTGTTGCTGACGTTGCTCGTAGCTTCAAGTGGTATCAGTCGCTGTTTGGTCAACCGGAAACGAACCCCGCCCATGATGATTTCGGCCAAATACTGGACTCCGATGGAACGGTCTTGCTTTGCGTTCACCAGTGGGGAGCCCACGAGCATCCACCACTGACCAGCCCCGATCACGCTCAGCCTGGCAATGGGCTGCTCTTGTTCTTTCGTGTGGACGACTTCAATGAGACGCTGCTTCGGGCACGCGCCCTCGTCGCCGGACTGGAAGAGGAACCCCGTTTGAACCCCAGTACAGGCACCAGCGAATTTGCGCTCCGTGATCCTGATGGGTATTACGTCATGGTCAGTGCGCTCGCCGCGGCCTGACGATTCACTCCCATCGTGACGACCGTCGCGTCGTCGGATAGAGTCAGGGAGACGCTCCCAGCCCCGCTCGTCCTGTTCCCGAGCAACCCGCTGCCCTTGATCGCGCCGGACAGCGCCTTCGAGGAGGAAGCCCGACATGCCGCGAGCGCAGGGGCCCCGGCTGGACCTGCGCGCCGGCAGGTAACCGGGCGCCGCGCCAGGGGCCATGGGGTGAACGGCTCCTGTTCGTGTATCCTGCAGCGACCATGTGCTGCACCTTCTCCCCCGCGAGGCTCTCCAGCACCCTCCTCTATGCCGGCGATGCGCAGTGGAACGGCGCTTACGTCCACGTCCTCGCCTACCAGAACACGGCGTCGACCTCCGGCCCGAACGCCATGATCCTGCCGATCCCGGCCACGCGGATCGGCCCGCAGAACGCGGTCGACACGCGCCCGTTCCGCACCTTCCTCGAGGACATCCGCCAGGCGACGCGCCGGCCGATCCCGCCAAGCTACGGCCCGCCGCCGTTCGCCGCGCCCCCCGCCGCCCGGGCCGTGGTCTTCGACGTGGGCAGCTATGCGGTGGTGCTCGCCGAGTCGCCGCGCGCGGTCCTCTCCGTCCTCGGGCAGGTCCCGGAGCCCAAGCGGCCTGCGCTCAACGACCGCATGCTTCAGGCGCTCGAGGCCTACTACCCCGGCTGGCCGGTGGCGGTCTGTTGCTGGAACGGCAACCTCCAGCCCGAGCCGCTCCTGTGGTGGTACGAGCCCAGGTACCCGGAGTGGCTGTTCGCGCCCGCGCTCGACGCGCACGACGGCAACCCGCCCGATCTCCGGGCGACGGTCGAGGTCGATCACCACATCGCCTTTGGCTCGGCCCTGAAGCCCGAGGGCCAGCCGGTCCGTTACCGCGATGAGGCGGGGGCGCACCGGCCGCTCTTGCCCTCGAGCGTGCACGGCACGGAGCTGCGGTCCCGGATGAGCAACGGCGATTTCTGGGCGCGGCGCGACCAGCTCGGCGGGCCGGCGCTGCGTTGCGTGCCGGGCGACAGGGCGGGCGCGCCGATCGCGCTGAACGGCTGGGAGGGAGCTCCACCGCCCTGGCTACCGCCGGAGCCCATGGTGTTGGAACTGGAATCCGCCGCCGCCCCGCCCGCCCATGCCGCCGCGTCCCGATGGAAAGAGGCACTGCTCGAGCTGTGACTTCCTGCTCGATCCCTCGGCGAAGCTCTGCACCATGTGCGGAACGTGGATGGATGTCGAAGGAGCAGCCAAGAGCTGAGCTCGACGGCCACGGACGAACGATCTGAAATCGAATAGAGTCTGCGAGATGCTCCCAGCCCCGCTCGTCCTGTTTCCGAGCAACCCGCTGCACCCGACCACGCCGGACGGCGCCTTCGAGGAGGAAGCCCGGCATGCCGCCAGCGCAGGCTTCGACGTCGGCTTCATCGACCTCGACGTGTTCCTCGGCGGCGACGTGAAGCTCCGCCGGGTGCCGGAAGGCCCGGGCGAGGTGGTCTACCGCGGCTGGCTCCTGGGCCTCGACGCTTATCGATGCATGAGCGAGGTCGTCGCCGCGCGTGGCCGGCGGCTGATCACGGAGCCGGCGGCGTACCAGCACTGCTATCACCTGCCTGAGTGGTACGAGGCGATCGGCGGCGCCGAGCACACAGCGCGGTCGATCTGGATCCCGGGCTCCACGTTCGACCTCGAAGCCGTCGTCGTTCACGTGGGAGAGGCGTTCGGATCGGGCGCCGTGATCCTCAAGGACTATGTGAAGTCCCGCAAGCACGAGTGGTTCGACGCGTGCTTCATCCCAGCGGCGGACGACGAGGCCAACGTGCGGCGCGTCGTGGGCAACTTCCTCCGCCTCCAGGATGACCACGTCGTCGGCGGGCTCGTCTTCCGCGAGTTCGTCGCGCTGCGACGCATCGGGCTGCACCCGAAGAGCAGGCTGCCGCTGGTGAACGAACATCGCTTCTTCGTGCTCGACGGCCGGCCGTTCTACGCGGCACCGTACTGGGCCGACGGTGACTATCCGGGTGAGCCGCCGAGCGCCGACGTGCACGCGCCCGTTCTCGGCCACGTGCGCAGTCGTTTCTACGCGGCCGACGTCGCCGAGAAGGAAAGGGGCGGCTGGATGCTGGTGGAGCTGAACGATGGCGGGTCGGCGGGCATCCCCGAGGGCGGGGCCGCGGACGCGTTCTACCGGAGCCTGCGCGCGGCGCTCGGCTGAGGAGCGGCTCGTTGCTCGATCCGAACCATCCGCCGCGAACCGCCCCCCTGCGCACGCCCTGAGCGGGCCGTGAGCCGGAGGGGGCGCTCACGCGAGCTCCGGCGCGCGGCGGCTTGCCCGCGAGGCGCGGCGGCGCAAAGGGTGTCGGCCATGGCGCAAGAGACAGCGTTCGCCCTGTGGCTCATCCCCGGCGGAGCGCCGGCCGCGCGGCTCGAGGAGCTCATCGAGGCGCTCGCCCGGGAGACCGGGGGCCCGGCGTTCGCGCCTCACCTCACCCTGCTCGGCGGGCTGCGCGGCGACGGCGGCGCGCTCGCCGCGAAGCTCGGCGGGCTGCGCGGCGACGGCGGCGCGCTCCGCCCCGTCGCGCTCGAGGCGCGCGGCCCCGCCACCGGCAGCACCCGCCACCAGTGCGTGTTCCTCGACGTGACGCCGTCCGAGCCGCTCGCGGCGCTGCGCCGCGCGGCCGAGGCGGCGCTCGGCGCGAACGAGGCCCCCTTTCGCCCGCACGTGAGCCTCGTGTACGGCGAGCTGCCGGCCGCGCGCCGCCAGGAGCTCGCCGCGGATCCTCGGGTGCTTGCGCTCGCGCACGGGGTGTGGCGGGCCGACCGGCTGGAGCTGTGGGCCGTGGAGGGGCAGACCGAGCGGTGGCGCTGCGTCGAGGGCGTCGCGCTGGAACGCCGGTGAGATCTCGCCGGCGCGGGTGTCATGCCTGCCCACCACGCGCCCAGACGCACGGCTCCGCCGCAGCGGAAGCGTCGACGAGGGATTTCCGCCCTGCGCGCAGATCGCGGCGCGCCGAAGTATGTGATCTCGTGGATCTCGGCTAGCCTGGGGCCCATGGCGATGGCTCCCGTTGCTGTGGGCGACGTCCTCGCGGGCAAGTACCGCGTGGAGCAGATCGTTGGCGCCGGTGCGATGGGCACGATCGTCGCCGCGTGGCATCTGGAGCTCGAGCAGCGCGTCGCGATGAAGTTCCTGCACTCGCTGCGGGCAGATGGCGGCGACCCGGCGGAGCGGTTCCGGCGCGAGGCGCGCGCGCTGGCCAGGATCAAGAGCGAGCACGTGGCGCGCGTCCTGGATGTCGGCTCGCTGGAGGGCGGGATGCCCTACATGGTGATGGAGTTCCTGGAAGGGAACGACCTCGCCCACGAGATCCGGGCGCGCGGTCCGCTGCCCGTGGTGGAGGCCGTCGGGTACATGCTCCAGGCCCTCGACGCGATGGCCGAGGCGCACGCCACGGGGATCGTGCACCGCGATCTCAAGCCGGCCAACCTGTTCCTCTCGCTCCGGCCCGACGGCGACCGGGTCATCAAGGTCCTGGATTTCGGTATCTCGAAGTCGCTGCTCGGCATATCGCGCGACCAGGTGGCGCTGACCCAGACAGCGTCGCTCCTCGGGTCGCCGCTCTACATGTCTCCCGAGCAGGTGCGCTCCGCGAAGGATGTGGATACGCGCGCAGATATCTGGTCTCTCGGCGTCATCCTGTACGAGATGCTGACCGGGCGGACTCCGTACGACGGCGACTCCGTCGCTCAGCTCTTCCACGCTCTGCTCTACGAGAACGCTGCCCCGGTCGCCCAGCTGCGCCCCGACGTCCCGCGCGAGCTGGACGCCGTGGTGATGCACTGCCTCGCCAAGGAGCGCGAGCAGCGGTGGACGAACGTCGGCGATCTGGCGGCCGCGCTGCTCCCGTTCGGCCCCGCCACGGGCCACATGCACGTCGACCGGGCGCGCCGCATGCTCGGCAGCTCCTCGGACATCGCGCGGCCGTCGCTCCTCCAGACCGGCGTGCCGAGCGGGGGCGCTCAGGGCTTCGGATCGCGCCCGTCCATACCGCACGGGGGCGCGCCCTTCGCGCCGGGCTCGCCGTCTTCGCCGTCCTTCGCGCCGGCCTCGCCGTCCTTCGCGCCGGGCACGCCGTCCTTCGTGCCGGCCTCGCCGTCCTTCGCGCCGGCCTCGCCGTCCTTCGCGCCGGGCACGCCGTCCTTCGTGCCGGCCGCACCAACTGCGCCCAACGCGGAGACGGGGCCGACGGTCAACTCGTGGAGCAACTCGGGCCATCCGGTGCGAACGGTCCGGCACGGGGCGCGCGTCGTCCTGGCGATCGCCGCCGGCGCCCTCCTGGCAGGGGCCTCGCTCGGCGCCTTGTTCTTCCTGCGCTCCGGGCTCGCCACCGACCAGGGACAGCCCCCCGCAGCCGCGGCGGCGCCCACCGCCGAGGCCACGACGGCGCCCACCGCCGAGGCCACGGCTGCGCCCACCGCCGAGGCCACGGCGAAGGGCGACGCGCGCGAGGCTCCCGGCGCCACCGGCGGCGCGCCCGAGGTGGCCGGCGGTTCGCCAGCCCCGACCGCGCCGGCGGCCTCTGCCAGCGCGCCCGCGCCGGCGGCGGCGTCCTCCGGCCCGGCGGCGCCGCTCGCCGCGCAGCCGGGCGCGCCTCGGGCGACCGCCACGGCCCGGCCCGTCGAGCGCGCGCAGCCCGACGCGGGGGCGCGCCCGGAGCCGACGCGGGGCAATTCGATCAGCGACTTCGGCGGGCGGCGCTGAGCGTGGCGCTCGCGTCGATCCGGCGACGGCCCCCGGGGCCGCCGTGGCCAGCTTGGAGGAGAACACGGGACGTATGAGGCGTACGAAACGTCGTCAGCGAAGCATCGCACACTGCGTCGGCCTGGGTCTGTGCGCGGCGTTGATCTCCGGGGGGCTCCCCGCGCGGGCGGAGCCGAGCGCCGCCGACAAGGCGACGGCGGAGGCGCTCTTCGACGCGGCGCTCGACCTGATGAAGCAGGGGCGCAGCGCGGAGGCGTGCCCGAGGCTGGAGCAGAGCCAGCGCATCGATCCGGGCATCGGCACGCTCCTCTACCTGGCCGAGTGTTACGAGAACACCGGCCGCACGGCGAGCGCCTGGGCCACGTTCCGGCAGGCCATGTCGGAGTCGCAGGCCGCGGGGCAAGCCGACCGCGCCCGCAAGGCGCAGGCGAGGGCGGCCCGGCTGGAGCCGGGCCTGTCGAAGCTGAGCATCGGCGTCGCGGCGGAGAACCTCGCGATCGAGGGCTTCAAGGTGCGCTCCGCCGGAAAGGCGGTCGATCCTGCGGTCTTCGGCGTCGCGATCCCCGTGGATCCGGGCGAGATCGCGATCGAGGCGAGCGCCCCGGGCCACGAGACCTGGACGACGACCGTGAAGCTCGGGGGCGACAACAAGGGCCCTGCGAGCGTCGATGTCCCGGCGCTCAAGCGGCTCGAGGGGCCGCCACCTGCGCCTGGCGATGCGCCGCCTCCCGAGGCGGCGGGCCCTGCGCCGGCGCGCGGCGCCCCTGCGCCGGCGCCCGCGGCGTCCGGGGGCAACACGGCGCGCTTGATCGGCCTCGTGGTGGGCGGCGCGGGCGTCGTGGGGCTCGGCGTCGGTACGTTCTTCGGCGTGAAGGCCATCTCGAAGAACAGCGACGCGGAAAGCTACTGCAAGGGCGGCAGCACGTGCGAGGACGAGCGCGGCGTCACGCTGACCGAGGAGGCCAAGAGCGCCGCCACCGTGTCGAACGTCGCGTTCGGGCTCGGGGCGGCGGCGGCGATCGGCGGCGCCGTCCTCGTGTTCGTCGTCGCGCCGAGGCAGGCCCCGCCCGTCCAGGTCGGGGCGTTCGTGGACGGGCGCAACGTCGGGTTGCGCGTGGGAGGTACGTTCCAATGAGACGCATGACAGGGCTCCTGTCGCTCGCCCTGCTCGCCCCGCTCTCGAGCCTCGCGTGGCTCGGCTGCCAGGCCATCGCCGGCATCGAGGACCGCACCTTCGACCCGGGCGGCGCGGAAACGGGGGGCGGGCAGGCGCCCGTGAGCGAGCAGTGCGCGTCGTACTGCGCCGACGTGATGGCGAACTGCACGGGAGAGCACCAGGTCTACGCCACGCTGGCGACCTGCCAGGGCGTGTGCGCGCTGCTCCCGGAGGGCGATCCGCTGGAGCCCGTGGACAACACGGTCGCGTGCCGCGCCCGCCAGGCGGAGCTGGCCGGCGCCACCGGCGAGGTCGGGGTGCACTGTCCGGCGGCGGGCCCGGGCGGCGGCGGCGAGTGCGGGAGCAACTGCGAGAGCTACTGCGCGCTGCGGGCCGCGGCGTGCACGCTCGAGGTCGCCACCGAGGAGGAGTGCGTCGCCATGTGCGCGGGGCTCAAGGACGTGGATAAGTTCGACGTCATCGAGAACCACGACGGCGACACGCTGCAGTGCCGCCTCGTGCACGTGAGCTCCGCGACGGTGGACCCCGACGAGCACTGCCCGCACGCGAGCCTGACGCCGGTGCAGCCCTGCGGCGATCCGGAAGGGACGGCGCCGAGCTGCGAGGACTTCTGCCAGGTGGTCATGACCTCGTGCACGGGCGATCTGGCCGTGTACGAGTCGAGAGCGCAATGCCTCTCGGTCTGCGCGGCGCTCCCTCCCGGCGCGACGGAGGACCGGACCGAGAACACCGTGGGCTGCCGCAAGTACCACGCCTACAGCGCCATGCTGGCGCCGACCACCCACTGCCCGCACGCGGGGCCGGGCGGAGACGGCCATTGCGGGGTCGAGGAGCCAGGCTCGGGCACGACGGGCAACTGCGTGTCGTACTGCACGCTGTTCGAGGCGGCCTGCAAGGAGGCCCTCGGCGAGGCGTACGATGGCTGGGGCGCGGCGTGCCAGGACGAGTGCAGCACGATGACGGGAGCCGCCCATGATTCCCACTACTCCGTCGCGAGCGCCGAGGGCGGCGACACGGTCTCTTGCCGGCTGCTCCACGTGAGCCGCGCGTTCGAGAACCCGGACGAGTGCGCCGCGCTGGCCGACGGGACCGCCTGTCAGTGATGGGGGCGCGGTAGCCCCACCGCGTTCGGGAGGGCGTGTCGGCGGTTCCGGGGCATAGGCGTTAGGCGTTAACCAAGCTCGTTCGGTCACGCTCAGGGCACGAAGCCCGCCCCTCTCCTCCGCACCATCGTTTACCAACGCGAACGTTTACGTGGTCGTGGTCGTGGTCGTGGTCGTTCACGGCTTACCGTTGACGACCACGACCACGACCACGACCACGACCACGACCACGACCACGACCACGACCACGACGGCGTAAACGTTCGGATGTAGGAGAACGCGGCGCGCAGCTTGGTTAACGCCTATGGGGGTCGCGGGACGGGTCGAGCCGCTCGATACACCCTCGATGAGGCAACAGGGCAAGCACCCGCGCCCCGCCGTGGGAACGCGCCGTCATCCTGCTCCCCAGGACGAGCGCCCGCCGCGCGTGCGCGCGATGGATTAGTGATCCCGGCGGCAGGGGGCCATGCACGAAGGAGGGGCTGTCAGGCCATGAAGAGCGCGGAAGCGAGACGGTGGCTTGCCCTTGTCGTGCTCGGGCTGGCGGCGGCGGGGATCCTGGGCCTCTTGTTGTGGCTCCGCGCCGGAGGGGCGCCGGCGGACGGCCCCGCGCCTCCGGCGAGCGCCGCTTCGACGCGGGGAGCGCGGCGCCTCCGCGCGAGGGACGCGCCGCCACCGACGCTCGGGAGCATCGCGGGGCGGGTCGCCAATGCGGCCGGCTCGCCCGTCGCCGGAGCGCTGGTGTGCGCCAGCGCGAGCGGCGGAGCGAGCGGCCTGACGCCGTTCGATCTGGGCGAGCCGACGTGCGCGCCCGCAGGAGAGGACGGCCGCTACCAGATCGCGGATCTCTCCCCCGCGCGCTGGACGATCTTCGCCTCGGCGCCGGGCCACCGCCCGGCGAGCTACACCTCCCCTGCCCCGGACCGCGCCCGCTGGCTCGATCTCCGCCAGGGAGAGGCGCGCACCGGCGTCGATCTGACGCTCGTCCGCGGCGGCGTCGAGGTCCGGGGCCACGTCAAGGACGTCAGCGGCGGGCCCATCGCCGGGGCGCTCGTCATGATTCATGGCTTCCTGGGGTCGCACCAGGGCGCCGCGGTGACCCGCTCCGACGCGGAAGGCTCCTTCTCCGCGTGGACCGAGGAGGGATACTGCCTGGCGCGCGCCACCGCCGACGGGTACGCCGAGGGGTCGCAGCACGGCATGGCGCCGGGACCGCCGCTCGAGATCTTGATGACGCCCGGCTCGGCGATCGAGGGGCGGGTCGTCGAGGCGGGGTCGGGCGAGCCGATCGCCGGCGCGACGATCCGTCCCGGGATGGCGCAGAGGTGGGGCCCCGGGGAGGTGAAACCCGTGTCGAGCGACGCGGAGGGGCGCTTCCGCATCCCGGGCCTGCCGCCCGGGCGGTACAAGCCCACGGCGCGCGCCGCGGGCGGCTATGGCCAGGCGCGCGCGAGCGTGGTGCTCGGGATCGGCCAGACCGCGAGCGAGGTGGTGATCGAGATGCACCCCGCCAGCAGCGTGGCCGGCCGCGTGGAGGTCGCGCCCGGGGGCGGGCCCTGCGCGAGCGGCTCCGTCACCCTGTTTCACGAAGGGAGCGGCTGGCTCCCGACGGTCCTCGGGGCCGACGGTTCGGCGCGCTTCGAGGGGGTGCTGCCCGGCTCGTACCAGGTGATGGTGCTCTGCCAGGATCACGCGTCGGAGCCGGCCTACCCCGCCGTGGAGGTCGGCGAGGCGGACGTCGAGGGACTCGTGTGGACCGTCCGCGCCGGGCTGTCGCTCCGCGGCCGGGTGGTGGACCGAGAGGACAAACCTGTGCGCGCCATGGTCCACGCGAGCCCGACCGACATGGGGGGGATGCAGCCGATGCAGCCCGGCCCCGTCGGGCAGAGCGATGACGACGGCCGCTTCGTGCTCCGGGGGCTCCTCCCTGGCAAGCACAGGGTCATGGCGCACTCGAACGATCACATTCCGCCCGAACCGGTGATGGTCGAGCTCGTCGATGAGCGCGCTCCCGAGATCACCCTCGTGATGGATGGCGGGGGCAGCGTCGAGGGCACCGTGACCGACGAGGACCGCCGCCCCGTTGCAGGCGCGGACGTCATGCTGAGCGCGCAGCAGCCCGGGTGGGGCGGCCCTCCGAGAAAGTCCCTCGCGGACGGGACATTCGTGATCAAGGGGGTCGCGCCGGGCGCGTACCGGATCTGGGCCATGCAGGGGGGTATGCCCATGAGGGCGCCAGGTCAGGCCGGCGGCGGCGACCCCGGGGTCGCGGTCACCGTGAAGGCAGGGGCGGCCGCGCGCGTGAGCCTTGTCGTGGAGCGCCAGAACGGCGAGATCCACGGGCGCGTCGTCGACGGGAGCAGCAGGCCGGTGGCGGACGCGTTCGTCAATGTCCAGCGGGAGCCCGAGGGCGCGGGCGAGCCGGGCGCCCCGGCCCCTCCGCCCCCGCCGCCGGAGAGCATGGGGCCCCACGCGCCGGTGCTCACCGATCCCGACGGGGAGTTCGTGATCGGGAACCTGGGCCGGGGCACGTACACGGTCCAGGCGCAGCGCCGCGGAGGGGGCCGTGCCGCCGTCGAGCACGTCGAGATCGGCGGCACCGTGACGCTCACGATCCAGGAGACAGGCACCGTCTCCGGCGCCGTCTCCAGCCCCGGCGGCGCGCCGCCCGATCAGTTCACGATCCGCGTCACGGGCCGCGAAGCGCCGTTCTTCCGGAACGAGTCCTTCGCGTTCACGGACGGGGCCTGGACGATGAGCGACCTGCCGGCGGGCAAGTACGAACTTGCAGCCGACGCCCCGGAGGGGACGGCCACGGGGGAGGTGACGCTCGCGCAGGGGGAGCAGCGGAGCGGGGTGGTGCTCACGCTCGCCGGGCGCGTCGCGCTCCGGGGTCAGGTGGTGTCCCTGGAGGACGGCGCGCCCATGGCCGGGGTGACCGTGCACGCGTACCCGCGCGCCGGCGGAATGGCGCCCTCGCCGGTGCAGCAGCACGAGGTCACGGACGGAGCGGGTCATTTTCACCTCGACCGCGTGCCCAGAGGTCCCCTCGTGCTCATGCTCATGCCCGCGGATCCGATGAGCTCGGCGTTCGACGCGGCGATGATCCCGGTCGATGTGCAGCCGGGCGCGGAGACCGACGTCGGGCGGTTGTTCATGGCGAAGCGCCGGGTGAAGCAGGACGAGCCTCCCGGCGATCTCGGGTTCACGGTCGAGCCGCCCCAGTCGCCGATGGATGTGGCCATGCGGCCGCACAAGGTGGTCGAGGTGCGCCGCGACGGTCCGGCCGCGGCGGCGGGCCTGCAGGTGGGAGACGTGATCGTCTCGGTGGACGGCCACGATGTCACCGGCAAGCTGGGGTATCTGGTCGGGTCCCTGCTCCGCGTGCCCGCGGGGACCCGGGTGACCCTCGGGCTCTCGCGCGGGGCGCGCGTGGCCCTGGTGGCCGCGGCGATGCCGCCGCCCCCGGGCGTCGGGCAGGGCGGCATCGAGGCCGCGCCCGGGCCACCGTAGGCGCCGGCCGCCACCTCCCGGTGCCCATGAGGTCTCGGGGATCTCCTTCATGGACCGTACGCGCACGCCGCTCGGGCCCCCAGCGGCGGGTGTCTGTCGGGGCAGCGCTACCCTCCCCGCATGAACGCACCGCCGCTGCCTCGCCTGCGCGCCGTGGACCTGAACCTGCTCACCGTGCTGGACGCCGTGCTGACCGAGCGCAACGTGACGCGGGCGGCCGAGCGCCTCGGCATGACCCAGCCGGCCGTGAGCAGCGCGCTGAACCGGCTGCGCCTGCTGTTCAACGACGATCTCATCGTGCGCCGCGGCAAGGAGATGGCCCCGACGCCGCGCGCCCTCGCGCTCGCCGGCCCGATCCGCAAGGCGCTCGACCTGATCCAGGCATCACTCGCCCACACCGGCGCCTTCGATTGCACGGCGAGCCGTACCTTCAGGCTGGGGATCAGCGACATCGGGGAGGCCCTCCTCTTGCCTCGTTTTCTGCAGTGGCTCGAGCAGCTCGGCGCCCGCGTCCGGCTCGATTTCTGTCGCGAGCCCGGAACCTCCCTGCAAAACGAGATGCGGCTCGGCAAGATCGAGCTCGTCCTGGATCACATCGCCATCCCGGGCGAGGAGTTCCGGCGAACGCGCGTGCTCGACCTCGAGTTCGTCACGCTGGTGCGCCAGGATCATCCGACCGTGGGCCCCTCGCTGACCCTCGACGAGTACATGGCGCTCGAGCACGTGATCATCGAGCCGCGCGAGGGCCAGACCAACCTGGCAGAGCAAATTCAGGCCGTCGTTGGGCGATCGCGGCGCGTGCGGGTGCAGGTCCCCCGCTATCTCTCGATGCCGTTCATCGTCTCGCAGTCGAACGTCGTCTGCACGGTGCCGCTCCCCCTGGCGCGGCTGTTCGAGCAGCACTTCCCCGTGCGGGTGGTGAGCTGTCCGCTCCCCATCCAGCCGATCCCGCTGTTCATGATGTGGCATGCCTGTCAGGACGGCGACCCGGCCCACGAGTGGCTCCGGCGATCCCTCATCGAGCTCTGCAGCCGCGTCTGACGCGTCCCATGCGGGCGGGCTCGGCCGGAAAAGAGGCGGGCCGCCATGGATTCGGAGGAATATTCACGCCGGCAATCTGCCTCATACCATTTCCTGATTGGGCTTTTCGGGGGCCGCCTCCATGAAGCCACGTGCAACAGGGAGCCATGACATCGTGAAAGCCATCTCATTCGGCGGCCGGACGAGGGGTCGAGCCGGGACCCTCCATATCCTGGGCAGCGATCGCGCGGCCCGTATCGAGGCCGGGGAAACGCTGCTCAGCGCAGCCGTGCGCGGGAACATCCCGTTTCCACACATGTGCAGCGTGGGCGAGTGCGGCACCTGCAAGTGCCGCCTCATCAAGGGGCATATCCGCCTCAAGAGCGATATCTCGCGCCACGTCGCGCCCGAGGAGATCTCTGCCGGCTTCGTCCTCGCCTGCCAGAGCCTGGCCGTGTCGGAGGACGTGGCGGTCGAGGTCCCGGGGATGGGCCGCGGGCGCTCGACGGATCGAGCGCCGGTGCAGATCGACGCGAGCGTCGCGCGCGTGACGCGGCTCGCGCCCAGCGTCCTCGCGCTCGAGGTCGACCTCGCCGCGGACGTCCGCTACGTGGCCGGGCAGTATGCGCAGCTCACGGTTCCCGGCGCCCCGGGGCTCGGCGAGCCGCGCTGTTACTCGTTCGCCGAGGCGCCGGATCGGGCCTCGCCGCGCAGGGCGCTCTTTCATATCCGCCACGTGCCGGGCGGCGCCTTCACCGGTTGGCTCTTCGGGGCCGATCGCACGGGCGCGCGCCTTCGCTTCTCGGGGCCCCACGGCAGCTTCCGCTATCACGAGGCCGATCGGCCGCTCCTCTGCGTGGCAGGAGGCACGGGGCTCTCTCCGATCAAGGCGATCCTGGAGCAGGGGCTCTCGGATGGGCTCGCCCGCGACGTGACGCTGGTCGTCGGCGCGCGCGCCCGGCAGGATCTCTATGCGCTCGACGCCATCGCCTCGATCAAGGAGCGATGGCGAGGTCGATTCGTCTTCCTACCCGTGCTCTCGCACGAGCCCGAAGGCTCGAGCTGGACAGGGCGGAAGGGGCACGTCACCGACCACCTCCGTGAGGTCGCCGCGGGCCACGCCGATTGCGCGGCCTACGTGTGCGGGCCGCCCGGGATGATCGACGCCGTGCTCGACGTGCTGCGCGGCGAGATCCCGCCGATGCACTTGCATCACGATAGATTCCTGGACCGCGGCTCGGTGGCCCGCGCCGCCGCTGCGGTTGCCTGAGCCCGGCCACGACGCTCGAAAGGAGAGCCCTCATGCTCCACAGCACGGTGTTCGTCCTCGTCTTCCTCGCGCTCTTTGCCGCCCTCGAGCTCGCGCTCGGCCTGTATCGGCGCACAGGCGTGCTCACCATGCGGGAGCTCGGCGCGAGCCTCGTGTCCGTCGGCGTCTACCTCGTGATCCGCGGCGCGTCCTTCGTCGCCGTGACCTGGGCGCTCGGGGCGCTCTGGCCCGGCTCCGAGGGCGCGCTCGCCGGCGTGAGCTCCTGGCTGGTGTTCCCGATCTACGTGCTCCTCGATGAGTACGGGATCTACTGGGTACACCGCAAGAGCCATGAGTGGCCCTGGCTCTGGCGGATCCACAAGCCGCACCACGTGCCGCGCAACATGAACATCGCGGTCACGTACCGGGAAAACTGGCTATGGGATGTCCTGTTGCCGGGCATGTGGATGGCCCCGCTCGTCGTCTGGCTCGGCCACCCTGGCGCCTATGTCGTGGCATTGGCCTTCAGGACGCTGATCGTGCTGGTGGAGCACAGCGATCTCCGCTGGGACCTGCACCTCCAGCAGAGCCGCTTCACGCGCCCTGCCATGCGGGTCCTCGAGCGCATCGTCTCACTGCCCGACACGCACCATGTGCACCACGGGGTGGGCCGCTTCGGCAATGCCACGAAGAACTATGGCGCCGCCCTCATTTGCTTCGATTGGATCCATGGCACGCTCATGATCCCGCACGCGCGCCAGGAGGGCTTCGGGCTCCCCGAGGGCGCGCCGGTCGAGCCCTGGGCCGAGCAGCTCTTCTGGCCGTTCGTGCGCTCGACGAAGAAGTCGGCTCGTCGCCGGCCGATCGAACCGACGCCACCGGAGGCCGATCTCCCCATGGCAGAGGCGGTGATTTACACCGCCGATGGCTGCGCTGTCGTCGTGAGGTGAGCCCTGCCAGGGGCTCGCCCCCGCGCGCCGCCTCACGGCGGCATGATGAACGACGCCGGCCCCGCCACGGCGGGGGACGGGTCCTTCCGGTAGCGCTCTGCCAGCAGCTCGCGCCGGTCCGCCGTCCAGCCGTTCTTCGGCGACGCCGCCTGCACGAGCGCCTCCAGCGCGAGCCGGCGCAGCCGCGGATCGGGGCTCGCCCGGAGCTCCTGCTCGAGCTGCGACGGGTGGACGCAGCCGTGCACCGCGGCCATCGCCGCGACCATCGCGTCGTGGTGCAGGAGGTCCCGCCGGCCGAGCTCAATGAGCGCCTGCCAGGGAAGGAGGCGCGCCGCGAGCCCCAGGTACTGGGGCACGGCCAGAGCGTCCGCCTTGAGCGCGGCGAGCAGCCCCTCGCCGACGGCGACGTGGTGCTTCGCGGCGTACGAGCCCAGCCGCGCCGAGAGCGCGGGCAGGAACGCCACGAGGTGCCGGCGCCTCGGCAAGAGCTCCGCGAGCCGCTGGACGACGATCGCGACCTCCCCCGGCTGCATCCTGGCGAGCGCCGCGGACAGCGCCTCCGCCGCCTCCTCGGGCGCAGGCGCGGCCATGTGCTCGAGCAGCCGGCGGAAGAGCGCTCGCGCCTCGTCCCGGAGCGGCAGGTGCGCGGCGCGCCGCAGCAGGTCGAGCCGCGCCTCCGGCTCTGCCCGCCCGAGGATCGCGGCGAGCAGGTCCACCACGCGCCGCTCGGCCTCGGTCGACAGCCTGCCGAGCGGGACGTCCGCGAGCTTCGAGGCCACGATCCAGTCGGGATCCCGCGCGGCGCGGCCGAAGACGTCCCAGGTCTCGGGCTTGTCCAGGTGGTCCCAGAGCGCCCGGAGCAGCGCGATCCGCACGTCGCGGTGGGTCTTCGGGGCGTCCAGCCGGAGCAGGTCCCGGTAGGCGTCGTCGCCGCCCAGCTCGCCGAGCAGGCGCACGACCTCCTTGGCCACGGTCACCTTCGTGGTCGGCACCGCCCGGAGCTCGGCGAGCACCCGCTCCCGGGACATCTCCGCGAACGCCTTCCGGAGCGCGTAGATCGCCCAGCGCGCGCGATCGTCGCCCAGGCACTCGATCAGGACGGGGACGCCCTGGCCTGCGTCGAGCCACGGCAGGCCCCGGATGGCCATCTCGCGAAGGGGCGGCCTCGGATCCGAGGCGAACGGGGTGATCGCCGACGCGTCGACGTACGCGAGCCGGACCAGCGTGGAGAGCGCGAACCGCAGCGTGGGGACGTCGCTGGTCTCGTCGCCGAGCAGCGCGCGGAGGCCGGCGGCGTACTTTTCCTGCTGCCTCGCCGTCCAGCGGCCGTGGCCCCCGCCGAAATCGAGCACCCAGCGCGTCTTGCCCGTCGCGAACCTGCCGGTCATGGGCTGCGCCCGGTCCAGCAGGGGGTCCAGGAGATCCTGGCGCTTCTGGCTCACGTGCCGGGCGACGGCGCCGATCAGCACGAAGCTCCTGTCCTCGCGCAGCAGCGCGGGCACGAGCCGCGCGAACCGCGGCCTGTCGTGGGCGCGCAGGAGGCCGAGCGCGCCCGCAGCGACGCCGACGAACGGGAGCTCGCGGGACAGCCGCTCGAGCGCCTCGAGCAGCGGCGTGACCACCTTGAGGCGGATGCCGAGGCTCTGCGCGAGCGAGAGCACCGCCCCTGCCCGCTCACCCGTGCACCACGCGCCCGCGAGCTGCGCGAGCGCCGGGCTGAGCCGCTCGGCCTCCGCGCGGGTCAGCCCCTCCCCTAGCCCCGCGGTCGAGACCGAGCCGCGCACCGCGAGGATCTTCGCGATCCAGCGCGCCCCCCACGCCCCGTCGATGCGGAACAGGCGGACCACGAGCCGCTCCACGGCCGAGGCCGTGGCGTGGGACAGATCCGCGGCGTCGAGCGCGTCCTGCGCCACGGCGCCCACGGCCTCCAGGTGCTCCTGCGCGAACCGGCCGAGCGGCAGCGCGGCGAGGGCGCCGATCATCGCCCGCCGCACCGGATCCTGCTCGAACTTGCGGGCGCGCACGTTCGCGAGGGCGTCCGCGAGCGCGCCCCGGTCGTGCAGGACGCTCGCGAGGAGCAGCGCCTGCGCCTTCGCCCGCTCGTCGCCCTCCGGGTGCCCGAGGAGCGGCGCGAGCACCTCCCTGGCCTCGGCGAAGGACAGGAGGCGCGCGTAGCTCATCCGCCGCTCCGGCTTCGAGACGAGCGACGGGCAGCTCGAGAGGTGCCGCCTCGCCTCGCGCTCGCGCAGGTCGCGGGGCAGCGCGTCGAGCACCTCGGGCGCGATCGAGCCGTCGGCGGCCTGCGCCGCGCAGGACCAGCGCTCGAAGGCCCGCTCCCGGAGCGCCTGCTCCTCGGCCGACTCGGCCTTCACGTAGCGGAACAGGAAGGCGCCGAAGCCCCCGCGCCCTCCGAGCAGGAAGGCCCGGAGGACGGCCTTCTGGTCGTCGTGGCCGAGCCGCAAGAACCACCGCGGGCCCTGCTTGCCGTCGCTCAGCGCGCCCCAGGCGTGGCGGATGAGGTACTCGAGGCGCTCGGCGCCGAGGGCGGGCGCGCCCTTGTCGAAGCGCACCACCGCGAAGGCGCCGGGCGGCCGCGCCGGTCGCCCGCTCTCGTGGCGCGCCTTGAGGAGGTCGAACGTGGCGGCCGGGCGCGATCGGGCCAGGAGGTGCAGGGAGCCGGCGAGGAACGAGGGCTCCTCGCCGCGCTCGAAGAGGGCCTGGATCAGCGGCAGCGCCGCGTCGGGCGCGCGCCGGGCGAGCGGGACGAGCAGCGGCGCGAGGCGGTAGCGCAGGCGAACGTCGAGGGACGGGGAGCGGGCGATCGCCTCCCCGAACCAGCGCGCCGCGGCCGCGGGGTGCCTCACGCCGAGCCGATCGAGGCAGCTCGGGCCGCCCGCCTCGTCGATGGCGCGCCGGTGCGCCGACACGAGCGCCTCGGAGCCGAACGGGAGCAGATCCACGATCAGGGGGTCGCGCCCCGCCTGCATGCGCGCGCCGAGGAAGGCGTCCACGGCGGCCTGTCGCTTGCGCCGCGCGAGCTGGGCGACGGTGCGCCGGAGGGTGCGCCGCTCGAGGAGGGCGCCGAGCGCCGCGAGCGCCTGCGCGTCGTCGCAGAAGCGGGCGACCATGCGGCATGCCCGCCGCCGCACGGTGCGGGACGGGTCGGAGACGGCCGCCACGACGCGCGCGCCGTCGCCCGAGCCGTAGACGCTCATGAGCGCGAGGAGGCGCTCGTAGGGCTGAGCGCTGCTCCAGAGCGCCCCAAGGAGCGCGCTTGCGCCGGCGTCGCCGCGCGCGGCGGCGCGGCCCACCTCCACCACGCGGCGGACGCGGTCGTAGTGGGCCAGCGGCTCGATGTCGGCGAGGAAGGAAGCGGCATCCATGGAGGGCGATCATAGCGCCCCGGGGCCGGAGGCTCGCAAGGCCGAGCGCGGCGACGCTCCGGAGCGTCGACACCCTCCGGTTCAGGTTTCATCTCTCCCGGGAGGCTGTCGACAGGCTCAGGCCGCGATGGGTCGATCCGGGTCGGGTCGCGCGCGCCTCACTTCCAGTTGACGGTGGCCCATCCGCGGGCAGGAACGCTGAACTGGAGCTTCTTGGAGGCCACGCTGAGGGTGGTCGTCTTCGCGGAGCTGCCCGAGTTGTACATGACCGTGACGATGCTGCCGTCAGGGTTCTTGAACGCCAGCGCGTCACCGCCGGTCGTGTTGACGCGCATCGCTCCAGGATCGACGTACTGCGAGACGTGGCGGAAGACGTAGTAGGCAGGGGTCAGTACCAGCTCCTTCGTGTCGGCTTTCACGTTGAGGAGCGCGTTCTGGGGCCACGGCCGCTGCGAGTCGATGTTCTTCCCCACCGGGTCCAGCACCATGTTCCAGGCGTTGTACGAGTTCACCCCCGCCTTGATCCAGTCGCGGATGAGCCCCCAGCTCTCCTGCCCGTAGGCGTGATCGTTCGCTGCCGTGTTCGGGTTGAACGCTGGCACGCCCGGAGGGTTCCAGTTGTAGTTGCCGCACTGGTGCTCCGTTTGCACGATCGGCATATTCCGCGATTTCAAGCCGTTCACGCTGCCCCGCATGTTCCACTGCAGCCCGAAGCCCTTGACGTACTTCATCGCGGTGGCATCGCCCGTCACGGCGCTGAGGATCCCCGGGTCTGCCGCGTCGTTGGACATCGTGCCGAGGAAGATCTGAGCCTTGATCCCGCGCTCTTCGAACAGCGGCCCCAGGTGGGTGCCGATGAACTTGGCCATGAGCTGCCCCGTCCACGCGCAGCTCGGATACCTCGTCTCGTAGGTCGGCTCGTTCTGGGGGTGGACCGCCTCGATGGTCATGCCCTCTGCGGCGTACGCCTCCACGAACTTCGCGAAGTAGAGGGCATGCGCCTTCAGGGTGTTCGCGTCGTCCTTCATCTTGCCACCATCGAAGGCGCCGTTGCTCTTCATCCAGGTGGGGGGCGTCCAGGGGCTGGCCCAGAGGTGGAGGCCGGGCCTGACGGCGAGCGCCGCCTTGATGTACGGGATCAGTTTCTCCTTGTCCCGCGCGATGGAGAAGCTCTCCATCGTGAAATCATCTTTCTTCTCGTTGAGGCTATAGCGGTCCATCGCATAGTCGCTGGCCCCCATGGGGATGCGCCCGTAGGCGAACCCTGCGCCCTCGTTCTTGTCGAAGAGAAGCTTGATGGCTCGCTGCCGCTCAGCCTCGCTGAGCATCGAGAGCATGTTCCATCCCATCTCGTTGAAGGAGCCGCCGAAGCCATCCCATCGCTGCTGCGTTGCCGCGTCATCGACGGTCACGTCGGCATTGCCGCTCGTCACCTCCGTCGGCGTCCCGATCTTCCAGTACTCGTTCGCGCCCGAGGTGATCAGCGTGGGCTCGACAACGTCGGGCTCACCGCCGCCGGTACCGGAAGACGAGCCGCCGCCGCCGTCTCCGCCCGGATCGCCGCCCGCACCGTCCGAACCGGTCGAGCCGCCCGTCCCCGCGCCGCTGCCTGCCGTCCCGCTCCCGCTCGCGTTTCCGCTCCCGCTCGCGTTTCCGCTCCCGCTCGCGTTTCCGCTCCCGCTCCCGCTCGCGTTTCCGCTCCCGCTACTGCCCGCACCCGCACCCGGGCCGCCCGAGCTCTCGGGTTCTTCCGGGCCGCTCGAAGAACCGCAACCCACCAAGAGAAACGCGAGCAATATGCCGGCGGTCGAAGCTCGTGCCCTGTTCATCACAAAAATCCTCCATCCCAGGGGTGCAACCCCTTGGCGGCGCCTGCAGCAGGCGTCAGAAAGTGGCCGTCCTATATGCCCAGAAGGCCCGACGGTGATCGGTCGGGTGGGATAAAAGGCGGCAAGCTCCACGTCGATGACCCGGCGCACGCACGCGCCATGCGCTCGCGTCACGCCTCCCGTGCCGAAGGTCCGCGTCGACGTCGCGGATGGCACGGCGGCACGCGTTCCAGATCGTGCACAGCAGATCCAACCCGGCCGTACGATTGCTGGGTTTCGATGCGCGTGTTAGCGTCGGCCCCCGATGCGAACCGCGGTTTTCGCCCTCGCCCTCCTGGCCGGCTGCGGGGGCGCATCCGGGGCGGCGCCCGGCGCGGCCCTCTCCCCCTCCTACGCGACGAGCCTGGGCTCCACGTCGGCGAGCATGCCCAGCATGCCGTCCGCGCCCGCGTTGCCCAGTCGGGCTTCGGTCCAGGCCGATCTGGTCGTCCGCCCCGACGTGCTCGTCCTTGGCTTCGCGCTCCAGGAGACCGACGCCGATCCGCAGCGCGCCCTCACCGCGGCGCAGGCCGCGGTGGAGAACCTCGAGCGGCAGTTCAAGGAGGCGACCGGCGGCGCATCCACGGTGAGGATGCTGGGCGCGTCGTTCAGCACGGTCTTCACCGACAAGGCGGAGAGCGAGGGCGACGCCGTATCGGCCGCTGTCGACGGCGTGATCGAGGTGCGCCTCGCCCCAGAGCTCGACTTCTGGGCGAGGAGCCGGCTGGCCGCAGCCATGGCGCAGGTCAGGCGCGAGGTGAGCGCCGCGGTGCAGGCTGCGAAGGACGGGCGGCGCGGGGCCACCTTCGGGCAGCCTCGGGCCGAGGTGAAGGAGCCGGAGGGGCACCGCGCGCAGCTGACCGAGCAATGGCTCCGGAGGGCGCGATCGTTCGCGGAGGCGGCGCAGGCCGCGTCGGCGCCGCTCCTGCTGGTGGACTGCGCGCCGCCGGGGGCCATCGAGCAGCGGCCCATCTCGCTGCTGGAGGTGGGGCTCTCTCTGTCGGTCGTGTGCCGCCTGGACGCGCTCTCCGCAGAACCGAAGCGCGACTGACGGCCTCCGGGCGGCTCACCCCCGGCCATCCGTCGTCGGGCAGGGCGTCACCCGGCGATCAGCCGGTACACGGGGAGCTCTGGCCGACATGTGAACCGCACAGGAAGGACGCTTGTGCCGACACCGCGGCTCACGTACACCCTGCCATGGGCCGTGTCGTACATGCCCGAGCGAAATCGGCCTGATCCAGGCGGAACCCACACCGCTGTTCCGAGCGCTCGGATCTGTCCTCCATGCGTATGCCCCGCGAGGCCCAGATCGAAGCGCGGCGCGCCGGGAGGGAGCGTCTCGAAGACGCCGGGCTCATGCGTGAGAAAGAGCCGAACCGGAGCGGACGGCACCCTCGCCAGGGCGGCTCGCAGGTCGGCGTTCCCGCTGCAGAAATCGTCCGTCGCGACGATGGAGACGCCGCGCTTCAGCAGCACCGACTCGTTCCCGAGGAGCCTGGCTCCGGCGCGCGCGTACACCTCGCTCAGCCTTTGCAAGGGGACGTGCCCCCAGTGTTCCCAGTTGCCGACGGTGGCGAGGACCTCACGCCCCGGCGCGGCGAGGCTGCGGCAGAACTCCTCCAGCACGCCGAGCGAGCCCTCGCCCTCGATCGAGTCGCCGGTCAGCACGACGAGATCAGGCGCCAGCCCGCGGATGGCGTCGATGGCCTTCTCGTGGACACTGCCCAGCGCGCGCAGGTGGATGTCAGAGAGGTGAGCGATCCGAAACCCCTGGAGCGCGGCCGGGAGCCGCGGGATGGGGACATCGTGCTCGGCGACATCGAGCCAGGAAGGTTCGATGGCGATCCCATCGAAGGCGGCAATCCCTGCAGCGCAACAGCTGGCGTGGAGGAAGGCTCGGCGGGTGACCGGTCGGACCATTTCGGAACCTTAGCAAACTCAGCTGGAGGGCCGCGGCTTGCGCGTGAGCTGGACCAGCCGCTCCGGGGAATCGCGCCCGGGATCGGGACCGTCGAGATCCTCCAGCACGAGCTCGAACAGCCCGTTGTCGAACGGCCTCCCCGCGGCCGGCGCGGCGGGCACGAGGCGCTCGCGCTTGCCCTGCGCGGCCAGCGTGCGCGCGCGGAAGTGGCAGTACGGGTTGTTCCCCGGCCGCCCGAAGAGCGCGTGCGCCGTGAAGGTGCACCCGCCCATGCACACCTCCGCGAACGCGCAGCTCCGGCAGAAACCCCAGAGATCGTCGGCCGTGCGCGCCCGCGCGAACGCGAGCCGCGGCGCCTCGTCCCAGATCTCCTGGAGCGCGCGCCCGCGCAGATCGCCGCCCACGTAGGCGTCGCTCTGGAGCGACGGGCAGCCCTTCACCGCGCCGTCGGACTCGATCCCCAGCACCAGCTTCCCGGCCTGACAGCCGCGAAAGTGGTCGCGGCCGCCCTCGCGCAGCGAGCGCAGGAGCGCCTCCTCCGGGCCGAAGTAGCCCAGGTTGTTGCCGGGCATCACCGTGATCCCGTCCCGGAAGGCCCGCCGCTTCAGCTCGGCGATGCGCGGGAGCACGTCGAGCAGATCGTAGGGCTGGAGCAGCATCGCCGGCCGGTCGGCCGCGCGGCCGAGCGCCGCGGTGATCTGCACCTGCCACGCCGTGATCCCCTGCTCCCGGAGCAGGTCGTAGAGCGCCTCGAGGTCGCCCTGGTTCACCCGGTTGAGGTTGGTGTTGGCCGCGGTGAGCAGCCCCGCGCCCCGGAGGTGCCCGAGCGCCGCGAGCGCGCTCCGGTGGCTGCCCGGGGCCTTGCGGATGAGGTCGTGGGCGCGCTCCAGCCCGTCGACGCTGACCGAGACGCTGTGCAGGCCGGCCTCCTTCATCTGCACCGAGATCTCCGCCGTGATCCCCCGCCCTCCGGTCGTCATGGTCGGCCGCACGCCCGCGGCCTTGAGCGCCGCGATGATCTCCAGAAAGCCGTCGTGCAGGTAGGCTTCGCCGCCGATGAGCACCACCTCGCGCGCGCCCATCGCCGCGAGCTGCTGCACCACGCCCAGCGCCTCCTCGGTGCCGAGCTCCGAGGGCCGCGCGGCCCCTGCCCTGGATCCGCAGTGCCGGCAGGGCTGATCGCAGCGGAGCGTCAGCTCCCAGACCACGTACGCCGGGTAATACTCGCCGGGGACCACATCGAGACGGCGCAGCGCCATGCCGGAGCCTACCGCGAACTCCGCCGCCGGCTCCTGCTCTCCGGCGCCCTTTCGACGCGCGGGGGGGATGGTGAATGGGGTGACCTGCGCACGCGCACGCCGGGCCGCTGCGCCATTCCCCTTCATTTTCCTTGCGCGTCGCCGAGGCGCCTTGCCATAGAAGGGGACGGTTTGACCTCCCTGGCTCGGCCTTCCGAGGCGCGCCAGGGCTCGGCCCCATGGCCCAAAGGCGGAGATCCTCATGCTCACCCTCGGCGCTTGTCCTTGCTGCGATGGTTTCTTGCCTCCCGGCGCTTCCGCCTGCCCGCATTGCGGCGCGACGCCCACGGCCGAGCGCGTCACCTGCGCGCAGGCGCGCCACGGGATCGCGGGCCGGCTGCTCGCGGCGGCGTCGGGCGGCATGATGGCTGTCACGCTGATGGCCTGCTACGGCATGCCCCCGTGTGACGAGCCCGCGACCGACGGCGACGGCGACGGCTACCAGGCGACATGCGAGGGCTACGGGCCCGAGGAGGACTGCGACGACGGCAATCCGGACATCCACCCCGGCGCGACGGACGTGGCAGGTGACAGCATCGATCAGGACTGCAGCGGCGACGACACCCTGCTCGGCACCGGCGGCGCGGGAGGCGGCGGAGGCGGAGGCGGCGCTGGCGGCGCCTCCTGACAATCCCCTCACTTTGTTGGCATTTTAACGAGAAATTGAACAGGGAGACGGGGAGACGGGGAGACGGGGAGATTGATGGGATTTCACTCCCCGCCTCCCCGCCTCCCTGTGAACTCTCCCGAAAACGGAGCCGCCGCCCATTCGGACAACGCACGGCGGACGTGCTCGAGATATCCCCCCTCGCGCACGATCTCCTGGTATCCCGGCACCGCGCCGACCCACTCCCGCATACGCACGTTCGACGCCTCGGTGAGGTACATCGTGGGAAGCCCCATGAGCGCGGGCCCGTCCATGCCTGCGGTCGTGACGCCGAGCTGACCGACGAGGCCGTGCGCTCGCTTCAAGTGCTCGAAGAACTGCAGCTGCGCCCGGCGCATGTCGAGCTGCCGGAAGGTCGGGTCCTTCCAGAAGAGCGTCATGTCGATCGCGCCTTCGGGGACCTGTGCGTCTCGAAGGGCGTCGCCGGTCAGCACAGGCACGAGCCCCGTGCGTTGAACGAGGTCCGTCAGCTCGAGCAGCTCGGCGAGTGTCGTGTTGCGGTGCGGGTGGTGGACCCCCTCGCGGATCCAGAGCAGCACCTTCTTCCGGCGTGACTCTCCCGCGCGCGCTTCCGCGAGCCTGCGATCGACCCAGGCGATCACCGATCCCGGAATCGGCGCGTCCGCTAGAAACGCTGTGCGAAGTCTCCCCTGGGCGGACGACGGATCGGCCTTGAAGGCGCGCGCGACGATCTCCGTGGTCTGCTTCATCGCGCGCGGGCGCGAGCGGTACGCCTGAAGGTGATCGCTCAGGCCTGCATCGCGGAGAAACGCCTCGGCTTGCGCCGTTCCCGCTTTGCCTGGCTCGACCTGGATCGCCGCGCCCGCGAGGACGGCGGCCGCGGCGACGTACCACCCTTCGCCGAACGAGAAGCCGCCGTCCGTGTGGAATGTATACGCGTGGTTTCGCTCCTCGATGATCCTGCGCGCCGCGCGGGCGGCGACCTCGGCCTCGTGAGCCGCCGCGCGCGCCGCGCATGCGACCTTTGACCGAGAAGAGCCGCCCTCGAGCTCCGAGGCGCGGATGGCGGCCGCGCGGGCCGAGGCCTCTGCGCCGGCCACGATCGCCTCCACGCGCCGCCAGCCGTCGTCGCAAGCGTCGCGCGTCGGCGCGCGCTGCGCGCTCAACGAGAGCTGGCCCGCTCCGTGGAGCGCGTCTGCCGCCCGCGCCGCGTGGGCCCTTGCCAGCGTCGAACGGGCGCCCATCGCCGTCGCGAGGATTCGCTCTCTTCCTGCGGCGACCTCATGTTCCTGGAGGGCGGCGCGCTCCTGCTCGGCGGCGGCCAGCGCGCGATCCGCCTGCTCGATCGCGCAGTCGAGCAGACGCCGGTAGCGCTCGCGCTGCCCCGGCGCGTGCAGCGTGGTCGCCAGGGCGAGCGCGGCGTCGAGGCTGCTTTCGGCGTCGTGCCCGATGTGCTGCGCGGCGAGCGTCTCGGCGACAACCACTCCCATGTACACCGGCTCGAGTCCCTCGATTATCGTGACCTACGCCGGACCGCCAGACCGGTCAAGCGCTGTCGCCCGCTCGGTGTTCCGCGTCGGTGAATCCATCACGGAGTTCCTGGACAGCGCGCTCGCGCGCAGGGGCAAGCCGCCGGGCGCTCGCTGCTGGAACGCCGGCGCGGCCGAGCACCGGCGGTCTGCATCCAGCAAGGTTCAGTAAGGGTATCCGGGGATGTTCATCTCCATCGCATAGAGCGACGCGCCCGACGTGATGTAAAGGGTCTTTCGATCGGCCCCGCCGAACGCGACGTTCGACACCTCGCCCATCCCCGTGATCGTGCCGAGCCTCGCGCCGCTCGGCGCGAGGACCTCGACGCCGTCGCGCCACGCGATGTAGAGATTGCCCGCGCAGTCGACGCCCATGCCGTCGGCCTTCGGCAGGTTCGCCGCGAAATTGGACGAGGCGCCGGGCGCTCCTTCGGCGCTCAGCGGATAGCGATGGATCCGGCCGGGGGTGAACTCGGTCACGTACAGCACGCTCTCGTCCGGCGAGAGCGCGACGCCGTTGGGGGTCTCCAGCGTGCCGATGAGGCTCACCGCGCCGGACGGGGACACGCGGTAAGCTGCTGTCGGCAGCTCCGGCCTGCCGCCGCTGAGCTGAAAATCGGGATCGGTGAAGTAGACGTTGCCGTCGCTCCGCACGACGACATCGTTCGGGGAGCTGAACCGCTTGCCCATGTACGACCCGGCGACCTCGCGCCGCGCCTTCGTGCCGAGATCGAACACGGAGACGCTGCGCGTGTCGTGGGTACACGCGATGAGGTTCCCGTCGCTGTGGATGCCCAGCCCGTTCGTCCCGCTGTTCTCGAGGAACACCTCGATCGTGCTCGGAGGCGTGAGCTTCTGGATCTTCGCCTTCGGGCCGTTGAGCGGCGGAGCGTTCTGCGCCTGCATGTTGATCTCCGAGAAGAACAGCGCCCCGAGCTCGGCGACCCAGACCGGGCCCTCGACGTACGTGAACCCCCCTCTCACCAGCTGCGCCCTGCCGTTCGCCGGCACCGGATCGGCCGCGTACGGGCCGCCCGGGCAGACGGCCGACACGTCATCACCGCCGCCCGCCCCGGCGCCGCCCGCCCCGGCGCCGCCGCTGCCGCTGCCACTCCCCGCCGCGTCGCCCCCGCTGCCGCTCGTCGCCGCAGCGCTGCCCGAGCCCGCGCTGCCCGCGCTGGTGCCGCTGGAGCTCGTGGCGCCCACGCTGCCCGTGGAGCCGCTCGAGCCGCCAGCTCCAGCGCCGCTGGAGGCTCCGCCCCCGCCCTCCGACTGGAGCGGGTCGTCGCCGCCGCCACAGCCGTTCGCCGCAACGAGCACGATCCAAGAAACAACGAGCGAGTACCTGATCTTCATAAGCAAGTGCCTCCAAGCGCCCCCGGATGGTGTGCCGATCGGGCGCGCTCATCATCGTCAGCTCGCCTCGCGCCGCAAGGGCCGAGGTGACCGAGCGGCACAGCGCCTCGATCGCGCGCTCCGCGCAGGCCAAGGACCGGCGCGCCGCGGTGCGCCGTGAACGGCGGCGGCAGGCGAGGAGGCAACCGGCGGTCCACGACGATAGGATGCATGGACATCATGAAAATTGCTGTTTACGGCTTCGGATCCATCGGCGGTTTGCTCGGGGCCCGGCTGGCCACGGCCGGCTGCGACGTCAGCGCCGTCGCGCGCGGAGAGAACCTCGCCGCCTTGCAGGAGCGCGGCCTGCTGCTGCAGGTCGATGGAGAGATCACCCGCGTGCCGATCCGCGCTGCAGAGGATCCGGCCGCGCTCGGCGCGCAGGACGTCGTGATCATCGCGGTCAAGGCCACCGCGCTGGCCGACGTCGCCGCGCGCGTCGCGCCGCTGCTCCGCCAGGACACGATCGTCGTCCCCGCGATGAACGGCGTGCCGTGGTGGTTCTTCGCGCCCGAGAACGTGCCGTATGCCGGCGCTCGGCTCCGCTCGCTCGACCCGGGCGATGTCGTGCCGCGCGCCATCGGGCTCCGCCAGGTGGTCGGCTGCGTCGTGCATCTGTCGGGTTCCAGCCCGGAACCGGGGCTGGTGCGCGCCGGCCTCGGCAACCGCCTGCTCCTCGGCGAGCCGGCCGGCGGACCTTCGGACCGGGTGGGCGCGCTGGTCGAGCTGCTGCAGCGCGCCGGCTTCGAGGCCGAGGCCAGCGCCGATATCCGGACCGACATCTGGTACAAGCTGTGGGGCAACATGACGATGAACCCGGTGTCGGTGCTCACCGGTGCGACGTGCGATCGGATACTGGACGATCCGCTGGTGCGCGGCTTCTGTCTCCAGGCGATGCAGGAAGCGGCGGCGATCGGCGAGAGGATCGGTTGCCCGATCGCGCAGAGCGGAGAAGACCGGATGGAGGTCACGCGCAGGCTCGGCGCGTTCAAGACATCGATGCTGCAGGACGCGGAAGCGGGCAAGTCGCTGGAGATCGACGCGCTGGTGACCGTGGTCCACGAGATCGGCGAGCTGACCGGCGTGCCGACGCCGACCATCGACGGCTTGCTCGGCCTCGTGCGCCTGTGCGGCCGCACGCGCGGCCTGTATGCCGGATGATCCTCCCTTGGCCCCTGCGTCGTCGACGCCGCCGCGGCGCCGCCCGGGCGGCGGCAGCGCTCGCCGCGCGGCGCCCGCGAGAACCTACCGGCGGCTCGGGTCACGGGCGCGTCAGAGCGGGTCGCAAGTGATGCCAAGCCGCACCAGCGACACGGGCACGAGTGTGGTTCCGATGGAGATGAGCCGAGGCTCGCCCATGGTTTCGGGGTCATGAATGGATGAGTAGGGGACTTGCTGCTTCGTCACGTCGTGCTCGACGGCGACGGCGAGGCCGAGCTCGAAGTGCACGGGGCCTGGACCGAAGATCCAGCTCGCCCCGGCGCGAGCCCCGACGAAGGTCGTGTCGCCATCGACGCCGGGGCCGCCGTCCCAGCCGAGAGATCCCACCCCTTGGTAGGAATGTTTCCCCAAGGAGCCCGCGAGCGAGAGTCGAAGTCCAACCGGCGATCGCCACGCGACGCCCGCCGTCGCGCCGACGCCGGAGAAACTCTCCCCGAAGAGCTCACCCCCTGTCTCGGCGAAGCCACCTACCTCGATGACGCTGATGCGGTACGTGAGCGCGAGATTGAGGTGCAGCCCATCGCTCTTCGAGCTCGAGTAGACGCCGGCGCCGACCTGCACGTTGAAATCCATGCTCGGCGCGGACCTGCGCGCGGGAGCGACGTCAGGGGCGCTGCCCTCCTGCGCGCGGGCCGCCCCGGCGCAAAGAAAGAGGGCTGTCGCGAACAATCGAGGCGAGTTCGATCGAAGTGAGCGCATGTCGCGCCCTGGAGCATCCCCTGTACCAGGCGCGTCGTATTCATGTGGCCCGCCGCCGGGCGCCGCCGCGCTGGCCTGTCCGACGCGAGATCACGAGTCCTCCATCGCTCCCTGGGCCGCCGGCCGCTCTGGCTCGCCTGCCGGCGTGCGCTGGCGCTCGCGCGGCCCGTGACAACCTGGTCGCGGTGTCGCTCGAACAGCACAGAGTGTATCGCGATCACAACAACCTGGGTCGGGCCGCTCAGGGCCGGGCTCCACCGCAGTCGCCCGGGCAATTGCAGTCGTTCTCACCCGCGCCGCAGGCGCCGTCGCCGCATTTCGCGCAGAGGTGCGCGTCGGGCGCCGTGGTCACGCACGCGCCGTCGACGCGCGCCATGCTCTCGATGGGCGTCAGACCCGGGCAGCAGGTCGTGAACGACTTGCTCGACGCCATCCCTCCCTCGCCCGAGCAGCGCGACGCGAGCGCTGCGCACGAGCCGTCGGCTTGCTGGACATACCCGGGCAAGCAGTCGCACTGCGGCCGCCGGGGGCGCAGCACCGGCACCGTGCCGGCCGGGCCTCTCGGCCCGAGCTGAACGGTAGCCGCCGCCGGAGACCGCGCCGGCGCAGCGCCGCCCGGGCTCGCTGGCGGCGCGGGACTGGCTCCCTCCGGGTCCGTCGGCCCCGCGGGAGGCGTGGCGATCATGCCGTCCGGCGTCTGGGACTCGAGCGGGATCCAGTCGACGATCTGGCCGTCCGGCGTGACCGTGGTGGCCACGACGTGCTTGCGGGGAGGCCGCGGCGTTCCCCCCGGCGCGCAGGGGTTGTCAGCGCCCGGGTGAGGGGGATCCGCCGGGTCGGGCTCCCTGGCGGCGCAGGCCGTGGCGAGGAGCAGCAGGGGGCACAGGAGCAGAGCAAGCGCTTGCATGGGTATGGAAACACGGGGGCCCGCGGGATCTTACAGCGCAGCGCCACCTGCAGCGGCGGACACGGCGACGGAGCAGCCGGCGTCGCGCGGGCGCATCGGAGGTGACGCAGCGGCGGGGGTGTTCTAGCCGCAACGATCGCGGTGCGGCGCTGCATACCTGACCTCAGCGCGCGGATAGCGTGCGCCCTCGCGGGCGCGGCTCAGGGCGGCGGCCGTCGCCAACGAGACCTGCGAGGGGTGCCACGAGGAATGTGCAGGCCGATCCCCGCAGGATCGCAGCAGGCGAGCTTCTCAATGCAACGCACTGCGCGGGGACGAGGCATCCGCGGCCGGCCCTCCCGGGGAGCGTCGTGGACGACGTGCACCCCGATGCCTCGGACCGCCGATCGAGCTGCCAAATCGAGGCGCGCTCCACCGCGAGACGGTCTGCCAGATCCTGCACGACGGTCGCTGAATCCGCCATGGCTGATAGGGGCCAGGCTCGTGGAACCACCCGCTGCTCCTTACGCCCATCACGGGTGAGCTGGTCCAGACTCACGACATCGTCCGGGGACACTTCGAACACGCGCGGCAGGCGCATTCGTATCCGCGAGGTCGAGCGGACGCGTCCCGACGATGTTGAAACACGGATCGAACAGTCCACTGCCCCGCGCCTCGCGAACGGTCCCCATGACGACGGTCAGGCGCTCATGGTGCGGCGTCCCTTAACGCCATGGCCACCATGCGTTAGGGACGCCCTCAATGTGAGGCACGTTGGAGAGCGCGAGCAACGCCGGCCAGGGCGCGTGTCCGAACGCCGGCGACAGGCGATACCATCAGACGATCGCTGCCCTGGGCGACGACCTGCCCTGTGCACACGCCGCCTCGTTCTACCTGCCTTCCGGCGCCGTCCCGCTGCTGCAAGGGGCAAATGCCATGTCGAGTTGCTTGACGAAATCCTCTTTTGCTTCACCTTCCTGGCGCCTGCGGAGCCCGCGCGAGCACGCGAGCCAGTGCAGGACCACCGCACCGACGGAGGAGACATCATGAATCGATCACCGTCAGGACGGCGCCTCTGCGCCGTCGCGAACGGTCTTTTGTCTGCCGGCCTCTTGTCCGCGTCCCTGCCCGCGATGGCACAGACGACGGTCAACAACGTCTGCATGGACGACCTGGCCCCCTTCGGCTTGACCTGCTCCGCCAACGACATCTCGATCGCGAACGCGACGAACATCACGATCCTCGACGACGGCTGCCTGTTCCCGGGGGACACCGTCGACTTCGAAGCGACGTTCACGGTGGAGGTGACCGCGAAAGAGAAGTTCGACATTGGGCTCTACTTCGCGAGGGACGGGGACGTGAACGGCGACGGCGCGCTCAGCGGCTTGTGCTCCATCTCCACGCTGCCTATCAGCCCCGACCCGCCGTGGCTCGATCTGGACCACCTGGTCGGCGGGGTGCAGGACACGTGCGGTGATATCAGAAAGCCGGACCACAGTCCGCTGTTCCCGCAGATCACGCTGACCGACGTCGTCTGTGCGGACCAGGACGGCGACGGCTTCTTGAACCTGCCGAACTGCACGAGCTGGCGCCAGTCGGGGTCCAACGGGCTCTGCACCAGCCCGCTCCAGGCGTTCCCGGGGGCCCCGTCGAAATGCAACTGCGACCCCGGCTTCAACGTGCCCATCCCGGTGCCGCCGGCCACGCTCGAGGTCGTGAAGACGGCGAGCCCGACGTCGGTGAGCGAGCCCGAGGGGACCGTGACGTTCACGGTCTCCGTGACGAACACGGGCACCGATCCGAACAACGACGTCATGTTGAACAGCCTTGTGGACACCGTCTACGGCGACATCACGACCCCCGGCCACGACGGGATCACGTCCACCACGTGCGCCGTGCCACAGACCCTCGTGTCCGGCGTCCCGTACGAGTGCACGTTCACGGCCACGGTGGCGGGCAACGTCGGCGCCGAGACCGACGTCGTGACCGCGAGCGGCGAGGACGAGAATGGCAACACGGTCACCGGCCAAGACGACGCGACGGTGACGATCACGGACGTCCTGCCACTCATCGAGGTGCAGAAGTCGGCCGCTCCGGATCAGGTGCCGGAGTCGGGGGCGGACGTTACGTTCACGGTCTCGGTCACCAACCAGAGCGCCAGCACGGATCCGGTCACCATCGACTCGCTGATGGACGACACCTACGGCGACCTCGACGGGCAAGGCGATTGCGAGGTCCCGCAGATCATCCTTCCGGGCGCCACGTACACGTGCTCGTTCACGAGGTTCGTCAGCGGCTCGCCGGGCACCTCGGAGACCGACACGGTCACCGCCACGGGCTCGGACGACGAGGGCAACTCCGTCAGCGACTCGGACTCGGCCACGGTCGACATCAATAACGTCCCGTCGATGATCACTCTGACCAAGACCGCCGCTCCGACGGCCGTCCCCGAGGGGGTTGGGGGGCTTGTCGTATTCACCTACACGATCACGAACACCTCCGCCGTGGACACCGTAACGATCGACACACTGACCGACTCGGTGTACGGGAACGTCGCGGCGCTGCCGCCCCCGCCAGGCGGCGTCTCGTGCACGATGCCGCAGACCCTCTTGCCGGGGGCGTCCTTCACGTGCCAGATCCAGGCCCAGGTGCAGGGAGACGCCGCGGACGTGAACGGCGTGACCAACACGGCCACAGCCGCGGGCTTCGACGACGACGGCAACCCGCTCAGCGACACCGACGACGCGACCGTGAACTTCACCAACGTCCCGCCGTCGGCGACGCTCACGAAGACCGCGAAGAGCGCGATCGTGACCTATGAGGTCGTGGTATCGAATACATCGAGCGCTGAGGAGCTGTTCCTGACCAGCCTCGTCGACGACTCGTTCGGCAACGTCACCCAGACCGGGGCGGTTATCAGCCGCACGACCTGCTCGGTGCCGCAGACCCTGGCCATCGGCGCCACCTACACGTGCGAGTTCGACGCGCTGGTCACATCGTCCCCGCACACCGACGAGGTGACCGGCCAGGTCAACGACAACGACGGCTCGGCGACGCTCCAGGTCTCAGACACCGCGACCGTGACGTTCAACTGAGCTCCTCGCGAGCGGGGCGCCCTCGCGGGCGCCTCCCGCGCGGCCCGCGCGGCCTGCGCTGCCTCCGCCCTGCTCCGCGAATGCACGGGCGGAGTACCCGCTCTTGTGACAGCGCACTACCCGATCCGGCCAGATGCGTCCTTGTCGTACCACGGAGTGCGTAGTACACTCGACGCTGAATGGCTGGCTCCCTGGTCATCGTGGGCACTGGGATCCAGTGGGGAGGCCAGATGACGCTCGCTGCGCGGCGGGCGATCGAGCAGGCCGACCGGGTGCTGTTCGCGGTGGCCGATCCCTGGAATGCGCGCTGGATCCGCAGCCTGAACCCGGCGGCCGAGTCGCTGCCGTACGCGACCGGGAAAGGCCCGCGGCGCGACACCTACGCCGAGATGCTCCGGCGCATCCTGGCCCCGCTCCGTGAAGGGCTGCGGGTATGCGGGGTGTTTTATGGCCACCCGGGCGAGCTGGTCCGCGCCGCCCACGCGGCCATCCAGGAGGCGCGCCGCGCGGGCTATCCGGCGCAGATGGCGCCCGGGGTCTCGTTCCTCGATTGCATGTACGCGGATCTGGGCGTGGATCCAGCGCGCGATGGCTGCCAGATCCATGAGGCGACGGATTTCCTGGTGCGGCGGCGGCCGTTCGACGTCCATACGCCGCTCGTGCTCTGCCAGATCGGGGTGATCGGCAACACCGGCTTCTTCGACGCCGCCGATGCCAGCCGCATCGAGCGCGGGCTCCGGGTGCTCTGCGATGTATTGACGACCAGGTTCCCGGCCTCGCACGAGGTCGTCGTCTACGAGGCCTCGGTGCTGCCCATCGAGCCGCCGCGGGCGTCGCGCGTCGCGCTGGCGGAGCTCCCGGCGACGGCCGTCTCGGAGGTCTCCACGCTCTACGTCCCCGCGGTGGGCCCGGCTCCCCTGGACGAGGCCATGATGGAGACGCTCGGCATCGACCCCGCGGCGCTGCATTCAGACAACATCACCAGAGAGGAATGACCATGGATCGCGTCTACGATTTTCTCACCGAGCTGAACATCGACCCCTTCCAGCAGCTGGCGTACGCGCAGGATCCCGCGGGCGTCGCTGCGGCCGCCGGGCTCGGGCCGGACGAGCAGGCGGCGCTCGCGCGCAGAGAGCTCGTGGAGGTCGCGGTCGGCGAGTCGAGCGGCCGCTACGAGCGGTGCGCTTGCATCTGGCAGCCCTAGACAGGGCCGCGGCCTCTGGCGTCGAAGCTGGGTAGTGACGTTGTAGCTGCCCTCGCCACCCCGACCTGCGCCATCCCAACGTGGGTCGGCACGCTCAACCTGGGTCGGGTCACTCCCGCGCCGCCTGCGCCGGCGGACATGGCGGCGGAGCGGCCGGCGTCGCGCGGATGCCTCGGAGGTGACGCAGCGTCGGGGGTGTTGTAGCCGCAATCATCGCTGTGCGGCGCTGTGTACCTGGCCTCGGCTTGCTGGTCGCGGGCACCCTCGCGGGCGCGTGCGCTGCCGCGCCGGACGCGCCCGCGCGGCCGACAGGCGACGTCGAGGCGCCGGCCGGCAGCGCCCTGCCTGGGGCCGCGGAGGCGGCGCGGGTGCCCATGCCGAGGCCGGCGCGAGCGCGGCTCGGGGCGGCGGCGATCGCGAACCAGGCCTGCGAGGGGTGCCACGAGGAGGTGGCGCGGGAGTGGCGCGCGTCGCTCCACCACCGGGCGAACACCGAGCCGGCCTACCGGCGGGCGTTCGCGATCGAGCCGATGCCGTTCTGCCGGGCGTGCCACGCGCCCGAGGCGAGGCCGGAGGAGCCAGAGCCGGAGGCGCTCGGGGCGCTCGGGGTGGGGTGCGTGACGTGCCACGTGACGACCGACGGCGAGGGCGAGCTCGCGGGGCAGGCGGTGCCGCCGGTGCTCGCGGCGCCGTGGGCGGGGAGCGGGGCGCCGCCGGCGGCGCCGCACGCGGTGATCCGGGACGCGCGGTTCGGGGGCGCGGACGCGTGCGCGGCCTGCCACGAGTTCGCGTTCCCCACGGCGCGAGGGCGGTCGGCCGCGGAGCTGATGCAGTCGACCGTCATCGAGCACCGCGCGTCGCCGGCCGCGGACCAGCCCTGCGCGGCGTGCCACATGCCCCGCGGGCCGGGGGGGCGGCGCGGCCACGGGTTCGCGGGATCGCGGGACGAGGCGCTCGTGCGGAGCGCGGTGGCGGTGACGGCGCGGCGGCTCTCGGCGACGCGCGTGGCGGTGACGCTCGCGCCCGCGAACGCGGGGCACGCGTTCCCGACGGGGGATCTGTTCCGGAGGCTCGAGGTGTCGGCCGAGGCGCTCGGGCCCGACGAGCTGGTGCTGGGTCAAGCGGAGCGCTACCTGACGCGGCACTTCGCGCTGCGGCCCGGGGCGATCGGGCGGAAGCTCGTGGCCGACGACCGGGTGCACGCGGAGCCCGTGACGGTGGAGCTCGACGTCGGGGCCGCCGGCGAGGGGCAGACGATCGCATGGCAGGTGGCCTACCAGCGGGTGGCGCACCCGAACGGGGTGGACCTGCGCGACGCGGAGATCGAGGGCGAGATCCGGGTCGCGTCGGGGAGGCTCGCGCCATGAGCGGACGAGGGATCGGCGCGAGGGGGATCAGGCCGGCGTGGCGAGCGGTCCGGGGTGGTGAGCGGCCGGGCAGCCGGCGGGTCCAGGATGAGAGCATGGGAGCGCGGCGCGGCAGTCCGGCGCGGCCGTGCCTGGAGGAGGACGAGCGATGATCGGGCGAAGGGCGTGGAGGGGGCTGGGCGGGCTCGTGATGGCGATGGCAGGGTGCGTACCGGCGCCTGGGCCGCAGGCCGCGGACGGGCCGCGCGTGGAGGCCGCGGCGCAGGGGCCGGGCACGGCAGGCGCGGCGGGCGCATCGAGCACCGCGGGCGCGCCGGGCGCGCCGGGCGGGGTGAAGGCGGACGAGGCGGCGAAGCCGGAGCCGCCGCCGAAGTCGGCGTTCGCGCCGGTGGCGCAGATCCCGGAGGAGGTCGAGCTGCGGCTGCACCCGGTGGAGGGGGCGCTGCTCGTGTCGACCTCCAACCTGACGATGCTCGAGGGGGAGCAGACGGCCGTGGCCGCCGCCGTCGGCGTGCTGAAGGAGGGGAAGATCGAGTTCCCGAAGCGGCTGCACCTGCCGGGGTGGTGGGTGTCCGTGATCGGCGTCCACGGGCGCTATCCCGACCAGCTCGACCTGATCGCGACGGGCACGACGGGCCGCACCGGCGTCGCCGAGCACTACGCGCTGGGGGCGAAGGGCTGGGTGCAGCGCGTGAGCGACGCGGGGCAGTGGTTCACCGGGGTGGCGAGCATGGGCAGCTCGCTCGTGGGGCTGGTGGGGCCGACGATGATCGGGCCCTCGAGGTTCGTCACGCTGCGCGGGCCCAGGGTGGGGCTGACGATCACGCCGGCGCCCAAGAAGGGGGAGTGCCGCGGGTTCGACTTCGAAGGGGCATCGCGTTACTCGGAGACCGAGGTCCGCCCGGAGGCATTCGGGGCGACGCGCGATGGGACCGCGCTGAGCTACGGGCTCGACTGCAAAGGGGAGAGCGCCCTGGAGGTCTGGAAGCCGGGCGAGAAACGCTCGACCATCCTGCCCATCCCGGCGCCCTCCGACGAACAGAGCGCCGACGATGTGCGCACGCTGATCCTGCCGGGCCCCGGCGACGGCGAGGCGTGGATCGTGGACGGGGGCGTGCTCCGCTACCAGGGCGGGGAGGCGAAGAAGATCGACCCGCCGGCGAAGGGCGCGCGCGTGCTCACCGCGTCGGCGGCGCCGGACGGGACGCTGTGGGCGCTCACGGACGGCGCGCTGTTCGCGCGCAAGGGCGATGCCTGGGAGCAGGCGCCGCTGCCCGACGGGGTGAAGGCCCGCGACGTGGCCGTGGGGAGCGACGGGGCGGTGTGGGTCGCGGCCGGCGGGGCGATCCTGAAGCACGGCGGCGCCAGCGAGGCCGCGGGCGCGGCGCCGGGGACCATCCAGCTCCAGAAGGGGCCGCCGCCGAAGCCCAAGGAGAACCGGACCTTGCCCAGGCCCGGCGGGCCGAAGTGCCCGCAGAACCTCGTGGTGCTCTACACGTTCAGCAAGACGGCGCCGGATGACTACGACTTCCCGCTGACGCGCAAGGCGCTCAAGGGACGCACGGAGTTCTCGCCAGCGCGCTTCGTGGTGACGCGCGACATGGGGCAGCGCTTCTTCGCCGCGTTCGTGCCGACCTGGGATCTCGCCAAGAAATTGGAGGAGCGGATCAAGACCGATGTGCAGGGCTCGACGCCGCAGATCGTGTGCGCCAAGCCGGAGGTGGTGCGGGAGCTCAAGCTGGATCTGAAGACGGGAGAGGTCGCGAAGTAAGACGGGTGAAGACGGCGCGGCGGGGGCGCCGGCGTGCGGCGGCGCCCCCGTCGATGGGCCCCCGTCCGCCGCAGGCAGCGGCGGCGCCGTTCACAGGTGCCGGGTCTCTCCCGGCGGCGCGCCCCAGTTGTTGTTGCGTCCGTCGGCGTACCGGATCGGCGCGGCGATGAGCTCCTCGAGATCCACGCCGTCCAGCGAAGCGAGCTGGACCGCCACATAGTCGCCGCCGATCGCCTCGACATACCCGCGCCCGAACGAGCGCACGCCGCAGTGTCGACAGAACAGGTGGTGCCCGAACTTCATGCCGAACTGGTAGTCGCTCAGCGCGTCCTCACCCGCGAGCAACCGGAACGCGTCCGGCTTGAGGATCACGTTCCAGTTTCTCGTCTTGGTGCAGATAGAGCAGTTGCACTTGTTGGTTCCAGCGCTCAGGTCGATGTCGGCCTCGAAGCGGACCGCGCCGCAGTGGCAGCTCCCTGTATAGGTCTTCTTCATGTGCAAACCTCCTGGCAGGACGGGCGTTCGCGTTCGGACGCGCGACCACCTGAAGGCCTGACGGTACCCGAATCCGCACCGGCGGGAGCCCCCTTCGAAGCGCCGCCGCGCGGTCTGGAGGCGCGCTGCGCCGGCGGCGCCGGGGGGTCCTTCAGCCGAGCCGCGGGTTCGTCGCCCTGACACACCTGTCATGCCGCTCGGCGGGCGCCTGGCACAAGGCGTCAGGAGCGCCGGCTTCTTGCGCCCGAGCAGGTGGTCTACCCGTTGCTTCGCCAGCGCCTCCATCCACGGCGGTCCCGCCGGAGAGAGGATGGCTCCATGACCTTATCTCTTTTTTCCCTCGTCCCGCTCGGCCCTTGCGCCCGCAAGGCCGCCGCGCTCGCCGCCGGGTTCGCCGTGACCGCCGCCATGGCCGGCTGCATCATGAACCCGAAGCAATGCACCGAGATGGCCTGTAGCGACACCTTCACCATCACCGCCGCGACGGCGAACAAGAGCTGGGCAGCGGGAGAGTACACGCTGGAGCTCACGGTGGACGGCAACGCGGTGTCGTGCGCCTACAGCTGGACGAACACACCGAACGTCGGCGGCAGCGGCGTGTTCGTCCAGTGCAGCCCGACCGTCGGTGTCTCGGTCAATGCGGTGACAATCTGCACGGAGACGAGGCGTGGCGGCGGCGTCTCCCAGAGCTGCGTCCCGGCCCCCGGGCAGTTCACCCAGCAGCTCGCGATTCGTGGCACGCCGGCGCGCGTCGACGTCGTCGTGCGGCGGGACGGCGCGCTCCTCGGAGAGCGGAGCTTCACCCCCGCGTACCGGACATGGTACCCGAACGGCGAAGACTGCGGGCCTGGGTGCCGACAGGACGCGCAGGACTGGGCGCTCCCGTAGCCGCCGGCGCCGGAGGGGCGCCGCAGCGAGCCTAACGACGCGGATGAGCCCGTAGCGCACGAAGATGCGCCCCGCTCTACAGCGGTTTCCGCCCACCTCTGCACCATGCAGAGCAGAGCGGCGGTCTCCCGCACAGGAGACGGGCCCAGATCGGCGTTTTCGGCGCGCAAGCGCACTCCGGTGCGCTGAGCACCGAAAACGTCGAGGTGGGCCCGTATCCGAAGCGGGTGACCGTCGCTCTAATCCCAGCGAGCGGAGAGGACGCCTCTCATCCGGTCTATCCGCAGCGCCCTCTCCAGGGCGCGCCCCTCGTAGGCGCTCAGGAGCGCGGGGAGCGCCTGCCGGGCCAGCGCCAGCAGCGCGCGGCGGCGGACCTCCGGATCGAGCCTGCCCTCGACGACGATCTGGCTGAAGGCCAGGGCGAGGATCGCCTCATCGCGGGTGAGCAGGCCGTACTCGTCCTCTTCGCCGAGCGCCTCGACCTCGGCCGCGTCCACGGCGTCCCAGCCGGCATTGCCGACCTCCCAGCGCTCGAGGAGCGCGTCGAGGAGCTCGATCGGGCTCTTCTTCGGGTGCTCGTCGCGGAAGTCGCGGAAGGCGGTGAGGGTCTCGTGCGCGGTCTCGTTGCCGAACGGAGCGGTCTCGTCGGTGAGCGACCAGAAGAACGGGTCGGCGAGGGCAGCGGCGGCCCGTGGGTGGCAGTCGTCGGGGGAGAGGTCGGGGAGCTCGGGCGCTTCGGTCATGGGAGAGGGCTTTCCGTCGGGTGAGGCGCGGGCGCGCCGCGCCGCCACCTTACCGCGTCGGCGCGCCCCGTCCGAGCGCGGCGCCCTCCTCCCCCGTCATTTCCAGTGCCACTTGCCCTTCCCCTTGCCCTTGTGCTTGTGCTTGTGCTTGTGGATGACGAGGACCCGGTCGTCATCGTCGTCGTGCACCACCACGGTCGGCTTGACGTCGACCTTCACGGCCCACGTGGTCGCCACCAGGATGCCGATCACGGGCGCGCTCGGGCCGACCACGATCACCGCGCCTGGACGGTAACCGCAGAGGACCACGTGCGTGTGCCCGCCTTCCTTGAGCACCACCGTGATCTTGGTCGGATTGACCTTCACGTCGAGCTTGCCGGTGAAGTAGAGCCGATCGGGCCCAGGCGCGAGCACGATGACGTCCGGCCCCGACGCCGTCTGGATCGCGAGCTTGATCTCGCGCTCGCCGATCGGCACCGGCTTGAGGTTGAGATCCAGCACGTACACGCGCAGATCGCCGCTCTCCTTGTCGGCGACGATCTCCACGATGTCGTCTCCGACCGGCTGGAGCACGCCCCCGTTCGGCCCCTTGGTCCCGTCGAGCTGGGTGGTCTGGTGCTCCCTGGCGCTCTCCTGGAGCTCCCGGGTCCCGCCGCGCGGCACGTGCAGCACCCCCTTGAACGGCTCGCCCTTCACCTTGAGCTCGTAGCTGACCTCGGTCAGGTCGTCCTCGAGCGGCGGGAGCTTGGCCAGCAGCACGCCCCCCGACTTCGGCTCCGGCACGAGCGCCGCGCTCATGGGGGCTCCGCCCTTGCCAGGCACCTTGACCGAGACGCTGCCCGACACATCCGCCGCGATGGGCTTGCCGTCGCGATCCTTCACGAGCGCCGTCACCTGCCCGTCCTGGGCCACCGTCATGACGACGGACCCGGGCTCGTGCTGCTCTGTCAGCGCCCAGTTGTCCTCCATGCTCTCCGCCGTGATCTGCGGCGACTTGCTGCAAGCGGACGAGACGAGCGCCGCGGAGGCGACCCCGAGCGCGACGACCATGGACCGGAGACAACGTTGGATTCGCATACACCCCTCTTTGGCAACACCTTGAAGGCGCGATCGCCTCATACCTGCTTGCGCGTCACGGACCAGATGAAGCCGTCGTACCAGAAGTGCATCAGCGCGACGGTCTGCGTGATCGACCACAGCGCGCGGTCGTCCGCCGGCGCGAGCTCGGCCCAGACCCCGTACACAAGGACACCCCCGAGGAAGACCGCCACCGCGATCGGCGTTCCGGCCCGGAGCGCGTCGAGGCGCAGCCGGCGGCGGAGGCGGCCGCCCTCCGACCACCAGACGAGCGCCAGGTACTGCACGGCGTGGAACAGGTTCATGATGAAGAAGGCCTGTCCCCAGGGGTTGAAACCCCACGTGTAGATCGAGCAGAGACCGGTGCTGACGAGCAGCCACACCTTGGGGAACGACACCCGATAGCCCCGCCGGCATATCGCGCGGTAAGCGAGCGCGTAATAGATCAGGTACGACGTGCCCGCGGCGATGACGGCCCAGCTGAGGGCGCGGTGGCTCGACGTCATCAGCGCAGGGACGGCGGTGAAGAAGGCGGGGCCCACGCCCTCGAAGGCGTCGAAGCTCTGGAAGTGGAGGAGCATCGTCGCGCCGCCCAGGATGGGGCCGGCATAGAGGACGAGGTTGAGCCAGAGATCCAGCCGGCGGCCGAGCGCCGGCGCGTTCCCCGCGCGCGCGTCGTAGATGCGCCCGAGGCCGAACGTCTGGAGCGCCGAGTGGTAGACGTCCCAGAACACCACGAGGACCGACACGCAGGCGACGGCCCACATGGACAGCATCATCGCGGCGAACAGGGCGACCGGCGCCACGAGGAAGCGGAGCCGGTGCCGCCGGAAGATGTCCGCGTTGCCGTGGCTCCGGAGGAGCACCGCGGCGAGGTGGCCGTGGATGAGCGTGCCGATGAAGAGCCCCGCCCACGTGACCTTCTCCCCATGAAGCCTGAACGTCGCGTCGGCGAACGGCGTCCCCGCGATCAGGGCGCCCGCGGCCAGCGCGACGAGCGGCGGGAGCAGGAAGAAGGCCCAGTCGTACCAGGGGCCGACGATGTACGCGGCCCGGCCCACACCGAGCAGCGCAGCGGACGCGGGCTCGGCCCGTGCGCTCATGCGGGACGTGGGGCCGCCGCGGGCCGCGGCTCCGGTGCTGCTGGCGAGAAGCCGATCGTCCATCCCTGCACGACGAGGTGATCGACGAGCGACAGCAGGAAGAGATTCACGCCGAGCATCTCCATCGACTCCTCCACGAAGTCGATGAGCGCGTAGATCAGGTTGTCGCTCCCGGCCCGCTCGGTCCAGTACCCGAGCGGCAGCTCCAGGACGAGGGCCCCGGTGACATAGATCCCGCCCGAGAGGAGGAATCGATTCCGCGTATCTCGCGGGAGGTGCGAGAGGAACTGGAGGTAGGCGGCCGCGAACATCGCCACCGCGGCGGCCGCCGGGATCACCCAGCTGAAGTACAGGACCCCGCCCAGATCGAGCCAGGAGCTCGCCGCTTCATGGATCTCGACCACCTCGTCGAGCGAGATGTAGAGGAACGCCGCGGAGAGCCCCCACCAGTGCTTCACGAACTTGCCCGTGCGCCGGGCGCCGACGGCAATGACAGCGAGCGTGAGTGAGCACACGAACAGCAGTGACGAGGTGTACCACGTGGGCACATTCTGTTCGTAGCTCAGCGAGAACAACGGGACGACGCCGCTCTGGCTCCTCAGGTGGAGGAGCGGCTTGAGCACCTCGACGGCGAGCCCGGCGCCCGCAATCACCGCCATCACGGCGAGCAGCGCGACCTGGAGCCGGGCCCTCGGGAGGGTGATCTGCATCGAATGAGAAGAACTACGCCAGGACGCCGGACACGGTCAACGCGTAAAGCAGCCGACACCGGCGCAGCGGGGCGGCGCAACGCGCCCTGGCGAGCGGCCTCGGGAGCGCTCGCCATGCGCTCTCGAGCCACTTCGGTTCAATGCGGTGAGGGCGAACAGGCTCCCTCCGCCGCGTTCGCCCCTGCTGTCCTGCTGCCCGCAATCGCCGCCGGACGCGCGCTCAAGGAGCGCTGTAGGACACGATCTGGCCTTCGAAGCGGTAGTCACCGCCGTTGGTCCAGAACACGTCCTGACCTTCCGGGGCGAGGATGCGCCAGGCGAAGTGCTGGCCGAGCGCGAGCACGACGGTCGTATTGCTCGCGAGATCGTGGGCCTGGACGCTGCGGTTCCGGCTCATGTCCGTCGAGAAGAGCGTCGAGCCCCTGAGGGCCAGCCCCGCCATCGAGCCCCCCCGGTAGATCAGCGTCTTCGCCCCTCCGGCGATCGGCGCCTTGAACACGCCGCCGTCACCGGCGTTGGCCCAGTAGACGAACTGCGCGTCCACCGCGATCCCGGCCGGCTCCCCCTCGTTCTCGGCGATGACGGTCACGTCCCCGCCCGACTTCGCCACCTTGTAGACCTTGTTCGTCGTGGCGCCGCCGGTCCAGTAGATGTTCTCTGCGTCCTGCGCCAGGTACTCCGGCGCGCCGGCGCCCTGCGCGAGGACGACGGGCTCACCGCCGTCGAGCGGCATCTTGTAGATGTTGTGTCCGTCGCCATCGCCGAAATAGACGGACGACTCGTCTCCGGTGACGCTCAGCACGTAGCCGATTTCGACCAGCGTCTCCATCTCCAGGGTCGATTTGTCGACGCGCTTGAGCGCCGAAGGGATGACCGGATCGTTGTCTCCGCCGCTCGCCCAGTACACGTGGGAGGCATTGACCCACAGCGCCTTGGGGTCCGGATCCGCGGGGGTCATCGCCTCCACCTCGGTCGTGCCCGGCTTGACGCGATAGATGTAGCCGTCGTTCGAGTCCGCGGGCGCGGTGGACTCGGTGCCGCCGCTCGCGAAGTAGAGGTAGGTGTCGTCGGCGGCGAGCGCCATCGGGTAGGCGTGCTGGCTCGCCATCACCCCCGCCGGGATCATCCCGGCGTAGAAGGTGCCAACGGAGGAGGTCTCCGTGATGAGCTCAGCGGCCGAGACCTCGTGACGCTCGAGCAGCGTGAAGGCGTCGGAGCCCGTCGGCGCGGAGAAGCCGTAGGCATCGAGGACGGTATTCTCCCCGAGCTCCGCCTCGAGCTCCACGGTGATCGGCAGCGTGAGCTTGATCGGCTTGGCGAACGTCTGCCCCTCCGGACCGAGGCGGTACGTGGGGCCTACCGCGCCTTCGCGGGCGTCCACGATGTTCTCGATGGTCAGCTCCGTCGCCGCGCTGACCGCCCCCGGCGGCACTTCGATCTTGAATCCATCATCCCCGGTGAAGACCCCGCCCTGAGCGTCGACAGAGAACTGGGGCTCAGTCTCCTGCGTGGCGTCGTCGCCCGCGTCCGCCCCCCCGCACGACACGCTGCCCAGCCCGCCCGCCACACACGCCAACACCATGAATGAGGTTCTTTTCATCGACTTGCTCCTCCTCGGGCGGTCACCGCCGCCCAAGATGGACAGGGTTGCAAGCAGGGGCACGGCCGGAGTCTCCACGGTCGTGACCCGTCAAGAATCGAAACTGCCACAGCGGCGCCTCTGTGCGAGCTATTCGTTGAAGTCCAGGGCGTGTGTTCAGATCAAATGCATCCTATATCGGTGTTTCGTCCCGATAGCCAGTGTGCGTGATTCCGCCCTGGCCAGCGTGTGCTGCCCCTGTGGACGAAAACACAGTGAGATGTCTCCGCACGAGCGCTCGAGACCATTGAATCCGCCGAGATCGCTTGCGCGCGGCCGCGGCGTCGCCGTCGCGCCCAGACGCCGGCCGCTGCGCAGTCGACGCCGAACCTGAGCGCGAGAGAACACACCTCCCTACCCTCCAGGGCCATCCCGAACATGCAGTTGCGCCGCGGCTCACCGGCGGCTCATGAATCGACGCGAACGGGACGAGTCCGTCGACCGTCGACGTGATGGCGCGGCGCGCGCCGCGCCACCCTGGGCGGCAGCGGAGAGCGTCGTGCGCCGGCGGAGGCCCGCCGGCGGCGCGTCAGCGCCCGGGGAGCGGCAGCCCGGCCTGCGCCGAGAGCCGGGCCATCGCGAGCTTCGCGGCGACGAGCGCCTCCTCCGGGGTGCGGCCCGTGGCGGAGAGGTGGCCCATCTTGCGGCCGGGGCGGGCGACCCGCTTGCCGTAGAGGTGGAGCCGGACGCCCGGGATCTCCAGCGCGGCCTCGAACGGGGGCGGCGCGCCGCCGAGCCACACGTCGCCGAGCAGGTTGAGGATCGCCGCGGGGCGGACGATCTCGACCGAGCCGAGCGGCAGGTCGCACACGGCGCGGACCGCCTGCTCGAACTGGCTCGTCGCGCAGGCGACCTCGGAGGCGTGGTAGCTGTTGTGGGGCCGCGGCGCGAGCTCGTTGATGAGCAGGCGGCCGTCCTTGAGCAGGAAGAGCTCGACGACGAGCAGCCCCTCGACGCGCAGGCCGACCGCGAGGTCGAGCGCGATCTGGACCGCTTGCCCCGTCACCGCGGCCGAGAGCGGGCCCGGCAGCAGCGACCAGTCGAGGATCTGGTCGACATGGTGGTTCAGCGCCGGCGGGTAGACCGCGAGCTTGCCGCTCGGGCTCCGCGCGACGAGCACCGAGAGCTCGGCCTCGAGGTCGAGCGCCTGCTCGACCACGCAGCGCTGGCCGCCGAGCGACGCGAAGAGCGACGCGGCCTCGCCCTCGAGACCGCCGGCGCCGCCCGGCGACGCATCCCCCGAGAGCCGCAGCTGGCCGCGGCCGTCGTACCCGCCGACGCACGACTTCACGAAGCACGCCCCGCCCATGGCGCGCGCCGCCTCGAGGAGCTGCTCGCTCGTCGCGACCTCGCGGAAGGGCCCCACCGGGAACCCGTTGCGCGACAGCCAGCCCTTCTGGACGCCGCGGTCCTGCACCATGGCCAGCACGTCGGCCGACGGGCGCACCGGCGCGAACCGGGCGGCGGCCACGAGGCCGTCCGTGGCGACCTTCTCGATCTCGAGCGTCACCACGTCGCACTGCGACGCGAGCTCGGCCGCCTGAGCTACGTCGTCGAACGAGGCGACGATGCAGTGATCGAGCACCGAACGAGCCGGGCAGTCCGGGTCAGGGTCGAGGGCGTGGACCTTGTACCCGAGCGTGCGGGCGGCCAGCGCCGTCATGCGGCCGAGCTGGCCGCCACCGAGGATACCGAGCGTGGAGCCGGGAGCGATGGGCATTTCCGGAGGACCTGTACGAGGGGGAGCAAAACGAGGCCTGACGAGGCCTGACGAGGCCTGACGAGCTAGACGATGACCGAGTCGCGTAGCACCGCCGCCTCCTGGGCGCCGCGGAAGGCGGCGAGGCGCTCGCGGAGCTCCGGGTGCTTGCCCGACAGGACCGCCGCCGCGAACAGGGCCGCGTTGGCCGCCCCGGGCTTGCCGATCGCCATCGTGGCGACGGGGACGCCCTTCGGCATCTGGACGATCGAGAGCAGCGCGTCCATGCCGTTCAGCGCCGTGGCGGGGATGGGCACGCCGATGACGGGCAGCACCGTCTTCGCGGCGACCATCCCGGGCAGGTGGGCGGCGCCGCCGGCGGCGGCGATGATCACCTCGATCCCGCGCTCCGCGGCCGTGCTCGCGTACTCGAACATCCGGTCCGGCGTGCGGTGCGCCGAGACGACGCGCACCTCGTGCGGGATGCCGAGCTGCGTGAGCAGCTCGCTCGTGACGGCGAGGTGCTCGTAGTCGCTCTTGCCGCCCATGATCACGCCGACCCAGGGCTTCTCGGCCGAGCTCGCTCCCATTTCCGCTGGGGTCCGGCCCTCGCCGGCCCCTCCCTGCGCCATCGTGCTCATCGTTCCACCGCTCACCGGCTCATCGTCCGTCCGTCGTCCGTCATCCGTCGCCCCCCCGCCCGCGTCAGCGCGTGAGCTGATCCAGGAGGCTCAGGCTCTCGCGCTCTTCCTCGCCGATCTCGCCGTCGGACGAGATCATCTCGCGCGCGGCGTTCAGGAAGAGCTGCCGGTGCGCGCGCGGGATCTTCATCGGATCCACGTCGTCGGCCGCGGGCGGCACCTCGAGCCAGCCGCGCACCTGCTTGGCTTCCTCCGCGTCCAGGTGGAGCCGCAGGATCATCTTGCGCACGAACTCGCGCTCCTGGTCGCGCACCTGGAGGTCGGCCCAGGCGAACGAACAGATGAACCGCATCAGCTGGAGGCGTTCTTCGCGAGAAAGCTTGTCGAGCATGGGCGGGGACTCTAGCCCGGATCCGCCAGCGTTTTGTGTGGAAATCAGCGAGCCGCGCGCCGCGTAAGGGGATTCCCGGTTCCTCGCCTTTCCTCCTTCTCGCGCTCGCGCTGCCGCGCTTTCGCCTTCCCGCGCTCGCGCTGCCGCGCTCCCGCATTCGCGTTTCCGCCCGCGCGTCCTCCTGGTGGGCTGGTGGGTGGGGCCGCGCGCTCCAGCGCGGTCGCCGCAGCCCCCGCCCGGGCGCCCGCTCCTCGCCGCTCAGCGGTACGGGCGGGCGGCGCGCGGGCCGCGCAGGAGCGCCGCCACGTGCAGCTGCTCGCCGAGCAGATCGCGCAGGGTGGCGGGGTCCTCGAGCGGGGCCGGCAACGTGATCACGATGGCGTGCGGGGCGATCCGGAGCGCGCGCGTGCGGGCCTGCAGGCCCTTGACCGCCTCGCGCGCCCTGGGCGAGGCGGCGCGCAGCTGCTCGGGATCGTCGGGATCGAGCGCCGCGTCGAGGGGCGGATCCACCACCAGCGTGATCTCGGAGCGCTCGGGGTGGGGGCCTCGCTCGAAGCAGGTGTCGACGTGAAACGTCGCGCCGTCGACCTGCGCGTCCCGGATGCGCATGCGGCCCACCTCGAAGCGGCCGTGGACCTCGGCCGCGAACCGCTCCCAGGCCGCGCGCATCCCCGCCATCGGCGTGGGCGGCGGGATGCGCTCGTTCGCGGCGCCGATCTCGGCCGCCAGCGCGGCGAGGTGCTCCAGGAACGCGCCGAGCCAGGGCTGATCGTGGCCCGGCGTCCGCGACCGGACCGACACGTGCTCGTCGTCCAGCCGGACGTCGTCGAAGGCGAGCAGCGCCCGGCGCAGCGGCCCCGCGACCACGGCGCGCACCTGGCCGGGATCGCGCCCGCGCACGCGGTAGCGGCGGCCGAAGCCCTCGTCGTCCTCGGACGACAGCGCGAGCAGGAAGCGCTTCACGCCGACCTCCAGGTCGAGCCCCCACGACGGCCAGCGCAGCTCGCCCACGAGCGCGCCGCTCGACGAGGAGCCCGCGTCGATCCACACCGACGCCGCGGCGCCGGAGAGCGTGCCCGAGAGGCGGAGCTCCAGCGCGTCGAGGGACAGGCCGTGGCGCGCGCCGACCGCTTCCCAGACGGCGCGCCACCTCCCGGAGCCGATCTGCCGCCGCATCGCGCCGAGGCCGGGCGGGCTGTCGAAGACGCCGAGCACGAGCGGCGTCGTGTGGACGACGCCGTCCGCGCGCGCGAGATCGACGCGCACCTCGAGCCCCCAGACGAGGGCGACCCAGCCGGCGTCGAACGACGGCGCGACGGAGCGGGGGATCCTGAACCGGAAGGGCAGCTCCCGCCCCTCGTCGCGGCCGTCCGCGCGGCGGAAGGCGGTGAAGCGGTGCGCCTCGGTCGCGCGGTTCGGCGCGGAGCGGTCGGCGCTGAGGAGGCGCTCGACGCCGACCAGCGAGATCTCGATCCCGCGCACGCCGCGGCCCTGCACGTTGCCGAGGGCCACCGCCCCCGAGATCTCGTCGCCCGGCGCGAAGACGCGATCGTCGAGCGAGACCTCGACGAAGGGGCTGTCGCCGCGCGCCGTGGTCCCCGCGGCCGGCGACCGGCCCGGGCGGGTGACGGGGCGGGGCGTGACGAGCACCTCGTAGGACTCCTGGACGTCGAGCCACCACGGGATCGCGATGGAGAGCGTGAGGCCGTAGCGGATCTCGGCGCGCGTGCCGAGGTACGAGCAGGGCGCGTCGGCCGGGACCGGGAAGCTCGCGCGGTAGCGCTGCTCCCCCTCCGGCAGCGTCGTCGGCCCCGAGACGCGGGCGACGAGCGAGAGGAAGTGGGGCGGCACGAGGACGCGCTCCTCGACGCGGGCGACCTGCATGCCCTCCAGGTGGAGCTCGATCGCGTCGACCGGCGTCCTCCCGCGGCAGCGGAGCACCAGCTCGACCAGGACGACGTCGCCCGGGTGCACGGTCCTGGACATCCGGAGCTCGACGTCGGGTCGGGTTCGCATGGTGTCCGGCTCAGCGCGGCGGGCGCGGGCTCACTTCACGAGCGGGGCCGGCACGGTGAGGCGGATCGGCCCTCGGGGAGCGCCGCGCTCGAAGAGCTCTCCGCGCCGGTCCGCGACGCCGAGGCGCAGGAGCCCGTCCGCGCGCACGAGCGCGAAGGGCGCGCGCGGGGCCGGCGCGTCGCGGACCGAGCCGCCCCGGCCCGCGTCGAACGGGACGATGAAGACCACGACGTCCTCGGCGCCGGCGGCCGGCGCGCGGGGCGGCGCGGCGCGGGCGCAGCGCCCTGCGACCGCGGCGTTCCTGTCCTCGGCGGCGCAGCGGGCGAGCGCGCGGCGATCGTCGTCGGCGCCGCTCCGCGCGAGGTGGTCGGCGGCCGCGAGGCGGACCGCCTCCGCGGGGTCGCGCGCGAGCAGGTCCCGGGCCGCGTCGCCGTCGCAGCGGGCGCCGGCCACGGTGAGGGCCGCGAGCGCGTTGGCCCGCACGTAGGGGCGCGCGTCGGGGAGCGCCGCGCAGAGCGCCGCGGCCGCGCGGGCCGGCTGCCCGAGGCGGCCGGCGGCGCGCCCGATCGCGCCCGCCGCGTTGCCCGCCACGGCGGCGTCGGGGTCCTTGAGGAGCGGCAGGAGCAGCGGCAGCGCGTCCTTGTCCCCCGCCGCGCCCAGCGACCAGATCGCGTTGGCGCGGACGCCGGGATCCGGATCGCCCGCGAGCTTGCGGAGCGCGGCGGCGGCCTCCGGGTGCCCCGCGAGCGCCTCGGCGATCTTGCGGCGATCGTCGATGGGCGCCGCCGAGGCCATCCGCGCGAGCGCGGCGCCCGCGGCCTGCCCCGGCATGCGGCCGAGCCCCTCGATCAGCGCGTCGCGCGCGGCGTCCGGCGCGCTCGCGATCGCGGCCGCGACCTCGTGGACGAGGCCCTTGCCGCTCGCGTCGCGCGCGGCCTTCGCGTCCGCCGCGCCGCCGGCGTCGTCCGCGCGCGACAGGGCGCCCGAGAGGGCGATGCCGAGCGCGCCGCGGTCCTGCTCCGCCGCGACCGTGAGGCGCTGGAGCAGCGGCCGGGCGCTCCCTGGGCCGGCGACGCGGGAGAGCGCGATCGCCGCCCGGAGCCGCACGTCGGCCGACTCGTCGTCGAGCGCCGCGAGCAGGGCGGCGTCCACGGCCGCGCCGAGCTGTCCTGCAGCGCGCGCGGCACCGAGCGCCTCGATCACGGCGAGGCGGAGCGGCGTGGAGCGCGCCTTGGCGAGCGGCAGCAGCGCCGCCTGCGCGCGCGGCGACCCGGTGCGCCCGAGCAGCTGGACGAGGGCGAGCTTCTCGTCGGGCGCGGTCGCCGGGTCGACCAGCAGGGCGCGCGCCGGGTCCACCGCGCGCCCGTCGGGCCGCGCTGGATCGAGCAGCGCGGTCGCGGCGCGGATGGCCTCCGCGCGGACCGCGGGGTCGCCGTCGCCGAGCAGCTCCAGCACGCCGGGCAGCGCCGCGGGATCGCCGAGCGCGCCGAGGGCGCGCAGCCCGTGCCGGAGCGGGACGACGCCCCGCTGCATCCCCCGCGCGAGCGCGGGCAGCGCTTCCCTGGCCTTGAGCTCGCCGAGCACGAGGGCGGCGCCCGCCGCGGTGTTGGCCGACGGCGCGGCCGCGAGCGCCGCGACGAGCGCGGGGACGGACGCGGCGCCGGCGCTGACGAGGGCGTCGCGGACCGCCGAGCGCGGCGCCGCGGGGTTGTCCTTCGCGAGCGCCGCGAGCAGCGCCTTCACGGCCGCGTCGGAGCCGATGCGGCCGAGCGCCCGGAGCGCCGCCTCCCGCACGTCGTTGCTCGAGGTGGCGCTGTCGGACGGCCGCGCCCCCGGGAACGCGCCCGCGGCCCCCGGCGACACCGTGACGAGATCGGCGATCGCCGACGTCGCGTCGTCCGAGCGCAGCCGGCCGAGGGCGGTGACCGCCTCGACGCGCACGTCCTGGGATGCGTCCTGGAGCGCGAGCAGCAGCGCGCTGACCGCGCGCGGGTCTCCGAGCTCTCCGAGCGCGCGCGCCGTGGCCTTGCGGACCTCCGGGATCGAGTCCTGCACCTTGCCGATCAGCGGCACGACGGCGCGCGCGTCGCCGATCCGGCCGAGCGCGCGCGCGACCTCCGCGCGCACCTCCGGCGCGGTGTCGTCGAGGTGGCCGAGCAGCGGCGAGACCGCGTCCGGGAGCCCCGCAGCGCCCATCGCGGTCGCGGCGGCGAGGCGGACATGCGGGTCGGGATCGCCGAGCACCCGCCCGAGCGCGACGACGGAGCGGTCCGTGGGCGCCGCGCGGATCACGTCGCAGGCCGCGAGCCGCAGGCGCGCGTCGCCCTCGCCGAGCCACTCGATCACGAGGTCCCCCGCGCGCGGCATCCGGAGGCGCACGGCCGCCCCGGCGAGGTGCAGCCGCACCTCGACGTCCGGGTCGCTCATGCCCCGCTGGATCAGCCTGATCGCCGTCTCCGGGGCGAGCTCGCCCACGCGGGTCGCGGCCAGGCGCCGCTCCAGGGCGTCGCCCGACGTGAGCGCCCGCGCGATCTGCTCCGGCACGTTGGGCCAGAGGGTCGCGGCCGCTCCCCCGGGCGACGCGACCGCGGCGGCCGAGGCGGCGACGACGAGCAGGACCTGCGGTAGGCGGCGCAGCGGCGAGGACGAACGGCGCACGAGCCGAGCGTAATACAGCGGGCGCGGCCGCGTCATGGCGTTCCAGACGGCTCGAGCGCCGCGGGGCGACGCGCCGCGGGGCGCGCTGGCGGGGGCGCGCGCCGGCGGGGGCGCGCGCTGGCGGGGGCGCACGCTGGCGGGGGCGCCTCCTCGCCGCGATCGCGCGCGGAGACCGCGCACAGGCCGCGCCGGTCCCCGAGCGCTCCCGCAACCGTCCGTGGCGTGCAACAGTCTGGCGAGGTGTCCAACATGATTCCGTTCTCCGTTCTCGACCTTGCCCCGATCGTCCAGGGCGGAGATGCCGCGCAGGCGCTCCGCAACTCGCTCGATCTCGCGCGCCACGCCGAGCGGCTCGGCTATCACCGCTACTGGCTGGCCGAGCACCACAACATGGGCGGCGTCGCCAGCGCCGCGACGTCGATCGTGATCGCGCACGTCGCCGCCGGCACCTCGACGATCCGCGTCGGTGCGGGCGGGATCATGCTGCCGAACCACGCGCCGCTCGTGATCGCCGAGCAGTTCGGCACGCTGGCGTCGCTCTTTCCTGGGCGCATCGATCTGGGCCTCGGGCGCGCTCCGGGCTCCGACCCGATCACCGCCCGCGCGCTCAGACGCAACCTGGCCGGCGACGCCGACGGCTTCCCCCAGGACGTCCTGGAGCTGATGGGCTACTTCCGCCCCGCGGAGCCTGGCCAGCTGGTTCAGGCCGTGCCCGGCGCCGGGCTCCGCGTGCCGATCTGGATCCTCGGCTCCAGCCTCTTCGGCGCGCAGCTCGCCGCGGCGCTCGGCCTCCCCTACGCGTTCGCCTCGCACTTCGCGCCGGGCCAGATGACGCAGGCGATCGCGCTGTACCGCAGGGAGTTCCGCCCCTCGGACGAGCTCGCAGAGCCTCGCGTCATGCTGGGGATCAACGTGGTCGCGGCCGGCACCGACGAGGAGGCGCGCCGGCTGTGGACCTCGCTCCAGCAGGCCTTCGTCAACCTGCGCCGTGGCCGGCCGGGGCCCTTACCGCCGCCGGTCGACGATTTCGAGCGCGACCTGAGCCCCCTCGACCGCGCCGGCCTGGAGCAGGCGCTGGCCTGCTCGGTCGCCGGCTCGCCCGAGACCGTGCGGCGGTGGCTGGACGGCTTCATCGCCCGCACCCGCGCCGACGAGCTCATCGTGAGCTCGCCGATCTTCGATCACGCCGCGCGGGTGCGCTCGCTCGAGCTCACGGCAGCGGTGCGCGACGAGCTCGCCCGCGCCGGGTGAAGCGCCTTGCCCGGAGGCGCGGGCTCGCGCCGGGCGGGGCGCCGGCTCGGCACGCAGCGCTCTCCGTCCGCCTCGACGCGGGGGCGCCGCGGGTGGAGGTGGTGGACACGACCGGGGCCGGCGACGCGTCCGCGGCCGGGTTCATCACCGCGGAGCTCGAGGGCGCGGGCCAAGCGGAAGCCGTCGTACGACGCGGCGAAGCGGCTCGCTTTGGGGAGGCGTGCTCGAAGATCGGCGAGCTCACGATGAGCTCGTCGGCGCGGGTGCGGGCGATGAAGGCGTCCAGCCACCGAGGCGGGCGTAGACGTCGCCCGATCCCGATCCGAGGGTCCGCGACGCGAGGAAGCGGCGGATGCCATCCGCGTCGAGCCACGCCGTTTCGCCGAGGACGAGGCTCTCTCCGCGGGACCAGTTGTAGCGGTAATCCCCCAGCGAGGTGAGCCGCTCGACGCACTCGAGCGCGATCTCCCGCGCGGCGGGCAGGTATTCGAACGAGAGCGCGGGCAGCGGCCTCGAGAGGCCCGAGAGCACCTCGGCCTCGAAGCCTTCGACGTCGATCTTCACGAAGGCGGGAACGCCGAGCTCGTCGATCAGCGCGTCGAGCGTGCGGACCTCGACCTCTGCGCCCTCGGACCATCTCACGCCCCGGAACGACGGATCCCTCCGTACCTTGTCGATCCAGGCGCGCGACAGCGTCGTGACCGTCGGCGCGCGCTCGCTGACGAAGAGGCGCGCTCGTCCCGGCGCCCGACCGAGCGCGGCGTGCAGGACGACGACGTCCCCGTCGCGCCCATAGAGGCCACGAAGCAGGCGAACGAACGGGGCCTGGGGCTCGACGGCGACGACGCGCGCGCCGAGACAGCGGAACGCGCGGATGCGATCCCCCGCGTGCGCGCCGACGTCGAAGCAGAGCGAGCCCGGCGTCACGAACTGCCCGTAAAGACGAGCCATCCGGCCGCCGCGGAGCGGCACGCCGTAATACATCGCGAGCGAACGCGCGATGCCGAACCAGCTCTCCACGCGCGTCATCACGCTCCTTACCGCCCCGCGGGTCGAGCCCGGAGCGTCGCAGGCCCCACCCGGCGGCCTGGCGTACCTCGTGTCGTCATTCCGCGGCGCAGCTCCGATCGTGAGCCGCCGCGAGCGACGGTAGCACGGCGCCCGCTCACCCGCCGCGTGCCCGCCGCTCCATGGGGAGCGTACCGATTCTACGTTACCGAGCGGCCGTTACGTCCACGTCCGGCGCGTCCGTCCGCTCGGCGAAGGCGACATCAACGGCTTCACTCGAAGCCGGGGAGGATGCGCGGCGAGGCGGATGGATCCGTAGCGGCGCGCGACGGGTCCCAGCCGCCGGCGTCACCGGCCGTGGTTGCGGGTCCACGGGGCGTCGGTGTTACCCCACCATCGGTCACCAAGGTCGGGGTGGTCGTGCCGGTGAGCTCCTGATAAACGGACGGGCATCGTCCTTGGTCTTCCCATCCCCCCGACACCGTCCGGAGAAACGAGCATGAGTCGATTCGTGGGCTACCGCAGCCTGACCGTTCGAGATCCGATGAACGACCTCTCGTTCCCGGTCCTCGTGATGTACCCGACGCACGTCCCTGCCGAGGTCGTCGCCATGGGGCCTTACTCGCTCGAGGTGGCCCGGAACGCGCCCGTGCACGGCGGCCCTTTCCCCTTCGTGCTCATCTCGCATGGCGGCGGCGGGACGCCCCTCGCGTATCGGACGCTCGCGTCCCACCTCGCACAGAGCGGCTATGTCGTCGCGATGCCCGAGCACCCCGGGGACAATCGCAACGATCGGTCCCTGACCGAGGCGGTCGAGAACCTGGAGCGCCGGCCCCGGCACGCCCGGCTGGCGGTGGACGCTGTCTGCTCCGACGCCGAGCTCGGGCCTCGCCTGCTGGGCGACGACATCGCCGTCATCGGGCACTCGATGGGTGGCTACACCGCGCTCGCCCTCGCGGGCGGGCAGCCCTGGACGGGGCCGGGGCAGAGGGTCGCGGTCACGAAGGACCCGCGCGTCAAGGCGCTGGTCTTGATGGCCCCCGCGGCGTGCTGGTTCGTGCCCAACGATGCCTTGAAGGACGTCGAGGCGCCCATCCTCCTGCTCGTGGCGGAGCACGACCGCATCGCGCCGCGATGGCAGGGGCAGCTCGTCCTCGACCTCGTCCCCGACCCGGCCCGGGTCACGTTCAAGGTCGTCGAGAATGCGAACCATTACTCGTTCCTGAGCCCGTTTCCTCCCCAGATGCGGCGCCCGGACTTCCTGCCCGCGATCGATCGCGCCGGGTTCGATCGCGAGGCGTTCCACCGTCGGCTCGAGCGCGACGTGCGCGAGTTCCTCGACGCGGCGCTGCGGCGGAGCCCTTCGTCGCCGCCACGTCGACAGCCCGTCCCGGAGGGAGCAGGCGACGCGCCGGCGGCCGTGGAACCACCTCACCCCGAATCGAGCCGGTAGACGCGCCCCGTGTTGAACATCACCACGTAGACCTCCCCGGCCGCGTCCTCGCCGAACGAGGACGGGAGTCCATTCGGGTTCAACGCCGAGGTCAGCTCGGCGGGATCGGTCGCTGCCTTGCCGTCCCACACGAAGGAGAAGAAGCGGCCCGTCACGTAGTCGGCGTACAGGTAACGGCCGCGCAGGCACGGGATCTTCGCCCCGCGGTAGACATAGCCGCCGACGATGGAGCCCGCCTCGCTCCGCGGGTGCTCGACCGCGGGCGGGAGGCCGCGCGGCTTGCACGTCGCGCCGGGAGGGTAGCAATGGGCGCCCTCCATCGCTTCCCAGCCGTAATCGTTCCTGCCCTGGCCAGGGCGCTCCACCAGGATCTCCTCCCAGCTCTTCTGGCCGACATCGCCGATGTACATGTCCCCGGTGAGCCGGTCGAAGCTGAACCGCCACGGGTTCCGGAGCCCATAGTCCCAGATCATCGGGTCACCGCTCGTCATGTTGCCCGCCGGCGCCTTGCCCGGCTGATCGACGTCGATGCGGAGGATCTTGCCGAGCTTCGAGGTGAGATCGGCCGCGGGGCTCGGCGATCGCGCGGAGTCGCCGATCGCGGCGTAGAGATGGCCGTCCTTGCCGAAGGCGAGCATCCCGCCGACGTGGTTCCAGGCGCCGTGCTTCACGTCGACCAGCGACCTGACCGGCTCGGGATGGGCGGAGTCGCCGCCCTGCGCCGCGCGCTTCCACTCCTCGATCACCACGTTGCCGCGCGGGGCCGACGAGTAGTGGAGCCAGAAGCGCCCGTTCTTCTCGTAGTCCGGGTGGAACGCGAGCCCGAGCAGGCCGCCCTCCGCGTTCGGCGCCGGAAAGAACACGCGCGAGCGCACGTCGAGGAACGGCGCCTGCTGGACGGCGCCGCCCTTGATGAGCCGGACGACCCCCGTCTTTTCGAGCACGAGGAGGCGCGACGGATCGCCGGGCGGCCCGGCGACATACGTCGGCTGCTCGAGCCCGCTCGCCACCATGGTGAGCTTCAGCTGCGGGACGCCCCCGCACTTCGCCGGGCGAGCGAGATCCGCGGCGCTCGCGGGCGCCCCCTGCGCCGCGGGGGCGCCTTGCGCGGCGGGCGCCCCCTGCGCGGCCGGCGTGTCTTGCGCGGCGAGCGCCGCGCCAGGCGCCCCCGTGCCCCCCTGAGCCGCCTGGACCGGGTTCCCCGCCGTGGCATGGCCGGGAGGGCCGCCCTCGCGAGGCTCCTCGGGCGGCCCCGCCACCTGCACGCGCCTGTCGCAGGCGGCTACACTGCCTGCGAGCAGGAGGCACCAGGCGGTCCGATGGCACGCTCTCGTCACATAGGCAGCGCGCCCCACGTCGCGCCGGTGGCTCGGTCTCTCGGGCAAGCGGGCACCTCCCTCTCCACCTTCACCACGAGAGGCCGCGCCTGGCAAGCCGTGCTCGCATCGCTGCTGCTGGCCGGCTGCGGCGGCTGCGGCGCGCAGGAGACGCCCCGGCCCGAACCTCTCCCCGCCCCACCGGCCCAGACCGGCCCGGCGGCCGCGACCACCACGCGCGCCCCCGGCACAGGCGATCGCCCCGGCCAGGGCGCGGCCCAGGCGCCCGGAGGCCTGCCGCCTTGCAAGGACGGCGACACCGATCCTCACGATCTCCGCTGCACCGGGCTCTACGGCGACCCCGGCGCGCGCTCGCTCGCGGCGGGTGTCCGCGAGTTCAAGCCCGCCTTCGAGCTCTGGAGCGACGGCGCGGAGAAGACGCGGTGGATCTACCTCCCTCCGGGCGCGACCATCGATGTCTCCCGGATGAACGACTGGACCTTTCCTGTCGGCACCAGGCTGTGGAAGGAGTTCCGTCTGCCCGTCGCCGGCGCGAGCCGCCGTATCGAGACGAGGTTCCTGTGGAAGACCGCGGAGGATCGCTGGACGCGCGCGACCTACGTCTGGTCGGAGGACGGGGCGAGCGCGACGCAGGTGAAGGCCGGTGTCCCCCACGTCCCCGGCGCCCCCGACTATGCGATCCCGGCGCAGGTCGACTGCATCCGTTGCCACGCTGGCAAGACCGACAACCCGCTTGGATTCGAGGCGATCCAGCTCGCCGCGCGGGGCGCCGGCGGCCTGACGTATGCCGAGCTCGTCGAGCGCGGCCTCCTGTCGACGACATCCGGCGGCCCGCTCCCCGACGCGGCCGCGCTCGAGGTGCCCGGGACCGCGACGGAGCGGCGCGCCCTCGGCCTGCTGCACGTCAACTGCGGCGTCTCGTGCCACCACCCGCTCGGCGTCGCGACGCACTTCGAGATGCGCCTCGACGTCGACGCTGCCGGCCGGGTGGGCGACGTGCGCGGCACGCGCGTCTACCAGACGGCGATCAACCAGCCCGCGAAGGTCCGCCCGCCCGGAGCGCCGCCGGGAGCCCGCTATGACCGGCTGAGGCCCCTCGATCCGGATCGCAGCGCCGTGCTCCGCAGCATGTCCCGGCGCGACGCGCCCGGCGCGCCGTCCGAGCAGATGCCGCCGCTCGCGACCCGGCGCGTCGACGAGGAGGCCGTCGCCGCGATCCGCGCCTGGATCGAGGCGATGACCCCTGCCGCCGGCTACCCTCGCCCCTCCCCTTGATCGCGATCGCCCGCCGGGGTTGCCCGGCGCGTCGCGAACATGCCATCTCGTGGCAGCACCTCATGCCGCCGTCCGAGGCGCCGAGAGGAAGGGAGCGCCGGAAACGCGCGAAGGGAGCCCGCGGGAAACGCCATCGCGCGCGCGCCGCGCCCGTGGTGATCGCGGCCCTCGAGCTTCATGCTCCCGGCGGGTCGCAGCGCCGCGCGGCCTCGACCGACGTCGCGCTCGCCGCGCCCACGGCGCCGGCGGATGCCCCGCCTTGCCCGGCGAGCGCCCACGACCACGACCGGGGGGAACACGTCACGTGAAGCAGCCGAAAGAGATCAAGACCGCGGAGGGCAAGCTCGGGGTCCTGCTGCCGGGGCTGGGCGCCGTCTCCACGACGACCATCGCGGGCACCCTGCTCGCGCGGCGCGGGCTCGCGGCGCCCATCGGGTCGCTCACCCAGATGGGCACGATCCGGCTCGGCCGGCGCACCGACGAACGCGCGCCCAGGATCAAGGATTTCCTGCCGATCGCGGCGCTCGATCAGCTGGTGTTCGGCGCGTGGGACATCTTCCCCGACAACGCCTACGAGTCGGCGCGGCACGCGGACGTGCTCGAGCACCGCCACCTCGACGCCGTCCGCGAGGAGCTCGAGCGGATCCGCCCGATGCCCGCGGTGTTCTACCCGCAGTACGTCCGGCGGCTCCACGGCAACCACGTGAAGAAGGGCGCGAGCAAGGCCGCGATGGTCGAGCAGGTCCGGGAGGATATCCGCGCCTTCCTGCGCGACAGCGGCGCTGCGCGCGCCGTCGCCGTCTGGTGCGGATCGACCGAGGTCTATATCGCGCCGGCGGAGGTCCACTCCTCCGTCGCGCGCTTCGAGGCGGGCCTCGCCGAGGACCACCCGGCGATCTCGAGCTCCCAGATCTACGCATGGGCCTGCCTGAAGGAGCGCGTCCCGTTCGCGAACGGCGCCCCGAACCTGACGGTCGATTTCCCGGCCGCGTGGGAGCTCGCGAGCAAGCAGGAGGTCCCCATCGCCGGCAAGGACTTCAAGACCGGCCAGACCCTGATGAAGACCGTGATCGCCCCGGGGCTCAAGGCGAGGATGCTCGGCGTCGCAGGGTGGTTCTCGACGAACATCCTCGGCAACCGCGACGGCGAGGTGCTCGACGACCCGGACTCGTTCCGATCGAAGGAGGTCTCGAAGCTCGGGGTGCTCGAGCACATCCTCCAGCCGCACGTCCACGGCGAGCTCTATGGCAAGCTCTTCCACAAGGTGCGGATCGAGTACTACCCCCCTCGGGGCGACGCCAAGGAGGGGTGGGACAACATCGATCTCGTCGGCTGGCTCGGCTACCCGATGCAGGTGAAGATCAACTTCCTCTGCCGCGACTCGATCCTCGCCGCGCCCCTCGTGCTCGACCTGGCGCTCCTCCTCGATCTCGCGCAGCGCGCCGGGCTGCGCGGCACGCAGGAGTGGCTCAGCTTCTACTTCAAGAGCCCCATGACCGCGCCGGCCCTGTACCCGGAGCACGATCTCTTCATCCAGTCGATGAAGCTCAAGAACACGATGCGCTGGCTCATGGGGGAGGACCTCATCACCCACCTGGGCAACGAGTACTACGACTGATCGCCCGGCAGCTCCGCGCCGCCCCCGCGGCGGCGTCACTGCCAGCGCAGGTGCACGTCGACGACCGCGCCCGTCCGCGTCGAGGCGCCCTCCGAGAACGTGAACGAGGCCCGCTCGATCTCGCAGTTACCGCGCGTGTCACAGCGCCGATCGCGTCCATACGAGAGCTCGATCGCGACGAGCCCGCGCGACGCGAGCGGCTCGAGCTCGCCGGCGCTCGACGCGCGGTTCGCGTCGCGGTCGCTCCAGAGCACGAGCCGCGACCACGCCTCGTCCCGCGCCGTGATCCGGCCGTCTCCGTCGGTGTCGAGCTCGCGGAGCGCGGTGAACCCGTTGTCCGCGCGGGCGCCGCTCGAGAGCACCGTCGCCGAGCCGAACAGCTCCTCGCCGCCGTCGATCGCCCCGTTGTCGTCCCGATCGAGCGCGAGCCACGGCGTCGCCGCGGTCGGCCAGTCGGTGGCGATCGTGGCCCCGAGCCCGCTCAGATCGAAGGCGCCGCTCATCGCGGTCACGTACTCGACCGGCCGTTGCTCGAACGAGAGCACGAGCGGCGTGCTGGTGACGCTGCCGCCCGCCTGACACCCGGTCCAGGTCGCCACCCCGTCGATGTTCTCGCACTGCTCGAAGCCCTCCGTCCCGTTGACGGTGCAGCTCCGGGACTCGCCGATCTCACACGCCGCCTCCGCCTCGTCGCCTTCGAGCTCGTCGCCTTCGAGCGCGCCCTCGTCGGTGCCCTCACCGCTTTCCCCTTCTGTCACCTGCGCGGCGCATCCAGCGCCGATCGACGCCACGCCGAGGAGGAGCGCAAGCGAGGCAATTCCCACCGAACCGGAGCGAAGAATGGTCAGCTTGATGTTCATGGCACATGACCGGAGCAAGCGTTGCGCCAGCCCCTCGCCGCCCGCTCATCCCGCGAAATCCCCGGGAGTCGTGGCACCAGGAGCCCCCGAAGCGCTCCACCGTGCCACCCTGCGCCAGGAGCACGACGCGAGTCGTGCCAATCTGGTCCAATCCGTGTCGTCTCGCGCCCTGCCGGACGGGTGAGCCTCATCCGCGCGGCGGCGCGTAGAAATCCACGATCCGGATCGGCTCGGTCAGGCGCACGCGCACCCGCGATCGCTCCCCGCGGACGTCGCCGCCGATCTGAAAGCTCGTCACCGGGTCCATCTCGATCGTGACCTCGTCCACGAAGTAATCGAACACCGTCTCCAGGTCGTCGTACTCTCCGCTCCAGATGCTCGAGAAGTTCCGCACGAACGTGAACGGCGAGACCACCGACACGCGCAGCTGCATCCGGTCCTGGCGATCGTCCGCATAGGGGAACATCCGGAAGCCGAAGCCGTAATAGGGGATCGTCGACAGCGCCGCGATCTTCGCCGGCCCCTCGTAGATGACGCCGCCCTTCTTGATGGGCGCCCCCAGCATCGCCCCCTTCTCGCCGACGCGGATCGCGTCGTTGCCCTCGTTGATGATGCGGCAGTGCGGTGTTCGCCGCACGAGGTAGCTCGGGATCGTCCGCGTCGTCGCGGCGATGGCGTACGCCACCGGCCCCGGCGCGAGCCGCTTCAGCGGGCCCCGCGCGAGCGCCGACTTCACCGCGTTGTAGTCGCGGAGCATCACCGCATCGATCCCGAAGCCGCAGAACGGTGACAGGATGTCCTCGGCCTCCACCAGCCGCAGGTTCCGGCTCCCGGCCTCGGCGCGCAGCCGCTGGAGGTCGACCGCGAGCCCGGGCTTCGCGCCCGCGCCGCCGGACGCGCCGAGCACCCACGCCAGCGAGTTGCCCGTCCCCAGGCGCAGCAGCCCGAACCGCGGCAGCGGCAGCCCGCGCCGCTTCGCCTCGTTGACAACGGCCGTCACCACCACCGTGAACGTCCCGTCGCCGCCGCCCGTGAGGATCGTGCCGTAACCCCGGTCGACCAGGATCCGCGCGATGCCCTCGCTCTCCTCCACCCGCCGCGAGACGAACAGATCCCCTGTGTCAAGGATCTGATCGAGCGTCTCGATCACCTCCGCCGTCACGCTCTTGGCGTTGCCGTTCACCACCACGGCAATCCGGCTGCTCGCCGCGCCTCGTGGTATTTCGCTCGCACGACGCGGCGCATCAGCGACCACGGCCTTGGGGACGTCATCGGCGGGGTCGCGACCGGCGGGCGGAGAGGTCATACACCGCGATCTACCACGACCCACGCCTGCGCTTGGAGCGCGGGATGACGCGGGATCGCGCGGGACGGCTGGATGGATGGATGACCAACCGCCCGGCAGGCGGCCGGCGCGCGACAGGCGTCGCGGGCGCGGCTCTCGCCGGACCCCAGCGCTGAGCCCGCCGGGGCCGGCGATTGTGGACCGATGTGGCCGACGAAACCCAGCGGTCCCGCCGGACGACCAGCTTTCCGGGAGGCCCGATAGCGTGCGATGCTCGCTGGTTTTGGCTCCCGGACCGATCTTGGGTCATGCTGCCCTTCGGGAAAGCGAGGAGCCTCCCCGAAACTTAGTGGACGGGGTGGTCGATTTTTTGGTAAGGCGACGACCTGGTGAGCCAATTGGGCTTGACAGCCGTGCGGGTCTTTACCGCCGCGCGGGCGGCGCGCGCTTGAGGCGAAGGGCCGCGACGATCTCGTACCCAGCGGGGGACGCAGCGACATGCCGAAGATCACAAAGCAGGGCAGCTCCGAGAAGGCGACGGGTATGAAGAAGAAGGCCTCTTCGAGCAGCAAGGGGGGCGCAGAAGCTCAGCTTGCGAAGCCCGTGAATCCGGTAATCAAGGAAGATTCGAAATCGGCGTCGAGCGCGTCGAAGCGTAAGCTCGGCCTCCGTGGCGCTGCGCCCTGGGCTGCGCGGCACGCTGCGAAGCACGCCGCCGAGGCGCGGGCCCGGGCCGCGGAGCCGGCGCCCCCTGGCAGCGCCCGGGCGACCATCCGCGTGCCGAGCGGCGCCGAGGAGATCAAGGCGAAGATCGCGGAGCTCCACAACCAGACCCAGAAGATCCGCACGCTCCGCAAGCGGCTCGACAAGGGGTTCTTCGATATCGGGGTGGTGCTCGCCGAGATCCAGCAGCAGGAGCTGTATCAGGCGAAGGGCTACGGCTCGTTCGAGGCGTTCCTCGAGCGCGAGATCGACCTCGGCAAGCAGACGTCGTTGCGCCTCATCAAGGTCGCCCACGTCTTCCAGCGCGAGGTGGCCCTCGACTACGGCATGGACCGGCTGTTCGTCGCGCTCGCCGCCCTCGAGGGCGAGGTGCCCAAGCCCGCCCCCTCCGCGATCCCCTCCGCCCCTGGCTCCAAGCCTCCCCTCCCCCTGAAGCCCCCCATGCGCATCGTGGGGTGAGCGCCGCTCGGCGGTGCGCGTTCCGGGCGGCGAGTCAGACGCCAGCGACGCGGGGGGGTGACGAGCCGATCGGGCGCTCGATGGGCTCGGGGACGAAGCGGGGGAGCCTCACCCGGACCGTCGTGCCGTCGGCGGCGTGGGCGTCGACATCCACACGGCCCGCGTGCTGGTCGACGATCTTCCGGACGATCGCGAGCCCGAGGCCCGTGCCCGCCGCCTTCGTGGTGAAGAACGGATCGAAGATCTCGGCGAGGATCGTCGGCGCGATCCCTGGCCCCGTGTCCCCGATCGACAGCCACACCTCGTGCGCGTCCCCCGACGCGCACGCCCGCAAGACCCCGCCGTCGGGCATCACGTCGAGCGCGTTGACGACGAGGTTCAAGACCACCTGCTTGAGCTTCTCGACGTCGCCCAGCGCGAAGCAGTCGTCCGCGAGATCGCGGACGACCTCGACGTGGTGGCTCGCGAACGCCTCCTCCTCGAGGTCGAGCACGTCGCGCACGACGCGGGCCAGATCGACGGGCTCCCGGTGGGGCGCGCGCGGCCGGGCGAGCTCGAGGAACTCGCCGAGGAGCCGGCCCAGGCGGGCGATCTCCGCCTCGACGATGCCGACGCGCCGCTTCATGGGCTCGCGGATCGCCTCGTCGGAGAGGCGGTCGATGCCGCGGCTGAGCAGGTGGAGCTCCAGGACCGCGGCGTTCAGCGGGTTCCTGATCTCGTGGGCGAGCCCGAGGGCGAGCGGGGCCATGGCGTTCAGGGCCTCGGCGTCGGCGGCCCGCCGCTCGAGGGCGCGCCGCTCGGTCACGTCGATGCCGATGCCGTAGACGAGGTCGGTCCTGCCGCCGCGCCCGCCGCCGCGGACGCCGGAGAGGTGCCAGCGCACGCGGCGGATCGCGCCCACCGCGTCCCGGACGCCGACCTCGACCTCGGCGGCGGCGTCGCCCTCGACCACGCTCAGGAACGACTGGTTGAACCGGCGCTGATCGGGCTCGTCGACGAGCGCCTCGCAGAACGCCATGCCGAGCGCGGCGTCGCAGGACACGCCGGTCAGCGCGGTCAGGCGCGGGTTGAAGAGCGCGACGCTGCCGCCGGCGTTCAGGCCGAGGATGAGCACGTCCGCCGCGTCGATGATCGCCCGGTACCGCCGCTCGAGCTCTTCCCGCTCGCGCTTCAGCGAGATCTTCTCGATCGCCTGGGCCACAGTGGAGATGAGCTCCTCGGGGCGGAACGACTTGAGGATGAAGGCGAAGGCGCCGGCGCGGAGCGCGGCCATGGCGGCGTCGACGGTCGCGAAGCCGGTCACGAGGACGATCTCGCCGTGGGGGGCGGCGGCGCGGAGCGGGGCGATGAGCTCGAGGCCGCTCGCGTCCGGGAGCTTGACGTCGACGACCGCGACGTCGAACCCGTCGCGCCGGGCGGCCGCGAGCCCCTGCTTGCCGTCGGGCGCGAGGGCGACCTCCACGTCGAGCTCGCGCGCGCCCTCGAGGACCTCGCGGAGGTTTCCGGCGAGGCTCGTGTTGTCGTCCACGATCAGGATTCGAGCGGGCACCTGGGGTCTCCTGGGCGAGCGGTCAGGCGGGCGGCCCGATGCGCGGGGCGCCCTTCCGCTTTGGGGTCTTTCCTAAATTGTATGCTATGAGCCGCCGTCATGCGGTTCGTCGATCGGTGCCGTCTGAAGGTGATCGCCGGGGATGGCGGCAATGGAGCGATCGCATTCCGTCGTGAGAAGTACATCCCGTTCGGCGGCCCCGCGGGTGGAGACGGCGGCCGCGGCGGGGACGTCGTCTTCGTGGGCGACGGAGGCCTGTCCACGCTACTCGACTTCACCTACGCGCGCACGCTCGAGGCCGACCGGGGCGAGCACGGGATGGGGAGCGACTGCCACGGGCGCGCCGGCGCCGACCGGGTCGAGAAGCTCCCCGTGGGGACGCAGATCTTCGACGCGGAGAGCGGCGAGCTGATCGCCGACGTGACCGAGCACGGCCAGCGGGTCATCGTCGCCCGCGGCGGCAAGGGGGGCCGCGGCAACCTGCACTTCAAGTCGCCGCACGACAGGGCTCCGCGGCGCGCCGAGCCGGGTGAGCCGGGCGAGGCCCGCGAGCTCCGCCTCGAGCTGAAGGTGCTCGCCGACATCGGCCTGCTCGGCTTCCCCAACGCCGGCAAGAGCACCTTCGTCGCGGCCGTCTCGGCGGCCCGGCCCAAGATCGGCGACTACCCGTTCACGACGCTCACCCCGATCCTGGGCATGGTCGAGATCGGCGGCGGCGTCCGGGCGGGCGGGTCGAGCTTCGTCATCGCGGACATCCCCGGGCTGGTCCCGGGCGCGAGCGAGGGGGTAGGGCTCGGCATCCAGTTCCTGAGGCACGTGGAGCGGACGCGGGCGCTCCTCCACCTCGTGACGCTCGACCCGGGCGAGGGCCGCGAGCCGCTCGCCGACTACCGGGCGCTCCGCAAGGAGCTCAAGAAGTTCAGCCCGGAGATCGCGGAGCGCCCGGAGATCGTCGTCCTGACGAAGGCCGATCTGACCGAGGTGCGCGAGGCCTACCCGAAGCTCAAGGCGCGGTTCGCGAAGGCGAAGGTGAAGCTCCACCTCATCAGCGCCGCGACGGGCGAGGGGATGCCGGAGCTCGTCCGCGAGCTCGCGGCGCTCGCGCGCAAGCGGGAAGAGCCGGCAGAGCAGGACGGCTGAGCGCCTCGGCCCGGACGGGCTGGCGCGGCGCGCACCGACGGCGCGGCGTGAGCGCCGCCGCCGTCGGCGCATCGTGACACGGCAGAGCCCGCTGGCTCGCTGGCTCGAACGGACGCTGGCTCGCGGAACGCGAAGAACGCGAAAGAACGCGAAAGAACGCGGACGGCGGCGCAGAGCCGGCGCCGTGCGCCCCTTCGTCATCACATCACCCGTCATCCGGCGCACTGGAAAAAGGGGATCACCCGCCTTCGTGCGTACAGACACGAAGTGTTCTCACGTGGGCTGGTCCTCCACATCCGTCGTTATTTGGTTCGAGCGTGCGCGCACCACCTGGACAGGAGAGCAAAACTCGAGTCCAATTTAAGATCCGGACTCACGTGTCCTGTCGGAAGGAGAAGCCCTATGCGCTGGTCGACCCCCAACAAACCGTCTTCTCTCGCGTGGCGTGCGGCCCTCCTCGTGGCGCTCGGCACGGGCGGGGCGGCGCGCGCGGATGTGGTGCAGCCGAACGGCACCGTCGTCCCCGTGATCACGAGCCGATTGAGCGATCTGCTGAACGGCTCGACGAAGAACGACATGCTCGACGAGATGATCGACGTCGTGGCCGACGCCGCGGTGGAGCCCCAGGTGTTCTCGCCGCTCTGCGAGTTCAGCGGCAAGTACATCGAGAAGGGGGGCGGCGCCAACTTCGCGGTCGGCTGGTACAACGTCGACGATGGCCGCGACAGCGGCGACCCGCCGCTGTATGTCCCCGTCGACGCCGGAGCCAACCTCAGCACGCCGGCGCCGGAGAGCGATATCCAGATCCTCTTTCCGTTCTCTGGCTCCCTGCCGCCCGCCGAGAAGCGCGAGCTGACGGCCGTCTCGATCCGGGAGAACCCCGCCTACGCGGGAGGCCTCATCGGCTTCGTGCTGATCCCGAACCCGAACGGCACCGGCAACGGCAACGCCACGCAGTACCATTACACCGAGCACCGGTTCAACGTGGAGTGTACGGCGTGCGAGAGCCCGGGGCCCTGGTACTCCGATCTCATCTACAGGTCGAACCAGCTCGCCAACACGTTCTACCTGGGGTTCGAGGATCTCGATTTCCGGAACGCCGCCGGCAGCGCGGGCGTCAACGGCAATGATCTCGATTACGAGGACTTCCTGTTCCGCTTCTCCGGCATCACGTGCCCCGCGGCCGGCCAGCCGTGCGAGGTCGAGGAGAACGTGGGCGCGTGCCGCGCGGGGATCTCCGACTGCGACGCGCAGGGACAGGCGATCTGCACGCCGATCGTCGAGCCTGGCAGCCAGGCCGAGCAGTGCGACGGCATCGACAACGACTGCGACGACATCGTCGACGAGGAGGCGCCCTGTCCGGAGTACCAGGTGTGCAGCCGCGGCCGCTGCGTGAACCGCTGCGGCTCGGCCGAGTTCCCGTGCGAGCCGGGGCTCGTGTGCGTGGAGGGCCTGTGCGTCGAGCAGGCGTGCGTCGACGCGATGTGCGATGTCGGCGAGGTGTGCCATGACGGCGAGTGCCGCGCGCCCTGCGACGGCGTGGTTTGCCCGCACGGTCAGACCTGTCGCGGCGACCGCTGCCTGGATCCGTGCGACGGCGTGACGTGCGGCGCGGGCGAGGTGTGCGAGAGCGGCGTCTGCGTGGTCCAGTGCGGCTGCCGGGGCTGTCCGTCGGAGGACCGCTGCGCGGCGGACACCGGGAGGTGCGTCGAGGCCGCGTGCGCCGACGTCGCGTGCGGCGCGGGCACCACTTGCCGTGGCGGGGCGTGCGTCGACCTCTGCGACGGCGTCGTGTGCCCCGCGGGCGAGCGGTGCGTGGCCGGCATGTGCGCCGAGGAGCCGCCGGCTCCTGCCACCACGACGGCGGCGGGTCCGACGCTCGACGTGGCCGCCTCGGTCGGCGCGGGCGACGCCGGATCGGGCGCGGGCGGGGACGGATCGGGCTCGGGTGGGGCTCCCTCCACCGGCGCGGGCGGGGACGCGAGCGGGAGCGGGGAGTCGGCGGGCTGCAGCTGCAGCCTCGGCGGCGACGCGCCGTCCGCCGGCGGCGTCGCCGCGCTGCTCCTCGCCGTGAGCCTCGGGCTGCGCCGCAGGAGGGGCGGAGACCCGGAGCGCTCGGCCCCGGGCCTCCGTATCCGTCGTTCAGGGTGATTCGGACGTCGGCCCGAAGAACTCGACATCATCGATCTCGATGGTGCCCGAGTCGGCCTTGTCCTTGCCGAGGAAGCCGTTCGCGCGGACGCCGTTCATCTCCGCGCTGAAGGAGAGGCCGACGATCGACCGGAGCACGTCGTTCACGTCGTCGCCCGGGTCGCGCCCCTGATCGATGGCCCAGCCGGGGAGCGCCATGTCGGCGAACCTGAGCTCGATCAGCGTCGGCTCCGCGGTGAGCCGCACGTCCCATCCGTGGCGAACGCCCGAGAGCCCTTCGCTCTGCGCCGGGCTCTCGACGTCGAAGCGCATCCCGCGCGCCGCCTCCGCCCGCGCCCAGAAGCGGACCCCCTCGAGCGCCGTCGCGTCGATCATGCCCTCGGCGAGAGGCACCCCGAAGTACACGTACTGCCCCCAGGGAGACGCCTCGTCGCGGAAGTCGAAGCGGAGGAGCATGCTCTGCGCGCCGTTCAGCGGATCTTCCTGCGAAAGGCCCTGCACGGCGCTCGACGCGTTGTTGGTGGACAGCACCGTCCCGACGTACAGCCCGAGCGTGTCCGCGGCCTCGAAGTCGTTGATCCCCGTCGCGGTGAACGAGAAGGGCGCGAGGGGCGTGCCGCTGGCGAAGCGGCCCAGGCGCTCTCGGAGGATCGGCAGCTCGTTCCTGAGGCGCTCCACCGCGGGCTCCCACCCGGCGAGCCCGGGCCCGAGCGGGTCCTCCTCGACGGCGGTGCGGATCAGCGCCGCGTACTTGTCGACCTGCTCCTCGAGCCGCCCGTCGCTGAACGGGCCCTCATGGAGCGCCTGCAGCGCGGCCTTGTAGCCCGCTGCGTCCTGGTTCAAGGCGGCGAACAGGGCGTCGCAGCCCGGCGGGCGCACGTGCTCGGAGCCCATGAACACCGGGACCACGGCGCTGCAGTCCGCCGGCGTCTCCGTCCATCGCGGCACGTGACCGAAGTAGGTGCTGGGGCCGAGGGTCTGATCGAGATCCCACGGGATGAGGTGGAACTTGCCCGAGGACGGCTCGTCATAGAAGTAGAAGTTGTGGTTGAACGCGGCGCCCGCCTCGTTGGCGTAGTAGGTCGTGACGCCGTCCCAGTTCACGATTGCCTCGTCGACGGCCATGTAGCGCTGCAGCTGCTCGATGTCCGTCCACTCCGACAGCGCGGTGAGCCGCTCCGCGCCCTCGACGGACGCGAGGGCGGTCGAGAACGCGATGAATCGCTCGTGCGTGGCCACGTCTTCGTTCGTCTCGATCCGCTCCGCGTAGTAGCCGGCGTCGTCCGAGACCGGCCACGCTTCCTTGTAGAGATCGCCGTCCGGAGCCTCGGAGAAGTGGTGTTCCAGGAAGCGGCCGTCCACGTCCTCGACCATCGAGAAGAGCCCTTGCGACTCGCCGTTCACGTTCAGCGTCGCCCACGCGCTCCGCGGGGCGGCGACGCCCATCTCCCGGAACAGGCCATAGGCGATCCGCTCGTGGAGCCGGGTGGGGTCCCAGATCATGGAGTGGAAGTTCAGGCGCTTCTGCGCGTAGAAGCGCTGTCCGCCGACGACCTCGTCGAACTTCACCTTCATGCTGAGCTTCGGACAGGTGAGGTTCCCCTCCCCGTCGAAGCACATGTCGAGGGTGCCGTAACCGCCCTTGAACCGCAGGCCGACCACGCCCAGACTCTTGCCCTTGTAGCAGGCCTCGGCCTCGACATACCGCTCGTCGCGGGCGTTCGCCTTGAGCTCCGCCCAGCGCTCTTCCGGTAGGTAGAAGTCGAAGCGCGGGACCTCCTCCGCCGCGTACAGCTCGTCCGCGTCGCGGTCGGCCAGCGCGGGGTCGGACGGCTCGCACCGCGGCGTCGGGGGTTGCCCGCCGCTCCCGCCGTCGCTCGTGCCGCCCTCTCCGCCAGCGCCTCCGGCGCCTCCGGCGCCTCCGCCTCCAGCGCCAGCCCCGCCCGAGCCGCCTGGCCCGACGCCGCTGCTCGCGCCTTCGTCATCACCGCAGCCTGCGCCCACCGCGGCAGCCGCAAGTGCAAGCACCATCCAATATCCAAGCTTCATTCAACGATCCTCCAAGAGCCTCGACCCTAGTCGTGGTCATCCCGTCCGTCGATGCCTGATTTTCACGGCAGGGATGGACGCCTCGCTGGACATCGTGCGTCGCCGCGCCGCGCCGTGCAGGCGCGCCGCGTGACCTCGCGATCCCGCTCATGACCCGGCACGAGGCGCGCGGTGATGGTAGTTTTCCAGGCGTGAGCCAGCGCCCGTATCCTGAGCCCCAGGCAGCCCGCCTCTTGTCCGTCGCGGAGTGGGCAGCGCTGCCGGAAGACGAAGCCGGTGAGCTCATCGATGGCCGCCTGGTCGAGGAAGAGATGCCCGATTGCGTCCACGAGCTGGCCGTCGCCTGGCTCATCCACACCCTGCGGGCCTGGCTCATCCCGCGCGGCGGCTTCGTCTTCGGCTCCGAGGTGAAGTACGCGCTCAAGCCGCGGCGCGGGCGCAAATCCGACGTGTCGGCGTTCCTTCCGACCTCGCGGAGGCCCCCGGCCCGTGGCGCCGTCGGCATCCCGCCGGACATCATGGTCGAGATCGTCTCCCCCTCGCCGCGGGACAGCCGGCGCGATCGCGTAGAGAAGCTCGAGGAGTACGCCGCGTTCGGGGTGCGCTGGTACTGGCTGCTCGATCCGCAGCTCCGCACGCTGGAGATCCACGAGCTCGCGCGCGGCGGGCTCTACCAGCACCGCCTCACCGCGCCCGGAGGGGTGCTCCGGGAGGTTCCGGGCTGCGAGGGGCTGACGCTCGATCTGGACGCGCTCTTCCGCGAGCTCGACCGGCTCGACGCGACGGAGCCGCAGGAGCCGCCGCAAGGCACCGCGGACGACGAGGCGTGACAGCGCGGGCGGCGAACGGCGCGGCCGCGCGGCGGTTCACCCGCGATGCCAGCGCGGCTCACCCGCGGTGCCGTACGGCGCGCTCACTCGCGGCGGAGGCCGGCGCCTCGGCCTCGACGGCCAGGCACGCCTCGAACCCCTCGATGTAGCTCGGGTAGAGCAGCGCCATCCCGAGGGCGCGCTTGATTTTCGCGTTGTCCACGGCGCGATCGTGGCGGAGCGTCTCGTGCAGATCCTCCCGCGGCGCCCCGGCCGGCAGCGCGAGGCCGAGCCGCGCGCAGAGCCAGCGGACGACCTCGATCTGCGGCACGGGCGCGTCGTCCGCGACCAGGAAGGCCTCGCCGGGGGCGGCGCGCTCGACGCGCTCCAGCGCCGCGAGCGCGAGGCGCGCGAGGTCCTCGACGTGGATGCGCGAAACGACGTTCCTGCCCTGCCGATCGCCCTCGCCGGTCATGCGGAAGTCGCCGCGCAAGAGCCGCTGGTGCAGGCCGCGGCCCGGGCCGTAGATGCCCGTGGCGCGCAGCACCACGGCGCCGCGCGCGCGGTACACGTCCTCGGCCGCGAGGCGCGCCGCCGCGCGGGGGCCGTCGGCCGACGTGGGCGTCGCCTCGTCGATGCGCCCCGTCGCGTCGCCGTACACGGCGGTCGACGAGACGTACGCGATCGCGCGCGCGCGGCGGAGCGAAGGCGCGATCGCGGCGTCGGTCGCGCCGTCGGGCGGGAAGGCGACGAGCACGTCCGCGCCGTCGGTCACGAGCCGGTCGACGGCCTCCGCGGTGAGCGCCGGGAGGACGCTCACCTCGATGCCCGCCTGCGCGAGCTCCGCGGCGCGCTCCGGCGAGCGCGTCGTCGCGACGACGCGGCCGCCGGACGCCCTCCGCAGGCCGGCGACCACCGCGCCCGTGAAGCCGCAGCCGAGGACGATGAGCGGGGGGGAGCTGTTGAGCATGAGTTCTGGGCGACGCTTCTACCAGCAAGCGCGAGAGGACGCCTCCGCGGCGCGAGAGCGCTGCCGGCCGCGCCCGAGGTGCACGGATGGGGTCGCGACGTCGTCGTCGTCTTCGTGCGGGCGGGTCGCCAGGTCTGCGCACCGCCGCCTAGGATGGTCATGGTAGGGCTGGCCGCCGCGCTGCGACCGCCGGCGACGTCGGGCTGCGCGCGCCGGGCGGCGACGACAACGAGCGCGTCCCGCGGACGAAGGCCGCTGGCACCACCGAGGCAACGGCCGACGTGGCGCGCGGCGACGCTGGCCGGAGGGGCCGGGCAACGACCAGGCGAAGAGGCTGAGCGAGCGCGGCGAGCACGTCTCCGCGCTGGCATTGTGGCCCCTCGATCTCGCAGGTCGACGGCCCGCGCCCCGGGGCCCCGCCCCGGCCGCTTCCAGGGCCGGGGCGGCGCGGAGCCAACGGAGGGTCGAGAGCCCACGCCGCGTCTGGTAGCCTGGTCGGCGGGGAGCGGGCGGCCGGGACGCAGCGTGCTCGCCGCAGCGACGCTCCTCTGCGCATGGCGGTCCACGTCTTCATCTCCTACGCCCCCGCGGATCGGTCGCACCTCGAAGCGCTCGAGGCGCACCTCGCCTCCCTGAAGCGGCAGGGCCTGGTGAGCACCTGGCACCGCGGCCGGATCGGCCCAGGCGCGATGCGCGACGAGTCGATCGCGGCGGAGCTCTCCTCCGCCGAGGTGGTGCTGCTGCTGGTGAGCGAGGCGTTCCTCGCCTCGGACAGCTGCTACGAGCGGGAGCTCGGGCGAGCGCTGGAGCGGCATCGCAGCGGGGCGGCGCGCGTGGTGCCCATCCTGGTGCGCGCGTGCGACCTGGAGGGCACTCCGCTGGCAAAGCTCCAGGCGCTGCCGCGGGACGGCGCGGCGGTGACGAGCTGGGCCAACCTGGATGAAGCGTGGAGGGATGTCGTCCGAGGCATCCGCGCGACGGTGGAAGAAGCCGCTGCGAGCGCGCAGCCGGAGGCACCGGTCAACAAGCCAGAGCCGCCCAGCACGTTCGCCTCGACCCTGCGCGAGGCCGAGGACGCGATCCGCGCGATCGACAAGAGGCTTGCGGCAGCGCAGCAGCGCAGGGTGAAGCTCCAGGCCGCGTGTGCGAGCACCGCGGAAGTGGACGGGGAGATCCTCGACCTCCGGCGTAAACGCCGGGAAGGCGGCCAGCTGCACGTGGGCGAGGAGCTCGGCGAAGGCCGCTATCTGCTGCTCGAGCGGATCGGTCGAGGGGGGTTCGCGACCGTGTGGCGCGCGCTCGACGCGGGGCGGGGCGACCTGCCCGTGGCGATCAAGGTGCTGCACCCGAACCTCGCGGGCGACGAGATCCGCCGGGAGCGGTTCTTCCGGGGAGCGCGCGCGATGGCTGCGCTCGACCACCCCGGCGTGGTGCGCATGCTCGATCCCAAGGGCGAGGACAGCGGCTGGCACTACTTCGTGATGGAGCTCGTCCATGGCGAGGACGTGCACAGCGCGGTCATCGGGAAGCGGCTGCCAGCAGAGCGGGTGATACCGATGCTCGTCAGCGCTGGAGAGGCGATCTCGTTCGCCCACGGGCAGGGGCTCGTGCACCGGGACGTGAAGCCGGCAAACATCCTGCTCGACGCGGACGGGCTGCCCCGGATCACGGACTTCGATCTGGTCTGGGCGCGCGACACGACGGGCGGCACGAGGAGCGGCGCGCTGGGGACCTTCCTCTATGCGGCGCCGGAGCTCATGCACCGCCCGCACGAGGCGGACGCGCGCGCAGACGTGTACGGGCTCGGCATGACGGCGGTGTTCTGTCTGCACGGAGCGGAGCTGCCACCGATCATGATGCGCTATCCGGGGCGGGTGCTGGAGCAGCTTCCGTGCAGCGATGCGGTGAGGAAAGTGCTGGAGCGAGCAATCGAGTTCGAGGCATCGGAGCGATTTCCCGACGTAGCGGCGTTCTGTTGGGCGCTCCTGGACGCGGTTTCCACCACCCTCCCCCCGCCGGCGGACGAGGTCGAGGTCGATCCCTGACATCGGCCTCCTTCTCTCCCATAGGCGTCAACCGGGCTTCGCCCCATGTCGTCCACGTGGACAGGAATGCGTGACGGCCGCCGACATTCACGCTCGGCCCTATGGCCTTGCCACAAAACATGAAGACAGCCCGGCCCGGCCGCAGGCCGAGGTGATCCAGGCACAGTACAGGAATTGTGCAGAGAACGACGCGAGGTGCCTGTACCGCTTATGCCCTCACCCCCCCGGCTTTCTCGTATACCGGTGCTTCACCCCGAGCGGGAAGTACTCCGGATCCCCCGCCGCCCTCAGCGTCACCCTCGGCGCCCGCTTCCCGGCCGGCACGTAGCTCCTGAACTCGCTGTTCAGCCGGACGAGGTGCTCCTCGATCGACCGCGCCGCCGCCTCGCGCCGCGCCTCGCTCTCCCCCTCCCCCGGCGCGAGCTCGACCACCACCGAGAGGTACGCATCTCTGTCCGCGCCCTCGCGGACTTCCAGCACGAACTTTCCGGTCACCCACTCCTTCACGCCGGGCTGCTCGATGCCCACGACCACGTTCTCCGGATAGATGTTCGCCCCGAAGTACGACACCGTGAAATCCGAGCGCCCGAACACATGGACGAACGGGAGCTCCCTGGCCCCACGCTCCCCGTCGAGCTCCCGCCGCGGGTCGAAGCCGAAGCTGGCCAGGGCCGCCATCATCTCCGCGTGTGAAGTGACGCCCCCGCTGTCGAGGATCGCATAACGGACGAGCGGGACGCCGTTGTCGCCCGAGAACAGGAGCATCCCCTCGCGCTGCTCGAAGAACCGCTCCGCGGGGTCGTACTGCACCAGCGTCGGGAGCCGGTCCTGCCCGAAAAGGGCGCGCGCGGCGTCCGGCCTCCCCGCGAGGAACCGGCGGATCGCGACGCTGAGCGGCGTCTCGTTGCCCAGCACGCCGGCGTCCGCCGTCCCGTACAGCGAAGCCGAGTCGTAGCAGGGCGACGCCGACCCGACGCGCTCGCCGACCAGGGTCCGCCACTCCTCGCTGAACACCTCCCCGGCCATCACGAGCTTGATCCGGAAAGGCGCCCAGTCGACGCCCCGGGCCCGCCCCGTGTCGATGACGTCCTTCAGGAACGGCGGATAGCCGAGCAGGACGACCTGCTCGAACGCCGGCCCCAGATCCTGCACGACGCGGAAGATCTCGTCCTTGTTGTTGCCCGGCGTGACGACCGTGATCGGATACCCCTTCGCCGCGAGGTGACGGCAGCACGCGGCGGTGTACATCCCGCCGACCCACGAGCCGAGCGCGAAGCACACGACCGCGAGCGTGCGGCGCGTGTCGGCCCGGAAGCCGTCGTGGAACACCTGCTCGAAGCGCCGGGCGACCGGGAGCTCGTCCGTGACGGAGCGGGGCCAGAACGTCGGCTTTCCGGTCGAGCCAGAGGAGACCGCGATCATGTCGCACGGCTCGACCCGCCCCCCGCGGCAGAGATCCGCGATGGGGTGCCGGAGCACGTAGTTCTGCTTCGTGATCACCGGCAGCGCCGCGAAATCCGCGGGCGTCCGGATCGCCGCCGGGTCCACGCCGTGCTCGGCGAGGAAGTGGCGGTAAGCAGGGACAGCGGCGGCGACCTCGTGGAACAGCGCGAGCGCGCGGTCGGCCGGATCGGCCTCACGGTGCCGCGACAGCGCCGCGTCGAGCGGCGTGCTCAGGAAGGCGTCGATGGCCGCCAGGACCCGCTTGGGTTGCACATCCTGCATCGCGAGATCTCCCTCCGTCCGATGTTCGCAGGAACGCAGGAGCCGGTCCAACGCCCGCCTGCCTTCCTCCCCCTCGCCTCGCGGGCGAAAGCGCCCGCGCAGGGTCAGCGCCCTCCACCCCCCGCCGCGCCGGCGAGCTCCGCCGCGAGCGCGATCTCCTCGGCGCGCTTCTCGTAGCCGTCCGGCGGCTCGGGACGCGGGTTCGCGAGCAGCGACGTGATCACCGTCTCCAGCCAGCGCCGGAGCGGCGTGTGCTGGAAGCCGAGCTCCGCCCTCGCCTTCGCCGGATCCAGCATCGACATCCAGCGGTCGCTGAACGGCGACATCGCGACCGGATCGATGCCGCGGGCCCTGATCGCCGCCGACGGGATCGGCGCGAGCCGCGCCGGCGCGCCGAGCAGCGAGGCGATGAGCTCGAGCAGCTCGGTGAGCGTCGGCGTCTCGTCCATGCAGAGGTTGTACGCCTCGCCGAAGGTCGACGGCACGAGGAGCAGCTTCACGATCGCCCTGACGACGTCACCGCTGTAGACGTGCCGCACCGCGTGTCCGCCGCCGTCCGGGACGAGCAGCGGACCGCCGTCGAGCATGCGGACGATGTACCGATCGAGGCGGCGGTAGGGATCGCGCTCCCCGTTCACCATCGGGATGCGCAGGACGGTCGCGGGGAAGCGATCCCTCTGCCAGGCGGCGGCGATCTCCTCCTCGCAGCCGCGCTTGTTCACGCCGTAAGACCACGCCTCACGGTCCTCTTCGCCCGCGGGCTCAGGGAGGAGCGCGCCGTGGTAGTCGCGCTCGCGCGACGGCCGCGGGCACGCCTCCCGGACGAGGTACACCGAGCCGGTGCTGATCATCACGTAGTGGCCGATGCGCCCGCAGCCGAGCGCCTGGGCTGCCGCGCGGCCGTCCGCGGCCGTGTACGCGGTGAAGTCCACCGCGGCGTCGAACTCGCGACCTCCGAGCGCCTGCGCGAGATCGCCGGCCGCGCGATCGCAGCGGACCCGCGCGACGCGATCGCCGAACGCGTCAGGCGTCGCGCCGCGGTTCAGGAGCGTGACCTGGTGGCCCGCCGCGAGCAGGCGATAGACCAGGAAATGACCCATGAATCGAGTGCCGCCGAGCACGAGGACGCGCATGCGCGGCAAGCTATCACCGCCGCGCGCAATGACGATGACGAGGACGCCATCGCGCGCGGGAAGAATGAAGGCGCGCGGGAAGGAAGCCGCCGCCGGGCGGCCTCGCGCGCCGCGCGGACCGGGACCAGGTCGACCCCCGGTCGTGCTAGATAGCGGGCCGTGCCGTTCTCCCACATCCTCGGCCAGGACACCGCGGTCGGCACGCTCGTGCGCGCGCTCGAGGCGGGCCGCGTGCACCACGCCTACCGCTTCGAGGGCCCGCCGGGCGTCGGCAAGGAGCTCGCGGCCGTCGCCCTCTCCCAGGCGCTCGTCTGCACCGGGGGCGACCCGCTCGGCTGCGGGCGCTGCGACGCGTGCCGGCGCGCGGCCGCGCGCTCCGACGGGCGCCCCGCGGCGCCGCTCCACCCCGACGTGCAGATCGTCGCGAAGAACTTCTACCCCGCCGCCGTCATCGGCCGGAGCCGCGACGAGCTGACCGAGATCTCGGTCGACCAGGTCCGCGCCATCGTGCTCGCCCGCGCCGCCTACCCGCCCCACGAGGGGCGCGCTCGGGTGTTCATCGTCCGCGACGCCGAGGACCTCAGCGTCGGCGCCGCGAACGCGTTCCTCAAGACGCTCGAGGAGCCGCGGCCCGGCACCCACTTCATCCTCTTGACCTCGCGCGGCGATCGCCTGCTCAACACGATCCGCTCGCGCACCCTGCCCGTGCGCTTCGCCCCGCTCTCCGAGGCCCTCATCCGCCGCATCCTCCGCGATCGCGGCGTGCCCGAGGGGCGGCACGACCTCGCCGTCGAGCTCGCCGCCGGCAGCGCTTCCACGGCGCTCGATCTCGCGGACGAGGAGCAGACCGCCTCGCGCGACGCCTTTGTAAAGGGTGTCCTCGAGGCCGCGGCCGCCCGGGACCTCGGGCCCGCCGTCGCGTTCGCCGAGTCGGTGGACCGCGACAAGGGCGCTCTCAAGGACGACCTCCGCGCGCTGAGCGCCGCGCTCGCCCGCGAGGCCCGCGCCGCGGTCGCGTCCGATCCGCGCCACGCAGGCCTGTCGGCCCGGCGTTACGCGGCGGTCTCCCGCGCCGTGGCGCAGCTCGAGCGCAACGCCTCGCCGAGCCTCGCGATGGCGTCGCTGATCGCGGAGCTGCGCAGCGTCGTCGGCTGACAGGCGCCGCGCGCCCACGTGGCCGCGCGGGCCGGCGTCAGCCCTCGCCGCCTCCGCCCAGCCGCTCGTATCCGCCGTCCTCGATGCGCCGCCCGGCCCACGCGTGGATCCGCCCCTCGCTGGCGAGCACCACGGCCGCGTCGCGCCCGGGGCCGTCGTAGAGGGCGATGATCCCTGCGTCGCCCACGGGGGGCGCGCCCTGCCCGCACCGCTCGAGCGCCGCCGGCAGCCGCGCCCGCCGCCGCATGGTCGCGCCCGCGATCTCGAGCGTCGCCGGCGGCTCGTCCGGCGAATCGGCCGCCGCGGGCGCGAGCCACAGGATCTCGCGCCGAGGCGCGGGGAAGGCCACGACCGCCCCGTGCGCGCCGCCCTCGGGCGCGAGGAACACCGCGGCGACGATCTCGCCCCGCTCGCGCGCGACGATCGCGCCCGAGAGCCAGCGCTCCTCGCTCCCGGCGAGGACCACGTCGCCGAGCGCGAGCGGCAGCTCGTGCCACGGCGCGTCCCCCGGGGGCGCCGCCGGCGCGTCTCCCGCGCGCTCGCCGCCGTTCCCTCCCGGCGCCTCCCGCTCGCGGCGCGACGCCATGTAGCCCACGGTCGCGGCCACCGCGGCGGCCGCCGCGAGCAGCGTGAGGCTCATCGCGCGCCCCCGTCCACCGGCGCCGCGCGCGCGCCCGCCAGCGCGAGCGCCTGCGAGAGCGCCTGCTGGAGCGCCCGCGCCCGCGCGCTCACCTCCTCGAGGGCGCGCGGCGCGGGCGTGCCCTGATCCGGCAGCAGCGCGGCGATGATCGCGGCGGCGGAGCAGCGCGCGCCCACCTCGGCCGCCCTTTCCAGGGAGATGCCGCCGATCGCCACGACCGGGAGCCCGGGACGCACCCGCTCGACCAGGGCGCACAGCGACGCGAGCCCCTCGAGGCCAACCACGGCGTCGGGGCGCTCCTTGCTCGAGGTCGCGAAGATCGGCCCGATGGCGACGTAGTCGAGGCGCTCGAGGGAATCGCCGGAACCACAGGCATCGCGGAGCTCGCTCGACGCCCGCAGCGCGGCCTCGATCTGCGCGGACGTGTGGGTCGAGAGCCCGACGCGCAGCGGGACGGAAGCGCGCTGCGCCAGCCTGCGCACCGCGGCCACCGGGAGGTCGTCCTGGCCGACGTGCACGCCGTCGCAGCGGGCGAGGATCGCGAGATCCGCCCTGTCGTTCGCGAACAGCGGCACCCCCGCGCGGGCGGCCAGGAGCTGGATCGCGCGGAGGAGCGAGAGCGTCTGGGCCGCCCCGCCCCGCTTGTCGCGCAGCTGGATGGCCGCGGGGCGCGCGTCGAGGACGGCCTCGGCGAACGCCGCAGGATCGAGCCCGCGGCGCGCGAGCGAGTCGGTGTCGACGATGGCGTACAGGCCGCGCATGACCACGCTTCGAGCGATGGGAGAGCGCCCGGGCGCTCCAGAGGAGGCCAGGCTCGCTGGCTACGCTAAGGTTGACGCCCCCGGAAAGAAAGCGGAAGCGTTCGCTCCCGAACGGATCCTCCATGCGTACACGTCTCGTCCGGATCGCCTGTCTGTTCACCTCGATCGCTCCTGCTGCAGCGGCCGTGATGGGGCTCGCGTCGAGCCCTGCGCCCGCGCTCGCGGAGGAGAAGTCGAGCCCCGCGCAGCAGAGCGAGGGGCCGGGCTCCGCCGTGCCAACGGAGGGGCCGAAGGCTGGCGCGGCCCCGCCGCCTGCAGGGAGCAAGGTCGCCGCGCCCAAGGCGAGCGTCGGCGCGCCCAAGACAAACGCGAAGAAGAAGGCGCCCGAGTCCCCGCCGCTGCCGCCTTCGCCGGCGCGCCTGTGGCTCATCGCGCCGTCGCCTCACGGGCCATGGACGCTGCGGATCGACAACGAAGGGGAGCGGCCGATGCGCATCCCGGCGGACGTGCGGCTGCTGCGCCTGGAGGTCGACACGCTGAACAAGCGCGCGAAGAAGACGGTCCGCTGCGCCGCGCCCGCGGGGCTCAAGCCGAGCGGCTTCCCGGAGCGGCGCGCGCTGCTGCTGGCGCCCGGTCAGTCGTACATGGAGCATTTCGACCCGCGCCTGCTCTGCTTCGGCAAGGACGAGGCGGCGCTCGCCGGCGGCTCGGTGGTGAGGACCTGGTACGGCTGGGGTCCTCCGCCCAAGTGGTCGAAGAAGCCGCCGGCGGCGCCGTTCGCTGCGGAGTCGACGGACGATCCGCCGGCGTTCGCCCCTGCGCCCGGCCTCGCGGCGCCCACCGTCGTGCTGAGCTACGGCCTACCCCCCAAGGAGGCCGCCGCGAACGATGCGGGCGGCGCCGAGCCAGCCTCTCCGGTGGACGAGACGGCTCAGCCTCCGGGCGACAAGGCGGCACAATCCTCGGGCGACAAGGCCGCTCAGCCCAGGGGCGACAAGGCTGCTCAACCCACGGACGACAAAGCGGCCCAGACGTCCGCGGACAGGCCAGCTGGCGAGTCCCCGGAAAAGCGTGTTCCGTCGGACAAGAGCCACAGCGCCGGTCCGCCGATCAAGCCGATCGTGGACGCCAACGCGCCTCGCCTGGAGCTCACGAGCGAACCCTGGTCCGACGCGGCGAGCCCTCGCTCGATCGTCGTCCGGGTGAGCGCCAAGAACGCTGGCAGGCGCGCAATGACCGTCGCCATCCGGTCTCGGATGCTCGAGTTCCACGTCGCCGGCCCGAACGGCGAGACGAGTTGCGCGGCGGCCCCGCCGACGGGGGCGATCCCGCGCGATCTCTTCAGGACGCTGAAGCCCGGCGCATCAGCCGACGTCTCGCTCCTCCTCCGGGAGGTCTGCCCCGCCGACACGTTCAACCGCGAGGGCCTCTACGAGGTCACGGCCACGCTGCACGCGAACGAGCCGGGCAGCGAGCTCGGCCTGGACGCGTACACCGCCGTCGTCCCCGCCAAGAACACGACGCTCCTTCGCGTGAAGAGCGCTCCCGAGCCGTTCTACGCGGCCGCGCCGCGAGCCGTGCCGACGCCCAAGCCCGAGGCCAGCCAGGCGTCGGAACACGAGGCTCACGACGAGTAACGACAGGGATGCGCCGGCGCGCGGCTGGGACACCCTGAGGCCGAGCACCCCGTCCCTGGCTCCCTACACCGGCAGGATCCCCCGCTTCTTCTCCGGCCGCTCCACCCGCTTCTTCCGCGCGAGCTCCAGCCCCCACGCGATCGCCCTCCGCGTGTCCCGCGGATCGATCACGTCGTCGATGAGGCCCCAGCCGGCGACCTTCATCACGTCGATGTTCTTCTGGATCGCGTCGACCATCCCCTGCTTCACCTCCGGCGGCGGCGGCGCGTCACCGAACATCTTCCTCGCCGCGATCCCGAGCATCCCCTCCGGCCCCATCACGCTGATCTCGGCGGTCGGCCAGCCGACGATGAGGTCCGGCTCGTACGCGCGCCCGCACATCACGTAGTAGCCCGCGCCGTACGCCTTGCGCACGACCACCGTGATCTTGGGCACCGTGGCCGCCGCCATGACGTGCAGCATCTTCGCCCCGTGGCGGATGATCCCCTCGTGCTCGACCTTCGAGCCGATCATGAACCCCGGCACGTCCTGCAGGAACACGAGCGGGATGTTGAACGCGTCGCAGATCTGCATGAAGCGCGCGGCCTTGTCCGACGCGTCCACGTCGAGGATGCCGCCCATCTGGGTCGGCTGGTTGGCCACGACGCCGACCGGCTGGCCGCCGATGCGCGCGAGGCAGGTGATGATCGACCGCGCCCACCGCGGCTTCAGGTCGAACCGCTCGCCGTGATCGACGATGGCGTCGATCAGCTTCAGCATGTCGTAGGCGCGCCGCGGGCTCTCCGGCAGGAGGTCGAGCAGCGACTCCTCCCGCCGGTCGATCGGATCCGTGATCGGCAGGCGCGGCGGCTCCTCGTCGCAGCTCGAAGGGAAGAACGACAGGTACCTCTTCACCGCGGCGATGCACTCGGCGTCGCTCGGGTACTCCGCGTCCCCGACGCCGCTCTTCGTCGCGTGCACCTTGCTGCCGCCGAGCTCCTGCTCGGAGATGTCCTCGCCCGTCATCGCGCGCACGAGCGCGGGGCCGCCGAGCGCCAGCGAGCCGACGTCCTTGACCATCGGCACGAAGTCCGCGAGCCCCGGGATGTACGCCGTGCCCGCGGCGCCGGGCCCCACCATGGCCGCGACCTGCGGCACGACGCCGCTCATGTGCACCTGCTCGCGGAACAGGTGCCCAGAGCCGGCGAACAGCGAGATGCTGTCCGGGTGCATCGAGCCGGGATCGATGCGCGCCCCGCCCGAGTCGATGAACCACACGATCGGCCAGCGGCCGCGGAGCGCCATCTGCCGCAGGCGGGTCACCTTTTCCTCGCCCGTCTGCCCGATGCTGCCGCCCTTCACGGTGAAGTCGTACGCCGCCGCGCAGACCATCCGCCCGTCGACCTTGCCGAACCCGCAGACCACCGCGTCCGCCGGCGGCCGGTCGCTCCCGTCCGGCCCGGCCGCGAGCCCCATCTGCGTGCCGTGCATCCCCACCTCGAAGTGCACGCCGTCGTCGAAGAACGCCGCGAGCCGCTCCCGCGCCGTCATCTTCCCGCGCGCGTGCTGCTTCGCCACGCGCTCCTCGCCGCCCATCCGCCGCACCTGCTCCCGGCGGGCCTCGAGGTCCTTCACGAGCTCTCGCATGTTCACGGGCCACCTCTCCCTGCGCGCCCCGGCGCGCCTACTTGCCCGACCAGCGGGGCTTTCGCTTCTCCAGAAAGGCCAGGAGCCCTTCCCGCGCGTCGTCCGTCGCGAGGCAGCCGGCGAGCCGCTCGCGCAGCAGCGGCAGCGCCGACTCGAGGTCGAGATCATCCTGCGCCGCGAACGCCTCGAGGCCGAGGCGCACCGCGATCGGGCTCTTCGAGGCGATGGCGGAGGTCACCTCGTCGACCGCGGCGTCGAGCGCGCTCGGCTCGACCACCTTGTTGAGGAGGCCGCACTGCGCGGCCTCGTCGGCGTCGAGGCGCTGCCCGAGGAGCATCATCTCCAGCAGCTTGCGCCGGCTCACGTGCCGCTGGAGCACCGCCATGATCATCATCGGGAACAGGCCGACGTTGATCTCCGGCGTCCCGAGCTTGGCGCCGCGGGCGCCGATCGCGAAGTGCGACGCCGCGACGAGCCCGAGCCCGCCGCCCAGCGCGTGCCCGTTCACCCGCGCCACGATCGGCTTGCTCGAGTTCGCGAAGGCGAGCAGGAGGTCCGCGTAATCGCCCTTCATCTCGGGCGGCGGCGCCCCTTCGGCGCCCGCGATCTGCGCGAAGTCCCCGCCCGCGCAGAACGCGTCGCCCGCGCCGGTCAGGACCACGCAGCGCACCGTCTCGTCCGCCGCGCCCGCCGCGAGGGCGTCGAGGAGCTCGCTCACCATCGCCGGCCCGATCGCGTTCTTGCGCCACGGGTTGTTCAGCGTGAGCCGGAGGACGCCCCCCGCGGAAAAGGCCTGGATGACCGTGTACGCGCGCTCCGTCACGAGGCCGCCCCTCCTGCCGCGCCGGGCGCGCCGTCGTCGCGCAGGCCCAGGATCTGCCGGGTTTCCTCGACCGTCGCTGGCCTGCGGCCGACGTCGCGCACCATGCGCACGGCCACCTCGCAGAGCTCTCCGTTGCTGCGCGCCATCTCGCCGCTCGGCAGGTAGAAGTGGTCCTCGAGCCCGCACCGCACGTTGCCGCCGAGCACGAGCGCCGCCGCCAGCATCCTCCACTGCCCGTGGCTGATCCCGATCACCTCCCACTCCGAGCCGGGAGGCATGATCCTGGTCTGGAGCTGGAGCGACTCCACGTGCGCGGGGATGCCGCCCAGCACGTTGACGATGAACGAGAACTGGAGCGGGGGTTTGAGGAGCCCCATGTCGACGAGCGGCCAGGTGCCCTGGGTGTGCCCTGTATCGAAGCACTCGAGCTCGGGCTTCGTCCCGGCCTCGTTCATTGCGTTGAGGAGCTTGCTGATCTTCGCGTACGTGTTGGGAAACACCATGTCGAAATCGAAGGTCTTCCGCGCGCGCGAGTACTTCGAGTAGTTCATGGTGCCCATGTTGAGCGCCGCGATCTCGGGGCGGCTCTCCCGGAGGGTCGCGCACTGCTCGCTCACGTCGTCGAGGAGGGTGCCCGTCGAGAAGTTCAGGATCACCGGGCAGCGCTGGCGCACCTCGTCCTTGATCCGCGCGAACACGGCCGGAGAGAACGTCGGTGATCCGTCGTCGTTGCGCGCGTGGATGTGCACCGCCGCCGCCCCTGCGTCGTAGGCCCGCTTCGCCTCCTCGGCGATCTCGACCGGCGTATAGGGGATGGCGGGGCATTGCTTGCGGCCGGCGAGCACCCCTGACAGCGCGCAGGTCACCACGCAGATATCGGGATCTCGTCCGTTCGGATCCCTCGGTTCCCCGGTGAACGTCGGCTTCTCTCTCATGCCCCCTGCCTCCCTTTCGCGTCCTCAGCGCCGTCGCTCTTCTTCTGTCCGGCTCTGTCCGACCCGCGAGACCACCTGTTTCTGCAGCTTCGTCAGGATCCGGAGCAGATCGCGCAGATCGGTCGAGCTCAAGCTCAGCAGCGCGCTCCGGAAGATCTCCATCGGTTCGACCTGGATCTCGCGGGCGAGCCGCGCCCCCTTCTCGCTGAGCCGGATGTGGACGACGCGCCGGTCGGCCTTCGAGCGTTCGCGGCGGACGAGCCCCTCTCGCTCCATGCGATCGACGATCCCGGTCACCGTGCTGTTCTGCGCCCGGATGCGCTCCGACAGCGTGGACAGCGAGAGATCCTGGAACGACTCGAGCAGCTTGAGGATGGTGAGCTGTGGCCCGGTGAGGCCGAATCCGCTCGCCATGCCCTTCGTGAGCCTGCGCGACTCCGTGTAGAGATAGATGATCATCTCCACGATGGCGTCGATCTCCGGCCTCTCGGGCGGCGGCAGGGTCGCTGTCACGATGCTTCGTGTACGAAATATTCGCTCCCCGGGGGTGCGTCAAGCTCCCGCGCCCCCGCCGACCGAGCGGGCGCTGCCCCACCGCAGGCCCCCGGTCACCAACGTGGACGTTTACGTGGTCGTGGTCGTGGTCGTGGTCGCCAACGATAGGCCGTGAACGACCACGACCACGTAAACGTCCACGTGAACGTTCGGATGTAGGAGAACGCAGCGAAGCCGGGTCTACCGCCGTCCCCGCCGCCGCTTCTCTGACCCCCGGTCTGCCCGGAGCTCCCGGATGCACCACCTCAGCGCCTCCTGGAGGTCCCGATGCACCTGGACGGACGAGAGCTCGACGCCGAGCGACGAGGCCGTTTGCGCCACCTGCGGCTGGACTCCGGCCACGACCCCTTGCGCGCCGAGCAGCTCGATCGTCTGGAGCATGCTGATGAGGTGCTGCGCCGTCGTGGAGTCGACCTCTTCGACCCCCGTCACCTCGACGATCGCGTAGCGCGACTTCGTCTCGACGATCGTGCGCAGCAGCTTCTCCGTGATCTCTGTCGCCCGGTGGCGATCGATGCTGCCGACGAGCGGCAGCACGAGCACGCTGTCCCAGACCTGGATGATCGGCGTCGACAGCGTCTCGATCGCGGACTCCTGCCGCGAGATCACCGCGCGCATCGACTCCTGCTGCTCGACCACCTCGCGCAGCGACTCCTCGGCGCGCATGCGCTCCAGCGTGATCGCGAACATCTCGCCGATGACCTGGAGCAGCGCCCGGACGCTCTTGTCCCACGCGCGGGTGGATCGCACCGCGTCGAGCCCCACGACGCCCACGAGCCGCCCCGCGTACGCTGCAGGCATCCGGACCAGCGAGGCGATCCCGAGCTCCGCGAAGGCACGCCGCTCGCTCGCTGCCTCATCCGGCAGGTCGGCCACGCGCGGCACGTCGCACACCTCGAGGCGGAACAGCCGCTCGACGAGCCACGGATACACGTCCCTGGACACGACTCCCCGCTCCGCGCGCAGCGACGGCACCCCGTCGGCGCACCACTCGTGCGTGTTCAGGAACCGCCGCCCGTCCTCCGCGAGGAGGAAAAGGCTCGTCCTGTCGGCGCGCAGCGCCTTGCCGAGCTCCGCGAGCGCCGAGTGGAAGCCGCGGTCGACGTCCGCCAGCTTCACGTTGATGAAATGGGCCGAGATCGACGCGACCAGCATCTTCGTCTCGATCCGCTGCATCAGCGCCCGCTCGAGGCGCTTCTGCTTGCCCACGTTGCGCGCCCACCCGTACACGAGCCCTTCGCTCGGCACCGAGAGCATCGACCACGACAGCCAGACGTAGAGGCCGCTCCTGCTCCTGCACCGGTTCTCCAGCCCGAGCGTGACGGGCCCCTGGAGGAGCCGATCCATCTGCTCCCTGGTCGCGACGACGTCGTCCTGGTGCACGAGATCGAGGAGGCTCCGGCCGACGAGATCCTCGGTCCCCAGGCCGAGCGTCCGCTCCCAGGCGCCGCTCACGCGCAGGAACGATCCATCGCTCCGCAGAACACACAGCGGATCGGGACAGACAGCGAAGAACCTCTCTACGTCCGCTTCGTTCGCAGGTGTGTCCATCGCCGGTCGCCTTCCCCAGCCCACACCCCCACGCCTAGGTCTCCTTGACGTCCTCGAACGTCGTCCGCGCGGCCACGTGCTCCTCGTTCAGGTTGAGCAGGATGGGCAGCGTCTCGTGCTGCCAGTCATCGTCGAGGATCCGCCGCACGGTCACCCGGCCGGGCACCAGGTTGTACACGGCGTCCACGATATCCATGATGACGTAGAAGCCGTTCGAGTTGCAGAACCGCATCTTCACGAAATCCATCACCGTGGACGTGATCGGGTGCTGCGGGAGGACTCGAGCCAGCTCGTCCAGGTAGCTCGACAGGTACCGGTACGGGTTGTCGATCCGGATAGCGCCCTCGAAGGTCAAAACGAGGCGGTTGTCGTCATCGAGCCGGGCGACCGACTGAAAGACGCTCAGCCCGCCATCCGTGATTTCGCCATAGCTGAGAGCCTTCATACGCGACCTTTCGTGAAAAACATACGCAGCCTTTTCAAGGGAAAGTAGCCTGGACGACGAGGATTCCATCGACGTACTGCGTCGAGAGATGGAATTTGTTCTCGGCGGTCAACCGAATGAGCCCTAGACCGCCCCTGCGTCGATCGTTGCGCCGCTCGCGCACCGTCCTGGCAAAGAGCTCTCTCGGGTCCTCCGCGGCGAAGATCTCGTCGAATACCGCCTTGACGGTCCGGTACTCTTCCGGCGTAACGCGGTTGGATACCTTGATGAGCAATCGATCCGGATCGATGCTCAGATCGAGCCGCACCTCGCTCTCACGCTCGGTCCCGTGCTGGAGCACGTTGGTGACCAGCTCCGTGACCACCACGTTGACCTTCTGGCAGATCCGTCTGGGATAGAACCTCACCAGAAGCGCGTCCAAAAAGTTCGCAAGCAGGCCGGCCACGTCGCCCGTGATGTGATCGATCGGAGAGATATATATCGATGCACCGACCGACGTCTGCGAATGATTCTTCTCGGGCTTCATCAGGCGCACCTTCGCAGGATGATCAGTGTGATGTCGTCGGCGTCCGCCACCCGGAACCGCGTGTAGTCCTCGATGCACCGGTCGAGGATCACCTGCACCGGTTCCTCGCTGTGCTTGACGACGATTTCGTTGAGACGTTGCACGGAATATATCTCCCCGCTCGCGTCCTGGGCCTCGAACATCCCGTCTGTGTACAAGGCGAGGACGTCATCCTCCTCGAACGGCAGCTCGAACTCGTGAAATGGCTTGATGCGCAGACCGATAAAGTTGCTCACCCGGTTGAACGAGCGAGGCGTGCCGCGACGGACCAGGAGCCCGTACCCTCCGCCCGAGACGTAGCGGAGGAATCGGTCAGTAAACATGACAAAGTTCACCGTCGCGTACCGGCGAACCTCCCGCAGGAACGAGTAAGCGCTCCGGTTCACCCAGTCCACGATCGCCCCAGGGCTATCTAGCCGCTTGGTAGCGTGGGCGAACTGCGCCTTCAGAAACGCCATGATGAGCGCCGACGATACTCCGTGACCTGAGATATCGTAAACCCCTATCGCGTGGCGCTCGCCGGGAAGGTAGAAGAAGTCGTAGTAGTCTCCTCCGACCTGGGCGAGCTGCTTGTGGAAGATGGCCATGTCGAAGGACGAGGCGATGGCCCCGCTCGCCTCCGGAAGCAGGGCGCGCTGGACCTGCCGCGCCACCGCGAGGTCGTCGTCGATGGCCCGGTTGTACCCTTCGAGCTCGTTCTCGATGCTGGTCGCGTGTTCCAGGATCGCCTCGTGCACCAGGGAGAGGTCGTCGAAGTCGAGCTTCAGCTTGTCGACGTACTCCAGCAGCGCGTTGCAGCGCTCCATGAAGTCTGTGAAGTTCCCCTCCTCGCGGAGCAACGTGTTCCACGCTTGCCGCTCCTTCACGATCGCCCTGATGGCATCCAGATTGCTCTGCTTCTGCAGGAAGCCTCTGGAGTGCATCGAGCTGATGTCCTTGGGTGCAGTCATGGCTCGACCTGGACGCGATTCGGGTTGGACGGAAGAACCCATCCGATCTCAATCACAGAGTATCATCTCGAAGTTCTGATTGAACTTCTTGAGGTTGGGCAGCGACTTCCCCTGCCACGGGATGGACTTCGACCCGCGGACGATGAGCTGGAGCTCACCCTTCTTCCGGGTGGCGATCGCGAACTTGTAGAGGACGTTGATCCCTGAGCTGTTCAGGAAGTTCAGCGCCCTGACGTCGAGTGTGATGGTGGGAGGGTTCGTGGCCAGGACCTTGTCGAGCAGCTCCTCGATGGGGGCGTACTCGGTGGTGCCGCCAAGACGAAGGATTCCTTCCAGGTACACCACCACCTCAGAGGGATCGTACCAAACCCGATAGTTACCACCCTTGATTTCCATTCTCGACCTTTCATTCAAAATAGGAATCCTGGCCATCGTCTTGATGCTGAAGCTGTTGACCGAGATCGGATCCAGCTTCCAACCAAGACTGACACCGTAATCATTCATGATGATGAGATACCCGAGCCCCGACCCGGCGTTCTCCGCGTCCTCGGCGTTCGCCTCCGCCTGTCGACGCAGGAGCTCCCCAGGGTCCTCCTGTGTGAGCTCTAGGAGCTTCTCACGAAGCGAGGGGACGGCGGCGTTCGTGATCTGGTTGCTGACGAGACACACCAGATCCTCACGCCCGATACCCACGGTCACGGTGATGTCACCGTGCTGATTGAACTTGACGGCGTTCTCAACCAGTTCGTTCAGAACGTACCCGATGGCGCCTGAGACCTCGTCTCGGCTGATGAGCCTGTCCTCGCCGTCTATCTCCGGAAAGAGCTCGCCGAAGTACTCGGCCATGAAATTGGCCGTCAGGTTACAAAGGCTCCATCTCACCGCGAACGAGTCGGGGTACAACGTCAGCGACATGTGTTCGCTGAACGAATCGTCTAAAGAGTAGACGCCGATGATTTCGCTCATGGTAATGCCCAGTCTCCCCCTTGCTCATACCCTCTTAATGACAAGTACAGTGATGTCATCATGGATTTTGTTGTAGCCTACGTGCGCCAAGACGTCCTCGATGATAGCGTCCTTGATCTCCCGCGAGGTTCTTTCGTGGTTTCGTGAGATCACCTGACACAGCCGGTCGATTCCGTACTGTTCCTCTGAAGAGTCCTCCGCCTCGGTGATGCCGTCGCTGAAGAGCGTCACGACGTCCCCGGGCTCCAGCTTCACCTCGATGCTACCGATGAAATCGCTGATATCCAGGTCGATGCCTATCGGCAACCCGAGCCCCATGGTCTCGACACGATCGAGGGTCCCGTCCTTCCGGACGATGATCAGATCCTCGTGCTGACCGGTGAGCTGGAGCCCGCCGTCGCTGTAGTCGAGCAGCGTCAAGGACAGGTTCTTGTCCGACCGGATGCGCTGGATGTTCTGGTAGATGACCTTGTTGACGATGCTCAGGAACTTCTTCGGATCCCGCTCGTTGGCCGCGAGCAGCGTCCGGACGGCCGTCTGGACCATGAGCATCAGCACGCCGCTCTCCAGCCCGTGGCCGGTGACGTCGCCGATGCCGATCTTGACGAGCCCGTCGCTCCGGAGCACGTCGTAGTAGTCCCCGCCGACCTCGTCGGCAGGGGCCATGTAGCCCGCGATGTCGAGGCCCGGGATCTCCTGGAGCTCGCTCGGCGCGGGGAGCACCATGAGCTGGAGCTGCCGCGCGACGTTCAGCTCGGCGCCGAGCCGGATGTTCTCCTGGGCGAGCTTCGCGTTCAGCTCGCTGATCTCCTCGTTCGCCTTCTCGAGGGCCCTCGTCCGCTCGCCGACGAGCTCTTCGAGGTTGTTCGTGTAGGCCTCGATCTCGCTCGCCATCTCGTTGAACGCGACGCCGAGCTGCCCGATCTCGTCCGCGGAGTTCACGTCGATGCGAACGCCGTAATCGCCCTCGCGCATCCGCGTCGCGCCGGTCGAGAGCGCGACCAGGGCGCCCGTCATCTTGCGGGAGATCAGGTAGACGCCCAGCATGAGCACGAGGAACGAGGCGATCGTGATGAGGACCTGGGTCCCGACGATCACCGTCCTGCTCTTCTCGATGCTCTTCTGCGCCGCGAGGAGCGAGGCGTACATCTCCTTCTTCGGGACGACGAAGCCCATCGTCCACCGCTCCTTGGCCACGCGCGCGTCCGGCCCGGCCCAGCCGTTCACCGGCGCGAGCCGCTGGAGGGCGATGATGTACGTCTCGCCCGATATCACCATCTCTCGGTAGTCGACTTTATCATCGTTCGGAAGGACGATGCCAGACACCCCCGAGTCCTCGCTGTCCTTGAAGAACCGCTGCAGCATGCCGACGCCGGAGTTCTGGCCAGCGCCCGCGTCCGTGCGCAGCCGCAGCGTCTTTGCGCCGAGCTCGTTGACCGCGAAGACGTTCCCGTCCGCCTGCGCCAGGAAGGCGAAGCCCGCGGTGGCCAGCTTGACGTCTTTGATCGACGCGATGAGCTGCGCGAGCGTGAGGTCGAGCCCGACCGAGCCCACTAAAGCTTTGCGGTCCTTCGCCCAGAGCGGATGGAACGCCGTCATCACGATGCCGCCGCCCGCCGCGTCGTCGTACGGCGCCGTGACCGTGGTCTGATCCGGGTGCGCGCTCAGCCCGGCGGGGTCCTTCGCCCACTCGTTCCAGCTCTCGGCCATGCCGGGGAAGAAGAACTTGTACCACCCCTGGTCGTTGTGCCCCGGATACAGCTTGTCGAAGGTCGACGCCATGTCCGTGTACGGCGTCAGCCGCACATACGGCTTGTCCTCAGGACCGATGTAATAGATCTGAAGCTTGTCGGCGCCGTACTTGCCGAACGAAGGCAGGATGAGATCCAGAAACGCGGTCTCGTTGACGGCCCGCTGGACCTCGGGCAGGATCGTCCCGTCCTTCCCCAGGTAGCCCCAGACGCTGACGACGCTCGGCTCGCTCGGATCGTTCTGGTACCAGTTCCCCTTCGGGTTGAACTTCATCTGATCGCGGAAATACGGGAAGTCGGCGGCCGTCTGCAGGAACGGGGCGACGTCCTCCTCGCGATCGATCACGGTCTGCAAGACGCCGGCGAGGGTCTGGAGATCCCTGTACGCCTCGCCGAGCCTGAGGTTGACGTGAGTGGCCTTGTCCTCCAGGTGATTGGTCAGGTACTCGCGGTTCGCCGAGTTGAGGCCGGCCTCGATCTCCGCGGCGGCCTCGCTGCTCAGCCGGTGGATGCCTTGCCGCCCGACGACGACGTTCCACACGGCACCGAGCAGGACGCTCACGCCCGTCACGAAGATGATCTTGGTGCTGAACTTCCTGAACCTGAAGAGCAGGCTCTGAGGCCGCTGTTCGCCAGAGTTCCGAGGTTGAACGCTCACGGCTGGCAATCTCCTAACGGCACGGCCCTGGGCCACTCGATCGGCATCACGACGCGGCGGAGCATGACGACCCGGCCTCCCCTCACATGACCCGCATCGGCTTGCGGCCCGAGCCGGCGTAGATCGGCCACGAGGCGAGGCCGTGCGGGTGCGTGATGGCCGCCATGTGAGCGCGCAGCCCGGTGCTCAGCTCGGCGTGGTAGTCCGGCGGGGCGCCGGCGGTCCGGGCCATGTTGGCGGTCACCGAGATCCAGCACTCGACGACGCGCGCGAAGTCGAAGCAGTCCGTGTTCATGTTGTTGATGTCGATCAGGTTGACGCGGATGTCCTCGAGGCCGGCCTCCCCCATGATCTGCCGCGTCTTTATCCCCGTATCGAGATCCATCCCGATCGACCTGCCGAGCTCGACGAACCGCTTGTAGGTCGCGCGGATGAGGTCCTGCTCCGGATAGCCGTACGCGCACGACAGGAGCTCGTTCGTGATGTAGATCCGGCCGCCCGGCTTGCAGATGCGATAGAGCTCCTGCATGATCCGCTCGGGCTGCGGAAAGACCTGGAGAGACAGACGGCAAGACACGAAGTCGAACGAGTTGTCCGGCAGGAGCAGCGCCGCGGCGTCGCCGTACTGATACTCGACGTTCTCCAGCCCGAGCCGCCGCACGTGGTCCTGCGCGTAGCGGAGCGCGGGCCGGGAGTGATCGACCCCGACGACGTGCTCTGGCTTGAACTCCTTCTGGAGCAAGATCGCGAAGTCGCCGAAGCCGCACGCGATGTCGGCGATCTTCATCCCCGGGTAGAGGCCGTGGTTCGTCAGCCCCGTCTTCTCGTGCTCCCAGATGATGCGCTCCTGGAGGCGGAGGACGTCGATGAACTCGGCATCTTCGAGCATTCCCTGGCTCGGGTAGAACGCGACGTCGTAGATCTCGACGGAGACGCTCGAGTAGATCTCCGCGATGACCTGAAACTTGCGGATCGCCCAGGGGATGACGCTGGAGATGATCAGCCTGATCTTCAGGTTGGGACGAGCCTCGACGGCCCAACGGACAAACCTGTTTATCTCCAGGAATGCCACGTTGTTCATGTACTTGAGCCGCTTGAAGTCCAGGCAGAGCTCGCCGCTCGCGTTCTTGGCCGCGGTCTCCAGCGTGCCGCGGATGGCCCTCATCTGATCGGCACCGAACGGCCGCAGCATGCCCGAGAGCGCAACCTCCTGGTCGGTCTGGTCGACGCGCATGCTGAAGGTCACCTGCGAGCGCCACGAAGGGAGGCCGCTCGCAGACGAGGGCGGTACGGCGGATTCGCGACCGATCGGAGCTGTCATAGTTCTTCTACCTCAGTGAACGGGAACTGAATCGCCAGAAGGAGCCAGTCCCCGCTCGTGGGTTCGGAGATACTGAGCTTCGAGCCGTAGACGACCGCGAGTTCGAGCAGCCCGAGCGCCTGAGCGTCATCATCCGGAACGTCGTGCTCGAGCTGCTCTCGATACCAGGCCATCGGGTCCGGCTGATTGGCCAGCTGGACGGCGTGGTTGTAGAACTTGGCGCTCTGCTCGTTGATCGGGACCTCCGCCTCGACGAGGATGTGGTTCTGCTTCTTGCGGAACCGCATCTTGATCTCGCCGGTGGAGCCGTGATTCCGGTATATCGCTTCCAGCAATTCGTTGAAGAACGTCGAGAGCAAGGTCGCGTGGCGCTCGGGGTCATCCTCATTGGCGCTCGCGTACCTCGCGAGGAAATTGGCTAGCTGATGACAGTGGTTCCACCGTTTACTGAAGCCACCGACCGAGAAGTTCGCGGAAATGACCATGCCGTCCGCCGGTAACGCGGGCGGCGGTCGCAAGGTCGGAGCTATGTCGGCCTGCTTGGAAACGGACATCAAAGCCTCGGGGGTTGGTTGACAAGTGAGGCACGAACGAGGTTACCCGGGTTCGGGGTGCCCCGTCGAGTGCATCGCGAGGTTTCCAGCGAGCGCCATCCGGGCCTTCACGCGGCAGAAACGTCAGCGACCGCCCGGCCGGTTGCACCAGGCATGCCACCGCGCCGTAGACTTTCTGTAATACAGCTCGCATTTATCGAAGACCACTGGTCTCATGAACAGGTGAACCGATGTAGGGTGCCGCCTGCTGGTCGACGGCTCCGTTCGGTCGTTTCGCGCATATCCGGGTGAAACGGGCTCCGCTTGCCTCAGCACGCGATGTTCGTGGGTCACCACGACAGGCAGACATTTTGTCCACAGAGCACCCGCGCCGGCGGCGCCATTTGTAATTCGCTACACATGTGCTCCCCGCTCGCCTCGGCGGGGCGCACAGTCGTTGACCATCAGACCATTTGGAGCAGCAGAAGAGAGGTAATCGAAAGTGCGTCGCTGCTGTCAACCCCTTCCTGCGCGCGGCGGAGGTGCGCTCAGACATCGTGTGGTCCAGCGAGTCGCCGCGGGAGTGCGAGGAGATCCGTGCGCCCACCTACCACGTGGCCCATCGCGCGCCGGAGCCGAGTGCGTCTCTCGGGCGCGGATTCGGTATGCGGCCCTCTCGCGCGGGAGTCGGCGTCTCGGGGCAGCGCCGCGACGAGCCCCACGCCGGGCGAGCGCTCGCGGCTGGCGCCGGGTGTCGTCAGGCGTCCGGGAGCGCTTCGCAACATCGATGGTCCCGCAGCCCTCGTCCTGCTGCTGGGCGCCGCTCGACCGAGCGCCCTCACCTTCGCCGCGAGCGGCGCGAGCAGCGCGAGCAGCGCGAACGGCCCAAAAACGCGCGAGGTCGGACATCGCAACGATTGAGCTTGACAATCATCCATGCAGGCCGCGTGTGTTCACCGTCGCGCTGTCCGGCGCGGCAGCGCGCCGCCCTCCCGAGCGCAGCGCGCAGCGCGCGCCTGACCGCGGGCCCGCGCCGCGCAGCGCCGCTGTGGCGCACGCGACCGGCGCCTCGGCGTCACCGCGGCGGAGCGCCGCGCCGCTCGATGGCGTCGAGCTCGTCCATCACCGCCTTCACGCGCGGATCCGTGGGATCGACGGCGCGCGCCTTCTCGTACGCTGCGCGCGCGTCCTTCAGCTGGCCCGACTGCGCAAGGGCGTTGCCCAGGTTGATCCAGGCGCTCCCGAGCTTGTCGTCGAGCTTGAGCGCCTCGCGGTAGAGCGCGGTCGCCTTCTGCAGGTCGCCGCGGAGGTGGTACGCATACCCGAGGTTCGATCGGTAGGTGGCGCGCGCCGGGTCGCGCGCCACAGCCGCCTCGAGGTGCGGAACGGCGCGCGCGGGATCGTTCGCGGCGAGGAGCGCCGTCCCGAGGTCGTTCTGCAGGCGCGCGTCCGCCGGCGAGAGCCTCGCGGCGCGCTCGTAAGCGCGGATCGCGTCGGCCGTCCTCCCCGCGGCCAGGAGCGCTGTCCCGAGGTTCGCCTGCCGCTCCGCGTCCCCGGGGGCGAGCTCCGCCGCCCGCGTCAGCTCACGGACAGCGTCTTGCAGGTTGCCGAGCGCGAGGTGCGCGACACCGAGCGCGGAGTGCGCCTCGGCGTCGCTCGGGGCGAGCTCCGCGGCACGTGTCAGCTCACCGAGCGCCGCGTCGGCCCGGCCGAGGACAAGGAGTGTGCGGCCGAGCTCGAGGTGCGCGAGCGCGTGGTCAGGCTCGAGCGTCACCGCACGCTTCAGCTCAGGGAGCGCGGCGAGCAGCGTCCTGTCGCCCGGCGCCCCGTTGTAGTCGGTGGACACGCCTGCCCTGGCGATCGCCGCGCGCTGGGCGCCGACGATCGCCGCCGCGTCCTTCTTGTCGAGCTGCGCGGCCGCACGATAGGCCCTCTCGGCAGCGGCGAAATCGCCGCTCGCATAGGCAGCGTCGCCCTCTTCGAGCTTCCTGTCCGCCGGCGTGCCGGTGCCGCGCGCGACGCGCGGAGGAGGGCTCGCCGCCGCTGCCTCGCTGGTGGACGGCGCGTCGAGCGGGACGCCCGAGCCGACCGGCGCGCCCGGGGCAGCGCCGCTCCCCGGAGGCGGCGCGGGCGCCGCGTTCTCCGTCGGATCGAGCCGGGCAGGCGGCGCAGGGGCCTCCGCCGATGGTCGCGGCGCCGGCGAGCGCGACGTTGGCGCCGCCGGGGCGCAGCCGGCGAGCGCGAGCAGGACGCCGAGCCGGCGGATCGCTCCGCAGGCGCTCACAGCTTGTACGGGGTCATCGCGTGCTCCTTGCCGTCGTACCGGAGCAGCACAGGCTTGTTATCCATCTTCGTCGCCACGCCGACCGGCCGCTTCCAGCACCGGACGAGCGCCACGAGCGTCTCGCGCGCGTAGTCGGCGCGGAGGTCGAAGCCGCCGTGCACGTGCTCGAGCAGGAGCTCTCCCCGGTTGCCGTAGTTGGCGTCGACGACACGGATGTACGGGTCGCCGAAGTTCGTCAGCTGGAAGAGGAGCTTCTCCTTCACCTCCTTGAACTCGCGGCTCTCGATCTCGAACCTGTCGTTCCGCCCCGAGAAGCCGAACGTGTACATCTTCTGCTCGATCACGAACTCCGGCGTCAGGAACTCGTCGATGAAGGTCACGTCGTTGTAGAGCGCGCGCACCTGGAAGATCTTCTCGCGGCCGAGGCCGAGCCGCATGTCCCAGGTGCGCTTCGCGTCGAGGTCCGCGCACTCCTCCCACTCGCGGCCGAAGCGGCCCTTGTTCCATCGCTCCTCGATGTAGCGATAGAGCTCCACGCCGACCTTGTAGGGGTTGAAGCGCCCCGGCGCAGTCGCCATGACACCGGCGTTGTTCTCGGCGTAATCGATGATCTCCGACGCATCGAGGACCTTCTCGGTCATCATCTTCGAGTGCCAGTACGAGGCCCACCCCTCGTTCATGATCTTCGTCTGGCGCTGGGGGACGAAGTAGTAGGTCTCCTCGCGGATGATCTCGAGCACGTCGCGCTCCCACCGATCGAGCGGCGCGTGGTCGAGCAGGAACTTGAGCACGTCGCGCTCCGGGCGCTCCGGCACCTTGCGCTCCGGCTTCTTCTGGTCCTGCCGCTTCTTCCGCTGCGCCGCGAGGATCTCCTCCGGGTTGATGAAGGAGTCCATGTACTCCTTGGCCCGGAGCTTGTAGGTGTCCATCGGCTCCTCCGTGGGCTCCTCGTCCTCCTTGGCCACAGGACGGCCGCTGAAGGGGGCCCACGGGTCGATCAGGTTCTCGAGCGAGAGGCAGTGGTCGACGAACGCCTCGACCTTGTTGATGCCATAGCGCTCGATGTGCCGCGACACGCGCGCGCCGTGGTTCGCCATCTTGTCGATCCACTTGCGGTCCGGATCGTAGGCCTCGCTCTTCCGCACCGGGTCGAGGATCGGGCCGCGATGGTCGAGATCGGTGGACCGGAAGCAGAAGTTGTTCTTGAAGAAGTCGACGTGCGCGTACACGTGCGCCATGACGAGCTTCTGGTCAGTGAGCGAGTTGCCCTCGAGGAGGTAGGCGTACGAAGGGTTGTTGTTGATGACCATCTCGTAGATCTTCGAGAGGCCATACTCGTAGCTCTTCGAGAGCTGCTCGTACTCCATGCCGAACCGCCAGTGCGGGTAGCGGCTCGGGAAGCCGCCGTACGCGGCGATCTCGTTCATCTGGTCGTACGTCAGCATCTCGAAGATGACGGGGAAGAAGTCGAGCCCGTAGTCCCGGGCGATCTTCTCGATGCGCTCCTTCTCGGTGCGCAGGTAGCGGGGAAGCGCGGTGTTCAGGGCGAACTTGCTCATACCGCTCTACTTCCCCTTCCCCAGGAAATCCTTGATGCTGCCCACGATGGCGTCCTTGTCCCTGATCTCGCTCACCACCACCCGATCGTCCTGCGAGAAGTGTTCTTTCAGATCCTTGATGAACTGGCCCGAGCCGTACGGGCTCTCGACCTGCCCGTAGGCGAACATGTTGACCCGCGGCAGGATCTGGGTCTTGAGCACGTCCACGCAGGAGAGCGTGTCGTCCATCGACCAGTTGTCGCCGTCGGAGAAGTGGAACGGATAGATGTTCCACTCGTCCGGCGGGTAGTCGTTGTCGATGATCTGCGAGCACAGCTTGTAGGCGCTCGAGATCATCGTGCCGCCGGACTCGCGCGTGTGGAAGAACGTGTCCCGGTCGACCTCGCGGGCGATCGCGTCGTGGATGATGAAGCGCGACTCGAGGCCCTTGTACTGGCGGGTCAGCCACGCATCGATCCAGAACGACTCGATGCGCACGATCTCCTTCTGCTCGTCGCCCATCGACCCGGAGACGTCCATCATGTAGATGATGACCGCGTTCGCGACGGGCTCGGTGATCGTCTTCCACGAGCGGTACCGCTTGTCGTCCGGGACGGGGACGACGACGGGCGCCGACGGGCGGAACGTCCCGCTCGAGATCATCCGCTTCAGCGCCTCGCGGTACGTCCGCTTGAAGTGGCGCAGCGACTCGGGGCCCACCCTGCGGATGCCGGAGTAGCGATCGTGGGCGTTCGAGATCTTGCTCTTGCCCTTGTCCTGGATGTCGGGCAGCTCGAGCTCCTCGCCGAGGATGCCGGCGAGCTCCTCGAGCGTGACGTCGACCTCGAGGAGGTGGTCCCCCTCGCCGCTGCCCGCCTGCCCCTGGCCGGGCTGCTTGTCGTCCGAGCCCCCCACTGGATCGCCGGGGTTGCCGTCGCCCTGCCCCACGCCGCCGCGTTGCTTGTCGCCGAAGCGGAAGCGCGGGATGTCGATCTGAGGGATGGGAATCGAGACGAGGTCCTTCCCCTTTCGTCCGATGAGCTCGCCCTGCGAGATGTACTTGCGCAGGTTCTCGCGGATGCGGCCGCGAACGATCTGACGGAAGCGCCCGTGATCCTGGTCGATCTTCAACGACACGCTCGCGAGTGTAGCATCGGAAGCCGCCTCGGGTCCGCACGTTCGGCGGGCCGCCGAGGTCTCCCGCCCCGGCGGCGCCGCTTCCCCGCTTCCGTTCGACATCTCCATCTCCACTTCCCCACGTCCTCGCCGTTGCCCCACCGCCACGCCCGCCCGTCGTGAACTGCCCCCGTGTTCGCCTCCGCGCCGTGCTTTTCCGAGCGCGCTCCCTCCTCGTGTTCCTCGTGCTCGTGGTCCTCGCGGCGCTGGCCCTCGGGTGCGGCTCCCGAGAGCAGCTCGTCGGGCTGCCCGATCTCGCGGGCGCAGGGGGCGCCCCCGACGCGCCGCCCCCGGACCCGCCGGTGTGCCGGGAGGACGGGCTCCCCTGCCAGGGCGCGGCGGACTGTTGCAGCGCCGCGTGCGCGCAGGGGATCTGCGGCGGCGACAGCTGCGCGCGGGACGGCGCGCCGTGCGCCGCCCCGGGCGACTGCTGCGCCGGCCTGTGCACCGGCGGGCTCTGCGGGCAGGGCTGCTCGGCCGACGGGGCGCCATGCCAGAGCGCGGCGGCGTGCTGCGCCGGGGTCTGCATGGGCGGGGCCTGCGGACGGGGCTGCTTCCGGGACGGGAGCGCGTGCGGGTCCGCGGGACAGTGCTGCTCGCTGAGCTGCGTGGAGGGCGCATGTCGCGCGCCGTGCATCCCGAACGGCGCGCGCTGCAGCGCGGGCGACGCGTGCTGCAGCGGCGCCTGCGTCGCGGGCGTCTGCGCCGAGGCGTGCGCGCCCGACGGCTCCGTGTGCGGCCAGAGCGCGGACTGCTGCACCGGGCGCTGCAACGCGGGCATCTGCGGCGGGTGCAGCTCGGACGGGGTCGCGTGCGGCTCGGCCGATGCGTGCTGCTCCGGCGTCTGCGCGCAGGGCGTGTGCGGGGGCGCGGCGTGCTCGCACGCGCCCTGCGAGATCGGCGCGCCGCTCGCCGCGGACTGCGGCGGGTGCGCGGCCGAGCTCTGCCGGTTCGACCCGTTCTGCTGCACCACCAGCTGGGACGAGATCTGCGTCGGCGAGGTCCCCAGGCTCTGCGGGCTGGTCTGCGTCGAGTGCGCCGCAGACGGCAGCCGCTGCGCGTCCGGCGAGGCGTGCTGCAGCGGCGCGTGCGAGGACGGCGTCTGCCGGCTCCCGTGCGCGCGCGACGGCCAGCCGTGCGCGGACTCCGGCGAGTGCTGCAACGGCGGCTGCCAGAACGGCCTCTGCGGCGGCCCCGCTTGCCCATCGGACGGGACGGGCTGCGGAGGATGCGTGGCCGAGCGCTGCTGCGCGCAGCTGAGCCAGTGCCTGCTCAGCCCCACCTGCGCGGACGACGTCGCGTGCTTCTTCGGCTGCCTCGACGAGGGCAGCGGCCCCGCCGTCTGCGGGTTCCAGTGCATCCACAGCCCGGAGACGTTGCAGCTGCTGCGCTGCGTGGGCAGGAGCTGCGGCGGCGGCACCTGCTTCTGACGCGCGGCGCGGGGCGCGAGGGCGGCGCGAGGGGAGCGGGTCTCGCGCGGGCGTGCGGCTCGCCGCGCCCGCGGGTCTGGAGCGCGGATTTGCCGAGCGCCTGACGCGCAATAGGCGCTTCCGCCGGGGTTGGCTACAGCGGATCCTGATTTCGATTCCGGTGCTTCCCGCCGACTTTCCGACCGGGAAAGAGGGAAGGCTGTGGCACCATGAGTCCACGAGCGAGCTCATGTCGAGAGAGCTCGGGGGGAGGGCGCAATGCCGAGAGGCGAGACATCGAAGGATACGTCCAAGCAGAGGAAGCGGGTCCAGAGCGGCGAGCGCGAGCAAGCTGCGCCCGCGATATCCCAGGGCGAGGCGGGTCGGAAGGCTCCGCGCAGGCGGACGAAGTCCGCTGCCGGCGCCCGGATGGCCGCTGCGCCGACCCGGCGGGTGACCCGGGCGAAGAAGGGAGCGAGCAAGGCAGGAGCGAGCGCCGCGGCGCGGCCGGGCACGGCGCGGAGCACCGCGGCGGCGGAGAAGAAGAAGACCAGCAGCGCGCCGAGGAAGGCGACCGCCGGACAGACGAGCCGGCAGCAGAGCGGCGCGGCCAAGAGGGCGGCCACGACGAGGAAGCGGACCGCCACCGGTAGCGCGGCGGGGCGCGGCCGGAGCGCGGCCGGCGCGACGCCGGCCGGCGGGCGCAAGACGACGCGCGCCTCGGGCGCGACGCCGGCCGGCGGGCGCAAGACGACGCGCGCCTCGGGCGCGAAGCGCGCGGCGCCGCAGCGCGCAGCAGCGATGAGGAAGCCGTCGGCCAGCGCCCGCGTCGGGCGCGGAGCCGCGCGGCGAACGAAGGCGGCGCAGCCGGGCGCGCAGAGGGCGGGGCAGAAGCGCGTGACCGCCGGCAAGCGGTCGGCGGCCAGCTGAGCTGCAGCGTCGGGCGCGCCGCTCGCCGCGGAGCGCCCAGCCGCACCTTTCCCATCACACATCCCATCCCAAGAGGGCGCCGGCAGATGCTCGGCCGTCGAGCCTCCGCGCGAGGCCCCCACCTCCGGGCGCAGCGGCACGCCAGCCACCCTCGCGGCCAACGGGAGAGGTGGGCGCGCGCCCGCTCCACCGCGCTGGCGACGAACGCTCCCGGAGCGCAGCGTCGTGCGCGGCGGAGCGGCTGACGCGCACGACGCCGCGCCCGCGCGCGATCAGGGCGGTGACGGCAAGGGCTCGCCGACCATGAGGACCACCCAGGTGGCGGCCAGGAAGGGATACGGCGCCCCGCCGAGGCCTGGCATCGTCGACCGCGCGCGCCGCGCGCAGAGCGGGCAGCCCGCGTCGCCGCGCCGGCTGAACAGGTACCGGCGCGAGGACGGCGGCGGCGCAGGACAGACCTGAACTTCATCGCCCTCCATCACCCCGCGCATCCCCCCCATCTCGCCCTGCAGCGGAAGGGCCTCCGTGCGCCCCGTCTCCTGCGACGCCCCGCGCAACCGCGGAGCACGACCGCCCTCGCGAAGCCAACGCTCGATGGTCCGACATGCAGCCGCTGGCTTAGGGCGATGCTGGACCATCGTAGGAATGTTCCTTCTGCCGAGCCGAAGACCAGCGACCCACGCTCCGGATGTAACCCCGCACTGCGGGCGAGATTCATCCTAGCAGGATCCCCGGACCATGCATGGATGACATTCCGTATCTGCGTGGTGCTTCCCACCGCGACAGCGTCTTGTCTCGGCTGTCGTCATGATTGTCGTCTTCGTACGCCTCCGTCTGCTCAATCGATATCTCCGAGGCGTACGCGGAGCGCAGCGCGGCGAGATGGCTGCGCAGCGCGGCAGCGTGTCCCGTCGTCGGCGCGGGCGATGGAGCCCAGAGGCTCCCCGGCTCGTGGTCTCCCGCGATCAGGCGAGGCGGATAGCAACAGGACATCCCGGAGAGGAACGAAGGCGAACCCCGATGGCCCGCGGCGCTCGCCGGATCGAGCGGAGAGGACGCTCTCCGCCCATCATCAAGGATCGTTTGCGGGGCAGCTCGGGATGGAGACGACGTAGTTCAGGAGAATACCGACATGCGTCCTTCAGCGCCGGCGGGGCTCCGGAGCCGGCGCGCGGGCGCCGGCGGCGCGGTGGACGCGAGCGAGGCGGGTCACTGCGGGATGGGGATCGGCGGCGGCTCGTCGTCGGGCACGATGCAGGACGACAGGTCGAACAGCATGAAGAGCAGCGCCTTCTCCTGAGCGCTCAGCTCCTCCGTGGAGCACCCCTCCGGGAAGGGCGGGCCCGTGAGGTCCGCCGCAGAGACATGGATGTCCGTGAATACGAGACGCCCGCACTGCTGATCTTCTGGGACGTCGACGGGCGTGTTGAATGTGAAGTACTGGACCCCGGCCGGCTCGGGCTCGTTGTAATAGATCCACCGGGTCGAGATGTCCTCGGTCACCTCGCTCACCGTATGCTGCGCGCCGTTGATCACGATCTCGCCGGGCACGTCCGACGCGCCGACATTGACGAGCCACTCCGCGAGGGCTTGCCCCTTCGGGAGCGTGGTGTCCACGAGCGCCGTGAGAGGGCTCTCCGGGTCCGTGACGTCGTTGTCCCAGACCGCCGTGTCCGGGAACGGCGCCGGCCCCCGCTTCAGCCAGACGTTGTGCCAGTGGGACGCGAACACGCGCCCGCCGAGCGAGGTATAATCGAACATGGCCTGGCGCGCGGGCCCGGGTTTGTCTTCCACGTACGGGTCGCCCTCGCAGGCGAGGATCACCATGTCGTACTGGCTCAGGGCGTCGACGGTCCCCCAGAGGCTCGTGGCCGGCGTGAACTCCACGCCTTGATTCAGGCGATCCGCATAGCGCGTCGTCACCTCGTGATCGACGTCCCCGCGGCCGGCGAACAGGTTGATCCGCCCGGTCCCGGTCTCCGGCGTGAACTCGCTCTCATCGATCCCGAGTTTGTGCAGCAAGCACTCGAGCGGATCGGCGCCGCCCGTCGTGAGCGCGATCTTCGGGATGTGCCCCTCCGATTGGTTGCGCGGCAACCGGATGATCCCGGCGTCCGTCTCGGTGTCCTCGCATCGTTCGACCACGGGGAGCGTCATCTCGCGGCGCCATTTGCCCACCTGCACGACGAGCGGGATGTTCTCGCCGACCGGCACGTCCTCCAGGACGAACTTTCCTTCCGTATCGGTCAGCGCCGTCACGAGGGGTGAGCCGGAGAGCGTCGCGCTGCACTGATCGCAGGTCGCACCGTCGGGGATGGGCTCAAGCGGCGCATTGGGGACGTAGACGATCACGTTGTAGAGCGGCAGTTTGCCCGAGGGGTCGTACACGGTGCCGCTCACCGTGGTCTTCGCCCCGTTCTCGCATTCGACCTGCTGGCATTCGAGGCCCTCGCAGTCGCCTTCGCCTCCGACACCGCCCCCGCTGGCGATCGCCGGGAAGCCGCCGAAGCCACCGCCAATTCCACCGCCAATTCCACCGCCACCGCCAGGCCCCGCGCCGCCGGATGCTACAGGCGCCGTGCCCCCGGTATCTCCGCAGGAGCAGCCAGCCATGACGCCCGGTGCTACAGCGATCGCAGCCATCAAGACTCCCGCCTTGCCCGACCAAGTCACCATTTCGAGCCTCCCGGCGACGCGAGCAAAGGTGCTCTGCTGCCGCCCAGTCTCTATCGTATGCCAGACTGTAGAAATCGGGAAGTATGTCCAGCAAAGAGCAGGAATGGAGCGATGGGTTATTAGGGCGAGCCCTGATACCTCTGACTACCGCGTCCGCGAAGGACATGCGTGTCGCGCGGTCGGACGGCCTGGACAGTGAATCTCCGTGCGTCCGACATGGTGCGTGACGCAATGACAAGAAGGATTGACGGATCGATGATTCGTGACGAGCGCGTTTCTCTCTGGCGACGCGCGACGCGCGTCGCGCGACGCGCGTCGCGCTCCGCGCAATTGCGCCGCGAGCGAGGTCCCGCGACGAGCGCCGCTCGCGCCTCCGGCTCGCCTGAGCCGACTTCGGGCCGGTCCGGCCGATTACTGCGGATCGACGCGGGTCAGCCCGAACCAGAGCACGGCGTGCCACCGCTCGTGCCACTTCAGCAGCATCGGCCCGATCGCGAGCCCGGCCTCCACGGTCCGCAGCTCGTCCTTGACCGCGCTCACCGGCCAGGGATTGCCGAACGCCTTCTCGCCATACGTCAGCGCGAGCGTCGGCTCGCCGTCGAGCTCCGAAGGGATCAGCTGCGCCTTGAAGCGGCAGATCCGGCTCCCGAAGACCACGTTCGTGCCGGAGTTGCCGCCATGGTCGAACTCGTTCCCTTTCCAGGGCATCCAGCGCGACGCGAGCGCCGTGATCAGCGGGCGCGTCGCCAGGTGGATCCCGGCCGTCGGCTGCAGGGCGAGCAGGCGCCCTCGCGGCAGATCGCCGAGCTCCGCCGGATCCGCCGGCTTCCCTGCCTCGTAGAACTGCCTCAGCGCACCCGGGTGCGCGCCGACGAGGCTATCGAGGGAGGTCGTCCCGGTGACATGACGGTGCCCGACGGACGGGCGTGCGCTCTGCTCGCTCTGGGTGGTCATCGGAACGCCTGGCATTCCACCGCGTCCGACAAGGGTCAACGGCAACCGTCAGCGCTCGTCTTCGCCCGGTTCCCCCGATTCCCCCGCGCTCGCCGTGTTCGCCTCTCGCGCCTCGCTCGCCTCACCGAGAGGCGCCGCGCCGCCCGCGACGATGGCCGCGTACGCCCGGCGTACGCGCTCGGTGATCGCGCCGTAGCGCGCGAGCAGCTCGCGCGCGGCCTCGGCCGCGGTGCGGCCCCGGATGCCCGTCCGACGCGCGAGGGTCGGCACCCCGGGCGCGTCCTCCTCGAGGAGCTGCGACGCGTCCGCGTGCACGATGCGGATCCGCTGCTCCAGCTTGCGCAGGAACGCGTGGCCGTCCCGGAACGTCTCGGCGTGCTCGGCCGAGAGGTGTCCGGCCGCGGCGAGCGCGTCGATCGCCGCGAGCGTCTCGGTGGTCCTGACGCGCGGATCGGCGCCGTGCCGGATCTGCAGGAGCTGCACCGCGAACTCGATGTCCGCGAGGCCGCCCCGCCCGAGCTTGAAGTCGCGGCGGCCGCGGCGCTCGTGCGAGAGCTCGCGCTCCATGCGCAGCCGGAGCCGGTGGATCTCCTCGGCGATCCGATCGAAGTCGTCCGCCTGGAGGTACGCGGCCTCGTGCGCGATGGCGATCGCCTCCGCCCCGAGCTCGGGATCGCCGGCCGACGCGCGCGCCCGGATCAGCGCGAGCCGCTCCCAGATCGCCGCGCGCATGTGCCGCGCGCCGGGCGACGACTCCGGCTCCGCGGGCGCCGGGGAAGCCGCGTCGGCGCGGCGGATGCCGTGGTAGCGAGCGAACGAGTCGGCGGACGTGACGAGCAGCCCCTGGCTGCCCGACGGGCGCAGGCGCGTGTCGAGCTCGTAGCCTGGGCCCGCCGCGTGCGACATGGAGATGAGCCGGATGATCTGCCGCGCGCGCCGCCCGTAGTACGTGCCGGGGTCGGACGCGGCCCCCTGCTCGCCGGGCGGCGCGCACGCCGGGTCGAACAGGAAGAAGACGTCCAGATCCGAGCCGTAGCCGATCTCGCGTCCGCCGAGCTTGCCCATCGCGATCACGGCGAGCCCTCGCACGGGCTCGCCCGGCGGCGTCCCCAGCGCGAAGCGCGTCGCGGCCTCGAGCGACGCGTCGGCCAGATCCGAGAGCGCGAGCGTCGCCTCGCGCGTGCCGACCTCGCCGCTCAGATCGGCGAGGCCGACCTCGATGGTGACGCGCGCCTTGGCGCGCCGGAGCGCCCCGATGAGCGCCTCCTCCGGATCCTCGTCCGGCGACGCCTCGCTGAGGCTGGCCTCGATCGTGTGTCGGATCAGCTCGGCGCTCGGCGCGCCGCGCGCGAACAGGACGGCGTCGACGAGCTCGGGGTACCTCACCATGGCGTCGCCGATGAACGCGCTCGACCCGAGCGCCTCGACGAGCCTGCGGAGCGCGCGCGGCTCGTCGCCGAGCATGCGCGCGTAGACGGAGGAGTGCCTGATGCGGGAGAAGCACAGCCGGAGGAAGCGCGCGGCCTGCTCCGGATCGGCGGCGTCGACCACCGCGGCGAGCAGCGTCTCCGCGAGGGACGAGGACGCCTCGCGGCTGCGCGCCCCGAGCAGGCCGTCCGGGTGGCGGGACAGCTCGAAGAGATCGTCGGCGACGTCGCGGAAGCGCGCCGTCAGCGAGGCGTGCGGCTCCGGCGGCGCGGCGAGCCCGGGCGCGGCGCCGTCGGCGGCGGCCGCCGGCTCGCCGCCGAGGACGAGCACGGCGTGCTTCGCCAGCGCCTCGGCGAACGCGTCGCGATCGCCGTGGTCGAGCGCGGCCATCGCGTCGATCCACCGCGACGGCCGGGCGCTCCCCTTCGGCAGGAGCGACAGGAGCCGGGCCTTGATGCGCCCCCGGCGCTGCGCGGTGTCGGCCAGGAACGCCGCGGCGTCCTCGAAGCGCAGCGTCCGCGCGAGGCGCGTGATCTCCGCCTCGCTGTCGGGGAGGAGGTGCGTCTGCACGCCGGTCGCGGACTGCACCGCGTGCTCCGCGCGCCGGAGCGCGAGGTAGCCCTCCACGAGCTCCCGCCCCTCCCTGTCGGTCACGTACCCCAGGGTGCGCAGGCGCCGCAGGCCGTCGAGCATGCCCTGCGCGCGCGCGCGGGGCTCGCGCCCGCCCCAGATGAGCTGCAGGGCTTGCACGAAGAACTCCGCCTCACGGATCCCTCCCGGGCCGAGCTTCAGGTCGCGCGACGCGTCGTGCGGGAGCTCCGCGCGAGCGCGATCGACGAGCTCGATCATGTCGACGGCGAGCTGCGGATCGACCTGGCGCCGCCACACGAACGGGCCGAGCACCCCGAGCGCCTCGGCGCCAAAGTCGAGATCGCCGGCGATCTCGCGGGCGCGGAGCAGCGCGGCGCGCTCCCAGAGGCGGCCGAACGACTCGTAGTAGCGCTCGGCCGCGGCCAGGGAGTTGACGAGCGGACCGCTCCGGCCCTCGGGGCGGAGCCGGAGATCCACGCGCCAGACGAAGCCGTCCTCCGTGACCTCCTCGAGCGTCGACGTGAGGCGGCGCGCGACGCGGGCCCAGAAGTCGTGCAAGGTGACCGAGACGGCGCGGTCGCCGGGCAGGCCCACGTGGCCGTCGTCCGTGTCGTAGAGGTAGATCAGATCCACGTCGGAGCCCGCGTTGAGCTCGTCGCCGCCGAGCTTCCCCATCCCGAGCACGACGAACTTCGAGCGCGCGCCCGTCGCGGTGCGCGGCTCTCCGAACCGCGCGGTCACGGCGGAGACGGCCTCGGCGAGCGCGACCTCGATCGTGGCCTCGGCGAGCGCGGTGAGCTCGCGCGCGGTGACGTCGATGTCCGCGCCGCCCGCCGACGGCGGGAGCAGCTCGCGCAGCGCGACGCGGATCCGCTCCTCGCGCGCCACGCGCCGGAGCTCCCGCCGGACGCGGTCCGTGTCCGAGACGTCGCCGACGCGGCTCCGGATCCGCGCCAGGTACGTGGCGCGATCGCGCGCCGTCTGGTGGCCTTCCGCCGCGAGCCGCTCCACGATGTCCGGATTCGCCTCGATGATCGCGCCGATCGCGGGGTAGGCGGCCGTCAGGAGCGCCGCGATGGCGAAGGCCATCGTCCCGGGGCGAAGCCGAGGCGACAGCCGCTCCGCGCGGTCCTTCACGCGTTGCTCATCGATCGCGCTCGCGATCTCCAGGAGCCTCGAGACCTGTTGCATGGCGGGAGGCTAGCAAGACCGTGGGGGCGTGAACGGCGGTTCCGCAGGGCCCGACCGCCGGTTTATCGCGACCTGGCCCCACCTCGCGCCTTGGCGGCGTCGCTCTCAGATCCTATGCTCGCCGGGTGCGATTGCTCTGCGTCTCGGATATTCACGGCCACGCCGACGCGCTCGCGGCGGTCCTGGCCACGGCCGAGCGCCGAGGGTACACCCAGCTCCTGGTCGCCGGAGATCTCTGCTTTCCCGGCCCGAAGCCGCTCGAGACATGGCGCCGGCTCACCCAGGCCAAGGCGGTTTGCGTACAGGGCGTATCGGATCGCGCCCTGGCGACGCTGGACCTCGACAAGGTCAGGGCGCGGAGCGAGCACGAGCGAGCGCGGCTCGATCGCCTGTCCCAGACGCGCACCGAGCTCGGCGAGCTGATCCTTGCGCGGCTGGCGCGGCTCGCCCCGACGTACCGCCTGCCGCTCGAGGACGGCGGCGAGCTCGTCCTGGTCCACGGCTCCCCGGCGGATCCGCTCGAGCCGATCTCTCACGACATGACCGATGAGGAGGTGCTCTCCCTGCTCGGCGACGATCCGGCGGATGTCGTGATCTGTGGTGGCTCCCACGTCCCGTTCGATCGGATGGTGGGCGGCGTGCGCATCATCAACGTCGGCTCGGTGGGTGAAGCGCCGTGCTCGCTGCGGGGCGACGTGCGGGGCACCGTCGATCACGTGCGTGTCGGTGCGCGCGCTCCTGGCGAGCTTGGCGAGTTTGTGCGGAGCGGTGCCGTCTCCGCGTATGGCACGGGGCACGCCGACGCGACGTTCGTCGAGCTCCGAGCGGGCGAGCTCTGGGTCGAGCAGCTCGTGGTGCCGCTCGGCAGGGCTGCGTGAGCGCGCAGGTGCGCGGGAGCGCTCCGTCGGGAGCGCGCGCAAGGGGTGGGAAACGCTCGAGCCGCGCGAAACGCGCGACGCTCCGTCACGCACCCTACCCGACAGGGAACATCGCCTGTGCCATGCCCTCCCGCTTGAACCTATTTCAAGGATTTAGGATCATCCTCAGGGAGCATGGGCAGCTACCTCCCCGACGATGACTTCGAGGCCACGCGGGTGGCCAACGTTGGGGAGCTCCACAAGGAGATCCCGGCGCGCTCGCCGAAGGACCGCGCCTACCTCATCGTGCTCGCTGGCTCGAACGTCGGCGAGATGTACCGGGTCGAGGGCGCCGAGATCGTCATCGGCCGGGCATCCGGGGCGACCATCCGGCTGAACGACGACGGCATCTCGCGGCGCCACGCGCGCCTCCTCCAGATGGACAGCCAGGTGCTGATCGAGGATCTCAACAGCTCGAACGGGACGATGGTGAACGGCGAGCACATCACGCGCGTCGCCCTGCACGACGGCGACAAGATCCGCCTGGGCTCGACGACCATCCTCAAGTTCACCTACCACGACCACCTGGATGAGTCGTTTCAGCAGCAGATGTACGACGCCGCGCTGCGCGACGCCCTCACCAAGGCCTTCAACAAGAAGTACTTCCTGGATCGACTCGAGACCGAGGTCTCCTATGCGCGGCGGCACGGCGCGCACCTGTCGCTGCTCATGTTCGACGTCGATCATTTCAAGAGGATCAACGACACCTTCGGGCACCTCGCCGGCGACTACGTGCTTGCGAGGATCGCCAAGATCGCGAGCCACACGGTGCGGACCGAGGACGTGTTCGCGCGCTACGGCGGTGAAGAGTTCGGCATCCTGTGCCGCGGCGTGGGGCTCGAGAACGCGGGCATCCTCGGCGAGCGGCTGCGCATCCTCATCGAGGGGTCGGTCTTCGAGCACGAGGGCGTTCGCATGCCGACGACGATCAGCGTCGGCGTCGCGGCGCACCCCGAGCTCGCGGTGCAGACCGGCATGGAGCTCATCGCCGCGGCCGATGAGGCGCTCTACGAGGCGAAGCGCACCGGCCGCAACCGCGTGCTCCTGAAGTTCGGCCCGAAGCCGTAGAGCGGGGCGCGGGTTCATCCCAGCGCCGACCCGCACAGCCGCGGTAGGGCGCCGCGCCGCCCGAGTGGCCGGTGAATGGAATCGTGCGCCCGCAGAACGCGGGCGACGGGGCGCGGCCGCCGGCGCGCGCCTCAGTCGATCTTGAGGAGCTCCTTGACCTTGGCGATGACCTGCGGGGCCTGGATCGGCTTCGTGATGTACGCGTTCGCGCCGAGCTGCAACGCGCGCTGACGATCCTCCTGAGACCCCTCGGTGGTGATGATGATGATCGGGGTGTCCTTGTGGACCGGATCCGTGCGCACGCGCTTGACGAGCTTGAGCCCGTCCATGATCGGCATGTTGATGTCGGTGATGATCACGTCGTACTTGGTCGAGGCGAGCTTGCGGAGACCGTCGACGCCATCGTCTGCCTCGGTGACGCGGAGGTTCTTCACGCGCGCCAGCGCGAAGACCAAGAGCTGCCGCATCATGGGCGAGTCTTCAACGATCAGACACGAGTACTCGGCCATGATCAGTCCTCCAGGTCCAGGAATGCCTGGACGCCAGGCACCTTCCGGCCGGCGTCGGTGAAGAGCCGCGCGTTGATGAGGGCGGGGGCGGCCTGGGCCCCGAGGAGCTTGAAGAGCTCGGTGTCCACGTTCACGAACTCCGTCTTTTGCGGGAGCGTGCTGAAGATCGCGATGACACCCACGGTGCGCCCGTTGAAATCGAGCGGGATCACTGCAGCGGGATCCTCGATGCTCCCCTTGGAGACGTCCTTGGTCTCGTCGAAGAAGATTTCCCCCTTCGAGAATGCCTGGCCGACGACGCCTTCGGTCACCGGCATGCGCACGATCTCCTCGACCGCAACGCCTTCGCTCGCGATCGAGACGAGCTCTTTACCATCGGGAGACGCCAGGTACACGGAGAAGGCGCCCGCCCCGAGGAACTGCGCCAGGAGCTCCTTGAGGTTGCGGAGGACATGGCGCACGTTGCGCGCCGCATGCAGCTGCGACAGCGCGACGTACAGGTTCGCGAGGTTCGCGAGCTCTCCCTCCGCCTCCGAGTAGCGGCTGTTGAAGCGGTCCGAGGCCGCCACCATCCGCACCGACTGCGTCACCAGGTCGCGTTTCTCCTGCTCGAGCTCCTCGATCTTGCGGAGCAGATCGCGGATGGCCGAGTCACTCGCGAGGTGCGCGCGGAGCTTGCCGTTCTCCGACTCGAGCTCGGAGATCTTGTCACGAAGGCGCTCGTTCTCGCGGAGGAGCTCCTCGGTCAGCTGCGCCCCCTTGCGGAAGAACTGCTGAATGAAGGCATCGCGCTCCTTCTTCAGGTCCTCGGGGGGACGATCGCTCGGACGCCCTTTTTTCTCCGTCATTTTATCCCGGGGTTCTCCAGAGCTTCGGACCGTATCATGCGGGGCTGACCGGACGGAAGCGTCGAGCGCGCGCCAGAGGCGTGCCCGGCGCCCCCGCCAAGGACAGCGACCGCTGGGCGCCTTGTCGTCCCCGCCGACAACGTCGGTTCGGCCCCGCCGGCCTTACCCCGGGGACCGGACCCCGCCGTCTCGGCCCCCCTACCCCCGTTGCCCCCACCGCCACGACTACGCCCTCTCCATCTGCTTCATCTGCTTCAGCAACCGGGTCCACCTGCGCAGCTCCCGTCCGAGCAGCACGGGTGCCTTCTGGAGCGACGCGACGTCGCGCGCGCCGACGAGCAGCATGACCGCCCGGAGCTCGGCCTCGACGCTCTCGAGGTACCGCACCGCTGCGTCCCGTCCCCCCGAGACGAACGCCTGGAGGACCGGGCGTGCGATCCCGGCCGCATGCGCGCCGAGCGCGAGCGCTCGAGCGACGTCAAGGCCGCTCGTGATGCCTCCGGTCGCGATGATCGTCTTGAAGCGAGGACGGATAGTACGGGCGATGAGCACCGAGGCGGCCGTGGGTACCCCCCACTCGCGCAGCGCCTCACCGAGGGAGCGGGCCGCACCTTCGGCGCGGGCCGCCTCGACGGCGACCCAGGAGGTGCCTCCAGCGCCGGAGACGTCCAGGTCGCGGACGCCCGCCCGGACCAGGCGGTACGCCGTCCCTGGGCCGATCCCGCAGCCGGTCTCCTTCGCGACGACCGGCACGCTGAGGCCGCTCGCGAGCCGGCCCATCGCATCCAGCGCACCGGCGAAGTCCCGGTCGCCGCCCGGCTGGACCAGCTCCATCGCGGGGTTCATGTGGACGCAGAGCGCGTCGGCGCCGACCTGGGCCACGAGCTCGGCGACCGCTTCCGTCGACAGCGATCGCGCCTGCACGGCGCCGATGTTCCCGAGGACGAGGGTGGTCGGAGCGTGCGCGCGGACCTCGTAGGTGGCGGAGACGTCGCCGTTCAGCATCGCCCGCTGGCTCCCTAGCCCGAAGCCGTACCCGCGCTCCTCGGCGATCTGCGAGAGCTCCCGGTTGATCGCACGCGCGCGCTCCGTCCCGCCGGTCATGGCTGCGATCAGGAGCGGGACGCGGAGCCGCTTCCCGAGCAGCAGCACCGAGGTGTCGATCGCGTCGAGGGAGAGCTCCGGCAACGCGTCGTGGATCAGCTCGACCTGCTCCAGCAGCGTGGTCTTGGCGCGGAACCCGACATCGCCGGTCGCGCAGAGCTCGATGTGATCCGCTTTCCTCTCGGAGATGCCCTTCGCCTCTTCCGTCATGGGGGCACAACTTTACGCGGTCGCCGACCGCCGTCGAAAAGGAAGTGGCATGGACAAAAAAACGCCAAAATTCGCGTCCCCGAGCCAGGCCTTGCCGCCCGGCCCGCCTTCCGCTGCCGCTACCTGGGAACTACCGCGCGACCGCCGCGCAGCGGTGGCATACAGTAGCTGGATGGACCTCCCGGACGAACCGCAGATCCGCTGGATCCTTCGTACGACCGCAACGCTCCTCCAGCACGGCGCGGAGCCGGTGCGCGGGCTGGTGCAGCCGACGGCCGAGTTCTTCCCGGACGCGTTCGACGGCTCGCCAAAGACGGTGGCCGCGCTGATGCTGCGGGTCCAGGAGCACGCCGGGCTCCAGGATGTCCCGGTGGAGCTCGCGGTGGTCACCCCCGAGGGGCAGGCCAGCACGGTGAGCTGCTCGAGCGGCGCATGCGGCGGGATGGCGCTGGAGTCGAAGCTGGAGCGCGTCGCCCCGCGCGGCGACGGCGGGTACCGGGTCGCGCTCTCCGCGGGCGAGCTCCGCAACCCCACGGTGCTCACGACGGCGTTCGTGCGCGCCGTGGCGTACATGTTCCTGAGCGAGGCCGGCGCCTTCGACGCGCTCGCGCCGTCGGACCGCGAGCCCGCGGTGGATCTCGCCGCCGTGCTGCTCGGCTTCGGCGTCCTCGCGACGAACGGCTCCTACCTGTACGCGAAGGGCTGCGGCGGCGTGCAGGTGCACTCGGCGACCAAGATGCCGGTCGACGAGCTCGCGCTCGCGCTCGCCGTCTACTGCCGGCTGCACGACGTGCCCGATCGGACCGCCGCGCGGCACCTCGACGTGACGCCGCGCGCCCACTTCGACGAGTCCGCCGTCTGGGTCAGCTCCAACGCCGCGCTCGTCCGGATGCTGCGCGCCGCGCCGGACCGGATCGCCGCGGACGACTACGCGATCGGCGAGTCGAGGAGCTGGTTGGCCCGCGCGCTCGGCCTCGGCAAGCGCCGGCCGGCGCGGACGGCGGAGGACGAGCTGCGCGAGCTCGAGCGAGAGCTCGCGCCCGCGGCCGGCGCGGCGAAGCCGCGACCGCTGGACGAGGGCAAGGCCAAGAAGCTTGCCGAGATCCGTGCTCTCGTGGACGAGAGCCTGGGGAGCTGAATGAGCGTACGACTGTGGGACAAAGGGGGCGCGACCGACGCCCAGATGCTGCGTTACACCTCGCGCGACGACTGGCAGCTCGATCAGCGCCTGCTCGCGTACGACCTGCGGGCCACGATCGCGCACGTCCGCGGGCTCGCGCGGATCGGCGTGCTCAGCGAGGCGGAGCGGGACGCGCTCGTCCGCGAGCTCGAGGTGCTCGCGGCCCAGAACGAGGCCGGCGAGCTGCGGCTCACCGAGGACGACGAGGACGGCCACAGCGCGATCGAGGCCGCGCTGGTCGCCCGCATCGGCGACGCGGGCAAGAAGGTGCACACCGGCCGGAGCCGCAACGATCAGGTGCTCGTCGCCACGCGCCTGTACGAGCGCGACGCGCTGGACGAGCTCGCCGAGAACGCGACGGCCGGCGCCCGCGCGCTGCTCGATCTCGCCAGGCGCGAGGCGGAGACGCCGATGCCCGGCTACACGCACCTGCAGCGGGCGGTGCCGTCGTCCGTCGGCTACTGGGCCGCCTCGTTCGTCGAGGGGCTCACCGACGCGATCGACGTGGTGCGCGCGACGCGGGCGCTCGTCGATCGCTGCCCGCTCGGGGGCGCCGCGGGCTTCGGCGTGAACCTCCCGCTCGATCGCGTCGGCGTCGCGCGCGAGCTCGGGTTCGCCGGCGTGGCGCTGAACCCGCTCGCGTCCCAGACGTCGCGCGGCATCATCGAGGCGCAGATCCTCGCCGCCGCGTGGCAGGTGATGGCCGTGAGCCGCCGGCTCGCGTGGGATCTCAGCCTGTTCGCGATGAGCGAGCTCGCGTTCATCCGCCTCCCGGAGGCGTTCACGACCGGCTCGTCGATCATGCCCCAGAAGCGCAACCCCGACGTCGTCGAGCTCATGCGCGCGGCGTGCTCCGTCGTCCAGGGGGCGCTCGCCGAGGTGCAGTCCATCGTGGCGCTGCCGTCGGGCTACCACCGCGATCTCCAGCTCACGAAGGGCCCCACGATGCGCGGGCTCGACGAGGCGCTCGCGACGTCGCGCCTCTTGCCGCGGCTCGTCGAGGGGCTCGCGTTCGACCGGGAGCGCATGACCCGCGCGATCACGCCGGAGTGCTTCGCCACGGATCGCGCCGTCGAGCTCGCCGTGGAGGGCGTCCCCTTCCGCGAGGCCTACCGCAAGGTCGCGGCCGAGATCGCGGCGCTCCCGGCCGGCGACGCCGCGGCGAGCCTCCGCGCGCGCGTGTCGCTCGGGGCTCCGGGCAACCTCGCGCTGGACGACCTGGCCCGCAGGCTCGATCGCCACGCGCGCTAGCTCCGCCTGTCAGAGGTCCCGCCATGGGCGGGCGCGCGCCGCGCTGGCGCCGCCCGCCCGAAGGCCGTGTTCCCTGCCCTCGCGTGCCAGCGATCCCCGACGGGATTCGTGACGCGCGGAGCTAGCGCTGACGCGTCAGCTCGCGGACGGCGCCCGGGTCCGCCACCAGCACGAGGGTCGCCATGTCGAGGAACAGCCCCGTGTCGACGACGCCGGGGATCTTGCGGATGCGCGCGTCGACCGCTGCGGGCGCGTCCATCGGGCCGAACGCGGTGTCGAGGATCCAGTTGTGGTTGTCGGTCTGGAAGGGATACCCGTCCGCGTTCCTGCGGATCGCCGGCTTGCCCCCGAGCGCGGTCAGGTGCCGCGTGGCCGTCGTGCTCGCGAAGGGCACCACCTCGACGGGGATGGGCACACGCGAGCCGAGCTTCTCGACGAGCTTCTCGGGCGTGACGAGGATGATGAACTGCGCGGCTTCGTAGGCGACCACGCGCTCGCGGAGGAGCGCGCCGCCGAGGCCCTTGATGAGGCCAAGGTCGGGCGCCACCTCATCCGCGCCGTCGACGGCGACGTGGAGGCGCTCGACCTCCTCGAGCGACACCATCGGGATGTTCTCGCGGCGGGCAAGCGCCTCCGAGCGCTCCGACGTGGCGACGCCCTTGATCTGGAGCCCTCGGCGGACGCGCTCCCCGAGGCGGCGGATGAAGGCCTCGGACGCCCGCCCGGTGCCGAGCCCGAGCAGCATCCCGCTGTCCACGCGCGCGAGCGCGGCGTTGGCGATTCGATCGAGGTCGGAGGGGTCCGGTCCCGCGGTGCTCATGCGCTGCTCATCGGCCATCGGGACCGTCAGCGCAACGGGATTTTGTCGAGCTGGTCGAGCGGCCCCGGGCAGAGCGGCCGGAGCCTGCAGCCCTTGCACTCGGCGCCCGTCCAGATCGCCTCGAACGTCGCCTGCATCTCGTCGAGCAGGAGGTCGTCGTCGGTGAGCACGCCCGCCTCGAAGTTTCGTCGCCCCTCGCCCTTCGCCCCGAGCCCGGCGCCGGTGAGGTTCGCGGAGCCCAGGTAGAGGAGCGCGCCGTCGACGGCGATCATCTTCAGGTGGACCCGCGGGCAGCGCCGCATCTCGATCGGCGGCCGGGGCCGCCGGCGGAGCTCGGCGCGGAAGGCGCGCGACGGGACACCGGCGTGCAGCAGGCGCAGCTCGACCCCCCGGGCGGCGAGCGCGTCGAGCAGGTCGAGGAACGACATGTACCGGCCGCGCGCCCGCGCCCTCGATCCGATGGGCGCCTCCACGCGCAGCTCCTTCACGTTGGCCGTCGCGATCCACACGGAGACGCGCGCGTTCGCGACGGCGCCCATCACGAGCGCGTCGTAATGCGCCCTGTCGCGGAGGAGCGTCAGCTCGACGCGCCGCTTCAGCAGCGATCGCGCCTTCGCCTCAGGTTCGGTCCTCGCGCGTGCCCGCGCCCGCGGGCGCGCCGGCCGCGCGCTCACGCCCGTTGACCAGCGCTGGCGGGCGCCTGCTCGAGCTCGAGGTGAGCGCTGAGCAGCGCCCGGACGTCCTCCGGCATCGGGACCGACACCAGCTGCACGAGGTCGGTGGTCACCACCGTGTGCCGTAGCTCCGCCGACAGCACGCCGTCATGGGCGCGGTGCATGCGGTACCGGAGCGTGGCGCTCCGCCGGCCGATACGGGCGATCGACGTCTCGATCCGGAGCGCCTGGCCGTAACGCACCGGCGCCGCGTAGTCGGCCTCGACCCGCACCGCCGGCAGCCCGATCCGCCGCTCGAGGATGAGCCCGGCGTAGCCTCCGTCGAGCGGCGCGAAGAACCGCTCCATCGCCTCGTGCGCGTAGTTGAGGAAGCGCGCGAAGAAGACGATGTTCGCGGCGTCGACGTCTTCGAACTTGATCGGGCGCTCGAGGGAGACCATCGCGGCTAGGACAGGTCCTCGGCGAGCTTCTCCAGGGTCGCTCTCCCGAGCGGCGCCTTCACCGCGTAGCGCGGGTGCCCGACGACGAGCGATACCGTCGCCTTCTTCGCCTTGATCGCGGCCTGCGCCTCGGCCGGGAGATCCGCCTTGAGGTAATGCACGGCCGTCGTGCGGTCTTCCATCGATCCGTCGCGCTTGCCGAGCGCCCGCGCGGCGAAGCCGTCGACCTCGATCGACACGGTGTCCTCGAGGCCCACCAGATCGATGAGCATCCGGTCACGCAGCGCTCGATCGGGGATCTCGACGAAGAGCGTCAGGCTGAGCTGCCCCGCGCCCGGGATGAGATCGTTGTACGTCTCGATCTCGTGGAGGATGCCGCTCTCGCTCGTGATGCGCTCGGTGCGCAGCATCTCCTGGATCTGGAAGAGCACAGAGTCGCGGTTCTCGAACACCGCGGTCAGGTGGTCTCCGATCCGCACGCGGCGGGGCCGCTTCTCCTCGATGATGCGGCTGCGGAATCGCTCGCGGATCGCCTCGTATTCGCCGATCCCGAGCACCTCGTTGCGATCGATGGGACGCATGACGCTCCTCTCCTTGACGACTTCGGACCGAGGTTCACGGCGTCGGGCCGAGCCCGTACGCGTGGGCGAGCGCCTCGACCGGGTGCAGCACCTTCGCGCCGTTCTCCTTGACCATCCTGAGACCCGCGAGGGTGCAGTCGCTGACGATGACGTCCGCGCCGGCGACGCCGCGCACGAGCTTCGATGCGTACTTGCGCCCGGTCTCGTAGTGGGCCGCCTTCATCCCCCACGTGCCGTCGACCGCCGAGCACTGCTCGATGACGCGCACGTCCGTGTCGGGGACGACGCCGAGCACCCTGGCGCCCGGGAAGCCGATCTTCTGCGCGCGCAGGTGGCACGCGGCGTGGTACGCGATCGTGCCGAGCCCCTTCTTGAACTCGCGGTTGAGCTTCTTCTCGCGGCCGAGCTGGACGAGGAACTCCATCATGTCGACCGTCGCGGCCGCGACCTCGCGCGCCTCCGCCGTCTGCAGGTACTCCGGCCACTCCTTCTTCATCGTGTAGCCGCACGTCGGGCCGATCACGACGATCTTCCTCCCCCTGCGCACGTGCGGCAGCAGGAGCGCGACGTTGTGCTTCACCTTCGCGGTGAAGGCCGCGAGATCGCCGCCGTCGAGGTTCGGCATCCCGCAGCACGTCAGCGCCCCCGCAGGGGTGTCTCGCGGATCGTCCGCCGAGGAGCAGCCAGGGACGTGCACCGCGTAGCCGTTGTGCTCGAGGACGCGGACCGCCGCCTCGGGGACCGCGGGCGTGTTGTACTCGCCGTAGCAGGTCGCGAAGAGCACCACGTCGCCTTGCTTGCCGGCGCCGGCCGCGGCGCCGTGCTCCGCGAACCAGGACGAGAACGGCCTGCGCGCCATCTCCGGGAGCGGGAACTCCGACGAGATCCCGGTCACCTTCTCCTGCACCTTGCGCAGCAGGCGGCTCGCCTGCACGAGGTTCGCGAGCGGCGCGGCGGCGCCGGAGCCCAGCTCGCCGATCAGCTGCGGCTCGCCGAGGATCCTGTCCACCAGCGGGATGCCCTCCCGCTGGGCGCGCACCGCGCGCTCTCGCGCGAGCACGCGCGGGAAATCCAGGAGCTCGTACGCGTGCTCGTCGGCCGTGTACGGGCACTTGATGTAGCAGAGCTTGCATTGCCAGCACTCGTCGCCGACAGCCTTGAAGTCATCGTAGGTGAGGGCCTCGGCACCTTCGGCGACGCCGGCCTCGATGTCCCTGTCGACGCGCGCGAAGAGCTCGGGGAACGAGCCGCAATACCCGACGCACATGCGGCACTCGTGACAGATCTGGAACGTCCGCCGCAGCTCGGCCTCGAGATCGCGGGGTTCGAGATATCGCTCGTCGTTCGGCGAGGTCGCCGGTGGACGGTCTGGTGCACGCCGGATGACGCTCACTGGTCGGTTCCTCTCAACATCGTCAACATGGGGTACGGCGCGAAGGGACGGCTCGCCGCGCGGCCCGGCGCCGGACGGCCTTCGGGGCCGCGATGGCGCGCGCGCCCCGGGTCGAGTCGCCGTCGGTTCGGCGCGCCCCGGAGCGCTCGCGCTCTCGCGTCGGTCGATCTCAGAAGTCGAGCGACTGCAGCGCCTTCGTGAAGCGCCCGGCGTGAGACTTCTCGGCCTTCGCGAGCGTCTCGAACCACTCCGCGATGTCGTCGAAGCCCTCGTCGCGGGCCTCCTTCGCGAAGCCCGGGTACATCGTCTCGTACTCGTGGGTCTCGCCGGCGACGGCGGCCTTCAGGTTCTTCTCCGTGCTGCCGATCGGCAAGCCGGTCGCCGGGTCGCCCGCCTGCTTGAGGTAATCGAGGTGGCCGTGCGCGTGGCCGGTCTCGCCGTCCGCCGTGTCCTTGAAGAGACCGGCGACGTCGGGGCGACCTTCGACGTCGGCGACCTTTGCGAAGTACAGGTAGCGGCGGTTGGCCTGCGACTCCCCGGCGAACGCGTCCTTCAGGTTCTGGTGCGTCTTCGTGCCCGTAAGCTGCTTGGTTGTCATGGGTTCGCTCTCCTTCCTTCGGTTGAACGGCTGGGATGATGAGTCCCTGGTGCCCGCGCAGGTCGGCTCGGCGGCGCGGTGGATCCGCTAGACACGCCCAGGGCGCCGCGCCCCTCGATCCCCTGCAGGGCGGAGTCGACTGCTCGCCGCGCTTCGCCGGGCGTCTTGCGCCTTGCCCCGCGCGCCTTCGCCACCCCGGGTGCCCTTCGCGCAGGCAGCGCAGACCCCCCGGTAGATCCGCTCGACCGCGCGGACCTCGAAGCCGGGCGCGGCCGTGAGGGGCGCGGGGGCGATCTCGTCCGAACGCTCGGCGGATGGGCCTACCGGCTCGCACGGCACATCGCGGACGAGCCCGCAGCGATCGCAGACCGCGTGATGATGCGCCGCCATGTTCGGGTCGAAGCGCGAGGCGCCCGGCGACAGCGACAGCGCGACGCACAGCCCCGCGGACGCCAGCGCGTCGAGCGTGTTGTAGACGGTGGCGAAGCTCATGGTCGGCAGCGCCGGCCGGAGCCGCTCGAACAGCTCCTGCGCCGTCGGATGCGTCGGATCCGCCGCGAGCTCGCGCACGATCGCCAGGCGCTGCGGCGTCAGCTTGAGCCCCGACGCTCGCACGCACGCCAGCATCGAGGCGATCCGGGTATCCTCCTCGACCACGCTGCGCTCGAAGCCGACCGCGCGCCCCCGGACATCGCGGGGCGCGGCCCCCTTTCCAGCAGCTGTCCGCGAGGTGGCCACAGCGAAATGTGTACTTAGAAAGTTTCTCAGGTGCAAGTCCCAATAATTACCGACGGACAGCTGAAAATCCGGGCCTGATGCAGATTTCGGCGGAACCTGGCGAGCCAGACGAGCTTGGCGAGCCAGGCGAAACCAGCAAGACAGGCGAAACCACCAAACAGCCCGGACGTCGCGCCCTGACGTCACGCTCCATGGCCGCCGGGAGGTCTTGCGAGGCTAGAAGGCCTCTGCCATAGTGCGCGCCCCGCGATGCCGGCCCCCCGCCGGCTTGCATTCTGCCCGCCAACTGGGCCAGTTTTTTTCCCAGCAGAGGACGCTTCGAGACATGCCGACCGACGCCATTCAGTGCAAACCGCTCGAGGTCGCCGTGGGCGACAAGGGTATCGAGCGCGCCATCAAGCATCTCAAGAGGAAGATGGCCGCCGAGGGGATCCTCCGCGAGCTGAAGCGCCGCCGGCACTACATGAAGCCGTCCGTGAAGCGACGGAAGAAGGCCTCGGAGGCCGCTCGCCGCCGCCGGAAGCGGTCGAAGATGGACATGGTCGCATAGAGCGACCGCCCCTCGCGCGAGAGCAGCTGGCCAAGACGCAGAAGACGCACACGGACGCTTGATTCGAGCGTCCGCGGCGTGCTCTGCGTCTTGTCATTTTGTTCGTCCAGCAGTTGCCCCGGCAGCGTGGATGCAACCGCGGCTGCGCGCCGGAGCGACGCGGAGGCGGTGCCCGCGCCGCGTCCAGCCTGGTGAGGTCCCCATGCGCGCCGTGGTGGTCACGACGTCCTATCCGGTCAGCGAAGAGGATCCCTCCGGCCATTTCGTGCGGTCGTCGGCGGAGGCGCTCGCGCGCAGCGGCGCCGAGGTCCACGTGATCGCCGCCGGGGGCTCGATCCTCGATCCACCCTCTCGGGACGGCCGGCTCGTCGTCCATCGGGCAGGCGGGGGCGCGCTGTTCGCGTGGCCCGGCGCCGTGGCGCGCGCGCGCGAGTCGCCGCTCCGGCTGCTCTCCGTGGCGCCGTTCGCGGCCGGCGTGCTCGAGCGGCTCCGTGAGATCGGGCCTGTCGATCGCGCGGTGGCGCACTGGATCATCCCGTGCGCGTGGCCGCTCCTGCTCGCGCTTCCGCGCACGCCGCTCGAGGTGCACGCGCACGGCGCCGACGTCCGGCTCCTGCTCCGTGCGCCGCGCGCGGCTCGCGCCGCGGTGGTGAGCGCGCTCCTCCGGCGCGACGCGCGCTTCGTCTTCGCGGCGCGCGCGCTGCGCGACGCGCTCGCAGGCTCGCTCGCTCCGGAGCAGGCTCGCGCGCTGGACCTCGCCTCGCGCGTCGAGCCCCCCGTGTTCGATCTGCCGCCGGTGGCGGGGCGCGCTGCCGCGCTCCGTCGCGAGATCGTGAAGGGCCCCGGCGAGCGCCTCGCCGTCGTCGCGTGCCGGCTGATCCCGACGAAGCGGGTCGAGCTCGCGATCGAGGCGGTGCGCGCTGCAGGACCCGGGTTGCGCCTCGTCGTCGTCGGAGACGGTCCAGAGCGCGGCGCGCTCGAGCGCCTCGCGAGCCACGGCGACCTCGACGCAGGGAGCTCGCGCGGCGCGGGCATCACGGCGACGAGCGACGGCAACGCGGCGGTGCGCTTCACGGGCACGCTCCCGCGGAGGGAAGCGCTCGCATGGATCGGCGCAGCAGACGTGCTGCTGCACCCTTCATCGCACGAGGCCGCCCCCACGGTGATCCGCGAGGCGCGCGCGCTCGGCGTGCCGGTCATCGCCTGCGACGCGGGCGACGTGGTCGCATGGGCCAGGAGCGACGACGGGATCCTCGTCGCGGACAGCACGGCGCAGGGCCTCGCTGCCGCGCTCCGCGGCATCTGATTGCGCCGCTCGGATCGCGCGCCCGCGACGTCGCGCGGAGAGCCCCGGCGTTTTCGTCGGACGATCCGCGCCCCGCGCCCGGCTGCATCCAGCGCCAAACGCCCCGTCTGGAGCGCGTCTGCGATCCTCGATGCGATGCCCTTGCAATTCCCAAGGCTTCGACTACGGTGCGCCCTCGCTCCGCACCGAAACGTGGCGGCGGAGTGGCTCGGGGCGTAGCGCAGCCTGGTTAGCGCACTTGACTGGGGGTCAAGGGGTCGGTGGTTCGAATCCACTCGCCCCGACTGGTCCGGCGGAGAGGTTCTCCGGCGGACCTTTCGGCTTTGTAGGGCTTCAGCTTTTGTCGACTGTGGACGCGCCGGACAGCGACCGCGCGGCGGCATCATCGAGCTCCGGTGTCGTCCTGGTCAGCCGGCTCCCGGCGTTCGCCGCGTCATCCGGCGAGCGAGGGCGGTGAGACAGGCGTGACGGGCCGATCGGCCTCGCCGGCGAGCTCGTCCTCGATGGCGATCATGGCGGCCATCACCAGGTGTTCGGTGAAGGGGAAGCCGACCACCTGCACCCCGACGGGCAGGCCCACGCTCTTCGCATCGACCTCGGCGGCCCGCTTCTCCAGCCGGTCGCGCGGCCGCTCGCGGCGCGCCTCCTCGGGCCGCACGCGGGTCACGGGGACGACGCCGGCCGGGAACTGCGTGAGGTTCCACAGCATCGCGGCGCTGCCCGCGAGGACGAAGTCGCGCGACGCGGCGTGCGGCAGGGCCGGCGTGGCGTACGGCGGGCAGAGCAGCAGGTCGAGCGCTTCGGCGCGCATCGCCGACGCGATCGCGGCGCGCGCCTCGCGCAGAGCGTGCGTGGTGCGCCAGAACTCCGAGACCGACTTCGGCCCGGTGACCTCGAGGAGACGCTGGAGCCGCCGCTCGCCCGCGAGACCAGCGACGCGCGCGGCGGCGCGGCGCGCGAACGGCGGGAGCGAGGCCATCGTGCGGAGCGAGCGGAGCGAGACGTCGATGTCCGTCCCCTCGCTGCCGTCCTCGCCGGCGTCGAGGAGCGACAGCGCCGTCGCGCCGCCGTCCGCCGAGAGCGCCGCGAAATACGCGTAGACCGCGTCGGGGATCCCGGGCGGCGTGAACGGCACGACCGTCGCGCCCCGCGCGCGCAGGGCCGACGCCGCCTTCGCGACCGCGCGGGCGACGGCGGTCGAGGGAGGCACCAGCCCGTCGTCGCAGTAGAACCCGACGCGCAGGCGCGCCACCTCGACGCTCGCTGGCTCGACCATCGGGAGCGGCGGCACGCGCACGTCGAGCTCCGCCATCGACGCGGGATCGAGCTCGGACATGACGAGCGCGAGGTCGCGGGCGCTCCTGGCCATCGGTCCGATTTGCGCGCGGATCGCCTCCTGTCCGAGGAGCGCCGTGTTGCTCCCCTTGTTGGTCCAGCGATCGAGCGTGGGCTTGAGGCCGACGATGCCGCAGCAGTGCGCGGGGACGCGGATGCTGCCGCCGATGTCCGTTCCGATGCCGAGCGGCGACATCCCCGCCGCGATGGCGGCCGCCTCGCCGCCGGACGAGCCGCCCGGGCTGTGATCGAGGCTCCACGGGTTCGCCGTCTGCCCGAAGAGCGGGTTGCGCGCCTCGTTGTACAGGAGCAGCTGCGAGACGTTCGTGCGCCCGAGGATCACGGCCCCCGCGCGCCGGAGCAGCGCGGTCACCGTCGCGTCGCTGGTCGCCCGATGCCCCCTGCGGGAGGCGACGCCGAGCGTGGAGGCCATGCCGGCCATGTCGAGCGACTCCTTCACGGTGATCGGGAGCCCGTGGAGCGGGCCGCGGATGTCCCCGCGACGGCGCTCCTCGTCGAGGCCGCGGGCGGCCGCGAGCGCCTCGTCGCGGAGCACCTGGGTGAAGGCGCGGAGCCGCGGATCGAGCGCCTCGATGCGCGCCAGGTGCGCCCGCGTGAGCTCCTCGGAGCTGATCTCGCGCGCCGCCAGGAGCGTGGCGAGCGCGGTCGCTGAAAGATGGGTCGGATCGGTCGATGCGCTCACGGCAATTCGACGAGTATCACAGGTCCGCGCGCGCCAAGGATTGCTAGGCTCCGCTGCCGCGCGCCCATCGCGCGGAGAGCGCCGAAGCCATGCAGCCGCTGCCGATCGATCCGATCCTCCCCGATCTCTGCGCCGCCCTGCGCGCGCGCCCGAGCGTGGTGCTCGAGGCCCCGCCCGGGGCGGGCAAGACGACGCGCGTGCCGCGCGCGCTGCTCGACGCGGGCTTCGCGGAGCGCGGCGAGATCCTGGTGCTCGAGCCGCGGCGGCTCGCGGCGCGCCTGTCCGCGCGGCGCGTGGCCGAAGAGCTCGGCGAGCGCGTGGGCGAGACCGTGGGCTACACGATGCGCTTCGAGGAGGCGTCCAGCCCGGCCACGCGCGTTCGCTTCGTGACCGAGGGCGTGCTGACGCGGCGGCTCCTCGTCGATCGCGAGCTCCGGGGCGTGAGCGCCGTGGTGCTCGACGAGTTCCACGAGCGGCACCTCGCCGGCGACGTCGCGCTCGCGCTGCTCCGGCGCCTGCAGCGCGGCGCGCGGCCCGATCTCCGCCTCGTGGTGATGTCCGCGACGCTCGACGCCGGGCCGATCGCGGCGTTCCTCGGCGGGCCGGAGGCGCAGCCCGCCCCGGCGGCCGAGGCCGAGCGCGGCCACGAAACCACAGCGGCGGGAGCCTCGGTGGCGCCGACCCTGCGCGCCGAGGGGCGGATGTTCGACGTCGCGATCGAGTACCTGCCGAGCGCCCGGGTGAGCCCGTCGACCCACGCCGCGGGCGACCGCCGCGCCCCGGCGCACTGGGGCGACAGGACGCTCGAGAGCCTTGTCGCGTCGTCGGTGCGGCAGCTCATCGAGGAGGGGCTCGACGGTGACGTGCTGGTGTTCCTGCCCGGCTCCGCGGAGATCAGGCGGGCGATGGAAGCGTGCGCAGCCATCGCGAAGAGCGAGGACCTGCTGCTCCTGCCGCTCCACGGCTCGCTGTCCGCGGCCGAGCAGGACCGCGCGGTGCGCCCCGCGGATCGGCGAAAGATCATCCTCTCGACCAACGTGGCCGAGACCTCCGTGACCATCGATGGTGTCGTCGCGGTCGTCGACAGCGGCCTCGCGCGCGTGGCCGCGCACGCGCCGTGGTCGGGGTTGCCGACGCTCCGCGTCGCGCCCATCGCCCGCGCCTCCGCGGCGCAGCGCGCGGGGCGCGCCGGGCGGACGCGGCCCGGCCGCTGCCTCCGGCTCTACACGCGCGGGGATCTCGCCTCGCGGCCGGAGCACGAGGCGCCCGAGATCCGCCGGCTCGACCTCGCGGAGACGGTGCTCGAGCTCTGCGCCGCCGGGGTCACGGATCTCGAGGCGTTCGGGTGGCTGGAGGCGCCGCCCGCCGCCGGGCTCGCCGCGGCCGAGGCGCTGCTCGTGCGGCTCGGCGCGCTCGACGAGGGGCGGCGCGTGACGCCGACCGGACGGCGTATGCTTCGCTTCCCGGCGCACCCGCGCCAGGCGCGGATGATCGTCGAGGCCGAGCGGCGAGGCGTCGCCGGCGACGGGTGCACGCTCGCGGCGCTCGTCGCGGAGCGCGACCTCGGCGCGCCGTCGGGCGCGCGGGAGCCCCATGGTCGGAGGAGCGACGCGCGGCACAGCTCCGACCTGCTCGCCGCGCTCCAGGCCTTCGAGGAGGCGGATCGCGCGCGGTTCGCGGCGGACCGCCTGCGGTGGCTGGGCGTGGACCCGGCGCGCGCGCTCACCGTGGAGCGGACGCGCAAGCAGCTCTCGCGGCTCGCCGATCACCGGAGCGCCGCGCCGCCGGAGACCGTCGAGGCGCGCGAGATCGCCCAGCGCATCGCGATCCTCTCCGGATACCCCGACCGGGTCGGGCGCCTCCGCCGGCCGACCAGCGCGACGGGTCGGACCGGACGGGAGGTCGTGCTCGCCGCCGGCGGGACGGCCGCGCTCTCCGAGGCGAGCGTCATCGACGAGGTCGATCTCGTGGTCGCGGTCGACATCGAGGAGCGCAGCGAGGGCCGCTCGGCGCGCACGGTCGTCCGGGCGGCGAGCGCGATCGAGGCCGACTGGCTGCTCGACCTCTTCACGGACGCGATCCGGGACACGACGGAGGCGACGTGGAACGCCGCCGCGGAGCGCGTCGAGGTCGTTCGCCGGCTGTCGTACGACGCCCTCGTGCTCGACGAGGCGCGGCCGGCCGCCGGCGCCAGCGGTCCGCTGGCGGAAGCGGCGGCGCGGGAGCTCGCGGCGCAGGCGAGAGCGAAGGGGTGGCGAGCGTTCGTGAAGGGCGACGCCCTCGATAGCTGGCTCTTGCGGGTCGCGTTCGTGCGCGCGCACTGCCCCGACGCAGCGCTACCCGACGTGGGCGAGGACGCGGTGCTCGCCGCGCTCGAGGCGCTCTGCGACGGGCGCAGGAGCTTCGCCGAGCTCCGCGACGCCGACCTCTCGAGCGCCGTGCAGGCCTCGCTGGGCCCCGCGAAGGCGCGAGCGCTCGCCGAGCTCGCCCCCGAGTCGATCGTCCTGCCCGGCGGCCGGCGGGCGCGCCTCGAGTACACGGCGGGCGCGCCGCCGTCGCTCGCGTCCCGGCTGCAGGACTTCTTTGGCATGGCGGAGGGGCCGCGCGTCGCCGGTGGCCGGGTGCCTGTCGTGCTGCACCTGTGCGCGCCGAACCAGCGCCCCGTGCAGGTCACGACCGATCTGTCGGGGTTCTGGGCGCGCCACTATCCCGCCATCGCGAAGGAGCTCCGCCGCCGCTACCCGAAGCACGCGTGGCCGGACGACCCCGCCCACGCCGCGCCGCCCTCGCGCGCGCCGCTCCGCAAGGCTTGAGTCAGCGCACGAGCGCCACGCTCCGCACCGTGTCGGCGACCGTGCGGAGGAGCATGCGCACGATCCCCTCGCCGAGGGGCAGCGTGAACGCGACGTCGCTCTCGCGCTGCGCGACCTGCATCGGAGGGACCGAGCCGTAGCCGAAGCCCCACGAGGAGAGCAGGGTCGCGATCCTGGCGATCTGCTCGAGGTTGCGAAGCGCGACCGCGCCGTTCGCCGCGCTCTGCGGGTCCGTGTACGTGAGGGCGCCGGCGAAGTTGACCCCGGGCGGCTGGAAGTTGCCGATGACGCGCACGTACTGGAGCCCCGCGAGGAAGGGGAACTGCCCCGCCGCAGACGCGACCGCCGCCTGGCTCGAGAGGTCGCCGGCCACGGCGAACGACGCTCCCTTGGTCCCGAGCAGTTCGACCATCCACGAAGGCACGGAGCGCGTCAGCTTGCCGGAGCGGAGCCGATCGAGGGCCCGCCGCATCCCGGTCTCGTTGCCGGTGAGGATCGTGTGCGGCGTGAGCACGACGAAGCCGACGTTGCCGGCCGTGAAGAGATCGTTGTCCGCGTAGCGCGTCTTCACGAGCGGCGCGCCGATCACGGTGACCGACCTGGCGTCGGCGGAGCGGCGGATCGCGTCGACGTCGAAGTTGCCCTGCATCACGGCGCAGAAGTCCGCGCCCTGCATGGCATAGAGACCGCCGTAGACCTTCACGATGTCGCGCGACGGGACGAAGTTCGACTCGGGGCCCAGCGGGAGCAGGCTCGTGACGATCTGGTTGACCTCGCCTCCCAGGCCGGACGTGAACATGGCCGCCGCGTCGAGGTATCCGAGCATCACCGCGCCGCTCGGAAGGACGGCCAGGGGGTCGCGATCGATCGCCGTCGCGTCGATCTTCTCTCCGCCGACCAGCGCGAGGCTGTCGTCGGCGCCGCCGCAGCCGCCGAGCGCCTGGAGGGCGAGCGCCGCGATCGCGATCGCGCCCGCCGCGCGGCGCAGGGCGGCAGCGCCTCGGGAATGGAACAGCGTCTGCACCATCGCGCTCGCCATCAAGCTCGCTCGTGCGGCGGGTCGGGGCGCTCCAGCGGGAAGGAGCCGATGATCTTCAGCATCTTCGTCTCGCGCTTCACGCCCTCGAGCGCCGCGACGAGCGCCCGATCGGTCGTGTGTCCGCTGACCTCCACGTAGAACACGTAGTCCCAGCCCTCGCCGGGCACGGGGCGGGAGTGGACCCGCCGGAGGTTGCAGCTGCGCTCCTTGAAGTGCTGGAGGATGTCGTGGAGCGCGCCGGGCCGATCGTGGACGCTGAAGAGGACCGCCGTGGCGTCGTGGCCCGAGCGCGGCGACGGGAGCCGGGACAGCACCGCGTAGCGGATCCGGAGCTCCCCCTCGTCGCCGACGTTCTCGCGGGCGACCCTGAGCTCCTGCCCGCCCGCGAAGCCGCGGGGGACGATGGCGGCGCTGCCCTCGTTCTCCGCCGCGAGATCCCAGGCGGCCTGCGGGCCCCGCACGTCGAGCACCAGCGCGCGCGGGTGCTGGAGCTCGAGGTAGTTCACGCAGGCCACGTGGTCCTGAGGAGAGGAGTACACCCGCTCGACGTCGGCGAGGTTGCCCGTCCGGTTCACGAGGTCGAGCGCCTGCACCAGCTGGCGCTCGCCGACCACCTTGAGATCGGCGCCGCCGATCGCCTGGATCGTCGGGAAGATCGGCCCTTCCTTGAACGACTCGTACGGGACCACCGCGAAGTCTGCGCGCGAGCGCGCGACCTCCTCGATGGCGGCGAGGGGGCTGTCGGCGCGGACGAACTCGCCTCCGATCCCGAAGTGATCGTGCGCCGCAGTCCAGCCATAGTCGCCCTCGGCCCCCAGGTACGCCACCCGGGGCGCGACCTCGAACGCGCGCGAGGCCGCGTCGATGGCGACGAAGATCGGCCGCACCGCGCGCTGCGGGAACGGCGGCGTCGCGGCGCGCTCGAGCGCCTGCATGTGGGCTGCGTCGGCCGTGGGGGCGAACCGGGCCGTGCCTGTCCTCAACTTGGCAAGCTCGTGCGCGATGCGAGCCCGCCGCTCGATGCTGCGAAGGATTTCTTGATCCAGCTCCGTGAGCTGCCGGCGGAGCTCCTCAAGTCGCTTTCTCTCATCCATCCAGGGCACCCTAGCACCGCGCCCGGCGCCGGTGGGCACGCAGCACTGCCGGCGCACCACGACGGCGCCACCGCGCGCTGCGCCGCGCTGGCCACACCCCCGTCGCTGCTCGCCGAGTTGGCGTCAGGCCGCCGCGGAGGGGGACGACGCGCTGGAGTCGCTCTTGGTGTTGCCGCTCGCCGGCGAGGCGCTGCTCGACCCGGAGTCCGAGCTCGCCCCCTCCGACCCTGAGGAGCTGCCCGACCCCCCGTCCGACTTCGCGGGCGGCTTGTTCGACCCCGAGGCGTAGAGGTCGGAGTACCAGCCACTGCCCTTGAGGATGAAGCCCGTGCCGCGCGAGATCTGTCGCCGGGCTGTCGCGTTGAGGCACGACGGGCACTCCGAGAGCGCGGCCTCCTTGATGGACTGCTCGGCTTCCCATTCATGCGCGCAAGATGTGCAGGCGTACTCGTAAGTGGGCATGACGTTTCTACTCCTCGGAACAACCCGAGGAGTATGGCCACGTTAGCCACCTGTCAAGGCGGCTGCCAGAAGCACACCTTGCGCTTCGGACATCGCTGCACCAGCGGGATGCGCAAGACCTGGTCCTCGGTGCGCGTGAGGAGCCAGGATTCCGCTCTTGCCGCGCGGCGCCAGCCCACGTAGACCCCGAGACGCCAGTTGTGACGGTACGTGGCGTGCTGTGACGATACGTTTAAGCCCGCCCGGCCGGTCCCGGGGACGTCATGCGCATTCGTAAGCTCGAGATCAGCGGGTTCAAATCGTTCGTCGACCGGACGGTGGTCCATTTCGATACGGACGTGGTGGGCATCGTCGGTCCCAACGGCTGCGGCAAGTCGAACATCGTCGACGCCATCCGGTGGGCGATCGGGGAGCAGAGCGCGAAGCACCTGCGCGGCAAGTCGATGTCGGACGTCATCTTCAACGGCTCCGAGACCCGCGCCCAGCACGGGATGGCCGAGGTGACGCTCACCTTCGACAACAGCGAGCCGACGGCGGCGTCACAGCTGCCGCTGGAGTACCGGGACTACGCGGAGATCGCGGTGACGCGCCGGCTCTTCCGCGACGGGACGAGCGAGTACCTCATCAACAAGACCCAGGTCCGGCTCAAGGACGTGACCGACCTCTTCCTCGGCACCGGCGTCGGCACGAAGGCCTACTCCATCATCGAGCAGGGAAAGATCGGGCTCATCGTCTCGGCGCGCCCCGAGGACCGGCGAATGCTCATCGAGGAGGCCGCCGGCATCACGAAATACAAGGCCAGGAAGAAGCAGGCCGAGCAGAAGATGGACCAGACGCGGCAGAACCTGCTCCGCGTGGGGGACATCGTCTCCGAGATCCAGCGGAACCTCGCGTCCTTGAAGCGCCAGGCGGCCAAGGCCGAGCGGTACGTCAACTACCGCAAGGAGCTGGAGGACCTCGTGCTCCACGAGGCGTCGCACAAGCTCCTCGAGATCACGGTGCTCACGCAGCACGAGTCGCTCGGCAGGGCCGCGCACGCGGAGCGCGAGCAGGCGTCGCGCACGGCGCTCTCGGCGCGCGAGGCCGAGATCGAGGTCACCCGGCTCGAGGCCCTCGCCTGTGAGGAGCGGGCCGAGCGCGCGCAGAACGAGGCGTTCGCGGCCGACAACCAGGTGCGCACCCACGAGGCGGAGATCGCGCGGGCGCGCGACCGCCTGCGGCACCTCGAGGAGCGGCTCGTCACCGCGGCCAAGGAGCAGGGGGAGCTCGAGAAGACGGTCGAGGAGCTCAGCGCAGAGAAGGCGCAGCTCGAGGCGCAGCTCGCCGGCGTCGACGAGGAAGAGGCGCGGGAGAGCGAGCTCGCGCTCGAGCAGCACGAGCGGCTCGAGGAGCTGCGCCACGGAGAGCGGACCGCCGAGCACGAGGTCGCCGCCCTGCGCCGACGGGCCGCCGAGGCCACCGCGGCGGTCGCGGCCGCCGAGGCGTCGCTCGCCGGCTTCGATCGGCGCATGACGGAGATGAGCCAGCGGCGGGCGAAGCTCGAGGACGAGCTCGGGCGGCTGATGTACGAGTCGGAGGAGCTCGAGCGGCGGCGCTCGTCGCTGACGCGCAACGTGGCGGAGCTCGCCGACGGGAAGCGGATCTCGGCGGAGGAGCGGACGCGGCTCGACGCAGAGATGAAGGCGCTGCGCGAGCAGGCGGTCTCGAGCGACCGCGCCGTGGAGCACGCCAAGAACGAGCTCGGGCAGCGGCGCAACCGGCTCCGTGCGCTCGAGGAGCTGCACGCGCGGCTGGAGGGCGTCGGCGCCGGGGTGAAGAACCTCCTCAAGACCAAGGACCCGGCGCTGCTCGGGCTCGTGGCCGACCGGATCGAGGCGCCGGCCGAGCTGACCGCGGCCTTCGCGGGGCTGCTCGGGGACCGGCTGCAGTGCGCGGTCGTGAGCGACGTCGAGCGCGGGATCGCGCTGCTCGCGGATCTGTCGAAGAACAACCGCGGGCGGGCGAGCGTGATCGCGGCGCGGCCATCGTTCGTGGCCGGCGCGGCGCGGCGGCCGCCGCGCGGGGAGGGCGTGCTCGGGCCGCTCGTGGACCGGCTCGTCTTCGCCCCCGAGGACGAGGCGCTGGCGCGCGCGCTCGTGGGAGACGCGGTGGTCGTCGCCTCCGCCGAGGTCGCGGCGCGGCTCGCGGCGGAGGGCGCGGGGTGCACGCTCGTGACGCTCGACGGCACCGTCCTCCGCGAGGACGGCGTGGTGAGCGGCGGCTCGGGCGACGCGGTCGCGGCCGGCATGATCGAGCAGAAGCGGGAGATGCGCGCGCTGCACGAGTTCGTCGCGACCAAGTCGGAGGAGGTGACGGCGCTGCTCGACGCGCAGCAGAAGCTCCGCCTGCGCATCACCGAGGTGGGGACGGCGCTGGAGCGGGCGCGGAGCGAGGCGCACGAGGGAGAGCTCGCCCTCGTGACGGCCGAGAAGGATCTCCGCCGGGCGGAGGAGCAGCTCGCCGCGGCGCAGAAGCGCGAGGGCGTGGTGCGCTCCGAGCTCGAGGACCTCGCCGACAACCTCGACGCCGGCGGGAGCGAGCAGCAAGCGGCTCGCGACAAGCTCGAGGCGGGGCGAGCGGCGCGCGAGGCGGCGGCGGCCGGCCTCGAGCACGCCGAGCAGGTCGCGGCCGAGTGGCGCGAGCGGGTGCTCGGGCAGCAGTCGGTCGTGACCGAGCGCAAGGTGAAGCTCGCGCGCGTGCGCGAGCGCGCCGCGGCGGCGCGGGGCACGGTCGAGCGGCTCACGCGGTCGTGCAACGAGCTCCGGGGCCGGATCGCCCGGCTCGACCAGGAGCGGACGGAGAGCGCCGTGGGCGCGGGGAAGGCCGCGGCGACGATCATGATCGCGCGCGAGGCGCTGGTCTGCGCCGTCGCCGAGGCGCACGCGGCGCAGGCCGCGCTGACCGAGGCGCGGCGCTCGCTGGACGAGGCGCGGCAGGCGCACGGGGTGCGCGAGGCCGACCTGCGCGGGCTGCGGCAGGAGCTGGCCGAGGTGTCGGAGCGGCTCCGCAAGCACGAGCTCGCGCTGGAGCGGCTGCGGGTCGAGCACGACCACCTCATCGAGGGGGTGCGCGAGCGCTTCCGCGGGCTGGAGCTCGCCCGCGTGGTCGGCGACTACCACAAGCGGCCGCCCGCCGACGCCTCGCACCGCGCGCGCATCCAGGAGCTGACGGAGCTGCTCGACCGCATGGGCCCCGTCAACCTCGACGCCGTGCGCGAGCACGCCGAGGCCGAGGAGCGATACACGTACTACTCGAGCCAGAAGGCCGATCTCGAGAAGGCGCTCGACGACCTCGAGAAGGCGATCGCCCAGATGAACCGCGAGTCGAAGCGGCTCTTCAAGACGACGTACGACGGCATCAACGCGCGCTTCAAGGCGCTGTTCCCCAAGATGTTCCGCGGAGGGCAGGCGGAGCTCAGGCTGACGAACCCCGACGACATGCTGGAGACGGGGATCGAGATCCTCGCGCAGCCGCCGGGCAAGAAGCTCGGGAACATCGAGCTCATGAGCGGCGGCGAGAAGGCGCTCACCGCGGTGTCGCTCATCTTCGCGATCTTCCAGTTCAAGCCGTCGCCGTTCTGCATCCTCGACGAGGTCGACGCGCCGCTCGATGAGGCGAACGTGGCCCGCTACAACGAGGGGATCCGGAGCATGACGAGCCACTCGCAGTTCATCCTCATCACGCACATCAAGCGCACGATGCAGTCGGTCGACGTGCTCTACGGCGTGACGATGCAGGAGCCCGGCGTCTCGAAGCTCGTCAGCGTGAAGATCAACGAGACGGCGAAGCGCCCGGAGCGCGAGGCGGCGCCGGCGGCGGCGGTGGCGTGAGCGCGGACGGGGGGGCCGGGCGGCGCCTGTCGCGCGGCGCCTCGGGGCTCCGGCACCTCCGCTGGGCCCGGGAGGTGCTGGCGACGCTCGAGGCCCACGTCGAGCACAACCCGGCGCTCTCCGGCGCCGATCGCGAGGCGCTCCAGAGCGAGGCGAGCGCGCTCGCGGCGGCGGTGCAGGCGCTCAGCGGGGCGGTGAAGCCGTACCGGGATTTCCTCGAGCGGACGCGGGTCCGCTACCGCGGGCGCGTGCGCGTCGCGGAGTATCTGGTCCGAGAACCCGACGCGGGCGAGGCGGGCGGTGCGGCGCGCGCGCACCTTGAGGAAGCGCTTGTGGAGCTCGCCTGGATGGAACAGGCGCAGCGCCAGCCGCTCAAGGCAGCGCTCTCGGCCGAGATCGATCGGCTGCGCGAGGCGCTGGCGCGGATGGATGCACACCTCGCGGGGCGGCTCTCCGGGAAGTTCGTCGAGAGCCTGTACCCGCCGCTCACGGACGGCGCGACGAGGGTCGCCGATGACGGCGATCCGGACGACGACGCGACGGCCAGCCCTCGATAGCCACGCGAAGCGGGCGAGCCGACTGGCTGGCGCGCGGCTCGAAGGAGACCGGCGAGGCGCCTGGCAGGCGCAGCGGAACGGATCACCATGCCTGCACGCCGGGATGGAGATGCGGTAAAGGATCTTCGAAGGACTCCTGAAACGGGTCTTCGAAGGACAGCTGAGAGGACGTCGATGGGCTGCGCGGAGCCGGCCGCCATCCTGCTCCTCCGCGGGCGCGCCGCGGCGAGCGAGCGATTCGAAGCGCTGATCCGACGTCACGTGCCGGACGTCGGCGTCACCTCCGATCCCGCGCGCGCCCTGGAGCGGTGCCTGAGCGAGGCGCCGCCGGTGCTCGCCGTCGACTGGAGCGAGCCCGCCAGCGCCGCCGCGTTCTGCGGCCGCGTGCGGGCGCAGCCCGGCGGCGATGCGGTGTTCATCCTCGCGATCACCGAGCGCGACGGGGACATCGACGGCATCCTCGCGGCCGGCGCGAGCGATTTCCTGCTCGCGGGCGGCGACGGCGCGGGCCCCCGGGCGCGGCTCTCCGTCGTCCGCGAGCGCGCCGCGCGCGACGCCGCCTCGCGCCAGGCGCTCGCGCAGACGCAGGCCCGCCTCGTCGGCGCCGGCCGCATGGCGAGCGTCGGCACGCTGGCCGCCGGCGTCGCCCACGAGATCAACAACCCCCTCGCGTTCGTCATCACGAACGTCGACGCAGCCATCCGGCGCATCGGCTCGCTCGATCGCCGGAATAGCGCTGCGCGCGGCGGCCCCTGGGCGCGCTCTCACGGCGACGGTCGCGCTCCATCGAGCGAGCTCTCCGACGTGCTGAGCCTGCTGGAGGACGCGCGCGAGGGCGCCGAGCGGGTGCGGCTCATCGTGCGCGATCTCCACAGCTTCTCGCGCGCCGAGGAGGACCGACGCGGGCCGGTCGACCCCCGGCGGGTGCTCGACTCCTGCGTCCACATGGCGATGAACGAGATCCGGCACCGCGCCCGCGTCGTCCGGAGCTTCCAGGAGGTGCCGCCCGTCCAGGCGAACGAGCCGCGGCTCGCGCAGGCCTTCCTGAACCTCATCGTGAACGCCGCGCAGGCCATCCCCGAGGGGCTCGCCGAGCAGAACGAGATCGAGCTCTCGACCCGCTGCGACGCCGAGGGGTCGGTCGTCGTCGAGGTGCGCGACACGGGCGCCGGGATCGTGCCCGAGTCGCTCGAGCGGATCTTCGAGCCGTTCTACACGAGCAAGGAAGCTGGCGAAGGGCTCGGGTTGGGGCTCGCGATCTGCCACTCCATCGTCACGGCGCTGGGGGGTCGGATCGAGGTGGACAGCCGCCCCGGCAAGGGGAGCACGTTCCGCCTCGTCCTCCCCGCCGCCACGGCCGGCGAGGCGCCCGCCTCCGCTGCGCCCGGCGCGTGCGCGTCGAGGTGGCCGTGCGAGAACGGCAGCCTCGACACGCTCACGCCGGAGGCGGCGCAGCGGCAGCGGGTCCTCATCATCGACGATGAGCCGCTGCTCACGCGGGCGATCGCGGGGACGCTCGAGCCACGGCACGAGACGATCGCGACCGCGAGCGCGCGCGACGCGCTCAGCCGGATCCGCGCCGGAGAGCGCTACGACGCCATCCTGTGCGACCTCATGATGCCCGATATGACGGGAATGGATTTCTACACCTCGCTTGCCGAGCACGCGCCCGAGCAGCAGCGCCGTGTCGTGTTCCTGACCGGAGGCGCCTTCACGGAGCGCAGCAAGGCGTTCCTGCAGCAGGTCAACGCCCGGCTGCTCCTGAAGCCGTTCGACGCGGCGACGCTGCTCTCGCTGGTCGACGAGGTCGTCGCCGCCCGCTGACGAGCGCGCTCGCGTCGACGAGGTCGTCGCCGCCCCTCTGACGAGCGTGCGAGCTCTCCTCACGCGCCGCCGATCGCCCTGCGGTCCGAGAGCGCGACGTCGGCGCGCCCTCAGCGGTAGTCGCGCGATTTGAGCGCGATCTCCTCGCCGCTGGGCAGCTCCAGCCGATCGAGCTCGCGCGCGAGCACGTGGATCACCTCGCCCTGCCGCTCGATCCGCCCGGCGACGAGCAAGAGCGCCGCGTTCCTCGCCACGTGCTCGTACTCCGCGAAGACCTGCCGCTGGACGATGACGTTGACCACGCCGGTCTCGTCCTCGAGCGTCATGAACGTCACGCCGCTCGCGGTCGCCGGCCGCTGGCGTCCCACCACCATCCCGGCGACCCGCACGCTCTCCCCGTCGCGCGCGGCCTTGATCTCCTCGGCGGTCCGCACGCGCCCGGCACCGCGCCGCCGCTTGAGCGCCCGCCGCACGTGCCGCATCGGGTGGTCGTGCAGCGACAGACCCACGCGCCCGTAGTCCAGCGCGAGCTGCTCCAGCGGCCTGAGCGGAGGGAGCCCGACGTCCCGGTCCTGCTCGATCGGAACGCCCTCGAACAACCCCTCCACGCGGGGGGCGCGCGCGCGCCAGAGCGCCTCTCTCCGGGCAGGCACCAGCGCGGCGAGCGCGCCCGCTTCTGCGAGCGCCTCCACCTCGTTCTTCTTCAGCTCCGTGCGCCTCACGAGATCCGGGAGGCTCGTGAACGGCGCCTCCTCGCGCGCCGCCACGATCGCCGCCACGGCCGCCTCGCCGAGCCCCTTCACGAGCCGCATGCCAAGCCGCAGCGCCGGGCCCGCCGAGGGCTCGGCGGAAGGCTCCAGGGTCGCGTCCCACGCGCTCTGCACCACGCACACAGGCCGCACCTCCACGCCGTGCCGCTGCGCGTCCTGCACCAGCGCCGACGGGCTGTAGAACCCCATCGGCTGCGCGTTGAGCAGCGCGCAGGTGAACGCCGCCTGGTGGTGGACCTTGAGCCAGGCCGACGCGTACACGAGGAGCGCGAAGCTCGCCGCGTGCGACTCCGGGAAGCCGTACTCCCCGAAGCCCTGGATCTGCTGGTAGAGCATCTCCCCGAACTTCGCCGAGATCCCCTGCTCGGCGAAGCCCTGGATGAGCCGCCCGCGGTGCCGCTCCAGGCGCCCGTGCTTCTTCCACGCCGCCATGTCGCGGCGCAGCTGGTCGGCCTCGCCCGGCGTGTAGCCCGCGCCGACCATCGCGATCTGCATCACCTGCTCCTGGAAGAGCGGAACGCCGAGCGTGCGCTCCAGGATGGGATCCAGGCACGGGTGCGGGGACACCGGCGGCTCCTGCCCCGTCCGCCGGCGCAGGTAGGGGTGCACCATCCCGCCCTGGATGGGCCCGGGGCGCACGATCGCCACCTCGATCACCAGATCGTAGAACTTGTTCGGCTTCAGCCGCGGGAGCATCGCCATCTGCGCGCGGCTCTCGATCTGGAACACCCCCACCGTGTCGGCCCGGCCGATCGCCTCGTAGACAGCCGGGTCCTCCGGCGGGATCTGCGCGAGCGCCGCGATCGGATCGAACGCGGCGCCTCGGCCCGCGTGGAGCGAGACCGCCGCGGGCGCAGGATCCCGTGCCGCGTCGACCAAGGGACCCGCGGACGCGGGGTCCCGTGCCGCGTGGACCAAGGGACCCGCGAGCCCGGCGTACCGGTCCGAGTGGATCATACCGAGCGCCTTGCGGATCGCCGTCAGCATGCCGAGCGCCAGGACGTCGATCTTGAAGAAGCCGAGATCGTCGAGATCGTCCTTGTCCCACGGGATCACCGTGCGGCCCTCCATCCGCGCAGGCTCGACCGGAGCCACCTGGTGCAGCGGCTCCGACGACAGCACGAAGCCGCCCACGTGGATCGAGAGGTGGCGCGGGAAGCCCTCGAGCGCGCTCGCCATCATGACGGCCTGCCGGACGCGCACGTCATCCGGATCGAGGCCCGCCTCGCTGACCCGCTGCTCGGTGATGTCCGCCTCGTGGTGAAGCACGAGGCCGCTCAGCCGATCGACCTGATCCGTCGAGAAACCGAACGCCTTGCCCACCTCGCGGAGCGCGCTCTTGCCGCGGTAGGCGATCACCTCCGAGACCATCGCCGCCCGGTCGCGCCCGTACATCTCGTAGATCGCCTGGATCACCTCCTCCCGGCGCTCGTGCTCGAAATCGACGTCGATGTCCGGAGGCTCGTGGCGCTCCTCCGACAGGAAGCGCTCGAAGAGCAGGCTCGACCGGGCCGGGTCCACCGCCGTCACGCCGAGCACGAAGCACACAGCGCTGTTCGCCGCGCTCCCGCGGCCCTGGCAGAGGATCTGCCGCGCGCGCGCGATCTTCACGACCTGCTGCACGCTGAGGAAATAGGGCGCCACGCCGAGCTTCGCGATCAAGGCGAGCTCCTTCTCGATCTGCGCGCGCACCGGAGGCGGCGCCCCCTCCGGGTAACGGTCGCGGCAGCCCTCCTCGGTGAGGCGGCGCAGCGCCTGATCCGACGTCTCCCCCGGCATGCAGAGGGCGTCGCTCGGGAAGCTGTAGCGGAGCTCGGACAGCGAGAAGCGGCAGCGGGACGCGACCTCCACCGTGCGCGCGACCCAGGCCGGATGATCGCGGAACAGCGCCGCCATCTGCGCGCCGGACCGCACGTACGCCTCCGCGTTCGGCGCGATCCGCGTCCCCGCTTGATCGAGCGTGGTCTTGGTCCGGATGCACGCGAGCACGTCCGCGAGCGGCTTGCGCGACGGGTGGTGATAGAGCGGGCGCGCCGTCGCCACCACGCAGGGGCCGTAGCGGCGCTCCGCCGCGAGGGCCGCCGCGACGCGCTCGCCGTCCCGGCGGTCGAGGTGCTTCCAGGTCGCGACGAGCGCGCGCTCGCCGAACGCGTCGCGCAGCGTGCCGAGGAGCGCGCCGGAGACGCCCGCGGGCACGAGAGGATCGAGCGGCACGATCGCGGAGAGGCCCCGCTGCGCCGCCGCGATCGCCTCCGCCGAGATGCTCGCCATCCCCTTCTCGCACTCCGCGTGCGCGATCGTGAGCAGGCGGCAGAGGTTCGCGTACCCCTCGCTGTCCTCGACCAGGAGGACCACCGACGGCCGGACCTCCGGCGCGCGCTCGGCGCCCCCGCGCGGCGCGCCCAGCGTCAGCTCGGCCCCGACGATCACCCGCTGCTCGACCTTCTTCGCCGCCGTGTGCGCGCGCACGCTGCCGTAGATCCCGTCGCGATCGCAGAGCGCGAGCCCCTCGAGGCCGAGCTCCTTGGCGCGGTGCACGAGCTCCTCGGGGTGCGAGGCGCCCTCCAGGAAAGAGAAGCAGGAGCGGCCGCAGAGCTCCACGAACGGGACCGACGCGCCGGCGCTCACTCGCACCACCCCTGCAGGAAGGCCTCGCCCGTCGCGCGGTCGACGTAGATCCACGCTTCGCCGCAGGAGCTCGCGCTCGCGCCGTCTCGAGGAGGGCGCAGCTCGCCGAGGCGCGCCGGGGCGGCCTTGCCGGACGGAGAGCCCGAGACGAGCCAGGCGCGCGCGTAGTCGCGCGACGCCGGCGTGGGCGTCCACCACTCCACCGCGTCGATCCGCATCACGAAGGAGAGCCGCTCGATCGCGTAAAGATGCCGGTCGACGGCCACGATCGCCCCGCGCCCCACCCGACCCAGCGGGATCGGCTGCGCGAGGAGCCGCGCGGGCTCCAGCGCCGGCGCGTCGGCGCCGCCCGCCTGCTCCGCCGCGCCCCGATCCGCCGCGGCGCGCGCGCGGGCCGCGGCGGACGCGCGCGTCATGGCCGCCTCGCCTGAGGCCGGCACGAGCCGCGAGCGCGCCTCGGGGCGGTGCGCGTCGGCGATCTCCAGGATGCCCACCCGCTCCTGGCCGATCTCCGCTGAGAGCTCGGCCAGGAGCGCCGGCAGGCTGTCGGGATCGGCCGACCGGTCGCGCGACAGATCGAGCTGCACCCGGCGGGCCCGCGCGATGCGCGAGGCGATGACGTGGACCCCCACCGCGGGCGCCGCGAGCTCGATCCGCTCGAGCCTCGCCTTCAGCGGGCGGAGCAGATCGCCCGCGTCCGAGAGGGGCACCGGCATGTCGACGTGGAAGCGCAGCGAAGGGCCGCGCCCGTCGTCTTCCAGGAGCGCCGCGGCGGCGCCGTCGTCCTCGCGCTCGCCGAGGCGGAGCCGCGCGATCGAGCGATCGTAGGCGATCGCCACGTTGAGCCGCCCGCACGCCTCCCCGCGCGCGGCGAGCCGCGACGCGATCCGCGACGTCATGCCGCGCAGCACGAACAGGAGCGACTCGGCGCTCTCGATCGGCTCGTCGAAGAGCACCTCCTCCTCGAGCAGCCGGGGCACCTCGAACGGCAGGAGCGGCACGGGATCGCGGCCGGCGAGGAGCTCCATGACGTCGGCCGTCCGCGGACCCAGCCGCGCCGCCACCTGCGCCCGCGGAAGGCGCGCGAGATCCTCGACGCGGAGCACGCCGAGCCGGACGAGGAAGCTCGCCACCTCGCGCTCGACCGGGAGCGCCTGCACCGGCAAGGGCCCGATCGCCTGCGCCCCCTTGCCCGGCGGCGCGATCGGGGCCTCCGCCCCTCCCCCGCCGTCCGCGTGCGCGCCGAAGCGCGCGAGCGCCTGCGCGAGCCGCGGCCCGTCGGCGATCGCGAGCCGCGCCCGGTGGCCGAGCGCCGCGACGCGCTCGCCGAGCTCGCCGAGCAGCGCCTCCTCGCCGCCGACGAGGTGCGACGCCCCGGTGATGTCCAGCCACACCGTGTCGTACGGGCCGTCGCCCCAGGGGCTCCGCGCCTCGCTCGCGGCGCGCTCGGGAGCGCGGCTCGCCCGCGCCGCGCCGGCGCGCGGGGCGCCCTGCTCGCCGAGCTGGATCGCCGCCGTCGCCCCGAGCCCGAGCGCCACCTCGGCGACCCGGCCGAGCGCCGCGTCGATCTCGGCGAACGTCACCCGGTGGATCGCGAGGTGGGCGACCAGCGCCGCCGCCTCGACGACCTTCTGCCCCGGCCTCACCCCGTACCGCCTCGCCTCGTCGTCGACCACGTCGATCACCGCCGCCGGCGCCTGCGGCTCGCGCTCGGGCTGCGACGCGAGCGCCGCGCGGCGGTCCTCCTCGCCCCCGAGGATCACCGCGAGCGGCGCCTTCCCGCTCGGCGAGACCGGCCCGCGCTGCTTCACCAGCTCGCACGCGAGCTGCGGGAGCACGATCGCCACAATGCGCCTCACCGCCATCGCCTCTCCTCCCTCACGCCCGCGACAGCGCGGGCCGCGGCTCGCCGCCCGCCGTCCGCTCTGCCTTGTCCCCGAGCCGCTCCCCGAGCACCACAGGCGTCGGCGAGGTCACGCGCCCTCGGCGGTCCTTGGCGACGCGGACCATCAACCGGTTCTCGGCGACCTGCTCGAGCTCCAGCCGCATCGCGACCGGCAAGGGCATCGGCCGCGCCGCCTGGCGATCGGTGAGGAGCAGGATCGTCCCGTCGCTCCCCTCGATCGCCAGGGCGAGCTTGCGCACCACGTTGACCCAGCGCGCGAGGTCCTCCTCGCGGCGCCCCGCCCCGGGCGCGCTCCGCTCCCCCTTCCCCGCGCCCTGGCCGAAGGCCCCCGGGACCCCGGCCACGTCGATCACGAGCACCGCGAACGCCCGGCTCATCGCCATCCGGACCGCGACCTTCGCGAGCACCTCCGGCGGGGGCCGCACCACGAGCAGCCGGCTCAGATCGACCTGCGCACGCGCGACCGCCGGCGCGAAGAGCGAGCCGCTCGGATCGATCCACGCGCACCACGCCCCCGCCGTCGCGCTCGTCCCGCGCAGCCGCGCCTCCGCTTGCGCCGACGCGCACGCGGAGAGGGCGAGCGAGGTGGACCGCCCCAGCCCCCGCGGCGCGGCGAGCTCCACCACCCCCCCGCGCGGCAGCCCCCCTTCCGGGAGCGCGTCGTTGATTTCCCGCAGACCGAGCGGGAGCGTCTTGGCGCGCGCTTCGAACTCGGGGAGGGTATGGCGCAGGAGGTCCCGGGCAAGCGGAGCGGCAAGAGCGGCGGACGACATACTGAACACGATAACAGTGCCCTCGCGAGGCTGCCAACTTTGCAGGACGAACAACGTCCTACCTGCGCCCGGCGCGTTCTCCTTTTGTCCTTCCAGGGCTGTGGAACGGCCTCTCCGGCAATTTCTGTGCGGATAGGATGGCAGGACGGCGGGGAGGAAGTGAATGCCGCCACGGACTCTTCAATAAGTCCGACCTGGGCAGGTCGACCTCATGGTCGGCGACGACCAGCGCTCCTGTCAGCAGCCTCGCCGCGCACGCGGCGGGCCCGACGCCTCAATGCGGCGGAGCTGCCGCTCCGGGGACGCCCCCGACGTAGCGTGAGCTCGGGCGAATGAGCCGCCCCGCGCGCCGTTGCTCGTCGATGTGCGCGCACCAGCCCGCGACCCTGCCCACCGCGAAGGTCGGCGCGAAGAGCGCGCGTGGCAGCCCGAGCGCGTCGAGCAGCACCGCCGTGTAGAACTCGACGTTCGCGCGCAGCGGGCGCTCCGGGTGCCGCGCGCGGAGCGCGGCCTCCGCCGCCCGCTCGACCTCACGTGCCAGCGCGAGCCGTGCGCTCCGCGCGCCGCCTGCCGTCCGCTCGAGCCGCTCGATCGCCCGCTCGAGCACCGCCGCCCGCGGATCCCTCACCCGGTAGATCCGGTGGCCCATGCCCATGATCCGCCGGCCCGCCGCGAGCTCGGCCTGGATCCAGCGCTCGGCGCAGCCCGGGGGCGGCGCGCCGCCCTCGCCCGCCTTCGCCGCGATCGCGTCCAGCATGTCGAGGACCGGTCCGGGCGCGCCGCCGTGGAGCGGCCCCTTCAGCGCGCCGATCGCCGCGACCACCGACGAGATCGCGTCCGACCCCGTCGAGGTGACCACGCGCGCGGTGAAGGTGGACGCGTTCATGCCGTGATCCGAGACCGTCACGAGGTACGTGTCGAGCTCGCGCGCCTCGGCCTCGTTCGCCGCAGCCCCCCGCGCCATGCGCAGGTAGTCGGCCGAGAGCCGGAGCGCCGGATCGGGCGCGACCGGCGCCTCCCCCGCGCAGCGCCGCGCCCACGTCGCCGCGAACGTCGCGACCGCCCCGGCGATCGCCGCGGGCGGGACGTCGCCCGAGAGGTGCGCGACCGCGGCGCGGAGCGCATCCATCCCGTCGCCCGCCTGGAGCGCGTCCCCGAGCCGCCCGAGCAGCGCGAAGGCCCTCGTCCGCCCCTCGGCGATCGCTCGCCGGATCGACTCCCGCTCCGCCGCCCCGGGCAACGCGCCGCCCCAGAGCAGCCCGCACGCGTCCTCGAAGGTCACCCCGCCGCCGCCGGCGAGCGCCTCGACGTCGTGGCCCGCCAGGGTGAGCCTCCCCCGCTCTCCGTCCACCTCCGAGAGCCGCGTCTCCGCCACCACCACGCCCTCCAGGCCGCTCGCGAGCGGCGCCGCCACATCCCTCATTCCGATCACCTCCGCTGACGACATCTTGGGCACCGCACGAGGTTGATCAACCTTGATTGTACAATCAACCATGCACGGCCTCGAAGCGCGTCGAGGAAGAATCCCGGAGGAAGCCGAGGAGGGCGGTGTTAAGAGGGACGGGTGTCGCCGGCGCGCGCGACGCTGGCGCCTCGTGCATCGGAAGACAGGATGGATGCAACGTTGATGGGCGCTCATGGTGGATCTACCTGACTCGGGGCAGCGGCCCTCGGCGTACGTGACCGGCGCCGAGGCGGCGGAGCTGCTCGGCGTGAAGCGGGAGACGCTCTACGCGTACGCGAGCCGGGGCGTGCTCCGGGGGGTGCCCGGCGGGCGAGGGCGCGCGCGGCTCTATCTCCGGGCGGACATCGAGCGGCTCAAGGCGCGGCACGACGCGCGCGCCGGCCACGGCCCGGTCGCCGCCGAGGCGCTCCGGTGGGGCGAGCCGGTGCTCGAGTCGGCGCTCACCGCGATCGGCCCGCGCGGGCCCGTCTACCGGGGCAAGGAGGCGGTCGCGCTGGCGCTCGACGACGTGCCCTTCGAGGCGGTCGCCGAGCTGCTCTGGACCGGCGAGCTGCCGGCGGAGGGCGCGCCGACGGCGCGGCCAGGCCGGCTGAGCGTCCGCCCGGCCAAGCTCGCGGCGCTCCTGCCGGAGGGCGCGCCGCCGTTCGTCGCGCTCGCGCTCGTGGTGCCCGCGCTCGGCGCGCACGACGCGACCCGCCACGTGGGCGCGCCCTCGGGCGACGGGCGCATCCCCACGGGCGACGCGGAGCGCGCGCGGGCGCGGGCCCTCGTGCGATCGCTCGCGGCGCTCGTGGGCCTCGGGCGAGACGCGCGCAGGGCGACCGACGCCATCGAGGCCGACGGGGCGGCGCGGCGGCTGCTCATCGCCCTCGGCGCGAACCCCTCGAAGAAGGCCGAGCGCGCCGTGAACCGCGCGCTCCTGGTCTCGGCCGATCACGAGCTGAACGCCTCGACGTTCGCGGTCCGGGTGGCCGCCTCCACCGGCGCCGACCTCTACGCCTGCGTCAGCGCGGGGCTCGCCGCGCTCTCCGGCCCGAGGCACGGCGGCATGACCGACCGGGTGGAGGCCCTGGTCGCCGAGGCAGGCCGGCCCGAGCGCGCCGCCGCCGCGGTCCACGAGCGGCTGCGCCGCGGCGAGCCCATCGCCGGCGTCGGGCACAGGCTCTACCCCGAGGGCGACCCCCGCGCCCAGCTGCTGCTCGACACGGCCCGCGCGCTCGCCCCGCAGAGCGCGGCCTTGCGCACGGTGCTCGCGCTCGTCGACGCGCTGCGCGACGCCGGCCTCGATCCGCCGTCGCTCGACCTGGGCCTCGTCGCGATCGCGGCCGCGCTCGGCCTGCCGGCCGGCACGGCGGCGGCGCTCTTCGCGGTGGGGCGCGCCGCCGGCTGGATCGCCCACGCGTTCGAGCAGCGGGAGGCGGGGTACATGCTCCGGCCGCGCGCACGGTACACGGGGCCCTGAGCCCCGCGCCCACCCCTAAAAATCAACCTGCATTCCTAGCTCGACCACGCGGTTCGGAGGCAGACCGAAGTACGCCGTCGCTGGCCGCGCGTTCCGCGAGATGAAGGCGAACAGCCCCTTGCGCCACCGGGACATCTTCGAGCGCCCGGTCGTCAGCAGCGTCTCCCTGCCGAGGTAGTAGCTCGTCCTCCCGAGATCGATGTCGAGCCCGTGCCGCTTGCACCCCTCGAGCACCGACGGCGCGTTCGGCGTCTGCATGAAGCCGTAACACGCCGTGACCTGGTAGATCCCCTCCCCCCGCGGGATCACCGTCGTGCGCCGCTCCGCCGGGACCTCCGGCACGTTCGTCACCTGGATCGAGAGGAGCACCACCTGCTCGTGCAGCACCTGGTTGTGCTTCACGTGGTGCAGCAGGATCGGCGGCGTGCCCTCCGGGCTCGACGCCATGAAGACCGCCGTCCCGCGCACCCGGTGCGGCTTCACGCGCTTCACGTCCTCGAGGAACATGTCGAGCGGCAAGATCGCCGACTTGATCGCCGCGGCGAGGTGCTTGCGCCCCGTCTTCCAGGTCGTCATCACCGTGAAGATCGCCGCGCCCATCACGATGGGCACCCAGCCCCCGTGGAAGAACTTGGCGCTGTTCGCCGCGAAGAACGCGAGATCGATCACCAGGAAGAGCCCGGCCAGCGGGAGCGACTTCCAGACCGGCCAACCCCACGTCTTCCGGGTGACCACGTAATAGACCACCGTGGTGATCCCCATCGTCCCCGTGACGGCGATGCCGTAGGCAGCCGCGAGCGCGCTCGAGTTCTTGAAGGTGAGGACCAGCACGATGCACGAGATCAGGAGCCCGCTGTTCACCTCGGGGATGTAGATCTGCCCCGCCTCGTCCTTCGACGTGTGGACCACCGTGACACGCGGGAAATACCCGAGCTGCACCGCCTGCTGGGTCAGCGAGAAGGCCCCGGAGATGAGCGCCTGGGACGCGACGACCGTCGCCGCGGTGGCGATCGCCACCGTGGGGTAGAGCGCCCACGACGGGACGAGCGCATAGAACGGGTTCGCCGCCGCGGTGGGGTCCGCGAGGAGCTTGGCGCCCTGGCCGAAATAATTGATGAGCAGCCCGGGCCAGACGATCGTGTACCAGGTGTATTTGATCGGCACGCGGCCGAAATGCCCCATGTCGGCGTACAGCGCCTCGCCGCCCGTGATGCAGAGGACGACCGCACCGAGGATCAGGAAGCCATGCAGTTGGTTCTCGACAAAGAAGCTCACCGCGTAGGTCGGTGAGACGGCCCGGAGCACTCCGGGGCTGCGGATGAGCTCCTTGGCCCCGAGCAGCACGAGCGTGACAAACCACACGAGCGTCACCGGCCCGAAGATCGACCCGACCCCGGCCGTGCCGCGCTTCTGCACGAGGAACACGGCGAGCAGCACACCGCAGGTGATGATCGGCACGACGGCAGGGTCCAGCTTCGGGATCGCGACCTCGAGGCCCTCCACGGCCGAGAGCACCGAGATCGCAGGCGTGATCACGCCGTCGCCATAAAGGAGCGCCGCGCCGAAGAGGACGAGGAGCACGAGGAGGCCGCGGCCCTCGCCCTTGCGATCGCCGCTCGGGACGAGCGCGAGCAGCGCGAGGATGCCGCCCGCGCCCTCGTTGTCGGCCCGCGTGATGAACGTCACGTACTTGACGGTCACCACCATCATCAACGACCAGAACATCAGCGAGAGCACCCCGAGCACGTTCTCGGGCGTCGGAGCGACGTGGTGCGGGCTGCTGGGGCTGAAGCACTCCTTCATCGCGTAGAGCGGGCTCGTCCCGATGTCGCCGTAGACGACCCCGAGCGCCGCCAGCATCAGCGGCCACATCTTCTTCGAGCTCCCCAGGTGGGCGCGCTCGGCCATCGGAGAGGACGCGGGGCGCTCTGCGGCAGGGACCGGTCGTGGGCTCATCGTCATCGCGGGCGAATCCTACTCCATCGAGAGCGCGCCTCGCGAGGAGGCGGCGCGCGTCGGCTCAGCCGAGCGCGCGCGCCGCCACGGTGAGATCCTCGATGAAGCGGGAGAGCTCGGCTCGCCTCGTCGCTTCGTCCGGCATGCGGAGGATCGACGCGGGGTGCACGGTCGCCAGCACGCGCGGCGCGAGCGGCGAGGCGACGATCCTGCCGCGCTCGCGCGTGACCCGGAACGAGCCGCCGAGCAGCGCCTGCGCCGCCGTCGCGCCGAGGCATACCACGATCGCCGGCTGCACCACCGCGATCTCCGCGGCGAGCCACGGCAGGCACGCGCGGATCTCGCGCGCGTCCGGCTTCATGTGGATGCGGCGCTTGCCGCGCGGCTCCCACTTGAAGTGCTTCACCACGTTGGTCACGTACGCCCGGCGCCGCTCGATCCCCGCCGCCTCGAGCGCGCGATCGAGCAGCTGCCCCGCCGGGCCCACGAACGGCTTGCCGGCCAGATCCTCCTTGTCGCCCGGCTGTTCGCCGACGAGGAGCACGTCCGATCGCGCCGCGCCCTCGCCGAACACCGTCTGCGTCCCACGCTCCCAGAGCGGACACGCCCGGCACCGCGCGGCGGCCTCGCGCAGGCTCGGCAACGAAGGAGGGCTGGGGACGAGAGCCGCCGCCGTCGCCTCGCCGACGCCGCGCCCTGCTGCATTTCGTCTCGCCACGGTCGCCATGACCGCCTCCGCAGCATCGCTCGTGCCATGGGCGACGCGGCGCGGTCGAACGCGCCGCGTCGCGAGGAGCGCGGCCGACGAGCGCCTTGACGGCTTCCGGCAGCCTTCCCATAGTGCCACGGTCCTCCGACGTTGACCGACCAGTCAGAATGCCCCGCCTTGCCGATCGCCGCGCCAGGATCGAGCTGCTCCGCGCCGCCGAGGCTGCCTTCACCGAGCGCGGCCTGGCCGCGGCGAGGGTCGAGGACATCACCGAGCGCGCAGGCGTCTCGAAGGGCGCGTTCTACCTGCACTTCCAGAGCAAGGACGACTGCTTCAAGCAGATCGTCGAGACCTTCATCGCGCGCCTCGCCGACTGCGTGGAGCCGCCGCCCATCGTCTTCGAAGCCGAGCGAGCGTCGGTGAACGAGTACTTCAAGCGGGTCCTCGCCCACGACCTCGAGGTGCTCGAGTTCTGCTGGCAGAACCGGGCGCTCCTCAGGATGATGCTGGCGGGAGGCGGTGGGACCCCGTACGCCTACCTGATCGACGAGTTCGCCCAGCGCGTCGCGCGGCAGGTGGAGGGCCGCCTCCGGTACGCGATCGACATCGGCCTCTACCGGCGCGATCTGGAGCCCAGCGTCATCGCCGCGCTCATCTCCGGCGCCTTCGATCGCCTGGTGCGCAAGCTCATCGACGCGCCGTCCAGGCCAGACATCGCCGCCTGGGCCGCGCAGGTGCTCCAGCTCTTCACGCACGGCCTGCTCGCCCCGGAGGTGCGCGCCGTCGCTGACCTGTCGGTCATGGAAGCCCCCCCGCGCAGCGCGCGGCAGGCCGCCGCCCCGCCGCCTGCCTCAGCGTCGAGCAGCGAGCGCCGTCGTTCCAAGGCCAAGACGACCTAGGTGACCTAGGTGTAGGGCTTTGCCTGAATAAAACGGCCGGAGACTCAGCGGTACCAGGACAGCTTACAGGGAATCCCTGACGAGCGATTCCATATCGCCCTAGCGGTCGGTCGGGCAGCAACTGAGCTACAGCTAGCAGTCAACGGGATTTTCGGCGAGACAGTGAGGGGGTGGAGCGGGGAGCCGGAGGGAGAACCGCTCGGGCAACTCGGGAGGAGCGCAGCCTTGGGGAGCGGTCCTGCTCGTTCAATCGCGCCAGGCTGACCGTCGCGCGCTCTGGCCGGTCGCAGGCACTCTCTGGACGGCTCTCCGCAGAAGAACGGAACTGTCGAGGGGGGGCGGAATGGGCAACCAGACGGGTCGTGATAGACGGTTAATCCAGGAGCTGCTCCGGCAGACCTGCCGCTCGATCCAGTGGCGTGCGGACACCGCAAGGTCGATTGCGGACAGGATCGAGGTCGCCCTCGCCGAGCACGCGCTCCACGTCTCCACGCCGGACGTCGACCTGCGCGTCCGGCTGACCAAGGACTTTGCGCTCGCCATCGCGATACGCGTGCTGTCCTTCGGCGAAGACGCCGAGGAGTCGCTGAGCAAAGCCCTGTGTCAGGACAGGTCGCTCATGGCGGAGCTCGTGAAGGCAGAGTGGCAGCTCGTGCGCACCGCCTGCAGAACAGCCGAGCAGACGGCCGGGAGGCTGGTGCTGCTGACGGCGGTACCGGAGGCGTGAGACCGCAAGCAGGACGCGCGCCCAGAACTCGCGCCCTGGGCTCACGGCGAGAGATCCGTGAGAACCTCATGGAGCAGGGGGCTCGCCCGCTCGGCCCGGCGCCATGGCGAGCTGCACCCCGGAAGCTGCTGTCAAGAAGAGCCCAGACACCACATGACGCGACCGGGCCCACGAGGCGATAGAGATGGCGCCCCAGACCAGCTACAGCATTTACGTTCGCTTCCGGGGCAGGCGGCTCGCGCTCACGAAGCACATCCGTTCGCTCGAGACGGCCCGGTCTGCGCTGCAGGCCTTGCGGGCAGAGCGGTTCCACGACGCCGATCAGGTCTTCCTCGTCAACGACGCGACGAAGCAGATCGTCGACGAACGGGGGTGGGAGGACGCCGGGGGGCCCGCGGAGGATCAGCAGATCAGCGTCAACCTCCGCCTTCCGACCGATGGCAAGCGCACGGAGCGCACGCAGGACGCGGGGAACAGCGAGGCGGATCGATCGCTGCGAGGGGCCCAGGCTCCCGCGCTGCTCGCGGCGCCCGAGGTGCTTGCGCCGCCGCTCGCGGCGCCCGCCGATCACCTGGCGCGAGCCGAGGGCGAGGCGCGGCACGTCTCACCGGAGAGGAGGTGGTCCGGGGTCGAGAACCTGGAGCCGCCGCGCGCGCGCCTGCGCCGCGCGATGGCGGCAGCCCAGGTCGCCCGAGCGCGCCACGATGCCGCGCTGGAGGCCATGACCAGGCTCCAGCCCGGCGGGAGAATGGATGAAATGACACTGATGAGGCTCAACGATTCTGCCCGGATGGTATCCGACCGATCCGCACACATCATCGAGCGGCTCGAGCAACTCCTGAAGCGCCTGGAAGGCGCGCGCTGATATGGTGAGATGACCGTGAGGCGCCGTGTCCCATGCGCGACATGGACGACGACAGCCATCGTTGACCGACCGCCCACCGGAACCCTGGCTTAGTCCCTGTCAGGCTCTCGCCGTCGCGAGACGCGTGAGAGAGCGCCCAACCGTTCAAGCCAACAATGCCCGAACAGAAGAAGTCACGCCGGACGCAACTCGGGGCACCGGGCCCGAGCGACGCCGCGCCCCAGGCCGGCAGGGCATCCGCGCCGGGGCGCGCGCCGGTCCCGCCCGAGAACGCCGGCGAGAGCGCCGCGGCGGGCGAGCCGCGCCCCGAGGGTGAGCTGCGCTTTCCCGTCGTCTGTGTCGTCGCTTCGGCCGGCGGACGCGGCGCGATCGCGGAGCTCCTCCGGCGGTTGCCCAGCAGAGATACCAGCCTCTCTCTCGTCCTGATCTACAGCGCAGATCCAGGGGAGCTCCCCCTCCTCGAGCTCGTGGCGCAGAGCAGCCCTCTCCCTGTGGCCGAGCTCCGATCAGGGATGAAGCTCGCGCCGGGTCGCGTCCAGGTCCTGCCCCCGGAGGCGCAGGCGACGCTGGCGGGGCTCCGCGTCGAGCTCGCGCCGCGGGGCGAGGGCGGCCCGGGCCCTGGCGATCTCTTCCTGCGCTCGCTCGCGGGCGAGCTGGGGTCGGGCGCCGTGGCCGTCGTGCTGTCCGGCGCTGGGAGCGACGGCGCGCTGGGGCTGAAGGACGTGAAGGCCGAGGGCGGGGTCACCTTCGCGGAGAACCCGCGCGGCGCGGAGCGGCCGGCGCTCCCGCGGAGCGCCATCGCGGCCGGAGGCGTCGACTTCGTCCTCAGCGTCGAGGAGATCGCGGCGGAGCTCGTGCGGATGGGTCGCCCCGGGCACGTCCTCGCTCCATGGCTCAGGCAGGGTGCGCCCCTCGGCATGGACGCCGAGCTCAGCAAGCTCCTCAGGCTGCTTCACGCCGCGGTGGGCGTCGACTTCAGCCAGTACAAGAAGAGCACCCTGAGGCGGCGCATCCAGCGGCGAATGACGCTCCATCGGCTCGCCACCCTCCAGGATTACCTGGATCATTTGAAAGCGCACCCCGGCGAGATCGAGGATCTCTACCAGGACCTCCTCATCAAGGTCACCACGTTCTTCCGCGATCCGGGCGCCTTCGCCGCGCTGAAGACCCACGTGTTCCCGGTGCTCATGCACAGCAGGCCGCAGGACTCCCCTGTTCGCATCTGGGTGCCGGGCTGCTCGACGGGCGAGGAGGTCTACTCTCTCGCGATCTCGTTGCTCGAGTTCCTCGAAGCCGACGCGACCGATCATGCCATCCAGATCTTCGGCACCGACCTGAGCGAGGCCGCCATCCAGCAGGCGCGGTCCGGGATCTACATCGAGAGCATCTCGATGGACGTCTCTCCCAGCCGGCTGCGCCGCTTCTTCGTCAGGGTACAAGGCGGCTTTCAGGTCAACAAATCGGTCCGCGATCTGTGCATCTTCTCGCGCCACAACGCCGCGGCCGACCCGCCCCTGTTGAAGCTCGATCTCACCAGCTGCCGCAACCTGATGATCTACCTGGAGCCGAGCCTGCAGCGCCGGCTGCTGCAGACGTTCCACCAGGCCCTCAAGCCCACGGGTTTCCTGCTCCTCGGCTCGTCCGAGAGCCTCACCACGGCGCCCGATCTGTTCGGGGTCGTGGACAGGACCCACAGGATCTTCTGCAAGCGCGCCGCGTCGGAGGCGGCCCACTCGCTCGCCCTCACCGCGCCCGCTCTGCCCGGCGCGCCGGTGGTCGCGCTGGCGTTGGAGAGGCCGCGGGAGCCCGAGGGGCTCGGCATGGATGCGGTGCGCAAGGAGGCCGACGCCATCGTCATGGCGCGCTATGCCCCCGCCGGCGTGGTCGTGGACGAGGAGATGCAGATCGTCCAGTTCCGGGGCAAGACGGGGCCCTACCTTGAGCCGTCACCGGGCGACGCCAGCCTCCACCTCTTCAAGATGGCCCGAGAGGGGCTCGTCCTCGGCATCCGGGCCGCCATCGACGCGTCGATGAACTCGGGGGCGATGGCCCGCAAGGAGCAGATCAAGGTCAGGCAGGACGAGAAGATCCGGTACGTCGACATCGAGGTCTGGCCGCTCAAGGTGCGGCTCCCGCAAGGGCGCTGCTTCCTCGTCACCTTCTCCGAGTCGGGCGCCGCGCGGCTGGACCGGCCGGGCAGCGACCCGGCCCCGAGCGACGCCCAGAAGGATCTGGAGATCGTCCAGCTCCGCAGGGAGCTCGTGACCACGAGGGAGTACCTCCAGTCGCTCATCGATGAGCTCGAGGCGACGAACGAAGAGCTCCTGTGCACGAACGACGAGATCCTCGCGAGCAACGACGAGCTGCACAGGGTGAACGACGCGCTCGAGGGCGCCCACGACGAGCTCGAGTCGGCGAACCAGGAGCTGACGACCATCAACGAGGAGCTCCGCAGCAGCAACGTCGCGCTCGGCCTCGCCAACGACGAGCTGCGCAAGCTCCTCGGCGGCATGAACATCCCGATGCTGATGGTCGACGCGGACCTACGGATCCGCCGGGTCGCCGGCGCCGCCGACAAGCTGCTCGGCCTCGCCGCGAGCGACGTGGGCAGGTCCATCCTCGAGGTGAAGTCGAGGAGCGTGGCCGACATCGCGCCGGTCGTCGCCGAGGTGCTCGGCACGATGAGCACCGTCGAACGGCACGTCGAGGACCGCGACGGGCGCTGCTATCTCATGCGGGCACGCCCTTCCCGGACCACCGACGACGAGGTCGACGGCGCGGTGATCTGCTGGCTGGAGAGCGAGGCGCCGAGGCGCGCGGCGCGCGAGCTCGCGGGCGCGCGCGACGGCCTCTCCGCCGTCTTCGAGGTGCTGCGCCATCCGTTCCTCCTGCTCGACGGGGAGCTCCGGATCCGGGCGGTCACCCGGCGCTACTGCGAGCAGTTCATGGTCCCGCTCGGGGACATCGAGGGACGATCGCTCTCGGCCATCGATGCCGGATGGAACACCCCGCAGCTGGAGCAGCAGCTCCGGGACGTGCTCCACCGCCGCGCCGCGCTCGTCGACTTCCGCCTCGAGGCCGTGCTCGCGCACGCCGGCCGCAGGACGCTCTCGTTCTCAGCCTTCCGGCTCCAGGCCGACGAGGGCGAGCTCCCGGCCCTGCTGCTCGTCGTCGAGGACAGGACGGCGCCCGAGATCGACCCGGCCGGTCCACCCGGGCTGCGGCCAGCGCGCCGCGCGGGCCCCGGCTGACGCGCTCATCGCCGCCGTGTCCGCCAGTCCCCCGAGGCGATCCGAGGCCACCCCAGCGCCTGCCCTGCGGGCATCAGGTAGGCCTCGCAGAGCGCGCCCCCGTCGAGCTCGATCGGCTCACGGTTGAAGAGGTCGGGGCAGTCCTCGTAGAGGTCGAGCGAGGGCAGCGCCTCCGGGTCCGGCTCGTACAGCTCCCCGAGGACCGCGACCGAGCCCCCGCGCACGAGCGCCGGGTAGGCGCCGAGATCGGCCAGCTCGAACGACGGGGCCGTGCGCGCGGGCCCGAGGCACCGCGCGCGCCCGAGCAGCGCGTGCGCGCGCTCGCCGCGCATCAGCGTGCCGTAGACGAACAGGCGCGCCGTCACCGGCAGTGCTGTTCGACCGCGGCGAGCAGCTGCTCGAGGTTGATCGGCTTTTTCAGGAACTGCGCCGCGCCGAGCGAGGACACGAACTCGTCGCGGCCCGTCGCGGAGATGATCACCACCGGGATCGCGGCGAGCTCCGGATCCTTCTTCTGCTCCGCCCTGAACTGCCAGCCATCCATGATCGGCATCATGAGATCGAGCAGGATGAGCCCGGGTCTCGGATCCGTTCTCAGCGCGCTGAGCGCCTCGCCGCCGTGCGCCGCCGACGCGACGGCGTACCCCTCCTCCTGCAGGAGCTCGGCGAGGGTCTCTCGAATATCCGGATCGTCATCGACAACGAGGATCCTCTTCAAGGGAGTGGCAGGCACGGTGCATCAACCACTATGCGAAAGCCTGACGTCACGGCGAAACAGGGAAAGCCCTGAATCCCTGCTCGGGTTCCGCTTGATGAGGCTCTTTCTGCGAGGAAGGGGGCTCATGAAGGTCTCTCTACGTCTCTCTCCGGCAATCAGCGCCGCAAAGGCGCCTCGGAGCGGAGCCCGCTCCCGCGTCGCCCGTGCGGCCATACAACCACGTGGGGTCGACGTTGGTTGAGCCGGCAGCTCTGGCAGGCGGGTACGGGCGTACGCATTACGGCGATCGATCGTCGGCGGTCGAGCCCGATGTTACAGCACGGTGGCGCTCCGGCGAAGCCGCTCTGTGCCCGATCTGCGGCCAGCCAGGGTGAGCGCAGCGCGGCTTGGTCGCCATCCACGTCATGAGCGGCGATCCTACCACCGGCGCCGGAGGGCGCAGCAGCCCGGCGTCCGCCGGAACGACGGCCCGAGGCGCTCGCGACGTGGTCCGAACGGGCAGCGTCAACGGTCGATATCTGTTGAGCCGAGCGAGCCGAGCACCACCTTCGAGAGGGTGCCCAGCAGGACGTCGATGTCCACCGGCTTCGGGATGAGCGCGGCCGCATGCAGCCGCTCGGCGATCGCCTGCATCTCGTGGGGCAGGCGGGCGGAGAAGATCATGAGGGGCGAGGGCGTGCCGAGCCCCTCGATCTCGGAGACGAACCGGTCCGTCGTCATGCCTGGCATCGTCAGATCAAGGAGGACCGCGTGGAAGCGCCGCTCCGCCAGCGCATCGAGCACCGCGCGCGCGGTGGCGGTCAGCTCGACCTCGTACCCTTCCAGGGTCAGGAGTTCTTCCAGCATCGTCGCGGTGTCAACGTCGTCCTCCGCAACCAGGATCACGTGCTTGCCACACATGGCTCCCCTCGGCTTTCTTCAGTAGCGGGGGTCGCTCGCCAGGGCAGCGCGCCCTCTCTTCCCCATGCTGGGAGAGGACGGGATGGGCGCTCGACGCTGCCCGAGCCTCCGCTGGCCAGCAGCCAGCGCAGCGCGAGCAACCTCGGTGATGCCCCCGGTGTGACGAATCGCCCGGACACACCGGAGCGCTCGCCGCGGTGCGCCACACGCACGAGCACGCCACGAAGTGCGCAGCCCGACAGTCCGCCGCTGTCTGCCGATCCGGTACGTTCCGTTCCCCCTCTCCCGCCCAGGGCAGTATGAAAGCCCGACTGCGCGCCGGATGCAACTCCGGGTAGAAGGAGCAACTCCGGGCGCAAGGAACCGACCGGGGGGCGGGGAGCGAGAGCAGACAGAGAGCGCGAACGGACTCCCCGACAGGGGAGACACCCTGGTAGACTCTCATGGATGCCTGGCGAACGCCGCGTCGCGCTACTCGCGATGGAGCCAACCATGCCGGACGGTGGGGGAGCGCCGTCCAGCCATGGAGTCCGTCGTGTCGAGGCCTCCTTGCTCGCCGATCCGGACCTCGCCGGCGTGCCGATCCACGTGATCGACGCGCAGACGAGGGATCTCGACGCGTGGGTCGCGGAGGTCGAGACCGTGGACGCGGACGTGGTCGGCCTCGCCGCGCACGTCTGGTCGTTCCCCACGTTCATCGAGATCGCGCGCCACCTGCAGCGCAACCGGCCGGGGCGCACGATCGCCCTGTGGGGGCCCCTCGCGCGCCCCGCGATGTTCGCGCTCGCGCCCTGGCGCGACGCCACCGCTTGCATCGACGCCCTCGTGCACGGCAACGAGCTCACGTTCCGGGACATCGTCCGGCTGAGCGAGCGCTCTCCCGATGCGCTGCGCGCCGTGCCGGGGCTGCACGTGTCCACCGCCGGCGGCTGGGTCTCGACGGGCGACCCCCTCTACGTGGCGCCCGACGCGCTCCCCTCGCCGATCCGGATGAAGCTGCTCCCGACCGATCGCATCGTCCCGCTCGAGATCTGCCGCGGGGGCGCCATGAGCTGCGCGACGTGCGGCGTCTCCGCGGGCGACGCTGGCAGCGTCTTCTCCGAGGCCTACCTCGTCGAAGAGCTGAGCGCCCTCCGCGCCGCCGGCGCGCCGGGCGCGCAGATCGTCGACGCCCCGCTCAACCTGAGCGCGGAGGCGTTCCGGAACCTGGTGGCCGCGGAGAAGCAGGTCGGCTTCTTCAAGCAGGCGACGCTGACGGCATCGATCGATCCCGAGCACGTGCACGACGAGCACCTCGAGTTCCTCCGCGGCGTCGCGCGCGTGTCGCTCGACGCGCGGCTTCCGCCGCTCAACAAGGAGACGGGCGACGGCACGCAGCGCCCCTTCAGGGAGTCGAAGTTCGCGAAGGTGATCGAGGAGCTCTCGACGTTCACGGACATCGAGGTGGACATCCTCCTCGGCCTCCCGGGCGACGGCCCGATCACGTTCCGGCGCACGCTCGAGCGCGCGCGCGAGCTCCCGTGCAAGGTCCGTATCTTCCACAGCCTCGTCCTTCCGGACGACCTCATGGTCCGCGCGCCCGCCTCGTTCGAGCTCCGCTTCGACCCCTTCACGCTGATGATGCGCTCCTGCCTCGGCTGGTCCGAGGACGCGCTCTCTCGCGAGCGCAGCCGCCTCATCGAGATGGCCTACCGCGAAGGCGGCGAGATCACGCCGGACATGTGGTCGTTCCCCGGGCCTCGGGAGATGCGGCGGCCCACGATGCCGCTCGGCAGCGGCGTGGTCCCGCCGGGCGCCGAGATCCGGGTCGAAGGCGCGGCGACGCTCGCGCCGGCGGGCCAGGACTTGCAGCGCGTGCTCGAGCTCGGGATCAAGGAGGCGACCTCCGGCGGGTGGACGTTCGTGGAGGCCTCGGCGCGCCCGGGCGAGATCGTCGTCATCATGAAGACGCGCGACGGCGCGCTGGTCGTCGAGATGCGCCCCGCCTCACCCACGGAGAACGCCTACAAGGTCGTGGACGGCGTCGCGTTCGGCTACCGCTCGCCGCGCGGCGTGAAGATGAGCGACGGCGCGCTCCGCCTGCTCGATCGCGTCCTCCAGCGCCTCCACGCGCCGGCGCGCACGGCGCTCGGCCTGTCGACGCAGGACGGCGGCCCCGGCTCGGCGCGCGTCCGGCGCTTCCGCGCCACGCCCTCGTGACCCTCTCGCCCCGATCGCGCAGCGCGCCGCGAGCCTTCAGCTACTCCTTGCTGCGCAGGGCGGCCGGCGCCCGCGGCGGCATCGATTCCATGGGACGGACCCTCGAGAGGAGCTCTCTCCGGAGCTCGCTCAGGCGCGCCGGAGACAGCTCCATGTAGTCCACGATGTAGGGGTGGACCTGGCGGCTCTTGCCCCGGATGCTCAGCGCGCCGGTCGGCTGCGCCGGGACGCAGTCGTCGAGGGTCGCGTACGTCGTCTGGCAGATGATGATCTTGGAGCCGAGCTCCTTGTTGAACTGCTCGAGGCGCGCGGCCGTGTTTACTGTATCTCCGATGCAGGTGTACTCCATGCGCTGGAGCGAGCCGATGTTGCCGGAGATGACGGTGCCGGTCGCGATCCCGACGCCCATCTGGATCTCGCCGCAGCCGAGGAGCTTCCGCTGGTTCATGCGCTCGAGCGCCTGCACCATCTCGATCGCCGCGATCACGGCGCGCTTCGGCGCGTCCTCGACGGAGAGCGGCGCGCCGAACACCGCCATCAGCCCGTCGCCGATGTACTTGTCGAGGGTGCCCCCGTAGCGGAACACGATCTCGACCATCTCCGTGAAGTACTCGTTCAGGAACGAGACCACGGCCTCCGGCTCGACCGACTCGGTGAGCGGGGTGAAGTTGCGGATGTCGGTGAACATCACCGAGACGTGCCGCCGCGTGCCTCCCAGCTTGAGCCGCCTCGGATCGGACAGGACAAAGTCGACGAGATCCTTCGACAGGTACCGGCCGAGCTCCTGCTTCTCGCGCTCGAGCCGGAGGCGGGCCATGGACTCCACCTCGGCCCGCACGACCAGGTTGCGCGACATCCGCGCGATGATGCCGGCGACGACGCCGGGGAGCGCGATGAAGAGGATCTGCTGGCACTGGTCCGCGATGTTGATGGCGTTCTCTCCGTAGACGGACACCGGGCTGATCGGGACCGCGCCGGAGCCGACCGTGACGGCGAGCACGACGGAGTTGAAGAGGGCCGACAGCCCCGCCGAGTACAGGCACGCCGCGAGGCTGTAGCGGAAGCCCGACATCAGGTTCCATAGGACGTAGACGGTCGCGAGGTAGCTCGTGAAGTACTCGATGATCCCGGAGTGATTCCTCGCGTTCCCCAGGGCCGTGAGCGTCAGGAGCGCGAGGTCGACGAAGATGCTCACGTACTTGAGCCAGCCCGCGTAGACGCCGGGGCGCAGCCGGAAGAACGCGTAGAGCACGAGCGAGTAGGCGAGGTACCCGCCGGTCAGGATCGCGAAGATCTGGTTGGCGGCCGGCGTGTTGATCGTCCACACGTGCATGAACGTGGCGGCGCTGAGCAGCGCGAACGCGAACCGGATATGGTTCACGATCTGCTCGCCGCGCATCTCCTGCGCCTCCATGATCCGCACGATCTCGGGCGACTTCTCGATGCTCATGTGCGCCGCTCCCCCCCGCGCCGCAGCCGGGACCGCGCGGCGGCGAGCCCACGCGCGCAGAGCGCGGTCGTCAGCGCTCTGCCCTGGTGGTGCCCCTCGCGACCGCGCTTCATGGGCACCCGGTAGAGCGGCTCCGCAGGCCAGGAGCCGTCCACGAGCTGGCGCTCGCCGAGGTAGCGCATCCCTCGCTCGAGGAGCAGCGGATCGGGCCGCTCCCTCGTCGCGGCCCCCTCGAGGCACGCGGCCGTGCAGAGCGGCGCCCCGAAGCCGCCGTCGAGCCGCTGCGATCGGAGCATCCGCGACAGCGTCGCGGCCTCGACCGCCGCGACCTCGTCGGCCCACCGCGCGTCCCCCGCCCTCCCCCGGTAGAGCCGCGCGAAGCGGAGGAACGCGAGGTCCGTGTACGAGGCATCGTAGAAGCAAGCGCCCTCGATGCCGCCCGCCGAGGCGGCGTCGAGCACGCGCCGCGCGTTCGCGTCGATGAGCCGCGCGAACCGCTCCGCGTCGAACGAGAGCAGGCCCACGAGCAGGTTCAGCCGGACGGTCGCGCAGTCGTCGCCGGCCCACGCCACGCCCGGCGTGGTCGGCCCCGCGGGCCCGCGGTAGAACCAGGTCGGAACGACGCCGTCCTCACCCACGTTGGCCAGCATGACCTCGATCCACGACTCCGCCCGCTCCTTCGCGGCGCCCGTCTCGGCGACCAGCTCGAGCACGACGCCGAGGAGGTCGGCGTCCGGCGGGACGTCACGGAACGCGGTGAAGTAGCGGAGCTCTCCCGCCGGGATCTCCTCGATCAACGCCGCGGCGTCGGCGCGGACGTCGCGCCCGACCTCCCCGATCTCGAGCAGCGCCCTCAGGATCGTCGCCCGGACGAACCAGTGCCCGACCGGCTGCTCGCTCGACCCGAGCACGCCAAAGCGCTGCACTTCCCAGGACTCGCGCCACGGCGCGGCGTCCAGGAGGAACGCGACCGCCGCCTGCAGATCCGCGCGCGCCTCGTCGGGCGGCGCCGGCTCGCCCTGCGCGCGCGGCGGCCCGAGCGCCGCGCCGGGGCCGAGGAGATCGCGGAAAGACATCAGCCCCTCGAAGAAGCGGAGGCGCTCGCCGAGCGCCTCGAGGAATTCGCGCTGCGCCTCGGCGAGGCCGCGCGCGCTCGGGCTCGTTCGAGGGGAGGTGGCCACGACCTCACGGGCGGACGCGAGCGTCTCCTGCATGCGCGCGGCGAGCGCGGCGCGGTACGGGCGGGTCGCGAGCAGGCTGTGGATCTCGCCGCGGCGCACGCGGGACGCGCGCTCGCCCGAGAGCGCGCGGAGCAGCGGAGGAGCGAGCCCCGCGCCGCGCAGCCAGAGCGCGAAGAGCGGCGTGAGCGTCGGCGCTGCGAGGTCAGGCGCGATCGGATCGATCCAGAGACGCACGAGCCCGTCCAGCAGCCAGATCGGCTCGGCCACGGCCTCTCCGAAGCGACGGGCGGGCGCGAGCTCGTCGCCTGCGACGAGCGCGGGCGCCGTCCAGAGGGCCACGGCCTCGCGCGCGCCGGCGGCGGTGGGCGCCGCCATGGCGCCGGAGCCGTCGCTCTCGATCACCGGGTTCTCGCGCCACGAAGCCTCCGCCAGGTCGGCCAGGCCCAGGAGCCACCTGTACGCGCGCGCGTCGTCCGCGTGCTGCGCGAGGAGACGCGCGGCGAGCGCGCCCCGCGCGAGCGCGTCAGGAGCGCCTTCGATGCCCCCGGCGGCCACCGCGGCGACCGCCACGGCGGCGTCCGCGGCTGCGTCGCGCGCGGACACCCGCCCGCAGAGCCGCAGCGCCCAGCTGGCCCACGGGACGCTGTACCCCGGCTGTGTGCCCACGCTGCGCTCGAGCGCGAGCGCTCCCCACGCCGCTTCACCGCGCTGAAGCGCCCCCTCTGATGACAGAAGCGCCGACCAGGCGCGCTCGCACACAGCCCGGTCACCCGGGTCGAGCCATGGCCAGGCGGCGGTCACCCCTCCAGCAGGGGACAGCGTCACATACCGACTCCGCCCTCACGCGCCGCGGCCGAGATGGCCGCATCGACCGCTTCGGGCGTCGAGGTCGCGGCATCCCGGATGCGCTGGAGCGTCTCCGCGCCGACGTCGTACCCCTCCGCCTGGATGGTGCGCTCGGGATCGGCAAGGAGCTGCTGGCGGAAGCTCGAATCCACGACGGCACGACCGATGAGCTCTGCCTCTGATTTCTTCGACGTCACGACTCCTCGCTTTCTCGCTCGGGAGGCTAGGAGACCTCCAAACGGCGAGCAAGTACAAGCAGGCGCGTCCGCGCGTGCTCGCGTCCTCGCGGGGTGTTGCGTCCGCGCATGACACCCCGGTTCACCGCGGCGCGACGACGGGCTCGCCGGCGACCGCGCTGAAGAACGCGAGGAATACCCGCCGCTGGATCGCGACCATGTACTGCTCGCGCTCCCTGCAGAACCGCGCAGCCTCCGGTAGCCCGAGGGCCCCCGCGGCGACCTCGGCGCGAGCCAGCTCACAGCGCGCCTCCTCCAGGATGGCGTCGAAGCCGCCGCGCGCAAACAGCCGCGCGCGCAGGGCCGCCGCGCTGCGCATCTCCTGAGCGCGACAAGGCCCCCTGCCGGAGACGTCGGCCCCGCTCGGCGACGCCGCATCCGCCTCGGCAAGCGCCCAGAGCCGGGAGAGCACATACGTTGTGTTGCCGAACGCACGATCCTTCTCTGCGTGCAGCAGGTCCGCGAACAGCTGATGCGCTGCAACAAGGGCGGAAACGAACTCCTCAAGGGCGGCCAGGTGCTCGGCCTGCGACAGCGCGAACAGGGCCGCCGCGGCCGGGAGCACGAGCGGGCGCGAACGGGCAAGCACCCGCCGGAACGTGGCGCCGTCCCGCGGGCCTGCGCCGCGGTGGAGCCGCCGCTCGAGGAGCATCGCCTCGCCATACCCGAGCCAGACCTCTTCGAAGAGGCCCCAGAACGCGCTCCCGCCGGGCAGCGAGCGGGCGAGCAACGCCTGATGGCGAGCGAACAACGCCCCGGACAGGAGCACCGTCGCTCCAGGCTCACCGACCCCTTCGTCCAGCAGGTCGTCCTCGATCCGGACGTGCAGGTACCCGACCGCTGCTGCCTCGGCGAGGTCGACGGCGAGCGGCGGAAGCGCCGGCGATCCAGCGTCCAGCGCAAGCGCCGGCCCGCCGGGACGCGTCGCGACCCAGAGCGGAAGCTCGAGCACCGGGAGCGCCGTCGGGTGCGAGAAGTAGCCCTCGCCCGGCTCACCCTCGAACAGCCTGAGGCGCGCGGCGAGCTCATCGAACAGCGCGCCGAGCTCGCTCCCCAGCCGCGCCCGGAACGACGCGAGCCGCTGCAGCACCTCGGCCTCGAGCGCCGCCTCGATGGCGCCTTGCGCGCCCTCGCCTCCCCCTGCGCGGCTGTCCTCGCTCATCCCACCTCCGGACGGCGCTGGCGGCGCCGACTCGGGCGACGCTAGCACGAGCAGCCTCGCCCGAGGGGGCGGGCGCCGCCGACTTTGCCCCGCGCGCCGCCCGTGCGACACTCAGCGACTTCACGAGATCAGAAACCATGATCGATTCCGAGCGTTTCGCTGGGCGTCACGGGGACATCACGACCGACGCGCGCGCTGACGTCCTCGATTTCCGCGACACCCTCTATCGCCCCACGATGGTGGAAGTGCCTCCGATCATGCCCCCGGAGCGCTTCGTGGAGTACGGCGTGCCCGTGCTCGACCAGGGCAAGAACAACGGCTGCACCGGCTTCACGGTCGCCACCGTGGCGCACTACCTGCTGCGCAGGCGCCGGGTCTCGCCGGACCGCAGCCTCGTCAGCCAGAACATGGTGTACACGATGGCGCGCCGCTACGACGAGTACCCCGGCGAGGACGACGCGAGGGGATCCAGCCTGAGGGGCGCCATGAAGGGCTGGCACAAACACGGTATCTGCTCCGATGAGCACTGGCCGTGGGACGCGAACGATCTCCACGGCACGCTCACCCCGGAGCGCGCAGTGGACGCGATGCTCCGGCCGCTCGGCCTGTATCAACGGGTGAACCACAGGGACCTCCCGGCGATGCACAGCGCCCTCGCGGAGGTCGGGATCATCGCGGCCTCGGCGCTGATCCCGTTCAACGGCTGGTATTACGGGACCCAGAGGAACGGCATCATCCCGACGGTCGACAGGACGAACCCCTTCATCGCCCCCTGGGGAGGTCACGCGTTCGCGATCATCGGGTATGACGCGGAGGGCTTCTGGCTCCAGAACTCGTGGGGTGTCGGCTGGGGCAAGGGCGGCTTCGGTCGACTCTGTTACGACGACTGGCTTCAATACGGCTTCGACGCGTGGGTCGGGCGGCTCGGCGTCCCGATCCGCCTGAACCAGGCGCGCTCGCTCCGCCCGCTCACGTCCACCAGCCGGACGTTCGCCAGCCTGCGGCCGCACCTCGTCAGCGTCGACATGCACGGCCAGCTCCAGCAGCGCGGAGCCTACGGCACGTCGTCGGAGGACGTCCGTATCATCATGGAAGAGGATTTCCTGAGCGCGACCGCGACATGGAAGCGCCGCCGGCTCGTCCTGATCGCGGGCGGCGGGCTGCGCCGGCAGATCGACGCGATCAACCGGATGTCGCGCCTCCGGCCGAAGCTGCTCGGGCACGAGATCTACCCCATCGAGCTCCTCTGGGAGACCGACCACTACCCGCGCCTCCTCGAGATCCTCCATCGCGCCACGGAGGGGCGCCGCCACGACGGCTACGATCCCAGGGCGTTCGGGTTCATGATCGATCGGCGCGACGACGCCCTCGAGCCGCTCGTCCGCCGCATGGGCGGCAAGGCCGAGTGGGACCGCATGAAGCTGGCCGCGGGCGACGCGACGATGGACGCCGACCACGGCGGCGTCCGCGAGATGATCGGCCGCCTCGCGTCGCTGATGGACAGCGATCCGAAGATCGAGCTCCACCTGGTCGCCCATTCGAGCGGCACCTTCCTGCTCGCGCCGCTCGTCCAGCTGGTCACCTCGGAGAAGGGCAAGAAGATCGAGGGCGGCCCGATGCGAGGTCAGCTCGGGCTCGGTCTCCCCATCGAGTCGCTCTCCCTGCTCGCGCCGGCGAGCGCCATCGACGCGTTCCGCGACACGTACATGCCGCCTATCAAGAGCGGCATGGTGCGCCGGTTCGCCCTGTTCACGCTCACGGACGAGGCGGAGCTCCAGGACCACTGCGAGGTGTACGGCAGGTCGCTCCTCTACCTGGTGTCGAACGCTCTCGAGCGGCGCCCGCGGGTGCCCGGCACGAGCGGCGTCTCGCTGCTCGGCATGGAGGCGGGGCTCCTCGATCCGGAGAACGCCGACGTCCTTTCGCTGCTCACGGAGACCAAGGACGACCGGCCCGTCGTGTTTCCGAGGGCGGAGTGGATCAAGGGGCCCAACACGAGGCCCCCTCCCCACGGCTCCGAGGCGCGGCGGCATGAGGACTTCGAGAACGACATGACCACGTGGAAGTCCGTCATCGCCCGCATCCTCAACCAGCCGTTCGCCGATCACCTGCCGCCCATGTCGGCGCGGGATCCGTGGTGAACGCGCGCCCCTCACCCCTCCGGGCGGCGCCGCTCCACTGAGCTCAACCCGCGGAGTGCCGGGGCGCCGAGCCGCCCGGGCGCGAGCGGCGGCGCGCTCGCGCCGCTCAGGAGGAGCGCGAACGACGCCCGGATCTCCTCGCCGAAGTTGATCCGGAAGAGGCCCATATCGGGGCGGCTGCGGATATCGCGGATCACGTCGCTGGGATCGCAGACCTGGCGCATCCCGATGAGCAGGGCGTACATCCGGATGAGGGTCGGGCCGCCATGGCCGGGAGCGAGCGACGGCAGGCACCGCTCGAGCAGCACCCCGGTGCGCTCGACGTGACCCAGGAGAGAGAGCTTGAAGCGGAGCGCGGCCTCGTAGCTGACGTTCTGCTCGAGCACGCTGTGGAGGATGCCGAGCAAGCGTGTCATCGCGTCGCGCGCGGCGAGGGTGGTCGACAGGATCGAGGCGACGCTCGCCGACGCGTCCTCGGCAGGCGCCCCGGGCGCGCCGCGGCGGGCCCGCGAGGGCCGAGGGCGCGCCGCGCTCGCGTCACCGCGGGAGGCGCAGAAATGCGTCAGATGGATATCCACATCGTGGAACCACTTCGCGAGCTCTTGATCGACGACCGCGAGAAAGAGCTCCTCTTTCGTGGTGAAGTAGAGGTAGAGCGTGCCCTTGGCGAGCCTGGTGCGCTCGGCGACCTGAGCCATGGTGACCTCGGGATAGGGGGTCTCCTGGAACAGCTGCCAGGCTGCGTCGATGATGAACCGCCGCCGCTCCTCCTTCTGCTCCTCCTTCCTCGCTCTCCGCGTCGGGCTCATAGACTTCTCGGTCTACGATGTCTCCAGAAGCGCCGCAATCCAGACTCATCGGTCACCACACAGCGCGAATTCGAGCCGACGGGCGCGACCAGCGCTCGCCGCGATCGCTCAGCAGAGCAGCGAAACGCATGTTGCATCCGCGGTAACCGCGTTCATCACATTTCGCCGGACACGGTCACACCGAACCCGTGCAGACCAAGGAACATCGGGGTGATGCCCGAACGCGCCACCCGCTCGACGGTCCTTGAGAGGGCGCGCGCGACCCGCGCCGGGAGCCAGCCCGAGCCCTCGGGTACGCCGAGAGGCGCGGCGGCGCGCGAGACGCGCGCGACGCGCGGCGCGGGCAGCGCGAACAGGCCAGCGCCATCGTTGCAAGGCAGCGCGAAGCAGAGAGGAGAAGAGACGAGGGTCGCCACCACGACGACCACCAATCCCCTCATGATCGCCGAACCAGCGCTCACTCCTGCACCCACATCTAACCTAGCGCTGCCACCGGCGATTGTCGTGAGCGGCAGGGCAGCAAAATAACGCTGTTGCTGTCCAACAATGGAAGTTCGACATGGAGAGTCGCCCTTTCTGCGACATCCCACCTACGCCACGGCCGCGCCAAGTCGGGCGCTCCCTGGATCGCGCCGTTTCAGCCGGCGGCCGCCATCGCCAGGGCTTTATGGATCACGCGGAGCGCGACGTCGGTGAGGCCGTAGGCCGGCAGCTCGGGGACGGGCACGAGGGCCACCTCGGAGGCGTCGTCCCCTGGAGAGAGGGCGCCTCCGATCGACTCGCACAGATAATCGAGGATCACATAATGATAGGGAGTCGCCACGATCTCCACGACCTCCACGAGGGGACCGACGCGGACGTCGAGGCCCGTCTCCTCGCGGATCTCGCGGGCAACGGCGTCCGCGAGCCGCTCTCCGGGCTCCACGCGCCCACCCGGAAGCGACCAGGAGCCCGCGAGGGGAGGACGAGCGCGCTTGACGACGAGCACGCGCGGCGCGTCAGGCGCGTCCGGCCGGCGATCGATGACGACGGCGCCCACCGCGACGCGCGGGGGCGAGAGGGCGCATGCCGGCGCGTCGCTCACGGGGCGGCAGCTTCCGTGCGGCCGGCCTTGCAGCGGACGTCGCCCGGCGTCGCGACCGCGAGATCGTACTCGCCCAGCGCGAAATCGCCGGGGATCACGACGGCCCCGTCGTACCGGCCGCGGTCGTCGGTCGACAGCGAGCCGACCGTCACGCCCTGCGGCGCCGCGGTCCCCGTCAGGATCACGTCGACGCGGACGTGCCCGCACGGCGCCCCGGCGCTGCTGACCTGTCCCTGGAGGTGGAGGGGAAAGCCGCGGCGGATGTCCTTGTCCAGCGCGGTCACGACGACGTCGGTGCTCTCCGCCGCGCGCCCGGCCGCATCGCTCGTGGGCGAGGGCGCAGGGGGCGGCGGCACGGCGGCGCCGCTGCTCCCGGCCCCTGGGCCAGCGGGCCCCGGCTGCGTCTGCTCGGCGCGCGTGCGGTCGGCGAGATCCTGGCCCGAGTCGCGCTGCTCCGGCCAGCTGTAGGGATCCGGCGGCGGAACATGCGGCGGGCGGCTCGGATCGACCTCCTGGTCCATGTTGAGGGCGGCCCCCCCGAGGTCGATGCGGTGCCAGAGCGAGCCATCGAAGACCTCCACCCAGGCGTGCGCCTCGTTGACGACCATCCGCGCGGGGATCCCGATGTGCAGGGCGGTGACGAGGAACGCGAAGGCGCGGTGGCGGCAGACGCCTTTTCGCGAGAGCGCGAGATCCAGGTAGATGTCGCCGTTCCCCTTGGGCGGGTCGTCCGACGGGGCGAACGACCGGAAGTACTCGACCATCTTCTGAACGACGTCGCGCGGCCGCATCGCGGACGAGATGCCGATCGCCTGGGCGACCTGCCTGAACGCCGCCTCGTGGGAGGCCTCCTGCGGCCCGCGGAAGGGCTCGAGCTTGCTCCAGCCGACGTCGGCGAACTCGCTGCCGAAGGTCGCGCGGGCGATGGCGAGCTGCACGATGAGCCGGACGCGCGCGCTCTTCGTGCCGCGCACGAACCAGTTGTCGGCGCCGTCACGCAGGACGACGACCGGGGTATCGGGGTTCACGTGCATCCGCACGAGCCGCGTGTCCGGCCCGACCGTCGGGATCCGGACCGGCTCGTTGGGCACGAGATCGACCGCGATGTCCCCGTAGAACGCCTCGTCGCCCGCCGAGACGGCGCTGTCCGCCTTGACGGTCTTCAGGCTCCGATCTCGGACGATGAGCGAGTAGTCCGCCCTCACGGCGTCGTACGCTTGCAGCCGCTTGAACGGTGCGGTCGCGGGGGAGAACGGATCGTCGTAGCGCTCGACGTTCGGCCGGCGGGTGTCTCGATCCGGCTCGTAGGACGCGTCGGGGCCGGCATCGGATCCGACGTTGCTGTAGACCTGCTGCTGGTTCGACGGCGGGCGCTGCGGGTCGGGCGCCGTGGCCAGGCCGCTCGGCGTCTGGATCGCCGCGGGGAGCCCGCCGTCGAGCGTCGTCGTGGCGAGCGACACGTCCTCCGCGGGATCCGGCGCGATGAACTCGTGCAGGAGCGACGCCTGCGCATCGGCGAGCCGCGACACGGCGCAGGCAAGCGCGAACACGAGCAGGCTGCGCGCCGAGCCGCCGAACCGGCGCCTGGACGCGGGGACAGCCGGGGGAGCAGCAGGGCGCAGCCGTGCGACCGGAGAGGACATCAGGGGCCTCTTATGAAACCAGAAACCCCGGTGATGTTCCACGGCGGCTGGTCGGTTGCCGTCAGCTACCTGCCCGACGGCCATCTTCGATCGCGCCGGCGGCGCCGGCGGCCCCCACGTCGCCCACGTCGCCCACGTCGATCACCGGTCAGCGCCGGAACTGCGCGGCGTCGGCGTGCTGGCGCCGCGGGTGCGGGGCGGAGCGCAGCCGGTCGATCGCTTCCGTCGACTCTCCGCGCGCGGTGAGCTCGGCGGCGAGCACGTCGAGGGCGGGCTGGAAGATGTCCGTCCGCGCGAAGCGGCCAGCGCGACCGCCCACGAGCCTCGGCAGGACGGCGACGATGCGCCGCATGCCGTCGGCGTAGCGGCGGGAGATGGCCAGCCGGTCGATGAGAGGCTCGAGGAAATCGGCGACCGCCGCCGCGCGGTCGCGGACGCCGTCGCAGGCCTCCTTCATCGGCTCGAGGAGCAAGAGCGTCCAGAGGACCGTGTCGTCGAGCGGCCGATCCGCCGCGGTGCGCCGGTCGACGTAGTCGAGCACGCGCCAGAGGCGCTGGCCGGGGCCGTCATCGCCGCGATCGTCGTAGAGCAGCGCCGAGACCTCCGGCAGGAGGACGTCGAGCACCCCGGTCTCCCACGCGAGGTAGATGGTGCGGCGCGCCTGGCCGCCGCGCAGCAGGCGCAGAATCTCCTCCGAGAGGCGCGGGCGCGCCGCGAGCGCGAGCGCGTCCCGGCAGTAGACGACCGCATCGTAGACGTCGGGGGTGATCGCGAAGCCCAGCCGACCAGCGAACTTGAGCGCGCGCAGGATGCGGATCGGATCCTCGCGGAAGCGCGTCTCCGGATCGCCGATCGTGTGGACCACCTGGCGGCGCACGTCCTCCATGCCTCCGACCCAGTCGAGGATCTGCCGCGCCTCCACGTCGTAGAAGAGCGCGTTGATCCGGAAGTCGCGGCGGAGCGCGTCCTCGTGCGCGACGCCGAACGCGTTGTCGCTGCGGATGAGCAGCTCGCTCCCCTCCTCGGAGTCCTCCTTCGGGTTGCGGCGGAAGGTCGCCACCTCGATGACCTTCCCGCCCTGGAAGAGGACGTGCACCAGGCGAAACCGCCGGCCGATGATGCGCGAGTTGCGGAACAGCTCGCGGACCTCCTCCGGCCGCGCGCTGGTGGCGACGTCGAAGTCCTTCGGGCGCCGATCCAGCAGCAGATCCCGCACACAACCGCCTACCAGGTAGGCTTGGAAGCCGTGGCGTACGAGGCGTCGCACGACTTTCTGGACGTCCGGATCGATCCGCGCCTCGTCGAAGACGACCTGGTAGCGCCGCGGGGTGGGGATGTCTTCGTCGACGAGCTCGACGCGGAACGGATCTTCGTCGAGGGCGCCTGTGTCCGTCGGCATGAGCTCGCCCTCGGGCCCAGCGCGTGGCCCGAAGGCGCTGCGGCTCTCGTACATCGGGAGTTCGGCGTCTTGAAACGCCGCTGTACCGTTATCAGGTGATGGGGTCGCGCGACCCATAGTCAGGAACCGAGAAAGCGCCAGGCAGAGCCTGGAGGGAGTGGAGGACGACTGGCGCGCGATTCTGGGATTCCAGTACTCGCTGGAGAACCGACCCGCGCAGATGAGGCCCGCGCCCGCGGACCTCCGAACCGCGCCGGCTCGCTCGCCGCGGCCGGTGTCGGCCTGACGAGCGGATCCGGCTGTCGCCCGGAACAAGAGATGGTAACGGCCGTCTAGCAGGGCTTCGCCGTGAGAGCAAAGCCGAGGCGCAGGGAGGCCGACGGAAGCCTCCGGAGCGAGCGGGCTTCACGGTTTGGTGCCCCAGTGCCCGACGCCGGGGGGCGGCGGCGCGCCGGTGTCGGGCGGAACGGCGGACGACGTCCCGGCGCGGGCCTCGGGCGTCGCGAGCAGCGCATGCCGCAGCTCCGCCATCGAGGCGAACCGGCCGCGGGGGTCCTTCACGAGCGCCTTGCGCACGACGGCGTCGAGCTCGCGCGAGATGAGCAGCCCCGGGTGTACCCGGTGCAGCGGCGGCGGCGGCTCGCGCCCGTGCTTCTCTGCGATGGCCGGGTACGGGCCCTGAAAGGGGACACGGCCCGCGAGCATCTCGTAGAGCACGATGCCCAGGGAGTAGACGTCGGCGGCGGGCGCCGCCGGCGCGCCCTGCGCCTGCTCGGGCGCCATGTACTCCGGCGTCCCCACGACCCGGGGGAGCAGCGGGCCTTCGGCGCCCTGGCCCTGGATGCACGAGAAGCCGAAGTCGAGCAGCTTGACGATCTCGCGCCCGTCCGCCGCGTGCACGAGGAACACGTTCTCCGGCTTCACGTCGCGGTGGATCACCCCGGCGCGGTGGGCGGCGTCGATGCCCGAGGCGAGGTCGGCGGAGATCCGGACCGCGCGAGACGGGACGAGCGCTCGGGTGAACGTCAGCGTGTCGGCGAGATCGAGCCCGACGAGCAGCTCCATCGCGAAGCACGGCGCGTCGCCGGCACGCTCGAGCGCATCGACGCAGAGGACGTTGGGATGACGGACGCGCGACGCCGCGCCGGCCTCTCGCTCGAACCGCGCGACGAGCAGCGGATCGTCGCGGAGCTCTGCCCGGAGGACCTTGACCGCGACGCGCGACGTCGCGGCCTCACGCGGCCTGCCGACGCGATCCGCGAGGTAGACGTGCCCGACCCCGCCGCTGCCGAGCAGCTGCACGACGCGGTACTTGTCGCAGAGGAGCTTGCCCACGAGCGCTTCAGCGGCGACGCGAGCGGGAGGCATGGGATCGATCGTAGCGCAGTCGCGCCTGCCGAAGGGCACGGAGGGCACACGGACGCGACGGCGGCGCAGAAGAGAGCGCTGGCCAGCCTAGGCGCAGCCAGGAGAGGTTCGCGCCCGTACCATCGGGCGGCCGCATCGCGCGCCCCGCTGCAGCGCAGCGCTCCGGCCGCGACCGTTTCCACCGACCGGGCCGACGCCACAGGAGGACCGTGGCGCAGCGAGATGACGCGCAAAGTCATCGGTGTGCGCGCAGACCTGGTCGAGCCTGCAGCGGGTGTGGTCAAGGGTCCCGGGGCCAGGCGAGCAGCACACCGCCACCGCAGGGCCGCGCGCCGCCCAGCAGCGCGGCGTGCGCTCCTAGATCACGGCGAACTGCCCGCCCTGAGCGCAGGCGCGCGTGGATCGCTTGAGCGGCGACGAGGAGGCGGCCACGCTAGGCGCCGCATGACCGACGACCGTCGATCCTCCACCCCGAGCACGCTCGACCTCGACGCCGAGCTGGCGCCTGCGGCGACGAGCTCCGCAGAGCCGAGCGCAGCAGCCGCTTCGCACCCGCCCCCGCTGCGATGGCAGAAGAACCTCGCGCTCTTCTGCCTGACGGTCGTCTCGGTGTTCGTGGCCGGCACCCTCTGGACCCCGATCACGCCGGACGACGACAGCGCGCTCTCGTTCGTGAAGGCGCTGCCGCAGACGTGGCCGTTCGCGGTGCCGTTCCTGTCGATCCTGCTGGCGCACGAGTTCGGGCACTACTTCGCGGCGCGCGCGCACGGGGTGGAGGCGTCGCTCCCCTACTTCATCCCGCTCCCGGTGGTGAGCCCGCTCGGCACGATGGGCGCGGTGATCTCGATGAAGGGCAGGATCAAGTCGCGGAACGCGCTGCTCGACATCGGCGCCTCCGGCCCGCTGGCCGGCCTCGCGGTGGCGCTCCCGGTCCTCTTCGTGGGCCTCATGCACTCGGAGGTGCACGCGAGCTCCGGACCTGCGCTGCAGGAGGGGCGCAGCCTCCTGTATCTCCTGCTGAGGCGGCTCGCGGTCGGCCCGATCCCCGAGACCCATGACGTCTTCCTCGGCCCCACGGCGATGGCGGGGTGGGCCGGGCTGCTCATCACGGCGTTCAACCTCTTTCCCGTCGGCCAGCTCGACGGAGGGCACGTCGCGTACGCGTTGTTCGGCAAAGAGCAGGACCGCTACAGCCGCGCCGCGCACTTCCTGATGCTCGCGCTCTTCGTCGGCAACGTCGCCTATTTCACGCGGCACTTCATCACGGAGGGGCTGTCCGACGCGCTCATCTCCGCGGTCGCGAACGGGATGCCTTGGCTCACGTGGTTCGGCTTGGTCCACCTGATGTTGCACGTCGGTGGGCGGGAGCACCCTCCCACGGAGGCCGGCGAGCTGTCGCCGGCGCGCAAGGTGATCGCCGTGGTGACGCTGCTCCTGTTCGTGCTGCTGCTGATGCCGACCCCGTTCGGCACCTACTGAGCGCGCGGGCGCTCAGGGTTTCGCGGCGCCGAACTTCGCCCGGAGCGCGTCGCAGACGGCGGCGGGCGCGTAGTGGCTGACATCGCCGCCGTGGCTCGCGATCTCGCGCACGAGCGACGCGGAGACGAAGCCGTAGTGGGTGCGCGTCGGCAGGAACACGGTATCGACGCCGGGGAGCATGTCCGCGTTCGCGTGGGCGATCTGCAGCTCGTACTCGAAGTCGGTCGCCGCGCGCAGGCCGCGGACGATCACCCGCGCGCCGACGCGCTGGCAGTACTGGATGAGGAGCCCCTCGAACGAATCGATCCGCGCGTTCGTCACCTCGCTCGTGGTCTGGCGCAGCAGCTCCAGCCGCTCCGAGTACGTGAACAGCGGGTGCTTCGTCGGATGCCGGCCGACGGCGATGATCACCTCACCGAACAGCTTCGACGCCCGCTGGATCAGATCGAGGTGACCGAACGTGATCGGATCGAAGCTCCCCGCGTAAACCGCCAACAGATCCTTGGACATGACGCTCACTGGTCCGGCGTCCGCTTGGGAGCGCTCGCGGGCGGCGCCGACTTCGGAGCGGCCGCAGGCGGAGTCGACCTCGGAGCGGCCGCGGGGGGTGCCGTGGGGGGGGTCAGCGGCGCCTGGAGCGCGGGCCCCTGGGGCGCAGGTGAGCCGGGCGCGCCTGCTGGACCGGCGCCCTCTGCTGGCGGCGCAGCGGGAGCCTGCCCTTCGTTGACGGGCGCCGGCGCGCTGCCCCGGAGCACCTTGTTCACCGCGGTGTCGTCCTCGATCCACATGAGCCGACCGCCGTCGCCGAAGGTGACACGGAAGTAGGCGAGCAGCCCCGCCCCGATCACGCCGTCCAGATCGAGCTGGAGCTGCTTCTCGACCGCCTGGAGCGGCGCCCCGTACACGCCCGGGACCTTGGGGATCTCCAGCGCGCCCAGCCGCAGCATCGGCACGACGCCCTGCTTCAGCTTCTGCTCTGGATCCTGCTCGACCCGCTTCAACCCATCGGCCTCGAAGCCGGCCTTCTTCCAGCCTTCCTTGTCGAGCGCGATCGGGAACGTCATCGACGTGTCGATGAGCAGCGGCCCCTGCACCGACTTGTCGGGGCCGAGGCTGCTCCGCAGCACCATGCCGCCGCCCTTGATGAACGCGACGTCGACGCGCGTCGCGTCGGGCGGCGCCGGCGGAGAGAAGCTGCGCACGACGAACTGCCAGCCGCTGTAGTCGATGGTCGCGTTGAGGCGGCGGAGCAGGTTCACCCCGAGCAGCGCCTTGACCGGCGCGCCGATCTGCTTCGAGACGCCCGACAGGTCCTGCGTGAGGGCGGGCACGTCGTTGATCTCGAGCTTCTTGCCGAAGCGGAGGGAGACCCAGCTCGGCTCCTTGCGCGTGCTGCTGTCGAGGACCACCTCGCCCGTGCCGGTCGACACCATCGCGAGCGCCGACTCGCCGTCGATCTCGAGCGGGACGACGAAGAACGGGGCCGCGGGGCTGACGTGCTGCATCTCGATCGCCGCGAGGAGCGCGCCCGAGACCGTGAACGGCGCGCGCCCCGCGCCGCGCCTCGCCAGCTTGGCGATCGACTTCGCCCACTCGTCGACGACATCGGGATCGTCGAGCATCGCCTCGAGCTCGTCGGCGGCGGCGTCGAGATCGCCCTTGTACCAGAGCGCGCGCCCGCGGAGCCCTGCGGCCTCGGAGCCGGCGACGCCCTTGAGGAGGCGCAGCGCCTCGGCGTAATCGAGCCGGGCCAGCGCGATGCGCCCCGCGAGCAGCCGGGCCTCGGTGTCGGTCGGGACGATCGTCAGCGCCCTCGAGACCGCATCGCGCGCGTTCTCGACGTCGGCGGACTGGAACTCCTGTCGAGCGCGGGCGAGCCATTTCTCGGCCGCCGGCGGGCGGGCGGACTCCGGGCCGATCATGCTCGAGCACGAGGCGAGGAAGGTCGCGGTCAGGAGGCCGCCGAGGCGGACGGCGAGGGAGCTTCTCGTCGGCGAGGTTCGGTTCGAGTGGATTCGCACGTGGATCTCAGGCCTTTTGCGGCACGCCGTCCGGCCCGAGCTCTCCCGGCGAAATCGGCTCGATCGCCAGGATGCGATCGGCCCGTAGCTCGCGACGGCTGCGCGACGGGAGCAGATAGCCGAGAACCCGGGGTGGGTCGAGGTCCGTTCGCACCCCCGTTACGCACACGACGAGCTCCTCCGGCCCCCGGCGCGCCGGACGGTACCTCACGCGCACGGTGGCGGCATGCTCGGCCGCGCGCACCGCCGCTGCCACCAGCGCCGGGCGGGCGTGGCGCTCGCCGATCCGGACGTGCCACAGGTCGCGCGGCGTCCGCGGCGCGAGGACCTCCACGATCTTGCGGAACACGGCGCGCAGGGCATGGACGTCGTCTTCGGCGCGGTGAGCGCGCTCGCGGTGCACGCCGAGCTCCCTGCAGAGGGAGGCGAGGCTGTGGCTCGGCAGGGCGAAGGCCCGGCGGGAGAGGACGAGCGTGTCGAGGTAGCACGGGAGGCGCCTCGCCCTGCCCGCCCGCGCAAACTCGGCCTCGAGGAACGCCACGTCCCATGCGGCCGCGTGCGCGACGAGCACCGCGCCCTCCGTGACCTGGTCGATGCGATCGCAGAGCTCGGCGAACGTGGGCGCGCCCGCGAGCTCCCGCGGATCGATGCCGTGCACGTGCGCGTTGCCGAACACGCCCGGCTCGGGCCGCACGAGCGACGTGATCGCGTCCTCGCACGCATCCCCCCGCGTCCGCTCGGCGCAGACCTCGATCACGCGATCGCTCTCGGGGCGGAGGCCCGTCATCTCGAGATCGAGGAACACGAGCGGCGCGCTCTCGATCGGATCATCCCATGGCGAGCCGGCAGGGGGCTCCGCGCCGGTCGCCCGCTCGGGCCCCACCCCTTCGCGCTGCTCCGTCATCCGACCTGCTTCCCCACCACGGCGGCTCGACCCAGGAGACGACCGTCCCTCGACATGGACGCGTCTTAGCGAATACGGCGCCCGATCGAAAGCGATCCGCGCGGAGCGTCGAGCGCGGCACGTAACGTCCGGGCTCCGGCGCGCAGCCCGAGCTTCGACAGGGCGGGCGCCGGGGGTTTTCGAGGCGATGCCCTGACGGCTCAGGGCGCGGCGTCGCGCCCGATCCGCCGCGCGGCAATGGCAGAGATCCAGCAGAAACGCCGCCGTGCAGCGCCGGATGTTCACCGGAGCTTTCGTTGCTACACTGCCCAGCGTGCCGGACGGGGTAGCTACAGTCCCGGGAGGCTCTCCTCACGAGGAGCTCGATCTCGGCGACGGTTTTTCTGGGTTCCGCTGCGAGCGTAGGACCGAGCCGCTCGATCTCCCGGTCCTCGTGGTGAACCGCTTCTTCCAACCTGTGCAGATCACGACGGCGCGTCGCGCTTTCCTCCTGCTCTTCGGCGGGGCCGCCCTCGCCGTCGACGAGGTCGGCGATCTGCACGATTTCTCGGCGTGGCGGAGCTTGCCGGTGCGCGAGAAGGACGATGGCCTCCCCGTGGTCGGCGGCTCGCTCCGCGTGCCGCGCGTCCTCCACCTCCGCCGGTACGACCGCATGCGGCGCCCGACGATCCGGCTGACGCGGAAGAACGTGATGCTCCGCGACACGCACCAGTGCCAATACTGTGCGCGCCGCCCGCCCGTTCGCGATCTCAACATCGACCACGTGCTCCCCCGGTCGCGCGGCGGCGAGGACACCTGGGAGAACCTCGTGACCGCGTGCCGCACATGCAACCTCCGCAAGGGCTGGCGCACGCCGGACGAGGCCAGCATGCGGCTCATCCGCCAGCCTCTGCCGCCGCGGTGGTCAGCGACGATGCAGATCCTGATCGGCTTGCCGCATTCGTTCGACGAGTGGAGCCCCTTCCTCAGGGCCGGCTGACGGGCTCCCCCGTGGGTCTCTCCTCGGCGCCGAAGGCAGGCGCCGACGAGCTGTTCGTTCACGGCGCCACGGTCACGCGCCCTTGCTCGTCGCAGTAGGCGATCGCTCTCCACCCCTCCTCGGTGCAGAGGAAGAAGTCGATGCAGCCGGTCCAGCACGCGGTACCCACGCAGGTCTCCGCGGCATCCGCCGGGCAGTCCGGCTCCTGCAGGGCGGGCGAGCAGCCCGCGGCCTCGCCGCTGCGATCGAGCGTCACGACCTCGCACGCGCCGGGGCCGCCACCCGCGCCCGCATCCCGGTCCCCGGCAGGCTCACCGGCGGAATCGCAGGCCGCGGCCTCCGTCCAGGCCCCATCGAGGCAGTCGTAGAGCGCACGACACGCGGCATCGTCGCAGGTGCCCCCCCGGCCGACCGGGCACCCTCCCTGGGGGATCTGGCCGCACAGCTGCGGCTCCGCGATGGGATCGCAGCCTGCCGGCGCGAGGACGGCGACGGCGGCGGCCGCGATGAAGCACAGCGGGATCTTCAAGACGGCCGTCGAGGAGAGCTCAGATTGCCGGCGGGAGGGGAGAAAAACGCAAGGCGCCTCGCCTCCGCTCAGCCGAACCGTTTAGTATGCGCGCCATGCGTCCCTGCGCCACTGCCAGCGCCGTGTTCACCGGAGTCCTCCTCGCCGCGGCCCTGTTCGCTGCCTGCTCGAGCGGCGCCGCGCCGCCGCCTTCGCCGCCTGACAGCGCGCCGCTCGGCGCTTCGCCGCCGCCTGCCTCGCAGCCGACGTCCCCTGGCGCCACGGCCCCTGGCGCCGCGGACCCGGGCGCCGCGGACCCGGGCGCCGCCGCGCCCGCGCAGCCGGACCGGCCTGCGAGCCGCAAGAAGGCCCCTGAGACCGTCGAGGACTGCAAGGTCATCGCCTCCGAGATCACGAACGATCCGCCGGACGGCGGGGTCGTGATGAACAACGCGACGACCTCCGCCGACGCCGGATCGAGCGATCGGCTGCAACCGCTCGTCGACGCGATCAAGGCGAGGCGCGACGGCTTTCGCTGCTGCTTCGATCTCTACGCCCGCAAGCACCCGGGCGCGCAGGGCAGGATCACGTGGCAGCTCAAGCTGAAGCCCGACGGGACCTTCGAGGAGGCGAGCATCGTGCGCGACAAGAGCGACGTGACCGCGCCGCAGGTCGAGTCCTGCATGGAGGAGCTCGCGAAGTCGATCACCTGGGCGCGCTCGCCGAGCGGCAAGGAGACCGTGCTGACCTACCCCTTCGACTTCAAGCGACGCAACTACTAGCAGCGCGCCGCCTGCGAGGAGCACGTCAGTGTCGAGCGACGCTTCGGGGATCCTGCGCGGCTCGGGCCACCCCGGCCGCAACGCCTACGCCGAGCTGCTCCGCGACACGCGCGGCCTGAGGCGAGAGCAGCAGCAAGCGCGCGAGGCGTGGTTCGCGCGCCTCGCGGCCGACAAGAAGGACGAGACGCTCTTCGAGCTCGAGATCCTCCTGAAGGGCGTCGCTTGCTTCGCGAACCCGCGGAACCACCCGGGCGCCGGGCGGCGCCAGACGATCGTCAGCCACGACTTCCGCGAGCACCTCCAGCACGCCCGCGACGGCATGGCGCGCGTCGTCCAGCTGACGCGCACCATGCTCGGCGATCGCGATCGCGCCTTCGTCTTCCAGCGCTACCTGGAGACGGTGCTCCCGGAGGACACGGCGCGCACGCGCCTCCTCCACGCGACGATGGCGCAGGAGTCGCCGGAGTCGAGCCTCTTCGTGCTTCGGCACGGCTTCACGAACCTCATCGAGGTCGCGGGCGGGCTGCTCCGGTTGCCGAGGGTCAGCTTCAGGCTCTTCTACGCCCACCTCGCGACGGCGATGCGCGAGATCGCCCAGAGCACGTTCTTCAACCCGCTCCACGCGCTCGAGTTTCGCCCGGAGTTCGATCGCATCCCGTCGACGCAGGTGCTCGAGCTCATCCACCGCGTGCCCGGCGAGCAGGCGCACCGGCTCGTGGCGCTCACGTTCCTCGCGCTGTTCAGGATGCTCAGGTACCTCCGCCTGCTCGACGCCATCGCGCTCGATCACTCGGATCACCGCGTGGCGGGGCGCGGGTACCTCGTGCTCGCGGTCCTGCGCAGCGACGCCCGCGCGCTCTCGAACTACCTCCGGCGCCGAGCGGGCGCGCTGCTCGCGGACAGCTTCGAGCGCGATCTGCTGCGCGTGCCCGCGAGCGACATCGTCGCGCGCCACGACGAGCTCGCCGCCGAGGGGCACCGCCTCCTCTCCACGAAGGCCGCGCTGACCGGGCTCGCCGCCAACCTGCGGCTCGAGATGCGCCGCGCCTTCGAGCACGACCTCCCGCCCGCCGACGCGCTGGTGAGCGAGTCCGAGTACCGCGTCCGCCTCCGCGCCGTCTCGCACGGCCTCCGCCCCGCGCTGCAGAACGCGATCCTGTTCCTCGGCAGGTCGCTCGGCGCGAAGCTCGAGGAGGGCCGCGTCTTCGACGATCAGGCAGCGCGGCGCGCGACGAGCGATCGCCTCCGACGCGACGTGTGGATGTTCGCCCAGATCGCGCGCGCGTTCGCGAGCAAGGCGCGCAACACCGGCCCGGCGCCCGATCGATGGACCGGCATCGCGAGCTTCGCGTTCGTGCGCGAGTTCCTCTCGTATTTCCGGGCGATGGGCTACCCGCTGCTCCGGGTGGGCGACTATCCCCACGTCGACGCGTTCGTCTCCGCGATGACGGCGCTCGAGGAGAGCGACCTCCTCGATCCGCAGCGGCTCGACGCCGCCATCCGCGAGTGCGAGGCGTTCTTCGAGTTCCTGATGAAGCTGTTCGAGCAGATCTCGAAGCGCGAGGACCTCGCCGGCGTCCCGTTCGATCGCAAGGGCGCCGCGCGCGCTCTCCGGCTCTACCTCGGCGAGCGCACCTGAGCGCCCCTCGCGGGCCGCGCCGCCGCATCCTCAGAGCGCACCAAGAGCACGAGCGCCGCTCGCAGATCCTGGAAGCTCCCCCGCAGTCCGCCGTCGCTGAGCGGGGCGCACGCGCCCCACCCGCCGCTCCGGCACCCCGGCGAACAGGCGCAGCGCGCCGATGCCGGCCACCTCGGCCGCAGGCGGCGGCGCAGCCGCGGGGACATCGTCCACCCGCGCGCCTCCGGCCTGGACCCGCGCGTCCGGATCCGCGGCGTCCTCACCCCCCGATGGTCTTGTAAGACGGATTATCTGGTCGCAACCGGCGGGTCGGCTCGCTGCGCCTCGTTCTGTTGGAAGACCCGAGGCGCTCCCGTGTCGTGTCGCCTTATTCCGACTCGTCGGACGGGCCGGTGCTCGCAGGAGCAGGCGCCGGCGTGCTCTTGCGCGCGCCGCGGGTGCTCGCGCCCTTGGCCGGCGCGCGCTTGGCGGCGGCGCGTCCTCGAGGAGCAGCCGCCTTCTTCGGCGCAGCCGCCCGCTTGCCGGCGGCCTTCGCCTTGCGCTTCGGAGCGGCCTTCTTCGCGGCCGGCTTCTTGGCGGCGGCGCGCTTCGGGGTCTTCTTGGCGGCGGCGCGCTTCGGGGCGGCCTTCTTCGCTGCCTTCCGCGCCGGCTTCTTCGCGACCTTCCCGGCCTTCGCGGCGGCCGGCTTCTTGGCCGACTTCGTCACCTTCTTCGCAGGCTTCTTCGCGGTCTTCTTAGCAGCCATTGGAAATCCTCCTGCATTCGCCCCGGCACGGCACGGCGGACATCGCCGAACGTCCTCTCCGCTACAGTTTCCTTACCGAGGCAACAGATGTTGCACGACGTATATTGCCACGCATGGTGATGGTCAAGGAAAATCTTGCAGGCCCTAAACTGATGTATCCCGTGTGTTCCAGGCAAACTGGTCCGCAAGCGTTGCGAGGGTAAACGTCGGAGCAGGCCGTGGTGAAAGCAACCAGACCGAACCGTACGATTGATTTTTGTTGACAACTTATTGAATGTCTGTCTTGCCCATTTGCGCTCCTTCCTGGCGATCGCGCGCCTGCACGGCGCGGCAAACGGCGCCGGTGTGCTCATGGTCGCACGGAGGTCCAGCGTTGCGCAGGCTCTAGAGAGCCTTGTGCGGCGCCATTCGCCTCGCTACGGTCGCGCCGCCTGCGCGGCGCCCCTCATGGCCGAGCGCCGCGCTGCTCTAGGCTGCTCTAGGAGGAAAGGTATGTTGGTTCGTCGCTCGACGTCGTGGTTGTTGCTTGGCGCAACGCTCCTTGCGGGCTCGGGGGCGCTCGGGTGCGGCTACTCGGAGGAGGAGATGCAGGCGAAGATCCGCGAGATCGAGGGCCTGAAGACCCAGCTGAGCGCCGAGCAGGCGCAGAACAAGAAGGCCAAGAGCGAGCTCGACGAGGCGGCGGCCCGGATCGAGCAGCTCAAGTCCCAGCTCAAGGCAGCAGGCGTGGACATCTCCAACCTGAACGCGAACCTCGAGCAGCAGGCGCGCGCGCTCGAGGATTTCCGCCGCCGTGCCCAGCAGCTCGAGGACATCAAGAAGCGCTTCGAGGTCCTGCGGGACAAGCTCCAGGCCCTCACCAAGCTCGGGCTCAGCGTGACCGTCCGTAACAACCGGATGGTCATCCAGCTGCCCGGCGACGTCCTCTTCGACTCGGGACGGGAGACGCTCAAGAAGGAGGGTCAGGAGATCCTGCTCAAGGTGGCCGAGGTCATCCGCAACGACTCCGGCCTGTCGGCGCGCTCCTTCCAGGTCGCCGGGCATACGGACAACGCGCCGCTCGCCGGCGGCCGCTTCAAGGACAACTGGGGGCTCAGCGTGATGCGCGCCCGCGAGGTGCTGGCGTTCCTGCTCCAGCCCGAGGACAAGGCCGGCGGCGGCCTCAAGCCCGAGCGGTGGAGCGCCTCCGGCTACGGCGACACCGACCCGGTGAAGCCCAACGACACCCCGGAGAACAAGCAGGCCAACCGGCGCTGCGAGCTCGTGGTGCTGCCGAACGTCGAGGAGATGCTCGACCTGAAGACGCTCACCCAGTAAGGCTCGGGGCATGAGCGTCGCGGCCATCGACATCGGCACGAACTCGGTCCTCCTGCTCATCGCCGAGCGCCGCGGGGGTGAGCTCGTCGCGCTCGTCGAGCGCGCGACCATCACCCGGCTCGGCCAGGGGGTCGACGCGGCGCGCGCGCTCGCGCCCGAGGCCGTGGAGCGCACGCTCGCCTGCCTCGCCCGCTACGGGGAGGAGCTCCGGTCCCGGGGGGTCGAGCGTGTGGACGCCGTCGGTACCAGCGCGATGCGCGACGCCGCCGGCGGCGAGGCGTTCATCGCCCGCGCCCGCGAGCTCATCGGCGTCGCGCCGCGCGTGATCTCCGGGCCGGAGGAGGCGGCGCTCACGTACGCCGGCGCGCTGACGGGGCTCGACCTGCCGACCCGCGGTCCCACGATCGTGGTCGACGTGGGCGGCGGTAGCACGGAGATCATCGTCGGCAGCGCCGGCGGCGCGGTGGAGCAGGCGGTGAGCCTCGACGTGGGGAGCGTCCGCCTGACCGAGCGTCACGTGCGCACGGATCCGCCGGCCGCCGCAGACCTCGAGGCCGTCCGCGCCGACGTCCGGGCGGCGCTGGCGACGCTTCCAGCCGTGCCCCAGCTCGCGGCGCCCACCCTCGTCGGCGTCGCGGGCACGGTGACGACCCTCGCCGCGCTCGTGCGCGACGTGGCCCCCTACGACGGCGCCCGCGTGCATGGCGCGCGGGTATCCGGGGCAGAGATCGTGGACATCACGTCCCGCCTCGCCTCCCTGCCGCTCGCCGCGCGCAGGCAGCTGCGCGCGCTGGATCCAGCGCGCGCGGACGTCATCGTGGCGGGCAGCGTGCTCATCGAGGAGATCCTCGCGTGGGCCTCGAGGTTCGCCGGAGCTCCCGTCGATCTCGTCGCTTCGGATCGCGGCGTCCGCTGGGGGCTCGCCGAACGCCTCAGCGCCGCCTGAGCACCCCGGCTCGTTTGAAGGCTGGACGGACTCAGTGCCCCAGGTCCGTCGCTTCCGTCACATTTTCGAGTCATCCCACCCAGGTCAGGTCCGCCACCTCTCCCGGAGAGGCCCGCTCTGCCCTAAACTAGGCGGGTGAGCCGGCGCGCACCTACGCCGATGCCTCCATCGGTACACACTGTCACCCCGCCCGACCCCGAGGAAAAACCAGAGTGATCACGCCACGATGGCTCAACCACGGGGATTTTCGTTGACCTATCTCGGCCGGCTCACTAGAGTGCGCGCGCCTGGCGCAAACCGGCCCTTTTTCAAGAGGGCCGTTCCCCCAACCTCAATCCCTTCCGCCCGCAACCGTCCGCTTCAACCGCCGTTTGTCAAGATTCCGCCGTGCACGCCAGAGCACCGACCTCTCGCGGGTCATGGAGGGTGCTCGCGTTCCTGCTTCTCGCACAGCGGTCTCGAGCGGCGGCTCATGGCTCTTTTCTCGAAATTTTTCTCGGAATGCGTGACGGTGTGTGTCGGTTCTGCGGGTCCAGGTTCAACCGCATGTGCAGCGTACGCCCCTCGAAGGGATTTCGGGAGGCAGACGAAAAACTAAAAGGACGGCGGGGTGGAAGGCAAAGGAGACGATATGCAGGCTCGTTCGGAGATCCAGTTCAAGGTGGGCGACAAAGCCGTCTACCCGGCCCAAGGCGTGGCCGAGGTGGTCAACATCGAGGAGAAGGACATCGCTGGCAACCGTCAGCGATTCTATGTTCTCCGCATCTTGGACACGGATCGAAAGATCATGGTTCCAGTCAGCAACGCGAGCGCGGTCGGCCTTCGCCAGGTCATCTCTGAACAGGAAATTCGAGAAATTTTCGACATCCTCCGCGAGCGTACCATCGCGTTCGACAACCAGACCTGGAACCGTCGGTACCGCGGCTTCATGGACAAGATCAAGACGGGTTCTATTTACGACGTCGCCGAGGTGCTACGCGACCTCTATCGCTTGAAGACGGACAAGCAGCTCTCGTTCGGTGAGCGCCGCATGCTCGACACCGCCCGGACGCTGATCGTGAAGGAGATCGCGATCGCCCGAGGTCAGACGGAAGAGCAGGTGAAGACCGAGATCGAGGCGATCTTTCTCGCCAACTAAGGCGTTACCTCATGGTTAGCGGCCTTGCGGCCGCTGCCGATGGAGGCCGGCACTGCCGGCCTCCGGGCTTTTGTGGGCCGGGAATTCCGTGCACCATCGGTCCGGGCGCGTTCAGAGATCGCTGCCCGGTCGCTTCTGCACGGGAGGGAGCGGGGGCAGCGCCACATCGACGCGCCACCCCGCGTCCTCGTAGACGCAGGGCACCTGGACGCGCTCTCCCGGGAGCAGGCCGGCGATGTCCACGAGGGCGTGGGCGCCGGCGATCTGGGCGGTGTAGCGCTGCGGCTCGAAGCGCAAGAGGAAGCGGGACGGCGTGATCATCGCCTCGGGCGCGATCGCCTTGCCGGTCGCGGCGCTGTAGCGCTGCGCGCGCGACGCGAGGTTGTCCCGAGCGCGGCGCGACAGGAGCTCGAAGGCAGCCTTGGCGTCAGCCGGGTCGCCGTGCAGCTGGCGCAGGCGAGCGACCAGCTCCCGGACGGCGCCGTCGGGCGTGCCGCTCGGAGGCCGCCTGCTGCATCCGGCGGAGGCGAGCGCCGCGACCGAGAGCGCGACCGCCACGCCGGCACGCACGAGGCGCGCGCCCGGCCGTCGGGCGTCCTGTCGCGCGGGTTGCCGGTGCATGACCATGCGGCCCTCTCCTTAGAACGACGCGTCGCCGACGTCCACGGCGCGCGGCCGCCGGCCCCAGGGTGACGTCGCGGCGGATCGCGCTCTTACCGGATGTTGCGCGCGCCTACGCGCACGCGCCGTCACCCCGGCGCGGCGCTGGCGAGCGCGCCCACCTGGCGGAGCGCCTCGTACAGGACGATGGACACCGCGTTGGCCAGGTTGAGGGAGCGCACGGGACCCAGCGTGGGAATGCCGAAGACGTCGTCCGGCATCCGTGCGAGGAGCTCGGGGTCGAGGCCTACGCTCTCCTTGCCGAACACCAGCGCGTCGCCAGGCCGGAAGTCCGCGTCGAGGTAGCTCCGCGGAGCCACCGCGCTGAAGAGGCGGAGCCGAGCGTTCGGGTGATGGTGGCGAAAGTGGGCGATGTCGAGCTGCTGCTCGAGCGTGACCAGGTGCCAGTAGTCAAGCCCCGCGCGGCGGACACTCCGCTCGTCGATGCAGAACCCCAGCCTCCCGAGCAGATGCAAGGGGCTCTGCGTCGCAGCGGCGAGCCGCGCGATGTTGCCTGTGTTCTGCGGGATCTCCGGCTCCACCAGCACGATCCGGAACGGCGGATCGAGCGGCGCCGCACGGAGCCGGGGGCGACCATCTTTGAGCACGCCCTCTCTTTCCGCGACGCGACCGCGCGCCGCAACCCCCGAGCGGGGGATCGCGCGCGCGGCCTGGCTCGCCAGCGCCGCCTCGACAGATAGCCGGCCCACGCGGTCGCGCGGAAAACGCGAACCGAACGGACGGAGGCCCCTCTGTTCGCTTGACGGCTGTACGAGCGGACACGTAGCCTCCCGCCTCGGAGACACGGAATGCGCGCATCGTGCTGGATCGCTTCGGCTATTGCCCTCGCAGGAGTGGCGTCGTCCTCGCTCGCGGCCGCCGACGCCATGGATCCGGCGCTCGCACGGCTCGTGCGCGACCCGGAGCCGAGCCTCGGCGGCGCCGCCGTGCCCTGCCGCATCACGGGGCCGGAGGGTGGCCTCTACTACAACCCCGCTTCCCGTTATCAACGCTGCCTGACCGACGACGCTGCGTTCGCCAAGCTCATCGCGCAGTACGGCTTCGCGGTGGCGCCGTCGGCGATGCACTCGGCGCGGACCACGGGCTACGGCGGGTTCGAGATCGGCATCGAGGCCAACTACACGAAGATTGACAGCGACGCCGATTATTGGAAGCAGGGCACGCAGGGGCCGCAGGATCCGACCAGCAAGAACTTCTCCATCGAGAACCGGAGCCCGGACTCCTTCCTGCAGCACTACTCCCTCAAGGTCCGCAAGGGTTTTCCGTTCGGGTTCGAGCTCACCGGCGCCGTCGGGTTCCTCGCCAACACCAGCCTCGTCAGCGCGGGCGCCGACGTGCGCTGGTCGCTGTTCGAGGGGTTCCGCCGAGGGCTCCCCGCGATCCTCCCGGAGCTCGCCGTCGGCGGTAGCGTCCGGAGCGTCACCGGGACCGAGGAGTTCCAGCTGACCGTGGCCGGCGCCGACGCAGTGATCTCGAAGCCCCTGCCGATCGCCGGCACGGTCGTGATCACCCCCTACGCCGGCTACCAGTGGCTCCGGATCTTCGGAGACTCGGGGCTCATCGATCTCACCCCGAACACCGACGCCGTGAACTTCTGCAACTTCCGAGGGGTGAACTCGCCTGCCAACCCGGTGCAGGGGCAGGACGGCAACCCGCTCCCGCACGACGGCCAGCCGGTGTGCGAGGGCGGCTCCCAGGCCGACTTCAACAACACCGTGGTGTTCGACGCCGTGCGCATGAACCGCCACCGGCTCCATTTCGGCGCGCAGCTGCGGTTCCAGATGGTCAAGCTCGGCGCGCACTTCATCACCGACATCGTGAGCCCAGAGGACGCGAACCAGGGCGCGGCGAACGAGATCGACGGCGAGAACAAGTTCGCCGGGCTCGGGTCGCAGTGGACCCTCGGGATCGATCTCGGCGCGATGTTCTGAGACCCGCTGCGCCGGGGACGCTCGCCAGGGGCCCTCCGGCGCAGACCCGCTTCGAGCGGGCGCGGCTCGCTGCGCTCCTCAGCGCTTCGAACTCAGATCGGGCAGCGCGTAGCCGAGCTCGGTGAGGAGCGCACGGAATGCGCGGTCCTCGTTCCGCGCCACGGTGAGGTGCTCCATGAACTTCTTGAAGTTGCCCTGAGCCGCCGCGTCGGCGGCGCGCTCGCTGTTCTCGAGCACGAGCAGGAGGTGCGGGTGCGCCTTGGAGACGGAGCTGGGGCACTCCATCTTGCTCGCCACCCGGGCGCGCGCTTCCGCGAGCGCATGCACCACCATGACGAGCTCCTTGTCATGGGTCCGCGGCAGGAGCATGTCGCCCTCCCTGCGCGCCTCGTCGAGCAGCAGGCTCGCCCTGTCCAGGTAGCTCCCGGCCCAGGCCGGCAGCGCGACGAAGAGCGAGCAGAGCGCGAAGGTGAAAGCAAGCATCAGGTGACGGATCATCGACTGGGTCCTCGGTCGTTCACGGTTTGCTCGGAGGACACCTCGCCGGATGGCGGGCCCCCCCTGCCCTCGGGCGCACCTTGCAGGGCCTCGGCGGCTGCCCGTCCATCGGATGCTGCGGCCGAGGGCTCCGGCGCGGCGCACGAAAGGAGCGCGGCGCGCGCGGCCGCCTGCTCCGCAAGCTTCTTCGACCGGCCCCGGCCGGTGCCGATGACCTGGCCATCGACCTCGACGGCGACGAGAAACGCGCGGTCGTGGTCGGGCCCCTCCGTGCCCATCAGGCGGTAGCGCGGCGACGCAGCGCCGCGCGCCTGCACGCGCTCCTGCAGCTCGCTCTTCGCGTCACGCCCGAGCAGGCTGCCGCTCGCGAGCTGCGCGAGCGGGCTCGCGGCGATCTTCCGGCTCAGCGCCCGCGCGCTCTCGAAGCCGCGATCGAGGTACAGAGCCGCGACGAGCGCCTCGGTGGCGTCGGCGAGCACGTTCGTCTGGTCGCGCTCCCCGGCAACCTCCGCGCCGCGCCCGACCCGGAGCGCAGCGCCGAGCTCGATCCCTCGCGCCCACGCCGCCAGCGCGTCGGTGTTGACCAGGGCCGAGCGCATCATCGAGAGCTCCCCCTCCCTCGCCCCCGGGAAGCGCTCCATGAGGAGCTCCGTCACGCACAGGCCGAGCACGGCGTCCCCCAGGAACTCGAGGCGCTGGTTGTCCACGCGCCGGCCGCCTCGCTGCTCGTTCGAGAAGCTCGGATGCGTCAGCGCCTCCTCGAGATGCGGCAGGTCCCCCTCCAGCCCCAGATCCAGACGTTGCAGCAGCTCGCTCGGGAGCATCCCCAGCACCTTGCCCACGCGCAGCGTCAGCCCGCGCTCAAGCGGTCGGTCAGCTCTGCCAGCTCCAGGTCGAGCGCGGTCAGACCGCCAGCGTCATGCGTGGACCACGCGACCCGCACCTTGCCCCACGACAGCGCGATCTCCGGGTGATGATCGCGCCGCTCGGCCAGGAGGGCGATCTGCATCACGAAGCCAACGCCGGTGCCATAATCCGGAAACGAGTAGCTCCGCTCGATCTGCTCGCCCGCTCGCACCCAGCCCGGGTGAGCAGCGACGAACCCGGCGATCTCATCGTCCGAGAGCCGATCACGCTTGCCCATGGGACGCAACTATGGGCTAAGCCCCGCCCCGGTGGAACCCCGGAATGCGTCCCCCGCCCCGCGCGGCGTCCCCCGCGCGCGCCGTTCGTCGTGCGCTATCCTCCCGCCTCGATGACCGGGCTTCACGCCTGCCCCTTCTGCCGGGAGATGTTCGAGGCGAAAGAGGCGTCCACGTGCCCCGCCTGCGGCCTCCGGCTGGAGGCGCTCGCGAAGCTTCCCCCCTCGTACGACGCGCTCCAAGAAGAGCCTGACGAGCCGCTCCCGCCGCACATGGAACCGCTCCCGTGGACCTACGCCGGGCGCGGCCGGGGCGCCCTGCTTGCGCTCGCGCTCCTCGGGCTCGCGGCGTTCTTCGCGCCGTGGATCCACGAGACGGCCCCCGAGCTCCGCGACCTCAGCGGCTTCGGGCTCGCGCGACGGCTCGGCTGGATGTGGGCCCCGGCGGTCGCGTTCTTCGTGATGATCCCGCTCGCGCTGACCCGGAGGTCGATCCACAAGATGCGCGGCGCCCGCGTGGCCGTCGCTTTCCTCGCCGCGGTCGCCCTCGTCACCGTCGCGATGCGCCTGATGTTCACGCCGGGCAGCACGCTGCTCCGTCCCGTCCGCTTCACGTGGGGCTACGGGCTCTACGCGACCGGGGCGATCGCGCTGCTCGCGCTGTTCACCGCGGCGTTCTTCGGCGGAAGGATCGACGACCTCCCCACGGGGCAGCGGCGGCGGGGCAACGAGGTGCTGCACTGAGCACGCAGCGCGCACGCCCCGCGCGTTGACCGATGACGACCGGTGTTCCGACGTCGCCAGGTCGCCAGGTCGCCAGGTCGCCAGGTCGCCAGGTCGCCAGGTCAACCGATGGCCGTCTTCCGCGATAAGACGCCTTGCGCGCGCGCCAACGCACCGCCGACGCCGATCGGAGCCAGGAGGACGCGCCGGAACCACGCGGCGCGGGAAGCTGGAAGCTGGCGGAGGGAACGCGCCAAGCGCGTGGCCGGTGGTATCTCGGGTCGACAGGCTCGCCCGTGCGACGTAACCTTGATGGGAGTGGCCTTTGTCCGCTGCTCGAAGGTGCGCAATGGCCAAGCGATCTGCCAGCGGACGCCGTGAGCTCTCGCGGGACGACGAGACGTTCGATGTCCCCGCGGCGGTGCTCTGTGCGTGCTGCGGACAGCCCGACTGCGCCGGGTGCTCCGCGGCGAGCGACGAGGGCTCGGGGGTCGTCGCGATCGTCCCGTGGGAGCGCCCGATCGGCGGGGTCTGGTCGCGGCTCTGGGCCACCTCGAGGGCGACCACGCTGGGAGCCGAGACGTTCTTCGCGACGATCCCCGACGGCGCGCTCCCCGCGGCCATGCGCTTCGCCCTGCTGGCGGAGACGCTCGCGATCCTGTCGATGATCGCCGCCCTCCTGCCCCTCGTCGCGCTGGCGCTGCCGAGCCTTACGCTGGAGCTGGCTCGCAACCCGGCCGCACGCGCGAGCGCCCTCCAGTGGCTCGCGATCGGCGTTCCGGCGGTCACCGTGTGGATGGTGCTCGCGCACACCTTGCACGGCGCCGCGCTCGACCTCGGGGCACGGCGCCAGGGCGCGCGGCCGGAGCGCCGGCGCGCGCTCCGCTTCGGGCTCTACGCGTGCGGCTGGGATCTCATGGCCGGCCCGCTCGGCGCGCTGGCCATGCTCATCACGGGCGGCACCAAGGGAGCCGAGCAGGTCCTCTCCGCCTCGCTCCGGGTACCGGGCAAGGCGTCCATGGCGCTGCTCCTGGGCGTCTACGCGCTCCACCCCGACGCGGCGGAGCGCGCTCGACGCGCCGGGAGCATCGCCGCGCTCGCGCTCACCATCGCCTCCGGCTTCGCCGCCATCGCGCTCGCCATCGCCTTCAGCTGACACACCGTTCAGCGCCCTCGGGAGTGTCGCCCTCGGCGGCGCTGCCCCCGCGGGTCTCGAGCGCCCATCCGTGCGCGCCGGCAGCCTCAGCGCATGTCGTGACGCGGCACGGGCGAGGGCGGAGGCACGCCAGGACGCCGACCGCTCGCGAGGGTGCCCGGGCGCCTCTTCGGCTGCAGATCCCCCGTCGAGGTGATGTCGATGAGGTCCACGAGCTCGGGGGCGTGACCGGAGACGTCCTGCGCTCGCAGGCGATCGAGGAGCTGCTTCACCTGCGCCTCGGCCTTGCCGTGCGCGAGGATCTGACGGATGGACGGCGCCTCCTGCTCGAGCGAGCGGCTCACGGGTTTCCTGCTCTGGCGCCGCCACAGCACAGCAAAGCCATCGCCCTCAGGCACGGGCTCGGGCACGAGCTCCGCGTCTTTCACCCCGGCGGCAGCCGAGAGGAGCCCGGGGTCGACCTTCAGCCCCGGCTCGGACGTGGTGCCATCGGACGCCACGAAGCCGAGATCGCCGCCGCGCATGCTCGTCGCCTTGTCGAGCGATTTCTCGCGCGCGATCTCCTTGAAACGCTGGGGTGACGGGTCCTTCTTCAGCTCGGCCAGGATCGCCTCGGCCTCCCCGCGCGTCGCGACGAGGATGCGCCAGAGCGCCACCATCGCCGGCGAGCTGAACCTGTCGCGGTGGGCCTCGTAATAGGCGCGGACCTCCTCGTCCGTCACCGGGGAGCTCGCCGCCGCCTCCGCCTGGATCCGCTGCAGCAGCGCGGAGCGCAGGACACCGCGCACGCGATCCTGCACGTCGGCGCGCTCCGTCAGCTTCTGCGCGGCGGCCCCCTGGGCGAGGAGCAGCTCGCGCACGAGGACCTGGTTGACGAAGTTCTTCCGGATCTCTTCCGGGGTACGCCCGAAGGTCTGGAGCTGAAACGGCGGGACCTGCGCGAGCCTGCGCTCGACCTCCGACGCCGTGATCGCCGCGTCGCCGACGCGCGCCACCGGGGCGTCCGCAGCGGCCGCTGGCTGGGCCTCAGCGCGGAGCGACAGGCCGGTCGACGCCGCGCACACGACCGCCATGGCGGCCGCGCCGAGGGGGAGCTTCAGCGTTCTCGCGGGCATCGGAGCGGGTTATCCCCGCGCCGGCAGGCAAGGTCAAGCTGCCCCGCGGCGCGCTGCCTCGGCGGACACGCCGCGCTCGTCCCCGCGTTCACCTCCGCGCTCGCCGCCCCGCAGCACCCCGGCCTTCCGCAGCGCGTGCGCGTCGAGCCCGACGAACCGGTACACGTCCGCGGAGAAACCGTAGGCGCGGTGGAGGTGCCTCAGGCCCTCCACGAGCTCGGCGGTCACCTCGACCGGGGGCGGGGGCGGGTACGCCTTGCGGATCGAGGCGAGCGGCTCGCCCAGCTCCAGGAGCTCCTCGACGCGCGACAGCACGTCGATCGGCTTGAGCGCACGCTTGCCTCGCCGCGCGACGCCCTCGGCCAGCTCGGCGAGCAGGCGTCGGCGCCGGCGCTCGGTACGGCCGTCTCCGGCGCGGCCGCCGCCGCCCAGGAGCAGCTCGTTGAACCGGCGCGCGGCCCGGCGCTTCTCGACCGCATCCGGACTTCCCCGGCGGTTCTGCGCACCGCCACCCCGCTTGGCTGGGCGTGGCGCTTTGGTGGACCCGGCCGTGCGGGCCGGCGAGCTCTTCGTCTTCACGATCCTCGGCAAGAGCACAGCGCGCTCGAGGAGCCGGTATTCCCCGGCACATCTTCTTGCTGTCCCAGCAGTATAGACAGCTCATCCTCCCGCTTCGAAGAAAGCGGCGGGCGCACGGTCGTGCTCGCCCCGCGCGGCGCTGGACGTCAGCGCCCGCCTGCGCACCACGCGAGGGCCGTTCCGACGGCCGCGATCAGCCAGGCCGGCCACGTCGCGCGCACGAAGCCGGCGAGGTCCGACAGGGCGCCGCGCCGGGCGCGCCGCACCGCCTCGGCGTGGCCCACCCGGCGCAGCTCCTCGCGCGCGATCTGCTCGCGCTCCTCGTCGTCGAGCGGATCGCTGCCCGCCAGATGGTGCAGGTGATGTGTCACCTCGTGGTCGATCGTCTCCTCGATCTCCGCGTCGATGTCGAAGCTGGGATCCTCGCGGGCTTCCGACCGGAACGTCCGATAGAAGATCCGGATCTCCGGAGGATGAGCGATCCCGAGCGCATCCGCGGGTGTCCCGGGCGTGTAGCAGCCGAGCAACGGCTCGCCTCCGTCGTCGCAGGCCGGCACGCCTGCGTCGATGAAGAGATCGATGTTCCGCACGCCGCGGGCCTCGTAGATGCGCCCGGCCGCGGCGCGGACGCGCGCCTCGAAGCCGTCGAGATCCGGAAAGGCGCTCGAGGCGCTCGCCCGAGCCCTCGTCCCTGCCCTCGTCGAGCGGGGCTCCCCGAGCGCGTCCGCGTCCGCTCCGGGAGCGCGCAGCGGGGCGCGCGCGAGCTCCCGCTCGAGCGGCACGTCGAGATCGTTGCGGGCGCCGCAGCCCTGGCAGCGGTGGACGGCGAGGAGCCGCGCGGGGTAGCGCGCCTCGTGGTAAAGGTCGACGATCGCCGCCCACGCCTCGTCGGGAGCGCCGGCGAGCGCGTCGGCGATCACCGGCGCGCGGCGCTCGCGGCCGAGCGCCGCGATCCCCATGGCCACCACCAGCGACGGCGTGACGCGCAGGACGCCGTCGTCGGGCAGGCGGAGGAGCGGCATCGCTTCTTCGACGGTGCGCTCCACGAGCCGCACGGCGCGGCAGACGGCGCGACCCACGCGCAGCGCCGGGATCGGGTGCGACACGCCGAAGTCGAACGGGAGATCGAGCTCGGGATCGTCGAGCTCGCCATCGGTGAACGGCCCGATCTCCAGCAGGCCCGACGGAGCGACCTCGAACGGAGCGCTGCAGTTCTCGCAGGTGTAGGCGCCTGGCTCCTCGGGCACGACGCCGGCAGACGCGAGGAACGCGCGCAGGACATGGGCGTCGGTGAGCGGGAGGCCGAGAGGATCCAGCGGCGCGCCGCGCGCGTCGGCCAGGACCGACGGGCCCGCGAGGACCTGCACGTCGAGCGCGCACCTGCCGATGGATGCGCGCTCGACGCCGCGGCCTGCGGGAGCGCCGAAGACGGACGAAGCGCGAGCGCGCGCGGCGGCGTCCGACAGGCGCGCCACGCCGCCGGAGGGGAGGTGGACCTGAGCGGGGAGCAGGCGTCGCGCGGGCGCAGGCATCGCGGCGGCCTATATAGCGGGTGGCTCGCCTCAGGGGTCCTCGGGACGCGGCGGACCGCCGACGGCGCCCTCGTCGGTCGGAGCGAGCGATCCCCACGGTTCACGATCCCTGTCGGTCTCGGACGGCTCGCTCGCCGCGCGGCCGACGTCGAGGCCGGCGGCGCTGGCGAGCTCGGCGGCCACCGCCGCGGAGAGCGAGCCTCCGCTGAGCGGTGAAGCGCCGGCGACGGTCGAGATGGGCGACGGCTCCGAGGATGGGCGATCTCGGCGGCGACCGCGCGCGAGCACCGGCGCGCGCTCCCCGTCGCCGGCCGGATCCGGCGCGGCCGCGCCCACGCGATGGACGGTCGCGCGCAGCTGCACGCGCCCGAGCGACAGGCTCGCCGCGCTGGCGGGCGGCACGCTGGACGAGAGCTCCGCACCCACGGGCACGCCTGTCCCGAAATCGAGGTAGCGGGTGATCGCCAGGGCGTAGATGAGCTTGCGCACGGTCGGCTCCGGCGCGACCCCGGATCGGAGGAGCGCGGCGAGCGTGGGCGTGGAGCTCTCCAGCGCCTCGATCACCGCGAGCTCGCCCTCGCGGAAACCGAAGCGGCCGGGCTCGAGGGCGGGGTGCAGGCGGAGGGGCACGGCCCCGATCCGCTCCAGGGTCCGCTGGAGGCGCGTCGAGCGCTCGCCGTGCTCGCGCAGCCCCGCCCAGAGGAGCGCGAGGGGATCGACCTTCGCGGGATCTCCCCCCCACTCGGCCAGCGCGTCGAGGCCGTCGAAGTAGCGGTACTTCGTCTTCGGGGGCAGATCGAACAGGCGCACCATCCGCCGCACGAACTGGACCTGGGCGAGCCAATCGATGGTCGCGGCGTCGACGCACCCCGACAGCAGCAGCACGTCCCCCAGGAGGCCCCTTGTCGCGAGCGCCTCCGCCAGGATCTCGGCGGTGATCACCCCCTCTTCGAGCAGGATCTCCCCGAACCGGGCGTACCCGTCGCTCGGACGGATCTTCACGGGGTTCCCCCGGACGATCCGCAGCGTGTGCTCGGCGCCCGTGGGCTCCACCAGGATGAGCGCGCCGGTCAGCCGATGCTCGACGGCATAGACGAAAAGATGAGCGAACGGCGTCCGCTCCAGATCTCCTTCCGCCGTCGCGAGACCGTCGGGAGACATCCTGGGCCAAGCTACCATAGCGCGCGCAAGCCGGATCCCCCTTTCTCCACACGCGGCGGCGCGGAACCTGGTCCGGTGGCGCTGGCGTCGCCGGTCCCGGAGCGCGCGGTGCACACGCCGCCACACGCTGCCTCGCGCGTCGGGTCGCCGCCATGGATTCTTGCCGCCGCCGACGCACGCTCGACGCACTCCACGGCCGTTCCACGCACGGCTTCCGGCGGAGTGCGCCTGCGCTCCGGCCGGATGCTCCGCGCTCCAGCGTCAGGCGCGCAGCCGGCGGGCATCGGCCGCGGCGGTTCCGCGCTACGGTGGCAGACATGCCGCGCGGACATGTGCTGGTGCTCGACGACGAGCGGGCGATCTTGACGACTCTCCAGAAGGCCCTGTCGCTCGAGGGCTACACGGTCGACGTCGCCGGCGGCGTCGGGGTTGCAGAGGAGAAGCTCGCGAAGCGGAGCTACGACATCGCGCTCTTCGACGTCTCGCTGCCCGACGGTGACGGCGTGGAGCTGCTCCAGCGGATACGCGCGCTGGGCTCGGAGCTGCCTGTCGTGATGATGAGCGGCCACGCGACGGTCGACGCCGCCGTCCGCGCGACGCGGCTCGGGGCGATCGACTTCCTGGAGAAGCCGCTCTCGACCGATCGGCTGCTGCTCGTGCTCGAGAACACCCTGCGCCTCGTCCGCGCCGAGGCCGAGGCGAAGGCGCTGCGGACGCAGACCGGCCAGGTCGGCGAGCTCATCGGAGCGAGCCGGGCGATGCTCGACCTGCGCGAGCAGATCGCGCGCGCGGCGAAGGCGACCGCGACGGTCTTCGTGACGGGCGAGCGCGGCACCGGCAAGGAGCTCGTCGCGCGCGCGATCCACGGCGCGTCGAAGCGGGCGCGCGGGCCGCTCGAGAAGATGAACTGCGCCGCGGTCCCGAGCGAGCTCATCGAGAGCGAGATGTTCGGGCACGAGGCCGGCGCGTTCACGGGCGCGACGAAGCAGCGGCGAGGCAAGTTCGAGCGCGCGAGCGGCGGGACGCTGTTCCTCGACGAGGTCGGGGACATGCCGCTCGCGATGCAGGCGAAGCTGCTCAGGGTGCTCCAGGAGCGGGAGATCGAGCGCGTGGGCGGGCACGAGACGATCAAGGTCGACGTGCGCGTGGTGGCGGCGACGAACCGCGACATCGAGGCGGCGTGCCGGGAGGGGCAGTTCCGGCCGGATCTCTACGATCGGCTGAACGTGCTGCCGCTGTCGCTGCCGCCGCTCCGCGCGCGGCGCGAGGACGTGCCGCTGCTCGCGCGGCATTTCCTCGCGCTCGCGACGCAGGCGAACGATCGGCCCGGGATGGCGTTCACGGACGGCGGGATGAGCGTGCTGGTCGCCTACAGCTTTCCGGGGAACGTGCGGGAGCTGCGCAACATCATCGAGCGGCTGGTGATCCTGACGCCCGACGAGGCGATCGACGAGGGCGACGTGAAGGTCTGCCTCGGAGGGCAGCAGGCCGCGATGAAGGGCGGGCTCTTCCGGCCGGGGGTGCCGTTCCGGGTGCTCGCGGAGGAGGCGGAGCGGGCGATCCTGGAGGAGGCGCTCGGCCATCATGGAGGGCAGATGGCCGCGACGGCCCGGGGGCTCGGGCTCGAGCGGAGCCACCTGTACAAGAAGTTCAAGGCGCTCGGGCTGCGGGGCGACAAGGGGGAGGCGGAGGACGAATAGGCAAGGGAGGAGGCGGCCCTGCCGGGGGGCCGCGCCGAGGGGAGGGTCTGCGCGGCGGCCGGGGGTGGGCGCTCACCGTCCGCCGAGGCGGGAGCGTGGAGCTTGCGCAGGGACCACCGCCCGGCATGTCTCCCTTCGGGCCTTGCACCTGGGACGTTTCGTTGCGCGCCACACAAGGCGCGCCTGAGACGTCGAGCCCGCTGGACCCTTATGGCACCTCGGTCGGTGCTCGATCGCGCCCACCCCCGGCCGCCGCGCAGACCCTCCCCTCGGCGCTACGGGAGTGGATATGGGGCGAGATGGCGGTGAGACGCTTGGCCGGGGCCGCTGGGGGTGTGGTACGCGGAACCAAGATGCTGCGATCGCTCCACTTGGAAGGCGTGGGGCCGGCCGACCAGCTCGACCTGGAGCTTGGCCAGCGGCTCAACGTGCTCACCGGAGACAACGGGCTCGGCAAGAGCTTCGTGCTCGAGGTCGCATGGTGGGCGCTCACCGGGACGTGGACGGATCGGCCCGTGCTGCCGCGGCAGGGAAACGAAGAGAGCGCGAGGATCACGGGACAGGCCGATCTAGGTACACGGCTCAGCCCGTTCGAAAGCAACTACAATCGAGTTGCTCAGAAATGGCGCGACAGGTTTGGTCGGGACATGAGCCTCCACTGGATCTCGGGTCCCAACGGCATCGATGTCCCGTCCTGGGTGCCTGGCCTGGTTCCAGTACTCCACATTCAAACGAATGGCGCGTGTTCTGTGTGGGATCCAGCTCGCAACGTCGCACCCATCAGCGCGGTGTCCCCGCCTCGGATGAGCTCTTCGCTGGATCCCCGTCCCTATCTCTTTGTTGAGAAACAGCTCTGGGAAGGGCTCGAGCGCGATGGCAGGCCGGTTTGCAGCGGCCTCATCCAGGACTGGGTAACCTGGCAGCTCGAAGCGGCGGACGGCGACGAAGCCCACCCGTTCCAGTTGCTCTGTCGCGTGCTGGAGCAGCTCTCCCACCCCGAGGAGACGATGAAGCCCGGCAAGCCTGTGCGGCTCTACGTCGACGACGTGCGCAAGTTCCCGACCGTCGAGCTTCCGTACGGCACGATCCCCAATCGTCCACGCGTCCGCCGGGATGAAGCGGATCCTCGCGCTCTCCTACCTCATCGCGTGGTCTTGGTCGGAGCACGTGCAGGCGTCACGCCTGATCGGCTGGCAGCCCTCGGAGCGCATCGTCGTGTTGATGGAGGAGCCCGAGACGCACCTGCACCCCAGGTGGCAACGCCACATCGTCCCCGCGCTCCTCGGTGCCCTGAGCGGGCTCTCCCCGTCGATGCGCCCGCAGGTGCTGCTGACGACGCACTCGCCCCTCGTGCTCGCGTCGATGGAGCCGCACTTCAAGCCGACCAGGGACAAGCTGTTCGTGTTCGAGCTCGACGGCGCCGACGTGACCGTGCGCGAGCTCCCCTGGGCGAAGCGCGGCGACGCGATCGGGTGGCTCACGTCCCCGGTGTTCGGCCTGGAGCAGGGGCGCTCGATCGAGGCGGAGCGCGCCATCGAGGCCGCCGAGGCGCTCATGCGCGGCGAGACCGGCGTGCTGCCGGAGGGGCTCAAGAGCGAGGAGGAGATCCATCGCGAGCTCGTGCGCCTGCTGCCGGATCAGGATCGTTTCTGGCCGCGTTGGATCGTGCGCCGGGAGCAGGCGGGCGCATGATCCCGTTCGAGCGCGCGCCTGAGCCCGCGGACTTCGATGCCAACGTTCGACAGCCCGGCCGGCGATGGCTCGCCAAAGGCGACGCCAGGAGCACGCCGGGGTACTGGCGGCGCGCTGCGCGCGACCTCCGGACGGCTTCAAAGACCTGTGCGGCTACACGGCGATGTTGCTGTCGACGCCGGGGACCGTCGACCATTTCGTCTCGCGAGACGAAGATCCCAGCCTCGCATACGAATGGACCAACTTCCGCTACGCGGCTGCATGGATCAACAGCAGCAAGAGCGCGCTCCGCTCCGACCAGGTGTTGGATCCATTCGAGGTCGGGGACGGCTGGTTCGAGGTGATCCTCCCCTCGTGCCAGATGGTGCTGACCGATCGCTGCCCGCCAGAGCTCCGCGAGCGCGCCCAGACCATGCTGAAGCGGCTCAAGCTCGGCCATGGCGAGAGCGTCGTCTCCTTCCGGCAGGAGTGGTACCGGATGTACTGCGAGGACGGGCTTCCCCTCGAGATCCTCGCCCGCAAGGCGCCCCTTATCGCGCGCGCGGTGCTGAAGCAGCGGGAGCAAGCGACCGCCGAGCCGGCGGCAAGCGACGGTGCCCCGCGCTCCGCGCAAGAGGAAGCGTCGGGCGCATGACCGCTGCCGCGCCGCGGAAATCGGCCGTGGAGAAATGTTCGCCCAGCAGCGCCTGCCCCCGACCGGCAGACGGCACACCAGAGCCTGTCGCATACATCGCCGGCCAGACTTCTCAGAAGGCGCGGTGCCATCAAGTAAGGAGGTACTGGCGACCGCTTCCGGTTTCTCAAAGGCTCCCAGCTGCCTCCCCCGGACCGTTTCCGGTTCGCCAAAGGCTCCCAGCTGCCTACCCGTAACCGTTTCCGGTCTGCCGGCGGGGTGGGGCCGGCGAATCCTCACCCTCAACGCGCGGCGATTTGCTCTGGCACCACGCGAGCGCCGGAGGGGGTCTCCGCGCGGCAGGGCGCGGGTGGGCGCGGCGAGCACCGACCGAGGTGCCATAAGGTCCCGGCGGGCTCCACGTCTCAGGCGCGCCTTGTGTGGCGCGCGACGAAACGTCCCAGGTGGCAAGGCCCGAAGGGAGACATGCCGGGCGGCGGTCGATGCGCAAGCTCCACGCTCCCGCCTCGGCGGATGGCCGAGCGCCCACCCGCGCCCTGCCGCGCGGAGACCCCCTCCGGCGCGTGCAGCCGGGATCTCCGCCCTCCCCTCGCCCCGAGCCCCGAACCTCAATCCGGCATCGCCCGCGGCGCAGGCGGCGACGCGCCCTTCATCGCCTTCTGGTACTCGAGCGCCTGCTTCGCGTAGTCGTCCCGCTTCATCTTCGCGTACGCCTTGGCGAGCTCCCCGTAGATCTCCGCCGCATCCCCCGGCTTCGGCCCGGACAGGAGCGCGCTGTTCAGCTCGTAGATCGCCGACACGTGCCGCCCCGTGCGCGCCAGCGCCCGCGCATAGAGCCGGTGGATCTCCGGGTTCGCCACGTCGACGAAGATCGCGCCCTCGCCGACCTTGCGCGCCTCCTCCCACGCGCCGCGCTCCACGAGCAGCCGTAGCAGCCGCCGCCAGACCCGGCGATCGTGCTGGTCGAGGAGCGCGAGCCGGCGCAGCGCCGAGAGCTCGCCCGCCGCGTCCTTCTGCCGGCGCGCGAGGTCGTAGAGCCCCTGGAGCGGCTCGGCCTGCGTGGGATCCTGGCGCGACGCCGCCTCGAGGTTCGCCTTCATCTTCGCCGCATCCTTCTTCAGCTCGGCGAGATCGGCGAGCTTCATCCGCACGACGTAGCCGTCGTTCCCGTCGGCGATCATCTTGCTCAGGAGCCTCGCCGCCTCGTCGGGCTTCTTCTCGGCGAAGGCCGCCCGCACCTTGAGGTAGGTCGCGTCGGGCTGCTTCGGGTCGACCCGGAGCGCCTCGGCGAGCACCGCCTCTCCCTCCTGGCGCTGCCCGTCCTCGAACAGCGCGAGCGCGAGCTCGACGAGCCGCTTCGCGTCCTTCGGAGCGCGCGCCGCCGCCTTGCGCGCCTCGTCGAGCGGCGGCGCGTGCAGATCCGGGACGTACTGCTTCTCGTAGCGCTCGAGGCGGGGCTTCAGCCACGCGCGGAAGCGCCGGTCGAGCTCCTCGGCGCTGATCCCGAGCGACTCCTTCACCACCTCCTGCGTCCGCTTGCCCGCGGCCCACCGGGGCAGCATCGAGACCACTTTCGGGAAGCCGAACTCGCCCGCCATGAAGACCACGATCTGGCTCGCCGCGAAGTAAGCCATCGTCACGTCCTCGATGTCGTCGACGTGCGTGAACGCCCGGTTGAACCCGTCGACCGCCGGGATCCTCCCGCCCTTCAGGGCGGCGAACAGCGCCGGATCTTCCTCACGGTGCCACTCGGGCCGCCGCACGATCGTCTCGTACTCGCTGAGCCCCTCGGTGAACCAGCGCGGGACGTGGTTCTTCGAGAGCTGGATCGCGAAGACGTGCCCGAGCTCGTGCCACAGCACGTTCCCCCAGTTGAACTCCCCCGCCGCCGGGCTCAACGCCGCGAGCGTCTGGCCGAAGCAGACGCCCTGGATGCCCACGTTGGGCAGGCCGCTCGTCCTGACGCTGAAGTTCTCCGTCGACGCGTAGAGCTCGATCGAGACCGGGACCTTCGGCGTGAAGCCGTACCGCTTCACCATCGAGCCCCAGGCCTCCTCGAGCATGCGCGGCACGTACCGCTCGAGGATCGCCCGCTCCTGCTTGTGGTAGCGGACGCGGAACGTCTGCCCCTCCACGGTCACGTACTGCGCCGCGATGTCCTTCTCGTAGAGGTTCAGCGTGTTGAAGACCCGCACGTTGAAGCGGTCCTTGTCCCACGCCTTCTGGAGCGAGAGCACGCCGCTCTTCTCGTCGCCGGCGCGGATCAGGTTCAGGCCGAGCGTGGCGTGCGCCTTCGCGTCGTTCGGATCGACCTGCGTCGCCTCCCCCATCATCTTGACGATGTCGTCGTAGCGATGCTCCCACTCCGCGAACTCGCCGACGATCTGAAAGAACCGCGAGAACTCCGGGTTCAGGCCGAGCACCTTCGCCTTGATGGTCTCGAAGCCGGCCGCGTCGTCGGCGAGGAAGCGGCCCGCCGCCTTGATCGAGAGCAGCGCGAGGTCGTTCGGGTTCACCTTGAGCCCGCGGTCGGCCGCGGCGTCCGCGGCGTCGATGTCCATGTCGCGGAGCGCGAGCCCGGCGCGGACGAAATACGCCTCGGCGAGGTTCGGATTCACGGAGAGCGCCTGCGCAACCTCGCTGTCGGCGCCGCCGAAGTCCATCGCGCTCTCGAGCTTGACGCGCGCCATGGCGACGCGGCAAAGCGGATCCTTCGGGGCGAGCTTGAGCGCCTCCTTCACGACCTGACCGGCGTGGCCGGGGTCGTATTTGTCGAGGAACAGCTCGGCCCGCCAGAGCAACGTCTCGACCCGCTGCTTGCCGCCGACCTTCTCGGCCGCGTTGAACGCGTCGTTCGCGTCGCGCGCGCTCCGGAGCAGGTGCGCCGCGCGCCCGACAAGCGACAGCCCCTCCGCGTCGCTCGCGGTGATCTTGTCATCGTTGTAGTCGTCGATGATCGTCATCAGCGGCGCGCGCGCCTCGCCCCGCTTGCCCGACTCGATCAGGAGCTCGCCGAGCATGAGCCGCGCGCGGCGGGCCTCGTCCTCCCGCTCCACCTCGCGCACCGCCGCGATCGCCTCGGCCATCTTCCCGCGGCGCGCGAGCGCCTGGGCCCGGAGCGGCGCGGCGGCGATCCGCGCCTCCTTGCCGAGCGCGGCGGCGGCCTTCGCCGTCTTCGCCGCATCGTCGTAGCGGCCCGTGAGCAGCTCGATCCGCGCCTTCGCGAGCAGCGCCGCGGCGCGCTCTTTCCCGCCCTGGAGGCTGAGGATGACCTTCTCGGCCTCCGCGTAGTCGCCCTGCGCGAGGAGCGCCTCCGCGCGCGAAAGCGAGGGGGACGGCTCGCCGGAGGCGGGAGCGGCGGCCGCGCAGGCGGCGGCGACGAGGAGAGCGGCAAGAGAGCGGCGGATCGAGTGGTTTCGCATGTCACCCCGTGCGCAACCGTGCGCGACCGTTCGTCAATCGTGCACGACCGCACGCAAACGAACGCAAACGAACGCAAACGAACGCAAACGAACGCAAACCTACGCTGAGACGCGGCGCCCGGTCGAGCCCGGGTGAGGCCATCGTAACCGACGCCACCGGCGCGACCGAACGGCGAAAGGCCGAGCATGAGCGAGCGCGCGAGGGCGCGCCAGGGCGCGCGCTCCCGCGATCGTGGTATGCGGGCGTCCATGGCAAGCAAGCTCGCCGGGCGGGTCGTTCTCATCACGGGCGCGTCGTCGGGGATCGGCGAGGCCCTCGCCCGGGAGGTCGCCCGGCGCGGCGGCCGGGTCGTCCTCGCGGCGCGGCGGGCCCAGCGGATCGAGGCGCTCGCGACGGAGATCCGGCGGTCCGGCGGCGAGGCGCTCGCGACCCCGTGCGACGTCACGCGCGACGGCGACGTGGAGCGCGCCGTCGCGCAGGCGAGCGAGGCGTTCGGGGGGCTCGACGTCGCCATCGCGAACGCCGGGTTCGGCGTGGCGGGGCGCGTCGAGGAGCTCGCGCTCGACGATTTCCGCCGGCAGTTCGAGACCAACGTCTTCGGCGCGCTGCGCACCGTGAAGGCCGCGCTGCCGGAGCTCAAGCGATCACGCGGCGGCGTCGCGCTCGTCGGCAGCGTGATGGGCTACCTCGCGGTCCCCGCGGTGGGCGCCTACACGATGAGCAAGTTCGCGGTGCGCGCCCTCGCCGAGACGCTGCGCGCGGAGCTCCACGCCGAGGGCGTCGCGGTCACGCACGTCGCGCCGGGGTACGTGGCGAGCGAGATCCGCCAGATCGACAACGCGGGCAACCTGCACGAGGGCACCCCGGATCCCGTGCCGCGCTGGCTCGTCATGCCGGCGCAGACGGCGGCGCGACAGATCATGGACGGCATCGCCGCGCGGCGCGCCGAGGTGATCGTGACCGCCCACGGCAAGCTCGGGGTGTCGCTCTCGAGGCACGCCCCGGGGCTCCTCCGCGCGACCGTGTCGAGGCTCCCGCGCAAGCGCCGCGTCAGCGAGCGCTGAGCCGGCGCGGCGCCGCCTACGGCGCGGCCTGCGCGAGCTCGCGCCGGACGAGCGCTTCCAGGGCGTCGATGAAGCGCGGCCGCGTGTTCACGGCCGGCGCCCGGGAGAGCCGCGCGAGGCCCGCCTCACGGGCGAAGACCTGCGCCTCCACGTCGAGATCGTAGAGGGTCTCGACGTGATCCGCGACGAAGCCGATCGGCGCGATCAGCGCCTCCCGCACGCCGCGCGCGGCGAGGCCGTCGAACGTCGACCGCAGATCCGGACCGAGCCAGGCGTCGCCGGTCATGCCCTGGCTCTGGAAGGCGACGAGCACCGGATTCCCGCGGGCGGCGATGCGGCGCTCCACCTCGGCGGCCATCGCGCGGAACTGGCGCTCGTACGGATCTCCGGCGGCGATGATCCGCTGCGGGAGGCTGTGGGCGGAGAGGATCACCGCCGCCTTCGCCCGGCCCTCCTCGGGGATGCGCGCGAGCGCCTCGTCGATCACCTCGACGAAGGCGTCGATCAGCGCCGGCTCGAGCCCCCACGCGGGCACGCACCGGACCTCCATGCCGCCCTGCTCGGCAGCCGCGTCGCGGACGACGGCGTGGTAGACGTCGACGGACTGCGGCGCGAGTGGCAGCGAGACGACGCGCCTCACGCCGCTGCGGTGGAGCGCGCCGAGCACCTCGGCCGGATACGGGTGCCAGAGGCGCCCGGCGATGGCGACCGGGAGACCGAGCCTCGCAGCGAGCGCGTCCGCCTGGGCCTGCGTGATGCGCATGAGCGGCGAGCCGCCGATCGCCTGGAAGCGGCGGCGGACCTCGTCGATCACCTCCGGCGGGGCGGGCCTGCCGCGACGGATGTTGGTGACGAATGCGGGCAGATCGTCGAGCCGCTCGACGGTGCCGTGGCAGCTGAGGAGGACGGCGGTGGTCACGGCGCTACTCTACATCGGCGCCGCGCGAGCAGCGCAGCATCGGCGCCGCGCGAGCAGCGCAGCATCGGCGCCGCGCGAGCAGCGCAGCATCGGCGCCGCGCGAGCAGCGCAGCCCTCGCCGGCGCGTGAGGGCGCCGCCGCTCGCTGGCGCTGGCTCAGTCCGCGTCCCAGGCGACGACGACGCGATCGTGGCCGATGAGGCCGTTCTTCTTGCGGGCCAGGTGCTGCGCGACGACCCGATCGCCGGCCGCATAGACGCGCACCTCCATGTACGCCAGCCCCTCGTCGGTCTCGATTCCGTCCAGGATCTCCGTCGTGTCGAGCTGGCGCTCCCAGCCCGAGACCGGATCGCGGAAGAGGTCGCTCTTGAGCCGCTCCAGGATCGCGTGCCTCCCGCTGGTGACGCTGGGGTGGGCCGGCGGATCACGGCTGCTCACCTCCTCGATCACGGCGTCTTCCGCGTAGATCCGGGAGAGGGCCTCGATGTCCTTGCCCCTCAGGGCACGGGTGATCTCTGCGAGCAGTCCACCGTTCACCCGCTGGGCCGAGGGTCGCGTCCGCGCCGAGCCTTCCATGCCCGCTTGCATGGGACGCAGCGCCGCAGGCGTCGAGCCCGTGCCAGGGCCGCGCGGCAACGGTGACGGTGATGAAGCGATGAAGCGCCGCATCCCGGCAGCGACATCGGGCCGCGACGCGAGCGTCACGGATGTGACAGACGGGCGCTGAGCTCGGTGGAACGCTGAGCTCGGTGGGCAGCCCTCGTCCACATGGCCACCAGCCGAGATCGCGTGGCTGGCGGCGAGTTGCAGCGCCTGGACGGACGTGATGGATAAGGAAGGTTATGACGCAGCGCCGCACAGTCGTGCTCGCCGATCTCCATCTCGTGCGCCAGACGCCGCGCGACGTGACCGCCGATCTTGCCCGGTTCGTGGAGGCCCACCGGGGGGCACGCATCGTGGTCGCGGGCGATCTGTTCGATCTCTCCTCCGAGTCGCCCTGGATGCCCCGGCCGCGCGCGCTGCGCGAGGCGCTCCTCGCGCACCCGACCGCGCGGGCGGCGCTCGCCGAGCACCTCGACCGCGGCGGCGAGCTCTGGCTGGCGGGTGGCAACCACGACGCCGAGGTCGGGGCGCCCGACTTCCCCGTGGCGCTGGCGGAGGCGCTCGAGGTGACCGGCGAGGCACGGTCGCGGCTCCGGACGACGCCCTGGTTCTTCCGCGAGGGGGCGATCCATCTGGAGCACGGCCACCTGTACGATCCTGACAACGCCCCGGCTCACCCGCTCGTGGTCGGTGAGCGCAGCCTCGGCGTTCACTTCGTCGAGGAGTTCATCGCGCCAACCGGCGCGCACCGCTATCTGCAGGCGAACGATCAGACGCCGCTCAGCTTGTTCCTCTCGGCGTTCACCTGGTACGGCCCTCGCGCGCCCTACGTCATCTACCGCTACTTCCACGCGGCGATCGGCGCGATGTTGAAGAGCGGCCCGCTCTACCGCGCGGGAGGCGAGGCCACGGTGGGCGCCGCGGCCATGGAGCGCTTCGCGCACGAGCTCGGGGTGCCGCGCGCGATGGCAGACGCGCTCGTCGGGCTCGGGGCCACGCCGACCCTGGAGAGCGCAGCGCGCACGTTCACGCGGCTGTACTTCGATCGCGTGATCGCGACGCTGTCGATGGGCGCCGGGATCGCGGCGCTCGGGCTCGGCGCGCGGGGGACCGGCGCCGCGGCGCTCGGGCTCGGCGCGCTGCTGATGGGCGCGAGCTGGGCGAACGGGCACAACCGCTACGCCGGCACGGTCACCGAGCGCCTGGCCGAGAGCGCTGGCCGCGTCGCGAGGACGACCGGCGCGAAGCTGGTCGTCTTCGGCCACACGCACCGCGAGGCGCTCGGCGACGGCTACGCGAACACCGGGAGCTTCTCGTTCCCTCGCGCCGCGCCCGGCCGGCCCTACGTGGAGATCGCGGGGCCGCCGGAAGCACCGCGCGCGATGACCCGCTTCTGGAGAGCCGTGGCGTGACTCCGAACCACTATCCGAACCACTAGAAGAGCCGCCGAGCGGCGGCCGCCCGCGCAGGAGACGGGCGGCCGTCGGTCGCTCTAGCCCCCACTCGCGTGCGCCGTGAGCGCGCCCTCGACGAGGTCGAGCGCGAGCGGGACGTCCTCTTCCGGGATCGGCGCGCCGCCGAGCATCGCTGCCAGCAGCCGCTCCCTCGGCTCCGGCCGCAGCACGACAGGACCGCCGCCACAGGCCCGGCAGACGAGGCCGCCGCGCGCCGGGTCGGCACAGGCCGACTGCGTCGTGTCGCAGGCGCGCCCGCAACGGACGCACTGCGTGAGCTCGAGGCCCCAGCCGAACGCGACGAGCAGACGCAGGCCGGTCTCCACGAGCAGCGCCTGGGGAGGGGCCGTGGACACCTCGTCGAGGCGGTCGAGCAGCTGGTTCAGCTCGCTCCACGCCGCCTGCTCGGCGGTGTGCGCCGGCGCGATCTCCCGCACCCAGCGCAGCGCGCGCCCGGCCACATCGAGGCGCCCGAGATCCCCCGCGAGGCGCAGGCGCGGGCGCTCGATCGCCGCTTCCGTGAGCTGGGCGAGCTCCGCGCCCTGACGGATCTCCAGCGTCACGCGGAGCAGGTGCATCGGCTCGAGCGCCGGGAAGCGCTTGGCCGAGCGGCGCGCGCCGCGCGCCGTGGCAGAGATGAGCCCCCCCTGCTCGGTGAAGAGCCCGACCAGGAGGTCGGCTTCACCGAAAGGGACACGCCGGACCAGAAGCGCCCCGGTCCGGAGGCGCTCCGTCCGCGGGCGAACCGATCGAGGCATGGCAGGTACCGGCGGTTATGGCGCGAACCGCGCGCGAGCGCCCGGCGAAAATTTGGCCCTCAGGCCGAGAGGGAGGTACGAGCCCTCGCGAGCGTGCCCTCCGACAGCTCCGGCGGCATGTCGTGGCCGCGGGGCCTGAGCACGATGCTGAGCGCCAGCGTGAAGAGGATGAGCAGCAACACGAACGCGATCGCGACCCCGAAGCGCCTGCTCTGGGTGCGGCGCGCGGGCGCCGCGATGGGCAGCGGTGTCACCAGCGCGATCCGGCGGCTCGCCGTATATCGGGCCAACACCTCCTCCATCGGGAGCGAGACCGCGCGAGCGTACGCCTTCAAGAACCCGCGAACGAACACCTCGCCGGGCAGGTCGTCGAAATGATCTGCCTCGATTCGCTCGATGGAGATCACCGGGATGCGCGTGGCGCGGGCGACTTCCTCCACGCTCATGGCTCGGGCCTCACGCGTGCGTCTCAGGTAGCGTCCGATCGACTCCATCCCATTCCACCCATCGTCATTCGGTCGTCACTCTACTCACCCTGAGAACCGTTGCTCAACCCCCTAGCGCACCCCGCGGTACTTCTCGGAGAGCGGCGCGCCGAGGCCCTATTGCAACGTCTGTAACTGTGCAGCGCAGCGCTGCCCCACGGGCGTCGTCGCGTTGATCTCCCGGCACCGCTCGAGATCGGCGCGCGCGTCGTCCACGAGCCCCCTCTTCTCGGCGATGCGGGCGCGCGCGTCGAACGCGTCCTGCAGCCGCGTGCACTCCGGCTGGTCGGTCTCGACCGCCCTCGTCAGCGCCTCGCGCGCCAGATCGAGCTCGCCTCGCTTCTCGTAGGCGAGGCCGAGCCGGTACTGCCCCACGCAGAAGAGCGGCTGCGCGGCAATCGCGCGGCGTAGCGCGTCGATCGCCTCGTCGTTCCTGCCCTTGAGCAGGTACGCCCAGCCCAGGTTGCCCCACGACTTCTCCGGCGAGGCGTACAGGATGTCCTCGGTCAGCGGCTTGAGCACCGCGATCGCCTCGTCGTAGCGCCGCTGATGCACGAGGATGACGCCGAGCGCGTTCTTCGCGTCCCGCATCTCCGGGTTCGCCTCGAGGGCCCGCCGCGCCATCTTCTCGGCGCTGTCGAAGCGGCAGTCGCTGGAGTGGGCATCACCCGCGCAGAAGCCGAGCAGGATCAAGGCGCCGAGATAGGACGCCTCGGCGTTGTCCTCGTCGTGCGAGAGCGCCTGCTCGACGTGCGCCAGCGCCTCGCGCAGGCGACCGCGCTGGAACGAGTCGCGCGCGAGATCATATTCCGCGAGCGACCGCGCGTCGCTCGTCTGCGCCGAGGGCTGCGCGCCACCGCACGACGCGAGCGCGAGCGGCGCAATGGACGCGACGGACGCGACGGACGCAAACGACAACAGCGACCCCATCGACACGACAGCAGCCGCGCTGGGGATGCACCCCGCGCGGGTCGCTGCTGTCCTGTGTCGCTGCGAGGTCATGTGCGATCTTGAATCCGCTGCCGAACGATGCCGCGGCGCGGCACATTGTCAGGACGGGACTTCGCCTGCCCTGCGGGGAACCCTGAGTAAACCAGGCCGCTTGTCACGTCAACCTGCGAATCTCCCAGGAAGACGCGGCGCGTTCTCAGGATCCCGATTCCGGCTTCCAGCAATTGTCAGGTCGGCGTAGGATGGTGGCGCAGGCGCTTCCTGCTCGTCACTGTTCGCCACGGATCTCGTCCTTGAGACCCAGCAGGCCGAACAACCTCCGCAGCGCTTCGATATCCGGGATCTCGAGGCGCTCGTCAGCGACGCGCAGGTACTGGCCCTCCCGGAGCTGCTGGACGGCGCGCTTCACCGTGTCGACGTCGAGGCCGACGCGGGTGGACAGCTCCATCGGCGAGATCGCGAACGAGGCGCCGTTCGATGCGGCGCCGCCGGTGGCGCGCGACTGCTGCGCGAGCTTGAGGAGCGCGTTCACGACCTTCGACTGCGTGTCGTTGAGCATCATGATCTCGATCTGGTCCTCCGCGTCGCGGAGCCGACCGACGAGCTGCTTGATGATACGCAGCGCGACGGCCGGGTTGCGCTCGACGAGGTTCTGCAGCGTGCCCTGATCGAGCGCGAGCGCGACCCCGCGGGAGAGCGCGATCGCCGTCGACGAGCGCGCCGCGCCGCCGAGGAGCGCGGATTCGCCGAACAGATCGCCGGGCTTCAGGACCATCAAGCTGCGCTCGGCGCCGCGGACCTTCTTGATGAGCCGGACCCGCCCTTCCTCGAGGAGGTACGCCTCGGTCCCGGGCTCGCCCTCGCGGAAGATGACGTCGCCGGCCTCGAACGGGCGGCCGAACCGGGCGCGGAGCCGCTCGGGATCGGGCCCCGGCTCGGCCGACTCCACGGGGGCGGACAGGGCGGCGGGCTCGTCGCGCGACGCGGCGGGGACGGAGGGAGAGCCAGCAGGCTCCGCTGCCGCGGCGGGCGGCGGAGCGCGCTCCGCGTCGCTGGGGCTCGAGGCCTCGCGCTCCGCGTCGGGTGCGACGCCATCCCCTTCAGGCGAGCTGATCATCGGGGCGGAGTGTATCCCAGCTCGGCCGGCTTCGCGTCCGGCGCGCGCACATAGAGCGGCTCCAGGAGCGCCGGATCGTGCGGGGCCGCCGCTGGCCCGCGCTCGCCGCCCGCGGCGGCCGCCCGGAGCCGGTCGATCGCGAGGCGTCCGATCCATGTCGCGTCGGGAAAATCCAGGGCGTCGCCCCGCGCGGCGAGCGGCCGGAGCGCCTCGATCTCCTCGGCGACGGCGCCGACGACGACGATGCGGCGCCCCGCGGCGAGCTCGGCCACGACATCGAACACCGCGTCGCGCGGCAGGTGGCGCGGCGGGATCGAAGGCGCCGCCGCGGGCGCATCGAAGGCCGCCAGGAAGACCTCCCCCTTCTTGGCGTCGATCAGCGGGACCAGGAGATCGCCGGGGCCCGCCGCGCCAGCAGCGAAGGCGGCGGCGGCCATCGCCTCGAGCGATGTGACGCCGGCGACCGGGACGTCCAGCGCCAGCGCGACGCCCTTGGCCGCCGCGACCGCCACCCGGACCCCGGTGAACGAGCCGGGCCCCACGTCGCAGCCGAGCGCCTGCACCGCGGCGGCCGGTAGGCCTGCCGCGGCGAGCACCTCGTCGACGGCTCCGAAGATGCGCTCTGCGTGCCCGTGCAGGTCGGCGTAGGTCGTCGCCGCGAGCAGCCGCGCGCCGGCCGCCGGCGCCGCGGCGAGGCCGGCGGTGGAAAGCGCACCGCCCCGCGACGCCGCCGCCTCGGCGTGCAGGTCCACGTCCGCTGCTTCGAAGAGGGCGGCGCTGCCGCGCGGGGTCGAGGTCGAGAGGGCGAGGAGCTTCAAGGCGCGCTCGGGAACGTTGCAGCCGCGATGCTGTCTGGCAGAACCTCGGGCCAAGGGCAACGAGCTTCGGCGAGGCGCTGGGGCCGCTGCGCGTCCGACTGGGCCGAAGGGCGGGGTGCGAGCCGATGCGCGATCAACGAGCGATGCTGCCGGCGCTCCTCGTATCGGCGCTCGTCCATCTGGGCGCGTGGAGCTCGGCGCGGCTCGGGCCGGAGGTGCCCGCCAGCGATCCCGCCGAGCCAGCGGCGGAGCGCGAGCCGATCGATCTCTGGACCGGGCTCACGGCCGCGCTGCCGGGCAGCGGTGGCGCGGCGCGCCCGAGCGACGCTCGCGGCGGGCGCGACGAGGCCGGCGAGCGCGGCGAGCCGACGAGCATGCCAACGGCGCGCGCTCCGGCCGATGCCAGCCGGCCCACGGCGCCTGCAGAGCGCCCCGCAGAGGCCGGCGGCGAGCCGGCGCCGCCCATGGCGGCCGCGCCGCGCGGCCCGGCAGCGCCCCCGCCCAAGGCGATGCCCCGGCCCAAGGCGACGCCCCGGCCCGCAGAGCGACGCCGGGAGCCCGCGGCGAACGGGGAAGCCGGCGCACCGGCGCGCTCCGCCGCCGCGCGGACGAGCGCTGGCGCCGGAGAGGACGGCGAGGGCGACTTCGGGGCGGCCGGCGTCAGCGCTGTGCGCAACCTCGGGCGCGCCTTCACGAGGGCCATCCCGCCCGCGTGCCAGGCGGATCCGATCTGGGCGACGCTCCCGCCCGGAAGCGCGGGGAAGGCGCGCTTCGTGATCGACATCGACGACGCCGGGCACATCGCAACGTGGCGTCCGGAGCCCGGAGGGGAAGAGCCCGCGCGACACCTGAGCAACCTGGCGAAGCGGACAATCGCGCTGCTCGGCGGCGGGACGTTCGCGGTGGCGCGGGGCGCCGTGACGGCAGGGAAGCAGACGCTGGAGGTGAGCGCCGTCGTCCGCGTCGGCGAAGGCGCGGGAGAGACAGGCGCCCCTGCCGATCTGGCGTGGCGCTTCGAAGGGGGGCGCGGCAAGGCGTCGTTCGTCCAGCCCGGCGGTCGCCTGGTGGAGGTCGTCGTCCAGGTGGTGCGCACGGAGGCCGCGCGAGGCGCGCCTCCTGGCTGAGCGGCCAGCGGGCCGCGCGTGCGCCGCCTCGTCCGGCCCACGGAGCAGCTCGGCCGCGGCGCGGAGCGCTTTCCAGCGGCCGGTCCTTGTGCGCTTGCGGTCGCGCCTCGAGGCTCTACGTCCGGCCCGTGGGACGGCTCCGCGCTGCCGCATGGGCGTGTGTCGGGTTCCTCGGGACCGCACCGCTCGCTGCCTGCGACGACCGGGCAGCCGCGCTCTCGCCCCCTCCATCGCCCCGCGGCGCGGCGAGCGCGCCGTGCTCGGTCCTGCGCGCAGAATCGCCGCCCGAGCCGCCAGCGGCCCGCGGCGCGATGACCCTGCCTGCGCTGATCGAGCAGGTGCGGCCGGTGGTGGTGACCGTCACCACCCTGCGCGCGCCCTCGTTTCCGGACGGGCGCGCGGGCCCGGCGCTCCCGTTCGACGGCCGTGTGCAGCGGGTGGAGCGGGCGATCGGATCCGGGTTCGTGATCGCCGAAGAAGGGCTCGTGCTGACGAGCGATCACGTGATCGGCGACGCGTTCGGCATCGAGGTGCAGCTCTCGGACGAGCGCGCCTTCGAGGCGACCGTGGTCGGGCGGGATCCGACGCTCGACGTGGCGCTGTTGAAGCTGCTCGGAGCGGGGTCGCTGCGGGTCGCCTCCCTGGGATCGAGCGCGCCGGTCCGGCCTGGCGACGGCGTCATCGTGATCGGGAGCCCGTTCGGGCTCGGACCGACCGTGACCCGGGGCATCATCAGCGCGACGTCGAGGCCCATGGGCACGGGGAACCTCGACGGCTTCCTCCAGACCGACGCCGCCATCAACCCGGGAAACAGCGGCGGGCCGCTCTTCGACGCCACGGGGCAGGTGATCGGCATCGCGACGGCGATCCACGCCGATGGCCGCGGCATCAGCTTCGCCCTGCCGATCGACGAGGTGCTCGAGATCCTGCCCGAGCTGCGGGAGACGGGCCGCGTGGACCGGGGGCGCATCGGGATCAGCTTCCAGGAGGTGACCTCGCAGCTCGCGCGGGTGCTCCGGCTGCCAGGGCGGATGGGCGCGCTGATCACGGAGGTCGAGCCGGAGGGCCCCGGATCGCGGCTGGGCTTCAGGCCGGGCGACGTGATCACGTCGGTCGAGGGGCACCGCGTCGAGCACGCGCGCGAGCTCGCGCGCATGCTCCGGCGAGCCAAGCCGGGAGACGAGGTGGAGCTGATCTACAAGCGCGACGGCGCGGACCGGCGCGCGACGATGAAGCTCGATCCCTCGGCCCCCCACGAGCCGTCGTCGAGCTGGCGCGCGCTGGAGGAGCGCGCGCCGAGGGACGCCGAGCAGCCGCCGTTCGGCGTGCTGGCGAGCGACGCTCTGGAAGGAGCGCGCATCGAGTCGATCGCGCCTCGGAGCCCTGCGGCTGGCCGCCTCGAGGTGGGCGACGTGGTGCTCGACCTGAACGGCGCGCCGGTGCGGGGCGGCGCCGACCTGACCGCGCGCCTGGGCGCGGCGGCACACAAGGATCTCCTGTTGCGGGTACGGCGCCACGGGGCGCCCCGCTACCTCGCGGTCCCGGCGCGCTGAGCGGGCGTCGCTCCAGCACCCAGGCCGACGCGCCGGCCGCGGGCGACACACGACACACTCACCGAGCGCTGGCCACACGCCCGCCGAGCGCGGGCCACATGCCGGCGAGCGCGGGCCCACTGCTCACCGAGCGCGGGCTACATGCCCGCAATGGACGCTGCTACGTTACGCCGCATGGGAGCTTTGGCAGGCGCGAGGTGCCCGATTTGCCGCAAGTCGGCGGGGCCCAGGCCCGAGAACCCGGTCTTTCCGTTCTGCTCGCCCCAGTGCAAGCTGGTGGACCTCGGCCGCTGGCTCGACGGTGGCTACCGGGTGCCTGGCCCGCCCGTTTCATCCACAGGGGACGCCGAGACCGTGGAATCGAAGGGACGAACCGACGGGCTCGACGGGAACATCCAGGAAGAGGACGAATGATCGCTCGTCGCGCGCTTTGCCTGCTCACCGTTCTCACGTCGGCCTCCATGACGTCCGCGGCCCTGGCACAGCAGGGGCAGCCGCTCCCGGGGAACTCGCCGAGCGCCGGCGCCAGCGCCGCCTCGCCCGCCGGCGCCGCGGCCGCGCAGCCGAACCCGTACGATCCATCGATGCAGGCCGGAGGCCTGGCGCCGCCCCCTCCGATGACCACGCCCGAGCCGGAGCCCGCCGCCCCCGACGGCACAGAGCAGCGCCTCGACGAGGCCAAGGAGCGCGACTCGGGGCGCGGCCTCGAGATCGTCTGGCTGAACGTCGAGGGAGGCTACGAGAACGTCGGCCTCCAGACGTTCAACATCGACGAGGACGACTTCACGGCCGGGTTCGTTTCGAGCGCGGCCAACGGGGGTGTCATCGGCGCGGGGGCCGGCGTCCGGCTCCTGTACTTCACGCTGGGCGCCCGCGGACGGGTCGGGTTCTTCAGCGACTGGCAGCTCTTCACCCTGGGCGGCGAGGTCGGCATGCACCTGCCGCTCGGGAAGCTCGACCCGCACGTCGATCTGGGCTTCGGCTACGCCGGCCTCGGCAGCGTCAAGAGCGCGGTGAGCGGTGCGGCCGACGCCATCGCGATCCGCGGCTTCTACGGAAGGGTCTCCGGTGGGCTCGACCTCTACCTGTCGCCGGTCTTCTCGATCGGCGCGAACGCGAGCTGGGAGCTCCTGGCGCTGACCAGGCCGGGGCTCTCCTCGGCCGCGATCGAAGGGATCAAGGGCGGAGCCGCCGCGCCTCAGCAAGCCAAGGCCGATCTGCTCGCGGCCGAGGGCTCCAGCGTGGGCTCGGCGCTCGCCTTGACCGCGGTCGCCGGCCTCCACTTCTAGCCGCAGCGAAGCCAGCTCCGCCGCCCCGCCCCTCGCGCCCATGAACGCCGCCGCCGCGCTCCTCTGGCTCGCCACCGTCGCAGCGCCGCTCGGAGGGCTGGCCGCGCTCCTCGTCTGGTCGCAGCGCCTCTATGGCAGGCGCCGGTTCGCGGTGGGGACGGCGCTGCTCGGCGCGCTCGCGTTCGTGCCGGCGCTGCTCATCGAGACGTTCCTCCAGCGCTGGCAAGGCGTCGACAAGGTCGCCAGCGCGCTCGACGCCGTCACGCTCGTCTACATCTTCGTGGTCACGGCGCCGCTGGAGCAGGGCCTCAAGGTGGCGGCCGTCGCGCCGATCGCGCGGCTGCGCGCGGTGGAGGAGCCGTTCGATGGGCTCGTGTACGCGGCCGCCGCGGCGCTCGGGTTCGTGTCGGCCCACAACGCCGTGTACCTGTGGGGCCGGCCGCTGGAGCCGCTCGACATCGCGCGGGCCCTCCTCGCCGTGCCGGCGCACCTCTTCTTCGCCTCGCTCTGGGGCTACGCGCTGGGCCGCGAGCGCACGCGGCCGCTGGGCGGCCGTCGCTTCAACGCCGCGTGGCTCGGCGCGATGGTGCTCAACGGCGCCTACGACTACATCGTCTTTGCGTGCCGCCCGGTCGCGCTCGTCATCGCGGCGCCGGTGCTCCTCGGCACCGGCCTCGTGACCTTCCTCGCCGCCCGCGACCTGCTCCGCCGAGGCGCGTCGCCGCACAGCTCGCAGCGCAGGGAGCGCCGCTTCCTCCCCCGCATCGCTCCGCCGTCGCTCGGAACGTTGCGTGAGGCGCTCAGGCGCACCGAACGACCGGTGACGCTCACGTGGATCGCCTTCGGCGCGCTCGTCACGGTCGGGGTGATGACGACCGCGCTCGCGATCGCGATCGCGCTCGGCCATCGCTTCGGCGTCGACTTCGCGGCGGTGGACAGGGGCGACGCCTCGACCGCCGCGGCGGCGCCGCTCCTCTTGCTCGTCGCAGCGGCGATCGCCGCCTTCCCCTTGGCTGGTTATCTCGTCGCCCGGGCCTCGTCGACGGGCAGCGTCCTTGAGCCGGCCGCCTCGGCGGCGCTCGCCATCCTGGGCTCTCTGGTGCTGCTCGGCCTCGCGGCCCCCGTCGCCGTCGTGTTCGCGGCCGCGCTCGCCCCCATCGCCTTCAGCCTCGCATGCGCGGGCGCCTGGATCGGCACGACGCGCTGAGCACGGCGCACGCTCGCGCCTGGCGCTAGAAATCCTGCCAGTTCGGTGGGCGTCGGCTCTGCGATGAGCCCGCGCGACCCCGACCTCGTCGCCACGCAGCGCCGCCCCGCGCCGCTGCCGCCGCAGCGCTGGCCGGAGCTCGAGCGACCAGCAGACCTACGCGGTCGCCGCCTTCGCCGCCGGCTGGTGCTTGGCTACCTCGTCCTGGAACCTGCGGAGCAGCTCCTGCGCTGCGGGCGACAGGTTCCGCGGCACCTCGACCTGGATGACCACCTGGAGCGCTCCGCGGCCGCGACCATCGATCCGGGGCGCGCCCTTGCCCTTGACCGAGATCACCTCGCCGGGCTGCACGCCCGCCGGGACCTCGACGTCGACGACCGTGTCGTCCGGCAGGTCGATCTTGACCATGCTGCCGAGAGCCGCGTCGGCGAAGGAGATGGGCGCCCGCGTGATGAGGTCGAGCCCGTCGCGCTCGAAGCGCTCGTCCGCGGCGAGATCGACGTCGACGTACAGATCGCCGGGCGGCGCGCCCTGGGCGCCCGGCATGCCCTGGCCCGGCACCCTGAGCCGCTGGCCGCCGTCGATGCCGGCTGGGAAATTGACGACGACCTTCCGCGTCTTCTCGACCGCCCCGAACCCCTTGCAGGTGGCGCACGGCGTCTTGATGACCGAGCCCTCGCCCGAGCATTCAGGGCACGTCTGGGTGAACATCACGAACCCGCGCGAGGTCGAGACCTGCCCGGCGCCGCCGCACGTACCGCACGGCTTGCGTTTCGTCCCTGGCTTCGCCCCCGAGCCGGAGCAGTCGTCGCACGCCACCGGCGTCCGCAGGACGACCTCCCGCTTGCAGCCGAGCAAGGCGTCCCGCAGCGAGAGCCGCTGCTGAACCCGGATGTCCTGGCCGCGCGCGGGCCCGCGCCGCCGGCGCTGCCCGCCGCCGAAGCCGCCGAAGAACTCCGAGAAGATGTCCTGGAAGTGGGAGAAGATGTCGCCGTCGGCCGCGCCGCCGATCCCCTCGAGGCCGGCGTGCCCGAACTGGTCGTACCGCCTGCGCTTCTCCTCGTCGGAGAGGACCTGGTACGCCTCGGTGGCCTCTTTGAAGCGGGCCTCCGCCGACGCATCGCCGGGGTTCCGGTCCGGATGGTTCTTCAACGCAGCCTGACGATAGGCCTTGCGAATGTCGTCAGGCGTCGCGTCTCGCGCGAGGCCAAGAACTTCGTAGAAGTCGCGCTTTTCACTCATGAATCGTGGACCGCCGCGTCGATCCTGCCCGACAGCGGGCACAGGTGCCGGCAGACCATAAGTCGTCGTGCGCGCCTGTCAACGCGTAATACAGCGTGAACGCCCGCGGTGGCTGCGCGCCGGGACGTCTTCCGTGCAGGCTGCGGCGCTTCTACTGGCCCCGGCGCTGGAACGCGGGCGTGTCCCAGTCGGCGTCGAGCGGAGGGACGAAGCTCGCGCGGTCGCGCGGGCTGCCGCCTGCCGCCTGGACCTGCGGCGCGGGCCGACGGGTGGTCGGATACGCGACCTCCTCGTGCCGGTGCGGCTGGCGCTGCGTCATGGGCATGGGAGGAGCGCTCGGGGCGGAGCGGCCCGACATCGGCCCGGCCGCCGCGGCCAGCGACGCTCCGATGGAGTGCGCGGTGGCGCGCGGCTGCGCGGCGCTCGCGAGCTGCTGCGGGACCTCGGCGACGAGGTGGTCGAAGCCGGTCGCGATGACCGTCACCTTGATCATCTCGCCCATGTTCTCGTCGATCGTCGCGCCGAAGATGATGTTCGCGTCCTCGTGCGCCTGCTCCTGCACGAGCGTCGCGGCCTCCTCGATCTCGCGCATCCGCATGTCGGGGCCGCCGACGATGTTGATGAGCACGCCGGTCGCGCCCTCGACCGAGATGTCGTCGAGCAGCGGCGAGCTGACGGCCATCTCGGCGGCGAGGCGAGCGCGGCCCTGCCCCTTCGCGCAGCCGGTGCCCATGAGCGCGCGGCCCATGTTCGACATCACCGTCTTCACGTCCGCGAAGTCGACGTTCACGATCCCGTTCTGCGTGATGAGATCGCTGATGCCCTTGATCGCCTGATAGAGCACCTCGTCCGCCTTGCGGAACGCCTCGACGAACGAGAGGTCCTCGTCGCCCAGCGAGAGGAGCTTCTGGTTCGGGATCGTGATGAGCGTGTCGACGTGCTCCGCGAGCATCGCTAGGCCGAGCTCGGCGCGGCGCGAGCGCTGCTTGCCCTCGAAGAAGAACGGCTTCGTCACGACGCCGACGGTGAGGCAGCCCTCCTCGCGCGCGAGCTGCGCGATGACCGGCGCGGCGCCCGTGCCCGTGCCGCCGCCCATCCCCGCGGTGACGAACACCATGTCCGCGCCCTGGAGGCACTCCTTCACCCGCGTCACGTCCTCGAGCGCCGCCTTGCGGCCCTTCTCGGGATCGGCGCCCGCGCCGAGACCGCGCGTGACGCTCGCTCCGATGTGGAGCTTGGTCGGGGCGAGGCTCGATCCGAGCGCCTGGGCGTCGGTGTTGACGACGATGAACTCCACGCCCTCGAGGCCGAAGTTGATCATCGTGTTGACTGCATTGCCGCCAGAACCGCCACAACCGATGACCTTGATCCGGGCGTCGTACCCGGTGTGCTCGTCGGCAAACTCGATGGAGAAACTCATGAACTCCTCCCGGGGAAGTACAGCTAGCCGCTCGGCCCGGCGCCGACCCCTACGGAGGTCGAGCGGCGCGGAACCCTCAGTGCGCGAGGACGTCCTCGCTCCGGACGGCATTCGGAGGGGCGCCTCTTCCCCTTCGAACACCGCGCTTCAAACCCTCTTGACTTCGCGTTCAAGAGGGATCGCCAGTGCGCTATCGGATCCTCTCAAACCCAATTCTCTAACAACTTTCTCTTGCCACGTCATGCCTAGAATGCTGCTCGAAGCCAGTTCCAGAACCTCCCGCTCGACCTCTTTTCAATCGCCATTTCTTCGACGACATCTCGACGCGACTCGCGCTCGCGGAGCTTCTCGCGACGGATCTCCGCGCGCCCGGCGTGGCCGGCGTCGAGCGTCACCGGCGTGAGCGCGCGCGCCTGCGCGAGTGCGTTGGCGCCGTACTGAACGAGGCCCACGCCCGTCGCGTACTGCGGGCCGGCCACGAGCTGCGTGATGCCTCGCACGCCGACCGGCACGCCGAGGCGCACGGGCATCCCGAGGATCTCCTCGGCGAACTCTGTCATCCCTTCCATGAGGACGCCGCCGCCGGTGACCACCGCGCCGGCCGAGAGCTGCTCGAGCATCCCGGTGTCCTCGATCCGCTTGCGGATGACCGCGAAGATCTCCTCGACGCGCGGCTCGATGATGTCCGACAGGACGCGGCGCGCCGCCTTGCGCGGCATGTGCCCGCCGACGCCGGGGACCTCGATCTCCTCCTCGTCGCCCACCATTCGGCCCAGGGCGCAGCCGGCGTTGCGCTTGAGGCGCTCGGCCTCGCCCATCGGCGTGCGCAACCCGGCGGCGATGTCGGCCGTCACGTTGTTGCCGCCCGCCGGGATCACGCTGGCGTGCGCGATTCCGCCGTCCACGTAGAGGAGCAGGTCCGTCGTACCGCCGCCGATGTCGATGATGGCGACGCCGATCTCCTTCTCGTCCTCGGAGAGCACCGCCTCGGCGCTGGCGAGCGGCTCCAGTACCACGTCGGCCACGGTGAGGCCGCAGCGCTCCGCGCAGCGGACGACGTTCTGCACGCACGAGGTCGCGGCCGTGATCAGGTTCACCTTCACGCCGAGCCGGACGCCGCTCATCCCGACCGGGTCGCGGATGCCGTCCTGGTTGTCGACCGTGAACTCGCGCGGCAGGACGTGCAGGATCTGACGATCGGCGTCGACAGGGATGGCCCGCGCGCCCTCGAGGACGCGCTCGACGTCCAGACGCGTGACCTCGCCGCCGGAGACCGCGGCGACGCCGTCGGACTGCTGGCAGCGGATGTGGCTGCCCGCGACGCCGGCATACACGGTGCGGATCTCGACGCCCGCCATCGTCTGGGCGGCCTCGATCGCCTCGGCGATCGAGCGCACCGTCCAGTCGATGTTGCTCACCACGCCCTTCCGCAGGCCGCGGCACGGGACGTTGCCCACCCCGAGGATGGTGATCCCATCAGCGTCGATCTCGCCAACGACCGCCGAGACCTTGGTCGTCCCGATGTCGAGTCCGACGACGATCTCAGTAGTCTCCATCCGGCTCTTCATTGCGTGCACCACCTCATGCGGGGACGAGCCCCATGCGCGTGTAAGGCGGGCACGACGCTGCCATGAGCCAGCAGCACCGGCCAAGTTTTGCTCGGCGATCGCCGGCGCGGAGAGCGGGCCCGACGGCGCTCATCTCATCCTCACCACGACGCGCTCGGGGTGCGCGTCGTTGTCGAGGAAGATCACCGACGCGTTCGCCTTTCGCTGGGCGAGCTCGGTGAGCACCCGCGACGCCTGGGCGACCTTGTCCCGGTAGGGCGGCTGCCCGAGGTGGAGCGAGATCGCCTCCTTTCCGATGGTGACGACGATCGACCCGTCCCGCTCGACGTGGAGCTCCTGGGTCGGATAGCGGCGCGCGACGCCGGCGCGCTCCAGGTCCTCGACCACGTCGAGCAGGCGCCGGACCGCGATGACGACGCCGGGGCGATCCCGCGCCACCTGTTCGCCGGTGATCCCCGTGACGATCGGGAGGTCGACGGGGTCGTCGCCAGCGAGCTCCTTGAAGAGCTCGCCGTCGCGCGTCGCGAGGTAGAGATCGCCGCCGATCGCGACCAGGGCCTGCGCCTCCCGCTCGACGACGTCGACGTGGATCGTCGAGGGGAGCCTGCGCGTGACCGTCGCCTTCTCGATCCAGGGGTCGGTGGCGATCGAGGCGCCGGCGAGCTCGAGATCGAGCGTGAAGATGTTCTTGCCCACCTCGATGCCGCCGGAGCTGGCCACCTGCTCAGCGGTCCGGCGCTGGACGCCGTCGACGAGCACCGTGCGCACGGCGAAGCGAGGGCTCGACACGATGTAGCGGCGCGCGCCCCACGCGACGGCGGTCGAGGCGACGAGCACGACGGCGGCGCCCGCGAGCAGCTGCAGGGCGCGGAGGTGGCGCGCGATCGGCCGCGGGGAGCGCGCCGCCGAGGGCGCGCCCTCGGCGGCGCGCTCTCCGCGGTCGATCGCGCGCGGCGGGCGCACGGAAACGCTCGTCGCGGGCGGGGCCGGCGACTCGTGCGACGACGGGGTCGACGCGCGCACGCGCTCGTTCTTCGGCGGCACCGCCGCCACGGGCTCGGGCTTCGAGCCGCGCGAGGCCGCCCGGACCGGCGGCGCCGCGGGCACCGACGGCAGCGAGCGGCGGCGGTTCGGCGGGGGCGCGCTGGGACGCTCGGTCATGAGCTGCCCTCCTGCGGCGGCGACTTCGCCTCGAGCCGCGCCTTGAGCCCTCGCACGCACGCGTTCACGTCGCCCGCCCCGAGCGCGATGACGACGTCGCCGGGCCGGGCGATCTTCTCGAGGGCCTCCGGGAGGTCGGCCTTGTCGGCGATGAAGCGCGCGTCGTGGTGGCCATGCTCCCGGATCGACTGGACGAGGCGCTCCGCGGTGACGCCGGGGATCGGCGGCTCGCCCGCGGCGTAGATGTCCGTGACGAGCAGGACGTCGGCCTGGTTGAAGGCGCGCGTGAACTCGTCGAAGAGATCGCGCGTGCGGGTGTGCCGGTGCGGCTGGAAGGCCACGACGACGCGGTGATCCTCGCCGGGGAACGCCCGGCGGGCCGCGTCGATGGTGGCGCGGATCTCGGCCGGGTGGTGGCCGTAGTCGTCGATCATCGTGACGCCCCCGATCGACCCGACGACGGTGAAGCGGCGAGCGACGCCGCCGAACGTGGCCAGCGCCTGCTTGGTGACGTCGAGCGGCACCTCGAGCTCGTCCGCGACCGCGATGGTGGCGAGGCAGTTGAGGACGTTGTGCGCGCCCGGCATCTTCACCGTGAACCCGCCGAGCGGCTCCCCTCGGCGGTACGCGTTGAAGCTCGTCTCGAGGCCGCGGAACTGGATGCCGCGCGCCGAGTAGTCCGACTGCGGCGAGACGCCGTACGTGACGTGGCGGCGCGGGATGCGCGGGAGCAGATCCTGGACGTGCGGGTGGTCGAGGCAGAGCACGGCGAGCCCGTAGAACGGGACGCGCGCGGCGAACTCGACGAAGGCGTCCTTGATGCGCTCGTGCGTGCCGTAGTGATCGAGGTGCTCGGGGTCGATGTTGGTGACGACCGCGATCGTCGGGGTGAGCCGCAGGAACGATCCGTCGCTCTCGTCGGCCTCGGCGACGAGCAGGTCACCGGCGCCGAGCCGCGCGTTCGTGCCGAGCGCCGCCATCTTGCCGCCGACGACGACGGTGGGATCGAGGCCGGCGGCGCGCAGGACCGTGGCGACCAGGGAGGTCGTGGTGGTCTTGCCGTGCGAGCCCGCGATCGCGACGCCGTACTTCACGCGCATCAGCTCGGCGAGCATCTCCGCGCGCCCGATCACCGGGGTGCCGAGCGCGCGCGCCTCGGTGAGCTCGGGGTTCTCGGGGCGGATGGCGCTCGAGTACACGACGACATCGACGCCGCGGACGTTCTCCGCGCGGTGGCCGATGTCGATCCGGACGCCGAGCGACGTGAGCCGCCGCGTCGTCGAGCTCTCCTTGAGATCCGAGCCGGAGACCTCGAACTCGAGCGAGCGCAGGATCTCGGCGAGGCCGCTCATCCCGACGCCCCCGATGCCGACGAAATGGACGTGGCGAACGCGACCGCGGAACATCAGCCTGCCTCCTCCCAGCCGAGGCCAGCGCGGAGCGGCGCGGCCTGGTTCGTCACGGCGCCGCGCTGCGCCTCGCCAGCGCGCGCCGCGCGCCCTCCGAGGGTGGGGAAGCGCAGCGCGCGGTGGCGCGGAGCCCGCGCGAGCTCGAGCAGATCGGCGGCGACGCGCGCCGCGGCATCCCGCGTGGCGAGGGCCGCCGCCGCGTCCGCCATGCGGGCCCGGAGCGCCGGCGCGGCCGCGAGCCGGGCGATCTCGTCGGCGAGGCGCATCTCGGTGGCGTCGCCCTGGGCGATCGCGACCGCGGCGGAGGCCCGCTCGAGGGATTGCGCGTTCCTCAGCTGGTGGTTGTCGGCCGCGAAGGGGTACGGAATCAGGATTGATGGGCGCCCGACAGCGCAGAGCTCGGCGAGCGTCGACGCGCCCGCGCGGGCGATCACGACGTCGGCCGCGGCGAGCGCCTCCGCCACGTCGTCGATGAACGGGACGACGCGCGCGCGCCCTGCCAGGCCGAGCTCGGCGTAGAGCGAACGGACCGCGGCCTCGCGATCCCTGCCCGTCTGGTGCACCACCTCGAGGTCGACGCCGCGCTCGCGGCCTCGCGCGATCGCGCGAGGGACGACGTCGTTCAGCGCCAGCGCGCCCTGGCTGCCGCCGAGAACCAGCAGGCGGAGCGCGCCTTCGCGCGGCGCGTACGGGGCGCGGGCGAAGGCGCGCCGGAGGGGGACGCCGAAGAGGCGCACGGTGCTCGGGCGCAGCGCGCGCGCCGTCTCCGGGAAGGCGACGTACGCGCGATCGACGATGGGCGCGAGCAGCCGGTTCGACAGTCCGAGGACGCTGTTCGGCTCCAGGATCGCGACCGGAACGCCGAGCGAGCGGGCAGCGAGCGAGACCGGTCCGCCGGCGTACCCGCCGAGCGAGAGCGCCACGCGGGCGTCGAGCCGCTCGACGAGCCGCCTCGCCTCCGGGAGGACGCTGCCCGCGCGGGCAGCGCCGCGCACGAAGCCGGAGAGGCCGCCCCCGCGGAGCGGCAGGACGTGGAGCAGCTCGAGGTTGTCGCCGCGCTCGCCCATCACGCGCACCTCGATGCCGCGCGCGGTGCCGACGTAGACGACGCGCGCGTCGGGCGCCGCAGCGCGGACGGCGTCGCCCACGGCGATCATCGGGAAGACGTGGCCGCCGGTGCCGCCTCCGGCGATGAGCACGGTCACCATGCGCCGCCCTCCTCGGCCGACGCGGCGACCACGGCCGACGCGCTCGGCGCGTGCGGGACGGGCGAAGCGCCCGCCTCGCCGCGCTTCTCGGGGGCCACGACGGTCCGCGATCGGCTGATGCTGAGCAGGATGCCCGCGGCCGCGGCGTTCACGAGCAACGAGGAGCCGCCATAGCTGAGGAACGGCAACGTGAGCCCCTTCGTGGGGAGGATCGCCATCGCGACGGCGAGGTTCGTCATCGCCTGCACCCCGAAGAGCGTCGCGATGCCGAACGCCATGAAGCTGCCGTAGTCGTCGGCCGCCTCGAGGGCGATCTTCACGCCCCGCGAGACGATGACGAGGTATGCCGCGCACAGACCGACGATGCCGACGAAGCCGAGCTCTTCGCCGACGATCGCGGACACGAAATCGGTGTGCGCCTCCGGCAGGTAGAGCACCTGCAGCCCTCGCCCGAGGCCGAGGCCGAAGAGCCCGCCCGAGCCGAAGCTCATGACCGACTGGAACGGCTGGTAGGCGAGGTCCGCGCGGTTGTTGTCCATGTCGATCCACGCGAGGTAGCGCGCGTAGCGGTACCCGCTGAAGCGAACGAGCGCGGCGCCGGCGAACGCCAGCAGCATGGAGAACGCGGCGATGTACGGGACGCGCGCGCCCGCCACGAACAGCAGCGTGAAGGTCAGGAAGAGCAGCACGACCGCGCTTCCGAAGTCGGGCTGCTTGAGGCAGAGGAGCATCAAGAGCCCGACGACGAGGAGGTGCGGGAGGAAGCCGACCGAGAACGACTTGATGCGCTCGGCCTTCTTCGACAGCGAGTAGGCGAGCCAGAGCACGATCGCGAGCTTCGCCACCTCGGCCGGCTGCACGTGGACAGGGCCGAGCGAGATCCAGCGGTAGGCGTTGCCGGCCTTGTGGCCGAGCCCCGCCACGCAGGCGACGAGCATCCCGGTGACGGTGATGAGCACCGGGTACGTGAGGACCTTGAGGCGGCGGTGATCGATGCGGCTCGTGATCCACATCGTGGCGATCGAAAGGACCGCGTAGACCGCCTGACGCTTGAGGAAGAACTGCGCGTCCTTGTAGCGGACCGTCGCCTCGACGGCGCTGGCGCTGTAGACCATCACCACGCCGAAGCCGATGAGCGCCGTGACGACCGCCGCGAGGAGGGCGTCGACCGGGCCCGACGGGCTCGATCGCACCTTCCAGAAGGCCTCGGCGGCCGCCGCGATCCCGCCCGGCGCCGCCTTCTCCTGGTCGGGGGGACCGACGTGCCGGTTCTTGGGTGCGTCGGCGCGCGCGCCGAACGCGCTGCTCCACGACGTCACGACGCCACCTCCCCGGCGGCCCCGCCGCCAACTCCCTGGAGCTCGCGGACCGCGCGGACGAAGGCGTCGCCGCGGTCCTTGTAGTCGCGGAACATATCGAAGCTGGAGCACGCGGGGCTGAGCAGCACCGCGTCGCCCGGCCGGGCAAGGGAGCGCGCGGCGAGGACCGCCTCCGCCATCGAGCCCGCCCGCGCGATCGGCAGGACGCCGGCGGCCGCTGCGGCGATGCGGTCCGCGGCCTCGCCGAGGACGACGAGGGCGCGCCCCCGCTCGCGCAGCGCGGACACGAGCGGGGCGTAGTCGCCGAGCTTGTCGCGCCCGCCCGCGATCAGGACGGCCTTCGCCTCGATCAGGCCGGAGAGCGCGGCGACGGAGGCGCCGACGTTGGTCCCCTTCGAGTCGTCGTAATAGCGGACCCCGTCGACGTCCGCGACGAGCGCGGTCCGGTGCGCGAGCCCCTCGAAGCCCGAGAGCGCGTCGCCGATCGCCGCCGCGGGGGCGCCGAGCGCGGCGGCGAGCGCGACGGAGGCGCAGGCGTTCGCGAGGTTGTGCGCGCCCGCGAGCCGCACGCGATCCAGCGGGTAGCGGGCGCCGGCGACGCGATCGACGATCGCGCCCCCCGCGGCGCTCACGTCCGCGCGGGCGTCGCGCGCGCTGAACGTCACGACGCGGGCGCGCCCGCGCGCCGCCTGTCGGGCGACGAGCTCGTCGCCGAAGGGGACGACCGCCACGTCGTCGGGCGTCATGCGCTCGAACGGGTTGCCCTTCGCGTCGGCGTACGCCGCGAAGCTCGCGTAGCGATCGAGGTGATCGTCCGTGATGTTCAGCAGCGCGTGGGCGCGCGCGTGCAGCGTCGGCACGCGCTCCGCCTGGAAGCTCGAGATCTCGAGGACGAGCACGTCCCACGTCTGGTCGACGACCTCGGCGAGGGGGGTCCCGAAATTGCCGCCGACGAACGTGCGGAGGCCGGCCCGCTCGAGCATCGCGCCCGTGAGCGCCGTCGTCGTGCTCTTGCCGTTGGTCCCGCCGACGAGCACGACGGGCGCCGACACGAAGCGCGACGCGAGCTCGAGCTCGCCGATGACCTCGCGCCCGGAGCGAGCGACGGCGTCGAGCGCAGGGAACGACGGCACGCCCGGCGAGACGACCACGAGGTCGGCGCCGTCGAACAGCGCCGGATCGTGCCCTCCCGGCGCGAGGACGACGCCCTCGCCCTCGAGGGCCACGGCCGCGGCGGAGAGCCGCTCGCGCGGCGCGCCGTCGTTCGCGATCACGCGCGCGCCGCGCGCGTTCAGGAGGCGCGCGGCCGCGACGCCGCTCCGGCCGAGACCCACGACGATCACTGTTCGCCCGCGGACGTCCATCATGCCCTCACCGCAGCTTCATCGACGCCAGGGACACCAGCGCCAGGAGGATGGAGATGATCCAGAAGCGGACGATGATCTTGGGCTCCGCCCACCCCTTCTTCTCGTAGTGGTGGTGGATCGGCGCCATCAAGAAGACGCGCTTGCCGGTGAGCTTGAACGAGAGGACCTGCGTGATGACGCTGACCGTCTCGATGAAGAAGATCCCCCCGAGGATGATCGACAGGAGCTCGTTCTTGGTGAAGACGGCGAGCATCCCGAGCCCGCCTCCGAGGGCGAGCGACCCGACGTCCCCCATGAAGACCTGGGCGGGGTACGTGTTGTACCAGAGGAACCCGATCCCCGCGCCGATGACCGAGCCGCAGTACACCGACAGCTCGCCGGCCGACGCGATCGCCGGGATGTCGAGGTAGGCCGCGAGCGAGAAGCTCGCGATGGAGGCGCCGACGATGTACGCGAGGATGAGGTAGGTCCCCGCGTTGATGATCACCGGGCCGATCGCGAGGCCGTCGAGGCCGTCGGTGAGGTTCACGGCGTTCGACGTGGCAACCACGACGAAGACGGCGAACGGGATGTAGACGTAGAGCGGCAGCTCGATCGGGTACTTCGAGAACGCGACGAACGGGATCGCGAGCCGCGTCCTGATCTCCGCCCAGTCCGGCGGGAGCTTGGACGCGAGCAGGAACGTGTAGGCCACGGCCGCGCCGCCGATCAGCACCTGGCCGATGAGCTTGTAGCGCCCGGGCAGGCCCCCGCTGCTCCGCCGCTTGATCTTGAGGAAGTCGTCCAGGTAGCCGATGACGCCGTAGCCCGCGGTGACGGCCGTCGTCGCGAGGACGAAGGGGTTCCTGAGGTCGGCCCACAGCACGGTGGGGAGCAGCAGGGAGAGCAGGATGAGCGCGCCGCCCATCGTCGGCGTGCCCGCCTTGATCTTGTGCGTCTCCGGCCCCTCGGCGCGGACCACCTGCCCGATCTGCTTCCGCCGGAGCTCGCGGATGAACCACGGCGCGAGCACGAACGTCAGCACCATGGCGGTGATCGTCGCCATGATCGTGCGGAACGGGATGTAGCGGAGGACGTTGAGCCAGCTCAGCCAGCCGTAGTGGAACTTGAGCGGATAGAAGAGCTCGTAGATCACCCCGCACCTCCGTGCGACGGCCGCTCGTCAAGGGAGCGCGCGCGGCGCGCGGCGAGCGCGCGCCGCGCCTCGTCGCGATCGTCGAACGGCAGCGTGACGCCGCCGATGATCTGGTACGGCTCGTGGCCCTTGCCGGCGATGAGGACCACGTCCCCCGGCTCGGCGTCGAGCACCGCGCGCTCGATCGCGCGCGCTCGATCGAGCTCGACGACGACGCGCGCGCGCCCGGCGGCGAGCCCCGGCAGGATGGCGTCGGCGATCGCGCGCGGGTCCTCGCTCCGCGGGTTGTCGTTGGTGACGATGGCGACGTCGGCGGCGCGGCCGACCGCCTCGCCCATCTGCGGCCGCTTCAGCGGATCGCGGTCGCCGCCGCACCCGAAGACGCAGAGGACGCGCCCGCCGCCGAGGGCACGCACGCTCGCGAGCACGCGGGCGAGCGCGTCCGGCGTGTGCGCGTAGTCGACGAGCACGATCACATCGTCGGCGCCGGGGGTATCGCAGCGCTCCAGGCGGCCCGCGACCTGGATCGGAGACGAGAGCGCCGCGGCGGCGTCACCGACGTCGAACCCGAGCAGGTAGGCCACGGCGAGGGCGGCGAGCAGGTTCGACGCGTTGTGGGCGCCGAGCAGGTGGGAGCGGATGGTGACCTCGCCGACGGGCGTGCGGGCGCGGATGAACGTGCCGCTCGCGCTGTGCGCGAGCTCGACGGGGGCGATCTCCGCGGCGTCCGGGCCCACGCCCACCTCCGCCGAGTAGCGCGCGAGCGTCGCCGCCGTCGGGCGCGAGAGCCCGCCGGGGGCGAGCATCTCGACGAGCTGCCGCCCGAAGGGATCGTCGACGTTGATGACCGCGGCGCCGGGGCCGAGATCCACGAACAGGCGCGCCTTCGCCGCCGCGTACGCCTCCATCGTGCCGTGGTAGTCGAGGTGATCCTGCGTGAGGTTCGTGAAGACGGCGATCCGGAACCGGACCGCATCGACGCGCTTCGCCGCGAGCGCGATCGATGACACCTCCATCACGAGGTGCGTCGCGCCGCGGGCGACCATCGCGGCGGCGACGCGGGCGAGCTCGTCCGCCTCGGGGCTCGTGTGCGAGGCGTGGACATCGAGATCGCCGAAGCGGTAGCCGAGCGTCCCGACGATCCCGGCCTGACCGCCGCACCGATCGATGCAGGCCTGGACGAGGTGGGCCGTCGTCGTCTTGCCGTTCGTACCGGTGATGCCGACGACCTCGAGCGTGAAGGTCGGGTGTCCGTAGACCACGGCGGCGGCCTGAGCGAGCGCGAGCGGCACGTCGGGGACCTCGACGCGCGCGGCGCCGAGCGTGTCGGCCGCGCTCCCGCGGGCGACGATCACCGCCCGCGCGCCGCGCGCCACGGCCTCGGGGATGAAGCGCTCGCCGTGGTCGCGCGCGCCCGCGCGCGCGACGAAGATGTCCCCCTGCCTCACCTTGCGCGAGTCGAGGTGCACGCCCGTCACGACCATGTCCGCGGCGCCCGCCGGAGAGAGCGCGGCGCCCGGGATCTCGAGCAGCACGTCGCCGAGGCGGAGCGCGAGCTCGACCTCGGCCAGGCTGGCTTCCTTGTGATCGTGCTCCGTCATGTGGGGGGCTCGAAGATGAGCTTCAGGGGCGCTCCCTTGGGCAGCACGGTCCCGGGCGGAGGCTCCTGGCGCGCGAGCCGCCCCGTGCCCTCGACGCTCGGATCGAGCCCGAGCGCAGCGGCGCTCTTCACGGCCTCGCGCTGCGGCAGCCCCGTCAGATCGGGGACGCGCAGCTCCCCCGCCTTGAGCGGCGCGGACGGCGTGACCACCCCCGTCGAGATCGGCGCGGCCGCGGCGCGCGCCTCGCTCAGCACCTGATAGGTGCTCGCCGCGAGGTCCTCTCCGGACTGCTCGCTGATCTCCGACAGCTTCATCGGCACGCTCCCGCGCGGGGTAACGCCCAGGTAGCGCAGCGCCATCTCACCGATCCGACGGAAGACGGGCGCCGCGACCGAGCCGCCGGCGTACGTGCCGCCCATCGGCTCATCGAGCACCACCGCGATGGCGATCCGAGGCCGCTCGGCCGGGACGAACCCGACGAACGACGCCACGTAGTGGGTGTCGGTGTACTTGCCCGTCGCGGGATCGATCTTCTGCGCGGTGGCCGTCTTCCCCGCGACGCGGAACCCCGGGATCGCGGCCTCGACGCCGGTCCCGTCCCCCTCCGTCACCGCGACGAGCATCTCCGACATCATCCGCGCGATCGGCGCCGGCACCGCGTCGCGGCGCACGCGCGGCGACGGCTCCGACAGCGTGACGCCCGTGCCGTCGGTGACCCGCTTGATCAGGATCGGCTCGAGCAGCCGCCCGTGGTTGGCGACCGCCGCCGTGGCCATCGCCAGCTGGAGCGTGGTCACGCTGATCCCCTGCCCGAACGAGGCCGCCGCCGTCTCGACCTGGACCCACGGGCGGCCGCGCGGCCGCAGCACGCCCACGGACTCGCCCGGCAGCGGCACGCCGGTCAGGTCCCCGAAGCCGAACCGCCGGAAGCCCTCGTAGAGCCGCTGCTCGCCGAGCCCGAGCGCGATCTTCGCCGTGCCGATGTTGGACGACTGGGCGAGGATCTGCGGCACCGTCAGCCACTTGTGAATGTGCGTGTCGTGGATCACGACGTTGTCGATCGCCATGTTCCCCTCCTCGCAGTAGATGGTCGCGCTGGGGGAGACGCTCTTCGCCGCGATCGCGCTCGCGATGGCGAACACCTTCATCGTGGAGCCGGGCTCGAAGCGATCGACGACGCAGCGGTTGCGCCGGGACCCTGGATCGCTCTGCGAGTAGTCGTTCGGGTTGAAGCCCGGAGCGCTCGCCATGGCGAGGATCTCGCCGCTCTCCGGATCGACGACCACGATCGATCCGCCGAGCGCCTCGTAGGTCTTCATCGCCGCCTCGAGCTCGCGCTCGGCGGTGAACTGGATGCCCTTGTCGATCGTCAGGTGGACGTTGTGCCCGGCGAGCGCCTGCTCATCCTCGATCCCCTCCGAGAAGATGAGCCGGCCCGAGCGATCGCGGAGCCCGCGCACCTCGGACGCGTTGCCGCGGAGCTCGTGCTCCAGGCTGAGCTCGATCCCCTCCTTGCCCTCGCCGTCGGTGGCGACGAAGCCGAGCAGCGGGCCGGCGAGCTCGCGGTTCGGGTAGAAGCGGCGCCCCTCGCCCTCGATCACGAGCCCGCGCACCGGGTAGCGCTGCGTCCTGTCCCCGAGCGCGCGGACGTTCTCGACCTCCTGCTCGGAGATGCGGCGCTTGAGCCAGGCGAAGCGGCGCCGCCGGCCGAGCTTCTCCACGACCTCCTCGAGCGGCAGCGAGAGCGCCTGCGCGATGCGCTCCGCGTACTGCTGGATCCGCATCGGGACGTACTTCTCCTCGATGCCGCGGAGCATCTCGACCGCGTCCACGGAGACGCTGGGCACCTCCACGCTCTCCGCGAGCGGCGCGCCGTTCCGGTCGTAGATGGTGCCGCGCTTCGGCGTGATGTGGAGCCGCCGCTGGCGCTGCCGCTCGGCGAGGTCGTACCACGCGTCCCCGTCCTCGACCTCGATGCGGTAGGCGCCGGACACGACGCCGCCCAGGCCGAGCGCCATGAGGCCGCAGAGCAGCCCCATGCGGATGCGAATCCACCGCGCGCGCCGGGGATCGAGGTTCTTCACGGCTGCCCTCCGCTCGGCGGCGCGCGGCCGGGCTCCTCGCCTTCGGGCTCGCGCTCGCCGGGCGGCGCGGAGTAGCCCCGCACCGGGATCACGCGCTCGGGCGGGGGCGGCGTCATGCCGAGCAGCGAGCGGGCGACCATCTCCACGCGCTGCGGCGTCTCGTAGCTGGCCGCCTCGAGCGAGAGCACCCGCTTCACCTCGCGCAGCCGCGCCTGCTCGGCGCGCGCTCGCCCGAGCTTGTATCCCAGGTCGACCGTGCGCCCTCGCAGCGCGAGGTGCACGATGAACGCCGCCACCGTCGCGGCCACCGCGAGCGTCCACAAGATGAGGAACGGACGCTGCTGCGTCACGCGAGCGCCTCCGCCCCGCTTACGCGCCTCGCGGCGCGGAGCTTTGCGCTGCGGGCCCTCGGGTTGTCGGCGACCTCGTCGTCGCCCGCGGTCACCGGCTTCTTCGTCAGCGGCTCCCAGACCTCCGGCTCGCGCAGCGCGCGCTTGACGATGCGGTCCTCCAGCGAGTGGAACGAGATCACGGCGAGCACGCCGCCCGGCGCGATGATCCTGGGCGCCGCCTCGAGCAGCGCCTCGAGCTGGTCGAGCTCACCGTTCACCGCGATGCGCAGCGCCTGGAACGTGCGCGTCGCCGGATCGACGCCGCCGATGCGCGCCGGCCCGACGGCGCGCACCACGGCGCGCCGCAGGTCGAGCGTCGTCACGAGCTCGCCGCTGTCGGCCGCCTGCTTGATGCAGCGCGCGACCCGCCGGCTGCGGCGCTCCTCGCCGTAGCGGTAGATGAGGTCCGCGAGCTCCTCGTCGCTGAGCCGCTCGATGAGCTCGAGCGCCGTCTCGCCGCGGCTCGGGTCCATCCGCATGTCGAGCGGCCCCTCCGCGCGGAAGCTCATGCCGCGGGCCGGGTCGTCGAGCTGCATGGAGCTCACGCCGATGTCGGCGACGAGGCCGTCCACCTGCGGCACGCCGAGGGCCGCGAGGTGCCGCTCGATCTCGGAGAACTCGCCGTGAACGTAGGTCACCCGATCCCCCGCGCGGGCGAGCCGGGCGCGCGCGATGGCGAGGGCGCGCTCGTCGCGATCGATGCCGATGACCCGGGCGCCCGGCGTCTCGAGGATCGTCGCGGTGTGGCCGCCGGCGCCGAGGGTGGCGTCGACGTAGACGCCCTCGCTGCTCGGCGAGAGCGCGGCGAGCACCTCGCGGCCGAGGACGGAGACGTGCTGCTCGGCGCGCGGGCGCGGCGGCGGAGGAGGCAGGTGCATGGGGACTACATTGACGACGTTCATAGGCGGAACTGCTCCGCGATTGCGTTCTTGAAGCTCTGAAGCTCGACCTCGCTCATCTGCTGAGCGGCCTTCCACCGCTCCTGCGACCAGAGCTCGATCGTCTGGCCCATGCCCGCCCACAGCACGTCCTTCGTGAGGTCCGCGTGCTCGCGGAGAGACGGCGGGATGAGGATCCGGCCCTGCTTGTCAAGGTCACACTCGACGGCCGCGGACAGGTAACGGCGCCGGAAGGCGACCACGTTCGAATCGAATTGCGGAAGTGCTGCAATTTTCGCCTCCAGCTCTTCCCAGGCCTTCATCGGATACGCGTGCAGGCAGGGGTCGAAGAGGGCCGGGGTGATGACCATCCGCAGGTCGTTCGCGGCCGCGAGCACGTCGCGAAAGCGCGAAGGGAGGCTCGTGCGCCCCTTCGCGTCGATCGCGTGCTCGAAGTGACCGCGAAACATCGTGCTCATCGACCCCAGCTCCGGCTGGTCCGTCCCGCCGAGGGGTTGGCGACGCGTTGCTCCACCGGGCGCACGCCGCGTCGTGACATTCTCTGCCACTTCTTCCCACGAAGCTCCGCCACGCTACGGAGTGAGGTGCCGAGTGTCAACAGTTTGGGAGATTTCTGGACCTCATCCGCCACCTATGTAGGACATAAACCCTCAAGGTCATACCCCATAAAACAGCGCGATTTATCGACAAATGGCTCGCGGGAAGTGCCGTGGGAGGAAGTGGGGAGCCGCTCGGAGGTGGGCTGGAACGCGTCGGGCAGACGCTGGCAAGACGGAAAGCAAGCAAGACGGATCGCCGCCCTGAGCACGTCGATTCGCGGTCGGGCGAACGGGTGCGTAGCCGGGTTACCGGACGGGTTCAGCGAGCGTGTGGCTCTGGGGGAAACCGGGCGAGGGAGGCGCGCGGTGGGGAGAGTGGGGAGGCGCGCCGCGGTGGGGGAGAGTGGGGAGGCGCGCCGCGGCGGCGGTCAGCTGTGGGGGGTCACGTTGGTCTGGACCCACTCCACGATGCTCTTCAGGGTGGTCCCGGGGGTGAAGACGCCCTTCACGCCGGCGTTCTGGAGCCGCGCGATGTCCTCGTCCGGGATGATGCCCCCACCGAACACCACGATGTCCTCGGCCCCGCGGCTCCGGAGCGCTTCGATAACCGCGGGGAAGAGGGTGTTGTGCGCTCCGGACATGATCGACAGCCCCACCGCGTCGACGTCCTCCTGCACCGCGGCGGAGGCGATCATGTCGGGGGTCTGGTGCAGGCCCGTGTAGACCACCTCGAAGCCCGCATCGCGGAGTGCCCTGGCGACCACCTTGGCGCCGCGGTCGTGGCCGTCCAGGCCGGGCTTCGCCACGAGGATTCGGACTTTGCGCTCTGCCATGAGCGCGTCGATTACCGCCTGCCTGGGCAGACGTAAAGCGAAGCGCCCGATCGAGCGGCCTTCGCTCCGCGGGGGTGCATCCTTGCTGAGCAGCGGGCTTACTGCGCGGCGAAGACGAACGGAATCGTTACGGGGGTGGAACCCGAGGAAGGAGGGAACCGCCAGGACTTGATCCGGGAGGCGATGCAGCTCGACAGGCCGGGGTAATCCTTCTCCGATCCGCCGGCCGAGACGGACTGGACGGCGCCCGACGCGGCGATGACCACCGAAGCGGAGACCCTGGCGGTGCTGGCCGCGTTGCTGGCGCGCGCGTCGAGGGCGGGCTGCCAGCAGTGGCGGCGGACGCTGGGGCGGTTCGACTCGACGACGCCGGAGATCTCCCCTTGGGAAAGCGGGGTCAAACCGGCGCCGGCCCCCTGGCTGCCCGGCCCTGACGAGGGGCCGGGGACCCCAGCGCCGAACCCGGACCGGTCGAGCTGAGCAGAGGCCGATGGAGCGACCGGCTTGTCCGGCGGAGGGCGCTGGCTCGCGACGCCGCCCGCCTTGCCCGTCGAAGCGACATCTGGCCGGGCGGAAGCCGTCTCGGCCGGTGCAGGTGCGTCCGGCTCGACGGTCGGCGGCGGCGGCGGGGCCGCCGTGGGCAAATCGGCCGGCTGGCTCTGCGGCGGGGGGGCGGTCACGATCTGCACGGGCTGCGGCTTCGGGGAGAGCAGGACGAAAGCGGAGACGCCACCGAACGCCGCGGCCATGGCGATGAAGGCGTATGCGAGCGGGCTCATGCCCGATCTCCGCCTTGGCGCGACCGTCTCCACCAGGCTGCCAGGCGTGGCCACCAGAGGTGCGGGCTCCGCGGCGGAGAGGGCCCCTGCCGGCGCGGCGGACGAGCCCCCCGCGGTCAGCCTTCCGCCTGCTGGCGCCGTCGCAGAGCGCGCACCCCCAGCGGCCAGGCCACCCGTGGGCGCCGCCGCAGAGGGCGACCCGCCCGCGGCCAGGCCGCCGGCCCCGCGAGCGAGCTCGGTCGAGGCGGACGCGGCCAGCTCGGGTCCGGGCGCGAACGCGACGGGGGCCGTCCGATCGGCCGCGAAGGGATCGGCGAGCACCTCCACCGGCGCAGCGCCCGCGGCGTGGGTCCGCCCGGCGCCTGCCGGCGCTCCTGGCCATGCGGCCGGCGCGCTCGCTGCTGGCGCAACCGGGGTGACGCGCGTAACGGACGCAACGGACGTAGCCGACGCGACCGGCGCGGGCAGCGGGGCCGACACAGCGGGCGTCCCCGCCGCGGTGAAGGCGGCGACCGCCGGGGCCTGCTCGTTCAGGCCAGGAGGCTCCGGCTCGCGCGTTGCCGTGCGCGCGGGCGCGGCCCCCCCGAGCGCAGGGACCCTCGACGAGGAGGGCGCCTTCGCCGACGACGCCTGCAGCTGACCGACAGAGGAGCCCGTGGTGCTGATGCGGCGCGCGGGCGGGGACAGGCGGGTGGACTGAGCCTGCGTGACGATCTCGAGCAGCTCCGGGAAGTTCTTGAGGGGCTGCCACTCATCGAAGCCCTCGCGCCAGACGAGCGACTCGCCGTCCACCGCGCCGGCAAGCGCCTTGTCGCGAATGACCGAGAGCCGCACCGGGCCGAGCGGGACGCCGCCGACCCCGACGTACCAGTCCTCGCTCGCCGTGGCGCGCACGGCCGGCGCCTTCCCGAGCGGGCGGTCATTGGACATCGCGCGCGTGAACGCGCCGGCGGCCCCCGCCGGCGGCGTGGGCTCCGCCGCCCTGGCGGCAGGCGCAGGGGAACGAGCCGGCGCCGCGGGCGCCGGCTGGACAGCACGGGCTGCCGGGGAGGCCTGCGGTGCGGTCGCCGGACGCGGGCTCGACGCCGGTCCGGGGACGGCACGCGGCGCGACCGGAGGTCGAGGAGCGCCCGCCGGGCGCGGCAGGGCCTGGGATGCCGGCCGGGGCGGCGCAGGCGCGGCGCCGTGGCCCAGGGACGAAGCCAGCGGCGGCTTCAACGGGCTCGCCGCGCCCCCGTCCGCCGCCGGCGCCTCGTCGCTCGGAGGGGCGACGTGCGCATCGTCGCCCGCCTCGCGCGGCGGCTCGACCGGGAGAGCACGCGCCACGGAGCTCTCGGTGACGCTCGCGCTGACCTGGATGAGGTGCCCGCATCGCCGGCACTGCATCCGCACCATCTTGCCGGCGACCTTCTCGTCACCGATCTGGTACTTGGCCTTGCAGTTATCGCAGATGAATTTCATCCAAGGACGCGCCTGCCGGTGGAATGGCGCAGTCTACGACAGCTTGGCCCCAGACGACATGGGGTAGGCGGTCAGAGCAGCCCGAGCAAGTGCTCCTTGATCGATTGCCGCGTCGGGTCATCGGGGGCGACGCCCAGCGCACGCTCCCAGGTCTCGATGGCTTTGTTGCGGAACCCGGCCTTCTGATAGAGCACGGCGAGGTTCTTCAGCGCGGGGAAGTGCTTGCCGTTGATGTGCAGCGCCGTCTCCAGCTCCTGGATGGCGTCGTAGAGCTGCCCCTGCTTGCCGTAGAGCAGGCCGAGGTGGAAGTGCAGCCGGTACGCGAGCGGGTCGATCGCCGTGCCCTCGCGCAGGTGCCGCACGGCCTTGTCGAAATCGCCCGCGCGATACGCCGCGATCCCCGCGGCGAGGAGGCGCTCCGCCTCCGCCGAGATCCGGTCCTGATCGCCGCGGATCGAGCGCGCCTGGAGCGCGTTCTCCACGGCGGCGACGACGTCGGCGACGCGGAAGGGCTTCTCGATGTAGGCCTCCACGCCGTAGCTCGACTTCAGGTCCTCAGCGAACCGCCACCCGCGGTAGACGGCCGAGATCATGATGATCGGGATGTGGCCGTAGCGCTGGGTGCCCTTCATGCGGCGGGCGATGTCGAAGCCGTGCACCTCCGGCAGCATGGCGTCGAGGATCATCACGTCGGGCGGATTCTCCTTGACCATGCGCAGCGCGAGGAGCCCGCGATCGGCCTCCTCCACGCGGTACCCACGCTCCTCGAAGATGCGACGGAGCAGCTTCCGGATCTCCGGCTCGTCGTCGACGACCAGGATCGTCGTCTGATCGCCCTGCGGCGCCTTGCCTGCGCCCGGGAGCGACTCGACGACGGAGAGATCGCGGTCTGCGGTGCCGAAATCCGTGTCCGTGAGCTCGTCGGCCGCCGCCGCCCTCCGCATGGCGTCGTCGACGACGAGCGGCGGCCCCGCCGAGGAGAGGCGGGCCGGCGACGGGGCAGCAGGCGGGCTCGGATCGTCGGTGAGATCGGCGAAAGAGATCTCCGCGTCGTCGCGCGGGCGCTCCGGCGCGGGCCGCGGCGGCGGGGCGGCGCTGGGAGCAGGCGCCGCAGGGGCCTGGGCCACCGGGGCCTGGGCCACCGTCGCCGGGGGCACGGCGGACGCGGGCCGGCGCGGCGCGGGCTGCGCAGGGGCTGGCGGGGGCGCGGGCGGCGCCTCGGAGGCGGACGACGCCGTGGAGCCGAGCCCGGCCCGCTTCAGCACCTCGGGCGGGCACTTGGCGCCCACGTAGAACGGCTCGCCCTGCTCCTTCATGTCGTAGGCGGCCGCGATGGTCCGCACGAGGGGGCCCGCGAGCGCGATGTACGGGAAGACGCGCTTGCCGGTCACGAACTCGAGCTCGTCGATCACCTTCTTGTCGGCGGGCGCGGCCATGGCCACGAGGATGCGATCCTCGCGCACGAGCACGGGAAGGAGCTTGTGCTTGGCGGCGATCTCGCGGGGGAGGATGGAGAGGTCGCTCAGCTTGATGCAGACCTGGTTGAGATCGATGCCAGGAACCCCGCTCTGCTCGGAGAGGGCCTTCAGCGCAGCGACCTCGGAGACGGTGCCGCTCTCGATGAGGTTCGTGGCGAGGGGCACCCCCTTCGCGCGCGCGTCGAGGAGCGCCTGTTCGAGCTGGGGCTGGGTGACCGCCCGTTGCTGCAGGAGGATGCGTCCGAGCGGCTTCTTGTTGGCGTCTTGCGTCATTCCGCGGGCCGAGTTCGAAGGCTAATGGACGAGGAATGCGCGGGCAAGCACGCGACCCGCGCGCGAAGGCGGCCATCCGACCGACACGACCGGCTCGGGCTCGTGCGCCGGCGGCTCGGGCATACGGCCGGGTCGAGCGCGGCCAGGACGCCGCCCGATGCGCGCGGATCCGAGCGCGCGTCCCGACGCCAGAGGCGAGAGCTCACCATCCGCCCATGTTACTCCGGAACCCTCCGGGCAGCGCAGGCGATGCGCCGGCGGCGCGACGGCGCCCGCTGCGCCCGCTCCGCGAACGCATCGAAGAGGCCATGGCGACGATGTAGGGTCACTCCATTTACTCGGTCTTACTCGGGCTTACTCGGTCGCGCCCACCGTCTCGTTCGCGTCGTTTGCATTACCGGCGTCGCTCGCGCCGAGCCACTCGCGAGCGAACGCCGCGTACCTCCCCTCGGCGATCGCCGCGCGCGCTTCTCGCATCAGGCGGCCATAGAGGTGGAGGTTGTGCTCCGTCAGCAGGCGCAGCACCAGGATCTCGCCGGCCATGTAGAGGTGCCTCAGGTACGCGCGGCTGTATCCACCGGCGCAGGTCGGGCAAGCGCAGGTCGGATCGAGCGGCGAACGATCTTCTTTGTAGCGGGCCTGCTTGATGACGATCTTGCCGTGCTGCGTGAGCGCCTGCCCGTTCCGCGCGTTCCGGGTGGGGAGCACGCAGTCGAACATGTCGACCCCGGCGCCGATGGCGTGCACGAGGTCGAGCGGCGTCCCCACGCCCATGAGGTAGCGCGGGCGCGTCGGGTCGAGGTGCGGCCCGATCTGGGCGACGACCTCGTGCATCATCGCGATCGGCTCGCCCACGGAGAAGCCGCCCAGGGCGAGCCCGTCGAACGGCAAGGCGCCGAGCTCATCGGCGTGCGCCATGCGCAGCGCGACCGAGGTGCCGCCCTGCACGATGCCGAAGAGCGCCTGGCTCGGGCGCTTCGCGGCGAGGCAGCGCTTCCCCCAGCGCGTCGTCAGGCGACACGCCTCCTCGACCTCTGGGCGCGGCGCGCCCCCTGGCGGGCACACGTCGAGCTGCATCGCGATGTCGGCCCCGAGCAGCCCCTGCACCTCCATCGCGACCTCGGGCGTGAGCGCCTTGCGAGCGCCGTCGAGGTGCGATCGGAACACGAAGCCGTCCTCGACGAGGGTGCGCCGCTCGGCGAGCGAGAAGGCCTGGAAGCCCCCGGAGTCCGTGAGCATCGCGTGCGGCCAGCGGGTGAACGCGTGCAGACCGCCGAGCTGCGCGACGAGCTCGGGGCCAGGGCGGAGCCACAGGTGGTACGTGTTGCCGAGGACGATCCTCGCGCCGGTCGCGGCCACCTCGGCGGGGGTCAACGTCTTCACGCTGCCCTGGGTGCCGACGGGCATGAACGTCGGGGTCAGCACGTCGCCGTGCGGCGTGGAGAGCACGCCCGTCCGGGCATGCCCGTCCCTCGCGAGCTCGGAGAAGGAGAAACCAGGCGTCCGGCTCATGGCGCGTCCACCCCCCGGATCAGCATGGCGTCACCATACGAGTAGAAGCGGTAGCCGGCGTCGATCGCCGCGCGGTACGCGAGGAGCGTGCGCTCGCGGCCGGCGAAGGCGAACACCAGCGCGAGCAGCGTCGAGCGCGGCAGGTGGAAGTTGGTCAGCAGGGCGTCGACGACGCGGAACCGATAGCCCGGCTGGATGAGGAGGCGCGTCTCCCCGGACTGCGCCCGCACGAGGCCTGCGCGGGCCGGATCGGCGGCCGACTCCAGCGCGCGAACCACGGTGGTGCCGATCGCAATCACCGGCGCGCCGCGCTCGCGCGCCCCCGCGATCGCGCCCGCGGTCGCGTCCGGGATCGAGTAGACCTCCGCGTGCATCGGGTGCAGGTCGAGATCGTCGACCGTGACCGGCTGGAACGTGCCGAGGCCGACGTGCAGCGTGACGCTCGCGATCTCGACCCCGTTCGCGCGGAGCCGCTCGACGAGGCCGGGCGAGAGGTGGAGGCCCGCCGTGGGCGCGGCGACCGCTCCTGGGACCCGGGCGAAGATGGTCTGGTACCGCTCGCGATCGGACGCGTCGTCGCCGCGGCCGAGGTAGGGCGGGAGCGGGACGTGCCCGTACGCGTCGATCGCAGCGGCGACGGACAGCCCCGCGGGCGAGGAGAGCTGCACCGTGAGCACTCCGTCCTCGGCGCGCTCCAGCACCTCCGCGACCAGCGCGCCGTCGCGCTCGATATCGAGCACCGATCCCGGGCGTATCGGCTTGGAGGCGCGCCCCATCGCCCGCCAGCGCTCGGACCGCGGCGCGCTCTCCTGCGGCCCTCCGCCGAGATCCTCCGCGCCGGCCGGCGCCCCGTCCAGCCGGTGCAGCAGGAAGAGCTCGACCTGCCCGCCTGTGCCGCGCTTCCTCCCGAACAGACGAGCGGGGACGACCTTCGTGTCGTTGACGATGACGAGCGCGCCGCGCTCGATATACCGGTCGAGCTCGCGGATCGCCGCGTGCTCCACCTCGCCCGCTCTGCGGCCGCGATCGACCAGGAGGAGCCTCGCTCCGTCGCGCTCTTCGGGGGGCCGCGAAGCGATCAGCGCTTCAGGGAGTTCGTAGTCGAGCAGCTCGCAGCGCACGCCGCGCTACTAGCACGACGCGGGCGTGAGCACGTTCGTCTTGGCGCGGAGGAAGCGACAGATCTCGCCAACCTGGTAAGGCTTGGGGACGAAGGCCACCGCGCCGCAGTCGGCGCGCTCGACCTGGCGCGCGGAGAGGTGATACGCGCTGGAGAGCACGACCCGCACCCTCGGGAACGCATGCCGGATGTGCCGCGCGAGCTCGAGGCCGTTCAGGTCCGGCATCATCAGATCGATCATCGCCACATCGATCGGGGACGAGCCGAGGGTGAGCAGCGCATCCTGGAACGAGGCGGCGAACACGACCTCGAACCCCTCGACGCTTAGCCCTGCCGAAAGAGCGCGACGCTGGGAATTCTCACCGTCCACGATCAGCATGCGGGCCATTAAGCGTCCTCCTGCGGCGATCGCCGCCATCCAATACGCCTACCTGTCTAGCAATCACCGGGCCAAGTTCCCGAATCGACGCGTTGCGGTTGCCGACGCTAAAGTGAAACAGATGAGCACAGTCTACATCAGGCGCCTCATTGCACTAAGGCAAATCCCGACGCTGCATCATTGCAAAGATGCAATCTCGCGTGGGCTACCTCCCTCGATTTGCTGCTGAGTCAGGTGGTTTGCTCGGATCGAGCGGCCGCATCCATACGGCCCGAACGGAGGAATGCAGGCTGAGCTCGATGGGCAGCATGTCGCGGTGCCTAGGGAGCACGGCCCATCGAGCACGGTCCGCCTGAGGTCGCTGTGTCGCGTGGAAGCGAGCTGCTGAGCCCGGCCGGTGGGCGAAGGAAGGCGCTCGACAGACCGGCGCCGTTTCAGCCCGGGGGATACGTGATCGTCAGGCGGGTCATCTTGCGCCACAGCGTGGTCGCGCTGATCCCGAGCACCTCGGCGGCGCGCTCCCGGCTGCCGTCGCACTCCCGTAGCGCGGCCTCGATCGCCTGGCGCTCGGCGCAGTCGACGACGTCGGCGAGCAGCCTGCCGCCGGCTTCGGGCGCGCGCTTCGGCTGCATCGCGGCGGGCAGTACGTCGTCGACGCTGATGACGCCGCCGCCCGAGAGGGCCACCGCCTGCTCGACCATGTTCTCGAGCTCGCGGATGTTGCCGGGGAAATCGTACTGCGTCAGCGCCTCGATGACGCCGTCGGCGGCGCGGGCGCGACAGGTCATCTTGCGGTTGTACTTCTCCAGGAAGAACTCCCAGAGGATCGGGATGTCCTCACGACGTGAGCGGAGCGGCGGGAGCACGAAGCGCGCGACGTTCAGCCGGTAGTAGAGGTCCTGGCGGAACCGCTTCTCCGACACCGCGGTCAGGAGCTCCTGGTTCGTCGCGGCGATGATGCGCACGTCGACGTTGATGGGTTTGTTCTCGCCTACCCTGCGGATCTCGTTCTCCTGGATCGCGCGGAGCAGCTTCGCCTGGAAGGTGAGCGGGGTCTCGGCGATCTCGTCGAAGAAGAACGTGCCCCCGTCGGCCTCCTCGAACAGCCCTTTCCTCGCCGAGATCGCGCCCGTGAACGAGCCTCGCGCGTGGCCGAACAGCTCGCTCTCGAGGAGCGTCTCGCTGATGGCGGCGCAGTTGACCGGCACGAACGGGCGGTCGGCGCGCTTGCTGTTGGCGTGGATGGCCTTGGCGACGAGCTCCTTGCCGGTGCCGCTCTCGCCGGTGATGAGCACCGTCGCGTCGGTCGGCGCGACCTTGACGATCCGGCCGAGCACCTCGCGGACGGCCTGCGAGCGGCCGACGATGTTCTCGAACCGGTAGCGCTCCTTGAACTCGCTGGCGAGCAGCTGCACCTCGCCGGTGAGCTTCCGGTTCTGGATCGCGCGCTCGACCTTCACGAGGAGCTCCTGCTCCGAGAACGGCTTCTGGATGTAGTCGAACGCGCCGAGCCGCATCGCCTCCACCGCGCTCTCGATGGTGCCGTACGCGGTCATCACGATGACCTCCGTGTTCGCGTTCGACTCCTTCACCGCGCGCAGGACGCCGATCCCGTCGAAGCCGCCCATCCGGAGGTCGGTGAGCACGACGTCGTACGCCCCCTTGGCGCCCAGATCGGCGCCCTGGCTGCCGTCCGCGGCTTCATCGACCTCGTACCCGGCGCCACGCAGCATCATCGCGAGCGTGGTCCGCATGTTCCGCTGGTCATCGACGACAAGAATCTTCGACATGGATTTCCCCCGCCGCGCGCATCCTCCTCCGGGAAACGAGCGCGGCGCGACGATCACGACCGACGTGCCGCGCTGGCGCGTAAGCGCGCGAGCACGGTCGTCCGCGGCGCCTTGGACATGCGTCCAGAGCATCGTACGTCAAGCACGACCTCCGCCGCCAGAAGGTGCACGGGGGACGCTCCCTGCGCGAGGGACGACCCCCACCCTACCCTACTCGCGGATCTGCTGGGCGAGGTAGGCGGTCTCGCCGAGCTTCTCGATCAGCCCGATTTGTGTCTCGAGCCAGTCGATGTGCTCCTCCTCGGACTCGAGGATCTTGGCCAGGAGATCCTCGCTGGTGCGATCCCCCTTGTCGCGGCAGAGGGCGATCGCCGAGTTGAGCCGCTTGACCGCGTGGTACTCGAGATCGAGATCGCTCTTGAGCTGCTCCGGCACGCTCTGCCCGATGTGCAGGGTGTCCAGGCGCTGCAGGTTGGGCAGCCCATCGAGGAAGAGGATGCGCTCGATGATCGCATCGGCGTGCTTCATCTCGTCGATCGACTCGGCGCGCCCGTGCGCAGCGAGCGTGACGAAGCCCCAGTGCGAACACATCTTCGCGTGCAGAAAATACTGGTTGATCGCAACGAGCTCTCCGGCAAGCACCTCGTTCAACGCATCAACGACGTCTTTTGCACCCTTCATCGGACCCCTCTCGCGCTCATGCCTGTCGTGCGGACCCCGCCCCTGTTGGGCGGGGGGACGCTGGCTGGAACGCCAGCGCCCCGCACAAATGCGCGAGGTCCGTGGAGGTGCGCAAGAAGTTTCTAAGGAAATAGGTGCCACCGCCGTCGCTTCCGACGGAAACCAGGGCATCGAGGCTGTTGCCGGTCAATCCGGAGGATCAAGCTGCGCTGGAGACCGGCGCCATCACCAGGCGACGCGGCGTCGAGGCGCCATCGCGCTCGCCGACAAGCTCGGCGATCGTCGGCCGACAGGAGCCACACCGCGTACCGGCGCCCGTGCACTCCATGACCTGCGAAACAGAGCAGGCGCCCTCGCTCATCGCTTCACGAATCTCTCGATCACAGACGCCCATGCAGAGGCAGACGTACATGCAGACCCCCGGCTACGTAACGGGTGGGATTGATATTGAACATAGCTTTCAATATCGGAGCGTCAAGGGGAATGTCGCCTGGGCGGATCGCCGAGTTGGCTCGTGGTTCGAGATCCCCTTGGATCGAGCCAGCAGCGCTCGATCGAACGCGCCGAGCAGCGCTCGATCGAACGCGCCGAGCAGCGCTCGGTCGGTCGAGCGCCACAGGAGCGTCGGAGGAAGAGGGATCGGGCAGGGATGCAGCCGGTCAGAGCGGCGGAAGATGACGCCGCGCGAGCGCGGCCGGGAGGCGAGGCGCGAACGCACGCCCAGCGCGGAGCGGTCGGCCGCGTGACGGCGTCACATCGTGAGGCCGCCGTCGACGTCGATGCAGCGACCGTTGAAGTACTCGCACTCGATCACGAAGCGCACGGCCTGCCAGATGTCCTCGGGCACGCCGATGCGGCCCACAGGGATCATGGCGACCAAGGCGTCGCGCGCCTTCTGGTGCATGCCCTGCGTCATGGGCGTCTCGATCATGCCGGGCGCAACGGCGCCGACGCGGATGCCGAACGGCGCGAACTCGAGCGCCCAGGTCTTCGTGTTCGCCGCGAGCGCGCTCTTCGCAGCGGTGTAGCTCGACTGGCCCCGGTTGCCGTGGCGCGCGATGGAGCTGATGTTGACGATGACGCCCTTCTGCTCGGTCTCGATCATCTTCGCGACGACCTCGCGGACCATGAGCGTGGCCCCCGTCAGGTTGACGTCGATGACGGCCTGCCACTGCGCCGCGCTCAGCTTGACGACCGCGCCCGTCTGGCGGTCCTTCTTGACGAGCAGGCCGTCCCGCAGGATGCCCGCGTTGTTCACGAGGCCGTTCAGGCCGCCCATCGCCTCGTGCGCGAAGCGGACGAACGCCTCCACCTCGGCCTCCACCGCCACGTTGACCGTCCGCGCATGGACCTTGCCGGCGAGCCCCTTGCTCGCCTCGACGAGCGACGCGAGCCCCTCCTCGTTCATGTCGCCGGCGGCGACCTGGCCCCCGAGCTCCGCGAGCCGCAGCGCATAGTGGCGACCCAGCCCCTGGGCAGCACCTGTGACGACGAACTTCGTGTCCTCGAGTCGCATGATCGCACTCCTCCAGGGATCGCTCCCGATCACCGTGTCGAGCGCGCCGTCTACCACGACACCGCCTCGAGGCGGCGGACGACGTCGCAGCGCGCCACCAACGCCCGCAACCCCCGACTGGCCTGCAGGCCCGCGTAACAGCGCAACCCGGGCAACAGCGCGGTCGCCGCTTGCGCCGGGTGGCATCGATGTTATTCAGCGCCCATGAGGTCGATCGCGCTCGCCGCCGTGTGCGCCGGCATCCTGACGCTCGCGCCTGCATGTGACCGCGCCCCCCCGGTGCCCGAGACCTCCGATCCGACGGGCAAGGATCTGGTGATCGGCGCCGTGGTCGCAGCCGCCGAGCAGAGCGGAGGGATCCGCATCTACAAGATCGTCGAGGTGGAAGAGCTGCCCGCGCCGTTCGGGTCCGATCTGCACATGATCGCCTACGATCCGAAGGCGCAGAGCTTCGAGGAGGCCGCGGAGCTCCGTCGCAAGGGGAAGCTGACCGTCGCGAAGGACCACATGACGGTCCGGCTCGTGTATTTCCTGCCGCGCGACCACCGGGTGATCAGCAACGAGCCGGTCAGCGACGACGAGCGGGCCCCGTATCTCCGCTCGTTCCAGAGCCGGCAGCGCTGACCGGCATCCGCCGGCGGGCGGCGAGGCGCCCGCGCCTCAGCGCGCTGTGCGGAGCAGCTCACCCAGCCGCTCGATCGCCTGGCTGTGCAGCCGGCTCGCCCAGCTCTTGCTGATCCCGAGATCCTGCGCGATCTGATCGAAGCGTTCGTCGTCGAAGTAGTGGCGCTCCACGAGGGTGCGCTCGCGCTCCGGGAGCTCGCGCACGGCGTGACGCACGGCCTGCGCGAGCTCGGCGCGAGAGGCGCGCTCCTCCGGGTCGTCCGCGGCGTCGGGGACGGCGGCGACGTCCCCGTGACTCGAGAGCAGGCCGAGCGCCATCGCGGCCGCATGCCCGGCGAGCAGATCGCCGAGCCGCGCGGCGTAGGCCTCCTGCGTGGCAGGCGCGTCGGCGTCGTCGTCCGCCCCGCGTCCCTCGGCGAAGCGCGCCGACGCAGCGAGCGCGCTGGCCCGCGCGGCCGCGGAACGCCAGCGCGTCTCCCTCCGGACGCCGTCGAAGATGGCCCACCGGAGCTTCCGCTTGGCGTAGGCCTCGAAGGTGGATCGGCTCGGATCGTGCGTCCGCACGATCTCGAGCAGCGCCGGGTGCCCCAGCGCGACGAGGTCCTCCACCGGGATCCGGCGGCCCAGACGGCGCGCGATGCGCTTCGCGACCAGCTGAAGCAGGTCGAGCCCCTCGGCGAGGAGCCGGTCTTCCGGAGTGCGCACCGCTATCCCGCCTTGGCGCGCCCCGCTGCGCCGAGCACCCCGAACGCCCGCTCGCCGCTCTCGTCGACCTCGCGCGGATGCGCGCGCCGCAGGAGGCGGCTCGCCTCCTCGTCGTGCAGCAAGACCTCCACGAGCTGCTCGCGCATCCACGCGATCTCGTGCGCGGGCAGGCGCCCCACGTAAGGCGCCACGGCGGCGTCGACCTGAGCGGCGATCCAGGGGTCATCGAGGAGCGAAGCGTCCATGGGAGACGCCCATTATATCTCCGCCGAGCGCGCCGTCATCCGCCGCTCGCCGCGTCGCCGAGGCGTCATTGGGCCGGCGGGGGCGCGTTGAGGCAGGCCTCGAACGCCCTGACGGTCCGCGCGTCGAACGCGCACTTGAGCGACCTCGGATCCACGCTCTTGCCGACGTTCTGCTCGCACGACTGCGCGTACTGCTCCCCCAGCGTGGCCGCGACGGCGTCGATCTTCTTCTCGGTCTCGCCCCGCTGCTCCGCCGTGAGCTTGGCGCTGAGCGCCGCGACCTGCTCCGAGCGCGTGAGCACTGTGAGCCGCTTGCCCAGATCCACGCAGTCGCCATGCATGAGCGCGTAGTCGTCGGGCACCGAGTCGTCGCGACGCGGCGGCGCCGGCGCCGCGGCGCCGGGCTCCGCGTCTGCCTCCCGCACCTCGGCGCCCTGGGCGGCATCGCTCGCGGGCTCGGCCGCCGGCGCCCGCTCCTCCGGCCGCGCTGGCTCGGGCTGCTCGATCGTAGGCGGCGAGGCCCCTCCGCACCCGAGCAGCAACGTCGACAACGGACCCATGACCATGATCAAGAAAAGAGCTCTCCCCATGCAGCGAGGGTTGATCGGCTCGCGCCGGGCGTCCATGGCGCGCCGGGCGCGCTCGGCGCTGCGCGGCGGATCGAGCGACGCCTCGGCTTGTCGCGCTTGCCGCGAGGGTGCACGGGCCGCCTTGGCAGGCTCCGTGCAGGGCGCACCGTGACGACAGGTCGGCCTCGCCGGCCATGTCGCCTGTCCGTGCGGAGGCGGGAGCATGCGGTCGCTCTGGATTGTTCTCGTCCTGGTGCTCGGCTCGGCGTTGCTGCTTCAGGTGATGGCGGCGTCCGACGGCCGGATCCCCTACGCGCGCTTCCGCTCGCTCGCGGAGAGCGGAGAGCTCGCCGAGATCGAGATCCGGGATGACATGTACATCGGACGCGCGGTGCCCGGCCTGAGCGCGCGTGCGCCGCAGAGTTACCGCACGGGGCGCATCGAGCAGACCGAGAAGGATCTGCTCGCCGCTCTCGACCGGCGAGGGATCCCGTACACGCGCGTCGCGGACGAGCTGGGGCTGCCGCCGTACCTCTGGCTGCTGCTGCCGCTCGCCGGTCTGGCGGCGATGGGCCACCTCGTGTCGCGCCGTGCGGCGACGGCAGGGACGATCTCGGGCGCCGCGACCGCCTTCGGCAAGCACAAGGCGCGGCTCTACGAGGAGCGGGGCGCGATCGCGACGTTCCGCGATGTCGCCGGCAACGCCGAGGCGAAGACGGAGCTCGGCGAGATCGTCGACTTCCTCAAAGCGCCCGAGCGCTACGAGAAGCTCGGCGGGCGGATGCCCAGAGGGGTGCTCCTCGTGGGGCCGCCCGGCACGGGCAAGACGTTGCTCGCTCGGGCGATCGCGGGAGAGGCGAGCGTACCCTTCTTCAGCGCAAGCGGGTCGGAGTTCGTGGAGATGTTCGTCGGCGTCGGCGCCGCGCGCGTGCGCGACCTCTTCTCCCAGGCGCGCGAGAAGGGGCCCTGCCTCGTGTTCATCGACGAGCTCGATGCGGTCGGCAAGGTGCGCGGCCTCGGCGGGTCCGTCGGCGGCCACGACGAGCGGGAGCAGACGCTCAACCAGCTCCTGACCGAGATGGATGGGTTCGACGCGCACACGGCCATGGTCGTGATCGCCGCGACGAACCGCGCCGAGATCCTCGATCCGGCGCTGCTCAGGCCAGGGCGGTTCGACCGCCGGGTGCACATCGATCGGCCCGACCTCGCCGAACGGAAGGAGATCCTCGCGGTGCACGCGAGGAAGGTGGCGCTCGATCCCGGCGCGGATCTCGACGCCGTGGCCGCGCAGACCGCGGGGCTCGTCGGCGCCGACCTCGCGAACATCGTCAACGAGGCGGCGCTGCTCGCGGCGCGGCGCGGCGCGGAGGCGGTGGGACAGAGCGACCTGGAGGCGGCGATCGAGCGCGGGCTCGCCGGGCTCGAGCGCCGTGGCAGGCGGCTCGGAGCGCGCGAGAAGCTCGTCGTCGCCTACCACGAGGTGGGGCATGCGCTGACCGCCTCGCTGCTGCCGACGCAGGATCCGGTGCGCAAGGTGTCCATCGTGCCGCGGGGGCCGGGCGCGCTCGGGTACACGATCCAGCAGCCGCGCGAGGATCGTTACCTGTGGAGCCGGCAGGAGATCCTCGATCGGCTGGTCGTGCTGCTGGGCGGGCGCGTCGCCGAGGAGGAGGCCGTCGGAGACCTCTCGACCGGCGCGCAGGACGATCTGCTCAACGCGACCGAGCTCGCGCGTCGCATGGTCCGCGAGCTCGGGATGGGCCAGGGGGTCGGGCTCTCGGCGCTCGAGCCGCGCCGGCCGCTGTCGTTCCTCGGCGAAGCGCAGGGCGCGATGCCGTCCGGCGCAGGGCCGCGGGAGTGCAGCGACGCGACCGCGCGCGCGATCGACGCGGAGGTCGCGCGGATCCTCGCGGACGCGGAAGCGCGGGCGCGCGCTTTGATCCAGGGGCACCGGCCGACGCTCGAGCGCGTCGCCGCCCGGCTCTACGAGGTCGAGACCCTGAGCGGCGATGAGCTCAGGGAGATGGTGGCAAGCGGGGAAGCCTAGAGCAGCCGGTCAGTCGACGCTCCGCAGCGCGCGGGACAGATCGAAGCCCGCGGCGTCATGGTGATAGACGACGCGGAGCACGCGGCCGCGCAGCAGCTCCCTCGGCACCGCCCCCATCGCCCGGCTGTCGAGCGAGGCGGCGCGGTTGTCGCCCATCACGAAGAGGTGGTCCGGCGGGACGACGACCGGACCGAACGCGTCGAAGTCGGGCTCGCCGGCCGCGTGTGTGACCTCGCCGAGGTGCTCCACCCTCGTGCCGTCCCCGAGCTGCTCGAGGGCTTGCGCCGCACCGTCGACGTACAGCACGCCTTGCCGGAGCATCACCGTCTGGCCCGGGAGCGCGATCACCCGCTTGACGAGGAGGGTGGACCCGCCGCGCGGATCCGCGAAGAGCACCACGTCGCCGGCGCTCGGCCCGCTGCGCTCGAACAGGTAGTGTTCCGTGAGCGGGACGCGGAGCCCGTAGGCGACCTTGTCGACGAGGATGCGATCGCCCGGGGCGATCGTCGGCCACATCGAGCCGGTGGGCACGTGGTACTGGTCCGCGAGGGTCGAGCGACCCAGCGTGAGGATCGCGAGCGCCGCGAGGATCTTGAGGAGGCTCCGCCCGAGCGGCGCGACCGTCTGGTAGGCGCGCCGCGCGAGCGCGCGATCGGATCGAAGCATGAAAAGTCCGGCCTTGTCGGGCTGGAGGCACACCGCCGCGGCCTCCACCGCCGGCCGGGGAACGCTGGGCTCGCTCATCTCTGGCGGGGCTAGCATCCGCGCTCGAGACAAGCCAGCTTCGCTGCATGCACGGCTGCACTTCATCGACTGCACCACTCTCCCAAGCTCTGGGCCGCCTCACACTCTGCGGATCAATGTCGCGTCATCCGGTAACGACAGGGGCCGCCATGCACCTCGCCGGCTACCGCGCGCTGGGACTCGATTTTACCTATATCCCTTTTGCGGTGACCGATGTTGAAGGCGCGACGCGCGGGATGCGCGCGCTCGGGATCCGCGGCCTCGGCGTGTCGATGCCCTACAAGCAGGCGGTAATTCCATTGCTCGACGAGCTCGATCCCGTCGCCGAGCGGATCGGCGCGGTCAACACCATCGTGAACAACGACGGGCGCCTCAGGGGCTACAATACCGACTGGATCGGCGCGGTGCGGGCGCTCGAGGAGGTGACGCAGCTCGGGGGCGCGCGGGTGCTGCTCCTCGGCGCCGGCGGCGCGGCGCGCGCGGTCGCGTTCGGGCTCGCGGAGCGCGGCGCCAGCGTCACGGTGGCGAACCGCGATCTCGAGAAGGCGCGGCAGCTCGCGGCGGCGGTCGGCGGGGCGGCCGTGCCGCTCGACGCAGCGGCGCTCTCGCCCGACCACGGCGTCCTCGTGAACGCCACGTCGCTCGGCATGGCCGAGGTCGATCCGCGAAGCCCTGTCCCGGAAGAGGTATTGCGGGACGGTCTCCTGGTGATGGATATCGTGTACAAACCGATGATCACGGAGCTCGTGGCGTCGGCGCGTCGGCGCGGAGCGACCGCCGTTCACGGCGGGAGGATGCTCCTCCACCAGGCTGCAGAGCAGTTCCGGCTGTACACCGGGCGGGAGCCGCCGCTCGATGCCATGGACGAAGCGCTGCGCGCTCAGCTCGGCTGACGCGCGGAGCCGCCGCGCGACGCCACGGACGAAGCGTCGCGCGCTGAGCTCGGCTGACGCGCGCGACGTCCCGCGCCAGGCTCGCGCTGTCCGGCCGGCCAGGGCGAGCGGCGATCGCCGCTCTGCGCCGTGCGCACGGCCTCCGGAGCAATGGCCAAGGACGGGCGCCACGCGTAGGCTTCCGGCGATGGTCTCGTTCGAGATACGCGCAGCCGTGACCGGCGACGAGGAACAGCTCCTCTATGTCGCGCGCCACCTGAACTCGGTCAACCTGCCGAACAACCGTGACGCAATCCACGAGATCGTCGCCGAGAGCCACAAGAGCTTCAACGGGGCGATCCAGGATCCCCGCCTCCGCCAATACGTCTTCGTGCTCGTCGACCTGACGAAGGGCGACAAGGGCATGATCGTCGGGACGTCGATGATCATCGCGCAGCTCGGCCGGCGCGGCATCCCCTACATCTTCTTCGACGTGCTCGACGAGGAGAAGTACTCGGCCACGATCGACAAGCACTTCCATCATACCGTGCTGCGCATCGGCTACTCGTACAACGGCCCCACGGAGATCGGCGGGCTCGTGCTCATGCCGGAGTACCGGCAAGGGCCCGAGCGGCTCGGCACGATGATCTCCTATGTTCGCTTCCTCTACATGGCCGCGCGATCCGCGCTGTTCCAGGACGAGATCCTCGCGGAGCTGATGCCCCCCCTCGAGCCGGACGGGACAAGCCACCTCTGGGAAGCGCTCGGGCGCAAGTTCACCGACATGAGCTATGCCGACGCGGATCTCCTCTCCAAGAAGAACAAGGAGTTCATCAAGGGGCTCTTCCCGGAGGGGACCATCTACGCCTCGCTGCTGCCCGAGGACGCGCAGCGCGTGATCGGGAAGGTAGGGGCGCAGACCCGGGGGGTGGAGAAGCTGCTCCGCCGCGTCGGCTTCCGCTATGCCCACAGGGTCGATCCGTTCGACGGAGGGCCGCACTTCACCGCCCGCATGGACGAAATCTCGCTCGTGCGCGATACGCGCCGGGCGAAGGCGGGCCGCCCGTTCACCCCGAGCCCGTCGGATCCGAAGGGCATCCTCGCGATCGAGCGCCCAGACGCCCCTTACTTTCGCGCGGTCGCCGCGAGCCTCCGCGATGAGGGAGAGCTCGGCATGGCGATCGCCGAGGACGCCTGGAAGCACCTCGAGCTCCAGCCTCGCTCGCCGATCTGGGTCCTGCCGATGCCGTGACAGGGCGCCTGCGCTCCACGTCCAGCGCGCGCAAGAGCAACGGATCAGCCCGCCTGCGCGCCACGTCCACCAGCGGATCAGGTCGCCTTGCATCGCGACGATTCTGTTGCTACAGAATTAACAGAAGTTTTCACGAGCGGTTCGGAGGACCATGACCCTTGGATTGGACCTCGATTTCGGGCGCTTGCCCGCGCTGGAGCGGAGAGAACGCTGGCCCGGGACACCGGGGGAGGATGCCGGCGCGGAGAGGGCCCCCGAGGCAAACGGCGGCGCGGAGCCCAGGCTCTCTGGGCGGGAGATGCGTATCGCCGCCGCGCTCGCCGAGGCGGCGATGCCGCCCGGCCGCTTCCTCGACGGCGCGGGCGCCGCGACCGCCAGCCGACTCGCGGCCTGGCTCGGCTCGATCCCGCCGCACCTGGCGCAGGGGGTGCGCGCGGCGCTGTGGGCGATAGAGCTCGCTCCCCTTCCGTTCCGGCTCAGGCCGCTGTCGGCGCTGCCGCTCGAGGAGCGGATGGCGGTGCTCCGCGGCTTCGAGCAGAGCCGGGCGCGGACGCTGCGTTCGCTGCTCCGCGCCGCGCTCACGCCGCTCAGGTTCGTCCACTACGACCGGCCCGAGATGTTCAAGCACGTCGGCTGCCGCTACGAGCTGCCCACGGTGCGCGACGAGGCGCCGCGCTGGCTCGCGCAGGTGACCGACGGGCGCGAGGTCGAGGAGGACCTGGAGCTCGAGTGCGAGGTCCTCGTGATCGGCACCGGCGCCGGCGGAGCGGCCGCGGCCTACGAGCTCGCGTCGCGCGGACACGCGGTGCTCATGCTCGAGGAGGGCGACTTCCACCGCCGCTCGAGCTTCACCGGACGGCCTGCGCGCGCCTACCGGGAGATGTACCGCGACCACGGGCTCGACATGACGCTCGGCAACGTGAATATCCCGGTGTTCGCGGGGCGCGCCGTCGGAGGGAGCACCGTGATCAACTCCGGTACTTGCTACCGGGCTCCGGAGAGCACCTTCGCGTCGTGGCGAGACGGCATGGGGCTCCCTGCGGAGTTCTCGTCCGGCGGGCTCTCTCCTTATTACGAGCGCGTCGAGCGCATGCTCCAGGTCGCCCCCGCCGACCCGCTGCACCTCGGGGCGATCGGGCCGATCGTCCGGCGCGGGGCGGAGCGGCTCGGGCTGCGGCACGGGCCGCTCCAGCGCAACGCGCCGGACTGCGATGGGCAGGGGATCTGCTGCTTCGGCTGCCCAACGGGGGCCAAGCGCTCGACCGACGTGAGCTATGTGCCCGAGGCGCTGAAGCGGGGCGCGCAGCTCATCACGGCGGCGCGGGTCAGGACGATCGATATCGTGGCGGGCCGCGCGCGGGGGGCGACTGCCGTGCTCGGGGGGGACACGAGGGCCGGAGGCCACGGCGGCCGCGCGGCGAGCGGCGCAGGGCGGGGGCCGCGGCTCGTGGTCAGGGCGGAGGCCGTCGTCGTGGCCGGCGGCGCGCTGATGACGCCGCTGCTCCTGCGCCGGAGCGGAGCGTGCCTGTCGAGCGGCGCGCTGGGAAAGAACCTTTCGATCCACCCGGCGTCGAAGGTGATGGCCCTCTTCGATGAGCGGATCGATCAGTGGCAAGGCATCCCGCAGGGCTACCAGATCGACCACTTCGCCGATGAAGGGCTGATGTTCGAGGGAGGCTCGCTCCCGTTCGACGTCGCCGCGCTGGCCGTGCCCTGGACGGGACATCGCTACACGGAGCTGATGGAGCGGTATCCGCACCTCGCGACGTTCGGGTTCATGATCAAGGACACGAGCCGCGGCGAGGTGAGGCCCGGGATCGGCGGCACGCCGCTCGTGCTCTACACGATGAACCGGGAGGACGTCGCCAAGATGCAGCGCGGGGTCGAGCTGCTCTGCGAGGTGTTCCTGGCCGCGGGGGCGCGGCGCGTCCTGCCGCTCGTCGCCGGCTGCGACGAGGTGAACGGCCCCGCGGACCTGGAGCGGCTGAAGGCGCGGCAGATCAAGGCCGGGGACCTCGACGTGGCCGCGTTCCACCCGCTCGGGACGTGCCGTATCGGGGTGGATCCGCGGTCATCGTGCCTCGGGCCGGACCACCAGGCGCACGACGTCGCCGGGCTCTACGTGTGTGATGGAAGCGCGATCCCCTCGTCGCTCGGCGTGAACCCGCAGATGACCATCATGGCCATGTCGCTGCGCGCGGCCGAGCTCCTGAGCGAGCGGCTATCCGGCTGAGCCGTCGCGGTACCCGAGGGCCGCGGCGCGCTCGCTGCCGATGCGATCGCTCTCGATCGTCCCGTCGCGCATGGTCACCACGCGCGGCATCGACTCGGCGAAGCTGAGGTTGTGCGTCACCACCACGATCGTGGTGCCGTGCTTGCGGTTCATCTCGAAGAACAGCTGGTGGATCGAGTCGCTCGTCGCGGTGTCGAGGTTCCCGGTCGGCTCGTCGGCGAGGAGGAGCTTCGGCGACAGGACGAGCGCCCGCGCCAGGGCCACGCGCTGCTGCTCGCCGCCCGACAGCTCTCCCGGCCGGTGCGTCGCGCGCGCCGCGAGCCCGACCTCGGCGAGCAGCGAGCGCGCGAGCGGCTCCATCTCGCGGCGCGTCTTCCCCTGGATGAGGCCCGGCATCATCACGTTCTCGACCGCGTTGAACTCGGGGAGCAGGTGGTGGAACTGGAAGACGAAGCCGATCGTCCGGTTCCGGATCGCCGCGAGCCGCGAGCCCGGGAGGCCGGTGAGCTCGTCGTTGCCGAGGCGGATACGGCCGCTCGTCGGGAGGTCCAGCGTGCCGATGCAGTGGAGGAACGTGCTCTTGCCGGCGCCCGAGGGGCCCACGAACGCCACGACCTCGCCCTGGTTGATGACGATGTCGATGCCGCAGAGCACGTGGAGCTCGCGGCCCATGTGAACGAACGTCTTGCGGAGGTCTTCGACGACGACGAGCGGAGTGGACATGGAGTGATTACTCGTAGCGGAGCCCGTCGACCGGAGAGAGCCTCGAGGCAGCGCGGGCCGGGTAGATGGTGGCGATGGTGCAGATGAGCATCGACGCGACCGCGACCATCGCGTAGTCGGAGAGGTTCACGTTCACGGGCAACCGGTCGATGTAATAGACGTCCGGATCGAGCCGGACACCGAACCAGTACAGGCCCGTGCAGACCGCGAGCGCGGTGCCGACACCGTAGATCGTGCCGATGGCGCCGATGATCACGCCCTCGAGCATGAACACGCGCATCACCGCGTTGTCCGAGGCGCCCAGCGCCTTCAGGACGGCGATCTCCTTGCCCTTCTCGGTCACCATGAGGAGCAGCGTGCAGACGATGCAGAAGCTCGCGACCGCGATGGCGATGGACAGGATGATGAACGTCGCGATCTTCTCCAGCTTGAGCGCGCTGAAGAGGTTTTTGTTCATCTCCATCCAGTCGCGGACGCGGAGCTGCGGCGGCGGCTTGCCTCCCTCCGGCGCCTCGTCGAGCGCGGCGCTCGCGGCGACGGCCGCCTCCACGGCCGGGCGGACCTCCTGCACCCGCTCGGGATCCGGGACCCGGATGTCGATGTGGGTGATCTTGTCGTCGAGGCTGAAGAACTTCTGCGCCTCTTCCATCAAGACGTACGCGTGCGTGACGTCGTACTCGTACATGCCGCTATAGAAAATCGCCGCGACGCGGAACTTGCGGGAGCGCGGCATCACGCCGGTGGGGCCGAGCTCGCCCATCGGCGACAGGAGGGTCACCTCGTCCCCGACGAGCACGTGGAGCGATTTCGCGAGCTCGCGGCCGATGATGACGCCCGGGTACACGCGCGTCTGCTGCTTCAGGTAGTCACGCACCGACGGGTCGACGTCCGTGGGCTGGCGGAAGTCCGGCCCCTTGAAGTACGGCTCCCCGCCCGGACCTCGACCGATGATCTCCTCGGGAGGCAGGCCCGTCAGCTTCTCGGGCTCGCGCAGGTAGTCGAAGCTGCCGACCTCGATGTTCTTGGCGAGGTCGATGACCTGCCCGATGGTGTCCGGATCGATGCCGCGGACGAGCGCGCCCGCGGTGTTCGAGGCGCTGGAGCCCATCGCCTCGCCGGCCGCGACCGGGGTCGCGGCGCCTCCGTAGGGCGCGAGCGCGACGCGCACCTGGGTGAGCTTGTCGTCCCAGTTGCCGAAGCCGCCAGGGCGGGAGGCGTCGACGACCATGTGCGCGTTGTTGCCGAGGATCTTGCGCTTCAGGTCGGCGCCGAAGCCGCCCATGATGCTCGTCACCGAGCACAGGGCGCACGAGCTGACCGCGACACCGGCCATCGACAGGACCGAGATGACCGTGAGAAAGCCGCTCTTCGAGGCGCGCACGTGGCGCGCGGCCACGTGGGGCACGAAGCTCCGGCGCTCGAGCGCGTCGAGGGCGATCGGCAGGAGCGCCGACAGCACGAAGAACAGGAAGACGACGCTCGAGACGAGCGCGGTGAAACGGATGATCTGATCCGTGGGATTGAACGACGCGCCCTTCCCGACGGGCATCCTGGCCGTGAGCGTCGCGGTGACGCCGAACGCCACGCCCACGAGCGCGCCCCACCACCAGCCGAGCGCGCGATAGAGCCCCTTGCGGACAGGGCGGCTCCCGGCGACCAGATAGCCCGCGCCCGCGCCGAACAGGATGCCTCCAAGGATCCACCTGAAGGTCGGCTGGATGGGCAGGACCGCGACCCAGAGGACGACGATCGCGAGCGCGGCGAGCAGGGACATCGCGCCGAGCACGCGGAGCCCCACGCGGGCCTTGGACCCCCACCTGCCGGAGAGCCACCGGGCGTTGTCCGCACCCGTCCTGGCCCGAAACAGCCGAAGGGCCCCGGCCACGACCAGCGCGGCGACGAGCGGGGCGATCCTCTCCGTATTGCTCGCGAAGAAGGCGCCGATGAGCGCGAGGCCCTTCGCGCGCCCGCTGGACGCGACGAGCGTGAGCGCGAGCAGGCTGGCGCCCGTGAGAGCGACCACGACCCCGACGCGCACGACGCCGGGACGCCGCGGCTCCAGCTCGCCCTTCTTGTCGAAGCGGGTGTAGCCCCGCCAGGCGAGCAGGACGATGCCCAGAGCGACGGCGGCGAGGAGCGCGGCCTGCAACGACCTGGAGAGCTCGATCACGCGTCGGTCTCGGGACGGAGGAGCGGGAACAGGATGACGTCGCGGATGGAGGTCGCGCCGGTGAGGAGCATCGTCAGGCGATCGACACCCATGCCGAAGCCCGCCGTCGGCGGGAGGCCGTGCTCCAAGGCGCGGACGTAGTCGGCGTCGTAATCCATCGTCTCCTCCTCGCCCCGCGACTTCTTCTCGACCTGCGCGCGGAAGCGCGCGTCCTGGTCCTCGGGGTCGTTGAGCTCGCTGAAGGCGTTGCAGAGCTCGCGGCCGTCGATGAAGAGCTCGAAGCGGTCGACCAGCGAAGGATCGCTGTCCTTCTTGCGCGCGAGCGGGGAGACCTCGAAGGGATAGTCGATGATGAAGACAGGGACGCTCTTGTCGCCCGCCTCCGTGCGGTAGTCCCTCGTGAGGAACGGCTCGACCACGTACTCGTAGGCGCAGAAGACGAGCTCGCCAGGCGACTCGCACTTCTTCGCGCCCGCGCGGAAGTTCGTCCAGTCGATCTCGCGCCCGCTCGCCTTCGCCGCCTTCGCCCACTCCTTGATCGGGGCGTCGTCCGCGGCGACGCGCTGCGGGACGTCGGCCGGCAGGCCCGACTTCGACAGGGCGCGGGCGATCCCCTCGGCCATGGGGACGCGCTCGAAGCGCTCGAGCGAGTACGTGCGCTGCGCGGCCCAGGCCGCGTGCTCGGCCGGGAGCCGCTCGGCGAGGCGGGCGTCGACGTGGCGGAGCATCGCCTCGGTGGCGTCCATCAGCGTCTCGTACGTCGCGTACGCCTGGTAGTACTCGAGCATCGTGAACTCGGGGTTGTGCCGCGTCGACAGCCCCTCGTTCCGGTAGCAGCGCGCGATCTCGTAGACGCGCTCGAAGCCGCCGACAACGAGCCGCTTCAGGAAGAGCTCCGGCGCGATGCGCATGAAGAGCCCGAGGTCGAGCGCGTTGTGGTGGGTCTTGAACGGCTTCGCGGCCGCGCCGCCGACGAGCGTGTGCATCGTCGGGGTCTCGACCTCGAGGAAGCCGCGGGTGTCGAGGAACTCGCGCAGCGCGGCGACGATCGCGGTGCGGGCGCGGAAGACCCCCGCGACGTGCGGGTTGGCCACGAGATCGACGTACCGCATGCGGTAGCGCGACTCGACGTCCTTGAAGCTCGTCTTGGTCGGCAGCGGGCGGTAGGCCTTCGTGAGCAGCCGGAGACGCTCGGCGCGGATCGAGAGCTCGCCCTTCTGCGTCGCCATCGCGACGCCGCGGGCCTCGACGAAATCGCCGAGGTCGACGTCCTCCAGCCGCTCGAAATCGGCGAGGCTCCCCTGCTCGCAGTAGAGCTGGAGCTCGCCGGTTCGGTCGCGCAGCCGGACGAAGGTGACGCCGCCGAACGAGCGCACGAAGAGGACCCGGCCCGCGACGCGGAACGGGACCGGCTCGACGCGCGCCGGATCGTAGCGATCCGCCGCGGAGGAGGCGGATCGCTCGGGCGCCGCGCCCTCGGGCCTCGGCTCGGCCGCGGCCCGCGCCCCGTCGAAGCGGGCGCGGACGGCCGCGAGCTCGACGAGCGGCTCGCCCTCCGTGACGTCGTTGGCGAACGGGTTGTCGCCGCGGGCGCGGAGGCGGGCCGCCTTCGCCTTGCGGGTGGCGATCAGCGTCTCCTCGGCGCGCGCGGCCTCGGCGGCCTCCTTCACGAGCCGCTCGGTCTTCTTGTCATTCGGTCTGTCTTTTTGCTGGCTCACGGAGCGTCGTCCTCCGCGACGGAGCCGCCCTTCCTGAGCGAACCGCCGGCCGCGGCGAGCAAGTAGGCCTCGATGAAGCCCTCGAGATCGCCGTCGAGGACGGCGTCCACGTCGGTGGCCTCGGTGGAGGTGCGCACGTCCTTGACGAGCCGGTAGGGCGCGAGGACGTAGTTCCTGATCTGGCTGCCGAAGTTGATAGCGCTCTTTGCGGCGTTGTAGGCCTGGACCTCGGCATCCCGCTTCTGGAGCTCCATCTCGTACAGCTTCGCCTTGAGGACCTTCATCGCCATCGCGCGGTTCTGGTGCTGGCTGCGCTCGGCGCGGCACACGATGTTGAGGCCGGTCGGGAGGTGCCGCAGGCGAACGGCGGTCTCGACCTTGTTCACGTTCTGCCCGCCCTTGCCGCCGGCGCGCATCGTCGTGATCTCGATGTCCTTCTCGTTGACCTGGATGTTGATCTCGTCGTCGCTGTCCGGGGTGACCTCGACGGCGGCGAACGCGGTCTGGCGCGTGTGATCGGCGTTGAACGGGCTCATCCGCACGAGGCGGTGGACCCCGGCCTCGGAGCGCAGATAGCCGTAGGCGGCGTCGCCGCTCACCGTGAGGGTGACGGCGTCGATGCCGGCCTCGTCGCCGTCCTGGTAATCGATGATCTCCGTCTTGTACCCGCGGCGCTCGCAGAAGCGCAGGTACATGCGGAGGAGCATGGACGCCCAGTCCTTCGCGTCGGTGCCGCCGGCGCCCGGGTGGATGCTGACGATGGCGTTGCCGCGGTCGGCGGGGCCGGACAGCATGCGATCGAGCTCGACCTTGCGCAGGCGCCCGGCGATGGCGTCGGCCTGCGCGTCGGCGTCGGCGATGACGCCCTCGTCGCCCTCGGCAGCGCCGAGCTCGAGGTACTCCGCGAGATCCTCGATCTCGCGGCCGAGCCGCTGCGCCACCTCGAGCTTCGACTCGACCTGGGCGCGCTTGCGGAGGACGGCTTGGGCCTTTTCCTGATCGTTCCAGAACCCCGACGACAGCGTCGTCTGGGTCAGATCCTGGAGCATCCGTTCGAGCTTGGGGACGTCAAAGATGCCCCCTTAGCGCCTCAAAGCGCCGTTTGATGTCGAGGACTTTCTCGCGGGTCTCGGAGAGCATGGCCGGGGATCTATTCGATCTGGGCGGCGATCGCCAGGAGAGACGCCAGGCGAGACCACCGCGCGCGGGCGGACCGAGGCGGCTCCACGCCGGCCCCACGTCGGCTCCGCGTCGGGCGCGCCGGCGACGCGCTCGTCAACGCGGCGCGCAGGCGGGAGAGGGTGCGGCGGATGACCCGGCGCCGCGGATTCCTTGGCCGTGGACCGCGTCACGACCGCCGGGCGCCCCGAGGCCGCGCGAGCTCCGAGCTTCCCGTCCAGCGGGACAAGGCGCCTCAACCAGGAGTCGGCGCAGGGACGGATTCCCGGACGGCGCGGCGGATCCTGAACCACAACCGCTGAGCGCTCCGCGCTCGCCTTGGGTTCCGCAGGGCATCCCTGATGGCCCTGATGGAGACCGCGGGAGGCGGCGCCTCGCTGCTCAGCGCGGCGTCGAGGTAGCGGCCCAGGAACTCCGTCAAGGCGACGGCGGTGACCGCATTGGAGAAGAGACCGGCGACCGGGACGAGGCCGAGCGTGAAGTTGGCGAAGAGCCTTACGGCCGCTCCACCCCAGATGATCTTGCTCACCTGCAGCCACGGAGCCCTGCGGAGCGGCGCGCCCCGGCGCCGGGTCAGCGACACGGAGAAGGAGTAATGAATGGGAACCACGATCAACTCATCTGCGCCGGGAATGGGCTGAGTGACGAAGCTGATCACTGCAGTGATGGCAGAATACTTGTTGGTCAGCCGGCGGATCGTCGGTTCCATGGGTCGTATATACGGCGTGGAGCCGGCCGCCGGGAGGCCGAGACAAGCATGTTGACGAGGGCGCGGCCCGCGCAGCCGAGGGCGGATCACGCTCGGCCTGGACGAAGCATGGGAGTCTCCGCGCTCGTCGGTGTCCTGGGGGACCTGGAGATCTTTGCAGGACAGGGAGAGGGAGATCTCCAAAGCACGTTGAAGCGCCCCGCGGATTGGACCCCGGCATGGGAAAGACCATTTCCCGCGGCCCTCGCGAGGCGCCGGCGCTACGGATCGAGCCCTTCCCTGCACGCGACCCGGAGCTCACCGAGCGCGGCGACGAGCGCGCCGCGCTCGCCCTGCCACGTCGGCGACGGGTCCTCGGCGTCACGCCGGCGGATGTGCTCGCGGGCCTCGTCCCAGAGCGGACGCGGCGGCACGAGCGGCGGCACCCGCGCGCGCACCGCGTCCGTCAGGCGCAGCACGCGCTCGACGCGGGACAGCGCCTCGCCGAGCGGCACCTCGCCCGCCTTGCAGCGCCGGAGCAGGCCGCACTCGTAGCTGCTGCACACGGAGAAGCGCATCTCGTAGACGGTGCACTTCCTGTCGAGGTGGCAGGGGCACGGCAGGCTGAAGGCGTCGTGGTACCGATTGCAAGCGAGCGGCAGGCGCAGCTTCTCGGCCCGCGGGAGCTCGTGCTCCTCGAGCGGCGCGACGTCGAAGAGCAGCCCCGTGCAGCAGAGGCCGCACGCGGTGCAGAGGTCCGAGCCGTCCGGCCGCGCCTCGGGGGCTTCGTTCGCTGGGGGAGCGCTCACCCGCGTCGATTGGCACGCGCGTGGCCGCGCGTCGAGGCGCGAAGCGGTCGGGCGACGCGCGGCCACGCGCGTGTCTGACGAGCGCGTGTCTGACGCGCGCTCAGTGCGCGGCGTCGTCGAGCACGATCTCGCGCAGGTGGTCGAGCCCGACGGACCCGGAGCCGATCACCCTGGCGTGAAACGCCTTCAGATCGAAGGCCTCGCCGTGGCGGCGCCGCAGCGTGTCGCGCAGCTCCAGGACGACGCGCTCGCCGACCTTGTAGGAGATCGCCTGCCCCGGCCAGCCCAGGTAGCGCGTCGCCTCGCTGTGCGCGTGATCCAGCGGGAGGAAGGCCCGGCGCTGGAGGTACTCGACGGCGATCTCGTAGCGCCAGGGCTCGCCGGCGTGGAGCGGCGCGTCCCGGGGGATCGGCAGCTCCAGGTGCATGCCGATGTCGAGGACGACGCGGTAGGCGCGCGTCAGCTTGCCCGCGAGCATCCCGAGCACGTAATCGGGGCGCTCGAAATAGCCGAGCTCGTACATGAGCTGCTCGGCGTAGAGGGCCCACCCCTCGGCGTGGCCGGAGTTCGTCACCAGGAAGCGGTGGAGTCGGCTCAGCCGGTCATCGAGGTGCACCTGGAGCGCGCACTGCAGGTGATGGCCAGGAAAGCCCTCGTGGTACGCCGTGGTGATCTCCTCGTAGAGCGGGAACGCCTGCTTCGTGCCGGGCGCATACCAGACGGTGCCGGGCCGCTTGAAGCCGTCGCTCGGGGGCACGTAGTAGGCGCCGAGCGCGCCGCCCGGCGGAGCGAGCTTCACCTCGATGTGACGGATGGGCGCCGGGATGTCGAAATGGACGCCGTCGAGATCGGCGAGCGCCTTTCGCTGGCGCTCGGACATGATGCGGAGGAACTCGTCGGCGCCCTGCGCGCACCGGGCGGGGTCGGTCATGAGCAGATCGATCACCTCGGACAGCGACGCGCCGGGGAGGATCTCGGCGGCGAGGCGCGCCATCTGGGCCTCGATGGCGTGCACCTCGGACCACCCCCAGGCGTACGTCTCGATCGGGTCGATGCTCGCGCCGAGGAAGCGGCGCGAGAGGCGCAGGTAGCGCTCCTCTCCCACGGCGTCCGCGGCGCGCGCGCTCGGCAGGTACGTCTGCTCCAGGTAGCCGGCGAGCGCGCCGAACGCGGCGCGCGCCCGCTCGACGCCGTCGACGACGCGTGCGCGGCCGGCGCCCGCGCCGCAACCCGACGCCTCGTGAGCGGCCGGCAGCGTGAGGAAGAACGACGCGTCGCCCGCCTGGTAGCGCGCCTGCTCGATCACGGCGAACACCTGGCGACGCGCGACGACCTGGCCCGTCCGGCGCCCCTCCTCGAGCGAAGCGCGGTAGCTGTCGCACGCGCGCGGCAGGCCCTCCAGACGCGACGCGATGGCCTCCCAGCCGGCGGCGCTGTGGACATCCATGAGGTCGAAGACCATCCGGAGGTGCTGGAACGCCGACTCGATGTTGTTGAGATCGCGCAGGTGCTCGCCGTGACGGAAATCGTCGAGCCGCTCGTCCAGGTGATCCGCCATGACACGGCGTGCGAGGCGACCCCACCGCGCCTCCGCCCCGGAGCGCGGCGGCGGCAGCGAGCGGAGCCGCTCCTGGAAGGACGCGACCGTGGAGGCCCAGGACGCGGCGCCGCTCGGGCTCCAGTCGTTCCAGGCGCCTTCGTCGCAGGGGATGCCCGCGAGGGTGGCATGGGCAGGACAGCGGGCAGCGAAGGCTTCGACGAACTCGTCGCTGAGGGCGAAGATAGGATCACGCGCGTCGTGGTCTTGGCTCACCGCGACAGCATATGCGGCCACGACCGGTTTTTCTCCGGGCGCGCGAGACGATCCGTCGGGTCTTCGTTACGCTTGCTGGAGGGAGGTCGCTCACGCGGCGGCCTCGGGGAGCGACATGAACCACCGCAGCCTGCCAGGCGAGCTCCATGACGACGACCGGCCCTCCTGCGCCGCTCCTCCATCGCGCCCCCGACCCCCGCAGCGGCGCGCCTGGCCGCGCGTCTCGGCGCTCGTCGCCGCGGCGGCGATCGCGGCGCTCGGCTGCACCGCGAGCTCGGCAAGCCAGCCGGCGATCTCCGCGTCACAGCCCGCGGCGATGACGCCAGCGCAGATCGCGGCGCGCGCCATGCCGGCGGTCGTCACGATCCGCGGCGACGGCTCGCTCGGGGCGGGCTTCCTCGTCCGCGAGGACGGCTGGATCGCGACGAATTTCCACGTCGTCGCCGGGATGCCGGACCTCAAGGTGGTCCTCTCCGATCAGAGCGAGCACCCGGTGCTCGAGGTGCTCGCGTTCGACGAGGCTCGAGATCTCGCGATCGTCCGGATCCACGCGCCTCGGAGGCTCCCGCTGCTCTCCCTCGGCAACAGCGGCGCGGTCCGCCCCGGCGATCCGGTCGTCGCGATCGGCCATCCGCTCGGCCTCGCGGACACCGTGTCGAACGGCCTCGTGAGCGCGGTCCGCGTCGTGGATCCGGAGCTGACGCTGCTGCAGATCTCCGCGCCGATCGCGCCAGGCTCCTCGGGCGGCCCGCTGTTCAACGAGCACGGCGAGGTGATCGGCGTCGCCGCGGCGGTCTCGACGCAGGGGCAGAACCTCAACTTCGGCGTGCCCGCCGACTACCTCAAGCGGCTGCTCGTGCGCCCCGATCCCGTCCCGCTCTCGACGTTCGCGGCCGAGACGGCCGACGAAGAGCAAGGGCTGCCGGCGGTCAAGCGATCGGTGCCTCACCACGCGCTCGCGATCCTCCGCGGCTGCACCGAGGGTGACCTGCTCGTGCTGGCGCGCACGATGGACGGCGCGATCCAGGTCGGCTCGCCCCTCTACAACCAGGGGGATTTCGCGTCCTGTTATCACGTCTACGCGGGCGCCTCGCTCGACATGGAGCGCCGGCTCGGCCCCGCGTGCAGGGGCCCGAGGAACGCGCTCGTCGAGGGACGGCGCAAGGCGGCTGGCCTCGACGACGAGGCCGCCCAGGCCTGGGCGATGCGCGACGCGTTCGACGGGCTGCTCGAGGTGATCCTGCGCAAGGTCCACGGCGAAGCGCAGTGAGCGGCGCCTCGCCGCGGTAGCGAAGGGGGCCGGGCGCGGCGCGCCGCGGCCCCGGAGCGCGGTCGGGGTGCTGCTAGTCGAGCTGCGCCGGCGCCGGCCGGCCCGCGTCGTGCGCGACGGCGGCGCGCGCCGCGGCGCCGCGGTGCCCCGCCGCGACGACCCCATCCCCCGCCGGAGCGACGCCGCCCTCCCCCGCCCCGCGCGGCTCGCCCTGGTCGTCGCTGCCCCGCATGAAGGGCAGGATCCGCTTGAGCCACGAGGAGACGTCGTCGAACAGCGAGTAGGCGACCGGGGTCGCGAGCAGCGTCAGGAGGAGCGCCAGCGTCTGCCCGCCGATGATCACGAAGCCGGTCGCGCGGTTCGTGCCCGAGCCCGCGCCGCTCGAGACGACGAGCGGGATCATGCCGGCGACGAACGCGAGCGTGGTCATCAGGATCGGCCGGAGCCTGTCGCGGTTCGCCTCCAGGATGGCCTGCGCCCGCGGCAAGCCGTGCTCGCGCAGCTTGATCGTGTGATCGATCTGGAGGATCGAGTTCTTCTTCACGACGCCGAACAGCACGACGATGCCGAGCAGCGAGAAGATGTTGAGCGACTGCCGGAAGATGATGACCGCGATGAACGCGAACGGCACCGTCAGCGGCAGCGACAGGAGGATCGTGATCGGGTGCAGCCACGACTCGAACTGCGCCGCGAGCACGAGGTACATGAAGACCAGCGACAGGAGGAGGGCGACGAGGAAGCTCTTCATCATCTTGACGAGCTCCTTCGACGCGCCGACGGGGCCAGCGGAGTAGCCGGACGCGAGGTTCATCTGCGCCACGGCCTTGTCGAGCTCCTGGATGACCGTCTGCTGCGAGTAGCCCGCCTCGAGGTTCGCCGTCAGCATGACCTGCCGCTGCCGGTTGTACCGCTCGATGCGCGACGGGCCCGTCCCCTCGGCGAACGACACCACGTTGTCGAGCGTCACGGCGCCGAGCTTGGTCGACGGCACCGTGATCTTCGCGAGGCCTTCCTTGTCGGAGCGGAAGCTCGGCAGCGCGCGCGCGCGCACCTCGTACTGCTCCCCGCCTTCGTTGTAGGTCGACACCTTGTACCCGCCGACCAGGAGCCGCAGGGTGCTGGCCACGTCGCCGACCTGAACGCCGAGATCGGCGGCCTTCTTGCGGTCGATGACCACGCGGATCTCCGGCTTGCCCACGAGCAGCGAGGTGTCCGGATCGACGACGCCCGGGATCGCCTTGAGCTTCTGCAGCAGCACGTCGGAGTACTGGCCGATCTTCTGGAGGTCGGGGCCTTGCACCTGGTAGGCGATCTGGGTGTTCTGGCCGCCGGAGAAGGCGGGCACTGGGCCGATGTTTGCCCGGAGCTTCTCCGCGTCGAACTTGGGCTGGAGCTCGCGCCGGGCGCGATCGATGAGGTCCTGCTGCGACAGCGCGCGCTGCTCCGCCGGGTTGAGCTTCACGTAGATGGTGGCCATGTTCGGCGTCTTCTGCGGATCGTCGCCGATCGTCGTCAGCGTGTACGAGACGCCGGGGAGCTTCTCGATGTCCGACGCGAGCCGCGTGGCGATGACGCGCGTCCCGTCGAGGCTCACGCCCTCGGGCGCGCGCATGCTGACCTGGAACTGCGACTCGTCCTCGATCGGGAGGAAGTTGAACTTGGCCATGCCCCCCAGCACCGGGATCGAGAACAGCGCCAGGAGCGAGGCGAGCACGATCACCCAGCGGTGCGCCATCGACCAGCGGAGGATCGCCATGTAGCCGCGCTCGATCGGCCCGTAGAAGCGCGACTCCTTGGAGCTACTGGCGTCGTGCTTCTCCGGCTTCTTCAGCCATCGCGCGGACAGCATGGGCGTCAGCGTGAAGCTCACGATCAGCGAGACCAGGATCGAGAACGCCATGGTGAGGCCGAACGAGTTCAGGAAGCGGCCGACGATGCCGCTCATGAACGCGACGGGGAGGAACACGGCGACCAGCGAGAGCGTCGTCGCGAGCACCGCGGGCCCGATCTCCTTCGTGCCCTGGAGCGCCGCCTCCCACGGGCTCGCGCCCTTCTCCTCGATCCAGCGGTAGCAGTTCTCGAGGACGACGATCGCGTCGTCGATCACGATGCCGACCGCCAGCGTCAGCGCGAGGAGCGTGATCCCGTTGAGCGTGAAGCCCGCCACCTTCATCAGGGCGAACGTGGAGATGATGCTCGTCGGGATGGCGATCGCCGAGATGATCGTGCTGCGGGCGTTCGCGAGGAAGAGCGCGACGATGATCGCGGCGAGCAGCGCGCCGAGCACGAGGTGCTCCTTGACGGCGTGGACCGAGTTCTTGATGAACTCCGACTGATCGCGGGCGATGGCGATGCTGTACCCCTCGGGGAGGCGCTTCTCCACCTCGCTGATCCGCGCCTTCAGCCCGTCGATGACCTCGACGGTGTTCGTCCCGCTCTGCTTGCGGATGCTGAGGAGCACGGCAGGATCGAGGCCGCGGAAGCCGGCGGACTCCGGCTCCGCCATGCCGTCCTGGACCTCCGCGACGTCGCCGAGCCGCACGGAGTAGCCGTCGCGGTTCGCGAGGACGATGTCCGCCATCTGCTGGACCGACTGCACGCGGCCGCGCGTCCGCAGGGTGAGCGCCCTGCCCCCTTGCTCGATCCGGCCGGCCGGGATCTCGACGTTCTGGCTCGCGAGCGCCTGGGCCACCACGCCGCCGGTCAGGGAGTACTTCTCGAGCTTCTCCGGATCGATCCAGATGTTGATCTGCCGGCTCCGGCCGCCGATGAGCAGCACCTGTCCGACACCGGCGAGCGACTCCAGCTCGCGCCGGAGCGTCTTGTCGGCGAACTCCGTCACCGAGCGGACGTCCGCCTTCGGAGACGAGACGGCGAGCGTGAGGATCGGCGCGGCATCCGGATCGAGCTTGCCGACCACCGGCGGATCGATCCCTTCCGGCAGATCGGCGAGGATGCCTTCGACCTTGTCGCGCACCTCCTGCGCGGCGACGTCGACGTCCTTCTCGAGCTGGAAGGAGATCATGACCTGGCTGAGCCCCTCGACCGAGGCCGAGCGCAGCTCATCGATGCCGCTGATCGTATTGACCGCCGACTCGATCTTGTCGGAGAGCTCCGTCTCGACCTCCTCGGGCGCTGCGCCGGGGAGGACGGTCGTCACGACGATGAACGGGAACTCGACCTTGGGAAACCGGTCCACGCCGAGGCCGAAGTAGGAGAACGCCCCGAGCACCGTCAGGAGCAGGACGATCACCGAGGCGAAAACCGGCCTACGGATGCAGATTGCCGCGAGCCATTGCATGGTCGCTACCTTTCTTCAGTAATGGGGCGCGCGGTGCGCTCGGCTCACTGCGCCGCCGCGACCTCGATGCCGTCCGCCAGCTCGCTCACCTTGTCGATCGCGACCTCATCCCCCTCGGCGAGCGGACCGACGACCTCGACGAGGCCATCGATCTTGCGGCCGGGCTTGACGAGCCGCTCCGTCACGCGATCGCCCGACTTCACGAACACGCGCGCGCTCGTCCCGGAGGTGCCGACCGCCGACTCGGGGACGAGGATCGCCGTTCTTGACTCGCCGGTCAGCGCCAGCTGCCCCTGCGCGAAGAGGCCGGGGCGGAGCTTGCCCTCGCTGTTGTCGAACTCGGCCTCCACGGGCAGGGTGCGCGACGAGGCCTTCAGGCTCGCGCCGATCCGCTTCACGACGCCCGGGAACAGGCGATCGGGGAAGGAGGCGACCGAGACGCTGACCGGCTTGCCCACCTCGATGTGCGCGATGTCCGCCTCGGGCACGTCGATGCGCAGCCGCAGCGGGTTGTCGCGGACCACGACCGCCACGACGCGGCCCGGGCTGGCGTACTCGCCGACGCTGATCCGCTTCTCGGCGATCGCGCCGTCGAAGGGCGCCCGCACCGTCGTGTCGGACACCGCCTTCGAGGCGAGCCCCGCCTGCGCCTGCGCGGACGTGAGCGCCGCGACGGTCGCGCGGATGCCGTTGACCGCGGCCTCGTACTGCGCGGTCGCGTTCTGGGCCTGCGTGCGCGCCGCGTCCCAGGTCGACTGGGGGACGGCGCCCTGGTCGTAGAGCTGCTTCACGCGCTCGGCCTCGGACTTCGCGAGCTCCATGCTCTGCTTCGCGGCCCGGACCTCCGGCACCTGGTCGGGATCGATGCCCTTCGGCGACGCGCCGTCCTGCAGCGCGAGCTTGGCCCGCGCCTGCGCGACGGCCGCGGACGCGGCTTGCGACTGGAGCGCGACGTTGCGCGCGTCGAGCACGACGAGCGGATCGCCCTTCTTGACCCGTGAGCCCACGTCGACCGCGACGCTCACGACCAAGCCGCCGATCTGCGTCGCCGCCTCGCTCGTCTCGTCGGCGACCAGGGTGCCGCTGACGTCCAGCGTCTGCGCGAGCGGGCGCGCGGTCACCTTCCCGAAGTGCACCGCGGGCTTCTGGCGTGGCGCCGCGGTGTCGCGCGCCGGCGACGGCTGCGCGTCCGCCTCGGGGCGGCGACAGCCGGTCAACGTGGGCACCGCGAGCGCAGCGAGCAGCGCCGCGACGACGGCGGCGCGGGAGTGATTCGATGCGGCGCTACGAGCGCCGAGAGCCCATCGAGCGAAACGGCGCTCGGGTCCGCAAGGAGGATGTGTCATGGGGAGTCCGCCCGGTTCTTTGCCAGCGCCTGCCGGTGCGGTCCAGGAGCAAAGCTGGCGGGCAACACACTAGGGTGCTGACCGGCCGGTCATCAAGGGGGTGTTCCGGACAAGGTCTCCGTCCCTCTCGCACTTCATGCCGCCATGACCGCGAAAAACGTGCTGGGAGATGTGCGCCGGGTCGCGCGGCCGGCGGCCGGCGATGAAACGGGCGGGTGAATCGCGGGTCACCCTCCCGAAAAGAGGCGCCGAGGGCACCGCCGCGGGGCGCACACGCCCTCCCACCGAGTCGACCGCCGTGGCGAGGACGGTCGGCGATCATGCGAAGTACCTTCGCACAATATTTTAACACAATTTAATTCTTCTTTACCGGAAAGAGATCTGCCCCTGGAGCGCGGGAGATCCGGAGGCGAGCGGCGCGGAGGAACGCCGGCTCAGCGCCACGGGTCGAAGGCGCCTCGGAGCACAGGGCCCGAGAGCTCGGCGAGGAAAGGGTCGAGCGCGCAAAGCGCGTCGAGCCACGCCACGTCGGAGGGCGAAGTCGTGGGCTGCTGGGCCAGGTACGCGAGGCGGCGGGCGCGGGTCGCGTGGGCGTGGGCGCGCGCCTCCGCATAGGAAGCCATCTCCCCGGCCGACATCATGAAGGCCCAGTCGCTCGATTGAAGGAGGAGGAGCTCGCGGATCGCCTGGTCCAGCGCGCGGCCGGGCAGGCCGCCCGCGTGGCGGCAACTCAAGAGCGCGCCCAGCACGGCGCGCTCGGCGTGGTGCGCGTGGCGCCACAGGGAGGACGCGCTCGGGCCCGTCCAGAATGCGCCGAACCCGCCTTCGCCCCACGTCGAGGCGGCAGGCTCCACGACCTCGACGGGCGGATGGCGCTCCAGGTACGCGCCGAGCGCGATCGGAACGGCGCGATCCGAGGCCGCGAGGCGGCGCAGGGCGTGCTCGAGGAACTCGGGCCCTTCGAGCCACCAGTGGCCGAAGAGCTCGGCGTCGTAGGGGGCCACCAGGATGGGCGGGGCGTTCACGCCGCGGATCGACGCGAGCGCGGCCTCGCGGCGGGCCACGAAGTCCGCGGCGTGCGCGCGCGCCTGCGCGGAGGCGCGGGCCGGGTCGTACGGCGCCTTGTCGGGGCCGGGCCCGGTCACGCGATGGAGCTTGAGGCCGGTCATGAGCCGGGTGCCGTCGGGACCGACCTCCCCTTCGAGCTCGCGCTCGGGCAGGTCGAGCCCGACGTCGCGGTAGAACTCGCGATAAACCGGGTGACCCGGATAGCCGGCGTCGCGCGACCAGACCTCGCGCGCGCTGTCGCGATCGCGCCCGAAGCACGCGAGGCCGGCAGGCGAGAGCACCGGGACGGACGCGCCGGCGGACGCAGGCGGCGCGGCGAGCGTGAGCGCGTGGGCGTCGAGCACGGTGAAGCGGACGCCCGCCGCCGCGAGATCGGCGTCGAGGCCGGGCGCGTAAGCACACTCGGGCAGCCAGAGGCCGCGAGGCTCGGGCGCGCCGGTGAAGGCCGCGAAGGCGCGGCGGCCGAGCCGCAGCTGCGCCCGGATCGACGCCGGCGTGGCGAGCAGTCCCGGCAGGTACGCGTGCGTCGCGGCCGTGGTGAGGAGCTCGACGCGGCCCGCCCCGGCGTGGCGCACCAGGGCGCCCGGGACATCGCCGCCGAGCGCCTCCCACGAGCTCGCCGCGTCCGCGAGCCGCGCGCGGTAGAGCGCGGCGGCCCCGGCGAAGCCGCTCCCGGCGAAGCGGGCTTCGACCCGGGCCGCCAGCGCGGTGAGCCGGCGGAGGTGGTCCTCGAACCGGCGAAGGAGCAGCTCGTCGCGCAGCATCGCGAGGAGCGACGGCGAGACGGAGAGGGTCAGCGGGGCGACGACGCGGTCGGCGGCGAGGCGATCGAGGACCCCGAGCAGGGGGAGATAACACTCCCAGAGCGCCTCGAAGAACCAGCGCTCCTCCAGGGAGCGGACGTGCTCGGGGTGACGCACGTACGGCAGGTGAGCGTGGAGGACGAGGGCGACGTAGCCCGGCATGGAACGCTGGAGGCGGGAAACCGCCGGTGGGCTGTCGTCTCGCACGGTCGCGCCCGCGCGGGAAGCGCGCGGCGAACGCGCCGGTCATGGGCGGCGGCGCGCAAGGCGCGGGCCGACGGGCTCCGCCTGGAGGCGCTTGCGCGCCGAGCGCTGGCGATCACATCGCCAGGGGACCGTTCATCCCGGCATGGTGCGGAGATCCCTTATCAATTCCATTCTAGAAATGTTCCGGACGTGGCAGCCTTCCAGTCGAGTTACACGCATCAACCCTTCTTGAGCTCCGCCCCGAGGTCCGCTCCGAGGCGCTCGGCTTCGTGCGTGTTTCCGGGCCACGACAGGCGCCTTTCCGCCCTTCGCAACCGGGAGCCGTCGGGCTCGGCGAGGAGCGCCCGAAGCCACAGCGCGTCGCCGTCCCGCACCGCATAGGCGGCCACCGGCGTCCGGCAACTGCCTTCCACCGCGGCCATCACGGCTCGCTCGGCAGAGACGCAGATCGTGGTCTCGGCGTCCGCGAGCGTCGCCAGGACGCCACGCACGCTGTCGTCCGCCGTGCGGCACTCGATGCCGAGCGCGCCCTGTCCGATCGCGGGCAACGACACCTCGGGCGACAGCACCTCCGTGGCGCGGCCTTCGAGGCCGAGCCGCTTCAGGCCGGCGAGCGCCAGCACCACGGCGTCGAACACGCCGTCGAACACCTTGCGGAGCCGGGTGTCGACGTTGCCACGGACCGGCTCGATCACGAGATCCGGGCGCACCTCGCGCAGCGCGACCGCCCGGCGGAGGCTCGAGGTCCCGACCCGGGCGCCCGCCGGCAGCTCCGCGAGCAAAGCGCCGCTCCGGGTGACGAGCGCGTCGCGAGGGTCCTCCCGCGCGGGGATGCAGGCGAGGCACAGCGCCGGGGCGATCTCGGCGGGGACGTCCTTGATCGAGTGGACCGCGAAGTCGGCGCGCCGGTCCAGGAGCGCCTCTTCGAGCTCCTTGATGAACAGCCCTTTGCCGCCGATGTCCTGGAGCGAGCGATCCTGCGTCTTGTCGCCCGAGGTCACCACCTCGAGCTCGCGCAGGGAGAGATCGGGCACCGCCGCTTCGAGGGAACGAGCGAAGGCGCGGGACTGGGCGAGGGCGAGCGCCGAGCGGCGCGTGGCGAGGGTGAGCTCCGTGGGCATCACGCTCCCTTTAACCCAGCTGCGCTCACGGCCGCGGCTGGATTCGCGACGGCCATGACGCCCGCCTCGGCGGGGCGCCCGCCGGGCTGCCGCGCGTAAACGCCGTTGTCCTCTGCAGCCTGGTGGCGCGGATCGGCGTGCCGGGGCGAGGCACCGCCTCGAGCGCCGGAGGCGGGAGGCGCTGCCCCGCGGGCGGAGCGAGGCGTGGGAGGCCCGTCCACCGCGCCGCGCATCTCCCCCTCGGCGAGCGCCGAGGCGGCGGCGTTCTCGGACGGCGCGCCGTCGATGTCGAACAGCTCCTGGAGCGAGTCGACGTGCTCGGCGACGCGGGGATCGCCGGCCATCGCGCGGAGTCGGGTGGTGGGCACGTGGAGCAGCTTGTTCGTGGCGGCGTCGATCATCATCGCGAGGGCCTGGCGCTCGGCCACGCCGAGGTGCCGGAGCTTGCCAGAGAGGCTGCGCTCGACCTCGGCCGCGAGGATGGATCGCGTGCGGGCTCGCAAGCCGACGATCGTGGGCGTCAGGGCGCGCTCGAGCGTCCACGCCTCGAAGGCCTGCGCCTCGTCCGCGACGATCGCCTCGGCCCGCGCCGCCTCGGCGGCGCGCCCCTCGACGGACTGCGCCACGATCTGCGAGAGGTCGTCGACATCGTAGAGGTACACGCTGTCGAGCTTGTTGACGGCGGGGTCGATGTCACGCGGGACCGCGATGTCGATGAGAAACAGGCTCCTGCCCTTCCTGGCCTTGCGGGCTCGGCGGACGAGGTCGGGCGTGACCACGTAATTGGGGCTCGAGGTCGACGAGATCACGATGTCGGCGTCGATGACGGAGCGCTCGAGGTCGGCCCAGGGGCGAGGCTCGCCGCCGACCTCGCGGGCGAGCGCGGCGGCGCGGTCCGGGCTCCGGTTGACCACGATGAGGCGGGTGCCGGCGCGGACGAGGAGCTTCGAGGCGGCCTCGGCCATGTCGCCGGCGCCGATGAGCAGCGCCGTGTGACCGGCGAGATCGGCGAAGATCTGGCGGGCGAGATCGATGGCGACGCTGGAGACCGAGACCTGCCCGGCGCCTATCGCCGTCTCCGTGCGCACGCGCTTGCCGACCTTGATGGCGCGGTGAGCCGCGCGGCCGAGCCGGGCGCCGAGGGTCTTCGCCCCGCGGGCCACCTCGATGGCCTCCTTCATCTGTCCGAGGATCTGCGGCTCGCCGACGACCATCGAGTCGAGCGACGCGGCGACGCGGAAGAGGTGGAGGACGGCATCGCTCCCGACGCGGCCTGCGAGGTGGCCCCGGACGGCGTCTCCGCCGAGGCCGACGAGGGTCGCGACGGCGGCGCGCAGCGCCTCGTTGTCGCGCGAGAGCTCCTCGTCGGACGGCGGTGGAGCGCTCCCGGGGCGGGACGGCGCGGGCGCCTGCTGCCGGGGTGAGGCGTAGATCTCGACGCGGTTGCAGGTGGAGAGGACGAGCGCCTCACCGATGGCAGGGTGGGCCGTGAGGCGCGCGAGCACCTCGGGCAGCCGATCCCGCCCGATCGCGAGCCGCTCGCGCACCTCGATGGGCGCGGTCTTGTGGGAGAGCCCGACGAAGATCACCTGCGCTAGCCTCCGAGCCCCGCGGCGGGACGGACGAGATAGATGATGAGCACCGCCCCGGCGCAGGCGAGCCCCGCGATGGTGCCGTACGCCGCGCGGCGGCCGCGCCAGCCAGCGGCGGCGCGCAAGAGCAGCACGAGCGCGATGAGCAGCCATGTGGCGTAGCCGAAGATGGCGCGCATCACCTCCTCGGCGTTGCCCATCTCGAGCTGGTGCGCCCAGTACGTCCCCGTGACGATGCCGAGCGTCAGCAAGGGGAAGCCGGCGCTCAGGAAGCGATGGATGGCGCGGTCGAGCGTGTCGAGCGCCGGGAGGTTGCCCATGCGCTCGAGATGCCGCTTCCGCTTGAGCCGCTTCTCCTGGACGAGGTAGAGCGCCGCGGAGGCGCCGGCGAGCAGAAAGAGGGCGATCCCGAGCAGGTTCGCCATGACATGCGCCGCGATGAACAGCGGGCTGAGCTTCGGCTCGGGGTGCGGCTTTCCGAGGAAGAACGTGCCGAGCAGGAAAGCGAGCCCGAGCGGGCCGATGAGGAGCCCGAGCGCGTCGATGCGAAAGCGAGGGCGGGCGACGAGGTAAACGGCGATCGCGAGGAGGGACGCGACCGAGAGCATGAAATGAACGGAGTGCACCGGGCAGACCCGCGCGACGAAGCTGGCGAGCGTGACGTAGGTCGCGTGCCCGAGGGCGCCCAGGCCGAGCAGCAAGGGCGCGTGCCGCGAGGCGGAGGCGGCGACCGCAGCGCTCGGCCGAGCGCCGGGGTCGTGGACGCGCGCCCCCGCGCCGAAGAGGCCCGCGAGGTCGCCCGTGGAGGGGAGCCGGGCGCGGCTGCGGGCGACGTCGAGGAAGAAGAGCGCGCTGGCAGCGCTGTAGAACAGCAGGGCGAGCGCGAAGCTGATCCCGGAGATGACCTCGGGCATGGCCCCGTTATAGCCTGCCTCACCGGGGATGGCCCGCCGGCCGCAGAGGCGGGAGCGTACTCTCGTAGGCCGAGGCCTGACAGCGCGGATGCGCCGGGAGAGGCGGGCGCGAGAGACCGTATCGGCAGCGCCTCGCCACCGCGGGTGTGGCGCGCCGGCGGGGGCGCCGAGGCAACCGGGCGCGGCGCCCAAGCAACCGGGCGCGGCGCCGCTACATCTTGCTGGTGAGGAACGCGGCCAGGAGCTCTTCGTCGCTCGTCGGGCTGCTGCTGGTCGCGGTCCCCGCCGGGGCGGCCTTGCGGTGCTCGGCGAACGTGCCCACCGGGGCGCCGATGAACCCCGGGATCACGTCGTAGGCGTTGTCGCCGATGATCATGGACCCCTCGAGGATCTCCGCCCCGAGCTCCCGCAGGAACGCCCGCGTCTTGACCCTGCCGAGGACCTCGTGGATGTCCGCCGAGCCCGTCACCTCGCGGAGCACGCGGATCGCCTCGATGATCTTGTAGCGGCGGCCCTCGGTCTTGATCAGAAGCTCGTCGTTGTTCAGATCGACGCGGTCGCTCGCGATCCAGTCGTCGAGCGCGGCCTGCGGAAAGAACACGCGGTTCTTCATCGCACGCAGTCTACTCAAAAATGAGCCGGAGCGGTTGGGTCGCGATGCCGGCCACCAGGGGTGAGCCCGAGCCGACGCGCATCAGGCCGCAGGCGCTTCAGGCCGCAGGCGCTTCAGGCCGCAGGCGCTTCAGGCCGCAGGCGCTTCAGGCCGCAGGCGCTTCAGGCCGCAGGGGGTAGCGTGGGCGGAGGCACCGAGTCCCGACGCAGGCCGCGGAGCCGCGCAGGCAGGTGCCAGAGCGACTCGAAGATCCCGAGCAGCACGTAGAAGCCGAGCAACCACACGAGCACGAACGCGGGCTGCAGCTGCGTCGAGATCACCGCGCTCGACCCGACAGCGAACGCCACGAAGAGCACCGTCCGGACGTTGAGCCGGAGATCCTTGAAAGAGCGGAACCGGATGGTCGAGACCATCAGCAGCGACAGGATCGTCGTGGTGGCGAGGATCGCCGACGCGTAGCGCTCGCCGCCGATCTCGCCGGCGGCCGCGTGGTTCGCGACCACGATCGAGACGAGGATGCCCGCCGCGCCCGGGATCGGGAGGCCGACGATGTACTTCGAAGGCTTCGTGGGCTTGCCCGCCTCACCCATGGAGAGGACGTTGAAGCGCGCCAGCCGGACCGCGCCGCAGGCCGTGAAGATGAACGACACGAGCAGCCCCGCGAGATCGAAGCGGTGCAGCGTCCACTGATACACGAGCATCGACGGCGCCACGCCGAACGAGACGATATCGGCCAGCGAGTCGATCTGCAGGCCGAAGGCGCTCTGGGTCTTCGTCATCCGCGCGACACGCCCGTCGAGGGTGTCGAAGAACATCGCGAAGACGATCAGCAGCGCGGCGCGGTAGAAATCATCTTCCGAGTGCGCGGTCGCGGAGCGCCGGATGGAATCGAAGCCACAGAAGATCGATGAGAGCGTGATCAGGTTCGGAAGCAGGAACAGCGTCTTCCTGAGCTCGAACCGCCGTCGCTTCCGGATCATGCCGCCTCCCGTTTAGGCAGGCCAGGCTATCGCCGCAGGGACCGCGAACGCAAGCGCCGAAGCGCACACGCGAGTCGCTAGAAGGTTACCGCGAGCCAGGATCCGGGATCGTTTCATCTCACCGTCAGCTTCGTTTCATTCGTCGTTTTTGTTTTTCCGCCGTCGCTCAACGCGCGGGCTGCGCCATGCCCGGCTCACTCCATACCGCCTCCGGGACCTCCGCGCCGGGATCGAAGCGGCACACCATCGGGCGGAGCTCGACGGCCGGGCCGCTCGATCCGCCCACAGCGACCGCCGAGCCCGCCGCGGCCCGGAACAACCAAGCCTGGGCGAGATCGCCGGGGATGATCGCAGAGCGGGGCGCCCGTCCGATCGCTCGTGCCTCCCAGCCCGCAACACACGGCGCGGCAGGCGTACCGTGGAGCACCGCGGTGGAGGTCAGGAGCACCGTGACCTCGGGCGGGCTGGAGGGGCCAGCGGCGTCCACGACGAGCACGGGGTGGCGTGTGCCCGGGAACAAGGCCGTGCTGCCGAGGAAGAGCGGCGCCTCCTGGCGCGCGGTCGCCGCGCGTTCGGCGGCAGAGCACGGGCGCGGCGCGTCTCCGAGGTCGAACGGCGTCGGCAGCGGCTGAGCGGGGCCGAGCGTGCCATCCCCGCGGAACGGCTGGAAGATCGACCACGCTGCCGCGTGCCCGGGATGGGCGACCAGCGTCGCCACGCCGATCGACCGTCCTGCGTAGGTCCAGTCGGTGTGCACGATCCGATCGCGGTCCGCCGGCGGAGCGACCGAGACGGCATCGATCACCCACGCGGCGCCCGGGCCCGGCGCGGCGGACGCGCCGGCAGGAGGCGCCGGGCGGTGGGCGAGCAGCATCCCGATCATCGGGCCGTTCGACGCCTGCCGGACCATCCCCACGCCGACGGGCTGACCGTCCGCCAGGACCGCATCGGCGCGCACGTCGAGGCTGCCGTGAAGGCCCGACGCGGGCCAGGAAGGGAAGTCGAAGCGCTGGAGCTTCCCCGGCGGCTCGTAGAAGAACGTGAGCGCCGACTGAGCGCTGTCGGAGTGCGGCCTGATGAAGAGCCCGCGCAGCGAGACCGACAGGAGCGCGGGATCGAAGAAGTCGTCGGGGGGCGGCGCGCGGCGCGAGGCCGCGCCTCCCGGGCCGGCCTGCGGCCGGGCGCCCGCGCGCGGCTTTCGCGCGGCGTCGGGGACGACCTTCACGTCGCCGAGCTCGAACGGGCCGGCGTCGGGGATCGTGCCGCGGCCCGAGGTGCCATCCATCCAGTTCTCCCAGGCGACCTCGACGTTGCGCATCGGGGCCCCCGGCGCCGCCGCGCCGCCTGGGATCCGCAGGCGCGCCACGGCGTAGCCCTCCATCTGGGAGGTGACGTTGGTCGCGACCCGCGCTCGCCCGAGCCCCGCCGGCACCGCGGGCAGCAGCGATCGCGTGACGACCCGCGCCTCCCCGGCGCCGGACTCGGGGAGCATCGCGGAGACGACGTCGACGGCGCCGCTCGGGGCGCGCGTGAGCAACGACCACACCGACCGGCCGCGCAAGAGCTCGTCGCCGTCGGGCAGGCCGAGGCCGCTCGAGTCGACATGGTCGACGCGCGTCCACTTCGAGGACGGCAGCGTCTCGCAGACGATGGGCGTGCGCGCGGAAGGCTGCGCGCGCGGGGCCGGCTCCGGCGCGCGCGGCAGCGCGCCGTCGGCCTGGCCGCCCCAGCCGACGCGGGTCGCCACGTCGCCGAAGAGGCAGCCGCTGGCGCCGCATGTGATGGCGAGCTGGGCCTCGGAGACCTCGCGCGAGAGCGCCGGCATCTCCGGGAGCTCCGCCCAGCTCACGCCGCCGTCGAGCGACTCCCAGAGCGCCGCGACGTCATCGCCGCTGTCTCGCGCGCGCGACGCGAGCGCGAGCACGCGCCGCCCGAAGCCGGCGAGCGCCGCGCTCTCCGCCGGCGGGGTCGTCGCCGTGAGCACCCGGCCGTCCTCGTCGGCGGTCAGGTACGTGAGCGAGCCGCGCTCCGAGAGCAGCAGGCCGACGGCGCCGTCTTCCGCCGGGCGCAGCGCGCTCTCCTCGACGACGTCGAACCCCTCCGGCGAGGGACCGTCGCCCGGCCCGCCCTCCTCGTCCTCGTCCTCGGCGCCGTCAGCCTGCGGGGCGGGCAGCGCGGCGGTCGCGTCGAGCGGCCGCGGCGCGAAGGTCTCGCCCCCGTCGTGCGAGACGAACAGCGCGAGGCGCTCGTCCTTGCCGCGGAAGCCGAGGAAATACGCGGAGCGCCCGTCCGCCGAGAACGCGGGCAGCACGGCGGGCGCGCCGAGCGTGGGGGCCGCCGCGAGGGCGACCGCGGCGCGATCCTCGTCGTGGGCGCCGTCGTGGGACAGGAGGAGCGGCGCGGTCGGCTTGCAGCTGTCCGCGCCGTCGCTCGGCTTGCAGACGCCGGTCAGGAGCGCCGCGCCATCGGGCGCCACCGCGACGCCGACCTGGTCGATGTCCGGCGTCTCCAGCGTGGCGGCCGGCGACCACGCGCCGCCGCCATCGTCGCTGCGGAGCACCCGCGCCACGACGCGATCGCCGTCCGGCTCGGCGCACACCGCGACGACGCGCCGGCCGTTCGCGCCGAGCTTGATGCTCCCGCAGTCGCCCGTGCCCGGCATGGCCGCCTCCTTGAGCGGCCCCTCGATGGGGCCGCTCGCGAGGAGCCACGGCGCGCCGGCGTCTTCCGGGCGGACCGCCTCGACGTAGCGATCGCCGCTCATCGCCGCCCGCCCGATCGAGACGGCGGAGGCGGACGGGGCGCGCGGGGTCGTCACGTCGAGCTCGACGTCGGCCCGGGGGAGCGTCGCCGCGCTGCGGGAGAACGCGGGCGTGCGCCGTGGATCCCAGGTCGCCGACGCGAGGAGCCCCTCGGCGAGGAGCTCGCCCCCGAGGGCGCCGACCCGCGAGAGGCCCATCGTCGGGAGCGGCGCGCGCGACCAGGTGCCCCCGCCGTCCTCGCTGGCGAACAGCGCCTCCGGCAACGCGAGCACGAGCGCGCGGCCGCCGTCGGCCATGGCGACGCCAAAGGCGCGCGACGGGGCCCCGCCCTGCCCCGCGGCGCCGTCGAGCAGCACCGGCTTCCATCCGAGCTCCTCGCGCCACCGGAGCACGCCGCCGCCCCAGGTCACCCCGATCAGCGAGCCGCCGGCGCCCGCGACCTGCAGGAGCGGCTCGGGCGGAGAGAGCGCCCGCGTGAGCTGGCCGAGCGGCGAGGAGGCCTCGTAGATGGCGCCGCTCGCGCCGACGAACATCCAGGAGGCCGGCGAGCGCCGCACGATCGCGGTGAGCTCCTCCGGCGCAGGCGAGGCGCTCGTCCTGCCCTGGCCGGCGCAGCGCGCGGCCTGCGCAGCGGGCCCGGCGGCGCTCGGCGGCGGCGTGGACGTCCGTGGATCGGGCGTCACCGTCCATCGCTGCCCTCCCTGGGCGACGACGACGCAGCCGGCGCCGGCGAACGGCGCCCACGCGACCGCGGCGTCGGGCGCCGCCGGATGGTAGCTCCAGCGCGCGGGCGAGGTGTAGGCCGCGCCGGCGGCGTCCGTCGACAGGAGGGTGGCCTCGGCAGGGCGGGGCGGCTGCGCCGGGGCGCCCGAGCAGCCCGCGAGCGCGCACGCCGACGCGAGCGCGAGCGGCGCGCGGGTCCGCGACGGCGGCGCGGTCATTCGACCCAGCGGGCGACGAACAGGTTGGTCTCGCCAGGCTTCGCGCCGTGCCGGTTCGAGGCGAAGACGACGTGCTCGCCGGTCGGAGAGAACATGGGGAAGCTGTCGAAGCCCTCGTAGAAGGTCACGCGCTCGACGGGCGGCACGCCGTCCGCCGCCGGGGGCGCGTCGGAGTCGACAAGGTAGAGGTCGAAGTTGGGCATGCCCCGGGCGCCCTGGGGGGTGCTGAAATCGGAGGCAAAGAGGATCCGCCGCGAGTCCGGGAGGAAGTAGGGCGCGAAGTTGGCGCGGCCGTTCCTCGTCACCGGGCGCGGGTTCTGCCCGTCGGCGCCCGCGACGAAGATCTCGAGCGCGCTGGGGCGCACGAGCCCCTTGGCGAGCAACGCGCGGTAGTCGTCGAGCGCCGGTCCGGTGGGGCGGCTCGCCCGCCAGACCAGCTTGGTCGCGTCGGGGGAGAAGAAGGCGCCGCCGTCGTAGCCGGGCGTGCTCGTGATGCGCTTGACGTCCGAACCGTCGAGCTTCGCGGTGTAGAGGTCGATGTCCCCGTCGCGCGTGCTCGTGAACACGAGGCGCGAGCCGTCGAACGCGACGGTCGCCTCGGCGTCGTAGCCCTTGCCCTGGATGAGCGGGCGGAGATCCGAGCCGTCGGCGCTCGCGGTGTAGATGTCGAACTCGTCGAGCGGCCAGACGTACCCCTGCGAGTGGTCGGGCTTCGGGGGGCACGCCTCGCCGGCGGCGTGCGTGGAGGCGAAGAGGACGCGCGCCTGGGCAGAGGCCGCGGGCGCGGGGAAGAGGAAGTAGCCGCAGGTGGTCTTGCCCTGGCCGTTCGAGACCCGGCGGACCTCGCCGCTCTCCAGATCCAGGATGTACTGCTGGTCGCACTTGTTCTCGTCGCGGGTCGACTGGAACACGAGCTTCCTGCCGTCGGGCGACCAGTAGGCCTCGGCGTTCTCGCCGCCGAAGGTGAGCTGCCGGAGCTCGGCGAAGTGCTTCTCGCGCGGATCGGCGGCGACGCTCTTGCCGGCGCGAATGCGGAAGGGAAGCCACTCGGGCTTCGCCGTGGTCGTCGCCTCCGGGATCTGGCCGAGCGGCTCCTTCGGTCGGGGTTCCGAGGAGGCGCAGGCGGCGAGCAGCAGGCAGGCGAGCAGGGCGGGCAGCCTTCGTTTCATGGCGGCGCGACCATAGTACGAAAGCGGCGAGCCGTCGCGGGGAGGCGTCCGCAGCGGGTCAGCCCGAGGCGAGGCGCGCGGCGAACCGGGCGGCGGCGCAGGTCAGGGGCCGACTCGGCTGCTGCTGCCGGAAAATCACGCGCTGGCGAACGCTCCTGAGAGGAGCCCGTGGCCGTCGCGCTTGCCACTGACGAGGCGCACGCGACGGAAACCCGGACCCGCTACTCCCGGAAGACGGTCACCGTCGTCGGCGTCGTATGGCCACCGCCAACGCAGTTCGGGAAGCTGCCGTCCGACGTCGGAGCGCCGCAGATGGCGTCGCAGTCGCCGAGGACGTCGACGATGCAGCCCTGCGTGTCGACGCCCGTCCCGCCGCACACGCGGCTGATGAGCGTCGAGCCGGGCGACTTGCACGCGAACCGGCGCTGCTCCGGCGCGAAGAGGTCGCCGAAATAGGCCGCCTCCCGCCGAGGGAAGGCATCCCGCTCCGCTTGATCCGAGTCAAGGGCCTTGTGCTTGCCACGCATCGAGATGGGCACGCTTTGCCCGACATCGTTGATTCTGGCCAGCATGCAGGCCGAGACCCAGCCTTGGCAGTGAGCGTTGCACTTCCCATGAGCTCGGCCCCACTCGAGCGCAAGACCGATGCTCCCCCCGAAGGTATAGGTCTCGCCGTCCAGGGAGACCTGCACGGATTGCCCCTCCGGGAGCGCGCAGCTCGCCACGTACGTCAAGAACTCGCGAGCCAGAGGATCGCGCAGCGCGCTCATGACATCGCCGCTGCTCGCGATCGCGTCGGTCGTCAGCGGGTTGCCCGTGAGCGCTTCCGTAGCGAGCGTGTCTGTCGCGAACGCACTCTCCACGAGCGCGGTCTTTGTGAACGCGTTCCGCGTCCACGCCTCTTGCGCCACCGTGCCAAGGTCATCCTCCAGGGGGTCAGCCTCACCGACACAGGCCCCTAGACAGATGCCCCACAGACCCAGGAACAAGATTGCGAGTTTGAAACGGTACTGCATAGCCCCCTCCCCACAAATGAAACACGCATCAGGAGTTTCCTCAACGACTTTTCCGGAGGAACCCTAAAAAATCCGCTCCTGCGATAACGTCGTGAGAACGGCGAGGAAACGGTCGTTCAGGCGCGCGCGTGGGCAGCGCACGGCTCCTGGAAGAGCCGCGAGCAGGGAATCCCACGTGTGGCGAAGCGCAAGTTCATGGAGCGTCTCGGTCGCCGAGCCATTGCGCCGCGAGCGCAAGCGTCTCGCCGTTGTCGAGCGCAGACAGAAACTGTTCCCGGTAGCGAGGATTCGAGATCTGCCCGGCACGGGACATCACGCTCTGGCGCGCCCGCGCGATCGCGGCGAGCGCCTCGGCCTGCCGGCCGATCGCGAAGAGCGACTCGGCCCGGACGAGCCGGATCAGCGACTCCCCCTCCTCGACCGCGCCGAGCGACTCCAGAAGGGAGAGCGCCTCGCCGGAGAGCGCGAGCGCCTCCTCGGCGTGGCCCTTCCGGAGCAGGACCCGCGCGGAGAGGGCCCACGCCGCTGCGCGCAGCGGCGGCGCGCTCTGCAGGAGCTCCGCGGCCGCGCGGGCCTCGGCCTCGGCTGTGCCGAGGTCGCCGGCGAGCAGCGCCGCCCTCCCCAGGTACGCGCGGGCGATCCCCTCGGCCCTCGGATCGCCCAGCCGCTGGGACGTCGCGATCGCCTCCTCCTCGATCCGCCGGGCCTCGTCGAGATTGCCGCGGGCGATCATCACGTTGCCCAGGTTGCTGCGGGCAAACGCGGCCAGATCCGTGAGCTCCATCTGCTCCGCCGCGCGGAGCGCCGCGCGCAGCGCGGCCTCGGCTCCCTCGTAGTCCCCGAGCTCCATGGTGATGGCACCCAGGTTCACCCGCAGCGAGCACGCGTTGCGGCGATCGCCGCTCCGCTCGAACACCGCGAGCGCCGCCTCGATGCCGTCAAGGCAGGCGCCGAGATCGCCGGAGGTCATGGTGCGGAGGGCGCGCGCCTCGTAGAGCCGGGCGAGCACCTCGACGTCGAGCGGCCGCTCCTCTTCCCCGCTGCGCTCGAGGGCCTCGATGATCCCGTCCGCCACCGCGTAGCGGCCGCCTAAGGCGAGCCAGTTGGCCCCCTCGACGAGGCAGACGTCGCTCCCGGTCAGCGCGCCCTCGCGGGGCGATACGCCCCGCGCCGTCGCCACCCAGGACTCCACGCGATCGAAGGCCCCCTGCTTGCCAGCGGCCGTGACCACCCAGGTCACGGCGGAGTACCAGGACGGCGAGCCCGGCTCGAACAGCGCGACGGCCTCGAGCGCGCGCTGCTCTGCCACGGCGAAATCGCCACGCCACACGCGGGCCTCCGCGTCGACAAGGAGCAGCCCGCCCGCCTCTGCCCCGGTCGCGCCGCACGCGAGGCCGCGCTCGGCGTGGCGGATCGCGGCGAGGAGATCGTTGCCGCGCAGCGCCTGCTCCGCCGCGCGCCGGTACCACGCCGCCGCGCGCCCCGGCTCGGCGCCGCGCTCGAAGTGCTCCGCGAGCTCCGCCGCGTCGCCCTTCCCCTCCCCTTCGAGCCACTCGGCCGCCAACCGGTGGCCGAGCCGCCGGTCGTACTCCGTCAGCGCCCCGTACGCCGCCTCCCGCACAAGGCCGTGCCGGAAGCTGTACTCGGGATTGTCCGCGCCCGCCTCGATCGGAAGGCGGGGCTCGCGCGCCGCGGCCCGGCCCGCCGGCGAGGCATCGCGCTCGGGCCCGTCGCCGGGCCTCCCGCGCGCGGACGACGTGGAGGAGAGGCCTTGGCCGTGCGCGCCGCCCCGGCCAGGCTGCCGCCTCGGGGCGATCACCTCGCGCTCGACGAGCTCGGCGAGCCAGACCGCCACCTCGGCGTCGGCGCCGCCGAGCAGCGCGGCGACGCCGGCGGGCCGGAAGCTCTGGCCGAAGACGCTCGCCGCCCGGAGGACACGCCGCGCCTCGGGATCGAGCGCCTCGAGCCGCGCCTGCACCATCGCCAGCACCGTCTCCGGCAGCGCGGCCCCTCGCCCCTCGGCGGCAGCGCGGATCTGCTCTTCCAGGAAGAAGGCGTTGCCGTCGGCCCGCTCGACCAGCGTGCCGATCATCTCCTCGGTGACGACGCCGCCGAGCGCCTGGCGCGCGAGCCGCTCGCTGGCGCGGCGCGAGAGCCCCGTGAGCTCGATCTCCTGGACGCCGCGGCCGGCCCACAGCTTCGGGAACATCTCGCGCACCTCGGGCCGGCCGAGCGCCAGCACCATGAGAGGCGCGTCGCGCAGGTTGCGGAGGGCGCTGTTGATCATGCCGACCGTGGGCAGGTCGCCCCAGTGCATGTCCTCGAGGACGAGCAGCACCGGCTGCGCCGCGCACTCGGCGCGCAGGAACTCCTCCCACGCGAGGTGCAGCTGATCGCCCATGAGCACGGAGCTCCGCCGCGCTGCCCTGAGCGCCTCGCTGGCCTCGTCCGGGAAGGGCGTCCCCACGAGCTCGCCGAGGAAGGGCGCGACGTGGGCGCCGCGCTCGCCGTGACGACCGACGCGCTCGCGGATCTTGCGCTGCACCGCCGCGGCCGGCGCGCCGTCGGCGACGCCGAGCGCGCGGCGGAGCACCTGCGCCAGGAGGCCGAAGGCAGAGCCGGCGCTCATGGGGTCGCCGCGCGCGATCCAGACCGCCATGGGCTCGTCCCGCGCTCGGAGGCGCCGGAGCAGCTCGACGCGCAAGCGCGACTTGCCCATGCCGGCGGGGGCCGTCACCAGCACCGCGGACGGGGTCTGCTCCTCGATGCACTGGACGAACGTCGCCTCCAGGAGCGACAGCTCGCGGTCACGGCCCACGCACGGCGTCGGCTTGCCGAGGAGGCGCGGCACCGCCTCGAGGTCGTCGCACTCGCCGCGCAAGAGATGGCCCGCGTGATCCGACCCGAGATCGAACCGCGCGCCGAGCAGGCCGGCCGTGACCTCGTCGACGCGGACCACGCCGAGCCGCGCCTCGTCGCCGGCGAGCAGCGCGGCGGCCTGATCGATGAGCTTGCCGATGGGAGATCGGGCGGTGATCTCGGCGCGCCCCGAGACGAGCGCGACGGGCGCGCCGCCGAGCAGCACCTGCATCGCGAGCGCGCACCGCGCCCCCCGGGCGGCGAGGTCGGTCGGCGCGACGAGGCCGGACAGCACCACGACGGGAGAGCGCGCCTCGATGATCTCGAGGCGGCCCTGGTGGCGCTCGGCCAGGGCGCTGAGCGCGCGCACGCGGAGCGCGTCCTCGCCCTCGGACCGGGTAGCGTCGCTGTCGAGCGCGCCGTCGCGGGCGAGGAGGAGGCAGATCATCCGGCGCTCGCCGGTCGTCAGCTCGGGCGTCGGGCCGCCGATGGGCAGGGGGAGGCCGCGCCGCGAGGCTGGCGCGAGATCGCCGAGCGACCCGAGCTCGGCGGCCACGGCCGCGCCGTCGCGGGGACGGTCGCGCGGGGCCTTGGCGAGCATGCGCGTCACGAGGTCGTCGAGCGCGGCCGGGACCTCGCCGCGGAGCTCCCGGAGCCGCGGCGGATCCTCGAGGAGGACCTTCACGAGCACCGAGAGGCCGTCGTTGCCGACGAACGGGGGCCGGCCGGTGAGGCAGCGGTAGAGGATGCAGCCGAGGGCGAAGACGTCGGCGCGGGCGTCGATGGCGACCTCGCCGCGCGCCTGCTCGGGGGCCATGTAGCCGGGGGTGCCGAGCATCACGCCGGGCATGGTGAGCTCCTGGCCGGCGTCCGCGACGCGCACGACGCCGAAGTCGAGGAGGGTGACCTCGTCGACGGAGCCGCCGACGAGCAGGAGGTTGCTCGGCTTGAGGTCGCGGTGGACGATGCCGAGCCGGTGGAGGGCGCCGAGCGTGGAGGCGACGCGCACGCCCAGCGAGAGGCTCTCGGGGACGGTGAGCGGCTCGCGGAGCAAGCGCTCGGCGAGCGTCTCGCCGGAGAGCCACTGCATGGCGAGGTAGAGCTCGCCGCCCTCGGTCGTGCCGTGGGCGACGTACCCGACGACCCCGGGGTGGCGGAGCGCGGCGAGCGCGTGAGCCTCCCGGCGGAAGCGGTGCGACTCCTGCGGGCCCGTGCGCTGGAGGATCTTCAGCGCGACCGGCTCGCCCGTGAGCCGATCGCGGGCGCGGAAGATCTGCGCCATGCCGCCGGAGGTCGCGTGCCCTTCGATCTCGAAGCGGTCGGCGACGATGTCACCAGCGCGCATCAGCGGTACCCCCGAGACGACTCAGAGAGCCGCAGCGCTCGCCTGTGGGGTGCTTCGGACGAGCTCATCGCAGCGACCGAGGATATCCAGAACTGCAGCGCTCCCCGTCAGCAAATTGTGCTGTAAGCAAGGCAACGTCAGGGACCGCAGCGCGGTGAGCTCGCGGCGAGGGCGGATCCGAGGTTGTGCGCCTCACCACATACGAACAACGATGTACTCCACGTCTGCCCGAGTCGATTGGCCCGGCGCGTGTCCGTCCTTGGCGCCGAGTACCTCATCGATCAGCCTCACCCAGGCGCGCTTTCCGTCGAAGACCGCGACCAGCTCATGCACGGGGGCGGCGCCGGCGGCGACCAGCTCGACCGCGTAACGGCGATTGCGGACTTGCCGCGCCGCGGCGAGGAGCGCCTGCTCCGGGGTCTCGCCTCGCTGTGGCACCTTGAGCTCCAGCACGACGCCTGGACGGCCCGGCGCGAGCGGTCGCACGAGCATGTCCTCGCGGCCGAGGCCGGACTCGCGGTTCGAGCGAACGTCGTAATCGCCCTCGAGCTCACGAGGAGGCCAAGGATGAAGCCGTGATAGAGCTTCTCCGGCTCCCGGCCGGCGGGGTCCTGATAGGACATCACCGTGACGAGCAGCCGCTCGATCAGCGCCTCGAGCGCCGGGGCGTCGCCGCCGAGCAGCGCGCGGATCAGCGCCTCGGCGTGCCTCCGCTCGGGGAGCCCGCGCCGGAGCCAGGAGCGGAAGAGATCGCGGTGCGCGACGCGGACCTCGAGGTTGGGAGTGGCGAGCGAGGCGGTGACCTCGCCGAGCTCCTCCCGCACCGCCGTGGTCGGCTGCGCTGCGGAGACGCTGTCGGACCACGCTTGATCCAGGACACTGGCGACCTCGACCTCGGTGAAGCCAAAGCACGTTGCATAGCGGCGGTCGCTCAGGATCGACGACACGATGACGTTGTTCAGGCCGGAGAAGAGGTTCTCCCGGGAGACCCGCAGCACGCCCCCTTCAAGAGAGAGGTTGTCCTTGAAAGCAACAGAGAAGAAGTTCCGGGAGAACAGCGTCACCTCGTCGATAAAGCCGTTCAAGTAACCGGACTGGATGGGGGTGTCCTACCCGTCGATCAGGATGATCACCTTGCGGCAGTGATGGCGCGCGACGTAATCGGACAGCTCTCTCGTCGCGTTCCCCGAGAAAATACGCGAGGGTGGAGATGTTCAGTGTCTTTCCGAAGCGGCGCGACCGCGGGAACAGGACGACCTGCGCAGGATCGGCGAGGAGCTGGCCTATCAAGGGCGTCTTGTCGACATATCCTGTCCTGCGCCGCGCGACGGAGCTCGCGAAAATCGGACTGGCCGCCGGCTGGGACGAAGGGCATGGCGACTCGCCGCGCGCGGGGGCTATCGCTCGACGTGATGGGGTCGACGCTACCAGGGCGCGCGGGGGACTGTCCCCGGCCGCCCCCGGCGCGTCAAGGGCCCGGCCGGAATTGGAAAGTCGTCTGCTGAGCTCAGCGGCCTCGCATGTCCCGCATCCGCGCCGCCCCGATCGCGCCCGTTCCCGGCGCCGCCGCTGCTCCGCGTGGCCCGCCGCGCACCGTCGGTCTACCCTACCCAGGTGCGATCCCACGTTCTGGCCGGCTGCCTCGCGGTCCTGATCCCCGCGGCCGCGACGCTCGCGATCCCGCACGCCGAGGCCGCGGATTTCGATCCGTCCGGCCGCGGCAAGCGGCCCAGGCCGAAGGCCCCGAAGCCCGGCGGCAGCAAGCCTGGCCCCGCCGCGCGGCCGCAGCCCGCGAAGCCGCCGCAGGCGAAGCCGGAGCCGGCCGAGACCGGCGACGGGAAGCGGGGCGGCCCGTCGAGCGACGCGCTGATCGCGCGCTACACGGCCATCGTCATGAGCCAGCCGAGCGCGCCCTTCCCCCTCCAGCGCCTCGCCCAGCTCTACCGCGAGCGCGACGGGAACCTGAAGAAGCTCGTCGAGGAGTTCGAGCGCCGCGCCGCGCAGCCGGGGGCCGACGCCTGGGCCTCGAAGGTCGTGCTCGCCGGCGTCTACAAGCAGGACGGGCGCTACGACGACGCCATCAAGACCTACGAGGCCGCCATCGCGGACCGGCCCGGGGACCCGGCGGCGATGATGGCGCTCGCCCAGCTCGAGGCGGATCGCGGCGACAAGGCCCGCGCGCGCGCGCACTACGAGAAGGCGCTGCCGCTGCTCAAGGTCCCCGCGGACGTCGAGCAGACCCGGCGCACGCTGCTCGCGCTCTGCCTCGACCTCTCCGACTTCGAGGCGGCCAAGGCGCAGCACGACGCGCTCGTGAAGAACGCGCAGGGCTCGCTCTTCGTGAAGGCCGAGCTCGGGCGCGAGCTCTCCGCGCGCGGGCACCACGCGCGCGCCGAGGCCGAGTTCCGCGAGCTCGTGAAGGCCGCGGCCGGCGACAACCGGGCGCTCGCGCCGGCGCTGCGCGATCTCGGGCAGGCGCTCGCCAAGCAGAAGAAGATGGACGAGGCGCTCGCCGTGCTGAAGCGGGCGCTCGCCATCGCCGGCAGCGCCGCCGGGGTGCGGGCCGAGATCCTGCTCATCATGACCGACGCGTTCCGCGCCGAGGGCAAGCTCGCGGAGCTCATCGCGATCCTCGAGGCCGAGAAGGGGCAGGACTTCCAGCGGCTCGCGACGCTGGGCGCCCTGTACGAGGAGACCGGCGACGTCGACAAGGCGATCGGGATCTACAGGAGGGCGCTCGCGCTCGACGGCAAGCACATCGACACGCGGCTCCGGCTCGTCCACCTGCTCCAGACCGCCGGCGAGCTCGACGCCGCGATCCGCGAGTACGAGCTCCTGATCAAGGCGGCCCCGGGCAACGCGGACTTCGTCTTCGAGCTGTGCGAGACGCTCATCCAGCGGGGCGACCGGCCCAAGGCGCTCGCGCTGCTCACCCAGCTCGAGGGGCGCGTCGCGGACGAGGCCGAGACGCTCGCGGCCGTCGCCGATTTCTACGAGCGGGTGGAGGAGAAGGACCGGGCCCTCAAGGTGCTCCAGCGGCTCGCCGGGGCCGCGGGCGGCGATCCGAGCCACCTCGTCGACCTGGGCGACCGGTACTTCCAGGCCGGCGACAAGAAGAAGGCGCTGGAGACGTGGGCGCGCATCAAGCAGGTCGTGCCGAGCCGGGCGCGCGCCGCGGCCACGCTCGGGGAGGTGTACCTCGACCACGACATGGTGGCGGAGGCGCTCGCCGCGCTCCGGGAGGCGGCGCAGCTCGAGCCCGCGAACAGCCGCTACAAGAAGGCGCTCGCGATCGCGCTGGAGCGCACCGCGAGCGCGCTCGGCAACGCGGGGCCGCGCTACACGGAGGCGCGCGAGCTCTGGGAGCAGCTGCTCGCCGGGGCGGGCAACGACAAGCTGCTCGCGCGCGAGGCGCGCACCCACATCGTCAGCCTCTGGTCGCTCACCCACGAGCTGCCGAGCCGCGTCGCGCCGCTCGCCGCGCGCTTCAACGCGACCCCGCCCGACCTGGAGGCGGGGCGGCTGCTCGCGGAGGTGCAGCGCAAGCTGCACAGGCTGCCCGACGCCGAGGCCACGCTCCGGAGGCTGGTCCAGGCCGCGCCGGGCGACGAGGACTCGCTCCTCGCGCTGGAGCGCGTGCTCGTGCTCCAGCAGAACCTCCTCGGCGCGATCGACGTGCTGGGCAAGCTCGTCGAGGTGAACCCGAAGCGGGCCCGCGAGTTCTACCAGCGCATGGCGCAGTACGCCGCGGAGCTGTACCGCGACGACGACGCGATCCGGTACGCCGCGCGGGCCGTCGAGCTGTCGCCCGAGGACGCGAGCGGCCACCAGAAGCTCGGCGACATGTACCGCCGGCGGCAGGACTTCCCGCGCGCAATCGCCGAGTACCGGCAGGCGCTCGCGAAGAACGATCGGCTGTTCCCCGTGTACTTCGACCTCGCCGAGCTGCTGCTCACCGCGGGTCAGGCCGAGGAGGCCGACCGGCTCTTCCGCCGGGTGGTGAGGGCGTCGAACGACGAGGAGCTCGTCGCGCGCGCGGCGCGGATGTCGATGCAGGTGAACCTCGGCAGGGGCTCGCTCGAGGTGCTCGAGCGCGAGCTCCTGCCGGTCGCGGTCGGCAACCCGCAGAAGCCGCTCTACCGGCGGCTGCTCGTGGAGCTCTACGGCGCGATGACCTTCCCGCTGATGCAGAAGGTCCGCGGCGAGGGCCGCGCGGCGAGCGCGGCGGCGCGCGCGGAGCTCGCGAAGATCGGCGCACGCGCGGTGAAGCCGCTGCTCGACGCGCTCGCGGACGAGAAGGAGTCGCAGCAGAAGGTCGCGATCGAGGTGCTGGCCTACGTCGAGAACAAGGGCGCCGGGCCGGCGCTCTACAACTTCGCGGTCGGCCAGGCCGACAAGGGCCTGCGCGCCCGCGCGATGATCGCGTGCGGCGCGCTGCGCGACCCGGCCATGCTGGAGCGCTACGAGCAGATGCTCGCGCCGCGCGACGCGGCGGCGAGCGTGCTGCCGAACGACGCGGTCGCGGTCGCCGCGACCTGGGGCGTGGCGCGGCTCGCGGCGGGCGGCGGGCGGCCGGCGGCCAAGGCGGTGGCGCTGCTCGCGCGGCTCCTGTCGTCGCCGGCGCCGGAGGTGCGGGCGCTCGCGGCGGTCGGCCTCGGGCTGACGCACGACCGGAAGCACGCCGCGGCGCTGTCCGCGGTCGCGAGGGCGCCCGAGGCCGGCTCCGTGCCGCGCGCCGCCGCGGTCCGCGCGCTGGGCGAGCTCGCGGGCGGCGGCGAGGGGCCCGCGCTGTTCATGTCGCTCGCCGACTCGAGCGAGCCGGAGCTCCGCCGCGCGGCGCTGATCACGCTCGCGCGGCTCGGCGGCGGCGGCGGCGCGGGACCCGGGGGCGGCGGCGCCGGCGAGGCCGAGGCGGTCGCCGCGGGCGGGGCCGCCCAGGCGATCGCGGCCGGCGCGTTCTCGTCGGACGAGGGGCTGCGCGCCGCCGCGGTGTCGGCGGCGGTCGCGCTCACGCGGCGCGCGTACCCGCGCACGCGCGAGCCGCTGCCGGTGCCGGACGGCGCGCTGACGGTGAAGGGCGTGCTCGCGGGGCTCGACCCCGATCCGCCCGGCCCGGAGGATCGCGCGGCCGCGCTCGTGGCGCTCGGCCCGGCGCTGCAGAAGGCCGCGGTCGCCGCGGTCGCGACGTCGCCCGAGCGGGCCCTGGTCGTCGCGGACGCGATCCTGTCGCGCGGCGCGGCCGTGTCGGGCGGGGCAGGCGGCGATCGCGGCGCCGGCGGGGGCGTCGCGGCGCTCGGGCTCGCGCCGTTCACGGACGGGCGCGCGGCGCTCGCCCCGGAGCCGAGGCGGCAGGTGGAGGCCGCCGTGGAGGGGATCGCGGCGGCGGTCGTGAGCGGGTTCGTGGCGCTCGTGCGGCACCCGGCGATCGAGGTGCGCACGCGCGCGGTCGAGCTGCTCGCGACCCGGCCCGAGCCGGAGGCGCAGGCCGCGGTGGTCGACGCGCTCGGCGATCCCGAGGAGAGCGTGCGGCGCGCGGCGCTCGCGGCGCTCGGCGCGGTCCGGCACGGGCCGACGATCGCGGCCGTCTCGGAGCTCCTGCGGACCTCGTCGAGCTGGCCGCTGCGCGTGCGCGCGGCGGAGGCGCTGGGTCGGCTCGGCGCGCCGGGCGGGGGCGCGGGCGGCGGCAGGCCCAGTCAGGTGGCCGAGACGCTCGGCGAGGCGGCCCGCGCCGACGCGTACGCCCTGGTGCGCGAGGCGGCGGCCCGCGCCCTCGCCTCCGCGGACCGCGCGGCGGCGGCGCCGGTGCTCCGGCAGCTCGCGGCGAGCGATCCCGAGCCGCGCGTCCGCCAGACCGCGGCCGAGCTGATGCGGAGCGCCGCGCCTTGAGCCGCGCCGCTCCGCCCGGGCCGCGGCGCCGCGCGCTGCGGCTCGCGCCGCTCGCCCTCGCCGGCGCGATGAGCGCCGGCGGGGCGGCCGGCTGCGACGACCTGAGCCGGTTCTCCACGGCCGACGGGGAGGCGTACTGCGGCGCGATCACGCTGGGCGGCGCGTTCCGCGCCGGCCTGAGCCCGCGGGTGCAGATGCGGCTCACGCTCGACGCGGACGCGCTCGACGGGCCGGAGCCGCCTGGCGCGCTGTGGACCTACGAGGCGCCCGACGGGGCCACGTCCGAGCGGCGCCTCCTCGACGGCGCGCCGCTGCGGCCGATCGGCGCGCTCGCCCACGACCCGCTGTCGCGGCTGGAGTTCGGGGAGGGCCGGGAGCGCAACGCGATCTACGCGGTCGACGCGTCGGAGCCGGAGGCGGAGCCGCTGGTCGCGGTGCTGTCGCTGCGCACGGACGCGTCGGTCGAGGTCCGCCTGCTCCGGCCTGGCCGGGCGCCGCTCGCGTCGGGCGAGGCAGAGGCGGCGGGGCAGCGGCAGGTGTTTGGCAATTTCAGGCTGACGCGGCGGGCAGGGACATGCGGGTTCTAGGGATCGAGACATCGTGTGATGAGACGGCGGCGGCGGTGGTCACCGAGGGAGGCGACGTCCTCTCCGACGTCGTGCGCAGCCAGGTGGCGCTGCACGCGCCTTACGGGGGCGTCGTGCCCGAGGTCGCAGCGCGCGACCACGCGCGCGCGGTGGTCCCGGTGGTGCGCGAGGCGCTCTCGCGCGCGGGCGTCTCGGCGGCGGATCTCGACGGCGTCGCGGTGACGTCGCGGCCGGGGCTCGCCGGGGCGCTGCTCGTCGGCCTGCAGGCCGCGAAGGGGCTCGCGTGGGCCGCGGGCAAGCCGCTCGTGGGCGTCGATCACCTCGTGGGGCACCTGCTCGCGGTGTTCCTGCGGCGGGGCGGCGCGCCGCTCTCCGACGAGCGCGAGCGGCCGTCGTTCCCGTACGTGGCGCTGCTCGCCTCGGGCGGGCACACGGCCATCTACCGGGTGGATGGCCCGGCGATCGGCGCGATCCGGGAGCTCGGCGCGACGCGCGACGACGCGGCGGGCGAGGCGTTCGACAAGGTGGCGAAGCTGCTCGGCCTCGGCTATCCGGGCGGGCCGGTGGTCGATCGGCTCGCGGCCGGGGGCGACGCGGCGGCCGCGGCGGACGCGGTGCCGGCGCTGATGGCGCGCAAGGAGTCGCTGGAGTTCAGCTTCTCCGGCATCAAGAGCTCGGTCGCGCGGCATGTGGCGAAGCGGGGGCGGCCGGAGGGGCAGGCGCTCCGCGACCTGTGCGCGGCGTTCCAGGGGGCCGTGGTCGACGCGCTCGTGCAGAAGACCGTGCGGGCCGCGCGGGCCGAGGGGATCGGGCGGGTGGTCCTCGGCGGTGGGGTCGCGGCGAACCAGGGGCTCCGCGCGAAGATGGCCGCGGCGTGCGAGCGGCGGGGCCTCGCGCTGTTCGTGCCGCCGCTCGCGAGCTGCACGGACAACGGGGCGATGATCGCGTATGCGGGCGCGCTGCGGCTCGCGGCCGGGGAGCGGGACACGCTGGATCTCGCGCCGGAGACGAGGACGGCGCTGCCGCGGGTGACCCGCAAGGGCGGTGGCGCGAGGTGATCGGGACAGGCCGGTAGCGGGAGCGGCGCGAGGGCGCGGAGGACGCGGATCCTGTGTGTGTGGGGACATGGCGTCCGGTGGCGTCCGGTGGCGGACGGTGGCGGACGATGGCGAACGGTGAAGTGATGGCTCGTGCTGGGGATTACCTCGGACTTGTACGCTGCGGCGAGCCGTGGTCTGATGCGTTCTCAGGATTCAGGCCGGTCCGCGCTTGCCGTTCTTCCGGCCGCGCGGGACAGGACAGGGTGGGATAGCCCGCCCGGCGGGGCGCGAGGATTGTAAGCCATGCAGCAGGTTGTTCTACCGATAGTGCTCGGGTTGATTGCGGTGGCGTGCGGCGCAGGCGCCGTGTTCCTGTTGATGCAGGCCACGCAGCTGAAGCGGAAGCTTCAGGACGCGAACCAGCACATCGAGGCGCTCCGGCAGGCCAAGGGCCAGCTGGATCAGCTGCGGGCGCAGTACGGGCAGATCCAGCAGGCGCTCGAGATCGCGAGGAGCGACGATCGCCAGAAGGTCGACTGGCTCGACGCCCAGCAGAAGGAGATCGACTGGTACAAGAGCGAGCTCGAGAGCCGGCCGAAGATCACGCAGAAGCGGTACAAGATCCTGACGCTCGGCATCAAGTGGACCGGCAAGACGTCGCTCACGCTCAAGTGGGCGAATCCTCTCGTGGATCTGGGCACGCTGCAGGGGACGAAGATCGAGCGTTACGAGCGGACCGTCAGCCACGTTCTCACGAAAGAGGTGTTGACGGAGCACGTGTTCGAGGTCGGCGACTGGGGCGGCGAGCACATCGTGGACGCGCAGCAGGAGCTCATCATGGAGGAGGTCCATGGGCTCTTGATGGTCGTGGATCTGGCGGGCAAGGACGGGCAGAAGGTCGAGCCGTCGCGGATCCAGGAGCAGCTCCGGGAGTTTCAGCCGCAGTCGCTGCAGTTCTTCTTCAGCCCGAAGACGCTGGCCTCGTGCAAGGCGGTTGTGCTCTTCATCAACAAGTCCGATGTTCTGTCCGGGACGCCGGCCGAGGTGGAGCGGGAGGCGCGCGGGTATTACAAGACGCTCATCGACAGCCTGGAGCGGTACAAGAACAACATCGACATTCGCGTGCTCGTCGGGTCGGCGAGCTACGGGCACAGCACGCATCACCTGTTCTCGCACTTCGTGGAGAAGATCCTCCCGAAGAACGCGTATGATCCGCAGCTCCTGCAGCGGATGAAGCAGGACATCAGCGGTCATTCGGCGTTGTCGCGGACCGCGGCGCTCCCTGCCCCGCCGGTGCCGCAGCAGGTCAGGCCCAATGTACGGTAGCGAGGGCGCTTCGGGGTATGTGATCCCGCGGTACCGCGCGCCGGCGGACGCGGCGTGGTATCACGTGCTGCACGGGAACATCCCGGGGCACCAGATCGACTTCATGTACTGCCCGGAGGTGCCGCAAGGGCCCCTCACGACGACGCAGTTCAGCCACCTGGCGCGGCTGATGAAGTACATCGAGCCTGCGACGGGGGCGACGCACGCGTTCGCGATTGGCAATCTGTCGAGGGATGACACGCAGCACGAGCCTGGCCACGGGGCGGTGGGGCTCATCTTCGGCTTTCGGATCGGCGGGGCGGTCGACCATGCCGGGCGGGGGAACCCGCCGTTCGCGCACGGGATCGTCGCGGTGGATCGGGACCTCGGGTATGCGACGCTGCTGGAGGCGTCGGCGACGTTTTACCGGCACGTGATGAACGCGACGGAGCTGAACTCGTCGGCGGGCATGTTCTACCGCGAGTACGTGAGTGCGGTGCGGGAGGCGCCGGAGCGGGTGGCGCACGTGCTGGAGCGGTATGTCGAGGAGTTCGGCGATCTGCCGTATCTCCGGCGGAGCGGCGCGACGTGGGACTGGGTGGCCGACGAGGGGGCGCAGCCGAAGCGGGTGGTGATCGTCCACAAGCCGGATGAGCCCTTCGGGTCGATCGCGCTCGCGGCGGCGAAGATCGCGACGGTGCTGTACCGGTCAAACATCAAGTGGACGTCAATCACGAGCGGGCGGGAGGCGGATATCCCGGGCGGGGTATCGGTGCGGTTCGTGCGGGAGCGGGACGTCACGATGGAGGATCGGCACGGGGTGCTGATCCGGATCGAGGAGGTCTCGGAGGACGAGGGGGAGATCGCGCGGGGGATGTTCGGGGCCCGGCCGCTGGCCGAGGTGGAGGAGAAGCCGCAGTTCGGCGGCGGATGGCGCGAGCGGTTTGCGGCGCAGCAGGGCGGGACGGGGCCGGTGGGCGTGGCGGGCGCGATGCCGGGGGTGGCGCTGCAGGAGCGGCGGGCGCCGGGGTCGATGCCGCCGTCGCAGAAGGGCGTGGGGGCGGGGCCGGCGGGGCCGGCGTCGCAGCAGGTTGGGCCGAAGGGGACGCTGGTCATCGATTCGGAGAAGCTGCTGGGGAGCGCGGCGCTGGCGGCGGGGGTCGAGGCCGGAGGCACGGGGCCCGTGCGGATGGGCCAGGCGGGCCCGGGGAATGCCGTGCCGGCGCAGGCGGCGAGCGGCGGGGCCGGGCGAGTGGCGAGCGGCGGGGCGTGGAGCGCGCCGGCGGGGCCGATGCCGCCGGTGCCGAGCGTCGGGGGGGAGGAGCGCGACGAGATCCCGGTCATCGTGGAGAAGCCGGCGTCGTCGCGGACGTGGATCTGGGCCGTCGCGGGGCTCGGCTTCGTGGCCGTGGCGGGCATGGTCGCGGTGCTGGTATCGCAGGGGACGCCCGGGGGTGGGACGGCGACGCCGGAAGCGACGGGGCCGGGCGTGGCGGCGCCCGCGGGGAGCGCGGCGGCGCCGGGGTTGAGTGCCGAGGCCGGCTCGGCGGCGACGGGGTCGCCCTCCACGACCGCGCTGCCATCGCCGTGGGCGCCGCCGGATGCGACGGCGAAGCCGCAGGCGGGGCAAGAGCAGCCGCAGGAGAGTGAGCCTCAGTCGAAGACGCAGCCGTCATCGGGGCGGAACAGGAACACCAAGGTAGGTGGGGCCGCGACCGGGCGCTTTGAACCGAAGCCCAGAGGGGGTAAGGTGCCGCCGTCGCGCACCTCCGAGCCGCCTCTCCCCGAAGGGAAGCCAGACTTCTGATGACTCCGACGATGAAGAAGCGTCCGCTGCTGTGGTGTTGGAGCGTGGCCGTGGCGTTGACGGCGCAGGCGGCGAGCGCGCAGCAGCCGGCCACCCCCGCCGCCGCCGGCGAGACCGACGCGCTGACGGACAAGGCGCGGCAGCTTTACGAAGAGGGGAGACAGGCCGCAGCGGCAGGGAAATGGGCCGATGCGCATGCGTCGTTCCTCGCAGCGTGGGCCATCAAGCCGCATTATCAGATCGCGTCGAATCTGGGCGTGACCTGCCTGAAACTGGGCAGGAATCGTGAGGCCGCGGAGTACCTGACACGGTATCTCCGCGAGGCGCCTGCCACGAAGGTGAAGGAGCGGCAGAGCGCGGAGGGGTCGCTGAAAGAGGCGCTCGCGAAGATCGCGTCCGTCACGGTGCAGGTCGCGCCGGCAGGGGCGGAGGTGACCGTCGACGGGGCGGTCGTGGGCAAGGCGCCACTTCTGGATCCGGTGTTTCTCGATCCAGGGAAGCATGAGATCGGCGCGAAGCTCGAGGGCCACGCGCCTGCCATGCGGCCGATTGCAACAGTGGCGGGGAGCACGGAGACGGTGGTGCTGAAGCTTGAGCGCACGCCATCCGCCCCGTTCGAAGGCAGCGTCGGCACGCCGATTCCTCCGATGTCAGAGGCGCCGCGCAACAAGGTGCGGACGACGGTGCTTCTGGGCGGTGGGATCGCGGCCGGCGCTGGCGTAGCGGCGGGCGTGGTGCTCACGGTGCTGGCCAACGGGCGGGCGGGTGACGCCGAGACGCTGAGGCAAGAATTGATCAGGGACGGCGACGGGTCCGCGCTCTGCCCTGACATCAACCCGCCCAAATGCGCAGAGCTGAAGGACACCGTCTTCGCCAAGGTGGATCTCACGAACTCAGCGTTCTGGAGCTTCGTGGCGGGCGGAGCTATCGGGGTTGGGACGCTTGTTTATGGGCTCGTGACGATGAGGCCGGCCGCGTCACCTCCGATCGTACAGGTGGTACCGTTCGTGGGAACGGAGGCCTCCGGGCTCGTCGTCCGTGGGGAATTTTGAGCTGACGCGCGTGGAAGGGAGCAGGTTCAAAATGCGTCATCGTGCCCGTCTCGCTTCTGTGCTCTTTCTGGCGGTAGCAGCCATGGGCGCCGAGGCGGTCGGATGCGTGTCCCGCTACGATCCAGCCGAGGGTTGCGAAGGCCCTGCTTGCACCGCGGGAGGTGGTGCGGGTGGCCAACCCGACCCGACGAAGAACTGTGATCTCACCGACAAGAGCTTGCCTCCGGACGGGTCATGTGGGGTCTTCGTGAGGTCGAGCGCGGCCGGCGGTGGGGACGGCAGCAAAGAGCGGCCGTTCCAGAGCTTCACCGAGGCAGCCGCGAAGAGCCCGAAGCGGGTCTATGCGTGCGGTGAGACGGGAGAGACGTATGCCGAGACCACCGGCGTGATCTTCGCCGACGGAGTGAAGATCTACGGCGGCTTTGAGGCCTGCGACGGAGCCTGGACGTGGTCCACCGAGGCGCGGGCGACGCTCCAGGGACCGGCTGACGCCGTTGCCCTCACGCTGAACGGCGGCAACAGCCGGCTCGAGAACGTCGACGTCGTCGCCGCGAACGCCAGCGCCGCGGACGCCGACGCCCCGGGGAGGTCGTCGATCGCGCTGCTGGCGAACGGCGGGACGGTCGCCCTCGTCAATGGCAGGATCGAGGCTGGCAATGCCACGAACGGAGCGCAGGCTGGCGCCATCGCGCGCGATCCGATGCTCGACGGCATCGGCGGCGATCCGGGCCTGGCGGTATGCAGCCCAGGAGCGACGCACGATGGCCCAGCGGGTCCAGTCACACGGTGTGCGGATGGGCAATCCGAAGGAGGAAAAGGGGGCGATGGCGGTACCGTGATGGGTACGGTTGCAAGCCCCGTGCTGTCCGACGCCGGCGACGGCACGTCCGGTAAGCCGGCCCCATCTGGGTCGGCCCCAAAAGGAGCAGGCGGCACCCGAGAAACGGCTGACCAGATATGCACCAACGGCGAGGATGGCTCCCCCGGTGAGCCTGGTGAGCCAGCCGGTCCTTCCGAAGGCCTGGGCACCATCGATGCGAATGGCTACACCGGTGCGCTCGCACTGCGAGGTGGCACAGGCAGGCCCGGTCAAGGCGGGGGCGGCGGCGGTGGCGCCAGGGGAACTGCGGCGGCGTGTGAGGGCAGCCCAACCAAGCTTCTGCTGCCCGGCGCGAGCGGCGGCGCAGGCGGCAGCGGGGGTTGTGGGGGTCAAGGCGGCCACGCGGGGCATCCCGGGGGCTCCAGCATCGCGTTGGTTGTTATCGACGCCACGATCTCCCTCGACGGAGTAAGCCTGGTTTCTGGCAACGCTGGGGATGGTGGGCCCGGAGGCGATGGCCAGCTCGGTGGAAACGGAAGTTCAGGCGGCGACCCCGGAGCCCGGGCAGGCGATGCTGAGGATAGTTGCGCGGGTGGGCGCGGTGGCCGGGGCGGCAAGGGGGGTCCCGGCGGTGGTGGTCATGGCGGTCACTCTCTCGGCGTCGCCTTTCGGGGTGGAGAGCTCCGGGGAATCAGCAACGCCTCCTTCACCCTCGGCCAGGAGGGCACAGGCGCGCCGGGAGTAGGCACCGCCCCGAACAATGGAGCGAAGGGCGCCGATGGCCTCGCCGCCCAATGCTGGAATTTCGCAGAGAATGAGGATTGCTCGACGACATCGGAGCCGTGATCCGTATCCTTGAATGCGTCGTAACGCAGCACCCGGGGGGGTCTGAAGAAAATCGAAGGGAGGGGAGCAGCGGTCTCCGGTACTCCGGAAGGGCTCTTCTCCATCCAGGAAGCCCCAGGCCCAAGCCCGTTGCCATGCAGAAACGGCAGCAGGGCGGCATGCTGCGGAGCTGCTGCACCGTCACGCCCTGTGTGAAACGGGCCGACAAAAGCTTCCGTCACCACGCAGAAGAGGTACGGTTCGAGCTCCAGGGTGAGTAAAGTACCGCTGTACCCATCTTCCGAACCGCGGCACCCTGAAGCACCGCCGGACTCATCATGACGACGAACCGCCCGCTGCTGTGGACCTTGAGCGTAGCCATCGCCTTGCTGGCACCTGTCGCCGGTGCACAGCAAGCGGCCCCTCGAGCCGAGGCGCAGGAGAGCGACGCGCTGACGGACAAGGCGCGCCAGCTCTTCGAAGACGGGGTGAAGGCGGCCCAGGCGGGGAAGTGGGCCGATGCGCACGCGGCGTTCCTCGCGGCGTGGGGACTCAAGCCGCACTACCAGATCGCCTCGAACCTGGGCGTGGCCTGCCTCCGCGTGGGCAAGCCCCGCGACGCGGCCGAGTACCTCACGCTCTACCTCCGCGAGGCCCCTGCGACGAAGGTCCAGGAGCGGCAGCGCGCGGAGGCGTCGCTGCAGGAGGCGCGGGCGCAGGTCGCGGCCGTCACGGTCCGCGTCGCGCCGGACGGGGCCGAGGTGACGGTCGACGGCGCCAGCGTCGGGCGAGCGCCGCTCGCGGATCCCGTGTTCCTCGATCCGGGCCGGCATGAGGTTGGCGCGAAGCTCGACGGGTACGTGCCGCAGGCGCAGCCGGTCGAGGCGACCGCGGGCGGGACGGCGGCGGTGGTCCTCGAGCTGCAGCGCCTCCCGGCGCCCGACGCGGATCGCGCCGGCGCTCTACGGAGCGTCTCGCCAGCGCCTGGGACGTCGCGGGGCGGCGGGCGGACGGCGGTGCTCGTCGGGGGTGGCATCGCGACCGGCGTTGGCGCCGCGGCAGGCGTGCTCTTCACGGTGCTCGCGAACAACAGCGCCGGAGAGGCCGAGACGCAGAAGACTACGCTGCTCGCCAGCGGTCGGAACCCATGTACAACCCCGCCCGCACCAGCGGCGTGCGCACAGCAGGGCCAGGCGCTCGACGAGAGCACGCTGTACAGCAATGTGGCGTTCTGGAGCTTCGCGGGGGCTGGAACGGTCGGCCTCGGAACGCTGCTCTATGCCATTGTAGGCGGCCCTGAGGCCCGCGTGCAGGTGACGCCCACGGTGGGAATCAACGACGTGGGGCTCTCGGTGGGGGGCGCGTTCTGACGACGGTGATCCCAAGACAATGGAGAATGGCTGATGCCTCGGACTGCTCGTACCGCTGCGCTGCTCGTGCTTGGAACGACGACCGCCAGCCTCGATCTGGCTGGCTGCTTCCCGTTCTCGCGTCACGACGATTGCGAGCACAAGCCCATGTACTGTGAAGCGAATCAGGGTGGAGCAGGGGGAGCGGGTGGCGTGGGCGTCGGGGGGACCGGCGGCGCAGGAGGGAGCGGAGGCGCAGCGGGGACCGGGGGTGCAGGGGGGACCGGGGGTGCAGGGGGAGGGCCGCCGCCGGTGGTGTGCGTGCCCAGCGAAGGGCAGGGCTGGACCGCGGACGAGAGCTGCGGCGTGTTCGTGTCCGCCACGGCGAGCGACGGCGGCGACGGGACGCCCGAGGCGCCGGTGAAGACGCTCGCGGAGGCCATCCAGCTCGCCGCACAGCAGCAGGACGAGAACGCGCGGCGCGTGTACGCCTGCGCCGAAAGGTTTGAGGAGACGCTCACGGTGACTGCGGGCGTAACCCTCTTTGGTGGGCTCGATTGCGGCGCGAACTGGCAGTGGGGGGACGGGAGGAAGACCACCCTGACGGCGTCGCCCGGGGCCGTGCCGCTGACGATGAACGCTGTGGACGAGACGGTACGCCTGGAGGATCTTCATGTCCTTGCTCCATCGATCGATCCGAACGATGCGGGGACCTCCGCCATCGCAGCGATCGCCGATCACGGCAAGGTCAACCTGGTTCGGTGCACTCTCGAGGCCGGCCATGCGGCGCCCGGGGCCCCGGGGGTAGCCCCTCCTCCGCAGCGCGAATCAGGCTCCGACGGCAGCCCCGGGACTGCAGCATGCTTTGCGGACGCGGTGACGACCGAAGCGCCGCTGCCCAATGATTGCGGCACAACAGATCCCTCCGACGACTCGACCGGCGGGCGGGGCGGGAACAGCTACGAAGATCGCGGGGGCTCCGGCACGAGCGGTTCTCCCGGCGAGGAGAGCAATGACAACGCCGGCAAATACAGTGCTATGAACGGGACGTGCAGCGACGGCCGGAGGGGTAGAGACGGTGACCCGGGCGACCCAGGCACAGGGGCACGCGGCATCGGCCAGCTCTCGATCACCGGCTACGCCGGTGTACCCGGCCGTGATGGCCAAAGCGGGAAGACCGCCCAGGGCGGCGGGGGTGGCGCCGGCTCCCGCGGGAACACCGAATGCCCTGGTAATGCCGACGGCGGCGCCACCGGCGGCAACGGCGGCGCAGGCGGCTGCGGCGGTGCAGGCGGCAAGGGCGGCTCTCCAGGTGGGTCCAGCATCGCTCTGATCAGCCTCAACGCAGAGCTCTCGTTCCATGATGTCCGCCTGATCGCCGGCAAGGGCGGCAACGGCGGCGACGGCAACGTCGGCCAGACCGGCGGATCGGGTGGGTCCGGCGGGACAGGCGGGACGGGTTCGGGCGCTTCTATGGTGCGCGATGCCTGTGCCGGCGGCAGGGGAGGCCAGGGAGGCACCGGCGGCCGGGGCGGCGGCGGGCAGGGCGGCCATTCCCTCGGCATCGCCTTCCTGGGCACGCCGGACACCTCCCCGTCACTTGACGGCACCATGGTTCTACTCGGCACGCCTGGCGCCGGTGGCGCAGGCAGCGACGTCGAGCAGGACGGCGATGCGGGGCAAGCCAGCACGATGTTGGACTTCTCGACTCCGCAGCGCGCTCCGGCGCCGTGAGGTCCTGCCGCCATCTCCGCCTCGGTCTGCCCCTCGCCTCCGCGGATCTCCGACGGGTCTCGGGGACATCGCGCATCGATCTACCGAAGTCCACCCTCGCTCCAGCGACATGCGATATCGATCTTCTGCTGTCTCGCATCGGTTTCTGGCGGCGGCACGTTGGCTTTTCGAAACCCCGCATCGATTTTCGAAGCTCGGCACCCTTTGTCGACTTCCCCAGCGCAGGCGCCTCGCCCGGCGATGCGCCACGTGCAGCAGGCGCCGTGGGGTGCGGCGCCACCCCCATCCACCGAGTCCTCCCGCCACATCGTGCGCGATCCGCACCGCCAGCGGCACATCCAGCCGCCGCCTCGCCTCGAGCAGCGCCGCCTCGCTCTCCCCGACGAGCAGCTCCATGATCAGGCACGGCTCGCCGCTCTCGGTGCGAGCCACATCGATCACGTCGACGATGTTGCGGTGCTGAAGCGCGCCGCACGGCTGCGCCTCGCGCAGGAGCCGCTTCCGCAGCGAGGGATCCCGGTCGGGCGATCACCTTGAGCGCCACGCCCCGTGGCCTCGTTGGTCGCGGCCCAGACGACCCCCATCGTCCCCTGCCCGATCTTGCGGTGCAAGCGGTACATGCTGGCGAGCAGCATGCCCGGAAGCCGCTTGTACGCCTCGATCGGCCCCGACATAGGCCCCCGGTAGGTCCCGCCGCCTGCGCAGGCCTGCCATTGCGCTCGCGCGGCCGGAACGACCGAAGCCTGGCTCCCCCGCGCGCAACACCGCTCAGGGAGCGTAGGGATCCCTCTTCTTCGCCTGGTCCCGTAGGCAGTTCGTCCGCATGAACCCTGTCTTGCCCGCGCACGGATCTGCGGGTTGCCGCCGGACCGCAGGTGGCTGTGCAGGCCGCGACGATGCGGGCGCAGGCTGTGCCGGAGGCTGGATCCTGGGCTGCGCCGCAACGACCGACCGCGCCGACGCGGGCGCCGCAGCAGAAGGCGACGCCGCGACCACCGACGCCACCGCCGGCGGATTCGGCGCCTCCACCGCAGGCTGACCCTGCGCCGCCAACGCCGGCTCCACGCCTGCCGGCCCCGCGTCCGGCGCAATGTTCGCCCCGCCGGCATCCGCGGGCTCATCCACCCTGGGCGGCTCAGCCGCCACCGAAGCCTGAGGCGCAGCGGTCGCCGGCGGAGGCGGCGGGTCCGGCGGCCTTGCCGCGCTCGTTGCGGCGCTCTCGATCCCGGCCTCCGGCAGCGCCTCGATCCCGGCTGCGCTCTCCGTGGGCGCTGACGAGCGCAACGCGACGAAGAGCGCTGCGCCCACCAGGCCAGCCGCGCCGGCGGCGAGCGCCGCGATAGCCGGGCCTGGAAGGCGCTTCCAGCCTGCCTGCCGCCGCGGCGGCGTCCGCGGCGCCTGCAGAGGCACCGGCGTTGCGCGCGCTGCCCAGGGCGACGGCTGCGCGCCTCGGGCTGCCTCCGGGCCCGGCACGAGCGGCGCGGTCGTCGATTTCCCCGGCTCACCGTGGCCCCATGCGGGCGACGCGCCCAGCGCCGCCTCGGCGCTCGCCATGGCCTCCGGCTCGAGCCTCTGGGTCAGCTCGGCGTTCCACTCCCGCTCCGGCGCCCCGCTCGCCATCGGCGACACCGGCGCCCCGCTCGCCATCGGCGACACCGGCGCCCCGCTCGCCATCGGCGACACCGGCGCCCCGCTCGCCGTCGGCGACACCGGCGCCCCGCTCGCCATCGGCGACACCGGCGCTCCTGCCGGCGCCGCGCCGGGAAACGCGGGCGCCTCCATCGCCGCCACCTGCCCGCCGCCCCCACCCCCGAAGCTCGCCCTCGCGCCCGCGCCCGCCGCCGTGTACCCCTCGAGGAGGTCCGCCACCTCCGCCGCCGACCCGATCCGCTCGTCCCGGTGGCGCGCCATGCACCGCGCCACGAGCTCCACGAGCCCCGGGTCCACCCGCCGCACGTACCGGGAGATCTTCGGTATCTCGCCCGTCAGGATGCCGGTGAAGACCGCCCTCGCGTCCCCCTGGAACGGCCGCATGCCCGTCAGCATCTCGAACAGCACCACGCCGAGCGACCAGATATCGGCTCGGTGGTCGACGTTCGGCTCGGCCCTCACCTGCTCCGGGCTCATGTAGAGCGGCGATCCCACCGCGCCGCCCGTCGCCGTGCGGATGCCGTCATTCACGGCGAGGTTCTTCGCGACCCCGAAATCGAGCACCTTCACCACCGGCTCGTCCGCGTCGGCCTCACGGTGCAGGAAGATGTTCGCCGGCTTCAGATCGCGGTGGACGATGTGCAGCGCGTGCACCGCCGCGAGCCCCCTCGCCACGTCTCGCCCGATCGACGCCGCCACGTCCGCGTCGAGCCGCCGCCTGCGCACGAGCAGGTCCGCGAGCGTCTCTCCGGTGAGCAGCTGCATCACCAGGAAGGGCTCGCCGAACTCGGTCTCCCCCATGTCATACATGTCGATGACGTTGCGGTGCCGCAGCGCCCCGCCATTGCGCCCTTCACGCTGCAGCCGCCTCCGGAGCTCGGGATCCGGGCGGTGAATCAGCTTCAACGCCACCTCACGCGAGGTGGACAGGTTGAGCGCCGCCCACACGACGCCCATGGATCCCTCTCCCAGCCGCCGCACCAGCTTGTACTTCTCGGCGATCACCAGGCCGGCAGCGATCTGCGTGAAGGAGGTGGACATCGAGCTCAGCAGGGTGGGTCGAGGCGCGTCGCCGCGGCGGGCGAGGTCGCTTTACCTAGCGCAAACGAGAGGGCGACGCGGAAGGTAGCACGCTCTCCGCCGGGGTCCCTCGGGCGCTCCACCTCGCTGCGCCGCAAGAGATACCCCGCGGCCATGCCGATCCCCAGGAGGAGCGCCGCCGCGACCACGGCCATCGCGATCCACACGACAGGCGAGCGGGCGGGCGCAGGAAGCGGCCTCTTCGGCTCGGGGAGCGGATCGAGCGGCACCGTGCCGCCGTGCGACAGCGCCTGTCCGAGGGGAGCGGCCGGACGCGCCGGCGACGCGCTGGACGCGCTGGCCTCTGATCGATAGGCGGCCGCCTGCTCCGGTGACATCTTGATCGTCCCGCGGTCCCCCAGCAGAGGATTGCTCGCCATCCGCTCCCGATGCCCCGGTGCCGCCGCCCCGCCCGCCGCCGGCTGCCCCGACCACGCGCCCGCCGCCGGCTGCCCCGGCCACGCGCCCGCCGCCGGCTGCCCCGGCCACGCGCCCGCCGTCGGCTGCTGCGGCGCCGCGACCGCCCCGCGCGGCCCTGACACCGGCGTGTTCGGGTGTCCCTGCGGGGCCTGCAGATGCGCCACGGACGCCGGGAGCGGCGTCCCGGTCGCCGGCGTCGGCGACCGCCCGGGAGCGGCCCCACCCCACGACCCTCGCCCGAGCTGCTGCGGGATCTCGTGCCGCAGCTCCGGCGACGACCCCGGCCTCGAGGGCACGCGCTGCGGCGCCGACGGCGTGACGAACGGCTCGAGCGCCGCCGCGACATCGGCCGCCGAGCGCGGTCGCTTCTCGCGATCGCGCTGGAGACACTGCGTCACCAGGGCATCGAGGCCGGGATCGATCTGCCAGACAGACTGGGACACCGCCGGGATGTCGCCGTGCAGCACGTTTCTCAGGAGCTCATGCGCCTTGCCCTGGATCGGCCGCCTGCTCGTGAGCATCTCGAACATCACCACGCCGAGCGCCCAGAGGTCCGCGCGCGTGTCGATATCGCTCTGCGCCCGCACCTGCTCAGGGCTCATGTACGCCGGCGAGCCGATGAGGATGCCTGTCGCGGTCTTCACCTGTTGAGGACCCGCGAGGAACTTGCTCACGCCGAAGTCGAGTATCTTGACGATGGCGTCGCCCTCGCCAGGCTCGGTGTGGAGAAAGATGTTGGACGGCTTCAGGTCGCGGTGGATGATGCCCCGCTCGTGCGCGGCGGAGAGGCCGCGGGCGATGTCCCGAGCGATGCGCGAGGCATCGTGGATCTCCAGCTTGCGCTTGCGCTTGAGCAAGGACGAGAGCGTCTCGCCGGAGAGCAGCGGCATGACGAGGAACGGATCGCCGTTCTCCGACTCTGCAGCATCGTAGATATCGACGATGTTCCGGTGGCTCACGGCGCCGCAAGCGCGCGCCTCCCGCAGCAGCCGGACGCGGAGCTCCGGGTCGGGCCGCACCAGCAGCTTGAGCGCGACCTCTCGAGAGGTAGCCTCGTTGTGCGCTGCCCAGACGACGCCCATCGCCCCTTCGCCGATCCGCCGAAGAAGGCGGTATTTGCCGCAAATGAGCGCACCTGGCGGCGGCGCGGCAGGAGCCGAAGGGGACTGCATGGGGTGGTCTCGCTGGAGGACGGACGTGGCAGCAGGTCGACGGTGCTTGGAAGAAGTGTCGCAGGTGAGGCAGCGCACCGTCAAGAAAAGCTGCCGGCCGGGCTCGCAGAGCGCGAAGCCGGCTCCGGCGCTTCCGGTGTGGGCACGCGCTCAGCGCACGTGATCGTCGCCACGTCGTCGCTGCCCAGGAATCGCGGCGTTACCGTGGCGTCATTTCGGGAGGGGCGCCCCGAGCCGCGGAGAGGCCGAGTCTATTTCTTGAGCTTCGCCTCGCACTGCTTCTTCGCCAAGAACCTGAGATGAGCGCACGAGGCCGCGGATGGGGCAGGAGCAGCCTTCGCGGGCTGCGATGTCGCGGGAGGCGCCCCGAGCGTCGAGCTGCCCGGCTTCGCGCCGCTCGCCGTCCCCGGCGCCGTGCCCGCGCCGCCGCCTGGCGCCGACGCGCCGGCCGCGCTGCTCGTCGGAAGGGCGCTCGGCGCCGAGGGCACGGCCGGCGCCAGCGCCGAGGAGCCCGGCGGCGCCAGCGCCGAGGAGCCCGGCGGTGCCTCCGCGGATGGCGCCGAGGAGCCCGGCGGTGCCTCCGCGGATGGCGCCGAGGGTTCCTGCGCTGGGAGCTCCTCGTTCCGCGACGGCGCTCCCCCGCGCTCCGGCGCGGCGACCGTGTCTCCTCCGGCGCGGTCCAACGACGGCATCGCGCTCCCGGACACTTCCGGCGCGGCCGACGATGTCTCCGGCGACCTCAGCGAGATGAGCATCCCCACGAGGATCAGCGACAGCGCAGCAGCCACGATCGCGAGCGTCGCGGCCGTACGCTTGCGCCTCGGTTCGCCGCCGTGCGGGGCCCGCTCCTGAGCGTCCTGGGCCTGGTGCACCCCGACCTGATGGACCGACGGGTGGTTCGAGACGAGCGGGGTCGTCGACGAGCTCCCGGCCTGGCGCGGCGCGCCCGTTGCCGTGGTCGCGCCCGACCTGGAGTCCGAGGCGCTCGCGCCCGCTTCCGGGCCGAGCCTCGCGGCCGGTGCCGAGCTCCAGCTCGACGGCGCCGCGAGGCCTCCGGCCGGCAGCGCGCCAGCAGGGCCGAGGCCACCTGGCCCCGCCCCTGCCTCGGGCATCGGCGGCGCGTTCATGCGCACCGTCATCGCCCAGGAGCCCTGCTGCGGCGCCGCCACGGGCGCAGGCTGCACCGGAGCGGCTTGCGCCGCGCTCGCCTGGGACGGCTCCGGCGCTGCAAACGCCGCCACCGACGACGACGGGGGCCGAGGCGCAGCGGCGGCAGGCCCCGCCGCCGGATAGGTCCCCGACCCGGCGCGCGGCCCCGCGGCCCCGGCCGCATCCGCGTTCCGCCGCGTGAGGGGCAAGGTCGCCACGTCCTCGTCCCGCAGCGCGCGCACCACGGACGCCGCGGCCAGGTGCTGGCCCGAGCTGCCCGGACGCCGAGGAACCGCGCCCGCCGCATGGCCGGCGCCCGACGCTGGCCCCCCATCCGCCGCGCGGCTCATGCCCGACGCTGGCCCCGCAGCCCCCTGCCCCGGCCCCAGCGACCTGTGCGCCTCAGGCGACTCCTGCACCGGCACCGGGGCCCGCGGCCCCCCACCGAGCAGCGCCAGCGGCAGCGCTCCCGCGCCCCCCTCGACGCTCCCCGACCGGTTCACCACCGACACGGGTTGCGCCACTGACGCAGGCTGCGCCGCGAGCGCCGACCCGGGGTGCGCCACCGACGCAGGCTGCGCCGCGAGCGCCAACCCAGGTTGCGCCACCGACGCAGGCTGCGCCGCAAGCGCCAACCCAGGTTGCGCCGCAAGCGCCACCGTGCCGCCTTGCGACTCCTCCCAGCCGCCGTCCACATCCTCGTCCGGGAGCGCCCCCCGCCCCTCCGGCGACGACTGCCGCAGCGCCGCGTCCCTGCCCGGACCCACGCCGCGCTCCGCGTACCGATCGAGCAGCGCAGCGACCTCCGCCGCAGAGCTGATCCGGTCCGCGCGATCCCTGCGCATGCAGCGGGCGATCAGGTCGACGAGCCCCTGGTCCACCCGCCTCAGGTACTTGGACACGGTGGGGATCTCGCCCGTCAAGATCCCCATGAACACCGCCTGCGCGTCCCCCTGGAACGGGCGCATGCCCGTCAGCATCTCGAACAACACGACGCCGAGCGCCCAGATGTCGGCCCGGTGATCGACGTTCGGCTCGGCCCTCACCTGCTCCGGGCTCATGTAGAGCGGCGACCCGACCGCGCCGCCCTGCACCGTATGCAGGCCGTCGTTGACCGAGAGGTTCTTGGCGACCCCGAAATCGAGCACCTTCACCACCGGCTCGTCCATGTCCGGCTCGCGGTGCAGGAAGATGTTCGCCGGCTTCAGATCGCGGTGGATGATGTGCATCGCGTGCGCCGCCGCGAGCCCCCTCGCCACGTCTCGCCCGATCGACGCCGCCACGGGCGGGTCGAGCCGGCGCCGCCGCGCGAGCAGCTCGGCCACGGTCTCCCCCGTGAGCAGCTGCATCACCAGGAACGGCTCCCCGGCTTCGGTCTCCCCCATGTCGTAGATGTCGATGACGTTCCGGTGCCGCAGCGCCCCGCAGTTGCGCGCCTCGCGCTGCAGCCGCAGCCGGAACTCGGTCTCGGGCCGGTGGATCAGCTTCAGCGCCACCTCGCGGGCCGTCGCCACGTTCACCGCCGCCCAGACCACGCCCATCGCCCCCTCGCCGATCTGGCGCAGGAGCCGGTACTTCCTGTCGATCAGCACACCGGACGCGAGCAATGTCGAGCTCTTCGGCGAGGGCATCATCGGCTTTCCGGAAGCGCGACGCGCCCCGCCGTCACGGAGCGCGCACGGACGGCCGCGACCAGCAGAGCGATGCGAGCCACGGCGCACCCACGACGCCCCCGCCGCCCAGCGCTCACGCCGCGCGAGCCGTCAACCACCTGCGCCCGCGCGACATGACATCCGGTCCCCAGGTCCACGGGACAGCCTCCTGTGCGGGCATCCTACAGCAGATCTCCCTGGCGCGATACGTTCCCTGCAAGGACGAACGCACGAAGAAAACCGACGAGGAAAGAGGGAGAAGCCCGATTCGCTCCAGCCAGGCGCGGACCCACGCTCGTCGCCAACCGGCAAATCACTCGTGGGGAAAGCGAGGCGCACATGAGCGACACAACCGTCATGAAGGTCTCCTCCGGCCGCTCTCCGACAGGCCAGATGGGACAAAAATACCTGGCCTCCGGGATCCAGGTGTCGATGCGGCTCTGGGAACGCGAGCCGCCAGGCGACGCCAAACAGCCGACCGCGCGGGATTACGAGACCGTAGGGTTCGTCATCGCTGGACGGGCCGAGCTGCTCATCGAGGGGCAAATGGTGCGCCTCGAGCCGGGCGACTCCTGGACGGTCCCCAAGGGGGCGTCGCACTCTTACAAGATCATCGAACCGTTCACCGCCGTGGAGGCGACGAGCCCGCCAGCCGGCGTCCACGGGCGGGACGAGACCGGGGCGACGCCCTCTGGCAAGACCTGAGACCACGAGGCGGGGGTCTCGCCCCCTGGAAGCCCGAGCTCACCCGGACCTCACAGCGCGGTGCCAGCGCCAGACGCGGGCTTCTCCTTGTCCTGCGCCCCCTTGGCGCGCCCCGCCGGCTGCGGCTCGGCGGCGCCACGCCCCGCGGACTTCTTGTCGTCCGCTCCACCCGCCGCCGGCTTCTTCTCGCCCTCGGCGGCCTTCTTCTCCTCCGGCCTCGCTCCGGCCAGGTCGCCCGCGCCCGACGCCCCCGCGCCGCCGGGCTTCCCCTCGCCCGCGCCCGACGCCCCCGCGCCGCCGGGCTTCCCCTCGCCCGCGCCCGCCTCGACGGGCGCCACGGGCGTCAGCAGCACCGCCGGCTTCACCGGCTCGGCCGCCGCCTTGTCGCCGTCGTCCACCGCGCCCGCGGCCTGAGCCGACGCCACGCGGACCTCATCCTCGCGCGGCTCGACCGGCGCCGGGTCGTCCGGTCGCGAGGTCGGCACGTACACCACCAGCCGATCCCCGGCCATCAGCGGGCTCCGCCGCGAGCGCTGGTTGATCCGCTCCAGGCTGCCGACGCTGAGGCCGTACCGGCTCGCGATCTTGCTGAACGAATCCCCCTCTCGCACCGCGATCTCGATGCGCTTCCGCCCCTTCAGCCCCTCGAAGTGCGCGAAGAACTCCTCCGAGCCGACCTCGATGACGCGCGCGCCGCCCTCGTCGAGCAAGAACACGCCGTCGTGGCGCTGCGACCTCGGGACGAACAGCTGGAGCGTCATCCCCTCATGGAGCGACGCCCCAGGCGCCAGCGTGTTCCAGCGGCAGATCTCGTCGGGCGTCACCGAGAGCACCGCCGCCAGATCCCGCAGCGCATCGCCCGCGACCACCCGATAGAACACCCGCCGGCGCCCCTCGTAGGAGAAGCGCTGCGCCGGGACCACCACGACCGGCTTCCCCTCGGACGACAGCGGCGCGCCGCTCGCGAGCAGGTGCTCGGCCGCCGCCGCCCCGACGCCCTCCGCCGCCGGGACGAACAGCAGCGCCCCGGGACGCACCGGCTCGCCAGCCCGCAGGCCGTTCAACGTCTGCAGCGTCCACCGCGTCGTCCCCCGGAACGTCGCGATGTCGTCGAGCGACTCGCCCCAGCGGACCAGGTAACGCTCGAGCTTCGGCTCGCGCTCCAGGAGCTTCGGCATCGACTTCGCCGCGCGCGCCCCCGCGCCCGCGGGCACCCGGACCTCCCAGCGCGCCTGCTCCTTCGCGTCCACCGGCGACGGCGGCGTGCGCTTCGCCACGAGCTGCGGGTTGAGCGCCTCGATCTCCGGCGCCGCCGCGCCCGAGGCCGCCGCCACCGCCTGCAGCGACACCCCGGAGCCCAGCGAGATCTTGTCGAACGTCACCGCCGGATCGAGCTCCACGTCATCGCAGCCGAACACCGCTGGGTTCCGCGCCACGATCGCGATCGCGAGGATCTTCGGTACATAGAGCGCCGTCTCGAGCGGCATCCCCGCCTCGAGCCGCGACAGCTCCCAGAAGTCGTTCGTGTTGTACTTCCGGATCGACGCGAGCAGCCCCCCGTACCCCATGTTGTACGCCGCGAACGCGAGCTCCCAGCCGCCGAAACGCCGCCGCAGATCCGAGAGGTACCGCGCCGCTGCCAAGGTGGATCGCTCTGGATCCAGGCGCTCGTCGACCCAGCGGTCGACGGTGAGGCCATAGATGCGCGCGCCCTCCGGCATGAACTGCCAGAGGCCTGCCGCGCCGGCCGGGGAGTGGATGGTCGGGTCGAAGCCGCTCTCGACGAGCGAGAGCCAGAGGAGATCCTCCGGCAGCCCCTGCTCGCGGAGGACGCGGCGGATGGCGGCGCCGTAACGGCCGCTCTTCTTGATCCACGTGACCACGGCGGAGCGGCCGCGCGGGTCGTCCTTGTAGTACTCGAGGTAGCGCACCACCCGGCCGTCCCAGCGGACCGGGATCTCGGGCAGCTCGAGCTGACGCAGCCAGGAGATGTCGCGGGTCTCCTCCGCTTCCGCCAGCGGGGCGGGCAGGCCCGCGGGCGGCAGGCCGGAGACCTCGAGGCGCGGCTCGCCCGCGCCGAGCAGGAGCGTGCCGTCGACCGGCCACGCGGGCCCGGCGCTCGGGGCCACGCCGGGAAACAGCGCCAGGTCGATCGCGCGCAGCGTGCGGAGCTCGGGCGACTCGCCTGTGCTCGCCCCCGCCGGTGTCGCTGTGCCGGCGATGACCCGCCGCGCCGCCTCGTCCGGCGCGCCCGGCTCCCCCGGCTTGCGCGTGTTCTTCGCCGCGCCCTTCTTCGACGGCTTCGATCGCGCAGCGGCCTTCGCCGGCGCCTTGGCCGCGCTCTTCGCGCCGCCCTTCCCGCCAGACACGGCCGCCACCCTGACCGGCGCCGGCTTCTCCGCCTTGCCCTCGGCCGGCCCGTCCTTCTTCGCGTCGGCCTTCGCCGGCTCCGCCTTCGCGGGCTCAGCTTTCGCCGGTTCAGCCTTCGCCGGCTCCGCCTTCGCCGGCTCCGCCTTCGCGGGCTCCGCCTTCGCGGGCTCAGCCTTCGCGGGCTCCGCCTTCGCCGGCTCCGCCTTCACCGGCTCCGCCTTGGCCGCGTCGGCCTTCGCCGGCTCCGCCTTCGGCGCACCGGCCGCAGGCCCCGCTACCTCCGAAGGAGGCGCCGCAAGGCCGTCGAAAGCGACGCCCGAGAGGGCGGCCAACCAGCCAAGACATACAAGCCTGCGTGCGGCGCGTCGGATCCGCATGTCAGGGACCGACCTGTCTCACGATGCGCCCGAGGGGTCAACTTTGGCTGCCCGCTGGAACCCAGCTCACCTCAGGAGAGCAGCGCGATGAAGTCGCCGATCGCGGTGAAGGGCAGGCTCTCGTTCACGACGCCGGCCCGCACCGCAGCCCCGGGCATGCCGTAGACCACCGCCGAGTCCTCGCTCTCGGCCACCACCGTGCCCCCGGCCGCGCGGACCGCCCGCGCGCCGTTCACCCCGTCGTCGCCCATCCCCGTCAGGATGATGCCCACCGCGCGGCTGCCGCCCACCTGCGCCACGCTCCGGAACAGCCGGTCCGCGCTCGGAACGTACCGGTCCCCAGGCGCCGGCGCCCCCACCCGGATCCGGATGTCGCCGCTCAGCCCGACCCCGCTGCCCGGCGTCACCGCGATCTCCATGCACATCCTACCCGGGCACACATACGCCTTGCGGGCCACCACCTGCTCGCCGTTCTGCGCCTCGACCACCCGGAGGCCGCCCTTCCGATCGAGCCGCTCCGCGAACGTGCGGGTGAACTTGTCCGGCATGTGCTGCGCGATGAAGATCGCGCCGGGGAAACGATCCGGGATCCGGTTGAAGATCTCGAGGAGCGCCGTGGGCCCGCCCGTCGACGAGCCGACCGCCACGAGGTGGCGCAGCGAGACGCCGAGCCGCGACGACTCCTGCACCGCGCGCGGCGACGCAGGCTGCGCCGCCCGCGCCGGGGCCGGCGCGGCCGGCATCGGAGAGCGGGGGCGGAGGTAGCGCACCAGCAGGACCTTCTGGATGATCTCCCGCCGGATCTGCGCGTCCGCCGTGAACTGCCGGTCCGGCTTCGCCACGAAGTCGACGGCGCCCAGCTCGAGCGCCTTGAAGACGTTCTCCTTGTGGCTGTAGCTCGAGACGATGATGACGGGCGTCGGCTGCCTCGCCATCAGGATGCGGAGGAAGGTGAAGCCGTCCATGCGCGGCATCTCGAGATCCAGCGTGATCGCGTCCGGCCGGAGCTGCGCGGCTTGACGGAGCGCGTCGTCGCCGTCACCGGCCTTGCCCACGACCTCGATCTCGTCGCTTCCGCTCAAGATCTCGGCGATGTTGCGCCGGTTGTACGCGGAGTCGTCGACGACGAGCACGCGCAGGGGAGCGAATGTCATGAGCGCAAAACCTTCCGCCGGAGGTTCATTCTACCCCACCCGGAGCGCCATGGGACCAACCGTCGCCTGCGCAGCCTCGACTTCGTCGGCGCCTCATCCGCCCTCCTCCCCGCCGCCCCGCTCCGGGCCGCCCCGATCGGGCGAGATCTCCGGGATCCCCAGACGCAGCGTGGCCGCCGGCTTGCGGTACACGAGATCCTCCCGAAGGTGCACGAGCTCGAACGCGGTCGTGACGTTCAGGAGCGACTCGGAGTGGCCCAGCAGGAGGAACCCGCCGGACGAGAGGCGCTCGTAGAAGATGTCGATCACGCGGCGCCGCGACTCCTCGTCCAGATAGATGAGGACGTTGCGGCAAAAGATGACGTCCACGCGCCCGATCACCGCCGCCCGCGACGAGTCGAGCAGGTTCAGGTGGCCGAACTGGCAGAGCGCCCGCAGCTCGTCCACAACGTGGAACCCGTCCGGGCGCTCCACGAAGTAGCGCCGCTTGAGCTCGGGCGGCGTCGCGCGGAACGACGAGGCGCCGTACACCCCCCTGCGCGCCGCGATCACGCAGCGGCGGGAGATGTCGCTGCCGAAGATGCGGACCTCGCGGCGCTCCGCGGCGCCGGACTCCCGCGCGGCGATCGCGATCGAGTAGACCTCCTCGCCCGTCGAGCAGCCCGCGCTCCAGATGGACAGCCGGCCCTTGGCGCCCCCCGCCTTGACGATCATGGGCACGAGCTCGGTCATGAGCGCGCGCAGCTGGTAGTCCTCGCGGAAGAAATACGTCTCGTTGACCGTGATGAGCTCGAGCGCCTCGTCGAGCTCGGCGCGCCCGCGGCTGTGGAAGCGCAGGTACTCGTAATACTGCGCGAACGACGAGAGCCCGAGCTCGACCACCCGCTCGCGCAGCCGGCGCTCCATCGACGTGCGCGCCTCGGGCCCGAAGTGGAGCCCGCAGTGCTTGTTGAACAGGTCACGCAGCCTCTGGAACTCGTCAGGCAAGAGGCGGATCTCGTCGTCCCGCCGCCGGTTCACAGCACCTTCCCCGACGGCGGCCCGCCGGTCATCCCCGAGGGGGACGCCGGGGCCTCACCGCCGTCGATCGCCACGGGCGCGCTCGGCCGCTCCGCGGCGTCGCTCCAGGGAGGATCCGAGCGGAACGGCGCGCCCCCCTGCGCCGCGGCCGCGATGAGATCGGGCTCCCCCGACGCGCGCACCAGCCCGAGCAGCTCGCGCGCGCGCGCCCGCTCGTCGCTCGCGCGGTCCGAGAGCGACGCGTACAGGCGGCCCAGCGCGCGCGCCGCGGCGAGCCGGACCTCGCGCTCCTCGTCGGCCAGGGAGAGGCTCAGCACGTCGAGCGCAGAGACGCCCGCCGCCGCCGCGATCGCGGTCACGGCCGCGCGGCGCGCGCGCACGTCCCCCGCCGACGCGGCGCTCGTGAGGAACGCGATCTCCTCCGGCTCCGCGTCGCCGAGCGCCTCGATCACGATCGCCGCCGCGAGCTGGGTGTCCTCCGCCAGCGCGAGCCCGCGCGCGAGCTCGCGCGCCGTCTCGGGGTAGCGCTCCGTGAGCCCCGCGAGCGCGCTCTCCGCCGCGCGCGCCACCGGCAGCGAGATCGCGCGCGTCTGCGACACGATGAGCGGGAAGTCGACCGCGGCCCCGATCTTCGCGAGCCCGTAGAGCGCGCTGGTCGCCACGAGCGTCGAGGGGCTCCGGACCGACCGCCGCACCGCGCCGAGCAGCTCGGCGAGCGTCGCGTCGATGTCGGGCCGCTCGCCGTCCAGCGCGCCCTCGCGCCCGCCCTGCTCCGCGATCGCCACGGCGCCGTCGAGGAGCGCGGCCGTCGCGTCGTCGACGCCCTCCCAGAGATCCGGGTCGGGATCGATGTGGCGCTCGAGGTAGGACAGCACCGAGGGCAGCGCCTCCGCGCCGAGCAGCCCCAGCGCGCGCTGCGCCGTCTCGACGAGCGCGGGCTCGATCATGGCCTGCACCGCGGCGTCGGCCGCGCCCGGGGCGCGCGCCATCGCCGCGAGCAAGAGCGCCTGGGCGCGCCCGCTCACCGGATCCGCGCCGAGGCCGCGCCACGACGGGGGCTCCGCGCCGCCCGAGCCCGGCGCGCCGGCGGCGGCCTGCACGAGGCGGGCGCCCACCTCGGGCGGCGCCGCCCGGAGCGCGTCCACCGCGTGCGACGCGAGCGGCCCCTCGGCGAGCCGCGCGAGCGCCCGGACGAGCTGCGCGAACGCGCCGCCCCGCGCCGTCGCGAGCGCCGCGCAGAGCGCCCGCGGCGCCTCCGGGCTCTCCGCGAGCGCCGCGGCGACCAGCGCCGCCGGCCGGAGGATCGGGTCGTCGATGAGCGACGAGAGCACCCGCCACGGCACCGGCGCCTCGAGCCCGTTCAGCCCGTTCAGCGAGGTCAGGCGCACGAAGCGATCCCGATCGGCGAGCCGCTCGTACAGGATGTCCGTCACCCGCTCGCGCGCGATGAGCCCCATCCCGGCGATCGCCTCGATCGCGCTCTGCCGCAGGTTGTCGTCCTGCTCGGCGAGCGCCGCGTAGAGCGGGTCGAGCGCCGCCGGGTCGCGCGTGCGGCCGAGCGCGTCGACGACGAGCTTGCGCTCGTCCCCCGCGAGCGCGCCGAGCGCGTCGACGAGCGCCGGCGTGGCGTCTCGGCCGCAGTAGCCGAGCACCTCGATGGCCGCGTTCCTGAGGCCGACGTCCTCGCTCTTCTGAAGCGCGTCGAGGAGCGCCGCGACGAGGAGCTGCGGGGCGGACGGCCGCTCGCCCTCCGCGCCGGCGCCGGGTGAGGCCGGCCGCTCCCCCTCGACGGCCTGCGCCGGCGCGGAGGCCGGCGCGGCCTGGATCAGCCGGTGGCAGGCGTAGGTCGCCTCCTTGCGGACGCGCCAGTCGGGATCGCCGAGCGCGCGGAGCAGCAGCGGCAACGCCTCGACGACGTCGGCCCTGCCGAGCCGCGCGGCCGCCTGGCGGCGCTCCTCGGCGTCGTCCGCGGAGAGCGCCGCGGCGATGACCGCGATCGGCATCGGCGTGCTCCGCACGCTGGGCGAGATGGACTCGGGCTCGGCCGGCCAGGAGCCCGCGTCGCCCGCGCGCGGGCCCTCGAACGGACCCAGATCGTCGAACGCGCGGCTCACGGGGCCTCCAGGAGGGCGCCCGACGCGGCGAGCGCGAGGGCGAGCTCGATGAAGCGCCCGACGTCGAGCACGAAGATCATCCGCTCGTCGTGGGTCGTCACCCCCGTGATGCCGCGCAGATCGCTGCTGCCGCCCACCGGCGGCGTCGGCCGGTAATCGCCGCTCGTCCCGAAGACCTCCGTCACCGCGTCGACCACGAGCCCCACCGTATGCGTCCCCACGTCGACAAGGATCCACTTGGTGCTGCGGGTCGGATCGACCGGAGGCAGCCCGAAGCGCACGCGGAGCTCGATGACCGGCACCACCTCGCCGCGGTGGTTCGCGACGCCGGCGACCTCGGGGGGCGTGTGCGGCAGCGTGGTCACCTCGAGCGGATTCACGATTTCGCGGACCCGCGTGATGTCGATCGCGTAGTGGACGTCGCCGACCACAAAGCCGACGAGGCTCTTCTGCGGGTCGGGACGGCTGCGCTCTCCAGTCAACGGCATCTGAGCCTCCGAGCGCCCGGGCTCTACGAGCCGCCCGGGCGCGGACGAAATCGTCCGTTAGGACGCGAGTATGGCCTGCAGGTCGAGCAGGATGATGACGCGCGGCTGCGCCTCGCCCTGGGTGCCATCCGACGCGCTCGCCCCGTGCATGGGCCGGGCGATGCCGGCGATGTAGCCCGCCACGTCCCCCCCGAGCGCCGTCGCGGCGTGCTCGATCTCGGCGTCGGCGAGCCGGTAGACCTGCTGGACCTCGTCGACGAAGAGGCCGAGCGTCTCGCCGTTCGCCGCGTCGACGAGCAGGATGCGCGCCCGCCGCTGCGCCGCGCTCTCGTGCAGCCGCATCCGCCGCCGCAGATCGATGACGGTGACGAGCTGCCCGCGCACGCTGACGATGCCCATCGTCGAGTCCGGCGCGCGCGGCACCGGGGTGAGCGGGGGCGGCTTCAGGATCTCGCGCACGAGCGAGACGGGCGCGGCGTAGGTGTCGCCCGCGAGCGTGAACGCGAGGTACTCGGTCCGCGGGCCGCTCGCCTGCGCGCGCGAGTTCCGCTTCGAGACCGGTATCCGGGCGGGCCTTCGGGTGAGGTTAGCCATGGGTGCTCCGCGGATCGTTGCGCTGCCGGTCCCCGCCGTGGAGGATCTCCTCGATGAGCGCGGGGGCGTCGAGGACGAGCGCGATGCGCTGGTCGCCGAGCTCGGTGGCGCCGGAGAAGCCGCGCACCGAGGAGAGCGACGGGCCGAGCGCCTTGATCACGACGTCCTGCTGCCCGATGAGCGTGCTCACGACGAGGCCCAGCCTGCGCGCGCCGACCGACGCGACGACGATGTACTTGCGCTTGCTGCCCCCCTGGAGCCCGAGCGTCGCGCGGCCGCCGTCGCCCCGGCGCCCGCCGCCCACCGCGGCGCGCGCCGCCGAGCCGCCGCGCGCGCCGCCGAGCAGGCCGGCGATGCGCGCGCTGAGCTCCTCCTCCTCGTTCAGGCCGAAGAGCCGCGCCAGGTAGCAGAGCTGGAGCGTGCTGTTGCGCAGCGTGATCATCTCGCGGCCGTCGATCTGGCGCACCGTGGCCTCGTCGAGCGCGACCGCCTCCTGCACGTTGGTCAGCGGGATCGCGAACAGCCGGTCGGCGACCCGGACGATGAGCGCGCTGATGATCGCGAGCGTGATCGGCAGCGTGACCGTCATCTTGGTGCCGATGCCGGGCTCGCTGTGCACGTCGATGACGCCGCCGAGCTTGCTGATGTTCGTCTTCACGACGTCCATCCCGACGCCGCGCCCCGAGATCTCGCTGACGTCGGTCTTGGTCGAGATGCCCGGCTGGAAGATGAGGTTCAGCACCTCGCGGTAGCTCGTCGTCCGCGCGTCCTCCTGGGTCATGACGCCGCGGCGCAGGGCGGCGTCGAGCAGCTTGTCGACGTCGATGCCCTTGCCGTCGTCCTCGATCTCGATGACGACGTGGTTGCCCTTCTGGAAGGCGTTCAGCGCGATCGTGCCGACCGCCGGCTTGCCCACCGCCTCGCGCATGCTCTTCGACTCGATGCCGTGGTCGATGGCGTTGCGCATCATGTGCATGAGCGGGTCGCTGAGCTCCTCGACGATGAGCTTGTCGACCTCGGTCTCGGCGCCCGTGATGACGAGGTTCACGAGCTTGTCGGCGTCGCGGCTGATCTGGCGGACGACGCGCGCGAGCTTGTCGAAGACCTGCCCGAGCGGGACCATCCGGACCTCGAGGATGCCCGCCTGCATCTGGGCGAGGTGCCGGTCGAACGTCCGCTGGAGCCTGTGGAGATCGAGGGAGAGCTCGCGCTCGGTGGGCGCCGCGCGGAGCCGCTCGACGAGGCGGCCGAGCGCGGAGCGGACGAGGGCGAGCTCGCCGACGATGTTCATCAGCCGGTCGAGCTTGTGGATGTCGACCCGCACCGTCTGCGCGACGGAGCGGATGGAGCTGAGCTCCCCCTTGCGGTTGCCGCGCGCGCTCGACGGCGGGCTCGCCGCCGACATCGAGCCGGTCAGGTCGACGGCCCGCGACACGCCGGTCGGCGCGCCGCCCCGGAGCGCCGCGGACATCGACGGCATGCCCGGCGGGGCGACCCGGCCGTGGCCGTTGTTGTTGCGCCGGGGGATCTCCTCGACGGCGGCGCCGGCCTGGTGCAGCGCGCGCTGGAGCTCCTCGAGCGGCGCGCGCGAGGCCATCAGGATGTCGAGCTCGATCGAGTCCTGGTCCGCGCCCGCGCCGGTCGGCAGGTAGGTGATGATCTCGCCGTACGGCTTCGCGGTGATCTTCAGGTCGTCGAGGGCCTGATCGATCGTGGCGAGGTGGAACTGCACGCGGAGCCGGAACAGGGTCATCCCGCTCGCGATGTTCGTGCGCAGCCGGTGCTCTTCGTACTCGGTGAGCACGGAGAGCAGCCCCGGATCGAGATCGTAGTTGTCGTCGGGGAGGCCGGCCGCGCTCGGGCCTGCGTCCTGGTGCAGCTGGCGCAGGAGGTCGTCGACCTCGGGCATCGGCGCGTCGCGCCCGTCCTTCTCGTTCTGGAGGATGCGCCCGTAGAGCTCGACGCTGCGGAACAGGAGGTCGAGGACCGACGCGCTGATCTCGATGCGCCCGAGGCGGAGGTTGTCGAGCAGCTCCTCGAGCTCGTGCGAGAGGGTGGCCATCCGGGTCGCGCCGAAGAGCCCGGCGAGCCCCTTCAGGGTGTGCACGGCGCGGAAGACGTCGTTGATGACGTCGGGGTCGACCTTGTTGGTCCGCACCGCCTCGTCGAGCGCGAGGAGGTCGCGCCCGAGCCCCTCGACGATCTCCTGCGCTTCCGAGAAGAACTCTTCGCGCGCCCGATCGCCGCTCTCGACCATCAGCCGCCGCCTCCCTCGCCGGAGCCGGGCTGCTTGGCGCGGGCCGCGGGCTCCTCCGCGCGCGGGGAGGCAGCGGAAGCGCGATCGTCGACGCCGGCGGCGCCGTCAGCGGACGGCGAGGCGCCGGCCTGCGGCGCCTCGGCCCGCGCGTCGAGGCTCGCGACCACCGCGTCGCGCAGGGCCTCGGGCGTGAACGGCTTCGGGAGGAAGCGGTCGGCGCCGAGGCGGAGCCCGCGCTGGATGTCGCGTTCGGTCGCCTGCGTGGAGATGATGAGGATCGCGACGTGCCGGTAGCGGTCGCTCTGCCGGACGAAGCGGATCACCTCGAGCCCGTTGATGTCGGGCATGTTGATGTCGGTGATCACGAGGTCGAACGCGCCGCGCGGCAGGAGCCGGAGCGCGTCGAAGCCGTTCACGGCCTCCACGATGTCGACGTCGCCCGCGAGCCCAAGCACGCGGTCCTCCAGCGTCGAGCGGATGTACGCTCGCATTGCCGGCGAGTCCTCGACGATCAGGATGCGTGCCATGCGGCGACAGGGTAACGGAAATCGGCCCGGGGAGACCAACTCGCTGAGCGCCCGGAGGCGACGCGCGCGGTCTTCGAGGCGCGCGGGCCTATGTACGGCGGTCTCCCTCCCGGAGTAAACCAGCGCGAGCGCCTCCCTGCACGATCGGCGAGGCGGCCGCGCGGGCGGCGCGGCCAGCGCCTCGGTGTGGGGTGCCGCCCTCCCCGCCGGCGCGGCCGCGCGGCCGTGCCCGCCCGGCGGGGCGGCCGCGGGGAGGGGGCCGCCTGCGGCAGCGAATTGACATCGCGGCGTCCGATGCGCGCTAATCGCGCGCGTGAAAATCCTCCTTTGTTCTCCAGCGTTCCGGATCCTGCTCGCCGCCCTGTTCGCTCTGTCGAGCGTGGCGTGCGGCGGCGGGCTGCGGGTGACCCGGATCAACTCCGCCCAGAAGAAGCCGAACAACGTCTGGGTGTTCTTCAGCGTCGACGCCGGCGAGGACGAGCCGGTGGGCGGCCTCACGGCCGAGGACTTCGAGATCTACGAGGACGGCGAGATCGTCTCGAAGTTCGAGAGCAAGCAGACCATCCAGAACCCCGAGGTCGCGGCGGTCATGTACACGATGCTGCTCGTCGACATGAGCGGCAGCATCACCGAGGCGGGTCAGGCCGACGCCCTCGTCGACGCCGCGCAGTCGTTCAGCGATCGGGTGGGCAAGAGCCAGAAGGTCGGCGTCTACGCGTTCGACGGCGAGGTAAAGATCCACTCGGTGGTGCCGTTCACCGAGGCGCAGGGCTCGGTCGAGGGCGGGCTCGAGGGGCTCCGGAGCTACAAGCCGAAGGACCCGTCGACGAACCTCCACGGCGGCGTGGTGGAGGGCATCCGGGAGCTCAAGAAGCAGCTCGACAAGGACCGGCGCCCCCTCAAGTTCGGCACGCTCGTCGTCTTCTCGGACGGCACCGATCGCGCGAACCGCGTGAGCCGGGAGGACATGCTGAACGAGCTCAAGAAGGAAGACTACGAGAACTACCAGATCTTCGTCGTCGGCGTCGGCGCCGAGATCGAGAAGGCGCGGCTCGACGAGATCGGGCGCGACGGGACCGAGCTCGCGGCGGACCAGGCGAAGGTCAAGGAGTCGTTCGACAAGATCGCGGCGAAGATCGAGGCGCACATGAAGCGCTTCTACCTGCTCTCGTACTGCACGCCGGCGCGCGCGGGGGAGCACGAGGTGGAGATCAAGGCGATCCGGAAGGATCCGTCGGCCTCGGGGTCGCTCGCGTGGAAGTTCAACGCCGACGGGTTCGGGCCGCCGCCGGAGTGCGATCCCAACACCCCGCCGTCGTTCGAGCTGAAGGCGACCGTGCCCGCGGACGACGACGGCGGCGGAGCGGGCGGGAAGGCGAGCTTCAAGGCGAACGCCAACGTGAAGGTCGAGGCGAAGTGAGGTGCGCCGCGGCCGCGCGAGGCGGCCGCGACGCCGTTCCAGCGGCTCGCCGCGCCCCGCGGCGGGCCTGATCCAGCCAAACTCGAGCCTCCTCCCTCCCGTCGACGTTCACGCGTCGGCGTTCACGCCTCGATGTTCACGCGTCGGCGTTCACGCCTCGACGTTCATCCTCCTCTGCTCGGCGCCGGCGCCTGCTGCGGCGTGGCGCGCGCTGCCATCAGGACCCGCCAGGCGGTGGCGCCGAGAAGGACGGTGCCGCCCACGGTCGACCAGATCCCGGGGCGCTCCCCGACGAGGAGGAGCGCCCAGACGGGGTTGAGCACCGGCTCCAGGAGCACCAGCAGCGAGGCCTCGACGGCCGGCGTGTGGCGCATGCCGCGGCTGAACAGGGCGGTCGCCACGCCGATCTGCACCGCGCCGAGGAACACGAGGAGCCCGAGGTCGACGAGCCCCGGGCGGGCCGCGCCGCCCAGGGCCATCGGCAGCGCGCCGAGCCACGCGAGGACGTTGCCCCAGACGAGCACCGCGGGGTTGTCGTCCGGAGCGGCGCGGAACCTCATGATGCACAGCGCGAACGCGAGCCCGGAGAGGAGCGCCAGGGCGTTGCCGAGGAGCTGCCCCGCCGAGAGCTGATCCAGAAAGAAGAGCGCGAGGCCCAGGATGAAGATGGGGGCCGCGACCCTCTCGCCGCGCGAGGGCCGCTCGCCCAGCAGCCAGGGGCTGAGCAAGAGGACGTACACGGGCGAGGTGGACTGCAGGAAGATCGCGTTCGCCGCCGTCGTCAGCTTGGTGGCCTGCACGAACAGCACCATGACGGCGGCGTAGATCGCCGCGACGCCGAGCGTGCGCCACGAGGGGAGGCGGCGCGCGCCCGGCATGGCCAGGCCCAGCGCCAGCGCCGCGATGAACGCGCGGGCCGAGGCGACCTGCCACCCGTCGAGGGAGATCAGCTTGATGGCCGCGCCTCCGGTGGACCAGAGGACCGCGGCGGCGAGGATCATCAGTCGAGAGCGGAGCATGGGCGACGAGGGCGGCGAGCCTAGCCGAACGGTCGACGAGGCGCGCAGGGGCAGATTACGCTGCTCCGCGATGCCACCCCGCCGCCCCGAGCGCGCCGACCGCGACATCGATCCTCGCTCCCGCCGCTCGGAGGAACGCGCCTCGCCCAGGTCGCCGACGTCGCGCGGCGCACGCCGCCGCGGGCGGCTCCTCTCGCTCGCCGTGGCGGCGCTCGTCTCGGCGGCCCGGCCCGCGCCGCTCGCGGCGCAGCCGAGCCCCGCCGAGCAGGCGAGCGAGGACCTCTCCGCGGCCCACGAGCGCTGGAGAGCGGCCGTCGAGAGAGACGATCTGGCCGAGGGCGCCGCCCTCGCCGACAGGTACTTTGCGCTGCTGGAGGGCACCTCCGGGCTCGACAACGAGCTCGCGCATTTCTACCTCGGCTACGGCGACTACGCGCGCGCCGAGGCGCTGCTGGTGCGGGGGCTGACGCGCGAGCAGCCCTCCTTCAACGACGAAGGGATGCTCTATGCCCGGCTCGCCAACGTCTACCTGGACCTCGGGGACCTCCAGAGCGCCGAGGAGCTCCTGAAGCGAGCCCAGCCGCTCCTCCAGGGCTGGGGCGAGTTCTATGCCGTCGACTCGCTCGCGCGGCTGTACCTGGAGCGACGCGCGCTGCGCTCCTTCGCGGAGGCGCTCGACAGGATGCGCGTGATCCTCAGGGAGGCCACCGGCGGCTCGGGGTGGGCCTACGCGATCCCGGATCTGCGCGCCGCGCAGCTCTCCTTGCGGCGCGGGCAGGTCGAGGAGGCCGAGCGGCGCCTCCTCGACCTGCGCCCGCGGCTCGAGCCCGCGCTCCCGGCGCAGAGCGCGGTGCGCGCCGATCTGCTGGAGGAGCTCGGCGTGCTCTTCACCCGCAAAGGCGATCCCGCGGCGGAGGCGCTGCTCCTCCAGGCGCTGGTGATCCGCGAGCGGGTCTTCGCGCCGGATCACCCGGCCATCGTCCGCGCGCTGGGGCACCTCGCGAACCTGTACGTCGCGCAGGGCCGGACCGCCGTCGCCGTGCGGACGCGCGAGCGGGCCGCCGGCCTCCAGGACCGGAGCGCCCGGGCCAACCTGGCGAGGGGCTCCGAGCGGCAGAAGCGCCTCTACATGGGCCTCGTCCAGCGCGACACCGACGCGACCCTCTCGCTGCACCTCCAGGATGCCCCGCGCGACCAGGCTGCGGCGCGGCTCGCCCTGCGGTCGATCCTCCGGCGCAAGGGGCTCGCGCTCGACGCCATCGCCGAGAGCTTCGCGTCGCTGCGGCAGAGCCTCGACGCCGAGGGCCGGGCGCTCCTCGGCGCCCTCACGCAGCTCGACGCGAAGCTGTCCACCGCGATCACGCGCGGCCCGATCGACGTCCCCGCCGAGGAGCACCAGCGCGAGGTGCAGCAGCTCGAGGCCGAGCGCCAGCGGCTCGAGTTCCAGCTCGCCGCGCGGACGCGCGCCGCGCGCCCGGCGGACGCGAAGCAGCCGCCGATCACCGTCGAGGGCGTGCAGGCGGCGATCCCCGACGGGGCGGCGCTCGTCGAGATCGTCCAGTACCGTCCCCATGACCCGTTCGGGCCGCCGGTGAGGCCCACGTGGGGCAAGCCTCGCTACGCGGCCTATGTCGTCGGGCGGCGCGGGGGCGTCACGGGGGTGGATCTCGGCGACGCCGCCGCCATCGACGCGGCGGCCGCGGAGCTCTCGCGGGACCTCTCGAACCCGGAGCGAGACCCCCGGGAGCGCGCGCGCCACCTCGACGCGCTCGTGATGCAGCCGATCCGGGGCGCCCTCGGCCCCGCGCGCTGGCTCCTCCTCAGCCCGGACGGCGCGCTGAACCTCGTGCCGTTCTCCGCGCTCGTCGACGAGGAGGGCGGCTATCTCATCGACCGCGCCTCCTTCACCTACCTGACCAGCGGGCGAGATCTGCTGCGCGCCGCGGGCGCCGTGGCGCCGCAGGCCGGAGCGCCACGTGGAAGCGTGCTGGTCATCGCCGACCCCGCGTTCGGCAGCCTCTCGGAGCTCGCGCCGGACGACGACGCCACGCGCGGGCTGCGCTCCGCCGAGCTGGCCGGGGCGCGCTTCCCGCCCCTGCCGGGCACGGAGCGCGAGGCGGAGGCGGTGCGGAGCGCGCTGGCCAGCACGACGGTCCTGACCGGCCCGTCGGCCACCGAGGAGGCCCTCAAGCGGGCGCAGCGTCCGCGCGTGCTGCACATCGCGACGCACGGCTTCTTCCTCCCGGACCAGGGCTCCCCGGGCGAGCCGGCGAACACCCGCGGCGCCGAGATCGAGGGCCACGCTTTTCGCGAGAACCCGCTCCTGCGCTCGGGCCTGGCGCTGGCCGGGGCCAACGCGCGGCGGAGCAGCTCGGACGAGGACGACGGCATCCTGACCGCGCTCGAGATCTCCTCGCTGGACCTCCACGGGACCCAGCTCGTGGTGCTCTCGGCCTGCGAGACCGGCCTCGGCGAGGTGCCGCGCGGCGACGGGGTCTACGGGCTCCGCCGCGCGCTGCTGCTCGCCGGGGCGGAGACGCAGGTGATGAGCCTGTGGAAGGTCGGCGACATGGCGACGCGGGATCTCATGACGTCGTACTACGCGGCGCTCGCGCGCGGCGGAGGGCGCAGCGAGGCGTTGCGGTCGGCGCAGCTCGAGATCCGGCGTGAGCGCCCGCACCCGCACGCGTGGGCCGGCTTCATCACCTCCGGCGAGGGCGCCGCGCTCGACGGCAGGCGGGTCGCGCCGACCTTCCCGCGTGCGGCGCCGGGCCCGCGCGGGTGCGCCTGCGCGGCCGGCGAGGGCGGCCCGAGCGCTCCGCCCGCGCTCGCCGCGCTCGCCGCGGCGCTCGTCCTGGTCGCGCGGAAGCGCTGGCCCCGCAGGGCTGGGAATTGGTAGACGTCGACGCCGGAGCCCACCCATCGCGGGCTCGTGGAGGTCTGCATGCGTCGATCGGCGATCGTTCTGGTGCTCCCCGCCCTGACCTGGGTGCTCTCTGCCTGCGGAGGCGCGCAGGCGCCCGAGCAGCCCGCCGCCAAGGAAGGCGAGGCCGAGATCTGCCCCACGGGCGATCCCAGCGTGCAGCCGTGCCCGGCGGGCTGCGTGTGGGACGAGAAGGTCCAGAAGTGCAACAAGGACCGCGGCATCATCGTGCACTACAACCCGGGCACGACGGCCCCCAAGCCGTGAAGTGATCACCCCCCGTCGAGCCACGCCGCCATCTCCGGCAGGAGGCCCCGCAACAGGCCGATGACGCGCGGGCTCGACGCGCGCACCTCCCCGACGAGCCGCCGGCGCTCCGCCTCGAGCCTGGCGAGGACTTTCGCCGCGCTCGGCGAGGCCCGCCACTTCGGTGTGCCGCGCCACACTTCCTCGCGCTGCGATCCGGCTTCCTTTACCTACGCGCTCAAGCCGCCTTGACGGAGGCGACCCGTCGCTCTCTTCTTCTGCTGTGTCAGCGAGATCTTCCACGAGAGTGCATGTATGCAAGAACCGATGACCCGGGGCTCTCTGATACTCAATGCAGCAGCCTACTCGGACGTGCTGTGTGACGAGGCTGGGGTCCGCCGGGTTCGTCACGGGCTCTCTCAGGAGCTCAGGAGGGCGCTGGCCACCATGTCCAGCACGGCGTGGTACCCTCGCGCCTACTACGTCGAGGTGCTGCGCGGCATCGTCCAGGTCCACAACGAGCCATCGCAGAGCTACCTGGACGTCGTGAGGTGCGGCCGGACTGTCTTCGAGAAGGAAGCGAACACCTTGATGAAGCTGCTTCTCAGGGTGATGAACGCTCGGCTCTTCCTCCGGAAGTTCCCCGACTTCTGGGCGCAGGATATGGTCGGCGGGACGCTGCGGGTGGATTGCTCGCAGATCGATCGGAACGAGGCGACGCTGCTCGTGACCGAGGTCGCAGGGTTCGAGCACCTCGGACCGCTGTGCGCCGGTTTCGCCGGCCGTGCGCTGGAGCAGGTGACCGGCAAGCAGGTCGACGCGTCCCAGACTGGCTGGTCGTTCGACCAGCCAGACGCTGATGAGGTCACGTTGCGCTTCTCGTGGTGAGCGCCCCGACGCGCCGGCGTGAGCGAGCGGTGACTGCCAGGCTGAGGAGGCGACAACCTCCCTGAAAGTTACGAATCTGGGAATGCTTAGTTGCCCCGCCGGTCAGGTGCAGCGCCTGGTTCGGCGTGGCTGCCTGGCTGGCCCACGATGCTATTTGTCCCTTTCGGTGTCATTCACGCTTGGCCACTTCGATTCTGATAAACTCGGGCAGGTATGACGGCGTACAGTTCCTGGCGACATGGTCGTCCTTGTAGAGCCCTAATGCTTCCCCGAGCTTGATACATCTGGATCGAAATTCAGGCTCGTGAACACCAATCTGGCAAGCGCAGAAGTTCATTGCCCATTGAACCACGGGCTCAGCATCAGCCATATCGCTTTCCAGGGAGTCAAGCAGCTCTGCACTATTACCGGGAGGAGCTTGCCCGACCCAGCGCAAGCGCGCTTGGTGATACCAGAACCAGCGACGCAGAACCGGGGAAGGACTCTTCTCCCACGTCGCGATAAGGGAGACCAGTTTCTTGTCTTTGGCGAGCTGGTTTGCCAACAGCCAGTCAGCCAATTGGCTGCTTTCTTCCGCGTCATGCCGAAGCACATCCGATGCAAGCCGATCGATGACGTTTTCCGTGAGGAGCTTCTTATCGAAGATGAGGGTCGCGAGTAGACGAGGGTAGTATTCGCCCGTTGACCAAAGCTCCATTGCCAGGTCGTGGTCTTTCTTAATCTCTTTGCCACGCGTTCGCAGGTCGCCCAACATCACGTTTCCGTTCGTGATCTCGGCGACAAGTTTCTTTGCTTTTGCCGATAAACCCATTTGTCTGCATCTCCTCTATTCGCCGAACGCCCTGGCAATCAGCCCGCGCGTGCGCCGCCGAGCGGAGCCCATCCGTTCCCGAACACCAGGTTGCACATCTTCGTGGCGTCGTCGTTGACGAGCATCTTGCCGGCCGTGAGTCGCCGGTCGCATGCCTGGATGATGTAGTCCCGGCTGCCCATCGAGAGGATCAGCGTCATCTCGAATCCGCTTTTCTGATCTGGCGCATCCGCCCACCGTAGCACGTGGAACGTAGAGGATCCAAAGGGGTTCCTGCGGCGTTCCTGCGGCCAAGTACCATTCTGCCCCACGTGCCCGTTGACGTAATGCCGACACCCGGGAGAGGAGCCCCCTTGAACAGCGCGTCGTGGGGCGTGGTCGTCACAGCGCCCACCATGCCCGCGGTCGGGTCGCGTCGCTACGGAGATCGACAGGCTCCACCCCGTGCCGGCCGCCAACGAGCGGCACCGCATCGCTGCACATTCATGGCGGCTCCCGGGGTTCGGTCATCTCGGGTCGACGCCCGCCCAACGTCGCAATCAGCTGTGATGCGCGACATATCTACGCATTTCCCCATGTAGGCCGCGAACCATGGCACCCTATCTCCATATTCCCGAGGATACGTCGCGGCTCGTCATGGCCTATCTCCATGATCCCGCAGATAGGCTGTGACCTTCCGCGACCTATCCCCGTCATCCCGCAGATCGGCCGCCGCTGCGTAACTACGTATTCCCGTTGCCAGGTCTCGGACGGCGACGGCGTGTCGTCGCGCAAGATTCGCGCCGACGGCCGGGTACCCCGGGCGACCAGAGCCCGGTCGACCGTGGCGCGGCGGCACGAGAAGGAGCTCGCGGCTGGTCGCGGCGAGGTCGACCTGCCCCCACGCTCTTCTCCCAGGGCCGACGGTGGCCACGCGGATCCCCCTCGCCGGCCGCCTCGCCGCCCGCTCCCTCCCCCGCCGGCGGAGATGGCCGCGATGATCCGCGCCGAGCAGAGCACCTCCGGGAAGGCGCTCGCGGCGCTCCCCGCCGGGGCGGCGGCGCGCCGCCGCGGGACGACACCACGGGGCTCGCGTCGAACCTGGAGCACCGGCCCTCCGGGCCTCCGCGCTCTTCACCGAACGCGGCGAGCTCCTGCAGGGCGGCCGGATCGGCGCCGGACACGAAGAGCGACATCACGACGTCGAGCCGGAGGTCCGCGCCGTCCGCGTGGACCGCGACGGCGGCGAGCGCCGCAGGCGGGCCCCTGTCGCACGGGCATGACACCCGGCGTCGCGCCTGCGTGACAGCGTCACGACGTTGTTCCACGTTGCCCACGTCGCTCGCTCCTGACGGGCTGAAATCCGGGCGATCCGCGCCGTGCGCGCACAGGTACGGCCAATGCACTGCTCGGAATGCGCAGGGGACCTCACCAGAAATGGAGGCGAGTATGTTGAACGATAGGCGCGTTCCGGGTGTTTTCGTCGCAGCTACGCTGCTCGCGGCAGGCTGCGCGGTCGAGGCGGGCGATACGGGGCAGGTCTCGGAGGAGGCGTCCGCGAGCCAGGCCTCGCACGGTTTCGGGCGGGAAACGCCCGAGGAGAGCGCCGGCAACCAGCCCGCTCGGGCCATCGAGAGGATCGAGAGCAAGGTGCTGAATCGATTCGTGGTGCCGCGTGTCGGGACGGTATCGCTGATCGACGAGGATCCGAGCAGCGCGGCGCCCCAGATCGGCGTCCTGGTCGTCTCTTCGCCCGAGGACGACAAGCTCATGCCGCTCGTCCACGAAGACGGGACCGAGATCACGCCGCTCGAGTACCTGCTGAGCGCCGACGCCTCGGCCGACGTCGCGCCGCGGCTCTTCGAGCAGCACGTCTCGATCACCGGCGGGACACGGATGCTCTCCGTGGTCTACGACGCGGGGCCGGAGGTGACCGCCGGTAACTGCGCAGCGGCGTCGTGGCAGAGCTACTTCGACAATGAGGCGCTCTCGTTCGGCGGCGTGGACGATTCCGAGCACCTCCCGAGCATGACCACGTCGTTGCCGAGCTGGACGGCGAGCGGCTACCTGGGCAAATACTCGCGCATCGTCGCGGGGGCGTGCTTCGTCAGCCAGGGCGACGGCAACGACGACCTGACGGTGAAGATGGAAAGGCGCGTCGGCGGAAGCTGGCAGACCGTGAGTGGAACGCAGGTCACGCTCAATACGACGATCAACGGCGGCAAGGATCGCTATCTTTACCTGAGCGGCTCGTATTGTTATGACCACGAACGCCGCATCACCGTCGCGGGGCGCCCCCCGGGTGGCATCTACGCGCCGGACAAGTTCCACCTCTCGGGCGCGTGGGGAGGGCAGGCGAACGGCTGCTGGATCGAGTCAGGCGGCTGACGCGCGCCCGCCCCTGCGCCTTCCCGCGCGACGAACCACCGCGCGACCCCCTCCAGAGCGCGCCTCGTGGAGCACAGAACGCTATTTCATCGGATGGGTGGTTGCCATTCCGGAATTCGCTCACGCTCGGCGCTTCCACTCGCGAGGATGTCGGCGGCCGTGAATCACTCCAACAACCACGATGGCGGCGGGCAGGATCCGGTAAAAGACCGCGTACGGGAAACGCTCGACGAGCACGCGCCGGACGTCTCGGTACAGCGGCGGGTACGCGAGCGGTGCGCTCCGAATGCGTTGGATGGCGTCGTCCAGCTCTCGCCGGAAGACGGCGCCAAGCCCAGACCGCTGCTCCTCGTACCAGCGGAAGGTCTCGAGGGCTTCAGCGCGAGCTTCGGCGAGGAAGACAACGCGGCTCACGGCTCGTCGGTGGTCATCTCGGCACGGACGTCCTCCCACGGGACACCGACGGGGCCTTCGAGATCGAGGCGATCAAGGCGGCGGTCAAGCTCAGCGCGGAGCTCGGAGCTCAGAGGCAGGTCGTCCGAAGAAAGGCTTCGCCAGAGGTCATCGATCAGATCCAGCTTCTCGTCTGCGGTGAGCTTGGAGAGATCGAGCGCGGGCTTGCCCATGGGCGTATCCTGCACCCGAAGGGCCGGCAACGCCAGCGCACGCGAGCCTGCGGTATCATGCCGCATCAACCATCCGCCGGGCGATGGATTCCCGGCTCCGTGACGGACAAGGGGATCCCTTAGCTCGCCCAGAGCACCGAGAGATCGAGCTCGACGGCGTCGAATGGCGCGACGCGGACGCGGGCGGCGTCGCGGTGGACGACCGCGGGCCCCCAGCGGCGATCCGCGCCGAGCACGTACACCTCCAGCGTCCGCTGGATGGGGTCGACCAGCCACGCGTGCCGCACGCCCTCGCGCGCGTAGATCGGCATCTTCTCGTCGCGGTCGACGTCCTCGGTGGAGGCGCTCAGGACCTCGCAGATCCAGCCCGGGGCGAGCGCGAAGTACGCCGTCTCGGGCAGCTCGGGCATGCGCTCGCGGCGCCAGCCGGCGATGTCCGGCACGAGCGCGTCGATCTCACCAGGCGCGTGCGGGTCGGGGAAGTGCAGCTCGGGCTCGTCCAGGATCCACCAGCCGCCGGGGCCCCCTCGCCCGCGCTGGAAGGCGCCGTGCAGGTCGGCCCCCAGCGACGACGCGGCGTTCGCATGTCGCGGCGCCGGCCGGGGCGTAACGCGGAGCACGCCCCCGATGAGCTCTGCCACCTTGTGCGGCGGGACGGCCTCGAGGTCGGCGTACGTCGCGCGGCGCTGCTTCTCGGCGGACTGGCCCACGACGGAAGCCTGCCCGTGGGCGGGCGGCGGGGCAAGGCGTTCAGGTCCGCCCGTCGCTCACCCTCGCCGCGGCCGCAGCGCCCTGATCAGCGCATCGATCCCGCGGGAGCGCCACCTGTAAGCCGTGCTGACCGGCGCGTCTTGCTGCTCGGCCACGTCCTCGATCGACATCTCGAAGATGTCGTGGGCAACGATCACGTCGCCCTCGTGCACGGGTAGCTGGTGCAGCGCCTCGAGGAAGGCAAGGCGCCGCTCCTCGCGCTCGAGGGCCTGATCAGGAGTCGGTGCCTCGTGCTCGGCGCTCGGTGGGGTCGCGACGATCTCCTCGCGTTGCACCCGGGCACTTTCGAGGTGATGGCGGACGCGGTGATAGGCCAGCGCCCGTATCCAGACACGAAGCGCCTCTGCGGGCTGCACGTCCGGGTCGGGGCGGTAGCGGTCCTCTTCGCTGGCCTCCCACGCGGCGAGGAGCACGTCTTGCGCGAGGTCTTTGACGTCCTCGCGTGTCACCCGGCGACCTCGGAGGTAGCGCGCGACGAGGGCGCTGACGACGCCTGCTTGCGCGACAAGCTCGGCAGACGTGAGGCGCCTTGGTGCAAAGCGCCGGTTGCGGATGATGAAGATGGCAGCAAACGCGATGAGCTGCCCGAACGTCAGGACTACAAGGTCCGGCGCCATATGGCCACTCCCTCGACTGGCACGAGCGAGATGTAGAGCGCGATCAGGATCGACCGCGCGAGGTCCCAGGCGCTGAAGATGCCCATACGGAACGGGCCCACCAGCATGAGTGTCTCGGCAATGACGATGAACCCGGCGGCGAGGTGCTGTGTCTTGCCCCGCTCATCTCCCAGGAACCACAGGAGCAGGCAGCCGACGGACGTGCAGAGCGCGGCGAGCTCGAGGGCGAGGTAGGCCTTGCCGAGGAGCTCACCTCGGAAGGTGGGGTAGCCGGCAGCCAGGACCGCGACCGCCACGACGTAGACCGCGAGCACGCCCCACGGTCGCCGCCGGCCGAAGACGAACACCGCGAGCGCCGCCACCCCGGCCATCCAGCCGACGAAGAGGGCGACCTCGCCGTGGAAGGCGATGCGAGCCCAGCCGGTGAACGGCGCGCCGGCGACCTCGGCGCGCGCGGGCGCGAGGACGCCCAGCCGGATCACTCGCCTCACAACGTCGGATGCGAGCCCGTACCCGAGGAGCAGCGCGATCGGACGGTGCTCGGGGCGATGCCGCGCGACGACGCAGGCGAGCACGGTCGCGAGGGCCGACAGCGCGTAAAGCGCCGGGATCATGGCGCCCCTCTCGGCGCATCGTCAGGTGAGGTGAGCGGCACGCGCCGACGGTATGCAGCGCTCGTGGATCGGCCAAAAAAGCGAGGCTCCGAAGAGGGAGCCCCCGACGTGTGGGGTCGCCGCGGAGGCGCCTGCTACCTGCGCCTGCGGGGAGATGGCCATCGCCGCACCGCTGTCGGGAACAGGACGCCCCCGAGGCTGAACACGGCCAGGAAGTACTTCAGGAAGTGACTCACGAAACCGGGATCCGGAGGCTCGATCGGCATGGCCGGAAGGCTACCAGCGCCGGCTCGTGGACGTCGTCCGCTTTCTTGGCCCGGCGAGTCGACCTGTGGCACGCGCGTGCGCGCGCGATGAGCCCGTGCAGGGTCAAGAGGAAAGTCGCGCCCGAGCGCCGCCCTCGCCGCACGAGCGCCTCGACGTCGCTGCAGGACGAGCAGCGCGCGGGAGGCTACCAGGGCTTCCGGCCGGCGGGTGTCGATTTCGTGAGAGAAGATCCGTGGCATCCGTAAGTGGCATAGGCGCGTCACGCGGCGAGCGCCGCCGGAGCTTCGTTCTCCGTCTGCTTTGGCGCCCTGGTGTGCTCGCGCTCCGGCGCTTTCTCGTCCGCCTTTGCGTCGTCACACGCCTTCTCGAGCCGGCCATGACGCCCGAGGCGGCGACGTGATCACCCCTCGTCGAGCCACGCCGCCATCTCCGGCAGGAGGCCCCGCAGGAGGCCGATGACGCGCGGGCTCGACGCGCGCACCTCCCCGACGAGCCGCCGGCGCTCCGCCTCGAGCTTGCCGAGCTGCGCGCGGCGCAGCGCCGCCCAGAGGCGCGCGCCGGCGGCGATGCTGTCGTCGCCGTGCTCCTCGGCCACGCGCCGGGCCTCCACCGCGTCCTCGAGGGCGTCCCCCACCCGCTCCAGCTCCCAGTGAATCTCGGCGCGCCGGAGCAGCGTCAGCGCGTGGTATCGGTCCCCCCGCGCCCGCTGGAGCTGCTCGGCCTGATCCGCGCTCTCCAGCGCGGCGGCGGGCCGGCCCGCCCGCGTGAGCGCCGCCGCCAGGAGCGAGAGCGCCGCCGCGCGGAGCGCGGGGTCCCCGTCCTGCGCCGCGAGCTCCGCGGTCCGCCGCGCGACCTCCGCCGCCTCGGCGGCGCGCCCCTCGCGCATCAGGAAGGCCGAGAGGTTCTGCAGGAGCAGCCGGAGCTGGCCCCGCATCCCCTGCTGCTCGGCCTCGGCGACGAGCCTGCGCAGCCGGTCGATCGCCACGCCGGTCCGCCCGAGCTCGGCCTCGAGCACCGCGAGATCGCCGCCGATGTGGACCCTGTGCCACGCCGAGGCCAGCGGCGCCGCGATGGCGAGCGCGCGCTGGAGATCGCGCTCCAGCAGCTCGTGATCGCGGCGGTTCTGCGCGTAGTTCAGCTCGCACCGGAGCACGCGGGCCGCGAGCTCGGCCGCGGGGCCCGCGCCCGCCGCGAGCTCCACCGCCTCACCCGCGAGCTCCATCGCGCGATCCCCGGCGGCGACCCCCGCGAGCGCCATCCGCGCCTCGCAGCGGAGCGCGGCCTCACCGAGCGCGTCCGCGTCGGCGAGCAGCCCCGGATCATCGGCCCCCGCCTCGCTGAGCCCGCGCGCCACCTCGAGCCGGTGGATGCGCCGGCGCACGTCGAGCGGTCCGCCGCGCGCCACGACGGCGTGCTCCGAGAGGCGCGCGAGCCGCTGGCTCGCCTCCTCGAGCTTCCGCCCCTGGATGAGCGCCCGGACCGCGTCGATCTCGAGGCCGGCGCGCGCCTCGGGATCCGCCGCGAGCGCGGCCAGCCGATCCGCGAACGCCGCCGCCTCCTCGAAGAGCCCCGCGGCGGCCGCCTCGGCCATCGCGCGGCCGAGCCAGCGGCGCGCCTCGGCCACCGCGCCGAGCCGCTCGTAGCCCGCGCCGAGGAGCCCAGCGTCCACGCGCCCCTGCGCGCCCTCCGCGAGCGCGTCGAGCAGCGCCCGGTGCAGCCGCTGGAACCACGGCCGCCGCTGCGTCAGGTGGAGCGCCGCCTGCCGCAGCATCTCCTGCGGGAAGCTGTACTCCTGCGCGTCGCCGGAGGCCGTCAGCACGCCCGACCCGCCGAGCGCCTCGAGCGCCGCCTCGGCGCGCTCGTCGTCCCCCACGACGCGCAGGAGCACGTCGACGCCGAGCCCGCCGCCGCAGAGCGCCACCGCGGCGAGGGTCCGCAGGGCGCTGCGCTCGGCGGCGCTGTCGGCGGCGAACGAGGCCACCCGCGCCTCGAGCAGATCGGCCACGCCGGGGACCTCCCCCCGCAGGGCCCGGTCGTCCGCGGCGCAGAGGGTCCCGTCGCGGAGCGCCAGGGCGCCGCCCTCGTGCCACGCCATGAGCGCGTGCACGATGTAGAAGGGCACGCCTCCGGACGTCGCGACCACGGCCCGCTCCAGCGCGGGCGCGAGCGGGGCGGCGAGCGCCGCGGCCCCGCCCTGCGTGGCCTCTGGATGCAGGCCGCGGCCCACCGCCTGCGCGAGCTCGGCGGCGGCTTCAGGGTCGAGCGGCGCGAGGCCGAGGTAGGTCACCCCGGGACACACCCGCGCCCGCACCTCGCCCAGCAGGGCGCGCAGGGGCGCCGGCCGGCTCGGCTCGTTGCGCGCCGCCGCCATCACGAGCAGCCGGCCCTGCGCCTCCGCGGCGGCGCGCCGCAGGAGCAGCTTGATCAGCTCCAGCGTCGCCGCGTCGGCCCACTGCAGATCGTCGACGAGGAGCAGCAGCGGCTCGCGGGCGCTCGCCCGCAGCAGCGCGTCCTCGATGGCCTCGACCGTGTGCGCGACCTCGTCCGCGGAGGGGAGCAGCGCCGGAGACAGCGCCCGCTCCAGCGCCGCGGGGAGCGCGCGGAGCTCGGGGAGGTCGCTCTCGCCGAGCTCCTCGGCGGCGCGGCGCAGCGGATAGAACGGGCTCCGCCGCTCGGGCAGGCACCGGAGCCGGACGACGTGGCGCAGGTCCCATCCGGTGCGCTCGACCGCCGCATCGAGCAGCCGGCTGCGCCCGATCCCCTGGTGGCCGCCCACCACGATCCCGCGCACGCGGCCCTCCTGCGCGGCCTGCGCAGCGCGCGCGATCGCGTCGAGCTCGGCTCGCCGCCCCAGGAGCGGCGGCCGGCCGTCGGGCGGCGGCCGCGCGGGGCGGTCCTCGGGCGGCGGCCGCGCGGGGCGGTCCTCGGGCGGCGGCCGTGCGGACCGATCGGACCCGCGAACCGGCGGCTGCGACCCTTCCTTGCTCCCTGGCGGGGCGAGCTCGGGATCGAGCGCGGCGAGGATGCGATCGAGCTCGCGCGCGACCTGATCGGCGTGCCGCGGGCGGCCCTGAGGATCCAGGGCGATCAGCGTTGTTGTGAGGCGAGAGAGGAGGCCGGTCGCCGTCGTCGGGTCGGGCACGAGCGCCTCGAGCGGGGGAGCCGGTCGCCGCGGCACGAGGAGCCAGTGCGCGGGCTCCCCGCTGCGCTGCTCGAGCTCGGCGGGGAGGCTGCCGGTCCTCAGGCGGAAGATCAGGACGCCGAGCGCGTAGAGATCGCTGGCGGGCGTGGCGGACTGGCCGACGGCACACTCTGGAGCGATGTAGCCGGGCGTGCCCGCGAGCACGGAGCCCAGCTCCCGGACGCCGCCGGCGACCGCGGGCACGCTCAAGGTCATGGTCGCGCCCGCCGGCTCCTCGGCCAGCACCGTGCCGGAGTAACCGTCGACCGCCACGGTGGGCGGCGGCCCGGTGGGGGCGGCGAGCCCCCGCTCGACCCAGCTCCGCGCGTTTCCCCCGGAGATCCCGAAATCGATCAGCTTGTAGACGCCCGACCCGCGGACGACGTTGGCGGGCTTGACGTCCCGATGGACGAGCCCGGCGGTGTGCACCGCGGAGAGCGCCCAGGCGACGGCGGACGCCGCTTCGATGACGGCGCGCTCGGGGAGGCGGCCTGCCTCGCGAGAGAGCTCATCGAGGCTCGTGCCGGCCACATACTCCATCACGAGGCCGACCACGCCGAGGGCGTCGTCGCGCTGGAACGAATAGAACCGCACGACGTTCGGGTGCTCGACCCGGCAGAGCGCCTGCGCTTCGTCGAGAATCGTGTCTCGCCACGCGGCGGTCGCGTCGGGGGAGCCCGCGAGCTGCTCAGGCACGAAGAAGAGCTTGATGGCGACGTCGCGGAGCTTCCTGCCTTCGTAGACCTCCTCGGCCAGCCAGACCGGCGCGAACCCGCCGCTACCGAGCTGCCGGACGAGCCGGAAGGGACCGAGGCGGGCGCCCTGCCCGAGCGGGGCTCCGGAGGGATTCGGCGACGAACTGGTCATCCGCCGCCGAGCATATCCTAGCCACCCCGGCGCTCCCGCAGGAACCGGTCGCTCGCGCTCTACCTCGTCCGCTCGTGCGTTCCTGCGCGGGCGCCGTCAGGGCACGATCTCGCGGACGCTGCCCTTCTTGTACAGGAGCCCGTTGGTGCCAACCCCGTCGCTCCGGAAATAGACGCTGATGTTGGGCTTGCCGGTCTCCGACCCCGCTCGGGTCCGCGCCCGCGTGAGCCTCATTGCGGGATCGATGCCCGGCTTACAGGGCTGGCGGCCCACGCCGAAGTCGGTCCCCTTGTCGACGTGCTCGTGGATCTTCACCCAGGTGCCTCCGCGCGCGCCGTCGGTCTTGTCGATCCAGAGCTCCTGCTTCACATCGCCGCTCGGCAGGTCGTAGACGAGGTGCTTGTACCCGATCCATACATTCTTCGGCATGCCGCCTTCCCAGTACCTCTTGCTGAGGATGGCCGCGGAGGCGGGGTGATTAATCTCCTTCTCGAAATCGATCTTCCCGTCGTAGCGCATGCGGGCGGCGATCCCGCGCGTGTCGCATTTGTTGACGTCCTCGTCGCCGATCGTGCCGTGGTTGGTGCGCGCCACGGCGACGAGGCCGCCCCAGGCTGTCCCGTCGTCGGCCACCCGCTGGAAATACATCGTCACCTCGACGTCGCGCCATTGGTCGGCGAGCGCGGGGTCGTGCACGTACATCCGCGGGACGCGGCCGCTGATCTTGAGAATGCCCCGGCCGTCGGTGCGATAGGACGCATCGCCGTGGTCGGCGTCGAACCAGGCATCGCGCGGGTCGATCCCCGAAAAGGTGCGCGCGACGCCGTTGTCCCAGGTCGAGAACCACGCTTTGCCCGAAGGCAGCGTGGGCCGCAGCATCGCTATCCCGAACCTGTCGCGCTGTCCCTCCTCTCCTCCCCCGGCGCCGGCCGAGCTGGACGCCGCTGCGCTGCTCGATGATGCGGACGACGCCGCCGCGCCGCCGCGGCCCCCGCAGCCGAGGCCGTCGCTGCCGGGGCCGTCGCTGTCGAAGCCGTCGTTGCCGAGGGCGTTGCCGCCCCCCCCTCCGCCGCCGCCGGATTGGCTTCCTGACGCAGGTGCGTGTTCGTCTCCGCAACCGGCGCTGCTCAAGCCGACGGCAGCCGACGTGACCCAAATCGCAATCTTCAATAAGGCTCTCACGCCGACCTGCATAACATGATCTCAACGACTCTGCGAAGCCATTGATTGCGAGATATCGACTGCAACGTGCCTAACAGGCGCTTTACGGAACAGCCCGGTTGTTTCGAGAATTGCACATTTCATCGTGCTTCGAGCGGCAGCCGCTCGACGAGTTCGCCCGCTGGGTATCACAACACCGGCCGCTTGAATGGGTGCTGGCATGCTAAAGTACCTGCCCATATTCGACGAATATCCATGAGGAGTTCCTGCGGAGGTTCGCGAGGACCGACGACCCGGAGATCGACGCGCGGCAGCGACGGCTCCTCGAGGTCCTGCTCGCGGCCAATCCTCGGATGAGGCAGCGGCTGGCCGACGAGGGTCGCCTCGACGGCCGCCTCGACGAGGCACGCGCAGCCCTTCGCCGCGCGCTGTCACACTGGCAGATCCCGCTCGCCTCGGAGGACGAGGCGCGCATCGAGGCGTGCGCCGACCTCGCGACCTCGGAGCGGTGGCTCGGTCAGGGGCTCGCGGCGTCCAGCACACAGCAGGCCCTCCGCAGAGCGCCGCGGCCGGTGCTCCTCAGCACCCGAACGGCCGCGGCAGCATCAGCGGCCCTTCCGGAAAGGCCCCTCGCACCATGAGCCGCGCCGCGCCCGCGCCGCCCATGGCATCGTCGCCGTCCACGAAGACGTGCGGCTCCGCCGTCCCCGCCATGCCGAGCGCGTCCGGGCAGGCGAAGAGCTCCACGCGCCGCACCGGCGCCGGCGGCGCCGAGCGCGCGCGCTCGATCGATGACCTGCGCCAGGCTGGGAAACACCGTGTCCATGAGCGCGATGAGCTGCGCGCGAAGGCCAGGCTCCGACCAGGATCTGCGCGATGTCTTCATTCCCTGCCCCGTCTAGCCATCTTCGCATATCACATCCCAGCGCACTGGACGCGCCATCAGCGTGCGCCGCCCGCATGCCAGAGCAGGAGCAGGCCGACATTCCTGGAAGACGCAGAGAGCTCGATCCATGGCGACATAGAGAATCAGCGCTTCGAGAGAACAGAAAGACCAGCGCTCCGGCTCTCCACTCCCCTCTGCAACCGCGATGCCTCTGCGGCTCGAACGCTCTGGCTCAGTCTCGAGGCCCCAGTTCCAGCAGGATTGCGCCTCCGGAGCGCGCGCCCTAGACAATCCTCAACTGCATCGCTCTGCGGGGCGGTGTGTCAAGGGGGGAACCGTGAAAAGTACGCTCGTCGCGCTGATCCTCGGCGCGCTCTCGCTGTCCGCCGTGCTGTCCAGCAGCGATGTGGTGCAAGCCCAGGACAGGGCTCGTCCGCCACGCGGCTCCTATCTCAAGACGTGCAGGAACGTCCGGACGGAGCGAGGCACGCTGTTCGCCCGCTGCGAGGATCGGAGGGGCAACTTCCACAATACACGGATGGTAGACTGGAGGAGGTGCAGAGGAGACATCGAGAACGACAACGGCCGTCTCCGCTGCGCCTCCCGCCGCTGACGCGCGCCGCGGCCGCGCAGGGCGCCCTTCGCGAGGTGGGCTCCCTCAGCGACGAGAAAGCGGGGCCCCCGCCGGGATCCGCCCTTCCTCAACGGCCACGACGTACGGCGGGTACCAGACCAGGTTCCGGCGTCCGCTCGTGGATGCGCCTTCGCCGCTACCCCTTCCGCTCCTTCCACGGATCGTCCTGATACAGGTAGTTCGGCTTCAGGATCTTGTTCTCCATGTTGGTGTGAAACACCGCCATGGTCGAGGCCGACATCGGGGGGACGATCCACGTCCAGTCCGCATACACCGGGCGCTCGCACTGCCGCTCCTGCTGCTCGAACTTCTTGAAGTACTCCGAGAGCGTGTGGTGGTCCATCATCCGCACCTTGGCCTGCCGGAACGAGTGCAGCACCGCGACGTTCAGCTCGACCAGCGCGGCGTCCTGCCACAGCGTGTCGCTGCGCGTCCGGTCCAGCCCGAGGCGATCCGCGATGAGCGGCAGCTGGTCGTACCGCGTCACGTCGCTCAGGTTGCGCGCGCCGATCTCGGTGCCCATGTAAAAGCCGTTGAACGGCGCCGCCGTGTACTGGATCCCGCCGAGATCGAGGGCCAGGTTGGAGACCGCCGGCAGCGCGTGCCACCTCAACCCGAGCTCGGCGAACCACGCATACCGCGGGTGCTCGATCGGCACCTCGAGCACCTTCTCCCGCGGCAGCTCGAACCACCTCGGCCGGCCGTCGCCGATCTGGATGATCAGCGGCAGCAGATCGAAGCGCGTCCGCTCCCCGCCTGGCCAGCCCAGCGCGAGCGCCTGGTCCGTCAGCTCCACGTTCCCCGGATCGCCGAGGACGCCGCCCTCCGGGAGCCGGTAGCCCGCATAGCGGACCAGCTGGCCGTTCCAGATGCGGATCCGCGGCTCACCCGGCCTGAACACCGTCATGGTCGCCCGGATGTCGCCCCCGTTCGTCGCCAGATCGAGGTGCTCCACCAGCGCCTGGAAGATCTCCTCCTCCGTCTTCAGGTGGCGCAGATCGCGCACGTGGAGCGTCGACCAGAAGAAGCGCCCGATGCAGCGCGAGCTGTTGCGCCACGCGAGCCGGGCGCCATAGGCGAGCTCGTCGGGCAGGTGCGTGTACGTCCCGTGCTTCTCCAGGCTCGCCCGCACCTCCTGCCAGCGCTCTTCCACCGCCGAGGGCACCCCGAGCTCCGCGTAGCACTGGCGCAGGAACGCCTCGGCCTCGGTCGGCACCGCCTCGGGCGCGGTGGGGGTCACGTGAAACGACCCGTGCTCGACCGGACACACCCCGCCGGCCGCCCGCGCCACGCCGGCGCGCCGGAGCGGCGTCGGGCGGACCTCGCCGGCGGTGTCGACGTTCGAGCTGAACAGCTCCCGCTGGATGGCGTCCGGCGGCCAGCCCACCGCGCGCAGGTGCTCCTGCGCGTCGCGCATGAAGGCATCGGGACCACACACGAGCGCCTGCGATCCCGGCCGGTAAGGATACAGCTCGGCCACCTGCTCCCTGGACAGCCGACCCTCCGCCTTCGTCGCGCGCAAGCGGAACGCGACGCCGGGCGTACGGCCGGCGATCGCGCGCAGATCCTCCTCGAAATAGGCGAAATCCGCGGCGCGCGACGCCGACCAGTCGAGGAGGAAGGCCCGCGCGTCGGGGCGGCCGGCCCTGCCGTCGAGCGCCCGCAGCATCGCCATCGCCGGCGTGACGCCGATCCCGCCCGCGAGGAACACCACCCGCTCCACGGGCGGCGCCGGAAGGACGAAGCTGCCCTTCGGCGCCGACGCGCGCAGCAGCGAGGCCGCGGCGCGCTCGCACAGCCACCGCGAGAACACCCCGAGTTCCTCGCGCTTCACCGTGATCTCGTAGTCGCCGCCGGCGCGCGCCGGCGCCGAGAGCGTGTACGCGCGCGCCACCCAGCGCCGATCGAGGTAGCCCTGCACGAGGACGTGCTGCCCGGGCACCGACGCCGCCGGCGCGCCGCCGACCGGCGAGAGCGTGATCTGGAAGATCCCGGGGGAGAGCTCCCGCGCGGCCTTCACCTCGGCCTGCTGGAGGCTCGATCCGCCGAACATCTCGGCGACCGCCGGGGCGCAGCCGCCGCAGATCTGGCCCGCCCGCGTCCGCTCCGACAGCTCGGCGGGCGTCGCGCACCCGGCCTCGATGAGGCTCGTGATCTGCCAGCGCTTGACCCCGGCGCAGTTGCACACGACCTCGTTCGGCTCGAACAGCGCCGCGGGCTGGTCGATCTTCAGCTCGCCGAGCTCCCGGAACGTCGTGAGCTGCCAGCCGGGCAGCGGGCCGCGCGCCATGAGCAGCCGCATCGCCGAGGGGAGGTCGTTCCATTCCCCCTCGACGTGCAGCCCCGTGAGCTGCCCGCTCGACAGGAGCAGCGCGCGTCGCTTGTCGCGATCCCCGCACGGCACCCACCGGAGGCTCTCCATGGGCGCGTCGAGCCACCGCGCCGAGACGCCGCTCCCGTCGAGCGCGCGGGAGAGCGACAGGATGCGGCCGCCGCCGTCGACGATCTTCGAGATCGCGGCCTCCTTGCCGGCCAGGGCGCCCATCGCGGCGCTGCTCTCGACGACCCCCTCGCGCCGGGAGAGCAGCCCCTGCCCGGGCAGGAGGTGGACGTTGACGAAATCGAGCGCGTGCCGCTCGGCCCAGGCATCGACGCTCGCGGGCGGCAGCTCGAGCCAGGCCTCGTCGGACCCGCGGACGTCCGCGGGGATCCCCTCCCTGGCCAGGCTCGCCCAGCCCTCGATCAGCGCCTCGGCCGCCGCCTTCCGCAGGCCCGTCTGGACGAGCGCCGCCGCAGCCTGATCGGCCGGCGTGTCCACGTACCGGAGCTCGAACGGGTCCTCGCGCAGCAGCTGCTGGACCAGGTTGTCGAGCCGCCCCCGCAGCCCGGCGGTGAACTCCTCGAAGTCGACGGTCCCGTCCCCGGTCGTGTCCGCGGCCAGGAGCAGCGCCTTCGCCTCGTCGGCCCGCATCCCGAGGCCGGTGAGGTACGGCAGGAGCTCATCCTCGCTGAGCTTGCGGTCGTGGTCGCGATCGATCTCCTCGAACCGGCGCCAGGCGAAGCGCTCGCTCGTCAGGCCGGCGCGGAGGCCGCGGGAGAGCGCGGCCGCCACCTCGGCGCCCGAGGCGGCGGGGCCGCACACGACGGGCGCCGGCGCGCCGGGCTGCTCCAGCGCGCGGATCGCCCTGCGGGCCACGTCCGCGGGCGCCACCCAGGGCAACGCGCCGCCGCCCAGCGGCAGCGGCAGCGTGCGACGGAGCCGGATGTCCTCGCGCCAGAGGTTGAGCGCGCTCAGCAGAGGTCCGTGCCAGACCGTGGTCACCGCCTGGCCGGAGGCGCGCAGGGACGCCTCGGCGTCGCGGATCTGCTGCCCCACCCGGCTCGAGGGAGGGAAGTACGGCGCCACCCAGAGGAGGTGCGACGCGCCCACCTCCCTCGCCGACGCGAGGAAGGTCCGCGCGGCCACGAGCGGATAGGCGAGATCCGCGGTGCCCATCACGAGCGCGATGGCCGGCCCCGCGGGCTCGATCGGCAGCGACTGGAGGAAGGAGGCGAGGTCGTTTCTGGGCTCGGAACAGACGATCTTGAGGAAGCTCATGGTGCTCGGCAGGGGCATCCGCGGAGGAGCGCAACCGCCCTCGCCGCCGCCAGGCGGCGTCGAGGGCCGCGCGCAGGCGCGGAGCGCTCCGCGCCAGGATACGGCGCATCACCCGGCCGGCCGAAACCCGAAAACGCCCGCCCGACGCAGCACACACCGGCGCCCCAGGTCACCAAGGTGCGCGGACGTCGGGGGATCCCGCATTTTGCCTGGAGGGGACCCGTCCGCGCGTCACAAACTGCCTCATGGGGCACTTTGGTACCCGACCTGCGCTCGCACCGTGTCGGGGACACGACGCTGACGAGGCCACCGCGCGACGGTCCGCCGCAGGTAGCCGCGTGGCGTCACCGAGACCTCGCGCGCTCGCCCGGATGTACGGGCGAGCGATCTCCGTTGGATTCGCAGGAAATCCGATGTGAAGGGAGATCTGGCGAACGAGCATGCCGGCGGTGATCACGCACGATCGAGCTCCGCTGTACATGCCCTCGTACATCTCGTGGCTGTGTACGACTGCGGACCGGACATACGGGCACGATCCTTGAATTCGCTCGCTCAGCGCAGCCATGAAGACCCTTACTTCGGATCGACCCCTGGTGAGGAGCGAGCAGACGCGGTCATTGGCTGCGTCCCGTCCCGCGGCGTCCACCGCGCGTCATCCCGTCCTGAAGGGCGTGACGATGGCGCCGGCGAACGTCTCCGAGGCGCTGATCGCGCTGGAGACCGTCGCCGCGCGGCTGCGCGAGAGGAACGACCCGCGGGCGGTGTTCCCCGACGTCTACGCCGTGATCACGCGCCGCGTGAAAGAGGCGATCGATGGCTCGGATGGCTGGTTCCTCGAGCCGGCGTGGATCTCGCGCCTGGCGGGGATCTTCTGCGAGTACTACCTGACGGCCCTCGCGGCGTCGCTGGACGGGCGGTCGACGGGCGTCGAGGCGTGGGACGTCGCGTTCCAGTGCTCCAGCGCGGGCGGGGCGGCGGCGGCGGTGCACGGGCTGCTCGGCATCAACGCGCACATCAACTACGACCTGGCCCTCGGGCTCTACCGGAACATCGTCCAGCACGGCGCGGCGCAGGACGCCCGGCTTCTCGACCGCTACCGTCACGACCACGACCTTGTGAATGAAATTCTCGCGGCGGCGATGCCGGAAATCTTCGCAATCCTGCGCGCTCGTTATGGCTGCCCGCTCGCCCGGATCGCGACCTTCAGCCGGGACGTGGAGCGCGCCATCTCGAGCGTCGTGATGTTTCTGCTGAGGCGCTGGCGCGACCGGGTATGGACCGACCTGCTCTCCTTGCTCGCGACGCTCGGGCACACCGGCGAGACGGGCAAGCGCGCGGTGCTCGCCCGGATGGACCAGCGTTCGGGGAAGATCGCCCGTACGTTCGCGGCGGGCCATGGGGCGCTCCGCGTCGGGGCCCCGCTCGCCCGCGGCGCCGCCCTCACGCTGGCTCTGGCTGCCTGACGCGGGCCATCCCCGCGAGCTGACCGCAGGCGCCGCCCACGTCGCGCCCCCGCGGCCGTCGCACCAGCGTCGTCACGCCATGGCCGGAAAGCCGCGCCACGAAGGCGTCGAGCCGCGCGGCGGACGGCGGGCGCAGCGCCGGATCCGGGCCGGGGTTGCAGGGGATGACGTTCACCCTGCACCGGAGCCCGGCGACGTAGGCCGCGAGCAGATCCGCGTCCTCCGGGGCGTCGTTGAAGCGATCGAAGAGCACGTACTCGAAGAGCACGCGCCGCCCCTGCGGCAACGCCCGCGCGATCGCCTCCTTCAGCGCCGCCATCGAGAAGCGCGCGTTCACGGGCATGATCGCCTGCCTGCGGGCGTCGTCCGGGGCGTTGAGGCTGACGGCGAGCTCCGCCCGCGCCTCGCGGAAGAACGGCTCGATCTTGTCCGCCACCCCGACGGTGCTCACGGTGACGTGCGACGGCGCGAACCGGAAGGCCCGCGGATCGGTGAGCAGCCGGATGGCCTTCAGCACCTCGCCGAGGTTATCGAACGGCTCGCCCATCCCCATGAAGACGAGGTTCCTGAGGGGCGCGCCGCCGCGCTCGGCCGCGAGCGCCCGGGCGATCCGGACCTGATCGACGATCTCGCCGGCGGCGAGCTGGCGTTCGAGCCCGAGCCGCCCCGTCTCGCAGAACGAGCAGGCCCGGGCGCAGCCGACCTGGCTCGAGACGCAGAGCGTGGTGCGGGCGGGCCCCGGGATCAGCACCGACTCGATGAGCGCGCCGTCGCGCGCGCGCAGGACGAGCCGGAGCGTGTCGTCCTGCGCCGGCGCCCGCTCGGCGATCTCGAGCGACGGCGCCGGATCGAGCGCGAGCAGCGCCTCGTGCGCCCAGGCCCCCACGCCCAGGGCGGCGAGCGCGCGCGCGTCCCAGGCCGGCGCAGGCACCGGCGCGCCCGGCTCGGCGCCGAAGGCGTGGCGCACCACCTTGCCGGAGACCGCGCGCGCCGCCGACGCCGTGCCGCCGGCCCGGCGGAGCAGCTCCGCGAGCGAGGCCGCGTCGTGGTCGGCGAGCCGCGCGCTCCAACGTGGGACACGCGCGCTCCTCCGGATCAGAGGGCGCCCTGCGACCTGCGCCGGCGGGTCGCCGGCGCGCAGGGGCGACGCCATCTCTTCGGGGATCTCCGGAACGCGCATGCGCACCCGCTAGCACGCCAGCCGCGGCGCCGCGCGGCCCAGCGACACCGCGCCCGGCGCGGCCGCCTCACCCGGACGGCCGCCGGATGGACAGCTCGCCGGGCGCTCCGGCCGGCCGAGCCCCGGCGCCCGCGCGTCCGCCGGATGGACGCTCGCCGGGCGCTCCGGCCGAGCCCCGGCGCCCGCTGCCTCCCCCACCCAGGTCATCGCGAGCTTGTCAATCGCATGTCGATCGCCACCCGAAAGACAAGCGAGAACTCGCCCGGCGCCCCCCATCCGACACGAAACCTGGGCGCCGTCTGGGGCCATCAGGTGGCCAATCTGTGGACAAGCATGTGGACTGTCAAACCGGGCTCGGGAACGTGATTTTTGGGTTGCAGATTGGTTCCGAAGGAGGGAGTTTAGCGCCCGGAAGTTGGGAGGCGCGCCGGGCCACGGAGCGCCAGAAATCGCAGCAAAATCGGTTGCATCGGTGTGGGCGGCGCGTCCATGCCCGGGCTGGCTTCGGCTGGCGCCGGGGCTTGGAGGGGCTGCCGCCCCGCGATCAGCGCGGGACGGGCAACTGAGTTGCCAGGGTCCCACGGGGTTTCCACAACCTGGGAACAACCTGTGGATTATTTGTCCCTCCTGCGCGTGGCGTATTCCAGAATCGGGTGAGCGGGGTTCCCGTCCCCAAGCTTTTCTGGCGCTCGCGGACACACCGGTGGGCTACGTTGCGCGCCGATGTCCGCACGCCACGGCCCTGTTTCCTGCGCGCCGCGCGCGTCCCTCGCGATCGCGGGGAGCCTCGCCGGGTGGCTCGCTGCGGGCGCCGCGGCCGCGCAGGCTCCGCCGCGGAACGCGCAGGCGGAGGCGGCCCTGAAGGAGGCGATGGGGACCGACTACCTCGAGACGCGGTTCGCCCAGGCGGAGCGCAAGCTCCGGGCCGCGCTGGACGCCTGCGGCGAGTCGGGCTGCTCGCCCGCGGTCAAGGCGAGGCTGCTGGTCGCGCTGGGCACCGTGCTCGCTCAGAGCAGAAAGGGGCTAGAGGACGCGTGGGGCGCCTTCGCGGACGCCCTCCGCGTCGATCCCTCGGCGAAGCTTGACCCGGATCTGACGACCCCGGAGGTCTCCTCCGCGTTCGAGCAGGCGCGCGCGGCCACCGGCGCCGGGGCGACCGGGTCGCCCGCGGCGGCTGGAACGGGCGGAGCGCCCGCGGCGGCCGGCGCGACCGGGGCACCCGCGGCGCCCGGCGCGGCGGAAGCGCAGCTCCAGATCGCGCCGATGCCCGAGCAGCGCGTCCGCACGCCCGTCCCGCTCCATGCCGAGGTCCCCGCCGAGCTGCTGCCCAGCGTGAAGCAGGTGACCGTCTGGTACCTGGCGCCCGGGGAGCGCGAGGTCCGCTCCCTCGTCATGAAGAAGCTGCGGGGCCAGGGGTTCGGCATCAACGTGCCCTGCGCCGCAGTGGGAAGGACGGGAAAGCTCCTCTATCACGTCGCGGCCGTCGACGAGGACGGCGCGATCCTCGCGAGCGCGGGCTCGCGCGACGCCCCGCTGGTCACGCAGATCAGGGAAAGCATCAGCTCGGCGCCGCCCCGCTGGCCCGGCCACGCTCCGCCGGCGGAGTGCGCGGCCCCGGAGCAGGAGCGCCCGCGGCAGTGCCTCGACGACCGGCAGTGCGACCGCGGGCTCGCCTGTGTCGGCGGCGCGTGCGTCACGCGAGCCGCCGCGGAGGCTGCGCCGGACGTCCCGAGGAGCTGGGTCACCCTCACCTTTTCACCCGACGTCGCGCTGCTCTCCGGCCGGGACGTGTGCACCGTCGCGTCGCAGCGGAGCGACCATTTCGTGTGCCTGCGCGGCGACGGGACCCGGTACGACGGCACGCCGACGCCGGACGTCGCGAACGACGTGAACCTCGGCTTCGCGCTCGCGACGTTGCGGGTGGCGATCGCCTACGATCGGCTGGTCCTCGACAACCTCACGGTCGGCGGCCGCGTCGGCTTCGCGGCCGGCGGCACGACGGAGGGCGGCGCCTCGTTCCTGCCGCTCCACCTCGAGGCGCGCGCGCAGTACTTCCTCGGCGCGCGGCCCTTCGAGCAGCTCGGCGCGCGCCCGTTCGTGCTCGCCGCGGCCGGGGTCGCGCAGGTCGACACCGAGGTCGACGTGGAGGTCCTCGAGGACGCGACCGCTTGCGGGGCCGACCTTGCCGACAGGACGAGCCCTTGCACGAGGCCGGGAGCGAGCGGCAGAGTCGAGGCTCGGCGACAGACGCTCACCGCGACCCGGCAAGCGGGCCAGGGGTTCGCGTCGGTCGGCGCGGGCGTTGCGTATGCGCCGATCGAGGCCCTCTCGCTGAACCTCGCGCTCCGCGCGAGCCTCACCTTTCCTGCCGTGACCACCGTCCTCTCCCCGGAGGTCGGTCTTTCCCTGGGGTTCTGAATGGCTGACACCTCGGATATGCGCCGGGGGGCGACTCCCCCGGGCGCCTTGCGCAACCCGAAAATCGATGCGGCGATCGAGCGCGCCGTGCAGAGCGGCGACCCGGCCGAGCTGCTCGCGCTGCTCGATCGGAGCTCCGGGCTGCCCGCCCGGCGCGGCGGGGTGCGCGCGCCAGGCCCCGACCTCGGGCCGAACGCCCCCTTGCCGCGCGTGAACCTGGATCTCGCGCGGGCGGTCGGCGCGGCGATCGCGGACCGCGGCGCGCTGGCCGAGCGGCTCGTGCGGGCGCTCTCCGCGACCGCCGAGGAGTACGCGCTCATCGTGGCGGCGCAGGCGCTCGCGTCGCTCGCGGTGAAGGGCGCCACGCCGGCGGGCGGAGCGGGGCAGGCGCCGCGCGCGGGCGGCGCGCGCCGCGGGAAGGGCGGGCTCGATCCGCTCGAGGCGCTCGAGGAGCTGGCCGAGGACCCGCGGCGCGTCGTGCGCGACGGGGTGGTGGCGGCGCTCCGCGCCGTCATCGCGGCGCGCGGCGACGCGGTTGTCGGCGAGCTCTCGTCCTGGACCGACGGCTACCTGCAGGCGTACGTCGCGCTCGAGGCGCTCGCCGAGCGCACGCTGCTCGCCAGCCTCTCGGCAGGCGCGGAGGTGGTCGAGCGCCTCGAGGAGGCGTTCGTGCTGTCGGATCGCTCCCCGCGCGCGGACGAGCGGCTGCAGGGCCTGCGCCTCCTCCGGCAGGGGATGCCCGCGCAGATCGCGGCCCTCGCCGGCCGCTTCCCCGAGGTCGTGCGCTGGCTCGAGGAGAAGACGCGGGCGGAGCGCCCCGAGTCGCGCGACGTCGTGGCGAACGCGATCGCCGCGCTCCGCAAGGCGTCGTTCTCGGATGCGGAGGTCGACCGCCTGTCCGCGGCGCTCGGCGCGACCGCCCCGATACCGCGCTACGCGGCGCGCATCGTCCAGGGGACGCGCAAGCGGAGCAAGGGGCGGCGGTAGGGGACGGTCGGGCCTGGGCCGCCGGTGTGAAGAGCGCCGAAGCGCAGCAGATCAGGCGGCCTGCTGCGACCCCTCCGGCGCTCCGACGCCGCCCTGCGGCTCCCTGGCGTCCCCGCTGAACAGGAATTGCAGCGCCCCCGGGGCGCGCCGGCGCCACGCGTCCTCGGAGTGGGTCCCGTCCTCGTCCAGGCAGAACAGCAGGTTGTCCTCCCTGTAGCCCTGCTGGCGAAGTTGCTCGACCAGCCGCGCGGCGTCGCGCAGCACCGAACCCCCGTCCTCCTGAGCGCCGGCGTCGACGTACAGCCTCGAGCTCGCCGGGACGGCCAGAGACTCGAGGACGTCGAAGATCTTGCGCTCGGCGAGCCAGAGCGACGGCGACATGCAGAGCGCGGCCCCGAACACGTCGGGGCAACGCCAATGAGCATAGAGCGCCGCGAGGCCCCCCATGGAAGAACCGCCGATCGCCGTGCTGGCCGGGTCGCGCCTCACCGCGAAGCGCTCCTGTACGGCCGGCACGATCTCGGAGGTGAGCCAGCCCAGATACTCGGCGAGCTTCCCTTCGCTTCCGTCGCCCGGGAACGGCGACAGCTCCGTCAACCGCTCGGGCCCGCCGTGATCGATCCCCACCAGGACCGGCGCTTCGAGACCTCGATTTGCGAGATCATGGACGGCCTCGTGAAGGTGCCACCCTCCGCTGTAGGAGGGGTCGTCGTGAAAGACGTTCTGCCCATCGAACAGGAAGAGCACAGGCGATGGCCGCCCGTCACGCGCTCCCTCGTCGGGCAGGTAGACACGCACGTTGCGCTCCCCGTGGAAGCCGGGAATTCGGTACGGACCAAGGAGATAGATGACATGTGTTTTCGCGGAGGTCTGCTGTTCCACCGTCCCGGTGTGAAGCAATCACCAGGCCGCCACTCGGCCGCTGCTCTCCGGCTGCGGAGCGCGGCGCGGCCCGGGCCATCTCGGCTCCCGGGTCGCGCCGCCCCGCCATGGCAGAACGCCTCACGCGTGACACGCTGCTGCGAGCAGGCGGCCGCCGCCGCGGGTGCCTGGCCTAATTGCAGCTCGCCTCGGAGCTGCCGCCGAACACCGTGGTCCAGTAGGACCCGTAGGTCCCGCCTCCGGTCGCCCGCCCGATGCCGATGACCTTGTAGGCGGAGCCGAGCATGTTCTTGTTGTGGCCGTCCGAGTTCTTCCACTGCGTGAACGTCGCCTGGGCCGTCGAGTTGCCAGCGGCGATGTTCTCGGCCATGGCGGTGCCCCCGCAGCCGAGCTCGTAGCAGGCGTTGCACATGCGGGTCCAGGGCGTCCGGCCGTCGAGGCTCGTGTGCGAGAAGTAGTTCTGATCGCGCATGTCCTCGCTGTGCCCCTGAGCAGCGCGGTTCATCGAGGTGCAGCCCGAGAGCGCCCCGAGGCCGTTCTGCGCGCGATACTGGTTGATGATGGTGAGGAACGCCTGCTCCTCGGTGTCGAGCGGAGTCGTGCTGGGCCCGGCGCCGCTGCACACCTGGCATGCGCCGCAGTCGCTCGAGCAGCTCGAGCAGTCCTCGCCCGCGCCGCAAACCCCATTGCCGCAGACCTCACCGCTCGTCGAGCCGCCCGCGCCTCCGGTGCTGCTCGTCGAGCCTCCCGCGCCTCCGGTGCTGCTCGTCGAGCCTCCCGCGCCACCCGCGCCTCCGGTGCCGCTCGTCGCGCCACCCGCACCACCCGCGCCTCCCGCGCCTCCGGTGCCGCTCGTCGAGCCGCCCGCGCCGCTGCCCGGCGCGGGGCCGCACGCCGCCTGCACGTAGAGCCGCTTCGCGGTCCTCCTGCACGGATCACCGGAGAAGGTCGCGTTGCTCGCCCGCACGGCGCAGCTCGCCTTTCCGAGGCACGCGCGCTCCACGACGGCCTTCGACGTCGGCGCGTTGCACGAGGTGGCCGCGTAGCCGCCGCAGACGCCGCGCGGCCTGCCATAACTCGCGAACTGGATCGCCGTGATGACCTCGCCGGCAGGACAGGAGAGCTCCACATCCGAGCCCTCCGACGCGGTATCGCAGACCGCCCCCGCGAGCGGCGAGGACTGGTCCTCCGACAGCTCCGCCGACGGCTCCTCGTCGACCTCGGTCGAGGCGAGGCAGCCGACTGCAGAACAGCCAGCGACGAAGGCGAGGACAAGCGTCCTGTGCAAAGCGCTCATATGCATGCTCCTTGGTTCTCTGGGCCCGTCCGAGCTCGGCCCGCCCCTGCGTCGCGGCTCGCGCCAGCACGTACGCCGGGGCACACGACACCTCGACGGGCCACCCCAGTACAGCGTTGTTCAGGGGGCGGAGTAGCGCACAGCGCGATCCCACGCAGCGCAGCGCCTCCCTTCGATTCGCTCACACCACGGTGTCACCTGACCGCTGGCATGTCCAGATACGAAACACTCTGGCACGCATGATTTGCCGCCGGATCGCTGGATCTTTTCAAGACCCATGAAACCGAGCTCCCCGGAGCTCGACGACACAGGATTTCTTCACGCAAAGACGGTGTGAGACATGGAGCCAACAGGACACAACATCTCCCCTGGTCCGAAGGGTGGGTGTCCGTGTCCGACAACAGACCGCGATCAGAAGCCCGTGGGGGCGACGACACCCTGCGAGCCTCCGCCTCCGCCCGCCGTGGATCCCGCGTCGACGCGCGCCGCGGGGAGCCACAGGCCGCATGTCGGCAGCAGGTCAATCGAACGCCCATGAAATTCCGCGCGACTCCCCCGCTCCTCGCCGCACCGCCACGCCGCTCGCCTGAGGGCCCTCGCCCGCTCACGTCCGCGGCAGAGCTCGTCCCTGCGTCACGCGCGGGGTGGTGGTGGATGTGGCCTCCCGCCGTACGCGCGCGCCCTCTCATCCGCGCGGCAGGCCGGCTGCCGCGCTCGTGGAAAGGTGGAAAGGCGCCCCGACGGCCTGACGGCCTGACGCCCCGATGACAGCGCGGCGACCCCGCAGCACGGCCGCTCGACTGCGAACCGCGAGGCCGCACCCGCGGCGGCTCCTGTGCTATGACCGCCGACCATGCGCCTCAAGGACCGCGTTGTCTTCATCACAGGAGCTTCCCGCGGGATCGGACGGGTCGTCGCCCTCGCCTGCGCGCGAGAAGGCGCGGATATCGTCGTCGCCGCGAAGACGGAGGTCGCCGAGAACCCGCGCCTCCCGGGCACGATCCACGACGTCGCCCGCGAGGTCGAGCAGCTCGGCCGCCGCGCGCTGCCCATCAAGCTCGATGTCCGCGACGACGAGGCCTGCAGGGGCGCCGTCGCCACGGCCGTCGAGCGCCTCGGGCGCATCGACGCGCTCATCAACAACGCGGGCGCGCTCTGGTGGGCCGACGTCGTGGACACACCCATGAAGAAGTTCGACCTCATCATGGGCATCAACGTGCGCGCGTCGTTCGCCCTCTCGCAGGCCGTCCTCCCCCAGATGATCGCGCAAAAATACGGCCACATCATCATGATGTCGCCCCCCGTCGACGCCGAGGCCTGCGCCCACCACGGGGCCTATGCGGTCTCCAAATTCGGCATGACGATGATCGCCGACGCCATCGCCGGCGAGTACGCGGAGCACAACATCACGGCCCACGCCCTCTGGCCCGCGACGGCGATCGAGAGCTTCGCCACGATCAACTTCGGCCTCGGCGGCCCGGAGCTCTGGCGCAAGGCGGATATCCTCGCCGACGCGACGCTCGCGCTGCTCTCGCGCGAGCCGTCGGCACGGCGCGGCAAGGCGTGGATCGACGAGGCCCTGCTCCGTGAGGAGGGCGTCACCGATTTCTCGAAGTACCAGTGCGTGCCCGGCGTGGAGCCGCCGCACTTCCCCTTCACCGCGATCCCCAAGGCGACGACCACCAAACACCGATGAGGCGCGACCCGTGACCCGCGAGGACGACAAGAAGACGCGCCCCGCCGCCGGCGGCGGCATCGATCCCGGGCCAGAGCTCGCCGCGGTCTTCGACGACCTGGAGACGCTGCTCAAGAACGGCGACGTGATCGAGGCGCTCACGGCGCGCGGGATCAACGCGAGCCTCGCGCTGCTCGCCGCCGACGCGCTCCGCGCCTACCTCGCGGGCCGCAAGGCCGACGCGGCGGAGGACTTCGCGACCGTCGCGGAGGAGATCCGCGGCCGGCTCGCCGCGAGCGCCGAGGCGCAGGGGCCGGACGACGGATCGCCAGGGGAGCCGTCACGTTCGAACGGGAGGCGCTGAATGGGCACGAGCTTCGAAGCAGAGCAGACACCGAGGCCAGGCGATGGCGTGCGGCCGGCGCCGCCCTGGGAGCCGGCCGCGGCCCTCTCCGGCGCCGACTACTCGGCCGTCGAGCTGGCGCAGGGCGACGACCGCGTGTTCCTCCTCGAGCAGCGCGAGCTGCCCGAGCGCGAGCGCTACCTCACCGTGACCGACTCCGCCGGCGTCGCCGAGGCCATCCGGACCATGGCGGTCCGCGGCGCCCCGGCCATCGGCATCGCCGCCGCGTACGGGATGGCGCTCGCCGCGCGCGCCGCCCGCGACGAGGGCGCCTCCAGCTACGTCGCCGCCATGCGGGCGGCGGGGGAGCACCTCGCCTCGGCCCGGCCCACCGCCGTGAACCTCGGGTGGGCGGTGCGGCGCGCGATCGCCGCGGCCCTGCAGAACGCCGGGCGCCGCGGCGAGGAGCGCGCGCGGGAGCTCGCCGAGCTCGCCCGCGAGATCCACCGGGAAGACGTCGCCGCCTGCCACCAGATGGGCCGCGCCGGCGCCGCGCGCCTGCCGGAGTCGGGCACGGTCCTCACCCACTGCAACGCGGGCGCGCTCGCGACCGGCGGCTACGGCACGGCGCTCGGCGTGATCCGCGCCGCCATCGAGGAGGGCAAGGCGCTCCGCGTGCTTGCGTGCGAGACCCGCCCGTACCTCCAGGGCGCCCGCCTCACCGCCTGGGAGCTCCAGCGGGACGGCATCCCCGTCGAGGTGATCTCCGACTCGATGGCCGCGTGGTTCATGCAAAAGGGCGAGATCGGCGCCGTCGTCGTCGGGGCCGACCGCATCGCGCGGAACGGCGACGTCGCGAACAAGATCGGGACCTACGGCCTCGCCTGCCTCGCGCGCCACCACGGCATCCCGTTCTACGTGGCCGCCCCGTGGAGCACGATCGACCTCGCCACCGACAGCGGCGCGTCGATCCCGATCGAGGAGCGGAGCCGCGACGAGCTCGCCGTCGTCGGCGGCCGCCGCGTCGTCCCGCCCGGCGTGCCCGTCCGGCACCCGGCCTTCGACGTCACCCCCGCGGAGCTCGTCACGGCCGTCTTCACCGAGCGCGGCAAGCTGACGACGCGCGAGATCAGCCGCTCCGTGCCGCCCGCGCCGCCGTCCGGCTAGCGCACCTCCCCCTCGCGCTCCCCCGCCGCATGGGCTAAGGACACCCCTGATGGCGCAGTTCTCGCCCAAACCTGAATGGCTCAAGGTCCGCGCTCCCGGGGGTGACACGTACCACCACCTCAAGGAGACGTTCCGCAAGCTCGATCTCCACACGGTCTGCGAGGAGGCGCGCTGCCCGAACGTCGGCGAGTGCTGGCGCGAGGGGACCGCGACGGTGATGCTCCTCGGCGACGTGTGCACGCGCGGCTGCCGCTTCTGCGCGGTCACGACGGGCGATCCCCGCGGCGCGGTCGACGTGCGCGAGCCGGAGCACGTGGCCCGCGCCATCGCCCGGCTCTCGCTCCAGTACGTCGTGATGACGATGGTCAACCGCGACGACCTGCTCGACGGCGGCGCCGAGCACGTCGCCCGCACGGTGAGCCGCCTGCACGCGCTCCGGCCCGACCTGCTCATCGAGACGCTGGTCGGCGACTTCCAGGGCCACATGAGCGCCGTCGACATGGTGGTCGACGCCGGGCCCGACGTCTTCGCCCACAACGTCGAGGTCGTCCGCCGCATCACGCGCGTCATCCGCGACGTCCGGTCGAGCTACGACCAGTCGCTCGCCGTGCTCCGGCGCGCGAAGGAGCGCCAGCGGCGCCTCGCCGCCGACGCCGCGGAGGCCGGCGCTCCCGCGCCGCGGCGGCTCACCAAGAGCTCGGTCATGGTCGGCATCGGCGAGACCGACGACGAGGTCCTGGAGGCGCTCCGCGACCTGCGCGAGGCCGGGGTCGACATCGTGACGATCGGCCAGTACCTCCGCCCCTCCTCGAAGCACGCGCCCGTGCAGCGCTTCGTCGAGCCCGAGACGTTCGCCGCGTTCGAGCGCGCGGCGCTCGAGATGGGCTTCCTCTACGCCGCCAGCGCGCCGCTCGTTCGGTCGAGCTACAAGGCGGCCGAGGTCTTCGTCCGCAGCCTGATGGACCGAGGCGGCGCGGCGCTGCCCTCCGGCGCCTCCCCGGCCGGCGAGGATCCCGCAGGCGCGGCGGCCATCGAGGCGCTCCTCGAGGAGCGCCTCGCCGTGGCGCGCCGCGAGGCCGCCCGCCTCACCGCAGAGCTCGATCCGGACGAGCCCCGTCCGCTCGACGGCCCGACGGCCGCGTCGGCCAGCGCCGCGCGGCTCGTCCCTGCAGCCTCCCTCGTCCGCCGCTAGAGCGGCGCCCACCCGCTTCGGAGACGGGCCCATCTCGACGTTTTCGGTGCTCGGCGCACTGGAGTGCGCCTGTGCGCCGAAAACGCCGATCTGGGCCCGTCTCCTGTGCGGGTGAGCACCGCTCTGGGACGGGCGGGGCGGGTTGAATGAGAGGCTGAACGCATTCACCGCGGGGACCGCAGCCCCGGGGCTGGCAGGCGCAAGCGCCTTGACGCTTCCCGGCGTTTGGCCGAGCGTATTGGACGGCAGGAGGGTCCAACACCACGATGTCCGCTCCCATCAACAGGCGCCTCGGCGGCATCGCTCCCGGCGCCTCGCGCCTCGGCTCGGAGACGCCCCGCGTGCGCGTGGCGTCGATCCTGGCCCAGGCCGCGAGGGCCTACAGCGCGCGCCCTCCCATCGAAGACATCACGATGCCCACCGGCTTCGATCCCGCCGCGGTGGCGCTCTTCGAGACGATCATCGAGGCCGCGTTCCTCGTCGCGAACGCCGACGGCCACTTCGACGACGAGGAGCGCGGGCGCTTCCAGGCGATCGTCGCCGGCGCCTGCCAGAACCTCGTCCACGAGAAGCAGCTCGAGGCGCTCCTCGCGGATCTCGGCGAGATGCTGGCCGAGGACGGGCTGGAGAAGCGCATCAGCATGGTCGCCCGCACGATCGCGCGGACCGAGCACCAGCGTGAGGTGCTCCGCGTGGCGGCCTCCATGGCGCACGCCTCCGGCGGCGTGAGCGCGCAGGAGCACGGCGTGCTCGAGCAGCTCGCGCGCGGCTTCAAGCTCGACGTGGCCGCCGTCGACGAGGCCCTCGCGCAGGCAGCCGAGCCCGTGAACGTCTAGCGTGGACATCCGCGCCGCCGCGTACGGCGGGAGACGCGCATCAGGGCGCGCGCGGGTTCGAGCTCGCCGCGGCGAGTCAAACCCCGAGCGCGATCGCTGCGACGAGTCAACGTCACCTCAACGTCACGCGTAAAGCGAATGAGCGTACGCCGCGTCTGGGCACTGGTCTCGGGCAGCGCCTTTGGTTAGTGTCCCGCGAACCGATGAGCACCGCGACGTACTCCACCGACCGCCCGCCGAACGTCTCAGGGGCAAGCCTCGAGCCGCAGGCTGCCGTCGCGCGGCACCCGCTCGATACGTGTGCCGACGACGTGATCAAGGTCCTGCGCGACGACGGCTCGCTCGACCCCGCGCACGATCCGAAGCTCGAGCCATCGGAGGTGATCGCCCTCTACAAGGCCATGATGCGCACGCGCCTGCTCGACGAGCGGCTCGTGGCGCTGCAGCGCCAGGGGCGCATCGGGTTCCACATCGGCTCGCTGGGTGAGGAGGCTGCGGTCCTCGGCAGCGTGTCCGCGACGCGGCCCCAGGACTGGGTGTTCCCGTGCTACCGCGAGTTCGGCGCGGCGCTCTGGCGAGGGCTGCCGCTCCAGCGGTACATCGACAACATGTTCGGCAACGCGAACGACACGGTGAAGGGGCGGCAGATGCCGGACCACTACACCTACCGCGAGGGCCACTTCGGCTCGGTGAGCTCGCCCATCGGCACGCAGATCACCCAGGCCGTGGGCTTCGCGTGGGCCGCCAAGCTGAAGCGCGACGAGCTCGTCACGCTGGCCTACTTCGGCGACGGCGCGACGAGCTCGTCGGATTTCCACAGCGGCCTGAACTTCGCTGGCGTGTTCAAGGTGCCGGTCATCTTCCTCTGCCGGAACAACGGCTGGGCGATCAGCGTGCCGACCGAGCGCCAGACGTCGAGCAACACGTTTGCGAGCAAGGGCGTCGCCTACGGCGTCCCCGGGGTGCGGGTCGACGGCAACGACGTGTTCGCCGTCGTGAAGGTGACGCGCGACGCGATCGCGCGCGCCTCGCGCGGCGAGGGCGCGACGCTCATCGAGGCGATGACGTACCGCCTGTCGGGCCATTCGACGAGCGACGACCCGAAGGCGTACCGCCCCGACGCGTGGCTCGACCCGTGGCGCCGGCTCGATCCGATCGCGCGGCTCCGGCGGCACGTCGAGCGCACCCAGGGCTGGACGGAGGCGCAGGATCGCGAGATCGAGGCGGCGGTCGACGCGGAGGTCAAGGCCTGCATCGCGGTCTCGGAGAAGGTCCCGCCGCCGCCGCTCGACTCGATGTTCGAGGACGTCTATGCGGAGCCGCCCTGGCACCTCGTGGAGCAGCGGGAGCAGCTCAAGGCGGGCCCGAGGCCCAAGGGCCACGGCGGCCACTAGGCCGCGCGGACGGCGGCGTCGGCGTGGCGGCTCGCCGGACGGCGGCGCGGCGGGGGTGGCGCCGCTGCCCGCGATCGGCGGGGACCCTCGGGGGGCCGGGGCGCCGGTGAGGTTGTACCCCCACCTGTTGGCCGAGAGACGGAGACGAAGAGCATGCCTCAGATGAACATGGTCCAGGCGATCAACGACGCGCTACGCCACGAGATGCGGCGGGACGCGCGGGTCGTCGTGCTCGGCGAGGATGTCGGCAAGGTCGGCGGCGTGTTCCGCGTGACCCAGGGCCTGTTCGACGAGTTCGGGGACGACCGGGTGATCGACACGCCGCTCTCGGAGAACGGGATCGTGGGGACGGCCATCGGGATGGCGCTCTACGGGCTCGTGCCGATCCCGGAGATCCAGTTCGCCGATTTCATCTATCCCGCGTACGACCAGATCGTGTCCGAGCTGGCGAAGTACCGCTACCGCTCGGGGGGAGAGTACCCGTCCAAGCTGGTCATCCGGACGCCGTTCGGCGGCGGCATCCGCGGCGGGCACTACCACTCGCAGTCGCCCGAGGCGCAGTTCGTCCACGTGGCGGGCCTGAAGGTCGTGTGCCCGTCGAACCCGGCCGACGCGAAGGGGCTCTTGCTCTCGTCGATCCGGGACCCGGATCCGGTGCTGTTCTTCGAGCCGAAGCGCATCTACCGCGCCGCGAAGGGCGACGTCCCCGAGGGCGAGTACACGGTCCCGCTCGGCCAGGCGAAGGTGGTCCGGCCGGGCTGGCACGTGACGCTCGTGGTCTGGGGCGCGATGCTCTACGAGGCGCTCGACGCGGCGAACCAGGCGGCCGCTCAGGGCGTCGAGTGCGAGGTGATCGACCTGCGCACGCTGTGGCCGCTCGATATCGACACGGTGATCGAGTCGGTGAAGCGGACGGGCCGGTTCATCGTGGTGCACGAGGCGCCGAAGACCTGCGGCCTCGGGGGCGAGCTCGTCGCGCTGGTCAACGAGAAGGCGTTCCTCCACCTGGAGGCGCCGCCGCTCCGGGTCACGGGCTTCGACACCCCGTTCCCGTACACCCTCGAGAACGAGTATCTCCCTCTGTCCCATCGTATCCTTCCGGCGATCCTGGAGACGGCGAGGTACTGACGCATGGGCAAGTACGAGTTCAGGCTTCCGGACATCGGCGAGGGCGTCACCGAGGGCGAGATCGTGACCTGGCTGGTGTCGCCGGGCGACATGGTCGCCGAGGACCAGCCGATGGTCGAGGTGATGACCGACAAGGCGACGGTGACGATCACGTCGCCGCGCACGGGCCGGATCGTGGAGACGCGGGGCAAGGTGGGCGGGGTCGTCCCGGTCCACTCGGTGCTCGTCGTGTTCGACCTCGACGACCGGCCCGCGGCGGCGCCGCCGCCCGCGTCGGGGGCGGGGGTGCGAAAGGACGCCGCGAAGGCCGGCCCGGCGGAGCCTCCCGCGGCGGCGGCCGCGAAGTCCGGGGCTGCGGAGCCCGCGGCGACGGCGGTCGGCGACATCCGGGAGGACCTCCCGGGGATGAACCTGGTGGCGCCGGCGCGGTCGGCGTGGGCGAACGGCAGCATCGGCGCGGGCGCGCGCACGGCGGCCTACTTCAACGAGAAGCCGCTCGCGACGCCCGCGACGCGCAAGCTGGCGCGCGACCTCGGGGTCGACCTGCGGCGCGTGCCGCCGACCGGCCCGGCGGGCCGCGTGACGAAGGACGACGTGCGGGCGCTCGAGGCGCCCGAGGAGGCGGCCCCGGCGCTGCCCGAGGCGGCGCCCAGGCGGGCGGCCCCGGCGCTGCCCGAGGCGGCGCCGAGGCCGGCGGCGGCGGGGCCCGGCCAGCTGGACGAGGAGCCGGGGCACGGGGCGGCGCGGCCCGAGGGGGAGCGCGGACGGGGGTTGCCCTCGGCGCCGGGCGACGAGCGCATCCCGCTGCGGGGCGTGCGCAAGCGGATCTTCGAGGCGATGTCGCGGTCGAAGCACACGGCGGCGCACTTCACCTTCGTCGAGGAGTGCGACGTCTCCGCGCTGAAGGAGCGCCGCGCGCGCCTGCGGCCGCTGGCCGAGAAGGCGGGCGTCAAGCTGACCTTCCTGCCCTTCTTCGTGAAGGCCGTCGTCGCGGCGCTGAAGAAGCACCCGACGTTGAACAGCGCCTTCGACGAGGCCGCGCAGGAGATCGTCGTCAAGAAGAGCTATCATATCGGCATCGCGTCCGCGACCGAGGCCGGGCTCATCGTGCCTGTCGTGCGCGACGCGGATCGCCGGAGCGTGCTGGAGATCGCGCAGGAGATCGCGCGGCTCGGCGAGGACACGAAGTCGGGGCGGGTGAAGCCGGAGGATCTCGGCGGCTCGACGTTCACGATCACGTCGCTCGGCCAGCAAGGGGGGCTGTTCGCGACGCCGATACTGAACTTCCCCGAGGTCGCGATCCTCGGGATCCACCAGATGAAGCAGAAGCCGGTGGTGCGCGACGGGCAGATCGTGATCGGCGAGGTGATGCTGGTGTCGCTGTCGTTCGACCACCGGATCATCGATGGTCACGTGGGGGCGGCGTTCGCGTACGAGATCATCGGGTACCTGGAGGATCCGGATCGGCTGTTCCTGGAGATGAGCTGAGCGGCTGCTGCGCGCAGCGGCGGCCGCGCGCGGCAGCGATGCGCTCATGCCTTAACGATCACGAGCTCGACGCCGGCGGGCGCCCGTGCACCTACCGCTATCTCCGCGTCGATCTCGGCGCTGCGCTGGACAAGGAAGCGTTCAGCGAGCGCGTCATCGCCCCTGTCGGCGCCTGGCTCGCTCGGTGAGCGAGAGCCTCGGACGAGCGCGCCCCGCCCGGGCGTGGGCTGTCGGGCGCGGGCTCGCGATGCTCCGGCGGGGCTTGGTCGCAACGCTGGAACGCTGTTCATGTTGAGGACCCGAGAGAAAACAACAGGGAGACGGGGAGGCGGGGAGGCGGAGAGGAAGAGAGAGAATTCTTGGTGTCTCTCGATGAACAATCTGCTGTTTCTCGGGATTTCAACCTGACAGCTCGGCGACGGCGGCTCTTGCCCTGCATGGGGAGCGGCACGCCCGTCGACGCCGCGCTGCCGGGACCCGTCGGCGATGACCAGCCGGCGAAGGTCGTCTCAGAGCACCTCCATGGTGACGCCTCCTCGGGGACCTGCCGCCTACGGAGGAGCCTGGCGGTGCTGGATGGCGTGCTCGGCCTCCATCGTGTACCGGCGGCTCTCGGCCTCGTCGGGTTCGAGCCCCAGCTCACCATAGCGATAGGCCATCGCCAGCGCCTGGAGCGCCGCAGGGTGCTCCCGCTCGCCGGCGCTCTCGTAGAGCTCCACGGCTCTTCTGTCGTTCCTCGGCACGCCGGCGCCCGCGCGATACGCATTGGCGAGCAGGAACATCGCGTCCGGCGACCCTCCGCGCGCCGCGATCTCGAACCAGCGCGCAGCCTCCGCAGGGTCCGCCGTCACGCCATCGCCGTTCTGGCTCATCACGCCGAGGAAATACGCGGCGCTCGGGTGCTGGGAGGGGGCGGCCCGCAGCAGCCAGGCGCGGGCGCGCGCCGCGTCCCTGGGGATCGACGGAAGCCCCTTCAGGTAGATCCTTCCGAGCGAGACCTGTGCCTCGACGTCTCCCTGCTCGGCCGCCCGCGCGAGTGAATCCATCCCGGCGAGGACCTCCCCGGGATCCGCGAGCGTGAGCAGGCGAAAACCGAGCGCCCGCGCCTCCATACCGCTCGGGGGCGGCGCCCCGGGGCGCGACGGCGGCGAGGGCGCCGCGGCGGCCGTGGGGCGGTCCGCCTCGGGACGATCGCCCTCGCGCAGCCCTCCAAGGGACAGGGCGGCGGCGCCGCCGAGCACGAGGACGCCGCCGACAAGCACAGCGAGCCGCACGGGACGCGGGGCGCTCACCGGCTCAGGTCGATGGAGTAAACCGAGAGCATCTTGCCGCTGCCGTCATCCTGCGCGACGAGCGAGAGGTTGGTCAGCCCGGCGGCCTCCGCCTTCGGGAGCGCGTTCTGCGCCGAGGTGAAGGTCACGGGGCCCATCGTCGTGACCCGGGCGAAGCGCCAGCTGCGGGCAGAGCCGTTCTGGGCCCGCGTGAGGCTCTCGACCTTCTTGATGTACGTGATGAGCACGTCGCGGTTCGTGTCCGGCGCGGCGTAGATCGTCTTCGAGCCGTCGAGGCCAGGGAAGCTGCCGCCGCCGCTCGCGCGGTAGTTGTTCGTGGCCACGATGAACTCCGCGGCCAGATCCATGGGCTCGCCGTTCCACTGGAGGTTCTTGATCCGACCGCTGGCCTTCGTCCCCGCGGGCGGGAGCGGCTGGGTCACGTCGATCTCGTACGTGATCCTGCTGTCCGTGAACATGTCGAAGTTGTATCCGGGCATCGCGCTGTTGATGAGCGGCTGCGGCTCCGTCTTGCTCGGATCGATCGGATTGAAGCGCGTCGCGGCCCTCTCCAGCCAGTCGAGGATGTCCGCGCCGGTGACCTTCACCGCCTGGACCGTGTTCGCGTACAGGTAGAGATCGGCCGCGTTGTTGATTGCGATGCTCCCCGCCGGCACGTCAGTGTAGTCGTTGCCACCCTGAAAGCCGGACTTGAACGGCGCGCTCACCGAGAGCACGGGGAGCGACGCGTACTGGGGCAGGTTCTCCTCGATGTAGCGGGCGACGTAGTCGGCCTGGGCCTGGTTCACGATCTGGATCGCGCTGGCGTCCCCCACGTCGGCGAACATCGACGACATCGCGAAATCGCTCGTGCCGATGGGCGTCTTGACGTAGGCCACCGTCGCCTGGTGCTCGGCGTCGAGCAGCGGCGCGAAGGAAGCGTCGGCCGCGACGAGGACCTTCGTCTTGTCCGGCTGCGCGTCGCAGAGCGTCGCGAACGCGCAGGACGCCCCCGTGCGCCAGCGCTCCATCGCATCACACGCCTCAGGGAGCCCGCCTTTGCAGGTCGTGGCGATCGGCCGGGCCTCGACGACCGTCTTCGCCTTGTCGACCGTCCAGCCCTCGCCGTCGTGGGTGAGCCCCAGCTTGATGACACCGAGGTGCTGGCCCCAGAAATTCGCCATGACGGCGGGGACGCCGCCGACCGTGCCTGCGTCCTTGTCGACCTCCGGCAGGCTGAACTGCGCCACGGTGCTGCTCGGGTTGGGGAAGATCTGGTGCGAGTGGCCCATGAGCATCGCGTCGATGCCGGGCACCTGGGCGAGGTGCCACGCCTGGTTCTCGAGGGTGGGCGTATACGGCGAGTCGTCGAGGCCGCCGTGGACGATGGCGACGACCAGCTCGGCCCCTCTGGAGCGGAGATCGTCCACCAGCGGGGCCGCGACCTCCTTCACCCCCTTCGTGAAGACCTTGCCCTCGAGCCATTTCTTGTCCCAGCTCAGGATCGTCGGCGGCGTGACGTCGATGAAACCGACCTTGACCGTGCTCTCGATGGCGCCGCCGCCCGGCGCCGTCGCGGTGAGGGTCTTCTCGACGAGGACGGTCTTCGGGAAGAGCGTCTCGTTCGTCTTCAGGCTGAAGACGTTGGAGTTCACCAGCGGGAACCGAGGGCCCTCGCAGTCCGCCGACGCAGCGAGATCGAGCCCGTCGACGTCGAACGGGGTGTGGGTCACCTGCGAGAGAAAGGCGAGGCCGAAGTTGAATTCGTGATTGCCGATCCCGCCGACGTCGAACCCGAGGTGGTTCATGGCCTTGTACATGGCCAGCGTCTCGCCGCACGCGATCGGCTCGACGAGCGCTTGATAGTCGGCGAGGACGGTGCCCTGGATCGTGTCGCCGTTATCGATCAGGAGAGTGTTCGAGAACTCGTCTCGCGCCTGGTTGATCAGGGTCGCGGTGCGCTCGAGGCCAATCGATGGCTCAGCGACCAGCTTGAAGTAATCGAAGCCGAGGATGTTGGTATGGAGATCGGTGGTCTCGAGCAGCGCGAGGTCGGCCGTGGCTCCGCTCGGTGTCGCGGGCGCTCCTCCCGAGCCGCCGCCCCCCTGCTCGCCGCCTCCCGAGCCGCCGCCCCCCTGCTCGCCGCCTCCCGAGCCGCCGCCCCCCTGCTCGCCGCCTCCCGACCCGCCGCCCCCCTGCTCGCCGCCTCCCGACCCGCCGCCCCCCTGCTCGCCGCCTCCCGACCCGCCTCCGCCGTTGCCGCCTGAGCCTGAGGAACTGGAGGAGGAGCTGGAGCTGGAGGTCGATGAGCCCGTGCCGCCCTGGTCATCGCCGCACGCGGTCAGCGCGGTCATGGCCAGAATCAGCGAGGAAACCGACGCTATCCGTCCGACTCGCCCTGTCATCGTGAACACCTTTCCGAGCGCCGCTTCGGCCGATGCCTCTCCGCGCGCAACCAGCCATATCGAGTCGAGGCGGTCGAGTTTTCGCACCGATGCACGCCCGGATCAAGGGCTACGATGAGCTGCTCGGCATGTCAACAGCACCGGAGAGGCGATGCGGCGGAAGAACGCTTGAACGGCGCGCCCTCCGCCCTCCGCGCGCCGCTGCGTCAATCCGATGGACGGCTGGTAACAGTCTCGTTAACGCTCGCCACGCGCGAACGACCGCGTGGCATCAAAACACGATCGTCCAACCGGGATTGCTCACTTGCTGCTTCGTATAGGACACGCCGTCGACCTTCAGCCCTTCCGCGTTGAGCAGCGTGATGAGCCCGCCCTTGTTGGAGAGGACCATCGGAGCCTGGACGACGACCGTCGTCAGCCCACCTGGCTGAAGCTCTCCGGTGAGCGCCATCTTCGATTTGGCCTTGTCGCACAGCGACCAGCCAGCGAGGTTGATCTTCCGGTTCGACGTATTCACCAGTGTAACCGTCTCCCGTTCGGGTGTGCGCGCGTCGTTCACGAGGGCGGCGACGATCCGCACGATCCCGTCGGGCTGCTCTACCGTGGGGAGCCCACCGCCTCCACCTGCCACGTCCGACGGCGGTCCGGATACCGGGATGTCGAGCGTGTGCCCTGTCTGGTCATCGGTGTGCCACGCCTGCGTCTGAAACTTCAGGAAGATCGCGACCCACTGGTCCCCACGCGGGAAGTGGATGAGGAGGCCGCCGTCCTGCCAGACACCGTCGTCCTTCTTGAAGCGGGCGTCGTTGCCCTGGTTCATGTGGATGTCGTGGATGCCGTTACCGGGCAGGAAGCCGAAGATCTTGTCCTTCTTCCCGTTCTCCGGGCCCCAGCGCTCCCCGAAGGCGTACAGGAGCGCCGCCTCGTCGGCCATCGCCCGCTGCACGTAGTGATCGAGCTTCTCGTTGAGGTCGTTGTCAGGGCCTGGGGCGGAGAATGGCAACGGAACGAACTCCGTCCGGTCCACGAGATTCCCCCGGATGAAGTCGAGCCCGAGCCCGCCTGGCTTGCTCTCCAGCGGATGAAAGCCCGGCTTCAGCTCGTGGAGCCCTTGAAGCAGCGGGTGCGCGAAATGTGACTTGACGACATACTCGACCTGGGAGCCGTCCTGCGACTGCACATTCACCGCGATGCGATAGTCTATCGTGTCGTCCACGACGTGGATCTGGTAGTGCGGGTTCGCTCCCGACGCGAAACGCCGATCGATCACTGTCCCCTTCAATACGCCATAGCTCTTCAGCGGCATGTTGCCTCCCGCATCCATCGGCTGAGCACGGCCGGTGCCCGCCTGTGAGATTGTATCAAACCCTACTTCATTGGTTCGAATGGTGATGGATCATCCGGCATGCGCTCCCCCTTGGGGCCGGTGACCGACGGGTGTTGATATGGAACGCGCGATGGTGCGTTCTACACCATGTGAAGCCGTCTTTTTTTTGGAGTCAAGACTGAACTGGCCGTGGACTCGGAAATTTCGCCGCCCTGCCATGCAATGGTCTATTTGCGGGAAGCTAGCGGAAAGCCAGGGAGCCGACGCCGGAACCTCGTCGTCTCTTGAGCGGCCGGCGCCGAGCCGAGGTGCACGCTCCTTACAGGCACATCAAATTCATCATCGATTCGCTCGCGCAAGGCGCGCTTCGGGCGGTGCGCGATCACCGGGTCGGTTTCGGCCGCGACGGATCTCGCCGAGGCCGTGTCCGAGGTCGGCCGGACCGCTATCGGCGCGGTTCGCCTTCGGGGTCGACCCTCAATCGTCTCGTGGCCGGAGGGAGCCCGTTATCCGTGGTACTCGCGCAGCGCCGTGCCCCGGGCGCGGTCCAGCATGGCGAACGCGCGGCGCTCCGCCTCCCAGAGGATTCGCTCCTCGTCGAGCGTGAGGAGCTCGTGGTCCTTCATGACGAGCCGGCCCGCGATGATCGAGTGGCGAATGTCGCTGGACCTCGCCGAATACACGAGGTTGCCGACCAGGCTATTGCGAGGCCGGAGGTGAGGGCGGCGGGAATCGAAGAGGATCACGTCGGCCGAGGCGCCCGGGGCGATGACGCCGCTCGCCTCGAAGCCCAGGGCCCGCGCGCCGTTCCGCGAGGCCAGGCGGAGCACGGTGTCGCCGGGGAGGGCCTCGGCGTCGCGGAGGTGGGCCTTCTGCAACAGGCCCGCGAGCTGGGCCTCTTCGGCGCTGCGCGGGCCGACTGCGGAAGACGGGCCGGCGGGTGGAGCTCAGCGCACCATGGTGAAGAAGTTGAGCTTGTTGCCGTCCAGGTCGCGGAAATATCCCCCGTAGAAGCTCTGTCCGCGCGGCCCCGGCGCGCCCTCGTCCTTGCCGCCCAGCTCCAGGGCCTTGCTGTGGAGCGCGTCCACCTTGGCCGGGCTATCGACGACGAGCGCGACCATCACCCCGTTGCCGACCGTGGCCGGCTGGTGGTCAAAGGGCAGGGCGACGGCGAGCGCGGGCGCGTTCGGCTTCACCGCCCAGATGATCAACCGCTCGAGCTGCAAGAGCCGCGTCGCGCCCAGCCCGCCCAGCAAGGCGTCGTAGAAACGAGCGGCGCGCTCCAGATCGTTCGTGCCCAGCGTGACATATCCGATCATCGATCTCTCCGTTCATTGGAATGGTTCGTCATCGTTGGCCCGCCGTGCTCCTCCGCGCTCCAGTGACCGGAGCGGGTCTCGCTTCCAGGCGACCCACGACACTGCTCGCGGGCCGCTCTGGCCGGTGGAAAAGCCCGATCTCCCACGACCACGTTTGGACGGAGACGTCCCGGCCTGGACGCAAACGTAAGAGCACCACGAGCGTATCCTGGTTGAGGCGGGGTGGGAAGGCGTGCCCGGGGGCCAGGGCGGCAGGGGAACGGCCGGCCAGGGAGAGGCGGATGTGGCCAGGGCACGCGCGCCTCAGCGCGGGAGGAAGAGCTGCTCGGGGAGCGCGGTGTTGCAGGGCTCCTGAACGATTTGCGCATACCCCGCGGCGCTGGCATCCTCGACGCTCAGGCACTTCTGGCTGTTCACGTTCATGATCGACCGATAAGCGCCCACCGGCCGCAGGACGAACTTCTGGTTGGGGTTGCCCGTGCAGGTGAGATCCCTTGGAGCACCTGGGTGTGCATGACGGAGAGCGGCACCTTGCCGTTGAACGAGCTCGGCGCGGAATAGACGGTTTGATACGTCGGCTGGAGGGTCGAGACCGCCAGGAACGGCAGCCATGTCGGCGATCACCGCGCCCGTTCGGCGATGGAGGTCGCTGCGCTCGGCGGCGCCGGAGCGGAGCGAGTCCAGGGCGCCCTGCGCCGACGTCGCCTGGAGCTCACCGGCGAGGTGATGGAGGACGGGCGTCCTGTCCGCGGAGATCGGGGTCAGGGCGATGAACCCGGTACGCGCGGCGGGCGCCTCGGACGTCGACGAAATGTCATCGAGCGGCTCGACGTCGGGGCTCCCGCAACCTGTTTGCACCACGGCGAGGGCGAGCGTCGAGATCGAGAACACCAGGCCGACTCTGGAACGGGATCATGGCTTCCTCCCTTGCGGCTTCCTTCGCCCAGGCGAGCGATCGCGCCGTCAGGTCGAGCTACGGCCGACATCGGCATCGGTTTCGCAACCTACTCGCGGCGGCTGCGCCCAGCGCGCGCCGGATCGGTCGCCGGCAGCTCCCCGAGGAGGTGGTCGATGCAGGTCCGGACGGCGGCCGTCAGGGCGCGATGCGCGCGATAGAGGAGGCTGACGCCGCCGGCCTCGGCCTCGTAGCCCTTGAGGACGCGGACGAGGCGCTTCGCGGCCACGTCCTCGGCGCAGAACACCTCCGGAAGCATCGCGATGCCGATGCCCGCGAGCGTCGCGCGGTAGGCGGCGGAGGACTCGCTTACATAGAAGCGGGGCTCGAAGGCGACGCGTCGCCTCCGGCGCCCCTGCCCGAGCGTCCACGTGGCCATTCCGTCCGTCGCGTGCACCGCGATGCAATCGTGACGCGCGAGGTCCTCGATCCGTTGGGGAACGCCCCGCGCCTCGAGGTAACGCGGGCTCGCATACAGCAGCTTCCGCGTCGCCCGCCAGAGCTCTCGCGCCACGAAGTCGGTGGTGTCTTCCACGTGGCCCGGGACGATCGCGATGTCGAAGCCCCCGGCGAGCAGGTCGACCCGCCGTGAATCGATCTCGAGGTCGACCGACACGCGGGGGTGCTTCGCGAGATAGGTGCAGACGACGCTCGCCACCGCGGCGCCGAGGGTGATCGGCGCCACGATCCGCACGCGTCCGCGCGGCTCACTCTGGAGCTCGCGGACGAGATGCGTGCCTTGCGTGAGGTCGTCGATCGCCCGTTCGGCGTGGCCGAAGTACGCGCGCCCGGCCTCGGTCAGGTCCAGCCGCCGCGTGGTTCGCTCGAGGAGCCGGACACCGAGCGCGGACTCGAGCCGCGCGATGCGCCGGCTCACCGTGGAGACCGGCACGCCGCGCTCGCGGGCTGCGGCCGAGAAGCTGCGCGTCCGGACGACGCGCACGAGGAGCGCGGCGTCGTTCAGATCCAGATCGATTCGTGCGTCCACGGCAACAGTCCCTTCCCTCCAGGCACACTAATGCGCTCCGGCGGCCGCCGCTAGGCTCGACGACGTGAAGAAGCCCATCGTCACCGGGCCACGCGGGGCACGGAGCGCCGCGCCCGCGTGATCCCTGGGATGACCGCGCAGGGTCGCTGCGCCGAACGCAGGAGGAGGTTGTCATGATCATCGTCACTGGAGCCAACGGTCACCTCGGCCGAGCCATCATGGAGCGGCTCCTTCAGCGCGTGCCCGCCGCTCGGCTCGGCGTCAGCGTCCGCGACCCGGAGCAGGCCAGCGCGCTCGCCGAGCGCGGCGTCCGCGTGCGCCGGGGGGCCTTCGACGACGCCGCGAGCCTGCGCCACGCCTTCGAGGGCGCCTCGCATGTCCTGATCGTCTCCATCAACAGCGCAGGCGAGACCGCGGTGCGCCAGCATGAAGCCGCGCTCGAGGCGGCTCGCGCGGCGGGCGCCCGCCGCGTCCTCTACACGAGCCACATGGGCTCGAGCCCGGCGTCCCGCTTCGCGCCCATGCGCGACCACGCGGCCACCGAGGCCTCGCTGCAAAGGTCGGGGGTCGCTTTCACCTCGCTCCGCAACGGGTTCTATGCGGCGTCCGCGCTCATGCTCCTCGAGCGGGCGCTCGAGACGGGCAAGCTCCTCGCGCCAGAAGACGGCCCGGTCTCGTGGACAGAGCACGGCGACCTGGCCGACGCGGCGGTGATCGCGCTGACCGACGAGGCGCGCCTCGACGGGGTGACACCGCCGCTCACCGCCTCCGCGGCCCTCGATCTCGCGGACATCGCGGCGATCGCCTCGGAGCTCACCGGGCGCTCGATCGCGCGGGTGACCGTCAGCGATCACGCGTTCAGGGCAGAGATGGTGTCTCACGGCGCCCCTGAACACCGGGCGGACCTCTTCCTGGGCATGTTCGCGGCGAGCCGAGAGCGCGAGTTCGCCGCGGTGGATCCGACCCTGGAGCGCCTGCTCGGCCGAGCGCCGATGTCCATGCGTCACTACCTGACGGCGCGCCTGTCACGCTGAGGCACGGGGGCGCAATCCAGCGGGGCGCTCACGACCGCAATGGGTCCGGCGGATTCGACTCGGCACCTTCGCCCACGTCAACGTCGCGCGCCGTGGGACACGATGGTGTCTTCACCCTCATTCCGGATGCGCACGGTCCTCTCCCACAGCCCCCGGCGCGAGCAAGTGGTCCAGGCGACATTACGCCCGTGCGGTGAATGAACCGGCGGGCCGAGCGCGGCCGGTCGCATCTGGCCGAGCGCTGAGGCCCCTTCCTGCGGGGCGGACGCCATGGCGGCTGCACCGAGCACCGGCTCGCACACAGGGCTCCATCGCTCACCGGTGAATTACGGCGATCTTCGTGGGGAGATCTTTTGGTACTGTGGTCGCAGGCGCCTCGCAGGCCTGATGCGCGCTCGCTCGGTCGAGCAGCGCGCACCGTGTCGGGCTTCGCGCGCCTGGTGGGGTTCGAGGGAGGGGCATGCGAACAATGGCTTTCATCGAGAGAGCGATCCTCCGTGCTGTCGCGTTGCTGGCGCTCCCGGCGCTCGGCGCGTGCGGCGCGGAGACACCGCCGTACGACGACCTGCCGCTGCGCGACGCGCTGAGCGCCGCGCCGGAGGTCCTCGCTACCTTGCCGGAAGAGGTCCTGCGCGACGTGGCGGTGCGGCTGGAGGAGGCGCACGGCGAGCAAGGAGACGAGACGGCGATCGACGGCGCGGAGATCGCGAGCGTCCCCGCGCTGCTCCGCAGCGCGGACGCGTCGCGGGACGCGGTGGGGAAGGACGCGATCGTCCTCGGCGCGATCGAGCCGTCCGAGGAGGGGTTCGTGCTCCGCTCCCTCGCGGCGGGACACGTGTCCGAAGGGCCGCTCGATCGACCCGCCCTCGCGGGTCAGCCGGCGTCGCCGGAGACCGCGCCGCTGGAGGACGCGGCGCTCGGCGGCCGGGCGGGCGAGATCCTGGCGGAGCTCGCGCGGCGCGCGGACGCGCAGGACCTCGTCCGCGTCACCGGCCTGCCCGCGGGCGTCATCGCCCAGGATCACACGGTGTACGTCAACGCCGCGTGGCTCGTCGCGCTGAGCGCCCTCTCGCCCGAGGACGCGCCCGCGCTCCCCACCCCCTCGGGCGGCGCCGCGATGCCCGCGTGGCCCCGGAGCGAGCCGCGATCCGTGCGCTTCAACCCCTATCACCTCCCCTCGTCCGTCGCGGAGTGCGCCGCCGAGGTGCGGGACGTATGCACCTGCGCCGTGGCCGGGCAGTGCGAGCACGACCGCACCGACCCGGCGTTCGCGGACGCCCAGGCGGAGTGTTCCTGGGTCAACGCCGGGGCGCTGAACGCCGAGGCGCTCTGCGTCCTCGCGCTGCTGAGCATCAACGGGGTGAAGGAGTGCGTCCTGTCCGCGGGCAGCGGCGCGTGCGCCGCGCTGCCGATCGCTGGGCGCGACGGCGCGCTGGCGTTCGCCGGGGACGAGGGCTGCATGGCCCTGCTCGACCGCTGCCTCCAGTACGGCAGCCCGACGGTCCCGGCCGTCACCCCGAGCGCGCCGAGCGGCACGTCGAGCAGCGACGGCTGCGGCAGCTGCGGCGGCTGCGACAGCTGCAACGAGGACGTCGCGGGTTGCAACCAGAACTGCAGCGATTGCAACCAGAACTGCCACGACTGCAACCAGAACTGCCGCGACTGCGACCAGAACTGCAAGGACGGCGATCCATCCACCGGCAGCAACTCGAGCTGCAAGCTGAGCGCCGGCCGGCGCGATCCCGGAGGAGGCCTCCCGGGCGCGCCCGTGCCCCTCGGCGCCGCGTTCTGGCTGCTCCTGCCCGCGGGTTACATGCTGCTGCACATCCGGAGGCGGCCGTGAACCGGGCGGTGATGCTCTGGCTCGAGCGCCACGGCCTGCCGCCGTGGCTCGCGCCGACCTACACCATGATGGTCGCCCTCGCGGGGCTCCTCGGGGCGGCGGCGTTCTTCTGGCTCGTTCGCCGGGATCGGGGGGATGTGGCCGTGGAGGGCCGGGCGCTCCTCTCGGGCTACGTCGGCGCGCTCCTGGGCGGCTACGTCTTCGAGGCGCTGCGCGCCGCGCCCGAGGCGCTGGCGAGGGGCTCGTGGGGTCCGATGCTCCACGCCGGCCGCGCGGCCTACGGGGGCCTCATCGCCGGCGTCGCCGTGGCCTGCCTGGTCCTCTACCGCCGCGGCGCGGCCGTGCTCCCGTTCCTCGACCGGCTCGTGCCCGGGCTCGGGCTCACCTACGCCTGCGTGCGCACCGGGTGCTTCCTCGCGGGGTGCGACTACGGCCGCGTCACCGGGGGCGCGCTGGGCGTCCGGTTCCCGGCCGGCAGCCCCGCGGCGGCGGACCACACGGCGGCCGGCTGGGTGCCCCTCGGCGCGCCGAGCCTGCCCGTGCACCCCACGCAGCTCTACGAGGCGGCGCTCGGGGCGACGGCGAGCGCGCTCGCCGCCCTCTGGCTCGTCCGGGGGCACCGGGACGGGCGCGCGTTCGGGACATGGCTCGCGCTCTACGCGGCGGGCCGGTTCTTCATCGAGCTCCTCCGCGGGGACGCCGGGCGCGGCGTGTACGGGGGCCTCAGCACCGGCCAGCTCGTCTCGCTGGCGCTCCTGCTGGGGCTCGCGGCGGCCGTCGTGCTGGCGCGCCGGGCTCGCAGCGCGCGGCGCGCCGCCGCCGTGGCGCCCGCGCTGGTGGCGCTCGCCTCGCTGAGCCTCGCCGCGGGCGAGGCCGCGGCCCAGCCGGCTCGCCCCGCGCCGCCCGCGCCAGCAAGGCCCGAGGCAGCGACGCCCGCGGCCGCGAGTTCCGCGCCGGCTCCGGCGCCTGCTCAGAGGCCGTCGCCGGCACCAGCGCCCCACCCGTACGCGCCGCCCCCCGCGGGCGGGCCCCCCGCGCCCTACCCCTACCCGCCGCCCTCGGGCGGGTATCCCGCACCCTACCCCTACCCGCCGCCGCCCGCGGGCGGGTATCCTGCGCCCTACCCCTACCCGCCGCCCGCGGGCGGGTACCCCGCGCCCTACCCCTATCCGCCGCCCTCTGGCGGGTACCCCGCGCCCTACCCCTATCCGCCGCCGCCCGCAGGTGGCCCTCCCCCGGCCTACCCCTACTACCCGCCGCCGGCGGGCGGATACCCCGCGTCCCCCCCTCCCTCGCCCGCGGCTGCCGCACAGCCGCAGAGGCGCACCCCGGATACGTCTCCGGGGCCCGCCGCGGAGCGACCCGCGACGGGTCATCAGGCGGAGGCCAACGCGCGGCGGATGGCGCTCTCGCTCGGGATCTCCGGCTACTTCGTGCCGGGGCGCTTCACGGTGAAGGACGGGATGTCCGTGGATCTCGACGTCCTCGCGCGCCTCCGCCTGAGCGAGACGCGCCGCTTCGAGGTCGGCCTCGAGCTCCGGACCGTCTCGACCACCGACGTCAACCAGCTCGCAGTCGGCGCGCCGCTCCGGCTCGTGATGGGGGTCGGATCGCACGTCGAGATGTCGGTCGGGATCACGCCGGGCTACCACCGCATCTTCTTCGACTCCCCCTACTTCGAGAGCGTGGGCGCCTTCGGCGCTCGCTTCGGGTGGGGGATCCAGCTCCCGATCACCTCGCACCTGTTCCTCGGCTTCTCTCCGCTGAGCTTCCTCGTGCTCGCCTCGGACGACGTGGACGCGCTCGTGGCGTACGAGCCCGGGCTCTGGGCCGGCGCAGGATTGCTGTGACCGCCGTCGCTGGAGCTGCCGGCAGCGCCTCGCGGGAGGCCCCGTCGTTCAGCGGAGGGACCGCCACCACGCTGAAGGCGAGAGGCCCTTCGGTCGCTTGAGCTTCTCGTCGAGCGCGGCGACGAGCCCGAGCTCGTCGTCGGCCCCCATGGCACGTCGCCTTGCGCGCGCGGCCGTTCTCTATGCGCGACAGATCCTGGTCGCGATGATGAGCCCTGACGACCAGCAGAGCTTGGTCAGCACGAGATCCTGGCGTCGCTCGAGAGCGGCGATCAGCTCTGCCACCTTGGGAGCGTGGTCATCAGGCCAGTTGGGCTGAGGGAGCATGTCATCGATGACATAGAGCCCGCCGGGCTTGATCAGGCTCAGCGCCTCGTCGAGGGCGTAGTACTTGCCCGGCCATGTATCGGCAAAAACGAGCTCGAATTGCTGACCCAGGGCGGAGCGCAAGAAGGCTTCGCCATCCATGTTCTTGAGCGTGAGGCGGGGGTCGTCTCCGAGGTGCTGGCACGCCACGGCCTGGACCTTCTCGTCGTGCTCCACGGAGACGAGCGTAGAAATGGCGTTCATGCCATCGAGGATCCAGCACGTCGAGATGCCCGTGCCGGTCCCGAGCTCGAGGAAAGCGCCGGATTTGGCCGCGGCGAGCGTACGCAGCATCGAGCCCGTCTGCCTGTCACTCGCCATGGCAAACCCGATCTCCGCGGTGGCCCGCTCGATCCCCTCGAGCACAGCAGGCGGTCTCAAATTCTCCAGATCCTTCATGACCCGATCCCTCTTCACGCGGCCAACCGCGCGCGACTGTACAGCACCTCGATCTGGCGGCCCCCCTGGAAAGAGCCAGCGGTGGAGGGCGTGCTGCGCGGGGGGGCGGCGGGGCAGGCCCCCACAAACCCCGAGCGCCGGCCCGCAGCGCAGCCGGTCGCCCCCCGATCTCGCCTCCCGCACAGCGGGCAATAGCCCCCCAAAAGGCGCGAGTTTGTGGGACAGCCCCGCCGCCCCCCCGCGCAGCACGCCCTCCACCGCTGGCTCCGCTGCAGCCGTCCGAGCTCACTCCCCGAGCAACGACCGCGCGAGCGTCAGAGTCCGTGCGTTCGCGGATACGTTCTCGAGAAAGCTCCTCCGGAACGCAGGCTCCTCGATCCTGGCCGCGCGAGCGAGCAGCGCCGCGCGCTCCTCTCGGAGGACCGCGCGCGCCGCCTCCGCGTCGCCCTTCGCGTGCAGCGCCTCGGCGTACAGCGCAGGGATCACCTCCTGCCGCATCAGGAAGACCGTGCCGGCCTGCCGCTGGAGCGCGAGCGCCTCGCCGGCCATCGCGCAGGCCTCCTCCGTCCGCCCTTGCCGCAGCCGGATCTCGGCGAACAACGAGAGATGCACGGCCCCGGCGAAGGGCGCCATCACCGCCGGATCCCCCGCCGCGCAGAGCTCCTCCTCCGCCTGGGCGAGATCGCCGAGGAGCAGCCGCCCCTCGGCGAGGAGCTGCCACGGGATCACGCTCCGGCTGCGATGGCCGCGCGCGAGCATGTGCTGGAGCAGGCTGCTGGACATCTCCACCGCCTCGGTGAGCCTGCGCCGCTCGAGGAGCGAGACGATCCGGCACGTCACCGAGGTCGTGAACACGTAGTCGAGCAGGCCCTCTGTCGCGAGCACGCGATCGAGGCACCCATCGGCGGCGGCCATGTCGCCGAGCCTCGTGTAATCGATCGCCACCAGCATCCACGCCCAGGCGACGAACAGCCCGCTGCCGAGGGACTCGGCGCGCCGCGCGGCGGCGAGGTTCGCCTGGAGCGCTCCCCACAGGTCCCGCGCCGCATGGCAGCGCCAGAAGCCGCGGGTGAGCTCGATCCAGAGGGCCGCATGGAGATCGCCCTCGACCGCCGGCGCGATGACGTGCTCGAGCCGGCGCACGATCCGCTCCGCCAGCGCCGTCCTCCCGTCCCAGAGCAGGCTGAAGACGATCCGGGTCGCGAGCTCCGGGCTCAGGACGTCGACGGGGAGCTCCTCGACCAGGAGGCGCGGGATCAGCACCTCCACGGCCCGCCGGTCGTCGCAGAGCGCGACGCAGTACATCGCGCCGCTCAGGGCACGCCAGGAAGCGAGGCTCCCGGGCGCGGCGAGCTCGAGCGCCTGGAGCGCGCTCGCGTGGGCGCGCGCGGCGTCGTCGGTCCAGATGAGGGCGTTCATCCGGAGCAGGTGGAGCTCGGCCAGCCGCTCGCCCTCGGCCCCGCAAGCGATCCCCTTCTCCACCCGCGCGAGCGCCGCCTGCACGTCCGCCCCGTGGAGCGCCAGGGTGGCGGCGCGCAGGTAGAACCCCCCCGCGCGCGGCCCATCCCCGCCCCGCGCGAAGTGCTCGGCCAGCACCATCGGATCCTGCTCGCCGGCCGAGAGCAGCCACTCCCCGGCGAGCCTGTGCCCGACCGCCCGGTCGCGCTCGGTGAGCATCGCGTAAGCCCCCTCCCGCAGGAGCGCGTGACGGAACGCGATCTCCTCCTGTCCCGCGAGGCGCGAACTCGGGCGGCGCTCGAGGATCTCGCGATCGAAGAGCTCCGCCCAGGCGTCCGCGTCGCTCGGCCCCGACGCCAGGGTGCGCGCGCCGAGGAGCGCGCTCACGCCGCCGATCCACGACACGTCCCCGAAGACGCTCGCCGCCCGGAGCAGCCGCCGCACCTCGGGATCGAGCGCCGCGAGGCGCGCCTCGACCATGCCCAGCACCGTCTCCGGCAACGCGCCGCCGCGCCCCTCGGCCACGGCCCGGACGAGCTCCTCCAGGTAGAAGGCGTTTCCCGCGGCCCGATCCACGATCGCCGCCACGGTCCCCGGCGCGACCGACGCGCCCAGCGCGCCGCGCACGAGCTGCTCGGCGGCCCGCGCGGACAGCTCGCGCAGCCGGATCTGCGTGAGCCCTCGCTCGATCCAGAGCCGGGGGAAGAGCTCGTGGACCTCGGGCCTCGCGAACGCGAGCACCGCATAGGGGCGCTCGCAGAGGGCCCGCAACGCGTGATCGAAAATTTTCACCGAAGGCGCATCTCCCCAGTGCAGATCCTCGAGGACGACGAGCATGGGCCGCGCGCTCGTCACGGCGCGCGCGTAGTCCAGGTAGGCCTCCTGGATCCGGTCGGCCATGTGCGCCGGGTCCTGCCGCGCGGCCCGCACCATCGGCCCGCCGTCGGCGAGAGGAACGCCGAGCAGCTCGCCGAGGAAGCAGGCCACGCGCTGCTGCTGCTCCCCCGCGAACAGCTGGCCCACGGCCCGCGCGAGCTTCTCCCGCTGCGCCTCGGGGGCCTCGCCGGCCGCGATCCCGAGCGCGCCCCGGAGCGACCCGGCGAGCATCGCGAACGCGGAGCCCGCGCCGATGGAGTCCCCGCTGCCGACGCCCAGCACGAGCTCGGGATGGCGCGGCCGCAGCGCCTGGACCAGCTCGTGACGCAGGCGCGATTTGCCCACCCCCGCGGCCGCGGTCACGAGCGCCACCGCGGCGCGCGGCTCGGTGAAGCTCTCCTCGACGAGATCGAGCAGGCTGCGCAGCTCCCGAGCGCGCCCGACATAGGGGCTCGGCTTGCCCAGCAGCCTGCGCGCGCCGTCGGCGACCTCGCGCTCCGCCTCCACCCAGGAGAGCCCGTCCTGCTCCGCGACCTCGAAGCGCGCGTCGAGCAGGGCCCGCGTCACGGCGTCGACCGCGACGCGGAGGCGGCCCGGGCGGCCCCGGGCGGCCGCGTCGTCGAGCAGCGCGGCCGCCCTGTCCAGGACCTCGCCGAGCAGCGATCGTCCCGTCGACTCGCCGCGCCCCGTCACCAGCACGACGTTGGCGCCGGGGACCGACGCGCGGATCCGCAGCGCGCAGCGGGCCGCGATCGCCGCCTGGTCGGTCGCGCTGCCCGCGCCCGCCCCCGCCGCGAGGATCGCCACGACCGCCCCGCTGGCCAGCTCCTGCACGACCGCGCCGAGGGGCGAGGTCTCGTGCCGGACGGCGGCGACCGCGCTCCGCTGCGCTCGACCGGCGGGCACGATCTCCGTCGACGCCGGCGCGCTGACGTCCGCCGGCCCGACGGCCACGATCGAGCAGAGCCACACCTCCGCGGCGGTCACGAGCTCGACGGCGGCCAGGCTGGAGCGAGCGCCGCCCGCCGACGAGGCGCCGAGCGCGTCGAGGCAGCGCACCACGGCCGCGCCGTCGGCCGGGCGCCCCTCCGGGCGCTTGGCCAGCATCTGCGCCAGGAGCTCGTCGAGCGCCTGCGGCACCTCGGGCCGCAGTGCGCTCGCCCGCGGCGGCTCCTCCTGGAGGAGCTTGGTCAGGATGGTCATGAAGTGCCGCCCGTGAAACGCCGGACGACCCGTCAGGCACTCGAAGAGCACGCACCCGAGCGAGAAGACGTCCGCGCGCGCGTCGAGCTGCGCGCGCTCCCCGCTGGCCTGCTCGGGGGCCATGTAGCCGATGGTGCCCACGAGGGCCCCCGTCCGCGTCAGCCGCGCCGAGGCGCCCGAGAGCCAGGCGATGCCGAAGTCGAGCACCTTCACCCGGTCGGCGGCCCCGCCCGGAAGGAACAGGTTGCTCGGCTTGATGTCGCGGTGGACGATCCCGCGCGCGTGCGCCGCGCCGAGCGCATCCGCCACCGCGCGCACGAGCGCGACGCTCTCCTCCACGTCCAGCGGTCGCCGCGACAGCCGGATTGAGAGGCTCTCTCCGGCGAGCCACTCCATCGCCAGATAAGGCTCCCCGGTGGGCGCCACCCCGTGCGTCACGTAACGCACGACGTGCGGGTGATCGAGCGTGGCGAGCGCCCGCGCCTCGTGACCGAAGCGCGCCGCTGCCTGCGCGTCGAGATCGCCGAGCAGCTTCACGGCGACGACATCGCCGCTCGCGCGATCCACGGTCCGGTAGACAGTGCCCATCCCTCCCGTTCCCGCGAGCTCGATCACCTCGAACCGGCCGGCGAGCAGTCTGCCGTGAAGCATGCGCGCCAAGGATGTCAGCGCGGTCACTCACGCGCCAAGCGGAACGAGCCGCCGCCGGGCGAGCTACGGCGCGATGTCGTCGAAGCGCTCCGCGACGGCGTGGCGGCTCTCCGCGTCCCGCGCCGTCCCCGGCCTGAGCAGCTGCACCGTGCGCATGCCGGCGGCCGCCGCGGCGTCGAGCTCGGCCACGATGTCGGACAGGAACAGCACCTCTCCCGGCTGCAGCCCGAGCGCCTCCGCGATCCGCTGGTAAGCGCCCGCCTCTCGCTTCGGCCCGGTCGTCGTATCGAAGAACGCCGTGAACAGGCCGGTGAGATCGCCGGCCGTCGTGTGCCGGAAGAGGAGCTGCTGCGCCTCGACGGACCCGGAGCTGAACACGGCCAGCGTCACCCCGAGGTCTCGCCATCTCCGCAGCGCCGGCTCCACGTCCGCATACACGTGGCTCCGGAGCCCCCCCGACTCGTAGGCGCTGCGCCAGATCTTGCCCTGGAGCGCCTTCAGCGTCGTCTCCTTGCGATCCTGGTCGATCCACGCGAGCAGCGCCGCCGCGAGCTCGCCGTCGCTCACCGCCTGCTCGCCCTCGCCCCGCTCGCGCGCGACCGCGCGCCGGGCGGCCTCGACCTCCGGGCCCCCGGCGTGCGCCGCGACGTACGCGGCCAGATCCCGGCGCGCCACGGAGAACAGCGTGTCGTGCACGAAGCGCACGTCGGTCGTCGTCCCCTCGATGTCGACGAGCACCGCGCGCGCAGAGAGCGCCGCCACGCTCACGCCTCGAGCCGCGGGAAGCGCGATGCGATGTCCGACCCGGTGTGCTCGGCGACCCACCCCTTCGGGTCGGAGAACCACCGGATGCAGGTGAACGAGGGCTCCGGCCCCATGTCGAACCAGTGCCGCGTCCCGGCCGGTACGCTGATGAGATCGCCCTTCTCGACGAGGAACGAGAGCACGCGCTCGCCGTGATGAATGCAGAACAGCCCTCGCCCCTCGACGAAGAAGCGCGCCTCATCCTCGGTGTGGATGTGCTCGTCCAGGAACTTCCGCCTGAGCTCGGCGTGGTTGGGGGTGCCCGGCGACACCGACACGACGTCCGCCGTCACGAACCCGCACGCCTCGGAGAGCTGCTTCACCGGCCCCGCGTACGCCTCGAGCACCCGCTCCTGCGCCGTGCCCGGCGGCAGCGGGCGCTCGGCGGACCAGCGCTCGAAGCGGATCTGCGCCTCTGCGGCGACGCGGGCGATGTCCTCGAGCGTCGTGTATTCGTCGGCCCTCGTCGGGTCGCTCTCCCGGTAAACCCGCAATCGGCTCATGATAGCCCTCCTTCCAGCAGCGCGCAGTCCAGCATGAACTCGATCGCCTCGATGTGGCGGATGGTGCTCGCGATGTCCGAGCCCCATGTGTACAGGCCGTGACCTGCGATGAGGTAGCCGTACACGGGCGGATGCGCCGACATGAACGCATCGACGTCCTCCGCCAGCTTCCGGATGTCCTGCGTGTTGACGAAGACCGGGAGGAGCACCGTGGCGGAGTGCGTCGTCATCCCGGAGAGCGCCTTCGCCACCTCGTAGCCCGAGAGGGTCACGTACCCCTCCTGCGCGCACCGGCGCGACAGCACCGTCGCCGCCCGCGAGTGGGTGTGCGCGACGGCGCCGATCTCGCTGGAGTGCCGGTAAAGCTGGCAGTGCAGCGCCGTCTCGGCCGACGGGCGGGCCGGCGAGGGCCCGGTCAGGCGGCCGTCCGCATTGACGACGACGATGTCCGACACGCCGAGCGCGCCCTTGGGCCGCCCGGACGCCGTGATCGCAAGGGTGCCGTCGCCGAGCCGGGCGGAGAAATTGCCGCTCGTGGCCGGCGTCCAGCCGCGCTCATGGCAAAAGCGGGACAGCTCGATGAGCTCGGCCGCGGCCGAGGAGAACGATGCAAACGGCGTCCCGCGTACGCTCACGGCGCAAACATACCAAAGCGAACGCGGGCGATCAACGCGCCGCGCCGCCGCTCGATCCGCGTCCGAGCCGCTGAACCCGGGGATCACCCGCGCTGCTCGCGCTCACGGCGCCGGAAGGCGCTCGGCCTCGCGCCGGCCAGCGCCGTCCCGCGCGCCGCGGAGCAGGCCGGCCCAGAACCCGAGCCCGTGCGCGGCGTGCACCGCGGGGAAGATGGCGCAGAGCAGGGGGAAATCGCGCGGCGAGGCGCGCCGCGCGAGCCGGAGCGACTCAGCGATCACGAGCGCGGCATAGGCGAGCGAGGCGAGCGCCAGCGCCGGGCGGACCGCCGGCGCGAGCGCTGACGCGAGCGCGAGCCACGCTCCGGCCGTCACCATGCAGAACGGCAGCGCCGGCCGGAGCGACAGGAACCTGCGGCGGCACATCAGCGTGCGCGCGCGCCCCTTGCCATACGCGAAATACTGCCGGACGAGCGCGGCGAACGACGACCGCGGGTAGTAATAAGCGACGATCTCCCGGGACAGGTAGACCGCGCCGCCAGCCTCGATGATGCGCTGGTTCAGCTCGGCGTCCTCGTTGGTGACGGCGGCCGGGTCGTAGAGGCCGGCGATCTCGAACGCCTCGCGCCGGAAAGCCCCGTTGAACACCGACTCGACGAACCCCTCGCGCGACGGGTCCCGGTACGCCGAGCCGCCCACGCCGAGGGGGCTCGAGAGCGCGGCGCAGAGCGCCCGCTGAAAGCCGTTCCGGTGGCGCGGCCGCGCCGCGCCGCCCGCGTTGAGGGCGCCGGTCCTCCGGAGCGCCGCGACCGACGCAGCCACGTAGTCGCCGGCGTAGTCGGCGTGGGCGTCCATCCGGACGATCACCTCACCTCGCGCCCGGCGAATGCCGATGTTCATCGCGGCGGCCTGGATCCGGTCGGGGTTGTGGAGGAGCGTCACCCGTGGATCCTCCGCCGCGACGCGGCCGACGAGCTCCCGTGTGCTGTCGGTCGAGCCGCCGTCGACCACGAAGATCTCGAGGAGCTCTGGAGGATAACGCTGCTCGAGGGCGCAGCGGAGGACGTCCTCGATGTAGCGCTCCTCGTTGTAACAGGGAATGACGATGCTGCACCGCGGCCGCTCGGCGAGCGGGCGCAGAGAGAGACGCCCGCCTCGAGGCGCGCTCGCTGTTCGATCCATGGACTCCCCCGGTCTCTCGCGGGTCGAGTCGACCCGCAGCAGGACTGCGACAGCCGCGGATACAATCGCGGGGCCAGGCGATCTCGCGCGGTCGCCCGGAGCGAACTGCACTGCGCGACGCGGCCTGGACCCGGCCGGGGCAGGCCGCTGGGCTCGGGCTGCACACCGGCGGGCTCATGCGAGGGGCGCGCGGCGCGAGCGCGACCGGACGAGCGCCCGGGCTCATGCTGGCAGGGCAGCGGCTCGAAGCGCGCGGCCGCCGGGGCGCGAGCGCCACGGAGCCCGGATCGGGGGGCGCGCGGCCCGCGCGGAGCTCATGCTCCGCTCCACGGCCATGCCCCGGTCCGGTGGGCTTTCCACGGTTCCGCGTTGTCCGCGAACGAGCTTCTCGAGGAGGCGTGCAGATGGACTTCGATCTCGTCATCTCGCGGGGAACGATCCTCGATGGCAGCGGCCAGCCTCGCTACGTGGCGGACCTGGGGATCCAGAAGGGCAAGGTCGCCGCGATCGCCGGGCCAGGGGCGCTCGCGGGAGGGCGGACGCTCGACGCCAGCGGGCTCGCCGTCGCGCCCGGCTTCATCGACATCCACTCGCACGTCGACTGGCTGCTCGCGCTGCCCGACCACGAGGACGTCCTCGCGCCGATGGTCGCCCAGGGCATCACGACCGTGGTCGCGGGCAATTGCGGTCATTCCCCTGCCCCGGTCACCGAGGCGTCGATTCCGCTGGTGGAGCACTCCGCGGAGATCCTGAAGGACGGAGCGCTCGCCTACCGGTGGCGCTCGATGGGTGAGCTGCTGAGCGCCCTCGAGGCCGGCGGGCTGCTCGTCAATGCGGCGCTCCTGGTCGGCCACGGCACGCTCCGCCAGGCCGTCATGGGCAACAGCGCCGCTCCCCCGAGCCCGGAGCAGATGGACGCGCTCTGCGCGCTCGCGCGCGCGTCGCTCCGCGAGGGCGCGTTCGGGCTCTCCGCCGGGCTGGCCTACACGCCCGGGGTCTTCGCGCGAAGGCACGAGCTCCTGACGCTGCTCCGGGCGGTGGCCGACGAAGGGGGCGTGTTCACGGTCCACGGCCGGGCCTACACGTGGATATCGCCGTTCTACAGGCCGCTGCTCCTCGGCCCGCCGCACAACCTCCGCTCCGTCCGCGAGCTGCTCGGCCTGGCCGAGGAGAGCGGCGCGAAGATCCAGCTCTCGCACCAGATCTTCATCGGCCGGCGGACGTGGCCCACGGTGCCCTGGGTGCTCCGCGCGATCGAGCGGGCCGTGGACAGAGGGGTCGACGCCGCCTTCGACGCGTTCCCCTACACGGTCGGCAACACCACGGTGAACGCCCTCTTCCCCGCCTGGGTGCTCGACGGCTTCCGCGCCCGCATCGACGACCCGGCCGTCCTCCGCCGGCTCCGGCGGGAGTTCGCGATGTTCCGGCGGCTCCTCGGGCTCTCGTATGCCGACATCCGGCTGCTCTGGGGCGGAGCGCCGGAGCTCGCGGCGCTGGAGGGGCTCGATTTCGAGGCGATCGCGGGGCGCCTCGGCGGGAGCGAGTTCGACGCCTACGTGCACGTCGCCCGCGTGAGCGACGGCAAGGCGCGCGTCCTCCTGAACACGTACTCGGGCGTCGATGCGCACGACGAGCCGCTCCGGGCCGTGCTCTCGCACCCGCTCTGCGCGTTCGAGACCGACGCGATCCTCACCCGGCGCGGCCAGCACAACCCGGCGTCGTTCGGCACGTTCCCGCGGGTGCTCGGCCACTACAGCCGCGACGTCGGCCTGTTCCGGCTCGAGGAGGCCGTGCGCCGGATGACCTCGCTGCCCGCCGAGCGGATCGGGCTCCGCGACGTGGGGCGCATCTTGCCCGGGCACTGGGCGGATCTCGTCGTCTTCGATCCGGCCACGGTGGCGGACAACACGACGCCGCGGCGGGCCGACGCGCCGCCGACGGGGATCCGCGCCGTCCTGATCACCGGCGAGGTGGTGGCGCAGGACGGCGCGCTGACGAGCAAGACCCGGCAGGGGCGCCTCCTGCGCAGGTAGGCGGGGCGGCCATACCCTTCGTTGACGCTCAGGGACGTTCGGTTCCGACCGCTTCAACAGGATCGCGCCGGAGCGCGAGATGAGCGATGGCTCCATCGTTCCGCATGTCAGAAATCCCGCCAGAAAAAACGACCGATGACGAGCGGCCGCCGGAAACAGTAGCAATTTTTATGGTTTCCGTCTATTTCGACGCTGAGGGCGGCTCCGGTGTGGCCGAGCGGGGCGCCCTCCGCCGCAGGGCGATGGCGCAGCGCCAGGCAGCTCATCCGGAGGCGGGGACAAGGGGCGTCACATCCGCCCGCACGGACGGCAAAAGCTGCCCGAGCATCTTCCTGCCGAGCGCATTGAGCTGTCGCCGCCGGAGCCTTTCACCTTTCACGCTCGACTTCGAGACCCACCCATCCGCTACGTTTGCATCTCCGCCGGCGGCGTGCCCGGCGGTTTCACTGCTCGACGCCCTCAAGCGTGTGGCAGCCATTGCACGAGAAGTCGCCGGTGTTGGTCATCGGGTCGTACGCGGCGATCTGCAGCACATCGGCCATCCGAGGCATGACCGTCTCGAACATCCATGTGCCCCACCGCTCGATCTCCGGATCCTTCACGTACTCGGCGAACGCCTCCTCGGTGGCGGGGAGCGGGGGGAGGTCGGGGCTCGGCATCGCGAAGGTCCCGTCGGCCGCGCCGCTGCCGTGACAGGTCACGCACGTCATTCCCTCGAACTTCGCGTCGAACGCGACGAAGGTCTCCTTCATCTCCGGCAGGACGACATCCTCCATGAACGCGAAGCGCTGATCGAAGCTCATGTCCTCCCACGCGACGGGCGCGTCGTCCTCCTCACCCCCACATGCAGCGACGATCAGGCACATCGCGATCAAGACGCGCTTCATGACCATATTCCTTCTCCCTTCGTGACAGCTCGTGCAGCGTCTCATCCGGCGGCTCGAACCGCTCTTCCCGGTCGCGGCGGCGACGAAGAGCGCATGCCCCGAGCGCCGCCGCCGTCCCCGGCGACAGCCGGCGTCATGATCGCGACCGGCTGTACCCCATAGACCCCGCTGCCCGAGGAAACTCATCGCTGAAAAAAACGCGGGGGAGAAAAATCGAACGCCCATCGGCCCAGACCGCTATTATGTAATTTGGAACACAAAAAAAACCACGGCCATCGCGGCCGGCGGCCTCAGTCCTCCGTAAGCGCTGCATGAAGCGCCGTCTCTCCCCAGCCGCCACGTCCAGCGCATGCGTCGAGGCCGCGCGCAAAGAGGCCTTCGACACGGCCTTCTGCCTCTCTACCGACGCCACCGGGGTCTCCGTCCAGCCTCGGCCTATCCAGGAGCGCAAGGACAAGAAGCCTGGACCGTGCCGCAAAGGACACTTCTTCGTCGTCCTCGCGGACAAGGATCACGTCTTTTGCGAGTACCAGCCCAAGCACACCAGCGCTGCGGTCTGCGAGATGTTCCGCGGCTTCTCGGGGTACATCCAAGCCGACGCCCACGCACTCTACGACGCCCTGTTCCGCGGCACGTCCCCAAGGGGCGCTCGTGCCGACGAGGGACGTGGACCGCCGCCGACCGAGGTCGGATGCTGGTCGTATTGCCGCACCAACAGCTCGCTCCGCGCCCAGGGAGGCATCGACCCGTTCCGGGTCACGTCGCGGATCCGGTTCGCCAAGGACACGACCGTCGCCGACTCCTCGAGCGGAAGGGCGCGATGCCGCCCGCGACATGGCAACCCACGCACGTCTGCCGGACGATGGGGTAGACCTCCCGGTAATACGTCGGCGCGCCGGTTTCTCCCGGGGTCTCTGTCGGTCGTGGTCGGGCCGGGTTGGCCATTGATGACCGGAGATGCCGCGCGGGGCTGAAAGTGACGCCTGGCCACCCTTTCCGCGGGACCGCGCGCTGAATCGACAGACACGTGGCCAATGACGCCGGCGCTTCGTCGCCCGGCCTACTGCGCCCTCGAGAAGGACACGCTCCACGTCGGCGCCACCTCGGCGATGATCTCCCTGAACCGCGGCGGGATGTCCGAGAGCTCCGTCATCTGGTGGATCGTGAGCACCTCGGCGCTCCCGAGCCCGACGGGGCAGCGCAGCGCCCAGGCGATCGCCTCTTCCTTCGAGCCCACCTCGATCAGGTAGAAGCCGCCGACGAGCTCCTTCGACTCCGCGAAGGGCCCGTCGAGCAGGACGCGCTTCCCCCCCGAAATCCCGACGCGCGCGCGCGCCCCGGCGGGATTGAGGCCCTCGGACGCGACCAGCACGCCGGCCTTCTGCATGTCTTCGTTGTATTTCATGTATGCGGCGAACAGCGCCTCGTCCGGGGGCGCATCCGCCGCTGCCTGTGCGTCGTGCTTCGCGTCGTCGGTCGCCGGTGCCGCGGTGATCATGAATCGCATCGTCGAGTTTCCTTCCGGTTCGAAGAGGAGCGCCCCGGCGGCGTCGACCGCCCGGCCCCTGTCTCCACCGTCACGACGAACGGGCGACCACGCGATCGACACGCGGGGCGATCTTTTTTTTGAATAACACCTAAGGCTTCGTAATCACGAGGTTTTCTTCTGGCGGGCGGAGCTGGACGGTGGGCCCGGACGGGGAGCTCGCCGTCCCGGGGCCGGCAGGGCGGCCCCGGCTGCTCTCCGGGGTCGCCACGGGCCGGGGAGCGGGGCCGGCCAGGCCCGCGATTTTTCCGGAGGCGACCGATGATTCCTGACGCCCGCGGGGGGTCTATGTTCAGCCACACGCTCTTCCCGATCTACGTCGCCGCGTTCCTCTGGGGAGGGCTCGGGCTGCGCGACCGCCGGGTGCGCGCGCTGCTTTCGGCGACGCCGCCCTCCGACCGATGAAAGCGCAAAAACAGCTGGCAGCTCGCCGAGGCGGCCGGCGACCCGACGCCGTACGCGCTGCAGCACCTGCTCGGTCGTGCGCGCTGGGATGCAGACGCCGTGCTCGATGACCCGCGCGCCTGCGTCGTCGAGCATCTCGGCCATCGCACGGGCGTGCTGGCGCTCGACGAGACGGGCTTTTGAAGAGGGGCACGCGGTCGGCCGGCGTACAGCGGCAGTAGCTCTGCCTGCTTATCCTATCCTGAAATTATAAACTCAACGTCTGCTCGTCCGCTACGTCCTCCCGCCACTTTCGTTCGGTCAACGTGGGCGAGGTGCGCTGCGGCGTTTGGTCCCAGCTTGCTCACCCCTCCGGCGCCACCGGCAACCCGAGCAGCCGACCGATCGCCTCGTGAAGGACCCGCGTCGCCACCTCATCTTCGAGGGCGACGGCGCGGCTCAGGGTGCTGGCGAGCGAGGCGACCACCGCAGCCCGACGCGACGGATCGGTCACGGCGAGCTCCCCAGGCCCGGGGCTTGGCCCTTGGCCCCGCGTTGGGCCCATGCCTCCCGAGGCGGTGCGATCCGTCGTCACGCCCTCCCTGAATCCCCGGGAAAGCGACGGATCGCGACGGTTCGCCCCCGCGGAATCGTCCCGCCAGAGAAACCGGTCGATGACGAGCGGTCGCCGGAATCAGTAGCAATTTTGATAGTTTCCGCCTGTCTCCCTGCCGAGGGCGGCTCCGGTGTGGCCCAACGGGGCGCCCTGCGCCGCCGCGTCGCCCGCTGTGAAGGGCCGCGGCATCACACGGTCCCACCGCACAGCCACGCTGCACGCGCTGGTTGACATAGAACACCTTCCGCCATCCGCTCCCCTCCTGGGGGTGCCTGTGGTGGCACCGAACGGCATGATAAGAATCGCAACGGCTCGCTTGACGATAAGCGCAAGCGGAACGGAGTACTCGTTCGGACGCTTTAAATACACCCAATGAGCCGTGGAGTGTCGGAGCGGAGCAGTCATGGCTCCTATCAGCACGCTTCAGGTTTATCTCATGTCACGTATGCGGAACAAGGAGGGTGTCGCAGGAGGTCTGAGGCGTTTAGGCGTCGATGAGTCGGCGTTCGAGCGGGCAAGGAGATGCTGGCGCGCGCACGCCTGGATCATGAAGACCCAGGCATGGCGGACGAGTGCCATGCCGACGTGTATCGTCGGTTCCTTGGAGCGCCGCAGCGCGTCGAGCCGGCGCCGAGAAGCCAGGCGCCGAATGCCATGAAGATGTTCTACTCTCTCCCCGTGTGGCCAGATCTGGAGCTGGAGCTCAGCATGAGCAACGAGCACACCCTCCGTGGGATCCGCTTCGTTCGCGCGGGTGAGCCCAAGGCGCGCCGGCTGCGGCTCGAGGAGGTTATACCCTGGAGGGTGGTCGAGAACGATATCGCATGCAATTGCAGCGAGGCGGTCGTGGTGGATGGGTTTGGAACATGGACCGATTACTGCTGCACCTTGCTCGAGCCCGGGAGCCCAGAGTATCTCTGGGCCTTCGACTACGGTCTCCTGCAGGAGGTAATTCCCTGGAAGGACCTGAACCTGGACAAGGAGGAAGCCGCCTACCCTAGCCTGGAGAGCGTCCTCGGCCTCGGGCGGCCATAGACGCCGCGGTAGGGCAAGTTCGTCCCTGTGGTGGCGGTCACCTGTACGCGGAGCGACGGCTGACGCAGACGCGACCGCTCGATCGGGGCCATCCTTCGCGGCGAAGGTGCCGCGGTGGCCAACAGCTGAATCGAACCCAGGTTGCTGCTTTCCCCGAGGCACGGAAGGTGAGGAAGCCCGCACCGGCCGGGACGGCCCGCCCGAGGTCGAGCTCGACCCCGGGTGTCGGTGAGCATCGCGTCCCGCGTCGGGCCGGTGAAGAAGCCGGGTTACGTGATGGTCGGTGTTCACCCTTCACCGCCGGCATCCCCGCCGATCTGGGCCGCGCTCGCCGGCGCGGGGGCGCCCGACGGCGCGGAGCCAGGCGACCGCGCCAATCGCGACGGCGGCCAGCGGGGCGCTCCATCCTGGGCCTCCGGCGGCCGGCGGCGCCGCGCTGCAGCGGACCAGCTGGTCGTCGGCGCACTCGGGCGAGAACCCGTGCGCGCCTCCGCTTCTGCCTGCTCCCGCGCGCGCCGCGAGCCGGGGGCCTTCCGGGGGCTGCCCGCGCGGCGGCCGGTCACCGCTGCTACCGTACGGCGTCGCCGCCGCTCCGCGCGGGCGCGAGCTCCGCGATGACGAACAGTTCGAGCAGCGGCGGCGCGATGCCAGCCCGGACCGCAAGGTCGCGCGCCGTGTGCGCGGCGCGGAGCTCGAAGCCCTCCGACGACACGAGCGCGCGCAGGTGCTCGAGGTCGTCGAGTCCCCGGCGCAGCATCGAGCGGAGCGCGCGCTTGCGCAGCCATGCCTCCCCAGGCACCCCGGCGTCGCGCGCCGGCGTGGCCGCGGCGCCGTCGCGCAGGTAGAAGTCCATGAGCACCACGCACGAGCTCAGGCGGCTCGCCACGCGGCGCACCTGCCGCAGCAGCCCGCGCAGCGCGGGCTCGTCGAGGTAGCCGGTCAGCCCCTCGGAGACGACCGCCGTGCGGCGGTCGCGCAGCGCCGCGCCGAGCGCCTCGCCGAGGTCGGCCTCGCGCAGGTCCGCCGCGACGAGGACGAGCTCGCCGCGCGGCTGTGCGGGCTCGAGCAGACGCCGCTTCGCGTCGATCACGGCGGCCTGGTCGACCTCGATGTACACGACCGGACGAGCCCTTGCCCACTCCGCCCCGCGCGGCGACAGCCCCGCGGCGAGCTCGATCACCTGCTCGGGGGCGATCTCATCGAGCAGCGCGCCGAGGCCGAGGTGGCGCGCGGCGAGCAGGAGGCTCGTGACGCTGTGGTCGCCGCGCAGGCCGAGCATGCTCCCGCCCCAGCGCGCGGCCTGGTGGAGGACGCGCCCCCTCAGGGTGTCGAAGCGCGCTGCGCCCGGGACGCCCAGCGACGCCCACACCGCGGCGGTGAAATAGGCGCTCCAGGCGAGCGCCGCGTTCTCTCGCGCTCCGCTCAAGAGCGCTCCTCCCCGGAGCGCGACGCCGCGAGCCACCGCCTGGCCGCGCCACGGACCATCTGGCCCGCCGACGAGAGCCGCTCGAGCTTCGGTCCTCTGCCCAGCGAGCGCACCATCCCGCGCGCCAGATCGAAGAATGCGCGGTCGTAGGGGAACCACCAGAGCTCGCGCGGCGCGGTGTTCTCGTCGACCGCGAGCAGCCGCGGCCTCGTCATCGCCTGCACGACCGCCGGGCCGTTCTGCACGCCGTAGCCCGAGATCCCGCGCCCGGTCCACACGGCTTGCGGCGCCGCGGCCGTGAACATGTGGTTGTTGACCGTCGCCACCCCGACCCGGAGCTCTCGCGCGAGCGCCGCGCCCCGCGCGACGTCGCGCGTCCACACGCTCCCCGTGAGGCCGTAGGCGCTCTCGTTGGCCGCGCGGATCGCCGCGTCCGCGTCCGGAACGGCGACGACGGGGATCACGGGCCCGAAGGTCTCCTCGCGCAGCAGGTCGAGCGACGGGTCGACGCCGGTGAGCACCGTCGGAAGGTAGCAGTTGCCACGCCGCGCACCGCCGCAGCGCACCTGCGCCCCGGCCGCGACCGCCTGGCTGACGTGCGCCTCGACGCGCGAGAGCTGCGCCGGCGTGGCCATCGGCCCGATCTCGACCGTGCCCGGCGCGGTGCCGTCGTCGCCCACGCGGAGCCGCTCGGCGACGGCGACGAGGCGCCCGACGAACGCGTCGAAGACCTCGGACTCGACGTAGACGCGCTCGACCCCCGCGCAGCTCTGCCCGGCGTTGACGAAGCCGGCCCAGGCGATCCCGTGCGCTGCCCGATCGAGATCCGCGTCGCGGAGCACGACGGCCGCGTCCTTGCCGCCGAGCTCGATCTGCGCCGGGATCAGGCGCTCCGCCGCGGCGCGCGCCACCACCCGCGCGCCCACGACGCCGCCGACGAAGACGATCTGGTCGACCTCCTCGACGAGCGCCGCGCCGGCCTCTGCGCCGCCCTGCACGAGGCCGAGCAGCGCCTCGGGCAGCGCGTCCGACAGGGCGCCGACGAGCGCCGCGCTGGTCCGGGCGGCGTGCTCGGACGGCTTGAGCACAACGGCGTTGCCCGCGAGGAGCGCCGGGACGAGGTTGTGCACCGGGATGGAGACCGGGTAGTTCCACGGCATGATGAGGCCGACCACCCCGTGCGGTAGGCGCTCGACCCGCGCCTTCTTCCGCGGGAACATCACCGGGTTGAACGCGACGTCCTCGGCCGGGAGGAAGTCCTCGGCGCGCGTCGTGTAGTAGCGAAAGACCTCGGGGGTCGAGCCGAGATCGACCCCGTACGCGTCGGCCATCGGCTTGCCCAGCTCGCGATGGAGCTCCGCCGCGATCTCGTCGGCCTTCCCCATCAAGCAGCGCCCGGCCTCGGCGAGGAGGCGCGCCCGCTCCGCGATCGGCCGCGCTGCCCACGCCGCCTGCGCCTGCCGGGCGCGGCGGACCACGTCCCGGATCCCGTCGGCCGTCGTCACCCGCACGGGACACAGCGGGGCGCCGTCCAGCGGTGAGGCGCCGTGAATCCACCCATCGTGGATGATCTCGCCCATGGGACTACGCAGCTTGCCCGCTGAGAAGCGCGGGCATCAGGCGACGGCAGCCCGGCATCCCCGACTCCTGGATGTGCGCGGCGAGCGCCTTCCGGAAGGAGCCGCGGGGCAGCGGCTTGTGGCGATCGAGCGCCCGGAGCAGCGGCACGACCGTGGCGAGCACGCCCGCCGTGTGCCACCAGTAGCGCGCGGTCGCGCGCAGGTGCGCGGACCGGCTCGACCGGGCGAAGAAGCCCTCGAGGTAGGCGAGGTCGTACGCGGTGTGCGCCTCCTCGTCGCTGGCGAGGCGCCGGAACACCGGATCGAGCGGAGGGTACGACAGGCGCGGCGCGGCGACCTTGTAGAAGGCGCTCATCACCACCTCGAAGGCGAGGCAATCGACGGCGAACTCGAGCACGCCGTGCGGGACGGCGACCTTGCGGAGCATCATCTTCATCAGCCAGCCCGGCAGGCGCGCGCGCTTAACCACGTCGGGGTAGGCGCGGCTGAAATCGAGGAGCGCCTTGCACCAGAGGTTGGCGTGCATTTGCTCGTCCTTGAGGTGCCGGATACCGTGCGCGAAGAACGACTCGAGATAGCCGAGATCGTCGCGCTCCCGCGCCAGGTCGAGCGCCGGGAGGACGGGGAGGACGCCGAGCGCTGCCGATTCGACGATCGCAAACCATGTGATCAGGAGACACGTGGCGTCCGCTTCGGCCTCGCTCTCGAACGCGAACGACATCGGCTCACGGATCGAGACGGTCTCTTCGGCAGCTCCCATTTCCGGATCGTCGCTTTCCCTCTTCGTCGAAGAGAGCATCGGAGTTGAGCTGCCCGCAAGGTACTCGACCAACCATCCTGCCGCAAGCCAACTTGCCGGAGGACATGCGCCGGCCGTCGTCGACATAGCTTCACCGCGAGCGCTGGCGCTCCATGCGCAGCGCTTTGGACACCGCGCGCCGCTCGCACGCCGTCATGGCGCCGGGCTGAACAAGCGCCGCCGCCCGCTCCAGCAGCACCCGGTCCATCTCGTGCGCGACCATCCGCTCCCGGGACGCTTGCGGCGCGCCCCACGAGAGCGCGGGCGTGGAGGCACCCAGGCAGCCGCTCCCGGCGGTTGACGCCGTTCAGCCGGACGCACTCTTCACGCCACGGTGGTGCGATGAAAGCTCGCCATCGTCGCAGAACGTCGTGAACGAGCCGCCTGCAGGCGGAGAAGGGAGCAAGATGCCCCCTCTCATCGGCGTCGCGAGCACCGCCCGCGGGAGGACGATGGCATCGTGGGGCGCTCGAAATCGAATCGGACAAGCGAAGATCCGGGTGTATGCCTCGATCTCAGCGCAGCGCGCGTGACGGAATTGGATCGCGGAAGGAGACCACGGTGTGGCGGCGAGCGTGCGGAAGCGAAGGACGATGGTCGCGAAGCCGAACTCGGTCGCGACCCGGTGCGGGGCCGCGCCCGGTACGTGCTCCCGAACAATCCGGGCCTCCTTCTCGTCGACCTGGAGGACATGGCGCACGGCCGTGCTGATGACGGCGAAGTGCCGCGAGAACCTCTGTAAGGCGTCACCCACCGTGTCGCTCGACGCGACGACGTAGTCCATCACATCCCAGTGTCCGATCGTGAGCGCCTCCGCGGCGCGGAGCCCGACGCCCGGATCGCCGGCCCTCTCGACGCCGCCGTCCCAGAGCGCGATCCACCGGCCATAGGAGAGTCGGAAGTCCGGGTTGCGCAGCTCCTCCGGCGCGAGCCCGTGCACTCGGGCGAGCGCGCCAGCGTCGAGCCCAACGGCCTCTGCGGCTCCGAGCACGCTCCGCAACGCCTTCACGCCGACGCTCAGCGTGCGCTCACCTCCCGGCTTGACGAGCGGGTCGATCCCCGGACGAGAGCTCACGGGGCAAGGCCTGCGCGACACTGCCGAAGATTGCACGGCCTGTGAGCGACATCAAATGCTCTTGCCCGCGCTGCCCGCGTCCACGTCAGTCACATCAGCCCACGTCAGCCGTCTTCACGCATCGAAGATCCTGCTCCCGCGACCGATCGCGATCATGGACCGCACCCGCGCGGCGAGGTCCTCAGGGGAGGTGAATGCGGGCTGCGCGCGGTAGAGCTCAAGCGAGCGGCGCACGGCGCGGATCTCGCCGAGGGCCTGCAGCGCCTCGAGAGAGGTCCGCTCCGTGGGCTTCGCGTGACGCAGGCCGCGCGGGTTCAGACGCCCGAGCGCGACGTTGTGGTTCACCTGGAACGCACAGCGACACGAATTCGCCGGATTCGCGACGCCGCAGTGCTTCGACACGAACGCGTCGAGCGCCGCGCGCGCACGGGAGAGTCGTTTGCGGAAGGCAGCTTCGGTGATGCCGAGCGCGTAGGCCGCGTCGGCCGACTCGAGCTCGCAGATGCCGCCGAGCACGAAGGCGATGCGCAGCGGCCTGTCGAGCGCCTGGAGCATCGCCTGGGTGCAACCGAGGAATACCTCTTCCTCGAGCAGACGCGCCTCGGCGCTCTCGAGCGCCTCCGCGCCGATGGCGTTCGGCGCCTTGGCGAGATCCTCGTCGACGAGCTGCTCGAAGGTCAGGCGGCGGTACGTCGCGCGTGCGCGGAGGAGGTGTCGGCACGCGACGCGGTACGCCCACGTCGAGATCGAGCTCTCGCCCCGGAACGTGGAGAGCTTTGTCACGATGAGGATGAGGATTTCCTGCGTCGCGTCACGCGCGTTCTCGGGGTGGCCGAGGAACCTGCGCGCGAGGCAGAACAGCGTATCCTGCAGGCCTCGCACGAGCGCTTCGAGCGCCTCTCGGTCGCCCGCGCGGGCGCGGATCGCCAGCGCGTCGAGAGCCGCCTCGCTCATGACGCCACCGGTTGCGCGCGCGTCGGCGGAGCGAGGGTATCGAGCCAGCCTGCGAGCGCGTCGGCGATCTCCATCGGCGAGTCCTCCTGAGGATAGTGCAGACCGCGCACCGTGACCTCCCGCTGGTTCGGGAACCTGCGACAGATTTCGCGGAGCTCCCCCGTGAGGATGCGGCCCGGCTCCGCGTTCACGAACAGCTTGGGCACGCTCGATGCCGTGAGCCACGCGACGTAGGCGTCGGCGAGCGCGCAGATCGCCTTCGGCTCTCCGTCGAAGGGCAGCAGTCGCGGCCACGAGAGCGTCGGCCGCCGCTCCTCGCCCGGCACGAGGAACGGGCGCCGGTACTCGGCGCGCTCTTCGTCCGAGAGCGGACGCAGCATGCTGCCCTCGGAGATGACCCGCTCCAGAAAGACATTCTGCTCGAGGACGAGCTCCTCGCCCGCATCCGAGCGGATCGCCTCGAAGAACTCCCTCGCGGCCGCGGGCCACTTCCCGAGCGGCATCGATCCGACGATCGCCTCCATGTATGCGACGCCGCGCACGCGGTCCGGATGCCGCCGAGCCCAGTCGAAGCCGAGCGCCGACCCCCAGTCGTGCACGACGAGCACGACGGGCTCCGCAGGCACGACCGCGTCGAACCAGGCGTCGAGGAACCTCGCATGCGTGGCGTACCCGTAGGCTTGCCTGCCCGTCTCCGGCAGCTTGTCCGAGTCGCCCATTCCGATGAGGTCCGGCGCGAGGCAGCGACGCCGCGCCGAGGTCGGCCCAAGGATGTTCCGCCACAGGTACGACGACGTCGGGTTCCCGTGGAGGAACACCACCGGCTCGCCCATCCCCTGGTCGACATAGGCCATCTCGTGGCCCTCGATGCAAACTCTCTTCTTCGAGCTCGTACCCATAGGTTCCCGTCCTTCCCGGCCGTACGCACGCGGCATCCAGCCTGTCTCTCCGGTTCGAGACGGGGAACCCTGTCCGTGTGACCGGAAATCGTCCTCCTCGCAGCGAAGGGCGGAACCTGCTGCGGACGCGCGGCCGGCGAGGCGACGCGCGAGGTCGGCGTGTCGAATTTCGGTTCACACCCGCGCCGGCGCGGGTCTGCCTCGGGGAACGCCGGCGAAGGGCCGGCCTCACCCGAGGAGTGGAGCCATGACTCGCATCGATCCGAGAACACACCGGTGGACCAGGGCGGCGCGGACCCTGACGGCGCTGGGCGGCGTGCTGGCGGCGCGGCGGTGCCGCCCAGCGCGCGCGCCGAGATCCTCGCCTACGACGAGCACGACGGCGAGGCGGGGGAGAAGGAAGCCCGAACGTTTCGGAGATGTCAAGCCCCACCTTTGGGACCTGTCCTGGATTGACAGAACATTCTTCTATGCAATCCGGTCCTCCTGGAAAAACGACGCTATATCAATAGTTTATCTATGCATCGAAGGCGCCGCCTTCACTCCACAGCCTGCGGGAGCTCGTCCAAAACGGCCCGGCTTCGCCCCCGGCAGGGCGATGCAGAGCCCTCAGCCGCGCGGCGTGCCGGCGCACGTCGTCCTCACAGCGGCCTGCGCTTTCTGGGTCGACTCGCGGCTCAGGCACGATGCCTCACTCTGCGCACGTGGGCCCGTCGGACCAGCTCAGCCCGTCGGTGGGATCGCGCGCTCGGCACGCTCCTCGAAGGGGCGATCCTCGAGAAATCTTCGCTTCCTCAGCCAGAGAACTGCGCGCTCGCGTACCCTTCGAACCATCCACGCGAGCGCCTCCGCGGAAGGCGCAAGGGTGTCTCGAAACGACATCTGCCCGACCTTGTTCTTCAAGAAGACGCCATCCGAAACAAGCGCGTGATAGTGTAAACTCAAATTGAGGCGGGCGTGCGCGAGGAACGATTCGAGATTCTCTCGAACCAGCCCATGAAGGACCGTCTCCTCGGGGCGATGGGGCGCGTATCCCGCCGGAAGCTTCGCCCACGGCGCAAGATGCACTGTGCCACGTCGCAGGGTCATGGGGCCACCCCGTCGCAGGGTCATGGGGCCAGGGGGAGACGACGTGATCGGCCTCGACCATGCCCGAGACCGCTAAGCGTGTCGAGATCCCCGGAGCCGGGCGCGCAGCGACGGGCGACGTCTCTCTTTTCGCAGGGTCATGGGGCCACCCAGCCCCAAGTAGATCCCGAGCAGGGTCCGCGACGCTCAGGATCAGGAAGGTCCACCCCGCCCCTGGCGACACCCGCGGTCCCGTCGACGAGGGTGGGCGAGGCACGCCGATCGGAGCGAGGGGGTCAGAGGAGCGGCCCCGGGATCGACGTCCTCGCCGGGGCCGCAGCGGTCATCGCCGCCTGCCGCGTGGATGGGTGGGCGGCTTGCTGCGCGCGGGCACTGGCGCGGCCGTGTTGGTCTCGTCGAGCTTCGGCTTGAGTCGCGGTCTGTACGACTCCCCCTCGATGATGAAGTCGAACGCCGCGTTCTTGAACCGATCGACGGCGCTCTGCGCGAGCAGCACGTCGTCGAACATCGCGAGCCACTCAGCCGTATCGCGATTGCTCGTGACGATCATCGAGGCGTTGCCTGTGCGTTCGAGGAAGAGCTGGTACACGTCGCGGCTCTCTTCCTTGTTCATCGCCTCGAGCGCGAAGTCGTCGAGGATGAGCAGGTCGACGGTCGTGAGCGCGACCATCTCGGCGTCGCGTGAGTTGTCGAGCCTGCTCTGGCGCAGCCTGCGGAGCATCGCGTCGGCGCGCAGGAAACGCACGCTGTAGCCGTGCTGGCACGCGAGGTGTCCGAACGCGTTCGCGAGGTAGGTCTTGCCCACGCCGACGGAGCCGAGGATGACGATGTGCTTGTGCTCTTCGAGGAAGCGTAGGCTCGTGAACCCACCGAGCAGACGCCTGTCGAAGCTGACCTTCGCGGTCTTGTCCCAGAGCTCCAGGCGCATGGTGGGATCGAGCCCGGCGTCGCGTACGCGGTTGTCCGTCGCGCTCGCCTCGCGGCGCGCGATCTCGTCGGTGAGCAGCATGAGCAACAGCTCCTCGTGTCCCATCGACTGCTTCTCGGCGAGCAGGAGGCGCTCGCGCAGCGTCGCCGCGATGCGGCCGAGGCGAAGGCGCTTGAGCGCCGTGATGAGCGCAGGGTCGACTTCGCTCGAGCTCATCACGCTTCCTCCTTGGTCGCGGCAGCCGCCGGCATGCGCGTGGCGAAGTGCTCCGTGCTGCGCGCGAACCGCGGCGCGGGCAGCGCAACGACCGTGCGCTCGCCCGTGGACGGTGACGCCGGCGTCTTCGCCGCCTCGAGCATGCGCGCCACGCGCTGCACGTCGACGACATCGAACGCGAGCGCGCTCTGGCAGATCGCCTCGACACGGCCGTTGCCGAACTTCTTGCACAGACGCAGCAGCGCGTAGACCAGTCGCATGCGCGTCCAGGGCAATGGCACGGCGAGCAGTCGCTCGGCGTAGATCCCGACATTCACTCCGCACTTCTTCGCGCTCGCGATGAGCGAGGCGACGTCGCGCACCGCCGCGACGTCCTTGCCCATGGGGTAGTCGCTCGGATCGGTGGAGCGCTTGCCCGGCGCGACGCGCGCGTGCACCTTCACGAGCTCCGTGCCGGCGTAGATCCTCACCGACGCGCGGTCGGCGCGGACGCGCACCATCGGCATCAACGACGGTGCTCAATAACACCCCACGCGCGCGGTGTTGCCGAAGCCACGCCGAGGGTTGTCCGGGCCTTGGTCCGGGGTTGACCACGCAGGCTTCGACGCCCCGCACGGTCCAGCCCGGCACGGTCCTCGTGAGCACCACGACCACGGGCAAGGACGGCGGCCTGCTCCGGCGCGTGCTCCTGGCGGTGGCGCCGATGGGGATCCCCATCCTCGCCACGGCCGCCAGCGCGGAGGACGTGCCCACCGGCCTCGGAGAGCACGTCCGGATCGAGCGGTATCTGCCGCACGAGGAGGTGTTCCCCAGGATGGCGGCGGCGATCACGCACGGCGGCTGGGGCACCATCGGGCGCGCGCTGGAGCACGGGGTCCCGATGCTGATCATCCCGCTCTTCGGCGACCAGCACATCAACGCCGCGCAGGCGGAGCGCGGCGGGTTCGCCCATCGCCTGCCCCTCGCCGAGGCGACGCCGGAGGCGATCCGGGCGCGGCTCCGGGCGCTGCTCGCGGACGGGGCCTCGCGCGAGCGCGCGCAGGCCGCCGCCGCGGAGATACGACGGCTCAAGTCCGACGCGGTCGCCCCGAGGGCGCTCGAGCGGCTGGCCGCCCGCTCCCCCCACCGCGAGAGGGCGCGCCACGCGCCGCCGCCGCCGGGCCAGGCGCTGGAGCGAGCGTGACGCGACGCCGGACCGAACGAGGCGGAGCACGCATGGCGGCGGAGGCGGTCATCGGAGGACGGGGGCGTGGGCGCGTGCGCGAGAAGCGCGAGGGCCGGCCCGAGCTCGCGGAGCAGGGCGCCCCCCTGCAGGCCAGGCGGGCCGTGGGTGAGGCGGCTCGGGCGAGCGCTACCGCGTCGGCGCGGGCGCGCCGTCCTGGATCCACTGGCGGAGGGTCGCGAGCTCAGCGCTCGTCAGGGTCGGCTTGCCGTCCGCGGCCTGCGGCATGACGCCCGTGTTGCACATCGCGGAGGCGGAGGGCCTGCACCCCGCGTTCGCGGCCGTCCCTGCGACCTTGAGGTAGAGCCGCATCGCAGCGGATGACGGCGGTCGACGATCCGCGCGCGAGAGGCTCGTGCGGTACTGCTCCCGCCCGGCCTTCGCACTCGATCGAATCGAGCTCCTGCCCGATGGGCGTATAGCGTACTTGCTGAAGACACCTCGGCGGGGACGCACTCACCGCGTCATGAGCCCAATGGAGTTCATGGCTCGGCTCGCGGCTTTGATTCCTCCGCCGAAGATCCCGCTTGTGAGATACCATGGCGTGTTCGCGCCTCGCTCGTCGTGGCGCTCTCTCGTGACACCCAAGCCTCCGGCCCGCGCCGCGAAGTCTGAGCCGTGCGCGGGGCACGCGCCTCTGCCCGCCGCGCCCGCGCCCGCATCGCCCGCGCCCGCGTCGCCGTGCGCTCCGCCGGCGCTCTCAGCGAGGTCGCTCGCGCATGCCGAGCCCACGGTGCGAGTTGAGTCGACCCTGATCTCGGTCTTGCACTGGGGGCGGCTGCTCGAAGGGGAGTTGTTCGCAACGTCGCGCTACGTCGAGTGGGCCGTGCTCATGAAGCGTTCGTTCGGCTTCGATGCGCTCCGCTGCCCGAGATGCGAACGGAGGATGCGCGTGCTTTCCACGATCGCCGACTCAGCGGTGGTGCGCCGCATCCTCGATCATCTGAACTTGCCCTCGCAGCCCCGAACGGCAGCACCCGCGCGCGATCCAACGTGGGAACCGATGGCGTTCGGGTTCGACGCGGCGTAGGTGGGCACCCGGCCCGAGCCCGTCATGGCGAACGCACGTCGCGGTCGTCGAGCCAGAGCTGCACCCAATGCACGGCGCGCGGGCCCTGCGACGGGGCGAGCGGGTGTTTGATGCGCGATAGACGGCTCGCCCGGCGCCGTTCCCGCGGGGCTCGACACGGGCGAGAGCTCTATAGTTTCCTATCCGCTCCTATCCGCTCCTATCCGCTCACGACGCTCGCGGTCCCACCCTTTAGGTTTGCTGCGCTACACTTCCTCGCGCTGCGATCCGGCTTCTTTTACCTACGCGCCGAGCAGCGGCAGCCCCTCACTGGGCGCGCGCTCGATCGCGGCGACCAGCCGGTCGGCGGACGCGCGGCCGATCGAGCCGGCGAGGAACGCGAACTCGCCCATCACGACGGCGACGCGCCGCCCGTGCATCCGGCCCTCGCCGGTCAGCACGGACTCGTCGCAGCCGCTCTTCTCCTGGGCTGCGGCGAGCTCCGCGGCGTACTCCGGTGAGACGTCGGTGCGGACGGGGGCGACGTCCCAGGACGTCCACGATCCCTCGTCGAGGACGAGGTCGATCAGCTCGGCGGCCGACAGGCGGGAGGGGCTCGGGCTCATGTCGCGACGTTAGTCGAGGCCGGGTCGGTCAGCTCCGGGTGGCCACCAGCACCTCGGCCTCGCGCTCCCGGGTCATCCCCGTGACGACGGCGTCCGGCGTCGCCCGCAGCCACTCGAGGGTGTCGCGGGCGGTGTCCGCGACCGGTCGCAGGGTCAGTCCGGCGGCGTACGACGGGGCGGGGTCGTGTGCGGCCATGCCGTCGTAGAGCGGACGGGGCAGCCACAGCGGCAGCGAGCCCGGGCCCGCCCACGGCTCGACGCCCTGCTCCTCCAGGAGCTCCTGCGGCACCCAAGTCAGCTCCGGCGTCGCGCCGACGCCGGCAGCCACCCGGGCGAGCAGCTCGCCCGCGGGCAGCACCTCGCCGACGCCGTCGTAGTCGCCGGTCGTCCGCTGCTTGGCGCAGGTCACGATCCACGCCGCCAGGTCGCGGACGTCGATCACCTGCAGCCGGTCGTCCGGGCTGCCGCCGGCCAGTGCCTCGCCGCCGCCGGCGAACCGTGCGGGCCAGTACGTGAACCGGCCGGTCGGGTCCTCCGGCCCGACGATGAGCCCGGGCCGGATGATCGTCGCCGACGCGGCGCCCGCGCGCACGGTCTGCTCGCACGCGACCTTCATCCGACCGTACGCCTCCGGGCTCGAGCTCGGGTCGACGTCCTCGGTCAGCGGCTCGCGCAGCGGCGACGTGGCGGGCGTGCCGAACGGCTCGTGAGGGTCCGGGTAGACGTTGACGGTCGACACGAAGACCCAGTGCGCGTCGGGGAAGGCGTCCACGGCGGCATGCACCCACGACGGCACCCGGGCGACGTCGACGACCGCGTCGTACGCCGTGGCCGCGAGGTCGGCGGGCACCGGCTCGGAGCGGTCCCAACGCACGAGCGCCGCGCCCTCGGGCACTGACCCGGAGGTGCCACGGTTGGCGCACGTGACGTCGTGGCCGCGGGCGACGGCCTCCGCCGCGACCGCCTTGGACAGGAACATCGAACCGCCCAGCACCAGGATCTTCACGACGGCAACGCTGTCGCGAAACCCCTGTCGGGGCAAGCGATTCAGCCCACAGCAGAGGTCACGACGCGAGCTCGGGCGTGGTCTCGCCGAGCAGCCGTTTGAGCTGCGTGCGCTTGCGGCCAAAAGGTCTGACGTCCTCGCGGCGATGGAGCGCATCTTCGCGGAGGAGATCGCCCGCGTGACCACGCGGCTCGCGAGCATCGCGGGCGCACGGACGGGCTCGGTCGGGTTCCCTCAGAGATTCGGCTCGAGCTTGAACGTTCACGTCCATTTTCACACGCTGGCAATCGACGGCGTTTTCGAGAAGACCGCCATGGGCGTGCGCTTCCACGATGCGCCGCCGCCTTCAAAGGACGATGTCAGCGAGGTGGCGCGACGGGTGCGCGAGCGTGCGCTTCTTTGGCTACGGCGCCGCGGCTACCTCGACGAGCGCGCGGCCGAGGAGCGCAGCAACGAGACCATCGAGCCCTCCGCGCTCGATGCGTGTACCCAGCTCGTACTCGCAGGTGGAGCGTATCTTGCGCGGCCTTTCGAGCACAAGGACAGTCCCGACGCGGCTTTCGAGCGCCGAGAGCGACGCTTCTCCGCGGCGTGCGACGGGTTCGACGTGCATTGCGCGGTGCGCATCGCAGCGGATGACGGCGGTCGACGATCCGCGCGCGAGAGGCTCGTGCGGTACTGCTCCCGCCCGGCCTTCGCACTCGATCGAATCGAGCTCCTGCCCGATGGGCGTATAGCGTACTTGCTGAAGACACCTCGGCGGGGACGCACTCACCGCGTCATGAGTCCAATGGAGTTCATGGCCCGGCTCGCGGCTTTGATTCCTCCGCCGAAGATCCCGCTTGTGAGATACCATGGCGTGTTCGCGCCTCGCTCGTCGTGGCGCTCTCTCGTGACACCCAAGCCTCCGGCCCGCGCCGCGAAGTCTGAGCCGTGCGCGGGGCACGCGCCTCTGCCCGCCGCGCCCGCGCCCGCATCGCCGTGCGCTCCGCCGGCGCTCTCAGCGAGGTCGCTCGCGCATGCCGAGCCCACGGTGCGAGTTGAGCCGACCCTGATCTCGGTCTTGCACTGGGGGCGGCTGCTCGAAGGGGAGTTGTTCGCAACGTCGCGCTACGTCGAGTGGGCGGTGCTCATGAAGCGTTCGTTCGGCTTCGATGCGCTCCGCTGCTCGAGATGCGAACGGAGGATGCGCGTGCTTTCCACGATCACCGACTCAGCGGTGGTGCGCCGCATCCTCGATCATCTGAACTTGCCCTCGCAGCCCCGAACGGCAGCACCCGCGCGCGATCCAACGTGGGAACCGATGGCGTTCGGGTTCGACGCGGCGTAGGTGGGCACGACGCCGCCCCGTCGCCGCGACGCTGAGGTTTACGTCCGGAGTATGCGAAGTTGGCCGGAACGATGCCAAGGGGGCGTTCTGGAACGGCGGCGTTCAAGGAACGGAACATTGAGTTCACTCATTCGTGTGAGATTGTCCACCCCACGCTGGCGACAAGACCATGGATAACGACAAGCCCCAAACCCCCACGCCTTCCCTCACGGATCTGATGGGCGCGATGGCGGCGGCCCAGGCCGCGCAGGAGCCGTTCTTCCTCGGCCGCCTCCGCGGGCACTTCGGCGCCGACCCCCGCACCCTCCCCGTTGTCGCCGAGGAGTTCCCGGCCTCGGACCACCCGAACTTCCAGCTCGCAATCGATACCCACCTCCGCGACGGCGGGTTCACCTCCGAGCTGCTCGGCGTCTCCGGCGGCGACATGTTCCGGGGGGTGAGCCTTCCCGATCTCCTCTCGCCGCCCCCGGCGATGCCCGGGATCGGCGGACCGCCGCCCTCGCAGGGGCCCGTGCAGTACCGCAACGTCCACCTCGACGCGGAGCGCCTCATCGCCTGCGTCGTCGGCGGCCTCTATCTCTTCGCCCGCGGGGGCGACCGCTTCGCGCTCCTGGTGCGCGGCCCCAGCGACGCCGGGTTCCGGCGCAGCCAGCTCACCGTCGAGCTGATGGCGGGGGACAACGAGCGCGCCCAGCGCCTCCTCGCCGAGCTCCGCGTCCTGATGCGCCGGCTCAACGTCTACCGCAGCCGCGTCGTCACCCTGAGCGAGACCACGGACGGCTTCTCGGCCGCGACCAAGATCGAGCTCCAGAGCCTCCCGCGGATCGAGCGCGACGCGCTCATCCTGCCCGCGGCGCTGCTCGCGCGGCTCGAGCGGTCGACCATCGGCTTCTCCCGGCACAGAGAGATCCTGCTCAGCTCGGGGCGACACCTGAAGCGCGGGCTGCTCCTCTACGGGCCCCCGGGCACCGGCAAGACCCTGACCGCGATGTACCTGGCGGGCCAGATGCGGGAGCGCACCACCCTGCTCGTCACCGGGCTCGGGGTGAAGCTCCTCAAGGAGGCCTGCGCGATGGCGCGGTCGCTCCAGCCCTCGCTCGTGGTGCTCGAGGACGTCGATATCATCGCCCAAGACCGCGAGAGCGCGGACACGAGCTGCCGCTCACCGCTGCTCTTCGATCTCCTGAACCAGATGGACGGCCTCGCGGAGGACACCGACGTGATCTTCGTCTTGACCACCAACCGCCCGCAGGCCCTGGAGCCGGCGCTGGCGGCGCGGCCAGGGCGGATCGATCTCGCCGTGGAGATCCCGCTGCCGGACGCCGACTGCCGGCGGCAGCTGCTCGCGCTCTACGGGCGCGGCCTCTCGCTCAAGGGCGACGACCTCGCGCCGCTCATCGCGCGGACCGACGGGGTGAGCGCGGCGTTCATCCGCGAGCTCCTGAGGCGGGCGGCGCTGTTCGCGGCCGACGCGGGGCGCGGCACGGCGGTCGACGAGGAGCACCTCAAGGAGGCGCTGCACGAGCTGCTCGTCGACGGGGGGCCGCTCACCCGGAGCCTCCTCGGCGCTCACGCTCACCGCCCCTCGTGAGCACGTGATCACGTGATCACCGTTTGCCCCGGACCGCCTCTCTCTTCGCCTCTGCCTTCAGCTTCCTCAGGTGTCCGTGCAAGGTCTCGGAGTCGAGGCCGTGCAGCGTCAACCGAGAGCCGACCTCGAGCGTCGATCTGGACACCATGGGGTGATGGTTGTGCACCAGGGCGACAGGCAGCGGGTCGTTCATGATCTTGCCGACGTAGAGCGCGATGATCTCATCGAGCTGCAGCGAGTTGCTCGCCCGCTCCGCACCTGTCCTATCCGGGCGCCTCGTCAATGCGGCTTGCTACCGTCGGCGCGACCTTTCTCTCCCCTCCGGTGCTGGCACCAGGCCGAGCAGCCGACCGATCGCCTCGTGAACGATCCGCGCCGCCTCCTCATCCCCAAGGACGACGGCGCGGTTCAGGGTGCCGGCGAGCGAGGCAACCACGACGGCCCGAGGCGACGCGTCGGCCGACGCGAGCTTCCCAGGATCGAGGCTCGCCGGTTGGGCCCGGGTTGGGCCCACCCCCACCGACGGGCTGCGATCCGTCGTCAGGCCTCCCTGAAATCCCGGGCAAAGCACCGGATCGCGACGGTTCGCCCCCGCGCAAGAGTCCCGCCAGGTCTCCGGACCGTCGTCTTGGCGCGGGCTCTCGACGGCCGCGACCAGGTACGCCGGGCGCTGCTCCGAGGCGAGGCGCGCGCGCTCGGGCTCCAGCGCGGCGACGGTGTCCGGACGACCCCGTACAAGAGCGCCGAGGCTACAGCCCGAACACGTAGACATCTCTGTTGCTCGTGGGCCAGCAGGCGATCTCGCCGCTCGCGAGGGCGGCGCAGGCTTCCTTGTAGCCGGCAGTGACGTGAACGGCCTCCGGGATGTCGATCGCCTCCAGTGTCATCCTCGCGGAGAACCGCCAGCAGACGACCCTGCCGCCCTGCCGGAGCGCGCAGTACCGGGAGTACCCGGCGCTCACCTGGATCGCATCGTCGAGCCCGGGCACCTCGACCGGCTCGGCGTGCGAGGAGGAGCCATCGCTGCCCCAGCAGACGACCTTGCCCGTCGCGAGGCGGGCGCAGTCGTTGGACCAGCCGGCCGCGATCTCGACGGCGCCCTCGACGCCCTCGACGCGCACGGCCGTGTCCGTCGTCTCACCGGTGGTGAGCCGTCCCCAGCACACCACCTCTCCGGTGCCCCGCAGCGCGCAAGTGTGCATGTAGCTCGCCCCAACCTGCACCGCGTCGTCGACACCGGTGACCGTGACCGGGACCGGCGCCTCCATCCGCCCGGCGCCCTCGACGCCGAGCAACGGCGAGAAGGGGTCGCCCCAGCAGATGACGTTGCCCGAGCCGAGGACGCCGCAGGCATACTCGAAACCCACGGAGAGCTGGACGACCCCCTCGAGCTCCGGAAGCACGACGGGCACCTCGCTGATCTCCTCTTCGGGAATGCTGCGCAGCAAGAGCGGCCCGTTGATGTCCGAACCCTGGCAGGAGACGCGCCCGTCAGCGTGGAGGAAGCACATGTGCATGGGATGGTTAGACGCAGCGACGACGTCGCCGAGGCCCGGACGCTCAACCGGGCCGGCCAGGCGCTCCTGCCGGAGGACTCCGCGCCACCAGCAGAAGACCTTTCCGGAGGCGGTGATGGCGCAGTTCGGAGCGCCCTCCGCGATGCGCACGGCGCACTCTGCGGCAGCGCAGGAGGGAGCCGGCGCCGGGCCGGTCGATGTGCTGGTCGAGCCGGTCGAGGGAGCGTCCTCGCCGCCGGCACCGGCGCCGCCGGTCCCCGTGACGGCAGCACCGCCGCCGCTCCCCGCGCCGGCAGCACCGCCGCCGCTCCCCGCGACGGCAGCACCGCCGCCGCTCCCCGCGACGGCAGCACCGCCGCCGCTGCCACCCGAGGTGCCGTGCGGGGCGATCTCGACGTAGCCGCAGGCGGCAAGGGCGGCGGGGAGAGCGACGGCATAGAGGAAAGGAGCGACAATGGATCGGGGCATGAGGTCCTCCGTTCGGCGGGCGCTTTCGCCGTACGGAGGAACTATGGGAGCGGGCGGCGGGGGCGCTCCTTAAACAGATCTTAAAGCGATGCCGGTCAGCCAGCTTGGGCGACGCGGTGGTGACGCAGGACGGCGCGCTGACGAGCAAGACCCGGCAGGGACGCCTCCTGCGCAGGTAGACGGCGCGGCGGTGCCCTTCGCTCACCAGGCGCGTTGAGCGAACGCCCGCGCAGTTACGCAGCCCCGCGCGCAACGGCGCGCCACGCCCCGGGTCAGGGGCACGTCGCCGAGTCGTCGTTGTTGATCACGGACGCTCGTGGAACGCCGGTCCGCTCACGGAGATCTTCCGCTTCACAGGTGGGGAGCTTCGGGTTCGTCGTGATCTCGAGACCGTAGTGGATCCGCTCGAGCGAAGAGAGTCCATCGAGGCTGCTGAGCTCCCGGTTGTTCGAGATGGTGAGATTTTGCTCGATCGCCCGGAGCGCAGAAAGTCCATCGATGGACGTGAGGACGTCGTTGCTCCCGATGGTGAGATCTTGGTAGACAGTCTCGAGCGCCGAGAGCCCCTCGAGGCTCTCGAGCTTCGCGTTGCCGACGAGGAGGAGGTTGGCGAGCTGACTCACGCCTTCGAGGCCCTGCAAGTTCTTGAGAGCCGGGTTGGACTTGAGCGCCACTGCGCCCGTGCCGGTCAGGTTGCGCAGCCCGGCGAGGCTCGCCAGGACGGGGTTGTTCTCGATCTGGATGCCATGGCGCACCGTCGTCAGACTCTCGAGTCCGCCCAGGTCAGCGAGGCGGAGGTTCGAATGGATGTTCAATGAGCCATCCACCGCCTTCAGGCCTTGAAGCCCCGTCATGCTCGCGAGCGTATCGTTGTTCACGATCGTCAACCCCGCCGCGATGGACTCGAGCCGCTCGAGCCCCTCGAGCGTGGGCAGATTACGCGTGTACCGGATGGTGATCGTGCCCGTGACGCGCCGCAGACAGCCAAGGCGGTGCAGCCGGTTCACCCCTTCGCTGAGCGTCAGGTCCCCCTGGACCTCCGAGATGAGCGGCAACTCGTCGACGTCGACCTGGTACTTCAAATCGAGCGAGCTCGAGATGGGCCGCGCCGTGGTGCAATCCAGCTCCGCGGGCGCCCCCGCGCTCCCGCCGGCTCCATCCGGAGCCCCGCCGCTCGTGCTGCCCGCGTCCATGCCGCCCGAGCTCGCTGACGCGCCGCCGTCGCTCGACCCAGCCGATCCGAACAGGCCACCCGTGCCGGAGCCGTTGCCCGTGGCTCCGCCCGCGCCACTTCCTCCAACACCTCCTCCTGACGCCGTGTTCCCGGCCTCCCCGGAGCCGTCGACCTCGGAGGAGCTTCCCCCTTCCCTGTCGCCCGCGACGCCTGGATCGTCAAGAAGCACCCTACCGCAAGCCAATGGGCCTCCTGCTGCGACGAGCCCTGCCGCCGCAATCGGCGCCCAACACCAAACCCGCCTGCTACGCACCGGCATGACCGAACCTCCGCCACCCAGTATATGCTCAGGCGATGCCCTGGGGTGAGGGTTGGCGCCCGGCGAAGCCGCGCGGCTCGAGTCCACACCGTCACGCGCGCCGAAGTTTGCGCCGCCATTGACGGAAATGTGCCATGAGCGCGAAGCGCCGGAGCACCGGGCCCCCGCGGCGCATTCATGGCTCGGGCGCGCGACAAGCCCGTCATGATTCGACGGGATCGTTCTCCGGTGCCTGGCAGTGCAGGTGAAGCTCTTTCACATGCGCGGCGCGTGCTCACGCGCCGATCGTTCACCGACACGCGCCTCCTCCGCGACGGCACGCCGCGTGCTCGCGACGAGGTGATGCGCTGGGCAGCGTTCCTCAACGCCGATATGCACAGGGCCTTCAAGCCGATCTTCACGCCGCGTCGGTTCCTCGCTGCCCTCAAGCTTCTCCGCTTCAGCGAACGCATGCGCGCCGAGCCGGCCGCGCAGAAGGCGCTCGCGATCGACGAGTCTCCCTTACCGACCACGAGGATCCCATGCTCCAGAATCTCCGTTTCGCCTCTCGCACTTCGCGGTTCGTGAAGAGCGCCGCCACCATGGCGACCGTCGCGGTGGGCCTGCTCGCCCACCCCGCTGTCGCCGCGCCCGAGCCGGTCGTCACGCAGCTCCTGATGAAGGAGCTCGCGAACATCCCCGGCAAGGAGGTGATGATGCTCCTCGTCGACTACCCCCCCGGCGGCGCCGATCCGGTGCACCGTCACGACGCCCACGGCTTCATCTATGTCCTCGAGGGCTCGATCGTGATGGGCGTGAAAGGCGGCAAGGAGGTGACGCTGACCCCTGGCCAGACCTTCTACGAGGGGCCCAACGACATCCACACCGTCGGCCGGAACGCGAGCACCAAGAGGCCCGCGAAGTTCCTGGTCGTGCTCGTGAAGAACCGGGGCGTGGCCCCGTTGCTGCCCGTCCAATGATGCATCTCGTGAACGCACGACGACGGGCGGGCAGGTGCTCGCAGGAAGAGGGGACGACGCTGCCTGCGCGGATTTTGCGAATTGCCGCGCAGATCGCTGACGACGAACGTGCCGCCGTCCAGAATGCTCACTTGCCGTTCCATGGGCCCCCTCCGATGACGGTGGCTCAGCGCGTCGCTTCCGGAGCCTGTTGATCTCCCGGAGAGAAGACGCTCTGAAACATCTGGGCGACGCCCAGGTCTCCTCGCACGCCGACGCGGCCCTGCATGATCGCCGTGATCAAGTTCTGTTCACCGCGAAAGATCCGCAGAAAATCGTCGAGCGAGCACGAGAGCTGGCAGTCCTCGATCGCGCCTTCGGGCGCGATTCCGAAGGACCTGTCGGCGATCTCCACGACGACGCGCTCGTCGTCGCTGAGCTGCACGGCGCACACCTTCCGTGTTCCTCGCAGGCGAGCGTCGTAGCGTCCTGCCGCGAGATCCTGGATGAGCTTTCTTGCTTGCGACATGACCAAAGAGTGTGTCCCGTTTGCCAACCTGGCCTTCGCGCTCGCCGCGCTCCCCACTCCGAGCAAGGGTGTGCCCATTTGCACGGCGCGGAGGTCGCCTCTTCACGGTCGCGTGTGGAGCACGCGAGCGCCGCCCAGCGCGATCAGGATCATCGACATACCGCCGGTCAGGAGGCTGATTCCGACGAGCAAGCCGAGCACCCTCACGGCCGTGGTGACGCCGCCCGTGATGATCAGCATCCCGAGCCCCAGCGCCAGGATGCCGTCGAACACGAGCCATCCCGAGCCCCGCAGCCCGCGGTGCTGATAGGCGCGGATGAGCTTGAGCGCGCCCTCGGAGACGAAGTACGCCGCGGCGATCACCATCAGCGCGAGCTTGCCGGTCATCGGGGCGACCACAAGGAGGAGCCCGAACGCCACCTGCACCAGGGCGCTCACGAGCTCCCAGCTGGCGCCGGCCCAGCCGCGGCTCTGGATGGCGTGACAGCCCTCGGCCACGCCGGCGAGCACGATCAACCAGCCGAGGGCGATGGCGGTGACCCGGGAGGCGACGAAGGGCGTGACGAACGCGAGCACCCCGAGCACCATCGAGGCCACGCCGATCGCGAGGAACCAACCGCGGTTCTCCCGCACGGTGTGAAAGTCGACCTGCGCAAAGCGAAGCGACCTCGGGGACTCTCCGAGCGGAGCAACCATGGGAGACCTCTCTGGTTCGTGGAGCACGCGTGTCCCGTCGGTCCCCCGCCGCGCGAGGACGAGGTGGCCGGGACCGCGTCCGCCTCGGGCATCGTCCATGCCAGTGCGCCGGCGAGAACATTGTGCCTGGCGCTCGTGGGAGGCTTCACGGCCGAGGGCGGCCAGCAGCGCACCGCCTGATCAGCGGGCGGCGGCCTTCGCGGCCCTGGTGCTCGGGCTGGTCGCCTGCCGGACCTCGCGCCGCTGGAGCTTCGAGCCCTGCTTCGCGCGATTGGCGCTCTTGCGCGTCGACTTGCGCGACGGGCGGTCCTGCGCCGAGTCTTCGAGCGTCGCGGTGGCCTTCCGTGTCCTCCGCATCGTGTTACGCCGCGCCGTCGAGCCGCCGCCCGCCTTCCGGTCGGTCGCGCTCTGCCCCGGAGCGGCCGTGTCGACGGGAACGTCACGCCGCGACTTCTCGGGCCGCTCCAGCGCGCGCTCGAGGTTCTCCTTGCTGCGCCCCACGCGCCGCCCGATGAAGCTGCCCTCGGGTGATGGATGACCGAGCCGCGCCGGAGCCGCCGCGCTGCGCTTCGCCGCGCGCGCCGTCGGCTTCGGGCCGCGCGCTGGCGCGCGTGACGCGGCGCGCGGCGCGCGCTCGAGGGCGCTCTGCACGGCCCGTACGATCCCCGGGACGGCTCTGTCGATCGTCTCGCGCGGCTCTTGACCTCGCATCTGGTAGACGACGCTCGGGTGCCCGCTCAGGACGACCTTCACGTCGCACGCGACGTCGACGCCGCCGCGAGGCCCGTTCACATCCGTGAAGCGCACCGTGAGCCGCTCGATGTCGGGCGCGAACCGCCCGAGCTTCGCCCCGAGGGTCTGGCGCACGTGCGCCCTCGTCGCCTCGTCGACGCCCACGCCGAAGGTCCGTACCGCCAACGGGGTCCGCTCCGTCGGTGTGCGCCCGGCGCGCGCCCGGACCGGTCGTGGCACGGTGGAAGGGAACTGCGGACGTCGCCCGGTGGATGGTCGCCCCATGCGCGCAACATCGAGACCGGCCCCCCGTCGTCAAGCGTCGCGGCCACCGGCGAGATCGCGTTCCTGTTCCACCCGCCGCACCTCGGTCGGCTGCCAATCCCCGCCCGTCCGGTCATCCACGCGTCCGCCATCGGCGTCGGAGCCGCTTGCCAGCGGCTCGTCAATGCGAGTGACAACCCGTGCAAAACAGGGCCGTCTTCACCGGCGGGTCGTTGTTCGGATCGTCGTCAGGTTCCGGACCGTTGGACCAGCTGCGCGATGGCGCGCGCGCTTGCCTCGTTCGCGGGTGAGAACACGAGCATCGAGAGGCCGTCGCTGCCTTCGACGTGGAACACCGACGACTCGAGCACGATCTCGCCGACATCGGGACGGACGAGCCGCTTCTGGAACCCGGCGTGCGACCGGATCTCACCTTCGTCCCACAGGCGGCGAAAGTCGGCGCTCGTCTCCATCAATTCGTCGATCAGCGCCGTCGCCTCGTCAGATTGGCCGGCACGCGCGATGTCGACGCGAAACGACGCGAGACAGGTACGGCGAACGTCGTCGACGTCATGCACCTTGTTCTCTGAACCCGGCTGGAAGACCCGGCGCAGCAAGTTGCGGTCGCGCTCCGGCACCGCCGCGTAATCGCCGAGCACCGCGGCCGCCGCGCGATTCCACGCGACGAGCTGGAACGTCGGCGTCTTCACGAACGCGGGGATGGAGAGGTTGTCGAGCACGAGCTGGAGGGGCGGCGTGACCGCGACGGGCAGCGCGGGCTTGCGCGGCGGCGGACGGCCGCGCGCGAGCAGGAACAGCATCTCGCGATTCGCGCCGTCGAGCTCGAGGGCGCGGGCGAGGCGTTCGAGCACGTCGTCCGACGGCACGCCGCCGCGACCTTGTTCGAGCCACGTGTACCAGGTGACGCTCACGCCGGCCCGGGCGGCGACCTCCTCGCGGCGCAATCCGGGAGTGCGTCGGCGCGCGGTGGTCGCGGGATGGACGCGCCCGCGGCGGTCGCGCAGGAACGTGGGGAGGGTGGTAGCCGCCATACCAGTATAGGCGCCCGTCTTTTCGGACGAGCTGTCCGAACGTACGGTCCTCGCATGACCAAGTCAATGCGAGTGTTCGTCACCGGCGCGACTGGCTGGATCGGTACGGCGGTGCTGAAGGAGCTGCGCCGGGCCGGCCACAGCGTCCTCGGCATGGCGCACAGCGATGCGGGCGCCGACAAGTTGAATGCGCAGGGCGTGGAGGTTTATCGCGGCGACATCAGGGATCCGAGATGCCTCGTCGAGGGCGTCCGCGCGACCGACGCGACGATTCACCTGGCGTTCCACGTCGACTTCTCGGACTTCCCGAAGATTTACCAGATCGATCGCGACGCGATCAGCGCGATGCTCGACGCGATGGCGGGCACGAACAAGGCGTTCGTCGGCACGAACGGCACGCTGGTGGTCTCGAAGCCCGGCAAGGTCGCGTTCGAGGCGGACGAGTCGCCGGCGAGCTCGCCGTTCGCGGTCCGGTTGCAGGCCGAACGTCTCGTGGTCGATGCTGCGAAGCGCGGAGTGCGTGGCAGCGTCATCCGGCTGGCTCCGACGGTGCACGGCGCTGGTGACAAGGGCTTCATCGCAATGCTGATCAAGCTGGCTCGCGAGAAGAAGACCGCTGGTTACGTCGACGATGGCAACCATCACTGGCCCGCGGTGCATCGCGACGATGCGGCGCGGTTGTACCGGCTCGCCGTCGAGAGCGCACCGCCGGGATCCGTGTTGCACGGCACCGCCGAGGAAGGCATCACGATGCGGGCGATCGCGGAGACGATCGGCAAAGGCACCGGTGTGCCGACGAAGAGCGTGCCGGCCGCTGAGGCAGGCGCTCACTTCGGATGGATGTCGATGGCCGTCGGGCTCGATAACCGGACCTCGAGCGAGGCGACGCGTGCGCTGCTCGGCTGGAAGCCGGAGCAACCGGGCCTCGTCGACGACATGCGCGCTCACTACTTCTGATCTACCATGCAGCCATCAACGGCCTGTTCGTACCTGCCGTTCTTCATCATCGGCCGCTATGAGCAGAGGCGTCCCGCGTCGTGGAGCAGCGACGCATCGAGCGGCCAAGGGCCCTGAAGCGCAGGGCGCCGCCGCCCTGAGCTACCTCCCGCGTCCAGCAGGCGGGTCGGACGAGGAGCCGCGGTCAGTGGGCGGGCGGGATGAAGAGGCCCGGGCAGGGCTCGTCGCCGAAGACCCTGGAGCCGAGCCGGTACATCGTGATCTTCGGGTTCGGCGCCCAGTTCCAGCTGCCCCCGGCGTGGGAGTAATCGTTCGACTGGTTGAACGCCTGCCAGCTCGACGCGTGGAACGCGACGTTGAACCGGTCGGTGGAGGACGAGGGATCGACCGAGAGGAACGGGAGGCGCACGTCGAGGTAATGCGTCGCGCCCGCGCAGCCGCCGCCGGGCACCTCGTGGAAGCTCATCTCGAGCTCGCTCGAGCAACCCCAGCACGTCGCCTCGAGCGAGCCGGGCGGCTCCTGGCTGAAGTAGTACCGCACGGTCGAGCCCGCGAGGTACACGCTCTCGCTTCCCGTGTTGCGCACCTGGATCCCGGGCGTCACCCAGCTCGGCTGCGGCGCGTGGGAGTCGTACAGCACCTCCAGCTGGCAGTCCGCCGGGCACGACGTGGTGCTCTCGCCGCTGCTGCAGACGCCGTCGCCGCAGGAGCAGTCGCTCGCGCACGAGGCCGGGCTCTCGAGCGGGCCGCAGGCGCCGTCGCCGCAGGAGCACAGGTCCGAGGCCGTGCGCTCGCACATGGCCTGGATGGCCCGGAAGGCATAGGTCACGTCCTCGCCGCGGCACGCGTCGTCGGCGCAGGTGAACGGACGCACGCAGTCGCCGTCCTGCACGAAGTCGCGCTCGCCGCGCACCAGGATGCCCACCAGCTCCTTCGTGTTCAGGTCGAACACCCCGGACCCGGAGTTGCCCACGAACGTGTCCAGGTTGCCGACGAAGAAGTCGAGGCTCGGCGCGTTGCTCCGGACCGCGGCCCCGTCGGCCAGCTTGAGCGGCAACCCGCGGGGGAAGCCGTGCACGACGAGCGGCGTGCCGATGGCCAGGGGATCGCTCGACACACGCACCGCGGCGGGCGTCCGCCCCACGACCGGCCGATCGAGCCGCACGACCGTGTAGTCCGCTCCCCGCCGGTCCTGGTAATAGCTGACGAAATCCACGCAGCTGTAGACGTCATCGCTGGTGATCTGGCCGAGCTGGCCGGACGGCGTCATCGCATAATCGAAGACGAAGCGGCTGCTATTGCAGTTGTTGATGCAGTGCGCGGCCGTGAGCACCAGGTCGTCGTCGATCAGCGTTCCGCTGCAGTCGGCGAGCGCCGGCTGGGACGCGAAGCGCTCGTCGAGGCACACGCCGTCGCGCCCCGCCCACGTGGGCCCGGCGATCTGGATGTCGTTCGGGTCCGAGTCGTCGACGGCCGACGCGGGGATGAGCGCCACGGTGAAGTCGAGCGCCCGCGCGGCCCAGGCGGGATCCGCGTACGTGAAGGGCTCCTCGCGGTCATCCTGGCCATAGATGACCTCGGAGCGGGCCTCGCCGGCGGCCTCCTCCCCGGCAGGCGCGGGCGCCGCGCACCCCGCGGCGGCCCCCACGGACAACAAGCCAGCAGCAATGATGAAGTGGTTCGCTCTCATGACAAGCTCCCAAGTGTTCGAGGCAGAGCGAGGATCACCGGGCGGGCCCGATGACGACGTGTCAATGCCTGGCCGGCGTCGAGCAAGGTTCTGACGCCCGACAAGCAAGGACCTCCGAGTGGCACGCTCGTCCTGTTCTCAGCGAGGGGGATCTACTTCCTCGTGAGGCGCGCACCAATTCATATGCGCCATGGACCTCATGCACACGCTGCATCGAGCCGGCGCGGCCCGGGGCGCGAGCGCCCGCGGGGGCGCGCCCCTGACGACGGATTGACCATTGTCCAATGGATTGGCGCCGCCTCCAGCAGGCGGACATCCCGGATTTACCCTCGTCGCATCGGGAGAACGTCCTCCTGGGGAGCACCACCATGAAGGTAGCCATCTTGACCGGCAGCGTGAGGAGCGGGAGACAGTCGCACAAGATCGCCCATCACCTGGAGCGGAAGCTCCGGGAGCGGGGCGCCGAGGCCGATCGGATCGATCTGGCGGAGACGCCGTTGCCCATCCTGGAGGACCGGTCGGGTCGCCCCCCGCAGCTCCAGGCGACGGTTCAGGGTCTGAGCGCGCGCCTCCGCGGGGCGGACGCGCTCGTGTTCGTGACGCCGGAATACCACGGGAGCTTCTCGGGCGTGCTCAAGAACGCCCTCGACCATTTCTGGGAGGAGTTCAGCAAGAAGCCGATCGGCGTGGTCGCGGTCTCCGCGGGGAAGCTCGGGGGCATCAACGCCTCGACGCAGCTCCAGCACGTGATCCTGAGCCTGGGAGCATTCCCCCTGCCCCTCAAGCTGCTCGTCCCGGAGGTCCAGAGCGTCTTTGACGAGTCGCTCCAGCTCAGGAGCGAGCAGGTCGCGAAGGCGGCCGACAGGTTCCTCGACGAGTACCTGTGGTTCGCTCAGGCCATCGTCCAGGCGAAGCAGGCCGGCGAGATCTCCCGGCCCCTGGTCGCATGAGGCCCCGCGCCTAAGATCGTCCTCGCCGCCAGCAGCTGCGCGCCAGGCGCGCTCCCCCGATCCGGGGCCGACGAGGTGGGCGCGAGGGTCGACGGGTCGTCCTCCTACATCGACCTCCACGTCCGCGCCGACGACAGGAGCGCGAACGGGCGTGCGGGCAAACGGGCGAGCGACCTGGAAGAATAACGGCCGGACGAGGCCAAGCGTGAAGCTCACGAACACCGCTTGGCTCTCCGGCGAGGCAGCCAGGGCTCCAGCTCTCGGGAGCAGGGCGTCTTGCGGTGTGGCGCGATGTTCGATATCGTCGGTCGTCGGCGGAAGGAGCGCCTCAACCACCATCGGATATGGCTCAATACGTTTCTCCTCATCCCGGGCTCGAGGGCCCCGGGGTCACCTTCGCGTCGGTCGCCGCGGCTCTCGGGGCGCACGGAGACATCGGGAAGAAGGTGCTCTCGACGCTGGGCGCGTCTGACCTGGTCGCGGGCGAGTGGTACCCTCTCCAGCTGCTCCTCGACATGCTGAAGGGCGTGGCCCGGGCGACCGGGGACCATACGCTGCTCGCCATCGGGAAGGCGATCGTGGATCACGCCGTGTGGCCGGCCATGCCGCCGACCATGGTGGATGCCCTCCAGATCATCGACGTGGCATACCACATGAATCACAGGCTCGACGGAGAGGTGATGTTCGATCCGGCCACCGGCGTCATGCGGGAGGGGATCGGCCACTATCGCTGTCATCCGGAGAAGCACCAGATCATCATGGTCTGCGATACGCCTTATCCCTCGGAGCTCGATCGTGGGATCCTGCTCGGCACGGCGCGGCGAGCGGCGTCGCGCGGGGTCAGGCCGCGCGTCGACGTCGTGCTCGACGAGTCCCGCCCGTCGCGGAAGCGCGGCGCCGACTCCTGTACCTACCGCGTCACCTGGTGAACCGGCGCTGCCGCCCTTCTCCTGCTGGACGCCACCGGCGGGACGAGCAGGAGGCGTCTCCTTCGGGGCTCCGCGCGCGGCGCGCAGCCGGCAGCAGAGCCTCCGCCTCGTCGCGTCGCCTCGTTGGCCGGGCGCGGTCGACCTCGAGACCTCCGGCGGGCAGGAAGCCCAAGCGCCTTTGTGGATGTCAAGAGATTTTAGCCTCTCCAGCCTCCAGCGCATTCCGTTCCATCCCATATTTGTGAACGTACACACACGCGGCCATGGCCACGTCGCCTCAGGGCCGGCCGAGCGGACCAGCGAAGATCGCGATCCGGCGCCCACCCCTCCGGACGCGGCGCTCCGAACGAGCCCTGACTCGACGCGGCGCTCCGAAGGAGGCCCGCCAGCCTCGTCCTCCCGCGGGATCGAGGACAGCCGCGGGCCGGTCGATTGGAATTGACATCGGGAATGTGAGCGTTCACTTTCCTCCTCGAGGGGCCTCCTTTTGCTTTGACGATCGACGGCGTGCCGCCAGGGTCCGTGGGGCGCCTGAAGACCCGTGTCCACGTGCCCCGTCAGCACCGCGGGAGGATGGCAAGGTCAGATAGACATCGAATGTTCCACGACACCGGCCGATGGCGTGCACGACCTTCGCCTGCGTTCGCGGGGAACCGGTCCGATCGGCTGTTCAACCTGGACCATTTCGACTTCAAGCTGGGTATTCTGCCGTCGGCTCAGGCAGCCCTGCGCTCGCCCCGCGTCGTGATTGCATATCGCGACCCCGCCCGGCCGGCGCCGGGCCGGGTTCTGCCGCATCCGAGCTGCGACAAAGATTTATAGCGTGGGTCGAGTCGAGGGCGACGCCTCGGGGGCACACCAGGCCACCAGCGACTCGAATCGCGGAGAGACGCGAGTGGAGTCCATTTCTTCGATCGCTCGAGGTAATACGGTGTCGTTATGAGAAACAAATCGAGTTTGGCTTTCACCTTGGCCGCGCTGGGCATGATCGTCGGCGCTTGCAGCGGCTCCAATGGCGACGGCGACGTTGAGGGGAGCGGCGGAGCCCCGGCGGGCGCAGGAGGGAGCGTGAGCGGCTCGGGCGGCGAGCAGGCGAGCACCACCGGAGGGCCTCTGCCTACGGGCTCGGGCAGCTCGCAGAGCACGGCCGGAGGGTCTGACCCCTCCGGCTCGGGCGCGGGCGGAGGAGCGCCTGCCGGCGGCGGGGAGATGGCGGGCGGGAACGGAGGCTCGGGCGGCGACGGCGGAGGCTTTACCGGCACGTGCACCGAGTCACGACCTGTCGGTGGAAACCGGTCGGGGAGCGGCCCTCACAAGGTGGTCGTCGAGACGAATTCAGACCCGGGCATCAACCAGGGCACCATCTTTCGTCCGGAGGATCTCGGTGGGAACGCCAAGTATCCGATCTTCGTCTGGGGGCAGGGCGCATGTTCGCGAGACGGGCTCGCCGCTGAAGCGGCCATGGCCGAGATTGCCTCGCATGGCTACTTCGTGGTGGCGGACGGGACGCCGGGAGGCAAGGAGCCCAACCGCGAGCTCGGGGGCGGCGGCGACGTGCTGCTCGCCTACGTCGACTGGGTGATCGCCGAGAACGAGAAGCCTTGCAGCGCCTACTACCGGAAGATCGAGACCACGAAGGTCGCCGCGAACGGCTTCTCCTGCGGCGGCTTGATGGCGGCGGGGACCGCCGCAGATCCCAGAATGACGACCTGGGGACACACGAGCAGCGGCTCTTTCTCGGTGAATCGGGCATTCTATGAATCGATTCACACACCCGTATTGATCGTCACCGGCACCGCGGATAGCCTGGGCGCGAACGAGAACGGCGCGAGAGATTTCGAGAACATCGCCGCCTTGGGTGATATCCCGGTCATGATGTTCGCCAAGGTCGGCGCGGACCATGGGGGCGATCTGTGGGCTCGCAACGGCGGCGAGTTCACTCAGGTCAACCTGGCGTGGCTCAACTGGTGGCTCAAGGGCGACGAATCGGCCACCGGCAAGGGCATGCTCGTCGGCGCGAGCTGCCGCTTCTGCACCGACAGGACCTGGAACGTCTCTTCCGCCAATCTGCCCTAGAACAACGATCACGTTGAAACCCGGAGAATTTTCACAGGGAGGCGGGGAGGCGGGGAGGAAGAAAAAAAAGAACTTCTCCCTCTTGCCGTCTCTCGCTCCCCGCCTCCCCGCCTCCCTGTGAAGTTCCTGTTTTTTTCTCGCGTTTCAACCCGTTTGTCGCTCTAGGGGTACGTGCCGAACGCCCACCATTCGGTCGCCATGTTGTCGTCGGTGATGATCGGGTCATCCTGCGTCCGCAGCAGGATCGACTCCCGGCCTTCCCAGGTGGGCCCGCCGCGCCAGTCCTGTTCTTTCAGCAGATCGAGCTGCGCGGCGCTGCTCCCCGCGGGCAGCACGGGACGGCCGTCGATACGCCAGGCGTCGAGCTTCCTCTCGAAGCGTGCGCGGTCGATGGCAATCGGACCGTCGCTCGCGATCAGCATGTTCTGGTAGCGGAGGGCGTGGGGGAATACGGTCGCCCCGGTCTTCTGAGCCGCGGTGGACATGGTGGTGTTGTAGTAGAGCGCACCACCCAGCTTCAAGTGCCGGCGGGACAGATCCATCATCTCCCGGGAGAGCAACATCGAGGCATACGAGCGCCAGTACACGATCGTGTTCTCGACGATGACGTCGAAGCGCCGCGAGGTCCGCCCCAGGTAGCGCCGGCCATCGTCGATGAGGAGCTCCACCTTTGGGTTGTCCAGCGCGCTCGCGACGACGGGCGCGCGCCGCGCCGCCTCGACGAACCCGGGGTTGATCTCGACCACGGTGAGGTGCTCGACGTCGGGGTCGTTCGCCAGTACCTGAAGCCAGGAGCCGGACCCGAGGCCGATCATGAGGATGTCGCGCGGCCGGGGATGGAACGCGGACACCAGATAGGCCCGCAGCACCCGGTTCTCGTCCTTTTCAGGCAGCGGGCTGACGTTGGTGATGCCCTCGTAGGATCCGCCGCTGCTGGAGCAGGTGGACGCGCTCCTGGCCGGACTGGGCGCCGTTGAAAAAACTTCGCGGCCCCCGAACAGTTTCGGCCTCGGCGGCAGTCTTGGATGGGAGAGGCCAAGATTACCATGAAACTGTACGATTTCGCGTTTTCTCCCAATTGCCGCAAGGTCCGCGCCGTCGCCTACGAGCTCGGCGTCTCGTTCGAGCCGGTCCACGTCGACCTGTTTCAACGAGCTTCCCGCGCGCCCGAATTTCTCGAGCTGAACCCGAACGGGCGCGTCCCGGTGCTGGTGGACGACGATCTGGTGCTCTGGGAGTCGACCGCCATCATGCGTTACCTGACCGCAAAATGTGGCGGCGACCTGGTGCCGGCCACGGCGCGGGCCCAGGCCGAGCTGGATCGCTGGCTGGCCTGGCAGCTCGCGCACCTCGGACCGGCCATGACCGCGGTCGCGTTCGAGCGCATCGTGAAGCGCCTGACCGGCCAGGGTGCGCCCAACGAGGCGGTCATCGCCACCAGCAGCGCCGACTTCGCGCACCTCAGCAAGGTGCTCGACGCGGCGCTGTCCGGGCGCGACTACCTGGCCGGATCGCTCTCGCTCGCCGATTTCGCGCTCGCGTCGCACTACAGCCTGGCGCCCCTGTGCGGGCTTTCGCTGGCCGAGTTTCCGCACCTCGAGTCGTGGCTCACGCGCGTGCTCGGCCGCGATAGCATGCGCCGCGCCCTCGCCGACGCCCAAGCCGCCATGACGCCCCATGCCGCCTAAAGACGACGCCACGTTCTTGCAATCGGTCGAGCCCCTGCGCGGCGCGATCCGCCTGCATTGCTACCGCATGCTCGGCTCCGCGCACGACGGCGACGACGTGGTGCAGGAGACCTGGCTGCGCGCCTGGCGCGCCAAGGATTCGTTGGAGGACGAGGCGCTGGTCAAGCCGTGGCTCTACCGCATCGCGACCAACGTCTGCCTGGACGAGCTGAAGCGCCGGCCGCGGCGCTTGTTTCCGACGGACGCGTTCCCCGCGACGGAGGACGCCAAGCCGCCGCTGCCGCGCGTCGAAGAGCCCGTCTGGCTGGAGCCGATGCCCAGCGCCTGGCTGGAAGGCGTCGAGGAGCGCGACCCCCAAGCGCGCTACGCGCTCAAGGAGAGCGTCGCCCTGGCCTTCGTGGCGGCGCTACAATGCCTGTCCCCACTGCAGCGGGCGACGCTGCTGCTGCGCGACGTGGTCGGACTGTCGGCGGCGGAGACGGCGCAAGCGCTCGCTACGAGCGTGGAGGCCGCGAACAGCGCCTTGTTCCGCGCCCGCAGCGCGATCGGCAGCAAGCTCGGCGGGGCGGAGCCGGTCGACATCGCGACGACCACGCAAGTGGATCTGCGTTTGCTCGAACAGTACGTGCGCGCCTTCGAGGAGGCGAACTTGGACGCCTTGGTCGCGTTGTTCCACGAAGAGATGCGCACCACCATGCCGCCGGCGCCAACCTGGGTCTCCGGGCGCGCCGCCAACGAGCGCTTCTACCGGCGGATGTTCGGCAGCATCGTCCCTCGGCAATTCCTGCACTTGCGCATCGCCGCGAACGGACAACCGGCGTTGGCCTTCTATCGTCCCCGGGCCGCTGGCGCGCCACACACCCTGTCAGCGATTCAGCTCGTCACCACGCGCGACGGCGCGATCGCGACCGTCGACCATTTCATGCTGCCCGAGGTGTACCCGCTGTTCGGCGTGCCGTCGGAGCTGCCCACCTCATGAGCGAGTCCATGCTGCCAAGCAACAAAATCACGGCAATTTACGGCGCGGCCGGCGCCAGCGGCGCCGCGTCCGCCAAGGAAGGCGCACGGCTATTCCTGACGGGGCGAGAGCTCGCGCCAGTCCAGGCCCTGGCCGACGAGATCGTCGAGAATCTGCCAATGTTGCGCGCGCCTCGCGTTGTGCTCGTCGGACATGAAGCAGAAGGGGATGCGATCTGTGCGAGGGTAGGCCGCGCAAAGCCATTCCGACCTGTCAAGAATTTTCTGCCAACGGCCGGCGGTTGACACAACGTACAAAAGTACGATCCACTGATCCGCCTATAGAAACCAACAGATCCAACGAGTTCACTCGGCCGTGTAATACTGCTCACACCACGTTGAGGATTATTCCCAGCCGACCGAACCAGGAAAGGCTTGCTGCGATGAGCGAACTGACCATCTGGACCTACGACTGGGTGCCTGAAGGCCCTCGTGGTTTTGTGCGTGATCTGAGGCTGAGATGGGCGTGTGAGGAAGCCGACCTCATCTACGTGGTCAAGACAATCCCATTCGATGGTCGCGAGACCAATCATCTCGCGCGCCAGCCATTTGGCCAAGCTCCGTTCCTGAACGACGGAGAGCTGGAGATATTCGAAAGTGGTGCGGGGCTGCTGCATCTGGCCCGGAAGAGCGGCAAGCTGATGCCGCCCGATCCGGCCGGAGAAGCGGAGACATTGCAATGGACGATCGCCGCGCTCAACTCGATCGAGATGGTCACCGTACCGTGGTGGTTTCTGAAAATGTGCGGCGATGAGGACAATCAACTTGCCGGATGGATGGGCAAGCGCCTCGACCAGCTCGAAAAGATACTGAGCGAGCGAGAGTGGCTCGCGGCCGGCCGCTTCACCGTCGCAGACCTGCTGATGGCGGATGTGCTACGGGTCCCGCAGGTCCGCTCTTTCGGCGATCGGCCGGCGACCGAGGCTTATGTAACCCGTGTGACGGATCGCCCCTCATTCAAGAAAGCCCAGGCCGACCAGATTGGCCTTTTCAAAGCGGCCGACGAGAAGAGAACAGAAAAAGGGGCAAACTGACGAGCGGCTTGGCCTCTGTCATTCGCGCACCGCGCTCGAGCCGCTCGCGCTCGATCGTGTGAACGAGCTGATCCCCCGGGTCGCCGCGTCCCCGACCGGCGACAGAGCGCGGAGTCGGCGAAGGTGCCAAGGAAAGCGGCGCGGCGAGGGTGACTAGCGCCCCCGGCGCACCACCCGCGCGATCTTGCGAGACAGCGCGTCCGGCGCGACCGGATAACGCGCCACGTCCGCGGCGCCCGCCGCCACGAGCGCGTTCATCCGGTCCGAGGAGAGCCCGGACGCGCACACGACGGCGCGCACGCCGGGCGCCGCGCGGCCGAGCGCCGCGAGCGGCGCGCACGCGCCCTCCACGTCGGCGCCGGGGTCGATCACCGCCACGCCGAGCCCCGCATCGAGCAGCGCGGCGGCGTCCGGCACCTCGGCGAGGTGGATCCCCTGCGCGTCGAGCCCGATCTCGCACGCCTCGCTGAGCCCCTGGCCCGCCGGCGCGAGCCGGAGCAGCGCGACCGTACGCTCCGGCACGGACGCGAGTTGCGCGGTCTCGCCGTCCGGCCAGGCCTCCGCCCGCTCCGCCCGGCCGCCGAGCGGCGCGTCCGCCTTGCGCGCGGGCAGCCGCCGCGCCTCGGCCTCCCGCGACATCGCCTCGTCGAGCCGCGACCGCGCCGCCGCGGCGCTCTCCGGGCGCTTCTCGGGCAGCTTCGCCAGCAGATCCAGCCGGAGCCGCTCCAGGAGCGGCGGGACCGGCGGAGCCCCCGGCGGCCGGCGCAGCGGCGGCGGGATCGAGAACATGTGCATCGCCATGAGCTCCACCGCAGGGAGACCGACGAACGGCGGCGTTCCCTGCAACAGCGCCGTCAGGATGCAGCCGCACGCGTACAGATCGGTGCTCGGGCCCACCGCGAGCGAGCGGCACTGCTCCGGCTTGAGGTCGCGGTGGACGATGCCGCTCGCGCGACGCCCGGAGCAGCGCGCCGAGCGACTGCCCCTTGAGCAGCTCCATCACGAGGTAGATCGAGCCGTCGCCGCCGTCCTCGTCGCCCCCGAGGTCGAGCACCTTGACCACGTTCCGGTGCACGCCACCGAGGGTAACTGTCCCGGATGCACGAAGAGGGCGAGGAAGTCGATGACTTCGTTCATCGCGCCGCGCGGGCCGTGAACGCGAGTTGACAGATGTCCAATCGAGGCCCTCGCAGCGCCCCCGACGAGCCTGTCACACGCTCGGCGCAAACGGGCCTCTCTTTACAACTCTTCACAATTGAACTCAGGATTCAGACGATGAATTTTTGTTCGCCAGAGCTTGACGGCCGCGCTCGCATCGAACACTTTTCCGCCTGCATCGATGCTGGCGCTGCTTGGATCGCTCGCCACCGGCTTCGGGGCGCGGCTCGATCTGGGCCGCGTCTGGCGGGAAGTATTGCTTAGGAGCATACATTCGAGCTGCGAGGCGCTCTCGCGTCAGTGCGACCAGGAAGAGCAGGAGTACCTGCGGCTGTATCCGCCCATTGCGTCCACAATCGTCAACTCGAGCCCGATGCAGCCGCCTTACGTGTCGACTTCGCCCTAGAAGGGCCGGCCGCTCAGCGGCGGAGGCCGAGGCTCCGCCCGCGGGGTGAGCGCGCGTGATGGCCGGCGTGAAGCGAAGGCGCGCGGGGCTTGAGGGCTCGGCGGCGTGGTCTTTCCGTCATCAGCACGAGAGGGAGGCGCGCTCGGGAGGGTTCGGCTTGAAGGATCGGGCTTGTTTACTTTTATCCCCGTCGGTGCGACGCGGCGATTGACGGATGTAGTGATGGAGAGGATCGACGCAGCTTGGAGTCGCGATGCACGCTTCCCGTGCGCGCGAGCCCTGAGCCTACGCTTCCTCGTTTCGAAGAAGAAGGTTGGTTCATGATGTTGGTTTCCAAGAAGATTAAGTTTAGAAGCCTCGCTGGCGTGCTCGCTAGCTGTGTCGGTCTGGTCGCCGCTCAGGCGTCGGCAGGCGTGGTCGTGGGTAAGCCCACCCCGCACGGCAACACTGCGTACCCCGAAGCCGGGACAACCATGGCGCGGGCAGGAACCTTCACGCTGGTCGGCGCGCTCCAAGAGCACGTGAAGATCAGCGGCGAGGCAGAGCCCACGTTCCCCAGCACGATGCAGGGCGCCGTCTACTTGATGAACGGGACGAGCGCCACGCCCGCGCGCGTTTACCAGTTCCCGGGGGTCGTCCAGCACAACCTCCAGGCCGGGAGCCAGCTCGCCATCTCGAATCGCTTCCTTGCGTTCGCGACGCGAGGCTCGAACGCCGCCAACTCTCCGCATGCGAACTCCGTGTTCATCGCCCGGAACAGCAACGGCTCATGGGCGGAGTGTCCCCTGGTCAGCGGTCAGCGAAACTGCAACGGCGCGGTGCGCGAGAACGGACAGAACATCAGCCACGCGCTCACTCGCATCCCGCTCACCTACCCCGCGCTCAACAGCTTCAAAGACATCGCGCTCGCCCTGTCCGACGACTACCTCGTGATCGGCTACAAGCGACACAGCGTGCTCGAGATCTACCGCTACAACACCTCGAACGACACGTGGGTCCTCGAGCTCTCGCTCGACGAGCCGGACGAGCGCTTCACCGGCGCCGCGGTCGCGATCGACGGCGACCTTGTCGCGGTCGGATCGCCGTGGTCCGAGGGTGGCACCGCCGGGGCCGAGCTCGGCTCGGTCCGCATCTTCCGCAGGAATGCCAGCAACAGCACCTGGAGCGCCGTGGCCAACACGAACGGCTATTTCTCGACCGGCGCCTTCGGGCGAAGTCTCGCCATGGCTTCCGGGAACTTGGCTGTCACGTCCGGCGCGACATTCCTCGTCAACGTCGTCATGCCGCAGCAGCACCTCTCGTTTTACCGGGTGGCGGCCGACGGTGCGATCTCTGCGCACCAGTCTCTGGAGACTGCCTACCCGCACGTGCACCTGGCGCTTCACGGCGACACGTTGGCCAGTACGGTCAGCAGTGGAGACGAGGGCCTTTCGCTCTACAAGCGCGATGCCGCGTCGGGGCAGTGGGCCTACGAGACCGGCCTGATTCGCGACTTCTACAAGAGCGTCAACAGCTCCAACAGCGGGTACGGCGGCATCGATCCCATCGGCCTCGTAGGTGATGACCTGGTGCTCGGCTGGCGCGCCTTTTCGGGCCTGCTGGGCGGCGTGATCCACGAGAAGGCCAGCCTGATCGACGCTTGCCGAGATCCTCTCAACCTCGTGACGAATTGTTCTTTCGATAATGTGACCAACACCACGCTCGCCGGAAACCAGAGCAGCAGCGGCTGGCAGCTCCTCAACTGGAACGGCGCCTCGGCGTGGGCGGACTGGAGCGGCCGCCAGATGCGCATCAACGTGCAGCAGCCCGGCTCCGACATGTGGCACATCCAGGCTCGGACCACGGTCAACTTGCCGCAGGCGGGAAGCTACCTGCTGACATTCCGCGCCAAGGCGGACGACGTGCGCACGTTCGTGGTGAACCTGGGACGCAACGGCAACGGCGACAACAACTGGGCGAGCTACGGTCGCGTGACCGCGGCGGCGGGCCCCGAATGGGTCATCTACTCGTTCGAGCTCCCGAACGTCCCGCAGGACTCCGCGGCGCTCCTCGACTTCAACATCGGCAACGCAGGAACCGCGGCCGTCACCGTGGATAGCGTGAAGCTCGTTCGTCTGACGCAGTAAACGCGTCGCGCAAGTCGCAGAAGAGGGGCTTGGCGCTAGCGCCCCCGGCGCACGACCCGCGCGATCTTGCGAGACAGCGCGTCCGGCGCGACCGGATAACGCGCCACGTCCGCGGCGCCCGCCGCGACGAGCGCGTTCATCCGGTCCGAGGAGAGCCCGGACGCGCACACGACGGCGCGTACGCCGGGCGCCGCGCGGCCGAGCGCCGCGAGCAGCGCGCACGCGGCCTCCACGTCGGCGCCGGCGTCGATCACCACCACGCCGAGCCCCGACTCGAGCAGCGCGGCGACGTCCGGCACCTCGGCGAGGTGGATCCCCTGCGCGTCGAGCCCGATCTCGCACGCCTCGCTGAGCCCCTGGCCCGCCGGCGCGAGCCGCAGCAACGCGACGGCGCGCTCCGGCGCGGGCGCGAGCTGCGCGGTCTCGCCGTCCGGCCAGGCCTGCGCGCGCTCCATCCGGTCACCGAGCGGCACGCCCACCTTGCGCTCGGGCAGCCGCCGCGCCTCGGCCTCCCGCGACATCGCCTCGTCGAGCCGCGACCGCGCCGCCGCCGCGCTCTCCGGGCGCTTCTCCGGGAGCTTCGCCAGCAGATCCAGCCGGAGCCGCTCCAGGAGCGGCGGGACCGGCGGAGCCCCCGGCGGCCGGCGCAGCGGCGGGGGGATCGAGAACATGTGCATCGCCATGAGCTCCACCGCAGGGAGACCGACGAACGGCGGCGTTCCCTGCAACAGCGCCGTCAGGATGCAGCCGCACGCGTACAGATCGGTGCTCGGGCCCACCGCGAGCGAGCGGCACTGCTCCGGGCTCATGTACTCCGGCGTGCCCGCGACCATGTCCTTCGAGGTGAGCGTCGGCCCGGCGTCGAGCGGGTCGTCGATGTGCGCCAGGCCGAAGTCGACGACCTTGGCGACGCGCTCGCCGTCCTGCTCGGCGAGCAGCACGTTCTCCGGCTTGAGGTCGCGGTGGACGATGCCGCTCGCGTGCGCGGCGCCCACGCCGTCGAGGATGTCCGCGAACAGGGCCGCGACCTCCGCGAGCGGCAGCAGCTCGCGCGACGCCCGGAGCAGCGCGCCGAGCGACTGCCCCTTGAGCAGCTCCATCACCAGGTAGATCTGCCCGTCGCCGCCGTCCTCGTCGCCCCCGAGGTCGAGCACCTTGACCACGTTCCGGTGCACGAGCCGCGACGCGGCGCGCGCCTCGCGGAAGAACCTCCGCCGGCTCTCCGGGAGGATCGCGACGTGCGGGTGCATCGTCTTCACCGCGACCGGAACGCCGAGGAGCACGTGCTCCGCCTCGTAGACCTCCCCCATCCCGCCCGCGCCGAGCAGCCGCACGAGGTTGTACTTCCCGCCGAGGACCCGCCCGGCGCGCGCCCGGTGCGGCGCGCCCGCACCGGGCTCATCCGAGAGGAGCGTCTCCGCGGCCGCGAAGCGGTCGGCGCGCGCTCGAGGCGCGGGCGCCCGCCCGTCCGGCGCCCGCTGGCCCTTCAGCACGGTGCGGTCGGGGTCCCCGTCCGGCGGCGGGCGCTCGCCGTCGCCCGCGCTCACGGCGACGCCTCGCGGAAGCCCACCGCGATCTGCGCCGTCACCGGGCCCTCGCCCTCGTCGCGCCACGGGCTCACCCGCACCGACAGCGCCCCGAAGAGCGCGCCGCCCGCCTCCACGCCCGCCGACAGCCCGCCGAGCACGTCGTCCGCCCTGACCTCCCGGTAGACGATGTGCAGATCCAGCGCGCCGTGCAGCCGCAGCCACGGCGCCGGATCCGCCGTCGCCCCCGCCAGCAGGAAGCCCTGCACGGCGGGCGTGGCCGGCTCGCCGTCCGCCGCCGCGCCCTCGCTCCCCGCCGCGCCGTCGCCCGCCCCCACCGCCGCGCCGTCGCCCGAGGCGCGGATGCGGGCCCCGACATCGGTTACCCACGTGAGCCGGCCCGCGGCGCCGCCGAGCGCGATCCCGGGCTCGATGCGGAGCGGCGGGCTCCCGTCGGCCATGGGCACCCCCAGGCGGAGCGTGGGGCCGAGCTCGAGCTCCGAGCGCCCGAGGCGCAGGACGCGCGCGCGCGCGCCGAACCAGCCGGTGCTGCCCGCGCCCGCGCCATCCCCCGCACCGGCCGGGTTCGAGCGGAGCGCGACGTCGAGGCCCAGCGGGCCGATCGCGCCGCTCGCGCGCACCTGCCCCGCGGCGACCCAGCCGCCCCCGGAGCGCGCCGCGGCCGCGCCGACGGCGGCGACCGAGGGCGGCGTCGGCGCGAGCCAGAGCCCGTCGGCCACCCCGGACATCGGCAGGAGCGGGAGGTACGCGCCCAGCACGGGCGCGGCCGGGGGCGCAGGCGGAGGCGCGGCGCGCGGCGCCTCGGGCGCGGCGGGCAGCTCGGCGTCGCTCGTCCCGATCACGCCGCCGCGGCCGTCGGCGACGTCGAGCCGGACGCGCAGCGGCTCGCCGGGGCGCAGCGCCTCCCGGGGCAGCGGGATCCGCGCCGTCAGGGCGCCGCCGCGATCGCCGCCGGCGAGCGCGACGGAGCGCACCCCCCCCGGCAGGTGGGCGAAGAGCCGCGGCGCCACCCGCCGCGCGACGTCGACCCCGGCGAGCCCTTCGAGCTCGACCCGGGCCTCGATCGCCGGCCCGCCCGGCCCGCCCGGCCCGCCCGCCGCCGCGCGCGAGGCCGAGACCACCGCGCCCACCTTCGTGTACCGGACCGGGAGCGACGTCGCCGCGCCGGGAACCGCGCTGCCGCGCTCGCGCAGCCGGAGCGCGCGCGGGGCGCGCTGGAGCAGATCGATGCGCTCGGGGACGGGGCCGAACGGGCCGTCGTCGAGCGAGAGCTCGAGCGCGGGAGACGGCGTGAGCTCGATGATCCCGTACGGGTTCGCGGTGATCTCCTGCGCCGCCGGGACGACGCCCCCGGCGGCCCGCGCGGCGACGAGGTGGAACCTGCGCACCGCGCCCACCCCCAGGTACTCCTCGCGATCGACGACCCGGACCCGGAGGAAATAGGCGCCTGCCGGCATCTTCTCCGCGCGGAACGACAGCACGTCCGGCTTCACCTCCTCGCGGGCGATGAGATCGTTGAACTCCGGGTCGCGCGCGATCTCGACGCGGTAGCCGGCCGCGGCCGGCGCCGGCTTCCACGACGCCGACAGGACGCCGAGCCCCTCCGGGGCGAGCGCGATCTGCGCGGCGTCCGCGGTCGTCCATTCGACCGGCGCCGGCAGCGGGCGCGGGCGCGCGGGCGGCGCTCTGCCCACGAACCGGGTGCCGTGGTCCTTCGGGACCACGACGGAGAGGCCGCCCGACGTGACGCCCGCCTTGCCGTCGAACACCGCGACCGTCGTCCGCTCCCCGCGCCGCTGCACCACCGTGTCCCGCGACGACGCGCTCACGCGGCCGCCCCCGCTCGCGGCGACCTCGACCGACTGGCCCCGCAGCGCGGCGAGCGCGGCCTTCACCTCGCCGTCCGCGAGCTCGACGGCCGCGGGCGGCGTCTTCGATACCCGCGCTCGGCTCGCCGTGCCGTAGATGACGACGAGCGTATTCGGCGCGAGGAGCACCCGAGTCCGATCCACAAACTCGATATCTGCCCTCCCCTCATCCAGCGTGTTCACGCTCGAGTTCGTGAGCAGGGGCATCCCCTGAGCCGCGGGCGACCAGGCGCCGCCGGCCGGGCGCGCGCGCACGTCCGGGTGCATCGACCGGAGCTTCGCGTCGGGGATCGACGTCACCTCGGCCGGGAGGACCAGCGTGAGCCCCTCGGCGAGCGTCGTGCCCGGGCCGCACGCGACGCGGTTGTACCGCTGGATCAGCCCTGCATGCTTGGACGAGCCGTAGAGGACCGCCGCGATGTCGTCGCAGGTCTCTCCCGCCTGCACGCCCCATTGAATGACCGCCTCCGGATATCCGGGCGTCGGCTCTCCGGCGCTCGACACGCCGACGTATCCAACGTGGATCGCAGCGTGGGTGGCGCAGCCGAGGAGCACCGCGATAGCGACGGACTGGCCATTTGACGGTGCCACGGCAGCGGCACGCTACCGGATCGAGATCGGCGTTGCAAGGGACCAGGCAATAGGATACGAGCAGACCGATGGCGTATTGGTCGGCGCGCGTCATCGCGCCCCTCCTGGCCTCCCCGCTGCTCGTCGCAGCGGCCACGGCTTCCATGCCGGCCGCAGCGCAGGAGGCCACAGCGCTCGACAGGCTCGCTCCCGCGCCCGCGGGCGACGGGCTATCCACTGTCCCTTCTGCCGGCGTATCGGGGGAGCTCCGGCCCGCGGTCGGACTTCTGTTCTCCTATTCTCATCAACCCCTCAGCCTGCGCGGGACTGCGCCTGCCGGATCGGTAACGTGGGTGGGCCGGCAGGCGATCCTCCACGCGCTCGCGAGCGTCGAGCTCCTGCGCCGGATCAAGCTCGATCTCGACGCGCCGTTCGTGCTGGACCAGGGCGGCGCGTCCGGCGCGCTCGGGAGCATCCGCGTCACGGCGCCCGCCGGCGGCGCCACGCTCGGCGATCTCCAGGCGGGAGGGAGGGTGACGCTCCTGCCCCAGGAGGGGCTCCGGCCGGCGGCGGCGCTCGGGCTCTCCGTCTGGTTGCCGACGGGAGACGAGGCGGCGTTCGCCGGCGCGGGCGCCGTGCGCTACGCGCCGCGGGTGATCGTGGGGGCCGAGCACCCGGGCTTCCGCTGGTCGGCCTCGGCGGGGGGCCGGTTCCAGAAGGCCTCGGCGGACAGCCTGACGGGCAGCGAGGTCCTCTTCTCCGCGGGCGCGGGCGTCCGCAAAGGCCCGCTGCAGCTCGGGTCGGAGCTCTCCGTCTGGGCCGCCGCCGGCGAGGGGTCGGCGCTCGAGGTCCCGGGCCGCGCGGGGGCCGAGCTCCTGCTCACGGCGCGCTGGTCGCTCGGCCCCCTCACGCTCGACGCGGGCGCGGGCCCTGGCTTCGGGCGGCTGCCCGGCACACCGAAGGCGCGCTTCTTCGCGGGGATAGGCATCGCCGCCGACGTCGTTCCGTCGGCGCTCCCTGCCGCCGCCCCCTCGGCCTTCGCCGGGACGTCCACCGGGACGAAGGGCGCTCGCGGCGCGGCGCGGGCCGCGCCTCCGGCCGCCGACTTCGACGGGGACTCGGTCCCCGACGCGGAGGACGCCTGCCCCCGGGTCATCGGCGAGGCGCGCCCGCCGGCCGCGGCGGCGGGCGCCCGACCGGCGTTCCGCCGCGGCTGCCCGCCGGACCGGGACGACGACGGGATCTACGATGTCGACGATCGCTGCCCGGACGTGCCGGGGGTCAGCAGCGCGGCCGCCGACGCGGGACCGGGCGGGGCGGGGTCTGGGGTCACGTCGGAGGCACCTGCGCGTGCGGGGTCCCAACCCACGTCCGCAGCACCGGCGAGCGCGGGGTCCCAACCTGCGTCGAAGCACGGGTGCCCCGCGGACACGGACGGCGACGGCATCCCCAACGCCGCGGACGCCTGCCCCTACGAGCGCGGCAAGCCGAGCGAGGATCGCGCGACGCACGGCTGCCCGTTCGCGGTGCGCATCGAGGGCTCGCAGATCGTGATCCTGCAGCAGGTCCAGTTCCGGACGGGCCGGGCCGAGATCGAGCCGGAGAGCTTCGAGCTGCTCTCCGAGGTCGCGGCCGTCCTCGAGGAGCACCCCGAGATCGCCCGGGTCGCGGTCGACGGCCACACGGACAACCAGGGCGCCGCCCAGGCGAACCTGAGCCTCTCGCAGCGCCGCGCGCTCGCCGTCGTCGCGTGGCTGACCGCGCACGGCATCGACGCCCGCCGCCTCGAAGCGCGCGGCTTCGGCGCGCGCCGCCCCCTCGCCGACAACCGCACCCGAGACGGCCGGGCCAGGAACCGCAGGGTGGAGTTCCAGATCCGCAAGCGCACCGACGAGGGCGCGGCCGGCTGGAAAGACGGTCCTCTTGAGTGACGCATCGCCCGCGGAGGCCTCCACGTGAGGGAATTCTCGCTCAAGACGAAGGCGATCGCGCTCTTCACGGCGATGGCGCTCGTCCCCGTCGCTGTCGCCGTGACGCTCCTCATCGACGTGAACCGGCGCGCCGTGCGGACCTCCGAGGAGAGACTGCAGACGGCGATCCTCTCCGAGGTGGCCTCGGCCTCGATCCAGCTCATCCGGGACGTCGAGAGCGATGCCGTCGCGGCGGCGGCCATCTTCGGCCACGCCGCGGGCGGCGCCATCCGGGACGAGGACGCTGTCGCGTCGGTGCGCGCCCTCGTCGCGACGCGCGGGCTCGTCGACGCGGTGCGGCTCGAGGTGCCCGACGCGGGGATCAGCACCTTGATCCGCAAGGCGTCGTCCGACGCGGACGTCCCCGCCGCGCCGGCAGCGCTGCGCCAGCTCGCTGACGAGCGCGGTGTCGGCTTCGGCGTGATCGGGCCGGCGCGCGGCCTCCTCGTCGCCCGCGTGCGGCCCGCCGGGGACGCGGGCGCCGGCGCCGCGGCGCCGCCTCCCCCGGGCGGCCCGGCCGGCTACGTGGTCGCCGAGGTGCCGCTCGACATGCTCGGGCTCAACCTCGAGGTGATCGCCGGGCGCCGCCTCGGGAGCCGCGCGGTGCGCCTGCTCATCGCGGGTCACGACCGCCAGGCGATCGCGGCGTTCGGGGTGCCGGGCGTCGCGCCGGGCAGCGATGTCTCGTCCTTGCCGATCTGGCGCAACCTCCCCTCGGGCGCGGGGTTGAACGACAGGATCGGCGTGCTCGCGCCGCACGACGAGGGCGGCCAGCGGATGATCGGCGCCATCGAGACGGTGCCCGACCTCGGCTGGGCGGTCGCGATCTGGCGCCCCGAGCCGGAGGCCTTCGCCGCGCTCGACGAGATGCGGCGCCGCGGCCTCGCCGTCGCCGCGGGCGCGCTCGTCCTCGCGCTCGCCCTCGCGCTCGTCACCGCCCGCCACGTGACGCGCCCGATCCTCCACCTCGTCGCGCAGGCGCGGCTCATCGGCGCCCGGCGCTGGCGCGAGATCGCGCTCGGCGACGCGCTGCGGGGGCGGCGCGACGAGATCGGCGAGCTCACGACCTCCCTCGGCCGCATGGCCCAGGACCTCGAGCAGGGCGAGGCGGACATCGCCCGGGAGGCCAAGCTTCGCGGCGATCTCGGCCGGTTCATGGACAGGGCCGTCGTCGACGCGATCGTGCGGGGCGAGCACCCGCTCGCCCTCGGCGGCAAGCGGGCGGCCGTGTCGGTGCTCTTCGCCGACGTCGTCGGCTTCACGCCGCTCGCCGAGTCGCGCGACGCCGAGCGGATGGTCGCCCTCCTCAACGAGCTCTTCTCGATGCTCACCGAGATCGTGTTCCGGCACGGGGGCACGGTCGACAAGTTCATCGGCGACTGTGTCATGGCCGTCTGGGGCGCCCCGATCGCGCAGGAGGATCACGCGCGCCGCGCGCTCGCGGCCGCGGAGGACATGATGCGCTTCCTCGAGACGGCGAACGAGGAGTGGCGCGAGCGGTACGACGTCGAGGTCCGCCTCGGCGTGGGCGTGAACTCCGGAGAGGCCATCGTCGGCAACATCGGCTCCGACAAGCGGATGGAGTACACCGTGATAGGCGACGTGGTGAACGTGGCCTCGCGGCTCGAGGCGATCGCGGCGCCGAACCAGGTGCTGGTCTCCGAGGCGACCCGGAACCTCGCCGGCGACGCCTTCCCGCTGCGCGCGCTGGGCGAGCGCAACCTGACGGGGCGAAAGACGACCACGGCCGTATACGCGCTCGATCCGGACTGAAGGGGGCACAGCGCGCCCGCGCCCGCGTCCGTCAACGCGTGGTGGGGAGTTCCCCCGCCCTGCCGGAACGATGGCCCCGCCGAGGCCCCATGGGACGCCGAGATTTCTGTTGGTGTTTTATGACGTCTTGGCGGCTCAAAAAAGCCCCGCCTTCAGCCAAAGTACCCACACCATCGGTGTTACCCGAGCTCGTTCGGTCGCGCTCAGGGCCCTGAACGCGCTTGGTTGACGCCGATGCCCCCTCCGTCGAGCGCACCAGCGGAGGGGATGTCGCTCATCCGGACACTCGAACGACGTGCACATCCCATTCAGGTCGAAGCAAAAAGATACCGTTTCGCCAATTTGTGAACGTTCACAAATCCGGCGCAGGCGCACCTCGCGCGATCGCGGCGGCCGGCGCCCGCCCTCTTGACGCAGCGATCCGGAGGAGCTCGCCAGCCCTGCCCTCCCTCGGCCTCGCGGAGTTGCGCGGACCGGTCGATTGGCGTTGACCTCGGCCATGTGATCGTTCACATTTGGCTCAAGGGGTATCCTTTTGCTTCGCGCATGAGCGGGTCGCCCTGCGCGCCGCGCCCTTCGTCATCCAATCGAGTTCTTGTCGATTCTGGAGCTCCGTTCGCCCGACCGCCGCGAGAGCGATGGCCGAGCGATGGTGCTTGGTGTTCTTACCGAGGGTGAGCCACCGGAGGACACCACAGACCTCGTCGATTCGACGGGGGTCGAGAAATCCTCGGTACGGTCCGCCGGGTCACCCCGTCGCATCATCGGAGAGCAAGATGAAGAAGCCGTCCTGGCACGAGCTCCGTTTCTCGAGAGAAGTCGCCGCCGTTTGCGCGCTCGCATTCGCTGCCGCGTGCACGGGCGCGCTGGGTGACACGACGGAGGGCGCTGGGTCATCCTCTGTCGGCGGCGACGGATCACCGACGGACTCGGATGTCGACGGCGACGGATCACCGACGGGCTCGGACCCGCCGCCGTTCCAACCCGCGGCCGGGATGCTGCGCCGTTTGACGAGAACGCAGTTCCGCAACGCCGTGCGCGACATGTTGGGCGTCGAGGTCGATATCCACCAGCTCGACGCCGACAGCTGGAACGGGAACTTTGCGGTCGTCGGCGCCGCGACCGTCGTGACCTCGGAGCGAGGCGTCGAGCAGTACCACGCGGCCATCGAGGGCGCCGTCGACGCGGTGTTCTCGGATCCCGCGAGGCGAGACCAGTTCATCGGCTGCGCGCCCAGCGGCGCGGAGGACGACGCTTGCGTGCGTGGCTTCATCGAGGCGCTGGGGCTTCGCGCGTGGCGCCGCCCGCTCGAGGCCGCCGAGGTCGACCGGCTCGCGGCCGTCGCCACGAAGGCCGCGGCCGAGCTCGAGAGCGCCGTCGAGGGGGCCCGCTGGGCGACGGTGGCCCTCTTCACGTCTCCGAACTTCCTGTATCGCCCGGAGCTCGGCGCTCCGAGCGCCGACGGGTCGCTTCGCTTGACGGGCTACGAGATGGCGTCCCGGCTCGCGTTCCTTGTGTGGAACAGCCTGCCAGACCAGGAGCTGCTCGACCAGGCCGCGAGCGGGGCGCTCGGAACGGTGGAGGGGATCCGCGCGGCGGCGACGCGGCTGCTCGAGGCGCCCGCCGGGCGCGAGGCGGTCGGCGCCTTCGCCGAGGAGTACATGCGGCTCGATCGGATCAGCACGCAGGCAAAAGACACGGCGCTCTTTCCTGAGTATAGCCCCGCGCTGCGAGCGGCGATGGTCCGCGACATGCGAGGCACCTGGGAGGTCCTCGCGTTCGACGATCGAACGAGCGCGCTCGACCTGTTCTCGACCACGAAGGTCGTCGTCAACACCGAGCTCGCCCAGCTCTACGGTCTCGAAACGGCCGGCCTCGGCTCGGACGCCTTCGAGGTCCGCTCGTTGCCCGCGGACGGCCCGCGCATCGGGATCCTCAGCAAAGCGGGCTTCCTCTCGCAGTTCGCGAACCAGAAGGAGGGCTCTCCCACCTTGCGCGGCAAGTTCATGCGTGACGCCCTCATGTGCACGCCCATCCCGCCGCCCCCCGGCGACGTCGCCCTCGAGCTCCCGGAGCCGCCTGCGGACAAGCCCCTCACGAAGCGTCAGCGCCTGGAGATCCACCGGACCGAGCCGGCCTGCGCCGGCTGCCATTCGTACATGGACCCGCTGGGCCTGCCGCTCGAGACCTTCGACGCGATCGGCCGCTTCCGCACGACCGACCACGGCCTGCCGATCGACCCGAGCGGCGAGTTCGACGGGGTGCCGGTCGCCGACGCGCGCGCGCTCGGCGTGACCCTCAGCTCGGACGCCTCGGTCGCGGAGTGCCTCGTCCGCAAGTACTACACGTATGCAGCGGGTCACGAGGAGAGAGACGTGGACGAGCGCGTGCTGGACGCGCTGACCGCCTCGTTCGAAGGGTCGGGCTACAAGCTGCGCGAGCTGGTCCTCGACGTCGTGACCAACGACGCTTTCTCGTCCGTCGCTCCCCAACCCTGATCGCAGGTACCCCCAATGACGAACAAAGCTTTGAGCCGACGAACTGTTCTCCGGGGCATGCTGGCGACGGGCGCCGCCGTCACCATCCCGCTCCCCTTGCTGGAGATCATGCTGAACGAGAGCGGCACGGCGCACGCGCAGACGAAGACGCCGGTGTCGCCGCTCTACGTCACGTGGTTCTTCGGGAACGGCACGCTGCCCGGTCGCTGGAAGCCGACGCGCACGGGCTCCGGTCAGGCCTGGGACCTCAGCCCCGAGCTCGAGCCCCTCGCGGATCTCAAGTCGTATCTCACGGTGATCAGCGGCCTCGAGAACAAGCTGGTGGTCTCCGGCTCAGAGCACCCCACGGGGTCGGCGGGGGCCACGACCGGCGCGCCGCTCAGCGGGAACGCCGTGCGGGCCGCGTCCATCGATCAGGTCGTCGCGAACGCCATCTCGGAGGGGGCGCCGTACCGCTCGCTCGAGGTGGGGGTGACGCCGGCGACGCCGAACGGCGCTCCGGACTCGCTGCATACGGTCTCGCACAGGGGGCCGAACGCGCGCAACAACCCGGAGTTCGATCCAAAGGCCGTGTTCAATCGATTGTTCATGAACGGCCTGCCCGAGCCCAGCGACGACGGCGCGGAGCAGGCCGCGAAGCTCGCGAACGTCCGGAAGAGCGTGCTCGACTCCGTCCTGCAGGACGGCGCGAGCCTGAAGCAGCGGCTCGGGGCGGCCGACAGGCATCGTATCGAGGAGCACCTCGAGTCGATCCGCGCCATCGAGCAGCGCCTCGAGACCATGCCGTCCGGCGGCGGCCCGACGTCGGCGTGCAAGAGCCCGACGGCCCCCACCGCCGGCAAGGATGCGCAGAGCGAGGCCCCCCCTGCGGTGAACACCGCCATGGTCGAGCTCTCGGCGCTCGCGCTCGCCTGCGAGCGGACGCGCGTGCTCTCGTTCATGTTCTCGCTGCCCGCCGCGCACGTCTACTACCGGCACCTCGCGCAGGACATGAACGACGACTTTCACGACACCATCTGCCACGGAGATGCCGGGGATCAATCGAGCCAGCCTCGCGTCGACAAGGGCGTGATGTACACGATGCGCTGCCTGAACGAGTTCTTGACGAAGCTCAAGAACACGCCGCACGGCAGCTCCAACCTGCTCGACAGCTCGCTCGTGTACGTCACGTCCGACACCGCGTGGGGTAAAGTGCACACGAGGACGGAATGGCCGGTGCTCTTCGCCGGGAAAGCCGGAGGGCGGCTGCGCGGCGACGAGCACCGCAACTTCCCCGGCGACAACCTGAGCAAGGCGCTCCTGACGGTCGCCCAGATCATGGGCTTGCCGATCAAGGAGATCGGCCTCGACGCGGGGCGGGTCACGTCGCCGCTCGCGGGCATCCAGGTCTGACCGCGCCAGCACGCGCCGCGATCCCGCGGAGGGATGGAATACCATGCACCGCATGCTTTCTCGACATGTTCCCTTCTTGCACGCCACGCTGATCCTCCTCTCATCTGCCGCCTTCCTCGCCTGCGGCGACGACGCCGACACCTCCTCTGCTGGCAGCGGCGGCGCCGGCGCTTCCGGCGGCGGCACCAGCGCGGCCAGCAGCGGCGCCGGCGCTTCTGGCGGCGGCACAGGCACGGCCAGCAGCGGTCAGGGCGGGTCCGGCGGCCATCCTCCGGCGAACCTCGTCGAGCCCGGCGATCCCGGGCCGGGTGATGTCACCTTCACCGTGCGCGCCGATCGGGATGTGCGCCCCATCAGCCGGCTCATCTATGGCGCCAACTGGGCCGAAGACCTGGACGGCGAGCAGCGCGGCACCACCGTCGTGCGCATGGGCGGCAACCGCATGACCGCGTACAACTGGGAGAACAACGCCTCCAACGCCGGCTCGGACTACATGCACCAGAACGACGCGCACCTCGTCGGGAACAGCCCGAACGGCGATGTCCCCGGGGAGGCGGTGCGCATGCACGCCGAGGGCGCGCTGGCGCACGGCGCCGCCTTCATCGCGACCATCCCCATCTGCGGCTATGTCGCGGCGGACAAGGACGGCGGCGGCGACGTCGAGCAGACGCAGAATTACCTCGAGACCCGCTTTCACCCGACGATTGCGCGCAAGGGCGCTCCCTTCTCCTCGTCGCCCGATCTCGACGACAACGCCGTGTACCAGGACGAGTTCGTCGCCTGGATGAAGCAGGCCTTCCCCGACGCCTTCGAAGGCGACGTCGCGAGCGTCCTGTTCTCGCTCGACAACGAGCCCGACCTCTGGAATCACAGCCACGAACGCATCCACCCGGAGCCGGTGCGCTACGCCGAGCTCGTCGACAAGAACATCGAGTTCGCTTCCGCGATCAAGGACGTCGCGCCGAGCGCGCTCGTCACCGGCTTCGTCTCCTACGGGTATTCAGGTTATGTCAGCCTCCAGGGCGCGCCCGACGCGGACGGCAACTTCATCGAGTACTGGCTCGACGCCATGGAGGCCGCCGAGATGAGCGAGGGGCGCCGCCTGGTCGACGTGCTCGACCTGCACTGGTACACGGAGATCTACGCGAACGGCGAGCGCCTCACGGGCTCAGACGCCTCCCCCGAGTCGGTCGAGGCCCGCGTCCAGGCACCGCGCTCGCTCTGGGACCCGACCTTCGTCGAGGACAGCTGGATCGCGAACGACGTCGTGAACGGCCCGATCACGCTCATCCCCTGGCTCCAGGGCCTCATCGACGCCCATTACCCGGGCACCGCCCTCGGCATCACCGAGTACAATTACGGCGGCGGCAACCACATCTCCGGCGCGATCGCGCAGGCCGACGCCCTCGGCGTCTTCGGCCGCGAGGGCGTGTTCCTCGCGACGATCTGGGATCCCGGCGAAGAGGTCTCGATGCTCCGGGCCGGCGTGCGCGCGTTCACGAGCTACGACGGGCAGGGCGCGCGCTTCGGCGATACGTCCGTCCGCGCCGAGACGAGCGACGTCGCCAAGGCCACCGTGTACGCGAGCATCGACGAGGCCGATCCGAGCCGAATGGTCCTCGTCGCCATCAACAAGACCGCTGCCCCGCTCACGGCCGCGGTGACCCTCGCCGCCCACGAGAGCTACACGGCCATCGACGCGTGGCAACTCACGTCCACCAAGGCCGATCTCGTGCCTGCGGATCCCATTGCGCCGCGCGCCACGAACGCCTTCACCTACGCGATGCCGGCCCACAGCGTGTCGGTGCTGGTCCCCCGGTAGTCGCGTCCCCCCTCGTCCGGAGCGTCGCCGAGATAAGCCCCGTCGAGAAATGCGGAAACCCGACACGGGTTGGGCTGGGGCCCGCGGAGGCCCCCCGGACCGACAAGGCAGAACGGACCGAGCTCCCGTCAGATCATCGGCGCTCGGTAGCCGCCGAGCTCCCGCTCGATGTGACCGGCCAGGGCGAGGACGACATCCTCGCGGAAGGGGCGGCCGATGATCTGGACGCCGACCGGCGTTCCTCGCGACGAGGTGCCCGCGCGCACGACGACCGCCGGCCACCCTGTCATGTTGTAAGCGAAGGAGTAGCTGAATCCTGCGTAGACCCCGTGCTCGACCCACGCATCGTGGGGTAACGTCTCGAGGACACACGGCGGGCAGACGATGGCGTCGACATCCTTCATGAAGCCGAGCATCTCAACCATCGGGTCCTCAAGCTGCCGACCACGATCGGGTTGATGCTGATCGCGATGACGACGTCCCTCGTCATGGTGGCCATCGGAGAGCTGTTTCCGGAGGTGGAGGCCGAGGCGAAGGAGCACCTCCATGGCATCGACTTCAACAAGACGTTGATGCAGGGGATGCTCGGTTTTCTCCTGTTTGCCGCCGCGTTGCACGTCAACCTGGCGGATCTGAAGAAGCAGCGGGTCGTCATCGGCGTCCTGGCCACCGGGGGTGTGCTCATGTCCACCGTGCTGGTGGGCGGCATGACCTACGCCCTGATGACGCTGATGGGCGTGCACATCCGGCCGGTCTACTGCTTGCTCTTCGGCGCGCTCATCTCCCCCACCGATCCCATCGCGGTGCTCGGGGTCCTCAAGCACGTGGGGGCGCCCAAGGAGCTCGAGATGAAGATAGCCGGAGAGTCGCTCTTCAACGACGGCGTGGCGGTGGTGGCGTTCATCGGGCTCCTCGAGATCGCGTCGGGGACGTCGGGCCTCGATCTGCAGCGGCTCTCGCTGCTGTTCGTCCAGGAGGCGATCGGCGGCGTGCTGTACGGCCTCGAGCTCTTGATCATCGCCTTCGACGCCCAGTCGCTGCTCGCAGGGCTCCTCGCGTTTCCGGTCGTGCTGCTCGCGCGGTTCATCGCGGTCGCGCTGCCGGTGAGCCTCATGAAGAGGCGCAGGGTCTTCACCCCGGGGGCGATCCGCATCCTCACTTGGGGCGGCCTGCGCGGCGGCGTTTCGGTGGCCCTCGCGCTCTCCATCCCCGGAAAGCTCGCGGACGGCACGCTCGTTCTGGAGCGCGAGATGGTGCTGGCCATCACCTATGTCGTGGTGGTCGTCTCCATCGTGGTGCAGGGCCTGACCATCGGCCCATTGCTGCGCCGGACGCTCGCCGCCGCCGCCGTCGAGCCGGAGGAGCCGCTCCCCGTGGAAGCCGCCTGAACGACCTGGAGAAGTGGCGTTCGCCCGAGATCCTCGCCTGTCGCGGCGCCGCTCGCCCGCGACGGCGCTCAGCGGTGCACGGCGTTGATGATGCCGTCGAAGAACTCGGTGCAACCGACGTTGTCGAGCATGCGGTTCCAGCCGAGCTCGTCGAACGGCTGCGGCAGCCCGTGGTTGGTCAGGAGGACGCCGATGATCTCGAGATCCGGATCGACCCACATGAACGTGCCGGCGCCGCCCGCCTTGCCGAAGGCGCGCGGCGACAGGCGCATGCCGCCGTTCGAGAAGCGCCGCGTCCGCATCTCCCACCCGAGGCCCTTCGGGGCGAGGAGCAGGTTGTTGATGGGCGACGTGTCGGTCTCCGCCTCCGTCACGTAGGGCGTGTTGTTCTTCTTCATCTGCCGGACCAGATCGGGCCGCAGGACCTCGGCGCCGCCATAGGCGCCGCCGTTCAAGATCATCTGGCAGAAGACGGCGACATCGAGCGCGGTGGTGAACACGCCGTCACAGCCGGCGATGCCGCCCAGCGCGAAGTCCTGCTCGTCCTGCACCTGCCCCCGCACGAGGCAGCCCCGGCGGGCGGAGTACCCCGTGGCCGCGACGCGCTCGACGAGCTCCGGGGGCGGGTTGTACATCGTGTCGCTCATGCCGAGAGGACGCCAGACGCACTCTCTCGCGATGGCGTCGAGATCATCCCCCGCGGCGGCCTCGATCATGCGGCCGAGGAGGCGGTAGGTGAGATCGCTGTACAGCGCCGATCTGCCCGTCGCGTATTCGAGCGGCGTCTCGGCCATGATGCACCAGGCCGTCTCGACGTCCTCATCCAAGCACTGGTTGTCCAGCGGCAGACCGGACGAGTAACGGAGCATGTCGTAGATGGTGACGGCCGCCTTTCCGTTGGCGGCGAACTCCGGCAGGTACCTGGCGACCGGCGCGTCCAGCCGAATCACGCGCTCCTGCACGAGCGCGAGGGCCGCCGCCGCGGTCGAGAGCACCTTGCTCATCGACTGGACGTCGAAGATCGTGTCGAGCGTCACCGGCTCGTCGGCGCCGGCGACCTTGCTGCCGAAGGCCCGGTGACCCACGATGACCCCGCGCCGCGCGACCAGCGCGGTGGCGCCGGGAAACAGGGCGTCATTCACGCGGCGCTGGATCCGCGCGAAGACGTCCTCCAGCCGCTCCGAGCTCATGCTCACGTCCTCGGGCCGCCCCGCGGTGAGCGTCGTCGAGCAGGCGCCTCTCCATGGGTCCGAACCGAGCGCGGGCGCCGCGGCGGCCACCGAGGCGAACTGGGTCATCCCTTGCAAGAACATCCTGCGGTTGACCGCTCGTCGTTGATCGATCATGGCTCTTCCCAACCTTGCTTTCGTGAAGAACGAATCCTTCCACGGCGTTTGCCCCCCCGGTTGGCCGGAGGCGCGTTCAGCGTGGGCGTCTGGCGTGAAGGCTCGCAATTTGTACGCCAGCGTGACCTGCCGTCTCCTCTTCGAGCTGCACCGCCAAAAAGAGCTGCTACCTGGCCGCTGGTTCCAGCTGAGAGGTCCGGCGCGTCCCCTTCAATGGAGTTGGCACGACTGGAATGGAAGCGCAATCGATTGCGGGATGACGCAAGCAGATGACATCCTGGACGACCGTGGACGACCGCGGACGAATGAACGCGCTGTTCCCGAGGGGTCACGGGCCCTCGTGGCCTGACGTCTCCCCCGCTTCCTCTCCCGTCGTCTCTCCCCCCATCACTCGCGCTCTCGCGCGCCAGCGGACGATACGGGGAGGGTTCTGCTCAAGGCCGAGCTCGGCAGACAGCGTCCGACGGCGCTGCGATCGACGCGGCTCGCCCTGACCGGCCGTCACGCCGCAGCCGACGCGCCGAGTCGATCATAGGACGCCTGGACCGCCGCGGCGCCGACCGCTCACCGCTGGTACCGATCCTGCCTGCCGATCGGCAGCGCAGCGCAGGCGCTTTCGAGCGCAGCCGCGCCCCGGAGGCGTGTGTCACGCCCAGCACGCCAGAGCCATGCAGACAGCGACCGAATACCTCGCGGAGGCCGTGCTGGACGAAGGACCGGATTTCGCGCTCTACCGGGCGCGCGAGCCGGCGGGGCGGAGCGTCCTCGTCAAGGCCCTGAAGGTCGCTCACCCCTCGACGGCCGAGTACGAGGCGCTGCGGCGCGAGCTGGAGGCGACCCGGCTGGTCGGCTGCGACGTGGCCATGGAAGCGGCGCGGATCTGCACGTTCCATGGCCAGCCCGCGCTCGTGATCCAGGACGACGGAGCGACGCCGCTCGCCCGCCTCATGGGCACCCCGATGGCTCTCGGCCGGTTCCTGAGGCTCTCCACCGGCATCGCCGGGGCGCTGGCGACGATCCACGGGCGGCAGATCGTCCACCTCGGCCTCACCCCGCACCGCGTGATGCTCCTGCCCGGCGACGCCATCAAGCTGACCGGGTTCAGCCCCTGGTCGCTCTCGCCGGGCCGGTGTAGCCCCCGATCGGCCCGTCCGTCCCCCTGCACCTGGCCGTACCTGTCGCTCGAGCAGGGCGGGCGCCTCGGCGTCGCGATCGATCACCGGTCGGACCTCTACTCCCTCGGGGTGATCCTGTTCGAGCTCCTCACCGGACGGCTGCCGTTCGCCGCGAACGATCTGCTGGGATGGCTCTACTGCCACGCCGCGGTCGTCCCCCCGTCGCCTCTCGTGTCCGTGCCCGGGCTGCCCTCGACCGTCGCCGAGCTCGTCCTGAAGCTGCTCGCGAAGCTCCCCGAGGACAGGTACCAGAGCGCCGCCGGCCTCCAGCACGATCTCGTCCGGTGCCGGGAGGCGCTCCGGACGGAGGGGCGGATCGCGCCGTTCCAGCCGGGTCTCGCCGACGTGCCGCCGCCTCTGCGGCTGACCCCCGGGCTCTACGGCCGCGCCGGCGAGGTCGCGCGGCTGGAGGGCGCGGTGGCGCGCGTCGGGCGCGATGGCCGGACGGAGCTCGTCCTGATCTCGGGCCCGCCGGGCGTGGGCAAGACGCGCCTGGTCCATCACCTGGGCGAGTCGGTCCGCGCGCCCGCGGCGCGCTTCACCGGCGGCAGGTGCGAGGTGGCCCCGCGCCATGCCCCGTGCGAGGCGCTCCTCGCGGCGCTGGACGGCGCGCTCGTCCAGGCCCTCGAAGAGGGCGAAGCGTCGCGCGCGGAGCTGCAGCGCGGCCTCGCGAGGACGCTGGGCGCGAACGCGTCGCTGCTGGCCGGCATGCTCCCGGCGCTCGCCCGGATCCTCGGCCAGCAGAGCCCGCCGCCCGAGATCCCGCCCCCCGAGGCCGAGGCGCGGTTCCTGCTGGCGCTCAGCCAGCTCCTCGGCGCGCTCGCGCGGCCGGGGAAGCCGCTCATCGTCTTCCTCGACGATCTCCAGTGGACGGACGCCGAGACGCTGAAGGTCGTCGAGCGCTGGGCGACCGACCCCGGCGTCCGCGACACGCTGATCCTCGGCGCGTACCGGAGCAACGAGGTCTCCGATTCCCACGCGGTGCGCCGGATGATCCGCCGGCTCCGCGCGCAGGACGTCGCCGTGACCGAGATCGCGATCGCCCCGCTGTCCGCCGACGCGGTGACCTCGTGGGTGGCCGACTCGCTGCGCGCCCCCCGGGAGGAGGTCGCCCCGCTCGCGGCGAGCCTCCACGAGAAGACAGGGGGAAATCCGCTGTTCATCGCGCAGCTCGCGGGCACGCTCCACCAGGAAGGGCTGATCCGCTTCTCGACCACCGCCCGAGCGTTCCGGTGGGATCTCGAGAAGATCCGGGCGAAGAGGTGCTCGGACGACGTCGCCGAGATCATCGCCGCGAACCTCCGCAGCCTCGACGCGGGCACGCAGGACGCCTTGCGGCGGTTCGCCCTGTTCGGCGACGCCGCGGATCTGACGACGCTGGCGCTCCTCCTCGGCTGCCCGGAAGACGCCGTCATCAAGCGCCTGCAGGCGGCCTTCGCCCTGCGGCTCATCGTCCGGATCGACCGCGAGATCCGCTTCCTGCACGACCGCATCCATCAGGTCGCCTACGAGCTCACCCCCGCCGAGCAGCGGCCCGAGGCGCACCTCGCCGCCGCGCGCGCCCTGCTCGACGGCTTCCCGCCCGACCGCGTCGAGGCCCAGCTCTTCGAGATCGTGCGCCAGATCACGCGCGGCGCGCCGCGGATCACGTCCCCGGAGGAGCGGACGCGGGCCGCCGAGCTCAACTTGCGCGCGGGCCGGAAGGCCCAGGCCGCGACCCACCACGCCGCGGCCATCGGGTTCTTCCTGCTGGGCGCCGAGCTGCTCGCGGGCGCGCGCGGGGAGGCGGCGCGCGCCGGGCTCGCGTTCGAGCTCGACTTCGCGCTGGCCCAGTGCCGGTTCGCGACCGGCGAGCTCGCGGCCGCGGAGCGCATCTGCGCGTCGCTGTGCGAGCGCGCCTCCGGGCGGTGCGTGGCCGCGACCGTGTACGCCCTGCTCGCCGAGATCCAGGTCGCGCAAGGCGCGATGGACGCCGCCGTCGAGAGCTGCGTCGCGGGCTTCGGCAACTGCGGGCTCCCCCTGCCGCGCCACCCGGAGGCCGCCGCGGTGGACGCCGCCGTCGCGGCGGTCCTGGGTCGCCTCGAGGGCGGCGCCCTCGCCATCGCCGCCCTCCCGGACCTGCCGCCCATGACCGACCCGCGCGCCCGGGCCGTCTGCGATCTCGCCGCCACGCTGTACCAGCCCGCTTACCACGCGAGCTGGGACGTCATGGCGGCCGCCGCCAGCGCCGCGGTGGAGCTCTCGCTGACGCACGGGAACACGAGCAGCTCCGCGGCGGCCTACGCGACCTTCGGGCTCGTCCTTGCCGAGCGGCGCGGGCGCCCCGCGGACGCGTTCGCCTTCGGCGAGGCGGGCTATCGGCTCGCCCAGCGCGAGGAGCACTCGCCCTACAGGCCCAGGGCGAGCTTCACGTTCATCGTCTTGCTCGGCTACCTGAAGATGCCTGTCCGACGCTGTCTGGAGCTCGCGCGGCGCGAGCTGGACGCGGCGCTCTCCGCCGGCAACTACCCCTTCTCGTGCTACTTCGGCCACCAGCTCATCGCGTTTCAGCTGTTCGTCGGCGACTCCCTCGACGACGTCGCCGAGGAGGCTTCGCGGCGCCTCGCGCTCGCCGAGCGCACCTGCGGCCCGGTGGACCAGGACATCTTCCGCGATCAGCTGCGGCTGCTCGCGCGGCTGCGCGACCCATCCGCGCCCGGCCGCCCTCCGGAGCGCTCCGCGGACGAGCTCGCGCGGAGGGCGCCGATCAGGGCCTTCTATGGCCATCTCCTCGACCTGCAGACGCGCGTGCTCCTCGGCGATCTGGGCGAGGCCGCCGGAGCGGCGGAGCGCGCGGGCGCCTTGCTGCACGCCGCGCGCCGCTTCCTCGGGGCCGCCCAGCATCACTTCTACGCGGCGCTCGCGCGCTCCGCCAGCCACGCTCGCGCGCCCCCGCCAGCCTGCCTCGAGGCCGTGCGCGCGCACCTCGCCCACCTGGCGGCGCTGGCGGACGCGTCCCCGGAGAACTTCGCACACCAGGTGGCCCTGGTCTCGGCCGAGCTCGCGCGCCTCTCGGGCGATGAGCTCGCCGCGGAGCGCGCGTACGAGCAGGCCCTCAAGGCCGCCCGCGCGGGCGGGTTCGTCGAGGTCGAGGCGCTCGCCAGCGAGCTCTGCGCGCGCTTCTACGAGCAGCGCGGGCTCGACACGGCGGCGAGCGCCTACCTCGCGCGCGCCCGCGACAGCTACGAGGCCTGGGGCGCGCGGGCAAAGGTCTGCGCCCTGCTCCAGCGGCACCCCGAGCTCGCGCGGCGGCCCGCGTCCGGGGGTGGCGACGTCAAATACCTGGATATGCTCGGTATTTTGAAGGCCTCGCAGGAGATCTCGAGCGCGCTGGTCCTGCCCCAGCTGCACGCCCGGCTCCTGCTCGTGGCCATGGAGCACGTGGGCGCGCAGCGCGGCTGCCTGCTCCTCTCGTCGCCGGAGGGCCTCGTCCTGGCGGAGGCGAGCGGCGATGGCGAGCGGGCCTTCGGCCCCGCCGGCCACCTCGCGGCGCCGTCGCAGGTGCCCCTGTCGCTCTGCGCAGCCGTCCTCCGCACCCGCAAGCCCATCGCGATCGCCGACGCGGCCGCGCCGCACCGGTTCGCGATGGATCCCTATTTCGGCGACGCGGTGCGCCGCCGGCGCTCGGTCCTCGGCGTGCCCATCGTGCGCCAGGACGAGGCGGTGGGCCTGCTCTACCTCGAGAACAACCTGGTCCCGGGCGCCTTCTCCACCGCGGAGCTGGGCGTCCTCGATGTCCTCGCGTCGCAGGCGGCCATCTCGCTCGAGAACGCGCGGCTCTACGGCGAGCTCCAGCAGGAGAACACGCAGCGCCGGCGCGCGGAAGCGTCCTTGCACGACAGCAGCTCGCTCCTGCACGCCATCCTCGAGAACACGCCCGCCGTCGTGTTCGTCAAGGCCCCGGACGGGCGGTACCTGCTCATCAACCGCCGTTACGAGGACGTCGTGCACGTGAGCCGCGAGGACATCCTCGGCAAGACCGACCACGAGCTGTTCCCGACCGAGATCGCCGACGCGGTGCGCGCCAACGATCTCGCCGCGCTGCGGGAGGATCACCCCATCGAGAGGGACGAGTTCGTTCCGGCGCCCGACGGCTTGCACGCGTACCTCTCCCTCAAGTTCCCGCTGCGCCATCCGGACGGGACGTCGTATGCGGTGTGCGGGATCGCGACGGACGTCACCGAGCGCAAGCGCGCCGAGGAGATGCTGCGCCACTCGCACGCGCTGCTCGAGGCCACGCTCGACTCGACGGCGGACGGCATCCTGGTCGTCGACGACGCGGGCCGCCCCGTGCGGCACAACCGCAGGTTCAGGGAGATGTGGGGGATCCCCGAGCAGGTGCTCCTCTCGCAGGACGACCGCCTGGCGCTCTGCCTCGATCAGCTCGCGGACTCCGAGCAGCTCCTCCAGGAAGCGAGGATGACGAGGAGCGTCGACGACCCCCGCGAGGCGAGCGGCATCGACACCCTGACGTTCGACGACGGGAGGGTCTTCGAGCGCTACTCCCAGCCTCAGCGCGTGAGCGGGCGCATCGTCGGGCGGGTCTGGAGCTTCCGCGACGTCACGACGCGCGTGCAGGCCGAGCAGCAGCGGGACCGCCTGCTCGCGGACGAGCAGCGGGCGCGCGCCCGCGCGGAGGAGGCCGTCCGCGCGCGGGACGAGTTCCTCTCCGTCGCCTCGCACGAGCTCCGGACGCCGCTGACCAGCTTGCAGCTCGCCGTCCACTCGATGGAGAAGAAGCTCTCGCGCGGCGCGGAGGGCATCGAGCGGGCGCGCGCGTCGGTCGATCTCTCGCAGCGGCAGATCAAGCGCCTCGTCGCCCTCGTCGACATGCTCCTCGACGTCTCCCGCATCCACGCGGGGCGCCTGGAGCTCGATCCGATCGAGATCGATCTCCGCGCGATCGTGGGAGAGGTCACGACGTACCTGGACGACCAGCTCGCGCGGGCGGGCTGCGCGCTCGACGTGCGCGCCGCCGGGCCGGTCGTCGGCCGCTGGGACGCGCAGCGCATCGAGCAGGTCGTGACCAACCTGCTGAGCAACGCGATCAAGTTCGGCGGGGGCAAGCCGCTCGAGCTCACCATCGCGTCGGACGGAGAGACCGCCCGGCTCTCGGTCACCGATCATGGCATCGGCATCCCCGCCGACGTGCGAGAGCAGGTCTTCGAGCGGTATCGCCGGGGCGTCTCGTCGCGTCATTACGGCGGGCTCGGGCTGGGCCTCTACATCACGCGCACCATCGTCGAGGCGCACGGAGGGCGGGTGAGCGTATCGAGCGAGATCGGCAAAGGCTCGACCTTCTCCGTCGAGCTGCCGCTCTCGCGCGACGTCAACCCGCCCGCGAGCGGCCGGGAGCCGCGGCGGCGGCAGCGGCGGCAGCGGATCGAGTAGCGACGAGCGCGTTGACAGCGGGCGCGCTGGCGCTACCCTGGGCACACCGGTCAGGAACAGGATCCGTCATTCCACCGACCGACGAGTCATGACGGGCCGCGCTCGCGCCTGGCGACGATGGACCTGAGAGTGTCCCTGATCCCACATGGGGTCTCGGGTGATGAGGTCGCGCCATGCGAAAGGCGGAGATTGAGGCCCTGGTGCGCGCGCACCGGGGCCGTGCCCGTCCCGTCGCGTTCTTTCATGTGCTCCGTCAGCCGTCGCTGGAGCCAGACGATCATGCCTTCCTGTCCGAGCACATCGACGAGCTCGGGACATCCGATCTCCTGCGCTGGAGGGCGCGCTGCGAGAGCGGCTTCAGCGGGCCGGTGATCCGGCAGCTCGCGCGGCTCGCGATCCAGGATCCCGCGCACTTCCAGCACGAGGTGCTGGGCGTGCCGCGCCTCGTGCTCGACGAGGAGGAGTGGATCGAGCTGTCGGATCTCGTGCGCGGCAAGGTCCCGGCGGGGATCTACGAGCGCGTGCTCGAGCGTTGCCGGCGCGAGCCTGTCCAGTGGCCCTCGGGGTTCATCCTCGCGCCCAAGGTCCACAAGGGGCTGCCGCCGCTGCTCGACGGGGACGAGCTCGACGGCCTGAACGGGGAGCGCCCCGCGCTGCGCGATCTGCCGGTCCCGAAGATCCTCGCGGCGAGGCGGGCCGGGGCGATTTCGCTCGACGACGACGCGCTGGCCGCGCTGGCGATGGAGCGCGCGCGCGGCTCGGACGAGGACTGGAGCGTCGATATCCTCCATTTTCCCCCGGCGCTCCGGGACGCGATCCTCGAGAAGGCGCGCCGGACGCCGCGGGGCGCGGAGCGGGCGAACCTGCTCGGCTGGCTCGAGGCGCACGGCGTGGCGCGGGCCGCGCTGATGGACATCGCGCTCGGCGCGATCCGGGCGGGGGACGACGCGTATGCCGTGCTCTCCTGGCTCGCGCGCCAGCTGACGACGCGGGCGGCGTGGGACAAACACGGCCTGGAGACGCTCTCCACGCTGATGTCGAGGCGCGCCTTCTCGGAGATAGGCGAGCTCGTGACGCTCGCGTGGAGCGAGGCCAGCCAGGGCGGCAAGGAGGTCTCCCGCGGCTTCCTGGAGGCGATCCAGGTCGCCTTCGCGCTGGTGCTGCTCGGGATGGCGCGGGAGGCCCTCGCGGCGGGCCGCGAGGCGGGCGCGACGGCGGCGCTGTCGGCGCTCGCGTGCCTCGACCCGCCGTCGCGGGTGAGCCGCGCTGTGCACGAGCTCCGGCGGGTCCCGGGCGCGAGCCCGGACGTGGTGGAGCTCATCGCCGTGAACGAGCGGCTGGTGAAGCACAGCGACGCGCGCGACGCCTCCCTGGAGGGCTTCGTGGCGGCCCTCCACGCGATCGCCGACGCGTCTTCGTGATCGCCGCCGGCGCGGCGCCGCTCGCGGCGGCAGCAGCGGCGCGTCCGCTCGCCGCCGGCCGCGCGTGACGTAGCGCCGGGGAGCAAGCAGCGCGGCGCGCCGCGCGACGTGCTGGGAGCGCGCCTCGCGGCGCGCGGGGCGCCCCCGGCGCGGCGCAGGACGCCGGGACGCGGGGGGGCGGCCAGCGCCTCGCCTCCCAGCGCGGGATCGACCACGGACGCCGCTTCCAGCGCGGGCACCGGTGGCCGCCTTCGTTTTCATTGCGCTGGACGACCGCAACCATCGCTTCCAATGCGGTGGCCTCCGGTCGCTTTCAATTTCAATGCGGGGACCGGCCTTGCCTCCCCCTCGAACGTCGACTCTGGAGGAGCACGCCGATGGCGTTCATCAACTATGCGAGCCGGGAGATCTACTGCAAGATCGTCTATTACGGGCCCGGCCTCTGCGGCAAGACGACGAACCTTCACTACGTGTACGATCGGACGGTGCCGAGCGCCAAGGGGCGGCTCATCTCGCTCAAGACCGAGAGCGATCGCACGCTGTTCTTCGACTTCCTTCCGCTCGATCTCGGGGGCCTGTCGGGCTTCCGGACGCGCCTTCAGCTCTACACGGTGCCGGGCCAGATCTTCTACAGGGCGAGCCGGAAGCTCATCCTGAAGGGGCTGGATGGCGTCGTGTTCGTGGCGGACTCTCAGCGCGCCCGGCTCGACGCGAACGTCGAGTCGATGGCCGATCTGTGGGACAACCTCGCCGAGGAGGGCCGCTCGCCCGGGCGGCTGCCGTTCGTCGTCCAGTACAACAAGCGGGATCTCGACGGGATCGCCGATATCGACGAGCTCCGGGAGCTCCTCAACCCGGGCGGAGCGCCCGAGTTCGAGGCCGCGGCGGCGAGCGGGCGCGGCGTGTTCGACACCCTGAGGGCGATCTCGAAGCTCGCGCTCAAGGAGGTGCAGCGCCGCCAGCGGTAGGGCCCTCGCGAGCGCCGATCTCTTGCGGCTCGCGCGCGCCGGGCTCACCCTCCCGGAGGGAGGACACGCCATGACACAGAGATTCGCCTACCACGTCATGCCGGACCCCGACGGCTGGGGCTGGGTGGTCGCGGCCGAGGGATACGTCACCCGCTCGCTCCCGTATGGCACCGTGCAGGAAGCGATCGAGTCCACGGAGGACCTCGTCCGCCAGCACCCGGGGAGCACGCTCGTCGTCGACGAGCAGCCGCCGCAGCTCACGCCGATCGAGATAGAGCATCGGCTCGCGGCGTGACCGCGGCCAGATGGGTCGCCTCATCGAGGCGATGAGCCGGGCCGTCGAGCTGCTCGCCGCCACGGGGCTCTGGCCGAGCCCGATCCGTTGAGCGAGCCCCCGCCCAGCTTGAGCGAACCTTCGCGCAACGCGCCGGCGGACGCCCGCAGGCCGCGCGGCGCGGGCCTCGATCTCCCGCCTTTTTCGCCGGTGCGCCGCGCCCGAGGGGCCGGGCACATCGATTGCGATGAGCCCGGCACGCTCGCCCGAACGCCCCGCTCCGGGGATGGCTCGGGCAGGGCCGCTCGAGGGAACGACCATGAACAGGGTAGAGACGAAGTCGCTTTTTCTTGGTATCGCCGCCGTGCTGGCCGGGTGCGGGGCCGACGCGATCGAGGAGCCCGCGGGCCCGGAGATCTCCGAGGCGCAAGAGGCGCTGTACGGAGACCTGAACACGAGCTCGTGCACGCTCGCGCAGCGCGACGTTCTCGAGGAGGCCCACCAGGCCGGCCGGCAGATCGCGATGACCAAGGAGTTCGACGCCTGCCTGCGGTACCGGATGATGGAGTGGTACAAGCCCTGTTACCAGGGCGGCGACGACCCGTTCGCGAACGAGCCGAGGAGCACCCAGTACACCAAGGTCCGCAACGTCATGCGCAGCGGCAACGTGGCCGACGTGACCGCCACCTGCGCCGACCTGACCGACGCCATCGGCCACGCGCTGTACGACGGGTACGGCGACTCCCACGAGCGGATGGACATCGACAGGGGCTACCTCGACGGCGTCGCCGCCGCCGGGATGAGCGACTTCGAGCGCGCCGGCGTCGCGGGCGTCATCTGGCACGAGGCGATGCACCAGCAGGACTATCGCCATGACAGCTGCGGTTATCCTGAAGGCGAGTACGACCAAGGGCTCCACAGCGTCCCCCACATGGCCGATCGCTGCATGCGCTCGGCCGGCATCCTCGGCCGGGCGATCGTCTCCGCGGAGGACGGCCGCGCCCAGGAGCTCGGGATCGGCCGCCATCGAGCGAGCTTCGGTCACCTCGGCGGCGTGGGCGACAACAGCATCACGCGCGTGCGCCTGCCGCCCGCGAGCCGGATGCGCTATTGCATCGACGAGGGCGTGAGCGGGACAGGCGGGAGCTGCGCGACGATCGAGAACCCGACCATCGAGTACGGGGGCGCGCACAACGTGCCTGCCGCCTACAGGAACGCGATCTCGTTCGTCGAGATCGAGCCGATGGTGCTGCTCTTCAGCCAGCAGGATTACCGGGGCAGCGTGTCGGCCTTCGGCTACGGGGAGCACCGCGCCAACACCGGGGGTTTTTCCGGGGTCGGCAACGACCAAACGCGCTCCATCTACGTCCCGCCGGGCGCGCGCGTGCGCGTGTGCACGGACGAGGGCGGGACGAGCGGGCACGGCGTCGGGACCTGCCGGTTCTACGATGAGCCGACGCCCACGACCGTGCTCGCGGGCACCTCGTACGCGGAGGTCGTGCGCGTGGTGACGGCCTTCACCGAGAAGGACCTCTATGGCACCCGCGTGAGCTTCGGGGCCGGCCGCTGGGCAGGCGCGGCGCTCAACGCGATCGGCGACAACCGGATCGTATCGCTCGTCGTGCCTCCGTCCCTCACGGCGCGCGTGTGCAGCGACGCCGGCAGCGGCAACACCGGCGCGGGCGCGTGCCAGAGCCACACGCGCACCACGTTCGACCTCGGGGCCGGCCTGGCGAGCGCGGTGTCGTTCCTGGAGGTCACCCCTCCGCAGCTGGGCACATCGACGCTCAGCGTGGTCCGCGCGGCGGGCAGCGGCGCGGGCCGCGTGGTGAGCACGCCGCTGAACCTCGATTGCACCTCGAGCTGCTCTGCCGCGTTCCCGACGCGCAGCGAGGTGATGCTCCTGGCCTCGTCGGCGGGACACGACGTGGTGTTCACCGGGTGCGACAGCGTCCTGGGCAACGGCTGCTTCGTGACGATGTCGGCGGCGAGGACCGTGACCGTGAACTTCGTGCCGAACAACTCGGATGCGTGTTACGACTCGTGCATGGATCTGTGCCGCGAGGACGGCCGGCTCACGCTGAGCCAGTGCGCACAGTCGTGCGAGGCCGAGTGCCTTTAGCCGCGCCCGCCCTCGTCGCGTGAGCGAGGCGTCGCACCGCGCGACCGAGCCCACGTGAGCTGGAGCTCGGCACGTCCTCCGCCGAGCTGCGCGAGCCGCGCGCAGCAGGCGCGAGCCGCGAGGGATGGCCGAGCCACGGCAGCGGAGCTCGTCCGCTCTCACCCAGCTCGATCAGCGGACGCCTGGCCCCGCGCTGGGCGTCCGCGCCACGCCTGACGCGACATTTCTCGCCGGGACGCGAGAGAACGCCTGCTCGCGCACAGGAAGTACAGTACACCCGACAGATGGCAGAGACGTGCGGGATTTGCGGAGGCGACGGTCGGATCGCCAACTCGTTTGGAAACACGACCACGTGCCCGAGCTGCCACGGCTCCGGGCGGCGGTCCGACGACGGGGGCTTCCGGGACGTCACCAAGACGAAGGCCTCGCACCACCGGCCGACGAACGTGGCGGCCGTCGTCGAGAAGCAGACGTGGCCCGGGACCCTCGAAGGGGGCCACCTGGCGAACGAGGTGCGGGCCAGCGCGACGGTCTCGAACGAGACGAAGGCGAAGCTGACGCGAGAGATCATCGAGCACGAGGGCAGCCACGGCAAATGCACGCAGACCTTCATCAAGAAGATCCGCAAGCAGATCCGCCCGCCGGCGCCCTGATCCCTGGCGCGGCTCGCGGGCGCGGCGGCAGGTCCGGCTTCCGCTGACGTCAGGCGCCGAGCAGGCGCGCCAGCAGCCAGGCCCACCGGCAGCACCCGGCCACACAGACGCCTGAACATTTGTCCACATCGTGTGGATTATTTGTGGACAGTGTCGAGCTAGCACGCCGCCGCGGGCTCACACACGCCGCCCTTTCCCGGTGTCCGACGAGAATCGGCGGCTCCGGCGCTGCCGCGGTGGCGGCGGCGATCGTCGTGGACGAGCACGGTCACTCGTCTGCACGAGATCGGCACGGGATGTCGAGAAGATGTCGAGAAATCGCGGGCAAGGGAACCTCGGTGGGCGCCCGCCATCATCAGGCTTCGCGGGACGATCACGCATTCTCGTACGCCGCAAAAACTCCCATCTGCCGAAAAACGCGGAGGACGAGTGGCTTTCGTGATTGGGTCCGAGCTGCTCGAGCAACCATGGAGGTCATTCATTGATCCTCGGTCTCCGAGCGCCGCCGGCCCCAGGGCCACCGGCGCTGGAAGCCGAGGACCTTTCGCGGATCGCCTCGCGCTCCGCGTGCTCTGAAAGGAACTTTCCATGCGAACTTGCTTGTCGGCAGCGACCGCCGCTGCCCTCGTGCTCCTCGGAGCGTGCGTCGTGGAGGACGCCTACGGGCCCGAAGGGGGGCTCGAGCAACAGGAAGCCTGGGATCAACCGCTGACGGGCGACGGGCTGACCGCCACACTGACGGTCGCGTCGGACTGGGGGACCGGGTACTGCGCCGACGTCGCCATCCGGAACACGGGAACCACGACGACAACGAGCTGGCGGATCACCACGAACCTGAACGGCTCCACGCTCACGAACGCGTGGAGCGCCACCACGAGCGTGAGCGGGTCGCAGCTGGTCGCCACGCCCGCAGCGCACAACGCGACCCTGGCGGTGGGGGCATCGACGAGCTTCGGGTTCTGCGCCAACGCGAGCGGCCCCTCGCAGCGCCCAGCGCTCGCCAGCGTGACGGCGGGCGGGTCCGGCAGCAGCAGCAGCGCCAGCGCCAGCACCAGCGCCAGCAGCAGTAGCAGCGCCAGCAGCACCAGCGCCAGCAGCACCAGTGCCAGCACCGGCAGCGGCGGCGCGGGCGGCTCCGGCGGCGCGGGCGGCTCCGGCGGCGCGGGCGGCTCCGGCGGCGCGGGCGGCTCCGGCGGCGCGGGCGGCTCCGGCGGCGCGGGCGGCTCCGGCGGCGCGGGCGGCTCCGGCGGCGCGGGCGGCGCCGCCCCGACCGGGCATTACCAGATGGAGGACCTCGATCGCGGCGTGGTCGCCGTCAAGGTCTCGAACGGCGTCTACGTCGGATGGCGGATGTTCGGTTACGAGTACGACGCAGCGAACCCAAGCGCGATCTCGTACGATGTGTACCGCAACGGCACGCGCATCGCGAACGTCACGAACAGCACCAACACCCTCGATACCGCCGGCACCAGCTCGTCGACTTATACGGTCCGGGCAGTCGTCGGCGGTGTCGCTCAGGCCGCCTCCCCCGCCGCCGCGACCTGGGGCCAGAACTACCTCCGCATCCCCCTCACGGCCCCCGCGGGCGGGACGACTCCATCGAAGTGCGATAACGCCGGCGAGAGCTACTCGTACTCCGCGAACGACGTGAGCGTCGGAGACGTCGACGGCGACGGGCAGTACGAGATCATCCTCAAGTGGGATCCCTCGAACGCCAAGGACAACTCCCAGGCTGGCTGCACGGGGCCTGTTTACCTCGACGCCTACAAGCTCGACGGGAAGCGCCTCTTCCGCATCGACCTCGGGAGGAACATCCGGGCGGGCGCGCACTACACGCAGTTCGTCGTGTACGACTTCGACGGCGACGGCAACGCGGAGATCGCGGTGAAGACCGCTCCCGGCACGCGCGACGGCGCGGGCGCCTACCTCAGCCGAGGTCCCGCGGCCTCCGACGACGACGCGGCGGACTACCGGAACGCCGCGGGCTACGTGCTCACCGGCCCCGAGTACCTGACGGTGTTCAGCGGCGCGAGCGGCGCGGAGCTCGCGACCGTCGCCTTCGATGTGGCCCGGGGGACGGTCTCCTCGTGGGGGGACTCGTACGGCAACCGGGTCGATCGGTTCCTCGCGAGCGCGGCGTTCGTGAGCGATCTAGGGACAGGCCAGGACGCGAGCGGCAAGCCGGCGATCCTGATGGCCCGCGGCTACTACACGCGAGCCACCGTGACCGCCTGGAGCTTCCGCGGCGGCAAGCTCACCCAGATCTGGAAGGCCGACAGCAACGCGAACACCGCCTACACGGGCCAGGGCGCCCACTCGATGGTCGTGGCCGACGTCGACGCCGACGGGGCGCAGGAGGTCATCTACGGGGCCTCGACGATCGACAGCAACGGCACCCGGAAGTGCTCGACGGCGCTCGGGCACGGCGACGCGCTGCACGTCAGCGACTTCGTCCTCTCACGCCCGGGGCTCGAGGTGTTCATGCCGCACGAGGACGGCACCAAGCCGACCTACGACATTCACGACGCGAACTCCTGCGCGATCCTCAAGCAGGGCCCCGTCACGGGGGCCGACACCGGGCGCGGCGTGGCGGGCGACGTGCTCGCGAGCAACGCCGGCGCGGAGATGTGGACCAACTCCACGGGAGGGCTCCTGTCCGCGACCAGCGGGTCGAACGTCGGGAGCCAGCCCGCGTCGGCCAACTTCCTGATCTGGTGGGACGCGGACGAGCTGCGCGAGCTGCAGAACAACACGTCGATCACCAAGTACGGCGGCGGCTCGCTCCTCAGCTGCAGCCAGTGCGCCTCGAACAACGGCACGAAGTCGACGCCGGCGCTCACGGCCGACCTGCTCGGCGACTGGCGCGAGGAGATCGTGTGGCGCGAGTCCGACAATTCGGCGCTGCGGCTGTACACCACGACGAACGTGACGACGCGCCGGCTCTACACGCTGATGCACGACCCCCAGTACCGCATGCAGGTCAGCTCGGAGCAGACCGCCTACAACCAGCCGCCCCACCCGAGCTTCCACATCGGCGGCGGAATGGCGGCGCCCCCCAGGCCGGACATCCACGTGAAGTGACGTCGACGCCCTGACCAATTGCCTCATTCTGTTGGTATTTTATCAAAAGAAAAGATTGAACAGGGAGGCGGGGAGGTTCATGGGATTTCACTCCCAATCTCCCCGCCTCCCTGTGAATTTTTCCGAAATTAGAGAGGATGCTTCAGGTCGATGCCGCGAGCTCGACAGGCGCGTCGGTCCCGTCACTTCCGGTACTGCGCGAGCGTCAGGCCGGCGTCCTCGGTGCCGTCGGCCACCAGGCCCGCCATGACCCGGGCGCCGGTCTCGTTGAAATGGGTTCCGTCGACCGAGCCGTCCGCCCGGACGAGGAAGAAGTCCTCGCCCGCCGCCACACACCCGATCGAGTTCAGGTGGGCGAGCGTCTTCGCGTTGAGATCGATGACGGCCACGTCCAGCTCGTCTCCGAGCTCCCGCATCGCCTGCGCATAGGCGCTCAGGCCGTTGCCGAATTCGTGGCTGTCCCCGGAGCACGATCGCCGCGGGGGCGGGGTGACAAGCACCGGCGTCGCGGCGCGCTCCTGCGCGCCCGTGATGTACTGCTCGAGGTACGATTTGAAGTCCGTCGCGGGGTCCAGGTAATAGGGAATGGTCTCGCCGTCGTGCTCGTACGTCGCGGTCTTGTTGCTGTCGTTCGTGCCGAACTGCACAAGGAAGTAATCTCCGCTCTGGATGTCCTCGAGGACGTCGTCGAGGCGGCCCTCGTCGATGTACCGGCGCGCGGTCCGGCCGCCGATGGCCCGGTTCTCGACGCGCACCCGCTCGTCGAAGAACTCTCCCAGCATCTGGCCCCAGCCCGCCTGGTGAAGGGCGCTGTTCACGTAGGTCTGAACGGTCGAGTCGCCGGCGATGTACACCGTGACATCCGGCAGCTCGGCGCTCCCGCCGCCGCCTTCCGAGCCGCCTGAAGCGCTCGTCGCCCCTCCGGCCGCACCGCCGCCGCCCTCTCCCGCGCCGCCCACACCCGCGGCGCTGGGGCCGGAAGCGCTGCTCGCACCGCCCGCACCGCTGCCGGCGCTTGTGCTTGCGCTGGCGCTGGCGCTGGTGCCGCCACCGCCGCTGCCTGTGGTCTGCGCGGCGGGGTGATCGTCGGGGTCTCCCGAGCTGCAACCCCCCGACGCGAAGCCGATGCCGGCGACGAAAGAATGAAGCACGACGGTCATGAAGATGGGCCGAATTCGCATGACGAGCTCCTGCAGGAAGACAGTGCACGACGAGCACGCGTCGGGTGCGTGCCCGGAGGGACGTGCGTGGCCAACGTGGGTGATGAGAGCGCGAAGCGTCCACAAAGCACCGCTCTGTCCTCCCCACGTGCGCCGAGGCGGCTGCGATCAATCACGCATCGTTCGACTTTCTCGCGGGCGCCTGGCCGTCGCGTCAAAGCGCAAATTTTCATAAGAACGACCATCCCACGGCTCGACGCCAGGCCGACGCGACGCCGTCAGAGCTCGACGCCGAGCAGCACGCCAGGCCGGAAACGGTACCGCGCAAGGACGGTCTCGGTCCCTTGCTCGAGCGCGAGATCGTAGCGGACGCGCGCGGGATCGAGCTCGACGAAGAGCTCCGTGAACAGCCGGACATCGCGGCTCAGCGGCAGCTTGGCGACGGCGCCGGCCACGAGCACGAGCGCGTTCGAGGCGCTCGCCCCGGCGGGGACGAACGACGGCGCGCCAGCGCTGCCTGGCCGCGGCGCCGCCTCGACATGATCGAGGCCCGCGCCGAGCCGCGCGCCGAGCTCCAGCGGCGCCGCGCCGGGCGTGAGGGCGTAGAGCCAGGAGGCGCCCGCGCGGAGCGCGATCGTGCGGAGATCGAGGCCGATGCGCGGCTCCTCGTAGCGGCGCTCGAACTGGTACTGGATGCGCGCGTCGAGGGCGAGCCGCTGCCGCCCCGAGCTCCCGCCGAGCGCGACGCGAACGCCGGGGCCGTGCGTCCAGCCGAGCTCCGTCGAGTGCACCGTGACGCCGTAGAACGCCCCGAGCTCCAGCGCGCCGCGCAGCGCCGGCGCAACCTGGCCCGGCGCGCTGCCCGGCGGCGCCGCCTGGCCCGGCGCGCCGCCCGGTGGCGGTGGCGCTGCCTGGCCCGCCGGCGCCGCCTGGCCCGCCGGCGCCGCCTGGCGGAGGACGAGCGCGCGCGCCTGATCCCGATCGAGCGACGCGCGCGCGCCCCCGCGCAGCGACCGCAGCGAGAGCTCCACGACCTGGGCCACGGACTCGCGATCGAGCTCGTCGAAGCCGCCCGAGAGCTCGATCGAGCGCACCAGGAAGCGATCGGCCACGGGATCGGTGAAGTAGAGCGCGGCGCGGCGCGGATCGCTCACGTCGATCCAGCAGGAGAGGGCCACCCCGGAGGAGGCCCGCGCCTCGAAGAGCGCCGCCGCGTCGAACGTCGGCGCGACCCGGAACCGGAGCGTGAACGCGGAGAGCGCCTGAGATTCGAGCGCCGCCCGGATCGCGCCGAGGTTCGGCGCGGGGCCCGTCAGCACGATCTCCACCACCGGCGCGCCGGGCGACGCGGACGCCGCCGAAGGCCCCTCCTCGATGGCCGTGGCGCGCGCCGCGGAGAGCGCGATCGCCGCGGCGACCCCGAGCCAGATCGGCGCTCGCTCCGTGATCACCCTCCGAGCTCGGCGAGGCGGCGGCGGGCGTGCTCGACGTAGGGCGAACCCGGGTGCTCCCGGAGCAGGCGCCGCCAGGTCTGCGCCTCGTCGCCGGCGCGCCCGAGCGCCCGCAGGGCGCGCCCGCGGCCATAGAGCGCCTCGACCGCGAGCGGGCGCGACCCGGCGACGCCGAGGTACCGGTCGAACTGCGCCAGCGCCGCGGCAGGCGAGCCGTCCTGGAGGAGCAGGCCGCCCAGCGACACGAGGGAGAGCGTGGCCTCGGGCGACGACGCGAACCCCTTCTGGAGCGCGCGGTAGAGCTCGATGGCGCGCCGGGAGCGGCCGGCGCGCCGCGCGTCGTTGGCCTCCCGGAACAGCTGCTCCGCCGTCGAGGCGGTCGGAGAAGCGCTCGGCGAGGACGCCGCCGCGCTCGGCCCGCGCTCGGCCTCGCGCGGCTTCGGAGCGGCCGGCGCGAGCTCCGGCGGCGCCGCTCCGGTGGGCGCCGGCGCGGCCTCGCCCTCGGACGGACCGGCCCCGAAAATCTCGGCGGCGCGCGCACGGGACACCGCCGCGCGCAGCGAGGGCTCGAGCAGGCGGGCGCTCCGCCCCATCTCCGCCGCCGGGCGCGGCTGGACGAGCGCCGAGGTCGCGAGCGACACCCCGGCGACGAGGACGGCCGCCGCGGCGCAGAGCCAGGCGCTCCGCGTCCATCCGGCCCAGCGCCGCCCCGCGAGGAGGGTCCCCGGCCGAGCGCCGCCGTCTCCGCGCCGGACGTCGTTGTCGGGCCGCACGGGCGCGCTCGCGAGCCGCACGGGCGCTCCTTCGCGCCGCCGCCGCGCCGGCGCTCCCTCGCACGGCAGGTCGATCACGGCCCCGCCGATCGCGGCGTTCGCGATGCGCGCGAGGAGCTCTGCGTCCCCGGGCTCCGCCGCGCCCGCGGCGTCGAAGTCCAGCGCGAGCACCCAGCTCATCCGGCACGACGCGCAGGTGCCGAGGTGGGCGTCGAGGGCGAGCCGGTCCGGCTCGGTCGCGACGCCGCGGCGCACCCGCGTGAGGAGCTCGCTCCGACAGTCGGCGGTCATGTCTCCCTGCCCCGGAAGAGCTCGGCCAGCTTCGCGTTGTTGGCGAGCGCGCGCCGCAGCGCCTCCTTGCCGAGCCGGAGCCGACTCCAGACCGTGTTCGGAGAGACGCGGGCGAGCGCCGCGATCTCGTCGACCGTGTAGCCAAGCACGAAATGGAGGGCCAGCGCCTCCGCGGTCGCCTCGGGCATCCTGTCGAGCACCTCGAGCACCATCTTACGCCGCCGGCTCGAGACCGCCTCGGCGAACGGCGACGCGCCGCTCTCGTCCGGGGCCACGTCGATCGGCGCGCCCGGCTCGTCGAAGCGCGCGCGCACGCTGAGGCGCCGGCGCGCGCCGAGCGCGGTCATCACGGCGATCCGGTTGGCGAAGTGGAGCACGGTGCACTCCGCGCGAAAGGACGGCAGCGCCTGGAGCAGCGCGAGCACGGCCTCCTGGGTCACGTCCTCGACGTCGGGGTGATGCGGGCCGAGCACCTTCCGCACGCTCCGCAACATGGCGCCGCCGAGCTCGGTGATGAGCGTGCGGATGGCCGCCGGATCGCGCCCCGCGGCGGCGCGCGCGAGCCCGAGCAGCTCGTCCGCCCGCGGAGGCGCTCCCTCCGGCGGCGCGTGGAGGTCAGTCACGGGCTTTCGCATTCTGGCGACGACGGTGGAGTCCATGAGTCCCGATCAGCAGGGCGCGCAGCGCGGAGCCCGGCGGCGGTGGCGCGACTAGGGCCCTCCGGAGCGCGGAAAGCCGTCGGTGTCCCACGCCAGATCGGAGATCCGCAGCGTGGGGGCGCCGTTCGATTGCGCGTCGTAGGCGTGATAGATGTTGTAAGCGCGATCGCCGGAGAACAGCACGGCGTTGTGCCCGGGCCCTCGCCAGCGGGAGTTTCCTTCCACGACGATGCTGCCGCCGCCGGACATCATCGGTGTCCCCTCCTTGTCGACGTACGGGCCTGTGATGCTCTTCGAACGACCGACGGCGATCTTGTACGTGCTGTCCGTCCCACGGCAGCAGGCGTCGAACGAGACGAACAGGTAATAGAAGCCGCAGCGCCGGACGATGAAGGGCGCCTCGAGCGCCCCGCGGGCGTCGGGGCGGGCGGCGAGGGCGTGGAGCTCCTTGTCGGCCCGCTCCCCCGACGGGGCGAGCTTCACCATCTTGATACCGCCCCAGAAGCTCCCGAACACGAGCCACGGCGTCCCCTCCTCATCCATCGCGACGTTGGGATCGATCGCGTTCCAGTCGTCCCGCGCCGCGCCGTCGTTGGAGCAGATGGCGGCGCCGCGGTCCGTCCAGGGACCTGCCGAGTCGAGCGATGCCTTCGTCGCGTGCCCGATGCACGACCGGTTGCTGCCGAACGTGGAGGCGGAGTAGTAGAGATGGTAGGTGTCGCCGAAGCGCGAGATATCGGGCGCCCACAGGTCGCTCACGCCCGGGACCTTCTGTTCCAGCCAGGCGGGCTTCGCGTCGAACACCCGACCGGCGGCCTGCCACGCGGTGAGGTTCGACGAGCTCTTCATCGGGAGCCTGTCCCCCGTCTGGAACAGGTAGTAGCGGTCGCCGGCCTGGATGATGGCCGGGTCGTGGGTCCCCAGGTTCCCGGACAGGGGCAGCGCCTCTGGCGGGCTCGCCGGGTCGTAGAGGGCATCGGCGCACCTGTCCGCGGCCCCTCCCGCGCCGCCGCTGCCGCCCGCGCCGCCGCTGCCGCCCGCGCCGCCGCTGCCGCCAGCGCCGCCGCTGCCTCCGGCGCCGCCGCTCCCGCCCGCGCCCCCGGCGCCACCCACCCCGGACGTCGCGCTCGGATGGCCTCCCGCGCCGCTGCTCGCCGTGGTGGAGGAAGCGGTGGTCGTGCCGGTGGCGCCGCTGTCCTGGCCGCCTGACCCGGAGCCCTGCGCCGAGGGCTCCGTGCTGCAGCCCGCGAGCGTTGCGACGACGCCGATCAGGAGGCTCAACGTGGGCGAGGACACCCGTCGCCGCCGTGATCGGCAAAGCGTGAGACGCATCGTGAACTCCTGAGGATCCATGGGCGGATCATCCGTCGAGGTGCTGGCCATGAGGTCGGCTCGATGTCCTCCGGGACGAGTCGTCCCGCTCTCCCACGTGGGCCGGAGCGCCCACGATCCATCATGGGTTGCTCGAGCTTCTCGTGGAGCGTCAAAAACCGTCTTCGCAGAAATTTTACACCGAGACGGCGATGCCACGACTCATCGTGCGACGCGCCGAGCTTCGTAGATGTCGGCCACCCCGCTCCGCGTCGACGCGAAGAACAGGACGGCCCCGTCGGGCGAGAGGTGAGGATCGGTGTCGCGCTCTGCGGGAAGGTTCAGCGGCTCACCGAGCGACTCCGCCTCTTCGAAGGCCGCCTCGGTCGACGGCCGTCGCGCCCAGAACAGGTCTCCTCCGCCCTCACGGCTCGATCGGAGCAGGATCTGGCGGCCCTCGTCGAACAGGAACGGAGCGTGCTCGTCGCCCGCGCCGTCCAGCCCGGCGAGCGGGGCGAGCGCGCCCCAGGGGTCCTCCGGGCGTTCGCGCGACGCGATCGCGATGTACGTCTCGGCGCCCGGGGGCTCGACGCCGACCACGACGCGGAGCTCGGAGGGATCGACGTGGGGGGACATCGCCTCGCCGTCGCCGGCGACGAGCGCGTCCACGCGGGCCGGCGCGCCCCACGGGTCGTCTCGGCCGGCGCGCTCGGCGCGCCAGATGCCCTTCGGAGCGCGCTCGCTGAAGAACCAGATCCGGAGCCCGTCCTCGGAGACGCAGGGGGTGTCCTCGACGCTATCCGCGCTGTTGAGCGCCTCCACGGCGCGCGGCGCCTCCCAGGGCGAGCCTGGCGCCGCCCGCCGCGACGCCCAGATATCGCGGCTGCCGCTGCGATCGGACATGAAGTAGATCTCGAGGAGATCGCCTGTCAGCGTCGGGTCCTCTTCCCTGGCGTCGCTGTTCAGCTCCGTCACCGCCGCCGGCGCATCGAACGTCGGCCGCTCCGGCGCGCCCGCCGCCCCCCCTCCCCCGCCCTGCCCCGGCGCGAACACGCCGATCACGAAGCGCTGGTCCTCGCACCCCGCCCCGCCGAGCGCGAGCCCGAGCCCGCACGCCACCGTGATCCCCCGGGACCGCCACCTCATCCACCCCCGTTCATACGCGCCCATGTGCGCTGGATCGAGCCCCGTCCCTGGCGACGCGGGCGGGTCGCCTCACCCGACGCCGGCCTCGCTCGGCGGCGCGACGGCCGCGTCTCCCCCGGCGGCCTGGAGCGGCACGCGGGGGAACCACAGCGCCGCGATGAAGCCGGTGACCCCCATGGCCGCGATGATCCAGAACACGGTGGTGAGGCCGGACGTGAGCGCCTCCCCGAGGTGCTGGAGGATCGACGGATCGAGGCCGCGCGCCCCCTCTGCCGTCAAAAGCCGGCTCGCGGCGTCCGCGGGGATCGACGGGTCCTTCGCAAGCTGGGCCGTCAGGACGCCGCCCATGATGCCCACCGCCACGACGCCGCCGAGCAGCCGGGAGAACATCGTGCTCGCGGTGGCGATCCCCCGCTGATCCCACGCGACGCTGCTCTGCACCGCGATGAGCAGCGCGACGTTCGACAGCCCCATGCCCACGCCGAAGACCAGCGTCGTCGCGCGGAGCATCAGCGGCGTGTCGTGCGCCCCGCCGAGCGCGAGCGCGAGCCCCGCCGTCGCCGTGACGCCGAGGCCGATCCAGATGAGCGGGCGGAACCCGACCCGGGGGATGAGCCGCCCGCCGATCGCGCTCGCGACCGGCCAGCCGATGAGCATCGGCGCGATGGCGCTGCCGGCGTCGGTGGGGGTGCCGCGGAGCACGCCCTGCACGAAGAGCGGCACGAACGTGATCGTGCCCATCATCGCGCCGCCGAGGATCGCGCCGGCCACGTTGGAGATGAGCATCACCGGGCGCCGGAAGAGCGGCAGCGGGATCATCGGCTCGGGGGCCCGGCGCTCGACCGCGAAGAACGCGGCGAACAGCGCCGCCGACGCGACCGCCGCGAGCAGCGTCGTCTCCCCGCCCAGCCTCCCCGTGGCGAGCAGCAGCGCGACCACGCCGGCGGACAGGAGCGCCGCGCCGAGGAAATCGAGCTCGTGAGGCCGCCTGTCGATGCGCTCGTGGAACGAGGTCGCCACGAGCGCGACGGACGCAACGCCGAACGGGATGTTGATGTAGAAGACCCAGCGCCAGGAGAAGTAGTGCACGATGAGCCCGCCCACCATCGGGCCGATGATGCCGAACAGCCCCCAGGCGGCCCCGAAGACGCCCTGGATCCGCGCGCGCTCCTTGAGATCGAAGATGTCGCCCGAGATGGTCATCGCCATCGGCTGCATCGCCCCGGCGCCGGCCCCCTGGAGGGCGCGGAAGGCGATGAGCTGCGGCATCGTTTGCGCCGCGCCGCTCGCGATCGAGCCGAGCAGGAAGACGGCGATGCCGAAGAGCATGATCGGCTTGCGGCCGTAGATGTCCGACAGCTTGCCGCAGATGGGCACCAGCACCGACGAGGTGAGCAAGTAGGCGGTGGTGACCCAGGCGTACTGGTGAATCCCGCCGAGATCGCCGATCACGGTGGGCATGGCGGTGGCGACGACGGTCGATTCGAGGGCGGCCATGGCGAGGGCCAGGATCAGCCCGGCGACGGTGAGGGCGCGGTGCGTCTTGCGTTCTGGAGCCATGCAGGTGGTGGATGTGGTGTGGATGAGCCGGCGCGGCAAGCGGGACGCCGCGCCGCGCCGCGCGTCGGGGCGGAAGGCGCGGCGAGCGCGCCGTGAGGCCACCCGCCGCTCGCGCGGTCGGCGACCGCTGTCGGGGCAAGATGTGCGTCAACGTCTTGTGCAGAGAGCTCGTCGCATGACGAGCGCCCGGGGTGGGTCCCGTAGAGGGGGCGGTGCGACGGGCGAGGCTTAACCGCGCTGCTTCACGCGGCGAGCACCGACGACCGGGTCATCACCTGGCTCACGCCGTCCGTCTCGGGGTCGGCCACGGGGGCGCTCACGGGGTGCGCGAGGGCATAGCGCAAGAGCTCGTGTGTCCACGGCTCGAATATCGTGAACACCTCGTCCGCGAGCGCGATGTACCGCGCGCGCGTCTCGGCGTCGAGCGGGATGCGCGCGAGCTCGGCGTGGTCGGCGTTCACCGCGTGGCCCGACTCGCGCTCGAAATGGAACGAGCCGCAGTAGCGCAGCTGCGTGTCGAGGCGCTTCTCCAGGGCCTCCGCCAGGGGAAGCATCGCCCCGAAGAGCACGTTGCCGGTCTCTTCGATCGCTTCGATGATGACGAGCCGCTCGAGGCCCGTCGTGCCCTTGATGAGCGCGGTGAGCCGCGCGGTGAGGATCCGATTCTGTATCGTCTCCTCACCCCAGAGGAAGTGCAGCAGGTCCGTGCTCCGGCCCTCGACGTCGTAGCCGAGCTTGGACAGATCCTCCAGGTACCACGGCCAGTGATGGTCGTCCTCGCGTGTGTGGGCGTTGACCATCTCTTGGTATTTGTCCGCGGCGTGCTCCTCCCGTAATACGAATTTGTTCAGATCACCGAAGCTCAGGATGAAGTACGCCATGCATGGATAGAACGCGAGCCGCTCGCTCGGATCGAGCAGTTCGTTACGCATGTGCTCGAACAGGGGTAGACGAGCGTATGCCTGCTTCTTCTCGAAAATGTGCCGCAAGACCTGCCGCATGAGCGATCTCCTTTTCGGCTGTGGGGTGTCAGTTGGTTGAACAATCCCTCTGTTTGCGTGAACCAAGCGCCGTGAGCGCCTCGAGAAGCCTCAAGGCAAGATCACGACGCACCGAGCATGGACGCTGCTGCTGGACCTCACCTCGGTTGAAATCCTGCGCTCTCCCCTCGCGCTGCATTCCGAGCTCGATTACTGCTCGATTACTGGAATTTTCCACCAACCACCTCAGACGTTTCTGCAACGCTGCGGGGTGCGTCCAGCCGGTGCATCTACTGTAGCGCAAGCCCAACGTAAGTTGCACCCACAATCTTGGGATCACCATTCAAATTTGAAACGGCGGCCGGTGGGCGAACCGGCGCTGAGGTGCGATACGGCTTGCGACGTTCGCGATTGGCTGACGAGTGATCCTGCGGGACGCCCGAGAGCACGTGGCGACTCAATGGACCGAATGTGGAAGCGGGCCGCGGTCATTGCCTCGTCCCATGTCTCCCCCGCCTTCCCATGGGGCGCATGTCGCGGCTCCCAGTGTTCTGGTGGGGTGCTGGCTGGTCCCACACGCGCGTACCTGAACGATGGCGAGCCGGTCACGATGGCGCGCCGGTATCGACGGCGCCGACCGAGGACGGCCGCCGCGAAGGTGCAGCCAAACAGCTTGAATGCCGGCGGTCGAGGCATGTAACTTGCCAGTTGTCCGTGAAAGACCAACACGACTCAGCTCTGATGGTGGAACCCGAGAGCCGCGCGCTCCCGAAGAGCGGACCCATGCGGGCGGAGATCGTGCGGCTGGTCCGTGAGAAGCGCTACGAGGAGGCGCTGGCGGTGCTGTACCGGGCGCGCTCGGAGTCGCCCGGCGATCGCGAGCTGCAGGCGAGCATCGAGCGGATCAAAGAGTTCCTCGCCGGCGCCTACGCCAAGCGGCTCGGCGGCCTCGATCAGGTGGCGGGACCCATCCCGGTGTCGGCGGGTCGCTCGCCCGACGCGCTCCTGGTGGCGCGGTACATCGACGGCGCCTCGACGTTCGACGACATCATTCAAATGTGCCCGCTCGGGCGGCTCCGCACGCTGCAGGTGCTGGTCGGCCTCTACACGGGGAGGGAGGTGGCGTCGCCGTTCAGCGACCGGCCGTCGGTCTCCTTCAGGCCGCAGCTGGACACGCTGCCGTCCGAGGCCGGCGCCGATCCGGGGCCGCCGACCATGCCGGAGCGCGGTCTGGATCGGCGACCGCCGGGAGCTCCCCCCGCGAGCGCGCCAGCTCCCCCCGCGAGCGCGCCAGCTCCCCCCGCGAGCGCGCCGTTCACGCCACGGGTGTACGAGACCGAGGAGGATCGGCTCTACCGCGAGGCGTTCGCCCGCGGCACCGCCGCGTTCGTGCAGCGCCGCTACGACGCTGCGATCGAGGCGTTCGAGGCGTGCGCGCGCATGCGCCCGGGTGATACGGCGTCGTCGGTCATGCTGCGCCGAGTGCGGCGCGACACGGGAGGCTGATGGCCATCGTCGTGGTCGCCGTTCCCGATCTGCGCGAGCGCATGCGGTGCATCCGCGTCATCGCCGGGCAGGCGCCGGTGAGCGCCCTCGGCGCCGCGACCTGGGAGGAGCTCGATCAAGCCCTCGATGGCGTGCAGAGCGCGGAGCTCATCATCTATGCGCCGTCGCTCCCGGGTGGGCCGGAGGACGCCGTCGCGCAGCTCCTCCGCCGCACGGCGCGGCTGGTGCTCGCCGTCAACGATGGCGTGGAGGTCCCGGGAGCGGCGAGCACCACGCGGGTGACGTGGCCCATCGCCGAGGAGACGCTCATCCTCATGGCGCACGCCGCGGGCGCGCAGTCGGCGCCGATCGGGATGAACTTCGTGCCCGTCGACTTCTTGCAGATGATCTGCATGTCCGGCGAGTCGCACGTCCTCGTGGTCAGCAACGCGAGCGCCGACGTGGGTCTGATCGAGGTGCGGCGCGGCCAGGTGTGGACGGCGTTCGACGGTCTCGGCGTGGGTGAGGAGGCGTTCGCGCGGCTCATCCGCCCTGAGATGCGTGTGCGCGTCACCCCGGCCGTCGGCTCGACGAAGGAGCGCACCATTTTCAAGGATCTGGCGGAGCTGGTGCTCGACTCGCTGCGCCGGATCGACGAAGGCAGCGTGGAGGCGCCGCCGCCGATCTCGTCGAGGCGGATCGAGATCGCGCTCATCTCGCCGGAGCAGCGCGCGGCCCGCATCAAGCAGCTCAATTCCGACGCGCGGCGCCTCTTGATGGAACGCAGCTACAGCGAGGCGGCCTGCGTCCTCATCGACCTCTCGACGCTCGACCCCGCATCCAGCCTCGTGCGCGCTAACCTGGAACAGCTACGCAAGCTCGGATACCCCAAATGACCCGATCCATCGCATTCGCCAGCCTCAAGGGCGGAGTCGGAAAGACCACCGTGGCGCTCAACTGCGCCTTCGCCTTCGCGCGCCGAGGCGCGCGGACCCTGCTCGTCGACACGGATCTGCAGGGCGCCATCGGCATGTCGCTCGACGGCGTCAGCGACCGGCCCGGCCTGGCCGCGAACCTCGCGCGAGGCGGCCCCCCGCTCGAGGGTCTGGTGAAGACCCGGCTCCCGGAGCTCTGCCTCTTGCCCATGGGCCCCGTCGACGCGCTCGATGAGGATCGCTTCGCCATCAACGCGCGCGAGGCCAACATCGTGGGGCGCATCCTGGAGCACAGCCAGCGCGACTTCGACCTCGTCCTCTTCGACACGCCGGCCGGCCTCGGCGGGATGTCGCGCATCGCGCTGGAAGAGGTGGACAGCGTCATCGCCGTCGCGCAGTGCGAGCCGCTCGCGCTGCGGGCCATGCCCCGGCTGCTCGAGCTCCTGGCGCGGCTCCGCGACATCGGCTCCGCCTGCTCCCTGCTCGGCGTGGTCGGCACCATGAGCTCGTTCCGCGATCCGGTGCTGCTGGCCTCGCTGGAGGAGCTGTGGTCCCTCTACCGCGATCAGGTCTTCGACACCGCGGTCCCGCGCGACAGCACGTTCCTCCAGGCGAGCCGCGCGGGCGTGCCGCTCGGTCTGCTCAGCCGCCGCCCTCCGGCGGTCTCCGCGGTGTTCGACAAGCTGGTGGCCGAGATCGAGGAGCGCCTGGGCTCCAATGCAGGAGGCGAGGATGACGGTCCGATCCGTCTCGTGGACTGACGCGCAGCGGGTGACCTCGCTCCTCGCGCGGGTGACCGCGACGCGGTCGCGGGAGCCCGCGACGCTCGTGACCGCCATGGGGGCAGCGCGCGCCGGCGCGCCGGGGAAGGCCGCGCCCGTGCCGGCGAAGGCCGCGCCCAAGGAGGTGAAGGAGGTGAAGGAGGTGAAGGAGGTGCCGCGCCTCGTTCAGACCTCCGACAACCCGGCCGATCGGCTCGACGTGCTCGTCGCCTGGACGCTCGATCACCACCCGTGCGTGGGCGCCTTCGTGGCCGACGACAACGGCCTCACGCTGGCGGCGCACGGCATCTCCGAGGCGCACGTGTCCCTCGTGGGCCCGCTGCTCTCGGCGCTGGTCGGCGTCCGCTCCATCCCCGGCGTCGACGCCACGGCGGGCGCGCTCTGGCTGGGCGCGCAGATGATGTCCTGGGTCGAGGCGCGCACGGCGCGCGGCGGCTTCTGCCTCGGCACCGTGGGCAACGAGGCTCTCTCCACGCGGTCGTTCGAGCAGCTGAAGGAGGCGCTCGAGACGACCTTGCGCGGGCTGTAGTACATCCGGGTTTTCAATGCGGGCGCGCGCGCCCAGGAGCGACGGAAGCACGATGATCGATACCAAAGTCCTCGACGCCGCAGTCCATGATCTCCGCAACATCCTCCGCGACGGGCTGCTGGCCACCGACATCTGGGAACGTTCGGCGGGCCTGTCGCTCGCCGGCTTCAACCAGCAACCGGTGGCGGTGGCCCTCTTCACGCGCATCACCGAGGAGCTGGACAGCTCGCTGCGCGACTCGAACTTCCCTCCGCTAGGGCGGTATTACCTGCTCGACATGGCGGGCAACCACACCGTGGTGGTGGTCAACCACGGGAAGCTGCTCCAGGGCATGCTGGTGGACAACAAGCGGGCGAACCTGGGGATCCTCATCTCCGTGGCCATCCCGCGCATGATCGAGACCATTGCGCACGCGAGCGAGCACTGAGCAGCTCGGCACCCCTCACCCGCCTCGGCGCCGCTGCCCGGAAGAGCGACGCTAGTTCAACGACTTATTCAAAGGGACCTCCTTCACGCCACAGCGAGCTGCATCGCGCGCCGTGGACGTGGTGTGGATGAGCCTACGCGGCAAGCGTGATGCCGCGCTGCACCGCGCGCGCCTCTCGCCGCCAGAGACCCCCACGCGGTGGTGCGGCGGCGTTGTGGTGTCATGACCGCGTGACAGCCGGCCGTCATGGCCGCGTGACAGCGCCCCTCGGAGCCCCGCGATCCCGGCCTTGAGCGGAGTGGCCTCTCGGTTGCAACGCCCCGAGCGGCCGCGCTGTCGCGCTCGCTTCGGCAGGAGCGCCATGGAAGCGCATCCTCCGCCCTGCCCAGAACGAAGGAAGAACCCATGAAGCTCAATCGATGGATCGCAGCGTGCTTTGGCGTCGCCCCCTCGCTCGTGGGGTGCGCAACCCCCCAGCCGGAGATCGAGCAAACGGCCTTGAAGGAGCAAGTCCAGGCGTCCTCGGACCGCCTCGATTTCATCGCCGCGACCCCGCCGCCTCTCGTGAACGCCGCGCACGACGACCTCGCCTGGAAGCTCGATGACTACACGGGCTACCCGGCCCCGGGCGCGCTCACGCCGGGCATGATCGCCGCGGTCGTCAAGGGCAAGCACATCGTCGCGCTCGGGGCAGCCGGCTTCGCGAAGCTCCCGGAGCAGACCCCGATGACCGAAGACATGATCTTCAACATCGGCTCCAACACCAAGAGCATGACCGCCACGCTCGAGCTACAACTACGGATGGAGCTCCGGCCCGCGCTGGACCAGCGGCGGCATCCAGTATACCGGCCTGTGCCACTCAGGCTCGATCACGGGCATGCGGTCCAAGATCTGCGTCTACCCCGAGCTCGACATCGCCTATCTATCGTTCGCGAACGGCGGCCCGGACGCGGGGACGGCGAACGAGAACGTCGTCACCTGGATGGCGAGCCAGCCCGCCTACGCGCGGACCACGGGCGGGTGCAAGGACGACCCGGACCTCGTCGCGGGGGTGCAGCGCTTCTGGGACAACGAGATGTTCGGCTGCGCCGGCAGCGTGACCTACCCCGACCGCGCGGACCTTTGCAAGACCGGCTATCACGTGTGCAGCGCCGCGGAGTTCGTCGACAAGAACGGCTACGGCTCCACGAACGCCGAGGCGCCGAAGCACCACTACTGGACCGACGACAACCTCAAGTACACCGGCGTGGGCTCGGGGAGCTGCTCCGCGGCGCCGACCGGCATGAGCTGCGGCGCCAATACCCCCATGCGCGTGTGCTCCCCCGACGGCGTCGATCCCGAGGGGAATCAATGCAACTGGGTCAACTGCGGCCACGGCGACAGCACCCAGAACCGCTATTTCGGCGGCTGCGCGGGCAACACCACGGCCGGCACGCTCTGCTGCAAGAGCTGACCGACCGCGGGGCCTGTCGCCGCTCTTCCAGCCCGGCGGGCCTCCGTGCGGCGCGCGCGTCGTGCCACCACGAATAGGTCGAAGGGAAGGGCGACGCGCCGCTCGCTGCAGGCGACAGACATTCTTCGATCTCGTGAGGGCCGTCCTGGTCTACACTCGGACGCGCGAGCGGCCCCTGCACACCGTTCACACCGCCGAAGGCATCGTCTGCGTGAGCCGTCTCCGGGCCAGGTCGCCGACCGGTTGAATCGCGTCACGCCGGCCGCAAGCGGTCGCCCCACAAAGCGAAAGAAATGCCGCGTAACCATGCCCTCGCCAGGGATCGTCTCGACGTTCTGGGCGCGCTCTGCGCGATCTCGCTCCTCGGAGCGGCCTGCGGGAGCGCCGCCGGCAACCAGCGGCTGAGACGATGCTGGACGTGGTGTGTCAGGGCGCGGGCTCGTCGAGCAATGCGCGGACGCGCCCCTCGACCGCCGCGAACTCGGGGGTAGCGGGCTCCAGCTTGCCCCCGAGGTGCACGTGCCGCACGAGCCCCGCTCGATCGAGGAGGAAGCTGACGCTCGTGTATTGTCGCTTGGGATGGCCATCCATCCACCAGCGCTTCAGCGTGCGCCAGTCCGGGTCGATCGCGACCGGGAAGGTGTATTTGAAGTGCGCCAGGTAGCCTCTGACCGCCTCGGGATCGAGGGGCTCGGGATCCTTGTGGTGGTACATCCCGACGACGACGAGCCCTCGTTCACGATAACGCTCGTCCAGCGCCTTGAGCGCCGGGGCGGTGGCGCTGCAGAACGGGCAGCTCGGCGACATGAACCACCGGACCAGCACGACCTTGCCCCGAAGGGCCGCCGGCGTGAGCGGCGGCGAGTTGTACCAAGGCCCCACGTCCCACGCAGGCGGCGGCGCCCCGACGACGCCCGACACATCGTGGTCGAAGCCCGGGTCACCGCTCGACAGGAGAGCGGCGCTTTCCGGAGGCGGCGCAGGCGCAGCGGGCCCCGCGGGCGAGGCCGCGGGCGCAGGCTCCGGGGAGGCACAGGCGAGGGCGAGCGCGGCGAGGGGCAGCGAAAGCAAGCGAGTGAGCATGGCGACGTCCCCGGGCGAGACGATCGCAGGCCCGTACGTGCGAGTCAATCGTGGCCGGCCGGCGTCCCGCCTCCGCGCTTGCACGCCGTGTCCGTGAGAACCGCGGGGGCCACGGCGCCGGCGAGCTCACGGCGCGCGCGCATGGAACCGCGCGCGTCATTCTGTCCGAGATGCCGCGCGCGTCGGCCCGAGCTCGTCCGTGTCGCCGGTCGCTCGCCTGGACCCGCGCCGGAGCGGCAGCCAGCGCCGCGCACATCTACCGTTCGGGCGTCAGCGTCGTCATAACGACCCAGTCCACCCGTTACGGCCGGCTCGCGCTTCCGCCGCCGAGCGCACGGCGTCGAGCGAATCACGGAGCGAGAAAGCAGCATGTACGGAAAGGAAGCCACCTCGAAGGAAGGTAGGCTGATATCGACACTCGAGCGCTTGCTCGAGCTGCCGGCGGCCGACCTGAGGCAGTCGCTCAACCAGGCGAGTGAGCTCCTCATCGATGCTCTCGGCGCCGACAAGATCGACATCTTCCTCTTCGACCCCAGCAGGAAGACGCTGCACGCCCTGGGGACGAGCAACACGCCCATGGGGCGGCTCCAGCGGTCGCTCGGGCTCGACATCCACCCGGTCGCCAACGGCGGCTCGATCGCCCGCGTCTTCACGACCGGCGATCCCCACATCACCGGGCATGCGGAGCAGGAGCCCGGCGAGCTGCCCGGCCTGGTCCACGAGCTCGGCGTGCGGTCGCACATCGCGGTCCGGCTCGTCGTCGAGGGCGAGCGGCGCGGGGTCGTCTCTGCTCACTCCGCCGCGCCGGAGTTCTTCTCCGACGAGGATCTCCGCTTCCTCAGCGCGGTCACGCACTGGATCGGCGCCCTGACGCACCGGGCGGAGCTCGTCGAGCAGGTCACCTCCGCCGCGCTCGCGCAAGGCCGGCGCGAGGCCGCGGAGGAGCTCATCACCGTGCTGGCGCACGATCTGCGGAACTACCTGAGCCCGCTCATGGGCCGCCTTGGTATGCTCCAGCGGCGCGCGGAGCTCGACGGCCGGGCCGACGACGTGCGCGACGCCGACCGGGCGATCGGCTCGGTCGCCCGGCTCGGCCAGCTCATCTCGGATCTGCTGGACGTGGGGCGCATCGAGCAGGGCCTCTTCGAGATCGCGCCTGCGCCCATGGACCTGGTCTCGGTGGCGCGGGACATCGTCGCTGCGCTCGGGACACCCAGCGTCGAGATCCGCGTCGAGGGCCCGCCCGAGCTCGTCGTCGTGGCCGACAGGGATCGCCTTCGCCAGGCCCTGGAGAACCTCGTCAGCAACGCGATCAAGCACTCGCCCCCGGGCAAGGGGGTCCTCATCAAGCTCACCAGCGAGCTGATACAGGGGATGGAGTACGTCCACGTCGACGTCGTCGACCGCGGATCCGGCGTGCCGCCGGAGCTCCTTCCCCGCATCTTCGACCGCTTCGTCACGAACGGCCATGCATCGGGGATCGGCCTCGGGCTGTACCTGGCAAGCAGGATCGCCGCCGCCCACGGGGCCACGTTGGCCGTGAGCTCCCCTCCTGGAAACGGCGCGACGTTCCGACTGAGCTTGCCGATGAGCGGACCGCCCGCTCGTCGGGACGAGCCGTGATCCCGCTGCGGCACCGGCGCAAACGCCCCTCGCGCCGGCAAGCGCGGCGGTCCGCGCGGTGGCGGGCGCCGCCGGCTCGGCTACACCGCGCGGATGCTCCGCCGGCTCCGCGAATGGCTCGACCGCGCGCTCTCGCCCCGCGCGCCCGCGCCGCCCGACCTCGCCGAGATCGAGGCGCCCGGGGCCGGGCCACCCAAGGAAGCGCACGAGCCGCCCGGCGACGACGGCGTCGTGGTCATGCCGATCGAGGACGCGATCGACCTGCACACGTTCGCCCCGCGCGACGTCGCCTCCGTGGTCGAGGAGTACCTCCACGAGGCGCAGCTGCGCGGGTTCCGCGAGGTGCGCATCATCCACGGCCGCGGCAAGGGCGTGCAGCGCCGCGTCGTCCGGGCCGTCCTCTCCCGCCACCCGGCCGTGGACGGCTTCCGCGACGCCCCGGCCTCCCGCGGCGGGTGGGGGGCCACCGTCGTGTGGCTCAAGGCGGCGGGCGGCGACCTCTCGCCCTGAGCCGCCGGCAGGGCCACCTCTGGACGAGCACAGGCTCGCGCGTAAGATGGCGCGCATGCCGCGCCCCCCCGCCACGCCCGACGACCCCGGCCCGCCGAGCCTCGCGGCCTCCACGGAGCCCCGCATGGCGAAGGGCGAGGTGCTCGCGGTGCCCCGGATCGAGCTGTGCGTCGAGCGCGAGGGGGGCAAGCCCGCGAGCCGGGCCATGGTGCTCGACGGCGATTTCATCCGCATCGGCTCCCACCAGAGCAACGACCTGGTGCTCGCCGACCGCGCCGTGTCCCGCTTCCACTGCATCCTCGAGCGCGTGAAGTCCACGTTCCGGCTGACGGACGTCGGCTCGCTCAACGGGACGACCATCGCCGGCGTCCGCGTGCGCGACGCCGACGCCATCCTGCCGGAGTGCCGCATCGAGCTCGGCGAGTCGGTCGTGCGCATCCGCGACGCCGACGCCGTCGCCGAGACCGAGCTCGCGCGCGCGGTCAGCTTCGGGGCGCTCCAGGGCGTGTCGGTGCCCATGCGGCGCCTCTTCCCCGTCCTCGATCGCGTGGCGAAGAGCGCGCCCGACGTGCTGATCGAGGGCGAGAACGGCACGGGCAAGGAGGTCATCGCCACCGAGCTCGTCCAGCGCGGCGCCCGCGCCGACAAGCCGCTCGTCATCGTCGACTGCGGCGCCATCTCGCCGAGCCTCATCGAGAGCGAGCTGTTCGGCCACGTGCGCGGCTCCTTCACGGGCGCCACGCGCGACCGCGCCGGCGCCTTCGAGGAGGCCGACGGCGGCACCGTCTTCCTCGACGAGATCGGCGAGCTGCCGCTGGAGATGCAGCCGAAGCTCCTCCGCGCCCTCGCCTCGCGCGAGGTGCGCAGGCTCGGCGAGAGCCGGGTGCGCAAGGTCGATATCCGGGTGATCGCCGCCACGAACCGGCGCCTGGAGCGCGAGGTGAACAGCGGCAGGTTCCGCGAGGACCTCTATTACCGCCTCTCGGTGCTCACCGTGCGCGTCCCGCCGCTGCGGGAGCGCAAGGAGGACATCGGCCTCCTCGTCCACTGCTTCCTGAACGAGCTCGGCGCCATCGACAAGGTGCACCTCTTCCCCCCCGAGGTCATCGAGGACATGAAGCGTTACGACTGGCCCGGCAACGTGCGAGAGCTGAGGAACTACGTCGAGCGCCGCGTCGTGCTCGGCGAGGGCGCCTCCATGGGGGCGGCGGCGCCGCCCGAGCGCAGCTCCGCGCCGCCGGGCGCCGCGCCGCAGGGCGCCGCGCCCGAGGAGCCCGCCGCGAACATCGAGATGCCCTTCAAGGAGGCGAAGGACGCGATCATCGACCAGTTCGAGCGGCGCTACCTCGCCGCCCTGCTGGAGTGGTCGAACGGCAACGTGAGCCGCGCCGCGCGTAAAGCAGGGCTCGACCGGATGTACCTCCACCGCCTCCTCCAGCGCCACGGGCTGCGCCGCGCCGCCGCCCTCGACTGAGCCGGGCATGCCGGGCCACATCGGGGCCAGCCCGAGGCCACCACCCCTGCGATAGAAAAGGGCGCAGCGGTGCTGCACATGTCACAGTCGCGTCGCAATGGCGCGATCCGTCCGTGTGCGCAACCTCGCAAAATCTCTGAATATTTCAGAAACCGATCTGCTCCTCTGGCTCGCGGAGCATGCGCCAGCGACGGAGCTCCGCCACCCCGCGGACTTCCTCCCGGCGGAGCTCGCGGGCCAGGCGCAGCAGGCGCTCGGTCGCCCCCCGCCGTCGGCGCCGGCGGAGGAGCGGGTCGAGCGCCGCTGCGCCGAGTGCGCGAAGCTGCCGCCGAAGGCCGGGCTCCGCGTGGTCGAGGTCGGCGCCGACGCCGTCTGCGACCTGTGCGGCAGCTCGGCGAACAAGCGGGCAGCGCTCGCGATGATCGGCGCGTTCCACGCGCGCGGGCTGCGGAGGCTGCTCGTGGTCGGCGGCGGACCAGGCACGTCCGAGGACCTGCGGCAGCTGCTCGCGGGCGAGGTCGAGATCCGCATCGTGGACGGAGAGGGTCACCGCAATGCGGCGAAGGCCGACGCCGATCTCCGCTGGGCGGACGTGGTCGCGGTCTGGAGCTCGACGATCCTCTCGCACAAGGTGTCGAAGCTGTACACCGATCAGCGCGCCAGCTTCCGCGACAAGCTCGTCACCGTCCCGAGGCGCGGCGTGGCCGCGCTGTGCATGGCCGTCACCGAGAAGGTGAGCGCGCCCGCGGGATGACCGGCGCCCGGCCGCCTTCCGCCGGGCGGCGCTTCACCCTTGCTCGGGGCGGTTGTTCGGCGAGCGCAAGCGCGAGCGCTCACGCGGGGCGGCTGCTCAGCCGCACCCGGCGGAAGGTGCGCCGCGCGTGGGGCACCCAGCCCTGGAAGTGCCAGCGCGCGGCCATGACCAGCCCGCGGACCCACTCGTCGGCGGCGTAGGCGACCCAGACGCCGGCGAGCCCCCAGCCGAGGTGGACGCCGAGCAGCCAGGACAGCCCGACGGCCACGGCGAACATCGAGAAGACGCCGAACCCGACCGGGAAGCGGGCGTCGCCGGTGGCGCGGAGCCCGTTGATGACGACCAGGTTGAGCGTGCGGCCCGGCTCGACGAGGAGGGTCAGCCAGAGCAGCCGGGAGCCGGTGGCGATCACCTCGGGATCCCGCGAGAAGAGGCCGAGCAGGTGGGGGCCGAGCAGCGCGGTGGCGATCACCAGGCTCACGCACACGCAGAACCCGATCGCCAGGCCGCCGCGCACCAGGCGATCGGCGCCCTGCAGATCGCCGGCGCCGATGTGGTGCCCGACCACGATCTCGGTCCCGAAGCCGATCGCCATGCCGAACAGGAGCAGGAAATGCATGATCTGCATCGTGTACGTATGGGTGGTGAGCGCCGTCGGCCCCATGTTGGCGACCATCGCGAGGATGATCATGAAGCTGATGCGATAGACCACGTTCTCGCCCGCCCCCGGCAGGCCGATGTGCAGCATCTCGCGGAGGCGATCGGGGCGAATGCGCCAGAAATCCTCGAAGGTCGGGCGGATGCCGAGGCGCGAGATCCAGAGCTGCCGGTGCATCCAGAACGAGAGCGCGCGCCCGACCACCGCGGCCAGCGCGAGCCCCATCATGCCGAGCCCCGGAGCCCCGGCGACACCGAACATGAGCGGCAGGCTGAGCGCGAGCTGCACGATGTACATGATGACGATGAGGCGCAGCGTGTCGCGGGTGTGGGTGTGCGCGCGCAGCACCGAGCCCATCGAGAAATTCACCGCGTCGAACGCCAGCATCACGCCGACGGCGATCAGATAAGGCTCCGCGATCGGGAACAGGGAAGGCGGCAGGCGCATCAGCTCGAGCAGCGGCCTCGCGCCGATCGCGATGACGGCGAAGCTGAAGACGCCGAGCCAGAGATTGGCCGCGAGCGACGCCCGCGCGACCTGCTCCGCCCCGGCGCGGTCCCGCGCGCCGAGATACTGGGTGACCACCACGCTCGCGCCGACGCTGACGAAGCGAAAGGTGATCATGAAGGTCAACATGATCTGGTTGGACAGCCCGTACGCGGCGGCGGCCTCGTCCGAGAGGCGGCTGACCAGCCATACGCCGAACACGCCGACGAGCATGTGCAGCAGGTTCTCGCTGAAGATGGGCCAGGTGATCTCCAGCAAACGCGGGCGAGGGAGAGCGGGGGCAGGTAGGACCGATTGCAAAGCGCCGCATCCTACTCTGCCGAGGGGCATCTCGCCATGACGGAACACGGCCGCGCGGGCGCCGTCGCGCGGTCTCGGGAAGTCCCGCGATGTCCGGCGATGTCCTGCGCTGTTCGCAGCCGTTTCCCGCTGTTCCCCGCTGTTCCCGCTGTTCCCCGCTGTTCCGCGCGGTGTGGTCGCGCGTCGCGCGGCCGCGGGGCGCGGTGGTACGCGGGCCGCGGGGCGCGGTGGTACGCGGAACGAAGGTTGGTGCCGCTGTCGCCTATCTCCTCACGGTCCGCGCGATCGCACGGAAACCTAGCGAGGCAGAGCGAAACCGAGCAAGACCGAGCAAGACCGAGCAAGACCGAGCAAGACCGAGCAAAAGACACCCGACTGCCCCGCGCCGCCCCCGGTGGCGCAGATGGAGAGGAGGGCTTCCGTCAACGCACGCAAGAGCGTGTTCTCGCTCGCATCCTTGCATGGTTGTCCCTTCCCGTGTCCCCGCGTATCGATTACTCTGGGAAGGGGCGGAACAGGGCACACTCGTCCTTCTGCGCCTGGAGGATCAAATGGGGATATTGCACGGCAGCGCCCGATGGCTCCTGGTCGCGGCGGCCATGGCGCCGGCTGTCGCTGGCGGATGCTCCTGCGGCGATTCCGGCGGGACGATCGGCGCCACGTCCGGCGGCGGAGCCGACCAGAGCGCGGGGGGTGGCGGCTCCGGGGGAATCCCCTTCCCTGCGGGGGGCGGCTCCGGGGGAATCCCCTTCCTGGCGGGGAGCGGCGGGTCAGGGGTCACGAGCGGCGGGTGCGAAGGGCTCGAGTGCCAGCAGATCGCCTGTCCAGGCGGCGGCACGACCACCGTGAGCGGCACCGTGTACGAGCCCGCGGGCAAACTCCCGCTGTACAACGTCACGGTGTACGTCCCGAACAGGGACCTTGAGCCCATCACCGACGGGGCGAGCTGCGATCGGTGCGATGTGACGCTCTCCGGCGATCCGATCGCGACCGCGCTGACGGACACGAACGGGCGCTTCGTGCTGGAGAACGTGCCCGTCGGGGTGGATATCCCGCTGGTCGTCCAGCTCGGCAAATGGCGGCGCCAGATCACGCTGCCGAAGGTCGAGGGGTGCGTCGACAACCCGACGGTGGACAGGACGGTCCGCCTGCCGCGCAGCAAGGCGGAGGGCCACCTCCCGAAGATCGCGCTGACGACCGGCGGCTCGGACGTGCTGGAGTGCCTGCTGTACAAGATGGGAATCGACGCGTCGGAGTTCACGCCGGAGGCGGGCGACGGGCGGGTGAACCTGTTCGCCGGGCGCGCCATCGAGGGCGACAGCGCGACGAGCAGGTACCGAGACGGCCTGAACGACGGCGCCCCCTTCTCCCTCGCGCGGGAGTTCTGGGGCTCGCTCGACGACCTGCGTCGATACGACATGGTGATCCTGTCGTGCGAAGGATCCGAGTTCGGGGAAGACAAGCCGGAGGCCGCGCTGCGAGCGATGTTCGACTACGCCTCCGCGGGAGGCCGCGTGTTCGCGTCGCACTGGCACAACACCTGGCTCCGGCTCGGGCCGGAGCGGTTCCCGGAGACGGCGGAATGGGACGAGGAGAGCGATCCCGACGACGGGCTCCCCGTGCTCGTCGACACCACGTTCCCGAAGGGCCTGGCGCTCCGGGACTGGCTCGCCAACGTGGGAGCGTCGACCGTGCCCGGGCAGATCGAGATCGACGATCCGCAGCACTGGGTCGACTCGGTGAACGAGGAGATCGCGACGCGGTGGCTCTACAACGAGGCCAACACCGATTTCGACGCGCCCGCGGGGGTCAAATACTTCACGTTCAACACGCCCATCGGCGCGCCGGAAGAAGAGCAGTGCGGCAGGTTCGTGTACACGGACATCCACGTGGCGGCGAGCGACGTCGCCGGGGCGCCTTTCCCGAGCGGCTGTGAAGACCGCGACGGGGCGACGCATGAGCTGACCGCCCAGGAGAAGGCGCTGCTCTTCATGCTGTTCGACCTGTCCGCCTGCATCGCGCCGGACGACGAGCCGCCCCCAGTGCCGGTGCCGACGTGACGAGCGCCTCGACGGGCGCGGCGCTCGCGGCTTGACATTCCGGAGGCGCTCGCTCGCAATTTCCTGAGCGATATTGACGCCCTGCGCATGGATAGGCGGTTGCCCAGGGTGGTCACCCGACCACCAAGGGGAACACCGTAGCCTGCGTGGACCCGCGCGGCACAGCCCCCGCGCGCAGACCAGAGACGCAGCGCAGCAGCGTCCGCATCACGGGCTCCGCCAACTGGCATATTTTTTGCGAACTTTCTGTTGCCTGCACACCACAGCTCCCTCAGATCGGCGCCCGTGAAGGCTTCGCCTCACGCTCTCGCTGGAGACCACCGGCCGCGGTTGTAACCTGCACGCACCAATACTGTATTCTGCCATACAAACAGCGTGGATTTTATCCCTTGATCAGAGGCACGCAGAGGGCTTGCCATGGCGCTGAACTGCCCTTTTAATGCCGCGCCATCCGGATACTTCTCTTGGAGGACATGATGAAAAGTGTTTTGCTTCGCGGTGTGCTTGGCAGGTCGAAGTGGTCATTCGGCCTTGCGGTGGTTGCGTTGCAAGCCACCGTGCTGATCGGCTGCGGTGACGCGGGGACGGACGACGGCGCGGGCGGCGCGGGCGGCGCGGGCGGCGGCGGGGCGACCTCCGCGAGCGCGACGACCTCGAGCGCCTCGACGACCTCCGCGGGCGCGACGACCTCGAGCGCCTCGACGACCTCCGCGAGCGCGACGACCTCGAGCGCCTCGACGACCTCGGCGACGACATCGGCCTCGTCCACGACGAGCGCGAGCACCGGGGGGGTGCCCACGGACGGCACGCCGGTCGAGCGTCATGGCCGGCTCCGGGTCATGAACGGCAACATCGTCGGTGAGCACGGGTCCCCGGTCCAGCTCAAGGGCATGAGCCTGTTCTGGAGCCAGTGGAGCAACTACTACAACGGCAATGTCGTCAACTCGATCGCGGACAACTGGGAGTCGACCGTCGTCCGCGCCGCCATGGGCATCGAGGGCGAAGACGGGTACCTCCAGGACGCGGGCGCCCAGAAGGCCAAGGCGAAGACCATCGCCGACGCGGCGATCGCGAAGGGCATCTACGTCATCCTCGACTGGCACGATCACAACGCGCACCAGCACCTGGACCTGGCGAAGAGCTACTTCCGCGAGGTGGCGCAGGCCTACAAGAACACGCCCAACGTCATCTTCGAGGTCTTCAACGAGCCCCTCAACACGAACACCTGGCCCGCGGTGAAGTCCTACGCCGAGGCGGTGATCTCGGAGATCCGGGGCCAGGGCGCGAACAACCTGGTCATCGTCGGCTCGCCGAACTGGTCGCAGGACGTCGACATCGCCGCGGACAATCCCCTCAGCGATCAGAACGTGGCGTACACCCTCCACTTCTACGCCAACACGCACAAGGGGTCGCTGCGCGAGAAGGCCCAGAAAGCCATCAACAAGAAGCTGGCGCTGTTCGTGACCGAGTGGGGGACCTGCTCCGCCGACGGCAACGGCCAGCTCAACCTCGGCGAGTCGCAGACCTGGCTCGACTTCCTGGACGCGCACAACATCAGCTGGGCCAACTGGTCGCTGGGCGACAAGGCCGAGGCGTGCTCCGCGCTCAGGCCCAACGCAAACCAGATGGGCAACTGGACCGACAACGACCTCACCGAGTCGGGCAAGTGGGTGAAGGGGAAGATCGCAGAGTGATCCCCGCGCGGGTCACCGGCCGCTCGCGCCGGTGACCCGGCCCCGACCGAGGGCGCCGCTCACCCGTGCGCTCGTTTGCTCTCCACGGACAGGGGCCGCCCGGCACAGAAGGGGCATTGATCGTCCGAGCACCAGTCGTCGTCCTCCAGGCCGAGCGCCCGGAGCTGCTCCAGCTCCCACGCGCGCGCCTCGGGCGAAAGCGGAGCGGGACAGGTGGACTCGTGGTCTCGCAGGCTGCTCAACATGGACGGTCCCGTTCGGTTGTGCTCCGGAGAGCGATTCCGGGATCTATCGCGCACAGCCCTGCAGCGCCCGCGAAATCGGCCGAGCCGCGCCGCGTCTGTCCATGGTTGAGACGAACGGAAAAGACCTCTGGACGACGGTCCCCTGGCAGATCGTTAACCAAGCTTCCCGCCGCGTCCTCCTACATCCGAACGTTTACGTGGTCGTAGTCGTTTACGTGGTCGTGGTCGTTTACGTGGTCGTCAACGATAGGCCGTGAACGACCACGACCACGTTCACGTTCACGTTCACGTTGGTGACGGATGGTGCGGTGGCGGGGCCGGCGCGCTCTTCAGCGAAGCGCCCCCGCGCGCAGCCGCTCGGCGACCTCCCGGCGTCGCAGCTTGCCGCTCGTCGTCTTGGGCAGCTCGCCCGGCGGAACCAGGACGACCTGGTCCACCGTGACGCCGTTCGCCCGCAGCGCCTCTCGCACGCGCTCCGCGAGGCCGGCTTGCTCGGACGCCTCGGCGCGCGTCTCGGCCACCACGTAGACCGACTCGGTCTGGCGCTCCTCGACGAACAGCCCGACCGCGACCACGCACCCGGCCCGGATCCCGTCGACCCGGGAGGCGATCTCCTCGATCACGGCGGGGATCATCGTGTGACCGCCCTTGATGATCACCTCCTTCTTCCGGCCGGTGACGAACAGCGTCCCGCGATCGATGAACCCGAGATCGCCCGTGCGCAGCCACCCGCCCACGAGCGCCTCGGCGGTCGCCTCGGGCTCGTTGAAATAGCCCTCCATCACCGTCTCCGAGCGCACCTCGATCTCCCCCACCGTGCGCTCCGGGACGGGGCCGCGCTGGGCGTCCACGATCCGGATCTCCGTGTGCGGGATCGGCCTGCCGACGCCGGCGAGCTCCAGCGAGAGGGGGCCAGGCGCGGCCTCCTCGACGCGGCCCTCGCGCTCCAGCAGGCCGCGATCCACCGTGAGGGCGCGCGGCTCGGCGTAGAGGTCGGGGAAGGTCACGGCGACCGTCGCCTCGGCCAGCCCGTAGACGGGGAAGAACGCCTCGACGCGGAAGCCGCAGGGCGCGAACGCCTCCGCGAAGCGGCGGAGCAAGGCAGGGGAGATCGGCTCGGCGCCGATCATCGCGCACCGCCACGCGCCGAGATCGAGGCCCGCCTCGACGGCGCGACGGGCGAGGCCGATGCAGATGGAATAGGCGCTCGGCGGCCCGAGCGAGATGACGCCCCGGATGCTCGACATCTCCGCGAGCCACGAGAACGGCCGCGTCCGGAACTCGAGCGGCGAGAGCATGTGAACGGGGAAATCGTTGAAGAGCGGGAAGAGCAGCCCGCCGACGAGGCCCATGTCGTGGTGGAGCGGCAGCCACGAGACGCCCCCCGCGCCCTCGCCGCGCACCGTGAGCCGCTGGCTCATCGCGTCGAGGTGCAGCATCAGCCGCTCGTGCGGGATCACCACGCCGCGCGGGTGCCCGGTGCTGCCGCTCGTGAGCTGGATGAGCGCGGGCCCGGGCGCGCGCTCCGGATCGGGCAGCGAGCCCGCGAGGGGCGCGTCGAGCAGCGGCTCGGCGGCGAGCTGGAGGAGGCCGTCCGCCCCCTCCTCGCCCTGCGCGAAGCCGAGCAGCGCGGACGAGACCACGAGCGCGCGCGCGCCGACGCGGGCGGCCGTCCTCCGGAGCTCGCCGAGGAACGCCGCCACGTCCGTGAGCCGATAGGGCACCCCGACCTGGATCGGCACCGCGCCGAGCACCCAGACGCCGAAGAGGCACGGCACCGCCACCTCCACGTCCGTCACGAGCAGGAGCACCCGATCGCCCGGGCGCACCCCCGCCGCGAGCAGGCCCGACGCCGCCGCGCACGCGCGGCGCCAGTACTCCGCCCACGACCACCCGACGAACTCGCCCTGCTGCTTGTGATAGAACCCGAATCGATCCGGCGTCGCCTCGGCCCGCGCCCTGAGCAGGCCCGCGACCGTCCGCGCGGAGAGCCCGCGGCTCACGGCGCGCGCCCCGGCTCGGGCGAGGGCGCGACGCCGAGGCGCTCGCGGCCGCCGCCCTTCGTCGCCACGATCATGTACTCGAGCGCGGTGCGGCGCGCGAAGGAGAGCCGGCCCACGGTCATGTACGTCTGGAGCAGCCGCGAGAAGCCGGGCGCGCGGGCGTCGATCCGGGCGCGGTTCGTGCGCACGTTGTCGATCCACCGGGCGACCGTGTGCACGTACGAGCTCGTGAGATCCTCGACGCGCCGGACATCGAGGCCGGCCTGCTCGATCATCCCGAGCTCCTCGGCCAGCGAGATCAGGCGGCAATAGCCGAGCGCCTCGACGAAGATGTACTGCGTCGCAGAGCTCTCCCGGTCCCCGCGGGCGCGCGCCGGGAAATAGCAGTCGGAGATGAGCAGCCTGCCGCCCGGGCGCAGCGCGGCGGCGATCTTCTGGTGGATCCGCTCGCGGTTGTGCATGTGCACGATGCTGCCCACGAAGAGCACGGCGTCGAGCGACTCGGGCGCGAGGTCGATGTCCTCGATATGAGCGAGGTCGATGCGGACCCGCGAGGCGACGCCCGCCCGGTCGGCGCGGCGGAGCGCCTCCTGCCGCTGCTTGTCGCTCAGCGTGACGCCCTGAAAGCTCCCGCCGGTGTGCTCGGCGAGATAGATGAGGTTCGAGCCCCAGCCGCACCCCACGTCGAGGACGCGCTCTCCGGGGTGGATGTCGAGCTCGCGGCGGACCCAGTCGTACTTCCGCTCTTGCGCCGTCTCGAGGCTCTCGGCGGGATCGAGGAAGATGCCCGTCGCGTAGGCCAGGCGGCTGTCGAGGACCATGGAGAATATCTCCGGGTCGTTCTGGTAATGAGCGGCGACCTCGCGCCGCTCGTGCTCCCGCTGCTCCTCGGGCGTCCGGACGGCGGCCTCGCGCTCGGCGCGCGTGCGCGGGGCGATCAAGGCGCCCCTCCCCGGCCGCCCCGCGCCGCGATCTGCGCCTCGACGAAGGCGATGACGTCACCGACCGTGCTGATCTGCGCCTGATCGGGCGCCGCGAAATCGGGCGCCACGATCTGGAATCGCTCCTCGAGCGCGACATTGACCTCGATGAGCGCCAGTGAATCCACGCCGAGGCCGCTCTCGAGCGACAGGTCCGGAGTCACGGCATCGACGCTCATCCCACATCGCTCTGCAATGATGGTACGGACCTCTCTGGCGATCTCCGGATCTCCCCCGCCCGCCACCTGCGGCTGCTTCCGAAGCGCCGCCTCGCTCTTGTTCATCGCGCTCTCCAGTCCAGGGTTCGGCGCGCGCGACCATCAACACGCCAGCGCGATAGATGCTCATGCCAGCGCCGGTCACGGCCGTAGCGCGGCGTACCATGATCGCCAGTCGTCGTCCATGGCCGGACGAGCCCGCTCGACCGCGAGGTCAGCGCGTCGCGGGCTGCGCGCCGGAACCTACGCGCGACAGACGCGCGAGGCCCTGCCGCGGCGCCTCGCCGCGGCCCGGCGCGCCGGCGCGAGCGGCTCAATCGCCGAAATCGCCGTCGAACCCGCCGCCGTCATCGACCCCACCGCCGTCATCGACCCCGCCGCCGTCATCACCCCACGGATCGCCGTCATCCGCCCCGTCCCCCTCGTCGCCCGCCGAGAGGTCGTCGCCGCCGCGATCCGCGCCGTTCAAGAGGTCAGGATTCTCGGCGGCCTCCTGCGCTGTGCCGAGCATCGTGCCCGCGGGGTTCACGAAGAGGACGTGTGGAGGCGTGAGCATGTGCATGAAGGAGGTGATGAGCATCACGTCCAGCATCATCCCCAGCGGGCTGGGCGGGTAATAGACGACGAACGGGTCATAACCCGGGTGCGTGGGGCCCACGGGAGGCCGCTCGGCGCCCGCGCCGTCGCCCGCGCCGTCGCCCGCCGGCGCGTGCACGACGCGCGCGTCGGCGTGGTGATGCTCCACGCGCGCCTCCGGCATCGTGGCCTTGAGGGCGCCCTCGACCCGCCCGACGAAGGACTCGAACTGCAGCCGCGCCGCCTCGAACAGCGCCGGATCCTTCGCCAGGGGCTCGACGCGGCGGCGGTAGTCCTCCGCGGACTCGCCGGCTCGCGGCTCGAGATCCCGCAGGCGCCCGCCGATGGAGACGAGCCCCGCCGGCTCGTCGTCGGCGTGCTCGGTGCGCGCCCGTGTCTCGATGACCAGGTGCAGCCCTGCTTCCTCGTGCTCGGCGGCGAACCTGAGCTCGCTGAACCCGCGCCCGAACACGGCGGAATGCTCGGACAGCGCGAGCACGAGATCGGGAAGATCGTCCGGCTTCCCGTCGGTGTCCTGGAAGATGACCGTGTCGTCGATCACGAGCGAGAGGGCGTTCGTGACCCCGAGCTGGACGAGCGCCCCCCGCACCTGATCGACCACGGCGGTGGCCTCGAGCTCGACGCGCACGCGATCGGTGTCGAGATCCACCGTGGCGCCGAAGCTGCGCTTCAGCTTCTCCCAGACGGTGGGGTTGCGCTGGATGATGCTGCCCTTGAGCGAAACGTGGATCTGTCCGATGAGCCGCATACGCGCTACTTAGCACCGCGGCGGGGCGCCATCGTCGACGACGTTCGCGAGCGTGGAGGGCAGCAGGGGCGCGGGGCCGGGTGAACGGCGCGGGGGTCGGGTGAGCGATCCGCCGCGCGGCGGAGCAGGCCCGGCCGCCCCTGGCCGACGGAGCTAGCCGAACGTGAACCGCTGCGCCACGCGCTTGTACGCCTGCTCGACGACGCGGCGGGCGTGGTGGATCGCGTTGGAGTGGGGGAACTGCAGCGAGGGCGGCGCGCCCTCGTCGACACCGCGCGCGCCGTGCGTAGAAGACGCCGCGTCCGAGAGCCGGCCCGCGAGGGCGCCCACGGTGTCGACCTCGAAGTCCTTCGAGTTCTCGTCGAGGAAGCGGCAGAGCCCGCGGAGCCGCTCGACGTTGAGCCGGTTCGGGAAGCCGCGGCGCGCCTCCGCCGAGTCGAGGAAATAGAACTCGAACGAGTGGGTCACCAGCGTGACCTCCTTCACCCCGAGGGCGCGGTAGCGGAGGAGACAGTGCTTGATCTCGTCGAGCGTCACCGCCGTGATCTGAAGGTGCCTGAAGCGCTTCGTGGGCTCGATGAAGTTCGTGACCGGCAGCTCGTACACCCCCGGCTCGGGCGTCTCGAAGAGGCCGAGCCGCGCGCCCGGATACTGCATCTTGCAGTTCTTGCTGAAGTAGCAGGGGTTGTAGTTGCTGCTCAGCACGAGCCCCGCCCGCTTCATCGCCCGCCAGGTGTCGTTGCTCGCGCCGAAATTGCCGGCGCGGTAGCCGAGCAGCTCGCTCGCCGGGACGCCCGCGCGCACGAGCAGGTCGCGCCCCTCGAGGAGGAGCCGCGTCTGCTCCTCGACCGGGTAGTCGGCGATGTCGTCGGAGACGCGGGGCTCGCCCCGGGTGTGCCAGTCCGCGCGCCGCTGCACGGGGTGCACGTGCAGCTGCACGTCGTGGCCGCGGCTGTGGAGCGCCTGGCACACGCTCGTCAGCCCGTCCATCCCGAAGCTGTATGAGCCGATGGCCTCGACGAAGAACGTCCCGCGCTGGCCGTACGCCTCGAGCTCGCGCATGATGAGCTCGATGCCGAGGGGCTCGCGCTGGTTGACGAAGCGGCCCCAGATCCGGAGGTCGTAGCCCATCGCGGGAGACTTGGTATCGCCCAGGATGCGCTCCTCGGCGCACTCGACGTCCACGGTGATGTATACCCGCGTCCTCCCGTCAGCCATCGCCAGCTCCTCCCTCACCGCGCTTCTGAAGAACCATCGTGATCGTCGGGGACACGAAGCCCACGTGCATCCCGAGCGGGCCGAGCAGCCGGTTCGCCGCCGAGAAGGCCATGAGCCGCGGCCCGGACAGCCCCATCTTGGCCTTCAGGTCGACGATCAGCCGGCCCCGATCCTGCTGCGAGATGTCGACATAGTCGCCGAACCCGCGCCGGAGCTCCCAGGGGAATACGCTGTAGATCGACCTGCCCGGGAACAGCGGGCGCAGCAGCCGAGGCACGTAGTTCATCAGGATACGGCGGCTGTGGCACTCGACCGGCCAGAGGCGGTTGCTCGTGCCCAGGATGACGATGAACCCCCACGGCCCGAGCACCCGATCGATCTCGCGCTGGACGGCCGGCAGGCGCTCGGGCGGGACGTACTCGAGCACGCTGTTGCAGGAGACGAGCTCGAACTCCCGGTCGGCGAACGGCATCGCGGTCGTGTCGGGGACGTGATGAACGCGGATCCGGTCCGACAGCCCGTGGCGCTCGGCGTTCAGCTGCGCCAGCTCGACGTACATGGGGTCGACGTCGAGCGCGGTCACCTCGGCGCCCAGGGTCGCGAGCACGACCGCCGTCCCGCCGAAGTGGCAGCCGAACTCGAGCACCTTCTTGCCGCGGACCGACGTGAAGAGGTCGTCGTAGGCGTGGCGGCTGCGGCGCCACTCCCACGTGGCATACCCCCCGACCCACGGATCGTCGGGATCCCAGCCGTAACGCCGCGCGCTCTCGCGGAAGCGGTGATCGGCGTCTGCGTCGCGGACAGCCGGCGGGGTGGCGGCGCTCTGGCTCGGCTCGCTCATCGGGGAAAGGCTCAAGCGTCGGCTGTCCCTGCGGGCAGCAGGGGCGCACGGTAGATGGCGAACAGGAAGGGCGAGAACCAGGGGTTCGTCTCGCCGGGGACCACCCGGCGCGCGATCGCCTTGAGGGGCGGGACGACCTTCCAGACGACACGCCGCGCCAGGAGCGGCGCCTCGTCGTCCAGCCAGAAATCGAAATGGCCGCCCGTGTAGCGGGCCTGGACGATCTCGGCGCCGTTGCGGCGGGCAGCGGCCTCCAGGAACGGCAGGTTCATGATGCGGGTGTTGTGGCCTTTCAGGTTCTTGCGATCGAGCAGCCAGTGGAGCGCCTTCTGCCCGCCGGCGAAGTTCGGCATGCCCACGACCACGGTGCCCCCCGGCTTCACCAGCTCGAAGTGCCGATCCATCACCGCCCCGGCGTCATCGAAGTGCTCGATGAACCCGAAGGAAGCAACGATATCGAACTTCTGCTGGGGCTTCCAGTTGAAGAAATCCCCCTTCTCGATCTTGCCGACCTTGATGCCGCGCTTCCGGATCTCCTGCTCGACGACCTCCGGGTCGCAGGCGTAATCCAGGCCGTACGCCGTGAACCCCAGGCGCCCACAGAAGTCGACAAGGATACGGCCTGGTGCGCAGCCGATCTCGAAGAACGACAACCCCTCCCCGCGCGGCAGGAACGGAGCGACGTCGTCGTAGATCTCGCAGCCGCCACCCAGATCGTCGGTGCCGACGTAGCCCTTCCAGTGGTTCTCCCAGTACTCCTGTGACGTGAGCTTCAACGTCGCCTCCTCGATGCCATCGCGAAAAGGGCGGCTCCATGAGGAGCCTCCCGGAGAACCGCAGTCGACCACGCGCAGCGCGGGCGATCGAATGCTGCCCGAAATTCGTCCAGTTTGACGAATCCTAGAGGACGGGGAGGCTCACATGCAAGCCGGCCCTCCGCCTTCTTCCCGCGCCTCCGTTCCTCAACGCAGGCGCACGCAGGCGCACCTACGCGGCGCGGGGTCGCCGCGTAGGTGCGGCGCGCGGGCCCGCTCCCCGGAGCTCCGCTGCGCGCGCGTCGCGGTCGCGCGTCGCGCGTCGCCAGCGCTAGGAGGCGGCCCCCTGCTGGAGGCGCTCGCGGAGCAGGACCTCGAGCGAGGCGAGCGCCTTCGCGAAGCCGTCGATGCCCTCGCTCAGCTTGTCGCTGGCCATCCGGTCGGCGGCGTGCATCGCGCGGAACGCCGCCTCATCCATCGGGATCTTCGCGATCTGCAGGGCGCGCGCCGCGTCGGGGTCGAGCTTCCTCGGCAGGTCGCCGCGCGCGGAGGCGAGCTCCGAGAGCAGCTTCGGCGAGATCGTCAGGAGGTCGCAGCCGGCGAGCTCCTTGATCTCGTCGATGTTGCGGAAGCTCGCGCCCATCACCTCGGTCTTGTAGCCGTGCTTCTTGTAGTAGTTGTAGATCTTCGTGACCGAGACGACGCCGGGGTCCTCGGCCGGCGCGTAGCTCGTGCGGCCGGTGTCCTTCAGGTACCAGTCGAGGATGCGCCCGACGAACGGCGAGATGAGCGTCACGCCTGCCTCGGCGCACGCGATCGCCTGGTGCAGCCCGAAGAGCAGCGTGAGGTTGCAGTGGATGCCCTCCTTCTCGAGGACCTCCGCCGCGCGGATGCCCTCCCACGTCGAGGCGATCTTGATGAGGACGCGCTTGCGCGAGACGCCGGCCTCCTCGTAGAGGCGCACGATGCTCCGGCCCTTCTCGATGGTCGCCTGGGTGTCGAAGGAGAGGCGCGCGTCGACCTCGGTCGAGACGCGGCCAGGGATGATCTTCAGGATGCGCAGGCCGAAGTCGACGGCGAGCCGGTCGAACGCGAGGCTCACGACGTCGCCCGGCTCCTTGCCCCGGCCCGCCTCCTTCTGGCCCCAGGCGAGCGCGCCGCTCACGATGTCGGCGTACTCGGGCATCTGGGCCGCCGCCGTGATGAGCGACGGGTTCGTCGTCGCGTCCTGGGGGCGGAATTTCTCGATCGAGTTGATGTCGCCGGTGTCCGCGACGACGACGGTGTACGCCTTGAGGCGCTCCAGCAGGTTCTGGTCCATGGGCGGCATTGTACGAGCAGCCAGCCAGGACGCTTCAAAGCTTTCGTGTCCTTCGTGTGAGGACCCCCCTCCGGCTGGATGCACGGCCGGCGGTGGCCTATGGAGAGGGCCCCGTGGAGCCGCCCCCCAACGCCGTCGCGCAGCGCGTCCTGTCCGCCTACGATGATCGCCTCTCGGTCCTGCGCGCCGAGGCCGGCGCGCTCGATCGCCGCTCGAAGACGTTCTCGCTGCTGCGCGGGGTCTCGTTCCTGGCGGCGGCCGTGGCCGGAGGGTACGCGCTCTTCGGCGACGTGCCGCGGTGGGTCACGTACGCCGCCGGGGCGGTGACCGCGGTGTTCCTCGGGTTGCTCGTCGCGCACGCGCGCCTCGTCACCCGGATGACGGAGCTCGAGCAGCGCATCGGCCTCTACGTGCGCGGCAAGCGGCGGGTCGCCGGCGATTTCGCCGATTTCCCGGAGCGTGGCGACCGGTTCGCCGCGCCGGACCACGATTACGCGGGCGATCTCGACGTGTTCGGGCAGGCGTCGCTGTTCCAGCTGCTCAACGTGGCGCAGACGGGCGAGGGCGAGGCCACGCTCGCGGCCTTCCTCGCGGAGCCCGCCCCGGCGACCGCCGTGGCGGCGCGGCAGGAGGCGGTGCGCGAGCTCGCCGGCCTCGGGGCGTTCCGGGAGGATCTCGCGGTGGTGGGCATGCAGGCGGGGGCGCGCGGGCGCGAGGCCGGCCCGCTCATCGCGTGGGCCGAGGCGCCCCCGGCGCTGCTCGGCCCGGAGGCCCGCGCCGGCGGCCTGCCGGTGAGCGCGCTCCTGACCGCGGCGAAGGTGCTCGTGCCGCTGACGCTGGCGCTGCTCGCGGCGCCGCGGTTCATCCCCGCGGAGCAGCTCGGGCTGCTCCGCCACGCCTACCTCCTGCCGCTGGCCGCCCAGATCCTCGTGCTGGTCCTGCTGCGGCCCGCTGTCGAGCCGATCGTCGCCGCGGCCTCGTCGCGCGAGGCGCCGTTCGCCCGGTACCGGCCGATCCTCGCCCGCGTCGAGGAGCAGGCGTTCTCGTCGGCGCTGCTCCGCGAGCTCAAGGCCGAGCTCGCGGGGCCCTCGGGCGTGCTCGCCTCGCGGGAGATGACGGCGCTCGAGAGCCGGGTCGGCTACTCGGACCTGCGCCACAGCGGGCTCGTCCACATCGTCGCCAACCTCTTCCTGCTCTGGGACGTGTGGTGCGCGCTCGCGCTGGAGCGGTGGAAGCTGCGCGCGGGCCGGCACGTGAAGGCGTGGATGCGGACGCTCGGGCACATGGAGGCGCTCGCGAGCCTCGCGACGTTCGCGCACGAGAACCCCGACTACGCGTACCCCGACGTGAAGGACGGCGAGCCGCGCTTCACGGCGGCGGGGCTCGGCCACCCGCTCCTCCCGCGCGACCGGCGGGTGACGAACGACGTCTCGCTGGAGGGCGCGGGCGCCGCGCTGCTCGTGACGGGGTCCAACATGTCGGGCAAGAGCACGCTGCTGCGCGCCGTCGGGGTGAACGCCGCCCTCGCCCTCGCGGGCGCGCCGGTCTGCGCGTCGTCGCTGTCGCTCTCGCCGGTCCGCGTGCGGACGAGCATGCGGATCAAGGACTCGCTCGAGCACGGCGTCTCGCACTTCTACGCCGAGCTGACCCGCCTGAAGCGCGTCGTCGACGGCGCGAACGGCGGCGAGCGGGTGCTGTTCCTGCTCGACGAGATCCTCCACGGCACGAACGCGCGGGAGCGCCAGATCGGGGCGAGGGCGGTCGTGCGGCACCTCGTCGCGCGGGGGGCCATCGGCGCGGTCTCGTCGCACGACATGGGGCTCGCCGTGCTGGAGCAGGAGACCGCGGGACGGGTGCGCAACATGCACTTCGAGGAGCTCGTGGTCGAGGACAGGATGACCTTCGACTACAAGCTGAAGCCCGGCGTGGTGACGAGCGCGAACGCGCTGCGGCTCATGAAGATCATCGGGATCGACGTCGACTTCTCGGAGGGCGAGCGGACGGCGACGGCGGCGACCGCGGCGACCGCGGCGGCGATGGCAGCGACGACCGCGGCGGCGGCGCGGGAATGAGCGGGGCGACGGCGGTGACGACCGCGGCGATGGCTCGGGAATGCGCGCGGCCCCCGGCCGCGTTGAGGGCGCCATGCTTTCTCCGCTCCCCGGGTGCCTCTCGCGCCGCGCCCTAGCCTCGGCGCGTCCCTTGCTCTCCTGCGCGCTCCTCGCGATCGTCACGACAGCGAGCGCCTGCGCCACGGCGCCGCCGCCGCCGTTAGCTCCCCCGGCGGCGAGCGGCGGGGCGGCCCCGCCGGCCGCGGCGCCGGGCGCGAGCGCGCCGGCCGCGGCGCGGACCGAGATCGACGAGGGCGGGGCGGCGCTCCTCCGCGCGGAGGGCGTGGACGGCGCGTTCGTCCTGTTCGACGCCGCGCGAGGCGTCACCCGCGTCGTGAACCCCGACCGCGCGGCGGCGCGGTACGTGCCCGCCTCGACCTTCAAGATCCCGAACACGATCATCGGCCTGGAGACCGGGGTCATCCCGGACGAGCGCTTCACGCTGCGGTGGGACGGGGTGCAGCGCCGCGTGCCCGACTGGAACCGCGATCACGATCTCGCGTCGGCGATGAAGCACTCGGTCGTCTGGTTCTACCAGGAGGTCGCGCGCCGGATCGGGCCCGAGCGCATGCAGGCGCACCTCGACGGGCTCGGCTACGGCAACCGCGACATCTCGGGGGGCATCGACCAGTTCTGGCTGACCGGGGGGCTCCGCATCTCCCCGCACGAGCAGATCGATTTCCTGCGGCGGCTCCGCGCCGGCGCGCTGCCCTGCTCCGCGCGGAGCATGGACATCGTGAAGCGGATCCTCGTGCTGGAGCAGACGCCGGCCTACACGCTGCGCGGCAAGACGGGGATGGAGATGGACGAGCGATCGAGCACCGGCTGGCTGGTCGGCTACGTCGAGCGCGGGGCAGACACCTACTTCTTCGCGACCGTGCTCCTCGGCGCAGGCAGCGACGGCGAGCGCATCATGCCGCTGCGCCGCAGCCTGACCCGCGCCCTGCTCAAGCGGCATGGCGCGCTCCCCGAGGACGCCTGACGCCGGCGCCTCTCCCGGCGCCGGCGCCGCCCCCTACGCCGCCGGCGCCGCGCTCGAGGGCGACGGCGCCGCGCTCGAGGGCGACGGCGCCGCGCCCGGCGACGCCGTCGAGCGCGCCGCCCACGCGAACGCGGCGATCCGCTCGGCGAAGCGGCGCGGGTCGTCGACCTGCGGGCAGTGCCCGATGCCCTCGGGCTCCTCGATCTCCGCGTGCGGAGGGAGGTGCCGCCGGTAGTACTCGAGGTTGGCGCTCGGCATCAGGCGGTCCGAGCGGCCCCAGATCAGCAGGATCGGCATCGAGAGCGCGCCCAGCTGCTCGGGCGTGAACGCGTGGTCGCACCGGGCCGAGCGCCTGAAGGAGAGGATGGTCTCGCGCGAGAACGTCCGCACGACGTCGCCGGCGATGAGCGGGGTGAACCACGGGACGCGGTGGTAGAGGCGCGCGAAGAACGCGTGGGCGTCGGCCCGCGACCGCAGGTTGAACGCCGCGAGCAGCTCGGCGAGCTCGGCCTGCTCCATGCCGGCGCCGGCCGGCGACGCGAGCACCAGCGCGCGCACGCGGTCCGGCGAGCTCAGCGCGTAGCTCACCGCGACCGCGCCGCCGAGGGAGTTGCCGACGACGATCGCCGGCTCGTCGAGCTCGCGGTCGAGCAGCTCGTGCATGGCGGCGGCGAGGCACTCCGGCGTGAACGACGACGCCGGCGCCGCGCTCCACCCGTGCCCCGGCGACTCCGCGGCGATGACGCGGCGGGCGCGCCGCCGGAGTCGCTGCAGCACCGGCGCGTACGGGAGCGCCGAGGAGCCGATGCCGTGGAGCAGGACCACCGTCGGGAGCGGCCCCGTGCCCGGAGCATCGTAGAGGTGCAGCCTGCAGACCGACGTGTCGACCCAGCGGCTCTGCACCCCGGACCTGTTCAGCGCCTTCTTGGCGAGGCGTTCGGCGAGCGGGAGGATGCCCATGCGCCGGGCATAGCAGATCGACAGGGTTCCCGCGGGGGCGGAAGCGCAGGCGCGAGCGCGGGGGCTGTCGAGCGATCGGCGGGACGCGGACGAGGCCCGGTGGCGCGCCCGATTTCCGTTGAGCTCCATGGAGATCCGCGCCACATCTCCCGCCGTGCGATCGCCTCTCCTCGCCGCCGCCGTCACCCTGGTCGCGTGCTCGCGCCCCGAGCCGCCGACGCTCAAGCCCGAGCTCGCGACGGTGACCGCCGTCACCGTCCAGGGCATCGATCTGCGGGTCCAGATTCAGGCGTACAACCCGAACAGCATCGATCTCTCGACGCGCTCGATGAAGGCGAGCGTGCTGCTCGACGGCAAGTACGACGTCGGCACGGTCACCGCGCTCACGCCGCTCGAGCTGCCCGCGAAGAAGTGGACCCGGATCGAGGCGCCGATCTCGGTGAAGTGGCAGGACCTCACGAGCATCGCGGCGCTGGCGGCGCAGAGCCGCGGTATCCCGTACCAGGTGAGCGGCACCGTCGCGATCGGCGGAGAGACGCTCAACGTGGATGTGCCGTTCCGCCTCGCGGGGACGATCACGCACGAGCAGCTCGTCACGGCGATCGGCAACTCGCTCCCGGCCCTGCCCCTCCCCGGCCTGCGCTGAGGAGGGCTGCCGCGGCCTGCCCTGAGCGAGGCCCCGCGTGAGCCCCGAAGCCGCCCGATCGGACCGACCTCGCGTGAGTGGACCTCACGTGAGCGGTCCGAAGCGCTTCTCGTAAGCTGCAAGCTTCTCCGCGAGCGCCTGGGACCGCTCCTCCGCCGCTCGGACCTGCTCCTCCGCCGCTCGGACCTGCTCCTCCGCCGCTCGGGCCTGCTCCTCCGCCGTCGGAAGCACGCGTCCCTCGGCGTCGAGCCAGCGGAGCCATCTCCCTTTGCTGCCCAGGTACAAGCCATCCCGCACACCGAGGCGCAGGCCGAGCTGCTGGCTTGCCAGCTCGCCCTCCGCGTTCAAGGCCATCGGCTCGTAGGCACGAGAGGCCATGTCGAGCAGATATCCTTCCAGGGTGTTCTTCATCGGATCGAACAGAAAGTACTCCGGCACGCGCAGCACCTTCGCATAGATGCGCATCTTCTCGCCGCGGTCGATCGACTCCGTGCTCTCCGAGAGGAGCTCGATCACCACATCCGGCGTCCTGCCGTTCTCTTGCCACACGACCCAGGACTTCCTGTCTCGGCGTACCGTGTCGAGCACCACGAAGACGTCCGGCCCGCGGAAGTCGTTCTTCATGGTCTGGAGCTCGCTGAAATAGATCGCCATGTTGCCGCTGACGTAAACGTCGTCGCGATCCTTCCAGAAGAGGTCCAGCGACTCGATCAGCAGCAGCATTTGTTTGCGGTGGCGATCGCTCTCCATGGGCTCACCGTCGTCGTGGGGGAGTTCGTCCTCTCCGGGCGGCGGGATCGGGACGAGCGAGGTCTCGCTGGCGTACGGCATGGGCTTCCTCGGCGCAATCTTACCAGGTTCCTGGGAGGCCGCAGCCGTGAAGGCGGACAGCGCGCTCGCGCGCGGCGGGCCGCAGCAGAGGGGCGCGCTCGGCTTGCGCGGCTCGCTCCTCGCTCGGTTTACGCGGCTCGCTCCTCGCTCGGTTTACGCGGCTCGCTCCTCGCTCGGTTTACGCGGGACGACGCGCCGCCGTGCCGGGATCGTGACGAGGGCCCGGCCCGCCCTGCGGTCTCCAGCGTTGTCTCGAGCCCACAAAGCTTGCAGAATCGCGGCGGAGAAGACGTCCGTGCCCGTCCACGAGGAGCCCCCCGTTCGCGCGCGCCCGCGGTCATCGACGCGCTCGTCTCCGCCGCCGGAGGGCGCAGCCCCATGTCCGGCGGCCTGATCTTCCACGACGGCGGCGGCGGGGCCGTCGCGCGCTGCACGCGCTGCGGCGCCGAGGCGGCGGGGCCGTGCGCGCGCTGCGGCGCGCCCGTGTGCGGCGACTGCTGCGTGCTCACGGAGGGCGGCGCGCGCGTCTGGGCGATCTGCCTCGCGTGCGAGGATCGCGGCGGCCGCTCCCTCCGCCGCGGCTGGGCGACGGTCCTCGGGTGGATCGCGCTGCCCATCGCGGCGCTCGCGCTGATCGTCGGGCTGCTCGCGTGGCTGCAAAGCAACTGAAGAGACCGGAGGAGTCATGTTCAGCGTGAAGGAAGTCGAAGGCGCGATTCCCACCATCGAGCTCGCCGACAGCGACGCCGCGAGCCGCGCGGTGCTGGCCCCGGCCCGCGGCGGCATCCTGACCGAGCTGACCGTCGGCGGCCGCGCGCTGCTCTACCTCGATCGCGGCACGTTCGACGATCGCACCGCCAACGTGCGCGGCGGCAACCCGGTGCTCTTCCCCTCGCCCGGCAAGCTCGCCGGCGACGCCTGGTCCGCCGCCGGCGCGGCGGGCCAGATGCGCCAGCACGGCTTCGCCCGCACCCTGCCGTGGTCGCTCGACGACCATGGCACCCTCGAGTCGGGCGGCGCGTACGCCCGCCTCGTCCTCCGGTCGAGCGAGGCGACGCGCGCGCAGTACCCCTGGGATTTCCGCGCCGAGTTCACCTACACGCTGCGCGGCAGGGCGCTCCGCATCGATCTGCGCATCACCAACGAGACCGGCGACGGCGCGCCGCCGATGCCGTTCGGGGCCGGGTTTCACCCCTACTTCGCCGTCTCCCAGGCGGACAAGGCCCGCGCCTCGATCGAGACGCGGGCGACGCGCGCGTTCGACAACACAACGAAGCGGGAAGCGCCGTTCTCCGGCTTCGACCTGACCCGGCCCGAGGTCGACCTCCACCTGCTCGACCACGGCTCCACCGAGAGCGCGCTCTCGATCGAGGGCGCCGCGGGGGTGCGCATCGCCGTCCGCGGCTCGCCCGAGTTCACCCACTGGGTCGTGTGGACCTTGCAGGGCAAGGACTTCGTCTGCCTCGAGCCCTGGACCTGCCCCGGCAACGCCCTCAACACCGGAGAGCGCCTCATCCACCTCCGGTCGCGCGAGACTCGGGCGCTCTGGATCGAGCTCTCCGCCTGAAGCGATGACGGCCGCGCGCGCGACGCGCTGGAGGACGCGCTCGAGAGACCGAGGAGCCGCGCCGCGCCGGCGGCGACGCGCGGCTTCTCGGTTGACTGCCGGCCGGAAAACGCGTCGAATCCCGCCATGACTTCTACCGATCTCCTTACCGCACATCGATCCCTGCTCGCCCCCTCCCGAGCGCTCCTCGCGCGGCGACCTCGCCGCTCGCTCTCCACCCTGGCCGCAGCCGCGCTGGCGACGACGCTCACCGCGGGCGCCTCGGCGGCGCCGGTCTGGACCGGAGACTTCGAGACGGGCAATCTGAACCAGTGGAACACGACCCTGAACGGCGAGCACATCTCCGTGGTGACGTCGCCTGTCCTCCAGGGCACGAGGGCCGGGAGGGTCCAGCTCACCAACGACGCGAGGTGGTCGAACGGCATCAAGCGCGTCGAGCTGAACCACAAGCCGGCCGCCGGGCGCACGGCCGAGGGCGCCCAGACCTACTTCGCCTGGAGCTTCTATCTCCCCGAGGCGCTCGCGGCCGACCCGCCGACGCAGATCGGATACTGGGAGTCCGAAAATAGCTACAACCAGATGATGTCGTTCGAGGTCGTTGGACAGCACATCAGCTTCGCCACCCGCAAGCCCGACAACAAGGTGCACTGGGAGGCGGACGGCGCGGTGACGCCCGGCGTGTGGCACCGCATCGCGCTGCACATCCGGTGGTCGACGAACCCGAACCAGGGCTCCGTCGACGTGTGGTTCGACGGCAAGCAGGTCGTCACCGGCGGAAAGGCGCAGACGCTCGCCGACAACAACGCGCACTTCACGCAGATCGGCCTGCTGCGCAACCCGTCCGAGTTCACGGACAGCCCCGTCATCGTCCTCGATGACGCCGTGGAGGGGGACACCCTCGAGGACGTCCGCCCCGCGCTGCCCTCCTCCGGGGAAGGCGGCGCCGGTGGCGCGGGCGGCTCCGGCGGCGCAGGCGGCGCGGGCGGCTCCGGCGGCGCGGACGGCTCGGGCGGGAGCGGGAGCACCGGGACCGCCGGCGGCGGCGCCACAGGCGGCAGCGACGGCGCGGGCGGCGACGTGGCGCCCGGCCCCAGCGCTTCGAGCTCCTCCTCCGCCGCTTCCGGCGCCGGCTCCACCGGCGCGGGGACCGGCGGCACGGACGAGGTGGAGGTGGCCGAGGGCGACGACGGCGGCTGCAGCTTCCGCGCCGCCGGCTCGCCCGCGGCCCCCGCGCCCATGGCCCTCGCCGGCCTCGGCCTCATCGCGGCGCTCGCGTCCGCGCGGCGTCGCGAGCGGCGCTGAGCCGTCGCGAGCCGTCGCGAGCGGCGCGAGCCGTCGCGAGCGGCGCGAGCCGTCGCGAGCGGCGCGCGCCGCAGCGCCCCGGGCGGGCCGAAGCCGCGCCGAACACATGACGAGGGCGGTTCTTAAACAAAATTGATTTTCGGATCAATTTTCATCACATCGACATTGACAATATTGACCTCGGTGAGGACAATCCACTCATCCCGTGGCAAGATTTGTCGTCCGATGTCCTAGCTGTGATGGGGAGCTGCGCGCGACGCGGCTCGGCTGCCAGAGCTGCGGAACCAACCTGGATGGTCAGTTCGAGATCCCCGCGCTGCTCCAGCTGTCGCCGGACGATCTCGCCTTCGTGACCGCGTTCGTGCGCTCTTCAGGCAGCCTGAAGGCGATGGCTCAGGTCCTTCAGATCAGCTACCCGACGGTGCGAAATCGCCTCGACGAGATCATTGGCCGGCTCGACGCGCTGGAGCAGGGCGTCGCGCGGCGCCGGCACGAGATCCTGGATGCGCTCGAGAAGGGGAGGCTCTCCGCGAAGGAGGCCGAGGAGGCTCTGCGCAAGGTGGGATTATGATGATGACCACGCCCGACGAGAGAGTGCGCGCGCTCGTGCGCGACAACGTCATCAAGCCCGCGGAAGGCGAGCGGCTGCTCGCCACGATGTCGCCGCGGCCTCCCCTGCGCGGATGGCGGCTCGCGCTGAATCCATTCGAGCGCTTCGGCGGGGGGCTCGCCGCCGCGGCCGGGCTCGCCGTCGCCGCGCTGAGCGTCGCCGTCACGAGGCTCGGCGTTCGCTTCGACGGCTTCCTCGACCTGCACGCGGCGCCTGCCGTCATCCCGTACCGGACGGCGCTCCTCGAGCAGGTCGTCGCGTGGCCGTTGCCCGCCCTGCTCTTCTGGACGTATGCGCGGCTCCTGCGGCGCCGCGTGCGGCTCATCGACTTTCTCGGTGTGATCGGGCTGTCGCGCGCGCCGCTCGCGCTCGCCGCCGTCGCGCTCGGCCTGCTCGCCCCGCGGCTGCCGGCGGGCGCGCCCGCGTTCACCCCCGAGCTGGCGGTCATCGCCGTCCTCGGAACGGTGTGTCTCGTGTGGTCCTTGACGCTCCTCGTTCGGGGCTTCAGGAACGCCTCTGGCCTGCGCGGCGCGCCTCTGATCGCGGGGCTCATCGGCCTCGTGCTCCTGTCGGAGATCCTCTCGAAGGTCGCGCTCGCGCACCTCGGCTGAGTCATCGATCTCCCCGGCGCGCCGCCCGGCTCGCGCGGCGCGCTCTGCGGTGCTCGCGCGACCGCGAGGGCGCACCGGTGCGCCCCGGGCGGCGCTGCACCTCTCTCTCATCCTCGGAGGGCTCGTCATGTCATTGCGATCGGTTCTCGTGGTCCCGGCGCGCCGCGCCGCGCTCGCCGTCTCGTGTGCCGCCGCGCTCGCGTCGTCGCCCCTCTGCGCGGGCTGCGGCGCCGGAGAGCGCGCGTCGTCCGCTGGCGAGAGCGGCGCGCTCCCTGACGACACGGACGTTCCTGACACGGAGACGCCGACAACGCCGGACGCGCCGGGGTGTCCGGCGGCGTCCAGCGCCAGGACCACGGTCGAGAACGCGCGAGGCACGCTGGTTGGCAGGCTGGTGGTGCCGGCCGGGTGCGGGCCGTTCCCTGCCGTCGTGATCATCCCCGGGTCGGGGTCGACCGACCGGGACGGCAATCAGGTCGCCGCGGGCATCGAGCCGGACACGTACAAGCTCCTCGCGGAAGGACTCCGGGACAGGGGCGTCGCGTCGATTCGCTACGACAAGGCCGGCATCGGCGCGAGCGTCTCCGCGGCCCCCCGGACGGAGCAGGAGCTGCTCTTCGAGATGGGCGCCGACGACGCCGGCCTGTGGGTGAAGAAGCTCCGGGCGGACGGGCGCTTCGCGACGATCACGGTGGTGGGGCACAGCGAGGGCTCGCTGCTCGGTATGCTGGTCGCCCGGGAGACCGAGATCGACGGGTTCGTCTCGATCGCCGGCGCGGGCCGGCCCATCGGCGATGTCCTGCGCGATCAGCTCGAAGGCCTCCCGGACGAGGATCGCGAGAGGGCAAACGCGATCCTCGACCAGCTCGAGGCCGGGGAGCTCGTCACGGACATCCCGCAAAATCAGGTGTTCATGAGCCTGTTTCGGCCGAGCGTGCAGCCTTTCATCATCTCCTGGATGAAGCACGACCCCGCGGTGGAGCTCGCGGCCGTGACGGCGCCGATCCTCCTCCTGCAAGGGACGACCGATCTCCAGACCAAGGTCGAGGACGCGGAGCGGCTCGCCGGCGCGCGGCCGGACGCGACGCTCGTCATCGTCGAGGGAATGAGCCACACGCTGAAGGAGGCGACGCTGTCGAACGCGTCGCAGGCCGACGCGTACACCGATCCGAGCCTGCCTGTCGTGCCGCGCGTCTTCGAGGCGATCGAGGCGCTGATTCGGGAGGAGTGACGCGGATCCGGAGGACGAAAGCACCAGCTCGTTCACCTCGTCGAGGGCAGAAGGCCTCAAAGGATCGTGGGCGCGCCGGCATCAACGGACGAGCTCGCGCGGCGGAGTGTCGCTCTGCCCACGCGTCGGAGCGCTGCCGGGCGGCAGCGGCACCTCGACGGCGGCCGCCAGCACGTTGCGCTCGATCTTACCGCAGATCTCGTCGAGGGGCAGATGGCTCAGGCTCGTGAGCGCGAACGGGATCTGAAGCTCAGCGCCGATCTGCTCGACCGCCAGGATGGGATACGTGATGAAGAGCGCGGCGATGGGCGTGAACCAGCCGATCGATGACACGAGGGCCAGCGGCAGGGCCAGCAGGTAGACGGCGATGAAGCTGCGGGTCGTGAACGAGTAAACGCTCGGGATCGGCGTCGCGAGGATCCGCTCGCACCCACCGGCGTGCTCGAGCAGCCTGACCCGCTCGCGATCCAGCTGCAGGAACGCGAAGGGGTCCATGTGGTGCTGGTCACGAGCATCGCGCAGCAGCAGTGCGAGGCGGGCGCTTGCGTAGCTGGGCATGTGCTCCGCCCCCGCGACCGCGGCGGCGTCGGGCGCGCCGACCAGCGTCACGACCTCAGGCAGCGTCCGCTCGGCGCGCAGGCTGCGGCGCGTGACATGCGCGAAGACGGCCACCCACCGGGTGATCGCCTGCCGCCACGCAGCGTCGGCCGGCCCGTAGGCGAAGGCGGACACGGTCAGGTTGCGCGCCTGGTTCACGATGCTGCCCCAGAGCGTGCGGGCCTCCCACCATCGCGCGTAGCCCGCATTGGTGCGGAAGACGAGCAGCAGGCCGAGCACCACGGTCGATGCTTCGATCGGCTCCGGCCGAAGGGCGACGGAAGGTGCCCGCTGGTGCACCAGCACGGAGGCGACGGCCGCCAGCGCGAAGACGAGCATCCGCGGCAAGAGCCGCGCTGCGACGGCGCCCTGCAGCGCGAACGCCTCGTACCAGAAGTCCGAGCCGGGCAGGACGCGCCGGGCGCTCATGTCGGGACGTCGTCGAAGAAGTCCACGGCGCCCGTCGCGAGCGAGTACTCGGCGCCGATGACGACGGCGGCGCCGCGCGCGACCATCTCGGCCAGCTGCCCGCTCTGGCTGAGCTCCCGAACCGAGGCGCGCACGTTGGCGCGCGTGGCCGCGGCGAGGATCGCCGCGCGGTCGAGGCCGGGCTGCCTTGCCTCCTCGACCGCCGGCCTGATCCGCGCGAGGATCTCGTGGACAGCCCCGGAGGGCGGGGCGCCGCGCTCCGTCATCCAGTCCAGCGTCGCGGCGAGCGCGCCGCAGTGCGTGTGCCCCATGACGATCACCAGCGCCGTGCCGAACGCAGCGACCGCATACTCGACGCTGCCGACCAGCGTCGGGGCGACGACGTTACCGGCAACGCGCACCACGAACAGGTCCCCGAGCCCCTGATCGAACACGAGCTCGGCCGGGACGCGCGCGTCCGAGCACGACAGGACGATCGCGATCGGCGCCTGGGCTGCGACCAGCGCGTTGCGTGCGGCCTGGCTGAGCATGGTGTCGACGCTCCGCACGTTCTGGGCGAAGCGGCGGTTACCGTCGCGCAGCCTGCGCAGTGCTTCGCCGGCTGGCATCGGCTCACTGCGTGAGAGGCTCGACGGCACGTGAGGACGATCTGAGGGCGTCATGGGGACTGCCTCTAGCATGTCGCAATGGTTGTGCGTGATCGCCTGGTGAAGGTTCGAGGTCCACGCCCGAGCTCATCGTCGAGAAATCCATGAAGCGGGCGCCGGTTTTGCGGATATGCCCGCTGATGCGAGGCTTTCCCGTGAGCTTCTCAGGTATCGCCCGAGGGACGCCGAGAAAGCGCTGCTCCGGAGCGGGCTGCCTATCCGTCGGCCCGCGTGGCGTCGGGCTCAAGGCGGGCGACCTGACGCTTGTCGGGCATCTGGAGGATGCCCATCCAGGCGAACACGCGGATGACCTGATAGGCCGGGTCGATCTCAAACCACCGCACCGCGAAGCTGGGGCTCATCGAGTACTTGTGGTGGTTGTTCTGGAAGAGCTCGCCGAGCGTCACGAGATCGAGCGCCAGCGTGTTGCGCGAGTCGTCGTCGTTGTTGAAGTTGCGGTAGCCGTAGCGGTGGCCGCACCAGTTCACGATCGCCCCGTGCAGCGGGCCCAGGGTCCAGTGCAGCGGGACGAACAGGAACTGCCACCAGTGCGAGGCGAAGGCGATGTAGATGACGGCGTAGCCCGCGCCCCACGAGATGCGGCTGAACCACGAGTTGCCGATGCGGTCGAGCGTGCGCCACTCGGGGTAGCCGCCGCGGAAGCGCGGCTCCACGTCGGCGGCGCCGTCGCAGATGGCGTCGTAGAGCTTCTTGGTTCGCCACATCATCGAGGCGGGCTCGGCAAAGTACCGCGGCGAGTGCGGGTCCTTCGGCGTGTCGCTGTACGCGTGGTGCATGCGGTGCAAGATCGCGTAGGCCCAGGGGACGAGGTACGAGGAGCCCTGCGTCAGATACGTGAGGAGATGGAAGACTCGCTCGGAGCGCTTCGACATCGTGAACATCCGATGCGAGGCGTACCGGTGCAGGAAGAAGGTCTGGAAGAAGACCGCGAACGTGGAGTGCGCGATGAGGAAAATTGCTAGCTCCATGCGCGGGTTGTACACCGGAACCGGCCTGGCGGTAGGTTAGCGCACCGTCATAGTGAAGACGTTCGGATACCATCCGTATTTCGTTCTGCACGTCTCGGAGTTGCGTAGTTCCGTCCGTGACGACGATTCGCGACCGTCGAGACCGTTCGGACAGCAGCGGCGACGGGCGATGAGCCTGGCCATTGTCCTTGACGCTGGCACGCTGCGGTCAGGCTCGGCGCGCAGAGGGATCGAGCGTCCGTTGTAGACGCTAACGACACGGGCGCGCCGGACGTCGTCGGTCGCTCTAAGGGACCTGCGTCGCTGCAGCGATGATCGCCTTGACCTCTCGCAGCATCTCGGTCGTCTCGGCGCGCTGCGCCCCCTCGGCGAAATACGCCGAAAGCTTCTCCGAGCCCGCCCGGATCGCGTCGCTCTCCTCGCGCACCACGACGCGGAAGATCGGCCGCTCGGCGGTGCCCGCGAGGTCGACGCTGCCGTCGGCGGGCAGCGCGTCGCTCCGGTAGATCGCGAGCCGCTCGTCCCGGAACAGCTCTCGAAGAGCCGAGATCTGCTCGGCGCTGAGCTCTCCGCGGAGCGCCGTCGTCCCCTGGTGCCCCTCGAACGTGCCGCTCAGCTCGATCCAGACGACGGTCTCCTCGCCTGCGCCGCGGTTCACCTCGAGCTGCGCCCAGGGCGCCGGCGGGATGTCCGAGCCGGGGTGCCCGGCGCACCCTGCGAGGCACAGCGCGCCCCACAGGAAGCCGCCGAGCACCCCCCTCCTAGCAGGTAATGATCTTGCTACCATTGCTCGTGATGTTGAAGCAGGGATTGACGTCGAACATCGTGTTCAGGATCCGGTTCGCCTCGTCCCTCGCGAAGGCCTTCATCGTCGACGAGCTGTGCTGCGCGTCGGCCTCGAAAGCGTACCACCACAGCCACAGGACCTGATAGCCGTCCGCGCCCCGCCCGCTGGGCGACCCGATCCCGGAGCACCCATCCAGGTACTTCTCGTCGCACGACTCGCTCTTCGCAGGGCACTTGTTGCTGCCGTCGTTGCCGCTGTGGCCGCACCAGTCCGAGTGCCGCGACTCGTGGATCAACGTCCCGGCGCGCTCCACGACGTTCTCGTTGTAGAAGAACGGGATGTAGAGCTCCGTGTAGTCGTCGAACCCGCCCCAGGTCGTGTACGCCCGCTTCGACCCGTCCCCGCACCGCGCGTCGAGCTCGTCGAACTCACGAATCGTGTAGTTGCCGCCCCAGCGCAGGATGTTTCCGTTGAAGTCGTTCGTCTGGTGCGGCTCGTTCGGCGACGCGTAGTTGAGGAGCTGGATCGCCTGGAACGTGCGCGCCAGCGGCCGCCTCCGGTCGCACGCGGCCTCCCAGCCGAAGCCGTTGTCCCAGTCCCCCTTGTCGAAGTCGTACGCGTCCCAGAAGAAGTCGATCCACGGCTGCGTGCACCAGAAGCTCGTCATCACGCCGGGATCGGTCCCCCTCACGGTGTCGCAGGTGTCGGCGCGGGCCTCGGAGGCGACGCCGAGGAGCAAACAAGACGCAAGAATGGCGCTGATCGTGGTATTCATGATCGATCCCTCAACGAGTGATGGCAGGCGTGTCGGTCCGAGGAGCCACCTTGAATACCCGCGATCCGGGCTTCTCCGGCTGCGCCGGCCGACCGTTGTTCGGGTTGTAATCCTTGATGTCGGCGATATCGTCCGCGAGCGCCTTGCGCGCGTCGATCAGCTGGATCCCGCCGACGTCGATCCCGAGGGCGTAGAGGCTCGCCGCCGCCGGGTTGCGCAGGAGGTCGCCGGCGGAGTAGATGGCCTTCAGCTCCCCCGCGGCGCCGAGCGCCTCGAGCCCGGCGATCGCGCGCAGGCGAACGCGGTATTCATCCGCGAAGAGCTGCTCGTCGGCCTCGGGCTCGGGGAGCTTCGTCGTGGCGATCTCGTTCAGCGGCTTGATGCCGTCGCGCGCGCCGAGCAGGCCAAGGAGGTGAGCCGCCCGCCAGCGCATCTCGCCGGGCCTCGCCGATTCGGCCTTGTCCGGCGGGACCGACACCGACCACGCCTTGTAGACCTCGGCGACCACGGGGACGACCGTCGGGCCGATGGCCACGAGCTCCCGGAGCGCCCGCGTGAACTCCTCCTCGTTCCCGAACTCGCCCATCAGCGAGAGCTGCCTGTTCACCATCGCCAGGATGCACTCCTTGCTGCACTCGACGGCCTGCGACTCGACCGCCGTTTCCTCCGGCGCGTCCTTCTCGGCGGGCACGGCGCAGCCCGCGGCCGCGCCGATGAGAATGAAGATCATCGCTTTTTTGATGGAGACCGACGACATGGTTCACCTCGGGTTCGGTTCGTGTTCGGGCGCCCTCGCCCCCTCGACGGCGCGCGCGGCCGCAGCGCCTCCGCGCCGGCAGGCCTGCGCGCTGGTCTCACGCGAGCGCGATGATAGGGATGCCGAGCAGGCGCTCTTCCCGTCCCTCGACGTCATGGTGGGAATCGCCTGACCGACCGTGCGACCGACGGATGAACGTAATAGCAATCGTCAGGCCATGCGCTGAAGGCACGGCTGGGGGCCATGCGCGGCACCGCCGGAGGCCGCGCGCCGGGCGGCATATCCCCACTCTCGCAGCGCTTGGTCGTGGAGCGAGCGCCGGCTCCGCGTGATGCCCGGGTGCCTGTTGGAATGGTCCGGGCCCCGCTCGGAGGCCATGCCCTGGAGGCCGAGGCCTCCATGTGTGGAGGCTGGCCCCTCCAGCGCAACGCGCCAGGGCCGATAATGGCTGGCCCTGGCGCGGCCCCGCCATTTCGGTCCTCCCGCCGCCGGGGCGTGGTAGAAGGCGACGATCATGAGCAGGCTCTCCGAACGTGCGTTTGCCGAGATGGTCGAGGCCGGGTGTCCCGCGTGCGGGGGACAGAAGCTCAACCTGCGCTCGTATGTCGACGGGCTCGTGCCGCTCATGGAGGGCGAGCCCGTCGGGCCGGTCAAGTGGGTCTACAAGGGCGAGATGTTCGTCGACGGGCTGTACGAGATCACGTGCGGCGCGTGCCAGCACCTCGTGTTCAAGGACGACCGCTGCCCGAGGTGCCACGCCGAAGGCGGCCTCGCGCGCGGGCTCACGACGACCAACACGTACGCGGTGCCGGAGCGGTGCTCGCGGTGCGAGCACATCGAGGTGCGTTATATCGCGTTCGTGCCAATGCGCGTGAAATACGAGGGAAAGCGCGCGGACAGGGCACAGACGAGCGTCGAGCTGCACGACCCCGGCTTCCACGGCTATCGCGTCGACTGCAAGGACTGCGGCAAGATCGCCGAGCGCGCGGACGCGTGCCCGATCTGCGAGAGCCCTGCGCCGATCCGGGCGCGCTTCAGCTGATCGTCAGGCGTGGCTCGCGATGAAGCTGGCGGTCGCCTCGGGCGATGAGAGGATCGCCCACTGGCGCTCCGGGTACGAGAAGTTCGTGACGAACGCGTCGGCCACCGGCTGGCTGCGCGCGGCCGCGGCGAGGAGGGCCAGCGCGTGGTCCGGCGGCGGCAGGAGGAAGGCGTTCGTCCACTCCGTGGCCGCCCGGAGCCCGTTCCAGAGGCGATCCTCCAGGTCCGCGCAGAACGCCTCGTCGAACGCGGCGCCGGCGGCCGCCTGCCCGGCGATCTGCTCGGCGGCGAGCGATGCCGCGAGCGTGGCCATGTTCGCGCCCTGGCCCGTGATCGGATCGTGGGTGACGTGGAGATCGCCCAGCGCGAGCGCGAACCTCTCGCCGCCGAGGGGCGCGTACGCGCGGCGCACCACCGGCGTCACGGCGCCCGTCAGGTAGTCGCGCGGGCCGGCCACGCCGAAGCTCGCCCGATCGACGCGCTCGGCCGTGAGCGGCGCGTGCGCGAGCACCGCGTCGAGCAGCGCCGCGTCGAAGCGCGCCGGATCGTCCTCGTAGCGCATCCGCGTGATCGGCTCGAGCGCGCCGCCGGGGATCGCCTCGATGAGCAGCGAGGGCACGATCCCGCCGAGCGTGATGTACTGGTTCTCGAAGATCTCGCCGTGCCCCGGGGAGAGCTGGAACATGAACTCCATCGGCCCGGGCGGCATGCGGAGCCCGCGGACGATGCCCGCGAAGAGCCGCCGCATCGGCGCGGCGTGCGGGCTTCGCTCGGGGACCCTCGGGAAGAGGTCCGTGAGGCCCGCCCGCCCCGTGGCGACGACCACGAGGTCGTGCGCCGCGGCGAGGCCGCGGACGCCGGCCGCGTCGAGCGAGGCCCTCACCACGCGGCCGCCCCGCGCGACGAAGTCCTCGAGCAGCTGGGGCAGATAGACGCGCATGTCGATGAAGAGCGCTTGATCCGCGAGGCGGCCGACGAAGTCGATCGGCGGCGCGGCCGCGACGCGGATCCGGATGGTCCTTGTGGCATGTTCGGGCCCCTCCCAGTGCGCGACGCCGAGCGCCCGCTGGCGCTCCCGGGTCAGCAGGGAGAGCCCGACGGTGCTGGGCAGGCGCCCCGTCCGGATCTCGTCCGGCGTGCGCTCCTCGTAGAGGCTCACGTCGAGGCCCTCCTTCTGGAGGTGCAGCGCGAGATGCAGGCCGGCCACGCCGGCGCCGACGATCGCAATGGTGGGCATCCTTGTCCTCATCTCCTCTCAGCTGTGCGTGCGAGCTTCACGGCATGTGAGGTCCGCCGGGCTCTCGGCGCCCCCGACCACGGCGACATCACGGGAGCGGATCTCGGCGGCGAAGGCCCCTCACGCGGCGGCTCCGTCCGGCGGATCCATTGTCGCTACCGTCACCCCTCCGTGGTTCTGACCAGCGTAGTGGAAGTACGAGAACGAGTCGCGGCTTCCGTAGCGGAGGTACGAGCACGAGTCGCGGCTTCCCTAGCGGAAGTACGGGGAAGTACGAGCACGAGTCGCGGCTTCGAGCGCAGCACCGTGACTGGCTTCAGCGCGCGTCGACAGGCTTCATCCCAGGTCCCCCGCCGCCGGCAGGTACGCAGCGCCGAGCGTCACGCCCTGCGCCGCGCGGATGGCGCGCACCACGGCCAGCGTGCAGACCTCGGCCGCCATGACGCACAGAGTCATCATGCCGAGCGTCGCGCCGGACACGCCCGTGCCCAGCGCGAAGAGGGCATCGCCGTCGGAGAGCGTGTGCAGCGGGTTGATCGCGCGCGCCAGGCCGTCGTGCCCCACGGTGGCGAGGCGGCAGGCCTGGCTCTTGGTGAGCACGGCGTCGGTGGCGATCACGCCGATGGTGGTGTTGCTGCCCGCGAGCATGGGCCTGGGGGTGTCGCCCCGCAGCAGCGCGCGCCGCGTGTCCAGCAGGTGCGTGCCGCGCTCCGTGCGCGCGCCGGCGAGCACCTGGCCCGTCTCCGGGTCGACGACGTCGCCCAGCGCGTTGCAGGCGACGATGGCGCCCACGGTCACGCCGCCGACGCAGACGGAGGCGCCGCCGATGCCGCCCTTCATCGCGCGGTGGAAGCCGAAGATCTTGCCGACCACGGCGCCGGCCCCGGCCCCCACGTTGCCTTCGGCGGGGGGCGTGTTCGACGCGGCCTCGCAGGCGGCGTAGCCAGCGGCGGCGTCGGGACGGATACGCTGGTCGCCCAGCGCCAGGTCGAACAGCACGGCGCCGGGCACGATGGGCACGCGGGCGGGACCGACGGTCATGCCCACGCCGCGCTCGTCCAGCCAGCGCATCACGCCGCAGGCCGCGTCCAGGCCCCAGGCGCTGCCGCCGGCCAGCAGGACGCCGTGCACGCGCTCGACCACGTTGGACGGCGAGAGCACGTCGGTCTCGCGCGTGCCAGGCGCGGCGCCGCGCACGTCCGCGCCGGCGACGGCGCCCTCGCGCGCCAGCACCACGGTGCAGCCCGTGGGGCGGCGGCTGTCGGTGAAATGGCCGACCTGGATGCCGGCGACGTCGGTGATCGCGCCGGGGCGCGGGGAGGCGGACGCGGGAGCGCCGGGAGGCATGCGCTGAGTGTCCATGGCCCCGGGCGGCCGCGCCATGCGGCCGCGGCCGTCGCGTGGCACACGGCCGCGCAGCGCCGGCGGGCCTCGGCGCCTGCACGTGACGGATCGGATGGGTCGAGGCGCGGCGTCGTCCTCAGCAGCTGGACGGATCCGCGAGCATCGCGGCGGCCTCGGCGGAGAGCTCCACGCCGTCGAGGCCCCCGACGAACTCGCTCCACGCCGCGGCGTCGCCCTGGGTCAGCTCGCGGGCGACGCACACCACCAAACCGTCGAGGGGCGTCGTCGACGCCGCGCGCAGCTGCTGGCGCAGCGCGGCCAGGGCCTCCGCGTTCTCCGTCGCGGTGGGCGCCTTCGTGCGACTCAGCCCGTCGAGCGCCTGGTAGAGGAGCTCGAACACCTCCGTGGACGGGACGATCTCGGCGAAGAAGGCGCGGAGGGCGGGGACGTGCTCCGGCCGAGCGCGATCGATGTCGAGGCGGATCCTTGTCATGGCGAGCGAGCGCGCGCGCAGCGAGCTGGACTGCCTGGCGACGTTCCCCCACGCCGATACCACCGTCTCGAGCGGCAGCTCGAAGTTGTACAGGAACAGCAGGTGCGCGTCGGAGAGATCGCCGGCCGGTGGCCCCGCCGCGAGCGCCGACCACTCGTCCGCGTAGAGCGCCAGCGCGTCGACGACCTCGCCGCACGCCCCGTACTCCAGCCACGGCGTGAACTCGGTCCAGCGCGCGAAGGGCGGCCCCGCGAGCAGCGGCGCGAGCGCGCTCGACCACGCCGCGCGCAGCGCTGGATCCAGCGCCGGATCCGCGGCCCTGACGCACGCCGCCGCGACCGCCATGCCCTTGGCGTCCTCGGCGTCGAGACCGTCGAGGAAGGCCGCGAACGCGCCCGGGGCCAGGGTCTCCGGCAAGCCGACATGGAGGGCGGCCGTCTGGTGGACGCCGCCGGCCTCGAGGAGGTTCGCGACCTGCGAGGGGCTCGTGGGAAGGCGAAACGAGGAGAAGCGCGCCGCGTGGTCCTCCGGATCCAGGCTGGAGTCGTCGACCAGGTAGAACCAGGGGATGTGGCGGTCGAGCGGATCGAAGATCAGCAGCTCGCCCTCCTGCTGCGGGGCGACGTCCGCGCCCTGATCGAGCTCGAGCACCTGCGAGCGCGTCGTTCCGTCGTCCGCGATCCAGAGCAGCTCGAGCGGCGCGACGAGCGCGCCGTCCGGATCGCGCAGCGTCACGAGCACGCCGCCGGAGGGCGACCGCCCGAGATCGAGGTGCGGGAGCGCGCTGGCCCGGAGCGCCCGCCGCGCGCGGGCGGTCGCGTCGGGGCCGAGGTGCCGCGCGAAGGCGCCGAGGAACTCGTCCGTACCGATGGCGCCGAAGCGGTGGTCGTTGAGGACGTCGCGCAGCGTGCCCCAGAAAGACTCCTCCCCGATGAGGCTCCGGATCTGGGTGAGCAGCCACGCGGCGCGGTCGTAAGGTCCGCTCGTGTACTTGTCGTCGGGATCGCGGTCCGGATCCACGATGAGGGAGTCCACGACGGCCGCGAAGGAGTCGCCGTTCAGCGTCCCCTCGCCGCTCTCATCCAGGTAGAGGCGCGCGCCCTCCTCTGCGAGCAACGTCGCCATGCCCTCCTTGATCCACAGATCGTCCCAGGTCTTGACGGTCACGAGGTCTCCAAACCACTGGTGGCCGAGCTCGTGGATCGTGAGCCTCAGGTCGCCGGAGCTGGTCGGAGCGGTGCTCCGGGACTCCCCCTGGAAGGTGATGCCGAGGTTCTCGAGGCCGCCGCCGTACTCCGGTACGAGCACCAGCGCGTACTTCTCGAAGGGATACGGCACGAGCAGCTCCTCGAAGAGGCCGATCGAGCGGACCACCTCGTCGAGCAGACGGTCGTAATCGCCCGGGACGCCGCGCCGGTGCCAGACAGAGACGGGGAGGCTCCCCTTCATCGTGCCCTCGACCTCGAAGTCGCCGATCGCGAAGGCCATGAGGTAGATGGGCACCGTGTAGTCCGTCGCGTACTTCATGCGGCGGCCGGACGCGCCCTGCTCGTCGGAGACGAGCGTGCCGTTCGCGATCATCGTCTCCTGTGCGCCCATCCCGAGGTCGATAGAGAAGACGGCGCGGTCCTCGGGCGTGTTGTGGCACGGCATCCAGAGCGCGGCGTTGAGCGGCTCCGAGAGCGTGTAGACAGCGCGCGACGCGGCGGGGTCCCCCCGGCGGGCGGGGATCGCGTGGAGGGCGTCGCTCTCGGCGGCCTCGTAGTCGATCTCCAGCGTGATCGCCTGGTCCGCCGCGATGTCAGGCACGCGCGAGACGTCGATGAGGAGCGCCCGGAGCTCGGCGTCGACCGTATAAGGCAGGTCCGTGCCCCCGGCCAGCCGGACCGCCTTGACCTCGGCGACCGCGCTGTCGAGGCGCAGCGAGCGCAGGCCGTCGTCGCCTGGCAGGAACGTCACCGCGACCGTCGCGACCAGCCGCCCCCGGCTCCAGTCGAACTCTCCCGTCACCTCGTAGCGCTGGACGTCGATCGGCGCGCCTGGCGGCGGCTCGGGCGGAGGCTCGGGCTGCAGCTCCGTGTCGTCGGGCGGCGATTGCCCTGGAGCGGCGGGATCGGCGCCCGAGCACGCGGCCACGCACGACGCCAGGAAGACGGCTGCGAGCCACGTTCCCGGGCGGACAAGGGATCTGGCAAGGTCCATTCGAACACCTCGATGGAGCAAGGGACGCCGTGGACCTCCGTTGATTGGCTCCGCTTCCCGCCGGTTTTGTGCTCCTGGCACGGAGGGACCGGATCGAGGACACGGCGCACCTCGCGCTGTCGGGGCCTGAGCACGGCCGCGAGACGAACCGCTCGTCAGTCGTCGTTCGTGGGCGAGAAAGGCATGACGGGCGCGGATTCCTCGATTTCTCGCCTGGGCGGGTTCTTGACGGAGAGCTGGCTGTCGATGAGGACGGCTCGACGCGGGCGCGGCGCGCTGACCTGCGCTTTGCAAAGCTCCTCGACGACGCGGCCGCGCAGCGCATCGTTCACTTCCTTGTTCTTGCCGGGCGGCACGCGCGCGCTGATACGCAGGACGATCGAACCCTCGTTGAGCTCCTCCACGCCGACGTCCACCTGCCCCGGAGCGCCCGTCTGCAGCTCGACCTCCTTTTCGGCGACCCTCGCGAGGAGCTCACGCACCCGCTGCACGTCCTCCTCGTAAGGCACGTGCACGTCGACCACCGCGTTCACGTAGGATCGCGAATGGTTCGCGACCTTGCGCACCTCGCCATTCGGGATCGAATGGAGCACGCCGATCTCGTCGCGGATCTTCGTGATACGAACGCCGATCTCCTCGACGCGCCCCTGGATGCCGCCGATCTCCACGAGATCCCCGACGAGGAGCAGGTTCTCGAAGAGGATGAAGAAGCCGGCCACGATGTCCCCCACGAACGTCTGCGCGCCGAAGCCGATGGCCACGCCGATGACGCCGGCGCCGGCGAGCAGCGGCGTGGGATCGATGGAAGCCTCGCGCAGGCCCATCACGAGAGCCGAGAAGTAGATCGCGTACCGCACGAAGCCCATGGCCACGGGGACCAGGGTCTTTCGTTGCTGGAGCGTCTGGGGGTTCTCCTCCGCCACCTTCCCGAGGAAGAGGTCGTTGATGAGGAGCACGCAGATCTCGACGAGGACCCGGCTCGCATAGACGATCGCGATGATCCGGAGCCCGACCCGCCCCGCCTGCGAGAGCCACGTGTCGGGCGTGAGCGCGTCGGCGACCCACGTCGCCGCCGTGATGTACACGCAATAATCGACGACGCGCTTCGTGATCCCGAGCAGGTGCGACAGGTTCCCGAGGTACCTGAGAGGGCTCTCGAGACGGGCGAGCCTCGTGGAGTTGTCGAAGAGGACATCGAGGAGGAGGTATCCGATCCCCGTCGCGAGGCGGCTCACGTAAAACGCGCCCAGCGTGTAGCTGGCGAGCAATACGGCGCGCTGGGTCCCCGTCGCGAGCGCGAGCTTCTCGGTGAGGAGGACCGCGGCGGCGCCGAGGACGACCACGCGGAGCGCCTTGCGCAGGCGTATCGTGACCTCTGCGACCGGCTCGCGCCGCTTCTCCAGCCAGTCCGAGCGCGCGACCGCCTTTCCCAGCGCGTCGGCGAGCCCCCGGGCGAGGGCGTCGATGAAGAGCGCGCCGACGGCGATCCCGAGCGCGGTGAGCAACCGCATCCTGGCGATCGCGGGATCGTCTCCCGCGAGCCCGACGAGCGCGCTCTTCACCACGTCGAGGGCGCGAATTCCGCGAACCACGGCGAACGCCGCGCCGCCCATGAGCACGGCGCCGACGAGCGCGACCCAGACGAGCGCGCGGCGACGGACGCGACGTCGGAACGACTTGCGCTCGTCGGCCGTGACGTGCTCCAGCGTCGGCGAGCGCAAGGCGAAGGCGTAGCCCCGATGGATGAGCCTGACCACGAGCTCCGAGAGGAGGAGGAGCACCACGATCGCGATGCACAGCGCGACGAGGTTGTGGAGGAGCAGGTCGAGATGCAGAGTCATCGGTGCCGTGGAGACTACCGCCCGATCTGGACGTTCTCAAGGACGCCGAGCGCGTCGGGCACCAGCACCGCGGCGGAGTAATAGGTGCTCACGAGGTACGAGGTAATGGCCTTTCCGTCGGTCTCCATCCTGCGGGCCGAGACACCGGGCTCGATCTCCTCGGGGAGGCCCGTGCGGTGGAGGCCGATGACGCCCTGATGCTCCTGCCCCGTGCGCATGACGAGGATGGAGCTCGTCTTGTCCTCGTTGATCGGGATCTTGTCGCAAGGCAGGATCGGGACGCCGCGCCACGCCGCGACCTGCGTGCCGGAGAGCTCGACGGTGGTCGGGTAGATGCCGCGGCGACTGCACTCCCGGTGGAAGGCGGCGATCGTGCGCGGATGCGCCAGGAAGAACTGCGACTTGCGGCGCCGGCAGAGGATCTCGTCCATGTCGTCGGGCGTCGGGGGGCCGCTCCGGGGATGGAGGCGCTGCTTCAGGTCGGCGTTGTGCAGGAGGCCGAAGTCACGGTTGTTGATGAGCTCGTGCTCCTGCCGCTCGCGCAGGGCCTGGACGGTCAGGCGGAGCTGCTCCTGGAGCTGATCCATCGGATCATTGAAGAGATCCGAGACGCGCGTGTGGAGCCGGAGGATCGCCTGCGCGACGCTGAGCTCGTATTCACGCGGCGCGGTCTCGTAATCGACGAACGTCCCCGGGAGCGCGCGCTCGCCCTTGTGACCGGCGGTGAGGGCGATCGCCGCCTGTCCGAGCTTGTCCTGCGGCTTCTTCAGCCGCTCCTTGAGCGACTCGACGTGCGCGTGGAGCGCCGGGGATCGCGAGATCAGCTCCTCGAAGACGCGCTGCGGGAGCTCGAGCACGATGCACGGCGTGACGGCCCTGACCGAATAGGTCCATACGTCGTTCGATTCGATGACGGACTGATCCCCGAAATGGTCCCCGTCCGCGAGGACGTCGAGGATCGTGTCGGCGCCGTACTTGCCTACGCCGAGCTTCTGGGCCTTTCCGTGCGCGAGCAGGAAGATCGTCTCCGCGGGTCTCCCGCGCTCGGCGATCAGCGCGCCGGGCTTGTACTCTCGCTGGATGAACCGGCTCGCCAGGGTATCGAGCACGGCGTCGTCCGAGAAACCTTGCAAGAGCGGCAATTCGCAGAGCTCCTGCGGGACCACCTGCACCTTCGCCCCGACGTTGCCGAAGCTCAGCCGCCCGTCGCCGACGGCATAACTCAGGCGGCGGTTCACGCGATACGTGCCGCCCGTGACCTCGATCCAGGGCAAGACATGCAAGAGCCACCGGGGCGTGATCCCCTGCATCTGCGGGTGCGATTTGGTCGTCGTCGCGAGCCTTCGCGCCCCCGGCGTCCCGAGGCTCGAACGCTCTACCTCGTCCCCGATCCCAAGTATTTCGGCGTTTGCCATGACGTACCTTTCCTTCTGCGCGCTTCGGAGAGCAGAGCGCTCCGCGTGTGCCCCGCGCCTGCACGGGGCACACGCGGGGCGGCTACCGCTCGAGGTTCATTCGTGGGCGCGTCCGATCTCGACGCTCTCCAGGACGCCGAGCGCGTCGGGGACCAGCACGGCCGTCGAGTAATAGAGGCTGACGAGGTACGACATGATGGCCTTATCGTTGATCCCCATGAAGCGCACGTTGAGGCTCGGCTCGACCTCGTCCGGAATGCCGGCGTGGTGCAGGCCGATGACGCCCTGGTTCTTCTCGCCCGCGCGCACGAGCAGGATCGAGGTCGTCCGCGTCTCCGAGACCGGGATCTTGTTGCACGGGAAGATCGGCACGCCGCGCCACGCCGGGACGCGGTGGCCGTTCACCTCGATGCTCTGCGGATAGACGCCGACGCGGCTGCACTCCTGGCCGAACGCCGCGATGGCCCGCGGGGGCGCGAGGAAGAACGACGGCTCCCTCCAGACCGTGGCGAGGAGCTCGTCCATGTCGTCCGGCGTCGGAGGGCCGCTGTGGGTGTGGATGCGCTGCTTCAGGTCGGCGTTGTGCAGGAGGCCGAACTCGCGGTTGTTGATGAGCTCGTGCTCCTGGGTCTCCTTCAGGGCCTCGATGGTCAGGCGCAGCTGCTGCTCCGTCTGGTTCATCGGCTCGTTGAACAGATCCGCGACGCGCGTGTGGATGTGGAGCACGGTCTGCGCCACGCTGAGCTCGTACTCGCGGGGCGAGGTCTCGTAATCGACGAACGTGCCGGGGAGGACGGGCTCGCCGGAGTGGCCCGCCGCGATCTCGATCGCCGCCTCGCCCGTGTTGTCCTGCTTCTTCGCGGCGAGCGCCTTGAAGTTGTCGAGGTGCTTCTTCAGCGACGGGTGCTGGGCGACGAGCTCCTCGAAGGCGTTCTGCTGGAGCGTCAGCACCGTGACCGTCGTGACGGCCTTGGCCGTGAACGTCCAGTAATCCTGCGCCTCCAGGAGCGCCTGATAGCTGTAATGGTCGCCGTCCGCGAGGACCGCGAGGACCGTCTCATCGCCGTACTTGCCCGCGCCGATCTTGTTGACCTTGCCGTGCGCGATGAGGCAGATGTGATCGGCCTCCTTGCCGCGCTCGGTGATGACGTCGCCGGGCTTGTATTCACGCTGCACGAAGCGGTTCGCCAGCGCGGTGAGGACCTCGACGTCATCGTAACCGCGGAGGAGCGGCAGCTCGCAGAGCTCCTGCGGGATGACCTGGATCTTCGCGCCGGTGTTCGTGAACGTCACCCGCCCGTCGCCCACCGCATAGCTCAGGCGGCGGTTCACGCGGTACACGCCGTTGACGTGAACCCACGGCAGGAGCTTGAGCAGCCACCGCGACGAGATGCCCTGCATCTGCGGCGCCGACTTGGTCGTCGTCGCGAGCTGCCTCGCGGCCGCCGTCGCGAGGCTGGTCTGGTGCTGATCGATCGAACCCAGATTACCTGTGATAGACATGAGTCCCTCTTTCCCGGACGGCTAGGGCCGCCCCTGCTTCACCGGCACGGACCGCGCCGTACCCATTGAAAGATCCGCCTTCGCAGCAGGAGCCGCGGCGCCGGCTCTTCCGGCGCCGAAGAAGCTGCTGATACGCGCCGCAGAGGCGCCAAACCCACGCACGCCATCGATCGCCCGTTCGATCGGCTGGCGCTCGAGCTCCGCGTCCACGTACCGGCTCGTCACGACGTGCCAGTTGAGGACGCCAGCCATGTACAATCGCTGCTTCTCGACGTATCCGAGCACGGCCTCGCGGCCCGCCTTGTCGAGGTCGAATTCGTCGAGGATGCGGGGCAGCTCGGTCGCGACGATGTGCTCGAACTCCAGCACGCGCGCCGTGATCAGGTCATTGACGACCTCCTTGGCCCGCTGCGCGTCGCATTCGAGGAACCGCTCGGCGACCAGCACGAGGTTGCTGAGCTCGCCCTCGAACTCGATCTCCTTGCGGTACGAGTAGAGATCGTTGATCCACCCGCCCACGTCGGCCGTTGTGTTGTCGAGCCCTCGCATCGTCCGCGTGCGGAAGACCGCCGCCGGGACCACATCGCCCAGCGTCAGCTTGGACAGGCTCATCGTGAGATCGGCGCCGAACGTCTTGCGGCGCATCTCGACGTAATCGACCGGATCCGGGATCCGGTTCTGGGTCTGATTCAGGAGTTCCCAGAGCCAGCTCCCGGTCATGGTCTCGACGCTGCGGCGGAGCGATTGCCGCGATTTCATCGACATGGGGGAAGCTGTACGGATCCAGAGATCCAGCAGGCCGCTCTCCACCGGGTTCTCGGGCACCGGGGCGCCCGCGCAGTCGAGGGGCATGAACATCGAGAGCCGGGCGTTGAACCGCTTCGCGCCCGCCATGTCCCGCGCCGCGCCGAACACGAGCGGGAAATAATCGTCGCCGTACGTCCCCCACGTCAGCCAAGCCGAGGTCAGGTCGAGCTCGTGCGGGGACGCGTCCGGGTGAATGCTCGCGGCGCAGATGGCGAAATCGAAGCCGATGAGCCTACGCTCGTCCCAGATCCCGGACCCGAAGACGCCCGGCACCACGTCGAGCATCGCGAACTTTCGGGCCCACTCGACGGTGCTCCGGCGCGCTGCGGCCAGATGCGGGCTCAAGCGGAGCTTGAACGGCATGTAGATCTTCGGGAGCGGCGTCCTGCCCACAGGCCGGAACGGGGCGTGGGTGAGGGTCTTGATCCGCTGCAAACCCAGGGCGGCGGGCGTGAGCCTGATCCGGAACGCCGAGGTGCCGAGCCCCGTCGGCGTCCCGGGGAAATCGGGGACGCCCGCGGATTTGTCCGCGTTTTCGTTCATGTAGCGGCTCGACCGCATGTGCCATTCGTGGCCGCCAGACTGCCAATCCTGCAGCCCCTTCACGTACCTGGCGACGTCGACGGCTTGCGCCGGCGTCAGCCCGTACTCCACGCAGAGCGCCGGCACCTCGACGAGCGCCGTGTTCTCGAATTGCTGGAGCCGCGACGTCAGGATCTCGTTCGTCAGATCGGCCGCCTTTTGCGTGGGCACGCCGAGGAAACGCTCGAGGACGAGCACGCAGTTGGCGTTTTCCCCTTCGTCCTCGACCTCCCGCTGGTACGAGAACAGGTCGTTGCGCAGGTGGACGCCGTCCGCGAACGTGTCGCGCAGGACCTCGAGGGGGCGCGTCGCGGCAACGGCGGCCGGGACCTCGGCGCCCACGGCGATCTCGACGAGGCCCGCGGACCAGGGCGCGCCGCCGACCTTGCGGCGCATCTCGATGTATTCGACCGGGTTCGCGACGCGGTTCTCCTGGATATTGGCGAGCTCCCACATACATTCGAGCATCAGGTTCTTCGTCGCCTCGAGGAAGCGCTCGCGCCAGTGCACCGAGGTGAGCGGGACGGTCCGCGCCCAGAGGTCCGCGAGCGCGCGCTCGACCACGTTCGTCGGCTCCGGCGGCGTCCCCGTGGGCACGACGGGCATGAAGAGCGGCAGGCGGTCGAGGTACGCCTTGGCGCCGCGCATGTCCTTGGTGCGCTTGTAAATCTCGAGGAAATGGTCGTCGAAGAAGAACACCCAGACATACCAATCCGTGATCAGATTGAGCTCGGGCGCGGGCGCGTCGGGGTGGGTGTACGCGCAGAGCAGCGCGTAGTCGTGCGCGTCGAGGTCGCGCTCGGTCCAGATGGGTTTTCCCTGCGGGTTCTCCTCCAGGATACCCATCTCGTAGGACCAGGCCTTGGTATGCGCGCGAGCACCTTCGAGGTGCGGATTGAGGCGCGCCGGATGCGGCATGTAGAAGTCGGGCAGCGTGAAAGGTTGCATATTCGCTGACTTCTCGCGCGCGACGTCGATATGGGCGACGTGGCGACCTGAATGTCTTGGCGGTCTGCATTCCGGACGCACCTCGGCCGCTCGCACGCAGACGTGCGACGACGCGTTGATAGGGCTCTTCCGTACAGACCGCTCGGGATCGTTCGGACGGGGCGGATCTAGACCAGCCCAGCGCTCCCACCAAATTAATTGATGACGAGCTCCAGACCGCAGGAACTCGACACCTGTTGCTTGGTGCGGAACCGCTCGGGCGCCGCGGCGACCGCTTGAGCCTCGCGGGCGGGCTCAGTCATGTCACGCTCACCAGCCGGGTCGGCTCGGCAGCCTGTGAGCCTCCGACAGCAACCACATTTCAGCCCGCTCGTTTGCGCTCACCGCCCGGTGGTGTGGTGCTTACCCCAGCCTACCAGGATGCTGGAGACCGCCAAGACGCCACAAGACGCCAAGATTTTTGTGGTCTTCTCGACGTCTTGTAGCGTGTCGGCAATCCTTGGCCGGATTTCTGACACACGAAGCTGGGCTATACCCGCGCCGTCTCCTCGAGCTCCTTGCCGCGCGTCTCCGGGAGGAGCCACAGGATGAGCGCGAGCGCGACCAGCGGGAAGAGCGCCGTCGCGGACACCGCCGGTCCCCAACCGATCTCCTCCGCGGCGAAGCCGACGGCGATCGGAGAGAGCATGTAGCCGATCCGGCCGAGCAGGTTGTTCGACCAGGCGATCGCGTCGCTCCGGAGGTGCGTGGGGAAGAGCTCGGTCATGTAGGCGTTCAGCACGGGGAGCACCCCGCTCGCGCCGAAGATGGCGAAGACCAGCGCGGCCGTGAGCCCGCCCCGCGAGCCCAGCGAGTAGGCGCCGATCACGCCGGCCGCCGCCAGCACATAGATGATCACCGCGCCCTTGCGGCGGCCCACCACGTCGAGCAGCTTGCCCGAGGCGAAGATGAGCGGCATCGAGACGAGCGCGGCGAACGTGATGCTGCCGCCCACCTCGCCGTCGCTGAGCCCGCGCTCCCGGAGCGCGAACGTCTTCCAGAACGTCACCGCGTTCTGGGTGCAAACGTACGTGAGCCCCCAGATCAAGGCGAGCTGCAGCATCCGCCCGCGGTGCGGCGTGCGCAGGATGCGCGTGAGCGGCGGCGTCCCCTCCCCCGCCCGCTCGGCCGCCACCTGCTCGAACCGGGCCGTCTCGCGCAGGCCGCGCCGCGCGACCGCGATGAGCACGAGCGGGATGCCGCCGACGAGGTACACGCTGCGCCACCCGTACGGCGTCGCGAGGAGCAGCGGCACGACGCCCGCGCACACGATGGATCCGAGGCTCGAGAAGGCCTGGATGACGCCGATCACCATCCCGCGCCGATCGCTCGGGTACTCCTCGGCCGCATACACCATGCTGACCGCCCACTCCCCGAGGAGGAAGATGCGCGCGAGGAGCTGCAAGACGGCAAAGACATAGACGTTCGGCGAGAACGCCGTCAGCACGGAGAAGATCGTGTACCCCGCGATGGTGACCGAGAGCACCCGCCGCCGCCCCCACTGGTCGGCCTTGCGCACGAGCAGATACGCGATCATCGTGCCCGAGTTGATGACCCCGACGAGGAGCCCCTCGTGGCGGGGCAAGAGGCCCATCTGCGCGCCGAAGTTGGGCAATATCTGCGTGAGCGCCAGGAAGTCGTAGCCCTCGAAGAACGAGGCCACGCTCAGGAACCAGAACAGCCGCCGCTGGTACGGCGTGAACGGCGTCTTCTGGTGCGGGGCAGCTGTCGTCATATCACCTGTTCCTTCCGAGCGGGCGCTCGTCGACGCGATAACGCCGTTCGAGGCGCTCAGTACCCTGCGAGCCGCTTCAGCCGGAAATAGAGGGGCGTGGGGCTGCCCTCGTGCTTCTCTTTGAGCGGTCCGCTCATGAGCGGCAGGTACATCACGCGCCGCTGGCTGGCGTCGCCCGTGGCCGTGGCCTGCGCGACGCGGTGCCAGATGCGGCCGTCGTGGATCGTGAGGTCCCCCGCCGCGGCATCGAGCGCGAACTCGTCCGGATCGGGCCGGTGGTCGAGGAAATAGGCCTTGCGGGTCATCATCTCGAAGAGGCCTTGTCGGTGAGAGGACGGGATCAGCCGCACGCCGCCCTTCGAGAGGGGCGAGTCGTCGAGATAGAAGCCGACGTTCAGGTAACGGCGCGGCTTCTCGAGATAGAAGAGGTCGCGCAGGCTGTCGGTGTGCCAGCCGAGGCGCCGGTGCGTCGACCCCTCCTCGTTGCGGTAATGGTTGATCACGAGCCCGTCGCGCTCCCGCGCGCCGATCCGGTACCCCGGCCCGGCCACATCGAGGATGGCGCCGAAGCGAGGGTCGCGCAGGAAGGCGCGGAGGCGCTCGCCGAAGAGCGACGCGAACACCATGCGCTGGATGTAACGGGAGCCGTCCTTCCGCGTGCCGAAGAGGAGCGGGACGCCGTTGATGTGCGCCCTGCCCTCCCCGACGAGCCGCCGGTCCACGGCCTCGACCTCCTCGACGAGCGAGCGCACCGCGCCGCGACCTTCGAACCCGCGGAAGCGGATGAACCCGTGCTCGTCGAGGAAGCCCCGCTGCTCGGCCGTGAGCGCGCCGCCGAGCTCGAAATCCGGCAGCCGGATACGGTGGTTCGCCGGAGGCAGGCCGGCGCTCGCGGGCGTGGCGGCGGCTGGCTGCGTGTCGCGCGGGGCGGTCACGTGACGTCTCCTGGCCAGCTCCCTAGCGCAGACGGGCCGCGGCGGGAACAGCGGCCGCAGGGAGCGCGCCCGCCAGCGCGGAATCTGCACCGCTGCGCACGCCTTGCGGCCGCGTGGGCCGGGCCGCAAGGCGTCCCGCGGTCGCCCTTCGCGCCGAGTGGGCTCGTCCCCGCCGCCGGGCCGTCGATCGTCGCTCCGGCCGAGACGTAGCGGCACCTGCTTTGCAAAGCGGCGGGTCGAGGATCGAGAGTCGATGAACCGGTCCGGCGATAGATGACCCACGAGCAAGATCCCATGACGGAAGGGCAACGGCGAGATGAACCGCCGGAGCCGCCGGCGCGCGAGCGAGCGCGCGGCGGGCGCGGCTCCACGGGGGCCTTGCTCCTCGCGCTCTGCGTCGCGCTCGGCGTGGCCGCCGGGCTCGGCGGGTACACCTTCGTTTATGCGAAGGGGGCCTCGTACCTGGGGAGCGATCCGTCGGCGTGCGCCAACTGCCACATCATGAACGAGCAGTTCGCCGGGTGGCAGCGCTCCAGCCACCGGGCCGTGGCAGGGTGCAACGACTGTCACGCGCCGCACACGTTCCTGGGGAAATATGCCACGAAGGCGTCGAACGGGTTCTGGCACTCGTTCGCCTTCACCTCGGGCCGCTTCCCGGACCCGATCCGGATCAAGCCCAGCAATCTACGCATCACGGAGGAGGCCTGTCGCGGGTGCCACGGCGACGTCGTGGATGCGATCGACAGCGAGCACCACGGCGCCGCGAGGCTCTCGTGCGTGCGCTGCCATGAATCGGTGGGCCACCTGCACTGAGGCGCGCCCGCTGCACGAGGGATGGAATCGATGACGGAGCCGAAGGACGAAGGATCCACGCAGAAGAGCGAGCGCACCGGCAAGCGGCCGGCGCGCTGGCGCTACCTGCCGCTCGCGGCGCTCGCCGCGGCGGCGGCGACCGCCGGGATCGCCGCGCTGCTGGTGAACATCTTCGAGCACAAGCAGGAGGCGAAGAGCCCGTTCTATCGCGTCGTCGAGCTTGACGACACGATAGACGACCCGGCCGTCTGGGGGAAGAACTTCCCCCTCCAGTACGACGGCTACCGGCGCACGGTCGACCAGAAGCGCACGCGCTTCGGCGGGAGCGAGGCGGTGCCGCGCACGCCGACGGACGCCGATCCGCGCAGCGTGGTCGCGCAATCGAAGCTCGAGGAGGACGGGCGGCTGAAGACGATGTGGGCCGGCTACGCCTTCGCGCGCGACTTCCGGGAGGAGCGCGGGCACGCCCACATGCTCGAGGATCAGGTGTACACCGAGCGGCAGATCGCGGCGAAGCAGCCGGGCACATGCATTCACTGCCATGCGTCCGTGTACGTGCCGTACAAGAAGCTCGGCGGCGGCGACCTGATGCGGGGGTGGGAGGCGATGAACCAGATGCCCTTCCCCGAGGCGCGCAAGCTGGTGACGCACCCGGTCTCGTGCATCGATTGCCATGACCCGGAGTCGATGCAGCTCCGGGTGACGCGGCCGGGGTTCATCGAGGGGATCCGCGCGCTCAAGGCGTCGATGGGTGAGGCCGATTACGACGTCAACACGATGGCCACGCGCCAGGAGATGCGCTCGTACGTCTGCGGCCAGTGCCACGTGGAGTATTACTTCAAGGGCCCGGAGAAGCGGCTCGTGTACCCGTGGGCGAAGGGCCTCAAGGTCGACGAGATCTACGCCTACTACGAGGAGAGCGGCCACTCGGACTGGACGCACGCGGAGTCGGGCGCGAAGGTGCTGAAGGCGCAGCACCCGGAGTTCGAGATGTGGAATCAGGGCGTCCACGCGCGCTCCGGCGTGGCCTGCGCCGACTGCCACATGCCGTACCAGCGGGTCGGCGCGACGAAGATCAGCGATCACCACGTGCAGAGCCCGCTCCTCAACGTGAACCGCGCGTGCCAGACGTGCCACAAGTGGCCCGAGGACGAGCTCCGGCAGCGCGTGGAGACGATCCAGTCGCGCCATTTCGAGGCGCGCAACCGGGCGATGGACGCGGTGACGGCGCTCATCAGCGACATCCGCCGGGCGAAGGAGGCCGGAATGGCCGAAGAGGCGCTCGCGGGGCCGCGCGCGGCGCAGCGGAAATGTCAGTTCTTCGTCGACTTCGCCGAGGCGGAGAACTCGTCCGGCTTCCACGCGCCGCAGGAGGCGATGCGCATCCTCGCGTCCGCCATCGATACCTGCCGGCGAGGGCAGCTCTCGCTGCGAGACGGAACCCCGCCCGAAGAGTAACCCGAACCAATGTGAACGTGAACGTGAACGTGAACGTGAACGTAAACGTGGTCGTGGTCGTGGTCGTTCACGGCTTATCGTTGACGACCACGACCACGACCACGACCACGTAAACGTCCACGACCACGTAAACGTTGGGATATAGGAGAACGCGGCGCGAAGATTGGAGCGCCGGACAGCGGGACGCCCGTCTGCGCGAACAGGCCGAGCGGCCTCGTCATCGCTCACGGACTGACGAGCTGGACCATGACTCCAGAGCCCCGGTGGAGCGCTCATGTGTCCCTCATTGCATTTGACGCGGCTCGATCCAAAGCTCGACTCATCGCGAGATAGTGCTTGGATAATTCGTTTGAGATCCGTACGGTGTCGCCGAAAGGGGAAGACGCCATGACAACCTGCCGCAATCGTTCGAGCGCCGTCGCCGCGCTGTGTGCCGCCTTTGCGCTCGTCTCGACGTCGTGCGCGTCCGGAGATCCGGGCGCGCCGGCGGCCGGAGAGATCCACGTTTCGCACGTGGGCAAGGATACGGTCAGCACGTTCCTGAACCGGCTCGCGACAGAGACTGGCCAGGTCGTCGTGACCCGCGCCAGCGTCGATGACGCCTGGCAGAGCGTCACTCTGAGAGAAGAGCGCGGGGCCTCGCTCTACCTCGTGGAGGGGCCGCTGCCCAGCGCGACGCTCCCGGGCGAGCGCGCGCGCGTCGGCGGGATCGCCGCCGTCGCCGTCCCGACGGGCCGCGACCCCCATGACTGGCTCGGCTCGCACCGCCTTCACGCGGAGCCGATCGGGGCGCACGAGGTGGCCCTGCCGCGCGCTCCGGGAGCACAGGGGACCCGCGCTCCGGCCGGGACGCGCGCGCGGCTCGACGGTGACGCCGCCGAGCTCCCCGAGCTCCACATCGACGCCGCGTTCCTCGAGGCGCGGCTCAAGGAGCTCTCCGGCGCCGCGCCCGTGACCGTCGGCGGCCGCTCGACGGTCATCCGCGAGCGCGGCTCCGAGGACGGACGCGCGCTCGCCCGCGCCTGGATGCGCCAGCAATACGAGGCGATCGGGTTCACCGTCGAGGAGCACGCCTATCAGAGCGGCTGGAGCCGGGGCGTCAACCTGACGGCGGACAGGCCCGGCGCCGATCCGTCGCGCGTCCTCATCCTCTCGGCGCACTACGACTCCATGAGCAACGCCGGCGCCGACGACGACGGCTCAGGCATCGTGTCGTCGCTCGCCATCGCCCGCGCGCTGAAGGACGCGAAGCTGAGCATCGGGCTCCGCGTCGTCGCCTTCGATCAAGAGGAGGACGGCCTCCTCGGCTCACGGGCCTACGCGAGCAAGCTCTACCGGAACGGGCAGATGGATCAGGTGGTCGGCGTCCTGGATCTGGAGATGACAGGCTACGACTCCAACGACGACGGGCACTATCACGTCATCCACTGCAACGAGAACACGTCGTCCGATCTGGCCGCGCTGGTCGAGGAGGCCGCGTCGCACGGCGAGCTCGGGCTGACCCGGGTGGACGCCTGCACGAACCGCAGCGATCACTCGGCGTTCTGGCGCTACGGGGCGCCGGCCGTGGCCATATCGCAGGACTTCTTCGGCGACGACGGCAACCCCTGTTACCACCAGCGCTGCGACCGCGTCGATCAGCTCAACTGGGACTACATGCGGCGGCTGACCGAGGCCGCCGGGCGCGCGGCGATGAAGCTCCTGATGAAGTGATTCGAGCGATCTCGGCGCGCCCTGCGGCGCTACTCTGCCCGCCTCGCCTTCGTCTTCTTCTCTGGCCTGGTCAGCTCGCTGATGGCGGCGGCCAGCGACTGGAAGATCGAGATGTCGTGCAGCTCGATCCCGAGGCCGACCATGCCCTGCGCCATCCTGGGCCCGACGCCGACGAGGCTCACGCGCGCGCCGAGCAGCCGGGTCGCCTGCGCCGTCTGCACCAGCGCCGCCGCGATCGCCTCGTCGACATACGGCACGCCGGTGACGTCGAGCAGCACCCACCGCGCCCCCTCGCGCGCGACGCCAGAGAGCGCGGCCTCCATGATCTGCTGCGCCCTCGTGGCGTCGATCGCGCCTATCAGCGAGACGAGCAGCACCCCGGGCAGCAGCGGGATGACGGGACAGCCGAGCTCCCGCACCGTGCTCGCCAGCGCGCGCTCGCGCTCGTAGGCGGCCGCCAGCATGTCGCGCTCCGCGTGCAGCGTGGCCTCCATGTCATGGTGCTCGAACGCGGCGATCAGGAGCGACACCCACATGGCCAGCGGATGGAGGTTGTCCACGAAGCTCTCCAGGTGCAGCCCTCCCAGCACCAGAGTCCCCCAGTCGCGCGTCGCGCTCACGAGCGGGATCAGCAGGAGATAGCCGCCCGGCTCGTCCGGCAAGGCAGCCGCGCGCAGGGCGGGCGGCGGAAAGTGGGGGGCCGGATAACGGTGCCCCACGAGCGCGGTCAAGGCCGTATCGCTCGGGTACACGGAGTGGACGAGGAACTCCGGCTCGGCCGAGCCCGACGCATCCGCCCAGAGCGCGACGCACCCGACGCCGACGGAGGTCTGCGCCAGCCACTCCAGGCGCTCCTCGGTCCAGGCGTGCTTCGAGGCGAGGAGCCTGCTCATGTGCACCTTGGCGCGGACCAGCCGCTCGAGGCTCTTCACGTTCCGCCGCTCCCACGCAGCGAGGGCCCGCTGCTGCGCGAGCCGCACGCGGTCGAGGAACGTCTCCAGCCGGCGCGCGGCCTCAGGCTCCGGCGCGCCGGCGAGCCGCCGCGCGGCGGTCTGCTCGACGAGCTTCACCACCGCGAGCAGGACCTCGATCTTGTCGTTTTGCGCGACCCCGGCGGCGAAAGCGCGCTGGAGCGTCCCCACGTCCAGCGGCTCCTCCCCGGCGAGCGCCGCGCCGAGGCCCTGCGCGATCACCTCCGCCTCGGGCCAGCCGAGGGGAGCGTCGCCGGACGGCGGGCGCCCCGACCCATCCAGGAGGAGGCTCATCTGCCGGGAAAGCGCGTGCTGCCAGCCGCCCTCCGGCGCCTCGATCGCTGGCGCGACCGGCGCGGCGTTCCACGCGGCGTGGCCGCTTCCGCACGAGCGACGCACCACCAGCTCGGCCGGGCCGCGGGTCACGGGCTCACGAGGGGGGAGGCCGTCGAGCAAGTCGATGAGCCGCTCGACGGCCGTGCTCCCGAGGAGCGCCGGGTCCTGCCGAACCGTGGTGAGCGGCGGATCGCAGTGCTGGGCGGCGTTGATGTCGTCGAACCCCACCACGGCGATGTCCTCGGGCACGCGGTAGCCGTTTGCCCGGATCGCGTTGATGGCGCCAATCGCCATCTCGTCGTTGCCCGCCACGAGCGCGGTACAGAACTTGCCATTGCGCGCGAGCAGCTCGTGGAAGCGCTGCTCGGTATACAAGATCGCACACTCGTGAAACTCGGAGAGCAGGTTGAGGTCGGCCTCGAGCCCGCGCGCGCGCATCGCCTGATCGAATGCCCTGCCCCGCTCGTGGAAATCGTCCGACCCCGTCATGCCGATGAAAGCGATCCGACGATGTCCGAGCCGGATGAGGTGATCGACGAGCACGTGAATCGAATCGTGGTTCTCCGCACGGACGACCGGGCAGCGCGTCCCGAGCGGGGGCGCGCAGAAAATGACGCCCGGCTTCCCATCGGAGAGCAGCTCCTCCAGGCCGTCGATGTTGTACATCGCGATCCAGCCGGCCACCTGGCGAAGCGCCACGCCGCGCTCGAAGACGCGCCGAGGCGTCGCGTAGATGAGGAGGAGCTCGTAGCCCCGGGCTCGCGCGGCGCGGTGCATGCCTCGAAAGGCCGTGGCGTTGAAGGAATTGTCGAGGAAGACCGACGCGACGCCGATCACCTTCGATGTGCGCTGATCGACAGGCCCAGTCTTCATCCCGGTCGCGTTCGCCCCCTCATCCCCCGGGCGAGCCTATCACCGTCCTCGATGAAACGACTCAAGAACTTCGCGCGTGGGCCAGCCGCCGCTCGAGCCTGTGTGATGCGATGGGTGCGCGCATGTAAACAATCCTGAGCGGCTGCTTCCGCCGAGGTTCACGCGCGGCGCCGGCCGCGCAGGACGGCCGGGCGAGCACCTCTCTCAGGGCGGCAGACCGCGGGCGCGGTCAGTTGCCTTGAGCGCGCCCGACGGGGAGCGCCGGGCCGACGCAGCCGCAGCCGCACGCGTCGGAGAATTGCTCCTCTCCCGGCGCGCAGATGAAGTCGACGAGGTGGCAGTACTCCGGATCGTGAGAGACGTAGCGGACGTCCGGATCCGCGGCGTCAGGGCAGGTCTCGGGCGCGGGGCCGACGCAGCCACAGCCGCACTCGCTGGAGAAGAGCTTCTCGGGCGGTGAGCAATCGAAGTCGATGAGGGCGCACTCGTTCGGATCGTGAGAGACGTAACGGACGCCTGGATCGCCCTCGTTCGGGCACGTGGGCTCCCCGTCGATGCAGCCGCAGCCGCACCCTGGTTGGGTCATCAGCCGCTGTCCCTCCGCGCAGACGAAGTCGATGAGCGCGCACTCGTCCGGATCTTGAGAGACGTAGTGGACGCCCGGATCGCTCGGATCCGGGCACGCGGGGGGCGGCTCCTCGTCGATGCAGCCGCAGCCGCACCCGGGCTCGGTCATCAGCCGCTGTCCCTCCGCGCAGACGAAGTCGATGAGCGCGCACTCGTCCGGATCTTGAGAGACGTAGTGGACGCCCGGATCGCTCGGATCCGGGCACGCCCCGCCGCCGCCGCCCGTGGGAGGGTCGCAGCCGAGCAGTCCGACGATCGAAGAGGCCGCAAGAAGCAACAAGGCACAGACTCGCATGTTGGTCTCCGTATCTTTCTCGTGTGGGTTGGGAGATGCACCTCCCCCTCGAGGCCCGTCTCGAGCCTCCCGGAGGAGCAGAGAGCTGGAATCGACTCAGGGAGCGCCGGGCACGAAGAGCGTCACCGCCCGCCGGAAGACCTCCGGTGAAGACACCTCGATCAGCGCCACTTCCTCGCGCGCGGCGGCGCCGGTCGGCCGGTACACCACGCGGAGCTCTCCAGCGCTCCCCGCCTCGAGGACGACGGGCGCCGCCGTTCCCTCGAGGCTGTACTCGGGCGCCGGGGCGCGCAGCGCGATCCTGTCGATCGCGAGCGGCGCGCCGCAGGCGTGCGCGAGCGCGACGGCGCTGCTGGACGTCGCGCCGGCGGCCGCCTCGGGCAGGGCGAGCTCGCGCTCGACCTCGAAGCAGTCCGCGAGCGGGCGAGGCGACGGCTCGAGGGCGCCGGCGGCGGCGATGAGGTCCACCGGCTCGGAGCGCAGCGCGCCGCGCCGCGCCTGGAGGCGCAGCTCGTTCCCGCGGAGGCCGTCGATGTCGAGCGCGAAGCTGCCGTCGCCCGCGACAGGCGCGACGACCGGGGGCGCGGTCCCGTCGAGGTTCACCGCCCAGACCACGTCGGCGTCGGTCACGCTCCCGGGCGCGCCGGTGAGCTTTAGCGGGGCGCCGTCGCACTCGTCGCACACCGCGCCGACGACGTCGCCGGCGAGCGCCGGCGGTCGCTCGAAGGGCGGCTCCGGGATGGGGTTCACCCCGCACCCGGCGGCGCAAGCGACGAGAAGGACCGCAAGCCAGCGCATCACGCCGCCCCTCTGTTCAAGAGTCGCGCCAATGCGATCCGCTGCTTTCCGCGGAGATCGCGGCCCCCTTTTGTACCATTCTGTACCATATTGTACCGATGGTACACCACGGCATTGCGCCAGGGGCCGTGGTCGATGGCCGCTACGAGGTCGTGCGCGCGCTCGGGCGCGGCGGGCTCGCCTCGGTCTACGAGGCGCGCGACCGGCTCTTCGATCGCGACGTCGCGATGAAATCGCTGAGCTTCGGCTCCGCGGGCGCGCTCGAGGCGTTCCGGCGGGAGTTCTCGCTGCTCTCGGCCTGCGCTCACCCGCGCCTCCCGCGGGCGTACGACTTCGCCCGGACGACGTCCGGCGGCGCGCCGGGCCGGCCGCTCACGTATGCCACGACGGAGCTCATCCGCGGCCGGACGCTGGCCGAGCACGCGCGGGGGCGCGCCTTCCGCGCGGCCCTGCCCGTCCTGCTCGACGCGCTCGACGCGCTCGGGTGGCTCCACGGCGCCGGCATCGTCCACGGCGACTTCAAGCCCGAGAACGTCCTCGTGCGGGACGACGGCGCGGGCGTGCTCATCGACCTCAGCGCGGCGCGGAGGATGCGCGCGGACGCGGGGGACCTCTCGGGGACGGCGCGGTTCTTCGCGCCAGAGCTCCTCCGGGGGGCCCCGCCGAGCGCGCGCTCCGATCTCTTCGCGGTGGGGCGGACGCTCGAGGCCCTGTTCCCGCTCCTCTCCGGGGCGCCGCCCGCCGCCGTTCGCCGCCTCGCGGAGCGGCTCACCGCCGAGGATCCGGCGAGCCGCCCCTCCGGGGTCGAGGAGGTCCTCGAGGCCCTCTCCGCCGGCGGCCTGCCGCGGCGCGCGCCCGCCGTCGTGAGCGAGCCGGGCGAGATCGTCGGCCGGGAGCGCGAGGTCGAGGCGTTCGGCGCGGCGCTCGAGGCGCTGCTCCGCGGCGAGCGCGGGCCGCGCGCGGTGATCGTCACGGGCGAGGAAGGCGCGGGCAAATCGCGGCTGTTCCGCGAGCTCAAGTGGCGCGCGCAGCTCCGCGCGCAGGTCGTCGAGGGCGCGCCCCGCGGCGACGATCCGCTGCGCGCGCTGCTGGTCCGGGCGCTCGGCGGCGCGAAGCTCCCGGCCGGCGTCGACGCGCTGCTCGGGGCCCGCGGCGAGCTCGCGGGGGCGCGCGGGCGCGAGGGCGAGGCGGCGCGCGGCCCGGGGGATTCGCGCGATGTGCGTGATCCGTACGGATTGCCCGCGCCGCGCCGGCCGCGCGTGCTCGCGATCGACGACGCCCACAGGCTGGGCGCGCACGACCGGGCGCTGCTCGAGGCGCTCGTGCGATCGACCGAGCCGACCGACGCCGTCCTCTGGCTGATCGCCTCCGCGGAGCGGCTCGACGTGGGCGGCGGCGCGGTCGTCGAGCTGCCGCTGGGCCCGCTCGGCGAGGACGCGGTCCGGGTCTGGACCGCGCCCCTCGCCACGGCGGCGCGCACGTCGGACCTCCTGCGCGCGAGCGGCGGCCGGCCGCGCGCGCTCAAGGAGCTCTGCGCCGCGCTGGCGCAGCGCAGCCTGAGCGAGGCGGAGCTCGACAGGTTCGTCCACACGACGGGCACCCCGGAGCTCTGGCGACGGCGCGTGGCGGCGCTCGACCGCGGCGAGGCGCGCGCCCTCGCGGCGCTCGCGGTCGCGGACCCGCTCGGGCCCGAGGCCGCCGCCGCGCTCGGCGTGGGGCGCGCGGCGCTCGACGCGCTCGAGGCCGCGGGGCTCGCGCGGCTCGACGGCGAGGGGTTCCGCCTCGGCCAGCCGGGGCAAGCCAGGGCGCTCCTGCCCTGGCTCGACGCGGGCGTCGTGCGCGAGATCGCGGCCGCGATGGCGGCCCAGCTCGCCGGCGCCGACGAGGCGGCACTCGGCCCGGCGCTCCGCAGCCAGCGCGCGGCGGACCGGGCGAGGGCGCTCGTGCTCGCGGGCGACCACGAGGCGGCGCGGCGGGCGCTCGCCGCGTCCGGGCCGATGCTCGAGTGGGCGCCGCGCGCCTGGGTGCGCGCGGCGGACGCCGCCTGCGAGGTCCTGCCGGCGCCGCGGACGCTCGTGGCCGCGGCGTCCGCGATCGAGGCGGCCGGCGACCCGCGGCGCGCGCTCTCGCTGCTCGCGCGGGCGAGGCGCGCGGGGCCGCCCGCCGACGTCGGCGCGGAGCTCTCGTACCGGGCGGCGCGCTGCTACGAGAAGCTCGGCAAGGTCGAGCGGGCGCTCTGGCAGCTCGGGCGCGCGCGGGCCCTCTCGCCCGGGCCCTGGGGCGGGCGGCTCGCGAGCCTCTCCGCGCGCTGCCTGCTGCGCCTCGGCCGCTACGACGAGGCCCGGCGCGAGGCGGAGGGGGCGCTCGCGGCGGTCGGATCACGCGAGGTCGAGGGCGCGCCCGCGAGCGGCGAGGCGCGCGAGGCCGACGGCGCCCTCGCGAGCGGCGAGGCGCGCGAGGCCGCCGCGGAGCTGGCCGAGACGCTGGGCCTCGCGCTCGGGTACCTGAGCGACCAGGCCGGGGCGCTCCAGAGCCTGGCGCGCGCCGTCGCGCTGCGGCCGGCGTCGGGCTCGCCCCGCGCCCGCGCCCGCACGCTCAGCTACCACGCGCTCCACGCCTACCGCGCCGGCGACGCGGCCCTGGCGGCGCGCGGGTTCCAGGAGGCGCTCGACCTGGCCGAGGCCGAGGGCCTCGGCGACCTGCTCGCGACGGCCGCGCTCAACCTGGGGACGGCGAGGCACCAGCTCGGCGACTGGGGCGCGGCGCTGCGCTGCTACGAGCGCGGGCTCCGGGCGGCGATCGCCTTCGCCAAGGAGCGGACCGAGGCGACCCTGCGCTTCAACCTCGCCAAGATCCACGCGGACGTCGGCCTGCTCGAGCGCGCCGAGCTCGCCGTCGCGCGGATGCGAGCGCCCGAGGGCCCGAGGGCCCCCGAGGAGATCGCCGTGGCGGCGCTCGGGCTCGCGGCGGAGATCGCCGCCGCGCGCGGCGCGCTCGGCGAGGCGGCGCGGCTGCTCGAGGAGGCCCGCGCCGGCCACGCGGCGCGCGGCTCGAAGCGCGAGGCGTGCGAGGCGGTGATCCACGCAGCGGAGGTCGCGCTCGCGGCGCGGGACAGGGCCGCGGCGGGCGCGCGGCTGGCCGAGGCCGCGGCGCTGCTCCGGGAGGCCGACGCGGCGGACCTCGCGCTGCGCCACGCGACGGCGGGCGCGGAGCTCGCGCTGGCCCGCGGCGACACGGGCGCGGCCCTCGCGGAGGTGCAGCGGGGCGCGGGCCTCGTGGCGAGGGTCTCGCAGCTCGAGCTCCACGCGAAGCACGAGGAGGTGTCCGCCGAGGTGCTCCGCCTCCGGTCGGCGACGGCGCTGGCGGAGCGGCACCGCACGGCCGCGCTCGAGTGCTGGGAGCGCATCGGGAGCACGCTCCCCGCCGAGCTCGCCGAGGTCTTCTGGCGGCACCCCCGGCGGGCCGCGCTCCGCGGCGGGCCCGCGCCGCCGGCGGCCCGCATGGAGCTCGTGCTGAAGCTGCTCGAGGTGAACCGGCGCCTGAGCTCGACGCTCGACGCGGAGGAGGTGCTCCGCCTCGCCATGGACGCGGCCATCGAGCTGACCGGCGCCGAGCGGGGGTTCGTGATCCTCGCGTCGCCGTCGCCGTCGCCGGAACCGGGAGGCCACGCGAAGGGCAGGCTCGAGGTCGCTGTCGCGCGGAACCTCGATCGCGAGCGCGTCGGCAAGAGCCAGCTCAAGTTCAGCCACGGGATCGCGAAGCGGGTGGTCGAGCGCGGGGAGGCGGTGCTCACGGTCGACGCGCTGGCCGACGAGCGGTTCCACGGGAACGCGTCCGTGCACGGCCTGCGGCTCCGGTCGATCGTGTGCGTGCCGATCCGCGCGCACGGCGCGGTGCTCGGCGCCGTCTACCTCGACAACCGGTTCCAGCGCGGCAAGTTCGCGGAGGGCGACGCGGATCTGCTCGGCGCGTTCGCGGACCAGATCGCGGTCGCGCTGCACAACGGCAGGTTGATGGCCGAGCTCCGGGACCGCACGCGGGCCCTGGAGGAGGAGCAGCGGCGGGTCGCGGAGCTCATGCGCTCGCAGGCCGACGAGATCGAGCGGCTCTCGCACGAGCTCGAGCGGACCCGGGCGGACGCGCGCCGCGACTTCCCGGAGATCGCCGGGAGGAGCGCGCCGATGCGCGCGGTGCTCGCGCTCTGCGAGCGCGTCGCGGAGAGCGACGTGACCGTGACGGTGACCGGCGAGAGCGGCACGGGCAAGGAGCTCGTCGCGCGCGCGATCCACGCGGGCGGGCCCCGGCGGGACGGGCCGTTCGTGGCGGTCAACTGCGCCGCGCTGCCGGAGGCGCTGCTCGAGTCGGAGCTCTTCGGCCACGTGAAGGGCGCGTTCACCGGCGCGGTCCGCGATCACGGCGGGCTGTTCGTCTCGGCGCGGGGCGGGACGCTGTTCCTCGACGAGCTCGGGGAGGTGCCGCTCGGCGTGCAGGCGAAGCTGCTCCGCGCGCTCCAGGAGCGATCGATCCGCCCGGTGGGGTCGGACCGGAGCCTCTCGGTGGCCGACGTGCGGGTCGTCTGCGCGACGAACCGGGATCTGCGGGAGGAGGTCGCCCGGGGGCGCTTTCGCGAGGATCTCTATTACCGGGTCAGCGTCATCGAGATCCGCTTGCCGCCGCTGCGCGACCGGCCGGACGACATCCCGGCGATCGCGCAGGCGATCGTCGAGAAGCTCGCGGCGCGCCAGGGCCGCCCGGCGTTCCGGCTGTCCCGGGGCGCGCTCCGGCGGCTCTCGTCGTACGGCTGGCCCGGCAACGTGAGGCAGCTCGAGAACGTGCTCTCGCGCGCGTGCGTGCTCTCGCCGGGCCCGGAGATCGGCGCCGCCGACATCCAGCTGCCGGCGGCGGCGCCCGCGCCGCGTGGCCGGTCGCGCGCCGAGCACCAGGGCGCCGAGGAGGAGCGGATCCGCGCCGCGCTCGAGCTCTCCCGCTGGAACGTGAGCGAGGTGTCGAGGAGCCTCGGGATCCCGAGGATGACGCTGTACCGGAAGCTCGCCCGCTACGGGCTCTTGCGGAAGGAGTGAGGGGCAGGCCAGCGTGAGCAGGGCGCCCGCGACCAGCCGCCCCACGCCGAGCGAGGGGGCTAATCCCAGATGCGCACGACGATGAGCCCCAGGTTCGACCGCTTCCCCGCGGCCACGATGCGGCCGTCGCGCTGGACGGTGACGGCGTAGAGGTAGTTCTGGTCCGGATGGTCGTCGAGCACGACGGCGCCCGAGGCGCCGAACCCGGCGTCCCTGGAGCCGTCCGGCAGGAGCCGCAGGATCGAGGCCGTGATGCCCGAGTTCACGGTACCGCCCGCGACCGCGCCGAGGATCTTGCCGTCGGCCTGGAGGGCGACACCGTAGCCCCGCACATAGGGCTTCTCTTCGCCGCTCGCGTTCACCATGCCAGTCCCGCCGAACGTCGTGTCCGCCGAGCCGTCCGCGTTGAAGCGCGCGAAGGCATAGTGGTTCACGCCGTCGAGCGCGTATCCCACGAGGACCGGCTTGCCGTCGCTTCCGAGGGCGAGGTCGGAATCGTTGTAGGGCGTCTGCGAGAGGTAGGCGATGCCGCCCGTTCCGAAGCCAGGATCGAGAACCCCGTCGCGATCGAGCCGCGCCGCAAGGAAGGTGGGGCCCGCGTCCCGCTCGGTCCCTCCGGCGACGATGTGATCGTCCTCCCCGAGCGCGACAGAGTGCAGCGGCCGCTCATCCATCGAGAAGAGGCCCGAACCGCCGAAGTCGCGATCGAGGTCGCCCGTCGAGGAGAACCGCGCGACGATGCCGCGGCTGCCGGGGCCGACACCGACGGCGATGATCGCGCCATCGCTCTGGACGGCGACGTCGAAGCCCTCCGAATCACTGATCGTGGCCGGATCGAGCTTCGCGATCCCGCTGGCGCCAAAGGCCTGATCGATCCCGCCGTTCCCGTGGAACCGGACGACCGCGAGCTGGTGATCGCGCGTCCCCACCGCCAGGATGCGCCCGTCGGGCTGCAGGGCCAGCGACTCGACTGTCCCCTTCTGGCCGACGACGAGGCCGCCTGTGCCGAACTCCGGATCGAGCACGCCGCTCGGCAGGAAGCGCGCGAGCCCCCAGGTGTCCCCGTCGACCCCTGCGACGAGGATCCTGTCGTCCTCCTGGACGACGATGGCGCGCGCCTCGTGGGGCGTGCCGCTGGTGGCGATGCCCTCGCCGTCGAACGATGCATCGAGCGTCCCCGGCGGATCGGCGACGAGCAGCGAGACCGTCAGCTCCCGATCCTCCAGCCCGGGCGCGCTGGCCACGAGCGAGGGCGCGGCACCGCCGACCGCCGCGAGCGGCTCCGCGGTCAGCGTGAGCACGCCGGTAACCTCGCCGCCCGGGACCACGACCGGGCTCGCCGTGACGCCGCTCGGCAGGCCCGACAGCGAGAGCGCGACGTCGCCCACGAAGTCGTCCGAGCGGGTGACGGCGACGGTGAGCGACGTCGAGCCGCCGCGCACCACGCGCGCCGCCGCCGGGTCGAGCGCGATCGAGAAGCCCGCCTGCGGCGCCCCGCCGCCGCTGCCGTGCGCGGACAGGTCGCCGCCGCCGCCTCCGCCCGACGCGGCGGCGCCACCGGCGCCAGCGCCGCCGTCACCGCCGGCCCCGTCGCGCGAGACGTCGTGAATGCCGAGGATGCCCTGGCAGCCGAGCGCGAGGGAGGCCGCGGCCGCCCCGGCGAGGAAGGCCGCGCGCGCGAGCCGGACACCCCGGGCTGGCCGGGGCAGCGCGCTCCTCTGCGCGAGCGGCGCGAGCGGGAGGATCATGCCGGCAGGCTACCACGTCGGCCCCCCCGCCGGACGCAGCGCCCCGACGGCGCCGGGGGTCACGCGCTCGGAGACGACGCGCTCTCCACCTGCTGGGCGAGCTCATTCCACTGGGAGTACGCAAACCGGTACGGCTCGACAGACAGGCGCTTCAGGAACCGGAGGACCGACCGCGCCATTACGTCCACGTCGTGGCGCGGCGCCATCGGGTGAGAGCGCCATGCATGGAACCGCTCGACCACCTCCCGAGGTTCGAACGGAAGACAGCGCGAGTTCGGGCTTGGATCGGGATCCGGATAGGAGGTCAGCACCTCGATCTCCTGCCGCAGGAGGTCGAGCGCCCCGCAAGGATCGGCCTGCTGCAGGAGGCGCGCGTACTCCCGGTACGGAGTGTGGTGCGACGGGCTCAGCCGCAGGGCCTCCTCGTAGTAGAACCGCGCCCGATCCGGATTGCCCAGCCGATCGCGGTACAGGTTCCCGAGCCTGCCGTACGCCTCGACCGTCCCCGGATAGAACCGCTTCACGTCGTAGTAATCCGGGTGGGAGGAGTACGAGTTCCTCGGGGAGAAATCGGGCTCGAGCTCGGCGAAGCGCGCGTAGTGCCGCGCGGCCTGCTCATGAGCGCCCCGACGCTCGTAGAGCTCTCCGAGGTAGAAATGATTGATCGTGTAGAGGCGCGGGTCATGGTAGCAACGCGACACGCTGTCCTGATACCGCTCCTTCAGGGGCGCGCGAGGCATGACCGGAGCCGCTCCGCCCTGCGCCCTCGTCACGAGCGTCTCCGCCAGGTGGAAGGAGCGGAGGAGATGGCGCTCCGCCTGATCCGATTCGTGATAATGCCACAGGAACTGGCTGCTGATGATATAGGCCCCCAGCGGGTGGATGCCGTCCTCGTCCATGAACGGATCCGCGTGTCGATAGGGAGACTCGGACTGGAACGAAGGCGCGATCTCGTCCCACCAGCGCTCGAGCTGGCGGAGCGACGCGAGCGCGCGCTCCAGCGACATGTTCAGGCTCCGCTCGGAGTACCAATGGTAGATATCGTACGGCATGCGCAGGAAGTCGACGGCCTGCTTGAGCGCCGCGCGCTCCTCGTCGGACAGCGCTCGCCGCCTGGTCACGTCGTACTCGACGCGAGCGAGCCCCCGGTGCGCCCACCGGATCTGCTCCTCTTCCTCCTCCCGGAGCTCGGTCTGCAGAAGGTCGATCACGACGTCGATGTTCTCCCGGTTCGGCTCGTCGTCTTCGGCCTCGCGGGCGGCCTGCAGGACGGGGATGAACCGGGCCCAGCAAGCTCTGGTGTCGTATACGCACCAGGCCGCATGGAACCTGACCAGCGGAGACGGAGACCGCAGCGCGCGCTCGTAGAGCGACGCGATCCGGTCGTCGAGCGCGTCTTCACGGCGCGACGCCTCCGCGAGGAACACGAGCGGTTCCGCCGTGCGGGCCAGCTCGCGGTCAGCCAGGTCGATCAGCTCATCACGGGTGTACTGCGAGAGCGCCTCCCTGCCGAGCTGCGTGACCGCATCCTGAGCCATGAACCTGGGATTCAATCACAATGGACACGGCAGACACAGGCGTTTCCTTGGTCCGCCATGCCAGGACGTCCGCCACTCCCGGACGGTCCGCCGCGCCGCGAGAACCAGGCACACCTATACATCCGTTCAATGATCTGCTAGCCGATCGACATGCGCCACCGCAAGGCCGCCGCCGCCGCCGCCGTCGTCGTCGTCGAGGAGCTGCCGCCCGCCGAGGAACCCATCGACGCATTCCCGCCCGACGACACCGCGGCGGACGAGCCGACCTCCGCCATCCGGGAGCCGCTCGCGCTCGAGCGGATCTGCATCGACTGCGGCAGCAGCGGCGGCGCCCACGACAGCTGCGCGCACCGCGAGCGCGCCCGCTTCCACGCGCCGCCGCGGGCAGCGCTCGAGCTCGTCGCGCGCCTGCGCCGGGCCGCCGCCGAGCACCGCGCCGCCGCCCGCGCCCTCCGCGCCCTGGTCACCGCCGAGCACGCGCGCGGTCGCGCCGAGATCGAGCGGGCGGATCCGGTCGAACCCCAGCAGCCCGAGGCGGCGCCGGACCCCCCCTTGCCACCCCGGCTCGAGATCGCGGCGCCGGAGCCGCCCGCGCCGCCCGCCGTCTGCCCGCGCTGCGCCGAGCAGACCGAGGGCGAGCCGACGGAGTCCGGGGCGCCGCCGCGCCGGCCAAAGCGCAAGGGGCGGGTGGCCCTCGAGCAGCAGGCGTTTCTCTTTTCGAGCGATTCCGAGCAACGCTCGCCGCACGGGACCTGAGCCGCGACCAAGGCGCTGCCGAAGGAATCGGAAACCCGGGATCGGCGTTAGGCTGCGCCGATGTCCCCGAGCCCACCCCGAGCTCCTCGCTTGCGCGCCGGAGGCGGCGTTCTGGCCGCCGCGCTGCTCTGGCAACTCGCCTGCACGGGAGGAGCTCCACCCGGAGCTCTGCCCGTGAGCGGAGCGCGCCGGTCACCCGCGCCGCCTCGGCGGGAAGACTCAACACCACCGCGCCCGCTGCCCGCGGAGCGCCAGAGGACGCCTGCGCCGCCGCCAGGGCCAGCCCCGGGCGAAGCGCCGCTTCCACCCGATGTCGTGGCCACGATGCAGGCGCTCGCCGCGCTCGACACCAGCGCGGACGGCATCGGGCTGAGCGCGCCCCCCGCGGGAGCTCCCGCGCTGCTCCGCGCCTTGAAGGCCGAGCTCCGAGGCGTCGTCGGGCGCGCGCTCGACGCGGCCGAGGGCGCGCCGGCCGCCGCACGCACGCGCGCGATGGCGGAGCTCGGGCGGCTCGGCGTCCGCCCCGCCGGCGAGGAACGGCGGTGGGGCAGCCTCCTCGACCTCCGCATCGAGCAGCCCGCGGCGCACCCCGAGCTCCGGGTCGCGCTCCTCACGCTCGCGGTCCCGTGCGGCGAGGACTCGTCTCTCTACGTCTTCGAGCGGGGCCGGGCGGGCTTTCGCCTCGCGCTCGCTCACGAGAGCGATCTATCGGCGTGGACGTCGGAGGGAAACCGGCTGTCTTACGGCTTCCTTGCGGGCCGACCGAAGGAGCGCTGGGCGCTGGCCGTCTCGAGCGCGGAGTCGTCCTGTGTCTCGCTCTGGAGGACGCTGACCACGAGGGTGCTGCTGGAGGGAACTGACCCGCTGCACCCGCGCGCGGCCTTCGCGAACAGCCTCCGATTCCACATGCCGGCAGGCTATACCCTCGCGGTGTCCGCCGGGGGCTTCACGCTGCGCTGGACAGGCGACCCGACCTTCCTCCCATGGTACCCGCGCTGGGACGCCCTCGCCGCGCGCTACACGGTGGAAGGCGACAGCGTGCGTCGAGCGCCGCCCCTCGCCCCTGACGCGGAGTCGTTCGTGTACGCCTGGCTCGGGCTCGAGTGGGCAGAGGCCGAGCGCTGGCTCTGTCCAGCGGCGTCGCCGTCCGCGGGCGAGCGCTGGCACCGGGAGCTGCGCGCAGCGCTGCCAGGGCTCGCGTCGACACCGCAGCTCGGCGCGTGCGGGGGCCCCGACGGGGAGGATCCCACGAAGTGCGAGGACGTGGAGCTGTGGCTGACGCGCCCGGGCCTCGCCCGGTCGACCGCGACTACCCACGTCCTCCTGGCGAAGCAGGGCGCGGACCGCTGCGTCGAGCGCGTGTTCTCGAGGGTGAAGCCATGAGAGGTCCGGGCAGCGGCTCGGTCGAAAGCAGGAGGCTCGCGGCGGCGATCGCGCGGCCGGCGTGGCGGCGCCTGCGCGGACTGGCCCTCTCCTGCGCGGCCTGCCTGTCGCTCGCGCTCACGGCGTGCGCGGCACCCGCGCCCGAGGCGAGAGGACCTCTGGTACCTCGGCCGGCAGCGCGGCCCGTGACACACGGCGCTCCCACAGCCCCCGGCACAGCCCTCCCAACGGCCCCCCCAGCGGTCCCCCCAGCGGACGACGCCACGGACCTCGTGAGAGCGGCGCTCGCCCCGTTCTTCGCCGCCCCGAGAACGAGCGCGGCCGACGATCAGGACATGTGGCTGACGCCGCGGGTGAGCGTGGAGAAGCTGCCGGCCGAGTGCTGGGAGCTGGCGCCGGAGCAGGACGCAGCCGGGCTGGCGATGGTCGCGCTGCATCGGCGCGAGCGCGGCCCCGTCCAGTGCGCTCCGTTCAGCGCGCGCCTCGCGCCGTTCGCCACGTTCGCCGTCGACAGGCGCGCTGGCACCGTGCGCTGGTGGGACGAGGCGGCGCCCCGGCCGATGCGCGAGTTCTTCGCCGCGCGCGAGGAGTCCCTGAGAGCAGCCGTCTCGGCGCTGGAGAAGCGCTTCATCGACGACGCCATCACCTGGGGAGGTGCCGTCGAGCTGCGCGTCGACGGCGAGACGGCCACGCACCTCCACGTGTCCGTGCTCTCGCCCGACGGCCGCAAGCGGCTCGCGCGCTTCCGCATCGACAGGCGCACGCGCGAGCTCTCCTGGGACGACAACGGCGAGCTCCGCGGCTACGCGGCGTTCAAGGCGAGCTGGTACCGGGACCATCACCCGGCGGTCAGCGCGCTCGGCCAGCTGCTCGAATGGAAGTGGTCCGGCGTCGATTCGCTCACGCTGGAGGCATCCCACGGCCACGTCTTCGATCTCGTCGCCCGGGCCGGGGAGACGTGCTCCCCGGCGAGCCGCATCTGCGCCACGGAGCGATTCCGCGTCGATATGCGGCGCGGCGCGGCGATGTGGCACGACGGCAAGGCCTACGTGCCCATCGAGCGATTTCTTCAGGACCTGGAGCGGAAGGGGCAAAGGGCCGTCCTCCTGGCCAGGGCCTGGGCGCTGAAGCAACGAGGGCCCGCCGGCGCCTCCTGCATCGCCTTCCGGCCCGAGAGCGTCGACAGGGCGAGCGCGCACGTCCGGATGCACCTCGCCCCGCCGTGCAACACCTCCCCGATGCTGATGACGCTCGCGTGGTACTTCGTGGACCTGCGCACAGGCAAGGTGTGCTCGTCCGAGGACGACACGTGCGGTTCGGAGTCCGGGCAGGGGAGACCATGACATGGGCCAGCGGGGCGCGAGCCCCATGAGGCCGCCCGCCGCGGCGCCCCTTCCGGCGCGCGACAATCGGAGCTGACAAGCATCGCCGTCCATCCGATACTCGCGCCGCTTGCCGCACACCACGGCCATCAGCAGGCGACCGGGAGCCGGACGTGGGGACGCGGGAACGCTGGAGCTCGAGACGACGAGCGCCCGCTCCCGCCGCGAGCGCGCCGCAGAGCGGCATGGCCACACGGGTGTCGCGTGCTACCAGGTTGCGTTTGTGATCGCGTCACGACGGAACGCGGGCGCTGAGGACCACCGAGGATGCTGCCACCATGTCGCTCGATAGAGCCATCGGCATCATGTGCCCCGACATCTGGGGCAGCTATGTTTGCGAGCTTCTCGGCGGTATCCAGTCGGCCGCCGCGCGCGCCGGATATCGGGTGCTCGCCATCAGGGCATCCCCGCGAGACGTCCACAGGCTGCGGCTCGCGCGAGACCAGGTCGACGGGTGGATCGCGCTCATCGACGCGGCGGAACTCGAGCCCTTCCTCGACGACGGCCGGCCCGTCGTGACCCTCAGCGCGCGCGCAAACGAGGACGCGCGCTGTCCCTACGTCCTGCCCGACAACCACGGTGGCGCCCTCTCGGCCGTACGCCACCTGCTCGACCACGGCCACGAGCGGATCGTCTTCGCGGGCCACATGGCGCACGAGGACATCCGGCAGCGCTTCCAGGCCTACCGGGACGCGCTCGAGGAGCGCGGCATCTCGTTCGACCCCGACCTCGTCTTCGATCTTCCGAACAACGAGCGGGCGAGCGGGCGGCTCGCCGTGCGGCGCCTGCTGGAAGAGGGCGTCACCTGCACCGCGATGTTCATGTCGGCCGACAAGGAGGCGCTCGGGGTCCTCGACGCGTTCGCCGAGGCAGGCATCCGCGTCCCCGAGGACATCGCGCTCGTCGGGTTCGACGACATCGAGGCGGCCCGGTACGCCTCGCCGCCGCTGACGACGGTCCGCCAGCGGTTCGACCGGCTCGGCGGGACGGCCGCCGAGCTGCTCATCGACCTCCTCGCCGGACGGGAGCTCCCCTGCGCGGGGCACATCGCGCCGACGACCCTGGTCCTGCGCCGCTCCTGCGGCTGCTCGCCCGCCCCGGCGCTGCGCGACGCGCCCCCGTCGTCCCGCAGCGCCGCGGCGCCGGCCAGCGCGCCCGCGTCGGCCCGCAGCGCCGCTGCGCGGGCCGGCGCGCTCGCGCGGGAGCTCGCCGCGCTCGCGAGCGCCTCGACGGCGCTCGATCCGAGCTCGCCGCCGGAAGAGGCCTGGCCCGGGGCCACAGAGGTGGTCCTCGGGCTCGAGGCGGCCGTCTGGGGCAGGCCCGGCCCCGCTGCCGCGGCGCTGGAGAGGGCCTGGCGAGAGGCCGCGGAGCAGATGCCCGACATCGACCAGCTCCTCGAGATGGTCGACCGGCTGGAGCGGGCCGGCCAGGCGATGCTCCGCGGCGCGGGGGACGCCGCCGCCGAGCGGCGCGTCGCGGCGTACATCCGGGCGGCCCGGCGCGCCATGATGGAGGGCCGGGTCGCGATCGAGGCGGCCCGCGCCGACTACCTGAACGGCCTGCTCGACATCAACCTCGTCATCCGGGAGACGCTCCTGGCGGACGCCGGCGGCAGCGGGAGCAAGCTGAGCTGGCTCTCCGCGGTGCAGATGAGCTGGGGCTGCCTCGCCGTGTGGGAGGCGCCCGAGGACACGGGTCCCCTGCTGCGGGTCGTCGAGAGCTGCTCCCCCGGAGCGGCGGCCGCCACGCCGGAAGCGGGCGCGCGCGTCGCGGCCGAGGCGTTCCCGCGCGGCGACTGGCTGCCTGCCGCCGCCCGGCGGAGCGACCACGTCCTCCGGCTCATCCCGCTCCGCAGCGAGGGTGAGGATCGCGGCATCCTCGCCGTCTGCGCCCCGGTGAGCAGCCCGCTCGGGCTGGATCACCGGGACATGGAGATGTGGGTGGCAATGCTCACCGCGGCGTTCGAGCGCGCGTCGCTGATCGAGTCGCTGGTCGCGCAGGAGCAGCAGGCGCGCGCCGCCTACGAGCGCGAGCGCGCCCTCGCGGACGACGTGCGCCGGCTCGGGTGCCCGGTCATCCCGCTCGACCAGGGCGTGCTGCTCGTGCCGCTCGTCGGCGCCATCGATCTGGAGCGCGCGCGCCACGTGCTCGAGGTGGTGCTCGCGGAGCTCAGCCGCCAGGAAGCCGAGGTGCTGCTGATGGACATCACCGGCGTGCCCTTCGCCGACATGCAGGTCGCGGCGTCGCTGATGAAGACGACCCGCGCCGCCCTCCTGCTCGGCGCCGAGGTCATCGTCGTGGGGATGCGGCCCCAGGTCGCGCAGGGGTTCATCCGCCTCGGCATCGACCTCCAGGGGATGACGCTCCACCAGACCCTCGGCAGCGCGCTCTCGGCGCTGCGCCGCAAGCGGCAGCCGCTCGACGCGCCGCGGGTCCCCCGGGCCTGAGCCGTCGGCGCGCGCCGCGCCTCGGCTCCGCTATTCCGCTGCGTCTGGCCTCGCCGCGGCGGCCCCGCGGGCACGGCGGCCGCGCTTGCCTTCCCCCGGTTCCCCCGGCGCGCCGCGCGCCGCGCGCGGCTTGCCCTTGCTGACGCCGACCCGCCGCACGAACGACAGGAACTGGCGGAGCGTGGGAGACGCGTCGTCGGCGCGCCATGCGACGAGCAGATCGGTCGACGGCGCGCCCACGATCGGGCGCAGCGCGAGCCCCTTGCGACCGACATTCTTGATGGATTCCGGCAAGATAGAGACGCCAAAGCCCGCCGCCACCAGGCTCAGGATGTCGAGGTGCAGCGCCTCCTGCGCGATGCGCGGGGAGAAGCCCGCCGCGCGGCAGAGCCCCATCACCAGGTCGAAGAAGGCCGACCCGCGCTGGCGCGGGAACACGACGAACGGCTCGCGCGACAGGAGCTCGAGCGGGATGCGCTTCCGCGCGGCGAGCGGGTGATCGGCCGGCAGGGCGACCAGGAGCGGCTCGCGCCGGACGCACTCGGACGCGAGCCGGGCGTCGTGGAGCGGCGCCCTCACGAAGCCCACGTCGATGCGCCCGTCCTTGAGCGCCTCGATCTGCTCCTGCGGCGGCATCTCGCGGAGCGCGAGCTCCACCGCGGGGAGCTCCCCGCGAAAGGTGCGGACCAGCTCGGTGATGCCGCTGTAGGCGAGCGACGACAGGTACCCGACCACGAGGCGCCCCGTCTCGCCAACGCTCGCGCGCCGGGCCTCGTGCACCGCGAGCTCGAGCGCGTCGAAGACCCGCCGGACATGGGCGAGGAACGCCGCGCCCGCGGGCGTCAGCTCGACGCGCCGCCGCGAGCGATCGAAGAGCGAGAACCCGAGCTCGGACTCGAGATCCTGGATCTGCCGGCTCAGCGGCGGCTGGGCGATGCCGAGCCGCTGCGCCGCGCGGCCGAAGTGCCGCTCCTCGGCGACGGCCGTGAAGTACCGGAGGTGGCGTAGATCCATACCTTGAAGGTATCGTGTGATACGAAAGAATAGATTGGACGAACGTCAAGGGCACCCTAAATGCGGAGCCTGCCCTCAGGCGCCACCCCCGGCCGGGGCGCTCCGGAGGGGGACGGGAATTGGCCCATGTGGCTCGTCCGGATCGCGCTTCAACGCACGTACACGTTCATCGTGATGTCGATGCTGATCGTCATCCTGGGCGTGTTCACCGTCGCCCGGATGCCGACGGACATCTTCCCGGACATCGACATCCCGGTCCTGTCGGTAATTTTCAACTACGGCGGTCTCCCCCCCGAGGAGATGGAGAAGCGCATCGTCAACAACTACGAGCGCTTCCTCACCACGACCGTCAACGACATCGATCATATCGAGAGCCAGTCGCTCACCGGCATCTCGATCATCAAGATCTTCCTCCAGCCCGGCGCCAGCATCGAGGCCGCGACGGCGCAGGTCACGGCGATCTCGCAGACGGCGATCCGCCAGATGCCGCCCGGGATCAGCCCGCCGCTCATCATCCGTTACAGCGCCTCGAACGTGCCAATCCTCCAGGCCGCGCTGGAGAGCGAGTCGCTGAGCGAGCAGCAGCTCTTCGATTACGCGGTCAACTTCATCCGCGCCGACATCGCCACGATCCGGGGCACGCAGATCCCGTTCCCTTACGGCGGCAAGCAGCGCCAGATCATGGTCGACATCGACCCGCAGCGCCTCTTCGCCTGGGGGCTGTCGCCGCGCGACGTGAACGCGGCGCTCGGGCTGCAGAACGTCACCCTGCCCTCCGGCACGGCGAAGATGGGGGAGAACGAGTACCCCGTCATCATGAACAGCAGCCCCGCGGCCTTCGAGGAGCTCGGGAAGCTGCCGCTCAAGACGGTGAACGGCAGGACCATCACCCTCCGCGACGTCGCGAGCGTGCGCGACGGGAGCGCGCCGCAGACGAACATGGTGCACGTGGAGGGCAAGCGCAGCGTGCTCCTGAGCATCCTCAAGAACGGGAGCGCGAGCACGCTCGACGTCGCCTCGCGCATCCACGCGATGCTGCCGGCCACGCTGGAGAAGCTCCCGAAGGAGCTCAAGGTCTCGCTGCTCTTCGATCAGTCGGTGTTCGTCCGCGCCGCGGTCTCCGGGGTCGTGCACGAGGCGCTGATCGCCGCGGGGCTCACGGCGCTCATGATCGTGCTGTTCCTCGGGAGCTGGCGCAGCACGCTCATCGTCGTCATCAGCATCCCGCTCTCGATCCTCGTCTCGATCATCGCGCTGAACGCCCTCGGCCACACGCTCAACGTGATGACGCTCGGCGGGATGGCGCTCGCCGTCGGCATCCTTGTCGACGACGCGACCGTGGCCATCGAGAACATCCACAGGAACCTCGGGCAGCGGAAGCCGTTCCTGCGCGCCATCGTCGACGGGGCGCAGGAGATCGCCGTCCCGGCGCTCGTCTCCACGCTCTGCATCTGCATCGTCTTCGTGCCGGTCGCCTTCATCACCGGCGCCGCGCGGTCGCTCTTCGTGCCGATGGCCATGGCGGTCGTCTTCGCCATGCTCACGTCGTACTTCCTGTCGCGGACGCTCGTCCCGACGCTCGTGCGCCTCCTGCTCGAGCGCGAGGCGGCGGAGCACGCGCACGGCCACGCCGCTCCCCGAGGCCTCTTCGGGCGCGTCTTCGCCGCGTTCAACCGCGCGTTCGACCGGCTGCGGGCGGCGTACGGCGGGTGGCTCGCCTGGGCGCTCGCCCACCGCGCCCTGTTCGTCGGGGCGTTCCTTGCGCTCGTCGCCGCCTCGGTCGCGCTGATCCCGCTCCTCGGCCGCGACTTCTTCCCGACCGTCGACGCGGGGCTCATCAAGCTCCACGTGCGCGGCCCGCCGGGCACCCGCCTCGAGGAGAGCGAGCGGCGCTTCGCCCGCATCCAGGAGACCATCCGCGGGGCGCTCCCGCCGGGCGAGATCCGCACGATGCTCGACAGCATCGGGATCCCGGCGAGCGGCATCAACCTGTCGCTCAGCGAGGGCGCGCAGATCTCGTCGGCCGACGGGCAGATCTTCATCGCGCTCGCGGAGCACCACCGGCCCACCGCGGACCACGTCCGGACGCTCCGCGCGAGGCTCAACGCGGCGTACCCCGACACGACGTTCTTCTTCCTCGCCCCCGACATCTCGACGCAGGTGCTGAACTTCGGCCTCGCGGCGCCCATCAACGTCCAGGTGGTCGGCCCGATCGGCAAGGAGGACGAGACGTACGCCGTCGCGCTGAAGATCGCCGATCGCATGGAGAGGATCCCCGGCGCCGTCGACGTCCACCTCGCGCAGGTGCCGGCGAGGCCGCAGCTCCGCATCGACGTCGATCGCACGATGGCCGACCAGCTGGGGCTCAGCCAGCGCGACGTGGCGAGCGACGTGCTGGTCTCGCTCTCGTCGAGCGGGCAGACGTCGCCGACCTACTGGCTGGACAAGCGCGGCGTGCAGTACCTCGTCGCCGTGCAGACGCCCCAGTACGCGATGGGGTCCATCGACGACGTGAACGCCACGCCGCTGTCGACCGGCGACGGCCGCCCCCAGCTCCTGTCCAACGTCGCGTCGATGTCGCGCGCGACCGGACCGGCGAACATCACCCATTACAACGTCGCGAGGACGTTCGACGTCCAGGCGAACGTCGACGGCACCGACCTCGGCTCGGTCGCGGGCGCCGTCTCGCGCGTTGTCGACGAGCTCAGGCCCGAGCTGCCGCGCGGGACGAAGGTGACCATCAAGGGGCAGGCGGAGAGCATGGACACCTCGTTCACGGGGCTCGGCTACGGGCTCCTCTTCGCGGTCGTGCTCGTCTACCTGCTGATGGTCGTGAACTTCCAGTCGTGGCTCGACCCGCTCATCATCCTGATGGCGCTCCCGGGCGCGGTGGCGGGCATCGCGTGGGTGCTGTTCGTGACGCACACGACGCTGAGCGTGCCCGCGCTCATGGGCTCGATCATGTGCGTCGGCGTCGCCACGGCGAACAGCATCCTCGTCGTGACGTTCGCGAACGACCAGCGCAAGCTGGGCCGCGACGCGGGCACAGCGGCCCTCGCCGCGGGCATGACGCGCCTCAGGCCGGTGCTCATGACGGCGCTCGCGATGATCTTCGGCATGCTGCCCATGTCGCTCGGCCTGGGCGAGGGCGGCGAGCAGAACGCCCCGCTGGGGCGCGCGGTCATCGGCGGTCTCCTCGTCGCGACGCTGAGCACGCTCTTCTTCGTGCCCGTGATGTACAGCCTCCTCCGGAACAAGGCCCCGGCCAGAGACCTGCTCGCAGAGGACCTATGAGCTCCCCCGCCCGCCGATCCGCTGCCCCCCCGACCTCTGCTCCCCCGTCGCCGGGCAGCCCCGCCGACGACCTCGGGTTCGATCTGCCGCCGCCCGCCGTGCTGACGAGGACCCGCGGCCTCGCCCTCGGCGTGGGCCTCGTCGTCGTGCTCGGGGCGGCGTTCGCCGCGGCCTACCTGCCCCGCCGGAACGCCCGCGCCACGCTCGAGCAGGGCGCCCGGGCCGCCGAGGGCGCGGCCCCGCGCGTGGGGGTCGTCGCGCCGCAGCCGGTGTCGAGCGACCGGGCGCTCGTCCTGCCCGGCAGCATCCAGCCCCTCGCGGAGACGGTCGTCTACCCGCGCGTGAGCGGCTACGTGCGGAGGTGGACCGCGGACATCGGCGACAGGGTCGAGGAGGGGCAGATCCTCGCCGAGATCGACACGCCCGAGCTGGATCAGGAGCTCGCGCAGGCCCGCGCGCAGCTGGTGCAGGCGAGCGCCGGCCTCGTGCAGGCCGAGGCCAACCGCGACCTGTCGAGGTCGAGCGTGAAGCGCTACGAGCAGCTCGTCCCCGCGGGCGTGGCGCCGCAGGAGGAGCTCGAGCAGCGGCAGGGGCAGGCGCACGTCGCCGAGGCGAGCGTCACCGTGGCGCGCGCGGCGATCACCGCGCAGCAGGCGAACGTCCAGCGCATCCTGGATCAGAAGAAGTTCGCGAAGGTCGCCGCGCCGTTCGCGGGGACGGTCACCTCGCGCACGACCGAGCGCGGGGCGCTGGTCACGGCGGGCAACGGGACGCCGCTCTTCACCGTCGCGGCGACCGACCCCGTGCGCGTCTTCGTGGGCGTCCCGCAGGACGTGGCGCCCAGCGTGCGGGTCGACGCGCCGGCGAAGGTCACGGTGCGCGAGTTCGCGGGGCAGCCGTTCCAGGGCACGATCGCGCGCACGGCCGGCGCGCTCGACGCGGCGACCCGGACGATGAACACGGAGGTGCGGGTGCCGAACCCCGACGGCCGCCTCCTCGCGGGCATGTACACGGAGGTCGCGCTGACCTTGCCCACGCCGCACCGCGTGCTCGAGATCCCGGCGACGGCGCTCTACAACGACGCCAAGGGGCTCCGCGTGGCCGTCATCGACCCCGGGAGCAGGATCCGCTTCGCGCCGATCGTCGTCGAGCGCGACACGGGCGCGACGATCCAGGTGTCGACCGGGCTCGACGGGAGCGAGCGGGTCGTGAAGCTCGCGAGCGCGGAGCTGAGCGAGGGGATGGCGGTCGAGATCCTCCCTGAAGGGCCGCCGCCCCCGCCTCCGGGCGGGCCTAACCGCTGAAGCCAGCCTCGCTCGCGTCGAGCTCCTGGGCAAGCAGCGTCCTGAAGAACGCCGGGTGGTGGGGGACTTACCCCACCTTGCCGGAATGATGGGGTCACCAAGACGCAATAAGACGCCATACGACGCCAAGATTTGGATGTCACGCCGTGACAATGTCACGATGTCACGCCGTGACAACGTCACGATGTCACGCTCCGCGAGCGTGCCTTCGTGCGGCGCAGCAGCGCGCCGAACCTCTCCCCTCCCCCTCGCGACCGGCGCGGCGCCAGGCGGAGGCGGCGCCCGGCGCGGCGCTACCGAAGGCGTCATGCGCCTCGCAAGTGGCTGATATGCAACGCATTTTCGCGAGCTCCAGGCGGCGTCACGGCCGCCGCTGAGGGGCGCCCGGCCGTCGTCGCGGCCACCACGGCGCGCGCACCGCGCGGGGTGCGCTGCTCGCCGGAGCGCCGTGCGGCCCGCTGGCACGAAGGGTGGATAAGCCCCTGACGGGGCGCGGGCCAAGAGGCGCTCCGAGACCGCAGCCGATGACCCCGATAGCCCTTCGCCCCGCCCCGCGCTGAGGCTGCAGCACCCTTCAAGGAAGGAATCGCGAACATGAGAGCCAGTAGCTTGATCTTCTGTGGAGCCGCGGCCGCCGCCATCGTCGGCATGGCGCCGTCGGCGCACGCCCAGGACACGTACCCTCTGGAGCCGGCGATCAGGTACTCCGTCCGCCCGGGCACACCGGAATCGGTGGGTCTGTCCAGCGCCCTCCTCGACCAGGCGGTCAACGAGCTGGAGGATGCGGTGGACGACGGGGATATCAATGGCGCGGTCCTCCTGGTCGCCCGCCGGGGCCGGGTCGTGCTCCACACCGCCGTGGGGACGAGAGACGGCCTGAACGAGGACGATCCGAGCATGCCCTCGGTGCCGATGCCGCTCGATGGGATCTTCGATCTCCAGTCCATGACCAAGCCGTTCACCGTCTTTCTCGCGATGAGAATGCAAGAGTCCGGGGATTACCCGGGGTTCAACATCAACAACACGGTCGCGACGTATTTCTCGGAGTTCGCCGTCTCCTCGGTCAACAACAAAAGCTCTGTCACGATCAAGGATCTGATGAGCTACGTATCGGGGGAGGATATCGACTACTTCGACGACACCAACCCGAACGGCCTCTTCGACGACGCCGACCCCTGGCACTCGATGCTCGACGCGCCGCTGGCCCACCCGCGGGGGACGAAGGTCGTCTACAGCGATCTCGGCTTTCGGATCCTGGGCCACGTGCTGGAGACGGTCGGCGGCGACTCGCTCCAGAACCTGATGAAGACCTACATCTTCGACCCGCTGCAAATGAATGACACGGGCTTTCAGCCGTGGCTCAACATGCCGGAGAAGGAGGATCGCTTCGTCGGCACGGCGTGGTCCGCGGCGCGCGAGCGCTATCTCCGGGGCGAGGTGCAGGACGAGACCGACTACTTCCTCGAAGGGGACGGCCCGGACCCGGCCGAGCACCTCACCGGGTGCGACGGCCTGTTCTCGACCGCGAGCGATCTGGCGAAGTTCGCCCAGATGTTGTTGAACCGGGGCAAGCACGCCTACAGCTGCAACCAGTGGCCTCTCAACCTCTGCATAGCCACCCTGCTCCCTGCCCAGGCCGTGCTCGACATGACCACGACCCAGACAGGCTCGCTCCACCTCAACAGGTCGGCCTGGACGTACTCCGAGAACCTGATCTACTCGCGCAAGGGGTACGGCTGGGAGATGTGGGACGCAGGCATGTGGCCCGGCGGGGAGTCGACATCGACCGTCGCCTACAGCAAGACAGGCGCCGCAGGGACGCTCATCGTGGTCGATCCCGAGCCGAGCCGCGAGATGTTCACGATCCTGCTCACGAACCACGGGCTGCCGAAGTACGACCATTTCACCGTCGACCCGGCGACGGGCAAGATCTCCTGGGAGGAGTTCGACTGGATGCTCGGTGACATCCGGGCCAACGAGGTCATGACCAAGGTCCACGGGTCCCTCACCTGGTGACCCGGCCCGCGGAGACGAGGCGCGAGCCGGACCATTGCCAGGTGGGGCAAGAACGTTTGCCCTTATCGCGTCTCTGACCGTGCGGTACCACCTCCATACCAGATCACGGTGCTCGTACGAGCTCCGCAACGCGACGGCCACCCCGCTGGAGCGACGGACACCGAAGGCATGAATGGAGGCAGAGCATGACACACGACATCAAGAGCGCACAAGGCACACTCCTCGAAGGCCAGGACGGCTGCACCATGGCCCGATCCGAAGATGACCGACGAGCTCGGTCGAGCGGAAAGGGCCGAGGCATGAGGTTTCTCACGAAGCTCAGCGGGATGATCGCCGTCCTCGCCTCCATGGCGCTCGCGGGCTGCATCGCGCAGGAGGGCGATGAGGCCCTGAGCGAGGAGGACCTGAGCGAGGAGACCGTGGAAGAGGCGGAGCAGGCGCTCCAGATCGGCCTCACGTCGGTGACCTGCAACAGCGGCTGGCCTGGTACGCGGGGCTGCTTCAAGAAGATCACGAGCGCGACGGACATCGTCGCCGGCACGATCACCGTGCAGATCGATGGCCACAACGGCGCTGTCGGGTTCAGCGCGTCCCAGACCGGGCCCCGGACCATCGAGTTCTCGGCGAGCATCCGCGAGGGCGACGCGTTCAACCCGGGGGCGAACACGACCAAGTTCCTCGTGGCGTGGATGCGCCAGTAACAGCGGGACGAAGACCCGACCCAGGTCGGCGGCGCGGCGCAGCTTTGCCGCGCAGGGCCAACCCGGGTCGGGTCCCACAACCCCGGGACGGACGTGCGCGGATCAGGGGACGGAGCGGCCGACCGTCTCGGCCTTCGCCCACATCTGCGCGAAGCCTTCGGCTCCGCCGTAGAGCCGGTCGATGAGCTGCTCTCCGCCCGGAAGCGCCTCGACGTGCTTGAGGAAATCCGGGAAGAGCCCGATGTGAACGACCCCCTCCTCGTTGTAATCCCACGAGCGGCTCCCCATCCGGGCCCTGGGGAAGCTCGAGTAATCGACGCACGCCTCGGCCGCCGGATCGACGCACCGGTACACGATCTCCATGGCCTGCGTACAGAACGCGCGCGTCGCGGCCTGGACGCCGGCGCGGCTGTATTCGTCCGGAGTCGGCGCCTTGTAAGAGCAGGACGTCTTGTCATTGCAGGCGCGGCCGACGAGGCCCGTCAGGTTTCCGCTGGTCTGGATGTCGAGACAGCCGATGCGCGCGGAGCGCACGTCGATCTCGGCCCCTGTGCACCGGAGCTGCGCGGGCGGGTGGTTCCAGGCGTCGCCTGGCACCGTCACCACCTGGTCCCGGGGCGCCTGGCACTCGGGAGAGCGCGGCATGACGACCATCCCGTTGATGTCCGAGCCGAGGGTGATCTGAAGCGGCTTGCCGCCTGACGTGATCGCCGCCACGGCGGCCGCGTTCCGCAGGAAGGTCCGTGCATCGGAGTCGCCGAAGCCGACGCCCGCGAGCCCGCCGCGCGCGGCGAGCTCCGTGTACTGGGCGTTGGTCCGGCCGTTCTCGTTGCCGCTCGAGCCGCGGAGCCCGTTGTGCCCCGAGACGAGCGGATACGCGCCGCCGGGCGTCGTTCGGGTGAATGCGAGCACGTCGCTCACCATCCGCTGCGACATGTGATCGATGTCGATGACCATCCCGAGCCTCATCATCTCGTTGAGGGCGACGCGGCCCATGGGCAGGAGCCCCAGCCGGTTCTTGTGGCCTTCCCCCGGCTGGCAGCTCGGGAGCGGGATGTGACCGCCGGCGTCGCCGAGCTTCATCAGCTTGAAGAGGTCGTTCCCCGACTGGATCTGCTTCGTGATGCCCTCTCCGCGGGAGCACTCGAGGTCCCACCATTTCCCCGTCTGGAAGCGGTTGGCGCGCGCCACCTCGTCCTCGTAGGCGGCGGTCCCGCCGAACAGGTTGTCGGTGAGGTGGACCGGGAACACGTAGCGCACGCCGAGGACGTGGAGGCGCTTGATCTCCGCGCGGATCTGGGCCTCCGTGGGCGACGCTTTGTTCCACACGAAGTTGCCGATGTCGTCCAGCTCGACACCGACGATCACCGCGAGCTTGTTCTTCTCCACGATGCGCCGGAGATCGGCGTATGAACGCGCGATCTCCATCCACGCGTCGTGCTTGCCGACGAAGCGGACGAGCTCTTCGATCTGGAGATTGCCCGACGCCCTGTCGTCGACGGGCGGGTTTGCCTCGATGCCGTGGGCGAGCGTGCGGCTGTTGACGGCCAGCGCGACCATCACCCGGAGGCCACCCTCCTTCGCGCGGCGGATCCAGTCGACCCACATCTGCTGGTGCAGGATATCGTTATGCGCCGGGAAGTGCGCGAACGTCGGATAGCCCACGGGGCGCTCGACCTCGAACGAGCGGATGCCGTGGGATTTCGCCATTTCCCCGAGCACGATCTGGCGGACATGATTCCCGCACTTGTTCGTTAGAAAATCGTGACCCCGGTGGGTGCTGTAGCTGGTTCCCAGCGCCTCCGCGATGCTGGCGGCGCGCCGCGCCGACGCATTGCACGTGGCGCCTGACACGCCTTGACCGCTGGGGTCGTAGATGGTCCCCGGCGCCATGAGCACGTCGACGTCGGGAGCGCCGTGGAGCACGTGCCCCCCGAAGCCGAGGTGCGCCATCGGGTGGGTGTGGAGATCGGCGAACCCGCGCAGCGGTCGGCCGGGAGCGTTCAGCGCGGAATCGAAGATCGGCGAACGCCGCGCCTGCGCGCTCACGGGGCCGGGGGCCGCGAACGTCACCGCGGCCGCGGCGATCGCAATCCAGGTTGGAGCCAACGCAGGACCTGTCATTGGGCTTGTTTTCTTCATGCCAAGTTATCCTTCCGAGGTTTGCGAGCGACGGAGTCCATGCGAGTACCCACTTCGCCACCGAGTGGTACCGCATGGCCAGTGGCGCGATGAGGGCAAATTTTCTTGCCACCCTGTCCGCGCGCCGCGCGCTCCGTCGTCACACAGGCGCTTCGAGCAGCTCGATCGTGACCTTGGCGCCGCCTTCCGGGAGGTTGGCGCGCAGGACGAGCCCACCGCTCGATTCCACCATGGCGGCCACGAAGCCGAGCCCCTGTCCGGACCCGCCCGGCTTCAGGCTGGGCGCGTCGTGGAACCCGGGGCCGTCGTCCTTCACCTCGATGGCCACCCGTCCGCCGCCCAGCGGGCGCGCGTCCAGCGTCACGCTGGACGCCCCGCGCTCGCCCGTCCCCTCGCACGCGTTGACGAGGAGGTTGAGGAGCACTCGCTCCAGCACGTCGTGCCCCCCCGCGAACAGGACCGCGGTGCGCTCCGCGCGATCCGTGACGTCGACCTTCACCGCCTGGTAGCGCCGCCGGACGACCCGGAGCGCGCCGCGGGTCGCCTCGCCGATCTCGGCGGGGGCCGTCGCGCGCAGCGCGTCGAGCTCGCGTATCGTCCGATCGCGGATGTGCCCCATGGTCGATGCGACATCCTCGACGCTCTCGCGGAGCTGCTCCAGCTTCCGCAACATGCGCTCGGCGCTCGCGGACTCGACCCGAAGGAGCTCGCGCCGGAGCAGATCGGTGTCGATGAGGGCGGCCGAGAGCGAGGTCTTCACGTCGTGGTGTTCGTGCAGCATGACGCTCAGGTTCCGCTGCGCGCGCTCGGCGCGCAGCGTGGAGCGCGCCCCGAGCTCGACGACGCGGACCGTGCGCATCGTGGCGAGGAGCGCCGCGCTGGCGGCCGTCAGGAGCAGGAGGAAGAACAGCGACGCCGGCGCCCAGAAGTCGTCGTGTTGGCCGCCGTTCAGCGCGCGGTCGAGCACGATGAGCACGAGCGCGGAGAGCGCGTTCGCCGCCGTCGCGAGGAGCACCGCCCGGCGGACGAGCCGGAACGCGCTCACGGACACCGGGATCAGGAGCGCGGCCATATCGGGCAGGTGCAAGATTCCCGGGTAACCGTCCCAGGGCCAGAGCACGTTCGGCAGCAGCGCCAGAAAGCACAGGAGCGCGTCGAGGCCGACCGAGACGAGGATCAGGTGAGGAGGGGCATCGGTCCTCCGGCTCCGCCACCACACGTACAGCGAGGCGGCAACCGCGCCGAGGAGCAGCGGAACCTCGATGAGCGAGCGCGCGTGAGAGCCTGACGGCGTCAAACCCCCGACGGCGAGGAACCGCGCGAGGAGGGCCGCGCAGAAGACGCTCCGCGCGATCGAGGCGGTGCGCTCACCCCGCAGCGCCTCGCGCGTGATGAGGGCGTCGAGCTGCGCGCCAGTCGACGGCGCCGACGGCGCCGACAGCGCCGGGAGGCTGGCCAGCTCCGCCCGCTTGAGACTATGCGCCCCCATGAACCGGGGGCATGCTACCACACGATGCTACGCTGGCTGATCGTGGAGGATGACGCGAGGCTCAGGCGCGCGCTGCGCGAGGCGCTCGAGGCGCGCGGCGCCGAGGTCGTCGCGTGCGCGTCGGTGGCCGAGGCGCACAGCGCGCTCGCAGGCGGGGCGTTTCAAGGGATCATCGCCGACGTGATGCTCCCGGACGGGAACGCCGTCGACGTCGTGGAGCGGGCCATGACCTGCGCTGTCGCGCCGACGATCGTGGCCATCAGCGGCTCGGCGAGCCCGGCCGTCTCGTTCCGGCTCGCCCAGATGGGCGTGCGCTCGTTCCTGGCGAAGCCGCTGCGCCTCGAGGAGCTGGAGCGCACGATCGACGACGCGCTGAGCCGGCCGCCCGATCTCCGGCCGCAGGTGCGCGCGGCGGTGGGGCGGGCGTCGATCCAGGACGTCGAGGAGCAGGTGCGCACCGTCATGGTCGACGAGGCGCTCGCGCGCGCCGGAGGAAACCGCCGGAAGGCGGCAAAGCTCCTGAACGTCTCGCGCCAGCTGCTCCAGCACATCCTCCGGCGGCGATCGTAGGAGAGGCCAGCGCCACCGCGCACGGGCCGTGAACCACGGCAAATTCCTCCTCTACCGCAAGCGGTGGCGAGCGGGACGCGCCGGGGCCGGCGCCGTCACTTCCCCTGTGTCGCCGCGAACGGGTTGAGCTCGTTCGTGAACAGGTCCTCGGCCTTGATCTGCCCGGCCTTGAGGTCGCCGTCCTTCACCAGCCAGTCGATCCAGATCTGGTATTCCCCGGCCGACAGGAGCCCGCCTTTGCCGGCGACGCCCAGGCTGGTCCAGTACTTCACCAGCGACGCGTCCTCGTTGCGGCCCCGCCGCTCGATGATGCGCTGCAAGCGGGCCACCACCTCCTCGCGCGGCGTGCTCCGGGCCCACTCGATGGCGCGCGCCGCAGCCTCCACGAACTTGCGGGCGCTGTTCGGGCTCTCCTTCAAGAATCGCTTGCTCAGCACGTAGCTGCCGGCGGTGAGCTCGCCGAACAGCTCGTGATCCGAGAACAGCGCCCGGACGCCGCCGCGCTCCAGCGCCTTGTCGCGCAGGATGTCGCCGAGGACGGCGACGTCCACCTGCTTCTGCCGGAGCGCCTGCTCCGCGCTCACCGGCGGCAGCACCACCAGCGTGACCTGCGCGATCTCGGCGCTCGTGAGCCCCTGCCGCGACAGGTACTCTTTCAGCATCAGCTCGTGGTGCGCGCCCAGCGTGTTCATCGCGACCTTCTTGCCGATCAGGTCCCGCGCCGCCTGGATGGGGCTGTCCTCGGTCACGTAGAAGCCGCTCCACCGCTTCGCGTCGATCCCGTAGCCGCCCACCACCGCCCGGAGCGGCGCGCCGGCGGCGATCAGCTTGATCACCGCGCCGTTGAACGCCTGCCCGAGATCGGTGTCTCCGGTGACCACGGTCTGGATGTCCTGCGGCCCGCTGATCGTGTTGCCGACGTAGCTCAGCTTGATCGGGGCGAGGTACCCCAGATCCTCCGCCAGCTCGGGCACCGAGACCATGCCCGAGAACCCCTGATAGCGCAGCTCCTGCACCTCATAGTCGCCGGCGGCGCCGTTGCCGGGGCCTCCCTTCGAGCAGGCCGCGAGCGCGAGCGCGGCGCAGAGGGCCGCCGCGAGCCTGCGGCGTGTCGTGGCGATCGAAGATTGCGTGTCGAGCTCTCGCATGGTGGTTGTCTCTCCTCGGCCGTTACTCGGCGGCGGCGGGCTCGGCGGGCGCGGGGCTCGCCGCCGCCGCCGCGCTGGACGTCCTGCGCGCCACGGCGAGGAGCAGGCCGAAGAACACGGACAGGAGCAGGAACATCGTTTGGAGCCCCAGGCTCCGGCCCAGGAGGCCGCCCACGGTGCTGCCGAACAGGCCACCGGACGGCCCCACGAGCGCCTGCAAGCCGGCCACCTTGCCCCGCCCCGCCCGCGCGCCGATCCGGGCGATGCGGGTGAGGTTCGCGATCTGGAGGATGCCGAGCCCGAGGCCGAGCAGCAGGCCGCCGGCCCGCAGCGGCATGAGATCGCGCGAGAGGCCGAGCAAGAGGAGCGCGCTCGGGACGAGGACCAGGCTCGCGAGGTAGACGCGCTCGTGCCCCACCCGGCCCACGAGGCCCCCCAGCGCGAACAGCGCGAAGATGAACGTCACGCCCTGCCAGGCCAGGAGCCCCGACGCCTCGGCCGCCGTCAGGTGGGCGACGGTGACGCCGATGGGGATGATGAAGAACATGAAGAACGAGTTGATCGACTGGGCCGCAAACTCGATCAGGCACACGCTGCGCAGCTCGACGTCCTGCGCGAGCAGGGCGAGGTCGGAGCGGACGCCGGAGAGGCGGAGCGCTCGAGGGTGCGCGGACCGCGCCGTGTAAGGGCCGAAGACGATCGGCGACATGAGCACGGTGATCAGGAACGAGAGCCCGATGAGCCGGTACGTGCCCGAGAAGCCGAGCGCCTTCGTGAGGCTGGCCGCGAGCATGGGGCCGAGCAGGAACATGCCGACCATATGCGTGCCGCGGTACCAGCCGGCCTTGCCCTCGCCCACCGTCTCGAGCTGCTGCATGAACACGGTGCTCAGCGAGACGAAGCGCATCGGCATGAAGAAGCTGATCGCCGTCGTGAAGGCCAGCAGGAACACCGGAGACGGGACCGCCGGCAAGGCCATGTAGAGGGACCCGGCCACGAGGCTCCCCAGCACGAACAGCCGTGAGGGCCCGAGGTGATCCACGAGGAGCCCGATGGGGATGCTCATCAGGAGCACCCCGACGCTCTGCGATCCGGAGATCAGCCCGAGCAGCGCCTCGTTCGCCCCGAGCTCCAGCGCATACAGCGTCGTGCTCACCTTGGCCACGCCGACGCTGAGGCCCATGACCGAGGACAGCGCCGCGAAGACCAGCAGGAAGCGGTTCTTGTCGATGAAGGAGCGCAGTTGGACCTCGGTGCACGGCGCGGATCAAGCCTGTTGATCCGCGCCGGCGAACACCCGCGGTCAGCAACCCCCATGCCGCGCCGGAGCGGGCCGGAACGCGGGGCCGAGAGCTTCCTCGCTGCTGCCGTGGCAGCAGCGGGTGGTGATCCGGTGCCCCGGCGCGAGCAGGCGCGCGCTCGAGCGACCACGCAACGTTGGACCGCTACGACGGCGCGACACGATCAACCGACCAACCGACCAACCGACCAACCGACCAACCGGCCAACCGACCAACCGACCAACCGACCAGACACGCGCGCGCCGCCGGTAGCAGGTTTTGCACGGAACCGCCCGCGCTTTGTTGTTGCCCTCGTCATTTCGAGGGTGGTACTGGTGCAAGGCATGAAATTCTCTGCGATTCATGCATTGATCGCCGCGTGTGCGCTCTGTTCCACGGCCGCGTGCTCGTGGCAGCCGTATGGCGAGGTCCGCGTCGTGAGGCGGACGAAGGTCGGCGGCGAGCTCGCGATCCTGGGCGATCGCGAGGTGGCCATGCAGAAGGCGAGCCAGACGATGGCCACGACCTGCGGCGGACCCGAGAGCTACGAGATCGTCGAAGAGGGCGAGACCGTGGTCGGGGAAGAGTCCGTGTCGGAGTCCAGCGAGCGCCGCGAGAAGGATTTCTTCGGGCCGAAGAAGCGGAAGCAGGAGAGCACGCACACGGTGCAGAAGACCGAGTGGCGCGTGAAGTACGAGTGCAAGACGGACGAGCCGGCGGCCGCCGCGGAGGGGTCGCCCGCGGGCGACGCCGCGCCCGCGGAGTCCACCGAAGGCAAGACCGAGGGGCGCCGCGTCCACGAGGTGATCATCCGGTTCTGACGCGCGCGGCGCGCGGCGGCGACCTGTCCGTCGTGGAGCAGCAAAGCCGGCCACCGGGTCGCTCCCGGTCGCGCCGGCTTTGCCATCGTGCTCCTGGCCTGCCCAGTGGTAGATCTGGTGCAGCATGGACGTTCTTGAATTGGTCGAGCGCGCGGCGGCCGCGCCGTCATTGCTGCTCGCGACGGACTTCGACGGGACCATCTCCGAGATCACCGCGGTCTCGGGCGGGGCGGTGGCGGCGCCGGGCGCCCTCGGGGCGCTGGAAGCGCTCTCGCGGGCGCCGGGCACGACCGTGGCGATCGTCACGGGAAGGACGATCCAGGACGTCGCGGCGCGCACCGCGGCGGTCGGCGCGGCGTGGCGCGTGGGCGAGCACGGGGCGGAGATCGCGACGCCGGGCGGGGAGCTCGTGTACCGGGCGGAGTCGCCGACCGAGGCGCTCGACGCGCTGGAGCGCGAGGCGGACGAGGCGGTGCGGCGGGTCCCTGCGCTGTGGGTCGAGCGCAAGCGCTGCTCGATCGCGCTCCACTGGCGGCTCGTCCCGGCGGAGGCCCGGCCGGCGGCGTTCGACGCGCTCGGGGCGTGGGCGGACGCGGCGGCGCGGCGGGGGTTCGTGGTCATGAGGGGGCGCAGCATCCACGAGGCCCGGGACGCCGCGCACGACAAGGGCCGCGCCCTCGCGTTCCTGCTGGCGCGGCTGCCGCCGGGGACGCTGGTGGTCTATGCGGGCGACGACACGACCGACGAGCCGGCGATCGCCCATGCCCGGGCGATCGGCGGCGTGGGCGTCTACATCGCCTCGTCCGAGCGGCCGGACACCGCGGTCGAGCCAGACCTGACGCTCGATGGGCCCGGGGCGTGGATCGCGCTCCTCGAGGCGGTCGCGGCGCGGCGTGGCGGCGTGATCGGCGAGGCGCCGCGCCTGGCCTGAGGGCCGTACTCAAGTTCTCCGTTCTTGTACGTCAGAGAGAAGATCAGGAGAAGCGGTGTTGCGTGCGCGGCGCGCGCGACACGGGTGTACGGCGGGCAGATGCGGTGGGGTGGTGAGCCGGACGGCGGTGACGCGCCTCGAACGGAGCGGAAGCCCAGCTGCGAGCTCCGCCGCCAGCAAACCGAGCGCGCCGTTCGTCCATGGCCGCTCGAAGGAAGAAGTCTGATTAGCGGGTGAGCTGGACCGACAGTAGAGTTCGGCGCATGTGGACATTTCACATCTCAGCACTTCCGCTCCGCCGCACGAGCCGCGTGCAGGCGACATCGGTGCCGCTGTGCCTCGTCGTCGCGCTGGCGGGCTGTTCGCCCAAGGCCCGCAGCTTCCAGGGCTCCGGCGGCGCGGGCGCCGGCAGCGGCGGGGATCACGGGGTCGGGGCGGGTGACCCCGGCGCTGGCTGGGACGGAGAGGCCCCTGCGTGCGCGGCCGAGACGCAGGCGACCGACTGCGACGATGACAATCCATGCACCGCGGACGCGTGCACCGCAGGCGCGTGCGTCAACGTCCCGCTCGACGGCGTGCCGGCCCTGCCGTCCGGGCAGATCGCGGGCGACTGCCAGATCCTCACCTGCGCTGCGGGACAGCCGTATCCTGCGCCGGACGGCGCCGACGCGGAAGACGACGGCGACCCATGCACGAGCGATGGGTGTCAACGCGGGGTCGCCACGCACGTCGTGGCTGCAGGCTCGCCGTGCGGCCAGGGCCGCGCCTGCGACGCAGCGGGCGCGTGCAGGGGCGCGAACGGCCGGGCGTGCGGCGGGCCGAGGGATTGCGCGAGCTGGAAATGCGTCGACGGCGTCTGCTGCGACACCGCTTGCGACGAGACCTGCATGGCCTGCAACGTCGAGCGGTCGATCGGCACGTGCTCGCCCCTCGGCCCCGGAGTCGAGGACGAGCCGGACTGCGAGCTGGAGGACAAGGTCTGCGATGGCGCGGGCGCTTGCAAGCTGGCGCCCGGCCGGCGGTGTCATCGACACGAGAGCTGCGCGAGCGGCGTCTGCCGCGGGAGCGGCCGCTGCGGCGAGTTCACGAACGAATGAACCGCGGGCGACCAGCCCCAGTGCCCCATGGCGTCGCTCATCTGGCCAGGGCCAGCGCCACCGCGTCGGGACCGGCCGGGAAACGGAGCTGCCCTGACGCGTCGTTCGCGGCGCGCCACACCCCTTCGGCCACGTCGGACTCGCTCGTCACCAGGGCCGGCTGCCCGAAGGAGGCGAAGATGCGCTGCGCGAGAGGCGCGTAGGCGTCGGGAATCAGGCCTTCCATGCGGGATCCCCCGTTGCTCGTGAAGCGCGTCGTCGGGCCGTAGCCCGGCTCGACGAGCTTCACGCGCACGCCGAAGGCCTCGAGCTCGAACGCGAGCGACGCGGTGAACCCTTCGATGGCCATCTTGCTCGCGGTGTAGACGGCGACCAGCGGCATCGGCGCGAGCGTCGCGCTCGACGTCACGTTCACCACCACGCCCGATCGCCGCGCGCGGAGCTGGGGCAGCACGGCCTGCGTCATGGCCATCACGCCGAACGTGTTGGTCTCGAACACCTCGCGCACCGTGGTCATCGGCGTGGCCTCGAAGGCGCCCATGAGCCCGATGCCGGCGTTGTTGACGAGAACGTCGATGGGCCCGCTCGCCTCGAGCGCAGCCGCGATGCTCTCGGGCTTCGTCACGTCGAGCGCGACCACGCGCAGCCGGTCCGACCGAGGCAACACGTCCTCGCGCGGCGTTCTCATGGTGGCGACGACGTTCCAGCCCTGCGCGTGGAAGTGGCGCGCGGTTTCGAGTCCATATCCCGAGGAGCAACCCGTGATGAGCACAGTGTTCATGAAGGGAAGATAGCGGCGGCGCGCTGGACTATCTACCATTGGTAGTCCACGTTTCGTTTGCTAGAGTCCGGACATGAACGACCCTCTCTCGGAGGTCATCGCGCTGCTCCAGCCGCGCGCCGTGTTCTCGAAGCGCATCAGCGGCGCCGGTCGCTGGGGGGTCCGCTACGCGGACTTCGGCCAGCCGAGCTTCTGCGCCGTGCTGGAGGGCAGCTGTCGTCTCGCCGTCGACGGCGAGCGCGCCCTGACGCTCGAGGCGGGCGACTTCGTGCTCCTGCCGGCGACGCCGGGGTTCACCATGTCGGGCTTCGAGCCGGTGAGGCCAGAGCGCATCGACCCGAAGGTGACGCCCGCGCCGACGGGTGAAGTCCGCCACGGCACGCGCGGTGGACGCCCGGACGTGCGGCTGCTCGGCGGCTACTTCCTCTTCGACTCGCCTGACGCGGCGCTGTTCGTGTCGCTGCTGCCAGCGCTGCTGCACGTGCGCGGCGTCGAGCGCCTCTCCGTGCTGGTGCGGCTCGTGGGCGACGAATCCAACGAGCAGCGATCGGGGCGCGATCTCGTGCTCACGCGGCTCGTGGAGGTGCTGCTCATCGAAGCGCTGCGGTCGACCTCGGCTGAGGACGCGCCTCCGGGGCTCCTGCGCGGGCTGGCCGATCCGCGGCTCGCGCCGGCGATACGGCAGATGCACGCCCAGCTCGCGCGCTCGTGGACGGTCGCCCAGCTCGCCAAGACCGCGGCCCTTTCGCGCTCGGCGTTCTTCGAGCGCTTCACCCGCACCGTGGGCATGCCGCCCATGGAATACCTGCTCGCCTGGCGCATGGCCGTCGCGAGGGATCTGCTCCGCCGGCACGATCTCGGGATCGCCGAGGTCGCCGAGCGCGTCGGCTACGGTTCGGCGAGCACCTTCAGCACCGCGTTCAGCCGCCACGTGGGCCAGCCTCCGGGTCGCTACGCGCGCGCGGGGTAGTCGGTGAGGGCAGTGAGCTTCGCCGAAGGAATCTGCTGTCACCTCACGGGCCAGAGCGTCCGGGCGATTTCACTTCACGACGAGCTTCCCAGCGGACGTGACACGGGCTCAGGCGGCCGGCGCTGGACCTACCGGGAGTCGCCAGCGAGCTTTATAGGGATAGCGCGGCGGCACGCGCGCGAGCCCATCAAGCGACGCTTGACCTCCCGGAGCCGCTGAGACCACATGGCAAGCCATGATCAACGCCCCGGTCCGGGCCGGCGACGTCGTGGCGGGCAAGTACCGCGTGGAGCGTCTGCTCGGCGCGGGGGCCGTGGGGGTCGTCGTTGCGGCGGTCCACGTCGAGCTCGACCAGCGCGTCGCCGTCAAGTTCATGCGCTCGGCCCACCACGTCTCCGCCGACGCGCGCGCGCGCTTCTTGCGCGAGGCGCGCGCGGCGGTACGGCTGCGCAGCCAGCACGTCGCCCGCGTGTTCGACGTCGGCACGCTCGAAAGCGGCGCGCCGTACATCGTCATGGAATTCCTCGAAGGGCGTGATCTCGCCGCGTTGCTCAAGGAGAGTGGGTGTCTCTCGCTCGACGACGCCGTGGAGTACGTTCTCCAGACGTGTGAAGCCGTCGGCGAGGCGCACGCCGCCGGGATTGTGCACCGCGACCTGAAGCCGGCGAACCTCTTCGTCACGGAGGACGTCAGCGGCGCGCCGTGCATCAAGGTCCTCGACTTCGGGATCTCGAAGATCAGCGGCGCGGAGCTCGCCCTCACAGAAGACGACGAGCAGCTCGGCACCCCCTACTACATGTCGCCCGAGCAGATGAGCTCGCCGAAGGATGTCGACGCGCGCAGCGACCTCTGGGCGCTCGGCGTCCTCTTGTATGAGCTCATCGCCGGGCAGACGCCGTTTCACGCGGAGACCTTGGCGGAGTTCTATGGGCGCATGCTCGCGGCGAAGCCTACGCCGCTCCACGAGCGCCGGAGCGACGTGCCCCCGGAGATCGACGCGGTGATCCAGCGGTGCATGATGCACGAGCGCGAGCAGCGCTGGAACGACGTGGCAGCGTTCGCCGGCGCCCTCGCGCCTCACGCGCCCGCGCGAGCGCGGGGCTATCCGGAGCGGGTTTGGCGGGTGCTCAACATGTCGCGGTCGTCTTCGCCGGGAGCCAAAGACGCGCCGGAGCCGCGCCGCGTGGCGGCCTCCTCGCCGCCGGCCAGCGCCGGGGCAGCAGGGCCGATCGCGCCGCGCCCGCCGGATGCCATGGCGGACACAGCGCCCGCCGCGTCCTGGCGCTATGGCGCCCTATCGGCCTTCGAGGTGCTGCTGTCGAAGCCGCGCTATTGGGCTCCCCTTCTCCTCGGCGGTGCGTTCGTCGCGGGCGCTGCGCTGGCGGTGATCGCCTGGGGGGGGCAGGAGGGGGCGCGATCCCCGGCACCGACTGGCCCGCCGGCGGCCTCCTTCGGGGCGTTGAACGCGGCCACGTCTGCGCCCGTTGAACCTCAAGCTCCCCCCTCCGCGCCCGCCTCTCCCGACGGGAGCGCGAAAGCGCAGGCGGAGCCCACCTCGCCTTCGCCGGCGGCGACGGCCACGCTGAAGGCGACGAAGCCCTCCCTGCGGGCGAAGCCCCCGGCCAAGGACCTTCTCACCCCGAAGCCTGAGCCGGCGTTCTCGTACGACGAGCGTCGCTAACCCTGGGACAACGGCGAGGGGTGCCAATATACTGGGATCGGTGCGTGGCCCAGGACCGATGCGTGTGAAGCGCAGTGTCACCGCTGCGGGTGCGCTGATCCTGTCGTTATCGCTCGCGCCGCGCGTCCTCGCGGACCCGACCGCCGAGGACCGGGCGGCCGCCGATGTGCTCTTCCGCGAGGGGCGTGCGCTCGTCAAGCAGGGCAGCTACGCCCTGGGGTGCTCGAAGCTCGCCGCCAGCCAGAAGCTGGACCCGATGGCCGGGACGCTGCTCGCCCTGGCGGATTGCTACGAGCTCAGTGGCGCGACGGCGAGCGCCTGGGCGACCTTCAACGACGCCGAAGCGATGGCGCGCAAAGCGGGCGACGGGCGGCGCTCGAAGGAAGCGGGGCGGCGGGCCGGCCTCCTCGAGCCGCAGCTCTCGAGGCTCGTCATCGAGGTGGCGCCGGAGGCCCGGGTCGAGGGGCTCGAGGTGCGGCGCAACGCGAAGCCGCTCGATGCGGCGATGTTCGGCTCGGCGATCCCGGTCGATCCGGGCGAGCATGCAATCGCGGCGGTGGCGCCTGGCAAGAAGGCATGGAGCGCGAAGGTGGTCGTCGAGCCGAAGCCAGGGCAGAGGACGGTGCGCGTCCCTCTGCTCGAGGACGCGCCCGCGCCAGGGCGGGGAGCGCCCGCGCCCGCGGCCACGAGCGCCGCGCCCGCGGCGAGCTCGTGGAGCGCGCAGCGGACCGTTGGGCTCGTGCTGGGCGGGGTGAGCTTGGCGGGGATCGCGGTAGGCGCTGTGTTCGGTGTCGAGACGCTCTCGAAGGTGAGCGAGGCGCGCAACCAGCACGGGTGTACCAACCACGACCCTCCCCGTTGTGACGCCGAGGGGGTCAAGCTCCATCAGGACGCCAACACGACCGCCAACATCTCCAACGTGGCGTTCGCGGCGGGAGGCGCGGCGCTCATCACGGGCCTGGTCGTGTTCCTGACCGCGCCGTCGAGCGAGGCCGTGCCGTCGACGGTGCTGGAGGTGCGCCTGGAGCCTCCGGTCCGGGCGGGAGCAGCGGGGCTGTTGTTGCGAGGTAGCTTCTGAGATGCGCCCGATGCGACCATGGAGGCTCGTCATCGTCGGGGGCGCATTGCTCGTCGCCGGCTGCCAGATCATCGCGGGCGTGCGCGCCGACGCGGAGCTGAACCAAGGAGGCGACGGCGGCGAAGCGTGCAGCGTTTCTTCCGAGTGCCCGAGCGGCGTCTGTCAGGACGGCGTCTGCAAGCCGGCCGAGGCGAAGTGCGCGCTCGATCTCGAGCCGTTCGACATCCTCACGCCGGAAGACCTCGGCGGCCATGAGGTCGACACCTCCTCGCTCGTGCTGGCAAGCGGACCCGATCGCGTATTTGTCTCGGTCATCGACAAGGCTGCCAGCCGGCTCGTGATCGGGACGGTGCACGAGATCGGAGAGCCAGCCGGGTCGAAGACGGAGTTCCCCTTCACCGACGGCGCGGCCTTCGTCACCGGCCGCGAATCGGGAGGGCAAGTCATCCTTCAGGGCAGGGTGGGGTACGAGATCGGGCAGCTCGTCTTCCCCACGACCGCCGACGGCGTCTCGTCCGAGGGGACGTTCCAGCGGTTTCCCGCGCTCGCACCGGAGTGCGCGAGCCCCAACGTGGCAACGTCGATGGCGTTCGTCCAGGCGGGCGACAACACCCTTTACGCCGCGACCTGCGCGGCGCCGGGCGGCTCGACGCGAGCGCTCGTCGTCGGTGGATCGGCCGAGCCTGCGCCGACCCTGGTGGCCCAGGGCCCACGTACCGATGCCTCGCTCAACGTTCACTACTACACCGTCACGAACGGCCAGCACCTCCTCTTGTTGGATGACAACGCGACCGGAGAGGCGTTCTTCAGAACGGGCGCCTCGCGCGCCGATCTCGGCGTGGCGCACCAGATCCAGTTCAGCCCGTCTCCTGACGAGGTGGAGTCTTTCTTTGGGGCGTTCCCGCTGCCCGAGGGCGATGGCGTCACGCTCTTGATCGTGCACCTCGTTCCTCCGCCGAGGCTCGCCCTCTCGGCGGAGGTAGGCGTCGTGAAGGACTTCCTGTCGCTCGGACAGGTTCCCCCGCCCGGCTTTACCCCTGTCTTCAAGCTCCAGAATGTAAACCAGTACAACCCCCCGGGCCCCGTCGCGAGCGACGGCGAAAACGTGTATTTGACGTTGGTGCCGCCGCCTGGAAAGAGCGTGAACCTGGGCTGGTTCACGCGAACAGGTGAGAGCGTGCTCCCCCACCAGCTCATCTTCTCCCTTCCGGACGGCAGCAGCGCGCAGATCCTCGGCTCGACCGTCGCGCAGCTCGGCGTCAAGCTGCTCGTCGCCTGGATCGAGCAACGCGACGGTGCCTACTCCGTGCGCGGTCAGCGGCTCATCTGCACGCTGCAATGACGCGCCAACCGGCGCGGCCATCTTGAGCGACCCGTTGGTCGGCGGGAGCTCCTCGGGAGCGCACGTCCTTTCGCGACCCGTCCACGATTCTCACCTGGCTCGCCATCGTCACAGCACGTGGAGGTGCCCAGCCGAGGCTCAGAGCGTCGTTCCGAGCCTCTCCAGGTTGGTGGATACCGCACTGCGTGGCACCGTTTACAGCATCTTGCTTGATCGAGCAAGCCACCATGGTGGCGAGCGCCGCGCGCGGCGCTCGCCTATGCGCCCGGCGCAGGCAATCGCGCGGAGACGGCGGCCCGCAGCCGCAGGCGCGCCGGGCACGGAGACTGCTAATGCCACGAAGAGGCCCACACAGAGGTCTGAGGAGTCAGGTGCCGGCGAGTGAGCGATGGCCCGAGAGACCAGCCCTACCCCGGCGTGCAGACGAATGCAGGAGAGCACCATGTCAAACACGCAAGACATCGAGCTCGAGCCATCGCAGGCAGCGACTGGCCGAGATCACGCCATCGGCGGGGCACCAGGCCCCGAGGACACCGCGCGTGCGACGAAGATCGTGGCAAAGTCGCTCGTTCGCGAGCTGCTCGCTCAAGGACATCAGGCGTCGCGCCTCGTCTTGCTCGCGGCGGCGCTGGTCGAGGCCGTCACGTTGGAGCTGCAGCGCGCCGCGTCCGGCCCGATGGCACCGGACGGCCCGGATGGCACGGCGTCCATGACCGCGCGCCCGTGACCAGGCTGGGCGCCCGGGCGGAGCTCCGGGTGCCCGCGTTCGCCAGCCGGACCGCCCCCGCCTTGCACCCGGGCGTGAACGCCCTCCTCGTTCTCCGTCCCATCCCTGCCTCCTGGTGCCATCAGGGGTGTCCACCGACGCGAAGGAGGACTAGGTAGCGAGCTGGGTGCGTTGTTCTCAGGCGACGTCCGGCGCTCCGACACCGCGGGTGTGACGCCGCGGCCGGCTGCGCGCCAGAGCGACCGGGGAGATCTTCATGGCCGATGTCGTCCTGCCGTTCGAGAAGCCGGTCGCGGAGCTCATCGCCAGGGTCCGGGAGCTGCGCGCGCTCGTCGCGTCCGATCGGAGCCTCGTGGCGGAGCTCGCCGAGCTCGAGGAGAGGATGAACCGGCTCGCGCGCGAGGTCTTCGCTGCGCTGACGCCGATGCAGAAGGTGCAGCTCTCGCGGCACGCGAACCGTCCTCACACGCTCGATTACGTGCAACGGATGTTCACCGATTGGTGCGAGCTGAAGGGGGATCGCCGCTTCGCCGACGACTGCGCGGTCGTCGCCGGGCTCGCGGGGTATCACGGCCGCAGCGTCGTGGTGGTGGGGCACCAGAAAGGGCGCGGCGCGAAGGAGAACGTGAAGCGCAACTTCGGCATGCCGCACCCGGAGGGGTACCGGAAAGCCGTGCGGCTCTACGAGCTGGCGGAGAGGTTCCGGCTGCCGATCCTCACGTTCATCGACACCCCCGGCGCGTACCCGGGCCTCGGCGCCGAGGAGCGCGGGCAGAGCGAGGCGATCGGCGCGGCGCTCGCCGTGATGGCGCGGGTGCAGGTGCCGATCGTGGCGACCATCATCGGCGAAGGAGGCTCCGGCGGCGCGCTGGCGCTCGGGCTCGCCAACCGCGTGCTGGTGCTCGAGTTCGGCTGCTACTCGGTCATCTCGCCCGAGGGCTGCGCGGCGATCCTCTGGCACGACCCCGCGCGCGTCGACGACGCGGCTGCGCAGCTCAAGATCACCGCGCCGGACCTGCTGCGGCTCGGGGTCGTGGACGCGATCGTCGAGGAGCCCACCGGGGGAGCGCATCAGGATTACGACGGCGCCGCGGCGTTGCTCGATCAGGCCCTCTGGACGACGCTCGTTTCGCTCGACGAGTTCGGGACGGAGGCGATCGTCGACGATCGGTACCGGAGGTTCCGCGGGCTCGGGTCGTTCAGCTGACGCGCCAAGCTGGAGTTGTCGACCGCGAGCCCGGCAGGGCGACGAGGGGCCGTGGCGCGACCTCCCTCCCCGCGCGCCCCCGGTCGAGCCACGACCGACCTCCAGCGTCACGAAAGCGAACGTCCTGAAGCGCTCCACGAGTCACGCCTCCGTGCGCGCGCTGCCCGCGACAGGCTTGCTCCCGATCACCAGGACATCGACGAGCGCCGCATTGGATAGCGACAGAACGAACTCGATCGCCCGGCTGACGTCCGTCGTGGCGAGCATCTGCTCCGCCAGGAGGCCCGACCCGGCCGCCATGTCGGTGTCGACCACATCCGGGCACAACGTCGTCACCTTGATCCCCTTGGGCAACAGCTCCCGTGCCAGAGACCGGCCGTAGCCGACCAGCGCGTGTTTGCTGGCCGCATAACCGCCGACGACGGCGAACGGCTCGACGCCCGTGATGGACGCGATGTTGAAGATGTGGGCCGACCCAGCCTCGGCCAGCGAGCCCAGGCAGGCGACGCACAGGTTGTGTACCGCCTTCACGTTGGTCGTCAGCATCGCGTCGAGATCTTCCATCGCCATGCTGCTGGTACCGAAGCGGAATATACCGGCCGAATTCACGAGGACGTCGAGGCGCCCCCAGCGGCTGAGCTCCGCCTGAACGGCGCCGCGCGCGGCGTCGAAATCGCACAGGTCCACCGCGACGGCGCTCACCGTCCTTCCATATTCCCGGCGCAGAGCCTCCGCGCGTTCTGCCAGCGATGCACGTCCACGGGCCACGAGGATGAGATCGAAGCCACGGCTGGCGAACCAGCGCCCGATCTCTCGTCCGATCCCGCGGCTCGCGCCCGTCACGAGCGCCACTTGAGACATGGTCCTCTCCTTGTCGATCACGAGCAACGCAGCCGCCGCGCTGCGGCCTCTGCCACACAGATGGGGGCGGCTGGTCGCATCGAGCCTGACGAGCCGCCAGCCAACACACCGCCAACACACCATTAACCGCGCGGATCACCCATCGAAGCCGATACTTTGGACCTGCGCGCACAGCGAGGGATGGAGCCGATATGTCATCGACCTCTCTCGATGGCGGTCATACGCTCTATCACGCAGAGACTCCTTGAAGTCCTCGGCGCTACGCCATTGCGAGACGTTGAACAGGCGGTACCTGGCCGACGGGGCGGCGGAGCGGAACAGCCGGGCGTTCAGGAAGCCCGGGTGCGCTGCCATGTGGTCCTTGGCCCTGTCCCACATCGCGAGGACGTCCGGGATGTCGGCCTCGCTGATCTCAAAAGGATTGATCAGCCACGCGTGGCCAGGGAGCCCCCGGGACAGCTCCGACAACATGACACCCAGTCGGCACTTCGTGCCTTGGACGAGGCCAGCCGATGCACCGCGGGGCGACACACCACCCAGCGCCGCCTCGCCGACATCGGTGTCATCGAACGCGTAGACGGAGAGCAGCGTGTAATCCACGTCGCGGATCGGCTCGAACACATGGAACAACTCTGCAGTTCGCAGGCCGCACCGCTTCCGCAGGGCCAGCGCGTGGTCCTGCCAGCGCTCGGCGTAGCTCGGCGCGGCCACGGCGTCGACGACGTCTATCCAGTAGATCATGTCCAGACCTCAGCGCGGCGCCGTGTAGAGCGCGACGCGGCGGCTCAGATGGAGAGCAAAATCGCTCTTGAATGGCTCGACGATCGACACGAAGCGGTCGCCGTGGATCCCAGCGAAGAAGCGCTCGGCGCTGTCCCATTCCGCCACGTTGATGAACTTGACCTCGTCAGCCAGGTTCTTGGTCCGGTACAGGCTGGAGTTGACGTACCCGGCGAGCTGGCTCATCGTCTGCGCCGCCTCGGCCCACATGGCGGCATAAGCTGCCATGCGCTCCTCGGACAGGAAAATGAGGTCGACCAGCACCATAGTGCCGGAGGGCGGGCGGAAGCGGTATTCGGAGCCGTCGACGAGATCCATCTTGAAACCGGTGAATTTGGTGCCGGCCGCGCCCAGCACCGAGACGAGCTCTGCGTTCTGTCTCACCGCGGCGCGGGCCCGCTCCCAGTCCTCCGCCGAGCTCCACCGGCAGACGCTCACCATCTCCCAGCCGGTGCGTGGCCTGAGCGTCTGGAAGATCTCGAGCAGCTGCCCCCCCTCAAAGCCTGGTTGCTCGGAGAGGAAGGAGCATACGGCGCGCCATGCATCCGCCGCGACGGGGCGGTTTCTTGTCTCAAGAAGATCGATGACCATAACCATGGATCAAATTCTTTCACTGTGGATGGGTGCCAGCGGCGAGGGCTTCATCCGCCCTTCGCGATTTCATCGACGACGTGTGACAGGCATATCTGAAATGTACCTTCGAACGGGGCAACGAGGTTCTTGTAGTCCTTGCCGGCGAGCTGCTTCATGAACGCGTCTTCGCTCTCCCACTCGGCGCGACTGATGAAGTAGTAGGTGTCGTGCTCCGGGTGGTAGCTCTGAAAGAGCTCTGCGGAGATGAACCCATCCCGTCCGGCCATGAGGGCCTTCGTCGCGCCCCACATCATCGCGTTCTCCGCCGCCTGTGGCTGCCGGATGCGGTAAGGATTGGTGATGACGAGACGCGATTCTCGCGCCGGCTGCTCCACGAATTCGCTCCGATCGACGAGCCCGTAGAGGTTGATGCCGCGATCGGCCTCGAGCGGCCGCTCCAGGCCGGCCGCCCGGGCAGCATAGTGAGCGTTGATGTCGGTCCATCGAACAACGCTGATCAGGTCGTATCCGCGCGCGTTGAAGCGCTTGAAGACGACGTGAAGCTGGGCATTGAGGAACCCGGGGCACCCGGCCAGCTCACGGGCTGCTCCAATCCACGACCGCCGAAGCGCGTCGGTTCTGTCGGTCTCTACGATGTCTATTTGTGCGATCATGTGAATGTCAATCCGGTCAATGATGCGGGCAGGTGGGCTAGCATGATCTGGCTCTTCGGCTGGAAGCCGCCGCTGATGATCGCCTTGAACGCGGGGCTCGCGAACGCAGCCTGGAACGCGGAGACGCTGGTCCAGCGCGCGACGTTCACGAAGCAGCCCGCGCGCTCGCCGGGCACAGCCTCGAACAGGCGGCTCATGACAAACCCTGCCTGGGTTACCATATAGGCAGTCGCGCGGTCGAACTGCCGCAGGAAGCGCGCGCGATCCTGCAGCGTCAGCGCGCACAGCGTGATCAGCAGGACGCCAGCCGACGAGCTCGCTCGGGTGATCGCGATCCCGTCACGACGACCGCGAGCGCGGACAACCGTGCGAGCGTCGAGCCTGAGCGACGGCTGCGGCGACGAGGCGTCCATGGGGTCATCTCGAGAGAGACGATCCGGTGTCGTCGAGACCGTCATGAGAACGTACGGTGCCGTGCCATAGCCATCGCGATCCAGGTCATCTTGCTCGATGGCAACGGAGAAGCCGGCGCGTCCACACCCCCGGCGCAGGAGCTGCTCGCCTGCCCTCGCGGGGTGAGCGCTCGCCGTGGACAGGGTAAAAAAATCGAAACGGGTGACCATGATCCTCACTCCCAGCACTGGCCGGCTGACGGCGGCCTCAGCGCAAACTCGTTTCAGGATGGAACCTCGACGCCCCCAGGAAGCCGGGCGTGGTCGCCCTCCTCTTTATCCATGCCATCCCTGCCTTCCCGCCCCCTCGGGGTTGCCCGCGGAATCGGGGGATCATCCTGCCCACCGCTTCTCGTTCGTCCCGGTGCTCAAAGCCAGGCATCGCTCGATGCCGCCCGGGCGCACCGCTGCTACAATGACGACGCGTGGCAGAGCCGGCCGCGGAGCTCCCACGCCGGCGTGCCGGTTCCAGGCATGCGCCACGAGCACGGAAGCATGTGCGATGGGCGCGGGGAGGGTCATAGGATGGCACGAGCACTCGAGGTCGCTTCCGTTGTGTTCACCAGCGCGTTCGCCGGCGGCAGCCTGCTGGTGTCGACCGCCGTGGCTTCCAGTTTTTCATCCATGCGTCCGAGCGAGTTCCTGGACTGGTTCGCGGTCCATGGACCGCGCATGGGCATGACGCTCTTCCCCTTGAACGTCGGGGGAACGGTGGCGTGTGGATACAATCTGTTCAGCGCCATCAAGCGGAAGCAGCACCCGTTGCCGTGGGGGCTGGCCACCGCGTGCATGGCCGGCACGCTCGTCCTGTTGCCTCTCTACTTCGCACGCGCGAACGAGGCTCTCATCGGGAAGACGATCGACGTCCGGGAGGTGCCCGAGGTCATCGCGTCGTGGTCCAAGTGGCAGTGGGGACGAACGGGCCTCAGCATCATGGCAGCGCTCTTCGCTGGAGTTGGAGCGCGCAGGGCGACCTCCGGGTGACTCCCCGCCAGGTGCGCTCACCTCATCAACACGCCGCCGTTCACGTGGAGGACCTGGCCCGTGATCCATCGGCTGTCGTCGGACGCGATGAAGGCCACGACGTCGGCAACATCCTCGGGCGTCCCGACCCTGCCGAGCGGCGTCATCGAGGCAACCCCCTGGATCCTCTCGTCGGTCATCTGCGTGCGCAGCGCGTCGGTGTCGATGATACCCGGCGCGATCGCGTTCACCGTGATCCCACGCGGCCCGAGCTCCGCGGCGTGGACGCGCGTGAACGCCTCGATCGCCGCCTTGGCACCGGCGTACAGCGACGTCCCCGGCATGGCCATGCACGAGAGATCCGAGGAGATGTTGATGATCCTCCCGGAGTTGCCCATGAGGCGCGCTGCCTCCCCGGAGGCGAAGAGCACCGAGCGCGCGTTCAGATCGAAGATGTTGCTGAACGCAGCCCGGCTCACGTCCTGCAGGGCGCACGCCTCGAACACGGCGGCGTTGTTCACGAGGACGTCCACCCGCTCGAACGCCGCGGCGGCGCGCTCGAAGAGCAGCTTGATCTCCTCGACGCTGGAGACGTCGGCGCGCACCGCGGTCGCGCGCCGTCCCATGCCCCTGATGTCCTCGACCACGCGCGCTGCAGCCACCTCGTTCGCGGTGTAATTGACAATCACGTCCGCGCCGTCGCGCGCGAGCCGTCTCGCAACGGCAGCCCCGATCCCGCGTGACGCCCCCGTCACCACCGCAACCTTGCTCTGTCTCATCGCTCTACACCCGTTCTCTTCACGCCCTCGCGGGCGCGTTACGTTATTCGTCCTGTTGGCTGGTCGGCCATGGTTCCGCTCCGACCGGCGCTACGCGATCGGCTCCACGAAGCCGACGCCCTGCGCGTGACCCGCGTCCTGAGTCCTCTGCTCGACGACCGCTCGGAGCGTGTCCTCGAAATCCTCGCGACGGACGAACGGGACCAGGAGGCCCCGCTCCCTGAGGCTCGCGAGCGAGACGCCCATCGCCGCAAACTTGGACCGGACGAGGACGTTGATGCAATGGACGCGTGGCCTGTTCCGCTTGATCCACATCACCATCCCGGTGCGGTACTCGCGGTCGAAGTCCGTGAGGCGCTCGGCGTCCACGAAGAGGTCCGCCGGGTGGCCGGACGCGGCGAGCGCCTCGAACAGGCTGACCAGCGGGGGGACGAAGGCGGCCTCCCCGTGGCCGCTGCAGCGCACCACGAGCACGCCTGGAGCAGGGTGCTCCAGCCGGACCTCGCCCCGGTCCGTGCTGATCCTGTCGCCGCCGATCTGCGATACAAAAAACGCTGGCATCAACGTCTCCTCTCGCCGGGCATCCCAGGCGTGCTCGCCCTCACCGTCACCGTTCTGCCACGACAGTGGCGACCGCGAAGTTCGCCTGATGGGAAATGGTCAGATGTATCTTCTCGACGCCGAGCTCCCTCGCGATCTTCAGCGACGCGCCGGAGAGCTCGAGCGTCGGCCGTCCGCCCTCGGCGCGGATGACCTCGAGCTCGTGCCATGCCAGCCCCGCCGGCGCGCCGAGGGCCTTGACGCAGGCTTCCTTGGCGGCGAACCGGCCAGCGAAATGCTGAGCAGGGGAGCCCCGCATGCGGCAATAGGCGCGCTCCGTCGCGGTGAACAGCCGCTCCTCGAAGCGGCCCTCGTGCCTCTCGATCGCCGCCGCGATGCGATCGATCACGCAAAAATCAACGCCGACACCGATGATCATCCCGTGAGCCCTCTCCCCCGCTGGGTTCACGAACGCTTCGCGCGGTCGACGGCGCTGTGGATGTCCGCCACCGTCTTGAGCGCCTTCTCCGCGCCGTCCCCGAGCCTGACCTGGAAGGCCCGCTCCACCGCGCACACGATCTCGATCATCTCTGTCGAGTCCACGTCCAGGTCGTCCTGGAGCAAGGCGTCGTCCGAGAGGTCCTTCATGGGTCTACCGAGGAACTCGGCGAGGATCTTCTTCACCTGCATATCGACGGTCTGAGCACTCTGCATCGCTTGCCTCTGCATTGTTAAATCACGTTGTTTGACGTTCTTGTGCGGTTCGAGTTTCGTTATCTCCGGTCCTGGCCGATGATCATCGACGCGTTCATGCCGCCGGAGCCGCGGCTGTTGATCTGGGCGAAGCGAAGCTCGCCGTCCTTGATCGCATCCGTGGTCACCGCGAGGTCGCAGCTCGCGTCGAGCGCGTCGACGTTGGTCGTCGGCGGGACGGTTTGAGAGAAGAGACCCATGGCCGCGAGGGCGGCGTCCATCGCGCCGCCGGCGCCGTACAGGTGTCCAAACATCGATTTAGGCGCCGTCACCTTGACCTTGCTGCCGAGCGCGCCGAACACCTTGTGGATGGCGGCGGCCTCCTGCGCATCTCCGTCGATCGTGGCCATGCCGTCCGCCATGATGAAGGAGACGTCGCTCGGCTCGATCCCGGCTTCGTCGATCGCCTTGCGCATCGCGATGCTCAGGCCGCGCTCCTCCCTCGGCAGCGGCGCGGGGTGGCATGCGTCGCTGGACAGGCCGAAGCCCCTGATTTCACCGTAGATCCTGGCGCGCCGACGGATGGCGTGAGCCCGGTCCTCCAGCACGAGGAACGCCGCCCCCTCGCCCGGGACGAGCCCGTGGCGACCGGCGTCGAACGGGCGATACGCCGCCTCGGGTGGCGTGTCCCAGTCCTGGTTCAGGATGCCTTCCGTGAGGCACGCAGAGTAGGGAAGCGGCGACATGACCGCCTCCGTACCGCCGGCGAGGATGATGTCGCAGTGGCCCTGCGCGATGCTCCGAGCAGCGTATCCGACGCTGGCCAGGCCGCTGGCGCGATCGCACACGATGGTCTTGCTGTGCCCGCGGAGCCCGAACAGGATCGAGACCTGCCCCTGCGGCGCGGCAGGGAACCAGGCGGTGGCCTGGTGGGGGCTCACGTCCCGCACCCCTTTCGTGTACAGGTGCCGCAGCTCGCGATCGGTCACCGTCCAGCCGCCGAAGCAGTTGCCCACGTAAACGCCGAACTGCTGCCTATCGACCTTCTCGAGGTCCACCTCGGCGTCCTTGAGCGCCATCGCGCAGGCGGCGATCGCGTACTGCGTGTACGGGTCCAGCTTGCGGGCCAGGCGGGACGGCATGAAATCGATGGGTTCGAAGCCGGTCACCTCGCCGCCGAAGACGGCCGGGAAGCGGCTGGTGTCGAACTTCGTCACCCTGCGCACGGCGCCGTTCCGGTTCAGCGTGTTGGACCAGACCGTTCGACTACCGACTCCGTTCGGGGCGAGGAGCCCAATTCCGGTGATTACTACCTGACGATTCACTGTTGTGCTCCTGCTCAGCTCGGGGCGCGAAACACCAGCGCGCTGTGGATTCCTGAGAAGCCGCTCGCCGCCTTCAGGACGACGTCCACTCTCCGCTGGATACCTTCGTTGGGGACGTAGTTCAGATCACAGGACATGTCCTTGTTCTCGTAGTTGATGGTGGGGAAGATCTCGGATTTGAGGATGGAGAGGACCGAGGCGACGCTCTCGAGCGCGTTGGCCGCGGCCAGGGGGTGCCCCACCATCGACTTCAGCGAGCTCACCGGCACCTTGTAGGCGTGATCTCCGAGCGTCAGCTTGAGCGCCGCCGTCTCGTTCGTGTCGTTCTGCTTCGTCGAGCTGCCGTGCGCGCACGCATAATCGACCTTGTTCGGCGCGATGTCCGCGTCGAGGAGCGCAAGCCTCATCGCGCGGGACAGATCGATCCCGTCCGAGGACAGGTCGGTCATGTGGTACGCGTTGTTGCACGAAGCGAAGCCGCCCAGCTCGGCGTAGATCGTGGCCCCGCGCCGCAGTGCGTGCTCCCGCTCTTCGAGGATCAGGACCCCGGCGCCCTCGCCCAGCACGAAGCCGTCGCGCTGATCGTCGAACGGCCGCGAGGCGCGCTGCGGGGAGTCGTTGCGCCTGCTCGAGAGGGCACCCAGGATGTCGAACGCGGCCAGCGCGATCGGCGTGATGGGCGCCTCCGACGCGCCGCAGATCATCACGTCTGCATCGCCCGTGCGGATGGTGTCGAGCGCCAGCCCGATGGCGTCCAGGCCGCCCGTGCAACCGGTGCTGAGCGTGCAGCAGGGCCCGCGGGCTCCATAGAGGCCGGCGACCTCCGCCGAGGCCACGTTGAACGTGGACGCCTGATAGAGCGAGCGCTGTACCCACGTCGGATCGTACGGCGCGGTGCCGCGCTCCGTCAGGGCCAGGAACTCCTCTTCCATGAACTTCGTACCGGCGATCGCGTTGCCGATGCAGACGCCGAACCGGTCGGGGTCAGGGACGCCGCCGGCGAAGGCCGCGTCATCCATCGCCATCTTGCTCGCCGCGACGGCGAACTGCGCATATCGGTCCAGCCGCCGAAGCTGATCTTCCCTGAGGCCGTGCGCCCTCGGGTCGAATCCCTGGACCTGACCGGCGATCTTCGATTTGAACCCGTCCACCGGGTAGCTCTCGATCGCGCGGACCCCGGACCGGCCGGCCATCGCGCCAGCCCAGAACTGCTCGACGCCAATGCCGTTGGGAGCGATGATCCCGAGTCCGGTGATGACTGCCCTACGACGATTACCCTTCTGAACGAACTTCACGATATCTAACCCTCTCGCCAGCCATGTGTCTGCCCGACACCGGCCATCATCAATAATTTCCAAGCCCACCGCAGATATTCATCGCCTGTCCGGTGATCCCGCGGGCGCTGTCCGACGCCAGGTAAGCCACCATCTCCGCGACCTCGTCGGGGTCGATGTAGCGACCGATCGGGACGCGCTGCTCGATGCGCCTCTTCGCGTCGTCGACGCTCACGCCCCAGATCTTTGCGTAATTCTCGCGCGCCTTCTCCGCGAGCTCGGTCTCCACGAACCCCGGGCAAACGGCGTTCACCGTGATGCCTTTAGGCGCGAGCTCGAGGGCGAGCGACTTGGTGAAGCCGATGATCCCGTGCTTCGACGCGCTGTACGCCGCGGCGTGGATCACGCCCTGCTTACCGCCGGTCGACGCGACGCTGAGGATCGTCTTCAACGTGCCCTCGGGGGTGTGGTTGAGGATCGATCTGGTGACGTAGAATACGCTGTTCAGGTTCGTGTCGATGATCTCCCGCCACAGCTCGACGTTCATGTCGGCAGTGATCCCTCCGCCGCCCCGTCCCGCGTTGTTGAGCAGGACGCTGATGTGCCCGAGCTCCCGGACGGCAGCCTGGACGGCCGCATCGACCTCCTGCGGCGAGGTGACGTCGCAGATCCCGATCGTCGCAACGCTCCCCGCGGCGCGGACCTCGGCGCTGGTCGCCTCCAGCTGCTGCCTCGAACGCGCGAGGAGAGCGACGCTGAATCCGTCCCTCGCGAGCCTCACGGCCGCCGCCTTGCCGATCCCGCGGCTCGCACCCGTGATGAGAGCGACCTTCCGACCCTGATTCGTCATGACAATCTCCCCTGTGCTTGCTCCGCGGTGCGTTCCTTGATCGCGAGCATCGTCCCGCGGCTGTTGTCGTTGATCGCCTTGGTCACTCGCGCCAAGGCGTCGCCGGGGCTGATATCGCCCCAGACCTGCTTCATCCCGTCCGGCTTCAGCTCGACGGCGTGCCATGACACGACGCGGACCCCGCCTGGCACGCGCTCGATGAGCCATTTCCCGCTGTGTCGGCGCAGCGCCGGCGGCGGCTCCGGCTGGAAGTAACTGATGCTCGCGTGCGGCGTGCAGCATCGGATCGACCGGATGTGCTCCATCTGCCCCTTCACGTCCACGGTCATGATGAACTCCTGGTGCTGACCGTCGTCGTATCGCATCTCGACGTCGTGGCAGTGCGAGAGCACCTGCGGCCAGTCCTGTGCGCGCGCAAGGAGCGAGTACACAGCCTCGGGCGAGGCCGCGATCACCATCTCTTCCTGGAACTCGCCGTAGAGCTCGCTCTGCAGGCCCTGGAACGTCCTCGACTCGAGCGCTTGCTTGATCGCCTGAAGCTCGCGCTTGCTGTTCGTGTCCGTCGATTTCGACATGAAGCTCAGCGCCTCCTCGGGCGTCGACACGCCGTCGACGAGCCCACGAACGTCCGGTTTGATCTCGAACCGGTGCTCCAGGACGATGAGCGTCCCGGTCTGCACCGGGAAGAATCGCCAGCACCCTTCCATGGACCTGAGGAGCGGCGACGGCTGCACCTGGCGGAACGAGATCGCGCGCTGCTCGGGGAGGAGCTCCCTGGTCGAGCGCCAGGTCATGAGCTTGCCATTTGCGAGCGCCGTGATCTCGACGAGCTGCGAGCTATCGGTCCGCTCGATGACCCTCACCCCCTTGCAGGGCGGGAAGATCTGAGGCCACGCCTCCACCTCGGCCGACAGCGCGTAGGCGTCGTTGACATCAGCGGCGACCTCGATCGTGTGCTGGTAGAAGTTCATCTGCAGGTTCCTGTCCCCTGTGTTCATTGACATCAATCCTCGTGTCGCGACTCAGCTCTCTCTGCTGCTCGCCCTGGCAGGGGCCAGGCGGCCGCTCAGCCTGAAGCCGTCGCGCATCATCTTGCTGAGCAAGTAGATGTTCGTCGCCCCAGCCATCAGCTCGGCGGCCTGGAGTCCCACGAACAGCGGCCCGAAATTCCCCCGGCTCGCGAGCCGGTAGAGGACGAAGGCGCACGGCACCAGGACGAGGAGGCCGTTCATGGCGATGAACTTCATGCGCCTCTGCTTGCCGTCCACGATCCTGCCCCTGCGAGAGCGGGCCAGGAAGTTGCCGCTGCCCCCCGCCGCCGCGATGCTCGGGATCAGCAGCGCGAGCCCGTAGAGGATGCCGCGCTTGACCGTGACGATGGTCTCGACGTTCCCCGAGAGCTCCGCGAGCATCGTGGACAGGAAGAAGGCCGAGACGAGGCAGAGCGCGAGTGTCCCAGCGATGCCGTGCACAGTTCTTTTCATATCGCTCTCCGGTGGATAGCCCGCTCGCCGGGAGGTGCGCTCGCGGCGCGGGCGACCGGGTGGAAGCCCAATCACATCCCATGCCACTCCGTCCTCACCCGAACGCGCGCTCCGCGATGCACGGCGCGGAGCGTTCTGCGAGGCCCGTTGTGCCAGGCTCCGCCGGGCCGGCCGGTCATCTCCGTTGCTCGATCGCGCAACAGGATGCTTCCCGGGAGCGACGGCTTGCCCTGCCTGCGCTCGGCGGCTTCGGTCCGCAGCAGGCGCGCTCTACGGCCGGCGCACGGCGACTGCCGGGGTTCGCTGGCAGCGGCGCTGGATGCGGCGCGCTTCATGTCCGCACGCCGGGAAGCGTGCTCGAGGATCAGCGCCGCGCAGCTCGCCGGTCCGGCTGCGCATCCGTTCGAGCGTCAGTGCATGGGCAGAGAGCTTCGGCGATCAGCGCTTTGCGAGCTTCGAGACGCTCGACGGGGACCCATCGTCGAGGGTCCGGTGTCCGGCTTCGCTCGGCGGTCGCTCAGAGCGTCGCTCCGAGCCTCTCCAGCACCTTGGGCCACCCGGGCTTCATGCCTTCGAACGCGCTCCTGCCGCTCGCCGAGTCGAGGTTGAAGCCCTCGTGCGTGAGCGTGAGGAGCGTGCCCGTCCCTTCCGGCGTGAGGCGCCACGTGATGAGGGTGTCGAGCTTGCCGATGGCGAAGCGGTACGAGAGGAGCCGCTCCGCTTCGACGGCGAGCACCTCACAGGCCTGCTTGCCCCAGGACCCCATGTCGAGCTCGAAGCGGTGTCCAACGACGGCTTTGACGTCGCCCGGAGCCCACCAGCGCGCGTGCAGCTCCGGATCCGTGAGCGCCCGCCAGACGGCGGACGGAGGCGCTGAGTAACGATGTTCGAGGTGGATGACTGCAGGGGCGTTCATTTTTTTCCTTCTTCGTTGAGGAGCTCTTCGAGGGCGGCGAGGCGCGTCTTCCAGTACTGAGTGAACGTGTCGAGCCACTCGTCGACCTCGCTCAGCGGGCGCGGATCGAGGTGGTAGTAGCGCTCGCGTCCGCGCGGCTCCTCGCGCACGAGGCGCGCTTTGCGGAGCACCTGGAGGTGCTCGGACACCGCGGGGCGGCCCAGGTCGAAGCTACGCGCGAGGTCGTTCACGGCGCGAGGTCCCATGCGGAGCTGCATCAGGATCTCGCGCCGCACCGGGTTGGCGAGCGCCGAGAACACGTCGACTTCAGCCATGTCCTCAATATGTCGGAAATCTCCGACGCGTCAACAAAATCCGACGCGTCGGCCGGCTGTCACGCTCGCTTCAGCGCGTACGCGATGCCGCCCCGCAGCGTCCCCGCCGTGACCAGGCCCCGCAGGTCGACGTCGAGCTCGATGAGCGTCCGCGCGATCGCCGGCTGGATGCCGGTGAGCACCACCTGGGCGCCGAGCAGCCCGACGGCGCGCGCGGCGTGCACGAGCATCTCGGCGACCTGGACGTCCACCGCCTTGACGCCGGTGATATCGATGATCGCGATGCGGGCCGCGTGCCTCTCCACCCCCTGCAGCAGCGTCTCGATGATCCGGCTCGCCCGCGCGCCGTCGAAGAACCCGATGAGCGGCATCACCAGCACCCCCTCGGCGATCGGCAACAGCGGCGTCACGAGCTCACGTATCGTGTCCTGCTGCGCCGCGATCAGCTCGTCCCGCGCCGCCTCCCGCTCGCGCTCCGCCGCCTTGACCCGCGTGATGTCGACCGAGATACCGGCGATCGCGCCCTCCGGGATGCCCTCGCCGCGGAAGGGGAACTTGATCGAGTAGAACGTCTTCTCGCCTCGGGCGTGAGGGACGGGATCCTCGGCCTCGAACGGGGCGCCGTTCCTGCGCACCAGGTCATCGACGTCATTGTAAATAGACGCAACTTCCGATGGAAAGAAGTCACTGTCGGTCTTTCCAAGCATGCTGCCCGGGGTCGCCCCGACGAGCTCTTCCACCGAGCGGCTCACCAGGAGAAAGGCTCCTTCCCCGTCCTTTGCATACATGAGGACCGGCGCGTGATCACAGAACGTCGCCAGCAGCGCCTCGCTCCTGTGGAGATGCTGCTCGCGGCGCTTTCGCTCTGTCACGTCCTCGGCCGACAGGAAGATCTCGCGCGCGGATCCATCCTCGCTTCGCGCGAAGACCTCCGCGCGCACGGCGAAGATGCGGTCGTCTCCCTCGCGGCCTCGCGCCCGGAGCTCGCCCTCGATCACCTCGCCGTCCTGCGCCCGCTTCAGCCGCTCCGCGCTCGCGGCGAGGCCGGCCATGTCGCCCGGGTGGATCCTCTCCGAGAGCGCCTCGACGCCGCGTGTCGAGAGCTCTTCGCCCGTACAGCCGAGCGAGCGGGCGAGAACGGCGTTATGTGCGATGAGCCGCCGCTCGTCGAGGCCCACGACACACAGGATCGTCGGCGCCGCGTCGAGCATCCTCTGGGTTCGCGCGCTGAGCGCGTCCTGCTGCTCCTTGGCCCTGGTCTCGTTCATCGCGGCAGGCCTCTCCTCATGGCGGCTCCTTCCAGGCCCGGCGGCGGACGCGCGGACCAGAGCTCGACCCATGATAGCCACGGCGCGCGCGCGGCGAAACCGAAGACGCGGCGCCGCCTCGCTGTCGCGGCCGGCCGGCCGGCAGGCCGGCGCGGCGCCGTAGCCTGGCCCACCCGCGCAAGCGACGATCGCGGCGCGCGTCACGCAATGCGGCCTGCCGTGCTGAGCAACGCGAGGCTCAGGGGAGCAAGCTGCACTTCGACAGGGGCGTCCGGTAGTCCATCGCCTGGGTGTTGCGCTCGAACTCCTCCAGGTTATTCGGACAGACGACGTACCAGCCAGCGTCGGTGAAGGCGCTCACTTGACGGTCGGTGGTGGCCAGATCGTACGCGAGCATGACGGTATCGTAGCCCCAGCCGAACAGCTTCTGACCGAGGAGCACATCCACGTACCCCGCGCGCATGCGATCCATGTACTCCGGCAGCGTGTCGAAGGCCACCGAGTGAATGGTCTTCTCCTTCGCTCTCGCGGTGAGAAGCGGCGCGTTCTTCGCGAGGTCGGGCTCGCCGAGGAGCTTGCTGTAGGAGAAGAAGAAGCCCGTGATCTCCGGGTCGTTCTCCAGGGCCTCCTCCGCGGTCCCCGCGCAGAAAGGGATCGCGTAGTCGCAGCACACGCAAGGGAGGCTCACGGCGTTCGTCATGTCCGGGTACTTCTTCAGCGTCTCGGAGAAGCCGGCGAGCCGGTCGATGAACGTCCCCGCGGGCGTGGGGGTGTAGACTCCGTTACCGTCGTCATCCATCATCGTCTGCAAGGCGATCTTGCCGGTCTTCCCGTTGATGGTCGCGAGCGCATCCATGAGGAAGGCGGCGGCGGCCTTGTTGTCCATGCCGTAGTAGGTGTGGCGCTTGCTGGCCGGAGCGTCGCCGCCGTACGTGACGACCTTGATGCCGGCGTCGACCGCCTTGTTGATGAGGTCGTTCTCGCAGACACCGTCGAAGACATCGACGGATATCGCATCCACCTTCAGGTCGATGACCTCTTGCAGCACCTTCATCTGCGGCCGGGAAAGATAGCAGGCGTCGTCGGGGTCCAGCGGCTTGCCGTCTTCCGTGAGCTCCGGACATTCAGGGTCCAGGATCATCACGTTGACCGGCCGTGTGCTCGTCGTCGACAGCTCGCTCTGCGCCTGCGCGGCGCCCGCGCGGCCCAGATCGTGGAACCGATTGCACTTGTTGTGGGTGATGTAAGCGATGGTCAGCGGCGCTTCCGCCGTGCTTTCGCCCGAGCTGCAGGCAAGCGCGCTGGTCGCCAGAAAGATGCCCCCAGAGATGGCGCGATGAACCATGAATCCCCTCCTTTTCTCGATATCGTTCGACCCGTTTCACCGTCCCCTGACGGTTCAGCGCGGCTGTGCGCGCGCCGACATCCGGGACCCCCCTGCGATGGCGCGGGCTACGCGCGCCTCGCTCTCATTCGCGGCGCAAGTGGCGCGGCTCCTGTCCACCGCGAGCTTGCCCGACCGGAACCGCATACGCGATGCCGCTCCGCAGCGTCCCCGCCGTGACCAGGCCCCGCAGATCGACGTCGAGCTCGATGAGCGTCTGCGCGATCGCCGGTTGGATGCCCGTGAGCACCACCTGGGCCCCGAGCAGCCCGGCGGCGCGCGCGGACTGCACGAGCATCTCGGCGACCTGGACGTCCACCGCCTTGACCCCGGTGATATCGATGATCGCGATGCGAGCCGAGTGCCTCTCCACGCCCTCGAGCAGCGTCTCGATGATCCGGCTCGCCCGCGCGCTGTCGAAGAAGCCGATGAGCGGCATCACGAGCACCCCCTCGGCGATCGGCAAGAGCGGCGTCACCAGCTCCCGTATCGTGTCCTGCTGCGCCGCGATCAGCTCGTCCCGCGCCACCTCTCGCTCGCGCTCCGCCGCCTTGACCCGCGTGATGTCGACGGAGATCCCGGCGACCGCGCCCTCCGGGATGCCCTCGCCGCGGAGGGGGAACTTGATCGTGTACAGGGTCCGATCGCCCTCGGCCTGCGGGACGATCTCCTCGGCCTCGAACGGGGCGCCGGTCCTCCGCACCAGGTCATCGACGTCCTTGTAAATAGACGCAACTTCCGCCGGACAGAAGTCGCTGTCGGTCTTTCCGAGCATGTTGCCCGGGGTCGCCCCGACGAGCTCCTCGGTCGAGCGGCTCGCCAGGAGGAAGGCGCCGTCACGGTCTTTCGCGTACATGAAGACAGGGGCGCGGTCGCAGAGCGCCGCGAACACCGCGTCTCTCCTGCGGCCGCCCTGCTCGCGGCGCTTTCGCGCAGTCACGTCCTCTGCGAAGAGGACGACCTCGCGCACGGCGCCGTCGTCCCCTCGCGTGAAGACCTCCGCGCGCACGGCGAAGACGCGCTCGCGCTGCCCTCCCTCGATGCTGCGCGCCCGCAGCTCGCCTTCGACGACCCCGCCGTCGCGCGCCGCGGCGAGCTCGGCCGCGCGCGCGGCGAGGCCGGCGAGATCGTCGGGGTGAATTCGCGCCGAGAGCGCCTCGACGCCCCGCGAAAGGAGCTCTTCTTCCGTGCAGCCGAGCGCCCGGACGAGCGCGGCGTTGTGCCCCGTGAGCCGCGGTCCCGCGAGGTCCAGAACACACACGATCACCGGCAAGGCGTCGAGTATCCGCTGAGCTCGCGAGATCGTCGCGCCCTGCATCCGGCTGGCCTCGGTCTCGTTCATCGCGGGCATCGGGGGGACTTCTCTCGAGAGCTCCCTGCCCGGTCAGGGCAGGAGATCACACTTCGTTTCTCGTGGTACATCGATGAGGACGGCGCTCGCCTTCATGTCGATGGCTCCCTGACGCGCGTCGGCAGGAGAAGACCGCCAGAGAAATTTCGGTCGTGCACGCTCCCCCTTCACGACAGGGACACGGCGGTCCAGCCGAGTTGCATCATTACGACTATGGGAAACATGATCGACTGTCAACGCCTTTTACGTCCTCGTTCCAACGATGCCGACCATGCGAGTTCCAGCCGGAGAGCATGCCAATCGACAGTAGGGTGTCGTCGGAGATGACTCCACGGTGGACGATTCGGCCCCTCATGGGGCGATAGGTTGACGCAATCCACCGTGATGAGGCGATAGCCAGCGCGATCACAGCCCGGCGCCGCCTGCGCCGCCCGAGCCGCCTGAGCCCGCAGAGCCGCCGTCACCGCCTGCGCCGCCCCCGCCATCAGCGCTTCCGCCTGCGCCGCCTCCGCCATCGGCGCTCGCGCCGCCTCCGCCAGCCCCGCCGGCCCCGGTGGTCCCGCTCGCCTGAGAAGAGCTCGCGGAGACGCCCGTGTCGAAGCAGTTCGGGTTGTCGTCCTCGACGAAGCAGCCCACCTCGATGGGGTGGCCGACCTCGACGCAGCCCCCCGCCAGGAGGCCTGTCGTGGCCGACAAGCGGATGAGGAGCGCGGGAAAACGTGTGCTCTTCACGGTGAAGCTCCGTGGCTCGCGCGCCCGACGGTCGCGATGGAGGAGGGCCTGGCCGCCGCGGCCGGGCTGCCTGCGGCGTCGTCGTCGTCGAGGTGAAGCTCGATTCCGGCGAAGAGCGTGAGGCGGTTCCTCAACGCGAAATCCGCGGTGGGGCCGCTCTCGACGAGGTAGCGCGGCTGCCCCTGGTTGGGCCCGACGACGTAGGGCTCATGGGCGGAGAACGCGTACTGCCCGCCGAGCGTGTACCCGGCGCCCTTCACCCCGGGTATCGCGCCCGTCACCGCCGCGCGGAGCTCGAGCTGCGGCGGCACCTCGGGTCGAGGGGCGATGTTCGACGGATCGCCGCCATAGTACGCCTGGTCGGCGATCCGCCGGCCCATGTAGGCGGCCGCCAGGGACACGGCGCCAGAGCCGACCTCGTACGATACGCGGGCGTTGCCGTACACCTGCGGCGCGACCGTGATGGGGACGTCGTCGCCGGTGCCGAACCGCGCGTTCCGGGTGATCTGCTCGGCGGACATGCGGCGTCGCGTCGCGGCGAACGTGGAGTTCACGCCGACGCGCAGCTTCCGCTCGAGGAAGCTCGTCTCGAAGCCGAGGTTCGCGCCGTAGTTCTCGATGCCTGGCACGTTGTTGTACCTCGAGACGCTGGGCGCCTTCGCCCTCAGGAGCTGGAGCTCGATGACGTCCCGCCAGTCCGAGTAGAAGCCGCCGGCCGTGAAGGAGTACGCGCCGCTCCGGAACGACGAGACCGCCTCCAGGGAGGAGACCTTCTCCGGCTTGAGGCCGTCCGGGTTCGGCAGGAGCCTGCCGCTCACGGTGTAGAGCTCGACGAAGCTGGGGGCGCGGAACGCGCTCGAATAGATGAGCTTGAGCGACACGCGCTCGTCCGGCGTGAGGATCAGCGCGGCGCGCGGCGAGATCGCGTTCGCCACGTACTCGAGCGGGATACGCGAGTCGAGGTCGACCCGGATCCCGGCGTTGAGCGAGAGGGGCCGGAACAGGCGGAGCGTCTGCTGCACATAGGCCCCGAGCGCGGCCTCGTCCTCGAGACGGTGTCCGCCGCCGTGCCAGCGCGTGCGCGCCGGGTCGGAGCCATAACTCTTCCCCGTGAGCTCGTCGAACGCGACGAACTCGTAGGCCGACGTGCGGAGGCGCCCATCGAGGCCCGCCATGGTCGTGAAGGCGCCGTCGCCTGCCCAGTCGTACCGCGCCTGGAGCTCCAGCCCGACCCAGCGGGAGAGGAACAGCGCGTCCTTCCGGCAGGGACCGGACGGGCCGCGCGGGCACTGCTCCGGATCGAGCACGTCGATCGGGACGTGCGGCACCAGCGGGTCGTGGCCCACCACGTAGCGCGAGCGCTCGATCCGGCTGAACCCGAAGTAGCCGCGCGCCACGCCCTCGAGCCGCTCGCTCAGACGGGCGCGATAACGCACGCTGGTCAGGACGAGCGTCTGCGTGTTGTCGTTGCGCGCGTCGTCATAAGCCCCGACGCGGTTCTCGTGGAGATCCATGAAGGGCGCGGCCCACGACGAGCGCGTCGCCTGCGCGACGGCGCTCAGGTCGCCGACGTCGAGGCGCACGAAGGCGCCTGCCTTGCGGCGAAACCACTGCTCTTCCACCGGGCCGCCCCAGGAGCCGGGCTCGGCGTGCGAGCCGAGATCCATGACGGACACGCCGTCCGCCAGGACCGGGAGCGGTTGCTTCGGGAAGCTCACCTCGGGCCCCTCGAAGCGGTGCATGTCGACCGCCGCCACCACCCCTGCCGGCTGCCCGAGCAGCGTGAAGCGGCGCCCGAAGCCGAGCGCCGCCGTGCCCTCGCCCCCGACGCCCTCGACCTCCGGCGCCCTGATGTCGCCCGATTCGTCGAGCGGCGGCGACGCCCCGAGCGTCAGGGAGGCGCGGATGCCCTGGTGATCGGCGGCCTTCTTCGTGACGACGTTGATGACCCCCAGCATGGCCTGCGCGCCGTAGAGCACGGAGCCAGGGCCCAGGACCACCTCGATGTGGTCGACGATCTCGATCGGGATATCGTGCAGGAAGACGGCGCCGCCGCCCTGCTCGTTCACGACCATGCCGTCGAGCACGATCAGCACGTGGCTGTTCGAGTCCCGGGTCAGGGCGACCCCGCGCGCGCCGACCTCCGGGACCGACATGCGGTCGTGCGCGAAGACGCCGCTCGCGAGGAAGGTGAGCGCGTCGGCGAGGCGCCGTATGCCGAAGAGCTTGAGCTGCGCGCCCGTGATCACCGACGACATGGCGGGCGCGTCGCTCTCGCGCTCCGCGGAGCGCGAGGCGCCGGACACGACGTTCTCTTCGAGGATCTCGAGGAGCGAGCTGACGTCCTCGGCCCGCGCCTCGCGCGGGGCAGCGGTCGACCACGCGAGCGACGCGGCGCAGAGCAGTGCGAGACGGGTCGAGCTCACTCAGTAAATCCTTGCCAGTTTGAGGATGGGAGCGGGGAAGTCGATGTGCTGGGCCCGGGCCTGCGCGAGGTTGATGCTCATGCGCGGCTTGCCGTCCGCGACGTCGACGCCGAGCACGGCCCCCTGCGAGACATAGGGCTCCACGGCCGCGAAGCTCAGGATGCCCGTGTCCGTGAGCGCGCCGCGTATCGAGGCGACCTCCCTGCCGAGCCCCGAGGAGATGTACACGACGTTGATGTCGCGCGCGCGGCACGTCGCGGCGAGCTCGGACGCGCTCGAGTACTCGGCGCTCTCCACGCGGATCGGCTTGTCACGCACCTTGCCGATGTCGTTCAGCGCCCTCCTCATCTGGAGCGCGGCGCTCAGCGAGTCCGCGTCGCCCGCCCGAGAGAGCAGCAGGAAAGAGACCTGTCCCTTCACCCGCTCTGGAAAGCCCCTGTCGTACGGCAGGATGCGCGTGACGATCTCCGCTTGCACGGCGAAGGGCGCCGTCGCCGGCTCCGCCATGACATGGAATGGGACGAGGGCGGCCGCGACGAAGAGGCCGAGCACGAGGGCGCGCCGGCGAGGCGTCATGTCTTGCGTTCCTTGCCGCGCGACAGGCCGGCGAGCTTGCGGATGCGGAGCGCCGCTTGCACCTGCGGGGTGAGGGCGAGGAGATCGCCTTTCCTGCTGAAGACGCCGTCGAAGCCGAGCTCCGCGTACCGCGATCCGGCCTCGGCGTCCGTGGTGTAGAGGTAGAAGAGCGGCGGCCTCTCGCCCTCGGGCACCGCGGCCTTGAGCGAGCGGAGGACGGCGGCGCCGTCGAGGCCCGGCATGAAGAAGTCGACGATGACGAGATCGCAGCCGCGCAGGTGACGGGCCGTGCCCACGAGCTGCGTCGTCGTGACCACCTCGTAGCCCGCGCTCGACAGCTCGACGCGGATCCGCATCAGCACGATCTCGCTGTCATCGATCACCAGGATGCGTCCGCCGTGTGACATCGAGTCATTCTCCGTTGCTGAGAGGGACAACCTGGGGGCGGATCACGAACGCCGTGCCGGTCTGGCGCGACGCGTCCACCTCGATGAGCCAGCCGACCGAGAGGAGATCGGCGCGGACCGCGGAGAGGCCGATGCCGCGGCCCGCGAGGTCGCTCACGTCGCCCTTCGTGCTCACGCCGGGGGTGAACAGGAGCTCGCGCGTCCGGCGCAGATCCTTCGGATCGACGCCGGCGCTCGTCGCGAGGGCGTCGAAGTCGATGCCCTGACCGTCGTCCTCGACGAGGAGGGTGGGCCGCGACCGGTCCTCGATGCAGCTGGCGCGGATCACGCCGACCTCGGGCTTGCCCATCCGGGTGCGCGCGTCGGGGGGCTCGATTCCATGGGCGATCGCGTTCCGCACGAGGTGGAGGAACACGCCCGGCAGCAAGCGGGCGAGATCCGAAGGAATGGAGGCCTCGCGGCCGTCGATCTCGAGACGGGCGCGCTTGCCCTCCCGCTCGGCCCAGCGGGGGACGCGCTCGAGGAGCGGCGCGAGCACCTCGCCGAACGGCCGGGCCGCGAGGCGGCGGACGATCTCGGCGGCCTCGCCGCCCTGCGGGCCGACGAGCTCGCCGAGCCGGGTGACGTCCGTGCGGCGGACCGTGATCTGGTCGAGGATCGCGCTGCCCACGGGCGAGGCGTCGACGAACGTCTCCTGCGCGCGCGTGAGCTCGTCCGCGACGCGGGTGAGCCGCGAGCGCCACGACGCCGAGTGCCCCTCGACCGAGGGCCTGTCCTCCGAGCGCGCGCGCGCCTGGACCCTGGAGAGCTCGTCCTCGAGCGTCATGATCTCGTCCGCGAGGCGCTCCAGGTCGAACGACCGGGCCTCGCCCTTCATGGTGTGCAGCTGCTGCAAGAGCTCGTCGATGTCGGCGGGGCAGAGCTCCCCGCCGGGCCTCAGGATCTCGCTGCACCGGGCAACTCGCTCGCGCGAGATCTCGATGAAGCGGACGAAGACCTGGCCGCCGCCGGCGATGAGGCGGCGCATGGCGGCGATCTGACGCGCGTGCTCCTCGTCCTTCGTCTTGACGCTCTCCGTGAGGCGCCTGAGCTCGGTCTGGTCGGTCGCGAGCAGCATGATGCGCGCGATCTTCTGGCCGGAGACGATGGGGCAGAACTCGATCCGCAAAAACCTCCGGTCGCCCGGCGCGCGCTCGAACCACACCTCGCGCGGCGCGAGCTCGGCGACCTCCGGGAACGCGTCGACCTCGGCGTCGAACGCCGCGTCGACCCATTGCCGGAGCGCCTGGCTCTCGACGCAGAGCGGCCCGCCGCGGTAGAGGAGCTCCGCGACGTGGTTGCCCTCCGCGGCGCGGTCGCCGAAGATCTGCCTGGCTTCTTTCGAGGCCTCGCTGCCCAGCCGGCCGTCGGGGCCGAAGGCGACGATGGCCTCGCGCATGTTGTCGAAGAGCTCGCGGAGGCTCTCCGTGGCCATCTCGAGCCTGCCCTCGCGCTCGAGGATGGCAGAGCTCATCGCGTTGAAGACGTCGGCGAGCCGGCCGAGCTCGTCGTTCGTGCGGACGTTCACGCGGACGGCGCGGTCCCCTTCCCCGACGCGCCGAGCGGCGTCGACGAGCCTCGAGAGCGGACGCACGATCTGCCACCTTGCGAACGCGAGGAGCAGGAAGGCCGTCATCGCGCCGACGATGCCCGCGAACTCGAGGATGTTGCGGCGGGCCGCGGCGAACGCGGCGTTCTCGGGCTCGAGGGAGAAGACGAGGACGAGCGTCCCGAGGCGCCGCCCGTCGTCGCGCACGATCGGGCGGGCGACGCGTATCTCGCGCTCCAGGACCTGGTTCTCGGCGCCGCGCGCGGTGAACGCCGACAGACCGCCTTCCGGCTGACCGACCTTGGCGACGGGCTCGGCGTCGCTGCCCCACGCGACCGCGGCGATGAGCGCGCGGTTCGACCGGAGCTGGTCGAGATCGCCCTGCGCCGTGTCCCGATCGCCGAAATCGAGCGGCGCGGTCAGGGAGCCCGAGAGCAGGTCCGCCATCATCGACGCGGCGTTCGCCTTCGCCGACACGAGGTCATCTCGTGTCTTCTGGATCACCTGATTGGCGACCAGCACGGTGACGCTGGTGAGGACCACCACGGTCGCTGCGGCGAGCTTGACGCCGATGCCGAGCTGAACGCCGGTGCGCCGCCGGTGAGCCGCTGGGGGCCGGGAGACAGGGGCAGAGACCAACATCACGCGTTCGGCGCGGCAGGCCGTATCCGAGCCAAGAAATGGTCGAATCCAAGAGCGTGCGTCATCCGCGCCCCCCTCCACGGCAGAAGCTTCGCCAGGCGCACCATCGGAAGCACCCGAGGGACGAGGACAGGCGCATGGCGATGCCCTTCCGACCTCGACGGTACGTAGTTCATTTCATTTCTGCAACAGGATTTTCCTCGCGCGCCGCCGACGTGGCTGTCCGCTCGTCGCGTCAACGGCAACGGGTCCATGCGTCAACAGGTCCACGCGTCAACGGGTCCACGCGTCCGCACGCTTACGGGTTCACCGGGTTACCGGTCACCCGACCCCGTCATCGGCCCCGGCGGCCTGGGGTCTCTGGTCTGGATCGCGGCAGAGCGGCCCTAGTAGCCCGCCAGCGCCTCCGCGACCCCAGGCGGCTTCAGCGGCGCGCGGTCGGCGAGCGCCGATATGCGCAGGCGCAGGCCATCACGCGGGCGCAGCGTGAAGAGCGGGTGTGGATCGGCGGCGGCGCCGGGCGCCCGGTCGAAGCGATAGCGCTGGAGCAGCATCGGCAACAGGATCTGCATCTCGACGAGCGCGAGGCGCTCTCCGACGCAGCGCCGGGGGCCGAGCCCGAAGGGCAGGAAAGCATGCCTGGGAATGGCGTCGGCGCGCGAGGGCGCGAAGCGATCCGGGTCGAACCGCTCGGGGTCCGGCCACAGGTCCGCGCGGCGATGGAGCAGGTAGGGCGAGACCACGATCACCGCGCCCCGCGGCAGCCGATGGCCGAGGACCTCGCGCTCCTCTGTGCACTCCCGCTCGAACGCCCAGGCCCCCGGGTAGAGCCGCATCGTCTCTTGCAACACCTGTGTGCAGTACTCGAGCTTGCGAAGATCCGCCGAGGTCGGCGCGCGCCCGCCGAGCACCCGGTCGACCTCGGCCCGCAGGCGCGCCTCGACGTCCGGATGCGCGGCGAGGAGGTGCAGGCACCAGGTGAGCGTGTTCGACGGATTCTCGGGCGCCGCGACGAGGACGCCCATGACCTGGTCGACGACCTGCGCGCGCGAGGCGTCCGGCGCGCTGCCGCGCAGCCGATGGTAAGGGCAGCCCTGAAGCCGCTGCTCGTGGCCGGCAGCCGACGCTCGGACGCGCGCCATGTAGCCGTTGCCCGCCGTGTCGACCGCGTCGCGCGCGAGCCGCGCGGCGATCCCGCGCAGCGCCGCGCTGGCGGAGCGGGCCCTCTGGTTGCCGCGGGTCGGCAGATGACGGAGCGACAGGACGCCGTTCGCGAGGATCTGGAAGACGTCGACCTGCGCGATCCCGAACTGCTCGACGAACTCGCTGGCCTCGCGCTCGTCGGTCTCGACGCCGAAGAACACCCGCGTGGTCACGCGGTAGGTCAGCTTCATCATCTCGACCGAGATCGGCAGGACGGACGAGGCGTCCGCGCGCTCCTGCCACCGCGGCAGCTCGCGCGCCGCGATCTCTGCCGCCGCCTGCGCGTGCCTGTCCTGCATGGCGCCGACGAGCGGCAGCTGCAGCTCCCGTCGGTGCTGCTTCCAGGCCGCGCCGCTCTCGGTCAGCACGCCGCTGCCGATGAACGGCCGCAGCACGTCGGGGCTGCCCGCGCCCCGAACGAAGCTGTCCGATCCGTCGAGCAATACCTGACGCACCCCTTCGGGATCGTTCACCAGGTGCAGGAATCGATGTCCGAGCCGGATCCGCCCTATCGGTCCGAGCGCCGCCAGGCGCGAGAGGACCGTCAGCGGATTGCGGCGAAACTCAGCGTAGTGACCGAGCAGGTTCCCCGACGGCAGCGTTGGAATCGTCCTGCCGGCAGATCGCATCCGGTGGGCCTCGTCAGGCGGTGGACGGCGGTTCGTCGCGCGGAATCCCATTCTTCAGGATACGTTCGCTCCGCGCCCTCGCTCAACGAAAACATCGAGGCGGCGCCAGCGCGCTGAACACGCGTTCCTGCCATCATTCTCGCCAAGCATGAAGGTGATTGTCGCATTCGCCTCCCCTCTGGCGCCCCGCTCGTCCGTATCGGGCGGCTCGCCGCCGCCGCGGCGCCGTGACGTCGTGCGTCACTCCGGCGATGGCGACGCTGCGGGATCGTGTAGGCTCGCGGGCATGCCCATCACGCGACTCACGAAGCCTGATTCGAAGTTTCGCCTCGATGACGTCTCGACCGATCCGCCTCGGGACGCGACGAAGCAGGAGGCAGCGGAGCGGCTCAAGGAGCTCGGCGAAGAGCTGCTCGAGCTGCAGGAGCTCATGTGGGGAGCGAGGACGCACAGCATCCTCATCGTACTTCAGGGCCGCGACGCGGCCGGCAAGGACGGGGCGATCAAGAACGTCGTCGGCGCGCTGAACCCGCGCGGCGTCACGGTGAGCTCGTTCGGCGTGCCCACGAAGGAGGAGCGAGAGCACGACTTCTTGTGGCGTATCCACCGGCAGGCGCCGCGCGCGGGGGAGTTCGCCATCTTCAACCGCTCTCACTACGAGGATGTGCTCGTCGTGCGCGTGCACGACCTCGCGCCCAAGTCGCTGTGGGGGGAGCGCTACGGTCACATCAACGACTTCGAGGAGCTGCTCTCCGAGCACGGGACCATCGTGATCAAGTTCTTCCTGCACATCAGCAAGAAGGAGCAGGAGAAACGGCTGCTGGAGCGCGAGGAGAACCCGTCGACCGCGTGGAAGCTCAACGTGAACGACTGGAAAGAGCGGGAGCACTGGGACGAGTACACCGAGGCTTACGACGAGGTCTTCCGGCGCTGCTCGTCCAAGCACGCGCCCTGGTGCATCGTGCCGGCCGACGCGAAGTGGTACCGCAACCTCGTCGTCGCCGAGACCGTGGCGGAGACGATGCGGGAATACCGCGACGGCTGGCTGAAGACGCTCGAGCGGAACGGGAAGGCAGGCCGCGAGGAGCTCGACGAGTACCGGAGGTCGCGGGGTGGGCGGAACAAGGGGTGAGCGGACAGGAGAGGCGGCGCTGAGCGGCGCGCGCAGGCGGGCGGCAAGCCAGGTCGGGGCGGCCGGCCTCGTGGCATCGCAGCTCCTTGCCTGTCCGTCGTCGCCCGAGCGGGACCGCACGACCGCAGAACCGGCGTCGTCCGCTCCGGCGGCCGCGCCGCCCGCCTCGCCCGCGCGCGCCCCCGCGCCGTCCCAGCCCCTCGCCTCGGCGCTGCCGAAGGTCGAAGCGCCTTCTGCCCCGAGCGCCGAGCCGGGCGCCGCTCCGCAAAGGCGCGGATCGCGCATCGGCGGCGACGGCCGCATCGAGATCGAGCAGGGCGGGAGCGTGCGTCGACTCGAGGGTCCGTGCCAGTTCACCCACGAGGTGGCGGATCCCATGCCCGGGCCCTACGCGGAGGTCCTCGATCCCGACGCGAAGGCGCCGCGGCTCATCCTCGATTCGTGCGGCGCAGGAGGCACGTACTTCGATATCGTCGCCACCGGCCTCAAGCTGCCGGGAGAGCTCGAGGTGATCCGGGTGCGCTTCCTGGATCCGAAGACAGGGTCGGAGTGGACCTCGGACACCGCGAAGCTCAGGGTCACCGAGTTCACGAGCGTCGGAGCGCCGGTGAAGGGCACCTTCGAGGCGACCATGAGCGCGCGCCTGAACCGCCCGGCCGAGCGGATCCGCGGTACCTTCTCGCTCCCCCGGGCGCCCGACCGATATCCGCCCTAGCAGGCGCAGAGCGCAAATCGCACGCTGCGACCTGCGTGAGCCCCTGATGCCATGGCACGGAGTCCACGCGAAGGATTCCGTGGTTGCATGAACAGTCGATTTCCCCCCAGCCGGCGGGGCCGAGCGACGACCTTTGTACTCGTCGACGACTCGACACGTGACTTCACGCGGTGCAGTCAGGAGGTCGTCCACGGTGGCCGCCGGGGGACGGCCCTTGGCTCGCCGACGTGCTCGTCTTTCAGGGAGCCCGTGGCCGGGCGCCGCCGCGCGTGCGCCGTGTGGGGCCGAGCGGCTCGGCCGATTGACGCGCTGCCGCTCGGGTGATGCAATTCCGACGAGGAGGAGGGGGCATGCAGTTCGACGATCCCAGGCACGAGTACAACCCGTACGCCGCACCGACGACCGACGACGCGCGCTCCTATGGCGAGGACGAGCCGGACGAGCACATCCTCGCCGAGCGCGGCACGCGGCTCGGCGCGCGGATCCTCGACAACCTGCTGCTCGTCGGCTCCGTGATCCCCGCCGTGATCCTCCTCGTCGCCACCGGCGCGATGGATGGCGTCGCGACCGACGAGGAGACGCTTTACCCCGAAGGGAAGCTCTACCTGATGATCGGCGTCGGCGCGCTCCTCGGCCCGCTCCCGCTCGTCATCTACCAGTGGTACCTCATCGCCACGCGCGGGCAGACGCTCGGGAAGAAGTGGACGAAGATCAAGATCATCAAGGCGGACGGCTCGCGCGTCGACTTCGTGTCCGGCGTCATCGTCCGCAACTGGCTCATCGCGCTCCCCGGCCTCATCCCAGCCGTCGGCCAGGCGCTCAGCTCGATCGTCAACCTGGTCGACGGCCTCATGATCTTCAGCGATGACCGCCGCTGCCTGCACGATCGCATCGCCGGCACCAAGGTCGTCCTCGCCCCGCCCAGGGCGGGATCCTGATCGCCCTCCTCGCCGCATGATCCACCGCGAGACGCTCCGCGAGCCGCTCGACACGAGCGCCGAGATCGAGACGCCGGAGCACGTGCGGTTCCGCCACCAGATCGCGGGCCCGGCGCGGCGCGCGCTCGCGTACCTCATCGATCTGGTGGTGCGCGGCATCATCGTCTTCGCGGTCGGGATGCTCGCCGCGATCGGCGGCCTCGCCGTGGGGCCAGCGCTGCGCGGCGCGTCGACGGGCTTCGTGCTGCTGGTCCTCTTCGCGATCGAGTGGGGGTATTATGTCTTCTTCGAGACCCTCTGGAGCGGCTGCACGCCCGGCAAGCGCGCCCTCTCGCTGCGCGTCGTCACCGACGGCGGCCAGCCGCTCCGCTTCGGGGACAGCCTGCTGCGCAACCTGCTGCGCGCCGCGGATCTCCTCCCCCCGTTCATCGATCCGCTCTCGTTCCTCGGCACGTACGCGGTCGGCCTCGCCGTCATGGGCCGTGATCCGCGCTTCCGCCGCCTCGGCGATCTCGTGGGCGGCACCCTCGTGATCGTCGAGGCGCGCCACACGGTCGCCGGCCCGCTCGTCCTCCGACCGCCGCCGAGCCCCGCGGAGCTCTCGAGCCTGCCCGCGCGCCTCCCGCTCTCCGGCGAGGAGCTCGACGCCATCGAGCTCTTCCTCCGCCGCCTCGATCGCCTCTCGCCCGCGCGCGCGAGCGAGCTCGCGGAGATGACCGCGCCCGTGTTCGCGCAGCGCATGGGCGTCCGCTACAAGGACGCCACGCGCTTCCTCGGCGTCCTCCACCACCGCGCTCACGCGCACCGCGGCGGCCAGGAGGGGGCCGCGAGCGGCCCCAAGCCCCGCCGCAAGCGCAAGAAGGAGGTGAGCGCGTGATCGGCGCCCGCTCCCAGGACGAGTTCGTCGCGGCCCGCAGGCCGGACTGGCAGGAGCTCGATGGCCTCCTCCTCCACGACAGCGGCTCGCTCGCGAAGAAGGACGGCGCCGCCATCTCGCGCCTAGCCGCGCTCTACCGCTCGCTCTGCACCGATCTGATGCGCGCGCGCGCGGCGCGCTACACGCCCGATCTCACCGCGTACCTCGACGCGCTCGCCGCGCGCGCGCACGCGACGCTCTACGGCGCGGAGCCCTTCCGCCTCCCCGACATCGTCACCTTCTTCACCCGCGATTTCCCGCGCGCATTGCGCGCGAACCGCCGCTTCTTCGCGATCGCCTGCGCGCTCTTCTTCCTCCCCTCGCTCGTCGGCATCGCGGGCGCGCTCGCCTCCGACGAGTTCGCCACCCACGTGCTCCCGAGCCCGGTGCTCCAGGGCATGGCCCAGATGTACAGCGAGGGCCCGAGCGGGCGCGACGCGGGCACCGACACGGGCATGGCGGGGTTCTACGTCTTCAACAACGTCGGCATCGCCTTCCGTTGCTTCGCCACCGGCGCGCTCTTCGGAGCGGGCAGCATCTTCTTCCTCATCTACAACGGCCTCTTCACCGGCACCGTCGTCGGCCATGTGATGAGCGTGGGCTACGGCGGCAACATCTGGACGTTCATGTGCAGCCACGCGCCCTTCGAGCTCACCGCGATCGTGATCGCCGGCGGCGCGGGGCTCGAGATGGGCTACGCGCTCGTCGAGACGCGCGGCCGCACGCGCGTCGGCTCGCTGCGCCGCGCGGCGCCGTCGATCGTGCGCCAGATCCTCGGCGCGGCGGCGATGCTGCTGATCGCCGCGGGGATCGAGGGCTTCTGGTCCCCCTCGGGGCTCCCCCCGCCGGTGAAGTGGGCGGCCTCGGGCGTCTTCTCGCTGCTCATCGTCCTCTACCTGGCGCTCGCGGGTCGCCCCGCGAAGGAGGCCTCGCGATGAACCTCGGCGCCTCCGCGATCGTGCTGCGCCCGCGCCCGCTCTCCGAGATCCTCGATCTCGCCTGCCGCCTCTGCGTGTCGCTCGCGCTCGGCCTCTACGCGCGGCTCTCGGCGATCCTCTTCCTTCCGATGCTCGCCGGCTGCCTCGCGCTGCGGCATGCGGCGGGCTGGTCGTGGCCCGAGGTGTGGGGCGTCGCGATCGCGCTCGGCGGCGTCGCGCAAGGCGTGTTCACCGTCGCGGTGGGGCGCCTGCTCTTCTCGGAGGAGCTCAGCGCGGGCCAGGTGCTCCGCCTGTTCAGGGCGCGCCTCTCGTCGTACCTGTGGATGCTCTTCTTGAGCCGCCTCCTGCTCGCCGCGGCGGCGCTCCCGATGTTCCTCGGCCTCCCCCTCGCCTGGCCGCGCCTCGTCTTCGTGCACGAGGCCAGCTTGCTCGAGGCCGCGCACGCCGGCGACGCCATCCAGCGCAGCAGCCGCTTCGTCACCGGCCGCGTCGCCGCGGTCCTGGGCGCGCTGATTGCGCTGCTCCTCGCGCAGGCCGGCATCGCGCTCACGGTGGAGCTGCTCGGCCAGTCGCTCGTCGACGCGATCCTCCAGCTCGGCAAGCCGTTCGGCGCGCTCCTCGACGACGGCGGCTCGCCCTTCGCGCTCGCGGGCTTCTTCGCCGGCATCCCGTACGTCGCGACAGCGCGCTTCCTCCACTACATCGACGCGCGCACGCGCGCCGACGGCTGGGACATCCAGCTCCGCTTCCTCGCGATCGCCGCGCGCGAAGGCGAGAAGAGGGCCGCCGCGTGAGCCGCCGCGCGCGCCTCTTCGCCGCCCTCTTCGCGCTCTCCGCGGGCGCGCCGCTCGCGCGAGACGCCCGGGCGGAGGACGCGGAAAAGAATGTTCACTGGAGCGTGCGCGACGTCCTCGAGGACGATCGCTACCGCTTCTGCCACGAGGACGACTACCCGCTCACCCCCGAGGAGCACGCGTGGTGCCCGATCATCGCCGGATCGAGCGACGTGTGCCCGGAGCTGCCCGCCGCGTGCAAGCTGCCCCCGGTCGAGCTCTCGCGATCGGCCGTGTCCGGCCGCGGCGGCCGCGGCGGCCGCGACGCGTCCGGCAAACATCGCGCGGGCGGCGCGCCGACCGATCGCGGCCCGAACGAGGACGAGCGCCGCCGCCCCTGGCCCGAGATGCGCGTCGATCTCTCGGGGATGAGCTTCTTCGCGTCGGTGCTCTTCATCGGCCTGCTCGTGGTCTTCTTCGGGGGGGTGATCCACGCGCTGCTGAAGAACCTGCTCCGCGATCGCGCGCCCGCCGACGAGGCCAAGGAGGAGAAGGCGCCCGCGCGCGGCCCCACGCCCGAGGAGACGGCGAGGCGCGAGGTCGAGACCGACGTGCAGCGCCTGCTCGCGCGCGCCCGCAGCCACGCGTCCCGCGGCGACCACGCGCGCGCGATCGACGACGCGTACGCCGCGCTCCTGCGCCGCCTCGACGGGGATGGTCTCATCGAGATCCACCCCTCTCGCACCAACGGCGACTACGTGCGCAGCCTGCGCGAGCGGCCCGATCTCAACGGCGCGATGAGATCGATCGTGCGCGACGTGGAGGGCGTGCAGTTCGGCGTCACGCCGCCCTCCGAGCCGATCTTCCGCGCGGTGATGGACCGCGTCGTCCCGCTCGTCAGCCGGGCTCTCGCGCTCGCATTCGTCGCCTTCGGCCTCTCCGCCGCGCTCTCCTGCATCTCCTGCACGCCGCACGCCGGCGGCGACGAGGGCGGCGGCGATCGGTCGCCCTCGGGCACCCAGGCGGTGCTCGAGGTGCTCGACGAGCAGGGCTTCAAGGCGCGGCGCCGCGGCGAGGCGCTCGCGGCGCCCGATCGCGCGCTCGCGCTGGTGGTGCTGCCGGGCGCGACGATCGACGACGCGACGTGGAAGGACCTGTTCGCGTGGGTGAGCGACAAGGGCGGCACGCTCTTCCTCGCCGGGCTCCCGCGCCTGCCCGACGAGGTCGAGCTCGGCCTGCGCGTGGCCCAGGACGCCGAGACGTCGACGGCGCTCGCCGCGGACTGGTCGCGCGGGCTCCGCGCCTCGCTCCCGCCCGGCAAGCGCCTCGTCGAGGCGAACGGCGACGAGCCCGAAGACCTCTACATGATCCTCCGGGGCGAATCGTCCTCGACCGCGGGCGTCGTCCGCCGCCTCGGCGAGGGCAAGGTCGTCGTCGTCGCGGACGATCGCCTCGTGTCGAACGTCTCGCTCGCGGCCCCCGACAACGCGCAGCTCTTCCTCGATCTGCTCCGGTTCGCGCCGTACGCGACCGAGGTCGAGATCGTCGACGAGTGGACCGGCGTCGGCGCCGAGACGCCCTTCGAGGCCGTGCGCGAGGCGAACCTCTGGCCCGTGATCGCGCAGCTCTTCCTGCTCCTCGCGCTGCTGTACCTCTGGAAGGGCAGCGCCTTCGCGCGCCTCCGCGATCCGCCCGCCGCGGGCCGGCGCGCCTTCGCCGATCACGCCCGCGCGCTCGGCCTCGCCTACCGGCGCGCGCGCGCCTCGCGCCACGCCGCGGGCCTCTACGCGAGCTGGGCGCTCGATCGCCTGCGCGAGCGCGTGCACCGGTCCGGCCGGCGGGGCCTCATCCCGCTCGCCGAGGCGATCGCCGCGCGCACCGGCCGCCCCGAGGCCGAGGTGATGCGCGTGCTGGTCGAGGCCTCCGGCGCCCGCGAGGACGCCGCGCCCGCCTCGTCGCTCCGCGCGCCCGAGAGCGCGCGCGGCGCGCGGCCCTCGCCTCGCTCGCGCGACGGCGCCGCCGCCGATCTCGAGCTCGTGCGCGAGCTCCAGGGCTTCCTCGACGCGACCGGTCAGCGAACCTCCGATCGAAAGACGACATGAACCCGATTGAATTCCGCGATCGCTTCGATCTCCTCCGCCGCGAGGCCGGCAAGGTGCTCCTCGGCCAGGACGATCTCATCCTGCACACGCTCGTCGCCGTCCTCGCCGGCGGTCACGTGCTCATCGAGGGCGTGCCCGGCCTCGGCAAGACGCTGCTCGTGCGCACCCTCGCGCACGTGCTCGGCGCCACCTTCAAGCGCATCCAGTTCACGCCCGATCTGATGCCGAGCGACGTCACCGGCGGCAACGTCTTCAACCAGAAGGAAGACCGCTTCGTCTTCCACGAGGGGCCGATCTTCACGCAGCTCCTCCTCGCCGACGAGATCAACCGCGCGCCCGCCAAGACGCAGAGCGCGCTGCTCGAGGCGATGCAAGATCTCGCGGTCACCTCCGACGGCATCACGCGCGCGCTGCCGGATCCGTTCTTCGTCATCGCCACGCAGAACCCCATCGAGTCGCAGGGCACCTACCCGCTGCCCGAGGCGCAGCTCGACCGCTTCTTGATCCAGGTCAACGTCAAGCACCCCTCGCAGGCGGTCGAGCGGCTGATCCTCAAGAACCACGTCAACGGCTTCCACGCGGCGCGCCTCGATCGCTTCGAGATCCAGCGCGTCGCCACCGCCGCCGAGCTCGTGGAGATGCGCGAGGGGCTCGCGCGGATCCGCGTGGACGACGGCATCATCGAGTACATCGCCGACATCGTCGGCCGGAGCCGCGTGCACCGCTCGGTTTACCTCGGCGCCTCGCCGCGCGCGTCGATCGGCCTGCTCGCGGTCGCGCGCGCCATGGCCGCGAGCGAGGGCCGCGAGTACGTCATCCCCGACGACGTGAAGGCGCTCGCGCCCGCGATCCTGCGCCACCGGCTCATCCTGCACCCCGACGCCGAGATCGAGGGCGTGAGCGCCGACGACTGCGTCGACGACATCCTCCGCGAGGCCAAGGTGCCGAAGACGGCGGCCTGAGCGCGATGATCCCCTCGCGCGCCCTCGTCCTGCTCGCGATCGTGCCCCTCGGGCTCGCGGTGGCGACGCTCGTCGATCGCACGCTGCTCCTGCCCATGCTCGCCGCGGACGCGGGCATCGCGCTCTGGGCCGCGATCGACGCGCTCCTCGCGCGGAAGCCGCTGGTGACGGTGAAGCGCCACGCCCCCGCGGTGCTCTCCATCGGGCGCCCCAACCTGATCACGCTCGAGCTCCGCTCGCTCTCCCGCCGCAAGCTCTCGATCGAGGTCGCCGACGATCTCTTCGATCACGCCGAGAGCGACGACCTGCCGGTGAAGATCGAGCTCCCGCCCAGGGAGCGCGCGACGGCCCGCTACCACGTGCGCCCCACCCGCCGCGGCGCGCACACGATCGGCGATCACCATGTGCGCTACCTCTCCCCGTTCGGCCTCTGGATCCGGCAGGTCACGGTGCCGGCCGAGACGCCGGTCAAGGTGTACCCCGACGTGCAGGCCGTGCGCGCCTTCGAGCTCATGGCGCGCCAGGATCGCGATCCGTCGGCGCTGCGCGCCTCGCGCAAGCGCGGCGGCGAGAGCGAGTTCGAGCGCCTGCGCGAGTACCGCCGCGGCGACGAGTTCCGCTCCATCGACTGGAAGGCGACCGCGCGGCAGAAGAAGATCATCAGCCGCGAGTACCAGCTCGAGAGCAACCAGAACCTCCTCTTCCTCCTCGACGCGGGCCGCCTGATGACCGCGCAGACGCAGGGGCTCTCGCTCTTCGATCACGCGCTCAACGCGAGCTTGATGCTCTCGCACGTCGCCGCGCGCGGCGGCGACCGCGTGGGCCTGCTCGCCTTCGCCGACGGCATCAAGAGCTACGCGCCCCCGGTGAGCGGCGCGGGCGCGGCCAAGCACGTGCTCTCCGCGGGTTATGACCTCTACCCCGAGCTCGTCGAGACCAACTACGGCTCGGCGTTCCAGCACGTGGGCCTGCGCGTGCGCAAGCGGAGCCTGATCGTGCTCTTCACGCAGGTCGTGGACGACGTCGCCGCGAGCGAGCTGCTCCGCCTGATGCGCGGGGTGATGCCGCGCCACCTGCCGCTCATGGTGCTGCTGCGGGACGTGGAGATCGACGCGCTGGTCGAGGGCGGCGACGCCGACCCGTACACGCGCGGCGCCGCCGCCGAGCTCTCGAGCTTCCGCGACCGGCTCGTGCGCGACCTCAAGAACCACGGCGCGCTGGTGCTCGACGTCGCGCCCGGCCAGCTCACCGGGCAGCTCATCAACCGGTATCTCGAGATCAAAGCGCGCCATTTGCTCTGATCTGCGCGGCGGCGCTGGCGCCCATTGCTGCTCCAGCAGCAATCGGTGCTGATCCATTGCTCCTGCACAAGCACACCGGCGCCGGCCCGAGCAACCGATCAGGGCTCAGCGCGTCACGCTCCGCGGGGTGATCGCTTTAAGATGAGCGCATGTCCAGCGAGCAACCCGAGCAGTCCCTTCCCCTGCCCCGCGCCGAGCTCCGCGGGGCGAGCCGCGTCCTCGACGCGCTGGAGCGCGCCGGCAACAGGCTGCCTGATCCGGCGGTGCTCTTCGTCCTGCTGGCCGCGGTGGTCGTGGTCCTCTCCGCGGCGCTCGCGACGCTCACGTTCAGCGAGATCGACCCGCGCACGAAGCAGCCGCTCGTGATCCACAGCCAGCTCTCGGGCAAGGCGATCACGGAGTTCCTCTCGACCATGGTGCAGACCTTCACGAGCTTCCCGCCCCTCGGCGTCGTGCTCGTGGCCCTGCTCGGGGTCGGCATCGCCGAGCGCTCGGGGTTCATCAACGCCGGCCTGAAGAAGGTCCTCGCGGTCACGCCGAGGGTGCTGCTCACGCCGATGCTGATCCTCGTGGCCATCGCGAGCCACACCGCGGCGGACGCGGGGTACGTGCTCGTCATCCCGCTCGGCGGCGTCATCTTCCAGGCCGCCGGCCGGCACCCGCTCGCGGGCATCGCCGCGGCGTTCGCGGGCGTGTCGGGCGGCTTCAGCGCGAACTTCATCCCGTCGAGCCTCGACCCGCTGCTGCAGGGCCTCACGCAGGCCGGCGCGAGCATCCTCGACCCGAAGCGCACCGTGAACCCGCTCTGCAACTGGTTCTTCTGCAGCGCCTCCTGCCTCGTGATCGTCGCGGCCGGCTGGTACATCACCGACCGCGTGATCGAGCCGCGCGTCGCCCGGACCCCCGTGGACGCCGCGCCCGAGGCGGAGCAGCGCATGACGGCGGCGCTCACGCCCCGCGAGGCGCGCGCGCTCTGGCTGGCCCTCGCGTCGATGGCGGCCAGCGTCGCGCTGCTGATCGCGGCGAGCGTCCCGGCCTCGTCGCCGCTGCGCGCCCCGAGCGGGCAGCTCACGGTCAGCGGCGCGCCGCTCATGGGCGCGATCGTGCCGCTCATCTTCCTCTTCTTCCTCGTCCCGGGGCTCGTCTACGGCTACGCGGCCGGCACGTTCACGAGCCACCGCGATGTGATCGACGGCATGAGCAAGACGATGAGCACGATGGCCTATTACCTGGTCATGGCCTTCTTCGCCGCGCAGTTCATCTACCTCTTCAACCGCTCGAACCTCGGCGCGCTCCTCGCGCTGAAGGGCGCCGCGGGGCTGCAGGCATTGGCGCTCCCGAGCTCGGTGACCATCGTGGGCGTCATCCTGCTCACGGCGATCACCGACGTCCTCATCGGGTCCGCATCGGCGAAATGGGCGCTGCTCGCCCCGATCCTCGTGCCCATGCTCATGTCGATCGGCATCTCGCCGGAGCTCACGCAGGCGGCGTACCGGATCGGGGACTCGACGACGAACATCATCTCACCGCTGATGGTGTATTTCCCGCTCGTGGTGGTCTTCTGCCAGAAGTACGTGAAGGGTACGGGGATCGGCACGCTCGTCGCGCTGATGGTCCCTTACTCGGTGACCTTCCTCGTCGCCTGGACGCTGTTCCTTCTCGCGTACTGGCAACTCGGCTTCCCGCTCGGGCTGGACGCGCCCTATGTCTACCCCTGATAATCGACCTCTCCGGGGCGGCCGCGCACGAGCCCGCCCTGGAGCGACGTCCTGTCGTACGGCGCCCGGCGCGACGAGGTGCTGGCCCGGGCGCGGCTCCTGAATGCGGCCAGTCGAAGCGGCGAGGGAGCGCGCTCACGGGCAGCCGCCGCCCGGACAGGTGTTGCAGGTGACGGTGATATCGCCCGAGAAATCGTCGACGCGGCACGCGGGACAGCCCGGGTCCGCACATTCGCAGGTGACAGGGCCAGGCCGCCGATGTGGACATCCGTTCCTATCGAGTGTACACTCGTCCATATGTCGACCCCTCCCGATCTCCGGTCCATGCGCGAGCGGATGCTCGCTGGCGACCTCTACATCGCCGACGATCCCGAGATCGCCGAGCAGAGCGCGGCAGCGCTCGATCTCATGGCGGCCTACAACGCGACGTCGCCACGGCAGCGCCCGCTGCGCCGCCGCTTGCTGGAGCAGCTGCTCGGCGCGATCGGCGAGGGCACCGAGATCCGCCCGCCGTTCTACGTGGACTACGGCTCGCGCATCACCATCGGGGCGCGCTGCTTCGCGAACTTCGGCCTGGTCGCGCTCGACGTCGCGCCGATCACGATCGGCGACGACGTGCAGATCGGCCCGAACGTGCAGCTGCTGACGCCGACCCACCCGGTGGAGCCCGAGCCCCGGCGGCAGAAATGGGAGGCCGCGAAGCCCATCACGATCGGGAACAACGTGTGGCTCGGCGGCGGCGCCATCGTGCTTCCGGGGGTGACCATCGGCGACAACACCGTGGTTGGCGCGGGCTCCGTCGTGACGCGCGACCTGCCGGCCAACGTGGTCGCGGTCGGGAACCCCGCCCGCGTGATCCGCGCCCTCGACGCCGCGGGGGCCGCGCAGGCGCCGGGCGAGGCGCGAGGGTGACGGAGGCGCGATGAGCGCCGCCAGGGCGAGGCGCGCCGCCCCCGCGCGGCGGGCCCGCCGCCACGACCCCGGGCGCCGGGAGCGGCTCCTGGCGACCGCGCTCGACGTGATCGCCGAGCAGGGCGTCGCCGGCGCGTCCCACCGCTCGATCGCCCGGGCCGCCGACGTGCCGCTCGGCTCGACCACGTACCACTTCGCCTCGATCGACGAGCTGCTCGCCGCGGCGTTCACCCGGCACGCGGACGACATGGCCACCCGCTTCGAGGAGCAGATGCGCGCCGCGTGCGACCGCGGGGCCGCGGTCGAGCTCCTCGTCGAGCACCTCACCACGGCCCTGCTCGGCTCGGAGCGCGACCTGGTGCTCAGCGTCGAGCTCTACGTCGCCGCCGCCCGGAGGCCCGCGCTGCGCGCCGTCACCCAGGCCTGGATGCTGCGGAGCCGGCGCGCGCTGGAGCTCCACTTCGACCCGGTGACCGCGCGGGAGCTCGACGCGCTGATCGAGGGCCTCGTGCTGCACAGCGCCCTATCGACGGATCCCATGGCGCCCGAGCAGATCCGGCACGCCATCCGCCGCTTCACCCGCTGAGCTCCCGCAGGAGATTGCCCCTCAGCAGTCCGTGCTGCATACCAGCCGTCCGTCTGGACACGTCACGCCGGGCGTGCTGTCAGCGCCGCAGCTCACCTTGCACTCCGCCGTCTCGGCGCACGTCGCAACGCAATCGACATCGCACTTGAGATCGCAGTGACTCTCGTCCTCACACCGGATCGTGGCGCCAGGGCCCAGGTTGAACTTGCACGTGGCCTGATCTCGACAGACCGCCGTGGATCCGCCGTCCGCCTTCAGGTCGCAGTTCGACTGCTCCGTGCACGTGATCACGCTGCCGTCGCCGCCGTTGCCCTTGCACTCGCTCGTATCGATGCACTGGAGCGTGAGCGCGCCTTCGCTGCTGCCGTTGCACTTGGCGTCCGTCGTGCAGTCGAGCGAGCACGACGTCGAGCCGCACTCGGTCTTGCAATCGGCGCCCGCCACGCACTCACAGTCGAACCCGCTGCACGCACATCCTGCACCCGTGCACGTCGCGCTCCCTGTCTCTCCCCCGTCGCTCCCGCACCCGGCAACCGTGAACATCGCGAGCGCCACCAGCCAAGCTCTTGCCGTCATGGTCATCCCCTCCGAGAGTAGGTCGATCGCTAACCGAACGTAGACGGCGTCGCCAACCTCGTCATGCAGAGCAGAACGCGCGTCGCGCCGCATCCGTTCGGCCGCCTGCGACAGGGGGTGACGAGGGGCGGCGAGCGCTCGCCCGTCACTTCAGCACGACGCGGACGAGCGCGAACTCCGACCCGAACCAGCCGCTCGTCGGCCGCGAGTACGTGATGTACTGCACCCGGCCGCCGTCCTCCTCGTACTCTGCGTGATGAACCGAGTCGTACGGCGCGCGCTCCTCGAGGGCCGTATAGAGGGTGGCCTCGTCCGACCAAGGGCCGGTGAGGTCCGGGGCGGTGCGCGCCACGATCCGGTGGTCGAACGGAAGCGAGTAGACCGCGAGCCACGCCCCGAGGTGCTCACAGTACGAGACGGACATGATGGGCGCGCCGTCGAACAGCTCTGCGGCGTCCCCGGCGTCGTCGCTCCAGCCATCGCCGTCGAAGTAGCGGAAGGCACCCCGGTCGAGGGGCGTCTCGAGCGGCACGCGCGCGAGGCTGCACGGCTTGGACAGACTGCCGTCGCACGCGAAGGTGTACAGGTCGTCGCCGTGGGCGACCAGCGCGGCGCCCCAGCCTGGGTCCCCTTCCCCGAAGAGCAGGTCGGGGTGCTCCGCGCTCGCGTCGACGATCGGCCGCTCCGGCGCCTCGTCGAGGCCCTCCCAGATCGCGAACGACTGGCCCACGCCGCGGAAGTTGAAGTCGCCCGGCTCCGCATAGATGAGGCCATACGGGATCAAAGCGCGGTCGCGCGCCGGATCGAACACCGGCGCCCCGGGCCACACGGCCCAGCGAGCGCCGCACGGCGCCTCGGCGCAGTCATCGCCGGCGTGAGCGTCGTTGAACGCCTGCTCGTCCGCGGTGGGCGCGATGAAGTACCCCGGCGCCCCCACGCCGTCGGCCGGCGAGGAGAAGCCACCGATGCCGTCGGACGCGTCGAGATCGTCCGAGATGTCGAACGAGTTATGGTGCCAGTTCGTCCCGGCCTCGTCAGCCTGCGTGAGAACGGTATCGCCATAGACCCAGACCGACTTGCCCCACGCGACAGCGCTGTCCCCACCGTCGCGCCCTTCGATCCACGCCCCCTTCTCGATGACGCCGATCTCCTCGGCAGACGCGACGCCTGGGCCCGGCTCCCCGCCACACGCCGCGAGGACCAGATGCACGATGACGATGGGGACAGAACGGGTGAGCGCGACGGATCGGCGTACAGAGCTCATGACGCCATCATCCCACGACAGCGGACGGCGCCGCTCGTCGGAGCAGAATTCTGCCTTCGAGGGCTCGACTTTTCTCATACACCGGAGAGCCTCTCGTGAGGCCGAGCGGCGGAGAGGGAGGGGCGGGCTCCGAGCGGGACCGGTCGACGATGCGGAGCAACCTGTCGATCTGGATAGGCTTCTTCAAGGAATCGACGGCTTGTCGAGCAGGTCGACCAGCCTGGCACTCAGCTCGACATCGTCTTCGACGACGGACTTCGTCCTCTCCGGCGCGCGTCGTTTTGCCTGCGAGCGCTTCCGCTGCGGCCGGGTTCGCGTTGCCTCCAGCGGCTCCACCGCGTGCTCGATGGGCAGCTCGACGACGAATGTCGAACCCATGCCGAGCGCGCTCTCGACCCGGATCGAGCCGCCGTGAGCCTCGACGATCTGCCTGGCGATGAAGAGGCCGATGCCCACCCCGGCGTAGTCGCGCGACGAGACAGCGCGCTCGAACCGCTCGAAGATCCGCGCCGTGTTCTCGGGGGCGATGCCGATTCCATGATCGCGCACCGCGATCACGGCCGTGTCCCCGCGCCGCTGTGCGCTGAGCTCGACGGGGGCGTTCGCGCCATACTTCAGCGCATTGGACACGAGGTTCGTCACCACCTGCTCGATCCGCAGCGCGTCCCAGCAACCGAGGATCTCGCGCTCGACGTGCAGACGCAGCGAGCAGCCCGCCTGCATCAGCACCCCCCGGAGGGGCTCGACGGCCTGACGCACCACCTCGACGAGATTGACCCTCTCCGGCTCGAGCTCGAGACGACCCGCCTTGATGCGCGACAGATCGAGCAGCTGATCGACGAGCCGCGTCAGCCGCGCGACCTGTCGAAGGCTCCCCTCCACCGCTCGGGCGGTGGGGTCGTGCCGGAGGGTCGCTGGCTCGTCGCCGCCGAGCCTGCGCTCCAGCGCCTGCAGCGTGAGCTGGAGCGCGGCGATGGGCGTTCTGAGCTCGTGGGACGCGATGGAGAGGAACTCGTCTCTCTCTCGGACGGCAGCCTGGGCGGCCTCCTCACGGAGAGCGAGTCGGCCGCGATCTTCTACGGCCCTCCCCCGATCCCGGTCGATGCATTCCAACGCGGCAGCGCTCTTCCAGATGTGGCGCACGATGAGGACGATGCAGCCGACGACGAGGAGCGACGACTCGAACGCCGAATCGTAGAGGCCGAGCTTCCGCCCCGTCACGATCACCCAGCCGAGGACGAACGGCGCGCCGAACGCGGCGAGAATCAGGCGGCGTGCCATCACGCCGCCTGCCCCCGCGCTCATCAGCAGCTCGACGCCGCTCAGCTCGGGCCGCGCGCACAGGACGCCGGCAGACAGCACCAGAAAGAGCAGCGCCGTATGCAACGCCATCTCGGTCGTCGCTCCGACGCCATAGAGATACCCGACCCCGAGCACGTATCCGAGCACCGCCAGCTGCCCGACCAACGCGATCGGCACGACCATCGCGAAGAAGAGCCGGCGCACGCCCCGCGCCTTCACGTCGAGGAGCCACAGCGCCGAGCCGAGGAGGAGAAGGCAGATGGCCGTCGTGATAGCCATCCTTCCGAGGTGAGGGGTGCCGACGGCGTCCGGCCCCTCCCGGAAGAGGATTTGATCGATATGGAACGGCTGGTTCAGCGCGTATTCCAGGAACGTGAGCAACCCGACGACAGCGACTCCGCCAGCGCACGCCCGCGAAAGCCGGCGCGTCCATGAGCTCGATCCCGCTCGGCAGTGGAGCCACAGCGACGCGGCGGCGGCAAGGAAGGCCAGCGCCGTGTTCGCCTTCATGGTCACGAAGGTCGGATGAACACTCTTGAGAGTCTGAACATCGAGCCACCAGCCCACCAGGACGGCCCCGGCGGTCACGACGGTGATGGCGCACGCGGCTCGTGGGATGATCCCAATCCAGCCGAGCAGAGGTGAACCAAGGCGTTCGCGCGGGCGGCCAGGCCCGTCCAATCCGCTGCTTCGCCCGCCCGCTTTCGACATCATTGATCAGGTAGATTGTCTTCGAACACCGCGATGCGCAACGTGCGCGAAGTCGCGCGCTGCCCTCTCGTCACGCCTCCCAGCGCCGCGCTCCACGAGTTTTTTGGCATCTTCGGGTCTGCGATCGGTACAGGGGCAGCCCAGGCGAAACCGCGGGGTCCATCCGGCCGCGGATGGAACGGCAGAGGTCGCGACCTGCTGTGGCGCGCCGAGCACGCAGAGGGCCGTCGCCACCCGGCCGGACTCCTATCCCCAGCGCCCGCGGGCTCAGGCCATCCGCCGGACCATCTTCGTGTGCGGGATCCCCGCCTCGTCGAAGATCGGCCCCTCCTCGACGAAGCCGAGCTTGCGATAGAACGCCGCTGCAGCGACCTGGGCGTTCAGGACCAGCGCGCGCGCGCCCTCGGCCCCGGCGACGCGGATCGCCTCCTCCATCAGCCGCCGCCCGAGGCCCGCGCCGCGAAGGTCTTTCCTGACGGCGACGCGGCCGACCTTGAGCGCGCCCTCGTACGGCACGATCCGCATCGTCGCGACGACCTCGCCGCCGTCGAGGACCACGAAGTGTTGCGCGACGGCATCGAGCTCGTCGATCTCGATGTCCTCGGGCACGGACTGCTCGACGACGAAGACCTCGCGCCGGAGGCGGAGCGCGGCGGCGTAGAGCGGCGAGTCGCTGCGGATCGGGAGGACGTCGCCGGCCATGCCCGCTTCGTGCGCCGTCTCGGGCGCTGCGTCCACCCGATTCAGCGCGCCTTTTGACTGCTCCGCGCAGACGCCCCGGCCTCGGAGGAGCTAGCCTGATCGGACCGTGAAGATCATGACCTTCAACATCCTCTTCGGCGGCGAGGATCGGTTCGAGGCGATCCTCGCGATCGTCGCCGCCGCGCACCCCGATCTGCTCGTCCTCCAGGAGTGCGTGGGCTGGGAGGACGGCGCCCGGCTCCGGGCCGTCGCCGAGGCGATCGGCGCGCCCGCCGGCGAGCGGCACGCCGTCCTGGGCAACGCCAACCCGCGCCCGAACGGGAGGCGCAACCACGTCGCCGTCGTCAGCCGGGCGCCGCTCGCCGGCGCGCGCGTGCACGCGCCCGAGGCGCTGGCGCACTGCCTCGTCGAGGTCGAGCTCTCGCTGGGCGGCGAGCCGCTCGTGGTGCTCGGCACCCACCTCAACGCCGGAAGCGAGGATCGCCGGCTCACCGAGGCCCGCTGGCTGCTCTCCCTCGTGCCGCCCGCCCGGTTCGCCGCGGGCCTCTGGGCGCTCGCCGGCGACCTCAACGCGCTGTCGCGCCGCGACCCCTACCCCGCGGACCTCGGCACGCGCCTCGCGGCGGCCGGCATCGAGAAGTACGGCAGCCCGCCGCGGTTCGACACGATGGATTCGATCGAGGCGTTCGGCTGGGCCGACGCCCTGCTCCTGAGGCCGCGCTCGTCGCGCTGGTTCACCGCGCTGCGCGGGCGCGACGGCGCGCAGGTGGAGACGCGGACCGACTACGTGCTGCTGTCGCCGCGGCTCGCCGGCCGGCTCGCGCTGGCCGACGTCATCGACGTCGGCGCCGCGTCCGACCACCACGCGGTCATCGCCGAGCTCTCCTGACACCGCGCGCCGCGCGGCGGATCCGTCCACGCCTCTGCAACTGCAACAGCGAAGCACCGTTCGCTCAGCAATCCTCACGGCGAGCGCGGTGGCGGCAGCGCCCGAGCAACGGACGGAGCGCCGGTGTGACCGGGTCGGACCGGGACGACGCCACTGGAACAGCACACGATGCGATGTCTTCGGCTCGCCAGCGGCCGACAACATGATTGAATCGGCGGCATCGCGCGCGACCCGCGCGGGGGGCTCCGGTACGCAAACGCTTCGGTCCGCGCCATGGATTCACCCTACGGCCTGCAAGCTGGCAGCATCATCGGCGGCGACTTCGAGGTCGTGCGCCCGCTCGGCTCGGGCGGCATGGGCAGCGTCTATCTCTGCCGCCAGCACAGCACCGCGCGCCAGCGCGCCGTGAAGGTCATGCACCCGGTGCGCGCCGTCGACCCCGAGGAGCGCCGCCGCTTCGAGCGAGAGGCGCGAGCTCCTGGGCTCATCGGGTCGCCGCACATCGTCGAGGTGCTGATCGCCGGCGTCGACGGCGTGACGGGCCTGCCCTACCTCGCGATGGAGCTCCTCCAGGGCGAGACCCTCTCGGCCTGCGTCGCGCGGGCAGGCCCGCTCCCGCTCGCGGAGGCGCGCCGCGTCCTCGGGCAGCTGGGGCGCGCGCTCGAGGACGCGCACGGCGCGGGCATCGTTCACCGCGATCTCAAGCCCGAGAACGTCTTTCTCGAGGAAGCCGGCGGCGGCGCCGCGCCGCGGGTCAAGCTCCTCGATTTCGGCATCGCCAAGATCATCGCCGACGCGCGCGCCTCGCTGACGGCCGCCGTCGGCACGCCCCTCTGGATGGCCCCCGAGCAAGCGCGCGAGAGCCAGGGGGCGCTCCCCCAGAGCGACGTCTGGGCCTACGGGCTCCTCGCGTTCTTCGTCCTCACGGGCAAGCCCTTCTGGCAGTGCCGAGACGTCCCGTCGCTCCTCCGGGAAATCCTGTTCGAGCCCATCCCCACCGCGAGCCGGCGCGCGGGCGAGCTCGGACTGCCGCCCTTCTTCGCCGGATTCGACGCCTGGTTCTCTCGCTGCGTCGAGCGCGACCCCCTCGCCCGCTTCACCAGCGCGTCCGCGATGTGCCCTGTCCTCGAGCGCCTCCTCGACGGCGCCGCGCGCGTAGCGCCGACCGCGCCGGCATCGACCGCGCCGGCGTCGCGTCGCCGCACCTCGCTCCCGCCGCCGGAGGCGTCGCTCGGCGCCGCGGCGGCGCGTCGCCGCAGCTCGCTCCCTCCGCCCGAGGCCTCCCCGGCCGGCATGGTCACGGCGAGGCCGCCCGCCCCGGTCGCCGCCTGCTTCAACACCACGCTCGCGGCCCCGCCGCTCAGGGATCACGACGATCCCGCGCCGCCCGCGAGCTCGCCGCCGCCGCGCAGCGAGGGGGGAAGCTGGGCGACGAGGCCTTTCCTCCACGCGCTGGATGAAGATCACTGCGTCGCCACCTGGAAGGGCCTCCTCTTCCAGATCTGGCGCCGGCACACCACGGCAGCTGCGGTGAGCGAGGTCCGGAGCATCCTGCGCGAGCGCGGCAGCGAGCTGCAGGCGACGCTGGTCATCCTCGAGGAGAACACCGTCCCGGCGGGGCGGGAGGTCCGGAGCTCGCTCGCGGAGCTCTCCAGGGAGCTCGCGGCCCACGGGATGTGCGCCGCGCTGGTGTTCGAGGGCCACGGCTTCAAGGCGTCGCTCGTGCGCAACGTGGCCATCGAGTTCATCCTGCTGAGCCGCTCGCGGCTTCGTTACGAGGTGTTCAGCACCATGGACGACGCCGTCGCCTGGCTGATGCGCAATCGCCCGACGCGGGACTGGCTCAGGGAGCTGCCGGGGGTCACGGAGGCCCTCCGCCGCGAGGTGGCGGCGCACGCGGCGCGGGCGTCGCACATGCCCTAGCGAGGAGGCCGGGCGCGCCGACCCGGGACGAGCGCGGCAGCTCGCCGGGCGCGCTCCGCGATCCTGCGCGCGCCGCCTTTCGGCTACGCTCGCCGCGCGACCTCTCGCAGGAGGAGGAAGCAGGAGGAGAAGCGAGCGTGGTGGATCTACCGATCATGGACCGTGCGCCCGGGGACGACGCGGCGGCTCGACGCGACCGCCTGCTCGCCGCGCTGCTCCGCGGGCCGGACGCCCTCGTGCTGCTCCGCTGCGACCCGGGCCTGGCGTTCCTCGCGGGCAGGTCGGCGCCCCTCCAGATCGCGCTCGTCACGGCGCCGGGGGACCCGTCGGCCGACGAGCTCCACGCCCTGCTCGAGCCGCTCGTGAAGGCGGTGCAGCCGGGCGGGCCGCCGACGCACGTCGTGCTGGTGGGCGGCGGCGCTGCCCCAGGCCAGGCCGCGCTCGCGAAGGTCGCGCCGTTCGTGCAGCCCGTGCCGATGGGCTTCCACCACCTCGACGCGGCGGGCGGGCTCGCGCGCGTGAAGGGGCAGGCCCTGCCGGCCCTCGAGCGGGCCCACGAGCGCCTCGCCGAGGCGGGCCCTCTCGAGCCTGAGGCGCTCGCCGAGGCGCTCGCCGAGGGGCAGGCGCTGGCGCAGCAGGAGCGCGCGATCGCCGACCGGCTGAGGGGCAGCCGCCGCGTCACGGCGACGCTCATGATCGCGTGCGCCGTGCTCCTCGCCGTGAGCTACGCCTTCGGCTCGGGCACCCACGAGGCGGCGCTGTGGCGCATGGGCGCCAACAGCGGCGAGGCGGTGCGCCATGGGGAGCTCTACCGGCTCCTCGCCTCGGCGTTCCTGCACGCCGACCCGATCCACCTCTTCGTCAACATGCTGGCGCTGTGGTCCTTCGGCCCGATGCTCGAGGCGCTCCTCGGCCCGCGGCGCTTCCTCCTGCTCTACGGGGCCTCGGCGCTCGGCGGGTCGCTCGCGAGCGCGATGCTGGAGGACCGGTGGAGCGTCGGCGCGTCGGGCGCGATCTGGGGCCTCATGACGGCCGGCATCGGCGTCGCGCTCCGTCCGCACGGGCTCCTGCCCCCCGCGATGATCGCGCAGATGCGCAGCCGCGCGTGGCTGCCGCTCGGGCTCAACCTCGTCTACAGCTTTCAGCCCGGCGTCGACCTGCTCGCGCACCTGGGCGGCGGCGTCGTCGGCTTCGCGCTCGTCGTCACGGTCCTCCCCCGGGGCCTCACGCCCGTGGACCGGCGCGAGCGCGCGGCGGACGCCGAGCCGAGGCCGCGCCCCCTCCTCACGGCGGCGGCCGCCCTGACGGCCGCGGCGATGGCGCTGTCCGTGGCGATGGCGTTCGCCGCCGGCCGCCCGTGGGAGCTCCGCGCGCCGCCGGCGCTGACGCGCACCGCGGTCGCGGACACGGGCGTCGCCCTGGACCTGCCGGAGGCGCTCGCGGGCGCCGCATCCGTGGAGGAGCTGTCCGGCGTCCGCTTCCACACGTACGGCCAGCTGCCCCGGACGCCCGTCGTGTTCCAGGTCGCCGTCTTCCCGCTCGAGGGCCCGGTGCCGCCCGATCAGCTGGACGCCCTCCTCGAGCAGGAGCGCAAGGTGCTCGACGAGCAACGGCCGGCGAACACCGTCACGAAGGGCCCGGCAGCGCGCGTCACGCTGGGCGGGCGGCCGGCGGTGAGCGTCAAGAACGGGCTCAAGAACGGCGTGCAGATGGTGAGCTACGTCGTCGTGCTCGGGGACCGCGAGGTGATGCTCCAGGCCTACTCGACGGCGGATCGGCCGGCGACGTGGGAAGGGATCGAGGACAGGGTGGCGGCGACGATCGGGGCGCAGTAACACGCGGCGGGCGGCTCCCGCGGCCGGCGCCGTGAGCAAACCACCTTGTGGAGATAGCGATCCCGTGGAGCACATGAATTCTCTGATGCAGCCGATCGGCCACCCTCTCCCCGGCTGGACGCCGCGGCCGCTGCCGCCGCGCGAGATCCTGCTCGGGCGCACGTGCCGGCTCGAGCCGCTCGACCCCGAGAGGCATGCGGCGGACCTCCATGCGGCCAACCTCGCGGACGCGGAGGGGCGAGGGTGGACCTACCTGCCCTATGGGCCCTTCGCGACCCTGGCGGACTACCGCGCCTGGATGGACGTCACGTGCCTGGGCGACGATCCGCTGTTCCATGCGATCATCGACGCGGCGACCGGACGGGCGGTCGGCGTCGCGGCGTACCTGCGGATCGACCCGAAGAGCGGCGTCATCGAGGTTGGGCACCTCAGGTACTCGCCGCTCCTTCAGAGGACGCCTGCGGCGACGGAGGCGATGTACCTGATGATGCGGCGGGCGTTCGACGAGCTCGGCTACCGGCGCTACGAGTGGAAGTGCGACGCGCTCAACGCGGGCTCGCGGGCGGCGGCGGCGAGGCTCGGGTTCCGCTTCGAAGGCGTGTTCCGGCAAGCCATGGTGATCAAGGGGCGCAACCGCGACACCGCGTGGCACGCGATCATCGACAAGGAGTGGCCGGCGGCGAAGGCGGCGTTCGAGCGCTGGCTCGATCCATCGAACTTCGACGGCGCGGGACGCCAGCGGCAGAGCCTCTCCGCGCTGATGGGCGCGGGGGAGCCGCGGTAAGCGGGGGTGACCGGGCGACGGCGAGGCGGCGCCGCGTCACCCGGGGGGAAGGGCATTCCAGCGTGACGCGCTCATCCCCGCACCCCTTTATCGAGATCGCGTGCGCGCATATCTGCATTTCATCCCCACACCACGCGGTCGAAGTCCGGATCGATCCCCGGTCGGGTCGCGTCGGCCCAGGCGCGACGTTCGTCGATCTCGTACGCGAGAGAATCATCGGCACAGGCCTCCTGGATCTCCTCCCATCGATAGCCCGGGCCCTCCGTCGTCCGCAGGACGTGGGTCTGCGTCCAGTGCGCGACCGCCGCGCGCGCCTCGTCCGATCCGATCCACGAGAGCGCGGCCCGCACGGAGGCCGATTCCTCGAACGTGGCGGCGTCGTCCAGCGCGAGCACGAGCTCTCGAAGGCACCACGCCTGACCGAGCGCCGCGAGCGCCGCGGCGACGTCCGTCCGGACCGCGGGCGTGCTCGATCGCAGCCCCCGGCGGAGCGCGGCGAGCGCGTGCGGAGGTGCGTGTTCGAGGAGCAGCAGGGCAAGCTCGCCGAGGAACGGGTTGCCCAGGTAGCCCGCGACGACCTCGACGCGCGCGAACGCCAGCACCACCTCGACCGCGCGATCGCGCTCGATCCCGCGGCGCAGCAGGTACCGGGCCGCGGCGTGCACGGCGTAGGGATGATGCAGCGCCGGATCCGCGCGGGCGAGCAGCCTGGCTACCGCTGGGCAGACGGGGTAGTCCGGGTGTACGTCGAGCCGTTCGATCGCGTGCCCAGAGGTCGCGTTCACCGACGCGTCGATCAGCCCCGCGCACACATCGACGAACTCCGCCGGCTCGAGCACTGTCTCGAGGGGCTCGATGAACGCGCTTGCCGTCGCCTCGTGCGCGATCCCCGCGCGCAAGTACCGCTTGTAGGCGTCGCGCTGCGCGGCGGCTCGCGCCTGGGTGGCCGCCGAGGGCCGCTCGACGGCGAGCAGCTCGTGATCGCCGAGGTGCTCCGCCCAGCGAGCGCGGAGGGACGCGTCGGAGAAGTCGATCGCGGCGAACGCCCCGGCGTTCTCCTCGATCTCAGGGACGACGCGGAAGACGTGCCGATGCTCGTTGCGGACGAGCAGTCCCTCCCGGGTGAGCTCGCCGATCGCGGCGGCCATGGCGTCAGCGGTCGGAAGGAATGCGAGCAGGCGCCGCTCGGGGAGCGCGGGGTAAGGGAGGCTCAGGATGCGCTGCGTGAAGAACCAAGGATCGATCGTGAGGCCGTTATCGCCGTGATCATCGACGTCGATCGTCTCGCCGTCGGGTGCGGTCAGGCAGAGGCCGATGCCGTGAAAGTAAAACTTCCAGCCCGGCATGCCCGGTACGTCGCCACGGCGGGAGGCATGAGAGAGGCGCTCACGCTGGACCCGTACCAGCCAGCGCTGCCGATCGACCTGCCGCGCGAGCGCCACGAGGAGCCATGCGTGCCACGGGTCAGGAGGCGGACCGGCGGCGACCGGGCCCGCAGCGAGGACGGAGCTAACGGCAATAAGGACGTGATGCACCGGCGTCTTCGTGACGCGGCTGAGCTTGCGGGGCAAGGCGGGGGCGCGGGCGCCGGGGGTGAGCGCCCCCAGGCCGATGATGCGGCGAGCGTTCGGATGGCCACGATGATCCCGCCATACGGATCATGTTAGCTCTCATCACCGAGCGAGCCGTCCATCTTCGAGCAAGATCCAGGGGGATGAAGGTGCATACGCTTCGGTCCCAGCGATGGGCAGGCTTGGCGCATCCACGAGATGATCGAGCCCCGTGTCTCGGATCCGGATCCCACGTTCGGTGAGGCGGTAGACCTTCGAGAGCAGCGGGTATTCAGGCGGCTTCGGGCCAGGAGCGCGCTCCACCGCGGCGCTCACGTCGTGCTTTGCCCACTGGGCGAGACGGTCTCCCAGGAACAGGTCCCCTGTGCAGGAGACGAGATCCCGCAAGTCCACCCCAAGCTGCGATTTATTGCAGATCACCCTCACTGGAGTCTGCCAGTCCTCGACGGACAGGATGGCAAAAATAAGCTCGTCATATCGGCTGAGAGCCAGAGCACCCCCCGTGTTCCTCCGTGGAAAGAAGCAAGAGAGGAGCGCCCACAGCGAAGCGAGCTCTGGAAACCCTTCGACCCCAGCGATGCAGCTTTCGACGAAGGACAATGGGCTCTCGTCCGCGTAGCTTTCCCAGAGACCAATGGCACGTTCGTAACGCTCCACCGGCCAGGGGCGCGCCTTGTCGAGGCGGTCCAGAAGAACCTCGTCGGGGTGGTCGGCAACCGAGCCGGTGCAGTCGAACGGCGGGATCCTTGGCAGTTCGGGAAACCTTTTCATCGTGCCGTAGACACGCTCGAATTCCGCGATGAGGACGTCGCTGCGCTGGATCCCCAGGCTTCGCAAATAGCTACAGATCCTCCAGAGGTTCACCCGTTCGTCGAGGCTCGTCGTTGCCCACAGGACAACGGGCGGGATCCATCGGATATTGGACGAGTAGAGCTGATCCCATTTCTCGCCCGCCTCGTCACTGTCCGAGCATTGTTCACCTGAAGAAAACCACACCTCACGCGTCCGGACATGCTCTGCGGGAATCAGGCGGCTCGGTCCGATGATCAGGTGCTCGTGCGCACGCACGATGTTGGTCACGCCGAGCCGCGCCAGACGCTCTGCGGCTGGCGCGTCGAAGGTGACGTGCGTTGCGCTCAGAAGGACCGGGGGAATCGTCATACTCACTTAAATCCGCACTGAAAACAAATCTCATACGTGTAGGGCTTATCCTGCTGACATTCGTCACGACAAATCTCGCAGTAGGTATATCCATGACTGTTCCTGCGTGTACATCGCCCACCAATATCATGGCATTTTTCGTACATCTCGGTACAGTCGTGAACTGGCGTGCACCCTGCCATCAGCGCGAGCGAGTCGCTCCCTACTTCTTCGCGTTCGTCGTCTTCGCCGTTGCTTGGGAAATCTCCCGCCCCTGCGGATTCTGTCGGGTATCCAGCACCTGCGCTTCCCGGCTCCACCGTGTCGCAGGTGTAGGACAGGTCGCATGCCGACGCGAGCACGATCGTGAGCCCGCCGCACAGCACGAGCGCCCCTGCTTTCTTCAAGCTGTTTCCCATGGCTTCCTCCCTATTCCAGATGCGCGTACCGTTCTCCCACCGGAAAGACGGCGTCAACCGGTAACCGAGGCTGCAATTATGTTCCCATTGTCACCACGCCTACGGCTCGGACCGCGGCACGTGCGTCGACCCGGTGACGATCCGGCTCGCGCCGGCCACCGGCAACGTCGGCGCCGAGGTCGTCGTCAAGGAGCGACGGGGAGGAGGAGGCGTTCGAGATCGTCGCGAACACGGGCCGACAGGTCGAGCAGGCCGGGTCCCCCTACGTCACCTTCCGCCTGGTCAGCGACCGCGCGACGTGGGCCGCGCTCTGACGGGTTTGGAAGCCGGGGACTACGGGCTTGGAAGCCGGAGACCTGGACGAGGAGGCGCCCGAACCCAACGAGGACGAGGAGCGCCCGTCAGAGCTTCCCTCGGCACCGCCTGGAGAACCGGCGGCTCCCGCGCGACCCGTGAGGAGACGCTGGCCGGAGCCACGGCTGGGCTATTTGGTCATCATCGGCTGCGAAAACGCTGGCGAGCCCCGAGGCGGCTCGCTCCGGTGGGCGGCAGTGGGGATCGGAAAATCGGACATGACAAGGACTGGAATCATCCGTCGCTACCACGCCGTCGGCTGACCGACAGATCGCAAGCAATTCATGAGATGACCACGACACGATTCATCGAATCATGAGAACCGTGGACAATGGAACAGATATTATATTCGGATCCTCTGCCGCATCATCATCATTCTGTGTCACCAGAACCCCAAAAGGAGCCCTGTAGGCTAATTTACCCATAAAATGACGCAATCCTTCAGTATGTTCACCCCCACCGGCACGGCGACGGTACTTCACCTCGACAGGAATTCTAACGTCGCCGATCGTGAGAACGAAGTCGACCTCAGGCTCCTTATTCCGAGCGGGAAAGTGATTCACAGTAAGCCCCGGAATTGTGAGCAAATAGGCACCTAACACACTCTCCGCAAGATGACCCGCGAGATCTGCCAGTTCCGGCTTCGCACGTAGTTTCGCGGGAGAGAGAGGAATCTTCTCGCCCAGCCACGCAGCTCTCAGCCCATGGTCTGCCAGACAGAGCTTGTTTGCTCCCTTTGCCTTCTTCAACCGAATCTCAAGAGGTCGGATTGCACGAAGCAACAGTGCGCGCTCTAGGAATTCCAAGTAGTGGCGGATCCTCGCAGGCCCCACGTTTCCCGCTAACGCGTGTTGAACCTCCTCAACGAACGCTCTGATTTGAGGCGCCTGCCCGGCATAGCGACAGCTCATTCTAAAGACTTCCTCCAGAAGGCCTTCGTCGCGCTTCCTACCTTTTGTCTCGCCGACGCGGAGATCGTGCCGGATCACTCTACGTATTACCGTCTCAACCAACTGCGGCGCCATCTCTTCCCACGGAACGTCCATGTGCTCGTGAACAAGCGGATAACCACCTCGCTCTGAAAACGCATCAAATGCCTCATCGCGAAGCTCTCGTTGCTCCAGTCCAACGTTGCGAACTTCGTACCAGAACGACTTGTCCGCAAGTTTGTGGATATCTGCATCAGGCAGCGCTGCCCGCAGCGTGCTACCGAATCGAATCTTTGATATCTCTCGCAGCGTAAGGGTTCCCACCTCGATCGTTTGAATGCGCCCGGCCAAGCTATCCCGCCCGAGCTCAATCCGAAGAGCCGAACTTCCTGTTACAACTGCGTAGACCGTTGAACTATCAACGAGATGCTTTAGCTGCGCCGCCCAGTTGTCAAGGTTTTGCACCTCGTCAAAGAACATAAATGCCGGCTCATGGGCACGAGCAGAAGCATTTAGCTTCTTTCGCAGAATTCTTGCCTCAAACCACTCAACTATAGATTTAATCGGAGACTGCATTTTAAGCAGACCCGCCACATCATCAAACTGAACGCGGAGGATACGGTTTGGGGAAACTCCGTCACTGAGGAGACTCTCAATAACCTGCAGCTGCGCAACGGTCTTCCCGACGCGACGCGGGCCCCTTACAACGACGATCGGCGCCATGTGCGCCTTTAGGCTGCGACGAAGTTGGCCAACGAAGTATCGCTCCTGTGGAGGAAGCTCCTTGCCTGGCTCTGAAGTCCACCAGGGATTATTGTCAAGAAGAATAGACTCAACGCTAGTTGACAGCGTAGATGTAGCCACTACGACAAGTGGCCGGGTTTCGTCGCTCTTTGCCGGCGGTGCCGGGCGCTGAGCGATTAACGACAACTGCGACGATAGAATTTGGGCGCGCCAGGACAAAAGCGTTTGGGCGCGTCGCAGAGCCGTTGCCTGACTCAGTTTTGATTTGCGGCTGATGCTTGCGGCTATATCCAACGCATCCGGCCGAACCCTTGACATTAGGTTGGGAGCAATAGCTTGAATAACGGAGCTTCGAGAGATGGCTTCGCCAAAAATCTCGCGCTCGTCGATACTTTCCTGTGGCGTGGCCATGAGTCTGAGGCCCAACGATGTGGGTTTCCACTCTGGGCCACCTCGGAGGAGTCCAAGGGTGGCAGCAGCATTCAGGGCATAGCTTGTGTGCCTTTGACTTAAACCGGCCAGTTCTGCGCCTGACTGGAGGCCGACCGATGCAAGCGCGGACACTTGCTCGACCACGCGCCGAATTTTATCAAGCCGGTCTGATTGCGGGACATCTGCAGAACTGATGGTGTCGGACACAGCGCTCGTCTTGGTGGTCTTCGGCACTCGCGGATTATAACGAAAACGGCGCGTGTTCGTATACAAATTGACGGCACGAGCGCCGATGTGTGCCGTTAGCGCAACTGTGACCCCTCAGCAGTCGTGGCGAGGAACTTTCTGGCGTCGCTGACGACCACGGTTCAGCAGAGCCAGCTCTCTCTAGCTCCGTGAGATCGGTGTTCGCGAGGACGCGCTCCCACGCCGCCGCGGGCCGTTCGGATCTCCAACCCGAGCCCAGCAGGCGGCGCTGACAGGACCCGGAGGCTTGACGCAACCGGCGGCGCACCAGCGACGACCGCGGGACCATGACCGACCACACCCAGTTCAGCTCCAGGTTCGATTCCCGGCACCTCCACCAAGAAGACACGTCTCGCGCCGTGTTTTCTCTCTGTGTGTGTGTGTTCTGCGTCTGACCTGACAAATATCGACAACGCTGGATCACCGCGCAGCTGAACATCGACCAGACCACAGAACGCCACCGCGAAGGCGACGGCCTCCCACAGGCAGGCGTACCCGCGAGGTCTCGGCTCTCCCCGGCGAGCTCGACCCCTCACCGACCGCCGCGCCGGCACCCCTCCCGCCCGCGACGCACGCCGCCTGGCCGGAGGCGCCGCGGCGCCCTACCTTGACCCCCATGAAGAAGCTCCGTGTCGATGTCTGGTCCGACATCGCGTGCCCGTGGTGCTACGTCGGCAAGCGCCGGCTGGAGGCCGCGCTCGCCAGGTTCCCGCGCCGGGATGCCGTCGAGGTCGTCTGGCGCGCGTTCGAGCTCGACCCCTCGGCGAAGCGCGTGCTCGACACCGAGGTCTCCTACGCCGGGCGCCTCGCGAAGAAGTACGGCGTGCCGGTCGCCAAGGCCGAGGCGATGATCCGGCAGATGACCGAGGTGGGCGCGGCGGACGGCCTCGATCTCCGCTTCGACAAGGTCCGGCCCGGCAACACCTTCGACGCGCACCGCGTGCTCCACCTCGCGGCCGAGCGCGGCGTGCAGGACGCGGTGAAGGAGCGGCTGCTCCGCGGCTACATGACCGAGGGTGAGGCCATCGGCGAGCCGGAGGTGCTCGCGCGCCTCGCCGGCGAGGCGGGGCTCGACCCGGACGAGGTCCGCGCGGCGCTCGCGAGCGACGCCCACGCGCGCGAGGTGCGGGCCGACGAGGCCGAGGCGCGCGCGATCGGCATCACGGGCGTCCCCTTCTTCGCGTTCGGCGGGCGGTACGGCGTCTCCGGCGCGCAGCCGGCCGAGGCCCTCCTCGGCGTGCTCCAGAAGGCGTGGGACGAGGCGGCGGACGCGCCCGAGCAGGCGCTCGCCGAGGGGGCGGCCTGCGGCCCGGACGGGTGCGCGTGAGCCGCCGGGCGTGATAGAGCTCCGCGACGGATGTCGATCCAATGGTATCCAGGCCACATGACCAAGGCTCGGCGCACGATCGCCGAGTCGATGCCGTCGCAGGACGTCGTCATCGAGGTGCTCGACGCCCGCATGCCGCTGGCCAGCGAGAACCCCGTCCTGGCCGAGCTGCGCGGCCAGAAGCCGTGCATCAAGGTCCTGAACAAGAGCGATCTGGCGGACCCGGCCGTCACCACGGCGTGGCTCCGCTACTTCGAGGCGGAGGGCGCCGCGCCGCCTGACGAGGCGGAGCGCGGCGCCTCGCCGGGGGGCCAGGTGCTCGCGATCGCGATCTCCGCGAGCCAGTCGTCCGAGGCGCGGCGCCGGATCCCGGAGCTCTGCAAGCGCCTCGCGCCCCCCAAGAACGGCCCCGGCAAGGTGGTGCGGGCCATGATCGTGGGGATCCCCAACGTCGGCAAATCGACGCTCATCAACCTGCTCATGGAGCGCAAGGTCGCCAAGGTCGGCGACGAGCCCGCGGTCACGAAGAGCCAGCAGCTCGTCACCTTGAAGACCGGCATGGCCATCTCCGACAACCCGGGGATCCTCTGGCCCAAGATCGACGATGAGGCGGCCTCGTTCCGCCTGGCCGTGGGCGGGGCGATCCCCGACACGGCCATCGATTACCAGAGCGTCGCCCTGTTCGCGGCGGGGTACTTCCTGCGGCGCTACCCCGAGCTCCTCGTCGCCCGCTACAAGCTGAAGGAGCTGCCGGAGACGGCCGCCGCGCTGATCGAGGAGATCGGCCGCCGCCGCGGCTGCCTGCGCAGCGGCGGGGCGGTGGACCTGCACAAGGCGTCGGACATCCTGGTCCACGACTTCCGCGCCGGCCGGCTCGGGCGCATCAGCCTGGAAGAGCCGCCGGGGCTGGAGTCGCCGTCGGGGATCGAAGAGAGCGCGTGAGCCGCGGCGCGGCGCCGACGGCCGGGCTGGCCGATCGACGTGGGCGCCCAGGATCTTCGACCCGAAGGCCGCCGACGCCCGCTACCATGCCCACCGCGACGGCTGCGCTGCGGCGCCGCCCGTGACGTTCGCCACGCTCCTACGCTCCTACGCTCCTACGCTCCTACCCCATTCACCCGACGAGGACCTCACTCCATGGCCGGAAGCAGCCTGCTCGCCCTGATCGACGACATCGCCACCGTGCTGGACGACGTTGCCGTGCTGACGAAGGTGGCCGCCAAGAAGACCGCCGGCGTGCTGGGCGACGATCTGGCGCTGAACGCGCAGCAGGTGACGGGCGTCAACGCCGACCGCGAGCTGCCGGTCGTGCTGGCCGTGGCGAAGGGCTCGATGCTCAACAAGGCCATCCTGGTGCCGGCGGCGCTGGCGATCAGCGCCCTCGCGCCCTGGGCCGTCACGCCCCTGCTGATGATCGGCGGCGCCTTCCTCTGTTACGAGGGCTTCGAGAAGGTCGCCCACAAGGTGCTGCACAGCAAGTACGAGGACGAGGCGCACCACGCCGAGCTCGTGCAGGCGCTCTCCGATCCGAAGATCGACCTCGTCGAGTTCGAGAGGGCGAAGATCAAGGGCGCTGTGCGCACCGACTTCATCCTGTCGGCCGAGATCATCGCGATCACGCTGGGCACCGTGGCGGCGTCGCCGTTCGGCACGCAGGTCGCCGTGCTGACCGGCATCGCCCTGCTCATGACCGTGGGCGTCTACGGCCTGGTCGCAGGCATCGTGAAGCTCGACGACGCCGGCCTCTACCTGAGCCGCCAGAGCGGCGGTCTCCAGCAGTCGCTCGGCAGCGGCATCCTGAAGGCGGCGCCGTGGCTGATGAAGGGTCTGTCGGTCGCCGGCACGGCGGCGATGTTCCTCGTCGGCGGCGGCATCCTGACGCACGGCGTGCCGTGGCTTCACCACCACATCGAGGACATGACCCAGGGCGCCGGCGCCGTGCTCGGCGCGGTGGTGCCGTCGCTCGCCAACATGATCGTCGGCGTCGCGGCCGGCGCGGTCGTGCTGGGCGTCGTGACCGCGGTGAAGCAGGCGATGAACCGCGAAAAGGACGGCCACTGACCCTGGAGCGCGGGCTCGCGCCGCGCCGATCAGCCCTGTCCGGACCGCCCTGGCCGCACCAGCGTCGCGAGCAGCCGCTCGAGCGCCGCGGCCGGGTCGGCGCCGAGGCCCGCGTGGACACGCGAGGGCTGGACGACGGTGCTCGCCGGGGACACCACCCAGCCGAAGCGCTCGGCCTGGGGGAGCTCGGCGACGTACCCGCACGCCCGATCGCCGGCGCAGACGCGGCGGATGAAGTCGAGGTGGCCGCGGACCGCCTCCAGGTCGAGGTCGGGCCAGAGGGCGAGCAGGCGCCGCTCGTCGGGCTCGAAGCGCGCGTCGAGGAAGCCCCGGGCGCGGCAGAAGAGGACCACCCCGACGTTGACGCGCTCGCCGCGCTCCACGCGCGGGACCACGCGCAGCACGGCGTAATCGAACGGGTCGGCGGCGGCGGGCGCGCCCGGAGGGCTACCGCCGGTCACGGGCTGCATCGAGCGCCTCCTCGACGAAGCCCCGCGGCGACGCGAGGCGGTGGGTCAGGTAGGCGGCGTACGCCGCGCGCCGCGCCGCGACCGGCGCCGCATCGGGCTGCGGCGCCTCGGCCGCGCCGGGCGAGAACGCGGACCGCCGCTCGCCCGAGGGCCGGGCGCGGGGGTCCTGGTCGGCCAGCCACGCGTCCGGGATCGCGGCGACGATCCCCGCGATGCGCTCGGGCGTGAGCCGGGCGCTCAGCGCGGCGTCGGCCGCGGCGAGATCGCCCGCGAACGGGAGCAGGACATGGCTCTTGACGAGCGGGAAGCGGTCGTCCGCGTCGGCGCGCGGGTCGGTCGCGTCGGTCCAGGCGTGGTGGACATAGAGCGCCGCGCCGTGGTCGATCAGCCAGAGGCGGCGGTGCCACAGGAGCAGGTTGGGGTTCTTGGGCGTCCGGTCCACGTTGCTCATGAAGGCGTCGAACCAGACGACGGCGGCCGCAAGCCCCGGGTCGATCGCCGGGCCGGCGAGCGGCTGGAAGGCGAGCGATCCGGGCAGGTAGTCGAGGGCGAGGTTCAAGCCGGCGCTCGCCGAGAGCAGGTCGGACAGCTCCGGATCCGGCTCGGCGCGCCCGAAGGCGGGGTCGAGCTCCATGAAGACGATCTCCGGCACCGGGAGCCCGAGCGCGCGCCCGATCTCCCCGGCGACGAGCTCCGCGATGAGCGCCTTCGGCCCCTGGCCGGCGCCGCGGAGCTTCAGGACATAGAGCCCGTCGTCATCGGCCTCGACGAGGGCCGGCAGCGACCCGCCCTCGCGGAGCGGGGTGACGTAGCGGGTCGTGTGGACGGTTCGGATCATGCTTCAGCAGCGTGGCGTGTGGCGGGGGAATTCCCCCGCCCCGCCGGAAGGATGAGGCCGCCAAGACGCCATGAGACGCCATAAGACGCCAAGATTTTATGTTTTTCTTGGCGTCTTTGGCGTCCTTGGCGGTTCAAAAGCCCCCACCTTCGGCCAAAATACGCCGCCACACCGCAGTTATGTGAGACGGGGAAGCTGGGTCGGGCTGGAGCGCACCGGGGAGCGCGCCCTCGATGATCGATGAGGCGGCCCGGACGCTCGCTCCGCGCAGCAGCGCGAGAGCGAGCGCCGCAGGCCCTCGTGGATCACTCGCCGAGGGGATCCAGCCTCGAGCCTGGCACGGTCTGGTAATCGCCGAGCAGGAAGTTCTGCAGCCCGTCCGTGAACTCGAACGGACCGATCACATGGACCACCTCGCCGCTCGCGCCGCCGGCGCCGCCCTCGCCGCTCGTGCCGCCGGCGCCGCCCTCACCGGTGGCGCCCGCCGAGCCGCCCTCGCCGCTCGTGCCGCCAGCGCCGCCCTCACCGGTGGCGCCCGCCGAGCCGCCCTCGCCGCTCGTGCCGCCAGCGCCGCCCGAGCCGCCCTCACCGCTCGTGCCACCCGCGCCGCCGGCGCCACCCGCGCCGCCGGCACCGCCCGCGCCGCCCGCTCCGCCCGAACCGCTCGTGCTGGCAGACCTCGTGACGGTGATGGAGTCGATATAGACGATGGTCGGGTTGGCCCAGGGCCCCTCGGCACCTGCGTCGACCTTGACGCCGATGCGCTTCACCTGGTCCTTTTTGAACATCTCGGACGCTGCGGCGGAGGCATCGACGTCGATGGTGAGCTCGGTCCACTCTTTCAGGTCGCTGAAGCTCGTCCACGCCCAGGGGACGCCCGCCCAGCCCTGTGCATTGCCGTTCTGCACGAAGACCTGCAGACCACCGCCGGTGGCGGTTTGAGCCTTCACACGGAACGTGACGGTAGCGCCGGTCAGGTCGACCACCTGAGCGAAGTCGAACTGGAACAGCGTCCCCGTGGAAGCCGTGGTGAGCGGCACAGCAAGCCGGGCGCAACCCGAGCAGCTCTCCTCCGGACCGGGACCGATGTCGGGGGCGCCGCCGCCCGCGCCGCCTTCGCCGCCTTCGCCGCCGGCGCCACCGTCGCTGCCGCCCGCGCCGCCTTCGCCGCCGGCGCCACCATCGCTGCCGCCCGCGCCGCCTTCGCCGCCTTCGCCGCCGCCCGAGCTGGTCGAGCTGCTGCGGGAGGAGCTCGACGTCGTGCTGGAGGTGGTCCCACCGCCCGCACCGCCGCTGCCGGTGGTGTCGTCATCACCGCAACCCGTCATGGCGAATGCGCCGACCAGCATCCCGCACATTGCCAAAGAAAGAACTGATCTCATCCTGACCCTCTCCTGATGTGCACCACGAGGCCACGCAGCCCGGGCCGCCGTTCGCCATGGCGGTTGCCACCGCCCGCTAGCTCCTCCGAGCCAGCCGCGTGGCGCAAGCTACCCTGGGCAGAAATTTTTCTCAACAGGCCAAACGTGTGAGCCCGGCAACCAGATGAGCCCCGTCGAGGCGCGGCGCTCAGCGCCCGCCCGACAAAAGCGCCGCGGCGGGCCCGACGACGGCGTCGCGACGGAATCGTGCGGCACGCCCTCGCCGGGGCGGCCCCTCAGGCCGCGCCCCTGCGCTTCACGTCGTACCGGAGGAGCGAGACGCCGTTCGTGTACGACGTCGCGCCGAGGAGCGCCAGCTCGACCTTCCTGGAGCTGCCGCCGAAGAGCCGGACCCCGTGCCCGAAGACGATGGGATTCACCTTGAGGACGAGCTGATCGATGAGGTCGTTATCGAGGAGGAAGCCGGCGAAGGCGCCGCCCCCGCAGAGATAGATATCGGTTCCGTCGCCCTCCTTCAGCCGCTTCAGGGCCGCGATCTCGTCACGATCCACGACCTCCACCTCGGCGCCCTCGCCGAAGCGGAGGGTCTTCGAGAAGATGTAATGCGCCATGTGCGGGTAGGCTCGCTTCCCCGGGACGAGCCCGAAGGGATAGCCCCACTCGTACGTCCTTCGCCCCATCACGACGGTGTCGTAGCCCTTCAGACGCTCGACGTAATCGGCGACGTGCTCTCCTTGCATCGCGAAGCCGTCCACCGAGCCGTCCTCGTGCGAGATGAAGCCGTCGACCGTCACCGCGATGTCATAGACGACCTTTCTCATTCGAATCCTCCTTGAAACGCTGTCCTGAGCTCGCCGTGGGTCGGTCCATCGAGCGCGCCGGGGCTCGGCGCGTCGAAGCCATTCTCATCGCGCAGCTCGCGCCAGCGCAACCAGAGAAAGCTCGCCGGGGGGCTGTCGAGCCCCTCCGGCTGGCGTTGTCACGAGTTCAGGCTGTTGGATGCTCTGGCGCGCCGTGCGTGCTTCGCTGCGTCCGGCGCAGCGTGCTCCCCGGCTGGCCCGGGATCACTCGGCGATGTGGGTCAGCAACGAGCCGGCCACCGGCATGTAGTTGCCGACCACCATCGGCTCCGCGCCGGTCGTGAACTCGAACGGACCCACCACGTGGATCACCTCTCCACTGGAGCCGCCGCCTTCACCGCCCGCGCCGCCGACACCGGCCGAACCGCCTTCGCCGCCCGCGCCGCCGACACCGGCCGTGCCGCCTTCGCCGCCGACACCGGCCGTGCCGCCTTCGCCACCGGCGCCGCCCACGCCGCTCTCGCCACCGGCGCCGACGTCACCGCTCGTCCCACCGGCGCCGCCCACGCCGCTCTCGCCGCCGGCGCCACCTTCGCCGCTCCACCCGCCGGCGCCACCTTCGCCGCTCCACCCGCCGGCGCCGCCCTCACCGCCGGCGCCGCCCTCGCCGCGCTCGCCGCTCGGTGCGGCGCCTCGCGCGGCGCTCGGAGTGCCGGGTTTCGTGACGGTGATGGAGTCGACGTAGAGGACGGTCGGGTTGGTCCAAGGCCCGGTGCCGCCCGCCGTGAGCTGGAGTCCAATCAACTTCACCAGGGTGCGGTTGAAGTTGGGACGCGATGGGGCCAAGGCGTCGACATCGATCGTGATCTCTTTCCAGTCTGCCAGCCCGGCGATCGGATTCCACGAATAGCCGATGTTCGCGTAGAACAGGTCCGCCCCGTTTTGCACGAACGGCTGCACGCCGCCGCTCGTGCCGGCGTGGGTCTTCACACGGAACGTGACCGTGCTCCCCGTCAGATCGACCGGCGAGGCAAACTCGATGAAGAACTGCGTCGCGGTATTCGCGGTCGTGAACGGCACGGACAGCCGCGCGCAACCGGAGCAACGCTCCTCCGGGACCGAGCCGCCGCCGCCTTCACCCGAGCTGCCGCCGCCTTCGCCCGAGCTGCCGCCGCCGCCAACACCCGGGCTGCTGCCGCCGTCGCCGGAACCACCGCCGCCATCGCTCGAACCACCGCCGCCATCGCTCGAACCACCGCCGCCGTCGCTCGATCCGTTGCCGCCGTCGCCCGCACCCCCGCCGCCATCCGCGTTTGAACCGCCATCACCCGCGCCGCCGCCGCCGTCAGAGCCCGAGCTGGTCGAGCTCGACGACGTGCTGGAGGTGGACGAGCTCCCGCCGCCCGTCCCGCCCGCACCGCCGCTGCCGGTCGACTCGTCGTCACCGCAACCCGTCATGGCGAACGCGCCGACCAGCACCCCGTACACCGCCAAAGAAAGAACTGATCTCATCGTGACCCCTCCTGGATAGGCCCCCGCGAGGCTGCGCAGCCGAAGCCGCCGTTCGCCGGAGCGGCTCTCACCGCACTCGATCGCTCCCGAGCCAGCCCCGCAAGCAGCGACATTATCCTGGACAGACAACTTTCTCAACAGCCCGGACGTGCGAATCCGTCACCAGAACCCAACGCGCTTGGCATCGTTCGGCGCTGGCGCTGCTGCGAGCGCGGCAGCCACATGAGACCACCTGTGGAGTCGAGCCCGAGCGCGGCGCAGCGGCCACATGCGACCACCTACGGAGTCGCGCAAAGCGAGGCGCGGCAGCCACATGAGACCACCTGCGGAGTCGAGCCCGAGCACAGCGCGGCATCCCGAGAGCGCAGATCAGCGCTCTGTCGTGCCAATCGCTTCCTCAGCGACCATCGTCGCCGCGACGACGCCGCCGACAGCGCACCTCGTTCATTCAAGGCACCTCCGGACGCGGCAGCGCGCTCGGCTCGCCGAGCGTGCCGAGCCCCTCGCCGTCGCGTCCGGAATCGTCGTCAGATCGGTGCAGAAGGATGCTTCAACACGTGTCTCGTGGACCTCCCTGACGGGGTACAGGGGGCGCCACGGGATAGCCAGGGGTCACGGGGCGACGTGGGTCACCGTCGAGCCTTCCACGGGCTGGTAGTCGTTGACCACCATCGGCTCCTCGCTCGTCGTGAACTCGTACGGACCCCTCACATGAATCACATCGACGCTGGAGCCGCCGCCTTCGCCGCCTTCGCCGCCTTCGCCGCCTCCGCCGCCTTCGCCGCCTTCGCCGCCTCCGCTGCTCGCGCTGCTGCTGCTGCTCGCGCTGCTGCTGCTGCTCGCGCTGCTGCTGCTGCTGCTCGCGCTGCCGCCGCCTTCGCCGCCTTCACCGCCTTCACCGCCCGCGCCTCCGGCCCCGGCCACCCCACCCGCGCCTCCGGCGCCGCTCATACCCCCCGCGCCGCCATCGCCGCTGGTGCCGCCCGCGCCTCCGGCGCCGCTCATCCCCCCGGCGCCGCCTTCACCCCCGGCGCCGCCTTCGCCGCGCTCCCCGCTAGGGCCAAAGGAGAAGCGCTGGCTGCTCGGAGCCCCTTCGCCTGTGCCGGGTCTCGTGACCGTGACGGAGTCGACATCAACAACCGTCGGATTGGACCAGGGCCCCGTGTTGCCCGCCGTGACCTGAACCCCGATCATCTCCACCACGGTGCGGTTGAAGTTTGGATTTGCCGGAGCCAGCGAATCGACATCGATCTTGAGCTCCGTCCACTGTCCCATGTCGACAAGCGGGTTCCACGAGTAGCCGATGTTCGCATAGCCGAGATCGCCCCCGTTCTGCACGAACGGCTGCAGAGCGCCGCTCGTGCCGGCACGGGTCCTCACGCGGAACGTGACGGTCGCGCCGGTCAGGTCGACCTTCTCGTGGAAGAAGATCATGAACTGTGTGGCCTGCATCGCCCTCGTGAGCGGCACGGAGAGCCGCGCGCAGCCAGGGCAGCCATCGCCCGGATCAACGACGCCTCCACCCACACCGCCGCCGGCACCACCACCTGCGCCGCCATCACCGGTGGTTGCTGCGCCGCTCGAGCTGCTGGTCGCGCCCGTCAAGCCCGACGATGTGCTCGGGGGGAAGGGGAAGCCCCCGCCCGTACCGTCCTGGTTCGCGGGGTTGTCCGTGCAACCCATGACGGCGAACGCGAAAACCAACAACCCACACCCCGCCGTGGAACGAACTGTTCTCATCCTAGCCCCTCCTAGATCCATCCCGCGAGGCCCCGGCCAATGCCGCCGTTCGCCTTCAGCGGCTCCGACCGCGCCCGAGCTCCTCCGAGCCAAACAGCACGGGACGAGACTATCCTGGACAGAGCAACTTCTCAACAACACGGACGTGCGGATCCGTCGTTACAGTTCAGCGCATTTCGCGATCAGCGACGCCGGCGCCAATGCGCGTGAAGAGGCCACATCATGCCACCTGCGAAGTCGCGTCCGGAGCGCGGGCGCCCGCCGGCACCAACAGCTGAGCGTCCCTGGCTGCTCGGCCGTGGTGTGATGTCGAGGCGACGGCGGCGCGCGGTGCCCGTGGCGAGGCCCCATCGGTCATCGGGGCGCAGGGCTCAGCGCCCACCCGGCGACGGGGCCGCAGTGGGGTGGAGTAGCATCATGGCAATGGCGATCACATAAAACGAGAGGCCGACCAGCAGGAACGCGATGGCGACACGGTAGATCGTTGTCTTGCGATCGCGGTAGGCGAGCGAGGCGAAGAGCCAGCCACGCAGGTCGTCGCCCGGTTGCTGGGTGAGCCAGCGGATGTGCTGCACACCCCAGACGATCAGGGTCGCGGAGAGCAGGACGATCGCCACGCCGGCGATGATCAGCCCCTGCGCGTGGGGGCTGGTGCCGGCGATGAGGCGGCCGGAGAAGCCGGTCGTGGTGATGACGATGCCGCACAGACCGATGAGCACCTGAGCGCGGTTGTGGAGCACGGAGAACTGCCGCTCCAGGATCCCGTGGATGACGTCCCAGGACCCGGCGCCCACGAGCTTGATGAGCCGGTCCACCTCGTCCTCTCTCTCGATCTTCTTCATGACAGGCGCCCTAGCACCGCGGCGCCGGCGCCTCATCACGCCGCGCCGCGCGCGCGACGAACAGGCCGAACGCCGCGCTCGTCAGCGCGACGAGGAGCGCGCCCGAGGCCCACAGCACGGGGCGGTGCCCGTAGCGATCGACGCCCATCCCCACGACGGGCCCGAGCAGCACGAAGGCGAGGCGGAAGAGGAAGCTGCGGAGCGAGACGCAGCTCGCGCGATCGCCGTCGGGCGCGAGGCGCTGCTCCTCGTGGTGGAGCAGCGGCATGTGCAGCCCGCGCACGAGCGTGAGCAGGAAATAGAACGCGACCCCGAGCACGTGGCGCGAGAGCGCGAGGCCGAGGTACCCGGCCGCCACCAGGACGACGCACGCGAGCAGCGTCCCCGTCATGCCGAGGCGGCGGCCGGCGCGCTCGCTCAGCATCGAGCCGAGCGCGGTGGTGAAGCTCGCGAGGGCCCACATGGGGCCTATCCACGCGACCGGGGCGCCGGCCTCGGTCGCGTACAGCGCCATGAGCCACGTCGGCAGGTACGACGCGAGCGCGAGCGCGACGCCGAGCAGCAGCACCGCGCGGAAGTCGGCGCGCTCGAACAGCGCGTCGCGCACGATCGCGCGCATGCGGCCCAGGTGGTCCTCGACCTTCGGCTCGGCGCGCCGCGTCTCGCCGAACCGGAGGGCGATCCCCGCCGCGAGCGCCCAGGCCGCGGCCTCCATCGCGAACGGCAGGCGGGACCAGCGCGCATAAAGGAAGCCCGCGGCGAGCGCGGCGCTCCCCGAGGCGATCTGCGCGATCGAGCGCATGCGGCCGTACCAGCGGGCGAACTCGTGCTCTTTGCCCTGCTCTCGCAGCGAGTCGAAGAGGAGCGCGGAGTCTGCCCCCGAGACAAGGGAGAACCCGACGCCGAGCACCAGCTCGGCGAGCAGCACCGACCAGAGCCCGCGCGAGAGCGCGTAGAGGACCCAGCCGGCCAGGATGCAAAAGGAGGCGATCACGAGCGCGCGGCGGTGGCCCAGGCGATCGGCGATGTAGCCCGACGGGAACTCGAAGAGCGCGATGCTCAGGCTGAACGCGCCCTGCACGGTCATCATGGTGGCCACGCTCATGCCGATGTCCTGCGTCCAGAACAGCGGGAAGATGGCCGCCGGGAACATCAGCGATTGAACGCCGTGGTAGACGCAGATGCGCCAGGGGTTCTGCTGGACGGACGACATGGCGGGGAGCCCTGGAGCCCGCGCTGCCGCGGGCGCGCCGGAAGCCTAGAACTCGGTCCCGATCATGTACCTGAGTTGCCCCGTCTTCAGCGAGAACACGTAAAGCGCCGTCCAGCTGGCGAAGAAGACGTCGTTCGCCGAGATCGAGATCCCGGACGAGACCTGCGACTTCTTGTGGACCTGCACGTCCCACAGCCGCTTGCCGGTGCCGGCCTCGAAGCAGGCGAGGCGCGTGCCGTCCTTGTGATCCTTCATGTCATAAGGGACGACCAGGAACCCGCCTTCATAGGCCCCCGCGTCCACCCCCGTGGGCCTCGTGGTCAGCGGGTCGACGCCGGGCACCACCATCTTCCAGAGGACCTTCTTCTTGTCCACCGCGGCCACCATGCCGACCTGGCTGCCCTTGCTCCGGCCGCCGAGCAGGAACCGCGGCCCGGGCCCGCTCGGGATGATCGCGCCGCTCACCGACATGCCCTCGACCTCATGCGACCCGGGCAGCCCGAGCTCGTCGAACTCGTGCCAGCGGGCGAACCGATAACCGGGCGCCTCTTCCTGGATCGAGCTCGGAACCGTCTTGCAGGCCGCGCCCTTCGCGAGCTCGCGCCGGGTCCCGGTCGCCGGATCGAGCCCGTGCTTCACGTCGTCGACCGTCTCGACGACGATGACGCCGTCGCCCTGGCACAGCCGCCTCGCCTTCTCGCCGAGCAACGCCGACCACGACGGCGTCCCGGTGCGCAGATCATAGGCCTGCGCCTTGCCGAGCGCGTCGATCGAGATCAGACGGCCGGAGGCGATCGCGCGCCGCGCCTCGTGGTTGGCCGCGTCCTTGGTGAGCGCCGCCGTCTTCCAGATCGGCTTGCCGTCGCGCCCGTCGTAGGCCGCGATCCACTCCTCGCCGGCGGGGACGTTGCTCTTGCCGATCACGTCCGGCGCGCCGTCGCCGTTCACGTCGGCGAGCATCGGCCGATCGCTGAAGTACGCCTTCGGTCCCAGGCCGGGGAGCGGCGCCGACCGGCCCTTGGACGGCCCCGACGCGCTGAACACGAAGGCGCCGGCGGCCGCGCCGGCCACGACCATGGCCATGACGACCGACATCACGATGACCCCCGCCGCGTTGCTGGACGGCGGGGCGACCCGGACGACGTGCATGCCCTGCGGGATCGGCGCGGTGGTCGGCTTCCTGCCGCGATCGATGAGCGACCGCGCGCCGCAGTACTGGCAGGTGACTGCATCCATCGCCGGCTGAATCGGCAGCGGGGCGCCGCAGCGCGGACACCTGGAATCGACGATACGAGCCATCGTCCCACTCTACACGAGCTCGAGACCGTCTATTTCTTCTTCTCGCGCTCGCCCGGGGCCGCGCGCGACGTCGCGCGGCCCGAGGGCGGGGGTTCCAGCAGCGCCGCGCGGGTGAGCCCCTTCCCACCGAAGCGCTCGGCCACCTCCGCCACGACGCCCTCGAGGCGGCGGCGGCGCTCGGACGCGACCGGGAACAGGCTCAGCGTCGGGCCGCCGGTCTCGCTCGTCAGGTCGCTCGCGGCGACGCCGACGAGCCGCACGGGCCGCGAGAGATCGAAGCGCGACAGCAGCCCCTTCGCGCAGGTGTAGATCGAGTCCGTGTCGCTGACCGGCTCGGACAGCGTCGTCTGGCGCGTCCGCAGCGTGAAATCCGAGTACTTGAGCTTCACCACCACCGCGCGGCAGGACAGGCCCGCCTTGAGCAGGCGCCGCGCCACGCGGCCCGACAGATCGAGCAGCCAATGCTCGATCGGCTCCCTGCCCCGGAGGTCCTCCTCCACGGTCTCCTCCGCGCCGATCGACTCCGCCGCGCGGCCCGGGACGACCGCGCGCTCGTCGACGCCCGCGGCGAGCAGCCGCACGTGCTCGCCCCACGCGGGGCCGAGCAGCTCGTGGAGGCGCGGCGCGGGGCAGCGCGCGAGATCGCCGATGGTCGCGAGCCCCGCCGCGCGCAGCCGCTCGGCCGCGCGCGGGCCCACGCCCCACATGCGCTCGAGCGGCAGCGGCGCGAGGAAGGCGGCGACGTCGCCGGGGACCACGACGAGGCCGTCGGGCTTCCGCAGATCGCTCGCGATCTTCGCGGCGAACTTGCAGGGCGCGACGCCCGCGGAGGCCGTGAGCCCGGTCTCGTCGCGGATCGCGCGCTTGATCTGCGCCGCGATCGCCTCGCCGTCGCCGAAGAGCGCGCGGCTCGCGGTCACGTCGAGGAACGCCTCGTCGAGCGACAGCCCCTCCACGAGCGGCGTGAAGCGGCGGAAGATCGCGAAGACCTGCGCGCTCACCTCGGCGTAGCGGGCGTGCCGCACCGGCACCACGATCGCCTGCGGGCAGCGGCGGAGCGCCTCGACCATCGGCATCGCCGAGCGGGCGCCCGAGGCGCGCGCCTCGTACGACGCGGCCGCGACGACGCCCCGCCGGGAGGCGCCGCCCACCAGGACGGGGCGGCCTCGCAGCGAGGGGTCGTCGAGCTGCTCGACCGACGCGAAGAACGCGTCCATGTCGATGTGGAGGATGTGTCGCATCGGTGCTGCTCTTCTGTACCGCCTCGCCGCCCGCGCGCCGCGGTGAAGCGGGTGAAGCGCCGAAGCGCTGAGCTGAAGGCCGAACGCCCGCGGCGGCGCCGTGCTGCGCGGTGGCGTCGTCGCTCGTTTGCTGCTACGGGTCGACTCTACTTCTTCCTTCGTCAGCCGGACACGTTGGACCGCGTCGCGGATCGTGAGTCATGACGTCGAGCGCCGCACGACCGAACTGCCCCCGTTGCGCCGCGCGCCGGCGCAAGGCGCCCGCGCTGCTCGCGGCGGGGTGGCTCGCGCTGGCGTCGGGCGCGGCCGCGGCGGACGAGCCGCGCGCCCCGGAGCGCGCCGGCGCGGGTGATGCGCCCGCGGCGCAGCGCGCGCTCGTGCTGATCGTCGCCGGGCGCCCGGGCTCGCCGCTCGAGGCGCACGCCGCGGCGCTCGTCGCGGCGCACGTCCGGCCCTCGGGCGTCGGGCTCCACGTGGTCCGGCGCGCGCCGGCGCCCGCGCTCGATCTGCACGAGCGCGTCGCGGCGGCGCGCTCGCTCGTGGAGCAATGGTCCGCGCACGGCGCGCTGTGGATCGAGGCGGGTCCGGGCAACGAGCTCGCCCTGTATCTCTTCCCTCGCGGCGGAGAGCGCGTGTACTCGCGGCGGTTCCCTGCGCCTCCCGGGCGGACGTCCGTGGCCGTCGAGGCGCTCGCGAACGTCGCGGGCTCGGCGGCGGCGGAGGCGCTGGAGGGGCCCATCACCGGGGCCGGGATGGCGAGCGTCGACGTCGGCGGCTCCGAGCAGGCCGCGCCCGCCGCGCTGGCGCCCTCGCCGGCGCAGGCCGCGCCGCCGCCGGACGCGCCCGCGCCCCCCGCGGCCCCTCCTGCCCGGCCACCATCGCGGCCCGCACCAGCGCCGGACGAGCGCCCCGCGCCGCCGCCCTCGACGCTCGAGCACGCCGACGCCGCGTGGTGGCGGCGGTGGTTCCTCTCGGCCGGTTATGCGGGCGGCACGTTCGGAGAGCACGTCCCCTGGCAGAGCGCCGTCTCGCTCTCGCTGTCGTGGGCGCCCACGCCCGATTCGTACGTCGGCGCCGGCTACGACTGGATGGACACACAGCACCTCCAGGTGGAGCGCGCGGGCCTCGATCTGGATCTCGATCGGACACCGCTCTTCGCGAGCGGGGGCCACCGGTTCGACATCGGGAGCGGGCGCTGGGCCTTCCATCTCGGCGGCCGGGCCACCTTCGACGTCGTCTCGCGGAGCGGCGCGTGGCGAGCGCCGCACGCGCCCTGGAGATCGCCGGATCCGCCGGAAGCGTCCTCGCCGGAAGGACCGCATCTTTCGTCCGACAAGCGCGTGACCGACCTGCTGATCAGCGTCGCGCCCACGACGGGGCTGAGCCTCCGGATCTCCGATGAGCTCCGCATCGCCCTCTGGACCAGCCTCGACGTGCCGCTGAACCGGCTCTCGACCCCCGCGCCGCGGGTCGCCGATCTCCAGCCGGATCCCCTGCGCTTCCTCGGTGGGATCGGCCTCGAGCTCGGGCCGGCCGCGCGGAGCGCCCCGCCTCGTACGGTCGCGGGGCGGTGACGACGGGGGCGCGGCGGGCTCTCGCCGCGTCGGGCCACCGTCGCGCCGGGCCACCCTCATAAAAATGACCCGATCGTGCCCGCGGGAGGCACAGGGTCACCGTGATCGTGGATGGACAGGCTCTCCTCATGGGTGTGCGCGTCACGGAGGGGACGCGCGCTCACCAGGCCGAAGGTCCCCTCGTCTCTTCCATCGATCTCGAGCGGACCCGCCGCGCCGGGGCGGGTGATCCCGCGGCCCAGGCGTGGCTCGTGGCCAGGCTCCTCCCGGGCGTCCGGCAGGTCGCGCAGGCGTTCCTGCGGCGCTCGGCCGACGCGGACGACGCGGCGCAGCTGGCGATGCTCGCCATCCTGAGGGCCGTGCCCGCGTACCGGGGCGAGGCCGTCATCGAGGGCTGGGCGCGGCGCATCGCCGTGCGGACCGTGCTGCGGTACCTCCGCGCCCTGCGGCGGCGCGACGCCCCCATCGCAGGCGACCTGTCGGACGCCGAGGAGGTCCCGGCGTCGTCGCGCGGGAGCGCCCAGGAGGCGCTCCCGCGCCACGTGCGCGATTACCTGGGGGAGCTGCCCGAAGCCCAGCGCGAGGCGCTGATCCTGCACCACGCGCTCGAACACACCGTCGATGAGATCGCTGAGATGACCGACGTCAGCCCGGACACCGTGCGCAGCCGCCTGCGCCTCGGGATCGCCGCCCTGCGAAAGCGGGTCCGGCAGGACATCGCCGTCGGCCGGAGAAGATCGCCGTGAAGACCATGATGGCCCATGCCTCGGACGAGGAGCGCTGGATCGCGATCGTCGCGGCCGAAGGTCGCGGGACGCCGATCGGGCCCGAGGACGCCGCGTTCCGCCGCCGCTACGAGGAGGCTCACCCGGAGCTCGCCGGCGAAGCCGCGCTCTGGGCCGACCTCGGCCGGCTCGGCGCGCGGCGCGGCGGGGCTCTCGGCCCCGTGGACGACGACGCCCTCGCTGCGCGGATCCTCGCGCAGGCCGCCGGCGAGGCGGGGGCGCAGCGCGTCCCTGCGCCAGAGGAGCGCCCCAGGCGGCGCGCGATCGTGCGGCGCGGGGTCGCGGGCACCTTCGCCGGCGTCGCGCTCGCGGCGACGTTCCTGGCCGCGCTCGCGGCCGAGCTCCTGATCGACCGCGACGTGGCGCCCCCGCCCCCGCGCGCGCCAGACGCGGCGCCCGCGCAGGCCAGCGCCGGGATCGAGCCGCCGCCGCGCTCCCTCGACGTCCAGCCCGCCGCCACGGCGCCCGCGCCGAAGGAGTCGCCCGACGCGGGCGTGGTGGAGGCCGCCGGCGCGGCGGCCGCTCCGAGGGCAGCGCGCGAGGGCCACCGCGGCGAGGCGCACCCCGGTCCGAGCGCCGACGAGCTGCTGCGCGACGCCCAGCTGGCGCTCGCCGCCGGCCGCGACGCCGATGCGTCGGCCGCGTACCTCGCGCTGCTCGCGCGCCATCCGGGCAGCCCCGAGGCGCGCGTCGCGCTCGTATCGCTCGGCCGGCTCTCGCTCTCCGGCGGAGATCCCGCCACGGCCCTCGGCTATTTCGAGCGTTACCTCGCGGCCGGGCGCGGCGGGCTCGGCGTCGAGGCGCGCTATGGCCGCATCGAGGCCCTGCGTCAGCTCGGGCGCGGAAGCGACGAGCGGGCCGCGATCGACGACTTCCTCTCACGCCACGGCGACAGCGTCTACGCGGCCCGGCTGCGCGCCCGCGCCGAGGGCGCGGCCGAGCATTGATGGATCGTTGATCCTCCTCGCGACACACGGTCAAATTCATTGACCCGCTCTCGCCCCCGGCGGGCACAAGGAGGGCAGGCAGCCGCGCCTGAAGCGCCCCGCTCTACTACTCCAGCCGCACCTGGTCCGAGGCGCGGCTGGAGGCCTGAGGAATACCCTCATTTCGTGGCCCTTTTCAGCGAATTGAACAGGGAGGCTGGGAGACAGGGAGTATTTGAATCTCTCCTCCCCGTCTCCCCGCCTCCCTGTGAATTTTCTAAGAATTTCACGGTCGGCGCCCCAACACCCTTAGAACGAGGAGGCTCGCGTGAGCGCGATCCTGCGATTGAAAGAGCTTGCACTCAGCGATACCGGATTCGTGTTCGATCCCGCGTCGGGCGCGACGTTCACCGTCAATCCCACCGGCCTCTGCGCGCTCAACGCCATGAAAGAGGGGCTCTCGCGCGAGGAGGTCGCCGCCCGGCTCCGCGAGCGATTCGACATCCGCGGGGGCGACCCGGCGCGCGACGTCGGCGAGTTCCTGGAGCTCCTCCGGCAGCACGGCCTCCTCTCCGCGGAGCCGGAGGGAGCCCAGTGAAGACGAGGCCCCGCACCATCGCCGTCACCGGCCTCAACGCGACTGACAACCCCGCTCCCGGCGTGGGCGTCATCCGGGCGCTCCGCGCGGGCGGCGACGCCTCGATTCGCCTCGTCGGCCTCGCGTACGACGCGCTCGATCCCGGCGCGTACGCCGGCGACATCGTGAGCGACGTGTTCATGATCCCCTATCCATCGCAGGGCCTGGAAGCGTTCGTGTCCCGCCTCGAGTACGTCCACCGGCGGGTCGGGCTCGACGTGATCATCCCGACGCTCGACGCCGAGCTGCCCTCGTTCATCGACATCGCGCCGCGGCTCCGCGCGATGGGGATCGGCACCTGCTTGCCCACGCGCGAGCAGCTCGATCTCCGCTCGAAGGCGAGCCTCGCCGCGCTCGGCGCCCGCGCCGGCATCCGGGTCCCGCGCACGGCGGCCCTCTCGGACGCCGACGAGCTCCTGCGCATCCACGAGCGGGTGCCCTACCCCTTCCACGTGAAGGGCGTGTTCTACGGCGCGACGCTGGCGACGACCTTCGATGAGGCGGTGTCGGCCTATTACAAGGTGATAGCCCAGTGGGGCCTCCCGGTCCTCGTCCAGGAGCACGTGACCGGGGAGGAGCTCGATGTGGTGGCGGTCGGCGACGGAGAAGGCGGGCTCGTCGGCGCCGTGCCGATGAAGAAGATGCTCCTCACCGACAAGGGAAAGGGCTGGGCCGGAATCACCGTGCGCGACCCCGAGCTCGTCGGCATCGCGCAGGCCTTCGCGGAGGCGACGCGGTGGCGTGGCCCCTTCGAGGTCGAGGTGATGCGCGACGCGCACGGGCGCTATCACCTCATCGAGGTCAATCCGCGCTTCCCGGCGTGGGTGTACCTGAGCGTGGCGGCCGGGATGAACCTGCCTCGCGCCGTGGTCGATCTCGCCGCAGGCGCGCCGATCGAGCCGCTCCGCGGCTACGAGGTCGGCGCGATGTTCGTCCGCATCTCGATCGACCAGGTCGCGCGGATCAGCGACTTTCAGAGCATGGTGACGACGGGCGAGCTCGTCCGTTCAGGAGGCCTCTCGTGAATAGCCCGGTCTACGAATCGCCCAGCATCGTCCGGCACCAGATGGGGGCGATGAACAAGTTCGGCCGCCTCCAGGGCGTGCGGCCCCTCACCCACATCGACGGAGTCGCCATCGCCGATCTCGTCGCCCAGCACGGATCACCGCTCTTCGTGTTCTCGGAGCGGACGCTCGTGAGCCGCTACCGCGAGCTCCACGGCGCGTTCGCGCGCCGCTGGGCCAAGGTGCGGATCGCCTGGTCGTACAAGACGAACTACCTCGAGGCGATCTGCCGCACGTTCCACCGCGAAGGCGCCTGGGCCGAGGTGGTCTCGCCCTTCGAGTACGACAAGGCGATCCTCGCGGGCGTCCCGGCCGAGCGGATCCACTGGAACGGCCCCTACAAGCCCGACGCGGCGCTCGCGCGCGCGGTCTCCGGCGGCTCGATCATCCACATCGACAACCTCGATGAGCTGGCGCGGATCGAGCGGGTCGCCGAGCGGGTCAAGGCGCGCCCGAAGGTGGCCATCCGGGTCAACATGAACATCGAGGGCCTCGCGCCGTGGAGCCGGTTCGGCCTGAACCTCGAGTCCGGCCAGGCCAGGGAGGCGGTGAGCCGCCTCGTGAGCGGAGATCGCATGGAGCTCACCGGGCTGCACTGCCATATCGGCACGTTCATCCTCGACCCGGGCGCCTACGGCAAGGCGGCGTCCAAGCTGGCGCGCCTCGCCAACGAGATACGCGCCGCGCACGGGATCCGGCTCTCGTTCCTCGACCTCGGCGGCGGCTTCGCCTCGAAGAACACGCTCAAGGCGCAGTACCTGCTCGGCGAGCAGGCGTCTCCGTCGTTCGAGCGCTACGCCGAGGCCATCTGCGACGGCCTCGGAGAGCTCGACTGTCCCGCCCGGGAGCTCCCGACGCTCGTCCTCGAGACGGGCCGCGCGCTGGTGGACGACGCGGGGTACCTCATCGCGACGGTCGAGGCCAAGAAGCGCCTCCCCGACGGGCGCAGCGGCCTCGTGCTCGACGCGGGCGTCAACCTGCTCTTCACCTCGTTCTGGTACAAACACGATGTCGTCCCGGCGCAGGAGTTCAGCGCCATGCAGGAGCCCACCGTGATGTTCGGCCCGCTGTGCATGAACATCGACGTGGTGCGCGACACCATGCAGTTCCCGGCGTCGTCCCCGGGAGATCGGCTCGTGTTCCGCAACGTGGGCGCCTACAACGTGACGCAGTGGCACCAGTTCATCACCCTCCGTCCGGCGGTGGTGATGGTGGGCGAGGGAGGCGCCTCCTGCATCCGCCGCGCGGAGACGCTCGACGATTTCCGCGCCGTCGAGGACGTGCCGGCATGGCTCAGGTGATCCCCGCGCCGACGAGCGACGCGAGCGGCGCGGCGCGCGCGACCGGGACGGCCCGGCGCCGTCGGGTCGCGGCGGCCGTGAGCTCGCGGCTCGCGAGGAGCGGCGTCGTCGAGATGGGGGAGTCGCTCCTCCGGGTCTACGCGCACATCCTGTTCTCGCGCTCGCCGGCGGTGGGGCTGCTCGTGATGCTCGCGACCGCCACCGTGCCTCGCGCCTTCGTGTTCGGCGTCATCGCGGCGTGCGCGGCGAACGGGGCCGCGCTCCTCCTCGACCTCGAGAAGGACGCCGTGAGGGACGGGTCGTACGCGTACAACGCGCTCCTCGTCGGCCTCGGCGTGGCGCAGTCGTTCACCGCGGACGGCCCCGCCGTCGCCGTCGCGCTGCTCGGCGCCGCCGCGTGCGTGGTGGTCACGGCGGCGCTGCGCTCCCTCTCCGGTCCCGGCTCCGGCGGCGCCGCCGGCCTGCCGGTGCTGTCGCTCCCGTTCATCGTCGTCTTCCACCTGACGCTGAGCACCTCGGCGTTCTCCGGGCTCACGCTCGCGGCGCCCGCGCAAGCCCCGCTCGCGTTCGAGGGCCTCCCCGCGCCCATCGCGCTGTTCGCGCGGTGCCTCGGCGGCCTCTTCTTCCTGCCCCGCGCCGACGCGGGCGCGCTGGTGCTCGCGGCGCTCCTCGTCCACAGCCGGATCGCCGCGCTCCTCGCCGCGCTCGCGTTCGCGGCGGCGCTCGGGCTCGCCTCGCGATGGCTCTCGCTCCCAGACGGCGCGCTCGACGTGCTCGGCTACAACGCCGTCCTCACGGCGGTCGGGCTGGGCGGCGTCTGGTTCGTCCCCTCGGCGTCCTCGTTCGCGCTCGGCCTGTCCGGCGCCGTCGCCGCCGCGCTCGTCACCGCCGGCGCGATGGCGCCGCTCGCGCGGCTCGGCGCGGCGCCGCTGATCCTGCCGTTCAACGTCACCGTCGTCGCCGTCCTCCTCGCGATGCGTCGGCGCGCGCGCGACGAGCGGCCCAAGGCGGTGGATTTCCTCCCGGGCACGCCCGAGCAGAACCTCGCGTACCTCCGCACGCGGCGCGCGCGTTTCCAGCAGTCGCCGCACGCCGTGAGCTTCCGGCTCCCGTTCCGCGGCACGTGGACGTGCACGCAGGCGGTCGACGGCGCGTTCACGCACAAGGAGCAATGGCGCCATGCCTTCGATTTCCAGGTGATGGGCGAAGGTGGCCTGGCCTTCCGCGGCGCCGGGAGCGCGCCGCAGGACTTCCACTGCCACCGGCTGCCCGTGGTCGCGGCCGCCGACGGCACCGTGGTGAAGGTCGAGTCGAGCGTGCCCGACAGCGACGTCGGCGCGATGAACCTCGAGCAGAACTGGGGCAACCACGTCATCGTGGCCCACGCGCCCGGCGTGTACTCGATGGTCGCGCACCTCGCGCGCGGGACGCTCAAGGTCGTGGAGGGGCAATGGGTGAAGCGGGGCGACGTCCTCGGGCTCGCGGGCAGCTCGGGTCGATCCCCCGAGCCGCACCTGCACTTCCAGCTGCAGTCGACCCACAAGCTCGGCGCGCCGACGCTCCCGTGCCGGTTCAGCGACGTGGTCACGGTCGGCGAGGAGGCGCGGCTCTGGCCCAGCCTGGAGCCGCGGGAGGGCGACGCCGTGCGCTCCATCGAGGCCGACGAGGACGTGTCCGCGTACTTCGGCTTCACCTGCGCCGACACCTGGGCGTACCGCGTCGGCGCGGACGTCGAGCGCGTCACGTGCGACGTCGACGTCTACGGGCGGCTCCTGATCCGCTCGGAGGACCGCGCCGCGTCTCTCTTCTACGGCAGGAGCGACGACCTGTTCACGAGCTTCGACGCGGTGGGCGACGACGCGTCGGTCGTTCACCTGCTGCGCGCGGCGCTCCCGCGGGTGCCGCTCGAGGGCAGCGCCTCGCTCCGCTGGGCGGACACGCTGCCGGCGCGGCGATTCCGCGCGTTCGCGCTCCGGGTGCTCGCCGACTTCGTCGCCCCCTTCCTGCCAGGCGACGGGATCGAGATGGACCTCAGGATGCGCCGCGAGGGCGACCTCCTCGTGGTCCTCGGCGAGTCGCGGCGGCGCGATCGCCGCGGCGAGCCGCTCGTGCGGACGCGGGCGGAGCTCACGAGGGGCCGAGGGCCGCTCAGGGTCGAGGTCACGGCGCAGGGCCGCACGCGGGTGGCGGAGCGGGTCCAGGGCGCCGGCAGGAAATTCACCGTGTCATTCGGCGAGGAGACGTCATGAGAGCGAGTCGATGGTTCTTCGTGATGCTGGTCGGTTGTGCGTTGAGCGGCGTCCCTTCCGGGGCCGCTGACGCGGAGGGGAGGCCGGCGGACCTGTTCCAGCTGTCCTATGACGCCGAGGCCGCCGGGAAGGCGCAGGACGCGCTCGCCGCGCTCGATCGCCTCCCTGCGCCGCAGAAGGATGGATACGTCGCGGAGCTCCGCCGCGGCTGGCTCTATCACAAGCTCGGGCGCAACAAGGAGGCCGTCGACGCGTACGGCAGGGCGAGCGCGCTCGAGCCGAGATCGGTCGAGTCGCGCGTCGGCGCGCTGCTCCCGCAGATGGCGCTGCGCCGGTGGGCCGACGTGGAAGCGACCGCGCGGAAGGCGCTGCAGCTCGACCCCGCGAACTACCTCGCGAGCCTGCGGCTCGCGTTCGCCCTGTACAACCTGGCGCGCTACCCGGAGGCCGCGACGATCTACGGCCGGCTCGCGGAGATGTACCCGAGCGACGTCGAGGTGCGCTCGGGCCTCGGCTGGTCGCTGCTCAAGATGGGCAAGGGCGGCGACGCCGCGCGGGAGCTCCGGCGGGTCCTCGACATCGCGCCCAAGCACGCGCTCGCCCGGGACGGCCTGCGCGCGGCGGGCGTCTCGAACTGACGTGACCACGCCGCGGAATCGCCCGGGTCGGTCAGCCGCCGGGGGGGCCCAGGATCACCGGCCCTGGCGAGAGGACGTGGGTGCCGTTCATCAACCACACCGCTACCTGGCTCGTCCCCGGGCGTTGCCACACGACATCCGACATCAGATCGGCGTTGACGTCACCGGCGGCGACCGCTGTCCAGCCGTCGCCGATCGGCCCGGGGATCACCGGCCCCGCGTCGAGGAGCTCGACGCCATTCATCAGCCAGATCGCCACGAGGCCCCTCTCCTCGTTGGTCCAGAGCACGTCCGACATGCCGTCAGCATTGAAGTCGGCCGCCCAGAGGATGTCCCATCCCTCGCCGCTCGGCCCGGGGATCACCGGCCCCCGCCCGAGGACCTCCGTGTTGCTCATCAGCCACACCGTCATCAGGTTGTGCACCTGGTCGTTCCAGATCACATCCGCGATGCGATCGAAGTTGAAGTCCGGCGTGGGGCCGATATCCCAGTCGCCGCCCGGCCCCGGGATGAACGGGCCCGGCGCGAGCAGCTGGACGCCATCCAGCAGCCACACCGTCATCAGGTTCTGCTCCTCGCTGTAAAAGAGCACATCCGAGGCGAGGTTGCGGTTGAAGTCGTTCGGCCGGATCACCCAGCCTCCGCCGCGCGGCCCGGGGAGCATCGGGCCCTGCGCGAACGGCCGGCCTCCGTCCGTCAGCCAGATCGTTATCAGGTCCCGCTCATCGTGACGCCAGAGCACGTCCGCCAGGCCGTCGAGGTTGAAGTCGTGCCCTATGGCGATCCAGCCTCTTCCGGCCGGCCCACGGACGATCGGGCCCGGCGTGAGCAGCTGGACTCCGTCCATGAACCATACGGCCATGAGGCTGCGCGCTGCGTCGATCCAGAGCAAATCCTGCTTTCCGTCGAAATTGTAGTCGATCACCTCGATGACCCTCCACCCGTAGGTGCTGGCCCGCTGCTCTGCGACCCCGAGGGTGGGCGTCGCAGCCGCCGCGGATCCGCCCTCATCGGGCAGGTCGACGCCGGCCGCGCAGCCGAGCGCGGCGTGAATCGCAGCGGCGGCACACAGATACTTGGTCACGACCACAGGACTCGTCACGCTCGCCTCTCTTGCGCCGCGTGCGCGGCAAGGCCGCCGATCCTGGGGGGATGCGCGACCTCGCCCGTGGGCACGCCGCTCACGGGCCTCGTGGGACGGCAAGCGGCGGTCCATCCGAGGCCAGCGTTTGCGGGCGGCGCTCTCCGCCGCACTTCAATCCTATCGCAGCGGGCGCTCGGGCCCTCATGCGAGAGCGGTGGTCGCGGCCCTCGCTGGCTCCGTATCACATTCTTCTTCGAGCTCTCGAAGAATCGGAAAGAACGGTACAGAACCGGCTGCGCCTCAGAGCCGGAATTTGCGGCGTTCGCGACATAGCAAACCGTCCACGCAAGCCCGAGTGAGGATTCTGGGTGCCCTGGGCATCTCGTCGCTCGGTGGTGGCCGTTGCAGCCTGGCGAGCTGGGCGCCCGCGCCGGAGCGGGGGGAGTGTGCCTCCAGTGCTCGAGCTCTGCCACGGGTGCAAGCAGTACGTGCTGCCAGGCACGACGAGTTGCCCTCATTGCGGCGGTGACGTCGCCGTGCTGGACTCACGCTACGCAGCCAACCTCGCCGGCGCCCAAGCCGCAGCCGAGCGACTGCGACGGCTCCTCGAGTCGGCCCACCGCACGCCCGCTCCCAAGCGCGAGTAGATCATGCATTTCGTCCTGATTGGCGGGACTCGATTCCTTGGCCCAGCGGTGCTGCGGCGCGCCATGGAGCAACAGCATAGAGTGACCGTGGCGCATCGTGGGACACACGAGATCCCCGACCTGCCCGAGGTGGAGCATCTGCACGGCACGCGGGCGGAGCTGCTCGCGCCCGGAGCAGCGATCGAGCGCGCGCGCCCGGATGTGCTCGTCGATACGTTCGCCGGCGGTGCTACGGCCGAAAAGGCGACGTCACTCGCGGACTGCGCGCGACGCGCAGGAGTGCGGAAGGTCGTCGCGGTGAGCTCGATCGACGTCTACCGCTACCTCGTCCAGGCGGGCATCGGGGACGGTTCAGGACAATCCCTGCTCCCAGATACGCCGCTCCCGCTCACCGAAGACGCGCCCACGCGAACGTCGCCGTATCCAGGAGCGCCGCCGAACCATGATAACGCGGCGATGGAGATGGCTCTCCGTGACAGCGCCGGCGATGTTACCGTGCTGCGGCCCGGAGCCATCTACGGGCCCAACGATCCTCGATCGCGGGCGTGGCCTTTGATCCGGAAGATCCGTTCGGGCATGCGCCGCCTGGAGCTGCCTGACCGCGGCGTCCAGGTATGTCATCAGGTCGCGCTCGATCGCGTGGCCCGGTCCGTCATTGCAGCCGTCGAGCGTGCGCCGCGGGGCTTTTGGGCCTGCAATGTCGTCGACCCTTATACGTGGACATACGCTGGCCTCGCGGCCGTGATCGGACGTATGTTCGACTGGGAATGGGAGCCGGCGGTGGTTCCCTTCGCGGCGGTCGACCACCCCTACAAGGTGTCGAGCCCGGTCCTGATCAGCGATTGCCGGCTGCGCGAGGTGCTCGGCGTGAATGAGCCCGATCCGCTGCAGGCGCTCGAAGAAGCGGTGCGCTGGCTGTGGGAGCACGGCCCCCCCGCAGACGCGACCTTTGCGGGCGACTGACACGAGGCATCTCGATGAATGCAACATTCCTCGACCTCCGATCCCTCCGTGCGCAGCTGCTTGCCTGGCACACGTCCGAGGAGCCGCTGGATGACCCAGCGATTGATCAGCTGCTCGATCTTCGCATAGAGAGCGTGGAAGCTGGCATTGTTCCGCTCAAACGAATCATTCAGTTTCCCGGCGAATGCTCGACTTACGAGGGGGCGTCGTACGCCTCGATTCGACGCTTCTACCGGTGGGCCGCACCGCGACCAGGGGACGTCGTCTACGACCTTGGTGCGGGCTATGGCCGCGTCCTCCTTTATGGCGGATTCATCTGCCAGGCCACGCTCCGGGGCGTTGAACTCATCGCCGCGCGCGTGGAGGAGGCGAACCGCGCCCTGGCGCGTCTCGACCTCGACGCCGTCGAGTTGCGGCTAGCATGCCGCTTTTGCGCTACGGCCTGCGGTTCTTCGTCACGAGAGGCGGCTGAGCTCCCCTCCCACGCACGAAGAGCCCGGATTCCTGGGGAGATCAGGCTCTACGGGCACCGCGAGCTCGGGACCGTGTCAATGTCGCCGTCCGCCTGGTCGAGGGAGCTCCTGACGCGCATGCAGTGCTCAGGCTGGGGCGAGGCGACCCGATCCAGATTGCGGAAGCGTCGCCGCCTGGAGAGCGCCGCCCCTCCTTATGCAGGCGTGATGCCGGTGCGAGCCCTATGCCTGGCAGCAGAACGTCGACGGCTCGGCCGGCAGCAGCTCGCCGAACGGCTCGCCGCCGCTCGGGGCGCAGCCGCCGGGATCCACGGCCACGACCTCCGCCGACTTGCTGCCGAGGGCGACGCCGGGCGGCGTGACCCCGCAGAACGGCGCCATGGAGCTGACGAGGTTCGATGCAACCTGCTCGACGCACGCGCCGTCGCTGTAGACGGAGGCCATGACGATGCACGACGCGCCCTCCGGCTCCCCGCAGCCGCACTCGGAGCAGCCGCGCGTGTCGTCGGCGCCGCCGTAGAAGACATGCCTGTCCACGTACGGCGCCTCGCACGTCACGTCGCCCTCGTGGAAGATGCACGTCAGGAAGCCGCCGGGCGGCGGGACCCCGGGCTGGTCCGGCGAGGGCATGCAGGTGCTCCGGTCGCCCACGCACTCCGTGTAGGCGCCGGGCACGCAGGCGAGCGCCCGGGTCTGCCACGGGTCGAGGAGCGCCGGCGGCGGGGGCTCGTCGACCCTCGGCGTGCAGGCGGCGGTGACCAGCACGGCGGGCGCGTCGATCGAGATCGACTTCACACACGGCTGCCCGCCGCAGTCCTGGCCCGCGGGGATGGCGTTCTCGGCGGTGCAGGCGCCGTCCCAGCCGCCGGGCGCAGCGAAGGGGGTCGCAACGCTGCCGGGGTCGCCGGAACACGTCGTCGAGGTGTGCGCCGACCAGCCCAGCGGAAGCTGGCACAAGGCTGTAGCCGCGCCGGGCGGATCGCACAGGCAGGACGCGCAGGTGAGCGGCGCGGGCGCCAGGTCGGCGAACCCCTCGTAGCCGACGTTCGGCGCGGCGGCGGGGCATGCGGGTACCTGGTCCCGCGGGCCGAACCAGAGGAGCGCCGGTCCGAACCAGCCGAGCGGCGCCGGTGGGACGCAATCGCCGGCGCAGGCGGTCTCGTCGCCGCCGCCGGCCCCGCCGTCGCTGCCACCCGCACCGCCCTCGCCGCCGGCCCCTCCGCCACCTTGCTCGGGCCACGGGCAGCCTGGATGGCCGTATTCCTGAGGCTGACAGGGACCGTGGATGATCGCGTCGCCGGAGCAGCCCACCAAGGAGAACAGTCCCACGAACAACCAGGAGAAGAGGCGCATGCCGGAGAAGCTACCTGACGGGACTTCACGCTGACAACGGAGATTCATGACGACACAGGCGATTGCATGCCACATTGCGGATCTCTTCTAAAAATTGTCATGTTGGATGCGGAAGGTCCCCGGCGTCATTCGAGCTCGTTCAATACATTGCCGTGATACCGAATCCGAGCGCAGCGCCGACCGGGGGTGACGACCAGGTGAGGGGTGAAGGCGGTTCACTTCCATCTTTCTGGCGTCGAAGAACCGCGTCTGCGACGATCCAGACGGCTTCGGCGTAAGCGTGCGCGGACCACCTGTCCGACAAGGGCCACGCGCCGCCGAACCGCGGGCCGACGCCGAGCATCGGCTGGCCGGGTGAGCTGATGGTCCACGGCGCCCGAGGGACGAACCGGACCACGCCGATGGAGGCGACCCCGCAACCGAACAGGGTTTGGCCGCGACGACAGGCCAGTGCAGCCGCCGTGAATGCCCTGGTGCGGACGGGTACCGCTTCCACCTCCTGCGCCAGGGACACGAGCCCGCGTCCCTCCACCGCCATCGACCAGTCGTGCCGGCGAACACCGAAGGAGAGCGTCATCCCGACCGCGGCTCCCGGCGTGATCCCCTGGCCCAGGGTCGCCCCGAGCCCCGCTTCGAGCCGCAGCCGCTCCGGCGGAGCCGGCGCCGTCTCCGGCCGAGACGACGCCTGCGGCGGCTCGGCCGGCCGAGGTGGCTCCGGCCGGGCACGCTGCGCTTGCGGGGGCGACGCCGCGGGCGGCGAGGAGGGCTCCGGCGGCGAGGGCTCGGGCGGCGGCGAGGAGGGCTCGGGCGGCGGGGATGCCGGCTCCGGCGCGCTCACGACGCGCGCCACGATCGCCAGGGCCACGCCGGAGAGCAGCTCCTCGCAGCCGCTCCGGGCGCCGAACCCGTCAGCCCACCGGGTATCGCCCGCGCCGTCGCGCAGCGCCAGCAAGGCGGTGAGCTCCGGCCCCTCCTGCGCGATGCGGACCGTGAGCACCTGCGGCGCGTCGTCCTGGAACGGGTCGGCGCCGAGCCGGCGCGCCACCTCCGCGCGCAGGAACGCGTCGCCGGGGCAGCTCTCGGTGCCCGGGCCTCGCACGACCTCGATCCGCATCGCCGCGCGCGGCGCGTCCGGCGCGGCGCGGGCGTCCCCGGCGCCGAGCAGGACGGTGGCCGCCGCCACGGCGAAGCGCGCCGAGCGCCCCGTGCGCGCCGAGCGCCCCGCGCCCCGGAGCGGTCCGGTGGCGCAGAGGCCGCGGGCCGGTCGCGCGCCGAGCCCCGCTCTCGGTCTCGCCCTGGACCGGCTCATCGCGCCGGCTCTCTTGCTGGCGCGCCCGGCGCCGGATGGGCGAGGCGCGCCCGGGCCGCCGTGCGAAGCTGCTCTCGCACGGACTTCAGCCGGCCTGCGGGGAACCGCGCCTCGTGCGCGGCGAGCTGCCGGAGCGCCCCGGCGGGATCGCCCGTGGAGAGGCGCTCTTGCGCCGCCGCGAGCAGCCGGCGCTCCTCCACGAAGGCGTCCTCCCGCGCGCCCGCCGGCGGCGCCGCCCGCGGCGCGGCCGGGCCGGGCGCGCGGGCGCGTCGGCCGCCGGCGCCGCCGGCCGCGGTTCCGGGGTTTGCTGCGATGGCTGCGGCGGGGGTGCTGCAAGGCCGGCGCTGGTCGTGGGGAGCTCGTAGGCCAGCGCCGCGTCGAAGCGGCGCGCCCAGAGCGGCCGCGACGGGGCGAGGGCGAGCAGCACGGCCGCCGTCGCCGCGCCGCCCGCCGCAGCGGAGCCGAGGGTGCGGCCGAGCCGGGCGAGCCACGATCGCAGGCTCGGGCCGACAGGCGCGTGCGGCACCCCGGCCGGCGCGACGGCGGCGCTCGCGCCGCCGTCGCGCACAAGGAAGTCCGACGCCAGGGGAAACACGAGCCAGCAGGCGCGCAGCGCCTGTCGCCGCTCCGGGCGCAGCCGCTTGACGGCGGCACGGTAGTCCTCGCGGGCAAGGCGCAGCCGGTTGCTGGCGGTGTTGTAGTTGAGGCCGAGCTCGCGCGCGATGTCGACGAACGGCACCTCGTAGGCCTCGTGAAGGACCAGGAGGACCCGCCGCTCGGGCGCGATCGTCAGGAGCACCTCCCTCGCGACCTCCAGCCGCTCTTGCTCCGCGATGCGCTCCTCGCTGAGCGGCGCGGGATCGATGGCCTGGCAGCGCGACGCCGGACGCAGGCCGTCCGGCACCTCGCGGCGGCGGTAGGCGCGGTCCAGGTGGTGGCTGACCTTTCGCCATGCGATCCCGAACACCCAGCGGGCCTCGGGGCTGCTGTGCTGGCGCCGGCGGTCCCGGCGCGGCGGATGGCTGGCGATCCAAGCCTCGCGCTCCGGCGGGGACCAGCCGGGGTCGAACCGATCCAGGCTCTCGTACGCCGCGAGCAGGACGTCTTTGCAAGACGTCGTCGATGTCGGGCTCGGCGACCCCCAGGAGCCGAAGCGCGCGGGGGAGAATTTCCACCGCGGCAGCGTGAACGGAATTCCATGTGTGGTCGCGGGAGGAGCCTTCAACGGGGGAAAGAAGTGCGCTCATATTCTCAAATTGCGCGGAGCTTTCCGGGGCTGTTTGTAAAATGCGCCTCCCGGTGCGCGGGGTTGGAGGCTCGCCCGCGCTGCACGCCGCCCGCGGTGGCAGGCGACCCGCTCCGCCCTCGGCGCACCGGACACGGTCTTCCTGGGGCAGCTCCGCTGCCTCCGGCGCACCGGACACGGTCGTCCCAGGCTAGCTCCGCTGCCTCCGGCGCACCGGACACGGTCGTCCCAGGCTAGCTCCGCTGCCTCCGGCGCACCGGACACGGTCTTCCTGGGGCAGCTCCGCTGCCTCCGGCGCACCGGACGCGGTCTTCCTGGGGCAGCTCCGCTGCCTCCGGCGCACCGGACACGGTCTTCACTGGCTAGCTCCGCTGTCCCCGGCGCACCGGCCGCGGTCTTCCCAGGCTAGCTCCGCTGCCTCCGGCGCACCGGCCGCGGTCGCCGTCGATGCCCTTCGTCGCAGATGGCACAGCCTTCGCTCCAGGTCGATGCAGGCGCGAAAGCCATGGCGCAAGATTACGACTCTGGTGGCACCTCGTTCATGAATTCAGCCGGCACCGTTGACACCCCACGATGCCTAGTTACCCCTGGCCGGAACGTCCGGCGCGCGCCGGACGCTCACATCACGTCCAGCGCGGGGGGTCGGGGAGCATGGCAGTCCATGTTCTCTCGGCGCCCGGCGAAGGACATCAACGAGAGGTGCTCCCCTCATGGCCAAGCCTTCGACTCCGATCAAGAAAAAGCCCGCTCCCAGGAAGCCCGCAGCCCTGCCCCAGGCGGCGGCGTTCGACAGGGCTCTCCCCGAGATCGCGGCGCTGAGCCCGGATCGGCTCGTCGCCATCAACCTCGATATCCCCCGCGCGGTCTCCCAGGTGCTGGGCGTGCTGCCTGGCCTCCTCGCGCTGCGCCCCGCCGTTGCGGAGCAGCTCCAGAAGCACGATCTCGCGCTGCTCGACCGGCTCGAGACCTACGCGCTCGCCGCGTGGCACGCGCACCTCATGTGGCTGTCCAGCAGAGACCCCGAGAGCGCGGTGAAGCCTCTCCTCGCAGAGGCGGTCCCGCTCCGCGAGAACCTGCTGAGCGACGCGGAGGCGCTCGCCCGCCGCGGCCTGCTCGACGCGGAGGCGGTCGCGGAGATCCGCGCGGGACAAGGGCACATCGATACAGCCAACGACCTCGTCGCGCTGTCGGCGCTGTTCAGCGGCAGCTGGTCCGAGATCGCCGGCAGGACGGCGGCGACCGAGGAAGAGGTGAAGCGAGCCGGGGAGATCGGGCCGCAGCTGCTCGCCTCCCTCGGCGTGAGAGAACACGGCGCAGGGCCCGGGCCGACCGAGGCCGCAGACAGGCGAGCGCGCGCGTTCGCGCTGCTCGTGCACGCCTATGACCAGACCCGGCGCGCCGTCGCCTACCTGCGGTGGGACGAGGGGGATGCCGACACGATCGCGCCGTCGCTCTACAAGGGCCGTGGCCGCGCGGCGTCGTCCAGCGACACCGCTGCTGCGCCGGACGACGCCGCGCCGCCCGGCGCTGCACCGGCGGGCACGCCGGCGCCGGCGGCGCCCAGCGCGGCGCCCAACGGCGCACCGCCGCTCAACTAGCCGGCTGACTGGCTACCCTGCGAGCGCCTTCGCACGATCAGGACGAACACCCACGCCACGTCCGATGGCAATTGCCCGCAGGGTGCCTGCTGGTGACCGGTCGACACGCGCCGCGCGCTCCCGGCAATCCCACCCCTACATGCCAGGATCGACTCAAGGGCTCTTGAGCCGGTAGCCCACGCCTGGCTCCGTGATCAGGATCGACGGGCGCGCCGGATCGCGCTCCAGCTTGTGCCGGAGCTGCGCCATGTAGACGCGCAGGTAGTGCGCCTGCCCCGCGTAGGCGGGCCCCCACACCTCGCCGAGGAGCTGGCGATGGGTGAGGACCTTGCCCGCGTGCCGTATCAGCGTCGTGAGCAGCTTGTACTCGATGGGGGTCAGGTGGATCTCCTCGCCCGCCCGCAGCACGACCCGGCGCGCGAGATCGACCTCGATGTCCTGGACCGCGAAGCGGTGGCCCTCCGCCGTCGCCCCGCGCGCCGCGCTGGCGGCGTGGCGCAGCGCCACGCGCAGCCGCGCCTGGAGCTCACCGGCGCTGAAGGGCTTGGTCAGGTAGTCGTCGGCGCCGCCGTCCAGCGCGTCGATCTTGTCCTGCTCCTGACCGCGGGCCGACAGCACGATGATGGGGACGGCGCTCCACTCCCGGAGCCGCCGGGTCACCTCCAGGCCGTCCATGTCCGGGAGCCCCAGATCGAGGAGCACGAGATCCGGATTGCGCGTCGTCGCCTGGGCGATCCCGTCGCTGCCCGTCTCGGCCTCCACGAGCCGGTAGCCGCGGGCCACCAGCATCGCGCGGAGGAACCGGCGCATCTGCGGCTCGTCCTCGATCAGCAGCACGAGGGGGGACGCGTCCGACATTCGCCCAGCCACGTTATCAAGCGCCCGCCGCCGCCGGCAGCTCCGGGCTCGCGAGGTTCGGCGGGCGGCCCTCGATGGGCAGCGTCACGCGGAAGGTCGCGCCCCCGTGAGGCCGGTTCTCCGCCGCGATCCGCCCGCCGTGCGCGGTCACGATGCCACGGCAGATCGTGAGGCCGAGGCCGATGCCCCGCTGCGTGTGGCCACGCCCCCGGTAGAACTTCTCGAAGAGGGTCTCCTCCTCGCCGGGCGGGAGGCCCGGACCGCGATCCTTGATCTCCAGCGTGGCCACGTTCCCCTCGGTGAACCCCCGGATCCCGATCGGGCTGCCGGCGGGCGAGTACTTGAGCGCATTCTCGAGCAGGTTGATGAGCACCTGCTCGATCAGCACACCATCCATCGGGACGAGATCCATCGCACGGTCGAGCTCGATCGAGACCTCCCGGCCTTGAAGGTGCTCCTCGACCCGGTTCAGCGCAGCCCCGACGACCTCCTCCAGCGGCAGCCACTCCTTCTTGACCGCGAGCGCCCCGGACTCGAGCCGCGTCATGTCCAGCAGGTTGCGCACGAGGCGCTCGAGCCGCTGCGCCTCCTCCAGCACCGTCTGCGTCAGATCGCGGCGAGCGGCCGGGTCGAGCGCCGCCCCGTCGTTGCCGTCATCGAGCAGCGCCCCCGCCGCGCCGGTGATGGTGGCGAGCGGCGTGCGCAGATCGTGCGAGACGGAGCTCAGGAGGGCGTTGCGGAGCTCCTCCGCCTGCGCCTTCAGCCGGGCGCGCTGGGCCTGCCTCGCGAGCAGGGCGCGCTCCAGCGCGAGCGCCGTCTGCGTGGCGAAGGCGCCGAGCAGCTCGCGCCGGCTCAGGTCGAGGAACGGCCACGGTCGGCTCGCGCGGACGCTGAGGACGCCGATCGGCCCGGAGGAGCCCTGGAGCGGCAGGTGCATCGCGCCCGCGCTCGGGAGGGTGTCGGTGCCAGCGCCCGCGGCCTTGCCGCGCGCATACGCCCACTCCGCGACCGCCCGCTCCTGCTCCCCCGCGACCAGATCCTCGGCCGTGCCCGCCCGGACGGCGAGGCGGCCGTCGGCGCCGGGCAGGAGGACGACGGCGTCGGCCTCGAAGACCTCGCGCACATGGCGCGCGGCAGCCAGGCTGAGCTTGTCGATCCCGCGCAGGGCGGCCAGCTCCCGGCTCATCGCGTAGAGCGCCGCGGTGCGCTGCTCGCGCTCGCTGGCGCTCTCGGCCTGGCCGCGGATGCGCGCGGTGAGGCTGGCGATGACGAGGCCCACGCCCAGCATGATGGCGAACGTGAGGAGGTAGCGGAGGTCGCTGACCGCGAAGGTCAGGTACGGCCTTACGAAGAAGAAATCGAAGGCGGCGACGCCGAGCACCGACGCGAGCACCGAGGGCCCGGCGCCGAAGCGGCTCGCGACGAAGACGACCCCGAGCAGGTACACCATGATCAGGTTCGCCAGGTCGGAGAACGGGTGCATGAGCCACGAGACCAGCGTGCAGATCACCGCCGCGCACGCGCCCCAGGCGTAGGCCAGCGGCCGGAGCCCGCGCCGCTCCGGCGGCCCGGGCTCCGGCTTCGCCGCCTCCGCCACCCCCTGGATGACGTGGACGTCGATGTCGCCGCTCTGCCGCACGAGATCGTCGAGCAGCGAGCCGTAGATGAAATCCTTCCAGCGGGGGTGGGTCGGCTTGCCGACGACGATCTTGTTGACGTTGTGGCGCCTGGCGTACCGCAGCACCTCCCCGGCGACCTCCGCGCCGTGGAGCTGGACCGTGGTGGCGCCGAGGCGCTCGGCGAGCGCGAGGTTCCGGTCGACCCGCTCGCGATCGGCCTCGGACAGCCGCGCCTGGGCCGGCGTCTGCACATAGACCGCGTGCCACTCCGCCTTCAGGCCGCCGGCCATCCGCCGCGTCGCCCGGATGAGCCGCGCCGACATGGGGCTCGGGCCGACGCAGACGACGATCCGCTCGGCGACGGCCCACGTCTTCTGGATGCCGTGGGCGCGCATGTAGCCGCGCATCTGATCGTCGACGCGCTCGGCGGTGCGCCGCAGGGCGAGCTCGCGCAGGGCGATCAGGTTGCCCTTGCGGAAGAAGTTGGTCGCCGCGCGCTCGATCTGCTCCGAGAGGTACACCTTGCCCTCGCGCAGCCGCTCGAGGAGGTCGTCCGGGGGAAGGTCGATGAGCTCGATCTCGTCGGCGCGCTCGATCATCGAGTCGGGCACCGTCTCCCGGACCACGACGCCGGTCACCTGGGCCACCACGTCGTTCAGGCTCTCGATGTGCTGGACGTTGACGGTGGTGTGGACGTCGATGCCGGCGTCGAGCAGGTCCATGACGTCCTGCCAGCGCTTCGTGTGCCGCAGCCCGGGGGCGTTCGTGTGCGCGAGCTCGTCGACGACGAGGAGCTTCGGACGGCGCTTCAGCGCGGCCTCGAGGTCGAAATCGCGCAGCGTCCTGCCGCGGTGCTCGACCTCGATCGCCGGCAGGCGCGGCAGCGGCGGGGGCTCGTCGAGGAGCGCCTCCGTCTCGGCGCGCCCGTGCGTCTCGACCCACCCGACGACGACGTCGACCGCTTCCTCGCGGAGCGACCGCGCCGCCTCCAGCATCGCATACGTCTTGCCGACCCCGGGCGCGGCGCCGAAGAAGATCTTGAGCTTGCCCTTCTTCCCGCGCTCCTCCTCCTCTCGGGCCGCAGCGAGCAGCGCCTCGGGATCCGGCCGATCGTCGCTTGCGTCCGCCACCTCGCGCTCTCCTCTCAGCGGGCGCCGTCGAGGGCGAGGTTCAGGAGGAGCACGTTCACGTGGGGCTCGCCGAGGAGCCCGAGCAGGCGCCCCTCGGTGTGCCGCGCGACGAGCCGGCGCACCTCGGCTTCTTCCAGGCCGCGCGCGCGCGCCACGCGCCGCACCTGAACCTCCGCTGCCGCGGGGCTGATGTGCGGATCGAGGCCGCTGCCGGAGGCGGTCACCAGGTCGACCGGCACCGGCGCGGTGCTCTCCGGATCGCCGGCGCGGAGCGCGTCGACCCGGGCCTTGACCGCCTCGGCCAGGGCGGGGTTCGCGGGCCCGAGGTTGCTCCCGGCGGAGGCCTGCCCCGCGTAGGGCACAGGGCTCGTCGCCGAGGGGCGTCCCCAGAAATAGCGAGGATCGTCGAACGGCTGGCCGAGCAGGCTCGACCCGACCACGCGGCCGCCCTGGAGCACGAGGCTGCCGTTCGCCTGATGGGGGAACGCGGCCTGCGCGATGGCGGTCGAGAGCAGTGGGTAGGCGAACCCCGTGACGCCAGTGAGGACGAGGAGGAGGACGAGGGTGGGTCGCAGGTGCGCGAGCATGGCGTTCTTTCCTTGAGTGATCAGGCGAGGCCAAGGGCCGAGAGGAGGAGATCGATGATTTTAATCCCCACGAACGGTACGACGAGCCCGCCGAGGCCGTAGAGGAGCAGGTTCCTGCGGAGCATCCGCTCCGCGCCGACGGACCGGTAGCGGATGCCCCGGAGCGCGAGCGGGATGAGCGCGACGATGATCAGCGCGTTGAAGATCACCGCGGAGAGCACCGCGCTCCGCGGCGTGGCGAGCCCCATCACGTTGAGCCGCCCGAGCGCGGGGTAGGTCGAGACGAAGGCCGCCGGGATGATGGCGAAGTACTTCGCGACGTCGTTCGCCAGGCTGAAGGTCGTGAGCGCGCCGCGCGTCATCAGGAGCTGCTTGCCGATCTCGACGATCTCGATGAGCTTGGTGGGGTTCGAGTCGAGATCCACCATGTTCCCGGCCTCCTTCGCGGCCTGGGTGCCCGTGTTCATGGCGACCGCGACGTCCGCCTGCGCCAGGGCGGGGGCGTCGTTCGTCCCGTCGCCGGTCATGGCGACGAGCCGACCGCCCGCCTGGTAATCGCGGATCATCTTCAGCTTCGCCTCGGGCGTGGCCTGCGCCAGGAAGTCGTCGACGCCGGCCTCGGCGGCGATCGCCGCGGCGGTGAGCGGGTTGTCGCCCGTGATCATCACCGTCTTGATCCCCATGCGCCGGAGATCGCCGAAGCGCTCCTGGATGCCGCCCTTCACGATGTCCTTGAGGTGGATGACGCCGAGCACCGCGCTGCCCTCGGCGACCACGAGCGGCGTGCCGCCCTTGCGGGCGATGGCCTCCGTCACCGAGCGGACCGCGGCCGGGACCGCGCCGCCCTTCTCCTTGACGTAGGCCTCGATCGCGTCGAAGGCGCCTTTCCTGACCTCGCGCGCACCGCTGTCGACGCCGCTCATCCGGGTCTGCGCGGTGAAGGGGACGAAGCGGGCGCCGAGGGTCGAGAGATCGCGCTCGCGCAGGCCGTACTTCTCCTTCGCGAGCACGACGACGCTGCGCCCTTCGGGGGTCTCGTCGGCGAGCGACGCGAGCTGCGCGGCGTCGGCAAGCGCCCTGGCCTCGACCCCGTCCGTCGGGATGAGCTCCGTCGCCTGCCGGTTGCCGAGCGTGATCGTGCCGGTCTTGTCGAGCAGCAGCACGTCCACGTCGCCGGCGGCCTCGACCGCGCGGCCTGACATGGCGATGACGTTCGCCTGGATCATGCGGTCCATGCCGGCGATGCCGATCGCCGAGAGCAGCCCGCCGATCGTCGTCGGGATCAGGCACACGAGCAGCGCCGTGAGCACGGTGATGCTGATCGGGGCCCCCTGCCCTGCTGCCCGCACGCCGAAGACCGAGTACGGCAGCAGCGTCACGGTCGCGAGGAGGAACACGATCGTGAGCGCGGCGAGCAGGATGTCGAGCGCGATCTCGTTCGGCGTCTTCTTCCGCTTCGCCCCTTCCACCATCGAGATCATCCGGTCGAGGAACGCCTCGCCGGGGTTCGCGGAGATGCGGAGGATGAGCCAGTCGGACAGGACGCGCGTCCCGCCCGTGACGGCGCTCCGGTCGCCGCCGCTCTCCCGCACCACCGGGGCGCTCTCGCCGGTGACGGCGCTCTCGTCGACCGACGCGACGCCGACGACGATGTCGCCGTCACCGGGGATGATCGCGCCTGCCTCCACGAGCACGAGGTCTCCCTTCCGGAGGCTCGACGCGGACACGGCGACCCGCTCCGCGTCGCGCTCCGGGGCGGAGAGCTTCACGGCCTCCACGTCGCGCCGCGCCTTGCGGAGCGTGTCCGCCTGCGCCTTGCCGCGCCCCTCGGCTACGGCCTCCGCGAAGTTCGCGAAGAGCACGGTGAACCAGAGCCAGAGGGAGATGGCGAGGATGAACCCGGCCGGCTCCTCGCCCTCGCCGACGAGCGCGTGGACGAACAGGGCCGTGGTGAGCGCGCTCCCGGCGAGGACCACGAACATCACCGGGTTGCGCGCCTGGTGGCGTGGGTCGAGCTTGCGGAACGCGGCGACGATCGCCGGCTTGACGATCGCCGGGTCGAGGAGCGGCCTCGCCGCGGTCTTCTTCCCCTCCACGTCGCGGGACGGGTGGCGCGGCCTCGGCGGCGGCGACAGCTCGGGGGGCGGGGGCGCAGGGGGGCCGAGCTTGGCCTTGGCGATCGCCTGGCCGGTGGTGTGAAGGTTCATGGTCATCGCGTCATCTCCAGGTGCTCGACGATCGGGCCCAGCGCGAGCGCGGGGACGAACGTGAGCGCTCCGACGAGCAGCACGGTGCCCGTCAGCAGCCCGACGAACAGCGGCGTGTGCGTGGGCAGCGTGCCCGGACCGACCGGCACGAGCTTCTTCCTCGCGAGCGAGCCCGCGAGCGCGAGCACGGGGACGATCACCGCGTAGCGGCCGACGAGCATCGCGACGCCGATGGCCGTGTTGTAGAAGGGGCTGTTCGCGCCGAGGCCGCCGAAGGCGCTGCCGTTGTTGTTCGCGCCGGACGAGAACGCATAGAGCACCTCGCTGAACCCGTGCGGCCCCGGGTTGAAGACGCCCTTCTGCCCTCCCTCCGTCATCACGGCGATCGCGGTGCCGACGAGGACCGTGATCGCCGGGAAGAGCACGACCAGGGACGCCATCTTCATCTCGAACGCCTCGATCTTCTTGCCCAGGTACTCCGGCGTGCGCCCCACCATCAGGCCGGCCACGAAGACGGCGATGACGACGAACATCAGCATGCCGTAGAGGCCGGAGCCCACCCCGCCGAAGACGACCTCGCCGAGCTGCATGAGCCAGAGGGGCACGAGCCCGCCGAGGGGCGTGAAGGAGTCGTGCATCGCGTTGACGGAGCCGTTCGAGGCCGCCGTGGTGGCGGTCGCCCAGAGGGCGGAGCTGGTGATGCCGAAGCGCGCCTCCTTCCCTTCCATGTTGCCGCCGGCCTGGAGCGCGCTCGCCGCCTGATCGACGCCCAGGGCGGAGAGCGCAGGGTTTCCCGCCTGCTCCGAGGCGACGCAGGCGACGAGGAGGACCGCGAAGATGGCCGTCATCGCGGCGAGGACGGCCCAGCCCTGGCGCCTGTCGCCCACCATCCGGCCGAACGTGTGGCACAGCGCGGCGGGGATGAGGAGCAGCGCGAGCATCTCGAGGAAGTTCGAGAGGGCCGTCGGGTTCTCGAACGGGTGCGCCGAGTTCACGTTGAAGAACCCGCCGCCGTTGGTCCCGAGCTGCTTGATCGCGATCTGCGAGGCCGCTGGCCCGAGCGGGATCACCTGCTCGACGACCACGTTGCCGCCCTGGTCCTTGACGGCCTGGAGCAGCGACGCGCTCTGGTACCCGCCGAAGCCCTGCACGACCCCCTGGGACACGAGGAGGACAGCGAGCAGGAGCGAGAGCGGCAGGAGGACGTAAAGCGTGCTCCGGACGAGATCGACCCAGAAGCTCCCGACGGTGTCCGCCGTCTTCCGCGTGATCCCGCGGATCAGCGCGACGAGCACGGCCATTCCGGTCGCGGCGGAGACGAAGTTCTGCACGGTGAGCCCGGCCATCTGCGTCAGGTAGCTGAGCGTCGACTCGCCGCCGTACGCCTGCCAGTTCGTGTTGGAGGCGAAGCTCGCTGCGGTGTTGAACGCGAGATCGGGCGGAACGGCGGCCATGCCCTCGGGGTTCAGCGGCAGGACGCCCTGGAGCCGCTGGAGGGCATAGAGGAGGAGGAGCCCGGCCAGGTTGAACGCGAGCACCGCGAAGGCGTAGTCCTTCCAGCGCATCTCCTCATCGGGACGCACGCCCGCGGCGCGGTAGACGAGCCGCTCGAGCGGCCCGAGGACGCTGGCCATGAGGCCGCGCTCGCCCTGGTAGACCCGCGCCATGTACGTGCCGAGCGGGACGGAGAGGCCGATGAGGACGGCGAGGTAGAGCGCTAGTTGAAGCGCGCCGATGGCGGTCATGACAGGCGCTCCGGCTTGAGGAGGGCGAAGATCAGGTAAAACAGGAGCCCCAGGGCGAGTGTGCCCGAGATCCAGGTGAACGCGATCATGGCGCTCAGACCCTTTCACAGAGCTGGATGAGCCCTGCAAACAGCAAAAAACAGGTGACTGTCAGTCCCAGGTAGACCATGTCCATGGCGACCTCATCGGGGGCCATCGGACGCCGCGGCGCCCGCGCCGACCGAGCGGGACAGAACGTAGTCCCGCGCGGGTCAAGGGACCGTCAAACTGAGGGGGCGCACCGTCAAGAAAGTATCAAGACGGCGGGATCGCGCCGCTCGGCCTTCCCCCCGCGCCTGCGAGCGGGTTGACGATCTCTTGACGGTGCCCGCCCGCCTCTTGACGGCTTCTTGACGCCGGCGGGCCTAGCTTTGCGCGCGTCATGCAGAACAGACCACCACTCTTCGTCATCCCCACGTACCGGCTGCGCGACGTGGGCGAGACCATCCACCTTTACGACGAGCACTTCTGGCGCAACGGACATGCGATCGCGTTGATCGTCTTCGACGACTCGAACATCCACAACCAGCAGAAGTACTATTCGCTGCTCGAGGAGACGGCTACCTACAACGACCTCTACTACGTCGGCCCGCGCGAGAAGGAGGCGTTCATCGCATACCTGAACCAGAGGCTCCGTGACCGCAAGCTCGAGCCGCTCGTCAGGAACCTGTTCCGCCCGAGCTACGGCGGGAACCGCAACTACACCCTGATGTACACGCTGGGCAGCCGCATGCTGAGCGCCGACGACGACATGCGCCCCTACGCGCTGGTCGAGGACAGCCCGGAGTCCCTGGAGAAGGATGAGATCTGCCGGGGCAAGCTCATCAGGGCGAACGGCAGCGGCTTCACCCGGAAATCGTTCGATATCCTAGCTGCGTTCCTCGACGTACTGGGCAAGCGCGTCACGGACGTCCCGTCGAACCACGTGCGCGGAGAGCTGCTCCGCGACAGCGCCATGGATCTCGAGACCAACGCCACGCAGGGCCTCGCCCGCGAGAACTCGCTTCTCCTCGACTCGGGCGACGTGCCCGAGGACGCGGTGGTCAAGGTCGCGCAGACGTTCCGGTCCGGGACGAACGACATCGACGCGATCGACTACGTGGAGTTGTTCCTCGACGACGAGGGGCAGGTGGAGCTCGACCAGCTGAGCGACGTCTACGTCCTCGTCAACTTCCGCCCCGCCGTCACCAACAAGAACTGGCGCATCGACTGCGGCGTGGCCGGCTATGACAACAGCTTCGGACTGCCGCCGTTCTTCCCGACGCGGCTCCGGTTCGAGGACTACATCTACCGGCTCTGGATCCAGCAGCAAGGCGTGGCCGCCGCCCACGTCGACGCCGCCCAGACGCACGTCAAGAACAACTACATGCGGAGCCCGCTCGCCGCCGAGGTGTTCAACGAGGAGGTGTCGAACCTCCTCAAGCTGAAGATCAAGTCGACCCTCTCGAAGATCGAGGACCTCAGCATCGGCTTCGACTATGGCGGCGAGGTGACCGCGGAGGACTGCGACCGGATCCTCGGGCGGATCACCGCGCTCCACGCGCGGGTGCTCGGCGCGGCAGCGGCGACCGTGAGCCGCGAGCGCGCCGACGCCCTGCGCACCTTCGCCGTGACCCTCGAGAAGACCTTTTACGGGTTCGAGCCTGACTTCTTCCAGCAGAACCTCGTGCGCATCGTCGACGACGTGATCTGCCAGTTCAAGGGCTCGCTCGAGCTGTGGCCGACGCTCGTCGAGATCTGCTACCTCCAGAAGAACCGCGCCGGACTGCCGCAGTCGCGCGTCCAGAACAAGCGGCGGCATTGACCCGCTCCGCCGCCCGCGTAGACGGGCGGCGGAGCCAGGTCACCCGCCGTCGTGGGGACCCAGGATCACTGGGTTCCTACGGGGTGTCCACCGAAGCGGAGAAGGATCACGAGGGCGTGTGATGACCTCGAAGAGGGTGGCTCTTCGCGATGGCGCTTGCGTAGCGCAATGAGGTTCAGATGGCGTTGTCGACTGCGTTACACCATATTCGATGATGTCGTCGTAGCGCACCGCCCGGCACGAGTGGTCGCAGGTGAGAGATGTTTGCATGGCCACCGCGGCGCACAGCGTGCGCCAGGAGTAACGGAACAATCTTCGCGCATTGGCTATTCTGGCAAGCATCGACGGCCTGGAGCCTGTGCACGAACGCAAGAGGAAGGCAGGGGCATGCGACTCGTCATGGTGGCCAATCTCATGAGCACAATTCCTGCAATATGTGCCATGTTCGCCTGCGCGGATGGCGCCGAGCGCGAAGCCAATGGTCTGCGTTCCGAAGGCCAGAGTCCATCGCCCGGCGTGGCGGCGCAGCGGTTGGACGGCAACAGGTGGAAGACCATCTACCCGGCCGATTTCAACCGCGACGGCATGGCGGACGTGCTCTGGAACAATGCCGGACAGAACCTGATGGCCGTGTGGCTGATGAACGACAGCCAGCTCCTGGCGCCGGGTCCGAACATCCCCGGACCGCTCGGCGACGGGTGGGAGGCGATTTCGGCTGGTGATTTCGACTACGACGGCATGGCGGACGTGTTCTGGTACAACAGCCCACAGAACCTGTTGGCCATATGGCTGATGAAAGGCAGCCAGCTCCTTGCACCGGGGCCGGTCATCCCCGGACCGCTCGGCGACAGGTGGGTGGCCGTGACGAGCGCTGCCGACTTCAACTTTGACGGGATGAATGACGTGGTCTTGAACAACCCCCGACAGAATCTGGCGACCGTGTGGCTGATGAACGGCACCCAGCTGCTCGCGCCGGGTCCGAACGTCCCCGGACCGATCGGAGACGGATGGATCGCCTCGACAACGGCCGACTTCAACTCCGACGGTATGGCGGACATACTCTGGAACAATGCCGGACAGAACCTGATGGCTGTATGGCTGATGAACGGCACCGAGCTGCTCGCCCCCGGTCCGAACATCCCCGGACCGATCGGAGACGGATGGGTCACCATCACGGCGCTCGACTTCAACTTCGACGGTATGGCGGACGTGCTGTGGCATAACGCCGCACAGAACCTGATGGCCGTGTGGCTGATGAACGACAGCCAGCTCCTTGCGCCGGGTCCGAACATCCCCGGACCGATCGGTGATGGGTGGGTGCCCGCGTCGGGCGTTGCCGATTTCAACTTCGATGGCATGGCGGACGTGCTATGGGGCAATGCCAAACAGGACCTGATGGCCACGTGGCTGATGAACGGCAGCCAGTTCCTTGCGCCGGGTCGGAACATCCCCGGACCGCTCGCAGGCAACTAGCGCTACTGCGGGAAGTCGGGAGGCGAACCGCCATGACGCCAAGGAACCAGGGAAATAGGAGGGCAAATGCAGGAACAGCCCTTCCCCTCGCCTCTTGGCGGCCTTGGCGGTTTTTCTGCTGATCCGGGGCAACTTCCCGCAGTAATGCTAGGTGCTCTGCGAGGTTACACAAGCAACCGAGCATGTTCCGGTATGGTTCTCAGGGTCAGGCAGTCCGGGCGGTGAACGCATCCACCGTGCTTTGCGCCGGACCTGGGCGCGGCGCCACCTGTGCGCCCACACGGCCAATCCCCGCTTCTTGCATCCATGGTCGTTGGAGATGCATTCGATGCACATCGAGCTGGTCGCGCCCCTGGATCCAGGGTGCTTGCCGCGTTTGCGCGATGGTTTCGGGAGGCCGAGGGAGACCATCGGCTCCTCGGCGCTCTGCACGCCGGCTCGGCTTCGTCTCTTCGCTGCGTTGATTGCAACCCAGGGGAGTGCACATGTTCGTTCCTGACGTGAAGCTCGTGCTCGGTACGGCGATGATGCTCGTTCCATCCATCACTTGCGTGAGCCCGCGCGAGGCGTCCGAGGTACCCGAGCGCGCGGACAGCGGCGTACGAGCCGGAGTCGGCGAGGCCCGGCAGTCCCTGTGTTTCGGTCAGACGATCACGAACGTCCTCGTTCTACCGGAGACGTTCCACTGGGAGGACGCCGCCCACCTGCTCCGCGTGGCGGAGGGATTCGGCCCGCGGACGCTCAGCGTCTCCGTGTCGGCGAGCGTCTCGCCGTCGGTGAGCGTGGTGCACACCATCACCCCCACGAATCCCGAGCCAGCGGCGCGCACGACGGGCAGCCGCGCGCGCAACAACCTCTGGCCCTTCCCGGCACTCTCGGAAGACGACCCGTTCGGGGTCTTCCAGCCCTTCCCGGGCATGCCGGGCGGCGGTGACACCTGGGGCCCTCAGCCGGCGCCGGGAATGCCGAGCGGCACCTGGGGCCCTCAGCCCTCGACGGGAATGCCGGGCAGCGGCGGCACCTGGAGCTATCAGCCCGCGCCAGGCATGCCGGGCGGCGGCACCTGGGGTCCTCAGCCTTCCTCGGCCACGTCGGGCGGCGACACGTCCCCGGGCGCCCAGCCCACACCGGGCCCGCTGGACGATTGCGTGCCGTCGAACGAGCAGATCTCCAAGGCCGTCGGGTTCAACGTGAGCGCGACCGTCGCGCTCGACGCGACCTCGGTCCTGTTCGTGCCCACGGCCGCGCTCGCGCGGGTCTCGGCCTATCCGGTCTACCAGCAATACACCTGGGATATCGTCAGCACCGTCGGCTGGAACTGGGAGAACAATGCAGCAGAGACCGTCGTCGTGGGCTCTGGCATCGCCTACAGGCCAATCGGTGTCTATTTCGATACCGACCTCATCTACGATCTGGCCGCGATCGGCGGCGGCGTGATCGACCCTGGCCCGTACGTGGATCCCGGAAACGGCGCCGGCGGCGCGGACAACGGCTCCATCCCCGGTAACGAGGAGGGCGGCGGCGGCGCGGGAGCCGGCGGTGCCGGGGCTACCGGCGGCGCGGGCGGCGACGGGGCTACCGGCGGCGCGGGCGGCGGCGCCGGCGCCAACGACGGCGCGGGCGGCGCCGGCGGCGCGGGCGGTCCTTGGATCATCGATCCGTAGATCGCTGGCAGCGCCAACGCCTCGGGTAGGGCGGCCGGCACCGGCGGCGCGGGCTCGCAAGGAGCCGATCTCGGCGATCCGACGCGCCACCCAGCGCGCGCCGCCCCTACCGCGCCGCCCGCGCGATCTCGTCGGCCGCCCGCGCCCTCTCCTCCGCCGACTTCGACAGCGGCCCCGTCAGGAGCGCCTGCGCCTCGCGGAAGCGCGCCGCCACGTCGGACCAGTAGCTCGCTTCCGCGCCCTGCGGGGCGGCGATCTGCTTGATGACGGCCGCGTCGTACGCCGCGATGCCCGCGTACGCCGAGGCGGGCTTCGCGCGGGCCACCCAGTCGAGCGCGGCGATATCGCCCAGGCCGAGCCCCGCGAGCGGCGCCCGCCGCATCATGAGCGCCGCGTCCTCGGGGCCGTTGCGCAGGCCGAGCGCGACCGCGAGCAGCGCCGTCGCCTCGGCGGGGCGCGGGGTGTCCTTGGGCCACGCCGCGAGCAGCGCGGTCGCCTGATCGAAGTCCACGGCCCGCCAGTACAGCCGGCCGAGCTCGAGCCGCGCCCTCGCATAGAGGAGCCTCGACTCGGGCGAGAGCTGCGCGGTGCGCAGCGCCGCGCGGTGCTGGAGCGGGACGCCCCGGCCGAGCAGGACGCGCAGGAGCTCGGGCCGCGCCGCCGCCTCGGGCGCGATCAGGCGGCCCGCGTAGTACGTCGGCAGCCGGGCGGCGAGCCGCTCGACGGCCGACGAGGGGGGGCTGCCCGCCGCGAGCGGCGGCAGCTCCAGCGCGTCCAGCGCGTCGACGCGCCGGCCGCCGTAGAGGCGGGAGAGCATCTCGCGCGCGCCGTCGACGCGGGCGTCGCGGAGAACGCCGACCGACGAGAGCTCGCGCAGGCCGACGAGCGCGGCGTCACGGCCGCGGGCCTTCCAGGGATCGAGCAGCTGATCGAGCTCGCCGTAATAGACGTTCGCGAGCTCCGCGTCCTTCCGCATGGCGTCCGGCAGCGGCGCGGACCGGACCGCCTCGACGAGCCGCATGTCGGCCCGCCCGGACTCCACGGCGACGATGCCCTTCGCGTAGAACGGAAGCTCGACGCCGCGCCGCCCGAGATCCTCGATCGCCCGGGCCTGCTCCGTCACCCACGCGAAGAGCGGCCCCTTGGTGAACGCGAGGACGCGCTGGACATCGTAGGGCGGCCGCAGCGTGGGCGGCTCGGTCGCGGTGCGCGCGAGCCGGGCGGAGAGCGTCAGGCCGAGCAGCACCTGGTAGAGGTCGCCCCGGAGCGCGCCGGGCGGCGCTTCGAGGAGCGGCGCGGCGATGGCGTCGCCGCAGGTGATGGGCGCGAGCTCGGCCCGGAGCGCGCGCGCGAGGCCCGCCTCGAGGCCCGCGCACGCCTCGACGCCCGCGAGCCGCGCGTCGCGCTTCGCCGTGTCGTCCTCGGCGAGCGCGGCGTCGAGCGCCTCGATCGCGCCCTGCGCGTCGCCGCAGGGCTGGGCTGGCGCGACGGCGGCGCGCCGCACGAACGCCTCGCAGGCGCGCGGCGCGGCGGGCACGCCGGCCGGCGCCGGGGGGACCAGCGCGGTCTTCGGGTCGAAGGGCGCCGGCTTCAGGATCGGGAGCCACTCGTCCTTGAGCGTGCCGTGGACGGCGAAGGCCTCTTCCTCCGGGAGCGGCGCCGGCGGCGGGGTCGCCGGGCGGCCGTCGCCCGGCGAAACCGGCGCGTTCGGCGCGGGCGGAGGCGCCCCGGCGCAGGCCGCGAGGGAGAGCCCGATCGCGGCGGCGAGGGCGTTGAAGGCGAAGTGCGAGCGAAGGTTGGAGGGCATCACGTCTCCTTGGACACGGGCGGTCCGCAAAGGTTTCGCGGAGGAGCGGCGGGCGTCCATCACAATCCGAGCGGGGGCGCAACCTGGGCGCCGCCCACGGCACGACGCCGCGGCCGGGGCCCCACCCGGGGTCCCTCTCTCTCGGTCACGCTCTGACCACGGCCCGACAGCCGCGTTCTACGTGCATCGATCGCTAAACGCAAACAGCGAACCTTGTGGTGCGCATCGCACCCACGGCCCTTGACAGCTCCGTCCTCAATGCGATGTCATCGTCACGAAGGACAACCATGTACACTGGGATGCCTACCGTTCGGGACTGCCTCCATCGAGCCGGCGCGTGGCTGGGTGCTCGCAGGCGACGCATGCGCTGTATGGAGACCGGGCTGATTGTGGGACTCGCGTCCCTGCTCTCGGCGTCCTGCTCGTCGACGGCGCCCGATGAGCCCGATGAGCCCGAGAACGCCATCAAGATCGGGGCCCTCGTCCCCTTCTCCGGGGGCGAGTCGGCCATCGGCCGCAACCTCGAGCAAGCCATGTTGCTCGCGGTCGAAGACCTGACCGCGGCGGGGGGGCTCGAAGGGAGGCCGTTCGACATCGTGAGCCGAGACAGCCATTCGAGCCAGGTGCGCGGGCTCGACCAGCTGCTCTCGCTGATCTACACGGATGAGGTCCGCTACCTGGTAGGGCCCGAAGAGAACGAGCTCGCCCGCGACATCGCGTTCGAGGTGAAGAAGGAGGACCTCCTCCACATGCTGCCGGGTTATGCCGCGCCCTCCATCGCGCGCCGTGAGGACGTGGGCGGCAGGATGAGGCTCGCCCCTTCCCCGTTCGCCATCGGCTGCGCGCTCGCGAAAACCATCGTTCGCGAGGGCGTCCGCACCGCCAATAGCCTCTCCGCGCGGGACGACTACAACGCCGGCGTCAGCACCGAGTTCACGACCCATTTCGCGGCGCTCCAGGGCAGGATCCTCCCCTCGGTGACGTTCACGTCGGGGCAGCCTACGTACGAGCGCAAGATCGAAGCCGCCTTCAACCTGGACGACCCGGAGCGGGCGCCGGCCGGCCGCACGCTGCTGGCCGCCTATCCCGCCGCCGCCTCGACCATCGTGACCGAATGGACCGTCCACGGGCGTCCGGGCAGGTGGCTCCTCGGGCCTGCGTTGCACACCGAGGTGTTCCTCGCCAACATCCCTCAAGGCACCCTCGATGAGAACTCTTATGGGATCTCGCCCTCGCTCAGCCTGCGGAGCGAGTGCGGCCCCGCCCCCGGCGACTCGACCGGGGAGGCGCTCAGCTGCACGCACTGGAACGCCGACGCCTTCGCCTATCACTTCTCCCGCCGGTGGAACGGCGAGGTGCCGTTTCCCGCAGCGCACTTCTATTACGACGGCGTCGTCCTCATCGCGATGGGCCTCGTGTACGGCTACGCGACCACCGGGCAGATCATCACGTCCGGACATGAGCTGCGGCAGAAGATCCTCGAGCTCAACGACCCCAAGAACGACGTGGCCTTGTGGTGGGATCTGAACACCGCGATGGCCATGCTCCGCGCGGGGACCCCGCTCCGCTACATCGGCGCAGCCGCCGAATACGAGTTCGACTCCTACGGGGCGAGCCAGAATCACATCATGCAAAGGTGGACCATCAAAGGCGACCAGTTCGTCGATGGCGACCCCTTCGACGCCAAGTGTATAGTCCAGCAATGATCTAGAGCGGTTTCCGCCCCCCTCTGCACCATCCAGAGCAGAGCGGCAGCAGAGCGGCGGTCTCCCGCACAGGAGACGGGCCCAGATCGGCGTTTTCGGCGCGCAAGCGCACTCCGGTGCGCTGAGCATCGAAAACGCCGAGGTGGGCCCGTATCCGAAGCGGGTGACCGTCGCTCCAGAGCGGTGCAGCTCAGTAACGGTGTCGTAGCTCGAAGAAGATCTCGCGCGGCGCGAGCGGGTACTCGAAGCCAGAGAACCCGGGATCCGGGCCGAAGGTGCCGAGGATGTTCTTGGCGCGCACGGCCAGGGTCGTCTCGTGCCCCGGGATGATCCACAGGTTGCGCGCGACCAGGCTGGCGTTCCACCTGAGGTACGTGGGCAGCTCGAACGCGCCGCCGGCCTCGAGGGTGCTCGCCTCCGCGGACTGCCGGGGCCCGACGAGGATCCCTTGCGTCGAGAGCTCCAGCGGCACGGAGCTCGGCGACGGCAGCTTCACATAGGCGCCGGCGCGGGCGATCCAGCTCGGGTAGGCGACCATCGACGAGCCGACCAGATCCGCCTGATACCCCACCTGGCCGGAGTCCCGGGTGGAGTGCACGGTCTCGAACGACCCGTAGCCCCCGAAGGCGTCGCCGTGCCGTAGCTCGGCGCGGGTCGCCCAGATCAAGGACTTCTGGCTGGCGATGTTCAGGGCCGTCTGGTTGATGCCCCGCGGGACGAACTCAGCCTTGTCGTTCAAGAGGCTGTACGACACCCCCGTGCTCGCCGAGGCCCAGACAGCAGGCCTCCACGTCAGCTCCGCGTCCACGGTGTGGATGAGCTGAGGCGACAGGCGCTCGTTCCCGATCACGTCTCCCGGCACGAGGGGCTCGGCGAAGAGCAAATACGGGGACGGCGCCTTGAAGGCGCTGCCGTACAGCAGCTTGGCCACGACCGTCTTTCCCAGGTGCGAGGTCGCCCCGAACCGACCGGTCAGCTGATTGCCATACTTGCTGTGGTGATCGTAGCGGAGCCCGCCCGTGACCTTCAGCCACGGATCGAGCACCTTGAGGTTGGCGCTAAGGAGCGCCCCGATGTCGACCAGCTCGGCCGATTGCTGCTCCCGCTCCGGCGAGCCAAAGGACTGCTTCGTTTCCTTGGTGACCCGACGGAAGGACGGCAGGTCCTCCTTGTCGTAGACGGACTCCAGATTCAATATCAGGTTGAATCGGTCCCACGGCATCCACCGGGCCTCGACGCTCGCGTCCACGCCGCGATACGCCATGCGCCGCTCGATGTAGTACCAGCCGCCGGCGACGTCGATGCGGTCGTCCGGCAGGACGCCACCCTGGAAGTACATCCCCTGCACCGCGAACGCGAGCTCCCGGTTCAGCTGGAAGAGCCCGTCGACCGCCACGCGGCGCTGCTGGAGGCTGATCACCGTGCCGGCACGGTTCCCCTCGTCGTCCGTCCCGCCGGTGAGCTGTGCCCATTGCGCAAAATCCCCGCCGCGCCGGAGGCCTGACCAGTACGCGCTGAGCACGAGGTGGTGCCCGCGCTCGGGATGGCGATACCCGAGCCGCGCCCCGACGACCCCCGACATGCGCTCGAGGTTCTGGGCGTCCAGGCGCCCCGCGTTGTAGGGCGGGATGACGGGAGCCGGGGACTGGGTGGGCATCTCCAGGCCACTTCGATCATCGAGCTCCCCCGCGGCCGTCAGCATCATCTCGAAGCGGTCGGTGAACATGCCGCCCACGAGGTCGAAACGGCCGCGCGGGTGGTCCTTCGTCACGCCGACCTGCACCGTGCCGTCGACGAAGGGAATGTCCTCCGGATCGAGGGTGATGATGTTGACGACCCCGAGGAACGCATCGGCGCCATAGAGCGCCGACGCCGGACCACGGACGATCTCGATCTGCTTGATGGCCGACAGCGGGATCAGCTCCGTGCCCAGCCAGTTGCCGCTGGTGGTCCGGAACGCCGCCGATCGCCCGTTGATCATCACCTTGATCCCGCCGCTCTCGGCCCCCAGCCCGCCCGTCATCCCCTGCACGCCGGCGTTCGGCAGGATGTGGTCGTCGATGAGATAGAACCCGACGACGTGCTCCAGCACCTCGCCGACGCTCGTGTATCCCCAGCGCTGGATCTCTTCCGCGGTGATCGCCGTCATGATGGCGGGCGCGTCGTCGAGGGTCTCCAGCGTCTTGGTGGCAGTGGACACCTCGACGTCGAGCAGCCGGAGCAGGTCGACGTCCTCGAGCGCGTCGTTCCGGCGCTCACCCCCCACCGCCTTCGGCGCTCCCGGCGCCGTCGCGGTCGTCGGCTGGGCCCATGCGAGACCGGGGATCGAAGCGATCACCAGCGCAACCATCCACCGGGTTTCGAGTGAGGCAAGCATCATGCGGGTTCAGTGGGCTCCAGACATTCGTCCATCGTCGATTCGGCGCGATCGTCACGTCGCCTTGGCGGTCGCGGCGAGCTCCTCCTTCAGCGCAGCGCTCACGGAGTCGAACTCGTCACGTAGCCGCGCGAGGTCGCCCGCTTGCGGCAGCTCGCCTTGACCCGCGGCGAGCTGCATCTTCTCCGCCAGCTCCGCGACGCGCGCCGCGCCGATCGAGAGCATGCTGCCCTTCAGCTTGTGAGCGTTCGCCTTGATCTCTGCAGCCACGGCGCTCCGGATGACCCCCTCCAGGCCGTCGAGCTGCGCCGGCACGTTCTTGAGGACGAGCTCGATCAGCTTCCGCGAGCGCGGGACCTCCGGGTCGAGCACCGGCGCGCGCGCCGCCTCCAATTCGGGGCCGGAGGGAGACGGCGACGACCCAGGCTCGTCCCGGCTCAGGACCACGTGCCGCCACAAGGTCTTCTGCAGAGATTGAGGGCGTACCGGCTTGGCCAGATAATCGTCCATCCCCGCCGCGAGCACCCGGTCCCGCTCGCCGACGAGCGCGTGCGCCGTCAGCGCGATGATCACCGTGTGGCGATTCCTCGAGCGCTCCCAGGCGCGGATCTCCTGGGTGGCGGTGTACCCGTCCATCACGGGCATCTGGCAATCCATGAGCACGGCGACATACCGATTTCGCTTGACGCACTCGAGGGCTTCCTGGCCGTTGCACGCGGTCTCCACGCGCAGACCCAGCTGCTCGACCTGCTCCATCGCCACGTAGCGGTTGATCTCGTTGTCATCGACGACCAGCACGGGGAGCTTGCTCGCGATCTTACCCGGCTCCACGCCGGGCTTGCTAGGCGGCGGGGTCGAGGCGCCCGTGAGCGCGCTCTGCAGCGTGTTGTACAGCTCGGAGACGCGGAGCGGCTTGGGGAGCTGCGTGACCATGCTGGAGTCCATCCCGCTCAACGTCACGCTCGATCCCATGTGATAGAGCGCCACCACGGGCAACGTCTGCAGCGCCGGGACCGACTGGATGGTCCTGAGGAACTCCTCGAGGCCGAGGTCGTCCATCTGGACACCGACGACGGCGGCGCTGAACGGCCGCTTCTCCAGCACCGCGAGCTCGAGCCGGTTGATCGCGTCCCTCCCGGAGGCCGCGGACTCGGCGTCGAAGCCCCAGGCCACGAGGTGCTCCACCACGACGTCGCGCCAGCTCCTGCTGTTCTCCACCACGAGCGCGCGGCGCCCGCTCGCCCACTCGGCGGAGCGGATCTGCTCGCCTCCGGCCGTGACGCCGACCCTGATCGTGAACCAGAACCGGCTGCCCTGCCCCGGCGTGCTGTCGAGGCCGACCTCGCCGCCCATGACCTCGACGAGGCGCTTGCTGATCGCGAGCCCGAGGCCCGTGCCGCCGTGCTTGCGGACCAGCGAGCCGTCCACCTGCGAGAAGGCGGCGAAGAGCTTCTTCTGGTCGTCGGGCGCGATGCCGGGGCCGGTGTCCACCACGGCGAGCTTGATGAGCGCCGTGGCCTTGTCCTGCTGAGTCTGCTGAGAGATCGAGGCGTCGATCAGCACCTCTCCGCGATCGGTGAACTTGATCGCGTTGCCGACCAGGTTGGTGAGCACCTGGCGGAACCGGTCGGGGTCGCCCACGATGCCGGTGGGGACGCGGCGCTCGACGCGGTACACGAGCTCGAGGCCCTTCTCGTGCGCCTGGCTCGCCATCAGCTCCGCGACCTCCTGGATGACGAGGCGCAGATCGTAGGAGACGTGCTGCGCCACGTACTTGCCGGCCTCGAGCTTCGAGAAGTCGAGCACGTCGTTGATGATCGACATCAACGTGTTGGCGGAGGCGTCGACGGTCTCCACGTAACGCCGCATCTTGCCGTCGAGCGACTGGTTCTGCATGAGCCGGATGACCCCGAGGATCCCGTTCATCGGCGTCCGGATCTCGTGGCTCATGTTGGCGAGGAACTCGCTCTTCATCCGGGACGCCTCGAGCGCCTGCTCGGTCTTCACGCGCAGCTCCTCGAACGCCTGCTCGTTCGCCTCGACCATGCTGTTGAAGGCCGCTCCGAGCAGCTCGAGCTCGTCGCCGCTCGTGATCTGCACGCGCTCCCACTTCTTCCGATCCACGATGGGCGATTCGGTCGGCGGCGCGCTCGAGCGGAGCCCGGTGGCGATGGCCCCCGCCGCCGTGCGCAGCGCGAGCAGCGGCTCGGTGATGTGGACCGCGACCCGCTTGACGAGGAAATAGCTGGCCGCCCCGCTGCCGAGGATCAGCGCCACGATCAGGCCGAGCGTGGTCACGAGCCGGTTCGCGGCGAGGTCCCGGGCCTGGACCATGCGCTCGACGACGCTCCTCGTGCTGATGCCGTAGATCACGGTCCCGGCGTGGGTCCCCTCCGAGATGACCGGGGCCGCGACCTCGAGGACATCCTCCCCGCCCAGGGGGTTCTGCCGCCGCCGCAGCGCGAGCCGTGACGGGTGCACGGTGCTGATCCCGAGGGACTCCAGGTCCGCCGCGGTGAAGTTCGGCGCCGCCGGGCTGGGCGCGTCCTTCGAGGCGGGCACCCGGGCCAGGCCGCTCGCCGCCCAGACCCGGTTCTCCGCGTCGAAGAACAACCCGTAGGCGATGTCGTTGTTCTCCGAGACGGTCTGGTGAATGAGCGCCTTGACATCCCCGAAGAGGTTGTCCGCCACCAGGCTGCGCAGGGCCAGCGCCTGATTGAAGCCGAGCAGGCGCGCCTTCTCTTCCAGACCGCTCAGGAGCTCCTGCTCACGCTTGGCCTGGACCGCACGATCCGTCGAATAGATGAGCGCGCCGCTCGCGAGCAGCGTGGTGCCCCCGAGCAGCAGCAGCGCGCCCAGGATCAGGCGCAGCAGCTTGATGCGGAGCGAGCCGTGGGTGTTCGGGGTTGCCATGCACTCTACTTTGGGCGCCTCATCGAGGGCGGCGGGTTAGAAGAGGACGACGCCGCAGAAGACCCCGCAGACGAAGACGGTGGCGGGCTGGTCTTCCCGGCGCGCGAGGCCACCGCGCGCTCGACCGCCGGCGCCAGCGCGACGTGCAGCTTCGCTTTCGAGACGATGCCGTCGGCGCCGACCTTCTCGCCGATCGCGCTCAGCTTGTCGATATCACAGCTGGAGACGAGGACGATACCCAGGTTCGAGAGCTGCGCGTTGTCGCGGAGCAGCTTCGCCAGCTTGTCGCCGTTGATGGTCGGCATGTTGATGTCGAGCGCGACCACGGAGATCTTGTCTCGCTTGATGACCGCCGTCGCGCCGATGGGCGTGGCGAGCTCGACCACGTCGAAGCCGGCCCTGACCAGGACGGCGCGCATCGCCTCGCGAGCGATCTCGTCGTCATCGATCACGAGCACCCGGATCATGACGGCGCGCTCCAGGGACGGCAGCCATGCGCGCGACGCTCTCCACGCGACGAGCAGATGGCAGGCCTGCCCGGGCGCTCGATGGTTCGAGCTGGCCCGTCGCATCGTGACCATGTGCCCGGTTGGAAAGGTAATCGCACGGCGCCTCCATTCCCCCCGATACGCGCTCACCTACCGATGAGAAAGTCAACCTGGCCGAACTGACTGGAATTCAGGCCGAAGCGCCGTGCGAGCCTCACGTCGACCAGGCGTTTCACCGAGATGGGCAGGCGGACACCCGACGACCGGAGCTTCCAGTCGGCGTCCGCGAGCTCGTAGAGGAGATCCGCCGCTTGCACCGCGAGCGCCTGGGTGTCGGGGATGGCAGCGAACGTCCCGAACTCCGCGTGCTCGTTCACGAGCGAACGCACGGCCACGACCACCGGCGCGCCGAGCCGGTCCACATAGGGCAGCCAGACGTTGGTCAAGAACCTCGGGCTCAGGAGGCCATTGTCGTTCGGCAGCCAGATCGCGTCGACCTTCGCCCGCTGGAGGTTCACGAGCGCGGCGCGGAGGTCCTGCACGCGCGGCTTGTTCGAGAGCTCTTCCTTGACGAAGGCCAGCTTCTCGACGTGCATGAGCGCTTCCTGTCGCGCGATGTGATCCGCGAAGCCCTGGCGGTAGACGACGCCGACCCGATGAGCGTCGAGGCCCAGCGTCCGCAGGCCCACCATGGCCGTGACCGCCGGCACCTCGTAGGAGATGGCGACCGAGTTGGGGACGGTGCGCTGGAGCTCCTCGGCGAAGGACGCCATCAGGATCAACGCGACCGGCGGGGTCGGAACGGTGCGCGCCCACTCGCGATACAGGAGCACGGTCGAGTTGTTGACCAGCACCACCGCCCGCGGGCGATCGCGGGCGACGATCCGCGCCACGAGGTCGGGGCCCGACTCCTCGCTGCGCAGCAGCGAGATGATGACACGGTGTTCCCCGGACAGCTCGACGCGCAGCGATCTCAACATGTCGTCGAGCTGCGGATCCGAGGGGGCGATGACGGAGATGACCGGCCTCGCGTCCGGAGGCGGCGGCTGGAGCGTCGGCGCCGGGTCGCTGGCGACGGGTGTCGCCGGGCCCGACGAACAGCTCAGGGACAGCACGAGCCCCGCGAGGGCGGAGGCCCGCAGCAGCAAGCGCCGAGAGAGGGGACGCGTCGACCTTACTTCCATTCGTCAACCCCCAGATCGGCCAGCACGTGTTTTGGAAGCCTCCGGATCGCGCCCTCCACCGTCTGGCGCTCGCTCAGGAACGTGACCGCCACCAGGCCGACCTTCGCCGTCGAGAGGCTGAGGATCGTGAACGTCATCTTGCTCCTCGACTCGAAGTCAGAACGAAATCGCTCGGGGAGGAGGACCGCATCAGCCGTCTGGAACTGGAGCAGCTGCAAAAGATCTTCGATCTTCGTGACGCGCTGGACCTCAGGCGCGGTGCTCACACCCAGCAGCCCGGCTACGAACTTAGGGAGCGATTTCCGTTCGACCAGATCGACGATCCCGTATCTGAGACCGGAGAGCATCTCCTTGGTCAGCGCCCTCGTCGAGACCAGGAGGTACTGCTCCGCGTCGCTCCCCGCCTTCACGCCCTGGATGTCGGCGGTCCGATTGAGCGAAGCCAGGACCGGCTTTGGCGAGAGGGCCGCGTCGGGCGGCGCCGACTCGAGCGCGGCCTTGAAATCGCTCAACTTTCCGAACACGGTGACATCGACGCCGGGCATCGACTCCTCGATCTTCTGCTCGAGGGCGCGAGCACGGAGCGGTGTCACCGCATACACATAGAGCGTGGCCACGGGCCCAGCCGTGATAGGCGGGCTGAGCAGCAGAAGGCAGCACCCGATGAGCAGAGCCGCCGCGAGCAGTGCCACCGGCGCGCGCGTCGATCGGAGCCCCCGGCGAAGCGGAACTCCGGTCCTGTCGGGCCAAGCGCGCTCGGCGAGGGTGCTGAGGAGTGAGCGAAATCCCCCGTGCCGAACCGGAGGAGCCGCGCGGTTACTTCGTGGCACCCACGATGATGCCCAGCGGGTTGCGATTCGCGCCCGACACGCGAGGTGCCCCACGGCCCGCTCGAGCGCTGACCGCCGTGCCCCCGTGGAGCGCCTGCAGCTCGTTTCCACCAGGCTCATGTCCTCCCGGTCATCATGGGTAGGGAGCGTAGCCGATGGTCAACCCTTTTTGTCAAGCGCCCCCTGGGAGGCGCCCCCGCGGTCCCACCGAGCTTGGCGAAATGGGGACGCCGGAGAGGGTGACGACACCCGACGGCCGCTCCCCCGCCAGCAGCCGGCCAGCACGACCACGCCGGCGCTGCCGAGCACGCCAAATACCGGGGCGAGCGCTTGACACGCTCCTCACGCACCTCGGTCTCAGGGCTCGATCTCGAGTCCCAGGGGCGGCATGTCCCCCGCACCGCGTAAGCAAGAGATGGCGCCTCCGAGAAACCAGCAGATGGCGCCCCGGATTCGCGCGACACATCATGCCTCGTCGACCTACATGGTGAGCGATGGTGCATCGTGATGCTCGGTAATTTTACCTTGTCATGCACAAACAGCGGAATCCATGGGTGCGCCTTCGCTCCCTGCCACCGAGCTCGAAAGCTCGCGCGTCGCGCTCGATCTACGTACCGCTTGCGTACCGCTGGCGCTCTGCTGGTGGCGCTCTGCCGCTGGCGCTCTCCTGCTGGCGCTTGCCGCTGGCGCAGGACGATCGTGGCGTCCAGCTCTCCGGTGCGGCGTCCCGCCAACAATCGCTCCGACAACGGGATTGTAGTCCATCGGGTCGCCACACAGCAACCCTCGCGAACCACGGCCGCAGGGCCGGGGTGTCGCGGATCACAGCGGATGGCGCGCCACAGAGGCGCTGGCGCCGAGCGCCGCGCAGACGTGAGGCAGGGCCCCTGCGACCCGGGTATTTGCAAGGAACTCTCGTGACCTGGGGAACGAAGGTTCCACTCGAAGGGCGCTCAGCCAGCGGACGGGCAAACCGCTGCCCGCCGCTGCCCGGAGCGCCGAGCGAGCGGAGCGGCTCGACCGGCGAGGCGGCGCGCCGCGCTCCGGCGCGCCGTTCGTCTCAGTACCACTCGCTGCCGAGGCCCAGCGTGAAGGTGAATGTCGGCCCCTCTGGCAGGAACACCGGGTGGAGATCCGCGCTGATGGCGAAGCCGCTCCGCCGCGCGCCGCTGCCGGCCAGGCCGCCGAGGATCAGGGCGCCCCGCGCGTGAGCGCCGAAATACCAGGCCGCCGTGCTCTCACAGCCGGCGCTCGGGAGCGGGATGCCGCCCTCCGGGACCTCCGCGCCGCAGGTCGCGACGGCCACGTAATCCATGGAGGGTCCCGCGCCGAGATCGAGGAAGTGGAACAGCGTGAAGCCCGCGAGCACCGAGTTGTAGTCGATGAACCCCGCCTCGAATCCAGCGCTGTTCTCGGTGCTCTCAGGGGTGAGCGTCACCATCGGTGTGTTCTGGTAGTATATCCCGAAATAGTGGTTGACCTGGACACCGAGCCGGCCCGAGAGCGCAAAGACGGCCCCCGCGCCCGTGGGTGACTCGATGATCCCGCCACCGAGCGTCGTACCGAAACGAAAGCGCATCCCGTCCTTCTCGTCGTCCTCGGGCTCCTCCGGTTTCTCCTCGGGAGCGGGCGGAACCGGCGCGGGCGGCTCCGGAGCGGGCGTGTGCGCGGGCGGCGCGGCCCGCGGCGCGGGCGGCGGTGCAGGCGCCGGTGTCGACCGCGGCGCGGGCGGCGGTGCAGGCGCCGGTGTCGACCGCGGCGCGGGCGCGGGCGGCGGTGCAGGCGCCGGTGTCGACCGCGGCGCGGGCGCAGGCCGCGGCACAGGCGGCACCGGCGTGGGAGATGGCGGGGGGAACGGCATGGGAGCGGGCGCAGGCGCAGGCGCGGGCTGCACCGGAATCGGCGCAGGCGCGGGTGCAGGCGCAGGTGCGGGCTGCACCGGTGTCGGCGCGGGCGCAGGCTGCACCGGTGTCGGCGCGGGCGCAGGCTGCACCGGTGTCGGCGCGGGCGCAGGCTGCACCGGTGTCGGCGCGGGCGCAGGCTGCACCGGTGTCGGCGCGGGCGCGGGCGCTGGCGCTGGCGCGGGCGCAGGCTGCACCGGTGTCGGCGCAGGAGATGGCGGCGGTGCTGGCTGCGCGGAGGCAGACGGGAGCGGCTCTGGAGGAGGAGGCGGCGGGAGGGGAGCGTCGCCCTGGGTCAAGGCCGTCGCCGAGACCGCCAATGGAACGGTGAGCGCCGCGAGCGCGGCAAGCCAGCGAGGGGGTGTCATCCGGTCTTCCTCGATGCGCTCCTCGCGGCCGTCAAGCGCGCGGAGGTGCGCGCTGTCGGCCGCGGTGCGCCGCAGCGGATGATCCGCCCGCGAGCCGTGGAGCGCCAGCCCATCGACGACCGCCCGATGAACGTCGCCCCCCGTCCCTCCACTTTCCTTCACGGAACGCGGCGGCTCCGGTAACCAGCCCCTCGATCCATGCGCCGAGCTCGCCAGGCCCTCCTCTGCGGTACCAGCCCCCTGCCCGGGATCCTCTTCTCCGCGGCTTGCGTGGAGGAAACGCTCCCCCCAGAGGCGACCGCGGGCGGCGGCACTGGAAATCTCCATGAGACGAGCGGCGCGGGTGAGGGCGGCGCCGGCCCCGTGGACCCCAGCGGCACCGGCGGCGAAGCGGGGCACGCCGATGAGGAGGAGCGCAGCCCGTGACGGCCCGCGCGGCGGTCGCGCCGTCGACGCCTCCGCCCGCCGGGGCGGTGCCCGCCGTCCCCGCGGCCGGCGTGCAGGCCGCGCCGCTCGATTTCGCCGAGGTGTACGAGGAGATGTTCCCCTTCGTCTGGCGGACCGTGCGCCGGCTCGGCGTGGACGCCTCGGCGCACGAGGACGTGTGCCAGGAGGTGTTCGTCGTCGTGCACCGGCGGCTCCCGGAGTTCCTGGGCCGCTCGTCGCTGAAGACGTGGGTCTTCGGGATCGTCGTGAACGTCGTGCAGACGCACCGGAGATCGCTGCGCCGCAAGAGCCCCGCCCACCGCGGGACAGGAGAGACCGTGGATCCCGAGCTGCTCGCGGGGCCGAGCAACCTCAGCCCCTACGAGGCCATGACGAGGGCGGAGGCCGCGCGCGTCGCGCACGAGCTGCTCTCGTCGCTCGACGAGGAGAAGCGCGTGGTGCTCCTCCTCGCCGAGCTGGAAGAGATGTCGGCGGCGGAGATCGCGCGGGGCATCGGGGTGAACGTCAACACCGTGTATGCGCGGCTGAGGGCCGCTCGACAGGCGTTTTCCGACGCGGTGCACCGCCACCACGCCAGGATCCGAGGAGGCCGCAATGGATGAGCTGGGGACCGGGGAGCGAGCGCTCCTGAACGCCCTTCGTGACGAGGACGAGCCGACCGACGACGACAGACGTCGGACGCGCGCGGCCGTGTGGGCGAGGCTCGGCCTCGCAGGGACGGCGGCCACGGCCACGGCCGTGGCCGTGAGCGCCGAGAGCGCCGGAGCCGCCGGCTCCGCGAGCGCCGGCGCGGCCGCGCACGCGGTCGGCCCCGCCGCCGCGAGCATGGTCGCGAGCGCGAGCACCGCGGTCGCAAAAGGCGCGGCCATCACGCTGCTCGGCGCCCCGATGAAGATCGGGCTGGCGGCGCTGGTCGTGGGCCTCGCGACGGGGGCCGCGCTCTACTTCCCGACACCGGGCGAGGCGCCCGATGCGCAACGCGCGCAGGAGGAGGCGGCGGGCGCGGCCGAGGCGCCCCGCGCGGCGCACGCCGCCGCGCCCTCCAGCGCCCCGAGCGACGGGACGCCTGCGTCCGCCGAGGCGAGCGCCTCCAGCAAGGCCGACGCTCCCGAGGCGTCCGGCGCACCCGCCGAGCCGAGCGCCGCGCCCCTGGCGGCCGCCGCGGCGCGCGCGACGGCGTCGCGCACGCCCCGGCCGGCGGCCGCCGCGAAGCAGGGCTCCGAGGGGCTCGACGCGGAGATCGCGCTGCTCCGCGACGCGCAGCAGGCGCTGCAGGCGGGCCAGTTCGCGCAGGCGCTCTCGAAGCTCGACGAGCACGCCAGCCGGTACCCGAGGGGCGTGCTCTCGACCGAGCGCGAGGCGTCGCGCGCGATCGCGCTCTGCCGCTCCGGCCGCGCGCCGTCCGGCAGGGCGATCGCGGCGAGGCTGCTCGCGAAGAGCCCGGGCTCGCCGCTCGCGACGCGCGTGCGCGCCGCGTGCGGACAGGAGGAGTAGAGTGCGCGGGTGCACGTATCGAGGTGGGCGCACGCGCCGTCGATCCTCCCGGCGCTGATCGCCGCGGCAGGGCTCCTGCCCGCGCGCGCGCTCGCGGCGCCCGCCGAGCCGCGCACCATCGATCTCCGCTGGGAAGCGCCGGCGGGGTGCCCGCCGGTCGACGAGGTCCGGAGCGAGATCGCCCGGCTGCTGGGAACGTCGGAGCAGCGCCAGCCGATCGAGGTCGAGATCGCGATCGCTCGCGAGCGCGACGAGCGCTACCGGCTCGACCTGCGCATCCGCGCGCCGGCGCCGGGCGAGCGGGTGATCCATGGCGACGACTGCGCGTCCATGTCGCGGGCAGCGGCGCTGATCGTCGCGATGTCGATCGATCCCGACGCGGTCGCGCGGAGCGCCGCCGCGCAGCCCGCGCCGCCCCAGGCGATCGCCGCCCCCGCCGCCAGCGCGCCGCGCCCGCCGCCTCCCGCGCCGCGCCGCCCACCTCCCGCGGCAGCGCGGCCGTCCGCTACGACCGAGCGCGACGTGGAGGGAGCGCTCTGGGTGAGCGCGCAGCTCGAGCAGGCGCTCGTCCCGACGATCGGCGTCGGGCTCGCCGCGGGCGGCGGGATCCGCAGCGGCTGGTTCCGCGCGGACGGCGCTGCCGGCGTGGTGCCGTCGAGCTCGAGCCACATCGCGGGGCTGGCTGCAGGCGCCGAGTTCCGGCTCTGGTTCCTCGAGGTCGACGCGTGCGCGCTCCCGCTCGAGCGCCCCATCCGCGTCTACGTCTGCGCGCTCGGCCGCCAGCACTGGCTCCGCTCCAGGGGGCGAAACGTCGATGAGCCCTTCACCCTCACGACGCCGATCTTCGCAGCCGGGCTCGGGACGCTGCTCGAATGGCGCATCGCCGCTCCCGTGAGCGTCGAGGGCGCGCTGCACGCCGTCGTCCCGCTGAGGCGGCCCCGCTTCGTCGTCGAGAACCTCGACGGCATCGTCTACCGCCCGCCGGCCGCGGGCCTCAGCGCGCGCCTCGGTCTCGCGCTGGCCTTCTGAGCCTCAGGGCAACTCCGGGCCGGCGCGCCACGCGGCCTCGATCGCGCAGCCGGCCAGCGCCTCGCGGTAGAGGCGCAGCTCGTCGTAACGCCCTCCGAAATACGGATCCTGATCGAACTGGGATCGCCCGAGCCAGTTGTTCGTGTCCTGGATCGCCGAGAGCGGAAAGCCGACCGGCGTGCTGCCGAGGAGCGCACCGTCGAGGTAAAGCGAAAGGGTCCCCGCCCCGCCGTCGAAGACCGCGGCGAGCTGATGGATCTCGGCGTCATCGAGCGTGGGCGCGGTGGCGACCTGCACCTGGCCCGCGGCGCCGCTGTCGCTCGCGAGCGCGGCGATACCCGGCGGGTCGAAGCCCGTCGACGGGGTGATGACGAGGTAGGACCGCCCAACGCTCGAGTCGCCTTCGACGGGATTCTCACCTGTGCTGCCGATGCCGAAGTCGACGACGCGCAGGTACGCCCCTCCGCCGTTGCGGGCGACCCAGACCATGACGGTGACGTCGCTCAACCCCGTGAGGAGGCCCGCGGGCAGATCGACGTAGTCGTCCTCTCCGTCGAGGGTGAGCACCCCTCCGCCGTCGAGGCTCGCGCCGCCGAAGATCTCACCGTCGGCGCCGCCGACCGTATCGGCGACGACCGCCCCCACCCCGTCGAACGAGTACCGATGAGCGAGCGACGGCAGCGCATCGCAAGGGGCCGCGCCGCCGCCCCCTTCCCCGCCACCGCCCGCCTCGCCGCCGCCCGCCTCACCGCCGCTTCCCGCTTCACCGCCGCTCAGCGCCCCGCCACCACGCCCCCCTTCCCCGCTGCCACGACCACCTTCCCCGCCGCCGCCCACAACCGACGTCGGAGTCATACGGCCCACCGCAATATCCACATCTGCCCCACATCCGGACAAGCCGAGGAGCAGCACCATCATCGTAGTCTTCCGCGCGCACGACACAGGCTGATCCTAGCGCGGGTGTGCGGTCGATTCGATCACGAAAGGCGCGCGCTCCGGCAACGAGGGGGAGAGTGCTGATTCCACACGCGGGAGCCGACCATGATGTGCCGACTTGACCGAGTGTTCGCAAGTCCCTGGCTCGCCGCCGGGGGATGTCTCTTGAGCATCTCGTGCACTGGCATCCTCGGAGGTGATGACGCTCCGGGACCGGGACAGGAACCCGGAGACGACGCCGTCGTCGCGCCAGGCGGGATGCCTTTGCACCACATGACAGCATCGGAGTACAACAACACGGTCGCCCACCTCCTGGGCACGCGCCTGCGGCCGGCGGACGGATTCCCGGCCTCCGGCGCGAAGGGCTTCGACGCGAACGCCAGCGCGCTCTCGAGCCTCTCGCAGGTGCTCGTCCAGGGGTATTACGACGCCGCCAAGAAGCTGGCGGCCGACGCGTTCTCGAACGAGGCGCAGCGCGCCCAGATCCTCGTGTGCGACCCGGCGGAGGGCGCGGGCGACGGGTGCGCGCGCGAGATCATCGAGCGCTTCGGGCTGCGCGCCTTCCGGCGCCCGCTCGAGGCGGCGGAGGTCGACCGGTACGCGGCGCAGTACGACGACGCGCGCACCACCCTCGAGATGTCCCCCGTCGAGGCGGTGCAGCACGTCGTCCGGACGCTGCTGACGTCGCCGAATTTCTTTCTGCGGATCGAGCTCGGCCCCGACTCGAAGCGATCGCCGGGCGCCCTCGGCGGCCATGAGATCGCGTCGCGCCTCTCGTACCTCCTCTGGAGCTCGCTCCCGGACGAGGAGCTCTTCGACGCCGCAGAGAGCGACGAGCTGGCCACCGAGGACGAGCTCCGGGAGCAGGTAGACCGCATGCTGGCCGACCCGAAGAGCGCCGCGTTCTTCCAGAACTTCTTCGGGCAGTGGCTCGGGACCCGCACGCTCCCGAGCCACAGCGTCGACACAGCGCTGTTCCCGGGCTGGAACGACGAGATGAAGGGCGCGATGATCGACCAGGCCAACGCCTATTTCACCGGCTTCACGACCGGCGAGCGGCCGTGGTCCGAGTTCCTCACGGCGCCCCACCCGGAGAGCCCGCTGCTCGCGCCGCTCTACGCGAACGACCCCGAGGCCGGGCGCGGCGGGTTCCTCACGCTCCCCGCGTTCCTCACGCTGTCCTCGCGCGCCGATCGGACCTCCCCCACGTCCCGCGCGAAGACGATCCTGGCGCAGCTCTACTGCGCCGAGCTGGCCCCTCCCGCCGGCGTGGATATCCCGGAGCTCGAGGCAGCGGGAGGCGACACGGGCACCGTCGACAACGTCCGCGAGAAGCTCGAGAAGCACCGCGAGTCGCCCGACTGCGCGGGCTGTCACGATGTCCTCGATCCCATCGGGCTGAGCCTCGAGAACTTCGATGCGATAGGCGCCTACCGGACCGAGTACCCGAACGGCGACGCGGTCGACGCGACAGGCGAGTACGGGGGCGCGGCGTTCCAGGACATCTCGGGCCTCATCCCGGAGCTCCAGAAGGACGCCCAGCTGGGGATCTGCCCCTCCGAGCAGCTCTTCACGTATGCGTTGCGCCGGCGCCCGATCGGCGGCGACAGGGGCACGCTCGAGGCGATCGCCGCGCGCTGGGAGAAGGGGACGATCGCGGATCTGGTGAAGCAGGTGGTGACCAGCGAGGCGTTCCGCCTCCGTCCAGCGAAGGTCGGGGCGAAGTGAGGCCGCAGGCGTTGTTTCCGCACGGAACCAGGCACGAAGGAGCGATGCGCACATGAAACGCGGAATGACACGCAGGAACCTGTTGCGCGGCGCGGGCGTCTGCCTGGCGCTGCCGTTTCTCGAGAGCCTCGCGCCGCGCAGGGCGCGGGCGGGGGAGCCCGGCACGCCGAAGCGCTTCTTGCTCTGCACCTTCCCGAACGGGGCGCCCCACCACTGGTGGGAGACGGCGCCCGCGTTCGGCAAGACGCTGAAGGGCGCCGATTTCAAGCTGCCGAGGGTGCTCGAGCACTTCGCGCCGGTGAAGTCGAAGATGCTCATGATAAGCCGCCTCGGCAACCACACGTGGAGCAAGGAGCAGAACGCGTTCCTCGAGCCGTCCCACTCGCGCTGCATGGCCGCGCTGTCGACCTGCGTGGACGCCGATGAGCTCGGGAGGGCCGCCGGGCAGGACCTCGGCGAGTGGGTGGGCAACGGCGTCTCGGTCGACCAGCTCATCGTCCAGAAGGCAGGCCCGGAGCAGGCGACCCGCATCCCGTCGCTCCAGACCGGGCTCGGGGTGAAGCCCGGCTTCTTCGACGGGCGCAGCTACGCCTACAATCAGGCCGTCTCCTGGAAGAGCCCGCGCGAGCCGCTGAAGCGCTCGGTCAACCCGAAGGCGGTGTTCGACGCGCTCATCAACGCGGGCGCCGCGAGCGCGCCCCCCGTGCCAGGGCAGACCGACGAGCAGGCCAGGATCGAGGCGGAGCGCCGCGCGGCGACCGAGAAGAGCGTCATCGACGCGGTGCTCGGGGACGCGAACTCGCTCATGCGCCGGGTCGGCTCGGACGATCGCAAGATCGTCCAGCAGTACCTGGACGCCCTGCGAGAGACCGAGAAGAACGTGACCCGCGTCCAGTCGACGATGACCCCGTCGAGCCTGGGCTGCAGCCCGATCGGCGAGCCCGGCGTGGTCCCCGAGCCGCCGGGGCAGCAGGAGGGGCTCAACGAGAACGACAGCACGGAAGCCGGCGAGTACAAACACGACGATCACGCGAACGTCATGATCGATCTCATCGTCATGGCCATTCAATGCGACGTGACGCGCGTGATCACCCACATGCTCGACGATGCGCGCTCCGAGTTCGAGTACCGGTGCATCCCGGCCGACGTCCGCGCGAAGGTGGGACTCGAGTACAGGGAGGGCAGCAGCCTCCATTATCACTCCTGCCAGCACGGCCCCGGCAACCTGGGCGCCACGGACGAGGGCGGCCGCTACGCGGTCGTCGAGGAGAGCAACCTCGATTTCGCGGCCATCAACTGCTGGCTCGGCCAGAAGACAGCGCAGCTCGCGCAGCGGCTCGACGCGATCCCCGAGGGGGAAGGAACGGTGCTCGATCACTCGGTGATGGTCTACATGAGCGAGATGCGTACGCACGACCACGACGCGTACGATCTGCCCATCGTCCTCCTGGGCGGCGACGGCGTCTTCCTGAACGACGCGCACGTCGCGTATGGCCCCCTCGGCGAGGATCGCCAGCTCCGCGATCTGTGGTTCACCATCATGAACCAGTACTACAACCTCGGCGTCGCGTCGTTCGGCGAGGATCGCCGCGGCGTGCCGAACGCGCTCCTCGAGGAGATCCTGCGGTAGCTCGGCGGATCACGGTCTCGATGGATGGGCTCACACCGGAGGTCGAAACGCGATGTTCGAAAGCCGCTCACGTCGGTTGGTGTCCGGGGGTCTCCATGTCGTGCTCGGGCTGCTCGCGACCTGCGCAGCAGAGCTCGGGTGCTCGAGCGACCTGTCGCCCGCGTCTCCCCCGCCGGAGTCGCCCCCGCCGGGCGACGGGGGCGGTCCGCCAGGGGCGCCGCCCTGCGAGGAGACGAGCGACGGGCCAGCGCTGCCGCAGGCGTTCGCGCTGAACTGCGGCGGGTGCCATAGCGCCCACGGCAAGCCGACCGGCGGGTTTCCCGATCTGTTCGCCTTCGACGGCACCCTGGAGGCGTTCACGGCGCAGGTGCGCACGGGGAATGCGCGTATGCCGGCCTTCGGCGAGCAGCAGATCGCGACGGCCGACATCGAGGCGATCTACGCTTATTTCTCCACGGGAGCGCCGCCCGCGCCGGCGTGCGACGGCGGCGAGGTCGATCCCGGCGAGTGCTCCGGCGTGGACGGCGACATCTCCCCGCTGTTCCCCTCGGCGGCGGCGGGCAAGCCGATCACCACGACGGCTGCCGATGGGACGATCACGCTCGAGGCCGCAGGGCGCGTGCGCGGGCGCCACGAGAAAGAGGAAGAGTTCAGCCCGTACCAGCCGCGCTATTTCGAGAACCGAAGCTACAAGTTCATCGTCGAGGACACGATCCCGGCGGGCGGAAGCACCATCAAGTTCACATGGCTGCCCAACGCAAACGCATCGAACAACCAGACCATCAATTTCCGCTGCTGGTACTCGGGCGAGGGCAACGTGTTCGACTCGAACAACGGGATGGAGCGCATCACGAGCACCCACTGGGAGTTCGTCGTCGATCGCAACGCCAGGGACAGCAGGGAGATCCGCGCGGGAGATCTGCTGGAGTTCGAGTTCGGGGTGTTCCTTGACGCGGGCACCGTCGAGGGGAGGACGAGCTATTACAGCGACACGTTCCGCTACCGCGTCGGCAGCGGCGAGCTGACGCCGTTCAACGAGCCGAACGATGCGGCCCTGTCGGGCGGCGACGGGACGATACCGTACATCTACGAGGAGCCTCATCTCTATTACGAGCAGATGGCGCTCAACATCCAGGAGAGCTCTATCCAGCCCTTCCTCGAGGGGCGCCGCCTGTTCCATACGGATTTTGCCACCGGCGAGCACAGCGAGGGCGGTAACCCCGTCTTCGACGAGCACGCCGGCAAGGCGGGGCCGCTCTCGAACCAGGCGGCGTGCGTGAGCTGCCATATCAACAACGGTCGCGGCGCCCCGCCCGAGCCCGGCGAGGCGATGGAGACCGCCGTCGTGAAGCTGTTCGGCGCAGGCGCGAACGCGGACGGCGGGCCCACCGCCGACCCGAGCTACGGCCGGCAGCTGCAGGACAAGGCGCGGGGCGGGGGCGAAAGCGAGGGTACGGCCACCGTGGCCTACACCGAGGAGCCCGGGCAGTTCCCCGATGGCACGCCGTACGTCCTGCGAAAGCCCACGTTCCGCTTCGACGGGCTCTCCGCAGGGCCTATCGCGAGCTACTCGGTCCGCGTCGCGCGCCCGCTCGTGGGCATGGGCCTCCTCGAGGCGATCGCAGAGGACGCGGTGCTCGAGCGTGCAGACGGGATGGACTGCAATCAGGACGGTATCTCGGGCCGTCCGAACCTGATCCCGGACCCGGTCTCGGGGGCGCTGCGGATAGGGCGCTTCGGCTGGAAGGCGAGCAAGGTGAGCGTGCCTCACCAGGTCGCCGACGCGCTGGTGGCGGACATGGGCGTGACGACGAGCCTGTTCCCGGTCGAGGAGTGCGGCGAGGCGCAGACGGGTTGTCAGGCCGGCACGCGCGGAGATCCCGAGCTCTCCGACGAGGATCTCGACAGGCTCGCGGTCTACATGCGAATGCTGGGCGTGCCGCCGCGCCGAGACACGGCGGACCCGGCCGTCCAGCGCGGAGAGGCGCTGTTCAGCCAGGCAGGGTGCGCGAGCTGCCATGTCCCCTCGATGAAGACGGGGAGCCGCCACCCGCTCGTCGAGCTGCGGGATCAGCTCATCCAGCCCTTCAGCGATCTGCTCCTGCACGACATGGGCGAAGAGCTCGCGGACACGTCGTCGAGCGACCACCTCGCGGGGCCGCGCGAGTGGCGGACGCCGCCGCTGTGGGGCATCGGGCTGCTCGAGGCCGTGAACGGCCACACCCAGCTGCTGCACGACGGCCGCGCGCGGGACGTCGTCGAGGCGATCCTGTGGCACGGCGGCGAGGCGGACGCCGCGAAGCAGCGCTTCATGGCGCTCCCCGCGGGAGATCGCGACGCGGTGGTCACCTTCCTGCGCTCGCTCTGAGCCCCCGCCTTGCGGAGCTCGCTCCGAGCACCCATCTTGCGGCGCTCGCTCCGAGCGCCTCCTCCCCGCCCCCGCCTTCCCTTCGGCTGCTCGGGTGCTCGACCCGCTCGGTGTTCCCGGCGCGGGGTGGGCGCGCTTCGCTCAGAGCCCGGAGCGGCGCGCCATCCGCTTCGAGATCCAGCGCATGGGGCCGGGCGCCACACGGGCGGCGAGGCTCGCCGTCTTCACGAACAGGCTCGTCTCCAGGACGTCGCGGCCCGCCTCGACGGCGCGCACGATCATCTCGGCGACCTCGTCCGGGCTCTGCTTCTTGTGGCCCGGCGGGCGGTAGCCGACGTTGTCGTCGGTCACCACGGAGTGCTCATGGAATGGGGTCGCGACCGGCCCCGGCCGCACCACGAGCACGCGCACGCCGCGCGACGAGAGCTCCGCGCGGAGCGACATCGCGAGCGCCTCCAGCGCGAACTTCGACGAGGCGTACGGGCCCATCCGCGGCGCGGAGACGAGCCCCGCGATGGAGGAGACCATGACGATGGTGCCCTTCGCGGCCGCGAGGGGCTCGATCGCGAGCTGCGCGAGGCGCACGGGGGCGACGACGTTCAGCCGGTAGATCGCCTCGAGCTCGGCGGGGTCGATCTCGATCGAAGGCGTGTAGTAGCCGCGCCCGGCGTTGTTCACCAGCACGTCCAGCCGGCCGTACGCGCCGAGCGCCCGCTCGCAGAGCGCCTTGCGATCCTCCTCGACGGTCACGTCGCCGGCCACCGCGAGGGCTTCGCCGCCCGCCGCGCGCACCTCCGAGGCGACCCCCTCGAGCGCGTCTCGCCCGCGCGCGCTCAGCACCACGCGCGCGCCGCGCTTCGCCCAGGAGAACGCGAGCGATCGACCGATTCCGCTGGATGCACCGGTGATGACGACGACGGGAGCCATGTCGGCGAGAGTACACGACCTCGACGGCGAGGAGAAACTTGCGGCCGCCGGCCGCGCGGCGATGCGCGGGCAGCCGGCGGCGCGCTCCCTGCCTCCCCGATCTCGGGCGCAGCCGGCCGAAGGCGCGACGCCTGCTCTCGCAGGAGCAGCGATATCCGGCGCTGGCGTTCTACCGTTCCGGCACAGGACCGTCGCAGAGCTGACAGCCGAATCGTTCTCGAATGCACCAGCTCGCCGATCGAGGACAACAGGATCACGCCATCACAGGACACACGTCGGTAATACGTAACACAAACTTCGCGCATTTCGTCTTCGCGCCTACTATAGTCCGCCCCACACGAAGCCGCCGGGGGGCTGGCTGGCCGTCCCCCCCCGCATAGCGAGCTATGACGTGCGGGTCTCGATTGCATCGACGCGCCCGGATCGCGCAAATGCGTGAGCCTTCGAGCGCGTCACCATTGCATTCTGACGCGGGGTGACCAGCAGAGGCAGGAGCGCGGCTCGTCCTCCTTCCGCTGGCTGGCAGCGCCGCGGCGGCCGTTCGCGATCGTGGGGGTGACCCGAATGGGTCCGGCCATCAGCTCCACGAAGCGATGGCCGCTCAACCAACCTGTTTGGCGGGTCCAGCAGGCGCGCGATCTCTGCGTCGCGTTCTCATCGCGCGCGCCTGGCGCCGACACCCCACCGACGCGCTGGAGGCGATTCGCTCCGCGGACACATGGCTCGTCTTACGAGCGAACAGGTACGAATCGACATAGGACGGAATCTGGTTACGGGGAGGGAATGGGGGACGCACCGTGTGTGCACGCAGTTTGCCAGCGCAGTTCCGAACGGGGCGCCGAGCGGGATCGTGACCGACCGCTCACGAGCGTGAGCGCGAAGAGGCAGCGGTCGAGCGCGCGTAGCGCCGCTCTCGACGAGCAACGCCAGCGCGCGGCGCAGCCGCGGCATTCACAGATTCGTGACAGGAGATCTCGCGAGACGCCCTCAACCTCAAACCCTGATAGAGATTGAAATGAAGAAAAAGTCGATTGTTGCCTTGTCGATGATGGTCGGCGCCGCATTGATTGGGCAGGCGGAGCACGCGAGCGCCGGTCATTGCCCGGCGGCGTCCGTGGGTGACATCACGGAGTACGCCATTCCTTCGAACGCCACGCCGGGGAACATCACCTTTGGCCCTGACGGCCGCGTCTGGTTCACCGAAGGCTCCGCCAACAAGATCGCGGCCGCGGATTCCAGCGGCAACGTGACCGAGTACCCGCTCGCGGCCGGATCGAACCCGAGCGGCATCACCCTCGGTCCGGATGGCCGGATCTGGTTCACCGAGCCGGGGACCAACCGGATCGGGGCGATCACGAAGAGCGGCGTCGTGACCGAGTACGACATCCCGACGAGCAACTCGAACCCGCTCGGGATCACGCTGGGATTCGACGGGAATGTGTGGTTCACCGAGCTGCTCGGCAACAAGGTCGGGCGCATCACGCCGGGCGGGGTGATCACCGAGTTCCCGCTGCCGACCGCCAATAGCCAGCCGCGCGGGATCGCGGCCGGAGTCGATGGAAACCTCTGGGTCGCGGAGTCGTTCACGAACAAGCTCGCGCGGATCAGCACGTCTGGAACCGTGACCGAGTACGCGCTGCCGGCCTCGGCCTCGAACCCCAACGCGGTGACGCTCGGGCCCGACCTCAAAATCTGGTTCACCACCGCGAACGAGATCGCGAACATCGACACCAGCGGGACCGTGACGGAGTTCGCGCTCCCCGCGCTGGGCCGCGGCCCCACGTCCATCACCCTCGGGGTGGACGGCAATCTCTGGTTCACGGAGCAGTTCGGGAACAAGATCGGACGCATCACCACGAGCGGCGTCGTCACCGAGTTCGATCTCCCGATCGCCAACTCTCGTCCGCTCGGGATCACGCTGCGCCCGTCGCTCCTGGGGTGCGGCATCCTCGACGTCTGGTTCACCGAGCGGCTGGGGCGGCGCCTCGGCAAGATCCGCACGGTGACCACCCACTGAGCGGCCGCGTCGCGAGAGATAGAGACTTGACCGCCTGACGGCGAGCGCTTCGGCGGCCAGGCGGTTTTCCTTGGATTGTTGGCTCGATCGATGGGCGCCGGTGCACCGAGACGATCGAGGTGCACAGGCGCACCGTCACTCTGAACGATGGAGATGAACATGAAGAAGATGGGCAAATTGGTCCTTTCGGCGCTCTCGGTCCTCGGCCTCGCGGCGTGCGCCGTGGGCAGCACGGACGAGGCATTCATCGGCGAGTCGCAGGAGAAGCTGATCAACGGCACGAGCTTCTACGGGTCGGACACGCTGTACAACGCGACCACGGCCGCGATCGCCGCGTCGGGCGTCACGGGCCTCACCTACCTCGGTACCGGGACGGGCAGAGGCGAGCAGTGCCTGGAAGGCACCGGCTCCGCCCCCTGCAACACGAAGGCGCAGACGATCGCTCCGATGTCCAGGGACCTGAACGGCACCTGTGACAGCGGTCAGAAGAGCAATCGCATCGCGCTCGACGCCGTCTATGTCTGGTCGGATAAGGTTGCGGACCAGAGCGCGACCGGCGCGAACTCGGCGAACGTCAAGGGCGCGTTCTGCGGCGACGGCGACGGGGACGCCACCAGCTGCGCCGCCTTCGACACGTGGGGCGAGTTCACCTCGGGGTCGACGAACTCCTCGGCCCCCCTCGTGATGTATCGCCGCGACGACCTTTCGGGCACGACCGACACCTTCAAGAGCCTCACCGGCTGCACGGCCTTCTGCTCGAACGTGCAGATCGTGGTGGACGACGAAACCGCCGGGCCGCGGCTCTCGACCGACACGCCGGGGACGTCTTCGCTCGTGCCCACGCCCTGCGCGGCGACCGACTCGGCCACCGATTGCATCGGCAAGCTCGTGGGCGCGAACGCCAGCGCGATCGGCTACGCGGGCGGCGACGCGAAGGTCGCCTCGGGCACCTACGAAAACAAGTACCTCTGGGTCAACAGCAAAGAGCCGAGCGTGACCAACATCCGCAAGCTCATCACGGACCCGAGCAACGCGTACCCGTACGCTCGCTTCCTGTACCTCAACGAGGGCAACGGAACTCGCGACATCAAGGAGCAGGACTTCCTGGACTGGGCCTTCGGCGTGAACGATATCAACGACGCTATTGCGTACGAGAACATCCTGATCGCCAACGGCTTCATCGCGTGCACCGATCCGGCCAACTCGCCCCGCACGCCGCTCAATTGCGGTAGCACCGGCACCACGTGCCCCTCCTCCCTGTGAGCTGATAGGCGGATGACGAAGGACGGAGCGCGCCGCGCGATCCATCGCGGTAGGCGCGCTCCGTTCGACGCACATGGCCAGCGCGGCGCGCTCAGGCACGCCCCCTTCTCATCACCCGCTGCGCACCACGAGGGCCGAGCGCCGGCCGATGTCTATGGGGTCGCGGGCGCGGGGGTCCCAGGCGCGGGCGCCGCCGCCGGCGGCGGCCTTGACCCAGCGGTCGTAATCCTTCCCCTTCGTTCGTCGTGGCACGTGACTGGCGAGACGAACGCATCGATGAACTGAGGTCGAGCCGACGAACCATACTGCCGAACTCCGAGCTCGACACCGCGTCCTATGGCGCAATACAACTTTGGCACCGACAGCCCGAGCGGCAGCCCACCCCGCAACACCGCCCGGCGTAGGAGGTCTGGCCGGTGAACGCTTACTCCCCATCGATGGCCGGCGGGAGAGGCGAGCTTGCGGCGCCTCAATCAATGAAAGCGCAATCATCTACGTCGATGGGACCGCAATGGCGTCACGGGTCCGTGACAGCCGGAATTCACGGTTGTTCCAGGAGCTCACCAGTGTCATTTCGGCCGCCGCGACGGTAGGGGGTTCGCCGCTGCGAGCCCGGGGAGCTGACAATGATGGGTCAAGGTCGGCGTTGGGTGACGATGAGGTCGATGGTGCTGTTGCTCGGGGTCGTGTCCGTGGCCGGGTACGGCTGCGGAGGTGACGACACCTCTGAAATCTCGCCCCCGGAGGGCACGAGCGGCGGCGGCGCTACCAGCGGTGGTGACGGCGGCGGCAGCGGCGGTACCGGTGGCAGCGGCGGGGTCGGGGGCCGCGACAACGGCGGAGGCGGCGGCAGCGGCGGTGCCGGCGGCAGCGACAACGGCGGAGGCGGCGGCAGCGGCGGTGCCGGCGGCAGCGACAACGGCGGAGGCGGCGGCAGCGGCGGTGCCGGCGGGGGCACGCAGCCGCGTCTATGCGCCCCGGCCCGATCGCACGAACCGATCCCTCAGCGCCACTCGGCGACAGTCGAAGAGGCCCTCGATACCTTCAGCAACCTTTCGGGGGAGATCGAGATTCAATGCGGCAACTGCCACAAGGCGCCAGCAGAACAAGGAGATTTCTCCTACACGGGCACCCCGGAGAACCTGTGCAACGCGCGCGGCAAGAGCGGCAAGACGCCCGTCGACGTCATGCTCAGCGGGGAGATGCCCTACAAGATCGGCGGGCAAGAGGCGCTCGGCCGGCGGCTCCAGGCGTGGATCGCGCAGGGGTGCCCCTCCGGCACGTACGTCCTCCCGAAGGGTGACATGGAGGTCGGTCCGGACGGAGATTTCGTGACCCCGCGCGAGATCGGCGATGCGCTGACCGAGCTCGGGAGCTGCATCCCCGACGCCGAGATCGTCGGCCGAGACGAGGAGGCGGACGAGCGATTCGCTGCGATGCGATCGTTCGAGGACCTCCCGGTCAAGCTGTCGGAGACCGATTTCGTCTCGCTGGACGCCGAGGTGCTCGCGCGCAGGGGGACGCTCGCCTACGCGCCGACGTACCCTCTCTGGTCGGACGACGCGGCGAAGCTGCGCTTCGTGCACGTCCCGGCGGGGCAGGCCATCACGTACGACCCGGAGGCGAAGAGCCTCCGCATCCCCCCGAACACCCGCTTCTACAAGACGTTCTTCAGGGCCGTGGTCGAGCCCGACGGCGTCACGCGATACCGCAAGATGGAGACGCGCATCATCGTGACGCGCGAGCAGGCCGAGGACGCGATCTTCGGCACGTACGTGTGGAACGCGGAGGAGACGAGCGCGAAGCTCCTCGGGACCGGGCTCGATCCGGCGTCACCGGACAGCAGGGAGCTCTACCTGAACGGAGAGCCGTTTCCCGACTACGTCCGCCCTTACACGGCCGACGAGACCACCGGCACACTGCAGAGCTACGCCGTGCCCGGCGCGACGCGATGCGTGGCGTGCCACTCGGGCTCGGAGAGCGAGAGCTTCATCCTCGGTATCACGCCCTTTCAGCTCCACAAGCGACCCAAAGGGGAAGGCGGCGTCTACACGCCGGACGTGCTCGCCGACGAGCTCAATCAGCTCGAGCGACTCCTCGCGTACGGCGTCGTGCGCGGCACGTCGGCGACGCTCACGCCCGACGACTTCCCCAAGCTGGAGGAGTCTGCGCTGCCCCGCCAGCCGCGCAACGACGACGAGCTGAACATGCAGGCCTACATGGCGGGCAACTGCGCCCATTGCCATAACCCGCGCGGCTATGCGGTGGCGAGCAAGGCGACGCTGCGAGGCCTGGATATGTCGCCTGGCGGGAGCATCTTCGGGTTTCGCATGGATACCGTGGGCTCGGACGGGCTGCCCTACTTTCCTGGTGTGCCCGCGTCCTTCGATGAGCTCGTCATCCAGAACTCCATCCCGGTCGGAGGGATCTACCGTCGCGTCGTCCTGCCCACGGGAGCGTGGACTCCCCGCGCGTTCGGCCTGCCCGTGGACAACGAGGAAGCAAGCGCATTCTTCAGCCTCCACATGCCGATGCACACGGCGTCGGTGGACTGCCGCCTGCCGGTCCTCGTGGCGCGCTGGTGGGCGTCGGTGCCGCGCGATTACGAGCGCGGGGGACGGGAGGCGCCGGAGGATCCGGAGGCGATCGAGCTCGCCATGCGCGCGGCGGACGCCGCGGAGGCGCGCGCCCTTCGCGACTGCGAGGAGCATCGCGAACTCGGGTGGGTGCTCGAGGACACGACCGAGCGCTATCCGTACGTCCCGCGCAACATCGACTGGAAGACGAAGCTCGACGACTGGATCCGCGCGGAGGAGATGACGAGCGAGCACGAGGCGCTGGCGAAGAAGGTTTATGCTCAGGGGTTCTTCGCCCCAGGCTGCGCGTTCCCGGGGGACGCGCCAGAGCCCGAACCGGTGGAGCAGTGGATGATCAATCCGGGGACCGGGAGGCCGCGCCAGCCGTGGAGCGCGATCTACTGGTCCAACCCGGGGGAGCATATCTACGCCGGTATCTGCTCGAATTGCCATGGGATTTACGGAGACGCCCAGACCGGCGCGGCCAGAGCGCTCCGCGCGACCTCCGGGGCGAGGGTGGCGAGCTTCGTGGACGGGCTCTTCGGCCCGCGCTGGGCACCCAACGAGAACCTCGCCACGTTCCATGGGCCCGACGCAGGGGAGAACGACCTCGGGCCCGACGGGGCGGCGAAGTACCTCGTCTGGATGGCGACCGGGGGCACCACCGTATCGTTCGGCCGTACCGCGGAGGAGGAGAGGACCTTCTTCAACGTCTTCGTCAACAATCGGATCGTGGCCGCGGTGCCGATCCCGCTCGATCCGGAGACCGCGAAGGCCGCCTTCAGGCGATCGAGGGCGAACATGCTCGGCGTCGCGCGCGCCGCCTGCGATGAGATCCGCACCGACGCGCATCGGTTCGGAGCCAGTTACGACGCCGCGGCCGCGAGCGGGAATTGGAGTCTCATCCTGAGCAATACGGTGGCGCCGGAGTTCGGCGTGCCCATGTGGAGGGACGTGTGCACGCTCAGAAACCCTCTCACGGACGGCCTCCGCGCCGCGGACGCGAGCTCGCCGGAGGTCGATGCATGGCTCCGGAGAGCGGTCTTCAACGCCGGCGTGATGGCCTACATCTACATGCGTGACGAGCTGACGAAGGGAGTCATCGCGGTTCCGCGTGACGCCTGCGCGCTGAAGTTCCCGAGGTAGTGAATCGTTCTGGCGCGTGCGACGCGCTACACGGAGATGTGTTACGATGAAGATGCGTCAACGATGGCTGATCATAGTGGGTGCGCTGGCCGGGCTTTCGATCTTCACGAGCGCTTGCGGGGACGACGATACCTCATCACAGTCGGGGCAAGGCGGAGGTGGGACCACGAGCGCCAGCGCGAGCACGTCGTCGGGCGGTAGCTCTGACGGCGGCGGCGGCACGGGCGGCAAGGACGGCACGGGCGGCGCCGGCGGCACGGGCGGTGCTGGCGGCACGGGCGGCGGCGACACGGGCGGCGCCGGCGGCACGGGCGGCGCCGGCGGCACGGGCGGTGCTGGCAGCACAAGCGGCGCTAGCGGCACGGGCGGCGGCGACGCCAGCGGCACGGGCGGCGCTGGCGGCACGGGCGGCGGCGGCGACGCGGCCGGCGCCAGCAGCACGGGCGCCAGCAGCACGGGCGCCAGCAGCACGGGCGCCAGCAGCACGGGCGCCAGCGGCACGGGCGGTGCTGGCGGCACGGGCGGCAGCGGCGACGCGGGTGGCGCCGGCGGCACGGGCGGCAGCGGCGATGCGGGCGGCGCTGGCGGCACGGGCGGCGCTGGCGGCGCTGGCGGCACGGGTGGCGCTGGCGGCACGGGCGGCGGCGATCCGGCGGAGTGTGGCCTGCCGCCGGACACCGACCCTGAACCCAAGGTCCGGCTCATCAACGCCCTCTTGCCGAACCGCACGAACACACCGGTGGGGGTCGGCGACCCGCCCGCGCTCCGCCTCTATGCGAACGGGGCGCCGGTACCCGACGCAGAGGCAGTGTCGCCCGGCATGGTCGCCGCGTCCGTCACGAGGTACGCCAAAGTCACGGCGGACGCGATCACCTTCTCGGCACGGAGCGATGATGGAACCGGCGGTGGCGTAGGCGACGCGCTCACGATTTCGGCCGATCCACTGACGGTTGCCCCTGGGACGCGCTACACGATCGTGGCCGTCGGAATCCTGGGCACGACTGGCACGACGACGCCGCGGCTTCTCATCGCAGAAGAGAAGTTCACGACGCCTTCATGCAGCGAGGTCGCCCTGCGCTTCGTGGGCGCCGACTCCAACTCGTGGAATCCGAAATCGTTCTACATCGACCGAAGCGCCGCGGCCGCCGCGGCGCTCGATTGGTTCACCGCCAGCGCTCCAGAAGGCGTGCTCGTGCCCCTGTCGACCCGGTCGATCACGGTCACCGCGTCGAGGAACTTCGGTCCGACGGGTCAGGCGCCGTTCTCGCTCTCTGCGGCATCGCTCGTCGGTGGGCGATCGTACTTCGTCATCGAGACCGGGGAGCCGACCCGCGTCGCCAGCGACGCGCGCGCACATGGCCTGCTCGTCGTCCCGGCAGGGGACGACTCGCCTGCCGTGTTCGTCAAGCGGGACCCGCTCGTCTATTTCTTCCACGCATCGCTGCCGCCCACGCCGTCGTCCCTCGAGGTGTACTCAGGCACGGAGAGGGTCGCCATCAACCTGAGGTATGCGCAGGCGCCGACGTACACCGATCTTCCGCCGGGTGAGTCGACGCTCTCGCTCGTCGCGCCCGGCGCCGGCGAGGGGGGCTCGGGTGACACCGTGGTGGTCGGCGCTCAGCGGACGGGCCCGCTGGAGCCCGGGGCGATCTACCTGGGAGGTTTGCTTGGCGCCACCGGAGAGACGGGCGACAAGGCGCTGCAGCTCAAGCTGTGGCAGGTTCAGCCGGAGCTGCCCGGGACGTTCACCACCCCGCGCGTCATGTTGATCAACGCCTCGGCGACAGCGCCCTCGGTGGATCTCGGCCACTGGTCGGTCAATGCAGACGGGACCCGAGGCGACACCTTTACACCCGTGCTCACGGACGTCGCGTACGCGTCGGCGAGCGCGAGCACCGGCGCCGAGTTCGCGGCGCCGCGCGTCGCCGGCCAGCAGTGGGTGGGCGTTCGACCGGTCGGCTCGGCCGATGCTATCCGGAGCGTCTCGGCAGCCGTGCAGACGTACTGGTTCACCGCCGTCCTCCTGGGAGATTGGGCCTCATCCGACCCTGCGAGCGGCGCGCGGATCATGTTCATAAGGAACTTCGGCGCCACTCCCGCGGGACTCCCGTATCCGCTGCCGAGCCCCTGATCGACGACCGCTGTGCCGGCGCCCCCGATCTCCTGACACCTCATCGCCCGAGATCCTCACGGAACGATTCCGCGACGGCGAACCGTCGCGATCCGTTGCTTACGCCGGAATTTCGGCGGGGCGTGACAACGGATCGCACCCATTCGGAAGGCATGGCCCCAACCCGGGCCCAACCGCCGAGGCTCGGGCCTGGAGAGCTCGCGCCGGCGGACCTGTCGTCTCGGGCCGCCGTGGTTGCCTCGCTCGCCAGCACCCTGAGCCACGCCGTCGCCCTCGGGGATGAGGTGGCGGCCCGGGTCGTTCACGGGGCAACCGGTCAACTGCTGGGCTTGCCGCCAGCAGCGGAGTTGTGAGCAAGCTAGCGCCGATGGTCGAGCCCGCCGTTTGCACCCCGGCTGCCAGCCGAGCCCCGCTGCTTCTCGACACCCGCAGGCCACGATCGAGCCCGAGGCGCTCATCGCCGAATGCAGCCTCCTGCACGTCACGTTGGCCAAATGCGGCGTGCCGGTCCGCGATCGCACGACGTGCTCTGGGAGTTCCTCGTCGGCGCCGCCGGCGGGCACTGATGATGCCCGAGCGTGAGGCGCTCGGGCGTTTGCGTCGAGAAGTGAACGGACCGGCGCTGCGGGGCCTCAGGCGAGGCCCGGCCGCGCGAAGCGGAGCGCGACGGGGCGCAGCCCGAGCGCGACGTGCACGAGCGCCGTGAGCACCGCGCCCGGAAGCAGGTTGAGCGCGATCGTGTGCGTGAGCTCCGGGAGCGCGGCGTCGAGGAGGACGGGCGCATCGAGCGACCAGGCGGATGCAGGGCGGGCGGCGAGCACGAGCGCGACCGAGGCGGAGTGGAGCGCGATCAGACCGACGTGGAGCGCGTATTCACGCGGCGTGAGCCCGCCCAGGTTCTCCCGCGAGCTTCGCTCCTCGAGCACGTCGAGGATGGCGACGACGAAGGAGGCGGCGAAGGCGCCCACGCCAGCCCAGAGGAGGAGACCGGCGCTCGGAGCGAGGTAGAGCGTGCCAATGACGATGGCGAAGAGCGCCGCGTGGATCGTGTGAAGGTGGTGCTCGCGGCGCGAGGCATCATTGGCGAAGAGGCGGTATTTCCAGAGATGAAAATAGATCCCGTCGATCGCGCCGACGGCGGCGTAAACGGCGAGCAGGATGGATGCGATCTCGTTCATGTCGATTACCTCCGCTGAGAAGGACGGGAATCGAGCGACGAGGACGCAGGAAATCGAAGGAGGCCGCAGAGAGTCGAAGGAGATGAAGAGGAACGAGGGGATCGATCGCGGAGGGGGGCGAGGCGACGAGCGCTCTGCCAGCCAGGCAGCAGGGCTTAGGGTGGATCGGCCAGGAGGGCGGGTCGCGCGTCAACCGCAAGAGCAACGGGGCCCGTTGCTCGGAGCGCGCGGCACGCAGTCGATGACGTGCCCGCGCGCGTCGAGGGCCACCTCGCAGCACTGCTCCACGAGCGCCCGCAGCTTCTCCCGCCCGCGCTGGACGCGGGACTTCATCGCGGTGAGCGAGATCCCGAGCATGTCGGCCGCGGCCTTCTGGGAGAGGCCTTCGAGCTCGGTGAGGGTGAGGGCCTCGCGGTAGGGCGACGGGATCATGGCGACGAGCGGACCGACCGCCAGGGCGAGGAGCTCGGCGGCCCCGTCCTCTCCGCCCGAGGGTTCTGCCTCGATCTCGGGGGCGTCGCCCTCGACGAGGACATGCCGCGCGCGGGCCCGGTGGTGCTCGGCGATGGCGCTGCGGGCGACCTGGTAGACCCAGGGGCCGAAGCGCTCGTCATCGCGCAGCCCACCCACGCCCCGCTGCATGCGCAGGAACACGTCCTGCACGACGTCATCGACGTCGGCCGCAGTGGAGACGCGGCGCACGACGAAGGGGCGGAGGCGCGCCTCGAGCTGATGCCAGGCGCCGCGCGCGTCCGCGTCGATCATGCCTGGGCCTCCGGCCGAGCGGGTTTGCTCGCCTCGATCGTCGCGGAGGCGATGTACTGCTCGGCGCCCGAGCCGGGCACCCAGTCACGGATGAATTCGCGGCTCTGGGGCTTCACCCCGATGCGTATGTCCGTGAATCCGGCGTGCTGCAAGAGCTCCTGGAGCTCGTCGGCCCTGATCGCCCCCGCGACGCACCCGGTGAGCGCGGCGACCTGCTCGCGCAGCGCGGCGGGCAGCTCCGCGGTCGCGATGACGTCGGAGATGGCAAGCCGGCCGCCGGGCCGGAGGACGCGATAGGCCTCGCGGAACACGGCGGCCTTGTCCGGGGAGAGATTGATGACGCAGTTGGAGAGGATGACGTCGGCGGTCGCGTCGGCGACCGGCAGGTGCTCGATCTCGCCGAGGCGGAACTCGACGTTGGCCGCGTCGATCTTTCGCGCGTTTTCCCGCGCCTTGGCGATCATTTCCGGGGTCATGTCCACGCCGATCACCCGCCCGTCCGGACCGACCTGGCTGGCGGCGAGGAAGCAGTCGAACCCGCCGCCGCTGCCGAGGTCGAGCACGGTCTCGCCCGGCTGGATGGCGGCGATCGCCTGGGGGTTGCCGCAGCCGAGGCCCATGTCCGCGCCCTCCGGAACAGCGGCGAGGTTTTCGCGCGTATAGCCGAGCTGGAGCGAGGCCGCCTGCGCCGGCGCGCAGCAGCCCGGGGCGCAGCAGCCCGTCCCGGCGATGGCGATTTTTCCGTAATGATCTCGGACAGCTTCGCGGGTCTGGTCGATGGTTCGTTCGGTCATCTCGGTCCTCCTGCCTGGAGGACGGGGATCCGGTCGGATGGACGCAGGAAATCGACCGAGCGCTGGTCCAGCCAGGCGTGCGGCCTGTGCGGCGCAGCGTCATCGTGGGGCATGTGGCTCCTATGTTCGTGAGCGCGCCGACCATCACCTGCCCGCGCGTCGGGTAGGTGGACGGCGCCGGCGCCGAGCCTTGCCGATGCAAGCCTCGACTTCCCGCTCGCGGCGCGGGCGGGAAGCTGCGTCAACGCTAGCGACCCCCGATCCGGTGCGACAGCATCCAGAGTCGAATCCGATGTTGCAGCTCATCGCGTGCGCGTTCGAACGCCCTTCTCACTACAGCTTCGGTTCCCGTCGCTTCTGCTGGATCTTTCACGCTCCAGTGAATCTGCTCGCGATGGGTGGGCAGCGTCGGGCAGCTCTCCTTGGCGCGGTCGCAGACCGTGATCACGAAGTCGAACTGCTGAGCCATGAACTCACCGAGGGGCTTGCTCCGCTGCGTCGAAATGTCGATCCCGATGTCGGCCATCACGCTGACAGCGAGCGGGTGCACCGGCCGCGGAAGCGAGCCAGCACTGTAGCTCTCGACGCGTCGACTGCTGCCGAAACGAGAGAAGGCTTCGGTCGCCTGGCTGTAGCTGTCAACGGGGTCCACCTCCACCAGCCCAACGTGCCAAGCCTTCGGCCATCTGGCTCCTGCACGAGTTGCCGGTGCAGAGGAACAGGACGCGAACCGGATCGAGGCTCATGGTCGGATATCCTCGTCCCTTCGAGCAGCGGCCCACCCCTCGCGAGAGACGAGGTCGGCCACGCGCGCGCGGACCTCGTTGCGGATCTCCCGCACGCGCTCCACCGGCTTGCCCTTGGGATCCTCGAGGGGCCAGTCCTCACGGCGAAGCCCTGGAACGACGGGGCACACCTCCCCGCATCCCATGGTGACGAGCAGCGTCGCTTGGCTCGCCAGCTCGTCGGTGAGCCGCTGCGGTTTCGCGGCCGAGAGGTCGATCCCCACCTCCGTCATCGTGACGAGCACTTCGGGGTGGACCCCCGGACCCGGCTGGGTGCCGGCCGAGATGGCGCGCGCCTTGGAAGGATCGGTCAAGGCATTGAACCAAGCCGCGGCCATCTGGGAGCGGCCCGCGTTGTGAACACAGGCGAAGAGCACGGTCTTCATGGAACATCCTCCGGCAGCGCGCGATCGACCACGCGACCGGCAACCTTGGGCAGGGCGGGAACGAGCCAGCGGAATGCCAGCGTTGCCGCCGCTGCCCCTGCGAGTTGTGCAACGATGAAACCCGGCGCGTCGGCCGGCCGGATGCCGGCGAATGTATCGCTCGCAGCCCTCGCGAGTGTGACGGCTGGGTTGGCAAACGACGTGGACGAGGTGAACCAGTAGGCGGCCGTGATGTACGCACCAACGGCGAACGGAACCGACTCGACCCGCCTCCGGACGCCGCCCCAGATGACGGCGAGCAACCCGAAGGTCGCAACGAACTCACTCACCATCTGGGCAAGCCCTGAGCGCTCGTGCTGCGACGCCGAGAAGAGGGCTTCGCCGAACATGACGTGAGCCACGGCGACGCCCGCGAAGGCGCCGGCGACCTGGGCCAGGATGTACGCCGGCACCTCGCGCCAGGGGAGCCCGCCCTGGCTTGCGTCGGCGAGCGTGACGGCGGGGTTGAAGTGCGCGCCGGAGATGGACCCGAAGGTCAGGATGAGCGCCACGAGGGCGGCCCCCGTCGCGATCGTGTTCGCGAGCAGCGCGATCGCCACGTTCCCGCCGGCGAGGCGCTCGGCCATGATCCCGGACCCGACCACGGTCGCGAGCAGCAGGGCTGTCCCGAGCGCCTCGGCGACGGCCCTCCGGGTGAGATCAGAGCGCGGCGGCATCGTTGAGCTTGGACGGGACACAGCAGCCAGGCGCGCAGCATGCGGCATCGTAGCCGGGGCGACGCTTCGTGGCGCGTACGCCAAAGGCCCTCTCGTAGAACGCAACCGAGGCGTCGATGTTCGAGACGTTGAGTGAGATGTGAGGCTTGAGAACATTCATCGCACACGCTCCTTCCGGAAACATCGAATCAGATGGGCAAAAGAATCAGCAGCTCGCCTGGCCGCGCTGCAGCAGTCCTCCCACAGGTACTCCGTGAGGCGACCCGGCGCTCCGCTTCAGCATCGCCCTTACCAGCCAGCGAGCGCGGGTGGCGGCGATCACGAGGAGGCGGGAACGCACGCTCATCGCCTACTCCGCAGCTGGCGACAGGAGGCCGCCCTGGCGAGCGGCCGATCCGGCCGCGATGAGGTCGAGCCTCGCCTGCGCCTGCGGGAGAGCCCACGGCACCAGCGCAACCCGCGAGGCGAGGTCGCAGACCTCGGCATGGAAGTGCGCTTCGTTGGCGCGCCGTCCAGCAAGGACGGGGTCCGTGACGCTCAGCGGGACGAGGCTCTGGTTGACGACCCAGGCGAACGGACGAATCTCCGCCCGCAAGAGGTCGCGCTGCAGGGCCGCAGCCTCGTGCACGGGCGTCGCCTCGGGCAGCGTGACGAGGAGAATCCTCGTGAACGAGGCGTCGCGCAGGCGCGGCAAGAGCCGGCGCACCTCCTCCGGTGCGGCGCCGGAAGTGCGCAGCACTTCTCGGTGGTACGATTCGGCCGCGTCGAGCAGCAAGAGCGTGTGCCCCGTCGGGGCGGTGTCGATCACGACGAAGCCGCGCTCGCCCTCGTCGACGACGCGTGCGAACGCGCGGAAGACAGCGATCTCCTCGGTGCATGGGCTCCGGAGATCCTCCTCGAGCAGCGCACGCCCCGCGGCGTCCAAGCTGGCTCCCGCCGTGCGCATGACCTCATCGGAATACGCGCGCGTCTCGAGGACGGGGTCGATGCGGCTCACCCGAATCCCGTCCACGGCTGCTCCGAGCGCCTCTGCGACGTGCGCGGCGGGGTCCGTCGTCGTCAGGTGAACCTTGTGTCCACGGCGGGCGAGCTCGACGGCGATATTCACCGCGACGGTCGTCTTGCCGACGCCACCCTTGCCCATCGTCATGATGACGCCGCGCCCACCTGCTTCGAGCGACGGCACGAGCTGGGCGAGTGGTGGAATCGACACCGCGAGCATAGGAGCGAGAGCGGAGTCGACTGCGCTCGGCGCTTGCTCACCGAACAACCTCCGCAACGCGGCCATGCCGACGAGCCCGAACGGGAGCAGCGGCAGCTCGGTGCGCGCCAGCGCGCGGAGGCCCGCAGGCATCTCGGCGAGCGCCTCCTCGCCTCGACGCTGCATGGCCACGGCGACGGCGTCCCGGGTGTCCTGCGCACGGAAAGTGCCGTTGATGACCAGCTCCTGTCGCTCGATGCCGATGGCCGCGAGCTCGCGGCGCGTGCGCTCGGCCTCGCTGAGCGAAGGCCGCTCGGCGCGTGAGACGAGCACGAGCGCGGTGCGCGTCCCATCGACGAGGGCCTTGCGCGACCCGTCGTAGAGCGCCTGCTGCGCCTTCAGACCCGCGAGCGGTCCGAGGCAGGACGTGCCGCCCACGTTCGACTCGAGGAACCCAGTCCACGCCGCCGGCAGCTCGAGGAGCCGCAACGTGTGCCCCGTGGGAGCGGTGTCGAACACGACGTGGTCGAAGTCGGCGGTCGCGCGCTCGTCGCCGAGCAGCTTCGAGAACTCGTCGAACGCAGCGATCTCGACGGTGCACGCGCCCGAGAGCTGCTCCTCGATGCTGCGAACGGCAGCGTCGGGGAGCACCTCGCGGTAGGGCCCGACCATGCGCTCGCGGTACGCGTGCGCCGCCGCCTCCGGATCGATGTTGAGCGCGAACAGCCCCGGCGCGCCGGCGATGGGACGAGGCTCGTCGCCGAGCTTCGTCTGGAGCACCTCGTCGAGGTTCGAGGCCGGATCCGTGCTGACGAGAAGCACGCGTCGCCCGCGCCCCGCGAGCTCTACCGCGGTCGCGCAGGCGACGCTCGTCTTGCCGACGCCGCCTTTGCCCGTGAAGAAGAGGTTTCGCGGAGCGCGCTCGAGGAAGTGCATCGCGGTCTCCCTCAGCAGCAGCTGGTCTTCGACTTGGCGGAGGTGGCCGGTCCGCAGCAGCCGCTCGACGCGGGCGCCATCTCCAGCTTCTTCAGGACGACGCCGGCGAGCGCGGCCAGCGTCTCCCGCGACGGGTACGCCCCCTCGACGGCGATGCGGTCACCGACCAGCACGAGCGGGAGCACCTCGGTCCCGCGCGCGAGCGCCTCCTTCACGGCGGGCGTCCCGGCGAACGCGGACGGCTGCTGAGACAGGTTATAGCGCTCGACGGTGACGCCCTGCTTCTGCAGCCAGTCGACATCGGCGGCGAAGCGGGCCAGCTCGGGATCGACACTCGGCCCGCAGACGCCGGTGGAACAGCACATGACGGGGTCGAACACGCGGATGGTCACGGACATGGGAACTTCCTTTCGTTAATCGTCGATAAACGATAGGCTAGACGTGCGACGGCCATCAGAGCCCCCCGACGAGGGCCTTCAGACGCCGGAGCGCCCGGGGCTCGATGCAGTAACAGACGCGGGGGCCGTCGACGTCGCCGCGGATGAGGCCGGCCTCCTTGAGCACCTTCAGGTGCTGCGAGACCGTCGACTGGGCCAGCGGCAGCTCGTCCACGATGTCGCCGCAGACGCAGGCGTTCTTCCGGATCAGGATACGCACGATCCTCACGCGCGCCGGGTGTCCGAGCGCCTTCGACAGGCTGGCCAGTTCCTCGTCGGCCTCGTCGCCCTCGATCGGCCGGAGGTCTATCTGCTCGCTCGCAGGCGGACAGCAGCGGTCGGTCGCCTCCGGCGTTGGTTTCATCGTTAACTGACGATAGGACATGATGCGCTCTCTGTCAATCGACGGATTTCACGCCCTGGTCCTCGCCGTGAGGCGCGCGGGCGTCGCGTCGACGAGGGGACAGCTCGGCGCTGCGGGGCCTCAGGCGAGGCCCGGCCGGGCGAAGCGGAGCGCGACGGGACGCAGCCTGAGCGCGACGTGCACGAGCGCCGTGAGCACCGCGCCCGGAAGCAGGTTGAGCGCGATGGTGTGCGTGAGCTCCGGGGGCGCGGCGTCGAGATCGCACACGTCGCCCTCTGCGCCAAGATCCTGCGCGCCAGCTCGACGGCGCTGATTTCCGCCGCGCGCCCCCCTACGATGCGCAGCTTGCCTGGCGGCTGCCGCAGCGGCGCCCTCAGGCCGGCGGGCGCCGCTCGCCCGCTACGCCTCACCAAGGTGCACATGAAGAAAGTCGTCGGAGCGCTGTTGATGGGATCATGGCTCCTGACGGCCGCCGCATGCGGCGATAACGGGCCGTCCGAGCCATCCTCGGGCGCGGCAGGAGGCGGCAGCGCGGGAGACGGCGGGAGCGGCGGTTCCGGCAACGGCGGTGTACCCGGGAGCATCCGTTGCCCCGGCTCGGACATCGTGTGTCCCGGAGGCGCGCGGTGTCAGATCGACGCCGAGGGCAAGCCGTCGGGCTGCGCCGCCGCGTGCGACGAGGCGCGCGCCTGCGGCGACGCGGCGTGCTGCAGCCCCGGCGCCGCGTGCGTGCGTGGCGGCTGCGAGGCGGCGGACCTCGTGCTCGGGCCCCCGGAGCGAGGAGAGCCCGTCACGTTCGCCACGGTCCGCGTGGACGAGGACGCGTGCGAGCTGCTGCATGGCTGCTTCGGCGCGAGCGGCCGGCGGGCGCTCATGCGCTTCCACGTCTCGCTCGCGAACGCCGGCGACGTTCCGCTCGACCTCGGCGCGCCCTCGGAGAGCGACGTCTTCGAGCCGAACTTCTGCGAGGACAGCTACGTCGTCCCGCGCTTCTTCCGCGCGCGCCTCAGCCAGGGCGGCGCGGTGGTCGCCGAGGCCGAGCTCGACGCGCGCTGCGTCGCGATGCCAGGCGGCCAGTACGGCTGCGACGCGCAGGGCCTCGGCCCGGGAGAGCACGTGGAGCAGCCCGGCACCGTGGCGTGCAACGCCCTCGACGTGACCGGCGTCCCGGCCGGGCTCTACGAGCTCGAGATCACCGTGAACCCGAACAGGACCCTCGCCGAGGCGCGCTTCGACAACAACACGATCGTCCTCCCGGTCGATTACCCCGCCTGCGACGGCGCGATCTGCGGCGGCGCGTGCTGTCCCAGCGGCCACGCGTGCGAGGCCGGCGTCTGCATCGTGCCCGACCTGCGCCCGGACAGGCAGCGCATCGTCGACACGATCCGGTTCTCGTACCAGACGTTCCCCAGAGACGCCTGCGAGCTCATGGAAAGGTGCATCGGCGGCCCCGGCCGGCGGCATCTCCTCGAGTTCGAGGGGCGCGTCGAGAACGCAGGGCCCGGCCACCTCGACCCAGGCCCCGAGTTCAACAGCCCGCTCTTCGAGTATGCGCAGTGCCACCAGCACTTTCATTTCCTGGACTTCACCGATTACCGGCTGGTGGACGCGGAGGGCGAGGTCGTCTCCCTGGGGCACAAGCAGGCGTTTTGCCTCGTCGACATGGAGCCCCTCGATCCTTCGTCCCCCGCGCCGCGCGGCTACCCGACCTCGGGAGGCATGGGGTGCAACTTCCTGAGCGCGGGGTGGGCCGACACCTACGACGTCGGCACGCCGTGCCAGTGGGTCGACGTGACGGACGTGCCCGAGGGGGACTACACCCTCCGCGTCACCGTCAACCCGATCGGCGCGATCGCCGAGCAAGCGATCGAGAACAACGTGGTCGAGGTGCCCGTCCACGTCCCGGCGTTCGCGCCCTGCGAGCCCGAGCCGGAGATCTGCGGGGACGCGGTGGACCAGGACTGCGATGGGCTCCCCGACGACGGCTGCGAAGGCGAGGGGTGCGCCTCCCCGGTGCCCGAGGTGTGCGGCAACGCGGTCGACGAGAACTGCAACGGCGTCCCGGACGACGGCTGCGCGCCGATCCCGGGCGCCGACAGCTGCGAGACGCCGGGGGAGCTGACGGGCTCGATGGATTACGCGGCGGAGATCACGGCCGGGAACACCTCCGACGTCGCGCTGCCGTGCGGCGGCAGCGGCGGCGAGGTGTTCTTCCGGTTCACGCTCCCGTCCGACGAGGTCGTGTACCTCGGCACCCTGGCGTCGGACGTCGACACGGCGCTCGCGGTGCTCGAGCGCGACGGGTGCGGCGGCCCCCCCGTCGGCTGCGCGGCCAGCAGCTGCGGCGACGCCGCGCCGGGCGCGCACTTCGCGGCCAGGCTCCGGGCCGGGACCTACACGGTGGTGGTCAAGGCCGCGCACCCCGAGGCGCTCGGCACGGTCCGCCTCAGGTTCCAGCGCGCGTCGTGCCTCGGCGAGAGGGCCGGGGTCATCTCGGGCAGCGGCCTCGTCAGCGGCGACACCACCGGGGCGCCGATCCCTCCCAGCTCCGTGTGCGGCGCGAGCAGCCCTGAGCAGACGTTCTATGTCCCGGTCTGCCCGGGGATGTCCACCGTGGTGTCCTCGTGCGGCCTGACCGACTTCCCGATGACGATCAAGACCGCGGACGACGCATGCAATCCCATCAACATCGAGTGCTTCGGCCCGCTCAGCGCATGCGCGGGCGAGAGGGAGGGCGTGAACTCCCGGATTTACGGGGCACGACCGGGAGGGAGCCTCGGCGCCATCACCGTGAAGGGGCGTACTCCGGTGGATTTCGGGCCGTACCAGCTCTTCGTCGCGCCATTCCAGTGACAGGAGCGCAGCGCCGAGCGTGAACCGCGCAGCGCCGCGCCTCCCTTTCCACGAGCGAAGTTTGCGCTCGACCTCGGGCGATCTGCGCTAAAACCGCGCTCATGCGAGCCCACCATCGGTCCGAACGGACGCGCCCCCGGGCGCTCTCGTCCCTGTCCAGCGCGCTCGTCGCCGCGCTCGGCCTGACGTTGCCCGCCTACGCCGCGCCCCCGGCCGCAGCGCCGGCGCAGCCTGCGGCGGCTCAACCTGCGGCCAAGCCCACGCCCGCGGCGGCGCCGGTCGCGACGAAGGCGCAGCCCGCGGCGGCGGCGACCAGCGTGAGCGTCGCCATCCCGGTCGAGAAGTACACGCTGGAGAACGGGCTCGAGGTGGTCCTGCACGAGGATCACCGCACGCCCGTCGTGGCCGTCAACGTCTGGTACCACGTCGGCTCCAAGGACGAGCCGCGGGGGAAGAACGGCTTCGCGCACCTGTTCGAGCACGTCATGTTCCAGGGCTCGAAGCACGTGGGCGAGGACATGTTCTTCAAGTACCTGGAGCGGGCCGGCGCGAGCGATCGCAACGGGACGACGAACACCGACCGCACCAACTACTTCGAGACCGTCCCCGCCAACGAGCTCGCGCTGGTGCTCTGGCTGGAGAGCGACCGGATGGGGTGGCTGCTCGACCACGCGAACGACGCGACCTTCACGAGCCAGCGCAATGTCGTGAAGAACGAGCGCCGCCAGAACTACGAGAACGCTCCCTACGGCCTCGTGCCGCAGTTCCTCCGCGCGGCCCAGTTCCCGGAGAGCCACCCCTACCACCTGCTGACCATCGGCACGCCCGAGGATCTCGACGCGGCGCAGATGGACGACGTGAAGGCCTTCTTCCGGACGTTCTACGTGCCCAACAACGCGACCCTCGTCGTGGCGGGCGACATCGACCGGAGCAAGGCAAAGGAGCTCATCCAGAAGTACTTCGGCCCCATCGCGAAGGGCGCCCCGCCGCCCGTGGCGACGAAGCCCGACCCCGGCGACCTCGCGACCGAGAAGCGCCTCGACATCGAGGCGGACGTCGAGCTGCCCCGCGTGACGATCAGCTGGGTGACGCCGCCGAGCTTCGCGCCCGGCGACGCCGAGCTCGACCTCGTCGCGAACGTCCTCGCCTCGGGCAAGACGAGCCGCCTCTACAAGAAGCTCGTGTACGACCTCCAGATCGCGCAGGACGTCTTCGCGTTCCAGCAATCGAGCCAGCTCGCCAGCACCTTCCAGATCACGGCCACGCTGAAGAAGGGCAAGTCGCCCGAGCAGGCCCTGAAGCTCATCGACGCCGAGCTCGATCGGCTGCGCAAGGCGCCGCCGACGCAGGACGAGCACGACCGGGCCCAGGCCAAGGTGCTCTCGGAGCTGGTCTTCAGCATGGAGCAGGTGACGGCCCGCGCGAACGCGATCAACAACTACAACCAGCTCACCGGCGATCCGGGGTACTTCCCGAAGGACGTGGCCAGGTACGAGAAGGCCACCGCCGCCGACCTGCAGAAGGCGACCGCGGATCTCCTGCCCCAGGGCAGGCGCGTGATCGCCCTCGTCACGCCGAAGCCGGGCGCTCCGAAGGCCGGGCGCCTCGTGAAGCAGACCGGGGCGGCGACGCCCGCGGCGGCGGGCGCGAAGCCCACCACCGCGGCGCCGTCGGCAGCGGCGAGCGTGAAGCCCGCGGTCGCGGCGCCCGCAGCCACGCCGGCGGGCGCGAAGCCCGCGGCCGCGCCGGCGGGCGCGAAGCCCGCGGCCGCGCCGGCGACCGACAAGCCGGCGGCCGCGCCGGCCATCATGAAGCCCGCTGGCGACAAGCCCGCGGTCGACAAGCCTGCGGCCGGCCCGGCCGCGCCGAAGGGGGGTTGAGCCCATGCGCATGAAACGAACCGTCTCCGCCTCGCTCGCAGCCGTGGCGCTCGCCGCCTGCGCTCCGGTCACGTCGACGCCGCCCCCCGCGCCCCCCGGCGCGCAGGCCCCCGCCGCGGCGCCGCCCGCCGCCGCGTCGGCGGACGACTTCCGCAAATCGCCGCCTCCCCCGGGGCCGGAGGTGGTCTTCCAGCCGCCGCGGATCGAGGAGGCGAAGCTCGCGAACGGGATCCGCGTCCTCGTCGTGGAGCGGCACGAGCTGCCGATCGTGGCCGTGGACGTGACCACCATCCGCGGCGCCGACCAGGCCGAGCCGGGCGTCGGCGCGTTCGCGGGCGCGATGCTCATGCAGGGCACCAGGACCCGCAGCGCGCTCGCGCTCAGCGACGCGCTCGGCAAGCTCGGCGCGAGCTTCTCGTCCGCGGTCGGCTTCGACGGCGGCGGCGTGCAGGGCCAGAGCGTGACGCCGCGGTTCGGGGAGATGCTCACGCTGCTCGGCGATGCGTACATGAACCCGGCCTTCGCGCCGGCGGAGATCGAGCGCGAGCGGTCGCGCCGCATCACCCAGCTCGCCGAGATGAACGATCGCCCCGCGTCGCTCCTCTCCATCGCCCAGGCCCAGGTCCTTTACCCCGAGGGCCACCCGTACAACGCGCCGCTGATCGGCACCGAGGCGGCGCTGAAGAAGATCACGGCGGGCGCCCTGGCGAAGTTCCACGCCGCGCAGTTCCGGCCGGAGCTGACGACCGTCGCCATCGCCGGGGACATCACCAAGGCCGACGCGGTGAAGGAGGTGGAGCGGGTCTTCGGCGCCTGGAAGGGCCTGGCCTCCGCGCCGCCCGCCCCCGCCAAGGCGGCGATCCCCGCCGATCCGCCGGCGATCGCCGCGGGCGCGCCGCGCGTCGTGGTCGTCGACAGGCCAGGGCTCACGCAGTCGACCGTGACGGTGGCGCTTCCGGGCGTGCCGCGCGCGACGGCGGACTACGACGCGCTGCTCGTGATGAACACCCTCCTCGGCGGGCAGTTCTCGAGCCGGCTCAACCTGAACCTGCGCGAGAAGCACGCCTACACCTACGGCGCGCGCTCCGGCTTCGACATGCGCCACGGAGCGGGCCCCTTCTCCGCGGGCGGCGCCATCGTGCGCGAGAACACGGGCCCCGCCGTGAGGGAGATCTTCGCGGAGATCGACCGGATGCGGCGGGAGCCCGTCACGAACGAGGAGCTCGCGGACGCCAAGGCGAACCTCATCCGCCAGCTGCCGGCGCGCTTCGAGACGGCGGACGCGACCGCGTCGACGATCGCGGGCCTCGCGGTCTACGATCTGCCGCTCGACGAGTACGCGACGCGACCGGCGAGGCTCCAGCGGATCACGCCCGCGGACGTGCAGCGGGTCGCGCAGAAGTACCTCGTGCCCGAGCAGCTCCGGGTCGTCCTGGTGGGCGACGCCAGCGCTGTCGGAGAGCAGCTCTCGGCGTTGCAGCTCGGTGAGGTCATCGTGCAGAAGGCCCCAGGCGTGACGGCCGGACCGGCGGCGGCGGCCAGCAAGCCGGCGGCGCCCGCAGCGCCCCAGGCTGCAAAGCCCGCGGCGGCCGCGCAGCCTGCCGCGCCCCAGACCACAAAGCCTGCAGCGCCCCCCGCAGCGAAGAAGCCGTGAGGTACGCCGCGCCGCTCGCCTGCGTGTGCGCGCTGGCGTGGAGCGCGCCCGCCGCCGCGCAGGCGGGGCCGGCGGCCCCGGACTGGGCGTTCGGCACGCCGGGCGGCGAGGCGGCCCTCGCCGCGGCCTGCACCGCGTCGCTCGCGACGTACCTGCTCCCGCAGCGGCGCTCCGGGTGGGGCGCCGCCACCAGCGAGGAGCGCAACGACGCGGTCGGCCTCGCCAGCGATATCACCGGCGCGGCGGCGGGCACGCTGCTCCTCCTCGGCAGCGGGTACGCCCTCGAGGGCAGCTACCTCGCGGGCGCCGGCGTCCCCCGCCCCTACTCGCGGGCGCTCAGGACATCGCTCATCGAGGTCGAGGCGGTGGCGCTGTCGACCGGCCTCTCGAACGTGATCAAGCGCCTGTCGGGCCGGTGCCGTCCGCGCTCGTGGCGGACCGATCGGTGCGGCGAGACCGACCTCGATTTCGACGCCTTCCCCTCGGGTCACACGACCCCGGTGGCCGCCATCGCGGGCGCGCGCCTGAACCTCGCGCTGCGCACGACCGGCGACGCCGCGCCGCGCCTCGGCGCGCTCGCCCTCGCCGAGGCGGCCACGGTGGTGACGATGGCGCTGCGGATCGGCGCCGGCGCGCACTCGTGGCAGGACGTCGGCGCCGGCATGATCCTGGGCCACGTGACGGGCTTCGCGATCGCGGCGGTCCACCCGATCCAGCCGAGCGAGACCAGGTACGCGGCCGGCGTGATGCCCGGCCCGCCCCCCGAGCCCGCCGCGGTCACCTGGTCGTGGGCGTTCTGATGCCACGTCGAGAGGCCGCCGGGGGCTCGGCGGCCGCGGTTGCGCCCCGCTCCCCCGCCGCCCCGCCTCAGAGGCCCATGCAGCTCGCGTAGTACGTCACGGTGGCTGGCCAGTCGGAGAAGACGCCGCGGACGCCCACGTCGCGCGCGAGCACGTCGAGCATCACCATCGTGTCGCCGTCGTTGTCGATGCTGTCCGCGACCGACTGGTAATAGTAGCCGCCGCCGCTCGCCAGCGGGCCCGAGCGCTCGAGCGTCCACGTGATGATGTCGAGGCCGGCCGCCTTGGCGGCCTCGGCGTAGTCCGAGGGCACGATCCCTCCTTTGCCGTCGAGCGTCACGAGCGCGAACATCGGCGGCGCGACGATCTTCACGCCCTGATCCGCGAGGCGCTGCATCCCGGAGACCGCCTCCTCGTACCCCTCGGGCGTGTCGACGCGTTCGTCGAGGTACACGGCCTGCGCGCCGAACTGCGGCTCTCTCTCGAGCCAGTAGAGCACGTCGTCGAGGCGGAACGACTGCGCGAACACCTGCTTCGGGTCGATGTCGGCCGCCTTGTACTCGTCGATCATCTGCTGCGCGAAGTCCTGTTGCTCGTACTCGCCCTCGTACGGCATCTCCACCTCCGGGACCTTGAGCTCCGGGGTGAACTTGACGCCCAGGCTCGAGAAGAGCTCGATGCTCTCGGCGTGCGTGAGCAGCGTGCCGCACGTGGCGTAGAGGTCCGTGCGGAACGTGGGCGTCGCGGCCATGTACTCCAGGGCTGTGGCGGCGTCCGGGTTCGCGGAGTCCATCTTGCCGCAGAGCCGCTTGAACTCGGCGAGGGTGATGTCGCTCGTGCAGCACTTCGCCGAGGCGGGCGTTCCGGCCTCGGCGTCGGCCGGCACGAACGGCTCCGAGCACTTCTCGGCGAGCTCCGGGATCGCGAGGATGTTCGTCGTCGTGTGGAGATCGCACTGGGCGTGACGGCACACGAGCTTTCGGTCCCTGGTGAAGGTCACGTCGCACTCCACGATGCCGGCGCCCATGCGGGCGGCCGCCTCGTACGACTCCCTCGTGTGCTCGGGGAACTGCATGCAAGCGCCGCGATGGCCGATGGAGAAATCGGTGCGCTCGAAGGGCCCCTCGGAGCACGAGAGGAGCGTCTCCTTCAGCTCGCCTTCTTCCATGTCCGCGACGAGGTAATACGGCCGCGGGCCGAGCTGCACGCCGTGCTGCGCGGCATCATCCTCGGCCGGCGGGGCCGGCAGCGGCGCGGGTTGCACCGACTCGTCGCCGCTGGAGCACGCGCTCAGCGCAGCGACAGGCAGCGCGACAAGCGCCGTGGCCGTGCTCATTCTGGCGCTCTTCCTGATCATGAGACGCTCTCCTCTGGGTGGATTGAAGTTCGGACGGTACTCGCGTGCTCCTGTGAGAATATGTCGTCGGTGAAACAACCAAGCGACATCCCCTCTCCGGCGTGCTGTCGCCAGGAGCGGCGGTGATGCGCGTGCGCTCCTCGAAGAGGGGCGTGATGCGATCCATGCTCGCGCATGCCCACCTTCGAGAAGCGCACGCGCATCGCCGCGCCCCCCGAGCGGGTCTTCGCCTTCCACGAGGAGCCTGACGCCCTCGAGCGCCTCACGCCCCCCTGGGAGCACGCGCGCGTGCTGGAGAAGACGGGCGGCATCCTCGTCGGCGCGCGCGTGGTCGTGGAGACGCGCGTCGGCCCCGTCCTCTTGCGCTGGGTCGCGGAGCACACGCAGTACGAGCGGGGCCGGATGTTCCAGGACACGCAGCGCAGCGGGCCGTTCAAGCGCTGGGTGCACACGCACCGCATGGACCCCGACGGCTCGGGCGGCTGCTACCTCACGGACCGCGTGGAGTACGAGCTCCCGCTCGGCGCGATCGGCCGGCTCGGCGGCGGCCTCTTCGTCCGGCGCAAGCTGGAGCGGATGTTCGACTACCGCCACGAGGTGACGCGACGGGCCTGCGAAGCCCAGCCGCGGTAGCCCGCTCGCCGACCGCCGCGTCCGCCGCACGGCGCGCACGCCCCCTGGTTGCCAAGGCGTACGCCGGACCCAAGTTGCTCGCAATGCCGCGGCACGCGGCGACGGCAAGGAGAAGGAGCATGGCGTTCTACCGTTGCGGCCGTTGCGGCTCGATCAACCGGGTTGCGGACCAGAGGGTCAAGGATCGGCCGGTCTGTGGCCGCTGCAAGGCTCACCTCGACACGACGGGCGCTCCGCAGCCGGTGGACGGGGCCGCGCTCGAACAGGCGATTGCGAGCTCTCCTGTCCCCGTCCTTGTCGACTACTGGGCCACCTGGTGCGGCCCGTGCCGTGTCGTCGCGCCGGCCCTCGACGAGCTCGGCCGCAGGAATGCGGGCCGGGTGCTGGTCCTCAAGCTCGACACCGACGCCGATCCGGCGGAGGCCGGGCGCCGGCGCATCCAGGGGGTGCCCACCTTCGTGCTCTTCAACGGAGGGCGAGAGCTCGATCGCCGCAGCGGCGTGACCTCGCGCGCCGATCTGGAGCGCTGGATCGAGACCAAGGCCGGGCAGCCCTCCACGGGCGCGAGCCACACTTGAGCCCGCGCTGCGGGCCCTGCCTGCAGGAAGCGGAGCTGGGGAGCTGGGAGCCGGGAAGAGCGGGTGACGCGACGCGCCTGGTCGACGTCACCAGCGCGTCTTCAATCAAGCGTTGCGCGTCCGGCGAGGCAGGCGTGGCGTTGAAGAATCACAGCCGAGCTGACGCGCTGGCTCCGCGTTCGCTCAGGTCGTCCCCGGGGCGCGCGGCGCGGGGCTCGCCTCCCCTCGCCCGAACGCGGCGGCCGCCGTCCCGCCGCGCGACGCCCGGTAGCGCGCCAGCTCCCCGAACTGCGCGAGCCGCGCGCGCACGATGTTCCTGCTGATGCCGAGCAGCCTGGCCGTCTGGAGCTGGTTGCGATCGCAGTAGCGGTACGCCGTCCGGATGATCGTCTCCTCGATCTGCTCGTGCAGGTTCGGCAGGTTCTGCTCGAACATCGCGAGCAGCGCGCCCTCCAGCGCCGTCGCCTGCGGCGTCGGCCTGACCTGGGACACGGCGTCCGTCGCCCCCTGCTCCGGCGGAGGAATGCTGGCCCCGGCCTTCGGCTGGAGCGCCGTGAGGCGCAGGTCCGCCGGGGTGACCTCCTGGCCTTTGCAGACCAGGAGCGCGTGGTGCATCGCGTTCTCGAGCTCCCGGATGTTCCCGGGCCACGGGTGCCCGAGGAGCCGCGCTGTCGCCTCCGCCGTGAGCACGGCCGGCCCCGAGCCGAGCCGGTGCGTGTAGAGCTCGAGGAAGTAGCGCGCCAGCGGGAGGATGTCGCCCGGCCGCTCGCGCAGCGGCGGGAGCGCCAGCGTCGCCACGTTGAGCCGGTAGAAGAGATCCTCGCGGAACTTCCGCGCGATCACCGCCTCCTCCAGGTTCACGTTGGTCGCCGCGATGAGCCGCACGTCGATCGGGATCGGCTGGCGCGAGCCGAGCCGCACCACCTCGCGCTCCTGCAGCACGCGGAGCAGCTTGACCTGGAGCGGCAGCGACAGATCCCCGATCTCGTCGAGGAACAGCGTCCCGCCGTCCGCCGCCTCGAACCACCCGGCCTTCGAGGTCGTCGCCCCCGTGAAGGCGCCCTTCTCGTGGCCGAACAGCTCGCTCTCGACGAGGGACTCCGACCAGGCGCCGCAATTCACCGCCACGAAGGGCCGCCCCCGCCGGTGGCTCAACGTGTGGATGTGACGGGCCACGATCTCCTTGCCCGTGCCGGTCTCCCCCGTCACGAGCAACGTCGCGTCGCTCGGCGAGAGCTGCCGGATCCGCTCGAGGATCGCCTGCGAGCGTGGATCCTCGAAGACAAGCGCCTTGGCGCGCACAGAAAGGGCCAACGAGCTCGTGTTGGGAAGCGTGAGCAAGGGCATCGTCATCGGGCTTCACTCACCATAATAGCGGATGGTTCGTCCATTATAACGGATGACCCTGCCATGCGCCAGAGATCTTTCTCTGGCGCGGCCCCACCGGTTGTCCCAGATGGCTTCGGGCCTCCCGTCACGCTGCGCCTCGAGCCGTCGCGCTAGGCCTCGAGGAGGTAGCCGCGCACCTCGTCGACGAGGGCCTTGATCTCGTGATCGGTGCGGGACCTCGGTCGCGGCGCGCTGACGGGGACGACGCGCTTGATCCTCCCGGGCCGCGGCTCGAGCACGACGACGCGATCGCCGAGGAACACCGCCTCCTCGACGTCGTGCGTGACGAGGATCATGGTGATCTGCTCCTCCTGCCAGATGCGCTGGAGCTCCTGCTGCAGCTTCGCGCGGGTCAGCGCGTCGAGCGCGCCGAACGGCTCGTCGAGCAGCAGGATGCCCGGCCGGTTGACCAGCCCTCGCGCGATCGCCGCCCGCTGGGCCATCCCGCCGGAGAGCTGGTGCGGGTACGCCCGCTTGAACCCGGACAGGCCCACGAGCTCGAGGTGCTCGTCGACCGCGCGGGTCTTCTCCGCGTGCGTCCACGCCGAGCTCTCGAGCCCGAGCGCGACGTTCTGCTCGATGGTGAGCCAGGGGAAGAGCCGGTGCTCCTGGAAGACGATGCCCCGATCGAGGCTCGTCCCCTGGACGCGCGCGCCGCCGACGAGGATATCGCCCTCGTAGTCGCCGTCCAGCCCGACGAGGAGCCGGAGGAGCGTCGACTTGCCGCAACCGCTCGTGCCCACGACGCTGATGAACTCGCCGGGGTGAATGGTCAGGCCGATCCCCCGGAGGACCTCCAGGGGCTTGTCCTTGACCACGTACTTCTTGCTGACATCGCGAATGTTGATGACTCCAGGCGAGCCCATGAGTTCCTCCTCGAAGCAGACGAAGCAGACGAAGCAGACGGAATCAGACGTTGACGACGTTGACGACGTTGACGACGTTGACGACGCTCACACGCCGTGGACGCGCCACCGCAACAGGCGGTCTTCCGCGGCCTTGGCCAGCGCGTTCAGGCCGAAGCCCACGAGGCCGGACACGATCAGCCCGACCAGCACGACATCCATGGCGAAGCGCTCGCGCCCGTCCACCATCAGGCTGCCGATCCCGGGGGCGGGCTCGAGCAGGTACTCGGCCCCGAGCGTGCCGAGCCACGCGTAGATGAGCCCCTGGTGCACGCCCGCGAAGAGCGACGGCGCGGCGGACGGCAGGATGACCTTGCGGAGGATCTGCCACCGCGAGAGGCGGAGCACCCGCGCCACCTCGATGTGCTCGACACCGACGCTGCGCACGCCTTCATAGGTGTTCACGACGACCGGGTAGAAGGCGGAGAGCGCGATGAAGGCGATCTTCGCCTGCTCGCCCACGCCGAGCCACACCGACATGAGCGGGATCCACGCGAACAGCGCGACCTGCTTCGCCGCGTGGAAGCTCGGTGAGAACAGCTTGTCGGCGGTGCGCGAGACGGCGAGCAGGCCGCCGACGGCGCCGCCCGCGAGGATCCCGAGCGCGAGCCCAAGGAGATCCCGGACAAGGCTGGCGCGCAGGTGTGCCCAGAGATCGCCGCTCTCGTGCAGCGCGCTCGCGGCCTTCCAGACCGCGAGCGGCGGGACCAGGATGCGGGTGTTGGCGAGCTCGTAGCGGCAGACCACGAGCCACGCGACGAACAGCAGGACGGGCAGGACCAGGCCGCGCCGCAGCCGCGGCTGGATCAGAGCATGGGTGATGGCGCTCATCGTGTGTGATCTTCGGTGAGGTGTACCAGGGCGTCTTCGGTGAGGTGTTACAGGGCGGCGCGCCGCCAGCGGAGGAGGCGGGCCTCGATCGCCTCGAGCCCCTTGTCGAGCGCGAGCCCGACGATCCCCACGACGAGGATCGCCGCGAGCACCACGTCGAGCTGGAACAGCTGGCGGCCCCAGACGATCAGGAACCCGACGCCCTCGGACGAGGCCAGGAGCTCGACCGTGACGAGCGACAGCCACGCCTGCGTCAGGCCGTAACGGATGCCGACGGCGATGGACGGCACCGCGGCGGGGAGCACGACCCTCCGGAGCAGCTGAGCATGGCTGAAGCGGAAGACCCGGGCCACCTCGATGTACGATCTCGGCACGTTCTTGATGCCCTCGAACGTGTTGATCGCCACGGGGATGAGGCTCGCCTGCGCGATGAGGATCAGCTTGAGCGACTCGCCGATCCCCGCCACCATCATGACCAGCGGCAGCCACGCGAGCGCGGGGACCTGCGCGAGCGCCTTGAAGAGCGGGTGGACGTGCTCCTCGATCCGCCGCGAGAGCCCCATGGCGATGCCGAGCGCGAGGCCCGCCGCGCCGCCCGCGGCGAAGCCGCCGAGGACGCGACCGAGGCTGATGGCGATGTTCGTGTGCAGATCGCCCGAGCTCGCGAGCTCGGTCAGCGTCTGCACGACGAGCCCTGGCGCGGGCAGGATCTGCGCCGGGATCAGCTCGCGCTGCGAGGCGTAGCTCCACGCGAGGAGGAGCGCCGCCGGGAAGACGAGCCCCACGGCGACGTTGCCCACCTTCCGCGACAGGAGCCGGGAGGCGCCGCCCGCGGGCAGCGCCACGTCGGGCGCCGCGAGCTTGTAGCCGGCCTGGGTCTGGCTTTCTTGAATTCCCTGCTGCGTCATCTTGGTTGCCTTTCTCTCGTGGCGTTCCGCCCTGCGCTAGGCCCCTTCGCCGCGCGCTCTCCTCTCATGACCTCCCGGGGTGCTTGACCTTCCCGTTCACGTCGAACTCGGGCCAGTAGCCCTCGAGGTTCAGCTCCTTCAGCGCCGCGTTCAGGAACCGCAGATCGATCCAGGAGTCGACGTCGAACGTGTTCCTGATCAGGCCGAACCGCTTCGCGTCGGCGGCGGCCGCCTTGTAGCGGGAGATCAGGTATTCATCGAACAGGGGGCTCGCGCGCACCTTGAGCGAGTCGCCCGTCTGGTCCGCCTTGAAGTTCGAGTACGGCACCCCCGACTTGGACCAGAGCTGGTAGATCGCCGCCGGGTTGGCCTCGTTCTGCGCGATCCAGTGGGCGGCCTGCACGACGACCTTGACGACGCGCCTCGTGATGTCGGGATATTTGTTCGCGAAGTCCTCGGTGACGATCAGGTGGGCGTGCCGCAGGTAGGCCGGCGAGTCGTTCTTCGTCGAGTAGACGATCTTGGCGACCCCCTGATCCTGGAGCGTGAGCAGGTCGTACCCGCCGAAGGCGGCGTCGATGTCCCTCGTCGCCAGCGCCGCCTTCGCGGTCGCGCTGTCCATGTTGAGGATCCGGAGATCGCGCTCCGACAGCCCGCTGCCCGCGAGGATCTTGTTGACGGCGAGCTGCAGATTCGTGCCCTTGAAGAGGGCGACCTTCTTCCCCTTGAGGTCCGCGAGCGACGCGATCGACGAGTCCGCCGGGACGGCGAGGTAGGTATGCTGCCTCGTCGACACCCCCGCGAGGAGCTTCGTCTTGAGCCCTCCCGCCCTGCCGATGCTCGACGGCAGGTCTCCCTGGAGCGCGAAGTCGAGCAGCCGGTTCGCGTACGCCTCGTTGACCGCGGGCCCGGCCCCCTTGAAGAAGGACCACTCGATCTTGATATTGTCCTTCTTGAACTCCTCCTCCAGGAGCCCCCGCGCGTGCACCACGCTCAAGCTGCTACCGCCGACGAACGGCCGGTTCCCGATCCCCACCCCCGCAAATGCCACCCGGATAACGCCAGGCGCCTCCGCCCGCGCCACATGCGCCGTCAACGTCAAAATCGCCGCGACCAGTATCTGCACCAACATCAAAGCTCGTCTCATAAACTTCCTCTCTGAACTCATTGCCACACACCGCCACCAGAGGGGGGCTCACCCGCACAGGAGACGGGCCCAGATCGGCGTTTTCGGCGCGCAGGCGTACTCACGTACGCCGAGCACCGAAAACGTCGAGGTGGGCCCGTATCCGAAGCGGGTGAGCCCCCCTCTAGAAGGAGCCTTGGAGCTGGGCTAGGACCTCGTGTTTGGCCCCCTCGGTGCTCGTGCGGTCGTCTCGACGGTTGACGTTGAGCTGGAACTTCGTCGTCTCCGCGAAGAAGACGTTGAAGCCGAGCGTGTAGACGTCGACCCGGTTCTCTTTCACCTCGGTGCTGGGGTCGAAGAGGTCGACGCGGAGGAACGGCTGGTAGGTCTTCGGCCACCAGTCGTCGTAGCGGCCCTGGTTGCGGTAGCCCCTCAGGAACTGCTCGCCCCAGTTGTAGAAGAAGGTCGCCACGTGCGACAGGCTGGTTTGCCTCGTCTTCCGGGGGTCCTCCGCCGTCGTCCCGAGCGTCACGTCGTCCTGGCCGTAGATGAACTCGTAGGTGACGCCGATCGGATAGTGGTTGTAGTAGATGTCGCCGCCGAAGCGACGCTTGACGCCCTTGCCGGACAGCGTCTTCTTCTCGTCCTTGAGAAACGTGTTCTGCCAGCCGATGTACGCGCTCCCGCCGAGCGTGATCTGGCGGAGGATGGAGTTGTAGTCGGACGGCACGGTGAACGCGAGGCGGCCGATGATGTCCTTCTCGCTGTTGTCGTCGGGCGTGTTCGGCCCGCTCCCGTTGATGATGCCGATCGCGTAGGCGAGGAGGGGCGCCCGGTAGTTGTAGCCGTAGTCCACCTGCGGCAGCACGTCGCCGCGGACGATGAGCCCGAGGTCGCGCCGGTTCAGCCCGAGCTTCGTCGTGAACTGCGCGTTGGTGATCACCGGCTTCAGCTCCTCGCTCGCGGGGACCTCCAGCCCGAAGGGCAGGAGCTGCTGGCCCAGGGTGACCTGCAGGACCCAGTCCTCGGGGGCGAGGGTGGGGAGCACGGAGTACGCCAGCTGGGCGTCCAGCAGGTTGAGGAAGCTGTTGTTGCTCGCCTGCTGGGGCGAGGCGCCGAAGCGCACCGAGTAGGTCAGGTTGCGGCCTTCCTCGTAGTCCTTGTAGAGGATGCCATTGAACGTGAGGGTCGCGGCGCCCGTGTCGAACGTCACCTTGCGATCGTTCGAGGTCGCCGTGTTCACCGGCTGCTCCGTCCATCCGATGCGCGCCTGGATGACGCCGCCGACGAGGAGGGAGCGGGTCGAGAGGGCGGTGTGGAGATCGCGCTCTCGCTGCCACTGGAACTTGAAGTTCTCGAGGTCGGTGACGAGCCCTTGCAGGTCGTCCCGCGTGACGGCGTTGGGATCCGGCTCGACGAAGGCCTCCGCGGCTGCGTCGCCCGCGGGCGGGGCGCCGGGGTCCGGCGCGCCGGGGGTGGCGCCGGGAGCAGCCGGGGCGGCGGTCGCGGCGCCCGGCGCGGCGGGGGCTGCGCCAGCAGGCGCCGCAGCCGCACCGGCAGGCGCAGGGGCCGCGCCGGCAGGCGCCTGAGCCGCACCGGCAGGCGCAGGGGCCGCGCCGGCAGGCGCAGGCGCAGGCGCGGGACGCTCGCCCTGGGCTCTGCCGGGCGGGTTCTGCGCGCTCGCCTGCGTCACGCAAAGGACGAGGGTCGTCGCGAGGATCGATGAAATGGCGGTTCTTGAGCGGTCGAGCAAACGCATGAATGGATCCAGAGGGGTTCGTTGATTCACAGCTACGGTCGGGCGGGGCTGCTTCCGTCGCCCCGCCCGACGCTCCACGTCAGGCCGCCTTGCTCTTCCGCAGCTTCTGCTCGACCGCGGTCCCGGCGAAGAAGCCGGGGTTCTTGCCGGCAAAGAAGTTGTAGGGGTGGGTGAACACGAGATCGCGGAAGTTCGCCTCCGTGAGCGCCCCGCGCTCGACGAGGCTCCAGGTGTCCGCGAGGACCTCGGTCAGATCCGGCACGTCCCAGTGGCCGCTGTCCGACGCCCAGAACGCGTTGAGCTGGACGCCGAGCGGGTTGACCTTCGTGTTGAACGCGTACGCGATCGTGGGGTCGTCCGCCTCGGAGCCAAAGTAGAAGTTCGGCACGTACCGGTCGCGGATGTCCTCGATCCGCTCGATGCCCGCCGCCGCGAAGTCGTCGAGCGCGCCCGGGTCCTGCGGCTGCCTCCGCGAGTTGTTCGAGACGCCGAGCGCCCCGCCGAGGACAGCGTGGATATCGCCGAGCCGCGCCCCGACCTCCTCGCCGCCGTACTGCTGGTACAGCGCGTACAGCAGCTTCGCGTCGATCAGATCAGGGTTGTAGTTCTGGACGGCCCTGCCGTTGCGCTTCTCCCAGTGCCCCACCAGATCCGCGAACAGCGTCGCGCCCCACGCCGCCCCTCCCTCGAGGAAGCCGACGCGGAGATCGGGGAACCGGCGGGTCACGCCGCTGAAGAAGAGCGACTTCGCGAGCGCCTCGGAGGCGGAGGCGAAGTGGCCGATGTGGTTGTACATGTAGCTCGAGACCGAGCTGCGGCTGGTCCACCCCATCCCGGCGGAGTGGGTGGTCAGCACCGTCCTGAGCTCGACCGCCTTGGCCCAGAACGGGTCGTAGTTGTGCTCGCTGTCCACGCCGAACGTGTCGAGCCAGTTCGCGTGCCGCGCGACGTCCGGGTGGTGCCGCGACGGGTACTTCTCGGCCACCGACCGGATCGGCCGCCGGAGGTTGCCCGGGATGAGGGCGACCTTGAGGCCGAGCTCGCGCACGGCGAACTCGAGCTCTTCGACGCCCTCCTCCGGCGTGTGCAGCGGGATGGCCGCGACAGGCGTGAGGCGGTCGGCGTACGGCCGGTACACGTCGGCGTGATAGGCATTGACCGCGCGGATGAGCACCCGGCGCAGGTCCTCCTTGCCGACGTGGGTGGCGAACGTGGAGACGTTCGGGAAAAGAACCGCGTAGTCCGTCCCCGACTCGCCGAGCCGCTCGTGCAGCAGCCTGGGCAGCGACACCGTGGCGAGATCGAGGGTGTTCTTGGTCGGCAGCGCCCACCACGGCGGGCGGACCGAGCGCTGCGCCGCGCGCTGCTCGGGCGTGAGCTCGTACCACTCGTTGCTCAGGTAACCGAAACCCCGGTTGATCGCGTCGCGGAACTCGTCGACGGACTTCGCGCCGCCGTACTTCGCGATGTAATCCTCGAGGATCGGCGCGAACTCGATCGTGTGCAGATCGGTGTCGATCACCGGATAATCGAGCTTGTCGCGCACCACCCGCGAGCGAGAGGTCTTCTTGCCGTCTTTCAGCGAGAGGTGAGAGGATGAGACGCTCATGACGATGACTCCATGGCGCGATCGCGCGGTCGCGCGGCGGCCATCGGCGCCGGGCAGCCACGCCCAGGGCGCACGAGGCCGCGCGCCGACCAGGCGCCCGCTCCTGTGCTGATAATGTGAGAGGCCTTCGAGCTAGAGCGCCGCGAGCGCGGCGCCCCTACAGCGCGTGGCGGTCCATCGCTCGACGTCAGCGCCGATCCGGCGGGGCGCGAGCCGCTGCGAGCGCCGGGGGAGCGCGGGAGAGCGCCTCTCTGCCGGCGCGCCACAGGCGGCGCGGCTTCGCCCGACAGTCGGCACGCCCGCGCGGGCGTTCGGCATGGTCGAGCTGGCGAGGACAGGTGAGATCGCGCCGCGCACGATCGCTGGGTTCTTCATAGCTGCCTTCAGGTGAGCTTTCGCCCTGACGCGTTGCATTGCGCGGACCAAACCTTCGCCGTTGCCAGCAAGGCAGGCCGGGCGGAAGCTCTGCTGGTGCGCTCCGCGAGCAGCGGCGCCCGCTCTTTCCAGAGCGCCGTCCCGGGGGAGAGACGGAGAGGCCTCGAAGGACCCGGCACCTCCCGGCGGCGAAGGAAGATCAACGGATCGCAGCACGCGCCGCGCACCATGTCAGGAGAGCCAATCGGCGAACGTTGCTCCGCCTCCTTTGTGCCTTTATGCATATACATGAGACGTGCCAGACTTATGTCCGCCGTAGAAGACGAAAGTCCGCTATATCGGACACCGCCCTGCTGCTCCAGAAGCAGGGCGTGCTTCGCGGGTGTTGCTGGAGCAACAGTGGGGACCGGCTGGGACCACGTCGATGCTGCGCAGACGTTGCTGCTTCGAAGGGAGCGGGAGCGAGGCGGTGAGCATGACGCCCCGCCCGGCGCGGACCTCGAACGCGAGTTCCGGGGCGGCTCGGTCGGAACGCTCGTTCCTCCACCCCTCGCAGCGCTCGAACACGCAGCGTGGGTGTGGCGCAGCGGTTGTCCGCAGCTTCACCGGATCCCATCACGCCGCGATGAGGACGGAGAATCCCGGCCTGCTCGATGGCGCTCTGCCACGCAGGAGCGCCGCTTCGGAGCGATGTCCCGAGTCCTGACCAGGGTTCGAGGGCGCAAAGAACGGAAGCGCTCGATCTTCGCTCGGAGCAATGTTCGCAGAATTTACCTACGGCCTGGACGCCGGCCATGAGTCCCGGCCGCAACGAACGTGTCTTGGCGAAAACGCTCTGCTCTGGTTGCTCATTTTCTGCGAGGCAGCAACTACACAGGCTCCCAAAGGCACACGGCCTGCTCCACAGTAACCTCAGAGGTCCGCGGCATGGCCGTCATCGGACGTTGAGGGGGGACATATGCTGTCAGTGCACAAACAGGTAGTTTGGCTCGGGATAATTTTCGCGGCGCTCACGACAGGCTGCGTGATCGAGCCGGAGTCGATGAGCGACCTCGATCAGGACGAGGTCGATCTCGAGGAAGCGGACGCCGAGACGATCGGCACCACCTCGGACGAGCTCGAGCAGGTGCAGGGCGGCTCCTCAGATTCGGGCCAGCTCGCGCAGACGGCCAGCAAGGGCTTGCCGTCAAGCTACGCATTCTCGGGTCAGGTCGCGCAGGGCGCCAGCGGGCAGCAAACGCCCGCTGTCCAGCTGTTTCCGAGCGGCGAACAAGGGACGGTAGTGCTACCGACATCAGGAGGTCAGATCAATCTGCCGATCATCGCGTCCGGTTCTAACTATGCGATCATCGTGTACATCATCGACAACAGCGGAGACTACTCCAGCAATGGCGGGAATCGGGCGCCGCACATCAACCCCTAGCGCGGGCGCCCCGCTCCCCGAGGCCGATGCAGCCCCATTTGCCCCGGCTCGACCCAGACGGTCGCATTCACCGACGCTTTCGGAGCGCGCGTGCACCGGCGCTGTCATCGGCTGGCGCCAGGACGCGCCCCCCTCACCCCGGTCGTCCTCGGCGTGTCGCTGGGCGCGTCATGCACGATGCACGTTCGAAGAACGCACAACGCCGAGCGGGGACGCAACGTCTTCCCGTCATGGCTGGGACGCCGACGCGGGCGCCAAGCTCATCCCGGTCGCGAACGAGATCGCGCTCTGCAGGTCGCGGCGGGTCACGATGCCGGCAAGATCGATGTCGAGGCTGACGATGGCCTGGGACACCTCCGGCCGGATGCCTGTCAGGACGACCTGCGCCCCGAGCAGCCGGACCGCCCGCGCCACCTGCAGGAGGGCGCTCGCCGAGGCCGTGTCGATGAGCGGCACGCCGGTGACGTCGATGATCGCCACCCGCGCCTGCCGCTCGACCACCTTGCTCAGCAGGTTCTCCATCATCTGCTGCGCCCGCGCCGCGTCTAGCACGCCCACCAGCGGCAGCACGAGGACACCCTGGCTGATGGGCACGATGGGCGTCGACAGCTCCAGGAGCGTCTTCGCCTGCAGCCGGAGCTTATCCTCGAGCCGCTTCCGATCGGTGATCACCTCCGTGAACAGCATGATCCCGCCGATCTCGCCGCTCGACTTGTACCAAGGAAAGATCTTCCAGCGCACCCAGTCGACGCTCCCGTCGGCCCGCGGGAAGGGCTCCTCATCGTTCGATTCCGTGGCGCCTGCGATGCAGCGCCGGTGGATCTCCCTCCAGTGCTCGGGGATCTCGGGGAAGAGATCGTAATGGCATCGGCCGATGATGTCCTGCTCCTTCATGCCGAAATCTTCCCGCCAGCGGTGACTGACCAGGATGTAGCGCATGTCCTTATCGAACATGGCCACGGCAGCCGGGCTGTAGGTGACAAAGACGCGCGCATGCTCCTCGCTCTGGCGCAGCGCCGCTTGGAGGCGATCCCGCGCCTCCTCGGCCTCCTCCAGCTCCCGGATGCGCTGCCTCAGCTGCTGGTTCTCCGCAACGACAGCCATGTAATCCGCGTCACAGTTCATCCGTACCCTCGGTTCCGTCCTGGTCTGTATACCAAGAAAGCGCGGAGCATGGCGCTCGACCGGCACACGCGTGCGCTACCGAGGGGCGGAACAAGGCTGCAGCCGCCGAGACCGGCGGCTCGCGTTCACGCGGGAGGATCGGCAGGCGCCCACAGCGGGGCGCCCTGCGCCGGCGTTCAGCGCGCTTCATGCGCGGCCTTGAGGCCGGCGATGTCCAGCTCCCCCATCTCGAGCATCACCTCGGGGAGCCGGGCCGCCACCTCCGCCTCTTTCGCGTACCAGAGGTGCGGCGTGATCTTGTTGACCTTGGTGCTCGCCTAGCGCTCCTCTCCGCTCGAGTCGAAGAGGACAGCGAACCCGCCCGAGATCAAGCGCTTGGGGTCGAACGGCGGGTTCTCTGTCATCTGCATGCGCGGGTCGTCCCTCATCTTCGCGCCCGCCTGGTCGCGCACCTCCTTCGATGGCCACACGATCCAGGAGAACACGATGGTCTCGCCTGCCTCGGCCTTCACCGCGCCCTTGAAGTCGGTGATCTTGCCGTCGGGGACGTCGTCGCCCCAGCACTCGACGACCCGCGTCGCACCATACTCCAGGAAGACCTCCGCGGCCTTCACGCAGACCTCGCGATAAGCTGCCTTTTTGCCCGTGGGCACCGGAGTGACAAATCCGTCGATGTAGCTCATGGGCGCGATTATGCGGATCTGCCGCTCACGGCGTCAAGCGCGGCTCTCCACGCGAATGGCGGACTCTGCCATTCACGCGAAGCCCGTCGGCCCCGGGCAGGCCCAGCAAATCGCGGCAAACAGGCCCTGGCGCGGGCAATGATTCGGAGAGAGAGAAATCGAGATACGTACTCGCAATGCGCCCTGCGCGTCGTCGAGGACGGCGACCGCCGCGCCTGCCATGCGGGCTTTCGGGCGCACCGGATCACGGCGTGCGCCCCGATCCATACATCGCTAGCGGTAGGGCCCGCCCCCGGGGCCACGCAGGAGGTTGCGCTCGATCCTTGCGCGCACCTCGTCGAGCGTGTCGATGGCCCACACCATCGTGTCCGGCGCGATCGACGGGGCGATCGGTCCCACGGTCACGCCGCGATCGTCGATGGTAACGGGGCCAGCGCGCTCGTCGAGGGCGAGGAGGGCCACACGGGCGCCAGGGTCGAGCAGCGCCGGGGTTCGGTCGGTCTGCCGCGGATCCACGCGCACGTGGAAGCGGCGATCGAACGCCTCGTCCTCGACGACGATGTCCTGCCCGCCCAGCATCGTGACGAGGCCGTCGAGGAGTCGTTCGCGCCGGACGGCGAGGCCAAGGCCGAGCTCGGTCTCGAAGCTCGCGCGCGCGGTGATCCGGTGGCGGCCGCGCGCCGCGCGCGCCGAGCCGACCTCGATGGGGCCCCCCTCGATCCGGCCCGTGACCGAGAGCGGCACGCTCGCGAAGGCGAGGCCGCGCGCCGAGGCGAGCGCGCGGAGCGCCTCGGCGTGTGCAGCGAGCGACGCGGCGGCGCGGAGGCCAACGCGCGCATCGTCGAGGAGCTCGATGGTCTGCGCGGCGCTGTGGGCGGCGCGCACGATCCACGCCTCATCGGTGGAGCCGTACGGCTCGGAGAGCGTGCAGCCGCCGTCGTGGACGCGGAGCTCGTAGGGCGTGCGGTGCAGCGCGACGAGGTGCTCGCGGAGCGCCACGGTGAAGAGATCCCCTGTCCGGGAGGGGTCATCCGCTGCGATCGAGAACTCGCTGTCGAGGTCGTCGCTGCCGGTCACGACCGCGTTCACGAAGCCCAGGGTCGTCTGCCGGCGGTCCATCTCGAGGCCCAGATCGAGGGGTGGCCGGAGCCAGCCATGGACGAAGACGTACGTATGGTCTTGTATCTCGCTGAGCTCCACGGAGACGCGGCGCCCCGCGACGAGGCCCTCCGCCTCGCCGCCCCGCGCGGCGAGGCCGAGCGTCGCGGCCGCGGCCTGGACTTGCTGCTCCCAGCTCCTCATGCACCCACGCTATCCGCGCGATGCACCGGGCGCAATCATCGCAATCCCACGCGCCGCCGCCCAATGGACCTTGCCTCGCTGAAGCCCTGGTCTTCGTGAACGGAGAAGCGTCATTGTTCCTTCGGCGCCAGAGCGCCTTCCTGTGGCGCGCACCTCGAGCTCAGGCCGTTCGAGCGCGCTTCACCCGAGGAGAGGGCAAGGAGTCCCCACGAGGGGACTCCGCGTCTCCCTGAATGTACTGCTGTCGCGCTGCGTGCGCGTGCGGCGCGCTCACACGCTCGAGCTCGACGACCGTGCGCACGACCTCGGCTAGCAGGCCCGCTCCTGCGAGCGCGGCGCACTGCGCGTCGAGGGAGCGGGCGCCCCTGGAACGCAGCCTCGAGCGCGGCGGTGAGGTCCGGGTGCAGCTCCGGGGCGCTCATGCCCACCCTCGCATCGAGGCGAGCCGCTTTGCGTAGAGGCGGCTCCGCGCGGCGAGATCGGCAGGCCGTGCCCAGTCCCACCCGATCGCCTGCCAGTCCGGGTCGTCGGGATCGAGCCCGAGCGACGCGACGAACGCGCGATCGGCGACGAAGAAGTGGTGTTTGTACCCGAGGAGATAGCCGCGCGACGCCTCTGGCAGCGCCTCGACGTGGGCGCGCGCCTCCTCGTAGGTCGCGAACCAGTGGTGCAGCACGCCGCCATCCCGGCCGTAGAGCAGCGCCCCGAGCTCGGGCGCGCCGGGCTCTCCCGCGAGGGCAATGCGCGCGCTCTCCCAGCTCGAGAAGCCGCACTCGCGCGCGACCACCGCGAGGCAGTGCTTCCGGCGGATGCCGGCGACGGCCGCGGCGAGCGCGGCCTCGTCGGCGCGCCCGAGCTCGGGCAGCGCGCGCAGGCGCAAGAGCGCCTTGGTGTCGTTCGACGCGAGCTGCTTGTGCAGCAGCTCAGCGCGGGTCTTCAGCTCGCGAACGGGATCCATCATGGACGTCTCCTCTCGAATCGGCCGCTACCCGCTCCCTCGGCCCGAGGATGTCGACGTGGTCATGACGGTGCGAGGTGACTCGCGGTCGTCGCGTCGCAGGGTGAAAGGCTTCTTTCCGGCGGGGAGGGCGCCCCTGCGCACCCTGGCCAGACGCTAGCGCTTCGCGTCGGGGCGCGCCAGACCGAACCCAGGAGCGTGCGGGCGCTGAACGCGCGAACGGGCGAACGGGCGAACGGGCGTCGGTGCTCCACCTTCTCCACCTCTTCCGAGCCGAAGGTGTGAGTGCACCCTCGCGGCCTCACGCGGGCCCGCACCAGGACGCGAGCGCGCTCCTCAGATCGGCGAGGCGGGTCGCCCGTCGGGCAGCGTCGCTCGCCCACGCGACGTGCCCGTCCGGCCTCACCAGGACCGCGTCGAGGGCGGCGAGATCGCTCTCCGGCGCGGCCGTCGCGCGGACGACGTCGACGCGATCACCCCACGCCGCGCCTGCCTCCCGGAGATCGACCGCGCCGGCGAGGTCGAGCAGGACGAACCGGGCCGTGTGGAGCAGCTCGTACAGCCGCGAAGCGCCGGAGTCCGTCACGAGCGCGCGATCGGGCGCCCGCCTACCGACCCAGGGGTGCGCCTCCGCTGCCCCGCCGGTCGGATATGCGACGTCGAGCGCGCTGATCATCTCGGAGATCCGCCGATTGACGGGATCCATGGCGAGCAGCTCGCTCATCATCTGGCGGAGTGCCAGCCCCGCTTCCGAGAAATCGCCGAGCTTGGTCTGGATCTCCGTGTTGCGCCCCAGGGCCACGCCCACGGGGTGGCGCTCGGCATGATAGCTGTCCAGGAGGTGGGGCGGCGCCCAACCGTTCACCTCGGCCGCGAGCTTCCAGCCGAGATTCATCGCGTCTTGCAGCCCGACGTTGAGCCCTTGGCCGCCGGCGGGAAAGTGGATGTGCGCCGCGTCGCCCGCGAGGAGGACCCGCCCGCGCCGGTACCGCTCGGCGACCCGCGTCGCATTGCCAAAGCGCGACAGCCACCGTGGATTGCGCATCCGGAAGTCCCTTCCGACGATCCGCGCGACGCCGCTCTGCAGCTCCTCGAGCGTGACCGGCTCGGACGTGCTCACGTGCGCCCGTTGCGGATCGAACACGACGAAGCGATAGACGCCCTCGTGATCGCCGGGCGGAAGCGGGGCCGCCAGCACGGAGCCGCGCGCGCACGTATGCCTGAACGGCCTGGGCGGGGGCTCGTCGAGCTCCACGTCGCCCAGGATGGCCGTCACCGTCGTCTCCGTGCCCGGAAACCCGACGCCGATCGAGCGTCGTACGACGCTCCTCGCCCCGTCGCACCCCACCACGTAACGCGCGCGCTCCTCGGCCTGCCCCGCGGGGCCTTCGACCCGCAGCGCGACCTCGCCTCCCCTCTCCGCTACCTCGACGACCGAGCGACCACGCTGGATCTCGACGCCCAGCTCGCGAGCCCGCTCCTCCAGGAGCCCCTCTGTCTGCGCCTGGGCCAGCCACAGCGTGTACGGGTGCCGCGTATCGAGGCGCGAGAAATCGAGCGGCGTGTCGAGCCACGCGAAATGCCCTGCCGGCATCGACACGCCCCGGCGATGGAAGCGGTCCACGATCCCGCGCTGATCGAGGATTTCCAGGGTCCTCGGGTGCACCGTGAGCGCGCGCGATTGCTCGGTGCGCGTCCGCCGCTGCTCCAGCACACGGACCCGGACCTTCGCGAGCGCGAGCTCCGAGGCCAGCAACATCCCTACGGGGCCACCGCCAACCACCACAACATCATTTTGCACCGACATTGAAACCTCCACACCCCAAACTCTAACAACGTTAGAGTAAATTGAACGGTGTTAGAGTCAAGGCCGTGCTTCGACTTCCGGGCGCGAACGAGGGAAGGGCCGGCGATGCGACTACGACGTGAGCAGGTCGTCGCGACGGCGCTGCGCCTCCTGAACGACGTCGGGCTCGACGCGCTGACGATGCGCCGGCTCGGGCAGGAGCTGGATGTCCAGGCGGCGACGCTCTACTGGCACATCAAGAACAAGGAGGAGCTGCTCGACGCGATGGCGGAGGCCATGCTGGCGGGCTGCGCGGAGAGCGTGCCGGCAGCGCTCTCGGGGATGGAGCTCGCGGCGGACATGGCCGAGCGGCTCCGCAGGGCGCTCCTCGCGCACCGCGATGGGGCGCGGGTGTTCGCGGGGACCTACGTTGCGCAGGACAACACGCTGCGGGTCTCGGAGGTGCTGCTCGGCGCCTTGAGCGGCGCCGGTCTCTCCCCGCGCGCCGCGGCGTGGGGGTGCTGGTCGATCGTGTACTACGTGATCGGCTTCACCCTCGAGGAGCAGGCCCTCGTGGTCCGCCCGGGAGCGGACCCTGGCAAGGCGGATCCAGCGCTCTTCCGCGAGGCGGTGGAGCGAGGAGCTTACCCGCACCTCGCGGCGGCGCTCCCGCACCTCCTGAGCACCGACACGGACGCGCGGTTCCGGTACGGACTGGAGCTAGTCCTCAAGGGACTTGAGGCGGAGCTCGAGGGGGCGCCGCGACCGAGGGAGGCCAGGAGCTCGCACGCCGGAGCCAAGAAGCGGGCGCCCCGCCGGAGCGGCTGACCGCCGCCCGCGCGGATGGCCGAGCCGCTCGGGTCGACGGTCGCTCCCGACCTGGGCCGCGCCGCTGCGGCTGCTGTGCGGCGGCTGCGCCTACCTGGATCGAATCGCTGCGATCACGCGCGCGGAGAACCATCGTCCCGCGGAGCTCACGACGTGCGGAGCGGCTCCGCGAGCCAGCGCACCAGCGCGTCGGCCTCCAGATCGAGCAAGGCATCCTCGACCTCTCCCGGACCGATCGCGCGGGCTCGCTCGATGATCGAGCGCTCTTCTTCGGCCGTCGGACGCCGCCCGAGCCGCCGGGCGAAGAGCCGGCCGAGCAGCTCCGCGATCGCCTGCCGCTCGCCGCGCTCCCGTCCTCGTCGTTCCCTCCGCTCCTGCCCGCGTTGCTCTCCCGCGCGCGACGTCAGGATCGATGCCCCGGGCGCGAGGCCGGTGACAGAATCATCTCCGGCGGCCGGTCGCATGGCCGGCCAGGAGGGGCTCGATGCGAACGTTGATCACGACGATACTCGTGCTCGCCGCGGTCTCGGCGGGCTGCGCGGCGGAGCAGGCGGGAGCGCGGGGCAACACCCCAAGAGGCGCTGGCGCGAGCGAGATCCGCCTGCCCGAGGGCGCGCGGCTCGTCGACCTGACCTATCCCTTCGACGACAAGACCATCTACTGGCCCACGGCAACGACGGGATTCACCCACGGTACGGTGCACCACGGCAAGACCGAGGGCGGCTATTTCTACTCGGCGTACACGCTCTGCGCGCCTGAGCATGGCGGCACGCACCTCGACGCGCCCATCCACTTCGCCGAGGGCAAATCGACCGCGGACGCCGTGCCCCTGTCCCGCCTCGTGGGCGCCGCGGTGGTGGTGGACGTGTCGGCCGCCGCGGCCAGGGACAGCGACTACCTCGTGACCCCGGCGGACATCGAGGCGTTCGAGCGGGCGCACGGCGCCATCGAGCCGCTCACCATCGTGATGATCCGGACGGGCTGGGGCGCGCGCTGGCCTGACAAGAAGCGTTACCTCGGCGACGATCGACCTGGCCACGCCGATGCGCTGCATTTTCCGGGTATCGGCGAGGACGCCGCGCGGGCGCTCATCGAGCGGAACGTGGGGGCGGTGGGCATCGACACGGCGAGCATCGATCACGGCCCATCGAGGAGCTTCATGGCGCATCGGGCGCTGCTCGGGGCGGATATCCCGGCGTTCGAGAACGTCGCCTCGATGGAGTCGCTGCCCCCGCGAGGCGCGCTCGTCATCGCGCTTCCGATGAAGATTCGCGCCGGCTCCGGCGGGCCGCTGCGCATCGTGGCCGTGCTGCCGCGCTGATCGCCAGAGCCGCGCCGGCGCCCGGCCCGCGAGCGCCCGGACGCTAGAGGTTGATCTTGTAGTTCAGCTTGACCTCGTCGCCGTGCATCCCGCGAAACCCCCAGTCGTGGGCGGGCGACTCCGAGATACAGATCTCGACGTCCTGGTGGTCGATCCCGACCTCGTCCCGGATCTTGTCGAACAGGAGCCGCACGAGCTTCTTCTTCGTCTCCACGCTGCGCCCGGTGATCATCGAGATCTCGATGATCGTATAGGCGTCGGTGCGCCCGCCCGGCGCCAGCATGTCCTCGCGCTCCATCGGGAAGAAGCGATGCGCCCGCTTGTCCTGCGGCATCTGCAGCGCCTCCATGACGCAGGCGTGGATCACCCTCGACAGGGCCTCCTTCACCGGATTGAGCTTCTCCTTGATTCCGTAAATCTTCACCTGAGCCATGGGGAGTTCTCCTGGAACCACGTCAATTCGTTTCAGTCGTCCGCGTCCTCGCCCTTCGGCCCGGACTGCCCCGCGGCGGCCTCCTCGCCCTCGTCCTCGGGGAGCCCCGCGTCCGCCGCGCCCGGCGCCTCCGCCGCGAGCGCCATCCGCTCGGCGAGGGGCCGCTCGGGCAGCGTGAGCAGCGGGCCGTCGCCGAGCTCGCCGATCATGTTGAGGTACGCGTTCATCGCGTGGCACACCGAGTCGGTGCGCACATAACGATCCCTGACGCTCCAGAACACCCCGCCGGCGGCCGCCTGCGGGTTCTTCACCACGAAAGAGCTCTCCGGACCGTAAGTGTACTGCAAGAGCAACCGGATCGCGGCGACCACCGCGTCCTTGTACCGATCGCAGCCCTCCATGCCCTTCTTCCGGCAGTGGTGGTACACCTCCGACATCACCTCGGCGAGCCAGCCGCTCCCGCTGCTCGACAGCGACCGCTGCCAGCGGCCGTAGCGGTAGGCGTCCTCGGGCCTGCGCCACTGCCGCTTCACGAGGTCGTCGGCGCAGCGGAAGACGGTCTGCTCGACGCGCTGGTCGCCGCCGGCCTTCGCGAAGTCGAGCAGCGATTGGACCGCCCACGAGCTCGAGATCGGGTTGGGCTTCCTGTAATCGTCGCCGAGGAAACACCCCTTCTCCGCGATCCTGGCGAGCAGGTAGTCCGCGGTCCGGGCCGCGGCGTCGAGGTACTTCTTGTTGTTCGTGGCCCGGTAGGTGCGCGACAGGGCGGAGAGGACCTGCCCCGTGTAGAGCGTCGAGTCCTTGCCCTGGACCTTCCACGCCCCGCCCTCCTGCCCGGTCAGGGCCGAGCGCACGCTGCCATCCGGCCGCTGCATCGAGATCAGCCACTCGGCCGCGAGCACGGCGGACTCGAGGTACCTCTTGTCCTTCGTGACGCCGTGGAGCTCGAGGAGCGTGAAGATCGACTTCGACGCCGTGCCGACGACCAGCCGGCGCTCGGGCCGCTCGCGCTCCAGGTCGAACGCATAGAAGAAGCCGCCGGCCGTGCGATCGCGCGCCTCGCGGCTCTGCATGCCCATCATGAAGCCGGCGGCCTCCGTCGCCAGCCGCAGCAGGCGCTCGTCGGGCTTGTAGGCGTGCAGCTTCAGCAGCGTCAGCGCCGTGGACGCGGTGTAGATCGTGTGCAGCTCGCGCTCGAACCGGTCCGCGGGGGCGTGGTAGTACTTGTGAACCCCCTTGTGCCGCGGATCGATGACGCGCAGGAGATAGCCTTTGCCATCCTCGATGCGCCGCGCGAGGAGGGGCTTGTCGAGGACGCGCACCGGCACGAGCCCCTCGACGAGCTCGACGCCCTTCCCCGGGCGCTCGACGCTCTCCACCATCGACTCGTGATGATCCGGAAGCTCCACGACCAGCCGCGCGCCCGCGAGCGCCTCGCGCGCGCCGCCCGCCGCGGCCACGGCCCTGCGCGCGGCCTCCTTCAGCGCGACGCAGAGCCCCGCGTCCGACGCCTCCCCGCGGGCGATCTGCTTCCCCTCCTGAAAGCCCATCACGACAGCGCGGAAGGGGCGTTTGGACGAGAGGGCGAGATCGCACGTCACCTTGTCACCGCCCGCTGCCACCTGGCGGACGAAGGCGATGGCGCGATCGCGGAAGGTGCCATTGTCGAGCTCGGCGCCCGCGCTCCCGCCCTTCGGGGCCTGGATCGCCGGATCGGGCACCCGGGGTAGGTTCGCCGCGATCTGGGCCGCGAAGCGGTCGTCGCCGGCGGGCAGGGCGCGCGGTCTACCTTCCGCATCTTCCGCACCTTCCGCACCTTCCGCACCTTCCGCACGTTCCGCGGCGCTGGCCGTCGCGGAAGCCGCGGCGGCGGGCTTCCCGGCCGCAGGGTCCTCGCTCGGCTTGCAGCCGTCACAACCGCTCGTGACCCCACACGACAGAGCGGCAAAGATCGCCAGGGTTGCGATGGAGAGCGCGCGAGCAGACGGCATGAACAAGGACCCCGGAAGCAGCGGTTTCGACGCGTATCAAGAACCCAGAGGTCCCGCAAGGCCGAACGGGGTAGCCGCGCCCATCGCGATTCGCCCGCACCCGCGCCTCGCGATTCGCCCGCATGCGCCCATCGCTGTTCGCCTGCGTGCGCCCCGCGCTATTCTGCCCGGATGGGACCCGCGCAGATCAAGGGCAAGAACGTGGACATCAAGCTGTGGACCCGGCCGGACGAGGTCGAGGGGATCGCGCTGGAGCAGCTGCGGAACATCAGCGCCCTGCCCTGGGTGTTCCACCACGTCGCCGCCATGCCCGACGTCCACTTCGGCAAGGGCGCGACCGTCGGCTCGGTCATCGCGATGCGGGACGCGGTCGCGCCGGCCGCCGTCGGCGTCGACATCGGCTGCGGGATGGGCGCGCTCCGCACGAACCTGACCGCGGCCGATCTGCCCGACGACCTCCGGCGGATCCGCAGCGACCTCGAGCGGGCGATCCCCGTCGGGTTCGCCGCCCACGACGCCCCGCCGGATGGGTTCGAGCGCCTCGCGCTCTGGGACGAGTTCGCGAGCCTGAGCCCGAAGGTCCAGGGGCTGTTCACGCGGGCGCGCTGTCAGCTCGGCACGCTGGGAGGCGGCAACCACTTCATCGAGCTCTGCCTCGACACGGACGGCGGCGTGTGGCTGATGCTCCACTCCGGCTCTCGCAACATCGGCAAGGAGCTCGCCGAGATCCACATCGCCACGGCGAAGAAGCTCGCCCACAACCGCGACCTGCCCGATCGCGATCTCGCGGTGTTCCTCGCCGGCACCCCGGAGATGAAGGCCTACCGGCACGACCTCTTCTGGGCGCAGCGGTACGCGCGGACGAACCGGGAGGCCATGTTCCACCTCGCCGAGGGCGTGCTCCGCCGGCACTTCCCCGAGCTCGCGATCCAGGAAGCCATCACTTGCCATCACAACTACGTGGCAGAAGAGTGTCATTTCGGTGAAGACGTGCTGGTGACGCGCAAGGGCGCGATCCGGGCGGGCAAGGGCGAGCTTGGCATCATCCCCGGCTCGATGGGCACGCGCTCGTACATCGTCCGCGGCCTCGGCAACCCCGAGGCGTTCGAGAGCGCCTCGCATGGCGCGGGGCGCAAGATGAGCCGCGGCGAGGCGAAGCGGCGCTTCACGGTCGACGACCTGGCCGCGCAGACGGCCGGGGTCGAGTGCCGCAAGGATGGCGGTGTCCTCGACGAGATCCCCTCCGCCTACAAGCCGATCGAGCGCGTCATGGAAGACCAGCGGGATCTCGTGGAGGTCGTCGCCGAGCTGCGGCAGGTCCTCTGCGTGAAGGGGTGAACGAGCGGCGCGGGTCCGGACAGGGAACTTTTCGCGGCGGCCCCGTTCGTGGCCCCTCCCCGCCCCGCTCTCGGCTACGATGCGCGTCGCTCTCATGACGCGCGCCGCGTACCCGCGGCGGCGCGCGCCGCCGCGCGGAGAAGCCATGAAGTCGGACTGGATCGATCTGGGCCCCCTCTCCGAATTTCCGGCGGAGGTGCCCGTGCTGCGCAAGGACGACACGGGGCGGCGCTTCGCCTGCGTCCTCCGTGGCGGCGAGGTCCACGCGCTCGACGATCGCTGCCCGCACCAGGGTTACCCGCTCTCGCAGGGCGCGCTGCGCGGCGGCGTGCTGACCTGCGCGTGGCACAACTGGAAGTTCGAGCTCGCCTCGGGCGCCTGCACGTTCGGCGGCGAGCCCGTGCGGCGCTACGCCACCCGCATCGACGGCGGGCGCGTGCAGCTCAACCGGGCCGTCGACACAGCGGCCGAGGTGCGGCGCCTCGTCGCCGGCCTGCGCGAGGCGATCCTGCGCGACGAGCCGGCGCGCGCGCTGCGCGAGGGCCTCCGGCTGGGCGCGCTCGGGCTCCACCGGGGGGAGACCGGCCTGGGCAGCCTGCACCTCGCGTTCGAGGTGCTCACCAGGGACGGGGCGGAGCGCGCCGAGTACGGCTTCGACCACGGCCTCGCCCTGCTCGCGGACCTCTGCGCCTGGGTCGAGCGCGGCAGGATCCCGGCCGAGGAGGCGTTCGTGGTCGCCGCCCACGCGATCGGCGAGGCGTCGGCCCGGCTGGGCCCCCGCGGCAAGGGCCCCGGCAAGGTGGGGGCGCGCTCGCCCCTCGCGCGCATCGCCGACTTCGAGCTCGACGAGCCGGCGAAGGTGAGCGAGGCGCTCGCGGCGGAGCGCCGCGACGAGGCCGAGGCGCGGATGCGCGAGCTCGTCGAGATCCGCGGCACGGCCGGCGCGCGCCGCGCGCTCATGCCCTTCGTCGCGCAGCACCTGTACGACTACGGGCACGGCGCCATCTTCCTCTCGAAGGCGCTCGAGCTGGCCGAGCGGTTCTCGTCCGCCGCCGACGAGGTCCTCGCCGCCTCCACGGTGCAGCTCGCCTGGGCGACCGCCGACACCAGCCTGCCCCCCTTCACCGCCACGCGCGCCGCGCTCGCGCGCCTCGCCGATCTGCCCCTGCCCGGCCCCGACAGCGCCGCGGCGGCCACGCGCCCGGACGCCGCGCCGCTCGAGGGCGCGGAGCGCGCCGCCTTCGAGGCCGAGGTGCTCGCAGGAGAGCAGCCGGCCGTCGAGGCGACCGTGCGCTGGCTCGCGCGCGGCGCCGGGCCGCTCGCGCTGCTCGGCGCGATCGGCCACGCCGCCGCCGTCCGCCTCGCGCGCTTCGACTCGGCCTGGGAAGCGCGCCTCGACGCCGAGGTCGGGGTGCTCGACGTCACCCACGCCGTCACCTTCGCGGAGGCGGCGGCGGCGCTCGGGCGCGAGGCCCTCCCGCGCGAGGCCGCGCAGCTCGCGGTGCTCGCGGCCGGCTTCGTCGGCAAGCTCCGCAAGGCGGACGCCGCCGCGCCGCACGCGTCCGCTACGACGGCGGCTACCCGCGCGCGAGGCGGCGGGCTGCTCCAGGCGGTGGAGGCGCGCGACGTCGGCGCGGCGCTCGCGATCGCGCGGGAGCTCGACGCCGCGGGTCGCCGGCGCGCGTTCGCCGAGCTCGCCCCCTTCGCCGCGTTCGACGCCGCGGTGAGGCCCATCTTCACGGCGCACGCCGTGAAGACGCTCGAGGCGCTGGAGCGGCTCGAGTCGTCCGATCCTCAGCCCGACGGCGCGTACCTCGCGGCGCTGCTCACCCACGTCGTCCCCGTCCGGCCGGAGCTCTCCGCGCGCCGGATCGCGGCTGTGGCCAAGAAGTTCATGTCCGATGGGCGACCACCCGATGGGCTGTATTGAGCCGGCCGCCCGCCCGGTGGACAGAGACCAGAGAGACGTGCACTGGTGCGAGCATCATTCATACTGACTGTCTATGCGGCTTGAGCCTGGATCCCACGTAGCGCCGCACCTGACGCTCGACACCCTCCTCCGGATGGGAGGCGTCGGCAGCATCTGGACGGCGCATCACCTCGGGCTCGGCAAGGAGGTCGCCGTCAAGTTCATCTCTGCGTCGCTCGCGACCGATGCGACCGCGGTCGCCCGGTTCCACCGCGAAGGCGCGCTCATGGCGAGGATTAAGAGCCCTCACGTGGCCGAGGTGTACGAGCACGGCGTCGCCGCCAACGGCCTCTCGTACATCGTGATGGAGCTGCTGCGGGGCGAGGAGCTGTCCGACCGGCTAGCGCGCGCCGGGCGACTCCCCCTGGAGGAGACGCTCGCGCTCGTCTCGCAGCTCTGCACGGGGCTCACCGCGGCGCACAAGCTCGGCGTCATTCACCGGGACATCACGCCAGAGCACGTCTTCCTCGCCGACACCGGCGGAGGCACCTGCGTCAAGCTGCTCGATTTCGGGGTGGCCAGGGGGGATGTCGACCCGGATGGGACCACGCTGACGAACACGGGCGCGGTGGTCGGCAGCCTCGTTTATATGAGCCCGGAGCAGTTCTTCAACCCGAAGCTGGTCGACGGCCGCTCGGATCTCTGGTCCGTGGGCATCATGGCGTACCACGCGCTCACCGGCGCGCCGCCGTTCGAGCAGAAGGGGATCGAGGCCCTCCTCGGCGCCATCCGGCTCGGCACCTTCTCGCCTCCGAGCCAGCGTTGCGCCGAGATCACGCCCGCCCTCGACGCGTGGTTCGTCAAGGCGCTTGCCCGTGAGCCGTCCGGCCGCTTCGGATCGGCCGAGGAGATGTCCGAAGCGCTTCACCGGGCCGCCGCAGGGCCGCCGGGCCCAGGGAGCGCGCCTCCCAGGGTAGATTGACCGGCATGGCGCGCACCCGCACCCCGAGCCGTTCCAACCATGAGCTCGTGTTTCGCAGCGCCCGCAAGGGCGAGGAGGGCACCCTCGCGACGGTCGCCTACCGCGCGTTCCAGGCGGGTGATCCAGAGGCGTGGCTGCGGTATTTCACCGAGCACGCGCACCTCGCCCTCGACAACGTGATCGTCGCGGAGACCGACGGCCAGCTCGTCGGGTACGTCGCCTCGCTCGACCTGACGATGAGCTTCGCGGGCGCGGACGTGCCGTTCCAGGGCCTCTCGTCCGTCGCGGTGCTGCCGGAGTTCCGCCGCCGGGGCATCGCGGATCGGCTCGTCCGCGAGAGCCTCCGCCGCATGCGCCGCCGGGGCGAGGCGCTCACGCTGCTTCACCCTTTCCGTCTCTCGTTCTACCGGCGGTTCGGCTTCGGCGTCTGCGAGCTCCGGGACGTCGTGCGCACCTCCCCCGATCGGCTCCCGGACTCGGTGCTGCGCCGCCACGTGCGGGCCTTCTCCCGCCCGCGGGACGAGCCGCTCATCAAGCAGGCCTACGACGTCGCGCGGGCCGAGACGACCGGGCAGCTGAAGCGGAGCGACTACTGGTGGGACGTGCGCGTCTTCAAGCGCTCTCCGAGCGGCGCCGTCTACGTGGATCCGGGCTCCAAGGCGATCGCCGGCTACCTGTTCTTCGACGTCCCGGAGGGCGGCGCCTACGGCGCGCAGCAGCTGCTCGTCCGCGAGCTCCACGCGCCGACGCCGGGCGCTTACCGCGGGCTCATCGGCTTCCTCGGCGCGCTCGGCGATCAGTACGAGGTCGTGGAGCTGGCGCTCCCGCGCGGCCAGGGCGCGCCGCTGCTCGACGAGCCCGGCATCCGCGACGAGCCGATCGTGTACGAGACGGCGGCCCGGCACCCCGGCCTGTGCCCGCCCGCGCACACGGCGCAGCGCCGCAGCGTCCTCGGCCTGACGGCGGCGGGCGCGATGGGGCGCATCGTCGACGTCGCCGCCGCGCTCGCGCTCCACCCGTCGCCGCGGAAGCACGGCGTCCGGGGCGCCATCGGCGTCGACGTCGAGGACCCGGTGTTCACGGACGCGCCGCGCGCCTTCGACGTCACCTTCGCGGCGCGCGGCGTCCAGACGGCGCCCGGCAGCACCGCGGGCGATCGCCTCTCGCTCTCCATCGAGCGCCTCACGCAGATCTATTTCGGCGCCTCCTCGGCGCGCGATCTCCTGAGCCAGGGCTTCGTGGTGGGCAGCGCCAAGGCGGCCGCCCTCCTCGACGCCGCGTTCGCCGGCCCCCCGCTCTTCCTCGGCGCCTTCAACGCGTTCTGAGCGCCCCGCACTAGGAGCTGCGACGGCTCCGGAGGAAGAGCTTGAGCGAGCGCGACGCCAGCGCCGTCTCTTCCCCGCCTTTCCGCGTCTCGACGGCGGCGTCGTCCTGGGTGTCCACGAGGAGCTGCCACGGCCTGGGCTCATCGGCGAAGGGCAGGAGGAAGCCCAGGTCGCACGGCGACGCGTTGAGCAGCAGGACGAAGTCGTCGTCGATCAGCCGATCGCCCTCCTCGTCCACGTCGTCGAGCCCCTCCCCTGACAGGAACACGCCGAGGCACTGCGTGCACGGGTTCGACCAGTCCTCGTCGGACATGAGCTCTCCGTCCGGGCGATACCACTGGATATCGTAGGTCTTGCCGCCGCGGATCGGGCGCCCCTTGAAGAAGATCGAGCGCCTGAGCGCCGGGTGCTCGTGCCGGATGCGGAGGCATTTGCGCGTGAACTCCAGGAGCGCCCGCGACGGCTCGTCCCAGTCCCACGGCTGCCACGTGAGCGGGCTGTCCTGGCAGTACCCGTTGTTGTTCCCCTGCTGCGTGCGCCCCCGCTCGTCCCCGTGGAGGAGCATCGGAGTCCCCTGCGAGAACAGGAGCGACGCCATGATGTTCCGCGCCTGCCGCGCCCGCAGCTTCAGGATCTCGGGGTCGTCGGTCGGCCCCTCGACGCCGCAGTTCCACGAGCGGTTGTCGTCGGCGCCGTCGCAGCCCCCCTCCCCGTTCGCCTCGTTGTGCTTTTCGTTGTACGAGACGAGATCCGCCAGGGTGAAGCCGTCGTGGGCCGTGACGAAGTTGATGCTCGTGTACGGCTTTCGCCCGCTGTTCTCGTAGAGGTCGCTGCTCCCCGTGAGCCGGAACCCGAGATCGGAGGCGATGCCGCCCGAGCCGCGCCAGAAATCGCGCAGCGTGTCCCGATAACGACCGTTCCACTCGGCCCAGCGCACCGGGAAATTGCCCACCTGGTAGCCGCCGGGGCCCACGTCCCAGGGCTCGGCGATGAGCTTCACCTGGCTGAGCACCGGGTCCTGGTGGATGATCGTGAAGAAGCTCGAGAGCTGGTCTACGTCGTGGAGGCCGCGCGCCAGCGCCGCCGCGAGGTCGAAGCGGAACCCGTCCACGTGCATCTCGAGGACCCAGTACCGCAAGGAGTCCATGATCAGCTGGAGCGTCTGCGGGTGACGCACGTTGAGGGTGTTCCCCGTGCCCGTGTAGTCGAAATAGTAGCGCTCGTTGCCAGGGACGAGGCGGTAGTAGGTCGGGTTGTCGATGCCGCGCAGGCTCAGCGTCGGGCCCAGGTGGTTGCCCTCCGCCGTGTGGTTGTAGACGACATCGAGGATGACCTCGATGCCGGCGGCGTGGAGCGCCTTCACCATCTCCTTGAACTGCCGCACCTCCGACGCCACCTCGGCGCCGGCGCGGTACCCGACGTCCGGCGCGAAGAAGCCTATCGAGTGGTATCCCCAGTAGTTCCGTAGCCCCTTGTCGAGCAGGAATTTCTCGTGAACGAACGCGTGCACGGGCAGGAGCTCGATGGCCGTGATGCCGAGATACCGCAGGTATCCGATGATGGCCGGGTGGGCGATGCCAAGGTAGGTCCCGCGGAGATCCTCCGGGATCTCCGGGTGCTGCATCGTCATGCCGCGGACGTGCGCCTCGTAGATGACGCTGCGGTGGAACGGCACGTACGGGCGCCGGTCTCCGCCCCAGTCGAAGGACGGGTCGATGACGACGCCGAGCGGGGCGCCGAGCGCCTCCCCCTCGGCCATGGCGAGGTCGCCGTCGGGCTCACCGCTCCGGTGGGCGAACGCGCCCGCGTCCCACTGGACCTGCGAGGCGAGCGCCTTCGCGTACGGATCGAGCAGGCGCACCCGCGGGTTGAAGCGCAACCCCCGCTCCGGCGCCCACGGGCCGTGCACGCGATACGCGTATTTCTGCCCCGGCCCGACCTCCGGCACGTAGACGTGCCAGACGAGGGAGGTGCGGTGACGGACCGGCAGGCGTTGCTCGTTCCCCTCGTCGTCGACGAGGCACAGGTCCACCGCCTCGGCGTTCTCCGAGAAGAGGGCGAACTGCGTTCCAGCGCCGTCCCATGTCGCGCCGAGCGGGTATGGATCCCCGGGGCGCATTCCTTTGCGCTTGTAGCTCATGCTGGTCTCGGTTTCGGGATCCACGATCGAGGCGCGGCGCCCCCTCGGGCCTCGTCGCCCCGGCCGGCGTATTTGCGGGCTAGGCGGCGTGAGCGCGCCGGCTGCCCATGACGTCGGTCACGACATCCGCAACGCTCCGTGCCATCCCCTCCGCGATGCGGAGCGCCTGGGCCTGATCGCCCTCCGGGGTGCACATCCTGAGGCGCTCGATCATGTCCGCGAGCCGCCGGGCTAGCTCGCACGCCTCGGTCATCGAAGCTGGTGACTCCAGGGAGGCCCTCCGCGGGAGGGAAACCATCTCTTCGCTCGGCGTCATCGCGGTTGACATCATGCCTGGCTCCTTATCGGTGATGGCTGCGGTCCGCACCCCCCAGAGCAGGCATCGTGCCAGCGCGGCTCCCGTTGGGATGCTCACCGCAGACACAACGGTAGGTGGTCAGCCGACAGGCTGGGCGGCACAAATCGCCACAGGTGGGGCGATTTGTCCCCCTCACAGCCATCCTCGCTCGGCAAAGCGGCGCGGCTCACTGAACAGCCAGGCGCCAAAATTGAAGACACGATGCATGCCGCAAGGGTTCGCTGTACGGTGGCTGTTCGGGACGGCCGTTCGGGCTCTGCTGGGGTGTGCTTGAGCTTCCATGGCCTCTGCGCACCCCTTGCCGTGGCGGGCGGGCCGCGTGCGCTCGCTGCTTGCGGGGCCGAGGACGGCGTCGCGCGCGCCTCGCGGGGGGCGAACGCGGCGAGCACGATCACGACGCACGCCCCGTCGCGCGCGCCGTCCGGGGGGCAGGTGGGCCGCGCTCCGCGCTACGTCGCCTGAGACCGCGAGGTGATCTTGATCGCTGCGCGGCCCCGAGGCGGCTATGGCTACGCCCGGGGGGGCCAGGTTAGTATCCGTTCCGCCGCGGCGGCCGCCGGTCCAACGCGTCGCGGTCGAGAGAGCTCATGATCGGAACACTCCAGGCGAAGATCCAGTATCTCAAGAACAAGAACCTTCACAACTGGCTCGGCGGCTACGCCCGGCAGAGGATCGAGAACGCCCGTGCTCCGCGTCCGCTCGGCCCGCGGCACCTGCTCTTCGCGGTCTGCGATCACTGGGAGCCAGGGTGGGAGAACCCCACACCGGAGGTCGGCGACGCGCGGGTGAGGGCGTGGTCGAAGGGGTATCCCGAGATGGCCGGCGCGTACCGCGACGCGGACGGCCGGAACCCGCGTCACAGCTTCTTCTTTCCGGGGGAGCAGTACACGCCCGGGTGGCTCGACGCGCTGGCGGACCTCACGCGCCGCGGCTTCGGCGAGGTGGAGCTGCACCTGCACCACCACAACGACACGGAGGAGAACCTGCGCGCGGACATCCTCAGGTACCTGGACATCCTGGGGAAGCACGGGCATTTCTCGCGCGACCCGGACGGGCGCATGCGTTACGGGTTCATCCACGGCAACTGGTGTCTGGCGAACTCCGGGCGGGACTCGCGGAACTGCGGAGTCGACGCGGAGCTCCCGCTCCTCTTCGAGACGGGCTGCTATGCCGACTACACGTTCCCGTCGGCCCCTGACGAGTCGCAGCACTCCATCGTGAACCAGATCTACTGGCCGACGGGCAACCTGGCGCGCCGGAGTGCCCACGCCGTGGGCGCGCGAGCCAAGGTCGGCGAGGTGCTGGAGGACCGGATCCTGATGATCGAGGGCCCGCTCGCGCTCGCGCTGACGCGCCGGGGAAGCCGGGTGCGGATGCGGATGGAGTACGGCGCGCTCCAGGCGATCGACCCGCCGACGCCGGATCGGGTGAAGACGTGGGTCGATCAGAACATCCATATCGAGGGGAGGCCCGAGTGGGTGTTCGTCAAGGTCTACACGCACGGCGCGCCCGAGGAGCAGGCGGCGTCGCTGCTCGGCGCCGGGGGCCACGAGCTGCACCGGGAGCTCACCACCCGTTACAACGATGGCAAGGAGTGGGTGCTCCACTACGTGACCGCGCGGGAGATGTACAATATCGCGATCGCCGCGCTCGAGGGGAAGACGGGCAATCCCGGTGACTACAGGGATCACCGCCTGAAGCCGCCGCCCTGCGCGAGCTGACGCAACCACTCCCCCCCTCCGACAACACCGCAGGCCCGGCGCATAGGCGTTAACCAAGCTTCGCGCCGCGTTCTCCTACCTCCGAACGTTTACGTGGTCGTGGTCGTGGTCGTGGTCGTGGTCGTCAACGGTAGGCCGTGAACGACCACGACCACGACCACGTAAACGTTCACGTTTACGTTCACGTTGGCGTGTCCGTCGCGCGAGCCGGACAGCTCGCCTCAGCCCGGCCCGCGACCGCGCTGCTCGCCGAGGACCTCCTTCAGGAGCGCGTGATAGCGCTCCCCCACGACGTCCCATGACAGCGCCCCCACGCTGCCCCGCAGCGCCTCCGGCTCCCATGCCGTATCCAGCGCTCGCGCCAACGCGGCCCCGAGCGCCCCGGGATCGCCGGGGGGGACGAGGAGGCCATTGCCCCCATGCCCTTCGCGGACGAGCTCCGGCACGCCGCCGACCCGGGTTCCGACGACGGGGCGGCCCGAGGCGAGCGCCTCCAGGACGACGTTCGGACAGCCCTCGCGGCGGCTCGGCAGGCAGAACACGTCGCACGCGGCCATGTAGTCCGGGATCTCCACGGGCAGCGCCCAGCCGAACAGCCGCACGCGATCGCCCAGGCCGAGCGCGCTCACCTTCGCGCGCAGCGGCTCGAGCAGCTCGCCACCGCCCACCATCATCAGGTGAATGTCGCGGCGGCCCGCCCGGTCGAGGTGCGCCATCGCCTCCACGAGGACGTCCACGCCCTTCTCGGGCACGTGATAACCGGCGTACAGCACCACCTTCGCGTCCGCCGGGACGCCGAAGCGCCGCCGCGGCTCGGCCCGATCCCGGATCGCGAACCGCGCGCCGTCGACCGCGTTGAGCTGCACCACGACGCGCTCCCGCGGCACCCCGAGCTCCACCAGGCGCTCCCCGAGCGCCCCGCTCACCGCGACCACACGGGCGCAGCGCTGGAGCGCCGGCGCGATCTGCGCCCGCAGCGCGGGGTTCCTCGGCTGCTCGTTGATGTCGCTGCCGAGCACCGTCGTGACGACCGGCACCCCCGCCTCCCGCGCGAACGCCTCCGCGGCGACGGTATCGGGATAGGCCCACGCGGCCAGGATCGCGTCGTACGGAAACTCGCGCCGCAGCCCCGCCATCGTGCGCCCGAGCGATGCACGGAGCGCCCGCGCGTGCAGGCTCGGCAGCCCCGGGACCGACCAGTACGTGGGGAACAGCGCGTCGATGCCGGTGTGCGCCTCGCGCGTGCCGCCGAAGAGCTCCCGTGACGCCCCGCGCGCGCGCGTCCACCAGGGGATCGGGGCCACGAGCCGGAGCTCGCAGCGGCGCGCGAGCGCCCTGTACGTGTGATAGCTGTACGGCGCCATCGTCGGCAGCCGCGTGGAAGGGTAATGATGGGTGAAGACGAGTACCTTCATCGCGCGCTCGCCTGTCACGTGAGGCGGAAATAGAGTTGCTCGTATTTGCGCGTCATCTTCTCGAACGAGAAGTCGTCGCGCACCCGCGCGTGCCCCGCCTCGCCAAGCCGCCGCCTCAGCGCCGGATCGCTCGCGAGCCGCTCGATCGCGTCCGCGAGCGCGTCGTGCCCGTCCACCGGGACGATCAGGCCGTGCTCCTCGTGCCGCACCACCTCCGGGACCCCGCCGACCGGCGTCACCACGACAGGCAGGCTGCGCGCCATGGCCTCGAGGACGGCGAGCGGCAGCCCCTCGTCGCGCGAGGGCAGCGTGAAGAAATCGGCGGCGACGAGCAGATCGGGCACGTCCTTGCGGAAGCCGAGGAAGCGCGCCTCGGCGCCGTGGACCCCGAGCTCCCTCGCGAGCCCATGGATGCGATCGCGCTCGTCGCCGTCGCCGACGACGAGCACCGCGACCGCGACGCCCCGCTCCCGGAGCCGCGCAAGCGCCCGCAGCAGCACGTCGTGCGCCTTCACCGGGTGGAACGCGGCGGGCATGATGCCAAGAAACACGTCCGGGCCGAGCCCGAGCTCGGCGCGCACCTCGTCGCGCGTCCGCTTGGCCGGGGTGATGTCGATCCCGTTGTGGATGACAGAGATGTTGCTGGCCACGCCGACCGCGCCGCTCTTGTCGGCCGTGTCCTGCGAGCAGCCGACGACAGCGTCCGTTTCACGCCACTCGAAGCGCGACGGAACGCGGATGATCCCGCGCGTCTGGGCGTGATCGGTGAAGACGAGCCGCGCGTGCGTAAGGAGCTTACCGATCGTGGCGTAATGGAGCGCAGTGGGGTTGTGCGCGTGGACGACGTGCGGGCGGGAGCGCGCGAAGGAGAGGGCCGCGTGCGCGAGCCGCGTGGGGAGGCGCCCGCCCAGCACCGTGGTCGGCAGCGTCCGCTGCCGCGCCAGCTCCGCCAGCGGCCCGCCGCGCAGCGCGAGGATCGAGGCGTCGTGGCCGTGGCGCCGCTGCGCCTCGGCGAGGCGCAGTACGAAATGCTCCATACCTCCGCCATTGAGGCTGCTCACGACATGGACGATCCGCAGCGTCGAATTCCCCATGAAGGCTTGCTACCCGAATCGGGTCCCCTGTTGAAGCGCAAACCGCACCCAGCATCACCACACGCGCTGCCAAACGCCCACCCGGCACGCCGGCGGTCGTGGCCTCTGGCGCGCGTCGGCGTTCGTCGGCGTTCGTCGGCGTTCGTCGACGTTCGTCCACGCTCGTTGGCGCGCGTCGCCGCCCGCCGACGCGCGCGCCCAAGATCGATGGATCAGCGTACCACCTCGCCTCGCCGTCACCTCACCTTTTGATTTGCCGAACGGAAGCGGCTACTAGACGGGCATGAACCCTGAGCTTCGGCGCGCCCTTGACGAAGGCATGCGCCGCGTGCCCGGCATGGACGCCGCGACGAGGCTGCTCGCCGTGCGGCTCGAGACGGTCAGAGCGCTCCTTGCGCGCCGGCTCGCAGAGAACCCGCTCCCCGTGCCCGACGCCGTGACCCCGAGCGAGATCCCATCGGTCGCCGAGCTCGGCCCGGGGGACAGGGTGCTCGCGGAGCTCGATCAGGACGGCTTCGCCTTCGCGGTCCACCCGGCCGACGTCGCCTTCTTCAACCGGCGGAGCCAGAAGATGCCGCGCCTGCGCTACCGGCTGCACGTCGTGCTGCGCAACGGCTACGTCTGCGTCCGCAAGCGCTTCGTCGGACAGCCGCAGAACGCGCCGCTCCAGGCGCACCTCTTCGCCCTGCTCGGTCTCTTCTTCTACAACGAAGCAGCCGCGCTCTTCCGCCTGCGCGACCTCCCCAGCGTCCCGAGGATTCGCGATCTCAGCCTCGCCACGCGCACCCTTTACCTCGACTACGTGCGCGGACGGACGCTGCAACATCAGGTCGCCGAGCGCGGGGAGAAGGTGCTCGACATCGACCTCGCGCCGCTCGGGCAGCTGTTCGATCCAGACCGCGACCGGCGAGAGATCGAGGCGTTCGCGAGCGGCGGCGGCGCGACCTACCGCGGCCGGATCGAGGAGATCGTCCGGGCGATGAACGCGCGCGGCGTCGCGCCGCTCGACGTCAAGCTCGGCAACGTGCTCATCGGCGAGAAGACGGGCGCCCTGTACTGGATCGATTTCGAGCGAGCCGCGCTCGAGGGCACCCCCCGCTACCGCGATCGCCTCGACGAGCACCATGACCTCGTGAACCGGTGGTTCGGGCTCACGCTCTCCGGCGACGGCGGGGCGTGAGGCGCGCGGCGCGACGCGGCGCGCTGCAATGCGCTGCGGTGGGCTCGATGAACGGCTCCCGCGATCGAGGGTGCGATCGATGACGAGAGATGAAGACGCGGCGCCGCGGAGCGCCATCGAGCGGATCGGCGAGAAGGCGGGGCGATCGTGGTCGAGCATCGAGGCGGCCGCGCGGCTCTCGACGGAGACCCGGGCGCGGCTCGCGGCGCTGCTCCGCGAGCAGATCCCCTGCGACACGAGCGTCGTGGTCTTCGGCTCTCTGGCGCGGGGCGAGTACACGACCGGCAGCGATCTCGACTGGACGCTGCTCATCGACGGTCAGGCCGACGAGGGGCATTTCAGCCAGGTCCAGGCCATCACGAGGATCCTGAGGGAAGCGAAGTTCCATGAGCCGGGCCCGACGGGCGTGTTCGGCAACGTGGCCTTCAGCCACCCGATCCTCCACCAGATCGGCGGGCAGGAGGACACGAACAAGAACACGACCCAGCGCATCCTGCTGCTCCTGGAGTCGCTCGCGATCGGCCAGCCGGACGCCCACGAGCGGGTGCTCAGGCTCGTGCTCTCGCGGTACGTCGAGGACGACCGCGGGCTGCGCTACGGCAGCAAGCGCGAGATCCTCCCGATGTTCCTCCTGAACGACATCGTCCGGTACTGGCGCACGGTCGCCGTCGATTTCGTCTACAAGCAGCGGGAGCGCAGCTCGGGCTGGGCGCTCCGCAACGCGAAGCTCAGGATGTCGCGGAAGCTCATCTTCGTGAGCGGGCTCCTCACCTGCTTCGGCTTCGAGCTGTTCTGCAAGGATCGGGCGACGTTGACCGACGACGGCGAGCGGCTCTCGACGCCCGCGCTCGTGCGCTTCCTGCGAGAGCGCATCCGGGTGACGCCCCTGGAGAGCCTGGCCGAGGTGCTGCTCCGGCCCTCGATCTCCGCGGAGACGGCGCGCACGCTGTTCGACAGCTACGACGCGTTCCTCGCGCTCCTCTCGAACGAAGAGGAGCGCGGCCGGCTGAAGCAGCTGCCGCTGGACGATCAGCTGGGCAGCGACCCGACCTTCAAGCGGGTGCGGGACATCGCGCGTGAGTTCCAGGGCGGGCTCGACCGGCTCTTCTTCAAGGAAGACGACGAGCTCCGCAAGCTCCTCCAGACCTATGGGGTGTTCTGATGCTCCTCCAGACCTATGGGGTGTTCTGATGCGACCCGTGGGCTACTCGACAGGGGCGCTCGCCCTCAGCGACGTCGAGCGAGCGCTCTCGATGCTCGAAGGGAGCTCGGCGACCGCCGTGGAGCTCTCCGCGCTGCGGATCTCGGAGCTCAAGCCGCTGCTCCGGCTCCTCGGCTCGCTCGACCTGTCGCGGTACGGCTACGTCTCGTTCCACGCTCCGAGTCGCTTCGACGCGGCGGAGGAGCGCGCCGTCGCCGACGCCATGGCGGAGGTGGCCGCGCTCGGATGGCTCATCGTCCTCCACCCCGACACGCTCCGTGATCTCGGCGCCTTCCGGCAGCTCGGCGGCCTCCTCGCCATCGAGAACATGGATAAGAGAAAGCGGACAGGCCGCACCGTGGAGGAGCTCGGGCCCTTCTTCGACGCGCTGCCGGACGCGTCGTTCTGCTTCGATATCGGCCATGCGCACCAGGTCGATCGCACGATGACCGAGGCCCATTTCCTCGTACGGGAGCACAGGACGCGGCTGAAGCAGCTCCACGTGAGCGAGGTGAACGCGGGGAGCCGCCACGGCGCCCTGAGCCAGAGCGCGGCGCACGCGTTCCAGCGGATCGCCGCCCACCTCCCTGACGACGCGGCGCTGATCCTGGAGACCCCGGCGTCGCCCGCGGAGCTCGAGCGGCAGATGGCCATTGCGCGGGCGGCGCTGTCGAACCCGAAGGGCCTGGAAAACACGCACGCCTGAGGCCGCGCGCAGCGCAGCCTCGACGGGAGCCGCGCCGCTCCCGCAGCGCCCGGGCTCGGCCGCCTCCCCGGCGGCTCCGGGAGCTCCGGATTGCCCGGCGGACGGGCCGCGCGCGCTCGAGGCGCTACGCTTCCGCTCGTTCCCGGCGCGACCTGGGCCGGAACCGGGGGACGACGATGAAGCTGAAGACGCTCGCGGCGGCGAGCACCGCATGGCTCGCCGCCCTCGCGCTGCTGACGGCGAGCGGGTTCACGCTCAGCGCCACGTACATGACCCGCGAGGTCACGTGCCTCTTCAACATCGTCCGGGAGGTGCGGTCCATCACGCAGCTGGAGGTCCACCTCCTCTCCCACGAGCGCGAGAGCGCCCGCGTGGCGCTGACCCAGCTCCCCGAGCACGTCGGCGCGCGCGATACCGCCAGGCGCGAGCTCTCCCGGTGGCTCGAGGACGCCCGCGCGCAGCCGGTCACCGCGGAGAGCGCCAGCGTCTTCGAGGAGGCCGAGCGGGAGATCGAGCGCTACCTCGCCACGCACACGCACACGCAGGAGCACCGGGAGGCCGGGGCGTCCCACGATGAGGTCGACCGTACGTTCGCCGCGCTCGAGCGGCTGCTCGCCACCAGGCTCGCCGAGGCGCGGATCGCCCGGCAGCGCGTCGACGAGGTGCACAGGCTCTCGGAGATCGTGAGCCTCGGGGCCGCCGGGATGCTGCTGGCCGGCGTCCTGCTCGCGCTCTGGCAGCTGCGCAGGTGCGTCTATCGCCCGCTCCTCTCGATCCGCGCCGCGATCGACCGCTACGGGGCCGGCTCGCACGACGCCCGCGCGCCGCAGGGCGGGCTCGACGAGCTGCGCGAGATCGCCGTCGCGTTCAACGAGATGGCCGCCGCGCTGGCCGAGCAGCGCAAGAGGCAGCTCGGGATCCTCGCGAGCGTCGCGCACGACCTGCGCAACCCGCTCGCCGCGCTGAAGCTCACGGTCGACAGCCTCCGGCCGGATCGGCCTCTCCCCCACGAGGAGCGGCTCCGGTCGATGCTCACCCGCATCGGGAAGGAGGCCGCGCGCTGCGACCGGATGCTCACGGACCTCATGGACATCGCGCGGCTCGAGGGCGGTGAGCTCGAGCTGCGCCGCGAGACCCGGGACGCGCGCGAGCTCGCCCGCGACGTCGTGGAGCTCTACCGCCCGACCGCGACCGCGCACGAGCTCAGGCTGTCGCTCCCCGAGGAGCCCGTCCCGCTGTGCTGCGACCCGATCCGGGTCGAGCAGGTGCTCAACAACCTGGTCGCGAACGCCATCAAGTACTCGCCTGCGGGCGGCGCCGTGCAGGTGACCGTCGCGCGGGTAGGCGCCGAGGTCTCCATCGCGGTCTCGGACCGCGGCGTGGGGATCGCGGCCGACGATCAGCGACGGCTGTTCGAGCGCTACTTCCGCGCCCCGTCGTCGAGCGGCGTGGCCCCGGGCGTCGGCCTCGGCCTGTGGGCCGCGCTCCGCATCGCCGAGGCGCACGGCGGGCGCATCGAGGTGACGAGCACCGCAGGCAGGGGCTCGACCTTCACCCTCCGCCTGCCGTCATGAGCGCATCGTCCCGCAAGGAGCGGCTCGTCCGCTCGTCCGGCTACGGGAACAGGCTCCCGGGCTCGTCGGGATCGAGCTCCCAGCCGAAGAGCCCCGGGGTGCGGGCGCGGTGCCCGCCGAGCGCGTCGCCGGGCAGCCGGGGGCCGTCGGCGGCCCAGCGGGTGGCGAAGGCGTCGCGCAGCACGAGCTCCGCGAGCTTGCCCCTCGGCGAGAAGCCCCACTCGGCCTCCTGCGAGACGTCGTCTGGATCGGCGTAGAGCCGCCAGACGAAGAAGCCGGCGCACGTGCGCGCGTCGAGGAACGGCGCGATCACCGCGGCGTAGGCCTCGGCCTGCGAGCGCTGGTCGACCACCACGCCCTTCATGCGATCGGGCCACTCCCACGGGCGCACGGCGGGATCGCGCCGCGTGGTGTAGCCGATCTCCGTCAGCAGGATCGGCTTGCCCCACGCGCGCGCCACGGCGTCCACCCCGGCCGCCACCTTGCGCCCGCCGCGCAGGAGCTCCTCGAACGACGCGCCCTCGCGCTCCGCCAGCGGGTAGAACGCGTTGATGCCGATGAGGTCGAGCGCGTCGAAGATCAGCGTGTGCTCGACGTCGTCCCAGTTCGCCGAGTAGGTGAGCAGCCCCGGGTACACGCGGCGCACCGCCTCGATGATCGGCAGGAAGCTCGCCGCCCGCGGCGTCGTCACCCAGCTCCGCAGCTCGACGCCCACGCTGAGCATCTCCGCGCCTCCCTCGCGCGCGACCGCGGCCCACGTGAGCAGGAACCGGCGGTACGACTCGGCCCAGCGCGCCCAGCCGGCGTCGTCCCCGGGATCGATCTGGGCCCGCCACTCGCCGCTCTCGACCCAGAGGTGCGGGACGAGCAGCACCTTGAGCCCGCGCGCGTGCGCCTGCGCGATCGCCGCGAGCACGTTGCGCCGGTTCTCCTCGAACGGCGCCTCGAAGACGAGATCGACGCCCGTGCCCTTGCCGTCCCACACGCGGCCGAACGGCGTCAGGCTGACCCACGTCGCGCCCATGGCGACCGCCTCATCCATCGCCCGCCCGCTCGCCGCGGTGCCGTAGCCGCGGCCCGGGTGACGCAGGTTCTCGATCGGCCCGATCGTCACGCCGCGCACGCCGCCCCAGCCCGACACGGCCCACCCCGCCGCGCCGTACGGCAGGTGCTCCGGCGCGACCCGCGGCGCCTGCTGCGCGGCCTGCGGCGCGGCGCTCGCAGGGCGCACAGGAGCGCCGACCGCCGCCGCCGACACGGCGAGCGCGGCGCCCGCCGCGCGGGCGAGCGCGTAACCTCCTCGACTCATCCCTGGCACGGGCCGCCTTATACCAGGCAGGCGGACCGCCGGGCCGCGGACGTCACCCGCCGTCGCTCGCCTGAGGTCGCTGCGCGCCGTCGCTCTCCGCGGGTTGCTGCGGCGCGCGCGCGCCCTCGGCGGGCTGCGCCGGCCCAACCGCGCCCTCCTCGGGCCGCGGCGGCTCGCGCCGGGACGCGTCGCGCTCTTGCCGCGCACGGGTGGTCGCCTCACGCCACGCCCGCTCGCGCTCGAGCTTCTCGCGCCGCCGCCGCCGCTCGCGCTCGACCTCGTCGTAGATGACCTCGGGGCGCCGCGCGTCGAGACGGGCCCCTCGCGCTTGCGCCACACGCGGCGCCTCGCTCTCGGGACCCGCGGCGCTCGCGGGAACCAGCTCGGCCGCCGGGGGCTCGACCGCCGTGGGCTCGGGCGAGGGCTCCGGCGCGGCAGGGACGGCCGCGCTCGATCGCCTCGCCACCACCGACGAGCGCGCCTCCTGAGCCGCGCGCTTCGCCAGCCCCTTCGCCGCAGGCAGCGCGCTCCCGCCTCCGTCGAGCGTGCGCATCTGCACGAGCCACACGCCGCCGATCCCCGCGAGCATCCCGAACAGCGCGAAGGCGATCGCGAACCGCCGGGGCCACGGCGACGGCCCCCGGCGCACCACCGTGAGGCGCTCCGCATCGGCCTCGGCCAGGACACGCGCCGTGAGCGCCGGCGTGACGCGAGGCGCCGCGCCGTCGCTGACGCGGTGCACGACCTTGCGGCCGAGCGGAACGGGCGTGTCCTCGGCGGTCGGCGGCTGCCCTGGCCCGCCCGCCTGGGGATCGGAGCGGCGCTCCGGCGGGCTCACCGTCAGGACCGGCGGGGGCGGAGTCCGGCTCGCCCGGAGGTGATCGCCGCCGTCCCACGCCGCTCCCGCGTGCGACACCAGCGTGGCGTCGGACAGACGGCCTGCGGGAGATTCCCACTTGGCCGTCGTCTCGAGGTCGCTCATGAGATCGTCGGGCGACATCCTCGGCAGGTCCGCCAGCGTGTCGGCCTCCCACTCGTCCGCGGCGACCGGAGCAGGCGTCGCCATGCGGACGGTCTCGTCCGCCCGGAGCGCCTCCCACACGCGCTCGGCCGCGTCCTCCGCGCCCTCGCCCCCGAAGCGCGCGAGCGCGAACGCGAGCTTCGCGACGTCCGAGGGGCGCGCCTCCGGGTCCTTGGCGAGGCAGCGCAGCAGGAGGGCCCGCAGCTCCGGGGGCTCGACGCCCGCCGGAAAGGGCGCGGGCGGCTCGGTCAGGACCTTGGTGCAGATCTCGAGCTCGGTCGGCGCATCGAACGGGCTCGCCCCGCAGAGCAGCGCATAGGCGACCGCGCCGATCGACCAGATGTCGGCGCGCTCGTCGATGCCGCCCGCCGACCGCATCTGCTCCGGCGCCATGAAGAGCAGCGACGTCCGCATGGCGCCCGAGGCGGCGTTCGGCCCCTCGCTCTCGACACCGCAGGCGACGGCCGACACCCCGAAGTCGAGGACCTTCACGCTCGGGGCGCCGTCGCCGAAGCTGAGAAAGAGGTTCTCGGGCTTGATATCCCGGTGAAGGATCCCGATGCCATGCGCCTCGGCGACCGCCTCGCAGATCTGCAGGAGGTACTTCACCGCCTCCCTGACCCGGATCGGCCCGCGGCGCCGCAGGTAGCTCGTGACGTCGGAGCCCTCCAGGTACTCGCTGACCACGAACGGCGCGCCACCTTCGACCCCGACGTCGAGGATCCGCGCGACGTACCTGCCCTTGAGCGCGCGCGCGGCGCGGGCGCCCCGGAGCAGCCGATCGACGGCGTGCCTGTTCTCGACGAGCCTCGGATCGACGCGCTTGAGCGCGACGCGCTGGCCCGACAGGCGATCGGTGGCGAGCTGGACGACGCCCACGCCGCCGGCGCCGATCCGGGTCTCCACCGCGTACCTGCCGGCGACGATCTCTTGCCACCTCGGGCCGCCCTCGGCCGCCCGCGGCGCACGTTCAGCGTCGGTCCGCTCCCGTGCGGCCGCGCGATCCTCTGCTCTGGGCTTCAGCGACGTCAACGCACTGCCTCGGTGTGTGTCCGCGAGCTCCGCGGACAGAGTCAAAGCCTGTCCCCTGAATAACAGATTCAGAGTGCTGCTATCGCGTCCATGACGTGTCGTCTAGTGACACTCGGACACGAAAATGTCCGTTCTTCACGCATTTTGGCGCAGCTGGCTGGCCGGCCAGCTGGCCGGCCGGCCGGCCTGCAGCCATCTCCATCAGCGGCATCCGCGGCTACTGTCATGGGCCATCGAGCCATCGACACCGCTTCCATGCGTTCCGCGTGCCATCCACGCGACTCACGGCGGGAGCCCCAATGCGAGCGCGACCAGATAATCGACGCCGCTCAGGATCAGGACGAGCGCTGCGGCGGACGCCGCGCCGAGCCCGAGCGCCTTCAGCGCGCGGAAGCGCGCTGTTCCCCGTGTTCCACGCGCCCCCGGCCGCCCGTGCTGGACGCCGCGCGTGACCCAGCACCACCCGAGCATGGACAGCGGGCCGAACGCATAGAGGGCCGCGCCCCAGGTCGCTCCGTTCCAGCAAGCGCCGCGCTGCTCGGGCGTGAGCCGCCGTCGGTCCCAGCGCTGCAGCGCGAACGGTAGCGCGATACCGAGGACCATCTGGAGCGCGAGGCGGAGAGTGCTCATTTCGTGCGCCGAGCTCCCGGGCGAGCGCTCCACTCAGGCAGCGCCGGACAAGCGCAAATCGCCAGAGCACGCCGCAGCGCGTCGCGGCAGAGCTCGGGTGAGCGACTCGCTGCCCGGCTTCGCTGACCTCCTGCCTCGAGGAAAGCTCCGCAAAAATCGCGTGCCGGCCTTCTCGATCTCGACGGGGATTGGTACGAACGAGGGATGACAACGACTGAGGCAGGGGACATCAGGAACGTTGCAATCATCGGACACAAGGGGGCTGGGAAGACATCGCTCGCCGAGGCCATGCTGTACGTCGCCAAGGCGACGGCCAAGCTCGGCAAGGTGGACGACAAGTCGAGTGTCCTCGACGAAACCGCCGAGGAAAAAGAGCACGTTTGCTCGTTCGAGGCGAGCGTCGCGCACCTCGCCTGGGCGGGGAAGAAGGTCAACCTCGTCGACACGCCGGGCGAGGGGAGCTTCCTCGCCGAGACGCGGCTCGCCCTCGCGGCGGTCGACGCGGCCATCCTCGTCGTGAGCGGCAAGGACGGCGTGCAGCCGATCACGGAGCGCGTATTCGGCTGGGTGAGGGACGCAAAGCTACCGTGCATGATCGTCGTCACGAAGGTCGACGCCGAGAACGCCCGCCCCGACGAGGTGCTCGCCGAGATCCGCGCGCGCCTCAAGGCGCCGCTCGCGGTGATGGAGGAGCGCGTCGGCGAGGGGCTCCAGCACCGGGGGGTCGTCGCCATCCGGACGAAGAAGGCCTGGCTCGACAAACCCGAGGCGCCCGCCACGGCCGCGGGCTCTCCCGTGCCGGCCGACGCCGCGGGCGCCGTCGAGAAGGCCCGGGGGAAGCTCGTCGACGACGTCGCCGGCAGCGACGACGAGCTCACCGAGCGGTACCTGACCGAGGGCGATCTCACGCAGGAGGAGCTCGAGCAGGGGCTCCGCGCCGCGGTCCGCCAGGGGGCGCTGATCCCGGTCTACTTCGCCTCCGGGGTCCGCCCGAGCGGCGTCGCCGCGCTGCTCGACGGCATCGTCGAGCTCGTGCCGCCGCCGACCGAGCACCCGGCCTGGAGCGGCGTCGTCCCGAGCGGCAAGCCCGGCGCCGCGCCGCAGGCCGCGGAGCGGCCGTCGGCGGCGGAGGCCCCGGCCGCGGCGTTCGTCTTCAAGACCTCGATCGATCCGCACGCCGGCCGCACCTCGTTCGTGCGCGTGCTCTCCGGCGTGCTCCGGCCCGACGCCACGATGCTCAACGCGAGCACGGGCGGCACGGAGCGGCTCGGGAAGATCCACGGCGTGGTCGGCAAGGACCACAAGCAGGTGGACGAGGCGCGCGCCGGGGACATCGTCGCGCTGCACAAGCTGAAGGCCACGCTGAGCGGGCACACGCTCTCGGACGAGAAGCACGCGTTCTTGCTCTCCGCGCCGGAGCTGCCGCCGGCCCTCTTCTCGCGCGGCGTGCGGTTCGACGCCAAGGGCGGCGAGGACAAGGTCGGCAACGCGCTCTACCGGCTGACCGAGGAGGACCCGGGGCTCAGCGTGCACCAGGACGCGTCGACCCGCGAGCTCGTCGTCTCGGGGCTCGGCGCCCTGCACCTCGAGATCACGGTGGAGCGCATCCGCCGGCGCGTCGGGGTCGACTGTCGGCTCGGCCCGCCGCACATCGCCTACAAGGAGACGATCTCGAAGAAGGCCACGAACATCGAGGGCAAGCACAAGAAGCAGACGGGCGGACATGGCCAGTTCGGCGTCTGCTACATCGACATGGAGCCTTTGCCGCGCGGCGGCGGCTTCGTCTTCGAGGACGCGGTCGTGGGCGGCGCCGTGCCGCGGCAGTTCATCCCCTCGGTCGAGAAGGGCATCGTCAAGTCGATGTCGAAGGGCGTCCTGGCGGGCTACCCGATGATCGACGTCAAGGTCCGGCTCTTCGACGGCAAGTACCACGACGTCGACTCCTCGGACGCGGCGTTCCAGATGGCGGGCAGCAAGGCGTTCAAGGCCGCCGCCGCGCAGTGCGCGCCGGTGCTGCTCGAGCCCATCGTGCGGCTCTCGGTGACGGTGCCGAGCGTCGCGATGGGCGACATCATCGGCGACATCAACAGCCGCCGCGGGAGGATCATCGGCACGGACTCGGTCGAGAGCCAGACGATCGTGAACGCGTTCGTCCCGCTCGCCGAGGTGCTCGAGTACGAGTCGAAGCTGAAGAGCATGACCCAGGGCAAAGGCACGTTCACGATGAACGTCGAGCACCTGGAGGTCTGCCCGCCGATGGTGCAGGACAAGGTGATCAAGGAGAGCGGCTTCAAGGCCGAGGCCGACGAGGACTGACCCCCGCCGCTCCGCTCTAGGGATGGATGTGGACGATGGTCCCTTCCCCCGTGGCCTTCCCCGCGCTGACCCCGTGCCATCCGTCGGGCACGGGGGGATCGGTCCAGAGGAACACCCGGCGCGCGTCGATCGGCGACAGGTTGATGCACCCGTGGCTGCGCGGCTTGCCGTAGTCGTCGTGCCACGGCGCCGCGTGGATCGCGTAGCCGGCCTCGAAGTACTGCACCCACGGCACGTCGCGGAGCTCGAACTTGTTGTCGACCTCGTGCGCGTCCATGGTCGTCGTGACGTGTTTGTCGCGGATCCGGAACGTCCCGCGCACGGTCGAGAAGGTCTTCTTGGGGTCGCCGAGCCCGTCGCGGCCCGTCGCCGCCGCGGTGGCGTAGACGGGCTTCCTGCCCTCGTAGAGGATGAGCGTCTGGCTCAGGATCGAGATGTCGATCCACTTCACGGTCCCCTGCGCGAACGACGGCAGCTCCGAGGGCTTCACCGCGATGGCGACGTCGGAGTCGCGCACCCACGTCCCGTCCTTCGCCTCGACGAGGCGGACGCCGCCGACCTTCTTCGAGCGCCCCGTGAGCTGCACGGCGGTGTGCCAGGGCAGCTCGCCCGCCTTCTCCATCTCGCCGCCGGAGATGTCGTAGCGCTTCGCGTCCTGCCGGTGTACGAACGCGAGCGGCAGCTCCCACCCCTTGGTCATGTCGACGCCGTGGAACGTGGAGCCGCGGGCGGGCTTGAGCTTCGAGGTGGGCACGAGCCGCGCGTCGGTGGTCAGGGCGAAGCGCCGCCCGCCGTCGCCCATGAAGGTGTCGATGAGGGCGAGCCCTGCCTTGCGCGCGATCCGGTTGGTGATGATCGCGTAGCCCGGGACCTTGAACGACGAGATGTTCGGGAGCTGCCGGCCGCCCTTGAAGAACCAGGGGATCTCGTCGCTGCCGTTGCCGCCGAAGAGCTCGCTGTCGCCGAGGTCGGGCGGCTCCGCGGGCGGGTCGGCGACGGCGTTGCCCGCGGGGTCGAGCGGCACGTCGTTGGCGCCGACCTTGACCTCGTCCCACTTCTTCTTGAGCTTCTTGTAGCTGCGGAGGTGCCGCTCCAGGCTCATCTCGTACTGGAGCTGCTCCTTCGTGGACGGCATCCGGTAGTAGTTCGGCGCGATGGCCCGGACGAAGGCGTACGGGTACGGCATCGGCTTGGACAGGTCGGGCCGCCGCGTGAGCGCCCGGACGATCGGGTGCTGCGTGTCGATCGTGGCGTCGCCGTCCGCGCACATGAACCCGGCCGGCAGCACGCGGTAGTAGCCGCCCTGGCAGTCGTCGAACGCGGCGGGCTTCTCCCCGCGGGGCGCCGTCCCGCCCGCGCGGAGGTAGCCGAGCTTGGCCGAGCGCCGGTCCGCCTTCTCGTAGATGGGCGCGACCATCTGCACGGCGCCGATGCGGGGCCCGTCCGGGCGCGGCAGGGTGGCGGGGTCGTTCTCGGCGGCGTTCTGGGCCGCGCCCGCGGAGAGGCTGATGATGCCCTCGGGCGTGGCGTTCTCCCCGCCGGTGCAGGCCGACAGGGCCGGCAGGGAGAGGGCGGCGACGGCCAGGGCGAGCGGGAGGGGTCCGCGCGCCGGGGCCGGGAGCGCGGAGCTTCGCTGTCGGGCATCCATGCCCCGGGAATGCCGGACAGACGGGCCGGTGGCCAAATTTTGGCGGATGGCGCGCGGCCGGCCAGGAGCCCCCCACGGACGCCGCTGCGAGGTCCGCCTTCCGGAGGGTTGCTGCCGGCGGTGCGCGAAGATGCTGGAATGGGGTTGCGCTTGAGCCCAGCCTTGGGTAGGTTCGGGGCCCTCGCGAAACCCCGCGAGAATGCGCCACTAGCTCAGCTGGATAGAGCGTCGGCCTCCGGAGCCGAAGGCCAGTGGTTCGAATCCACTGTGGCGCGCAGGGTTTTCAGATTTCATACGCCGCTGCTGTTCGCCTGGTTCGCGGCGTCGGTGAAGTGTGCATCGCTGGCGCTGTCGCGAGCCGGCTCGACCGTTGCACTGGCTGGTTCGAGGGCAGACGACGCGCTCGTGAGCATGCACTGCGTTCCGAGGTGATGCAGTGGCAGAGGCGTACTCCATCCGCGAGGTCTCTCCTGTCTGGCGGACTGGAGAGGAGCCCATGGGCACCAAGCGCAAGTTCTGGTGTCACGCCGATGACCACCGTCGCTACCTCTTCAAGTACGCCCGCGCCAGTACTGGGGAAGACTGGGCGGAAAAAATCGCCGCCGAGGTCGCGGGCGCCCTCGGCGTTCCACATGCGGAGGTGGATCTCGCCGTCTACGAGGGGCAACCCGGGACGCTTACGCTTGCCATCACCGACGACGAGCATGCTCTAGCGCATGGGAACGAACTGTTGCAGGAGCGCCGTCCGGAGTACCCCGTGCACGCTGCCTACAGCGCGTCCGAGCACACCGTTACCTTTGTGCTCGACGCGCTCAGCCAGAGCTTCATTCGTGCACCCGAAGGTACAGCTTCGGCCGATCTCGCGACGGCAGTGGATTGGTTCCTCGGCTACCTCATGCTCGACGCGTTGATCGGCAACACCGATCGGCACCACGAGAACTGGGCCGTGCTCGTGCGCGTCGGACAGGCAGAGCGCTATGCGGCACTCGCGCCCAGCTATGACCACGCATCGAGCTTGGGCCGGGAGCTCAAGGACGAAGAGCGGCGCGCACGCCTCGAAGGCCGGGACCGGCGGCGCTCCGTCGATGCGTATTGCAAGAAGGCGCGCTCGGCCCTTTACCGGAACGCCCAGGATCCAGCGCCAATGAGCCCGCTCGATGCCTTCGCGGAGGCGATGCGGCACGCGCAGCTGGCCGGCAGGCACTGGCTCGAGCGACTCGGCGCAACCGATCATGCTACGGTATCCTCCATCGTGGACCGCATCCCTGCCCATCGAATCAGTGAGCCGGCTCGCCAGTTCGCCCTTGCGGTGATGTCGACCAACCGCCGCGCGTTGCTCTCACTGCTGGAAACGCATCCATGACGGCCGGCCGAACCCTCTTCGTCACATGGTACGACTCGAACCATAGCGCGATCATTCCGGTCGCCCGGCTCGTTCATCACGGCGGAACGGACGGCGATCTCTACGAATTCCAGTACATTCAGGGTGCGCTGGAGGCGATGGAGCGGGGCTTCCAGCCGTTCATTGCGTTCCCCGAACTTTACAAGGTCTATCGCAGCCCGTCGCTGTTCCCCTTCTTCTCAAATCGGGTGATGCCTACGACCCGCCCGGATTACCTGGCGTATCTGCAAGTGCTGGGTCTTAACCCCGCGGAGGCGGACTCGGTCGAGATCCTGGCGCGGAGCGGGGGCAGGCGGGAGACGGATCGCATCGAAGTGGTACCTGCGCCGGAGCAGGACGAGACAGGCGGCTACACAACTCGCTTCCTCCTCCGCGGCGTCCGGTACATCCCAGGCGCAGAAGAACGCATCGCACGCCTCGTGTCCGGAGAACGGCTGTTCTGGATGCTCGATGCGCAGAACGAGGCGAACCCCAACGCCGTCGCGCTCCGCAGCGCAGACAAGTGCTTGCTAGGCTACATTCCAGACTACCTCGTGCCGGACATCGCGAAGCTCATCGACTACCGCGTGTCGATGGATGTGTTCGTCGATAGGGTGAACCTGCCGCCCGCGCCGCTGCACCATCGTGTGCTGGGTCGGCTCGAAGCGCGCTGGCCAGACGGGTTCGTCCCGTTTCAAGGCGAGCAGTTCCAACCGCTGAGCTCGCTCACCGTGCCGCCCACCCAGGCAGACCACGCGATCCAGTAATGCCCCCAGCGTCGTGCGGGTGTGCGCCCCCCGCGCGACGAGCCACGCTCCCCTCACCCCCTGGCGAAGACCATCTCCGTCGACGTGAACGGCCGCGGCGGCAGCGCCGCGCGGTCACGGAAACCGAACCGCGCGTAGAACGAGTGCGCGTCCTGGGTGCCCAGGTGGACGTGGCTCGCGCCGCGGACCGCGGGGTGCCCGAGCAGCAGCCGCACCACCGCCTCGCCCACGCCGCGGCCCCGCAGCGAGGGCGCGACCATCACGTCGTACATCCACGCGCGCCTGCTCCCGTCGCTGATCGCCCGCGCCGTCGCCACGAGCCGGCCCGCCGCGTCGCGCGCGCCCACCCACGCCGACGAGCCGAGCAGCGCCCGCGCGATCGCCTCGCGCGACACGCCCTGGTTCCAGTAGCCGCCCTCCAGCAGATCGACGGCCGCCGCCACGTCGCGCGGGCCCAGCGCGCACGCGAGCACGCAGCCCGCCGGCGCCTGCAGGAACTCGGGCACCGGCGTGTCCAGGCAAGCGCCGCGGAGCAGCTCGATCGCCGCGGCATCGCCCGGCGCACCCCGCTCCCAGAGCTTCGTGAGGATCCGCGCCCGCTCCTCGGGCGTCCGGTTCTGCGCGAGCTTCGCCTTGCCGTCGAGCCGCGACAGCGGGACCGCGAGCACGAGGATCCCAGCGATCGCCTTGCGGTAGAGCGGGCTCGACGCGTCGAGCGGCGTGTACCCGCCCTCGGGCTGGTACTTCTGCATCAGCGCCTCCAGCACCTCGGCCTTGTGATCCGGATCGTCCACGCGCTCGATCACCCCGTGGACCTGCGCGCTCCGGTAGAGCGTCGTCGCCGGGCACGCCCGCTCCGGATCGGTGAAGTAGCTCGGGATCGACGCGACGACCTGCTCGCACGACACCACCGCGGGCCGGCCGACGGCCTCGGTCTTCTCGCCCACGGGCGCGCCGTGGAACGCGATCGCGCCCCGGACCACGACGCCGTGCACCGTCCTCAGCACCGGCTCGCCCTCGGCCGTCGTCGACGCCAGGTGGATCACCTCCGCGAGCCCGAGGAGCGCCTCGGCCTCCGCCCTCTCCATGCGAAAAATCTCCCTGCGCATGGACCGAGGTTGGCGCGCACCTGGTACTCTCGAAAGATCCGGTTCGCCGATTTCTGCTAGACCAGCTGGCATGCCCTGGGAGCTCGCCCTCGCGGTCGATCCCGCCGCACAGCAGCCGATCTTCCTTCAGATCGCGCGCGCCCTCGCCGACGACATCCGCCGCGGCCGGCTCCGCGCCGGCGCCGAGCTGCCGGGCAGCCGCGCGCTCGCGCGGTCCCTGTCGGTCCATCGCAACACCGTCCTCGCCGCGTACCGCGAGCTCGCCGCCGAGGGCTGGATCGAGGCCAGCGCCGCGCGCGGCACCTTCGTCTCGGCGGAGCTGCCGGCGCCGGCGCCCCGCGGCTTCGCCCGGCGCGCGGCCGCGCGGGCGGAGGTGCCGGCGCGGCTCGGCTTCGATCTCGGCGCGACCTCGCTCCGGCACGTGCCCATCATCCCGCCCGGCACGCTCCGCATGAGCGGCGGCCTCCCCGACATGCGCCTCGTCCCGACCGCGGCGCTCGCGCGCGCCTACCGCCGCGCGCTGCACGCCGGGTCGAAGCAGCTGCTCGACTACGCCGATCCGCGCGGCGACGAGCGCCTCCGCGCCGCCCTCGCCGCGATGCTCTCGGCGGTGCGCGGCCTCGCCGCCGGGCCGGAGTCGGTCCTCGTCACGCGCGGCAGCCAGATGGCGCTCGACCTCGTCGCCCGCGCCCTGATCGCGCCGGGCGACGCGGTCGCCGTCGAGTCCTACGGTTACCGCCCCGCGTGGGAGGCGCTCCGCCTCGCCGGCGCGCGGCTCCTCCCGCTGCCGGTCGACGCCGCGGGCCTCTCCGTCGACGCGCTCTCGGAGCTCGCCGAGCGGGAGCGCCTGCGCGCCGTCTACGTCACCCCGCACCACCAGTACCCCACGACCGCGGTGCTCGCGCCCGGCAGGCGCATCGCGCTCCTCGAGCTCTGCCGGGCCCGCCGGATCGCGGTCCTCGAGGACGACTACGATCACGAGTTCCACTACGACGGCCGCCCGGTGCTGCCGCTCGCCAGCGCGGACACGGCCGGCGTCGTCGTCTACATCGGCACCCTGTCCAAGATCCTCGCCCCCGGGCTCCGGATCGGCTTCGTGGTCGCTCCCGGACCGCTGATCGAGCGCCTCTCCCTCCATCGCACCTTCGTCGACCGGCAGGGCGACCACGCCGTGGAGCGCGCTGTCGCCGAGCTCCTCGAGGACGGCGAGGTGCAGCGCCACGCGCAGCGCGCGCGCCGCGCCTACCGGGCGCGGCGCGATCTGCTCGTCGCGTCGCTGCGCGCGCGGCTCCCCGACGCGCTCGACTTCGCCGTGCCAGCCGGCGGTATGGCCCTGTGGGCCAAGGTGGACGCCGCGATCGACGCGGACGCCTGGGCCGAGCGCGCGCTCGCGCGAAAGGTGGCGTTCTCCGCGGGGCGGCGGTTCGCGTTCGACGGCAAGAAGCGCCCCTTCCTGCGGCTCGGGTTCGCGGCGCTGGACGAGCGGGAGATCAGCGATGCGGTGGAGAGGATGGTCGAGGCGGTGTGAGCGCCCAGGCGGGCGGACCAGCTGAGCGCCGCGGCCCTCCCGAAGGTGGACGCCGCACGTGGAAGCGTGGAGGCGTCGACAAAACATCCCTATCTCCCTGTCTCTCCGGATACGCCTCCCCTATGCACCTCGGGCGAACCGAAGGGATACGACAGAACAGATGACGCCAGCAGCAGTGACCACGCTCGGGCTCGTCGCGGCGACCCTCACCACGATCTCCTTTCTTCCACAGGTGCTGCGCACCCTGCGCACGCGCGACACACGCTCGATCTCCGTCGGCATGTACGCGGCGTTCGTCACCGGCGTGGGCCTGTGGCTCGTTTACGGCCTGCTCACGCAGGACGTGCCCATCGTCGTCGCGAACGCGGTCACCCTCGTGCTCTCGGGCGCCGTGTTCCTCCTCAAGCTCCGATACGGCTGAACTCTCCTTCTCCCCCGCGGGCGCTGTCTCCGACAGACCTCGATCGTCCCGCGGCCCCGCCGCCGTCGAAGCGCGCTGCGCCCGCGGTGGATGGATGATGGATCCGACGCGGCGAAAGCCCCGCTGGCTTGACCTCGCTCGCGCCCCCTCTCACGATGCGAAGTAAGGGGTGATACAATGAATGGCGCGGTGCTCTACGACCTCGCGATGCGGCTGCCGCTCGCCGTCCTCATGCTCTATAACGCCCTGTTCGTCGGGCGCGAACTCTATGCTCACCTGTTTCTCTGGAGCGGGCCCAGGGGGCTCACGTACGGGACGACGGTGGCCTCGCTCGTGGCCACCGAGGCCTACCTGCTGCTCGTCGCGGCGTTCACGCTCGTTCGCCTCCGCCCTGTACGCAAGCTGAGCGGCATCGTACCTCGCATCACCGCGCTCGCCGCCGGCCTGCTGCCGGCGAGCATCGCGTGGCTGCCCAAGGCCCCGCCGATGCCCGGCCGTCAGGTGGTTGGCACGCTGTTCATCATCGGTGGAATGGCGCTCGCCGTGGTCAGCATCGGGTGGCTGGGCAAGTCGTTCAGCGTCATGCCCGAGGCGCGACGCCTCATCACCAATGGCCCCTACCGGCTCGTGCGCCACCCGGTCTATCTCGCCACCCTGATCCAGGGGACGGGGATCATCTTGATCTATCCGTCCATCGCCGCGGTCCTGATCTACACGGTCGAGATGATCCTGCAGGTCATCCGCATGGGATACGAGGAGCGCGTGCTGCGCGACACCTTTCCGGAATACGACGACTACGCGCGCCGGACGTCCGCGCGGCTCGTCCCCCGCCTCTATTGAGGAGGGCGCGCGCCCTCCTCAATAGAGGCGGGCACGCGGCGCCATGGGACAGGATGCAACGCCTGTCGCAGGATGCCTCGCTCGTCCGGACCCGGCGCTCTTACCTGGACGGGTCGGCCACGCGGCCGACGAACAGGATCGCGCTCGTCGCGCGATCGCGGATGACGAAGAGGAACGGGCGATCGAAGCGGATGGTGGCGGGCTCGGGCGCCGACGTCTCGCTGATCACCACCGCCGTCGCCGCCGCCGCCTCGGTGCCCGCCTCGTTCACGGAGACGAACGCTTCGTGGAGCACATCGGTGATGAACAGGCCGCCCTGGCCGTCGATCCCCGAGAAATCCGCGCGATCGGAGAAGGCGGCGGGCATCCCCAGATCCTCGAGCGGCGGGGCGAGATCCAGGGTCGAGGCGATCTTGAACCGCGGCAGCGCCATCGTGACGCTCCGCGACCCGAGGGAGGCGAGGACGCCCTCCAGCCGCTCCCGATCGAGCCCCGCCTCGAAGCCCCCGAGCTCCGACGGGAGCACGAGCACCATCGACAGCTCGCCGCCGTCGTAGGGCAGCTCCAGCGCCTCGTAGCCGTCGCCCTCGCCATAGCGGACCTGCGCGTGGTTGGTCATCATCGGAACGGACACCGTGGAGCCGTCCGCCAGCGTGAAGCTCCCCGGAGTCGTCTCCTCCTCCTCGAACGGAAACTGCCAGGCAGCGTTGAAGTAGATGGCGTTCGTCAGCACGAGCCGGGTCGAGGGCCCGAGGGCGCCTTCAGGCAGGATGTCCTTGATGCGGTCCTCGGTGCGCTCGGCCACCCAGCCATTGATGATCTTCCGCGCCTCGTCGGGCGCCTGGACGAAGTCGACGACGTGCAGCCCGGCCCCGTAGCTCTCCGCCAGCACGTCGAGGAACGACGGCACGAACGCGGAGCCGACCTGCCCCCAGATCGCGTTGGCCACGTGGAGCCGGAACCCCTTGCCGTCCTGCCCCTCGGCGCCCTCGCCGCGGCGCGCGAGCGCCAGATCGAGCGCGTTGAACGCCGGGTGGAGCCGCGCTTGCGGCAGCGTGAAGCGCAGCGCGCGCGCCATCTGCTCCGCCGTTTCCCCGCGCGCGCCGGCGGTTGTCATCGCCAGCGCGCTCGACACGCTGTACGGCGAACAGAAGAGGTTGCCCGGCGCGGCGCCGATCCGGCGGTAGAGCTCGAGCGCGAACGCCGTGTTGCCGAGGGCGAGCTCCCTGGCGTCGGCCTCCGGCACCCGAGGCGCGCGGGCCCGTTGCCTGTCCGAGGCGACGACGCAGCCCGCGGTGCCCGGATCGGCGCACCCGGACGGCGAGGGCCGCGGCTCCGGCTCGGCGCCGGCAGCGGAGCAACCGGCGCAGAGCAGGGAAAATGGCAACAGGACCACAGGGATCAGAGGCCTACGCATGCGCCCGGCGCAGCAGGGGGCGTGCCGAACCGCCCATGATAGGATGGCTCCCACCATGCGAAGAGCGCGAGAGACAGCCCTCGGAGAGGCGCGGCGCCCGTGATCGTGCTCGTGATGGGCGTGAGCGGCGCCGGGAAGACGACGGTCGGAGCGCGCCTTGCGCGCGAGCTCGGATGGGAGCTCGTCGACGCCGACGATTTCCACCCCGCCGCCAACATCGAGAAGATGCGCGCCGGCAAGCCGCTCGACGATCGGGATCGCGCGCCGTGGATCGCGGCGCTCACCGCGCGCATCCGCCAGCTCCTCGGCGAGGGGCGCGGCGCCGTGATCGCCTGCTCGGCGCTCAAGGCGGCGCACCGCGCGCAGCTGCTCGTCGACCCCGCGCGGATGCGCCTCGTGCACCTGACCGGCGATCCAGCGCTGATCGCCGCGCGCCTCTCGGCGCGCAAGGATCACTTCATGCCCCCCGGCCTCCTGTCGACGCAGCTCGCCGCGCTGGAGCCGCCCGAGGACGCGATCCGCGTCGACGTCGGCGGCACCCCCGAGGAGATCGTCGCCGCCGTCCGCCGCGCGCTCGGCGTGTGAGCCGGGCCCGCGCCGCGCCGTCTGCCGACGCCGGGCGCTTTCCAGGCGATCTCTCCGGGAGAACCCGAGCGCCCCCGCGCGGTCAGCCCGGGTCCGGCAAGCGGGTCAGGAAGAGCGCGCCCTGGTCGCTGGAGAGGCGTTCGCCCCCGAGCGCCATCGTGCCGTGGAAGGACCCGGCCAGCATCGGGCTCTCCCACGGGTCCATCTCCAGCCCGGAGACGTGGACGTCCGCGCCGATGCGCCGGGTCCACTGCTCCTCTCCGCTGGAGCTGAGCCCGGCCGCCCACGCGCTGCACGACGCCGGCTCATCCGCCGACTCGCACAGCGCATCGCCGGCAAGCACCACGCGCTCGCCGCTCGCCGTGATGCGGCGGGGGCTCCGCGCGTCGAAGCGCTTCACCCAGATCACACGGCCATCCGGGCCGATCTTGGCGACGAACGGCCGCGGGCCGCCCGGCAGATCGGGCTCGCCGAAGACGCCGCTGCCGGAGAGCAGCGCGGCGCCTTCTGGATCCACGGCGAGGTCGTACGCCTCCTCGAGCTGATCCGACGAGCCACGGAACCGCTTGTGCCACACGAGCTCTCCGTTCCGGTCCAGCTTGGTCACGAACGTCGCCGTGCCCCGCCCGTCCTGGCTCGCGAGGATCGCGTTCCCGTCGCGATCGACCTCGATGCCGATCTCGTCGCTGTCGGAGCCGCTCGGCGGCAGGCTGACCCACGCGAAGCGACCCGAGGCGTCGAGCCGGACGACGAAGGCGCCGATGGCCCGCCGCTCGATCCGCGCGCCGGCGACCTTCGCGGCCCCCTCCAGCCTGCCGAGCACGAGCGCGCCGCCGCGGCCATCGGCGGCGAGCGCCGTACCGCTCAGGATCGCGTCCTCCTCCGCGGAGATCTGCGCCGCCCAGCTCGCCGCGCCGCGCGGGCCGAGCTTCGCGAGGAACAGGTCCGCGCCCGAGGGCGACGCCGCCGTGAGCCGGTGGGCGCCGAAGCGGACCGTGCCGGAGAAATCGCCGAGCACGAGCGACTGACCCCCGCCGCTCGCGGCCACGTCGATGGCGCTCTGCGCCGTGCCGTCGCCGAACTGCTTGCTCCAGAGCGGAGCGCCGCACGCGTCGAGCTCGGCCACGAAGGCGTCCGTCGCGCCCGCGCTCCGCAGCCGGGTGCTGCCGAAGGTCAGCTCCCCTTCGAAGGAGCCGGCGAGCAGCGCGCGGCCGGCGCCGTCGATCGTGAAGCCGCGCAGCGTCGCGCCCTTGCCAGGATACTGCCGGCTGAACGATCTCTGCCGGCACGCCCGCTCGGCCCGCTCGCCGTCGCCGAGCCCGGCCGCGCCGGCCAACCGCCCGCCGGGTGCGACCGCGGCACCCAGACACACGCCTCCGGGATCGACTGCCCCCATCTCGCACATCCCGGGAGGCGAGGCGTGCTCCGCGTTCGCCCGCGCCGCACCGCCGCTGTCGCCTCCCGGTTCGCCCTCCGCCACAATGTCCGCAGCCTCCGAGGACATACACCCGGCGCCACAGCAGATGACGCCGCAGAGGGCGCTCCGTGCTCTCAAGACAGACCACATACTGCATCTCCTCTCCCGCCTCGACGCGGGCACACTGGAAACACTGCAGGATGCGGACCATGGCCCGCGCCTTTCAAGCTTCTCGCGAAGTTGAAAAATCCAAACTTTTCTCGCTGGATGCGGGCTCATCCGGGGCAGGAGGATGCGTTCGTTCAGCGCCGCTTCATGTCCTCTTCACACCGTCGCTCCCGGGCGCACCGGCCATTCGACCCCGGTCGCGCGCTCGATCGACTCACGCACTGGGAGGCGCGCGTCGACAGAGATGGATAGGGCATCTCTCGCGCTGGACACCGCCTGTTCCGGATCCAGATCATCGATGGTCGAGATCTGGCCGAGTCGCTCGCCGCTGCCGTCGAGGCGCGGGCGACTGGCATCTTGAACGCCGCCTGGCCCGGCGAGGCGCAGGCGATGGGGCGGGTTGCTCGCGCGCAAGGCCCTGACGCCGGGGCGGCCCTGACGCCGGGGCGGGCGTCGGGAGCCGGGAGCCGCGAGCCGCGGGCGGGGCGCTCGCGCGGACCCCGAGGCCGCCCTCCCCCGGCTCCCCGGGTGGCCGGCCGCGCGGGCAGGCCGAGAAGACGGGCGCCTACCACCGTAGCGCACCCACGCCCACTTAAGGTAGGATGCTGTCACACGACTCCGGCGGACGTATTCCCGCTGGAGGAGCCCGCGACCGCGGGCGCCGGCCGCTCCATGACCCCCTACCCATCTACGATCACGACGGAGCTCCCTGCGAGCGAAGGCGCGACTGCGCGGCCCCCCGCGCCAGCCCCGCCCTCGCCGCCGGCGCCCCCCGCGATCGCCTCGGAGATGGCGATGAAGTTGCTCTGCAAGCCCGCTGACGAGCGCACCGCGCGTGCGCAGGTGCTGAAGGTCGACATCGACGCCTACGCCGCCCTCCCTGACGCGGAGCGGCGCGCGGTCCACCTGCGCCTTGGGCGCATGGCCGAGGCGCGATCGCAGCGCGAGCGCTCGGACGAGGCGCTCTTCGAGGCCGCGCACCACCTGAACCTCGGCGCGCCCTTGATCGTCGAGCCGCGCGAGCGGGCGGCGCTCGCCGCGATGAACCTCGCCGCGGGCCGCAAGGCGAGGGAGCGGGGCGCGACCCCGGCGGCCGCCGATCTCTTCGAGGCCGGGATCGCGGCGCTGCCAGACGGGAGCTTCAAGCGAGACCACGAGATCGCCTTCTCGCTGCACGCGGAGGCGGCCGAGTGCGCGCACCTCGGCGGCCGGCTCGATCGCGCGGAGGCGCTGCTCGACGTGCTCGCGGCGGAGGCGCGCTCGGATCTCGAGCGGGCCAGGGCGCACGAGCTGCGCATCGCCGTGTACACAACCCAGGGCCGGCTCGACGAGGCGGTGGCGCTCGGAAAGACGGCCCTCGCGATGCTCGGCGTCCCCCTCCCCGAGGACGGGCCGGGGCGGAAGGCGGCGGCAGACGCCGAGCTCGCGGCCGCGCGCGCCGCGCTCGGCACGCGCCGGCTCAAGGATCTGCTCGACGAGCCCGAGGCGTCGGACGCCCGGACCCGCGCGGCGCTCCGGCTCCTCATGGCCCTCATGCTCCCCGCCGCGACGGTGAACCCGCCGCTCTGCACGTTCATCGCGGCCAGGCAGGTCAACCTGTCGCTGGAGCGCGGCCACGGCGGAGTTTCCCCGTACGGCTTCATGGCCTACGCCTGGGTCGCCGCGCGGGTGCTCCGCCGCTACGACGAGGCCTACGAGCTCGGCCAGCTCGCGCTCGAGATGAACGAGCGGTCCGGACAGCCCGAGCTCTCCTGCCGGCTGCGCGTCGTGCTCGGAGCCCACGTCAGCGTCTTCACCGATCACCTCCTTTCCAGCCTCGATCTCTTCCAGGCCGCGCTCGAGGCGGGGCACAGGACGGGCGATCTCACCTACCTGTCCCAGGCGTGCGTCCACACCGCGCTCGTTCGATTCGGGCTCGGCGACGAGTGCGAGGCGGTGCGGGCCGAGGTCGACGGGTTCCTCTCGCTGGTGCGGCGCGCGCGGGAGGAGCTCGCCGCCCTCGCGCTGACCGGGGTGCGCCGCGCGCTCGACGACCTGATGGACGCGACGCGCGCCGGCGCGTCACGCCCGCCCAGCCACGGCGATCTCGACGACGCAGGGGATGAAGCGAAGCTCTCGGCGCCGGCGCACGGCGCCGCCGCGCGCGTCCACTACGCGCTGCGGCAGCAGATCTGCTTCCTCAACGAGGACTACGAGGGGGCGCTGCGGATGGGCTCGCTGGCCGAGGCGAGGATGCAGGGCGGCGTCGACGATCACCTCGCGACCGAGGTGTTCTTCTACACCTGCCTGACGCTGCTCTCGCCCGCGCTGGCGCGCGGCCGGCAGCTGACCACCGTCTCGGTGGCGAGCTACCGGGATCGGTTCTCGGAGTGGGCCGAGCGGTGCCCGGACAACTACCGTCACAAGCACCTCCTCCTCCGCGCGGAGTCCGCGCGCGCCGCCGGCGAGGAGCTCGCGGCGATGAAGCTCTACGATCAGGCGATCGAGTCGGCGAAGGTGAACGGTTTCGTCCGGGACGAGGCGCTCGCCAGCGAGCTCTGCGCGAAGTTCCACCTGGCGAGCGGCAGGGAGAGGATCGCCCACGTCTACATGGCCGACGCCCACGAGGGCTATCTGAGGTGGGGCGCGCAGGCCAAAGCGCGACAGCTGTCGCGAAAGTACCCGCACCTCGTGGCGCGCGCCGCGCTCGTCGGGCAGCAGAGCCGTCCGCCGGAGTCTGCGCTCCCGGCGAGCACGGAGCGCCCCACGTCGCTCGACGCGTTCGCCCTCCTCCGCGTCTCGCGCGCGATCTGCGGGGAGCTCGTCCTGGAGCGCCTCTTCGAGCGGCTCCTCCGGGCCCTGAGCGAGAGCGCGGGGGCGCAGCGCGCGGTGCTGCTCCTCGCGCGCGACGGCGCGCTGACCATCGAGGCCGAGCTCGACGGCGACCGCGGAGGGGTCCGCCTCGGACCTGCGACGCCGCTCGAGTCCACCGCCGATCTCGCCGCGAGCGTCGTCCAGCACGTCGCCCAGACACAGCAGCCGATCGCCCTCACCAGCGCGGCCATGGACGAGCGGTTCGCGGACGACCCTTACCTGCTCGAGGGCGGCCTTCGATCGATCCTGTGCCTCGCCATGACGCATCAGGGCCGCCTCACCGGCGTGCTCTACGCGGAGAACGGCGCGACCGCTGGCGCGTTCCGCGCCGGCCAGGTCGAGCTCTGCGGCCTCCTCGCATCGCAGGCGGCGGTGGCCGTGCACAACGCGTTGCGCCACCGCGACGCGCAGAGCACCTCGCGCGAGCTCCGTCGCTGCAACGAGGCCCTCGTCGACGAGGTCGCTCGCCTCACCGAGGAGCTCCGCGCGTGCAACCGCGACGCTAGCCCCACGAGCGAGCTTCGGCGCTGCAACGAGGCGCGCTAGCCCCGCTACAGCGGGGTGCGTCCGGGGGTCCATCCCGCCCGACAGGATTCCCCGCCAGGAAGGAGAGAGCTTCAGCGAGGCTTCGCGGGGCGCCGTGGGCAAAGCTCACATCGCGGAGGGGACATCCCCTCTGGAAAATCCATGACGCCGGCACCAGAGGGGCCGCAAAACATGCATAGCGTGGGCGCGTCCGCGCGCCATGGCTCCGTCCGAGATGCGTGCAAGCGCGAAGGGGAACGCAGTCGTGCGAACAAGATACGCCACAGCGCGAAAGACACGTGGCAGCGCGGTAGAGCGCGCGGCAGCAGCGCAGACGCTGTCCTGCACACAGCCCTCGAGGCCGGCGCTGACAGGCACATGTTCTGAAATCAAAATGCTCGGGACACCACGGGACGGAAGGGAAGACACAAAGCACCTGCCGTCTCCCAGCCTGCCCGTGATTCCCGAGCCTACAGCGCGGCGCAACTTCGTGCGCTACGGGCTCATCCGCGTCGTTCGGCTCGCTTCAGCGCACGTTCGCACGCCTAACGCGCTGTCCTGGCGGTCGAGCTAGCATCCCACGAACCTGCACATCGCGATAGAGCGCCGAACAAAGCCAACCGACCCATGCAGCCGCGAAGGCGCATGGGGACGGGAGGTGATGAGTGGCGCTCCACAGCCTATCCCCCGCCCGCCGTACCGCGGGCTCGGCGGGGGATGGCCGCTATCGACGCGCTCGTCTCAGGCGCCGCCCGCGCCGCCCGCGCCGCCGGCGCCGCCCGCGCCGCCCGCGCCACCGGTGCCGCCGCCCTCGCCCGCGCCACCCTCGCCACCCGCGCCGCCGGTGCCGCCGCCCTCGCCCGCGCCACCCTCGCCGCCGGTGCCGCCGCCCTCGCCCGCGCCACCCTCGCCACCGGCGCCGCCTTCGCCGCCCGTGCCCGTCGTCGCCGAGCTCGTCGTCGTGGAGGAGGAGGTGGTGGTCCCCTCGTCATCGCCGCATCCGGCGCCGATCATCATCATGGTCGCGCCTAGCAGCAGCGCGCTTGCAAAGATGCTCTTCGAAGCGTTCATGGTTCGTTCTCTCCGTTGGGTTGTCCCCCCCAAAGAATGACTCGGCAGAACCCCGCGCCGATCACCGCTCCACACCGCCAAGCGACTCAATCCACGCAAATTCGCGCAAAATGTGCGCCCTAAAAAGCGCTATGAGCACGCTGCGTTCGATGGGCCGGTGTCAACTCCGTGGTGATTCCGTTATGGTGGACGATAGGCCACCATACTGGATTACGCAAGCTTTTTGTCTCACTGCATCATCGTTGCATGTGGGTGCCCCCCCCGTGAGCGCCCACCGGTCAAGCACATTCGCCTACATCGGCGCAGGCGAACATGACGCGTGAAGAGCGACTGTGCCTGACAGCTCATCCGCCATAACGGATTGACCTCCAGAGGTGAGGGCCCCATGAGCCAAAGCCTCCTCGCGTGAGCGACCTGGAGGAGCGGCGCCGGCGCCGCGCAACACGCGAACAGAGCCCGACTGCAGCGCGGACGCGCCTCGTCTGGCCCCCGATGGGTCGGCTCCCGGTCTGGTCATGAGGACACGTTCGCGTCATGAATTGCAAGTCTCAGGCCCAATGCTCATCGGCCATGGTCCTCGTCCCTGCTCATGAGCGCAGGCACGCTGGGGAGAGACCCGATATCGCCGGCGGGTCGGGCAAGGTAGCGGGCGAGCTCAGGTTGGATGTGCGAGCGACAGAGAACGCGGAGGCGCGCCGCTATGGAGCGCCCGCGGTCCCTCGTCTCCGCGCGATCTTCACGGGTTGATCTCCTCGCTCGACCCTCGCTCCCGGGCGCAGGGGAGGTCGCCTGCGCGGGCCCGGGCCGCGAGGCTGGCCACGGCGGCCACGAGGGCGGCGGGCTCGATCGGCTTCGTGGCGTGCATGTGGAAGCCGGCTTCGAGCGCGCGCTTCTGGTCTTCCTTGCGAGCATAGGCCGTCAGGGCCAGCGCGGGCAGATCACCGCCGGCCTGCGGCGGGCGCTGGCGGATGGCGCGGATGAGCTCGTAGCCGTCCTCGCCCGGCATGGCAATATCGCTCACGAGCACGTGCGGGAGATCCGCGCAGAACGCCGCGAGCGCCTCGTGGGCCGAAGCCACGGCCGTCACCTCGGCGTGGTGCTGCGACAGCACCTCCTGAAGGAGCTCCCTGGCGTCCGCGTCGTCCTCGACGAGCAGGACGCGGAGCCCGCCGAGGTTGGACGCGGACTCCGAGCAAGCGAGCGAGCGCGACCTCCCCTCCCTCATGAGCGCCGGGAGCGAGCTGCGCTCGACCCCGAGGAGCGGGAGCCGGACCACGAACGTGGACCCCTTGTGCAACCCAGGGCTGTCGGCAACGACCGAGCCGCCGTGGATCTCGACGAGTTGGCGCACAAGGGACAGCCCGATGCCGAGGCCCGCGTGCGTCCTGCGGCTCGTGCTGTCGGCCTGGCGAAAGCGCTCGAAGACGAGCGGGAGGAAATCCGGCGCGATCCCCTCCCCCGTGTCGCGCACCGTGAGCTCCGCCGTCGCGCCGGCCCGCCGGAGGGAGACGAGGATATGGTCCCCGGGACGCGTGAACTTGAGCGCGTTGGACGTGAGGTTCGAGACGACCTGCTGCAGCCGATCCGCGTCGCCGTTCACCTCGATGTCCGGGTCGAGCGAGACGTCGATCGTGAGGCCCTTTGCCTCGGCGGCGGGGCGGATCGCGTCGATGGCGGTCTCCACGACGGGCGCGAGCGCCATCGGCGCGGCGCTGATGCTCAGCTTGCCCGTCGTGACCCGCGAGACGTCGAGGAGATCCTCGATGAGCTTCGTCTGCGCGGCCACGTTGCGCTCGATCACCTCGAGCCCGTGGGACACCCGCTGCTCATCGAACGGCTCGGACCGCAGGAGGTGCGTCCAGCCGAGAATCGCGTTCAGCGGGCTGCGCAGCTCGTGGGAGAGCGTGGCGAGGAACTCGTCCTTCATGCGGTTCGCCTCGCGCGCCTCCGCGTGCACGCAGTTCTGGATGGCGATGGAAGCGAGCTGCGCGAGCTGCACGAGGACGGTCTCGTCGTCGTCGGAGAACTCGCCGTCGTTCCGATCCGAGAGCTGGATGGTCCCGATGTTCTGGCCGTCGGCGGCGGTGAGGGGCGCCGCGAGGTACCCCCGCGGCGGCGGCCTCTGCCCGCCGTTGTCCAGCCACTCCGGGTGCAGCGAGAGCTCTCGCTGGGTCAGCCGGAGAGGCCTGTTCCTGGCGCAGACGAGCGCGCACAGCTTGCCGGCGATGGGGGGAGGCGCCTCCTTCTGGAACGTCGTGTACCGCTCCGAGAGCGACACCGCGGTCCGCGCCCGCTCACCGGGCCGCTCCAGCTTCACGAGGGTCATCGCCTGATGGGCGCCGCCGACGTCGCGGGCCGCCTCCGTGATCGCCGCGACCATGGCGTCGAGCGACAGGGCCGAGTTGATCGTGAGCGCGGCGCGGTTGAGCCGCTGGAGCTGCTCCGCGTGCGCGCGCAGCGACTCCGCCTGGAGCTTGATCTTCTGTGTCTTCTTGAAGAGATCGACGAAGACTGACACCTTGGTGCGGAGGACCTCGGGGGCGAACGGGGTCATGATGTAATCGACCGCCCCGAGCGAATAGCTGCGCTCGACATAGACGCGCTCGGTGTGCGCCGTCAGGAAGATGATCGGCGTGTGCAGCGTGCTCCGCCGCTTGCGGATGAGCGTCGCCGTCTCGAACCCATCTATCTCAGGCATCTTGATGTCGAGGAGGATGACCGCGAACTCCTCCTGAAGGAGATGGCGAAGCGCTTCCCTCCCGGACGCCGCCTTGACGATGTTCTCGCCGAGCGGCGCGAGGACTGCCTCCAGGGAGAGGAGCTGCTCAGGCCTGTCGTCAACGATCAGGATGTTGACTCTGCCTACTTCTGCCCTCATCCCGCGTCTCCTTGCCCCCCTTGCTCCGTTGTCAGCGCCGCGGCCAGCCTCGCAGCATCCTCAGGAATGGGGCGGTGTCCACCGCTTTCGGGCGGCGTCTGCCGCGTCCGCTCCAGCCCGCTCCAGCGCTCCGTGCGAGGAGGCTCGGGGAAACCACGTCGCCGCAGCGACGCAGCGCGCGCCCGCGGCGGAGGGTGAGCGCGCCCGCCCGCCTGCCGGAGCGCCCCCCCGGGCGCCGGAGGGCCTTCCCGGAGGCGGCCCTGCGCGGGTGCGCCGGCGCGCGGAGCGCACGCCGGCCACGCTCAGCCCCGGAACGCTCGACCCGCCCGGCATGGCCGCTCCGCAGATCCATCCAGCCCCTCCCGTGCGCTGCGCTGCGCCGACGAGCTCGTATCGTAATCGAGGCGCTGTCTTACCTGCGACCCAGGTCTCGCCTGCAGTATCCACAAGGGGGCGCCTGACGCCGGTGCATGATCCCCGCACGCAGACCCTACACCGGAGCACGCCAGGGTGGAAAGAGGAATTCGTGCGCCACCGAGGCTCCCCCTCGAAGAGGCCATGAGAGCAGCGCGAGAATCGGAGAGAACACGAAAAAAACCGACGCAAGTGGCGTGGACAGCGATGCATCGACGCTCTCCTGACCCTCTGTCGATACCCGCTCGACGCGCTCGGTGTGCCTCGTGTTTCGGTGGTGAGGAGCCCGTCGCCTGCGCCGCGCGCTAGACGGCGGAGCGCCGCTCCTGGAGCGAGCGCGAGTGCCGGAGGATCACCTCGAAGACCTCGGCGACGCCGTCGGGGTCGAGGCCGAGCTCGACGGCGCAGCGGCGGCGCGACTCCATCAGCCGCGCCTCGCGCACCGGATCCCGGACCGCCGCCCCGATCGTGGCCTTGGCGCGCCCGGCGCGCTGGACGAGCTCGGCCCTCCGCGCGAGCAGGCCGACGAGCTCCAGATCCAGGTCGTCGATGAGCTCCCGCGTCTCGCGGAGCTCGGGAGAGAGCGCGCCGAGATCGGGGATCGCGAGCGCGGCGAGGACCTCGGGCGCGGCGTCCTTGGTCGGGACGTCGAGGCTTCGATCGACGGCGACGAGCGCGTCGATGAGGCGGCGGCGCGCCTCGCCCGCGAAGGGGTTCTCGCGGTGCAGCGCGGCGAACAGGTGCCCCGCGTCCACGCGCACCGTCTCGATCGTGTGCGCGATGCCCTGAAACGAGGGCGGCGCGTAGGGCGCGCCGGCGGGTACGCCCGCGTCCATCATGCCCTTCGCGATGAAGAACGCGAGCGCGTGCGTGAAGGCCATGACGCGGTCGTGCTCCTCCGGCGCCTGCTCCAGCACCTGACAGCCGATCCGCTCGAACAGCGCGATGACGCGGCGCACCGCGTCCGGGTGCGCAGGGTTCGGACAGACGACGACGCGCAGCGGGCGCTCGCCGCGAGCGAGGCTCGCCGGACCGAACAGCGGGTGCGTCGCCACCCAGGGCCGGCCTTCGCCGAGCACCTCGGCCATGGCGCTCGCCGGCACGCTCTTCACGCTGCCCACGTCGGCCACCAGCTGCCCCGGCGCAAGGTGCGGCCGCAGCGACAGGAGGGCCTCGCGCACCGCCGGCACCGGGACGGCGACGATGACGAGATCCGCGCCGTCCACGAGCTCCGGGAGCGAGGCGGCCCGCGCGGCGCCGCGGATCTCCGCGGAAGGGTCGAACGCGCGCACCGAGATCCCCGCATCGTGGAGCAACGACCCGAGCGCCGCACCGAAGCGGCCATACCCGAGGAATGCGACCTTGCCGATGCGCACGGGCGGAGCGAGACCGCCCCCGGAATGCGGGAGAGAATGCGGCATGCGGCGGATACTACGACAGCCGGTCTACGCGGATGTCACGTTTTCTCGGCATAGCCGCGAGGATCTGCGACCGCGTCCGTGGGAGACAGGACGGCTCTCCGGCTTCTCCACGCCTGCCGCGCTCGCGGCGACGATGCCCCTCCGGCGAGGGCCGGAGGCGGCGCTCCTGCGCCCGCGGCGGCTCGGCCGGCGCCGGCTCACCTGAGCTGCGTCGCGGCCACGCCGAGGATCGCGAGCAGCGACGCGACGGCGGCGATCAGCGCGATGCGCGCCCTGTTGCGCCCCGTGTCCTGCGCGCCGTACCGCTGGGTCACCGGGCCCGCCTCCGAGCTCGGTCCGGCGCTCTCGGGCGGACGGGGCCTCGCGCTGAGCCCGAGCCCGATCGTCGGGAGCGAGGCGCGGGGGCGCGGCGGGAGCGTCGCGCCGAGGAGCCGCGCGGCCCGCTCCACGTGATCCTGGCCCTCCGCCGACGCGTGAGGGGCGAGCGCGATCGCCAGCTCGGCCACGCTCGTGGGCCGCCGCGCCGGGTCCTTCTCGAGGCAGCAGAGGAGCACGCGGTCGATGGCAGGGGGGATGTCGGACCGCAGCGCGCTCGGGAGCGCCGGCGCCGCGCTCGCGATGCGCGGCGCGAGATCGGCGAGCGAGCTCGCCTCGAACGGCGGCCGTCCGGTCAGGAGCCGGTACAGGATCGCGCCGAGCGACCAGACATCGGCGCGGGCGTCGACGGCGACCGAGGATCGCATCCGCTCCGGCGACATGTAGAGCGGCGCGCCGAGCTCCTCCCGCGTCTGCGCCGGCGCGCCGCCGTCGCTCGCGCCGGGCAGCTCCCTGGACGCGCCGAAGCCGAGCACCTTGAGGAGCGTCGCGCCGCCGGGGGTCGTCGCGAGGAACAGGCGCGCCGGCTCGAGGTCGCGGTGCACGATCCCCGCGGCGTGCGCCTCGGCCACCGCCACGCAGGCCTGCAGCACCCAGTCGATGGCCTCCGAGAGCTCGATCCGGCCGCGGCCGCGGAGCAGCTCGGCGAGGTCCTGCCCGTCGAGGTGCTCCGTGACGATGTACGCGACCCCCGAGGCGAGCTGGCCGACGTCGAGCACCCGCGCGACGTGCTCCCCCTTGAGCGCCACCGCCGCGCGCGCCTCCCGGAGCGAGCGCTCCACGCGCTCCGGGCTGCCGTCGGCGAGCAGGAGCTCGATCGCGACCCGCTGCGGAAGCACGAGGTGGCTCGCGAAGGCCACCGTCCCGAGCTCGCCGCTGCCCGAGATCCTGTCGACCCGGTACTTCTCGGCGATCACGTCCCCTGCGACGACAGGTGCGTTCATCAAAGCTCCCCGCAGCGCGCATCGGCGCGGGGGCAGCCGCCCGCCCCCCGTACATGCGCAGCTTCATCCTAGCACCTTCGCTCGCCGGATTGGCGGTCGCCGGTCGTCGCCGGAGCTCGAGGCCAGCGCCGCGCTGCCCCTTTCACGCCTGCCCATCTCACCCCCGCCCGTTTCACCCCTTGCCCGCGCGGCCCGACGGCCTGGCAAATGACCGCTGGAGGGGCGCCCTCGCGACGCGGGTGAGGCCGCGCAGCGCGCGTCGTCGTGCCGAGAGGAGTGAAGTGGGCGGAGCCGCCGCGCGATGGCGCGAAGCGCACAACCCGACGTCTCTCCCAAATCACGAGACCCGGGACTTCCCGGCTCGCACCAGCACACATCCTGCTTTATATTCTCGCGGCAACGCGCGAGGGGGAACGCGTATGACTCGGGCGGAAGCGACTGAGGTCCACCGCTGCAGCCGATTTCTGCTCCGCAGACAGAGGCTTGCCGGGAGGAAGGTCGTGCAGAAAACCGTTCGGGGGCGTCATCCAGCCCCGGGCGCGGCGGCCCTCCTGCTGCGCGAGCACGCCTTCCTGCGCCGGCTCGACGTGCCGGGGGTCGTGCGGCCGCTCGCGCTGGAGGGCCCGGAGAGCATGCCGGCGCTGCTCCTCGAGGACGCAGGCCCCGAGGACCTCGAGCGGCGGCTCGCCCGAGGGCCGCTCGCGCTGGACGCGTTCTTCGACGTCGCCATCGCGCTCGCGGAGACGTGCGCGCGCATCCACGGGAGCGGCGTCGTCCACCGCGCGATCGCCCCAGGCCGCGTGGTCCTCGGCGAGGACGGGCAGGTCACCCTGGTCCATTTCTCGGACGCGGCCGAGCTGACGAGCGTGCCCCGCGCCGTGGAGCTCGAGAAGCTCGACGCGCTCCCCTTCCTGTCCCCCGAGCAGCTGGGGCGCACCTGCTGGTTCATCGACGCGCGCTCGGATCTGTACGCGCTGGGAGCGACCTTCTACGCCATGCTCACCGGCGCGCCGCCCTTCAAGGACCCCGATCCGCTCGCGCTCGTGCACGCCCACATGGCGAGGAGCCCCGTGCCCGCACACGTCGTGATCCCGAGTGTCCCGGCGGCCCTCTCCGAGCTGGTGCAGCGGCTCCTCGCGAAGATGCCGGATCTGCGATACCAGAGCGCCGAGTGCCTCGCCCAGGACCTCGACGATGCGCAGAGGCGATGGCGCGCCGCAGGCACCATCGCGCCGTTCGAGCTCGGCCGCATGGATCTCGCGCGGCGCCTCCCGCTGCCCGAGCGCCTGATCGACCGCGAGCGCGAGCTCGCCGCGCTGCGCGGCGCGCTCGCCCGCGTGTCGAACGGCGGGACGGAGCTCGTGCTGGTGACCGGGGAGGCTGGCGTCGGGAAGACCGCCCTCGTCGAGGCGCTTCAGGCCGCCGTCGCCGAGCGGGGCGGGCGGTTCATCGAGGGCAAGTTCGACCTGCGCGCGGCGAACGTCCCCTATGCGTCCCTGGCAGAGGCGCTCCGCGCCCTCGCTGCCGCGCTGCGCGCCGAGCCGGAGGAGAGCCGCGCGCAGCTCAGGGAGGCGGTCAGCGAGCGGAGCCGCGCCCTCGGCGAGCTCTGCCCGGAGCTCACCGAGCTCCTCGGGGACGCGCCAGCGCTGTCAGCCGCGGATCCGATGCGCGCGGAGAACCGCTTCCTGCTCGCGATCCAGGACTTCGTGCGCGCGGTGGCCAGCCAGCGGCCGCCGCTCGCGATCTTCCTCGACGACCTCCAGTGGACGGACTCCGCGTCGCTCCGCGTCCTCCGCGCCCTCGCCGCGGATCCGGGCAGCAAGCACGTGCTCCTGCTCGGCGCGTACCGATCGAGGGAAGTCGGCGCCGCGCACCCGCTCCACCAGACCATCGAGGAGATCCGGGGCGCGCAGGTCCCCCCGATGACGCACCTCTCGCTCGGCCCGCTCGGCGTCGAGGCGGTCGTCGCGATGCTCGCCGAGGCGCTCCGCTGCGAACCGGAGAGGGCGCGCCCTCTCGCAGAGCTCTTCCTCGCCAAGACGGCGGGCAACCCCTTCTTCATCCGCCAGCTCCTCCGGTCGCTCCAGGAGAAAGGCCTGCTCCTCTTCGACGCGCTCCGCTCGACATGGACGTGGGATCTCGGCCGGATCGAGCGGGTCGGGGTCACCGACAACGTGGTCCAGCTGATGTCGGAGTCCGTCCGCAGGCTGCCCGAAGCGGCGCAGGAGCTCCTGCAGGTCGCCGCGTGCATCGGCAGGCGCGCGGAGCTCAGGCTCATCGCGGCGGTGCTCGGCCGATCCGTCGACGAGACGACCGCATCGCTCGTCCAGCCGCTCCGCGAGGGGCTCGTCGTGCCCGACGGCACGTGCGAGCGCGAGGCGGGGCTCGCGATCCGGTTCGTCCACGACCGGGTCCAGCAGACGGCCTACGAGCTCGGGCCGGAGCAGCTGCGGATGCAGCTGCACCTGGAGATCGGCCGCTTCCTCGAGGCCACCTGCACCAACGGGACGGACGCGGCGCTGTTCGACGCCGCGGACCAGCTGAACCTCGGCGCCGCGCTGCTCGACGCGGCGCAGCGGGACCGCCTCGCCGAGCTCAACCACCGCGCCGGCGTGAAGGCGCGCCGCGCCGCGGCCTTCGGCCCGGCGCTCGCCTACTTCCGCAGCGGCCTCCGCCTGCTGCCGGACGGCGCGTTCCGCTCGCGTTACGAGCTCTGGTTCTCGCTCCACCGCGACGCGGCGGAGTGCGCCGCGCTGACCGATCAACACGCGACGGCCCGCGCGCTCGTGGAGGAGGGGCTCCGCCACGCGGCGTCGATCCCGGAGAAGGTCGACCTGGAGGCGCTCCGGATCATGAGCGCGACGATCACCGGCGAGCACGATCTGGCGCTCGGCTGGGGGCGCGACGCGCTGCGCGCGCACTTCGGGGTCGAGCTGTCGGCGGCGGATCTCGACGCGGAGATCACGGCCCAGCGGCGGGCCATCGCCAGCCACCTCGCGGAGCGCTCGCCCGAGTCGCTCGTCGATCTCCCCCGCGTGACCAGCCCGGAAGAGCGGGCCCGCATGAGGCTCCTCGCCGAGATGGTGGCCCCCGCCTGGTTCGCGGACCGGAAGCAGCTCGTGCTCCTCACCTCCCTCGGCGTCCGCTTCGCGCTGGAGCACGGCAACGCGCGCGAGTCGATCCTCTCCTACGCAGGGCACGCGATGCTCCTGGCGGCCGAGGGCGACCTCTCGAGCGCCCAGGGCTTCGGCCAGCTCGCCGTGGAGCTCGCGCGGAGGTTCGAGGATCGCGCCCAGGAGACGATCGCCCGGTACATGTACAACGAGTTCGTTCACCCGTGGATCGCGCCGCTCGCCTCGGGCGGGGAGCCGTTCCGCGAGATCATCGCCCTGGGCCTGTCGTCCGGCGAGCTCCGCTTCTCGTCTTACGCGCGCACCGGGCTCATGGGGCACTCGTTCGCCGGAGGGGTGGAGCTCGATCTCGTGCTCGTCGACCTGAACGACGGGTTCGCGTTCAGCCAGCAGACCGGCAACAAGTCGACGCTCTTCTACCAGCTCTCCTACCGGCAGATGATCCGATGCCTCAAGGGGCTGACGAAGGGCCGGAACGCGCCCGAAGACGCCGAGTTCGACGAGCGGGCCTTCCTCGAAGCGGTGCAGCGGGAACCGCCAGCGAAGTGCGTGTATCACATCCTGCGCCTCCAGGCCTCGTACCTGTTCCGGGACCTGGCCCAGGCCACCGCGCACGCCGACGCGGCGGCCCCGTCCATTCACTTCCTCGGCGGCTACATCCCAGGGTGCCAGTACACGCTGTACGCCGCGCTCACGCTGCTGTGGCGGTGCGATGAGGCCGACGAGCGGGAGAGGGCCACGCTGCTCGCGCGCGCGGCGGACCTGCAGCGCCTCCTGCGAGGGTGGGAGTCGGGCTGCGCGGAGAACTTCCGCCCGCGGCGCCTCCTCGTCGACGCGGAGATCGCCCGCGTCGAGCGCAGGTTCGAGCTCGCCGGAGCGCTGTACGACGAGGCGGTCGAGGCGGCGGCGCGCGGGGGGTTCGTCCACATCGCGGCGCTCGGCAACGAGCTGGCTGGGCGCTTCTACCACGGGCTCGGGCGGGCGCGGATCGCGGCCATGTACCTGCGCGCCGCGCGCCAGGGGTTCGCCCGCTGGGGGGCCTCGGAGAAGGCCCGCGCGCTCGCGGAGGAGTTCGGGCTCGGCGGGTCCGGCGACGAGCCCGAGCTCGCCGAGGAGCGCCTGCCGGCGGTCGCCCTCGACGCGCTCAGCCTGCTCAAGGCCGCCGAGACCCTCTCGAGCGAGATCGTGCTCGATCGGCTGCTCGAGAAGCTCCTGGGCGTCTGCCTGGAGGCGGCCGGCGCGCAGTGCGGGGCGCTCGTGCTCGAGGAAGAGGGGGAGCTCTTCGTGCGGGCCCAGGGGTCCGTGGCCACCCCGGTCTCCATCGAGCGCACGCCGCTCTCCCGGTCGTGCGAGGTACCCCGGCGGATCGTCGAGCGCGCGCACGGCGCGGGCGAGATCGTCGTGCTCGACGACGCGGACAGCGCGCCGGAGCGCGACCGCGATCGTCACTTCGCCGAGGGCGGCTCGCGGTCGGTCCTGGTCCTGCCCATCCAGCGGAACGAGGCGCGGCTCGGGGTGGTGTACCTCGAGAACAACCTCACCACGTACGCCTTCACGCGCGCTCGCGTCCACGTGCTGGAGCTCCTCTCCGACCAGATCGCGATCGCCCTCGAGAACGCCCGCCTCTACCGCGAGGCGCAGCACGCGGTGCGCATCCGCGACGAGTTCCTCAGCGTCGCGTCGCACGAGCTCAGGACGCCCGTCACCTCCCTGCGCCTCGGCCTCCAGGCGCTGCTCCGCCGGGGAGACCACGCGTCCGACGAGCGCCTCGCGCGCGCCCTGCAAAGGATGGATCGGCAGGTGCACCGGCTCGTCCGGCTGATCGACGACGTGCTGGACGTGTCGCAGCTCCACACCGGCCGGCTGGAGCTGCACGTCGAGCCGGTCGATCTCGCGGAGGTCGTGGACGACGTCCTGGAGCGGCTCACCGAGCGCATCGCGCAGTCCGGCTCGTCCGTGAGCGTGCGCGCCGAGCCGTCCGTCGTGGGATCGTGGGACAGGAGCAGGCTGGAGCAGGTGGTCTCGAACCTGCTCGACAACGCCCTCAAGTTCGGCGGGGGCAAGCCGATCGACGTCTCGGTCGCGCGGAAGGACGGCACGGCAGAGCTCGTGGTGCAGGATCAGGGCATCGGGATCCCGGCGGGGCGGCTCCCGCACGTGTTCGACCGGTTCGAGCGCGCGGTGTCGAGCCGCCATTTCGGCGGGCTCGGGCTCGGGCTCCACGTCGTGAAGAGCATCGTCGAGGCGCTCGGCGGCGCGGTGCGCGTCGTCAGCCGGCCGGACGAGGGGGCGCGGTTCACGGTGGAGCTGCCCTGCGAGCGGCCGGCGGCGAGCCACGCCGCGTCGGCGACGCTCGGCGGCCTGCACGCCTGACGCGAGCCGACGCGAGCCGGCGACTACGGCCTGCTCTTCGGCTGCTGCGGGACCATGAGGATGTACGGCGTCGCAGGCTCCTCCTCCGGCGATACCGCGCGGGGCGCGGGGACGCCCTTCTCACCGAGGCTCCGGATGAAGCGGTACATCGCGACGAGGTCGCGCTCGTGCAGGGTCACGTAGTTGAGCCATGGCATCGGCGGCCGGCCGGCGGCCTCGCGGAACATTCGCACCCAGGCCTCCTCGCTGAGGTTCTGGGCGGAGATCCGGAGGTTCGCCGCGTAGCTCGTCCCCCACGGACCTCGGTAGCCGACGTCGCTGCCCGTCAGCCACTCCGAGGTCGGGAGCCTGCCGCCCGATCTGTCCCAGCCGGGCGTATGGCAGTCGTTGCACCCGCCCACGAGGATCAGGTACCGGCCGGCCTCCTCCGGGCTCCCCGCCGCTACGTGCGGCGAGGCAGGCGCCCGTGCCACGGCTGCACAGCCGATCAACACCAGGAGCGCCGCGCCGGGCAGCCACTGCACAGCCCGGCGCGCCGGGCGCGCCCGGTCCGCGGCGGACGATCTCGATCCGGCGCGCGTCTCGCTCTGCATTCCAACCATTCCATCCCTCGTGCAGCGCGCGTGCCGGGCTGCGGCGCGGCGCGCGGACGAGCGCGCTAGGGGCCGCCGGCGCGGGCCTTCCTGCGCGGCGCCGCCATGAGCGGACGGAGTCCGTTCACGCAGGCGAGGACCGCGGAGCCGTTGTTCATGAGCGTCGCCGCGACCGGGTTGAGGAGCCCGGGGATCGACAGCGCGTACGCGACCGCGTTCACGGCGAGGATCATCGAGAAGTTCTGGTGGATGAGGCGCATCGCGGCGCGCGAGATGTCGATCGCCTCGACGAGCTTCGACAGGTCGTCCTCCACGAGGACGACGCCCGCCGTCTCCCGGGCGATCTCGGCGCCCGCGGACACGCTGATGCCGATGTCGGCGTACGACAGCGCCGGGGAGTCGTTGATGCCGTCCCCGACGACCGCGACCGTGCGGCCCTCCTGCGTCAGCCGGCGCGTGATCTCCGCCTTGTCCTCGGGCAGCATCTCCGCGAAGTACCGGGTGATGCCGAGCTCGAGCGCGACCTGCCTGGCCACCTCGCGGCTGTCGCCCGTCAGCATGACGATATCCTCGATCCCGCGCGCGCGCAGGCTGCGGATCGTCGCGCGGCTCTCGGCCCGGATGGCGTCGCGGCAGGCGAGCGTGGCGACGTGCCGGCCGTCGACGGCGAGGAAGAGGAGCGATTTCGCCGCCGCCTCGAGCGCCTTCCTGGCGCCGGGCTCGGCGCGGCAGGCGACGCCGAGCTCGTCGAGGAAGCGGGGGCTGCCGAGCTGCACGACCTTGCCGAAGACCCTGGCCTGCACGCCCCGGCCGACGAGGTAGCGGGACTCCTCCCGGTCCGGGATCGTCAGGCACCACGCCTCGGCGAGCCGGAGCACGGCCTGCGATACGGGGTGGGTCTGCCGCGCGGACACCGCGGCGGCGAGGGTCGCCGCCTCGCGGTCGGACAGGGCGTCGTGGACGAGGAGGTCCGTCACCTCGGGGATGCCGGAGGTCAGCGTACCCGTCTTGTCGAACACCACGGTCGACACCTTCGCGAGCTTCTCGATGTAGGCGCCGCCCTTGATGAGGATCCCACGCCGCGCCGCGGCGTTCATCGACGCGAGCACCGTCGTCGGGGCCGAGACCCGCGGGCCGGTGCCGAAGTCGATCGTCAGGATCGCGGACACGCGGCCGAGGTCCCTGGTCGCGGCGAGCACGACCGCCGAGCAGACGAGGGCCGGCGGGACGAGCCGGTTCGCCACGAGCTCGGCGTAGTTCTGCGCGCGCGTCTCCAGCGCGGGCGCGTTCTCGATGAGCCGCGCCGTGCTCGCGGCGGTCGTGTCGCCGCCGACCCGCTCGGCGCGGATGTACAGCTTGCCGTCCTTGATGACGGTCGCCGCGAAGCAGCGATCGCCGGGGCCCTTGAGCACGGGCATCGACTCGCCGGTCAGCGTCTGCTGATCGACGAGCCCCTCGCCGTCCGTGACCGTCCCGTCGACCGGGATGACCGAGCCGGTGTAGACGACGAGGACGTCTCCGGCGGCGAGCTCGGCCACCGGGATCTGCACCTTCGCGTCGCCGCGGACCACCCACGCGAGGTCCTGCTGGTACTCGAGCAGGCCGCTGATCGCGCGCCGGGCGCGCGCCTGGGTGAGATCGCGGATGTGGTCGCCGAGCGTGACCAGCCAGATGATGCCGGCCGCGTTGATGGCGTTCCCGGTCGCCACGGCCGACGCGATCGCCAGGCTGTCGAGCAGGTCGACGTTGAGCTTGCGGTCCCGCACCACCGAGTCCCAGGCCCTCTTGAGGATGGGCGCGGACGTCGCGGCGATGAACGGGTACGCGAGCAGCGGCGAGACGAAGCTGCCGAGCGAGAGGACCATGCCGACGCTCGACAGGTAGAGCGGGCGCTTCGCGAGGGCGGCCGCGCGGCGCGCCTCCCGGACGGCGCGCGCGGCGCGCAGCGCCCCCCGCGGGGCCGGCGCGGCGGAGGCCGAGGCGGCGGCGCGCACGATGGCGTCGAGGTCGACGTGCCGCGGGTCGTGCTCGACGACGGCGCTCGACGCGCCCTCGGCGATGCGCACGGACAGGACCCCGGGCACGGCGGTGAGCCCCGCCTCGAGCAGCGGGCCGAAGGCCGCGTCCTTCCCGAGGCGCGGGAGCAGCAGGCGGACCCTGCCCGGGATCGCATGGACCACCGAGACCGGCTCGGTCGCGGTCGACAGGAGCGCGGCCATCGTCACCCCGCCTCGCCGCCGGTGGGTGCGCCCGCGCCCGCGCCCGCGCTCGCGCCCGCGAAGAAGCTCTGGATACGGCCGTGGTTCAGCACCACGAAGAAGTCGACCCCGTACTTCACCAGGGTGATCCAGTGGGGCATGGCCGGGGAGCGCCGCATCAGCACCTGGAGCATCCCGGACCCGACGAGGAGCGCCGGGACCAGGAGCTTGAGGTCGACCTGCGGCGGCGGGACGACCTGCGACGCCGCGTTCAGCCTGTCCGCGGCCTGGACGACGAGGCGCGCCGTCCGGCCCGGGCTCGGCGGCTCGGCGGGCGCCGCGCAGGGCGAGGGCGTGAGCCCATCGATCGGGCGACAGCTACAACCCGAGAGCTCGGGGATGTGCGCGAGCTCGGAGAAGACGTCCTCCAGCGGGACATCGGGCTCGTGCTCGACCGTGAGGCTCCCCGCCCACGCGCTCGCCCGCGCGTCGACGACGCTGGGGCAGGCGCGCGCCAGCTCCGCGATCTCCTCCGCCCTCGCCGGGTCCCTGCGCAGCGCGGGGACGGCGAGGCGCACGCGCCCTGGAACCCAGTGGATGATGACGACCCCTCGATCGCTCGGCATGGCTCACCTCCCGGCCCGCGAGGCCGGGTCACCGGAACACTCCACTCGTCAGCTCCCGGGCGGATCCATCTCCGCGCGCGACCACCCCTGCGCGCCGCCCGAACCGGCGCGCTGCTCCTGGCGCGCCATCTCCTCCCTCACCTCGGCGACGAGGTCGGCGAGCCTTTCCCTGCCCTCGCCGAGCGCGCCCCTGATCGCGTCCACGGCGACGAAGCCTAGCTTCATGGCCCTCTTGACGGTCGGACGGGTGATCCTCGTCAAGCTGGTGAGCCCTATCCCGATGATGATGCCGAGCCCGAGGCGTTCCATCCCCACTCCTCTCCTCGAAATCCACGACCCATGGCGCGCCTTGGCGCGCCGAACGCTGATGGCGCGCCTTGGCGCGCCGAACGCTGATGGCGCGCCTTGGCGCGCCGAATGCCGACGACGCGCGGACGCGCGCGATGCTGACGACGCGCGGACGCGCGCCGAAAGACAGAGAATCTGGATCACACAGGCACGGGGCACACGGAGAGATAGAGACAGGCGATGTCCGCTGTCCCGCCGTGCTCCCACTGCCCATTTCACTCGGTCCTGAGCCGTTCGGGGCGCTGGCGCCGCGCGGCGCCGCGCGGCCACGACCAGGACGGGCGTCGACGCGGGGGCGTCGGCGCCTGTTCCGGGAGTGCGAGAGGGAAGACTCGAACGAAAGCCCTTATGTCTTCGGCTTCCGTGGGAGCACCCACATGTGATTTGTAACACTGCAGTCGCGCGATCGCCATGGGCTTTTCATGTCCGGTCGACACCTGACTCGCGTGCTGAGGGAGCGTTCCGCGCGGGCGTCCGAGGCGCGCCGAGCGCGCGTTTCTCCTCTTGCGGCGCCGCGCCATGCCGCCCCGGGGCGGGGCGGGGCGGGGCGCGCGGGCGCCGGCGTGTCCGTCGCTTCCAGCCGGCGAGCGACCGTGGTAAATTTCCGGACATGCAAGCGGGGCAGCACGAAGAGCCGGTGATGGGGAGCAATGGCTCTCTCCTTGCGGAGCTCCTGGCGGAGACGGGGGTCGCCCCCACGAGCGGCGCCTACCACGATGTGAAGCGGGGCGTGGAGGCGGTGGTCGGCAAGGTCGCGGGCCGCCCGGAGGCCGGCGCGGCGCTGGACAGCGCCCTCATCGACCTGTGGATCGCGGAGATCGACCAGCGGCTGTCGCGGCAGATCGACGAGATCCTGCATCACCCGGTGTTCCAGCGCCTCGAGGCCGCGTGGCGCGGCCTGAAGTTCGCCATCGATCACATCGACTTCCGGGAGAACATCCGCGTCGAGATCCTCAACTGCTCGAAGGACGATCTGCTCGCGGATTTCGAGGACTCGTCCGAGGTCGTGAGGAGCGGCCTCTACAAGATCGTCTATTCGTCGGAGTTCGGCAATTTCGGCGGCAAGCCGTTCGGCGCCGTCATCTCGAACTACGAGTTCGGCCCCGTGCCCCAGGACATCGCGCTCCTCCAGAAATGCGCGGCGGTGGCGACGATGGCGCACGCGCCCTTCCTGGCCGTCGCGGGCCCGCAGTTCTTCGGGCTCAAGGATTACCGGAAGGTGCCGCACCTCGGCGACATCAAGGCGCTCTTCGAGGGGCCGCAGTACGTGAAGTACACAGCGTTCCGCGAGTCCGAGGACGCGCGCTACGTCGGCCTGCTCCTCCCCCGCTTCCTCCTGCGCCTGCCCTACGGGGCGAGCACCGCCCCCATCCGGGCGTTCTCCTACGAGGAGGACGTCGTCGGCAACCACGCGGCGTACTGCTGGGGGGCGCCCACCTACGCGATGGCGACCCGGCTCGCCGAGAGCTTCGCGCGCCACCGCTGGTGCCTGCACATCATCGGGCCGCAATCCGGCGGCACCGTCGAGGGGCTCACGCTCCACGAGTACGAGGCGCTCGGCGCCATCCAGACGAAGATCCCGACCGAGATCATGCTGACCGAGCGCCGCGAGTTCGAGCTCAGCGAGGAGGGCTTCATCGGGCTCACGTTCCGCAAGGACACGGACAACGCCTGCTTCTTCTCCGCGAACTCGGCGCAAAAGCCCAAGTACTTCGGCCAGAGCGAGGAAGGGCGCGCCGCCGAGGTCAACTACCGGCTCGGCACACAGCTGCCTTACGTCTTCCTCGTCAGCCGGCTCGCCCACTACCTCAAGGTCATGCAGCGCGAGCAGATCGGCACCTGGAAGGAGCGCGGCGACCTCGAGCGCGAGCTGAACAGCTGGCTCAGCCAGTATGTCGCGGACATGGATGTCGTGTCGCCCGCCGTGCGCTCGCGCAGGCCGCTCCGCAAGGGGCGGACCTCGGTGACCGAGGTCGAGGGGAGCGCGGGCTGGTACCGGGTCCACCTCGAGGTGCGCCCGCACCTCAAGTACATGGGGGCCTATTTCACGCTGAGCCTGATGGGCAAGCTCGACCGGGAGTGAGGCCGGCCCGCTCCGGGCGGATGCGGGCGCGAGCGCGCGATCCCGCGGCGGGCGGCCATCGCGAGCCCGCGCAACGGCCGGCCTGTGGTAGAGCGCTGTATGCGCACGCTCCGACAGCCTGCCGCTCCCCTCGCGCTCACCGTGGCCCTCTCCGCGCTGGCGGCCTGCGGCCCCGCCGCGAGCCCGCCACCGGCGCTCCCGCCCCCCGCCGTGAAGGCGCTGATGCCGCCGGCGCCGCAGGGCCTCCCTGTCGTCGAGACGAAGCTCGAGAGCGTCGGGCTCGACGAGGCCGCGCTCGACCGATCGGCGAACCCCTGCGAGGACTTCTATCAGTTCGCGTGCGGCGGATGGCTGGCGAAGACCGAGATCCCGGGGGACGAGTCCGCCTGGATGCGGAGCTTCAACGAGATCGAGAAGCGCAACGAGGCGGAGCTCCGGCGCATCCTCGAGGACGCCGCGAGCGCCGGCGACCGGGATCCGGTGACCAAGAAGATCGGCGCCTACTACGGCGCGTGCATGGACGAGCCCGCGGTCGAGGCCGCCGGCGCGAAGCCCATCGCGGACCTCCTCGCGAAGGCGCGGCGGGTGCGCGACCCGAAGGGCCTCGGGGCGCTCGTCACCGAGCTCCACCGCCGCCGCATCTGGGCGCTGTTCGACATCGAATCCGCGCAGGACATGAAGGACGCGACGCGCGTCATCGCGCAGCTCGACCAGAGCGGGCTCGGCCTGCCAGACCGCGACTACTACCTCAACGAGGACGACAAATCGAAGGCGCTCCGCAAGACCTACGAGGAGCACGTCGCGCGGATGATGCGGCTCGCCGGGGCGCAGGAGGCGGCGGCGAAGGCGGCGGCGCTCGACGTCGTGCAGATCGAGACCGAGCTCGCGAAGATCTCGAAGACGCGGGTCGAGCGGCGGGATCCGGCGGGCCTCTACAACAAGCTCGACCGGGCGGCGCTCGCGAAGGCAGCGCCGGCGTTCTCGTGGGACGCGTATTTCCAGGGGCTCGGCCTCCAGGACGCCAAGGAGGTCAACGTGACCTCCGTCCGGTTCTTCGAGGGGCTCTCCCGGCTGCTCACGTCGGTGAAGCCCGCCGCGTGGCAGAGCTACCTTTCGTGGCACGTGGTGCGCTCCATGACGCCCGCGCTGCCCAAGGCGTTCGTCGACGAGAGCTTCACGCTGCAGGCCGCGCTCACCGGGCAGAAGGAGGTGCGGCCGCGCTGGAAGCGCTGCGTGGACGCGACCGATGACGCGCTCGGCGAGCTGCTCGCGCAGCCGTTCGTCAAGACGAGCTTCCCCGGCGCGAGCAAGCCTGCGGCCGAGGCGATGGTGCACCAGATCAGCGACGCGTTCGCGCGCAACGCCCGGGCGCTCGACTGGATGGATGAGGGCACGCGGCAGCGCGCGCTCGCCAAGCTCGCCGCGATGGCGTACCTCATCGGATATCCCGACAAGTGGAGGACGTACGATTTCGAGGTCGATCCGCGATCGTACGCCAAGAACGCGCTCGCCGCGCGCGCCTTCCACACGCAGTGGGACCTCGGGAAGATCGACAAGCCGCTCGATCGCGACGAGTGGCAGATGAGCCCGCCCACCGTGAACGCCTATTACGACCCGCAGCGCAACCACATGGTCTTCCCGGCCGGCATCCTGCAGCCGCCGTTCTACAGCGTGAGCTCGGCCGCGGCGGTGAACCTCGGCGGCATCGGCATGGTGGTCGGGCACGAGCTCACGCACGGGTTCGACGACGAGGGCTCCCAGTTCGACCAGAAGGGCAACCTGGAGGACTGGTGGTCGAAGGAGGTCGGGGTGGCGTTCAGGGAGAAGACCGCCTGCGTCGAGGCGCAGTACTCGGCCTTCGAGGCGCTGCCGGGGCTGAAGCTGAACGGCAAGCTGACGCTGGGCGAGAACATCGCGGATCTCGGGGGCGTGAAGCTCGCCTTCATGGCGTACCGCGCGATGCGCAAGGGCGCGGCGGAGCAGACGGTCGCGAGCGGTTTCACGGAAGATCAGCAGTTCTTCCTCGCGCACGGGCAGTCCTGGTGCGGCAAGCTGCGCGACGAGGCGCTCCGGCTGATGGTCCAGGTGAACCCGCACTCCCCGCCGCGGTTCCGCGTCAACGGCCCGCTCGCGAACCTCCCGGAGTTCGGCGAGGCCTTCAAGTGCGCGCCGGGCACGCCGATGCGGCCGACCAGGACGTGCGCTGTCTGGTAGCCGCGCGCGGCAGGCTCGGTTAAACGAGCCGCCATGATCCTGATTGGCCAGTACGACTCTCCCTTCGTGCGCCGCGTCGCCGTGGCGCTCCAGCATTACGGGCTCGCGTACGAGCACCGCCCGTGGTCGGTGTGGGCCGACGCGGAGTCCATCGCGAAGTACAACCCGCTCCGGCGGGTCCCCGTGCTCGTGACGGACGGCGGGGAGCCGCTCGTGGAGAGCGCGGCGATCCTCGACGCCCTCGACGACCTGGTGGGGCCCGATCGCGCGCTCCTGCCGCGCTCGGGCGAGGCGCGCCGCGCCGGGCTGCGGGTCGCCGCGCTCGCCACGGGGCTCGCGGACAAGGCGGTGAGCCTGCTCTACGAGCACGTGCTGCGCACGGGCGAGCGCCGGAGCCCTGTCTGGGTGGAGCGCTGCGCCGCGCAGATCGGCGAGACGCTCGACCTGCTGGAGCGGGAGCGCGCCGCCCGGCGCGGCGACACCTGGTGGCTGGGCGCCTTCAGCCACGCCGACATCGCGGTCGCCTGCGCGCTGCGCTTCGCCTCCGAGGCGCACCCGGCCCTCACCGACGCCGCGAGGCGGCCGGCGCTGGCCGCGCACGCGGCGCGCTGCGAGGCGCTCCCGGTGTTCGCGGCGGTGGTGCAGCCCCTCCACGTGGCCGTGTAGCGCCGCGTGCCAGGAATTACCTGGCCATCGACCGCCTGTGAACTGCATTGGATCGGGCTGCTTCCGACTGACCAACGTCAAGAGCGGCAAGGTGCTGGACGTCCCCGACGAGTCGACCACCGACGGGATCGCGCTGAAGCGATGGACCAACCACGGCGGCGACAACCAGGCGTGGCTGCCATCGTCGATGGCCGAGCTGGTCCTGTGCACGAGCACCGCCCAGGTCCCCCGGAAAACACGAGCTCGCGCGAGCCGGGCTCGCGGGACAGCTCACGCGGGCGCCTCGGCCGGCCGCCGCTGCGCACGGCTCCGGATCGAGGACATCCGCGCGCCGGTTCATTTCGATTGACGCCAGCCATGTGAACGTTCACATTTTGCGCCAGGTATTCTTTGGCGTTGCCCTGGATAGGTGCGTCATGCGCACCGGGCCTTTCTCATTGTGCGCGTTCACCGTGCCGGTCGGGCTGCTGGCTCCAGGTGAGGCGCATGCAGGGGGAGGAGCGTGCCGGCGCCCGTGCTCGGTCGGCATCTCTGCTTCGCGACGTACCGCTGCTTCGCGAGGCTCTGGCAGGGCTCGCGGCAGCATCGCTGCGGGTCGGTTCCTCACTGAGTTGACGTGATCTGGAAGCGGCGCGGTGCTCCGCGTGGGCGGCTGGCTCACCTTCCCTTCGAGGCAAGAATCATGCGTGAGAGTCACGATTCCACCGTTCGTCACGTCAAGCTGCTGGTCGCCGCATCCCTCACGGCGTTCGCTGGGTTGGCTGCCTGTTCATCGGACGGGACGAGCCCCAACCTGGCCGGCGGCGACAGCTCGGCTGGCGGCAGCGCAACCGGCGGAGCCGACGCCACTGCAGGAGCCGGAGGAGCGGCAGCGGGCGGGGGCGGCGGCAGCGCCGGCGCGATGGCCGGTGGCGGGACGGGCGGCGGCGGCGGCGGCGGCGGCGGCGGCGGCGGCGGCGAGGTTCCAGACGAGACCGGGACGCGGCAAGCGGCGTACTACGTGTCGCCTTCCGGTAGCGACGACAATCCAGGCACGGCCAGCGCGCCGTTCGAGACGGTCACCAAGGCGCGCGACGCCGTCCGCACCGTCAACGCCAACATGACCGGCGACATCTACGTTTACCTCCGAGGTGGCACGTACAGCCTCACCGACGCCATCGCCTTCGCGCCGTCGGACTCGGGCACGAATGGCCATCGCATCTACTATCAGGCTTACCCGGGGGAAAAGCCCGTTTTGAACGGCGCGACGAAGGTGACCGGATGGACGCCGGACGCAGGCAATATCTACAAGGCCAAGCTGGACCGAACGACGAAGCTGCGCAACCTGTACGTGAACGATGCTCGTGCCCTGATGACGAGCAAGCGGGTCACGTCGCGCGGAGGGGTCGGAACGTACAGCGTGACGGCCGGGCAGCACAGCTGGGCTTGGGCGACCGGCAGCGGCAGTGACGGCGCCAAGTACGACCTCAACGCGGTACCTGCCATCGCCAGCAACAAAGACGACCTCGAGATCGTGAACGGCACCACCTGGAACGAGAATATCGTTTGCGTTCGTGATGTCACCACCACGCCAGACAACTTCCGCGCGCTGCTCTTTCAACAGCCCTACGGCGCCATCGCGCAAACCCCCGGCTGGAATTCGGGCTTCAGCGTTTCTGGTTCCCACACGATTTACAACGCGCGCGAGTTCTTGGACTCACCCGGTCAGTTCTATTTCGACAAGACGACCGGGACCCTCTACTACTACCCGCGGCAGGGCGAAGACATGGCTCAGGCCGACGTGCAGGCGCCGATCGCAGAGAAGCTGATCGACATCGTCGGCGCCTCCAGCGCTAGCCGCGTCAAAAACCTCACCTTCCAGGGCATCACCTTCGCCAACACCGACTACAACCTATACAGCGTGGACGGGTCGCGCGGCAAAGCGACGGTACAGGGCGCCACCATCTACGTTGCTTACGGCGACGGCAACTGGCACAACAGCAAATACGAAATCATCGACACGCTGCCCGGGATGATCACGGTCAACAACGCCGACTCGATCAACTTCATCGGCAACGTGGTGAAGCACAGCGGCAACGAGGGCATTTCCTTCATCAACGACGTCGTGAATTCCAGCATCGTCGGCAACCACATCGCCGACATCGCCGGCAGCGGCATCACGGTCGGCCACCCGCAGCACCTGTACGCGGGCGACTCCGGCCCGCACCACAAGTTCGGCCCGGGTGTCGAAGGCATCTGTAAGAACGACACCATCAGCAACAACCTGCTGTACGACGTGAGCTCACTGCCGGGTTTCGGTGGCCATTCGGGCATCACCGCGTTCTTCGTGGATGGCCTGAAGATAACCTACAACCACATCCAGAAGACGGCCTATAACGGCATCAACCTGGGCTGGGGCTGGCGGAACTTCCCCGACTCGACCACCTGCAAAGACAATGCGATCAACAACAATCGCTTCATCGACACCTTGAGCAGGCTACACGACAGCGGCGCGGTCTACACGCTAGGTCAGATGCCGGGCACGACCATCAACGAGAACTACGTCAAGGGCATTCCGCCCGCGACGAGCGGCCCCACGTACGGCCTGCACAACGACGAGGGCAGCGCGCACATCACGCAGAACGACAACGTGCTCGACATCGACCCCGGCGTAAAATACACGATCAACTGCGAGGATTTCGGGGCCAAGCACCACCTCACCATCCTGAGGACGTACGCCACCGTGAACAAGATGGGCATCAACCCGCCCGATAGCAGAATCGACCCGCCGGTCGCGGTTCCGGACAACATGTGGCCTGCAGCGCAATACGAAATTTGCCTGAGCTCCGGCATCCAGGAAGAGCACCGGGGCATCATCCCGAGCAGCCTGCTCGCGGTTCAAGACTACGTGTTCCCGGCGAGCGCCTCGGTGGCATCCGGCACCAAGACAATCAAGATCAGGAGCACCGGCGCGGCGGCCAACGCCGTCTGGCTCGCGCCGGCCGGCACCGGCACGTTCACGGAGGGCGCGACGATGACGAAGGCGGCGGGGGACGCGACGTCCATCGCCGTGCCGGCCAGCGCCGGAGCGTACAAGCTGCATGTGGTCGACGCGCAGGGCGAGAAGCTCGGTGAGTCGGCGGCGCAACTGCGGGTGCGCTGACGTGCCGCGGTGGGCGCTGCAGCAGTGGCCTTGCCCGGCCGAGCCTTCGTTGCTGCCCGGCGGGGAGCGCGAGGAGCAGGAGACGAGCAGGCCCGAGGCAAGGAAGCCCAGCGTCAATTCCAATCCACGGGCGCATCGATCGGCGCGGGCCGTTCGCGGATCTCCCCTCGGTGGTCCCGGTTCAGGTTCACCCCACCGCCGTCCTCCGACGACGACGGATCAAGGTCGAAAGTGCAACTGCCAGAGCAACCAGGGAAGTCCCGACGGACTCCCTCGAATCGGCCCTGCCGACCGCGCACGATCCAGAATCAGCGCTACCGGCCGGGCCACCAGCCGTGACGGCGCCACCCGTTCCACTGCTCGCGCCGCTTCCGCCTGCGGTGCCGCTTCCGCCTGCGGTGCCGCTTCCGCCTGCGGTGCCGCTCGACCCCGTGCTCCCGGCGGTCCCGCCGCTCATGCCGCCCTGCCCCTGTCCGCCACCCCCACCCTCTCCACCGGTTCCGCCTGCGCCGCCGCTTCCGCCCGCCCCACCGCTGCACTGCTCTATCTCGGGATCGACCGGCCCGGTCTTGTCGAGACCCAGAAAGGGGATGACGTACTCAGCGGGGAATAACGCGTCGGAGGGGCCGTGATCGCCGCCAATCGAGGTGAACGCGTCGAGGACCACGTAGCCGCACTCATTCTCCCAGCGCTGCCGCGTCGCATCGTGATTGCCGAGCCGGACTCCCGTATCGGTCGACGTCGGGCTCGCGCCCACGCCCAGAACATTGGTCCATTGCTTGATGGCCTCCGTGTGGTTCGGGTACCTGATGATGGTGTCCGCGTCGCCGTGGAAAAGCTGCAGCCGCGGGCGATGTCCCGCATACCCCGGGGCCAGCGTACGGGCGATGTCCCCCCACTCTTGCGCTGTGTGGGTCACCGAGCCGCCCGCGCACGCTCCGCTATATCCGCCGTTGTTGCCTGATTCGTTGGCTGCGCGGCACCCGGCCGGCATGCCCGCGAACGCGGCGCCTGCTTTGAAGACGTCCGGGTAGAGGGCAAGCAGGAGCTCGGTCATCATGCCGCCGGACGAATCTCCCGTCGCATAGACGCGATCCGCGTTGCCTCCGTACGTGTCGAGCGCGTACTTCACCATCTGCCTGATGGCGTGACTGTCGCCACCGCCTTCACGCGTGCGGGTCTTGTCCGAGACGACGTCCCAGCATCTCCCGCTGCTGGGGACGACCATGATGAAGCCATGGTCGTCCGCCGCGTCGACGATGCCCCCGCCCCGCGCCTGACCAAACACTGCACTGGCGGTCCCGCCGCAGTAGTGCACCAGCGTCAGAATCGGAGGATTCTGCGCCACGCGGTCCGGGACATAGACGTACATGCTCACGTCACCAGGCAGACCGCTCACCTTCCAGTCGTTGTTCTTCTGCAACGTCGCCGCTCCCGCGGAGGGTACCGGCCCCAGCATGGCTGCCAGCAAGGCGCCCCAGGCAGTCCAATTTCGGCTCATGATGGAGTTCTCTCCTGTGTATAAATTTGCTCTCTCGAACCAAGCAAGGCTGCGACGACATGACGCCGGCGATGTCGCTGGCGAATCGCCACCCTCACCTCAGGTGACAGAAGGTTCCGTACGCGATCCGCCTTCCTCTTGCCGACGATGGCGAAGCAGACCATCCGGACGGAGTCGGCGCCGAGATCCATCGGATGACGAAGGTCTCCGTGTTCACGACGACCCATCCATGGCGAAGCAAAAGGATACCGATCGGGTCGATTGTGAACGCTCACATATACAACGTCAATTCCAATCGACCGCCCGCGGTGTCCTCCAGCCCGAGGGGAAAGAGGCTGGCGGGGCGCCTCTGGAGCGCGGCGTCACGAGAAGCGATCCTCGCTCGTTCGCCCTCTCTCCCGCTCCGCCCCGCTCCAGGGCTGGCGTCCTGCCCGCCTTCTCCGCGATGGCCGCTCCCGTATCCAGGCCGCCGGTTCACCCAGTCCGCTCTGGCCTGGGCACCACGGCGCTCCGGCGCGTCGCGCGGGGCGCGAGCACTCCATGATACCGGACAAGCGGGCACCTCGATGCAGGACAAGCGGGTACCTCGGCGGGGGAACACGTGTGGATGGCCGCGCGAGCAGCTCTACAGGCGTCACGATGCGATGCGTCGCCCCCCCGGGTCGGGAACTTCATCCGGTAGGCCACCTCGCCGCTCCTCGGCACGCTGACGAGGGCGATGCCCACGGCCGCGCCGGCGAGCGCGGGCGCGTCGTTGATGCCGTCGCCGACCATCCCCCCCATGCAGCTCTACCGAGCGCCAGATACGGCCGCCCGGCGCGTCGTGCCTGGCCACTTCGCGAGCAGGCTCGAGACCACCTGGGCGAGCCGCGTCGGACCTGCGTCGAGGTGGATGGGCTCCAGGGGAACGGCGGCCGTAAGCCCGTCGCCGGGCCATTTCGGTTGACGCCGCTGATGTGAGCGCTCACAATTGCTCACGAACTACCCTTTCGCTTTGTCCAGGACAGGCCGTCGTGCGCGCGGGGCGCTCGTCCTCGGATCGATCCCGGCACGGCTCCGCTCGCTCGGTCATCGCGGACAAGCAACTACGCGCGAAACCGAGGAGCGAGATGGCACGTCTGGGAAGCAGATCGAGAGCACGATTCCTGGTGGCGCTCTTATGGACCTCCGGGTGCAGCGACCCCGTGACGACGACCGGCAGAGACGCAGGACCCGATGCCGAGCCCCCCGCGTGCTCCGAGGGCACCTGGGATCACGATGGCGATAGCGCGACGAGCTGCGTCGCATGGACAGGCTGCACCGCAGGCACCTTCGCGAGCGCCGAGGGCTCGCCTACGGCGGACCGGCGGTGCGCGGCGTGCCCGGAGGACACCTTCAGCGACACGACGAACGCGCCGAGCTGCAGGATGCACACGCCCTGCGCGCCGGGGACGAGGCAGACCGCGCCGGGGACGAGCACCACGCCCGCGCAGTGTGACGGCTGCTCGCCGGGCACGTACTGCGCGGGCGGGACCGCCGCGCCTGTCGATTGCGCGGACGGCACCTGGGACGACGACGCCGATCCCGCAACGACATGCGTCGCGTGGACCGACTGCGTGCCAGGGGAGCTCGTCGGCACGGAGGGGAGCAGCACCACGGACCGCAGCTGCCTCACGTGCACGAACGGCGAGCATACGGCCACGATGAACGCAACCAGCTGCTCCCCGGGTGCCTGGGTGCTGAGCTACTTCGGGCCGCATCAGGACGTGGCGAGCGATTCGCTGCATCTCGCCTACAGCACCGACGGGCTTCAGTGGTCGACCCTCGCCAATGGACAGCCTGCGTACCAGCTCACCGGGATGGGCACGAATCACATCCGAGATCCGTTCCTGTTCCGCAAGAACGATGGAACGTACATCTATATCGCCACGGACTGGACGCTCTCGGAGAACGACTCGAACTACTGGAACCATCCGAGCTCCAAGATCTTCGTGGCGGACTCGACCGATCTCATCACCTTCACGAATCCCCGGTTGATCACGCTCACGAACCTTCCGGGCCCCAAGGCCACCCCGATGCACGCCTGGGCCCCGGAGGCTTACTACGACCCCGATCGCAAGCTCTATGCGATCATCTGGTCCGGGAACGACACCACGGGCGCGAACCGCATCTACGTCAGCTACACCGAGGACTTCGTCACCATCGTCAACCCGACACCCGACGTGCTCTTCGACCCGGGCTACAGCGTCATCGACGCGACGATCACGCAATGGAATGACCGCAACTACCTCTTCTTCAAGGACGAGACGGACAGCAGCGGGAGCGCGCTCACCGGATCGGGCAAGGACATCCAGATCGCGCGCTCCTCGACGCTCGCGCTCGATCCGGCGACGTTCACGCGATGGAGTCCGGACTACATCACGCGCGGGTCGACCCAGAGCAGGAGACGAGCGACGGAGGGACCGTTTGTCATCAAGGATCCGCGGCAGAATCGATGGTACCTGTTCGCCGACTACTACCTGAACGGCGGTGTGTTCGGGTGCTGGAGCACGACGGATCTCGACGCGGATCCGGGCTCTTGGACGGAGCTCCCGAGCGCGCAGTACCGCTTTCCGTCCGGCGTGCGCCACGCGAACGCGGTCCGGGTCACGCAGGCGGAGCTCGACGCGATCATCGCCCACTACTGAACATCCTACCGGACCCACGGATGGGTGGAGTTTCCCCTTATCATGCGCGCACCGAGATCGTGCCATCCAGAGTGCACTTCCCTCTCTGCGCCACGCGTTGCGCTCACGGCGGCAGCTTGCGCCTTCGCCGCACTGCTCGTGGTGGTCGGGTGCTCGGATGGGCCCTCGACCGATGCGCCGGTCGCGTCGCCCAATTCATTGCGGATCGTGACGGCGGGCACAGCGCTCAGCACCTCGGAGTCCGGCGGGCGGGTGACCGTGAGCGTGGCGCTCGACGGCGCGCCGAGCAGGCCTATCATGGTGCCGGTCTCGAGCTCGGATGCGACCGAAGGCTCCGTCTCACCGGCGACCATCTCCTTCACGGTGGAGGATTGGAGCGTCCCTCGAGAGATCACGGTCACGGGGGTGGACGATGCGGAGAGCGACGGGGATCAGATCTTCCGCGTCCGCTTCGGGCCCTCGGTCTCTGCAGACCCAGCGTGCGACGGCCTCGTCGCGGAGTCCGCTGACATCACGAACACGGACGACGACGGTCCCAGGACGGCGGCGATCGTCGTCAGCGACCCGTCCGGGATCCTCGCCGAGCGCGGCGCGCCCGTGACGTTCACCGTGCTCCTCGCATCGCAGCCGAGCGCGCCCGTGACGCTCGCCCTCCGCGTCAGCGACACGACCGAGTCGACGCTGAGCCATGCGGGCCTGACGTTCACGGAGGCGAACTGGAACGCGGCGCAGACAGTGACCTTGAGCAGCGTCGATGACTGGGTGGCCGACGGAGCTCAGCCCGTACGCGTCGTCTTCGACGCACCTGTCAGCGAGGACCCCGCGTATGCGGCCCTCGCCGCCCCCGCTGCTCTCGAGCTCTCCAATCTCGACGACGACGTCGGAGGGGGTTACCAGCTTCGCACGACGCACACGGAGAGCGACGCCCCGCTCTACGTCGCGCACTCCTATTATCATGCGATGATCACCCACCTCGACGACAGGGCGAACAACCAGGTTCCTGCCGACTTCCAGTGGAGAGTGGTGCCCGGCCTCGCGAACCCGGATGATCCGACGCTGGTGTCGTTCGAGTCCGTGGGTTTCGGCGGTCGCTACCTGCACGTCGACAGCGCGAATTCGACCCGGTACCCGCTGCAGAATGAGGCGTCCAACCGGGCTGGCGGGCTCTGGCAGACCCCACCCGAAGACCCGAAGAGAGGAGTCACCTTCTGTGGATCGACGCGTTCACGGATACCACCACGTTCCGGAGGGACGCCACGTTCCGGATCGTGCCCGCGCTGAACGGGGATCCGACGATGGTCTCGCTGCAGTGGTACTCGGATGCGACGCGTCATCTCCGGCGCCTGAACTACCAGATCTATGCGCACGCGCTCGACGGCACGGCGGTCAAGAACGCGGAGGCGTCGTTCGCGCTCGAACCGCTCGGCTATTTGATCTCGCAGCGCGCTGATCCCCACATCAAGCGGCACACGGACGGTTACTACTACTTCACCGCGAGCGTGCCGACGTACGATCGCATCGAGATCAGGCGCGCGACCACGATACGAGGCCTGGCCAGCGCGACCCCGAAGGTCGTCTGGACGAAGCACGCGACCGGCCCGATGGCGGCGCACATCTGGGCGCCCGAGCTACATTTCATCGACGGCAAGTGGTACATCTACTTCGCCGCTGGAAGCTCGACCAACATCTGGGCCATTCGCATGGTTGCGCTCGAGAACTCATCGGCCAACCCGATGGATGGCACGTGGATCGAGCGAGGGCAGATCGTGACGGACTCGGACACCTTCGCGCTCGACGCGACGACGTTCGAGCACGACGGCAAGCGCTATCTCGTGTGGGCGCAGGAGGACCCCAGCGTCGTGGGCGACAACAGCAGCTTGTTCATCGCGGCCATGGTGAACCCGTGGACGCTGGCCAGGCCCAACGTGCGGATCGCCAGGCCCGAGCACGCCTGGGAGACGGCGGGGTTCGCGGTCAACGAAGGTGCTGCCGTGCTCGAGCGGAATGGGCGGGTCTTCATCAGCTACTCAGCGAGCGCGACGGACGACCGCTACTGCCTCGGCCTGCTCACGGCGAGCGCGACGGACGACCTGCTGAGCGCCAGCTCGTGGACGAAGAACGAGAATCCAGTGTTCGTCAGCGCAAACGGGCTGTATGGCCCGGGCCACAACTCGTTCACGACCTCGGCGGACGGATCGATCGACGTGCTCGTGTACCACGCGCGGAACTACGAGAAGATCACGGGGGACCCGCTCTACGACCCGAACCGTCACACGCGCGTCCAGCGGCTGGAATGGAATGCAGACGGAACGCCGAACTTCGGCGTACCGCTCCTGAACGGCGCGAATACGATTGGCGAATGACTGTTTCGCGGAGGAATCGAGCACGAGCAGCGAGGTGGGGAGCTCAGAGCCGCCGCGCGACGCCCCGCGCCGGAAGCTCGGGCGGGGACAGGCGGTCTTTGTGCAGTATCAGCGGCCTGGCCATGGTGGTTCCTCGCGACACGCGTCCTTGCGGCGTCGCGCAGGCTTGCCGCGCCGAACGACACCGGTTACCGTCGATGACATGAGCTTGGCAGCCTCCCTGTTGCAGATCGATCCCCGAGATGATGTGGCCGTCGCCGTGCGCGGCCTGGCCGCCGGCGATTCGGTGGCCCACGCGATCACCGCCCGCGTCGACATCCCGGCCGGACACAAGGTGGCGCTGCGCGCGATGGCCGCTGGCGAGCTGGTGCGGAAGTACGGCTGGCCAATCGGGCGGGCGACAGTGGACATTCAGCCGGGCGACCACGTGCACACGCACAACCTGGCCACCGCGCTCTCCGGCCTCGACACCTACGCCTACGAGCCCACGAACCCTGAGCCCCTTCCCGCCACCGGAAACCGCACCTTCATGGGTTACCGGCGGAAGAACGGGCGGGTGGGCACCCGCAACGAGATCTGGATCCTGTCGACGGTGGGCTGCGTCTCGCGCACCGCCCAGAAGGTGGCCGCCGAGGCGGACAAACGCTTCAAGGGCCGGGTCGACGGGGTCTACGCCCTTACCCACCCCTTCGGCTGCTCCCAGCTGGGGGGCGACCTCGAGGCCACCCGCCGGATGACCGTGGCCCTGGCCGGCCACCCGAACGCGGGCGGAGTTTTGATCATCGGCCTGGGCTGCGAGAACAACCAGCTCGGCCCGCTCCTCGAGGGCGCCGCGCACATCGATCCCGATCGCCTGCGGTCCTTCACCGCCCAGACGGCCGAGGACGAGCTCGAGGCGGGCCTCGAGGCCGTCGAGGAACTTGTGAGGATCGTCGAGCAGGACCGCCGCGAGCCCTGCCCCGTCTCCGACCTGGTGATCGGTCTCAAGTGCGGCGGCTCGGACGGCTTCTCGGGGCTGACCGCCAACCCGCTGGTCGGCCGCATCGCTGACAAGGTGTGCGCCGCCGGCGGCTCGGCCATCCTGACCGAGATCCCGGAGATCTTCGGCGCCGAGCGCCTGCTCATGACCCGCGCCGAGAGCGAGGCGGTCTACGAGGACATCGTCGGCGTGGTGAACGACTTCAAGAGTTACTTCATCGCTCACGGCGAGCCGGTGTCGGAGAACCCCTCGCCCGGCAACATCGCCGGCGGCATCACGACGCTGGAGGAGAAGTCCCTTGGCGCGGTGCAGAAGGCCGGCCGCGCCCCGGTGACCGAGGTGGTCCATTACGGCGGGCAGATCCGTGGCACGCCGGGCGTGGCTCTGCTGGAGGCCCCCGGCAACGATGCGGTCTCGTCCACAGCGCTCACAGCCGCCGGCGCGACGGTCATCCTCTTCACCACCGGCCGGGGCACGCCCCTCGGTTTCCCCGCGCCGACCCTCAAGCTCGCCACCAACTCCAGCCTAGCCCAGCGCAAGCAGCGCTGGATCGACTTCGACGCCGGCCGCATCGCTTCGGGCGAATCCATGGACGCGGCCGCCGACGCCCTGATGGACCTGGTGTTGGCCACCGCCTCGGGCCGTCCAACCCGCGCCGAGGAGAACGGCGAGCGCGAGATCGCACTCTGGAAGCGGGGCGTCACCCTCTGAGCCGAAAGCGCCTGTCGGAGGCCAGGCTGGGCCTCCTCGGTCAAACGCCGGGCTGGGGTACCTCGCGGCGATCGGCGCCGACCTGGAGCGGCTCGATCTTGCCGACGATGACGAGGTAGCTGAACGCGCCGAGCAGGCAGAAGCCGCCCGCCACGACGAGCGGGATCGTGAACGATCCTTTGGTCAGCGAGAGCATCACGCCGGTGAACGTCGTGATGACGATGCCGGCCAGATTCGACGCAAAGTTCTGGATGCCGCTGATCGAAGCCACATGGCGCGGCGTGGGCGCGACGTCGCCGGGGAGGGACCAGATGCTGGCGCCGGCGAACGCAAGACTCGCGTAGGAGATGCCGAAGAAGGCGAGCATCAGATGGATGTTGGAGGTCAATGCCGACAACGTGATCGCCGACGACACCAGCATGCCGCCGACCATGCAGGTCTTGCGTGCCGCGGTGAGGCTCCAGCCACGGCGATAGAGCGCGTCGGAGACGAAGCCGCCGATCCAGCCGCCCGGAATCGCCATCAGCGCGGGGATCATGCCGAGCGTGCCGAGCGACTTGAGCGAGAAGCCGCGCGTTTGCACGAGGTAGCTCGGGAACCACGTGATGAAGAAGTAGTTGGTGAAGTTGAGGCAGAAGAAGCCGAGCATCATGCCCCAGAGCGTGCGATGGCGGAAAAGCGACGCCCACGTCACGCTGTTTTGCGCGTCCTCGGCGGGCGCTGCGTGGACGACGTCCTGCTCGCCCGTCATGTCGCCATGCGCGGGGCTGCGGTAGATGACGACCCAGCCGAGGATCCACACCGCGCCGAACAGGCCCGTGATGATGAAGGCCGCCTTCCATCCGAGCGTGTCGATGATGAGCGCGACGAGGGGAATCGACAGCGCCGAGCCGACGCGCGCACCGCTATCGAAGATGCCCGTCGCGAGCGCGCGCTCGCGCGGCTTGAACCACTGGCTCACGAGCTTGGCGCAGGCCGGGTAGGCGCCGGCCTCGCCCACGCCGAGCAGCAATCGGCAGCCGAACATGGCCGCGACGCTCGACGCGCCGGCGGTCGCCGCGGTAAAGAGCGACCACCAGCCGACGGCGATCGGCAGCGCGATGCGTGCACCCACACGGTCGACGAACCAGCCGAACGGCATCTGCATGAGCGCGTAGGTCCAGAAGAAGCCGCTCATGATAAACCCCATCTGGGCGGGGCCGATCCCGAGCTCCTTCTCGATCTGGGGCGCCGCGACCGCCAGATTGGCGCGATCGATGTAGTTGACGGCGACGGCGAGAAAGCACAGGAAAAGCACGACCCAACGCATCTTCCTCATCTGCATGTCTCCTTGGATACGGTGTCTGTTCGTGCAATCGGCAGCTCTCGCGCGCTGCCCATCGAGCGGCGCTGCCTTGCGGTACGTTGCGCGGGCGGTGCAACGGCGACTGCATCGGGTTGTCGTGGTTATCGGCGCGGCGATCGCGGCGCCTCGCGCGGCCCGTCGATTGCGCGAAGCCGCCCGTGGCAGCCTCACCTGCTCATGCGGGCACGGCCGTGCAAAGAGCCGCGTGCAGCCGGGGCTGATCGAGGTTCAGGCCGTGCTCGCGCGCGAGCTCGATCACGGGCCCGAAGCGGCGTCGCTTCTTCTCGCCATGGTTGCGCGCGATATCGGAGAGCCGGTGATCGAGGAATGGGTTCTGGAAGCGCTGGCGCACCTCGTCGAGGTAGGCGCGCGCGGCAGCACCCTTGCCGAGCGCATCGAAGACGGGCACCACCTCGTCACGCCAGAGCGCTTCGAGATCGGCGCGCAAGGCCGGATCGCGCATCGCGTGCAGCGTGTTCTCGTCCGCGGGGCGCCCGTCCAACTGCCAGCGCTCGGCAAGGTAGGTGTGCCCGAGGTTCAGCAACAGCAGCTTCAAGCGTTCGTAATGGAGCAGGTCGTCCGTCACGATCATCGCTTCATGCTGGCACGGCAGCACCATCCCCTCGCGCCGCTCGATCGCCCAGAGCGCGTAGGGCTCGGCAACCGCGCCGACGGGGCGGATCGGCTCCGAGACGATCCGGTCGACGAGCGAGTTCACCCAGATGCACGTGTGCTCGATGTAGCGCAGGAAGGCGGCATCGGCGCCCCATTGGCGCGCGACGCCGGCGACGAGCGCACGCAGCGTGTCACCGTTGTTCGAGACGAGCTCGCAAGGCAGCAGCGTGAGCGGCGCGGCGCCCGCCTCGAAGCGCGCGCGCAGCAGTACGACGAGCTTCGCGGCGAACCCGCGCGGCACGCCCGCGCCGGGCGCAAGCAATGTCGCCGTGTCCTCGGGCAAGCAGACGTATCCGCTGTCGCTCGTGTTCGAGATCACGACGCGCGCATCCTTCGCGAAGCGCTCGCGCACGAGCGGCCAATCGGTGTTCGCATCGAGCGCTTCCGTGATCGAGCTGCATTCGATCGTCGTATCGACGACCTCTTCGCGGCGCAGCCCCCGGATCCGCACGGGGTGACGCCCCTGAGCGCGCAGCGCGTCGACGCGCGCGCGGCTTTCGGGGTTCGACGTGGTCTGCACCACGGTGATGGTCCCGAGCGCGCAGCCGGCGCCAAGCGCCTCCGAGATGAAAAGGTCCGCGTGAGCCTGCAGGAATCGGCTCGTGCCGAACTGAAGAATCGGATTGCCCATGTCAGTGCTCCGGCGGCTCAGCGGGCGCGTACCCACGCGAGGCTCGTGTCCGCGAGGCTCCCGGTCGCGCTCGACGACACGGTCGACTCGGGATCGTGCTTCGAGAGCAGGTTCTTCATCCGCAGAAACTGGTGGATCGTCTTCATCCGAAATCCCTTCAGTGAAGGCGCCGAATCGCGCACGCTCACGACATACCCACCATGATCTTGGAGGTTCGACCGGGGTGGGCAGCCCAGTCAGCGAGCGCCTCGGGCACGCCTTCGATGGGGATCGATTTCGAAATCAAAATGTTCGGGTCGAACGTGCGTCGCTCGAAGAAGGCGATCACGTCCGAGAACTCGTTCAGGCAGTTGCGCGAGCCGAGGATGTCGAGCTCCTTCATCACGAACAGCCTGGTCTCGTAGCTCACCGGCTCTTTGCCGTACCCGATGTACACGACTCGGCCGCAAAATTTCACCCAATCCACCGCGTTGCGGTACGTCGCGGTCGCGCCCACGGCTTCGATCACGACATCCGGCCCGTCGCCGTTCGTCAGGTCCATCACGCGCTGGCGTGCGTCGGCGTTCCCGAGCACCGCCTCCCGCGCGCCGAGCGCCTTGGCGAGCGCGAACTTTTCGTCCTGCGTGTCGAGCGCGATCACGCGCGCGCCGCGGCTCACCGCGCCGGCGACGGCCCCGAGCCCCACGCCGCCGCAGCCCATCACCAGCACGGTCTCCTCGGCCTCGACGCGCCCTCGCGCCGCCGCGTGAAAGCCTACCGAGAACGGCTCGACGAGCGCGAGCTCCGTGAGACTCAACTCCCGTGACGTGAAGAGCTTCTGGTACGGCACGGCCACGAGCTCGGTCAGCGCGCCGTCGCGCTGTACACCCATGGTCTTGTTGTCGCGGCAGGCGTTGCGCCGTCCCGCGCGGCACGAGGGACACCCGCCGCACGCCGTGTACGGCGTGAACGTGACGTCGGTACCGACGCGCCAGTCCGCCTCGACGCCCGAGCCGAGCTCCACGATCGTGCCGGCCACCTCGTGCCCCAGCACCCGAGGGTACGTCACCATCGGGTTCTTGCCCAAGAACGTGTTCAAGTCGGAACCGCACAAACCGACCCGTTGCACGCGGATCAACACCTCATCGTGCGCCGGTTTGGGCTCGCGGATCTGGCTCACCTGTGCAACCGACGGACCGGTGATCGTCAGGGCTTTCATGCTGTCATTGCCTCACTGAGCGACTTCGTTCACTCGCGGCTTTCACGGCGCGCTCCGCAGCCGGGGCCGCTTCGTTCTGCCAGAGAACAGAGCGCCATGTCGAATGGCCGAAGCCGAAGCGACGTGGCGTTGCTCTACGATCCGTGAGCGGGGCGGCAGGCGCCGCCTTCGCCGTGGCGCTCGGGACGCCGCTGTTCAGGGGTGACGCGCGTAGAACTTCTGCGCATTCTTGTACATGACCTTGTCACGTGCTTCCTGACCAAACTCCTTGAGGTAGAGCTCGGCGATCTCGATCTCCGAAGCGAGACTGCCACCCATATCGACCACGGGCCAGTTGCTGCCCCAGATCAGCCGGTCTTCGCCGAAGGCCTTCATCAGCACGTCGAAGTGCGCCTTGTACGCCGCGAGGTCGGTCGGCGCCTTCCAGGGATCGTCCTCGGTGGCGGCCGGGTTGTACATGTCGAAGAACGACGAGAACTTGATGTAGATGTTCGGGTGCCTGGCCAGCCGCTGCATCGCGTCGACCCAAGCCGGATCCGGCGTCGGCCCCTTCGCGCCCGCCAGGTGATCGATGATGATACGGAGCTTGGGCACCGCGGTTGCGAGCGCCTCGACCTTGTCCTTCGGGTTCAGGGTGCCGCGGCTGATGATGTCGAGGGTCATGCCCTTGGCCGCGAGCTCCTCCAGCGAGGCGAGTTGCTTGGCGTCGAGCGCCAGCTTCGGGCTCCAGAGGAAGCCGCGAATGCCGACCACGCGCGGGTCCGCGGCGAGGCGCGCCAGATCGGCGCTGAAGCTCGGCGAGCCGATCTCGAGCTGCGCGACGAGGAACTTGAAGAAGTCGTTGCCCTTCGTCGTCTCGAGGACCTTGAAGTTGTCGTCGACGACGGGGCTGGCTTCGACGATGCCGGTGCCGATGATGCCATTCTGCTTCGCGATGGCTTCATACTCCGGGGGCAACACGTCGCGGTAAATCGGCTTCTGCTTGGCTTCCGGCCAAACGACGCCGCCCGGACGCGTGACCTGGTAGAGATGGATGTGCGTGTCGAGGATCGGACCACGCTGCTCCGCCGGCACGGCCAGCGGGGCCGCCGCTTTGCTCGTGTCGCCCGCCGTCTCGGGCGGCGTCGCGGTGGTCGCGGAAGACGACGCACACGCCGCGAGCGGCGAGAGCGTCATCATCAGGCACAACTTGGCGAAAGTCGCCGGAATACTCGTGAGTATTTTCATGGTGGAGTCTTTTTGGAGTCGGTGCCGAACGCGATCCCGATAGCGGAGGTGTCGCTGCGCATGACGACCCCCTCATGGCAAAGCAGAATAAGGAGGCTTCAATGTGAACGTTCACATCAGCGATGTCAACACCAATCCGCCCCTGAGGCCAAGCTCGGACTCGGGTGACGGGCAAGTCTCCTCCGGAGCGCCGCGGCAAGAGAGGCGGGCACCGAGCCGCGGTTATGTTCGATGTAGATTCCAATTTCCAATCCGCTTGCCCCGGTCAAGGGCCCATCCCAGTAGGGAGCATCTGGGATCACCGCTGTCGCGGGCGGGCTGGACGATTCGGTCCCGGTGGTCGCCGTCGACCAACACGACGGCGCGGCGGCGGCGACCCGCCATCTCCTCGACCTTGGGTCATGGGCGCCGTGGCCGGCCGCAGCTGCGCACCCATCGGGATCGAGGATGGCCTCGCGCCGATCCTTTTTCGTTGACACCCGCAATGTGAACGCTCACAATTTGTCTTGGGGTTTCTTTTCGCTCTCCCCTGAGCAGGCCATCATGCGCGGCGGCCCTTCCTCCCTGGGATCGGGATCGATCACCAACCCTGGAAAAGCGACGCTGGAGAACTGTTCGATAAGTTTTCCAGCATAGTCGCAGCGCAGCGCAGCGCCGCACGCTGCCGGCTCGCTTGCCACGCGCACCGCGTGGGGCATCAGTCGTCGACGGCGGCTGGATGAGCCGTTGAGGAGAAGAAGATGCAGATTCGCAGTGCAAAAGGTTGCCAGTGGGACCAGGTGAGCCTCGGCGAGGTGATGCTGCGCCTCGACCCGGGTGAGCGCCGCGTCCACACGGCGCGGACGTTCGACGTCGGGGAGGGCGGGGGAGAGTACAACGTGGCGCGGGGGCTCCGGCGCTGCTTCGGGCTCCGCACCGCCATCGTCACGGCGCTCGCGGACAACGCCGTCGGGCGCCTCATCGAGGACCTGATGCTCCAGGGCGGCGTCGACACGTCCTTCCTGCGCTGGGTCGACTACGACGGCGTGGGCCGGGACGTGCGCAACGGCCTCAACTTCACCGAGCGCGGCTTCGGGCCCCGCGCCGCCGCCGGCTGCTCGGACCGCGGCCACAGCGCGGCGTCCAAGCTCAGGCCCGGCGACGTGCCGTGGAAGACCCTCTTCGGCGAGGGCGGCGCGCGCTGGTTCCACACCGGCGGCATCTTCTGCGCTCTATCGGAGACCACGGCCGGCGTGGCGCACGAGGCCATGGAGGTCGCGCGCGCGCATGACGTGCGGATCTCCTACGACCTCAACTACCGGCCCTCGCTGTGGAAGAACTTCGGCGGCCAGCGGCGGGCGCGCGAGGTCAATCGCGCCCTCATGCCGTACGTCGACTGCGTGTTCGGCAACGAGGAGGACTTCGTCGCGGGCCTCGGCTTCGAGGTGTCCGGCGTGGACAGCAGCTACAGCCAGCTCGACACGAGCGGCTTCCGCCGGATGATTTCCGAGGTCGTCGCGGCGTATCCCAACATCGCGGTCGTCGCCACGAGCCTCCGGACGGCCAAGACCGCCAGCGTGAACGGCTGGGGTGGCATCCTGTACTACAAGGGCGAGTTCCACGAGGTCCCGCAGCGAGACATCGAGATCCTGGACCGCGTGGGCGGCGGCGACTCGTTCGCTTCGGGGATCATCTATGGCCTCTTGACCGAGCAGAGCCCGCAGTGGGCAATCGAGTGCGGCGTCGCGCACGGCGCGCTGGCGATGTCGACCCCGGGGGACACCTCGATGGCGTCGCTCGCCGAGGTGCGGAGGGCCATGAGCGGAGCCGGCGCGAGGATCGAGCGATGAACAGGGAGCAAGTCGTCCGCCGCATCGAGGAGATCGGCATCGTCCCCGTCGTGCGCGCGCCGAGCGGAGAGCTCGCCGTGCGGGCCGCTCGCGCGCTGTGCGCGGGCGGCATCGAGGTCATCGAGATCACGATGACCGTCCCCGACGCCCTGTCCGTCATGCGCGAGATCGCCTCGCGGATGGGGGACCACGTCCTCGTCGGCGCGGGCACCGTGCTCACAGCGGACGCGGCCCGCAGGTGCATCGAGGCCGGCGCCGAGTTCATCGTGAGCCCGGGGCTCAACCTGGAGGTCATCCGCGCGGCGCACGATCTCGGGAAGGCGGTCTTCCCGGGGGCGCTCACGCCGACCGAGGTGATCACCGCGTGGAACGCCGGCGCCGACACGGTGAAGCTGTTCCCGTGCTCCGCGATGGGGGGCGCGAAGTACCTGCGCGCCCTGCGCGCGCCGCTCCCGGAGGTGAAGATGATGCCGACCGGCGGGGTCAACCTGACGACAGCCAGGGATTTCATCGAGGCCGGCGCCGTGGCGCTCGGGGTCGGCGGCGAGCTCGTGGACGCCGCGGCGCTCGCGGCGGGCAAGGACGAGGTCCTCACGGAGCGCGCGCGTGAGTTCATGTCCGTGGTCAGCGCCGCGCGTACAGAGCTCAAGAACAGCGCGCGGGCGTAGAGGGCAGCTCCGGCGGGCAGCGCTCGGGAGCTATCCTCGATGGAGCTGCCCGCCGCGACCCCGCCGGCGTCTTCTGCGGCGCTGGGCGCGCCCACCGCCGCCCCGGAGGAGCCGCCGCGCGCAGCAGCGCACGTCGCCGCGCAGCTCACCGTCGACAAGGCGATCCTGATCGGCAAGTGGCCTGAAGGGGTCGCGGTGGTCGGCGACACGGCGTGGGTCGCGGAGAGCGGGAACCGGCGCGTCGCGCGCGTCGACCTGAAGCGTGGAGTGGTGACGGCGCACGTGGCGGTTGGCCGGCTCCCGGTGCAGGTGGTCGCGTCACCCGCGGGGGTGGTCTACACGCTGACGCACACCGATCAGACGGTCTGGGCCATCGACGGGCAGACGGCGCGTGCTCGCGCGCTGGCGCGCTTGCCCGACTCCCCCGCGGACATGGTGGTTGCGGACGGCGCGCTCTGGGTGCTGCTCTGGAGCAAGGGGAGCTCGACGGACTCCTCGGTCGTGCGGATCGATCCGGCCACGGGAGGTCAACGCCGCTCGCCCGCGCTCGGCCGGGACGCGTTCGCGCTCGCCGTCGGGCACGGCCGGATCTGGGTGGCGCACGGCAATGGAGACGTGAGCGTCGTCGACCAGACCTCGCTGGAGCCCCGCGACGATCTGCACATCGGCGACCTCCACCGACGCATCGCCGCCGGCCCGGGCGCGGTGTTCACGGATGTGCGCTCCGGGGTCGTCCGTCTGGATCCTGTGAGCGGCAGAGCCACGCACGAGGTCGCGCTCGGCGAGCTCGTCTCTGTGCTCCGGCAGATGGGCGACGAGGTCGTCGCCGTGGGCCAATCTGGTCGCACGTGGCTGCTCGACCCGGAGAACCTGACCCTCCGCGCGATCCTCGCCGCCCCCGAGGGCGTGAGGTCGCCGCACGCTGCAATGCGATACGGGGAGACGCTGCTCCTCACCGAGTTCGACGACGCTGGCGCAGCTGGGGAGGCGGACGGCCGCCTGCTCATCCTGCGATCTTCGCCTCGCTGACGCCGGGCCAACCATGCCCCAGCTCGGCCGGCGGGCCAGCGTCCCGGGAGCGAGCGCGCGGCGGCGCGCGCAGGGCCAGCACGGTCCAGCGCGAAGGCGCGATCATTCTTCCGGCGGCTTCACGCCGGGGGTCGGCTGCCCGACGACGTAGCCGTCCGCGGCCCATTGGAAGGCCAGGCTCACGCCGGGTACCTGAGCTTCGAGCACGAGGCCGCCATCGCTCACGCCGCCGGGCGCCGTCAGCACGAGCTCGCCGCCGCTCGGATCGAGCGCAAAGCTCGTGTGGAGCTCGCCCTGGTCCGTGTCGCCGTCGGCAAACAGGACGAGCACCTCGTGACGCGGAAGGGTGACGGCGGGCAGCGGCCACTTGCCGCGCTCGGCGAAGTCGTCGGACAGCGTCCAGCCCGTCAGATCGACGTCCTCCGCCGACGGATTGAACAGCTCGATCCACGGCTCGTACTCGCCGGATTCATCCGCCAGCGTTGTCGTGTTGTTGAGCATGACCTCCGAGATCGACACGGCCAGCGGCACAGGACACCCCCAACAGAACGCCGGGCTGCCGGTCGAGATCATCGGGACGGCGTCGACAAGCACGGAGCCGTCGGCGGCGAAGGCGCTGAACGTGAACGGAGCGTCGAAACCGAACTTGAGCTCGTAGCGAGCCGTGCCCGCATCGGCTCGCGCGACGTCCGTCCAGTTATGATGGCTGTTGACGTACTCGAGGCGGCTCGGTTCGGCGACGCACGCCGTCGTTCCGTCGAGCGATACGCTGAAACCGTCCAATCGATACAAGGAGGATTCGCCGACACCGAAGTCTTCCCAGATCCGCCTGAGCTGGACCACCGCGCGCCCGTCAGAGGTCTCGAAGCGGAGCACGTGGGTCGCGCGGAGGCGGCCGCCGGGACGTTCGCCGCACAGCGCGTCGCTCGAGTCTGGCTGTGCTCCGCCGGCGCCGCCCGCGCTCGCTCCGTTCCCCGGCTCGGAGCTGGAACAGCCGGCGCACGCCAGCGAGAACCCGAGGCCGTACAGGATCGTTTTCAAGGTCATGTCTGGCTCCATCATGGCGTGTAGGGTCTGGCTTGCTTGATCACGGTGCGCCCGTCCATCGTGACGTCCACTTCCACGTCGAGCGACAGCGGGGCGAGGCTTGGGTACACGCTGGCCGCGAAATGGTCCTGCACCACGAACAACAGCCCCGCGAGCTCGTTCAACGCTGCATCGGACCAGAGCCGCGCGCCGCCCGCCGCCAGCGAGGACGGTGACACCAGCGTGACCTCGCTCGGCGATCCGCCGGAAGAGCGCCGGAACGTCAGGATCTCAGGGCTGGCGATGGGATCCAGCGGCTCGGCGACGCCCACCTCTCCCACCTGGCTGACCACACGATACAAAGGCTCCGGCGCGTCGGGTTCGAGCCCCGTGAGCGCGACGGCTTCCAGGCGTTCACCGACGAACGTGGGGTGGACCGCGACGCCCATGAACACCTTGGTGTGATCGATGCCATAGTACTCGCGATCGTCGAACGCGCGTTCGTTCCACAAGCTGGCCCAGACCCGGCGCACCGCGAGCAGGGCGCTCTTTTCTTCGGTCAAGTCCTGCTCGAGGTCCTCGATGATCGGCAGCAGATGGCTCCGGTCGGGGTGCTCGGCGAGCTCGAGCTCTCGCCGCTCGAGCTCGGCGCGCAGGTAGGCCTCGTGCTCCGGGCTCAAGCAGGCCGACGGCCCGAGCGTGTCCGGATCGAGGTCGTCGGCCAGGCAGCCGCTCCGGGAGTCGTACAGACCTGCTCCCGACAGACCCGGCAGGTCCTCGGCGTTGGTGCTGCTGCGAAAACGCAGCCGGGTGACCAGCCCCGCGGCGCCGTAGGCCTGGCGAACGGCCGCTTCGAGCGCCGCGCCGAATTCGGGCAAGTGCTCGGCGGCACGCATGCGGCCCCGGAGCTCCGACAGGCGGCGCTGTTTGTAATCGGCGTCCGTGAACACCCGGGGATCGGCCAGCAGCGCCGCGACTTCGGCGTTGAGCCCGCGCCGATCCATGAAGTCTGCATAGGCGCGGAACGGAATCGCAAAGCCGTCCACGCGGTTCTGTTCGGGCAGGATCCGGGACAGCTCTCCGAGGTTCGCGGCCTTGGTGCCGAACGCCGCGACATCCGCCGAGCCGAGCGAGGCCAGGGCTGCCGGCGTGGCGACCTCCAGGTCCGCGGCTGGATCTCCGAGCGGCGGCCGGCGGGTGCTCCAGAACGCCTCGGCGTCTTCCAGGCGCGCGGGCTCGATCTCCACGTGGGTGCCCCGGGCCGTGAGGTGGACCAGCCCATGGGCAAGCGCGCGGAGGACGCTGTTGTCGAACACGCCCGGCACCGCGGCGCTCGGGATCCCCTTCTCGCGCAAGCGCAGGTTCAGGTGGCTGGCCAGGCTCTGCGGCTGCCGTGTGACGAGGCCGGCGACCAGCCCCAGATCGCTCGGCGCCGCGTCGATCACCAGCACGTCGCGCGGTCCGGCACGGCCTGCGGCGGCGCCGTCCACGATCTTCAGGTAACCGTACGCCTCGCCCTCGCTGTACGTCTCGGCGGACAGCCCGCTCAACAGCGTATCCGGATCGACCAGCGCGACGCCTGCTGCCACGAGCTCGTCGGCGATGCCTTGAACCGCCGCGGTCTGGGCAGAGCCGTCCGGTGAGAACACCAGGAAGCGCTCAGCGAACGGACTACACCCCTTGAGCCGCCGGTCGGCTTGCACGATGTCGTCGACCGTCAGGAGCTCATCGGGCGCGGCTTCGCTGTAGACCGTGTACGCCAGCACGCCCGCCGCTCCGGTCAGCGGATGAGGCGTGGCCGGGTAGAGCTTCAGGCCGCCGCCCCACATCACGCGGCTGGCGCGGCGCAGCACCATGTCCGCATAACGTTCCGGCGCGAGCGCCGCGTACTCCGGGAAGGTACGGAGGAACTGCAAATGGTACGGGTGGTCGTCGGTATTCTGAAACAGGCACGCTGCGCCGGCGAACATCGCCGGAGGCTCGCGGCCGTCGACGATCGTCAGGTACTTCACCTCCGCGCCCTCGCCTGCCAGGGAAATATAGTCGTCGCGCGTGACGAGCTCCGTGAGATACTCCGCGTCAGTCCCCGGCGCTCCCCCTGCGCCGGCGGCGTTCACGGCCGAGGAATCGCCACATGCTGTCAATGCGACTGCCGAAAGCATGGCCGCTACCGGCGCCAAGGTCCAAGGTTGCATCGATTGGGTTTCCCTCCCCGACGTGGCCGGAGTCGAGCAAGCGTGATGCCAGGCCGGCGGCCGTGCTGGTCGCCACCGGAAGCGGCGCTCGAAGGGCCGCAGCCGTGACATCCGCGTCGCGGAGTGTGCCGCGGCCGTGATGGCACAGAGCCCCTTCGCGCCACCGGCAAGATCACTGGGTGGGAGCTGCTCTTGAGTGAAGAAAACCAGCACGTTTACCTGATTTCATGGCTGCAGCATTGGGGATTGCAGCGCGCTGCCTAGCGCCCTCTTCCACAGATCGCTCGCCCAGAGGGTTTGCCACGGCGAGCCAGGCGGAAGGCGCAGCCGAGCGGCGTGAACGCCGTGAAGCGCGGTCCCGCCACCGGCGCCGCGGGCGTCGTGTCCCCGTCGCCTTTGCCCGCCGCCTCGTCGGGGGCTGGTCATCGAGGTATCGCTGCTCGAAGATGGCTTCTCTGAGGGAGCGAGATGCAAGGCAACGCGGAGAAAGCGAGGTGAGCAGCAGGCGAGCCCCCTCCCGCGCGGCCACCGCCGACCTGGACGCTCCCGGGAAGCGGCCCTTCGACATCGACCAGGTGCTGGCGCGGGTGCGCGAGGCGGTCCGGCCGTTCCCCAAGGCCGCGATGTTCGCGCTCGCCGACGACGGCTACGCATCGGTGTTCGAGCAGCTCGTCGCGTGTGTCATCTCCATCCGCACCCTCGACGAGGTCACCATCCCGGCCGCGAAGCGGCTCTTCGCGGTCGCCCGCGCGCCCGAGGCGATGGCCGAGCTGACGCCCGCCGAGATCGAGCGGCTCATCGCACCCTCGACCTTCGCTGACGTCAAGGCGCGCCAGATTCACGCCATTGCGCGCCGCACGCGGGACGACCTGGGCGGCGTGCTCCCGTGCTCGTACGACGTCCTCACCGGCTTCCACGGCGTCGGTCCGAAGTGCGCGAGCCTGGCGCTCGGCATCGCCTGCGGCGAGAGCCGAATCAGCGTGGACGTGCACGTCCACCGCATCACGAACCGCTGGGGCTACGTCGCGACGCGGACGCCCGATGCAACGACCGCCGCGCTGGAAGACCGCCTGCCCCGCGCCTACTGGGTCGAGATCAACCAGCTGCTCGTGCCGTTCGGCAAGCACGTGTGCACCGGCGCGCGGCCCAGGTGCTCGGCGTGCGCCGTGCTCGAATTCTGCCGTCAGGTCGGGGTCGGTGACCACCGTTGACCGCGGCTCCGGTGCCGCCGCCCCCTGGCAGCGCAGCGGGCTGACGACGCGCTGCGTTCGGTCACCGACCTGACGAGGTCCGAGAAGCCCTGCGACCGGGCAGAGGTCGCCCGGCGGTCCGGCGGCGGCGGCGACAGCACCGTCTTCCGAGGTGCGCGGCGACGACGACGACCACGCTGCCCTGAGATGGCCTTAATGAGAGATATTGACGAAGACGTTCACGCTCCCGTCCTGCTGGACCGGGGTGGAGACGACGAGCACGTCCGGCCTCTGGTCGGCGTTCACGTCTCCGATCGCGAGCGCCCTGGTGAAGACGCTTTGGTACACGAGCGCTGCGTCGAACGTGCCATCGCCCTTGCCGCGAAGCACACCCACCGTCCCACCGCCGCCGAGCGCAAGGAAAATATCGGGCCGCGTATCGGAGTCGAAATCCGCCGTGCTGAGCGCTGTCTCGATGGGGAAGTAGACCGGCATGGTGATCGGCGCGCCGAACATCCCCCGTGGCTGGCCGGGCAGCACGCCGACGACGCTCGCGCTACCCACCGTCGCGAAAGCCATATCGAGCACGCCGTCGCCCGTGAAATCGGCGGGCGCGACGGTCCACGCGGAGCTGCCCACCGGGAGGCTCGTGGCCGCCTCGAGCGTGCCGTCTCCGTTGCCGATGAGGAGCCGAATATCATCGCTGTCGTAGTTCGCCGTCGCCAGATCCGCCTTCCCATCGCCATTGAAATCGCGAGCCGTCACATCCAGGATGTTCATCCCCGCGGGATACGCGATCGGCGGCAGGAACCCGCCAGCCTTGTCATTGAGGAGCACTCGCACGTTGTCGAAGGTGGTCGCCGCGATATCGGCGGCGCCGTCTCCATTCATGTCGGCGAGCGCGATCCTCCTCCCGCCCTCGTGGAGCGTCACGGGGCCGAACGAGCCTGCGCCGTCACCGAGGAGCACACCGACCTTTCCCGCCGCGATGGTGCCGAACACGACATCGAGGTGCCCGTCGCCGTTCACGTCCCACGCGACGACCTGCTCCGGATCCACGCCGCCGGCAGGGATGGTCACGGGCATATCGAATGCGCCGCTCTCTTTCCCGACATATAACGAGAGCGTCTGGCCACCGGCATACGCGACGACCACGTCGGCCTTGCCGTCTTCATTCCAATCGCCGAGCGCCACGCCTCTCGCGCCCTTGCCCCCGAGGAGCGCCGGAGCTGCGTGGAACGTCCCATCTCCGCGACCTCGCGCGACCACGAGGCCGCTCATCGACATGACGAGATCCGCTTTGCCGTCCCCGTCGATGTCTCCCGACCGGACGCGCGAGCCACGGTCTCCAGTAAAATACGTCACCCGCGGCTCGAGCCCCCCGAGCCCGTCACCCCGAAAAACGCTGAGGATCGAGTCGTCCATGCTCTCCACCGCGATGTCTTGTTTTCCGTCGCTGTCCCAGTCACCGATGACGACGCCGCTCGGCGCGAGGCCGGCCGGGACGCGCTTGGTCGCCGAGAGCGCGCCCGACGGGCTACCCATCAAGAGGGTCATTCCCTTCGTATCCACGGCAGCGATATCGGGGTTGCCGTCGGCGTCGAGGTCGCCGACCGCCAGATCAGCCGCGCTGCCGACCGGCACGCCGTCTTGCGCGGAGATCGTGGTCTTCGTCACAGGGCCGAACGCGCCGCCGGCCTGACCGAAGCGCACGCTGACGACCGGCGTGGAGATCTCTGTGTCATAACCGACGATGTCGCGCACGCCGTCGCTATCGAGGTCGGCCAGCGTGATGAAGCGACAATTCGTGGTCCCGGTGAGCGTGCTCGACGTCGTGAACGCGCCCGCGCCATCCCCCGCCAGGATCGTGATGCTATTGCCATTGCGGCTCGCCACGATGTCGAGCTTCCCATCACCGCTCACGTCGGCGAGGACGGGCGAGACGTAGTCCGCTCCCGGGCTCGAAATCGGGGCCTGGAACGTGCCGTCGCCGTTGCCGAGCAGGACGCGGACGCCAGCGTCGGCGCTCAGGAGCGTGACGACCAGATCCTGGTTCATGTCGCCGTTCACGTCGCCCACGGCGACGTCATGCGCTCCATTCACGACGTGCTCTGTCCGAGGAAGAAACCCACCTTTGCCATCGGCGAGGAGCACGGAGACTCTATTCGCGCTGCGTAGCGCCAGCGCGCCGTCGACAAGTCCATCGCCATTGAGGTCCGCGAGCGCGAATGGGGTGCCGACATAGCTCGATCCGGTCGCATGGAACCTGACGACATCAAAGTCGATGGTCTCCGCAGCCGGAGGCGCGCCCCCACCCGCTCCGCCTGCGCCATCTTGGCCGCCGCTCCCGCCCGTGCCGCCGGCGCCGCCGCTCCCGCCCGTGCCGCCGCTGCCGCTGCCGCCTGCGCCGCCGCTCCCGCCCGTGCTCCCGGCGCCGCCTGCACCGCCGCTCCCGCCCGTGCTGCCGGCGCCGCCTGCACCGCCGCTCCCGCCTGTGCCGCCAACGCCGCCCGCGCCACCTTGACCGCCGAGCCCCCCGGCGCCGCCCTGACCAACGGGCTGATCGGATGGAACGTCCCCGCACGCATAGCTGCAGAAGATGACGAACGCCGATGCCAGAACTCCGCCATGTGTACGCATTTGGATATCACCTTGCAATGAGCCGCGATTGGGAAGATAGTCCGCGCAAATCCATTTCTATTTGTCAAGAACTTTGCGCCAGCGCGTGCAGCGTGGCTGTACGGTGGGACGGCCGCCACGAGGAGATTGACTTCCGGATCGCGTTTGGATTTCCTGGCCCCTGTGCCGCCGCGATCAGAGAGGAATTCATCATGAATGCGCGTTATGCGATTGGACTCATCGTCGTTGGTTGTGGTTGCGCGGGATCGACGCCGAGCGCCTCGAGCCCGCCGCCGAGCGAACCGCTTGCGAGCGCGGAAGCTCCCGCGCCCGTCGCGCCCGCGCCGTCGGCACCGGCGCCTTTGCAAACGGCGCCCGCGGCCGAACCCGCGGCGACTGCGAGCGTCCCCAAGCTAGCGCCCCCCGAAACACCCGATGCCATCAAGGCGCCGAGCACGGCCAATCTCGTATTGAAGGCGAACGCCAAGGGCGCGCAGATCTACGTGTGCGGCAAGAAGAAGGAGCCCAAGGCGAAATTCGAATGGACGCTCAAAGCCCCGGACGCGACGCTCTCGGACGAGGCAGGAAAGACGCTGGGCAAGCATTACGGCGGCCCGACCTGGGAAGCGGCAGATGGCAGCAAAATCGTTGGTGCCATGAAGGCCAAGGTCGATGCTCCCGACACCACCGCGATCCCCTGGCTGCTCCTGGAGATCAAGTCGACCGAGGGGCAAGGCGTGCTCAGCCACGTCGCGTGGATTCAGCGCGTTCAGACCGTGGGCGGCAAAGCTCCGGCGGACGGCTGCGACAAAGCGCACGATGGCGCCGAAGCGCGCATCGACTACAGCGCGACCTACTACTTCTACGCGAACCCGTGAGCTCGCTCGCTCTCTGAGCCCGCTCGGACAGCCGCGTTGGCCCTGGCCGCCGCCCTGCGCGCCGAGCGGGGCGCTCTTACCAAGGATCCGCCGACTCAGCGCGCAGCGGTCAGCTGCTTGGCAGACGGGGTTGTCGCCCTCGCATAGAGGCTATCGAGGAACAGGGACATCGAGAGGTACAGCTGCGCACCAGGGCTGTAGAACAGGGAACGGTGCTGTCCGTCCTCCCCCAGGCTGGGCGCGGTGTTGTCGTAGCCGAGCTCGAACCACGCGATGTCCTCGGCCGGGTAGCTCAGCGACACCTCGAACGTTGTGCTGGTCGTTGCCGACGAGCCGCGCGACTCCACGGGCACGCACGTCAGCACGGTCTGCACACAGCCTTCATCGAACGGCACGTCACGGAATCGGGCCACGAGCCCCCACGTGTTGCCGAGCGATAGATCGCCCCAGAGGTTGACCCAGAAGCTCATCCGCACGGACAGCTGATCGCGCAGCAGGAAGTCCCCCGAGAGCCGATCGTCGAGCTGCACCTCGCCCGACGGGGACGAACGAGGTCTGACGGGGTCGCCGTTCGAGGGCGTGGTGGCCTGCGAGAACAGGTGCTCCCATACGCCGCCGGCCGAGAAGAAGACGCCGTTCAACCACTCTTCATCGAGCAGGGGGAGGTTCGCGAGCACACCGAGCCCGAGCCGCGTGCGCGCGTAGACTCCGGTGTACCGGCTCGCCGGCGACGTCGGGAGCGCGACGCCGAGCCGAGGCCCGGCGAGCAGGGCGAGGCCCTTGTCGTCCTGAAAGATCGTGTAGGTGTACGCGGCCTGGAGGGGAAGGTCCGCCAGAGTGACGGAGTCCTCTCCGGGGACATCGCCGTCTGACAGGGGCACGTTCAGGGCGATGTCGGTGCCCACCCAGGCCCAGTGTTCCTTCGTGCTCACGAACGAGTAGCGGGGAACGAGCGAGAAGGTCATGCCGGCGTACTCGCCGTCGTCGCTGTAAGGCCCGCCGTCGAGACCGAAGACGTTGGTGGTGGCGCTGGTGGTCCAGCCGAATTGGCTCGTGCGAAGCGCGTTGTCGCGCGCGCCGAGGTGGAACAGCGGCGCCCCGCCCCGGAGCCCCGGCGCCCGGCCCGGCCCCTGCGCCACAGGCGCCGGCTCTGCCGGGAGAGGAGCGGCCGCCGGTTGCGCGAGCGCCTCGCCCCGGCAACAGACGAGCGCAGCGGCGAGCGAGCTCGCGCTGAGCGCTGCCCTTGCGGCGCGACTGGACAAATCCCCCGGCATCCCGGCAAAAGCATACCCCGACGTTTGCGAGATTTGAACGGCTCGCTCGGCCGTTCGCTGCTCGTCCACCGCCGTGAACGGCGCCACGTCGAAACGGCCGCCGAACGACGTCATTTGCCCGCGGGCTGTGGAGTGAACGCGGCCCCGCGATCCGTGCTCAGGGCGCGCCTCCCGCCGGCTCGTAGACATACGGTCGGGTGCTGGTCAGAACCGTGAAGCCGAGCCGCCGCAGGATCGGCTCGGAGGTGGGCAGCGCGTCGACCAGCGCATACGTGCGGCCGCGCGCCAAGGCTTCGGCCAGCCGGTGCCGGACCAGGGCGCTGAAGTAGCCACGCCCGCGGTGGGCGGATTGGGTCCGGCCGCCCGCCAGCTCAGCGAACTCGCTGCCCTCGGCGTAGTGCGTGCGCCCGCAGGCGACCGGCTCGCCGTTGAAGCGCAGCACGTGGACGGTCATCCCGTCCGGCGTATCCCGCAGGATGCCCGCCAGGCGCCGCGTCTCCGCGTCGACGTCCCGGCGGCCGATATCGCGGGAGATCTCGGCGACGTCCGCCAGGCCACGCTCGTCCTCGACGCGCACGATGTCCGTTCCCGGGGGCCAGGCGCCGCCGCCCACCGGGGCTCCGCCCGCGGTCGCGAGAGGGAGCACCCGCGGGCGTCGCCGGCGCCAGGAGGAGCCGGCACGCCGACCGGTCGGGGGAGAACTCCCGCGCCACGCTCCCAGGCTCCGCGAGACACAGGCGGTGGTGATCGAGACGCTCGAGGAGATGCGTGCGCTCGCCGTCCTTCATGCGACCTTTCCTCGCGCGAGGTCCTCCGGCGACGAGCGCGTCTCCAGCATGTCCCCGATAGGTCCGATCGATTATCTCTGCTTGCCCGCTGGCGCCGGCCTCTCGTCGAGCTTCTTCTCGAGCGGCCCCCCTTCCGCGCTCTTTTTCTTTTCGATCCACGCGATCACCGGATCTCGCCACGAGAGCCCCGTCCCCACGGCCTTCGGATCTTGCGCCGCGAAGACGGCGCCGTCACCGCCCCCGTACATGAAATCGGTGATGATGACCGTGTAGCGCGTCTTCGGATCCATCGGCTTGCCGCCCACCGACCAATCTCCGTTCGGCGCTCTCTTCGCGCCGGAGATGATGAACGACTTCGCCTCGAGGTCCTTCGCGAGCGACGCGCCGTCGATAGATACCTTCACCAGGCGGTTGTCGAACGGGAGCACGCTCCAGATCGTCGCGTGGGTGATCGGCCCCCGCGGGATGGTTTGTCGCACGCCGCCTCGGTTCATGATCGCCACGTCGCCGCCCACCTCGTGGAGCCAGGCGTCGCTCACGATCTTGCCGACGGCCTCCTCCGGGCCGATCCCGTCCTCCGAATGGCCGATGACCTTCCCGAGCGCGCCGTCGACCTTCGTTCTCGACGCCGTGACGAGCCGCGCGAGCGGAGGATCCGCTGGGACTTGCGGATCGGTCGCCACGTCGACGATGGAATGGCTGATCGTGACGACGCGGGCCCGCGGGGGATTGTCGGGGTTGATGGTGATGGCGACGCGGGCGTACTGGTGCAGGCGCCAGCCGGGGGTGATGACGGGCGTGTCGCCTGCGCGCGCGTCGATCTTCCTGTGGCAATGGCCCCCTCCGACGAACGCGAGCTGCCACTCCGGGTGCTTCTTCACGATGGGCAAGAGATCGTCGGGGCATTCGTGCGCGGTCACGACGACGACGTCGGCGGCTCCCGTCTCCCGCGCTTCATGGATCGCTCTGTCGAGCGAGGCCTCGGTGGGCTCGAACGTGATCCCTCGAAAGCGCTCGGCCATCGCGGCCTTCAGCGTATCTGCTGCGGCGAGCCCCACGACGCCGATCTTCACGCCCTTGCGCTCGAAGACCTCGTAACGCCGGATGGCGAGCTCGTCCGCGAGCTTCGCGTCGTCGATCTTCACGTTCGCCGCGAGGTAACGCAATCGCGCGAGGTCACGGAGCTTCGAAAATTGAGGCACGCCGAAATCGAACTCGTGATTGCCGAACGCCGATGCGGCATAACCCATGCGACCCATCGCGCTCGCCATGGACACGCCGTTGAAATACGTCGAGATGGCGGGGCCGGTGAAATTGTCGCCGCCCGAGAGGAGGAGCGTGCGCGGCGGCGCGACGACGGGCGCGTCGCTCCGATTCAGAACCAGCGCGCGAGCGCGTCGTCGAGCGACGTCGACGACGCGTCTGTCCACGCGATGCAGCCGTCGGGTCGGACGAGCATCGACGGGCCGTCTTTGGTGCGTGCATGGTGCACGTCTTGCGGGAGTGACCGTTCCGAAGGCGAGATGAAGAGGCCGCCGCCCTTCTCCATCAGCACATAGAGCCGCTCTTCGCTGCCGCCTTCGAGCGTGAGGAGCTCGTCCTTCGCGAGGGTGCCGACGAGCGGGTCGTCGTCACCGAGGTCGTAACGAACGCCGACGCCCGTGAGCATCTCGCCGAAGTAGCGATTGCCTTCGGGCAGCTTCATCAGGTCGCTCACGATGGCGCGGAGCGCGCTCGTGAGCGGGTCAGGACGCATGAGCGCGACTTGCGCGCGGGTATTCTCGAGGACGCGCGCAGCGACGGGGTGGCGCTCGGCGGTGTACGAGTCGAGGAGATGTTCGCGCCCCTTCACCGCCGCGGCGAGCTTGAAGCCGAGGTTCGCGGCGTCGACGAGGCCGAGGTTCAAGCCCTGACCGCCGAAGGGCGAGTGGACGTGCGCGGCGTCACCGGCGAGAAGGACGCGGCCCATCCTGTAGGTCGTTGCTTGCCGGGCGTTGTCGGTCCAGCGCGTCGCCATCGTCATCGACAGGATCTTGACGTCGGTGCCGCTCACGCGCTGGATCGCCGCTTCGACCTCGGCTTGCGTGATCGGCGCATCCCGATTGGGCGGCGGCCCGTTGAACTCCGCCGTGAAGACGCGCCCCGGCATCGGTCCGGACGCGACGAGGCCGCGCGGCGTTCGGTGCCAGCCCGTCGCGAGCTTCTCGGGCATATCGAGCTCGACGACGGCTTGATAGCCGGTGATGGTCGGATCCGTGCCGGGGAACTCGAAGCCGGCGAGCTTGCGGACGCGGCTCCGGCCGCCGTCGCAGCCGACGAGGTACTTCGCGCTCAGCGGGCCCGCGCTCGTCTGCACGGTCACGCCGTCGTTGTCCCGCTCGAAACCTTCCACCGTGACGCCGCGACGGATTTCGATCCCGAGCTCCGTCGCGCGCGCGATCAGGATCCTCTCGAGCGCCTCTTGCGGCACGGGGCGCATGTGGCGCTCCGGGTCGCGCTGGAGGCTCGGGTCGATCAAGAACAGTCCAGAAAAATGGCCTCCCGGCCTCTTCATCGGTCCAGGTCCGAAGCGCGCCTTCAGCGCCGGCATCATCAGCGCCATGGTGGCACGGCGCTCGTCGTCGAGCGCCCCCGCGAGCCCGCGTCGTTCCAGCGCCTCGGCTGCCACCGCGCCGACCCCGGCGGCCTTGATCGTGCGGTCGGGCTCCGCGAGCCGCTCGAGCACGAGCGGCTCCACGCCCGCGGTCGCGAGCTCGATCGAGAGGAAGAGCCCGACCGGGCCAGCGCCTGCGACGACCACGTCGTGAGTCATGACGTTAATTTTATACTCGGTAAATTTTTTTGCCATACAAAATTTTTGTCTTGGTCTAAGATCTGATCCATGGGCGAGCTCCGCGAAAGCAAGAAGCGCGAGACCAGGCAGCGGATCTCCGACGTCGCGACGGCGATGTTCTTCGCGCGCGGCTTCGACGCCGTGACGGTCGAAGAGATCGCCGCCGCCGCAAATGTCTCCAAGATGACGGTGTTCAACTACTTCGCGCGCAAGGAGGACCTCCTCCTGGATCGCGAGGACGAGGTGAAGCTGCTCTTGCGCGAGGCAATCCGCGGGAGGTCGCAGGGGCAGCCGTCGATCGACGCGCTCCGCCGCCTCGTCGACAGGCTGTGCGAGCAGAAGCATCCGTTCGCTCGCATCGACGGCCAGACGGTCGGCTGGTGGCGCGTCGTTGCGGCGAGCCCGTCGCTCAAGGCGCGCCTCCGCGAGATCGGGGACGAGGTGGTCGAGGGGCTCGCGGTCGAGCTCGCTGGTCCGAAGCCCGATGGCCTCGCGCGGCTCGTCGCCGGCATGGTCGTGCTGACGTGGCGCACGGCGTACGGCGAAGCGATCCGCGTGTTCGAGCGCGGAGGCTCGGCGAAGAAGGCGAACGCTGCGTTCATCGCGTTGATCGATCGCGGCTTTGCGGCCCTCCACGGAATGGCGGCGGGCTCGAGCTGGCAGACGACCGGATGACCCATCCCGACCCAGGGAGCCCGCTGCCCCACCACTCCGGTCCTCGCGGCGCTCGCCTCCCCCGCTTCAGCGAGCGCGAGATCCTGTAAACCTTCCGCCAAGCATCAGCGTCATGCCCTTGGCCGGGCGCTCGAGCCCTCCGGGGCTCGTCATCGCCGCAGCCCACCGCAGCGCCGGCGCCGACGAGACTGCATAAGTGCCAGAGGAGCAGAAGTCGACGCATCGCCGCACGCTCCTGCTGCAAGGAGTTGCCATCTCCGGTCTCGGAGCTCGGAGCGAAATGCATTAGAGTCGATCGTCAGGTCGAGGCGTGGAAGGGCGCCGCGCTCCGGCGCCGAGTGGGAGCAGCGCGATGAACGAGATCAATTTCTACAAGCTTCCGCGTACCATCCAGGACGGCGTGATCGAGGCGTTCCGCGGGCGGTTCGCGCCGGCGCCGATCGTCAGCCGGTTCGGGACTCGGCGCACCATCGTGGCTTGGCTCACAGTCAGCGCCGCCTCGGGCCTCCTGCTGGCGGCGCTCTGTGCGGCCGGCCTGGGCGACGTCAACAGCGTTCTCGCGCTCCACCCGACGTCGGCGGCCGCCGCGTACGTGCTGCTCGCCGCGATCACCGTCATCGGCGTGCTCCGGGCGCTCGCCTACAACGCCGACCTCATCACGCTGCCGTTCGCGCCCGGCCTGTTCGTCTTCCCCGCGAACCTGGTCGACGCGCGCGACCACAGGCTCCGGGTCTTCTCGCTCGCGGAGCTCTCGCGCGTCTCGGCGGGCCCTCGGGGCGCCGTGGTCCTCACGTTCGGCGGCACGCAGCACGCCTTTCCCCTCGAGGACCCGTCGCGCTCGGACGACGTGATCCGGGAGGTCGAAGCGGCGTGCAGCCGCATGAAGGCGAAGCCCGACGCCGCGGAGCTGCGCCGGCTCGATCCCTTCGAGCCGCCTGCCATCGAGAGCCCGTTCGCGTCGCCGATCCCGCTCTCGCGCGAGGTCCCGGGGTGGCAGAGCTATGCATGGCTCCTCGCGGCCGCGGTCGGCGTGGCCCTCGGCCTGGGGCTCTTCTTCCTCCGCAACCGGATGAGCGACGCTCGGATGTACGCCGCGGCGCGGGAGCGCGACGACGTGGCCGCGTACCAGAGCTACGTCGCGCGCGGCCGCGGCCACGCGGAGGTCGTCTCGCAGGTGCTGCTGCCGCGGGCCGAGCTGCGCCTCGCGGTGGCGAAAGGCTCGGTCGAGGCCATCGACGACTTCCTCCGCGCCCACCCCAGGACGGGCATCCAGGCCGAGGTCGCCGCGGCCCGCCGCGCCGCGCTCGCCGCGGAGCTCGAGCGGGCGCGGGAGGTGGGTACGCTCGCGGCGCTGCTGGCGTTCGCGGAGCGCTACCCGAAGCACGGCCTGGACAAGACGTTCAACGACGCCAGGCACGCGCTCTATGCGCGCGCGCTCGATCGGTACAAGAGCGAGATGCCCGAAGGGAGCGAGCAGAACGCGGACTTCGTGCGGCGGCTCCTCGCCTACGCGGAGCGCGTGGGGCCCAGGAGCACGCCGCAGGGCCTCCGCGGCCCGGCCGTCCAGGTCCGCTTCCGGCGGCTTCCGTCGCAGGACCTGGAGCGCGCCGACGAGATCGTCAGGAAGATCCCGATGTTCAGCGGCGCCGCGTCCCTGCCGAGCCGCTACGTGGATGCGACCCGCCTCGATCCCCAGGAGAAGCGGACCGCGTCGGCCCTGGTGGAGGGGCTTGCGCGGGGGTTCGAGCCGGAGTTCGTCACCTTCGAGCCGGGCCCGCCCCTCGAGGGCGCCGCCGAGGAGCAGCTCACCGTGACCTCCCCCTCCCTCGTGGTGAGCTATCGCGTCGAGTCGTCCGGGATCGCCCACGCCAGCAAGAAGCCGCAGCTCATCATCATGGGGCTCAAGTTCTTCTTCAAGACGGAGTTCATCTTGCCCGGAGACGCGGAGCCGCTGCTCACGAGCTACAAGATCGCGCGGCGGGTCCCGGCCGGGCTCATTCAACAGCAGACCCCCGCCCCGCGCCCTGGGATCCTCGAGGCCATCGTCTACGAGGCCATGATGCGCGAAGCCTTCATCGACCTCGAAGAGCGCTACCTCTCCAAGTGGTTCAGGAAGCGCGACGCGCCCCGGTGAGGGTGGACGCGGCGGGCGCGCGCGACGCCGGGATCTCGCGAACGGGCGCCGCGGAGGGGGCTTTACGCACGCCGCGGCTTCCCGCCCGGCAACGAGTTCCGGATCGTCTGCGGCATCGACGAGGGGGCCCGGTGGATGTGGTACAGCGCTTCGACGGCAGGCGCACATCTTAGCCGCTCGACCGCGCCTCCCCGCCCGACAGCAATGCGATGAGGCCGTGCGGGGCGGTTTCGCCGAAGCAAAGCTCGAAGGTCGCCGCGGCTTCGGGGGCGGCCTTCGCTCCACGAACGAACATCGCTTCTTCGTATTCGGCGAGCGCGGCTTCGAGGTCATTCGGGTGCGCGGCGATGGCCTTGCCGAGCTCCGCGCCGTCGACCATCGCGAGGTTTGCGCCTTCCCCGTCGGGCGGGCTCAGGTGCGCGGCGTCGCCGAGGAGCGTCACGCCGGGCACGCGATCCCAGCGATGCCCGGCGGGGAGCTTGTGGATCATGCGCGGGACCGGATCGGTCTCGCCGTCGGTGATGAGCGCGATCAGGGCGGGGGCCCAGCCGTCGAACTCCGCGGCGACGCGCGCCCGCGCCGTCTCCGGGTCGGTGAAGTCGATGTCCTCGATCCACGCCTTTGGCCTCGTGAGCGCGACGTAGGTGTGGAGGACGCCGTTCGTTTCGCGGTGCGTGATGATGCCTTTGCCGGGCGTGAGCGCGTAGAACGCGCCCCCGCCGACGAGCTTGGCGCTGGCGGAATGCCGCGCGTCGGCGTCGAGCAGGTACGTCTCGATGTAGGTGGTGCCGACGTATTCGGGCTTCGCGTCGGAGAGGAGCGGCCGGATCCTCGACCACGCGCCGTCGGCGCCGACGACGAGGCCGGTGGTCACGGTCGACCCGTCCGCGAAGGTGAGCTCGTGCTTTCCGTCGCCGAGCGCGCGCACGCCCGTGAGCTTGCGGCCCCATCGCACGGTGTCAGGCGGGAGTGAGTCGAGGAGGATGCGCCGGAGGTCGCCGCGGAGCACCTCGGGGCGAACGCCGGAGCCGTCGTCCGGCTGGTCGAGGAGGACCGTGCCCCGCGGATCGACCAGGCGCATCGCCTCACCGCCTTCGTGGACGATGCGGCGGAACTCGTCGAAGAGGCCGGCGGCCTCGAGCGCGAGCTGGCCGTTGTAGTCGTGGATGTCGAGCATCCCGCCCTGGGTACGCGCCTCGGCGGAGGCGTCCGCCTCGTACACGGTCGCCCGGATCCCGTGGACGTGGAGGACGCGCGCGAGGGTGAGCCCGCCCGGTCCGGCGCCGATGATGGTGATGGAAGTCATCTTGATTCCTCTCGGTCTTCAGCCTGGAACATCGTTCCACTCATTTACCTGGAACGCCGCTCCAGAACTGTCAAGATGGAGCCGTGGCGAAGAAGGCGGCGCGAGGGCCGGAGCGCGAGAAACGCCGCGAGGATGCGCTCTCGCGCGAGCGGATCGTCGAAGCGGCGATCGCGCTGCTGGACGCGGACGGTGAGGATGGGCTGACGTTCCGCGCGCTCGCGACGAGCCTGGCGACGGGCCCGGGCGCAATCTACTGGCACGTCACGAACAGGAGCGAGCTCCTCGCCGCCGCGACCGACGCCGTGGTCGCGCGCACGATGGGCGAAGTGCGCGGCTCGACCCGGCCGCACGAGGCGATCCATCGCGTCGCGCTCGGCGTGTTCGACGCGATCGAGGCGCACCCGTGGGTGGGAGCGCAGCTCTCACGCGCTCCGTGGGAGACGGCGATGCTGCGGATCTACGAGCGCCTCGGCCGCCAGGTCGAGGCGCTGGGCGTCCGCGGGAGCGCCCAGTTCACCGCGGCGTCGACGCTGCTCAGCTACGTCATCGGGGTGAGCGTCCAGAACGCCACGGCGAGCCAGTTCGCGCGCCGCGAGCTCGCGCCGTCGACGAACCGCGTCGACTTCCTCGAGGCGGCGGCGGCGCGCTGGCGCGAGCTCGACGCCCGTGAGTACCCGTTCACCCGAAACGTCGCCGCCCACCTCGCCGGCCACGACGACCGCAAAGAGTTCCTCGCCGGGATCGACCTCATCCTCGCCGGAATCGCGGCCTCGAAGTAAGCCGCGGACGTCGCGATGCAAGCGCCGGTCGGTGAAACCTCCGAGGGCGCGAGGACGCGCATCGTCGCCGACGACGATGCGGACATGCGCGGCTACCTGGAGCGCTTACTCCGCCCGCTCCGCGTCATCGAGCTCGCTTTCAGGAGGGATGCGGTTCTCTACGTCAACCAGCGCGTACAGCGTGGCTGTATGGTGGGATGGCCACTACGAGGAGATTGACATTCGGATCGCGTTTGGATTTCCTGGCTCCTGTGGCGCTCAATGGTAAACCGACCGACGCTGCACCTGCGGCGCATCGCGCATTGGAGCAGCGACGCGGAGGAAGCGTCGCAGGACGGCGAATCCACGATTCGTCGGATTCGTCGTCCATACTTGAGTGGCAACCCCTGGAGGAAATAAAACGACCATGAATTTGAGAGAGCTGAGCATTGCGACCTTCAATCTCTTCAACCTCAACGAACCCGGATTACCGATGTACTCGGACCCGGAGGGCTGGACCCAGGATCAATACAATCTCAAGCTCAAATGGGTCGCCCGGCAGCTAAAAATACTGAAACCCGACGTTTGCGGGTTCCAGGAATTATGGCACCGAGATTCCTTGAACAAATGCTTGCAGACCGCGGGCATGACGGAAAATTACGATGTGCTGACGCCGGCAGAGGCTACGGGAACGAAGATCGTCTGTGCCGCCATCGTACGCAAGGGACTCCTGGAAGGCCAGCCGAACTGGATAGAGCGTTTCCACAGAAAATTCGTTCTGCAATCCAGCGGCGACGATCCGCAAACGCCGGACATCAACGTGGGCATCAGCGGCTTCTCCAGACCGGTTCTCCACTTCACGATAAAACCGCGCGAAAACGACCCTGCGATTCATGTCTACGTATGCCACTTCAAATCCAAGGCGCCGACGAAAGTATTCAACGAAGCCTGGTTCAAGGCAGACAGGACTGCATATTCAAAGCACTCGGCGGGGCTCGGGTCGGCGCTTTCGACGATCCGTCGAACGGCGGAAGCGGCAGCGCTTCGCTTCCTTTTGACAGAACAGATGAAGGGCAACAATACACCCGTCATCGTGATCGGCGATATCAACGATGGGCAGCAGAGCAACACTGCCAATGTATTGACCGGCCAACCGAAGTACCTGGTAGGCGATTCGGCTGGAGGTGGGGACACCGCACTCTATACCGCGCAGACCTTGCAGGAGTATCGCGACACAAGGGACGTCTACTACACGCATGTCCATCAGGACATACGCGAATCGCTCGATCACATCCTGGTGAGCCAGGAGTTTTACGACAACAGCCGCAAACGTCTATGGATGTTCGACGGCATGACGGTGAATAATGATCATTTGAACTTCGAGGATCACAAGGCCGACGGCACCAACGATCACGGCATCATTCGCGCGATCTTCAAGTACAAGCCGATGAAGAAGGAAGCGCAGGACGTGATCGAAGAGGAGACTTGAGCCCGCTCGCGGGTTCTGCGGCTTTGCGCGCTGTAGCGCCCGCAGGCTGCGGAGTGAACGCGGCCTCCTCGATGCATCGATAAGCTCCTGATACAGCGTCACTTCTTCGAGGAGCAGAGCAGAGCGGCGGTCGCCCGCACAGGAGACGGGCCCAGATCGGCGTTTTCGGCGCGCAAGCGCACTCCGGTGCGCTGAGCACCGAGAACGTCGAGGTGGGCCCGTATCCGAAGCGGGCGACCGCCGCTCTAGAACGGGACGAAGTCCTGATCGCCTGCGGCGCGCGGCGCGCGCCCGTTGCTCGATGCGCCGCCGCTCGGGGGGCCCTTCTGCGGCGGCCTCCACAGCGCCTTGCCGCCGCGGCGGTCCGGTAAACGCCCCGGCGCCGCTGGCCTCTGGCCCGGGTCGCCGTCGCTCTCCTGCGCGAGGCGGAACGACGCCATCACGCTCTGGAGCTGCTCTGCCTGCGCCGAGAGCTCGGCCGCCGTGCTGGCGAGCTCCTCGGAGATCGCCGCGTTGCGCTGCGTGGACTGCTCTATCAGCTCCACCGCCCCGCTGATCTGGGCCACGCCGTTCGACTGCTCCTTGGATGCCACGGCGACGCCCTGCACCAGCTCCGCGGTCTCCCGGATCGACGGGACGAGCTCCGCGATGAGCTGTCCCGAGCGCTCCGCGACGACGATGCTCGACGTGGCGAACGAGCCGATCTCCTTCGCCGAATCCCGGCTTCGCTCGGCCAGCCGCCGCACCTCCGTGGCGACCACGGCGAAGCCCTTGCCGTGCTCGCCCGCGCGAGCCGCCTCGATCGCGGCGTTCAAGGCGAGCAGGTTCGTCTGGTACGCGATCTCCTCGATGATCACGATCCGCTGGGTGATCGCCTTCATCGCCTCGACCGTCTCCCGGACCGCCTGACCGCTCTGCTCCGCGTCCCTCGTCCTCCGGTGCGCCGTCTCCTCGACCTGCTTGCAGTTGGCGGCGTTCTTCGCGATCGTGCCGCTCAGCTGCTGCAGGCTGGTCATCGTCTCCTCCACGGACGCCGCCTGCTCGCTGGTGCCCTGCGACAGGCTCTGCGCCGTCGCCGAGAGCTGCACCGAGACCGAGGAGACCGAGACCGCGCCGCTCCGGACCTCGCCGATGAGGCCCGCCAGGCGCTCCGACATGGCCTTCACGGCGCCGAGCATCTGGCCGAACTCGTCGGAGCTCTTCACCGTGACGTGGCCCGTGAAGTCGCCCCCGGCGATGCGCTGGTGGATCGACACCGCCTGGGTGAGCGGCAAGAGGATCATCCTGCTGAAGACGAGGGCGAGCACGGCGGCGACGACGATCGCGAGCAGACCTCCTATCTGCAGCGTCACGTACATCGTCTTGACGAGCGCGTTCGTCGCCGCCTGCCGCTGGGCGAGGAGGGCGATCTCCTCGTCGTCGATCTCCTTGAGCGCCGCGCGCATCTGGTCCATGAGGCTCTTCCCGCGCCCCTGCCTGACCTCCTCGACGGCGCGATCCGCCGGCGCCCTCGCCTCGTCCGCGCTGCGGCGGTACCGGATGATCGGCTCCAGCACGGAGGAGAGCCACTCGTCGTGGAGCTTGTCGATCTTCTCGAGGCGCGTCTGCTGGCGCGGGTTGTCCCTGGTGAGCTCCCGGGCACGGCTCAGGCTTTGCTCGAACCGGTCGCGCCCGCTGCGGTACGGCTCCAGGAACGCTTCCGCCCCGGTGATGACGAAGCCGCGCTCTCCTGTCTCGGTGTCGAGCAGCGACGCCATGATCTCTCTCGTCGTGAGCATCACCTCGTACGTGTGCTGGTCCCATGAGCGGGCCTCGTCGAGCTCCGCGAACCTCTGGTAGGCCGTGCCCGCCAGTCCGAGGACGATGACGACCATGGCGGCGAAGCCGAGGTAGAGCTTCCGGCCTACTCCGATATGCGCAAGCATGATGCATGCTCCGGGCTAGATGTGGTGCGGCTTCCTTCGAGCCCCGCCGGGGGCGGGAGCCGATACACGGATGGCGCGACGCACCGCACGCGGTGGTCCGTCCCGTGGAGGCCCTCGGCGTGTCCGAGGAACAGGTACCCTGAAGGCGCGAGGCTGGCGATGAGCCTCGCCACGATCGACGCCTTCGTCGCGGCGTCGAAGTAGATGAGGACGTTCCGGCAGAAGATCAGATCGAAGAGGCCGAATCGCTTGGGTGCCGCGTCGAGCAGGTTGAAGCGCCGGAAGGTGATGAGCCTGCGCAGCTCCGGCCGGGCCTTCATGAGGCCCGCGCTCGCGCCCGTCCCGCGGAGCATGTAGGTGCGCAGGCGCTCCTCCGGGATCTCCGAGGCCCGCTCGATCGGCCACACCGCGCGTTGCGCCTGGTCGAGCGCGCGGACGGAGAGGTCCGTCGCGAGGATGCAGATCCCCGGAGCGCCGGTCGACGCGGCGGCGGCCCGTGGCGGCGCCTGTCCCGCCGCGTCGCTGCGATCCCGGGAGGGCAGGCTGTCGAGCAACGACATCGCTATCGAGCAGGGCTCTTCCCCGGTCGAGCAGGCCGCGCTCCAGGCGCGCAGCGGGCGGCGGCCGCGCGCGAAGGACGCTCCGTGGCCCGCGCTCTCGTGCCACGCCGGGAGGATCTCGCGCTCGAGGAGATCGAACTGATCGCGCTCCCGGAAGAAATGGGTCTCGTTCGTGCAGATGCAGTCGAGCATGTGCACGAGCTCGCCCTCGCCGCCCGGCGCGGTCACGCGGCGGTAGTACTCGCCGAAGCTGCGGAGCCCGAGCGCGCGGAGCCGGGGCCCTAGGCGGCAGATCAGGAGCGGCTTCTTCTGCGGGCCGAGCGCGATGCCCGAGGCGCTCTTGACGAGCCTCTGGAACAGCGCGAACTCCTCGTCGCTGAGGGCGCGCGGGCCCAGCTCGGCGAGCGAGATCATGGCCTGTCCCCTTCGCCGGCCGGCGCACCGTGGCCGCCTGGGAGCGCCGGCGGGGCCCCGGGGGCCGAGGGGCCGGGCGTCGTCGAGGCCAAGAGCTCCGCCGGCGAGAGGATGCGGTCGATGTTGAGCAGCAGCACGAGCTTCTGGCCCACCTTCGCCATCCCGAGCAGCTGATCCACGCGCACCTGCGCGCCAAAGGCCGGCGCGTGCTCGATCTCGTCCTCGGAGAGCGTGAGCACATCGCCCACAGCGTCGATGAGCAGGCCGAGGCGGGTGTTCTCGCCGTCGAGCTCGGTCTCGACGATGAGGACGCACGTCCACCGGCTCACCCTCGTCGGCGGCAGCCCGAGCTTGACCGCGAGATCGATGACCGGCACGACGCGGCCCCGGAGGTTCATGGCGCCGACGATGCACGCTGGCATCATCGGGACCCGCGATGTGACGCTGTGCTCGACGATCTCCCGCGCCCGGAGGATGTTCACCGCGTACTCGTCCCCCGCGATGATGAAGGAGATATATTGCGACACGGGGCTCGACGCGTCGGAGATCATGACGCCTCCATGGAGAGAGATGGCAAAGGGGCGCCCTGCGCGCCGGGGCGCCGGCTCATCCTGGGCTGCCTCCGGCGGCCGCTGGCGCTGCCCTGCGCTCGTCGGGGGCCTCGACCGGGCCGAGGTCCCCGAGGACGCCGCCGAGCAACGCGTCGACGTCGAGGATCATCGCCACGCTGCCGTCGCCGAGGATGGTCGAGCCGGAGATGCCCCGGACGCGGCGAAACAGCTGGCCGAGCGGCTTGACCACCGTGCGCCCCTCGCCGTCGAGGAGGTCGACCACGAGGCCGGCCTCGGAGCCGTCGTGCGCGACGATGACGACGCGCTCATCCGGCGGGGGAGATCCGCCGAGCCCGAAGAGCGCCCGGAGGCGGACGCACGGCAGCGCGCGTCCGCGCCGGATCATGAGCCCCTGGGCGCCGCCGTGCGCGAGCGCGCCGCGGGGCAGATCGCAGCAGGCGAGCACCGCGCGGAGCGGGATCACGTACCGCTCGCCGCCGATCCCGACGGAGAGCCCCTCGATGGTGGCCAGGGTGAGCGGGAGCTGGATCGACAGCGACGTGCCGTGCCCTTCGCGGCTCTCGATCCGGATCGTGCCATGGATCGACTCCACGCTGCGCCGCACGACATCCATGCCCATGCCGCGCCCCGCCAGGTGGGACGACTCCGCCGCCGTGGAGAACCCGGGCTCGAACACGAGGCTGAAGAGCTCATGATCGGGGAGCGCCTCGGGCTCCGGGTGCCTCCCCAGCGCGCAGACGCGGGCGGCGATGCGCTCGCGGCTCATCCCGGCGCCGTCGTCGGAGATCCGGAGCGCGATGCCGCCCCGCTCGTGCGCAGCGTGAAGGGTGATCGTGCCGCAGGGGTCCTTGCCCGCGGCGCGCCGCGCCTCGGGCGGCTCGATGCCGTGACAGATCGCGTTGCGCAGGATGTGCGTCAGGGCGTCCCGGAACCGCTCGACCACGGCCGTGTCCACCTCGACGTCGCCGTGCACGACGAGAAGGCGCGCCTGCCTGCCGTGCGCGTGGGCGAGATCGCGCACCGTGCGCTCGTAGTGCCGGAACCAGGGGCCGACCGGCACCATGCGCGCGGCGCGCACCGCCTCCTCCAGCTCCTTGCAGAGCCGATCTTGCTCCTCCATCTCGTCGCGCAGCGCAGCGCCGGCGTCGCCGCGCACCGCGCGGAGCGTCCGAGCGATCCTGTTCCGGCCGAGGGTGAGCTCTCCGATGAGATCCGCCATGCAATCCAGCTTCTCGACGGCGACACGGATGCTCTTGATGCCGGTCGCTCCCTCCGCGTCGTCCTCGGTCGCGCGGCGCGCGCTCGTCGCCCCCGCGTCCTCCTCCGCCTTCAGCCCTCCGCGCCGCGCTTCCTCCAGGCGCGCGACGACCCCTCTGTACGAGGTGCTGCGCTCGGCCTGCCCCCGCTCGACCTCGGCAACGAGCCGGCGGGCTGCGTCCACCGTCTCGAGCAGCAGCGAGACCACGGGCGTCGAGAGCGGGAGCTCGCCGCGGCAGAGCGCCTCGATGATGTCCTCGGCGGCGTGCCCGAGATCGCTCAAGCCGCCGAGGCCTATCGAGCCGGCGCTCCCCTTGAGCGTATGGGTGGCGCGGAAGACGCGCTGGAGGACCTCGTGAGCGTCGCGGCCGGTCTCGAGTTGCAGCAGCGCGCGCTCGATCTCGTCGAGGAGCTCGTGCGCCTCTGGCGTGAACGTCTGGAGCAGCTCGTCGCGATCGCTGTCCATGCGGCTCACAGAGGCTGGATCGAGATGGCGCCGTCGCTCGTCCGGAAGACGATCTCTAGTGCTTGCTCAGCGCCATATGCTCGATACGCAGGAGGGTCTGAGAATCGTCGACCAGCAGGATTTTCTTCCGCGGCATCGTTGCCCCCCTCGATCCGATTCAGCGGACATGGCGCGGCTGTGCCATCGCGCATGAGCACGACTCCCCCTCTTCCACCTGCCAGCCACCTGCCAGCCACCTGCCAGCAGGGCGTCTCCCCCGAGCAGGATCACCCTACCACGAGAGCAGGCGGAACCTCCAATAGAAATTTGCAACAGGCACGCATCTGGTCCCTGTCGGTCGCGATGATTTACCGGCTCGCCCGGATCCTCTCCATGAGGTTCGCGGCCACGGCGCTGGTGGCATGCGGGCGGGCAGGCGCTGGTAGGCCTGCAGCCGGAGCGCGCGGCCTCGAGTGGAGGCGCCATCCCCGCAGCGACAGCGATCGCGCGCGGACCAGGCGCGCGAGCTCCGCGACCGGGAGCTCATGGAGGTCGAAGGCAGCTGGAAGGGAGGCGGTAGGGAGACAGGTAGCAGGGAAGCAAAGGATGTGCGCCGCAACAACGCACAGCAAGCCTGAAGGAGCGACGCGCGGGTGCGTTCGGATGTCGAGCCACAAGGACGCCTGGAGGGCGTGAGCGCCGCCCGCGACCCATGGACGGTGCGGTCCGGCGAGATCCGTTGTCGGACCGCACCCTCGAATCCATCGCTCGGCGCTCCGCGAGGGTTCCTGAGGGTCGAGGGCGGCGCCCTCGAGAAGGCAGAACAGGCCGAGCTCGACCGCGGGAGCGTGGTAGCTCGACTGGCACAGCTGCCAGAGCAGCCGATCATCGATTGCGCGTGGACGGCATCAACGCTGGCGCTCGCTCGCGGGTCACGATGCCGTTGCTGCTGAAGCATCACGGTTACTTACCGACTGCTGCCCCATCAACACCAGGATCGCGCGACGGGCCTCGCCCGACCGGATCGCGCGGAGGTGGCACCTCGAGGACTGGTTCACCGCGCTGGCGCAGCGCCTGGCTTCCGGCGCCCTGAGCGCCCCGCCTCCGGGATGCTCGGGGCAGCCGTCGGGTCCGAGCCCCGAGGGGCGCGCGCCGCGCTCACCGCTCCTGCTCGACCATCGCGCTCCCGCCGTGGCGCCGGACCGGCTCGGCGACCGCGGTCACGGTCCCATCGCCGTCGAAGCGCAGGGCCGTGGCCGCGCCGATCTCGCCTCCCATCGTGCCCGCGTCGGAGAGGACGTGGCCCAGGGACGCGAGCCCCTCGGCCTCCGGGGCGCTCAAGAACGCCGTCTCCGCGTCGGTGGCGCCGTCGCCCGAGTTGCGCTGCGACAGGCGCGGCGCCGCGAGCGCCCTGTCGATGGGGAGGCCCAGATCGAACTGGCCGACGAGGATCTGCAGCACCGTGGTGATGATGGTGGACCCGCCTGGCGAGCCGAGCGCGAGCACGGGCTTGCCGTCCTTGAGGACGATCGTGGGGCTCATGCTGCTGCGCGGGCGCTTGCCCGGCTCGACCGCGTTGGGGTGCGGCGAGCTCGGGTCGGGCGGGATGTTGAAGTCCGTGAGCTCGTTGTTCAGCAGGAAGCCGTACCCCGGGACGACGATGCCATTGCCGCCCTCGAACTCGATGGTGCAGGTATAGGACACGATGTTCCCGGCGGCGTCGCTGACCGTGATGTGCGTCGTCTCGTTGTCGGACGCGTCCCTCGGGCCGGCGCCCCCGCCCCTCGCCGCCGGGGCGCGGCCGGGCGCGGGGCTCGGATCGCTCTGGAATGGGTAGGGATCGCCCGGCGCCGCCGCGGCCGAAGGGGCCTCGACGAGGTCGATGAGGGCGCGCCGCGCGTCGGCGTAGTCCTTCGAGAGCAGCCCCTGGACGGGGGCGTCCACGAACTCGGGATCGCCGAGGAAGGCGCCTCGATCCGCGAACGCGAGCCGGGAGGCGCCGAGGGTGCGGTGCAGCACCTCGACCGGCGTGAGGGTCGCCGTGTCGTACGCCTCGAGCAGGTTCAGCGCCTCCGCGACGGCGATCCCGCCGCTGCTCGGGAGGCCCAGGCCGTAGAGGGTGTAGTCGCGGTACGTCGTCGAGAGCGCGGGGCGGACGCGGGCCTCGTAGCCCTGGAGGTCCGAGAGCTCGATGACCCCGGCGCGGACGTTGAGCGCGCTCCCGGGCTCGACCGGAGGCGACTTCACCGCGGCGACGATCGCCTCGGCGACCCGCCCTTCGTAGAACGCCTTCTCTCCCCCCTCGGCGATGAGCCGGTAGGTGCCGGCCAGATCCGGGTTCTTGAAGATCGTGCCCACCGGCCACGGCTCGCCGTCGGGCCCCAGGAAGAGCGCTTTGCTGCTCGTGATCGCCTGGAATCGCGCGAGGTTGCGGCGGGTCTGGTCGAGGAAGGTCGCGTCGACGTCGAACCCCGCCTCGGCGACCTGGATGGCCCGCTTCAGCACGTCTCCGAGCCCGAGCGTTCCATGGCGGCGGAGCGCCTCGCTCCAGCCCCGCACCGTGCCGGGCACGCCGACCGACAGGCCGCTCGTCACGAGCTCATTGAACGCGATCGGCGCGCCGTTCTCATAAAAGGACCTCGCCTCGAGCCGGGACGGCGCCGTCTCGCGGTGATCCAGGGCGGCCACCTGTTGCTCGCCGGCCAGGTAGACGAGCATGAAGCCGCCGCCGCCGATACCGCAGGAGAACGGGTCGGTCACGCCGAGCACGCCCGCCGCGGCGACCGCGGCGTCGACGGCGTTCCCCCCTCGCTTCAGGATCTCGATGGCGGCCAGCGTCCCGCGGAGATCGACCGTCGCCGCCGCCCCCCGCCGCCCGGTGGCCGTCGGCGCGATCTCCGGGAGCCGGGCGAACAGGTCGTCCCCGGCGCCGCCCTCGGTGGCGTCCGGCTCGGCGCCTGCGTGGCCCGGCGCGGAGCCGCCGTGGCCCACCGGAGCGAGCCTCTCGTCCGGTCTGCAGGCGCTGCAGGAGGCGCAAAGGAGGAAGAGAGCGAGAAGGAGTCCGGGTGTCTTCATGGGTCCTCTCGGGGTGCGCTGGAGGGCGGACGGCTCACGGTCGCACCCCGCCTCGTGCGGCAGAGTCGGCCGTGAGGGCCCTGTCCAGGAGCCGCCATGTGCGGCATCGCATTGCCCCGGAGATTCACAATGCAACCGCCGTACCGGCGTTCGCAGCCGAGCGGGCGGCTGTGAGGTCGAGCCGGTCCTTGCCACAAGGCAACCATCGCGGTAATGGTTCGGCAGGTCATGAGCGCCAGCGCGTAGCCCCGGCTCGCTGGCCGACAACCCTCCGATCCGCGGTGGGGTGTCCCGGGTGACGACCTGGCCGGCCGCATCTGCGGCGGGCAAGCGCGGACTCTGGTCGCCCGGAGTCCCCTGGACTCGTGAGGTGGTATGTCGATCGCTTCCCTCGTGGATTCGCGCCCTGCCGCGGGCGCGCCGGCGCCGCCTGCCCTCGGCGCGCTCCCTTTGCCCGTCGTCGGGGCGGACCTCTCCGTGCCGCTCGTCACCGGCGAGCGGGTGGGCTACGTGAACCTCGATTACGCGGCGAGCGCCCCGTGCCTGCGCTCGGTGCTCGACGCGGTCGCGGCGCTGTTGCCCTGGTACAGCAGCGTGCACCGCGGGGCGGGGTTCGCGTCCACCGTGACGACGGAGCTCTATGCCGCCGCTCGCCAGGAGGTGGCGGACTTCGTGGGAGCGCGCGACGAGGACACGGTGGTGTTCACGAGGAACACCACCGACGCGCTCAACCTGCTCGCCGCGGCGCTGCCCGAGGACACGACGGTGGTGATGTTCGCCTCGGAGCACCACGCGAACCAGCTGCCGTGGCGGCGCGGTCGGTCCGTCGTCCTCCCGGTGCCCGCGAGCGCGGACGAGGCGATCGCGCGGGCCGACGGCGCGCTGCGCGGCGTGCTCTCACGCCATCGGCTGCTCGCCGTGACGGGGGCGAGCAACGTCACGGGCGAGCTGTGGCCGCTCCCGGAGCTCGCCGCGGTCGCCCATCGCCACGGCGCGCGGCTCGCCGTGGACGCGGCCCAGCTCGCGCCGCACCGCGCGATCGCGCTCGCCGGGATCGGGGCCGATTATGTCGCGCTGTCCGGTCACAAGCTCTACGCCCCCTTCGGCGGCGGGGTGCTCGTCGGCCGCGGCGACTGGCTCGACGCCGCGCGCCCCTACCTCGCCGGCGGCGGCGCCGTCCGGCGCGTCACGCACGACGGCGTCGAATGGGCGAGCGGCGCGCCCCGCCACGAGGCCGGCACGCCCAACGTGGTCGGCGCGGTGTCGCTGGCGGCGGCGTGCCGCGCGCTCTCCGAGGTGGGCATGTCCGCGGTGGCGGCGCACGAGGCGAGCCTGCTCGACCGCGTCACGCGCGGCCTGTGCGCCGTGCCCGGGGTCGAGCGCCTCGCGATGTGGGGCCCGGAGAGCCCGCGGATCGGCGTCGTGACGTTCAATGTGCGGGGCCTCCATCCCGGCGCGGTCGCCGCGGCCCTGAGCGCTGAACACGGCATCGGCGTGCGGGACGGGTCGTTCTGCGCGCACCCGCTCATGACGGCGCTCGCCGGGGATCGCGCGCCGGAGGCGAGCGGAAGCGCGGCGGTGCCCCTCGCGGTGCGGGCGAGCTTCGGCGTCGGCACCAGCGGGGCGGACATCGACCGGTTCCTCCTCGCGATCGCCGAGCTCGTCGCCCGGGGTCCCCGCTGGCGTTATCGCCTCGACGGAGGGCGGCATGTCCCCGACCCGGATCCTCGCCCGCGCCCTGCGCTGGCGGGCCTGCTCGCCGGGGGCGCGGCCAGCGCGGCGCTCGGGCCCCTGGCGAGCCAGCTCGCGCCCTGCCAGGCGCCCCCCTGAGGCGGATCAGCCCCCGGGCGCGCGGCCGAGGGCGAGCGCGCGCCGCGCGAGCGCGCGCAGGTCGGCGAGGGTCGCCCCCTCCAGCGGCGAGGCCTCGGGGTCGACGTCCTCGCCGCGCGCCGGCGCATCCCCCCGGCCGAGCGCGTCGAGGAGCCAGCGCGCCGTGAGCACGTCGCCGCCGAGCCACGCGCGCGCCGGCGAAACGAGCGGGATGTGCGGGACGTGCGGATCGTCAGAGAGCGCCGCGGCCTCGATCCAGCCGATGGGCACGCGCGCCAGCGCCGCGGCGGAGGCGCCCGGCGGCACCGGATCGTCGGGCGCGGTCACGGGCTGGAAGCGCTCGGCCGCGAGCTCGGGCGCCTCGCCGCCGTCGATCAGCGGGAGCGCGGCGCGGAGGGCGACCCCCTCGACGACGGCGCGCGCGAGCGCCTCGAGCGAGAGGCGCGCCGGGAGGACCTCGGAGAGCGCGGCCGGGGCCTTGCCCAGCCAGCGGTCGATGACGCGCTCGTCCGGCGCCGCGAGCTCCGGGGGGATCGCGGGCGCCGCGTCGAGGCCCGCGAAGACCTCGATGAGGACCGCGCCGTCCGGCGTGGCGTCGAGGCCGAGCAGCGCGGCGGGGCGGTGCTGCAGCGAGATCCACTCGCGCCCGAAGTAATGCGCGGGCGCGCCGGCGCGGGAGAAGCCCTTGAGAAAGCCGCGCACGTTGCGGTTGAGGAGCGTCCGGGCCGTGGCGTCGGGCGCGAGCGCGGCGGCGTGCGGCAGCGCGAGGGTCCACACGACGCCGCGCCCGCCGAGGAACGCGGCGGTGCCCGTCGTGGCGCGCCGCAGGACCTTCGCGCCGCGCGCGGCGCAGGCCGAGAGGTCGACCACGCGCGCTGCGCGCTGGGCCGCGCCCAGCACCACGGCAGGCCCCTCGACGAGGCTGGCGGCGAGCCAGGGCGCCGCCTCTGCCGTGCGGGCGCGCGCGAGCAGCGCGGGGCCGAGCGCGAGCGCGTCCTCGAGAGGGCGATGAACCGGCGGGAGCGAGTGCATGGCGGGCATCGAGGGAGTCTCCTTGGCGTGAAGCTCGGCGCGCGGCGATGCGGCGGTCGCCAGCACCGCCTGCCAGGGCTCCGGAGAGAGAGTTCAACGCAAAGGCGCAAAGGCGCCAAAAGAACAAATCTCGTGCATTTTTGCGTCTTTGCGTTGAACCCTCTCCCGGCTCGCGAGGCAGATCCCTGGCAGGACTGTTCCGTGGGGCCGAACCGTTGCGATCTGCCGGCCTGCGAGAGCCATCGACCCGTTGACGGCAGCCCGGGGCGGGGTGTGCCATGGTGCCATGTTCAACGCCCGCCCCGATCGACCATGGCTCCCCGCCGAGCCCTCGGAGCGACTGCTCCGGGTGGAGATCACGGTACCCCGGCCCGAGGGGAGCCAGGCCCGCAAGCCTGTCCACCTCTCGCTGGTGATCGACCGCTCCGGCTCCATGTCCGGCGAGAAGCTCCGGCTCGCGCTGGAAGCTGCTCGCCAGGCCATCCGCACCCTCCAGCCCGGCGACCGCTTCAGCGTGGTCACCTTCGACCACCACGTCGAGGTGCCCATCCCCTCCACCGAGGCCACGCCCGGGGCGCGGCTCCGCGCCGAGGCCGCGCTCGACACGGTGACCGCGCGAGGCAACACCGACCTGGGCGGCGGCTGGCTCCGCGGCTGCGCCGAGGTGGGCGCGCACCTGCCCGAGGATGCCATCGGCCGCGTCCTCCTGCTCACCGACGGCCAGGCCAACCACGGGATCACCTCGCCCGACGAGCTGACCTCCCATGCCCGCTCCCAGCGGCTGCGCCGGGTGACCACCAGCACCATTGGCCTGGGCGAGGGCTTCAATGAATTCCTCCTGGGCCGCCTCTCCGAGGAGGGCGGCGGCAACTTCTATTTCGCTGCGCGCGCCGACGAGCTCCCTGGATTCGTCGGCCGGGAGATCGGCGAGGTGCTCTCCGTGGTCGCCCGCGACGCCGCGCTCCTGATCCGCGCGCCCGAGGGCGTCGAGGTGGAGTCGCTCAATGACTACCCCTGCACCCGCGACGGCGGGACTTGCTCCTTCTCGCTCGGCTCGCTCCCGGGCGGGATGGTGCTGGCCCCGATGTTCCGGCTGCGCTTCCCCGCCGGCGCGATCGGCGAGACGCACCTGGTCGACGTCGCGCTCACGGACCGGGACGGCGCGCTGTCGAAGGAGCCCTGGACGCTGGCATGGCCTCGGGTCGCGGAGGAGCAGGTCCGCGCCCAGCCGGCGGATCCGGAGGTGCTCCGGGCCGCGGCTGCGCTCGACGCCGCCCGCGCTCGCCGGGTGGCCCTGGGGCTCAACGACGATCGCCGGTGGCAGGAAGCCGCGTCCACGCTGGCCGACGCGGCCAACCGGCTCCGAGGCTACGCCGACGGGGATCCCGAGATCCGGGCCGAGGCGGACCGGCTCGACGCCGAGCGAGATGCCTATTCCAGGCCGATGTCCTCCCTGAGCAAGAAGAGCCATTATTACGACGCGATGATGGCCATGAAGATGGGCGGCCGCGGCCGCGCCCGGCCGGGCCCTCGGGTCCTCGGGGTCCCCACGGCTGCGCGGCTGGCCCCGCTGCTCCGGACGGCATCCCAGGCGCTCGGCGGTGTGAAGGGGGCGCCGGCCTTCGACGTGGACCTGTCGTTCCAGGGGTCCCCGATCCGTGCCGATCCGCTCTCGCAGCGCGGCGAGGATGAGCTGGTCGCCGACGCGGACGCGCTGGACCCCGGCGCCCTCAAGGTGGTCTTCGTGGAGCAGCCCCTGCCGGACCGCTGGTTCTCGCACTGGCATCCGGGACACCGGACGGCGGTAATCTCGCTGGCCGGCCTGGATCAGCTCATCTCCTTGCCAGCCGCGTCCTTCGTGGCCTACGAGCTGCTCCTCTACGGGCTACACGCCCTCTCCGCCGATTATGAGCCCGCGAAGCTGTTGCACACCGAGACCCTCGCCTGCCTCTTCGACCTCTGCCAGCAGAAGGCCGAGGTGGGTATCAAGCTCCAGGCCGGTCATGTCTGCGCCGGGTGCCTCGGGAAGCTCTCTACCGTCGGCCTGGATCGCGACGTGGTGACCCAGCTATGGCGAGCGGTCCAGGCGCTCGCTCAGTCGGGGACGCCCACGGGGCGCTGACCTCCAGCATCGCTCTCTCGACCCCATTTACAGGTGGCCTGGTAACTTCTTGCGCTGACGTCATGCACGCCGTCGTGGCGAGGGCGCATCGCGCAGCGCGCATCGCATGGCCGTGCCGGCGGGTACGCTCGCCGGAATTCGATTGACGGGCACCGACATGGCTACGTAAGTTGCTCATGCTGCCATGACCCTTACCACCATGGCGAGCAATGAAGTCTTTCACCACAAAGGAACATTCCCATGCAAGAGATCAAGCAGGACGACAAGGTGACCGAGCAAGGTGCCAGCGAGATGGACCTGTTCGGCTGTGACATCACGCCCGAGGCCCTCGAGCGGTACGTGCTCGCCAACTACACAACAGCCGCGCAGTCGTCGTTGCTATCGGCCCTGGCGCTCGCGCAGGTCCTGAAGTAGCCGCGGAGCCCGCGCGCTCGACCCCTCCGTTCGCAGGCTGCCATGTCGTGACCGGGACGAGCGTCTCGTCCTTCACATCCTGAACCCCTCGTCGACTTCGATATCCTCTCATGACCAAGATTCGGTCAGATTCACCGCAGGGCCCCAACGGTGGGATGACATGGGGCGGCAGCCTCCCGTCTCCTCTCCACCGCGACGCGCGGCTGGCTTCCTTGGGGAACATCCAGCATCTCGAGGCTGCGAGCGTCGAGGGGTGGCTCGCGCGTCACGGCCTGCTCCACCCGCGCGGCGACGTCCGGGTGACGCTCCTGTCGGGGCGAGCGTTCGCCGCGCTCGTCGAGACCGAAGGAGACCGTCCGCTCTTCTTGAAGCAGCCCTTCGCCGCCATCCCCCCCGTGGGTGCTCGCCGAGAAGGGATGCTCTTGCGCTTCGTCTCTCAGCGCGAAGATCTCGAAGGGCTCAGGCACGTCCTTGCGAATTTCGTCGTCTACGACGAGCCCGACAACGTGACGGTGACGGCGGGCCTGCCGCTTCACCGGACGATCCACTCCCTCGGGGTCCCGCCGGCCGATCCCCTGCTGCGCGCGACCGCCGGACGGCTCGCGACGATGCACACCGTATCGGCGGCGGCGGAGCTCACGGACGAAGAGCGCGCGACCTACCAGGCGATCAACCCCGTTCCGAGCTACGATCGAATCACGCCGGACGACCTCGCCAACGCGCCGGGAAACGGGTTCGTCCTCCTGCTCGCCGTCATGCAGGCCCTCAGCGAGCCCCTCGGCGCGGCGCGCGCGGAGTGGCGCCCCGCTTGCCTCATCCACGGAGATTTCCGGGACGACAACATCCTGATCGACCCCGCCGCCGAAGGCGACCCGAGCCCCGTGTTCATCGACTGGGAGATGGGCGGCTGGGGTGACCCGCTGTGGGATCTCGGCGCCCTGATCGGGCAGCTCCTCTACTACTGGGTCGAATCCATCCGCGCCGAACAGGGCAGCGACTTCGCCTCCTGGGTTCGAGGCGCGTCGATCCCGTTCCATCGTGTCCAGCACGCCATCCAGGTGGTTCTGGAGAGCTACGCCGAGGCCTCCGGGCGCACGCTGTCCGGGCCCGACGGCTTCATCGATCGCTGTGTGCAGCTCGCCGGGGTCTTCCTGCTGCATCGCGTCCTGGGCTCTCTCGAGAGCATCGGGGGGATCCACCCGGCGGCCTTCTACTCTCTGCACCTGGGGCGAACCCTGGTCGGCCAGCCCAGGCACGCTGGACGGATCATCGCGAAGGGGCTCCTGTGACGCGCACCGCAGCGAACAACCCGTACCTTCGTGTGTTCGGGAGGATGGCCGCCGAGCTCCGCGTGTCGGGTGATGGAGACTTCGTCCATGTTCCGGTCGCGCAGCCCGACGTCGAAGACCATCCGGACCACGGCTTGCCGGCGCTCTCGCCGGACGCGCGGGCGCCCGCTGTTCCGGCGGGCTTCGCGCACTTCATCTACGGCCATTTCTATCTGAGGGATCCCAGGGAGGCGGCCAACGCGCGGAGCAACGAGATCTCCAAGGTCCCCATTCGAGCGCGCGAAGACGAGGCGCTCGGCCTCTCGCTCCGCTCGGCCAACCGAGGCAAAGGATACGCCGACGGCGGCTGGGAGATCGTCGGTCGCCACGAGGAGGAGTGGCTCGCGCGCAAGGCCGGCATCACGCTCCTCGTGCGGGAGAGCGACCTTGCCGGCGATGTGCCGCCGGGCGCGCCCCCGGTCGTGTCCATTCGCTTCCCCCACCATCGGCCCTACATGTACCCCGGCTTTTACACGGCCGTCGGGGATCGGGGCCCGGCGGCCCCTGAAGCGGGCAAGCCGCTCCTGCGCATCTACATCAACGTCGATCCGGAGGCCGCTCCGCCGCTCGTCGAGCTGCTCACGGCGGCATTGAGCCCCTCGCTGTCGCAGTTCTCGCTCAAGGTTCTGAACAATCCGCGGTTCTATCCCCGCCCGGACGCCGCGGTGGCCTACGTCCTGCGCGAGGACTACGGGCGGGTCAAGCCGGTCCTCGAGGGCATGGTCCGCGCCTTCAGGGCTCACCTCAACGCGGAGACCCCGTCCCTCACGCGCCCGCTCGCGCCGGGCATCGCCGTCGCCGAGGAGCCGGCCACGGACGGTGTGTTCCGGCCGAGCTTCGGCCAGCATCGTTGCACCCTGGTGGCTCGCGGCCTCACGCGCGCGTTCGCCGATGCTGTCGAGAGCGCGGAGGGCCGGAGACGGTACATCCTGCGCGAGCTCGAGCACGGGGGGGTGAACCCGATGTCCCCGTACCTGAACCCAGGCTCGTCGGACGATTTCGCCCCGCTGGACATCGTATGACCTTCACCGGTTTCGAGGAGCGACATGCGACTCAAGAGCTCGCCCAAGCTGCCCAATTTTCACCGCTGTAGAACGCCGGAGGAGACGCTCGAGCACGTGAGGCCGCTGATGAAGCGCGCGGGGATCACCCGCGTGGCTGACATCACCGGTCTCGACCGCATCGGCCTTCCGGTGTGGAGCTCGGTGGTGCCTCGATCGCGCGACATCCTGTCGGTCTACAACGGCAAGGGGGCGACCCACGAGGGATCCAGGGCCGGCGCCATCATGGAAGCCTTCGAGCGTCAGTCCGGCCTCGGCGGTCGCGGGCCCATGATCCGGGGGTCCTATGCGCGGCTGTCCAGGGAGCGCCGTGCGCTCGACCCGAAGACGATCCTGCTGCCGCTGGTCGAGGGCTACACGCACGAAAAGGAGGCGGCGTGGACCGTGGGGCACGACCTCGCCACGGGCGAGGAGGTCCTGGTGCCGTACGACCTCGCGTGGCTGTTCGCGGAGCTCGACACCGGGCTGCGCAGCTTCGCCGTCAGCTCGAGCAACGGCCTCTCGGCGGGCAACACCTACGAAGAGGCGGTGTCGCAGGCGCTCTGCGAGATCATCGAGCGGGACTCGTGGACCATCGCGGAGGTGCTCTCTCACTGGCTCCCCCGCGCGCACTGGGAGGCCGCGCGCGCCAAGGCCGGCCTGCCGAAGATCGAGTGGGTGGGCAGCACGGAGCAGCCCTTCGACGACGACGGCGACCTCTATCCGGAGCTGGACCCGGCGACGTTCGAGGGGGACCTGAAGAGGGTCTTCGAGATGTTCGCGGCCGCGGGCTTGCCCGCGCGGATCCGCCATGTCTCGTCCGACACGGGGATCCCGGTGATGATCGCGACGGTCGTGGAGGACGTCGCGCCCGCGCTGCCGCGCGCGCACCTGGGCGCGGGGGCGCACCCCGACAGGATCATCGCCGCGACACGCGCCTTGACGGAGGTCGCGCAGAGCCGCGCGGTGGACATCCAGGGCGTGCGCGAGGACATGAGCGAGCCCACCGACGACGTCCCCCCGTTCATGGCGCACACGAGGCGGGTTGCCCGGATCAACCAGAAAAACTGGCTCATCCGGGCCAGCGAGGAGAAGAAGTCGCTGCAGGAGGTCGAGCGCACCAGGAATGAGGACACGCTGGACGACATCAAGCTCATGCTGGACAGGCTCCGCTCCGTCGGTCTCGATACGGCGATCGAGGTCGACCTGACGCATCCGGACCTCGGCGTCCCGGTGACGCGCGTCATCGTGCCGGGCGCCGAGTCATGGGCCGCCGATCACTGTCGCATCGGCAAGCGCGCGACGAAGTACTGGAACGCGAACCGCCTGCGCCGGCCGCGAGGTTTGGACAATGCCCCTCTCTCCTGAGCAGATCGTCATTTTCATCGGCCCGAGCCTGGCGGTGGACGACGCCCGGCGGGTCCTGGAGGCGGACTACCGCCCGCCGATCCGCCGCGGCGACATCGACGCGCTGATGAAGGCGCCGCCCAGGTTGATCGGCGTCATCGACGGGAAGTTCTTTCAGAGCTTCGCCATCTCGCCCAAGGAGCTCCTGACGGCGCTCGACGCCGGCGTCAAGGTCTTCGGCTCCTCGAGCATGGGCGCGCTCCGCGCCGTCGAGCTCCATCCTTACGGCATGATCGGCGTGGGGCGCATCTTCGAGATGTACCACACCGAGGTCCTCACGGCGGAGGACGAGGTGGCCCTCGTCTACGACGCGGACAGCGGGCGGGCGACGTCGGTGCCTCTCGTCAACATACGGATCGCGCTCGAGGGTGCCGTCCGGGAGCAGGTGATCCGTGCCGACACGGAGCGCACGCTGCTGCGGTTGATTCAAGCCGTCTACTTCCCGGATCGGACCTATCCGATGATGCTGAGCCTCGCCGAGGGGAAGGTCCCTGAAGGGGAGCGGCTCGCCCTTGCCGATTACATCAAGACCAGGGCTCCCGACGCGAAGCGGGACGATGCGCTGCTCCTCCTCCGGGAGATCAAGCGCTTTGCCGATGCTGGGTGAACCGCGTGAAGGGGAGAGCAGGACGGAGAGCAGCGAGCCAGTCATGAGCGGCGCCCCTTCCTCCATCCCTTCCGCGCCGTCGGCGCGCGCCGCGCAGCCGTCGGCGCGCGCGTATTTGACGGCGGCGCTGGTCCTCCCGGCAGCCGCGATGGCGACGCTCGTGCCGCACCGGCTCTTGTGGGGCAGACCTCTCCACGAGGGGCTCATCGATCGCGGCGCCTTCGCTTTCCCGGTGGATCTGTCGCGGTGGGCGATCGTCCTCGTGTTCGCGGTCAGCCTGGGCATGCATGAGCTGCTGCACGCCGTGGGGTATGTCGTCTTCGGGCGGGTGCCGTGGCGGCGGATCGAGCTCGTCGTCCGCCTCTCGCAGCTCCTGGTCTTCGTCCGATGTCACGCGCCGCTGAGCCGCCGCGCTTATGTTCGGTCGCTGCTCTTGCCGGCCGTCGTTCTGGGGGTCCTTCCTGCAGTCGTCGGGATCGCCACGGGGCTGGGCTGGCTGACGTTCTACGGGTTCATCCTCCTGGTGATGGCCAGCGGCGACATTCGTGCGCTCTGGCTGACCCGCGGAGGGGTCGGCGGCCCCCCCGGCGCGCCCCCTCGATCACGGTCCCATGCGCTGCCAGGACCCTCCCGGGAGAAGTGAAATTCAAACCGGCGCGGGACGAGGCCCGGCGGGCAGCCGCCGGTGGTAGCATCGCCCCATGGTGACCGAAGAGGAGCTGGCAGAGCAGCGCGTCGGCACGCGGATCGGCCCCTGGACGGTGGAGAGCGTCCTCGGGGTCGGCGGCATGGCGAGCGTCTTCTTTTGCCGCCGGGCGGACGGGTGCGTGGCGGCGCTCAAGGTCCTGCACGCCGAGCTCGCCGAGATCGAGGCGGTGCGGAAGCGGTTCTTGCGCGAGGGGCCGATCGGGAGCGCGCTGGCCGCCGTGGCGCCGCTCTGCGACGGGCTCCCCCAGGTGCTGGAGTCCGGGGCCACCGACGACGGCCTTGTCTACATGGCCATGGAGGTGCTCGAGGGAGAGACCGTGTTCGACCGCATGGCGCGGCACGGGACGCTCCCTGTCGGCCAGGTGCTCGCGCTCGGCGAGCGGGTCCTCGACGTGCTGATCGTGGCGCACGAGCACGGCGTCGTTCACCGCGATCTCAAGCCCGAGAACCTCCACATCGGCAACGACGGGCGCGTGCGGGTGCTGGATTTCGGCCTCGCGCGCGTCCTCGACCCGCTGCTCGAGGACGTCGCCGGGGTGCCGGAGATGACGAAGACCAAGACGGGCGTGTCGATCGGCACCGACGACTACATGGCGCCCGAGCAGGCCCTGGGCCTCATCCACGAGATCGACGGCCGGACGGACCTCTTCGGCCTTGGAGCGACGATGTTCCGGCTGCTCGCGGGCCGCACGATCCACGGCAACCTCGACGACGCGCGCCTGCTCATCGCGGTCGCCACCGAGAAGGCGCCGCCCCTCGCGATGCACGCCCCCACGGCGCCGCCCGGCCTGTGCGCCGTGGTCGACCGCGCCCTCGCCTTCCTCAAGCAGGAGCGATATCCCGACGCGAGGACGATGCGCGCCGATCTCGCCGCCGTGCGCGCCGGCCGCGAGCCGCCTTATGCGACGGCCGCGGCGCGGCAGCCGCGCGGGGCGACGGGGGCGTAGGGACCGGGGGCAGACCGCGCTCCAGGTGGATCCAGAAGGCGGGAAGGCCGGAAGAAAGATCGATGATCTTCGTGCCTTCATGGAACTCTCTCCGGGTCGATGGGCGCTGACGGGCCGGCAGGCAGGTCATCTCTTGCTCAGCGGCCGCGCGATCTGGACGATCTTCTCCCGCGCGAACTTGCACGCCTCGTCGTCGTCCGTGGCGGCGGGCCACAGCAGCTCCATGTACCCGGGCTGGACCTCGAACGGCAGGGGCTTGGTCCGGAGGTGCGGCCTGACGGCGCGGATGTCGTCGGCGACGATCTCGGGCACGGTCGCCAGCATCGCCGTGCCGTCGATCAGCGCGCCCAGGTTGGAGAAGCTCGCGACGGAGCACCGGATCCTCCGCGTCTTGCCGAGCAGGTCCTCCACGAAGCCGCGCAGGTCCCCGTTGTACGAGACGATGACGTGATCGTGCGCGAAGTACTGGGCCTCCGTCAGCTTGCGCAGGCGCGCGTGGCGCGGGTCGTACAGGCAGGTGAAGCCGGTCTTCAAGAGCCGCCGCCGGCGGACGTTCGAAGGCAGATCGTCGGCGACCGTGATCGCCGCGTCGACGCCGCCGGCGAGCGCCGCGCCCACGGTGCGGAACTGCACGGGCACGGCGACGACGCGCATGCGCGGCGCCTCGCGCTCGAGCGCGCGCAAGAGCGGCGGGAGCAGCCACACCTCGGCCGTGTCGGAGAGCCCGAGGCGGAGGGTGCGCTCGCACGTCTTCGCGTCGAAGGTCGGCGGCGCCAGCGCGGCGTCGATCAGGGCGCCGAGGTGCGGCTTCAGCGACGCGCGCAGCCGTTCGCCGCGGCTCGTCAGCGCGACCCCGCGCCCGCTCCGCACGAAGAGCGGCGCGCCGATCGTCGCGGTCAGGCGCCGGAGCGCGGCGCTCACGGCCGGCTGCGTCAGGTACAGCCGGCTCGCCGCCTCCGTGACGCTGCCCGCCTCGGCGACGACGGCGAAGACGCGGAGCAGGTTCAGGTCGAGGTTTCTCCCATAAACGTCAGGCATGTCGAGAATACATACTATTCATTGGAGCAATGAAACGCGAGCGCCTAGGGTGACGGCATGACGACGACGAACACCACCAAGCTCGGCAAAACTGGCCCCTCCGTCTTCCCCCTCGCCCTCGGCTGCATGAGCATGGGCGGGGGCAGCTGGTACGGCGAGAGCGACGAGGCGGAGAGCATCGCGACCATCCACGCGGCGCTCGATCGGGGCGTGAGCCTCCTCGACACCGGCGACTTCTACGGCATGGGCAAGAACGAGATGCTCGTCGGCCGGGCCATCAAGGACCGGCGCGACAAGGCCGTGCTCAGCGTGAAGTACGGCGGCCTGCGCGCGCCCGACGGCACCTTCCTCGGATTCGACGCCCGTCCGATGGCGACGAAGAGCTTCCTCGCCCATAGCCTGTCGCGCCTCGGCGTCGACTACATCGACATCTACCGGCCCGCGCGCCTGGACCCGGCGGTCCCGATCGAGGACACGATCGGCGCCATCGCCGACATGGTGAAGGCGGGCTATGTCCGCCACATCGCCCTCTCCGAGGTGGGCGTGGAGACGATCCGCCGCGCCGCGAAGGTGCACCCGATCGTGGACCTCCAGATCGAGTATGCGCTCGTGAGCCGCGGCCCCGAGGCGACTATCTTTCCCGCGCTCGCCGAGCTCGGCGTCGCGGTCACCGCGTACGGCGTGCTCTCGCGCGGCCTGCTGGCCGGGAGCAAGCCGGCCGGCGCGGGCGACATGCGGGCCCACCTGCCGCGCTTCTCGGGCGACAACGCCCGGAAGAACCAGGCCCTCGTCGACGCCTTCGTTCGCCTCGCAGAGAGGCGCGGCGTCACCCCCGTGCAGCTCGCGATCGCCTGGGTCCGCGCCAAGGGCGCCGCGCAGGGCGTCACGGTGATCCCGACGATGGGCGCGCGCACGCGGAAGCAGCTCGAGGATGCCCTCGCCGGCCTCGAGATCGCGCTTTCGCCCTCCGACCTCGCCGAGCTCGAGGCCGCCGTCCCCGCGGAGGAGATCGCCGGCACCCGCTACCCCGCGCCCATGATGGCGATGCTCGACAGCGAGAAGTGACCTCAGGGCGGCCTCATCGTCGATGCATGGAGGAATTGATCGGGCAACAGCCATCTGCGGCCTGTGATCTCAGGGCCTTGGAGAGGAAGATCCATGAAACTGTACTTCAGCCGAAACTTGAATCCACGGGTCGCCGTCGCCGTGGCGCGCCACCTCGATGCACCTGTGGAATACGTCCACGCGGCTCCTCTCGACCCGTCGCAGCGGGAGAAGTTTCGAGCGCTGAATCCGAACCTGCGCGTGCCCATCCTGGTCGAGGGGGACCAGTCGCTCTGGGAGACAGACGCGATCGCGTGCCGCCTCTCGCAGCTCACGGGCTCGGACTTCTGGCGCACGGGCACCGCGCAACCGGAGATGATCCGCTGGTTGAGCTGGGGCACGCACAACTTCGTCGCCGCGTGCGACAAGGTCCATTTCGAGCGGGTGACGAAGCAGCGCTACGGGCTCGGTCCCATCCGCGACGACCTCGTGGCGGAGGGGCTTTCGGGGTTTGCCGAAGCGGCGACGCTGCTCGAACAGGTCCTGAGCGGCAGGGACTGGCTCGTCGGGAGCGCGGCTTCGTATGCAGACTTTCGCGTGGCGTCGGTGCTTCCGTTCGCGGATCTCGCCGGCCTGCCGCTCTCGGACTACCCGCGCGTCGCGGCCTGGCACGCGCGCCTGTGGCAGCTCGACGCCTGGCGCGATCCGTTCGCGGGGCTCGATGCCCCGGAGCTCCCGGAGGTTCCGCGCTTCGATGCCGCCGGTCGGCGCGGGTGAGCAGGTCAGCCGTAGGCGACCAGCCATCGCCATGGGCGCGACCCCTCGCCGCTCTCGCCGGGGTCGACGCCGTCGCTGGATGATGTCTCGAGCGCCGAACGAGCTCCCCGACACGAGCTCATCGTGTCTTCGCGACCACGGCGAGAAGGGTGTCGAGATCGATCGGCTTCTTGAGCAGCGCACACACGTCCAGGGTGGCTGCTCTGGCTTCCAGTGAGTCGACGCCCGACAGGATCGCCACCGGGATGTCCGCCAGCGCGGGCTCCCGTCGCTTGAGCGCGAGAAACTCCCAGCCGTTGATCTCCGGCATCATGAGATCGAGCAGGATGATGCTCGGGCGGAGGCCGCGGCGGAGCAGATCCAGCGCCACCGCGCCGTTCTCCGCGCAGACGACCTCGTAGCCGCATGCCTGCAAGAGCTCTTCCACGACGGAGCGAAACCCGCCGTCGTCATCGACGATCATGACACCGTCGTCATGATCATCCTGCGGGCTCATCGGGACCTCCAGCCGGCAGAGACACCTCGGTCGGCAGAGCGTGGCAGCGCCGGCGCAGGGGGAGCTCCACGATGAAGGCAGCCCCCGCGCCGAGCTCGCTCTCGACCCGGATCGAGCCATCATGGGCGTTCACGATCCGGCGGCTGATGTACAGCCCCAGGCCGAGGCCGCCGTAGTGCTGCGCCGAGACGCCTCGCTCGAAGCGTTCGAAGATGTACGGCGCGCAGCTCGCATCGATCCCGATGCCGCGATCGGCGACGACCAGCCTGGCCACCTCGCCCTCGGCCGCGACGCTGATCTCGATCGGCTTGCCCCTCCCATACTTGATGGCGTTCAGCACCAGGTTCGTCACCACCTGCTCCAGACGGGCCCTGTCCCACATGCCCACCACGGGAGCGTCCGCCCGCCAACTCACTGTACTTCCTGCCTGCTTCAGCTCCACGTCGAAGTGCTCCACGACCTCCTGCGAAAGCGCCCGGAGATCGACGTCTCCCAGCTTCAGATCGAGCTTGCCTGCCTGGATCCGAGCCACGTTGAGCAGATCCTCGATGAGCCTGACGAGCCGCTGGCACTGCCGCTCGGCCATCCTGGCCAGCTTCGTCGCGCCGGCGGGGAGCGTCGTCGCCTCGCGCATCAAGCCTTGCACGGCGAGCTTCAGGCCCGCGATGGGGGTATAGAGCTCATGTGAGGCGATCGACAGGAAGTCGTCGCGCATCCGCACCGCTGCTTCGGCGGCGGTCCGAGCCCTCTGCTCGTGCTCCAGGACCAGGGCGCGCTCCGCCTCGATCTTCTTCCGCTCCGTGATGTCCGTGGAGATGCCGCCCACCGCGTACGGGACGCCGGCGACGTCGCGCAGAGGGAACTTGATGGTGAGATAGGTGTGCACGCCGTCGTCCTCGGGCATCACCTCTTCGTCTTTCAGCGCCGTCCCAGCGAGGAGCGCCCGCCGGTCGAAAGCGCGAAGCGCCTCGGCGTGCTCCCGAGGGAACACGTCATCGTCGCTCTTGCCCACGATGGCCTCGCGAGCGACGCCGAACAGCTCCTCGAAGCGGCGGTTGACGAGGAGGTAGCGCCCGTCGATGTCCTTGACGGCGACGATGGCCGTCGAGCTGTCGACGATGGCGCGCAGGAGCTCCTGGCTCGTGCGCAACGCCTCCTCCGCGCACCTGCACTCCTCCGCGACCTTCCGCAGCGCCGCCTCCGTCCGCTCGTGCTCGGCGATCTTCTGCCTGAGCTGGGCGTTGGCATGGCGCAGGTCGGCGGTGCGCTCGGCGACCTGCTGCTCCAGCCGCTCTTTTGCCCGGGCCTCTTCTGTCAGGCGAGCATCGAGGGCGAAGATGGATTTCAAGTCCATCTCGATCACGTCGCGACACTGCTGCATGAGCGCCTGGTAGGCCTTGCTGTAATGGTTCGCGCGGTCATCCAGCACGCAGATGGTTCCGAAGATATCCCCCGTGGGCCAGGTGATCGGGAAGCCGAGATAGGATATCAACCCGAGCTCGATGTCCGGATTCGACTTCCACTGCTCGTCTTTCAGGGCGTCAGGGATCAGCAGCGGCGTTCGGGTCTTCATCACGCTCTCGCAGTAGAGCCCGGAGCCGAGGCGCGCTCGTTCGTTGGGCGCGAAAGGGTTCCCCTTCGACTCGCTGGAGACGCAGACGACCATCTCCGGCGGCTCGATTCTCATGATCAGAGCGGCCGGGACGCGCAGGATCTCCGCGAGGAGATCGGTCATCTCCTGCCACTTGCGAGCGATGTCCGTCGGGATGTCGGTCGCGACCGTGCTCGACTGGGTTGTTCGGCCGCTCCCCGGGGGAGGGCTCTTCGTCCCGAGATCGTCCGCACGTTGCTCCGGCGGGCAGCCCGGGGCGGCCTTATGCGGCCCGAGGCCCGCGCGCTCAGCGCGCTCCGCGGGCTCGCCCGGCCCCGGGTGGCGGGCGTGCTCGACAGCGAGCGCGCCTGGCTCCGTGTGATCGTCGGGTCCGGTACGCATGCTCCCCCACGATGAGGAATCGTGCGAAGGGCCATCAGGTTGTCAAGCAATCCACAATGACGCTGACCGACCCCCCAGCGATCCGGCAACGTACGCGCCCCGGACCTGGTGACGTCACGCTGGCCGGCCCGTCGCCGCTCGGGCGAGCGCGGCGGCTCCCGGGTGTCCGGACGGTGAAAATGGGGCGAAGCCGGCGGATCGCCTCCTGGGGCTCGGCGAACAGCCGGGCGCTGTCGAGCGCGACAAGGAGCATCGTCGGGTGCCGGGCGCACCACGACTTTACGTGTAGCACAACAGCTCATGCCGGCGCCCAGGTTGTCCCGCTTGACGCCTGTAAGAGGCCACGCAGATCCGTGGAGCGCAGCGCGAACTCGGGTCGCCCTGCGCTGAGCCGCCCTCCCAGGTGCGCAGATTGCGTCTTCCACCGGCCGCAGATCCCTGTAGAATTATCCATGTGCGGGCAGTTCGGGGGCATGGCCGCAGTCGACGGGCACGCTGGGATCTGGGCAGACCAGCTACGACGGCAGTAGCCGGGCTACCCTTCGGTCGGCTCGACAACAGAGAGGTTCACTCCTCTTGCAAACTCTGCGTTCGAAGGTTGTGTAACGAACCCAACAACAAGGAATGAGCGTGATGTCTGCGAGACTGCTGCATGGACCTCCCCCCTCGGCGTCACGCCGATGGGGTCGAGTCCTTCTGATGGCCAATACCGTTGCTTTTTCGTTCCTTGGTTGCGTCTACGACAGCGAACAGCCCTGTGGACCTGGCCAGACCATCAGGGCCGAGTCGGAGTACTTGGAGGTCTGCGTCTGCGCCGAGGGTCATGCTGCAACGACGGCGGGCTGCGTGCGCTGTGGCGAGAACGAAGAGGTCGGGCCAAGCGGCTGTGTCTGCGAAGCCGGATACGGCCGCGCCGACGCCACGGCGTCCTGCACGGCATGTGGCGAGAATGAGGTGACCGGAGCGACAGGGGCGTGCGAATGCGCCGCCGGGTTCAGCAGGGCGTCCGCCGAGGCGCCATGCACCGCGACCCCGGCCGGCCTGGCTGCGGCATGCGACACCGCGACGATGCCTTGCCCCGAAGCCACGTACAACACCTGTCACGCCGTCTCGGGGACCAGCGGCTACTGCACCAGCCAGGGATGCGAGGGCTCTGCCGACTGCGCGGATGGATACATGTGCGACCTCACGGTCACCCCATCCTACTGTCGCCGACCGCCGATCGGCGCGGGGAAGCCCTGCACCAGCGACGCGGATTGCGCAGGAACCGAGGCCACGTACTGCAATATCCATCTGACGCAAAAGTGTCAGGTCCAAGGCTGCACGCTCTCGCCGAACAATTGCTTCACCGGCACCGTGTGCTGCGACTTGACCGCCTACGGAGTCGAGCAATATCAGTGCGTCGCGGAAGGGAGCTGCGCCAATTGAGAACGCGATCCGTTGCACTCCGCGGCGTGCCCATTCACCTTGCCTTCGCCGTATCCTCCGCGCTGTTGCTCGGGTCGTCGTTCGCGGCGGCACAAGCAGCTCCGGCGCCTGCGGAGGCCACGGGGCCAGCGGCCCCCTCCGGACCAGCGCCGTCACCGGACGCCTCGGGCGCCGTTGGATCTCCGGAGCCAGCGTCTCCGGCGCAACCTGCCGCGAGCGCGCAGCCGGGCGCGGCAAACACACCTTCGCCGGCGGCCAGCCCGGCTTCGAGCGCCGCGGCGCCTCGACCAGAGGCAGGGGCTACCGGCCCGGTCGACGCGGGCGCCGCGCTGGGAGCCGGCGGAGAATCGGTCGCTCAAGCGTTGGCCGGCGAGGTAGTCGCGGAGGAGCTCACCTCCGAAGAGACCAAGATCAGCGTCTACGGCTTCGCTGATTTCACCTTCGCCACGCTGCTCAGCGACGAGAAGACATCCGGGGCCTCGAGCGGAGTGGGCCCGAACCCGACGTTCTACATCGGCAATCTCAACGTCTACCTCGACTCGAACCTGGGCAAGAAGTTCCGCTCCTTGATCGAGCTCCGATTCACTTACCTGCCCGACGGGGCAATCGTGACCGACCCGGCGACGTTCCAGAGCACCCGTATCAGCGCTGCCTTCCCAGACTACACCGACTTCTCTCGGGCGAAGAAGGTGGGAGGGGTGATCATCGAGCGCGCATGGCTTGAATACGCTGCCCATCCTCTCTTCAACGTCCGGCTCGGACAGTGGCTTACCCCGTATGGGATCTGGAACGTGGACCACGGGACACCTGTCATCCTGAGCGTCACGCGACCCTATGTCGTTGGCTCCGAGTGGCTGCCCCAGCGACAAACCGGCATCGAAGCGTATGGAAGTCATGGCATCAATGACACGCAGGCAGGGTACCACCTTACGTTGTCGAATGGCCGCGGCCCGGTCGATAGCTACATGGATCTGGACAAGAACAAGGCAGTTGGCTGGCGTCTCTGGCTACGGCAAGACACTCCGTTCGGCAACTTCGCCGTCGGCACATCGGGCTACAAGGGCCGCTACACCGACGCCGAGCAGGTCACGACGCTGGAGAACGGCACGCCCGCTACCAGCTTCCCGATCACCTCGAGCTACGACGAGCTCGGCCTGGCCGCAGATCTCAAGTACACCTGGGGCGGATTCTTGTTCCAGACCGAGTACATCATGCATGATGTACGCTACGACGACGACCACCGGCCTGCTGGCTTTGCCCCAGGGACATGGACCCCTGACAACCGTGCCTGGGGCGTTTACTTTCAAACCGGTTATCGATTGCCCTGGTACGGCATCATGCCCTGGTTCGGCTTCGAATACGACCGCCTGGGCAAATCCAGCTTCGTGTACGAGGCGTGCGATATCGTCGGCGGCTTGAACATACGCCCCACCGAGAATGTCGTGCTGAAGCTCGTCGGTGTGCATGTATGGATGCCCTACCTGAAAGAGAAGAGCTTCGACTTTGATCAGTTCGTCACGCAGGCCGCGTGGAGTTTCTAGCATGATCGCTCGAAGAACCCTCTTGACATCGTGCGCATGGGTGTTCGCGGCGGTGGTCACGGCAGCGCCGGAGGAGACGTACGGCGCGGGAGACGTGGGACCTCTGGCGATCGTCGTTTCGAAGAGCTTCCCCGCGGAAGGGATCTCGTTTGGAGATCTGAAGCGCGCGTACATGGGCAGCCAGGTCATGGTGAACGGGAAGCTGCTGGTGCCCGTCACCTATCCCAGGGTCGCTCCAGAGCGCATCGCTTTCGACCAGGCGGTCCTCGGCATGTCACCCGAGGAGGTTGGTCTCTACTGGATCGATCGCAAGATTCGTGGCCAACCCGGTCCGCCGAAAGGCGTGTCGAACGCGGCTACGGTCGTCTGGATCGTGGGCAGGGTGGACGGAGCCATCGGGTTCGTTCGCGCATCTGCAGCGGGGAATGACGTCAAGGTGCTTCGCGTCGACGGCAAGCTGCCCCGCGATCCGGGGTATCGTCTCTAGTTCATCGATTTCATCGATCCAGCGCGATGAAGCCGCCAACGAGCAAGCGCGGCGTGCTCGGCTCGTCCAGCCACGCCCATGCGAGCGCCAGGCCGGCCAACGGCTGGGCCTGAACCCGCCTCCCGCGTCAGCCCGCGCGAGCGCCCCGCCCCGGAAGCCCGACCTCGACAATCTGGCTCTCGGGCTCCTCCGCGTCGCCGCCCAGCTCCGCGGCCGCCGCCTCGCCGGCCTCGCCCATGCGCCCCGCCTCCTCGGGCGGCTCTTCCCACGGCCGCGTGACCTGCGCTGGCCGCACCAGCGGCACCCACGGCCTCGGCCCCGCCGCCGCCATGCGCCCCTCCTCGGCCGCGATCTCCATCAGGCTGTCGCGGCTGATGCTCACCAGCTCGAGGCGCACCGCCTCCGGCATCGATCCAGCCCGCGCCGGCTCCGGCATCTCCACCCCGATCGCCGCCGCGGCCCCCTCCCCCGCCGACGCCGCGCCGACCCGGATCTCGGGCGCCGACGGCCACGCCCCGCCGAGCTCTCGCCCGATGGCGTCGAGGCTCTCGCGCCCGAGCGTCGCCTCGCCGATGCGGATGTCCGGCAGCGACCCGGCCGGGCGCGCCGGCGCCCCGGGCGACGCCGGCGCCTCGCGCAGCGCCACCGGGCGCGCCAGCGACCGCGGCGGCCCCCCGTTGGCGAGGAGGGCCAGCCCCGCGACCGCGCTCCGCTTGCGGGCCGGCGGCGGCGGCGGCGGCGGGCGCCTCGAGGCCGGGGCCGGCGCCTCGCACACGACCGCGGCCCCGCAGATGGCCGGCGGCACCTCGCGCACCTCGGCGACCGGCCGGCGCGTTGAGGCAGGCACCGCCTCCCCCCGCGGCCGCGACCGGGTGCGCCGCGGCGCGCTCCGGATCGGCTGCGGCGCCGCCAGGGTCCCCTCGTCGATGGCACGCAGGCCGCGCTCGATCGCGGGCACCACGTCCCGCCGGTCCGCCCACGTGGGCATCACCACGCAGAGGATCGCCTCGGCGGCCACACCGAAGTACACGTCGACGGGCGCCGCGCCCCCGTACGGCACCAGATCCTCGCGCCGCAGCTCGACGCACCCGAGCCGCCCTCGCTCCCCGAGGCTCAGCGCCGCGTCGACGATCTGGCTGCGGCCCTCCCTGGGCATGTCGCGCGGCACGCGTTTGGTGATGACCCGCCCCCGCCGGGTGATCACGAACGCGAAGTCCGCCCCCGCAGCCACGTAGGTTCGGTCCGAGATCACATCGAGATCCACCACGCTCCCATCCTACCCGATCCAGGGCGTCCCCGTCTCGAGATCATGCCTTTCCGCGCCTCGCAGCCCCCTCCCGCCGCGGCGGAGGTGATGTGTTGTGCGAGATACCGACAGAGCCCCTGTTTTTCTACAGCGCTGTTATCAACCCAGCCCGTGCACCGCTCGCCCCCCGCGTCCCGCTCCGCGCGCTTCGCCGCCTTCCCCCGCCGCCGCCTCTCACCGCGCTCACCGCGCTCACCGCGCTCACCGCGCTCACCGCGCTCACCGCGCTCACCGCACGACTTGCAGCATCCCCATCATGCCCGCGTCGGCGTGATCGAGGATGTGGCAGTGGAACATCCACATGCCAGGCCGGTTGTCGTAACGCACCGCGAAGCGCGCCGCGCCGTCCACAGGCACGTTCACCGTGTCCTTCCACGCGAGCGGCCTCACCGGCTGGCCATCGGCGCCGAGCACCTGGAAGAAGAAGCCGTGCAGGTGGAACGGGTGATCGAACTCCATCGTGTTCTCGATGGTCCACACCGCGGTCTCGCCCACCGCCGCCACGAGCGGCTCCGCCTCCCAGGAGGGCACGCCGTTGATGCCCATCACGAGGTCGCCCGGGCCTTCCCACCCGGGCGCGCAGCAGCGGGCCGGGGAGCCCGCCGTTGTAGGTCCACGTCGGCGTCCTCTTGCCGGCCACGATCTCCACGTCCTCGACGCGCGCCGTCAGATCGACCTCGAGCACCCCCGGGCTCGCGTCGAGATCGCGCGCCGGTCGCAGCGCCACCGCGCTGTCCCACCCCTCGGGCTGCGACGGACGCTCGCCCGAACACCCGATCGCGGCGACGACGAGCCAGAGGCTCGCGAAAGGACCAGCAGAACGCCCGCACAGCATATCGCGGGGACGGATCGTACCATCAACCGGCGGAGAATCCGCGTGGTTTCGCGGGCTTCGCGGGCCCGCCGCACGTCAGCTCCAGGTCAGCTCACCCGAGGCGCGGCCTCGGGCGGGTCGTCGATGGCGGGCGCCGGCGCCTCTTCGCGGCGCAGGTGGCTCTCGCCGCGGCGCGCGGCGAACGCCGCGGCGAACACCTCGTCGACCTCCGGGCGCTCGGGCGCATCGTACAGGAACCACGCGCCCTGCACGCGCTCCGGCGTCACGTCGAGGATCGCGTACCCGCGGCGCCACAGGTCGGCGTACTTGACGTGCGGGTTCGCGAGGACCAGCGGCTCGGCCGCCCGGGCCTGCTCCTCGGTGAGCCACGGGGAGGTGATCCCCGGCACCGCGATCTCGACCGCCAGCGCGCCCCGGCCCGTCGCGGCGTCGTAGCGCGCCGGATCGAGCGGCGCCGGCGCGAGATCGATCGCCCACGACGCGTGGGTGTCGCCGCTGAGCACGACGACGTCGCGCACGCGCTCCTCGTCGAGGAGCTCGAAGAAGCGCTGGCGCGCCGCCGGATACCCGTCCCACGCGTCCGTGTTCAGGTCCTGCGGGATCTGGCCCATCAGCACCTGTTGGCCGATGACCTTCCACGCCGCCGTCGAGCCCGCGAGCTCCGCGCGCAGCCACGCCTCCTGATCGCGCCCGAGGATCGTCCGCGCCGGCGCCTCGATCGCCCCGCGGTCGCCCGGGTCGCCCTGCCGGTCGCGCCCCCAGGAGCGCGTGTCGAGCAGGAAGAGGTCGACGAGATCGCCGTAGCGCAGCGCGCGCCAGATCCGGCCGGCGCCGCGCCGCTCCTCGCCGCGCTCGCGGATCGGCATCCACTCCGCGTAGACGCGCTGCGCGACCGCCCTGCGCTCCCCCCACGAGCCCTCGGCAGGCCACGCGTGGTTCCCCGCGCCGCCCTTCCAGGTGTTGTTCGCCAGCTCATGGTCGTCCCAGACCGTGATGAACGGGTGCTGCTGGTGCGCCGCCTGGAGGTCCCTGTCGCGCCGGTACTGGGCATAACGCGCGCGGTAGTCGGCGAGCGTCACGATCTCGTGCGCGGGCTCGTAATGCCGCGCGCTCCCGTACTGGCCGGCGCCGAATTCGTAGATGTAATCGCCGAGGTGGATCACCGCGTCGAGGTCGAGGCGCGCGGCGATGTGCCGGTACCCGTGGAACAGCCCGTGCGCATAGCTCGAGCACGACGCGACGGCGAAGCGCAGCCGCCCGGCGCGGCCGCACGGCGCCGTCCTCGTGCGCCCGACGGGCGACGATCCGCCGAGGGCGATGAACCGGTAATAATAGGTCTTCCCTGGGTCGAGCCCGCCGGCGTCGACCTTGACCGTGTGATCGCGCTCCTCGTCCGTCAGGAGCGCCCCCGAGCCCACGATCCGCGTGAAGCCAGCGTCGAGCGCGATCTGCCATGTCACCGCCACCGCGCCCGCCTTCCCCGGCGTCACGCGCGTCCAGAGGATGACGGCATCGGGCAGCGGATCGCCGCTCGCCACGCCGTGCTGGAATACCGTCTTCGACAGCTCGCTGGCCGGCGACGGAGCGTCCCCCGACGCCGGCAAAGGCGCGTCGCCGTCCGGCGCGGCGCCCCTGCCGCCCGACAATCCGGGGAGCGCAGCGAGGCTGAACATGGATACGCTGCAAAGGATGCTTCGCCGGGCCATCGACATGATCTCTCCCCTTGTCGACCGCGTGCGGTGAGCTGCGTATGACGCACGCACCGCCGCCCCGGCAAGCGGAAACGAGCGCTGTAACGCGCCCGTCGCGCCGCGCTCTCAGCGATGTTTGTTTCGGGCGTCCCGGCGCCGACTCAGGTGTTGCGACCGACCACGTCGAGCAACGCGACGAGATCGACAGGCTTCTTCAGGATGTCGACCGATCCGAGCTCCGTGGCCCGCGGCGCCGCCCCCGCCGTCAGCACGACCACGGGGACGTCGGAGATCGCGGGCGTGCGCAGCTGCTCTGCGCGGAACGCGTATCCGTCCATCCCCGGCATCATCAGATCGAGCACGATGAGCGCCGGCGTCGGCCCCTCGCGGAGCCTGGCCAGCGCATCCGCGCCGTCCCCGGCCGTCATCACATCGTATCCCTCATCGCACAGGACGGTCACGAGCGCATCGCAGACGCCTGGGTCGTCCTCGATGATGAAGATCGTCTTCCGTCGAGAGGGGCCCTGCTCGGCGAGCCTCCGCCCCATCGCGCCCGGAGGGCACGGCGGCGCGGCCGGCGGATCGCCCCGCTCCGCGCCGCACCCCCTTCCGGGGGCGCACGGGACATCGACGCCGCCGCCCCTGCGCATTCCGCTCCGGACCATCAAGGGACCCATAAGGCGTGGAGCCGCGACGCGCAATTTGAATCGCGCCGCGCGCCCTGCGCCATGCGTCATCCACGGCTGCAGGGCCTGCCAGCGGGCCGCTCATGCCGTTCTCGACGATGCCATGACGGGGCGCGCGGCGAGCTCATCGGACACGGCGTGGAGCGCTCCGGCCATGTGAGCACGGCGGTATGAGGGCTGCATGCGCGCTCGGCATGAACGTGGCCGTGATCTTCTATTCCCGCTATGGCGGCACGGCCGCGCTCGCGGCCGCCGTCGCGCAGGGCGCCAGGCAGGCCGGAGCGACCGTGCGGATCCGGCGCGTCGCCGATCTGACGGCGATCGAGGACCGGTGGAGCACGGCGAATGAGCGGATCCGTGCCGCGCGGGAACACCTCGCCTCCGTCCCGCTGGCGCGGCAAGACGACCTCTTCTGGGCAGACGGCATCGCCATCGGCTCGCCTGCGCGCTATGGCGCGATGTGCGCGGAGATCCGGCGCTTCCTCGACGGATCGAGGCAGCCCTCGGGAGATCTCGCCGGCAAGGTAGCCTCGGTGTTCTGCTCGCCGTCCGCGGTCGAGGGAGCGCAGCGCGCGACGCTCCAGGCGACGCTCGCCTCCCTCGCCGGCCATGGAGTCCTGCTCCAGGCCCCCGCCCGCGCGGAGATGGATCCGACGAGCAGGACCGCGCAGCGCGACGGCCCGCCTCAGGCGAGCGCGGATCACGCGCCGGCGGAGCTCGACCTCGCGCCGGCGCGCGCCCTCGGCCAGAGGCTCGCGCTGCTCGAGAGCCGGACTCGCGGGTAGGCGCGGAGAGCCGGCCGCGCCGTCGGCCTGTGCCGTTGGCCGCGCCGGCGTCGCTGGCCCTGGAGTCCCGGACAACCGCGCAGCAAATCAGCAAGCGCCGACCTCTTCTCCGGCACTCACGTAGAGCGCGTCCGCGTCGGGCTGTTACACCAGCGGCGATACCTCGCTACCGGTCGTAACCGATGGATCGTCAGGCCGGGCCCGAGATGGGCCGCCGACGACCACCTCAGCCGTAGACAGGAGAGAGCTCAGCGAACCATGAGCGCACCGGCTCACCGCAAGCACTATCATCCTTCGCCTCGGCGCGAAGGCAGGGTCAGGTTTTCGAGGCATTCTCCGCGGACGACCGCGCAGCTGACGGCCGCGCGCGCCGCGCCCAGCCAGCCGGCCGGCGCGGAGCGGGTCCGCTTCTTCGTCCGGGTGGGCGCCTATTTCAAGGGCGAGTGGGCGCGCCTCGGGGCGCTCGCCGTGCTGGTCTGCGTCTCGATCGCGATCAGCCTGCTCCAGGTGTGGCCCGTCGCCGTGATCGTGGATCTCATCTCGACCGGCCCGCGCGCGGGGGACTTCGTCCATCGCCTCCTGCTCGCGCCGCTCCCGGACAGCCTGCTCGGCCGCGTCCTCGGGCTCGCGGCGTTCACGCTCGTCCTCCGCGTGGCGCAGGAGTTCGTGGGCATGGGCCGCGCCTTGCTCACGTTCCGCATCGGCTATGGCGGGCTCACGCGCGTGCGGCGCGACGTGTACCGGAAGCTCCAGGCGCTCCATATGGGCTATCACCGGGCGCAGCCGCAGGGGGACGCCCTCTACCGGCTCAACCAGGACGCCTCCGGGTTCCACGGCATCCTCAACGTGGCGGTCGCGGTGATGGGGAGCGCGCTGACGCTCGCCGTGATGATCTGCATCATGGCCTCGCGCAGCCTGGAGCTCACGCTGCTCGCGCTCGCGGTCGTCCCGCCGCTCCTCCTCACGAACGCCAAGTTCGGGCGCGTGCTGCACAAGAAGTGCACCGAGGCGAAGGAGGTCGAGAGCGAGTTCGCGACGTCCGTCCAGCGCTCGATGGCGTCGATCGGCCTCGTCCAGGCGTTCGGCCGCGAGGCGGACGAGGAGGCGCGCTTCCACACGACGCTGCGCAACAGCGTGAAGGCGTGGCTCCGGCTCCACCACGACGAGCTCCGCCACACGCTCGCCATGGGCTCGATCCTCGGGCTCGGCGGCGCGCTGGTGCTCGGCTACGGCGGCTACCTCATCGTCCAGGCCCGGGCGGGCGGGGGCGAGGCCGGCATGACGCTCGGCGCGCTGACGGCGTTCCTCGGGTACCTGGGCATGCTCTACGACCCGCTCTGCAAGCTGACCGGCGCCGGCGCCGCGGTGCAGGGCGGCGTCGCGGGCGCGCAGCGCGTCTTCGAGGTGCTGGACCGCGACCAGGCGGTCGTCGACAGGCACGACGCGGCCACCCTCCCGCCCCAGCCGCGCGCGCTCTCGCTCGATGGCGTCGGGTTCGAGTACCGCCCGGGCCACCCGGTGCTGCGCGGGCTCGACGCGACGATCCGGCCGGGCGAGATGGTCGCGTTCGTGGGCTCGGTCGGCGCCGGCAAGACGACGCTGCTCGGCCTGCTGCCGCGCTTCCACAACCCGACCTGCGGCGCGCTGCGGCTCGACGGCATCGACACGCGCGCGGTCCGCGTGGCGGACCTGCGCCGGCACATCGCGCTCGTCCTCCAGGACAGCATCCTCCTGCCGGCGACGATCGCGGAGAACATCGCCTACGGCCGCCCCTCCGCGACCGACCCGGAGATCCGGAGGGCGGCCGAGATGGCGGGGGCGGCCGGCTTCATCGAGGCGCTGCCGGACGGCTACCGGACGGCGATCGCCGACGGCGGGCTCAACCTGTCGACCGGCCAGCGGCAGCGCATCGCGATCGCGCGTGCGCTGCTGACGGACGCGCCCATCCTGGTGATCGACGAGCCGACCGACGGGCTCGACGCCGAGCACGAGCGGACCATCGCCGAGGCGCTGCGGGCCCTGAAGGGAAAGCGGACGATCGTCCTGATGAGCCACCGCCTGAGCACGGTCGTCGACTGCGACCAGATCTTCGTGATGGAGCGCGGCCGCATCGTCGAGAACGGCGGGCACGGAGAGCTCCTGCGGCGGGGCGGCGTCTACACCAAGATGGCGCGCTGGCAGCACCTCCACACCGGCCACGCCGCCGCGGCGAAGAGCAGCCCGCGCCGCGTCCAGCCGGCGCCATCGTCCGAAGCGTACCGCGGCGAGGACGGCAGCTGGGCCGATGGGCTGATGGGCTGAGCGAGACGTCGGGCGCCGTCCGCCGCCCCGAGGCGGCGAGGACGTGATAGAGCAGATGGGGCGCGCGCCGGCCGCGCCTTCGCCGGATCGCCATCGATGCTGCGGGCCACGAACATCGACAGCTTGAGCCGCGACACGTTCGACGTCCTCGTCCTCGGCGCCGGGATCAACGGCGCCGTCGCGGCCGCGGCCCTCGCCGCGCGGGGGGCGAAGGTCGCGCTGATCGATCGGGGCGACTTCGCCGGATTCACCAGCCAGGAGTCGTCGAACCTCGCCTGGGGCGGCATCAAGTACATGGAGAGCTTCGAGTTTCCGCTCGTGCGGAAGCTCTGCACGTCGAGGAACCTCCTCCTCAGGAGCTACCCGTCGTCGGTGCAGGAGATCCGGTTCTACGCCGCGCACGAGCGGGGCTTCCGCCACGGGCTCTTCAAGCTCTTCCTCGGCACCTGGCTCTACTGGATCATCGGCAGCTTCTTCACGCGCATCCCCCGCCTGCTCTCCCGCCGGGCGATCGCGCGGGAGGAGCCGATCGTCAACCTGGACGGCTGCGACGGAGGATTCGAGTACTCCGACGCGTACCTGGTCGACAACGACGCGCGGTTCGTCTGGGGCTTCGTGCGCGCGGCGCTCGATCACGGCGCGCGGGCGGCCAACTACGTCGAGTCGCTCGGCGCGCGGCGCGAGGGGGGCGCGTGGGTCACGCGCGCCCGCGACGTCCTGTCGGGCAGGGAGCTCGCCGTCCGGTCGCGCGTGCTCGTCAACGCCTGCGGGCCGTTCGTGGACGCGCACAACGAGCTGACGGGCCAGCGGACGAGGCACCGCCACATCTTCTCGAAGGGCATCCACCTCATCGTGGATCGGCTCACCTCGAGCCGGCGGGTGCTCACGTTCTTCGCGGACGACGGCCGGCTGTTCTTCGTGATCCCGATGGGATCGAGGACGTGCATCGGCACGACCGACACCCGCGTCGAGGGCCCGCGCGCGGCGGTGACGCCCGAAGATCGGCGCTTCGTGCTCTCCAACATCAACAAGCGCCTCAACCTGCCCCGCCCGCTGACCGAGGCCGACGTCATCGCGGAGCGCTGCGGGGTGCGCCCCCTGGCCGTCGAGGGCGGCGGGGAGGGCGAGGACTGGCTGCAGCTCTCGCGCAAGCACGCCCTCGAGGTGGACGGGGCGCAGGCCCACGTGAGCATCTTCGGCGGCAAGCTCACCGATTGCATCAACGTGGGCGACGAGGTCTGCGCGGCCGTGCAGGGGCTCGGCGTCGCGCTGCCCCGCCCTGCGCAGCGCTGGTATGGCGAGCCGGGCGAGGCGCTTCGTAAAGAGTTCTTTCACAAGGCGCGCGCCCTCGATCTCGACGCGCTGACGCCGCCGCGCGCCTCGGAGACGCTCAGCACGCGGCTATGGCGCCGCTATGGCGCGCAGGCGCTCGGGCTGCTCGAGGACATCCAGCGCGATCCGCGGATGGCCGATCCGCTGTTCGAAGGGGCGGACGACCTGCGCTGCGAGATCGCCCACGCCGCGAAGCACGAGATGATCGCGAAGCTCGATGATTTCCTGCGGCGGCGCACGAAGATCTCGCTCTTGCTCCGCCGCGAGGCGCTCGCGAGGTCGCCCGGCCTCCGCGAGGCGTGCAAGCTCCTCTTCGGGGACGAGGCCGACAGGCGGCTGGAGGAGTACTTCCACGAGCACGGCGCCGGCCGCCTCGCGGAGGGGAAGGCGCCCGCCGCGGGCGCTGCCGGTCAGGTAGCGCCGCGCCCCGGAGCCTGATCAGGGCCCCCGAGCCGCCCCAGCGCCGCCCTGGCGCGCGATCTCGATGGGCGGGCGCGCGCGCCCCGCCCGGCTCATCACGCCGGCGCGCCGCAGATGCGGTGGACGAGCTCGAGCAGCGGCTCGATCTGGAGCGGCTTCTTCAGCAGGCCCGCGACGCGCAGCCGCGACGCCTCCTGCTCGACCCGCACGTCGGCGGACACGATCACCACCGGGATCGACGCCAGCGCCGGGTCGCGCTGGAGCTCGGCGCGGAGCTGCCACCCATCCATGACCGGCATCATCAGATCGAGCAGGATCAGCGCGGGCGGCGCGTCCCGCCGCAGCAGCGCGAGCGCCTCGGCGCCGTCCGCAGCCTCCTCGACGTCGTACCCCTCGAACACGAGGAGCTGCGTCAGAATGCTCCTGATATCCAGATCGTCCTCGACGACCAGGATGCGGCCAGTTTTCTCGATCATGACCGAACCTCACGACCGGACTGCGCCGCGCGGCGCGCTTCCTCTGCCGCCCCGCCGAGCAGCCCAGCTGCGGCCCTGACCGATCGAGTGTTCATGGGGCCGGTGACGCAACTTGAGCGAACGCCGCGGCCCTGGCAAGCGGTCGGTCCCGCGGAGCGGCCCCGTGGCGCGCCGGAGCACGGACGGCGCGCCGACTGTCGGAGCCCGTCCGCCAAGGACGGCGGAGCGCCTACTGAGCGGCCTCCTCGGGAAGCTCATCGGAGGCCCCGCCCGAGGCGGCGTTGCGCTCCTCTCCTGCCCCCGCGCGATGGTCATGGACAGGCAAGAGCACGCGGAAACACGCGCCCTTGCCGACCTCGCTCTCCACGTCGATCTCGCCCCGGAAGCTCGTCACGATGCCGTGGCAGATCGCGAGCCCGAGCCCCGTCCCTTCCCCGATGGGCTTCGTCGTGAAGAACGGGTCGAAGATGCGGCTCCGCAGCTCCGGCGCGATCCCTGGCCCGGTGTCGCACACCTCGATGCACACGCGGCCGGGCGGCGCGGGGGCGGTGGAGATCCGGATCTCGTTCTCCGACACCTTCCCCTCCGGCAGCGCCTGGGCGGCGTTCACGAGCAGGTTCAGGAGCACCTGGCCGAGCTGCGCCTCGTTCGCGTGGACGGCCGGCACCGGGCGGAGCTCCAGGACGAGCCGCGCCTTGCTCCGTATCTGCTGCTGCGCCATCCGCAGGACCAGCTGGATCACCGGGTCGACGTCGACCGGGCCGAGCTCGCCGTCGTCGGCCCGCGAGAACGTCTTCAGGCCGCCCACGATGTGCCGTACCCGCGAGCCGCCCTCCGCGGCCTCGTCGAGCGCCGAGAGGAGCGCGTCGAGGCGCGCGCCGACCCCCTTCGCGCGGAGCTCCTTGCGCGCGAAATCGACGTTCGCGACCATGTACGCGAGGGGGTTGTTGATCTCGTGGGCCACCCCGGCCGCGAGCGTGCCGAGCGAGGCCATGCGATCGGCGAGCTGGAGCCGCGTCTCCATCTGCCGGCGCTCCGTGACGTCGGACACGGCCCCGAGCATCCGGTACGCCCTGCCGGTCGCGTCGCGCAGCACGATGCCCCGATCGTGGACGTCGGCGTAGCTGCCGTCCGCGAGCAGGCACCGGTACCAGAGCTCGAACGTCCCCCCATCCCCCTCCATCGCGCGCCGCAGCCCGTTCATCACGCGATCGCGATCCTCGGGGTGGACCCGCTCGAACCACCACACCGCGTCCTCCTCGATGTCGGCGCCGCCCGTGCCATAGAAGCTCCGCATGCGCTCGCTGCCGGTGACGCGCCCGGACGAGAGATCCCAGTCCCAGAAGGCGTCGCTCGTGGCGCGCACGACGAGCCGCATGCGCTCCTCGCTCGTCCGGAGCGCGTCCTCTGCGGCCTTGCGCGCCTTCATGTCGAAGGCGAAGCAGACGCCGCGATCGCGCGCCCCCTCGACCAGGGCAGGCGCGATGAGGACGGGCACGCGCCGCCCGTCGCGGGCCAGGAACTCCTTCTCGAACGGCGGACAGACGCCGTTCTTCAGGACCTCCGAGAGGGCGCGCTGGTCCGCGGCGCGGTGCTCGGGCGGCGTGATCGCCATCCAGTTGAGGCGCCCCGCCTCGACGTCCTCGCGCGTGTAGCCCACCATGCCGAGGAACGCGTCGTTCGCGTCGAGCACGCCCCCCGCCGCGTCCCAGACGAGGAGGCCCATCACCTCCGCGGACGCGTCGCGGAAGGAGCGCGCAGCGCGCTCGAGCAGCGCGCGCTCCGCGGGCGCCCGGTCGGCCACGTGCGCGGACGGCCGCCGCACCCACCACACCGCCGCGTCGAGCTGGATGGCGATCGACGGCTCGAGCGCCGCCGCCACGACCGTCGCGCCCGCCTCGAGCAGCGCCGCGGTCGCGCCCGCGCTCCCGGTGACGGCGACCACGGCCACGCGATCGCCCCCGGGCGCCGCGCGCAGCCGCCGGCAGAGCGCGAGCGTGTCCTCGAGCGGCCCCTCGTCCGCCAGCACGGCCACGTCGAACGGCTGAGTCGCCAGGAGATCCAGCCCGGCCTCGACGTCCCGCGCCGGGACCGCGACATAGCCGCGCGCCGCGGCGAGCGCCTGCGCAGCGCCCGAGGGGCCGCCTGGGAAGATCAGGATCCTGGGTGCCTGTGGTCCCGCCACGCGCGCAACATCCCGCGCGCGGCGCGCAGACGCAATACCGGCGCAGCGGTCATCCACGTTCTCGCACGTTCCCGCGCGTTCCCGCGCTTTCCCGCGCGCTCCGCGCCTACCCCCGCCTCACCCGACCCCGGCCCTCCGGTCGTCGAACCATTGCCACGCGTTCGCGAACCCCACGCGCTGGGATGATTTCTTGTAGCAGAGGAAGTAGAGCCTTCCGCCCTGAACACCGCACTCCGTGCGGTCTTTCCAGCAGGTGAGGAGATCCGGGTCCACGGCCGGATTGCTCGAAAACACCGTCCCTTCGTCGAGCTCCTGTGTCCCGGCGGCGTCCAGGCAGGCCGCCGGGCCGGGGGTCACCGGAAGGCCCACCGCGCTCGATTCCACGCCCGTGTTGAAGAGCGCCTCGGCCACCCGGCGCACGGCGGCTGCGCGGTCTGGACCGCAGAGAGAGAGGATATCGAGGCTCGCGCGATCGACCTGGACGAGAATGAAGTTGCGCCCCTCGATGACGGTGAGCCCGAGCCCGCCCGCGGCGTACTCGTGGCGGAGCAGGTCGGGCGTATCGTCCGTGGCGGCATGGAACGCGTGGCGCGCGTTCACGGCCTCGCCGTGCGGGTTGAGCTCGTCCCGGAAGATGGAGTCGCACCAGTAGAACGACTCCGCGCGCGCCTGGGCCGGCACGTCGTCGAACCGCTCGACGGGCGTGAAGCCCTCCGGCGAGACGCGCGCCACGGCCGCGAGCCACCCCGCGATCTTCGTGTCGACGTCCTGCTTCTGAAATGCGTGCGCGCTCATCCCCAGCCTCCGTTTCTGTAGGTCGCCACGATCTGCTCGACGCGGAACCCTTCGTCCGGCGCCGAGCTGAACCAGATGAGCCCCCAGAAGACGCCCAGGATCGGCTCCACGGAATCGAACACGCCGGCGCCGCCCGCGTAATACCTGGTCACGCCGCCGTGGGAGAACTCGAGGCACGCCTCGTACCGGTTGAGCCCCGGGCTGACCGTCCCGTCGGGGAGGCGCGTATGGGACGCCGGATAGGTCCTCCCCACCTCCACCGGCCCGTCGACGAGCGCGGCGCGCCACACGCGGCCGCCCTCGACCTTCGTGACGTCGAGCCCCGCCCACGGATTCTGCTCGACATCGGCCGACAGCGTCTTGCGCCCGCCGCCCACGTTGGGGTCGCCCCAGACCACGATCATGCGCGTCCGCCCCGGGATCCCGAGCTGGCGCAGCATGCCGCGGAGGAGGCGGACGATCGCCTGGCACTCCCCGCTCTCCTCCACGTGATCGGTCATCGGCCAGGCGCCGCCCTCGCCGTTCATGTATGTCGGGTGATGGTACCGCCGGGGCACCCTGGGGCTCGGCAGGAGCGTGTACGTCGGGAACCTGGCCATGACCCCCTCCACGATCTCGTGGGGATCGAGGGTATCCATCGGCGCGATCCAGGAAACCGCCCTGTCCATCCGCTTCAAGGTCACCCCATCTTCCTGCCAGACATCCTGTCTGTCGGTCTGGGGCCTGCCCATCGTGACATAGACGACGTTCGAGGTCCGGGCGGGAGACACCGCAGCTCCCGCGCCTGCAGACCAGCTCAGGGCGAGGTTGAACTTCTGGATCTTCCTCCCGAGCTGCCGCGAGGAGAAGAGATCGAGCGGCGCGCCGACGGCCCCGCTACCGCGGCTCTCGAGGACGATGCCCCCCGGCCCCACGGCGCGGATCTCGGCCGCCGCCGCGCTGTAGGCGTCGCGCTGCGAGAGCTCGAGCCGGACGACGATGTGCCGGCCCATCGAGATCGAGAGGGGAACGGCGCCCCCCCGCGTCCACTCCGGCCGTGGGCACAGGGCCCCTTCGTTCCTCCAGCCGCTCTCCTCCTTGCAGTCCTTCAGGAGACCGTGATCGGACCTGAACTCGATGGAATGCAGCGCGATGGACCGCGCCGCATCGGGCTCCGGGCTCTCCATGGTCGGATCCGCCATATCGACCTTCCTCGCTCGCGGCGCTCATGCACTCGACGCTTGCCGAGCCGCACGCCGGGTCACGACGATCGTAGTGCGCGAGCCGGCCGGGCCAAGTCGGGAGTCCACGCAGGGGGCGACGGCGCTCTGCCGGACGCGCCGCCACCCGCGCGCCCGCCCTGCCACCCGCCGCCGCGCCCCGCCCGGAGGCAGCGCGCTCGGCCGAGCCGGCGCGGCCCGCGCGCTCTCCCGGAAGGCCGGCCGCGGCGCGAGCCGGGTTCCTGCGGCAGCGCGCCCGAGCTAGATTGCGCGCATGTCCAACAGCCTGTTCGTCGTGCATGTGCATGTACGTGTCAGACCCGAGCTCGTCGACGCCTTCCGGAGCGCGACGATCGAGAACGCACGCGAGAGCGTCAAGGAGCCGGGGATCGCCCGGTTCGACGTCGTCCAGGACACCGAGGATCCCGCGCGGTTCGTGCTCGTCGAGGTCTACAGGACCAAGGAAGCGCCGGCCGCACACAAGGAAACGGCGCATTACCAGCGGTGGCGGGACACCGTCGCGGAGATGATGGCCGAGCCGCGGACCAGCCGGAAATACGTCAATGTCTTCCCTGACGACGCGGGGTATTGACATGGCGCCTCCCATCCATGAACCCGCCTTCGAGTTCGCCACCGCGACGCGCATCGCCTTCGGCGCAGGCAAGGTCGCCGAGGTGCCCGCGGCCGTGCGGGGCCTCGGCGGGACGCGGGCGCTCGTCGTCACCGGGCAGGATCCCGGCCGCGCCGCGCCGCTCCTCGCCGCGCTCGCGGCCGCGGGCGTCGCCGCGGTGCGCTTCGCCGTCGCGGGCGAGCCCACGGTGGACATCGCCCGCGAGGGGACGTCGCGGGCCGCGGCCGAGCGGTGCGACGTCGTGGTGGCGCTCGGCGGCGGCAGCGCGATCGACGCCGGCAAGGCGATCGCCGCGCTCGTCGCGAACGGCGGCGACCCGCTCGATTACCTGGAGGTCATCGGCAAGGGGGGAGCGCTCTCCAGGCCGTCCGTGCCGTTCGTGGCGATCCCCACGACCGCGGGCACCGGCGCGGAGGTGACGCGCAACGCGGTGCTCGCGTCGCGGGAAGCCGGCGTGAAGGCAAGCCTGCGCAGCCCGCACATGCTGCCGCGCCTCGCGGTGGTCGACCCCGACCTGCTCGCGGGCGCCCCGCCCGGGGTGCTCGCGTCGAGCGGGCTCGACGCGCTCTCGCAGCTCATCGAGCCGTTCCTGTCGAGCCGCAGCAACCCGCTCACGGACGGCCTCGCGCGCGAGGGCATCCGCCGCTCGGTGCGCTCGCTGCGCCGCGCGGTCCTGGAGGGCGCCGACGCGCCGGCCCGGGACGACCTCGCGATCGCCAGCCTGCTCGGCGGCCTCTGCCTCGCGAACGCCGGCCTCGGGGCGGTCCACGGCTTCGCGGGGCCCGCGGGGGGCATGTTCGACGCGCCGCACGGCGCGGTGTGCGCGGCGCTCTTACCCGCCGTCCTGGAGGTCAACCTGCGGGCGCTGCGCGCGCGCGACCCGGCTCACCGCGCGCTGCCGCGCTTCGACGAGCTGGCCGCGCTCGTCACGGGGCGCGCCGGAGCCAGCGCCGAGGAAGGGATCGCCTGGGTCCGCGAGCTCTGCCGTGACCTCGCGATCCCGGGGCTCCGGCGCTACGGCATGGATGAGGCGGACCTCCCGGCGCTGGTCGCGAAGGCCAGGGCGGCGAGCAGCATGAAGGCGAACCCGCTGCCGCTCACCGACGAGGAGCTGTTCGACATCGCGGCGGCGTCCTTGTGATCGCGGCGCTGGTGGTATCATCACGGGGTGGCAAGCCCGTACCGCACGAGACCGCCCACTCCGCCGCGTGTCCGGTCGATCGACCAGCGGCGGCGGATCAGCGTGGCGAGCCTCGTGTTCGGCATGCTCTGCGGCGTGACGGGGATCTCGCTCGCCGACGAGGGTCGGGCAGAGTGCACGCTGCTGTTCACGGGCGTCTGCGGCTTCGTCTTGCTCCTCCAGCGCTAGGGTGCACGCTAGCCTTGACCCCACCCCCGACGACCGGAGCTCGATGAAGAACGATCCCGCCCCGAATCCCACCCTCGACGCCATGCTCGCCGCCCAGCGCATCGCGTTTGCGCCCGTCATGTTCCAGGTGGCGCGGGTGATGCGAAACCGCGGCGTCCTCAAAGCGCTCCAGCGCGCTGGCAAGGGCGGCAGGACACCGGCGGAGGTGGCCCAGGACACCGGCCTCTCCGCCTATGCCGCCAAGACCTTGCTGGAGGCGAGCCTGAGCTTCGGCCTGGTGGAGCGCACAGGCGGCGCAGGCGGCGCAAACGCCCACGCAGAGCCGCGAGAGCGTGGCGAGCGCTACACGATCACGCGGGTTGGGCTCATCGTCGAGAATGACAGGATGACCCGCATCAACATGGATTTCATCCATGACGTCTGTTACGAGGGCATGCGCTTTCTCGACGAGGCCATCGAGGGCGGCAAGCCGGCTGGCCTGAAGGTCTTTGGCGAGTGGCCGACGGTCTATGAGGCGCTCCCGGCGCTCCCGCCGAAGGTGAGGGAGAGCTGGTTTGCGTTCGATCACCTCTACTCCGACTCCGCGTTCCCCGAGGCGCTGCCCGTCGTGTTCGAGCGGAGGCCGAGGGCGCTCCTCGACATCGGCGGCAACACGGGGCGGTGGGCGATCCAGTGCTGCACGCACGACCCCGACGTGCGCGTCACGCTGCTCGACCTGCCAGGCCAGCTGGAGGACGCGCGCGTCAACGTCGAGCGGCACGGCTTGCTCGGCCGGATCGTGGGCACCCCCATCGACTTCCTGGATCACGGCCAGGCGTTCCCGACGGGCTTCGACGCCATCTGGATGAGCCAGTTCCTCGTGTGCTTCTCCGAGGCGGACATCCTCCAGATCCTCCGGCGGGCCGCGTCGGCCATGGGGGACGAGACGGTGCTCTGGATCCTCGACACGTTCTGGGATCGGCAGACGAACGAGGTGGCGGTCCACTGTCTTCACGGCTCTTCCCTGTATTTCACGTGCCTCGCGAACGGGAACAGCCGCATGTACAGCGCCGCCGATATCCGGCGTTGCGTCGACGAGGCGGGCCTCGTCGTCGAGGCGGAGATCGACCACCTCGGCCTCGCCCACACGCTGCTCCGGTGCCGCCGGCGCGACGCGCCCGCGGGCAAGCGCGCGTGAGCGTCCAGGTGAAGCAACGCGCGTGGCAGCCTGGACGATCCCGGCCCCGGAGCGAGCGGCGACACCACGGATGAGGCGGCTCGGGGCGGCGCGCCCCGTCCGCCGCCGACGCGGCGTGGCCTGCGTTGCGCCGCGGCGATGACCGGGCGGGGCGCGCTCGAACGGCTTTCGCTCGTGGCCCTCGCGTAGCATAGTGGGGCGACGCCGCCACGGCGCCGCGCTGCGCCATGGGCCCACAAGGAGAAACCGTCGTGTCCCACCCCCCGCTCACCCAGCTCTCCGACGAGGAGCGCCTCTTCCGCGACTCGGTGCTTGATTTCGCCCGGAAGCGCGTCGCGCCGCGCGCGGCGGCGATGGACGAAGAGGGCGCGCTCGACCACGATCTGCTCCCTCCGCTGTTCGAGCTCGGCCTCATGGGGATCGAGATCCCGGAGGCGTACGGGGGCTCTGGAGCGGGCTTCTTCAGCGCGATCCTCGCGATCGAGGCGCTCGCCGTGGTCGACCCGAGCGTGAGCGTGCTCGTCGACGTGCAGAACACCCTGGTGGCCAATGCGTTCCTCCGCTGGGGCACCGAGGCGCAGAAGGAGAGGTACCTCCCGCGGCTCTCCCGCGACTGGATCGGCTCGTATGCGCTGAGCGAGGCGGGCTCCGGCTCGGACGCGTTCGCGCTCGCGGCCCGCGCCGAGCGCCGGGGCGACCGCTGGATCCTGAACGGCCGCAAGCTCTGGATCACGAACGCGAACGAGAGCTCGGTGTTCCTGGTGTTCGCCAACGTCGATCCGACGAAGGGCTACAAGGGAATCACGGCCTTCGTGGTCGAGCGTTCCTTCCCCGGCTTCTCGGTGGGCAAGAAGGAGAACAAGCTCGGGATCCGCGCCTCCAGCACGTGTGAGCTCGTCCTCGAGGACTGCGAGGTGCCGGAGGGCAACGTGATCGGCGAGGTCGGCAAGGGCTACAAGATCGCCATCGAGACGCTGAACGAGGGCCGTATCGGCATCGGCGCGCAGATGCTCGGCCTGGCCGCGGGGGCGTTCGACCACGCGATGCGCTACATGGGCGAGCGGAAGCAGTTCGGGCAGTCGATCGCGAGCTTCCAGGGCGTGCAGTTCCAGTATGCGCGCGTCGCCATGGAGATCGAGGCCGCGCGCCTCCTCGTCTACAACGCCGCGCGGCTCAAGGACGCGGGTCAGCCGTTCGTGAAGGAGGCGGCGATGGCCAAGCTGTTCGCGTCCGAGGTGGCCGAGCGGACGGCGTCGCTCTGCATCGAGTTCATGGGCGGCGTCGGCTTCACCAGGGACTACCCTGTCGAGAAGCTCTACCGCGACGCGAAGATCGGGAAGATCTACGAGGGGACGTCGAACATGCAGCTCTCCACGATCGCGAAGCTGCTCCAGGCGGGATACGACGCGAAGGGCTGAGCGGGGGAGTTCGCCCCCATCCCACTACGGAGTTGCCCTCAGCGTCGCGCCTGGGCGGGCTCCCGCGTCACGGCAGCTGCCGCTTGAGATCCGCGAGCGAGCGGCGCGTCGACACCTGCTGCGGCAAGATCACGTCCCGCACCAGGGCGTGCGACTCGGTGTCGAGCTCCTCGATGTCGTTCCGGTAGTCCTTCAGGCCGTGCTCCTCCCCCTCGGCCAGCGCCGAGAGCGCCGTCTTGTGGCCAAGCGCCAGCGCGGTCCCCTCGACGGCCTTGGCGAACGCGCCCCATGGCCCGGAGCTCGCCGGGGGGTCGCCTCCGAGCTCCTCGATCCGCCGGCGCAGCACCTTCACCCGCGCCTCGTGCGACGCGAGGTTCAGCCGGAGGTGGTGAGCAACCCAGCCCTGGCGTGCCGCGGCGATGGCCTGACGGTAGGTCTCGACCGCGGACATCTCGCCACGGCAGAACGATTTGAGCTGCTCGATCGAGTCATCGTCGATGAGTCCGTCCAGGCCCACGCTCTCGTCTGCGAATGCGACCGGTTCCATGGGGTACTCTCCTGAGATGTCTGGTGAACGCCCGATTCCTCTCCTCCTTACCTCCCAAGGTGGGCCACCACGCCATACGTCCACGCAGGAGCCGCGATCGCCAGGGATCGTCGCCGCTGCGGGAAGGCGCGCGCCCCCTGTTGCCTCAGGGGTACATGTTCGCCTTGTACCGAATCAGTCTCGGCTGAACCCTTTCATTCTCTTCAAGTCCCGTTCCAACGTCCGGGACTTCGCGGTCATGAAGCGAGCTCATCGATCCGGCGGCGGCGCCCTCCAGCGGCGACGCGGAGCGGTGAGCGCCGCCGAGCTCACAGCGCGGCGAACACGCGGGCTCCCTTGCCCGTGCCGCAGAAATCGCCGTTGCCTGCGTCTCGCAGGATCGCGCGCAGCGCCGCGGCGTCCTTCTCGTCGCGCGCGAGGGCGCCGAGGAGCATCGCGCCTTCCTTGAGGCGCCTCTCGATCTCCGGCGCGCTCTGCTCGGGGATCCCGGCGTCGACGAGCACGCTGCTCAGGCTGGCCGTCTCGCTCGCCGAGCTCGCGTCCGCGAGCCTCACCGCGATGGGGCCGGCCACCGCGAGCCGCAGCCCCGGGACCACGAGCCCCGCGCTCGCCGCGGCGAGGACGGAGGTCAGCGCGCTCCCGTGCGAGGCCGCGCCGTATGCGCGCGAGCGCAAGATGTGCTGGCGGCGCGTCGCTTCGCTCACGATGGCGCAGACGTCCCGTCGCGTGTGCCCGCTGTCCAGGATGCGCCGGACGACGTCTTCGGCCTCCCCACGTGCTCGCACCATCCCGGTGATCAACCTCTGGCTCGCCATGCAGACCTCCTTGGCTGAGGGTTCGCGCCGCGCGCGCTGGTTTCCAAGGAGCTACGCACAACACGAACCGTACCGCGCGCGTATCCGGCGCGAGATCGCGGGCCGCTCGCGACCCCAGCAACAGCCCCCGTCGCGTCCGCGGCACGATGCCACAGCGGGGCGATCACGCTGTGACGCAACGACACGGCAGACTCGTCGGGAACAGCGGGGCGAGGCGCATCCCCGCCCGGCCGCTGCGGCGCTCGCCGCGGCGCGGCTCAGGCCGCGGCGCGTCGTTCCCTGGGGGGATGCTTCGCGCTCTTGCCGGCTCGCCGCGCGTTCACCGCGCGCGCCGAGCGCACGCTCTCGCGGAGGCGGGTCACGAGCGGCACCGCCTCTCGCTCGCCGAAGCCGCGGACGATCCGGAGCATCTTCGCCTCTTCGGGCCGGAGCGCCGCAACCGCCCCGTCCGCGACGGCCTCCTCCGCGTCGATCAGGGACTGCAGGGCGCCCTCCGTGTAAGCGCGGATCACGGCGGGGTGGACATAACAACGCTGACAGACCGCCCGTGTGTTGCCCAGACGGGCAGACACCCTGTCGATCACCTGGGCCACGCGCTTCTTCACCTGGCGGACCGAGCTCGCGATCTCCATCTCGCAGAAGAACGACGCGCACAGCACGGTGCCGGTCCAGGTGCGGAAGTCCTTCGCGGTGAAGTCGTGGCCCGCGACCGAGCGCAGGTACTCGTTCACGTCGTCCGAATGGATCCTTTGCCGCCGGCCCTCGCCGTCGATGTACTGGAACAGCTCGTGGCCGGGCACGTCCTGACAGCGCTTCACGATGCGGGCGAGCCGCCGATCCCGCACCGTCATCGCGTGCTCCTTGCCGCCCTTGCCCCTGAAGTGGAACCTGATGAGACTCCCCTCTATCTCGACGTGCTCGTCGTGAAGCGTGGTGAGTCCATACGAGTCGTTGTCGCGCGCGTACTCGTCGTTCCCTATGCGGATCGACGTCTCGTCGAGCAGGCGCACCACGGCCGCCAGCACCTTCTCGCGCGGCAGGCCAGGCAGCGCGAGATCCCGCTCGGTCGCCGCGCGGATCGCCGGGAGCGCCGCGCCGAACGCGAGCATGCGGTCGTACTTCGTCTCGTCGCGGACCTCGCGCCAGCGCGGGTGATACCGGTACTGCTTCCGGCCGCGCGCGTCCCGCCCTGTCGCCTGGATGTGCCCGCGCTCGCTCCGGCAGATCCACACCTCGGTCCACGCGGGCGGGATCGCGAGGCGGCGGATGCGCGCGAGCGTCGCCTCGTCCTTGACGGGGCGCCCGTCGGCGTCGACGTAACGGAAGCCCTTGCCCGCCCCTCGCCTGGAGATCCCCGGCTCCCCGTCGTTCACGTACCGGAGCCCGGCCGACTCGGCGGACTCGACCGGTGACGGGGTGAGCTGCCCTGTCCCCGCGAGCTCGCCGTTCGCGCGGGCGAGCTCGACCGTCTCGACGGACTCGACCGACACGCTGACGCGGCGCCGGCGGAGGACGACGCCACTCGCGGCGGAGCGGCGCGGAGCGCTCCGCGGGCGGCGCCTTTCATGGGTGGTCGTGGCGCTTCCGCTCTTCATGGCGCGGACCGCTCAGAGCGCCTCCTGCGCGACCGCGCTCGGAGCGCGCCGCCGCGCGCGATCGCGGTGCGCGTCATCGATGCACCGCCTCACCTCGGCGTCGATCGCCGCGATCGCCATCCGGTTGAACATGCGCAGCGGCAGCGGCATGTCGATCGCGAAGTCGACGGCCCTGGGCCGGAGCTCGAGCCGCCCGGAGAGCGTGAAGCCCTTGAAGGAGAGGCCGACATCCGCGCGCCGCTCGTCGCTCCAGAAAATGGAGGGAGCGTACTCCGCGTATCGATCACAATACTTCGCCATCGCCCGCAGGACGGCGCTCTTCGCTTCTTCGTCGTTCAGGTCGTGATGGACAGTGTGGTTCATGATGACCTCGGGTGATGGCTGGAAAATCGGCGCCAGCGGCGTCGACGCGCGACAGGCTCGTCAGCGCCGGCGTTCGCGGGGTTAGCAAGCCGGGTGCCCGTCGGGCCCGACGTGGGCCGAGCGCTGGCGGCAGGGCCATTTCCGGGCGCGTCCGCGCGAGAGCGGGCCCTCCCCCGCGGTCCGCGCATGTCGGCCTTCGCCACGAGCGGGGCAGATCGCCACGGCCAGCCTTGAGCCTGCCCCCTCGCGCCGCGGCTCAGCTCGCGGCATGGCGCGTGCGATCGGATGGGCTCATGCACGCGCTCCTGCACGAAGCTGCCGCGCTGAAGTCCCCACCTGCGCTCAGCGGGCGGCTAGGGCCACGGGCCAGGAGGGCGCTGAAAACGCTGTTGATCCTGCCTCTCGCGCTCTGGCTCGGCTACGTCGTCGTCGTGAACGTCATGCTGAGCACGGGGCTCATCGCGAGGCTCGTCAGCTACAACCCGATCGACGCCTCGCTCTATTACGGGTCGGCGTGGAGCCTCTGGCCGGGCGTCGTTCACGTGAAAGAGCTCCGGCTCAGCGGCTCCGACAGCGTGCTTCAGTGGGCGGTGGAGCTCGACGAAGCGAACGTCGATATCCACCTGACCGATCTCCTCCGGAAGAAGTTCTATGCGGAGGACATCCGCGCCACGGGCTTCGTGTTCCGGATGCGGATGCTCGTGGATCCGACGAGCGAGCGCGATCTGGAGGCGCCGCACATCGAGGCGCTGCCGCCCATCCCGGAGTTCGCGAACCCTCCGCTCAAGCCGGAGCTGCCGCCGAAGCGCGATCTCGAGAACTCGGACGAGGGCTACAACCTGTGGACGGTGCACCTGGAAGGCATCGACACGACGCTCAAGGAGGTCTGGATCCAGCAAGTCCGGTATGCCGGCGGCGGTCGCGTGCGGGGAGGGTTCTATTACAAGCCGCTCCGCGCCGCTCGCGTCGGGCCCGTCGCCCTGGAGCTCCGGTCGGGCGAGGTCCACGTCGCCGATCGCGTCGTCGCGCGGCTCGATGCCGACGCCGACGTGACGATGAGCACGTTCGATCCGCGGGACGTCGACGGGCTCGACGTCCTCGATACCGCCTGGGCGCGCGTCCGCCTCGACGCGCAGCTGCCGGGGCTCGATTTCATCCCCCTTCCCGCGGGCGAGGGCGCCGGACCCCGGCTCGAGGACGGGAGCGGAGAGCTCCGGACGAACCTCGTCGTGAACCGGGGGAGCGTCGAGCCGGGCAGCACCGCGTCCTACGAGACGAGCCACCTCGTGGCCTCCACGGCGTCGCTCCGCGCGACCGCCGAGGCGCGCGCGGCGCTCCGCGTCGACGAGCGCGGAGCGGCGCGCCTCGCCGTGACGCTGCCCCGCGCGACGCTCGATCGCCCGGGAAGCGGGCTGCCGCCCATCGTCGTGGAGAGAGCGAGCGCCACCTTCGACGCACCGGAGCTCCACCTCCTGCGGCTGCAGCCGGGGTTCGCGTCGAAGGTGGATGTCGTCGCCGCGGCGATCCCGGACCTGCGCTGGCTGAACGTCGAGGGCGCCGCGCCGGACGCGCCGCGGTTCACCGGCGGCGCAGCCTTCATGCGGAGCAGCCTGGAGGTCGACCCGCTGGGCCGGGGGACGGGCTCGCTGAACCTGCTGTTGAAACACGGCGCCCTGCAGTGGAAACAGACGAAGGTGAAGGGCGACGTGGCGGCGCGCATGACGCTCGACGCGGCGAACGTCTTGAATCCGACAGCCAAGCTGCGGAAGGGCCGCATCGACATCGAGGACCTCGCGGTCGAGCACGAGGGCGAGGCGCTCCCTGGCTGGTGGGCGCACATCGACATCGAGGACGCCGAGGTGAGGCGGGGGCTCATGGAGGCGGCGATCCGGGTGGAATGCAAGGACGCGCGGCCGGCCGTGATGCTGCTCGACGCCGAGGATGCCATTCCCGGCTGGGCCGCGGGGCTCCTCACGATGGAGGGGCTCAAGGCATCCGCGAAGGTGAGGCGCGCGGACGACGGCGTCGATTTCAGGCTGCTGGAGGCGAAGGGGGGCGATCTCGCGATCCGCGGGCGGCTCACGAAGTCCGACGGGCAGACCCCCAGGGGAGCGTTCCTCGTGACGAGTGGGCTGCTCTCCGTGGGCCTCGCGCTCGATCGGGACGGGGCCGGCGTGCACCCCCTCGCCGGCGACGACTGGGTAAACGAGAGGATCATTGCGCTGGGCAGGTGATCTCGCAAGACGACGGCGGCGGGCCGTGGGACGACCACCGCGCGGCTCGGCCCCGCGCGCGTATCGGGGCGGCGTGCGCCGCGACCGCATCATCACACTCGAGACCCCTCTGTAGTCATTACCGGGAGATTCGCTGTCTACTACGGCATCTCGGGTGAAATTCTCCATCCGGCCTTCCAGCTCGATGCCGTGCGACCGTGCAAACGTACAACCGTGCAACCGTACAAGGCGCACGACCTCGGCGCCGCATCGCATCCCACGAGGCTCGACGCTGGCTTCCGCACCGGGTTAATCTTTGCTTTGCTCAGCCCACCAGAACGCAGTGGTCGGTGTCTCGAGAGGCGGGGGCACGACAGAAGGACGCGTGAACTGAGCAGGAGGAACTTGGTATGTGCCAGAAGCTCTGTGGAAACGACTCGAACCACGACCGAGAGCCAGGCGAGGCGGGCTCGTCTCGTCGTCGGTTTCTCGCGGTGGGAGCTTCAGCGCTCGGTGCTGCGGCGGCCTTCTCGACTCCCGCGGCGGCGACGGGGAGGGCGGAGCACGATGATGACATGCCGCACGGGACAGGCGCCCCGCACCGGCGTTACATCCTGAGAGGCGGCGCCGTGCTCAGCATGGATCCGAACGTGGGGGACTTCGCCCGGGGCGACGTGCTCGTGCAGGGCAAGAAGATCATCGCGGTCGGGCCGCACCTGCACGCGCCAGGCGCGGAGATCATCGACGCGACGGGCACGATCGTGATGCCGGGGTTCGTCGACACCCATCACCACCAGTACCAGACCGCGCTGCGGAGCTTCCTCTCGGACGGCCTCCTGGCCAACGACGGCCTGCCGCACGGCGAGAAGAACTACCTCGACTACATCCACTTCACCATCACGCCGGTCTTCCGACCGCGGGACGCCTTCCTCGCCATACTCGCCTCCTCGCTCAGCCAGCTGGATGCCGGGGTGACGACGGTCGTCGACACGTCCCAGGTGGGCCACACGCCGGAGCACACCGATGCCGTCATCCATGGGCTGCAGGAATCGGGCCGCCGAGCGCTCTTCGTGTACTCGCCGGGCGCGGGCCCCGGCAACATCTTCCCGAACGATCTCGATCGGATCCAGAGCCAGTACTTCTCCTCGACCGACCAGCTCCTGACCCTGGCCATGGGCGGGGAGGTGTTCGACCCCGCGTGGCGCGATACCTGGGCGCTCGGGCGCCAGCACGGCCTGCCCATCGTGACGCACCTCGTCGGCAGCATCGGCCAGGGGACGCTCATCGAGCAGATCGAGAGCGAGGGTCTGATGGGGCCTGATCTCGAGTTCATCCACGCCAGCGCCATCTCGGAGGCCTCCTGGCAGGCGATCGCCGATTCGGGCGCGAACGTCTCGATCGCGGCCCCGATCGAGATGACCATGCGGCACGGCATGCCGCCTATCCAGGCCGCGCTCGATCATGGCGTCCAGCCCGCGCTCAGCACCGACGTCGAGTGCACCATGACCGCGGACTTCTTCACCCAGATGCGGACCGTCTTCACGCTTCAGCGGGCGCTCATCAACGAACGCGCGCTGGCCGGAGAGACGGATCTGCCCGAGCTCCTCACGTGCCGCGATGTCATCCGCCTGGCCACGGTCGAGGGGGCCCGGGTGGCCGGGCTCTCCCACAAGGTCGGCACGCTGACTCCGGGCAAGGAGGCCGACATCATCCTGCTGCGAGCGGATGCCATCAATGTGGCGCCGCTCAACAACGTACCGGGGGCCGTGGTGACGTTGATGGACCGCAGCAACGTGGACACGGTCATCGTCGCGGGGAGCATCCGGAAATGGCGCGGCAAGCTCGTCGGCGTGAACTTTGGCCGGCTCCGCGCCGGCCTCGAGGCGTCCAGGGACTACCTCCTCGACGCGGCGGGCGTCGAGCGCGTGCTCTTCTGAGGCGGTAGCCGCCTCGCGAGAGGAGAGGGAGAGTTCAACGCAAAGGCGCAAAGACGCAAAGGCGCAAGAGAGAGAGAGAGAAAATAAAGTTCATGCATTTTTGCGTCTTTGCGCCTTTGCGTTGAACTCTCCCTCCGGACTCCTGGCGGGCGGAACTAGCCGCGAGCCTTCTCACGAACGGCGATCTGGCGGATCGCCTCCTCGATCGCCCCCGCGACGCCGCGGATCCGCGGAACGCGCCGCAGATCGCGGTGGACCACGAGGTACACGCTCACCGTCGGGAGCGGCGTCGCGCAGGCGAGCCGCCGCAGCCCGGGCACGTCACGCGCGAGCGCGTCCGCGAAGATGCAGATGCCCTGGGACTCGCTCGCGGCCGTGAGCATCGCGTCGTCCGAGCTCGAACGGAACGGGAACCGACGCGCGCCACGGGCGACGAGCCACCGCTCCTGCTCGGACTCCCGCCCCGGCCCGTCGTAGCCGACGAAGTCGTGCCGCGGGAAGTCCGCCTCGCGCAGGTGGCCGTCGCGCAGGTGTCGCTCGACATACTCGTTCGAGGCCCAGAGGCCGTACGAGAACGTGCCGAGGCGCTTCTCGACGAGCGCCTTCGACGACGAGCGCACCGTCCGGACGCCGAGGTCGGCCTCACGCTTCGCCACGTCCGCGAGGCGCGCCTCCGAGGCGAGCTCGATCAGCGTCTCGGGGTGGATACGCCGCCACGCGGAGAGGACCTTCGCCATCGGGCGCGCGAAGCTCTCCTTGATCGAGACGCGCACCACGCCCTCGAGCGACTCGGCGCCGCGCGCGTCCCTCCCTTCGACGCGGAGCTCCCTCTCCATGCCCTCGGCGAGCGCGACGAGCGCGCGCGCCGCCGGATCGATCGAGGTCCCGGCGGTCGTCCGGTGCACGAGCTTCCGGCCGAGCGCGAGCTCGAGCGCGTCGATGCGCCGCCCGACCGTCGAGGTGGAGAGCCCGAGCGCCTTGCCCGCGCCGAGGAAGCTGCGACGTCGATCGACCTCGAGGAGCACGCGCAGGTCGTCCCAGGAGAAGGCGTCGTTTTTCATCCGTGGAACTCCGATGCCCGAAGATGTCCGTTCTCGCGAATCCACCCAGAGCTTACACATGGAGGCATGACGCGACACCCCTTCGAGAACCGGAACGCCCTGGTCACTGGAGCCTCCACCGGCATCGGCGCCGAATTCGCCCGCCAGCTCGCCGCGCAGCGATGCCACCTGATCCTCGTCGCCCGCTCGCGCGACAAGCTCGAGGCGCTCGCCGCCGAGCTGCGCGCCGCGCACGGCGTCCGCGTCGAGGTGATCGCCGACGACCTCACGAGCGCGGGGGCGATCGGGCGCGTGCACGCCGAGGTCGCGCGCCGCGGCGTGTCCGTCAATCTGCTCATCAACAACGCCGGATTCGCGACCCACGGCCGCTTCGAGGAGACGCCGATCGAAAGGCAGCTCGAGGAGATCGCGCTCAACGTGAGCGCGCTCGTCGCAATGACCCACGCGTTCCTGCCCGATCTCGTGAGGACGCGCGGCGCGGTCCTCAACGTCGCGTCCACGGCGGCGTTCTACCCGATCGCCTCGATGGCGGTGTACGGGGCGACCAAGGCCTTCGTGCTCTCGTTCAGCGAGGCGCTCTGGGCCGAGCTCGGCGAGCGGGGCGTGAAGGTGGTCGCACTCTGCCCCGGCGCGACCGAGACGCCGTTCTTCGAGATCGCCGGGGAAGCCGCGGCCGTGGGCGCGAAGGCGAAGGCGAGCGACGTCGTGCGGCTCGGCCTGAGCGCCCTCTCGACGGGGCGAACCCACGCCATCCACGGCCTCGGCAATTACATCCTCTCGAACCTCGCGCGCTTCGTGCCGCGCGCCATGGCGGCTCGCCTGACGGCGGAGGTCATGCGGAAGAACCAGGTGCGCGCCCTGCCTGCCAGGACGGCGGGCGCACGTCCCTGAGCTGCGCTCGGCCGGGCGCTGCGCCCCCCCGGCAGCGCGTCACGGCGATACGGGCGCCTTGAGCGCGAGCTCGCGCCGCAGCAGGATCTGCTGGAGCCCGAGCTGGCCGAGCGTGGTGCCGACCGATACGAGCCAGATGGTGTGCATGCGGAAGCCGGGGCGCGCGCTCAGGACGAGCACGGGGAGGATGAACGCGAGCGCGCGCGCCCCCGAGGCGGCGAGCGAAGGCCAGGTGTTGCCGAGGCCTTGAAAGACGCCGGCGCAGACGAACACGATGCCGCTCGCGAAGTAACCCCAGGAGGTCACCTGGAGGTAGTCGACGCCGGCCGCGATGACGTCCGGCGCGGGCGAGAAGAGCGCGACGAGCTGCGCGGGGAAGACCTGGCAGACCAGGGTGAAGAAGAGCATGAACCCGAGCACGAGCTTCACGCTCTCGAGCGCGGTCTCGCGGACGCGAGCGTAGGCGCGGGAGCCGTAGTTCTGGCCGACGACCGCCGCAGCGGAGAAGCTGATCGCCACGGCAGGCATGAAGCCGGCCTGCATCAGCCGCAGCCCGATGCCGAACCCGGCCTGCGCCTCCGAGCCGAAGGGCCGCGTGACCACGTAGATCACGCCCATGGTGACGGCCAGCAACAAGAACTCCGCGCCCGAGGGCAAGCCGATGGCCACCAGCCTTCGCCATGTGGGGAGGTCAGGCTGCCAGTCGGCGAGGCGGAGGCGAAGGAAGGTCTTGCCGCGCAGGAGATAGACGGCGAGCCCCACGACGGCGGCCGCGGTCGCGAGGAGCGTGGCGAGGCCCGCGCCGAATACGCCGAGCGGGCGCCCCGATACCCAGCCGAAGACGAGGAAGGGCGCGAGGACCATGTTGAGCAGCACGCTCGCGGTCTGGGCCACGAGCCCCGGCTTCATGTCGCCGATGCCGCGCAGGGCCGAGCCGAGCCCCACCATCGTGAACTGCAGTGCGAGCGCCGGAATGAACGCGAGCAGAAAGCTGCTCGCGAGCTCGGCGGTCATGGCGTCTCCCGAGAGCCTCTCGGCGTACGTGCGGTGAAGCGCGAGGCCGAGCACGAGAAAGAGGGCGCCCGCCCACGTGGCGAGGCTCTGCACCTGGTTGAACAGGCGCTGCACCTCGCCGTGCTCCTTTCTTCCGGCCGCCTGCGAGACGAGCGCCACGCAGCCGACCGAGAGCATCTGCGTCGCGGCCAGGGAGACGAACATCAGGTTGCTGGAGACCGCCACGGCGGCGACGGCCTCCTTCCCGAGGCGACCCACCCAGTAGATGTCGATCAGGCCATAGAGGGTCTGGATCGCCATGCCGGCCAGGATGAACAGCATGACGCGCACGACGTGCGCGCGCGGCTTGCCCTGCGTCATGTCGTGCACGCCGCGCGGCGCGGACGGCGCTTCGACTTCGATGTTGGTGTCCATATATTTTTACCGGGCAGTATCTGACCGTCTCGGTATTACCCGGGTATATTTTCCTCGCAAGGGCCAGGTGCACGAGCGTGGATCGGCGGCACCGCTCTTGAAGTTTTCCGGAGAAAAGCACAGAGTGGCGGGATGATGAAGCCCTCGTGCCTTGTGGCGATCGCCGCCTTGCTCGCAGCGCCGCTGCTCACCTCTTCTTCAGCGCGGGCGGACGTCCCGCCGCCCGAGAGCTGCGACACGCCGGGGTCGAGCTGTAACAACGCAGGGCCCGCTTACAACGAGCCTGGCACGTGCACGCAGCAGAAGTGCCAGCGAACGCTGCCGGGCGAGGACGGCGGCTTCACCACGATGGAATACGACTGCAATCTGTGCATTGCGTCGGGCGGGAGCTCGACGTCGGCCTCGGGCGGGAGCGCGACGTCGGCCTCGGGCGGGGACTCGACGTCGGCCGGCAGCGCGGGCGCGGACAAGGCGTCATCGGACGACGGCGGCTGCGCCATGAGCGGCGCCGCCTCGGACGGCGCGATGGCGGGGCTGATGCTGCTCTGCGGCGCCGCGGCGCTCGTGACCGCCCGCCGGCGCCGCTGAACCGAGCGTCGACCGTGGGTGCGCCCGGTCCTCCGCCTGCGAGCGTGGCCCGCCTGCTCGAGCGCGGCGTCGCGCCGCTCGACGGCGCGCGGCGGCGCCTCTTCGGCTTGCTCCGCCGGAGCGAGCTCGCGATCGCGGTCGTGGCGCGCCCCGATCGCAGGATAGCCACCCTCGCCGCGGCCAACGCGCTCGGCGCCTTCACCATGGCGGTCTTTGCGCCGAGCGCGCTGCTCGTGCTCGGGCCAATCCTGCTCGGCGTCCTGCACGTCGCGGCCGACGTGCGCTACCTCGTGCTGCGGCGCGGGCTGCCGTCGTGGTGGCGCGGCGTCGTCTGGACGGCCTGCGCCGCGCTTTTGGGGCTGCGGGGGGCCCAGGAGCTCTTTGGCTCGGCCGCGGCGCTGCTCCGCGCCGAGCACGCATTGCTCGCCGCCTGGCTCGGCGCCGCGGTCGTCGCCGGCGCGCTCGCGTCGCGCGCGTGGCGGCGCGTCGCGCTGGCCGCCGCCGCCGCCGTGGCGCTGTCGGCGGCGGCGCTCGCCGCGCCGCGCGGCTTCCGGCTCGTCCTCGCGCACGCGCACAACCTGGTCGCGCTCGCGCTGTGGCTCGCGCTCTTCCGCCGCCGGGTGCGCGCGGTCGCCTGGCCGCTCGGGCTCGTGCTGGCCGGGACGGCGCTCCTCGCGAGCGGGGCGATGACCTCGCTCACCCTGCGCGCCGGGTGGCTGGACGCCTTCGGGCTGCACCTCTTCCTGGCGAGCGACTGGCTCGCTCCCGGGCTGCCGACCCGCTCCGCGGTCGCGCTCACCGCATGTTATGCGTTCCTGCAGTCCGTCCATTACGCGGTCTGGCTGCTGCTCATTCCCCAGGAAGATCACCCGGGCCAGCGGACAACCACCTTCCGCATGTCCGCGCGCTCGCTCCGGCGCGACTTCGGGGACGCAGGGCTCGCCGCCGTGGCGCTCGTCGCCGCCCTGGTGCTGCTTGGCGCCCTGCGCGGCGCGCTCGGCACGCGCAACCTGGTGCTCTCGCTCGCCTCCTTCCACGGGTACCTGGAGCTCGCGCTGCTCGCGTACTTCTATGTCCGCGGCGACGTCGGCCGGCGCGCCGAGGAGGCGCGCCAGGAGCGGTCCGGGCGCGCGCGCGGGGTGGACCGCGGCGGGCCCGAGATCGCCGCGCAGCCGGCCGCGCCATGAGCCGCGTCTTCACCGATCCGCTGGTGGCCGCCTGGGCGCGCGCGTTCGCGTTCACGCTGCTCATCGAGCTCGCCGTCGCCTCACCGCTGCTCGGCGCGGCGGAGCGGTCACGAGGCCGCCGCGCCGCGCTCGTGGCCGTCGCCAACCTCGCGAGTCACCCGGCGGTGTGGTTCATCTTCCCCGCGCTCGCGATCGGCGCCACGGCGCGACTGGCCTTCTCGGAGCTCTGGGCGGTGCTGCTCGAGCTCGGCGTCTACCGGCTCGCGCTGCGCGAGCTGCCTGCCACGCACGCCATCGCGGCCTCGGCGCTCGCGAACGGCGCGTCGCTCGGGCTCGGGCTGCTCCTGCGCGCCACGACCGGCTGGGTGTGAGCGGGCCGCGGAGCGCCGCTCTGCCGGCTCCGGAGCAACACCACCGCGGACAGCGCCCCTGCGGGCGGGCTCGTCCGACGCGACATCGCTCGTTCGCCGACAGCGTGGGTGTTCGTCACACGCAGCGCGGACGGCTCCGCTGCGCTATGACTGCGAGATGTTTGGTCCAGGGCGCCCTCAGTACCCTCCGCAGCAGCCGCCTCAGTACCCTCCGCAACCGCCGCATCACTACCCTCCGCAGCCGCCGCCTTACTACCCTCCACCGCCGCCGCAGCGCCCGAAGTCAGGCCTGTCGCCGCTCGTGATCGTGCTCATCGTCCTCGGCGGGTTGTTCGCGCTGGGCGTGGGCGCCATCTTCGTGATCGGCGGCGCGGTGTACCTGGTGGCGAGCGCATCGCCGGAGCAAACCGTCGTCGAGACCACGCCTCCCGGCGTGTCGACCGCCGGCGGCCTCTCGCCGGTGGTGCCCACGTCGACGAGCACCCCGCTTCGCCCCGACCAGGAGGCCGACGAGGCGGCGGGCGAAGACCCGTCCACCGGCGACCGCGCCGCGGGTGATGCCCCGTCGCCTGCTGCCGACGACGAGACGGGTGAGGCGCCGGCGCCTCTGTCGACAGCGGCGCGGACGCCCACCTCACCGAGCGAGGGCTCCTCGAATGGAAGCCCGAGCAACGGAGGCGCGGCGGGCGGGACGTCCTGGTGGTGTACGGCGAGCGCGTCCGTGCGCGTCTGCGGCTTCGCGGGCGCGTGCAACTATCAGATGGTGTTCGGCAATGGCTCGGCGAAGGACCGCTTCCTGGCGTCGCAGCAAGCGAAGCGGTCGTGCGAGGCGAGCGCCCGCGCCAAGGGAGCCACGGCCTTCTGCGTCGTGCAGTGCAGCCCTCGCTGACGGGCGAGAACGTCGCTCGCTCCGCTCCGCTCAGCTCCTCTCGCCCGCGCTAATAACCGCCGCTGCCGCCGACCCCCGCCGCGCTGTATCCAGAGCTGTAGTCGCCGCCGCCCGCACCCCCGGGGCCGCCCGAAGTTACGTTTCCGCCGTAGTAGTAGTCGTCCGGATCTTCGTAGACGTTGATGTCGAGGTTCACCTTGCCGTTGAGCCACAGCTCGCTGCTCCCGATACCGAACGCATACTGAACCCAGCTCGTCGAATGCGGCGAGACGTTAACGTAGACATTCTGCGACGACAGCAGCGTGGCCTCCACGTTTGGATCCGTCACCGTGCCGTCCTCGACCTTCTCGAAGTGCCAGCCCGGAAGGAGCCTGACGCCGTAGTTGCCCTGCTCCAGATCGACGAGGATGGAGCTCGCGTCCGGATCCTCGTCCTCGCTGCTGACCGTCACCACAGTTCCGTAGCCACCACCGACAGCCATGGCCGAGGTATTCTCATCTTCGTAGTAGTAATAACCGTTCGAGATCTCGAACGTGGCGTCGCGGAGCCGGTATCGCGCTCCAGACGCTGCATCGGCCGCGAGCGGCAAGCTGATCGAGCCGACGTCCGGCCCGCGATCGGCAGCCTGCGAGCCGCAACCGCTGAGCAAGGCCGCGAACACCACGCCAGCCGCCGCCACCAACCCAAACCCCTTGATCGACTTGGTCATTCTATCCTCCCAATAAGCTGCCCCTCCCGGACCGACGGCGGCGTGTGCCGTGACCTGCCATCGGTCCAGAGTGGGCCACCACCTGAGAGCAACCCGCGGGCCAACCTGAATTTCCCGTAAATCAGCGTATGCCCATGGGCACACGCTCAGCATCTGGCCCATATTGAGCCAGATAGTTGGGCCATAGTTGGCCTGTGCCAATGCCTGATCTGTGCCACTGCGAGCGCACGCAAGCCGAGGCCGGGAGCGTCATGGCGCCGGCGACCGTCGATCGGCTGAGCCGGACCGGCTCGTCATCAGGCCGACGGCCCGGCGGCGGCTACCCCTCGCCCGAGAGCACCGCGGCGATCGCGACGCGCTGCCCTCGCGGCTGCCCCGCCGCGTCGGCGTGGGCCATGTCGAGGGCGGCCAGCACCGTCGACAGCGTCGTCTGGTCCAGGACCGACGACGCCTCGACGGCGTGGAGGTCTTCTCCCACGAAGTTCTTCGGGCAGGCGTCGATGACCGGCAGCGCGCGCTCGCTGGCCGGCGCGAACCGGATGGGCAGGCCGTGCGTGCGGCAGATGAGCGGCCGCGCCGCGTAGATCGCGCACCTCCCCTCCCCGTCGAGCGCCGGGCACACGCCCGGATCGCCCGCCCGCGCGCGCTCGGCCAGCGCCTCGCGGTCGGCCTCCGGGAGCGTCGCGAGCGCCTCGCGGATCGCGTCGGCCTCGATCGACGTCACCGAGAACCGCCGCCGGCAGCAGTCGCTGCACCCGGTGCGGCAGGCCATCCGCCCGCCGTGGCGGGCGCTCGCGCTCGCGAAGAACGCGTCGACCTTGGTGAAGAGCTCGTGGAGGCGCTCGCGCGGCGTGCGGTGCATTCGCCGGCGTCTATAGCGGGGCGGATCCTCGCGCGCCAAGGGCGCCTCCGCGCCGCTCGGCTCGCCCCGGCGTGCTTTCCACGTTATCCGGCGGCCACGGCGCGGCCGCTTTCGTACTCCGGCGAGGGCGCGTGCCGGGCCACGAGCTGGGCGACCTCGCCGCGGCAGGAGCCGCACCCCGTGCCGGCCTTGGTCGCGGCGCACGCCGCCTCGAGCGAGCAGGCGCCGCCCTCGATGGCCTCCCGGAGGGTCGCCTCGCTGACCTTGTGACAGTTGCAGACGATGCGCTCGGCCTGCGCCGCCGGCCCCGCGCCGCCGCCGGCGCAGAGCGCCTCCAGAGGATCGGCGGGCAGCGGATCGTTGCGATCGAAGAGCTGCACGAGCGTGGCCGCGGCCGCGGTGTTGCCGACGAACTGGGCGCCTAACAGTCGCCCGTCGCGGAGGATCAGCTTCCGGTACGTGCTCTTCCGCGTCTCCACGACCTGGAGCACGTCGTCGCTCTCGAGCTCCGGCTCGGTGCTGCCCATGGAGGTGACGTCGACGCCCGCCACCTTCAGCCGGGTATACAGCTTCGTGCCTCGGTAGCGCGCCTGCGGGTTCGCGCCCGTCAGGACGTCGGCGAGGACGGCGGCCTGCTCCCAGATGGGCGTCACGATGCCATAGAGCCTGCCCCGGTGCTCCGCGCACTCGCCGATCGCGTAGATGCCGGGCACCTGGGTGGCCATCGTGTCGTTGACGACGATGCCCTTGTTGATGGGCAGGTTGGAGGCGCGCGCGACGTCGACGCGAGGCCGGACGCCGCACGCGAGGACGACCATGTCCGCCGGCAGGACGCTGCCGTCGTCGAGGCGACACCCCTCGACCGCCTCCTCCCCGCAGATGGCCTCGACGGTGCGCCCGGTGCGGACGAAGATGCCGCAGCGCTCGATGTGCTGCTCGAGCATGTCGCCGCCCATCTGATCCAGCTGCGCGTTCATGAGGCTCTTCGCGACGTGGATGACGGTCACGTGGAGGCCCATGTCGCTCAGCACCTTGGCCGCCTCCAGGCCGAGGAGCCCGCCGCCGACCACGATGGCGTTGTCGCCCGCCCGCGCGCAGCCGCGCATCCGGACGCAATCGTCCATCGTCCTGTACACGAACACGCCCTGGCGCAGATCGCCCTCCGAGGTCGTCATGCCCTCGAGCGGCGGGACGAGCGGCTGGCTGCCGGTCGCGAGCACGGCGACGTCGTAACGATGGCGCGCGCCGTCCGCCGACACGACCGCCCTCGACCCGGTGTCGATCCGCGCCACGGAGGTCCCGCTGACGAGCCGCACCCCGTTCCGCTCGTACCAGGCGGGGGGCTTCGTGACGATGGAGTCGGGCGCCTCCCCTGCGAGCACCTTGCTGAGCAGGACGCGGTTGTAGGCGCCGCCCCGCTCCTCGCCGAAGACGGTGATGTCGTAGCGGTCCCTGGCGCCGCGCGACATCAGCTCGTCCAGCAGGCGGCACGCCGCCATGCCGTTGCCAACGATGACAAGGTCCTTCCTTCGCATCAGTTCGACTCCGAGACCCGGCGCGCCCTGACGGCGCACACCTTGAACTCCGGCATCCGGCTGGTCGGGTCCAGCGCCGGCACGGTGAGGACATTGGCGGCCTTCCTGCCGCCCCAGTGAAACGGAGCAAAGAGCGTGTCCGGCCGGATCGAAGGCACGACCGCTACCCGGAAGGTGACCGCCCCTCGCCGGCTCTCGACGAGCAGGGAGTCGCCGTCGACGACGCCGAGGCGCGCCGCCAGCCTGGGGTGGACCTCGACCTTCGGCTCGGGCTTGGCCTCCTCGAGCTTGGAGACCCGGCGCGTCTGGGCGCCGGAGTTGTAGTGTTCCTTGTAGCGGCCCGTCGTGAAGTAGAGCGGATAGGCGTCGTCCGGGAGCTCGGCGGCGGGGCGGTGGTGGACGGCGTGGAACCGCGCACGGCCGTTCGGGTGATGGAACCGCTCGGCGAAGAGGCGCGGAGTCCCCGGGTGCTCGACCGACGGGCACGGCCAGAAGACGCCTCGGTGCCGGCGTATCTTGTCGTAGGTGATGCCGCTGTAGTCCGCCTTGGCGCCCGCGGTCGCCCGGCGCAGCTCGTCGAACACCTGCTCCGCGGACGTGTACTGGAAGTGCCTGCCCGCGCCGAGGCGGCGCGCGAGCTCGCAGAAGATCTCGATATCGGTCTTCACCTCGGGGGGCGCGGGGCGGACTTTTTGCCGCAGGATCACCCGCCCTTCGAGGTTCGTCATCGTCCCCTCCTCCTCGGCGAACTGGGCGACCGGAAGGAGGACGTGGGCGTCCCGGGCCGTCTCGTTGACGAAGGCGTCACAGACCACGAGCAGATCGAGCGAGGCGAGCCGCCGCTCGATGTTGAGCGCGTTCGGCGACGCGACAGCCACGTTGGATCCGAACACGAGCAGCGCGCGGATCCCCCCCTCGGGGCCGAGCGCGTCGAGCAGCTCGTAGGCGCTCTTCCCCTTGGCCGGCAGCTCGGCAGGGTCGATGCCCCAGACGCGGGCGATGGCCGCCCGGTGCTCCGCGTCCTCGATATGCCGGTAGCCGGGGAGCTGATCGGCCTTCTGGCCGTGCTCGCGGCCCCCCTGGCCGTTGCCCTGTCCGGTGAGGCAGCCATAGCCGCTGTACGGCTTGCCGACCTTGCCGAGCGCGAGCATCAGGTTGATGAAGGAGAGCACGGTGTCTGCCCCCTTCGACTGCTGCTCCGGCCCGCGGCCGGAGAGCAGCATGCTGCTCGGCGCCTCGGCGAGCAGCCGCACGGCCTTGAGCTGATCCTGCGTGGAGACCCCGGTCAGCCGCTCGACTTGCGCCGGGTGGTACGAGAGGACGACGCGCCGGAGATCGTCGAACCCGTCCGTGCGCGCGGCGATGTACGCCGTGTCGATGAGCTTCTCCTCGAGGGCGAGGTAGAGCAGGCCGTTGGCGAGCGCCAGGTCGGACCCGGGCGTGGGCTGGAGGTGGAGCGCCGCGGCGCGCGCCGTGTCGGTGCGCCGCGGGTCGACGACGATGAGCGCGCCGCCGTTGTCGCGCTGCGCGAAGATCCATTGCATGATCGGCGGCAGGGTCTCCGCGCAGTTCGCGCCCCAGAGGAGGAGCGCCTTGGTCTGGGCGATGTCGGACACGGGGAACGGCAGGCCGCGGTCGATGCCAAACGCCTTGTTGTGCCCCGCGGCCGCCGAGGACATGCAATAACGGCCGTTGTAATCGACGTTCGGCGACTGGAGGGCGAGGCGGGCGAATTTGCCGAGGAGGTAGGTCTTCTCGTTCGTCAGGGCGCCGCTGCCGAACGCGGCCAGCGCCGCGGGGCCGTGGAGCTCGCGCAGCCGGAGGAGCCGCTCGGCGACGAAATCGAGCGCCGTGTCCCAGCGCGCCGGCAGGAGGCGGCCGGCGCGCCCGCGGATCTTCGGCACGGTCAGCCGCTCGGGGTGATCGAGCAGCGCCGCGGAGGTGAACCCCTTGATGCACATCTGCCCGCGGTTGACGGGGAAATCGTCGTCCGGTCGGACGTCGATCGCCCCCGCGTGGTCCGCGCGATCCGTCATGACCACGCCGCACTGGAAGGCGCAGTAAGGACAGTGGGTGTGCGTGGTCGTCTCGGAGGTGACGATCTTGAGCCGGAGGGAAGAGCGCGGTGCCATGGAGTCGCGTCGGCCACCCTCACCGAGCGCGTCGAGGAGGCTCTCCCTGGTGTAGCAATCGCTCTGTTTCGAACGTATTTCTGAGGAATGTGCGGGCAGTTAATCTGTCGACGCCCGATGTCGCCGGCGCAGCAGGACGTTCTCCCCCAGCGCCCACACCTCGGCCCCGTCCCCGCGCACCTCGAACAGGGTGCCCCAGGTGCCGGACGCCTCGCCTCGCCAGGTGTGGCCGCCATCGATGGATCGCAGGAGCACGCCGCGCGCGCCGCACGCCCACAGCGTGCCGGCGTCGTCTCCCCAGAGGCTCCTGAGGCTGCCGGAGACCTGGGCCACCACCTCCCAGGTCGCGCCGCCGTCTCGAGAGCGCAGCACGTCGCTGACGCCCAGTCCACCGGTCACGAAGAGCTCGTCGCCCCTGCCCCAGATCGCGGACAGATCGCGGGAGCTGCCGCTCTCCGCGGCTTCCCACGTGGCGCCGTCGTCGATCGTGCGGACGATGGTCCCGCCTGAGCCGACCGCCACGGCGCGCTGCTCCGGCCCTGCCCAGACGGCGCGGAGGCGCGGCTCGCGCGGGACCTCCAGCTCCAGCCATCGTGAACCGCCCGCGACGAGGCGGCAGACCCGGCCATCGAGGACGGCGAACGCCCTTGTCTCGCCCTGCCCGTGAACCGAGGCGCCGCCGGGTTTGCCTGTCACGTCCATCCAGGAGCGCCCGCCGTCCTCGGTCCGGATCTGCGAGATGCCCTCGCCGACAGCCAGGATCGTCTCGCCGCTGCCCCACACGGAGATCAGCGCGCCGGCGTCCTCCACGGCGCTCCTCTCCCAGGTCTGGCCGCCGTCGTGGGTTCGCGCGACGGTGCCTCCGTCGCCCACCAGCACGACCCTCCCCTGGCCTTGCACCCAGAGACCCCGGAACTTCCCTCGGACAGGCACCTTTTCCCAGGGCCCGTAGAGCGGCGCGTCCCCTGCCTGGACTGGCACCTTGGTGAAGCTCTTCCCGCCATCGAGGGATCGGGCGGCGGGGCCGTCTCCCACGCACCAGATCGCGCCCTCGTCATCGCCCCACGCCGCGCAGCGGTGCTGATCGGACCGGAGCGCGGTGCGCCTCCAGGTGCGGCCCTCGTCCTCGCTGATCGCCAGGATGCCGCTTTCGCCGGACGCGATCACGACGCCCGCGGCGCCGAGCCACAGCGCCTTGATCGAGCGCCCGGTCCCGGTGGAATGCGACTCCCAGGAGGCGCCCCCGTCCCGGCTCGCGTGGGCATGGCCGTCGCCGTCGCCCACGATCACGAGCCCGCCTCGCGCGCAGAGCGCCCTCGGACTCCGGCCCGGGACGTTGTGGCGCGTCCATGTCGCCCCTTGCAGGGTGGCGAGCTGTCCTTCGAGCGCCAGCGCGAGGAAGCGGCCCTCGGCGTCGACCGCTGCGGCCTCCAGGCAGAGGTCTCCGGGGCTCGGCCCGGCTCCCCAGGTCTGGCCGTGATCGCCGGAGCGGAGGACCGTCCCGCCGAGCCCCACCGCGATGGCCTCGCCGTCGTCCCGCAGGGCGACCCCGCGCAGGTCCGCCGTCGCGCCGCAGCCCACGTCGGACCAGCGCTGCCCGTCATCGCGCGAGGACAGCAGGATCCCGCAGTGTCCGGCGGCGATCAGCGCCGCGCCGGTGCCTGCGAGCGCGCTGAGGTCCTGGCGGGTGGACGTCTGCGCCCTCTTCCAGCGCTGGCCGCCGTCCTCCGAGCGGAGCACGTGCCCCTCGGATCCCGCGATGACAATCAGGTGACCTCGCCCCCAGACGGCGCTGTGCCGGATGCTCATTCCGGGCACGATACCAGGCCGGTGCACCGGGGGCGCTCGCGATCGTGTCAGGCCCCCGTGCGCTGCCGGCGAAGGCTCGCGATGGTCGACATCGTCGGTTGGCAACGTCGGTGGCCGTCCGACGTCTCATGCCCTCACCACAAGGAAGATCGGCGTGAGGACGGCGGCGTGTACCAGCTGCCCGACATCCGACAGGAGCGGGGTCAGACATCACCGGGCTCCTTCCGGAAGAAGTGACCGTGGAGGAACTGCCCGTCCGCCGGATCTCGGTGAACGTTGTACTTGAAGCAGCGGCTCGGGCAGCTCACATCAAACAGGTTTGGCGAATCGTGGACGCTCAGCACCGCCGAACACAAGGGGCAAACGGCCTCCACGCCCTCGTGCCTCGCGATGCAACCGCAGAGGTGCTGGAGCTGTCGACCTTCCGCCTGGTATCGATCGCGGCGGGCGGGAGTCCAGAGGTAGAGCGGCTTGTTCCTTCTTGCGGAGAACGCCCTGGCCTGCGCACGGAACACCAGCTCGACCTTGATCGTGTCATCGCCCGACGAACGATGAAACGCGAACTCAAATTTATAGATGTCGCGGACGGCGCTGTTCGGACCGCAGTACCGTTCTGCGTCGTAGGCCGCCACCAGGGCTCCGCTCGTCGACTCGAAAGGCTGTTCGACCTGCGGCAGCAATTCCTTCTCCAGAAATGCGCCGAGCGCCTCCTTGAACTCCGGGGTCATCGCTGCCGAGTGGTAGGCGCTCGCAAAGGGACCGAATTGAATGACGGCGAAGGCGGGATGCATCTTCGATCCCCAATACCGTCGTTCAGCAGCGGGCGCCAGAGCGACAGCGAGGCCCGCAGGCCGTGGCGCGAGAGCGGCCCTTCGACAGATGGATAAGTTGTCGATACAGCGTCACTTTTCAAGGAGGGAGGCGGATCGCGTGAGGTGCTCGATGTCAACCAGCGCGTACAGCGTGGCTGTACGGTGGAACCGGTGATGCCGCGGGCCCTTCATCGCGGGCGACGCGGCGGCGGGGGCGCCCCGGCCCCCTGGACAGGCGTCGACTGCCGCCGGTGCTCGACGGACCTACCCCATGGCGCTGGACAGCATCGGGGCCTTGCGGCGCAGAGCCGATTCAACACACAGTCATTGCATCGACTCCGCGATGGGCAGTTTGTTCAAGCATTGCGCGACATCGCCAGTCGGTCCACCTTCGTGAAAGTCACACTCGAGTAGCCTTCTGCCCCGCCATCCCGGCCGACGGCCTCCCGCTGCGGCTGAATGTCACAGGACTTGGTGTTGCAGGATCGCGGGGACGTCGTGTCGGTCCTCACACGAATCGACCTTCCCGGGAGCTCGGAGCCCTTCGCGCGCTCGTGGGACGTGCCCAAGAGAGCGCTCCTCAACGTGATCCAGGCGGTCCACTCCATCATCAGCATGCTGGAGGCCAGCCACACGGAACGGGCGCTTGCCCTGATCTCACAACATCAGCGCGCAAGGAGCTCGAAGCCGTAATCGGACTGGAGGGCGAAGCCTCCAGCTGCGCTGCTGCAGGGCTTCACCGGTTACCTGCGGGGCGATGGCCACGCAGGGCACGGCGCGATGCTGCGCGGAGGCGGCGCCCTGCGCTCGATAGCACCGTTTCATTTCTCGAACGCCGCCGTTCCAGCCCGCCGTCTGGCGTCGCCCGCCGTGTCGCCGCATACTCTGGACGTGATCCCGGCGCGGATGCGGGGCGGGTCGGATGCGCCTGCCTCCGCACCTCGGGCTGCAGCGGGCTCATCATGTGGCTCCGCCGGTGCAGAGGACATCACGGCGGATGGAACCTGGCCTCGATGATCCGCCGCGGTGCTCCGGGCGCGTCCTTCGAGCGCGAGGGTCGCGCGCGGCCGCTGCGGCTCTTCGAGACTGGCGATTGCCGTGAAGGGAGACGACGTCGCGAGCGGCACGCGCCTCGCCGAGCTCCGGGACCCACGAGCGAATTGCAGCGCCCGACTGAAGGCAAGGCCCGTTCTACTGACCGGGTGACTAGGATCAGATTGCCATTTCCATTCCAATCATAGATATCCACGAAAATGACACACCCGTTTAGACATTGACAGCGTTTCCGCTTCTGAGAATGATGCCTCCGCGCTGGCCGATGAAGCACGGAGCGGGCTCTCCACTGCGGAGCCCACGGGGCGTCTTGCGACGTGACCAGGATGCACCAAGGAACGCCTGCGCACGACCACGCGCTTGGCTTGGAAACATAACCCATCATAACAACACATTGGCGAACAAATGAAACACTTCTGTCACACGATGCCCATGGGCGCCCTGATCTGCGGCCTTGTCGCCGGAGGCATCTCGCTGAGCGCACCGGCTCAAGCTCAGGCGCTGGAGTTCGGAGTATACGAAGGAGAATCTTGCCCCGTAGGGTACACACCGTTGACCCCACTCGACGCCTTCTGGACGTTCTTCGCCCGCTGCGATGAGCTCCCCTATTCAGGGGTCTTTCGTATCGCAGACGGGTCCTCGATAGATGGCCCGTGGAACAACTGCCAGCAGCACGCCGACGATACCCGCGAGCTGGACTACATCCTCTGCAAGCCCAACTACCAGCTCTTTGAGATTGACGGGACCACCTTCGCGGTAGTGAGAGGCGGAGATCAGTGCCTGGAAGGCTTCGAGCACGTGGATTTCGCTACCGCCTCCGCCTACTCGGATGAGATATGCACTCACGTCGGGTACTGGGGGATTGCGAGGATCGGTGGAGGGGGCTCCATCGACGGTCCAGGTTACGGCTGCGGCGTCCGCGCGACCGACTCTCGCGAGCTCGGTGATGCCATCTGCGTAGAAATCGAGTGAACATCCCGAACCAGAGGCAGCTTGCGCGATCCCCACCAGCTTGGCAGCCAGGGTGCGCAGCAACCGAACTAGCTGCTTCGGATCGTACCCCTCGCACCGCGCGAACTTCTCGGCGCTCAATCCGCTCCGCTCGCATTTCCAGGAGGGGTGCGGATCGCGTAGGTTGTCTATGTCAACCAGCGCGTGCAGCGTAGCTGTACGGCGGGACGGCCGCTACGAGGAGCTTGACTTTCGAGTCGCGTCTCGATTTCCTTGCCCCAAGTTCGGCAAAGGAGTGGGCACTTGGAAGGCGCGACAGCGACCGGCTTGCACAATGCGCACATTGAATGCCCGTTTACCGCGGGAAGCGTCCAGCTGGCAGGCATTACCCTGTGTGACAATTGTTTCTCGCGGCTTCCGTTCGGTGCGCGCAAGGGTGTTCCCGGTTGGCGACCTCCCACGGCGTGCGACGCCTGTGGCCTGCCGCTCGCATCGCTCATCGGTAAGCCGGTGCGGTTGGACGACGGGTGGTGGACGATTCGTTGCGACTGTGGGAACCTCCTGCGAGGCTCACACCGTCGCAGCGCATTGTTCGGCACCTGGGCTTTCGTGGGAGTGCTGCCATCGGTGGAGCTCAACGTTGGTGACGGGCTCGTACCCGAGGCCGTCAGGAGCTCGAGTGACCTGGGAGCAACCTGGCGATCGACGGTGATGAACGGGCTCGACGTGGCTGACCTGGTCACGTGGCGCTCAGGCACCATCAACAGTCTGGAGTTCTCTGACGGATCGGCTCACAGGTTTCTGCTCCAGTTCCGGCGGGAGAATCCCGCCAGCTGGGTCGCATACGGTGGCGCAGGTGTCGGCGGCGCAGGCATGCTTCTCTGGGCGCCGCTCATGAGGGATCCCGAGCTTGAGCGGAGGATTGCAGCCATGCTCGACAGAGCAATTCGCTGGAGGCAATCGGCTCTGGCGGGCGGCAAGCAGGGAGTGATCGAGCCGCTTCGCGCCCTCGGGAACTTCTACGCGTATCTCTGCTGACAGGTCCTGGAGCGACGGTCACCCGCTTCGGATACGGGCCCACCTCGACGTTTTCGGTGCTCAGCGCACCGGAGTGCGCTTGCGCGCCGAAAACGCCGATCTGGGCCCGTCTCCTGTGCGGGTGACCGCCGCTCTGCTCTGCATGGTGCAGAGGTGGGCGGAAACCGCTGTAGTCTCGACGTGGGCACAGCTGCCCGGTGTCAGGCAGCTGTGTCCACCTCGAGACTAGCAGCCAAAGACCCCGGCGCCCCGCTCGATCTCGCCGAACGGATCCATGAGCGCGCGCAGGATCAGGCGCGCCGGCGCGCTCTCGATGCCCCCTGCCGCGCGCCAGGTCGCGTACCGGAGCTCGCCCAGGAGGACCCCGGCGAGCGGCGTGTAGACAAGATCGAGCGCCGAGGGTCGGACGCCGTTGGCCTCGTAGCCGTACTCCCAGAGGTGGGTGCCGGCGATGGCGAACGCGAGCGCGGCCGGGGCGCCGAAGCGGCATATCCGCGCCCTGAGGTACATCTCGCTCCCGAGCAGGCCGTGGCCGACCACGTTGATCGGCCACGGGTCGTGATCCCACCGGAAGGCGGGCTGAGCGGCGTCGAAGAGCGGCGGCTTCGTGAGCGCCTCGCCATAGTGGTATCCCCATCGCTCCGCGCGAAAGTCGGCGAAGGGCTCGGGCCACAGCACCGCCTCCACGCTGCGGGTCACCGTGAGCACGGCCAGCGTGTGCACGATCGGCGGCGCCCAGGCGGGCTCCACGGCCTCGGCCGCGGCAGCACGTGGTGACGCCTGGGGCTCCCCCGCGGCAGGCGCGCGCTCCGGCAAGGGGGCCGGGAGGCCAGGCGGAAAGGCCGACTCGGCCGGAGGAACCGCCGTGGTCCGGCCGGCGCACGCGGCGACGAGGACGGCGAGCAAAGCGGCAGCGCACAGGCGGATCGGGGCCATCGGGGAGCGGCCGCGGCGCGCGGTGGGTGCGGCGACCAGACTCGAGTCTAGAGCGACCAGCGGGTCGAAGCCGCATGCAAACAGCAAGAAGTTGAGCCGCCAGGTCGCCAGGGACGCCAAGATTTTGGTGTCTTCCTGGCGACCTGGCGGCTCATCTTCTTGTCTTCCTGACGACTCGGCGGCTCATCTTCATGTCTTCTTGGCGTGCTTGGCGTCCTTGGCGTGCTTGGCGTTTTGGCGGCTCATTTCTCTGGTTTCCAAGCTGCTCAGCGCTCCAGCGCGACCGCGAGCCTCACAGCACCCCGCCTCGCCGCGGGCTCGCGTAGGCTCCCGCGCCATGGCCGACATCATGCTCGTCACGGGCGGCAGCCGCGGGATCGGCGCCGCCACCGCGCTGCTCGCCGCGAGCCGAGGCTACGCGGTCGCCGTGAGCTACCTGCGCGACGAGGGCGCCGCGGCGAGGGTGGTCGACGAGATCCGCGCGCACGGCGGCGTCGCCCTCGCGATCGCGGCCGACGTGAGCCGCGAAGAGGACGTCGTGCGCCTGTTCCAGAGCGTCGACCGCGACCTCGGCCCGATCGCGGCGCTCGTCAACAACGCGGGCGTGCTCGACCGGCAGGCGCGCCTCGAGGACATGACCGCGGCGCGGGTGGAGCGCATCCTCTCGACCAACGTCGTCGGCAGCTTCCTGTGCGCGCGCGAGGCGGTCCGGCGCATGTCGACGCTCCGCGGCGGCAAGGGCGGCGCCATCGTGAACGTCTCCTCGCGGGCGTCGCAGCTCGGCTCCCCGGGCGAGTACATCGACTACGCCGCCTCGAAGGCCGCCGTCGACACGCTCACGATCGGCCTCGCGAAGGAGGTCGCCGCCGAGGGGATCCGGGTCAACGCCGTGAGGCCCGGCATCATCGACACCGACATCCACGCGAGCGGCGGCGATCCAGGGCGGGTCGAGCGGCTCCAGGCCAGCCTGCCGCTGGGCCGCGCCGGCAGCCCCGAGGAGGTCGCGCACGCCATCCTGTGGCTCGCCTCCAGCGAGTCCTCCTACTGCACCGGCTCCCTCCTGGACGTCGCCGGCGGCCGCTAGCTCCGCCCGCCAGCCGTTCGGCCAGGGACTGGCGACGTCGCTGCATCGCCCTGCCAGGGGCGAAGCCGGGCCGCTCGCGCGCTCGGCCTCAGAGGTCCATGAGGCAGTCGCAGCCGCACTGGACGGTGGCCTCCTGCTGGTTGTATTGCCGCGAGCCGATGGCACAGCCGGATTCTTCCCACGTGTCCGTGTCCGTCACCTCGTACGAGCACATCCCCGTGCCGGTCGTCTCGTCGTACCCGTTGAACTCGCAGATCTCCCGACAGAGGATGTCCCAGACCTCCGGGTTATCGTCCCGGATCGCCTCACACTCGTTCTCCGCGTGGGCCTCGAGCGCGTCGATCGCGCGGCTCTCGGCGTTCTTCTTCCGCCCGATGAGGGCACAGGACGAGCCGACGCCGTACGCCTCCATCTCGAACATCGACATGGCCACGGGAACGCACCCGAACCCTTGATATTCGTTTTCGATCGGGCTGGCGAACGCCTCGACCTCCTCCACGTCGGTCCCCTTCGAACCTTCGAGCCCGCCACAGGCTCCAGCCGAGCCGACCGACAGCATGAGCACGGACATCCCCACGATCTTCTTGAGCAGCATGAGCGTCTCCTCCGTCTACGAGGTCACGGGTCTCGCGGATTGCGACTTCGATGCCAGCCCGTCCTCGCGGCGAGGACCCGCGCGATCTCCGCGTGCGCGCGGTCCGCTCCTGCTTTTGGCGCTCGCGCGCCCGTCCTGCGACGCCGGGGAGCCTGCCACACCGACCGGGTGTGACAGGTGTCAGGTGTGGCAGGCGGTGACACGGCGATGGCCTGCATCGGCGTGCTCTCCGGAACGCGCCCGGACCAGCGGGCCGGATCGCGGACGAGCCCTGCTCGTACGGCGCGGCGGTGGGCGCGGCGCTCGCTCACGACGGGCGGTACCGCGTCCCTGGGGGACAAGTCCTATCGCGGCGGCGACCCCGGCCATGCGCCGGCCTCGCCCGCGCCGATCGCCTCGCTCACCACGGCCGCCAGCGTCCGCGCCGCATCCCGGAGCGCGCCCTCCGAGTGCGCGCCGAACCCCAGGATGAGCCCGGGCGCGCGCGGCGCGCGGGCCGAAGCGCGCGCCGCCGTGCTGCGCGAGAGCGGCTGCGCATCCACGCCCCGCGCCGCGAGCGCCTGGACGATGGCGACGTCGTCCACGCCCGCGGGCAGGTCGAGCGTCAGCACCGAGCCCCCCGCGGGCGCCCGCGCCCGGACGGCGCTCGGCAAGAGCAGCCCGAGCTCCGCGAGCAAGAGGTCGCGCCGGCGCCGCGTCGCCTGCTTCAGCTTCCGGAGGTGGCGCGCGAAGTGGCCCTCGTCGATGAAGTCGGCGAGCGCGGCCTGCAGCAGGTAGGGCGGCGAGCGCGTCGACGCCGCGCGCACCATGGCCACGGCGCGCACCAGCGCGGGCGGCACGATCATGAAGCCGAGCCGCAGGCCCGGGAACAGCGAGCGGCTGAAGGTCCCCACGTGGATCACGCGATCCTTCACGCCCTCGAGGTCGAGGCTGAGGAGCGAGGGCAGCGGGGTGCCGTCGAACCGCAGCTCGCCCTCGTAGTCGATCTCGACGACGGCGGCGCCCGCCCTGGCGGCCCAGGACAGGAGCTCGATGCGCCGCGGCAGCGTGAGCCGCGCCCCCGAGGGGAACGCGTAGGCCGGCGACACGAAGGCGACCCGCGCGCGCGGAGCGCCCCGACGTCGATGCGCGCCGGCGTGCACCCGGAGCCCGTCCTCGTCGACCGGGATCGGGATCGGCCGCGCGCCCGCCATGCGCACCGCCGCGCGGAGGGCCAGCGGCCCCGGGTCCTCCACCCAGGCGGCGTCGCCCGGATCGAGCAGCGCGCGGCAGCACAGGTCCACCGCGGCCTGGGATCCCTCCGTGATGAACACCTGGTCGACCGTCGCGCGCACGCCGCGGGCCACCGCGATGTGGTGGAGCACCGCGCGCCGGAGCAGCGGCGCGCCCCGCGGATCGTGGTCGAGCGCGTCGGCCGCCGACATCGAGCGGACGCGGCGCGCGAGGCACCGCTCGAAGATGCGCCACGGGAGCAGCTCGAGGTCCGGCAGGCCGACGCCGAACGGGCGTGACCGCGCGCGGCTGCCGAGGAGCGCGTCGAGCTTGTCGGGGGGCACCACCGCCGAGAGCCGCCGCGCGCTCTTCGACGTGCGCGGCGCGGCCGCCGCCGGCTGGACGCGGGCGGCGCTCTGCCACCCCGCGCGCGCCGGCACGTGCGCGACGACCGGCGCCCGCCGAGGGCGCACCACGATGGTGCCATCCGCGGCCAGCGCCTCGTACGCCGCCACAGTGGTGTTGCGCGACACGCCGAGCTCCCGCGCGAGCTCGCGGGACGACGGGAGCAGGTGATCGGGCTGGAGGACGCCGTCCAGCACGGCGCGGCGCAGCTGCTCGACCAGCTGGGCGGCCAGCGTCGCCGGCGCGCCGCGCTGCAGGTGGAGGAAGGCGTGGGCGGCGTGAGAGGCGGAGCGCGCTGGCACCATCGAAACCGGCGGATCTGGACCTTTCCAGGGTGCCAGATCCCGGGCACCGTGTCGACGAGGAGCCAGCCATGCCCACCGCCGATGACCTCACGACGCTGTTGACCGCCCGCGAGCGGCCCACCGCCCGCGAGCGGCCCACCGCTCCCCCGCGGCGGCCGCTCGAAGACGGCAAGACGGGCGAGCTCTCGTCGCGCATCGCCCGCCGCGCGGCCGAGGCGCACGCCGGTCAGCCGCTCGATCGGCTCCTCGCCGAGGACCTCCCGGGCAACGAGCTGACCACGCTCCTGCTCCATTGCCTGCGCCGCCGCGCGCTGCGGCGGAGCTTCGCCGACGTCCTCGATCACGCGGAGCGCGCGCCCATGACGCACGCCTCGACGGCGGACGCCCGGCGGCTGCACGCCCTCGACGCGGCGGCGTACGCGGCGGCGGCGGGCTTCGAGGCGGTGGATCTCGCCCCGATCGGGCCGCTCGGCGCCACGGCGTGCGCGGGCGTCGAGCCGAACAACGTGCTCGCGACGGTCCGCTTCGCCGAGGTCGCCGCGGATCCCACGACGGGGCTCGCGCTGCACGCCGCGCGGCGCCGGCGCGGGACCCGGGGCGGAGAGCCGCTGCGGTTCTGCGCGAGCCAGCGCGTCCTGCGCATGCAGCCCACGACCCAGCCGGGCTTCACGCCGCACTTCCGCCTGTTCGCCCTCGTGACGGCGGCCCGCTCGCCGGCCCGCGGCGAGGACGACGCGTGCGAGCGGCGCGCCCTGCTCGAGCACCTCGTCGTCTGGGCGGACCTCGTCCGCGCGCTGCCTCACGCGGGCTTTTGCGCCGCGGGGCTGCGCGTCGTGCTCTCCGACACGTCGCTGGTCCGCGCGAGCCTCGGCGCGCGCGGCGTCGACGCGGACGCGATGGCGCGGCGGGCGAAGGCGCACGAGCCCGGGTCGTCCGAGGCGGCCCTGCGCGAGGCCGGCGTCGATCTGCCGCGGCGCGCGGCGGATCTCGTGGGGGCCGCGCGGTCCCTCGGCCTCGGCCCCGAGCTCCTCGCGCGCGCCGAGCGCTGGGTCGCCGAGGTCAGCGAGCCGCTCACCCGCGCGCGCCCGGAGGTCGAGGTCGTGCACGATCTCGGGCGGCTGCAGGGGCTCGGCTACTACGCCGGGCCGTTCATCCAGCTCGTCGTCCGCCGGGACGACGGCCTCGAGCTCCCGCTCGGGGACGGCGGCGCCTTGCCGTGGCTCGGCGCGCTGCTCTCGAACCGCCGGGAGCGGATGGTCGCGACCGGCATCGGGAGCGAGATCCTCGTGAAGCTCTTCGATCGATCGGAGGCTCGGGCCGGCGAGGCTCGACCGGAGGGAAAGACGCCATGATCCTCGAGATGCCCGCGTTCACCCTGCGTCCCTGGGCGGCAGTCGACGTCGACGCGCTCGTGAAGAACGCGAACGACCGCCGCGTCTGGGCGAACCTCCGCGATCGCTTTCCGCACCCGTACACGCGCGACGACGCCGAGGGCTGGATCGCGCACTGCGCGGCGCGCGCGCGGCCCGGCGAGGCCCTGGCAATCGTGGTCGCCGGCGAGGCGGCCGGCGGCATCGGCCTCGAGCGCCTCGACGACGTGCACCGGCACACCGCGGAGCTCGGCTACTGGCTCGGCGCGGCCTACTGGGGCCGCGGGCTGGCGACCGAGGCGGTGATCGCGCTGACGCGGTACGGCTTCGAGCAGCTGGGCCTCGAGCGCATCCAGGCCGGCGTCTTCGACTGGAACGGGGCGTCCGCCCGCGTGCTCGAGAAGGCGGGTTACGCGCTCGAGGCGCGGATGCGCCGCCACGTCGTGAAGGACGGGCGGCTCGGCGACGTGCTGCTCTACGCGCGCGTCCGGGAGGACGCGCTGGCCGGCGGGCAGCCGTGAAGCGCCGGGCGGCACGGGCGCCGCCGCGCGCCGCGCGCCGCGTGCCACGTGGATGGACGCCTCACCCGCGCGGGCGGCCCTCGCCTCCCGCCGAGGGCGCGGGCGCCTCTGCCGCCGCGGGCGCCTCGTGCCCCGCCGCCTCGGCGATCGGGAGCGTGAAGTAGAACCGGGCGCCCTGCCCGACCTCGCTCTCCACCCAGATGCGGCCGCCGTGCGCGTCGACGATCCCCTTGGCGATGTAGAGCCCGAGGCCGGTGCCCTTCTTCCCGGGCGTCTCGTCCTTCCAGAACCGCTCGAAGATGCTCGTGAGGTTCTGGGGGGGGATCCCCGGCCCCGAGTCGAGGACGGCGAAGCGGGCCATCGCCCCGTCCCGGTCCACCGAGAGGGTCACCTGGCCGCTCTTGGGCGTGAATTTCAGCGCGTTCCCGAGGAGGTTCGACAGCACCTGGAGCACGCGCTCCCACTCCGCGCGGATCACGAGCCCGGGCTCCTTCAGGGATTGCTCGAACCGGACCTGCTTCGACTCGGAGAGCGGCCCGAACATCTCCATGGTCTCGTGCAGGAGATCCTCCACCGCGCACGGCTTCGGCGTCACCGAGAACCTGGAGGCTTGCATCGTCGTCACGTCGAGCATCGTCCTGATGAGGTGCTCCATCCGCAGCGAGACGTGCTCGATCGACTCCGCTTGCTGCCGTGTTCGCTCGGAGTCGGCGCCCCGCCGCAGCCACGCGGCCTTCAGCGCGATGGCGCCGAGCGGGTTGCGCAGATCGTGGGCCACGATGCCCATGAGCTCGTCGCGGGCCGCCAGCGCCAGGCGCGCGGCGTCGCGCGCCTCCCGCGCCTTGTGGTACGGGCCGCCGAGGAGCTTCGTGAAGTACCAGGCGATCCCCAGGCCGGCCAGCACCAGCAAGCCCAGCAGGCCCTCGAGCCACAGCTCCAGCCGGGCTCGCTCCGCCTTCGCGTCATCGTAGAGCTGCTTCAGGACGTCTTGCTTGTGCTCGACGAGGCGGGCGAGGGAGCCCTCGAGATCGCGGTGACGCGGCCTCAGCTCCTCGTCGAACCGGCGCACGAGCTCGCTCGCGTCGTCGGTCCGCTGCCGGGCGGCGAGCAGCTCTTCCTGCATCCGGACGAGGTGCCTGGCCGCCCGCTCGACCTCGGCCACCCGCTCGAGACCGATCGGGCTGAGCGCCTGGTCGCGAAGCGCGCCGACGTGCTCGTCGAAGCGCGCCCTGGCGCTCTTCGCCTGATCGAGGAGCTCGCGATCGCCGGAGATGAGGTAGCCCCTGCCGTGAGACACGATGAGCTCGCTGCTCCACCGGAGCCGCTCCGCGAGCGTGATCTCGTGCTCTTTGGCGCGTAGACGAGCGATCTGAGCCTCGGCCACGGACGAGAAACGCCGCACCGAGAACGCCATGCCGAGCGCCAGGAGCAGGGTGAGGATGGCGTAACCCATCCTCGCCGTGGCCTCGAAGCGCGTCCGCGTCGGAATGACCGAAGTTCCGTCCTCTCGACGGGCGTCGGCGGATCCGTGGGGCTGAGCCACTCCGCGAAGGCTAGGCCGCGTTGCGCGAAGAGCAAGGCGCCCCGGCGCCGCACAGCATGGCGAGACGCGCTCCGGCGGCGAGCGGGAGCGTGGCGGGACAATGCGCGACGAGCGGGGCGACTCGACCTGTCGAGGGGGGCGAGGGGCATCTCGAGGTCGCCAACGGATGACAAGCAAGCGTTCCTCGGTGTAAAGAGTGTGCGTCATGACGGACCGAGCGGCGAACCGGGTTCGCGCGCGGCGCGAGGCGCGCGGGCTGTCCCAGGTGGCGCTCGCCGAGCGCGCCCGCCTCACGAGGCAGAGCGTGGGCGCCATCGAGGCGGGCCGCGCGACCCCGGCGGTCGACGTCGCGCTGCGCCTCGCGAGCGCCCTCGACTGCTCGGTCGAGGTCCTCTTCGGGGGGCCGAGCGCGGTGGCGGACCTCGCGACCGAGAGCGACGCTCCGGCGGCGCTGGGCCGCGCCGCGGTCGCGCGCATCGCGGACCGCTGGGTCTCCTACCCCCTCGAGCAGGACGCGGTGCGGGTGGCCGCGGACGGCATCGTGACCGGCGAGCGGCGCGGGAGGGCTGTCGTCGAGCCCCTCCGGGCGCTCGCCGAGGTCGAGGAGAACGTCGTCGTGATGGGCTGCGCGGCTGGCCTCGGGTTACTCGCCGACCGGCTCAACACGAGGCCGGGGCCGGGGCGGTTCCTCTGGTTCCCCCGCTCGAGCACCGCGGCCCTCCAGGCGCTGGCCCGGCAGCGGACCCACGTCGCGGGCGTCCACCTCGTCGACGCGCGCACCGGCGAGGCGAACGTCGCCGACGTCCGCCGGCTCGGGCACGCCGAGCCGATCGTCCTCATCACGCTGGCGCGCTGGGAGGCGGGCCTCCTCGTTCGCCGCGAGGACGCCGGCCGCATCCGCGGCGTGGCCGACCTCGATCTCCCCGGCCTGCGCCTCGCCGGCCGCGAGGCGGGCGCCGGCGCCCAGCGGCTCCTCGAGCGCGAGGTCCGCGGCCACGGGCTGCCGCTCGAGCTCGCGCGCAAGCCGCACCTGCGGGTCGCCGGCCACCTCGACGTCGCGCGCGCCGTGGCGATGGGCGCGGCGGACACCGGCGTCGCGACGCGCGACGCGGCGATGGCGTTCGGGCTCGGCTTCGTGCCCCTGGCCGAGGAGCGCTACGACCTCGCTGTCCCGCGCGAGGGGCTCGATGACGGCAGGGTGCAGCGCCTGCTCGACGTCCTCGTCTCAGGGGAGTTCCGCCGTGAGCTCTCGGCGCTCGCCTACGACGCTCGGCAGGCGGGCGAGCGGGTCGCCGAGGTGCGGGCGGCATGACGGCGCGGACCGAGCCAGGGAACGACGGAACAGAGGAGTCTCCCGGATGAATTGCCCCCGACGACAGCTGGCGCGCGCCCTCCCCCTCCTGATCCTCGCGGCGTGCCTCGCCGTCCTCGGCGGCTGCGAGCGCCCTTCGCCGGCGTCCGCACAGCGGGAGGACAGGCTCGTCGTCTTCGCCGCCGCCTCCCTCCGGGACGTGTTCACCGCGCTGGGAGAGGATTTCAAGCGCTCTTATCCGGGCGTCGAGGTCACGTTCAACTTCGCCGGCACGCAGGAGCTCCGCACGCAGCTCGAGCACGGCGCCGCGGTCGACGTGTTCGCCTCGGCGGATCAGCGCCACATGGACGAGCTCGTGAAATCCCAGCGCGCCACGGGCCCCGTCGTCTTCGCGCGCAACGAGCCCGTTCTCGTCGTCGCGAGCGAGAGCGCCGCGACCGTCCGGGGGCTCGCCGACCTCCCCGCCGCGACCCGCATCGTCATCGGCACCCCCGAGGTCCCGATCGGCCGCTACACGCTGCAGATCCTCGATCGCGCGTCGGCCTCCCTGGGCGCGGATTTCCGCGCGCGCGTGGAGTCCAAGGTCGTCTCGCGCGAGCCCAACGTGCGGCAGGTGCTCGCCAAGGTGCGCCTCGGGGAAGCGCAGGCGGGCGTGGTCTACAGGACGGACGCGCAGGTGGCGCAGGACGGCGTGGTCGTCGTGGCGATCCCGCCCGAGGTCAACGTCCTCGCCGAGTACCCGATCGCCGTCGTGTCCGGCGCCGCGCACCCCGGGCTCGCGCGCGCGTGGGTCAACCTCGTGACGTCGGAGGCCGGACGGACGGCGCTGTGGCGCGCCGGGTTCCTGGTGCCTTCCGGCGGGGGCGCGCCTCGGTGAGCGGGCGCCTCCGCGCGGAGCGGGTCGCCCTGGCCGCGGTCGGCGCGGTCCTCGTGGCCTTCCTGGCCGTCCCGATCCTGGCCTTGTTCGCGACGGCCACGGCGGGGGACGTCGAGCAGGGGCTCCGCCACCCCCTCGTGTGGCCCGCGCTGCGCCTGAGCCTCCTGACGACCTCCACGAGCCTCGCCGTCGTGGTCGTCCTGGGGACGCCGCTCGCCTGGACGCTGGCGCGCTCGCGCGGGCGGCTCTCGCGCGCGGTCGAGACGGTGGTGCAGCTGCCCATCGTCGTCCCGCCCGCGGTCGCCGGCGTCGCGATGCTGCTCGCGTTCGGCCGCCGCGGGCTCCTCGCCGGGTGGCTCTACCCCGCGGGGTGGTCCGTCTCGTTCACGACGACGGCGGTCGTCGTCGCCGAGGTGTTCGTCTCGGCGCCGTTCTTCGTGCAGGCCGCGACCAGCGCGTTCCGGAGGGTCGACGCGAGGCTCCTCGTGGTGGCGCGGACCTTCGGCGCGTCGCCGCTCCGGGTGTTCTTCCGCGTGGCGCTGCCGCTCTCGGCCCCTGGGCTCGCCGCAGGGGCCGCGATGAGCTGGGCCCGCTCCCTCGGCGAGTTCGGCGCGACGCTCATGTTCGCCGGCAACCTGGAGGGGCGGACGCAGACGCTGCCGCTCGCCATCTACACGGCGCTCGAGTCGGAGCTGCGCGCCGCGCAGGCGCTGTCGATGGTCCTTGTCGTCGTGGCGTTCACGCTGCTCCTGTTCGTGCGGGCCGTGCTGGGGCGCTCCACCGAGACCGAGCGCCCCGAGGCGGCGCCGTGATGGCGGCGGAGCGCCTCCGCGCCCGCGTGACCGCGCGCATCGGGCGCCTGCGCATCGAGGCCGATCTCGACACCGGCGGCGGGTCGCTCGTCCTGGTGGGGCCGAACGGCGCCGGGAAGACGACCTTGCTCTCGCTCCTCCTGGGCATCTTGCCCGTGGAGCGAGGGCGCGTGGAGGTCGGCGAGGCGGTGCTCCTCGACACGGCGGCCGGGATCGACGTGCCCGTCGAGCAGCGCGGGATCGGCTATGTGCCCCAGGACTACGCGCTGTTCCCGCACCTCAGCGTCCGTGAGAACGTCGCGTTCGCGGTGCGGAGCGATCCCGCGCGGCGGAGGCGCGCGGCCGACGCCGAGGTCGTCGACGCCATGCTCGACGACCTCGGCATCGCCGCGCACGCGCACCGGCGGACGCAGGCGCTCTCCGGGGGCGAGAAGCAGCGCGTGGCGCTCGCGCGCGCGCTCTCCGTGAGCCCGCGGGCGCTGCTCCTCGACGAGCCGCTCGCCGCGCTCGACGTCCACTCGCGCCGCGAGGTCCGGGCGTTCCTCTCGGACTACCTGCGGACGCTCGCCCTCCCCACCGTCGTCGTCACGCACGACGCCACGGACGCGCGGCTCCTGGGAGATCGCATCGCCGTCCTCGAGGCAGGGCGCGTGACGCAGGCCGGCACCTGGGAGGAGCTCTCCGCCCGACCGGCGTCGCCCTTCGTGGAGGAGTTCGTCGCCTCGGCGCGCAGCGCCGGCGACGCGCCGCCCTCCCCGAGCGCGGATTCAGCCTGAAAATTCAGCAAGGAGCAGCGAAGACCATCTGTCACGGCCGGATCTCCGGTCGCGAGGCCATCCGCCAGTCAGTCGCCACCCAGTCACAGTCGCCCCCCAGCGCGATCATGTTGAAAATGATAATCATTCGCGTTACCGTCTCGCTCGGGAGGTCGACTTGTCAAACTCGAAGGACTGTCGTCACGAAACCCTCGCGTACAACGGCGTCGCGCACGTCCAGCGGTGCTTGGACTGCGGGGGTATCTCGATTCACCTCGGCCCCGTCTCCGTCCGGCTCGACGATTCCAGCCTGGAGGCGTTGTGGGCCGTGCTCGGAGAGGCCGCCGCGGAGCTCCACGCGCGGAGGACGACCGAGGTGATGAACGTCGTGAGGCGAGGTGTCGCGTGAGGGCCCGGGCGCTCGCGCGCGCGGCCTCGACGGCTCTTCCGCTGGACGGGCCCTGGGGGACGTTCGGCGTGCGGGTCCGGGGGCTCGCGTGCGCGGCCATGGGGCGCCTTGGCCGGTGGGTCGCCGTGGCCGGCTGCGCGGCGATGTTCGGCTTCGTCGGCGCGTTCGTCGCCCTGAGCGCCGGCTGGATCGAGTGGCCTGGCTACCTGACGGCGGTGTCCGGGTCGCTGCTCATGTACGCCGCCTGCCTCGCGGTCGGGCACGCCGGTGATCCGGTCGCGCTGCGGCGCCGGCAGGGCGCCTCTCGCGCGTCAGCCCTCGACGCCGGCAGCGCTGCAGTCCTTGCAGACCCCGAGCAGCTCGTGGACGTGGCCCATCAAGCGGAAGCCGAATCTCTCCGCGACGTCGCGCTGAAGAACCTCGATCGCCTCGAACTCGAACTCCACGACCTTGCCGCAGCGTGTGCAGATCAGATGGTCGTGATGTTCACGCTCGAACGCTCGCTCGTACCGCGCGCCGTCGCCCTTCGACACGAGCGTCATCTGGAGGAGCCCCGCTTCAACCAGGAGGGGTAAGACCCGGTAGACCGTGGCGGGGTGGGCATCGACGACGCCGCTCTCGCGGAGCTCCTTCAGCAGGTCGTCGACCGAGAAGTGGCCTCGCCTGAGGAGCGCCGCGCGCGCGATGGAGTCGCGGACCGACGACCCCTTCAGGCCGCGCTGCCGCACCGTGCGCCGCAGCCGCTCCAGCGCCCGCTCGAGGCCGGCCTCGTCGAGCGCGGGCGGCTGGGTCACATGGCGCACGCGGGGAACTATACGAACCGTTCGCAAGATGGTCAACGCCAAGCCCGTCGATCCCCCGGAGCGCATGAGCAGGAGGCGATCGCAGCTCGATCCAGTCCAGGGTGGTCACGTCGGGCAGATCTCTGCCCAGGCGAAGCCCTACGTTGAGCTCTGCGACGACGGCAGGTGGGACGAGCAAGCGGCGATAGAGCTGTTGCAGAAGCTCGAGGCGCCCGAGTCGGTGAAGGTAGCTCAGCGGCCCCGTATCGCTGATCACCGCGACCGGAAGCGTCATCTCGCCGCCGTCTTGGCAACATCCACATCGGCCGGGTCGAACGCCGCGGTCGGGATGCCGATCTCCGCGAGCCGGGCTGCGAAGCGAAAACGCTCCACGCATGCAATTTCGGCGGCCTTGGCCAGCGACACCCGGCCTTCCTCGTAGAGGCGGATCGCGGCGGCGAAGGCGATCTCGGACGCCAGCCGTTCGGCCGGCACCTGCAGCGCTGCGCAGAGGTCGTCGGGTACCGTCAGGGCGACGATGGTCATGCCTCTCAGTATCGCGCGAAGCGTCCCGGTGTCGAGGTCGGCTCGGGGGACACAGCCGGCGTCCGCGTTGCGATTCTGGGCGGCGCTCGGCTGCCTCGCCCGAATGCTTGCGCTGCAAGCCGCTCTCCTATCGTGCTTCCCGTTCACGCGTCGACGACGGAGGCTCCTCGACCATCCGACGCAGCCGATCGAGCGCGCGATCCCAGCCTGCGGAGATGCCGTCGAGGAACACGCGGGCTTCCTCGATCCGCCGCGGCTCGAGCGAATAGAGGACCTCGCGCCCGCGCCGCTCGTGCGTCACGAGGCCCGCGCCCTCGAGCACCCGGAGGTGCTTCACGATCGCCTGTCGCGTCACCTTCGCTCCGTCGGAGAGCGCGGTCGCCGACAGCGCCCCTCCGGCCCCGAGCCGGGTCACCACCGACAGCCGCGTCCCGTCGCCGAGGGCGAAGAAGACGTCAGCGACCGCCGGTTCACACGCTTTCGACATACTTCGCGATGTTCTCGGCCTGAGCGGCCCATCCCCCCTCGTTCATGCGGAACGCGCGCTCGCGCCGATGCGCTGGCACACGGTCGAAGCCGGACTCCACGATGGTGAGCAGGGTGCCGTCAGCGACCCCCTCGAGGCGGAACTCGACGAGCGTCGTCGGCTCGTTGTCCGGGTCGGCCTCGGCGTCGATGCCATACGGGATCCAGCGAAAGCTGAAGTACCGCTCCGGCTCGATGCGCTCCACCGTGCAGAACACCGCGCTCTTCTCGGGGAGCTTCACCTTCGAGGGCCGGAGACCGCGGCTCTTCTGGTAGTCGATGATGGCGGCTTCGTTGAGCTCCTCGCCGAACGTGCCGGTGAGCGTCTTGCCCGCGGCGAACTCGCCCTCGAGCTCGATCCCGAACCAGCGCCCGAACTCCCGGGCGTCGGCGATCGCCCGCCACACGCGTGACACGGGCGCGCGCAGCGTGACCCGCTTCTCGATCCTGTCCGTCGATGCCATGTGCAACCTCCTGGATGCACAATACCGAGCAGCGCAACGAAGTGCAACCATTTGATTGCACTTTGTCCGCACAGCGCGACCGCGGCGTTCGGCGCCAGCAAGGCAGGCGAGCTCCAGCCTTGCGTCCGACGACGCCTTCAGGGGGTCTTCCACCTCGAGGATCTCGAGGTGGAAGACCTTCGCTTGACTTCCGGGAGCCGATCCACAACCATATGGTTGTGGATTCGCTGAGCACGACCCTGGCCGCCCTGAGCGACGCCACCCGGCGCGCGATCCTCGTGCGGCTCAAGATGGGGCCTGCGTCGGTGCACGAGCTGGCGCAGCCGTTTCAGATCTCGCAACAGGCCATCTCCAAGCACCTGGCAACCCTGGAACGAGCGGGTCTGATCGAGAAGCGGCGCGACGGGCGGCAGCACGTTTGCCAGCTCAATCCCGCGCCGATGCGGGAGGTGGCGAGCTGGGTCGAGCAGTACCGGCAGCACTGGGACGAGGCGTTCGGCCGACTGGACGACCTCCTGCACGAGCTGCATCCGCCGAAGAAAGGGTGATCACGTCACGATGCAATTCTCTCAAACCCCTCATGAGCCCACGGTCCTCATCGAGCGCACGTTCGATTTTCCGCGCGACGTGGTGTTCGATGCGTGGACGAACCCCGACCTGCTGGCGCGCTGGTTCGCGCCGCGGGGGTGCACCATCCGCTTCGCGCGGATCGACGTCCGAGCGGGAGGGGGCTTCCACTCATGCATCCACAACCCGCAGTTCGGCGATTGCTGGACCATCGGTGTCTACCGCGAGGTCGTGCGGCCGGAGCGGCTCGCGTTCACCATGCGGATCGCTGACGCGAACGGGAATCCCGTCTCCTCCGAGAGCCAGGGGCACGACCGGGACTGGCCCGAGGAGACGCTCGTGTCGATCACCTTCGTCGAGCGAAACGGGCGGACGCTCGTGAGGCTCGAGCAGAACGTGAGCGAGGCGCTCGCTCGCCGGACCGGCGCGCACCCGAGCTGGCTCCAGATGCTGGACGCGCTCGGCGAGGAGCTGGCGAGGGGCGCGCGGAGGCCTGGCTAGGACATCGATCAGGCTAATTTTGTGAGAACTTCGGGCGCTCCGATGGAACGCGCGACGGTCTCGCCGACCATGACCGCTTGCAGACACGAACCGCTCGCAGACACGCGAAGCAGCAAGGCCACCATGACGACACCGATCCTCTACGCCCACCCCTTCTCGTCCTACTCCCAGAAGGCATTCATCGCCTTCTATGAAAAGGACGTCCCCTTCGAGCTGCGCCTGCTGGAGCCTTCCAACCCGCAGGCCGGCGCCGAGCTGGCGGCGCTCTGGCCGCTCGGCAAGTTCCCCGTGCTCCGGGTCGGCGACCTCGCCCTGTGGGAGGCGACCATCGTTGTCGAGTGGCTCGACCAGACGCATCCGGATCCTGCCCGCCTGATCCCGCGCGATCCGGCCGCCGCGCTCCAGGCGCGGATGTTCGACCGCATCTTCGACAACTACGTCATGAATACGATGCAGGTGATCGTGAACAACCGCATCCGCGAGATGCAGTCCAACCCGCGCGATGAGTACGGGGAGGTTCAGGCCCGCGCCGCCCTGGACAAGGTCTACGCCTGGCTCGACGGCGAGCTCGCCGGCCGCACCTGGGCGACAGGCGACGCCTTTACCCTCGCCGACTGCGCCGCCGCCCCGTCGCTTTTCTACGCCGACTGGGTCCACCCCTTCGACGACCGCCCCAACCTGCGCGCCTACTACCGCCGCCTGCGCGAGCGCCCGTCCGTCGATCGCGCGGTGGAGGGCGGCCGACCCTACCGCCACTATTTCCCGGGCGGCGCGCCGGCCGATCGCGACTAGCTCCAGTCTACGGGCGGATCGCCAGCAGCTCGGCGGCCTCATTCGGCACCGCGGTCGCCATCATGTCGATGAGCATCCGGGGCTCCGCGGCGCCGAGCGCGCCGAGGTTCCGGAGCTCCTGGGTGCGGCTCATGAGCCACAACAAGCCGGTGGTGAGCATGCGCGGCAGACGGCTGAGCAGCGCCACCACGGTGGGCTCGATGGCGTGGCCCAGGCCGCGCACGATGTGAAACCCCTGGGCGAGCGCGGCGGCGTAGCGGCGCGCCTCACGCCAGGTGATGCCGGCGTTCCGGTGCGCCACGACGACGCCGATCGACATGAGGGGGATCACCATGGCGGCGTGCGAGCGCAACCATCCGTGCATATCGGCGCTGGTCACGGTCGGGATCCCTGCAGCGCCGAACACCTTCGCCCAGGCCGCATCGCCCACGGTGGTGCCGGGCAGGATGCGCCTCCGCAGCTTGCCGTCGATGAGATGCGCGAGCACACCGCCGGGGAAGCCGAACGAGAAGCGCTCGGCGCCCACCGCGTCCCGCAGTCGATCCAGCGGCTCGAAGGTGTTGAACATGAACATGATGTGTCTCGCGGCGCTCTGTCGCAGCGCGGGTAAGACGCTGTCGACCTGAGGCGCCAGCACCGTCACGAGCACGAGATCGTACGGGACGCTCGGGTCGAGCGTGCCGGCGACGGCCACAGCGGCGCGCGCGCCATCGCTCAGAACAATGGCGCGGTCTTCCCGCAGGCGCTCCAGCCGCGCGCCGCGCGCGACGGCCGTGACCTCGTGGCCGGCTTTAACCAGCTGGTAAGCGAATGTACTGCCGATGGCTCCTGTACCGAGCACTGCCATTTTCATGGAGACAGCATAACCTGCGCCGCATCACGGGGGTTTTGCGCTGGTACAAACCCGTTTTGCATGGACGAAGATCCGTCGAGGTGGCAGGGTCGTCCCATGGACTGGGACGATTGTCGTGTGCTGCTCGAGGTCCACCGCCGCGGGAGCTTCCTCGCGGCCGGACAGCGCCTCGGCATGTCGGCCTCCACGGTCATGCGGCGCGTCTCGACGCTCGAGCGCGCGCTCGGGCGCTCCGTCGTCCACCGGACGAGCCACGGGGTGCGGCTGGAACGCGAGGCCCTCGCGCTCGTGAACATCGCCGCCGGGTTCGAGCAAGCGCTCGGGGCGCACGATCGTGAACGAGCCGGCACCGTGCGCCTCTCCGTGCCGGAGGGGTTTGGCGCCGTGGCAGCCCAGGCGGCGCGGCGATGCTGGGAGCAGGACCAGACGACCATCGTCGAGGTGTCGGTCGAGTCGCGGCTCGTCGATCTGGCGGAGCGCGAGGCCGACATCGGGCTCCGCGGGGGTCGTTCGGCCTCGAACGTGCTCATCGAGAAGCGCGTCGGCGACGTCAAGCCGGCTTTGTACGCGAGCGCCGCTTACCTGGCAGCGCATCTGCCCGGACGCCGGGTCACGCGAGATGACTACACAGGCCAGCGCTTCATCGTCGATGAGCGGGTCACCCAGGGACTCGGCCCCTTCCACTGGCTCGTGGAGCGCGGCGCGCAGAACTTCCCGCTTCGTTCGAACGCCGTGGAGACGCGGATCGAGGCAGCGCGGGCAGGCATGGGCATCGTCGTGCACGCGGCCGGCGTCGATCTTCCGGGTCTGGAGCCCGTGGCGCTCGACGCGGCGGGTCCGTCGGTCCCGTTCTACGTCGTGATGCATCGAGAGCTGCGCCAGGTGCCGCGCATGCGCGCGATGGCGAAAGCGTTGAGCGAGCTGTTCGCGGAGTACACGACCGGGGCCGCCGCTCGTGGATGACAGCGGGCCCTCGCGCCGCTCCAGCGTGTCGACCGGCGCGACGGCGGGGTGGTGCTGCAGGCGCCGCCGGTCCGCGGCCGTGCCCGCTGGCGCCCCGAGTCGTGGCAGCGCGGACGCAGCGACGCTTGACATCCTAGGACAATCGTCCTACTAGATCGACTCTCCGCGGCTGCGACAGCGGCCGTCCGGCGAGGCGACGCTGTGAGCAACCCGACGACGCGCGCTCAGATCGTTCAAGCGGCTGATGGTCTCTTCTATCGACGGGGCTACGAGCATACATCCTTCGCTGATATCGCGGAGGCCGTCGGTATTTCACGCGGCAACTTCTATTACCACTTCAAGACGAAGGACGAGATCCTGGATGCGGTGATCGACGAGCGCCTCGCGAGCACGCGGCAGATGCTCGATCGGTGGGAGATCGAGGGGAACAGCCCCGCGGACCGCATACGTAGCTTCATCGGTATCCTGATCGCGAACCGCGCCAGCATCAAACGATACGGTTGCCCCGTTGGCACCCTGTGCGCTGAGCTCGCAAAGCTCGACCACCCTTCTCGACCGGGAGCCAACCGGCTGTTCACGCTCTTCCGGACGTGGCTGAGTCGGCAGTTCGTCCTGCTCGGCCGGGCGGACGACGCCGATCAGCTCGCGATGCACCTCCTGGCCCGGAGCCAGGGGGTGGCCACGCTGGCGAGCGCCTTCCACGACGAGACCTTCATCGCGCAGGAAGTGGAGCAGATGCACGCGTGGTTGCTGTCGCTGACGACCAGCGCCGGCCCGCCCGGCCCCGACGCTCGGTCAGGGCGGGGGCTCCAGGCGAAGCAACGCAAGACGACACGTGGCCGTCCCCGCGGCAGACGTGAGCCGTAACCCCAGGAGCATGCGCCGTGTTTCTTGTCCTTCTCAAGTTCTCCGACAACAAGGGTCAAGCCAGCCTGCACATGGAGCAACACAACGCCTGGATCCGGCGTGGCTTCGACGAAGGAGTGTTCGTGCTGGTCGGGAGCCTGAAGCCCCACGGCGGCGGCGGGATCCTCGCGCATCGGACCACGATGGAGGAGCTCCGCGACAGGGTGAACGGCGATCCGTTCGTCACCGCGGGCGTCGTCAGCGCCGAGATCGTCGAGATTGCGCCGTCTCGAGTCGACGAGCGGCTCGGGTTCCTGCGAGGCGACGCGTCATGAGCGCCGCGACGATCGTGGGGCCCGACGGTCGAGCGCGTTGCCGCTGGTCCGGCGCGGCGCCCGAGTTCATCGACTACCACGATCGCGAGTGGGGGTTTCCTGTCAGCGACGACCGCCGGCTGTTCGAGAAGCTGAGCCTCGAGGGCTTCCAGTCCGGGTTGAGCTGGCGCACCGTCCTCGCCAAGCGTGAGAGCTTCCGCGAGGTGTTCCACGGCTTCGACGTCGACGAGATCGCCCGCTTCACCGGGCGAGACGTCGAGCGGCTCCTCGGAGATGAGCGGATCATCCGCCACCGCGGCAAGATCGAGGCGGTCATCCACAACGCGCGATGCGCCAGAGAGCTCGTCGAGCGCGAGGGCTCGCTGGCGGCGTTCGTCTGGCGCTACGAGCCCGCCGCGGAGCGGCTCGCGCGCCCGCAGACCGTATCGACATCGCCGGAGTCGGTCGCCCTCTCGAAGGACCTGAAGAAGCTCGGCTGGAAGTTCGTCGGCCCCACGACGGTGTACGCGTTCATGCAGGCGATGGGGCTGGTGAACGATCACGTCGAGGGCTGCGTCATCCGAGGAGACGTCGAGCGCTCGCGAGAGCGATTCAAGCGCCCCCGACGCTGACACCTGCCTGCGTGGTTCCGACGCTTCGTGGCACCGGCGGCGAGGCCAGCGCCGCCTCACGTGAGGCTGGCGCCGAAAGTGCCGAGCGCGTTCGCGAAGGTCGTGCCTGTCGGGGCGACGGGCAGCGCGGAAGGCGGCGGGCCCTCGAGCTCGAAAAAGGCGGGCATCGGCAGCGGCTGCTTCGTCGCGCCGCGGCCCAGGCACCACCGCTCGTAATGCGTGAACGTGATGAAGAAGCGGTGCAGGTCGACCACCCAGATGATGCGCCAGAAGGAGCTCACCTCTTCGGCGAGCGCGGCGTTCTCGGCGCAAAGGTTCACGATCTCGGGGACCGACCTGAGCGAGACCTCGAGGCAGATGTGCCGCCCGCCGCCGAGCGGGAGCTCGCGGGTGTGGTCGGAGAAGAAGTCGTACCAGACGAGCTGCCCCGACAGCAGACGATCGAGCGTGGCGTTCACCCAGGGGTTCGATTTGGTGATCTTCGCGAGCGTGACGGCGTTTCCCTGGAGCTTGCCGCTCTTCAGCCAGTCGTCGACGACGAAGGCCCCGAAGGTGCATGAAGGATCGTGCAGGGAGCCGACCGGGCTGGGAGAGAGGACCTGCGCGCCGCGGGCCTCGCAGATCATGTCGACCGAGATCTCGAGGAGCGCGGGCCGGCGCTCGCCCTCGACCATCCGGTAGAGCCGCAGCTTGCCGCGCGCGACGTCGCGGAAGATCTCGGCCCAGGCTCGCTGGTAACGCCGCTGGTTGGCATACGTCGCGTCGAGCAGGAGGGCGCACGGCACGTTGCTGGTGCTCGCGAACCCCTTCTTCTGCGTGTCGCCCCATTCCGTCTGATTGCCGCCGAGCCGCTTGGCGTCCCATGCCAGCCCGTCAAGACCGTAGTACTCGACGTCGGGCGGCACCGTGTTCGCGCCGCACACGGTACGGTCGTACTTGTTCTTGATGTCGGCGGGGGCGCCGAACACCTTGGGGTGCGTGCGGGCCGCGTGCGCGGCCGCCAGCGCCTCCTCCATGGTCTGTTGCAGGCTCTGGCCAAGGCCGAGGACGTTCGTGATGATCAGCTCGACCTTGGGGTTCGCAGGAAGCTTGCTCCGGAGCTCGAGGAGGGTGGCGAGGTCGATGGCGCCTTTCTTCCGCAGGCAACTCGACACGATCTTCTTCGCGAGCTCCTGGGTCTCCACCAGCGACGGATCCTTGGGAGGCTCCAGCGCCTCGAGCTTCCCGATGTGGCCGGAGAGGTCCTGCGGCGTGAAGATGACGGACCAGATCGTCTCGGATCCCCTGAGGTGCGGCGCGAGCTGCGGCAGGTAGACCCAGAGGTTGCGCTTCGCGGCTCCCCAGAGATCCTCCCGACGCCCCGGCCGGATCGGCGGCGGCAGCCCGAGCTCCTCTCTCAACCCCGCATCCAGCGCGCGGGCCAGATCGGCCGCGTCCGCCTGCAGGCGGAAGATCTCGTCCACGAACGCTGGCGACAGCGCCGTCGGCGCCTTCAGCGGCGCCTGCCCCAGGGTGCCCAGCACCTGCTCCCCGTAGACCACACGGACGCAGAGCTCGCAGACAAAATCGATGGCCAGCAGGCGCTCGAGCAGGTCCTCGACGCCGCAGCTCCGGTGAAGGTGCGCTTCGTTGAGCTCGAGGCAGAGCCCCGCCAGCAAGCCGGTCAGCAGCAACACGAAGTCCCGGACATTGGACGAGGGGCATCTCATCGGGTCTCGCCCGATGTGGGTCCAGCATGGGCCATCGAGCAGGCACCCGGCGTGCGCGAGGTCGAATTTCAGGGGGTGCTCGAGGAGCGGCTTCGGAAATGCGTCGGTCCTGTCGTGCGCGAGCAGGAGATCGAGGATCTCCTTGCGCGCATCCGTGATCTTCGCGCCGGCGAGCTCGGCGCAGACCGTCTGGCCGTCGGCCCGCGCGAGCAGGGCGCAGGCGTACTCGACGAAGGCGGCCTGCCGTGGCGACATGTAGACGTCGATGGCGGACGCGAAATTCCAGATGCCCTCGTTCCCCATCATCCAGGGGGTATAAGCGCAGGGGAGATAGAGATCGGCGCCATCGATCGCCTCCTCGACAGCTTGGATGTCGCCTGTCTGGATGGCCGCCAGGAGGAGGAGCGTGTCGCCGGCGGCGGGCGGTCCGAGATCGTTGAACGCCGGCTGCGCCTCGTTCGCGGCGTCGTCGCTCTCGATCTCCTTCTCCTTCTCGATGACGGAACAAGTCGTCTCCGGCCCCCTCTTGCTCGGGACCAGGCGCAGCACCTCGTCGGTCGAGGTCTCGAGCGCGGACTGCTCGTCGGTCACGAACCGCCACCGGTAGTAGCGCGTGCGCAGACGGAGCAAGTCGAGCAGCTTCAGCTCGGCCGCGGCGTCGGGCCAGCTCGAAGGCGCCGACTGCAGGAAGAGCTCGAGGTCCAGGAGGCCGAGCTCGATGACGGTCGGCGGCCGGAAGCGGCCCTGCTTCCTTGCCCGCTTCTTTGACCTGTACCGAGTGGCGGGGAGGGACGGTTCTCTCTCTTCCATCTTCGTGCCCCCGCGCTCAGAGCGCCCGGCCGTAGGCGAGCAGCGGTGGCGCGCCGCCGGGCGCCTCCTCCGCGTCGCTCCGTGACATGCGCTCGAAGCCCAGCGCCTCGGCCAGGCGGCGCGAGCGCAGGTTGCCGGGCGCGATGAACGTCGTCACCGAGCCGAGCCCGCGGGCCCGCGCCTCGTCGAGCAGCGCCGAGACCGCGGCGCGTCCGATCCCGCCGCCCCAGAACGGCTCGCCCAGCCAGTAGCGGATCTCCGCGGTGCGCCCGTGGCGATCGATGGCGCAAAGATCGCAGCCTCCCGCGACCACGGGCGCGCCCCCGGGCGCCGCGGCCTGCCCAGCCGCCTGCGCGACCTCCTGCGCGACGACGATGGCGAAGCTCGCCCGCGTCCCCTCGCGCTCGTGGTGGCGCAGCGCCACCACCTCGCGCTCGACGTGCCGGGGCGGCAGCGGGTGCGGCAGCCGCAGCGGGCCCGCCACGGCCGGGCCGGCGAGCAGCTCCTGCATGGCGGCGGCGTGCTCGAACCCGAGCGGCTCGAGGCCGACGTCGGACCGCAGCGCGGCCGCGGCGCGGAGGGCCGCGCTCACCCGAGCTCCCCGTGCGCCCGCGCCTTCAGCCGCGCAACGCGATCCCCCATCGGCAGCCGCTCGTCCGCGAGGATCGCCCGCGCCCAGGCCCGCTCGACCTCGAACCCCGCGCCGAGCGCGAGGTCGATCATGACGAAGCGGCCCACGTCGCGATCGTCGTCGATCCCGAGGGCGCGCGCGCGATCGACGGCGGCGCGCACGCGCTCGAGGCGCGCCGGCGCCGGGAGCGCCGCCGCCTCCGCCCAGTGGCGCGCCGCGATCGCCGCCAGCTGCTCCGCGAGCCGATCGTCCGCCAGTCTCGCCAGAGCAACCCATTGCGCCCGACGGATCGTCAGCATTGCGCAGAATTGGATACGCCCGTGCCCGAGGTGGGTCAAGGCGCCGACCGGCGCCCCTCCTTCTCGCCCGCGGCGCTCTCTGCTCGAAGAGCTCGGACACCGCGGCTCTCAGCTGCCCATCCGCCCACCGTCATGGCTGCGGTGCGAGCCAGCGCGCAGCGCGCTGACGATCCCGGCGCTCAGCGTCAGCACGGCGCCGATACCGAGGCCGATGCGCGGCGCGGCATCTACTGGCATGAGCGTGAAGAGCAAGGTCATGACGACAGCGCCCGCCGTCTGGCCGGCCAGCCGCGCGGTGCCCTGCATGCCGCCCGCGGCGGCGCTCCGCGCGCGCGGCGCCGCGAGGAGCATGTTGCGGTTGTTCGGCACCTGGAACAGGCCAAAGCCCGCGCCGCACAGCGCCACGAACGGCACCAGCGCCAGCGCGCTGCCGTGCGCCGGCGACAGCGCGAGCGCAGCGAGCCCCAGCGCGAGACACCCCGCGCCCGTCGCGCACAGCCAGGCCGTCGAGATGCGGTCGGCGAGGCGGCCCGCGACGGGCGCCAGGAGGGCCACGCTCAGCGGCCAGGGCGTGATCAGCAGCCCGGTGCTCAGAGCCTCTTGGCCAAAGCTGTGCCGCAGATAGAAGGGCAGCGCGACCAGCGCCGAGGCCTGTCCCGCGAAGCACGCGACCGACGCGATCACGGAGACGCGAAACGAACGGCTGCGCAGCAGGTCGAGCGGCACCAGGGGCGCCTCCTTCGGCAGCTCGCGGCGGAGCAACAGCGTCGCGCTCAGGACGGCCGCGGCGAGCAGGCCGGCCCCGAGCGCCGGCGCCGCCGGCAGCAGCTCCGCGCCTGCGATCAACGCGCCGAAGGCCCCCGCGTTCAGCGCCATGCTTGTCGCGTCCAGCGCCCGCGCCGTGCCGGGGACCTCGGGGAGGCCGCGCGAGGCGAGCAGCACCGCCACGCCGAGCGGAAGATTGACGGCGAACAGCCAGGGCCAGCTTGCGCTCGAGAGCAGCACGGCGCCGACCGTGGGCGCCGCGGCCGAGGACAGCGCCACGGCGAGCGCGTTCCAGCCGATGGCGGCTGCCAGCTGCGCCTGCGGAACCACGAAGCGCAGCAGCGCCACCCCGAGCGCCATCACGGCGGCGCCTCCGAGCCCCTGCAAAAAGCGCGCGGCGACCAGCCAGTGGAGCGATGGCGCCAGCGCACACAGCACCGACGCGCCCGTGAACAGCCCGACGCCTGCCGTGAACACGGCGCGATAGCCCAGGCTCTCGCCCAGGGCGGCGCACGGCAACAGAGCCATCACCAGCCCGAGCTGGTAGGCGCTGACGACGCGCACCGACGCGGCGGGCGTCACCTGGAGCGCGTGCGCCAGCGCAGGCAGCGCCACGTTGGCGATGCCCGCGGAGAGCACCACCAGCACCATGGCCGCCAGCACGCACGCAATCGCCTCCGCGCGCGCCGGGCCCTGCACACCGGAAGCCGCCTGATCGGGCGCCTCGCTCGGCAGGGGCGCGCCCGCGATCGAGGTGCGCAGCGCCATCATGGTCCCACCGTCCAGACGCCGTTGCGCTCGACATAGCGGGTCACGCGCCGCGCGACCTGATCTTCCTGCCGGAGATCGCGCTCGGTGAAACGGAACAGCAGCGCCGGGCCGGCGACGCAGCGCGTGTCGTGGATGTCTCCCGGCAAGAACAGCTGCGCCTGCCCGGCGCGCAGCAGCGTCTCGTCACGCTTGACCAGCTGGACGCCGGCTCCGGTCTCGACCCGAGCGTAGGTCGACATCGCGATCTCTCCGCGCTGCAGGGCGTAGATCACCCAGCCGCGGCCGTGGTCATGCGGCGCGCGATAGAGCCCGGCCTGCTCGGTGTGGGCCTGCAGCACGAAGCCGTGCTTCGCATCCCGGTAGAGCTCCCTGGACGCGGGCGCCTCCTCGTGCAGCGCCGCGAGCCAGGGCTCGGCGGCGTGCGCCTTCGCCAGCTGTTCCAGGTGACTGCGACAGCTGGCGACAAGGTCGCTGCTGAGCGGTCCCCAGCTGGCGCGGGTGCGACGGACGAACAGTTCAAGGGCGTTCTCGGTCATGGGTGGCCTCCGGCTCGGCTCGAATCGAGGTGATCCGACCTTCGACGTCGAAACTAGAGCGCCGGCACGGATTGCGGAACGCGCAACGATCGCAACATATCTGTGCGTCTGACGCCATGGTTCGCCCCGACCTCTGCTAGCCTGGTGGCATGTCGCTGCCCGACCTGAACCTGCTCGTGACGCTCGACGTGCTGCTCACGGAAGGCAGCGTCACCGGCGCGGCCCGACGCCTGCGCCTGAGCCCGTCGGCGATGAGTCGGGCGCTCGCGCGCCTGCGGGAGACCCTGGGCGACCCCCTGCTGGTGCGCGCTGGACGCGGCCTGGTGCCGACTCCACGCGCGCTCGAGCTGCGCGAGCGCGTGAGCCACCTGGTGCAGGGCGCCGAGGCCGTCCTGCGCCCGGCCGAGAAGCTCGACCTGAAGCGCCTGGTGCGCACCTTCACGCTGCGCACCAGCGAGGGATTCGTCGAGAGCTTCGGTCCAGCCCTGATCGAGCGCACCGGCGCCGAGGCGCCAGGCGTCCGGCTGCGCTTCGTGGCCAAGCCCGACAAGGACAGCGCGCCGCTGCGCACAGGCGCTGTCGACCTCGAGACGGGCGTCGTCGACGAAGACACCAGCCCCGAGCTGCGCACCCAGGCGCTGTTCCGCGACCGCTTCATCGGCGTCGTGCGCAGCGATCACCCCCTCGGCCGCGCGAAGATCACGCCCGCGCGCTACGCCGCCGGACGCCACGTCGTGTTCTCGCGGAGCGGCCAGGCAAAAGGGCGCATCGACGAGAGCCTGGCCGCGCTCGGTCTGGCGCGCGAGGTGGTGACCATCGTCGGCGGGTTCGCTACCGCGATCGCCCTGGCGCGCGCGACCGACCTGATCGCCACCGTTCCGGAGCACCACACCCGGAGCCTGCGCGACGGCCTGTTCAGCTTCGCGCTGCCCTTCGCCGCGCCGGAGATCACCGTCTCGTTGCTGTGGCACCCGAGGCTGGACGCGGACCCAGCTCACCGCTGGTTGCGCGACAGCGTGCGGGAGGTCGTGGCAGGCGGGGAAGAGACGGTGGCGCGGAACGGGCGTGCTGGGCAGCGCCGCGAGCCACGGAAGAGGCGAAGGGGCTAGTGCCGCCCCTCAGCTTTGACGATGACCTAGGACTTTACCCCTGTGGCCCGGCGGCCAGGCTGGCGGTGTCGATGACGAAGCGATACTTGACGTCGCTTTTGAGCATCCGCTCGTACGCCTGTTCGATCCGCTGGATCGGAATCACCTCGATGTCGGCGACGATCCCCTTCTCCGCGCAGAAATCGAGCATCTCCTGCGTCTCGGCGATGCCGCCGATCGTCGACCCGGCGATCGTCCTGCGCTTGAGCACGAGGTTGAAGACGGCGGGCGACGGGTGGGGGTCCTTCGGCACGCCCACGAGCACCAGGGCGCCGTCCCGCCTGAGCAGCCTCGTGAAGGCGTCAAGGTCATGGCTCACCGCGACCGTGTTCAAGATCATGTCGAAGCTCTCGGCGTGAGCGTCCATCTCGTTCGCGTTGCGCGACACCACGACCTCGTCCGCGCCGAGGGCCTTGGCGTCTTGCCGCTTCGACTCTGACGTCGTGAACGCGACGGTGTGCGCGCCCATCGCGTGGGCGAGCTTGACGCCCATGTGGCCGAGCCCGCCGATGCCCACCACGCCGATCTTCTTGCCGGGCCCGGCGTTCCAGTGCCGAAGCGGCGAATAGGTCGTGATGCCGGCGCAGAGCAGCGGGGCCACGGCCGCCAGCTGTTCCTCGCGATGACTGATCTTCACAACGTGCTTGTCGTTGACGACGATCCGCTGGGAATAGCCGCCCAGCGTGTGCCCGGGGGCGTCCGGGGTCGGAGAGTTGTAGGTGAGCGTCATGCCCCTCTCGCAGTACTGCTCGAGGTGCTCGGTGCAGGACGCGCAGCGGCCGCAGCTGTCGACGATGCAGCCGACGCCGACCAGCTCGCCCTTCTTGAAGCGAGATACCTGGGCCCCCACAGCGGACACCCGCCCCACGATCTCGTGCCCAGGAACGCACGGATAGAGCGTGCCCGCCCATTCACCTCGGACGGTGTGCAAGTCCGAGTGGCAGACGCCGCAGTAGGCGATGTCGATCTGCACATCGTGGTCGCCTGGGGCGCGACGAAAGATGTCGAGCGCTTCCAGCGGCTTGTCGGCGGCATGGGCACCAAAGGCTTTCACGGTCATCTTTTACTCCTGGAAGAGCTTGAGCTCCTGGAAGAGGGAGGCCAGGCCCGCCGCGCTCGTCGGCTGCCGGGCCACGTGCAGCACTATCATGCGCTCGGCGTCGGCGGTGAACCAGAGCGCCGAACGGGCATAAATCATAACAAATACGCAAGCTTAGCAGGCAGTGCACCGAGCGACCCCCTCCTCGCCCGCGCAGCACACGGTCTGGAGCGGTCCCTTTCTTGCGAGGGCCCCTCCAGCGCGAACGAAGCAGTACTCCCGTGCCCCTGAAGGAGACGGCCATGCCCACGGACATCACCACGGTGCGCTCTGCCTGCCTCGAGGCGGACGGGGAGATCAGCGTGGTCAAGAAGCAGGGTGCGCAGGGCGGCGAGCGGTGAGTCGGGTCATCGACCCATGTCCTCGAAGCGTTCGGCCCGTTGTTTCTAGCCGCGTCGCCGTCGCCGCTGGCGCTCGCTCTCCTGTCTGCGCGGTCCCATCTCCCGATCGCGAAGCGCGGCGCCGAATTCACGTACCAGGTCGACGAGCGGTCGGAGCAGGACAGACTGCGCGTCGGGCCGCCACATCGCGATGTTGCGCATCTCCAGACCGAGATCGCTGACCGGCTTCCAGATCGCGGTGCCGACCGCGAGGAAGGGCGCCGCGGGTTCCGCGCCGAAGGTCAATCCGAAGCCGCTCGCCACGAGCGTCAACAGGGCTTCTCCGTCGAGGATCTCCGAAGCCACGTTCAGGGTCACGCCGCGCGCGCGAACGGCGGCGATGATGTCGTCATACAAACGAGGGTTGCTCTTCCGCGGATCCATGAGCATGGGCTCGTTCGCCAGGTCCTTGACTTTGATCATGGATTCGGTCGCCAGAGGGTGCTGCTCCGGCACGATGATCCCCAGGCGATGCCGGGCAAGCACGACGCTCTGGAGCGAGGAGTCATCCGGGACGTAGTTCCCATAGCCGAGCGAGATCTGCCCGGCGCGCAAGGCGTCCCACTGCTGCGCGCTGCTCATGGGCACGAGCTCCACGTTCACTCGTGGCGCCTGCTCCCGAAACCGCGTGAGGATCGTCGACAACGGGCCTACATACGCAGAGCCGCTCTCGAAGCCGATCGTGACCGTCCCGATCTGGCCTTCGGCCGTCTCCCGCGCCTCTTTCGCCGCAGCGTTCACGTCGGAGAGGATCGTCTTCGCTCTGTCCAGGAGAAGCCGCCCGGCGGGCGTGAGCTTCACGCCGCGTCCCGATGGCTCGAAGAGCTCCGCGCCGATCTCCTCCTCGAGCTGCTGCATCTGACGACTCAACGGCGACTGTGATACGTGCAGCTTCTCTGCCGCGCGCCTGAAGTTCTCCTCCTCGGCGATGGCGATGAAGTAGCGCAGGTGACGGAGTTCCATCGGTTTGGTCCTCGATCCCAGGGCTGGCCTCGGCCCCCCATCGATGCTCAGCAGGTCTCAAATCGAGCCCAATATCGTCCTGGACGACTCGGTTGTCAAACGGTAGCAATCACGCAGGGTCATGAAGGTCGCAAGGAATCGCCTGGTCACCCAGTCAGCGACCAAGCGTCGCACGCATGGCCGTTCATTCAGAAGGAAAGGGATTATAGATATGAATTCAATCAGCGACGGCCAGGTCGCAGAGGTCCTCGAGCGTCTTCATCGGGAAGCGGAGGCGGCCGACGCGCCGCTGGCCGCCAGCGCAGCGAGCGAGGCGGCCACCAGGGAAGAGATGATCACCCAGCTCCTCAAGGACGAAGCCAACGATCTGAAAGGCACGTATCGCGGGTTCGCGGAGAATTTCCTCAATGTCTCCCCGGATCTTGGGCGTTTCCTCTACATGTGTGCCCGCGCATGCAAGGCCAAGTGCATCGTGGAGTTCGGCTCCTCGATGGGGATCTCCACGATCTATCTGGCGACGGCGCTGCGCGATATGGGCGGCGGCCGCTTGATCGGGACCGACCTTGTGCCCAGCAAGGTCGAGCGGGCGCGGGCGAACGTCGCCGCCGCCGGGCTGTCCGGTCTCGTCGAGCTCCGGGTCGGTGATGCTCGAGAGACCCTCGAGTCGGGTGTCGGCGGCGATATCGATATGGTGTTGCTCGACGGCGCCTTCATCCTTTATCTGGACGTTCTCAAGCTGCTCGAGCCGCATCTGAAGCCTGGCGCGATCATCATCGGCGAGAACGCGTTCGAGCAGGCCTCGGGCTATATCGACTACGTGCGCAACCCGCAGAACGGCTACCTCTCCCAGCCGCTCCCGTTCGACGCGGGACGCGGCAACGAGCTCACGATCAAGACGAGCTGAGCACCCTGGCTCGAGGCACGCTGACCCCGGTTGAGCATCTTCGCTTCCACTGGCGCCGTGGGGTGACACGACATTCGTGTGGCGTGGTGCCGCTCATGAACGTCTCCGCAGATGCGATGCGCGGGCACGGCCCGGTTCTCTCGACGTGAGCTCCGCGTACAGCTCATGGAGCTTCGCGCGGAGCAGTTCCTTCGGTGGGAGGAGCGTCTGGTACTCCGCTACGAGCGTGGGCGACGTCGTGCGAGCAAGCGCGTACTCGGCCACCTCGTCGTCCTTCGTCGCGCAGAGCAACACGCCGATGGAAGGGCGCTCGTGCGGCTTCTTCACGTCGCGGTCGAGCGCCTCGACGTAGAACGAGAGCTGACCCAGGTCGGCAGGCTTGAACTTCTCGGTCTTCAGCTCTAAAGCCACGAGGCACTGCAGGCCACGGTGAAAGAAGAGGAGGTCTATCGTGAAGTCTTGGTTGCCCACTTGCACCGGGCGCTCTGAGCCGACGAAGCAGAAGTCGCGCCCCAGCTCAGCGAGGAAGCGGCCAAGATGCCGGAGCAGGGCGCCGTGGAGATCGGCCTCCGAGTGTCCGTCGGGAAGCGCGAGGAACTCGAGATTGTAAGCGTTCTTCAACTCGTCGAGCGCGCCTCGGTGAGTTTGTCTCAGCACTGGTGAGACTTTCTTCGCGGCGTCCGCGTCACGCAGCACGGCGCCGGAGCGAATCTGGCGTTCCAGCTCTCGGGATGACCAGCGCTCCTTGATGGCCGCGAGGATGTAGAACTCGCGAGCAGCCGCAGGCTTGGCCTGCCCGAGGATGATGAGGTGGTGCGTCCACGGCAATTGTCTCAGCAGCGCTGAGACTTTTCGGTTCGCCAGATACGCCTCGTGGAACTGGCGCATCCGAAACAGGTTCGGCCGCGTGAAGCCACGGAGGCCAGGGAAGCGCCGAGCGAGGGACGCCGCGAGCTCTTCGACCACGCCGTCGCCCCACTCGGCGCTCGCGATCTTCCGGCTGATGTACTCGCCAAGCTGCCAGTAGAGCGAAACCTGCTCGGCGTTCACCGAGCCTTGCGATTTCGCAAGCGAATCTGGCGGGGCGATCTCGTGTCCCGTTTCGGCGGGGACGACGCCCGGGAGCAGTGGGTGCATGAGCAGGCCGCGCGGATCGACCTCCGCGTGTTCCAGCCTGACCTGCCAGCATGCTCTCCGCGGCTCGTGCGGGAGGCGCTCTACGCGTTCTGCTCGAAGTCGAACCGCGTCGCGCGAGGGGACGCGTGTTCCGGCCGCGCCGTTCCTGCGCGGGCTGCGTCCCCGCGCTCTGCCCCTTCGCGGGATCGACGGAGAGCGCCGATGCGCTGGCCAGTTAAACGTCAGCGGCGCCGTCTCGCCTGAAGTCCCTCCGCTGTTCAACGCTCTCGGCTTCTCTCATCCGGAGGACAGAAGAGAGAGCGCGAGCGTCGTGCAGAGCGCCCTCGTCGCGCGCGCCTTCACGCTCGCGGCGCTCTCTGCTCGAACGCTACCCACGCGCGCGTCGTGCGCGCCGAGCGCCGATGATCGCGGAAGCGTGGGCCAGAAACGAACCGGCCCCGGAGATCGCTCTCCGAGGCCGGTTCTAAAAGAGCGAGATCGCGTTTCAGCGATCCCGTAGGAGTGGCTCCAGCTGCTGGACTCGAACCAGCGACCCGGCGGTTAACAGCCGCCTGCTCTACCAACTGAGCTAAGCTGGAATGCGTTGGAGACGGGCGCGAGGATAGTCAGCGAGGCCTCCCCGTCAAGCGAATCCGCACCGCCGCTGAAGTTTACGTGACGCCCCGGTGTGCTCGCCCGCTCCGCGCGAGATTGCCCGCCCGGCGTGCTTCTGCGACAACGCCGCCGTGCAGCGCGCCGCCGTGCCCTTCCCGCCGCAGCCGCCGGACGCCCCGGCCCCCGCAGCCACCGCCCGCTCCGCCGGCCGCGGCGGCCTCGCCATCGCCGGCGCCAAGGTCTCCTTCATCCTCTTCGGCTTCGTCCAGCAGCTCATCCTCCCGCGGCTGCTCGGCACGGACGGCTACGGCGCGGTCTCCGTCGTCCTCGCGGGCGTGGGCGTCGTCAACAACGTCATCGTCGCGACCGGCATCCAGGGCGTCTCGCGCGCCGTCTCCAGCGTCGCGGAGCAGGACGTCGCCGCCGCCTTCCGCCGCACGCTCGCCCTCCACGCCCTCCTCGCCGTCGTCGTCTCCGCCGGCTTCGCGCTCCTCGCCGGCGCCATCGCCGACTTCTCCGAGGCCCCGCACGTCGCCGGCCCGCTGCGGCTCGCCGCCGCCGTCGTGCTCCTCTACGGCCTCTACGCCCCGCTCGTCGGCGCGCTCAACGGCCAGCGGCGCTTCGTCACGCAGGCCGCCTTCGACGTCGGCTATGGCGCGCTCCGCACCGCGAGCATCGCCGCCTTCGCCCTGCTCTTCCTCCGCGCCGGCCAGAGCGGCGTCCTCGGCGCGATCGCCGGCTTCGTCGCCGCGGCCGCCGTCATCGTCCCCCTCGCGCTCACCAGGACCGGCCTCGGCCGCCCCGGCAGCGCCGGCCCCTCGATCCGCCAGCACGCCGCCTTCCTCCTGCCGCTCGCCGTCTCGCAGACGTTCCTGAACCTCCTGCTCCAGACCGACTTCTTCCTCCTCCGCCGCTTCCTCGGGCAGGCCACGAGCGGCCTCGCGCTCGGCGCCAGGGCCGCCGACGACCTCATCGGCGTCTACCGCGGCGCGCAGCTCTTCGCGTTCCTGCCGTACCAGCTGCTCCTCTCGGTCACGTTCATCCTCTTCCCGATGCTCGCCCGCGCGCACGCCGAGCACGATCGCGCGGCGGTCCGCCGCTACGCCATGACGGGCGTCCGCCTCTCGTTCCTGCTCACCGGGCTCCTCTGCGCCCCGATCTCGGGCCTCGCCCCGCACGTCCTGCGCTTCGCCTTCCCGGTCGAGATCTGGAGCCGCGGCGGCGACACGCTCCGCGTGCTCTCCCTCGGCATGGGCGCGTTCGCCGTCCTCGGCGTCGCCTCGGCCGCGCTCACCAGCCTGCACCGGGAGCGCGTGGCCGCCGCCCTCACCGCCGCCACCGTCCTCCTCGTCGCCACTGGCTGCTCGATCGCCGTCCCGCGCGCCGCGTTCGGCCCCGACATGCTTGTGCGCTCCGCCGTCGCCACCTCGCTGGCGCTGGCCACCGCCGCGGTCGCCGGCGGCGTCCTGCTCCACCGCGCCGCCGGCGGCTTCGTCCCCGCCCGGACGGCGCTCCGCGTCGGCGCCGCGCTGCTCGCCGGGATCGCCGTGGGCGCACAGCTCCCGTGGCTCGGCAAGATCGCCGTGCTCGGCGAGGCGATCCTGGTCGCCCTCGTGTACCTCGCCGTCCTCGTCGCCACGCGCGAGGTCGGCCGCGAGGACCTCGCCGCCCTCAAGCAGGCGTTCGGGCGCGGCGCGCGGCGCGCCTAGCTCCGCCCGTCCGTCCTGACGCGCGCCCTGCGCGCCCGCCTACAGCCGCCTCGACGCCCTCTTGACCGTCAGCCGGCGATCTCGCATACGGCCTCTCCCCCCAGCCCGGCCAGCGCCGCGCCCGCTCGAAGGCCGAGCGGGGCCCCACGGCGCGCCGGGCACGCACAGGCAGGCGAAGACGTGGCCCCTCAATTCATCTTCACGATGCAGGATGTCCGGAAGGTGCACCCCCCGAACAAGGAGGTGCTGAAGGGCCTGTGGCTCTCCTTCTACCCGGGCGCGAAGATCGGCGTCCTCGGCTCGAACGGCGCCGGCAAGAGCACCCTGCTGCGCATCATGGCGGGCGTCGACAAGGAGTACCTCGGCGAAGCGAAGCCCGCCGACGGCATCCGCATCGGCTACCTCGCCCAGGAGCCGCAGCTCGAGGCCGGCAAGACCGTGCAAGAGCACGTCGAGATGGCGGTCCACGACGTCCGCTCCCTCGTCCAGCGCTTCGAGGAGATCGGCGCGAAGCTCGGCGAGTCGCCCCCCGACATGGAGGCGCTCCTCGAGGAGTACGCCGCGCTCCAGGACAAGATCGAGGCCGCGAACGGCTGGGAGATCGACCGCGTCGTCGAGCGCGCCATGGACGCCCTCCGGCTGCCGCCGCCCGACGCCGACGTCACCAAGCTCTCCGGCGGCGAGCGCCGCCGCGTCGCCCTCTGCCGGCTCCTCCTCGAGAAGCCGGACATCCTGCTGCTCGACGAGCCGACCAACCACCTCGACGCCGAGAGCGTCGCCTGGCTCGAGCGCTTCCTCCACGACTACCCCGGCACCGTCGTCGCGGTCACCCACGACCGGTACTTCCTCGACAACGTCGCCGGCTGGATCCTCGAGCTCGACCGCGGCGCCGGCATCCCGTACGAGGGCAACTACACCGGCTGGCTCGAGCAGAAGAAGAAGCGCCTCGAGCTGGAGCAGAAGCAGGAGAGCGCGCGCAAGCGCACCCTGGAGCGCGAGCTCGAGTGGGTCCGCCTGGCCCCGCGCGCCCGCCAGGCCAAGAGCAAGGCCCGCCTCGCCGCCTACGAGACGCTGCTCGCCGAGGACAGGTCGAAGAAGGTCGAGGAGAACGAGATCCACATCCCCGCCGGCCAGCGGCTCGGGAACGTGGTCGTCGAGGCCGAGCACCTCCGCAAGGGCTTCGGCGACCGCGTCCTCATCGACGACCTCAGCTTCTCGCTCCCGCGCGGCGGCATCGTCGGCATCATCGGGCCGAACGGCGCCGGCAAGACCACGCTCTTCCGCATGATCATGGGCCTCGAGCAGCCCGACGGCGGCGCGCTCCGGCTCGGCGAGACCGTGGAGCTCGCGTACGTCGACCAGTCGCGCGACGCGCTCAACCCGACCAACAACGTCTGGCAGGAGATCTCCGGCGGCGAGGACCGCCTCCTCGTCGGCAAGCGCGAGGTCAACTCGCGCGCGTACGTCGCCAGCTTCAACTTCGCCGGCAGCGACCAGCAGAAGAAGGTCCGCGATCTCTCGGGCGGCGAGCGCAACCGCCTCCACCTCGCCAAGCTGCTCCGCCGCGGCGGCAACGTCCTCCTGCTCGACGAGCCCACCAACGACCTCGACGTCGACACGCTCCGCTCGCTCGAGGACGCGCTGCTCAACTTCGCCGGCTGCGCCGTGGTCATCAGCCACGACCGCTGGTTCCTCGACCGCATCGCGACCCACATCCTCGCCTTCGAGGGCGACAGCAAGGTCGTCTGGTTCGAGGGCAACTACGCCGACTACGAGGCCGACCTGAAGCGCCGCCTCGGCGCCGACGCGGCCGAACCCCGCAAGCTCCGCTACCGCAAGCTCACCGCGGGCTGACCCGGCCCGGCGCGCCTCGCACGGCGCCCCCGCGGCATTCCACCCTGGAGCACGTTTCCGGTCGGGTGCGACGCGCACGCACCGGTATTTTCCCGTCACAAGATCACCCCGCCCACGTAAGCGTCCGACCGCGCATCAGCTAAGCTGCGCCCCGATGCACGGCACGAGGAGAAAGGGCTCCCCGCCGAGCGCCCGCAGGGACTGGGGGCGCCTCGCCGTGCGCGTTTTGTGCGCCGTGTTCGCGGTGATCGGCGCGATCCCGCTCGCGCTCGGCTTCCTCGTGCGCACCGAGACGGTGCGGGCCTGGGCGGCGCGCGAGACGGCGGCGCTGCTCCAGCGCGAGCTCGGCATCACGGCCCGCTACGACGTGCGCGTCCAGGCCTGGCCCCTCATGGTCGGCCTGAACCGGCTCGTCGTCGACTCCTCGGACGGCGGCGCGCCGTTCCTCGAGCTCGAGCGCGTGGCCATCCGCCCGCGCCTGTTCTCGCTGCTCGCGGGGCACATCGACGCCGGGGACGTCGAGATCATCGGCCCCCGCGTCCGCGCGGTGCTGAAGGACGGGGAGCTCCGCAACCTCACCCTCCCGAGCACCGGCAAGGGCGGCGGGGGTGGCCTCGACCGCGCGCCGCTCTCCTCGGTGGCCATCACCGACGCGCGGCTCGACCTGACGATCGACAACGTCCGCGTCCAGGCCACCGAGGTCGACGTCGACGTCTCCGCCGAGCCGTCGGACGCGTTCGAGATCGCGATGCGCTCCGGCCTCGTCTCGGTCGTCCGCACGCACCCCGCGCCCGGCCACGAGGCCGAGGAGGACAGCGTCGACGAGGACGTCGTCTGCCGCTTCGACACGCGCGTCCGCGTCGAGCCGGGCCGCGCGCTCGTCCGCCGGCTGATCCTCGAGGGCGCCGCCGACTTCGACCCGGATCCCGGCACCGCGCCGCCCTGCGCGCTCCAGGACGGCGACTGGCGCCGGGTGGAGCTCGAGCTCGGCGCCCTCCGCGCCGTCGGCCTCGGCGACGGCATGCCCCACCGGATCGAGGGCCGCGTGCGGGCGCGCCTCCCCGTGCCGATCGTGCACCGCTTCCTGGCCCTGCCGCCCGCGTCCGGCTCGGTCTCGCTCGACGTCGACGCGGAGTACGACGCGGCGTCCGCGCCGCTCGGCCTGGCGCTCCCCCGCCTCAAGGGCACGCTCCTGCTCGACCGGCCGGGCCTCGACGGCAGGGTCTTCGCCACGCGCCTCGCGGGCAAGGTCTCGACGACCCCTGACGCCGTGCAGCTCTCCGACACCGACGTCGCCTGGGCCGACGGCACGCTGAAGATCTCGAGCGTGGAGATCAAGCCGTTCGAGAAGGGCGTGCCGCTCCAGGCCGGGCCGATCGACCTCGCCAACGTCGAGCTGCCCGGCCTGCTCCGCGACCTCGCGGTCCACCCGCAGGCGCACGTCGCGTGGACGCTGCGCGAGGGGAGGTTCGATCGCTTCGGCGGCACGCTGTCCCCGCTCTCCCTCGAGGGCCCCCTCGCCGTGCAGACGCACGGCTTCGACATCTTCGATCACCCGACGAAGGACCCTGCCCGCAAGCGCCTGATGGGCGTCAAGGAGGCCACGGTCCGCGGCTCGTTCCAGGTGCGGCCGAACGCCGTCGTGCTCTCGGGCTTCTCGGTCGACACGCCGAGCTCGCACCTCAGGACCACCGTCTCGCTCGGCTTCAACGACCAGCTCGGGGTCGAGGTCCACCCGGGCTCGCGCGTGGACCTCGCCGAGATCTCCCCGCTCGCCGCGCTCGAGCTCGCCGGCGTCGCCACGATGAAGGCCGCGATGCACGGCTCCTACGAGCACCCGAAGCTCACCGGCGAGATCGGCGTCGAGAAGTTCGTGTTCGGGGGCTTCCCCATCGGCGACCTCGAGCCCTCGCCGGTCGCGTTCGAGCCGCTCGCCCTGACGCTCGAGAACGCGCGGGTCCGGCACGGGGCGAGCCGCGTCCGGGTCCCGTCGATCAAGATCGATTTCGACCCGGGCGGCAACCTGCCCAAGGGCCGCCCGCTCGACAGCTCGGCGGGGATCGTCGTCGTGGACGCGACCGTCGACACGCGCGAGGCGCCGCACCTCGCCGCGCGCGACCTGCTCGAGGTGCTCCGCCTCGACAAGGATCCGCGGTTCGCCGACTACAAGGCGACCGCGAGCGGGACGGCCCGCGCCCACTTCGCGCTCGGCGGCCCCGAGGACCGCTGCGGCGGCGGCTACCTCGCCGTGAACGCGGGCATGCGGCTCACCGGCGTCGAGCTGCTCGACGAGCGCTTCGACGAGGGCGAGGTCGACCTCGACATGATCTGGGACGACCAGGCCGCCGGCGCCGACGGCATGCGGCTCGACGTCCGCTCGGCGTCGCTGCGCAAGGGCACGGGCTCCGTGCTGGCGAGCGCCTCCGTCGCGCACGGCGGCGCGCTGAAGGGGAGCGTCATCGCGAGCGGCCTCCCGCTCTCGCGGATCGACGGGCTCGGGGCGGCGGCCTCGCAGTTCGACGGCTCGGTGTCGGTCGTCGCCAGCCTGGGCGGCACCGTGAGCAGGCTCGCCGGCTTCGCGGACGTGCACGTCTCGCGCGTCGGCATCCGCCGCACGCACGCGAGCCTGCCGCCCTCGCGGGTCGAGCTCACGATCCTGCCGAACGACAAGCCGCCGAAGATCATCGGCAGGACGCCGATCTGCGGCAACCCCCAGGGCGCGCCGTTCGATCCGGCGGAGTACGAGCGCGACCTCCCCGACGGCTCCCTCGTCGCGAACGGCTCGCTGTTCGGCGGGCAGGTCGCGCTGAAGGGGCTCCGCGTCACGCGCCAGCGGCGCAAGATCGTGGACGGGGACGTGCGCATGGACGCGCTCGACCTGGGCACGCTCGCGAACCTGATCCCGGGCGCCGCGCTCGCGGGGGCGCCGAAGGGCACGATGACCGGGTCGCTCGACATCGAGCGGCTCCCCCTCACGGATTTCCGGCAGGCGGCGCTCACGCTCACGGTCGACGCGCTCAAGCTCGATCGGGAGGGCCAGGGGGTCCACCTCACGAGCCCCAGCGGCCCGATCCGCCTCGCGGGCAACACGCTGAAGGTGCCGGAGCTCCACCTCGAGGCGCACACCGCCTCGCGCCTGTCCGCCGCGTTCACGGCGTCCGGCGACGTCAAGCGGGTGTTCACGGCGCCGGACCTCGACGTGGCGATCCGGGTAAGCCCGACGAGCCTCTCGCGGCTCAGCGCCGACATCCCGCAGATCCGGCACGCGCGGGGCACGGTGCAGGCCGAGGTCCAGGTGGCCGGGCCGCTCCAGGGGCTGCGCTACACGGGCTCGGCGACGCTCAAGGAGGGAGAGCTCGACGTGGTCGGCCTGCCGGTGTCGCTCGACGACATCGACGTGGAGTTCGCGATCGGCGGCGACCAGGTGCGCCTCACGAAGGCGAGCGCGCGGGTCGGCACGGGCACGGTGACCGCGGTGGGGCACATGCCGGTGCGCGGCCTGACCCTCGGCACGGCGCAGGCATCCATCGTGGCGACCGGCGTGAAGCTGCCGGTCGCCGACGGGGTGAACCTCACCGCGAACGCCAACCTGACGGCGAGCTTCCGGCCCGGCGTCGAGGACGAGGCGTCGGGGGAGAAGAACCTGCCGCGGGTCGAGGGCAAGATCACGCTCACGTCGTTCAGCTACACGCGCCCCATCCTGATGAGCATGGACCTCGGCGATCTCACGGGGCGCCAGCGGACGACGGTGCAGACCTACGACCCCGCCGCCGACGTGGTCCGGTTCGACGTCACCGTCGCCTCGCCGAACCCGCTCCGCTTCTCGAACGATCTGGCCGACATGCGGCTCGAGGTCTCGCAGCCCGGGCTCGCGCTCTCGGGCACGAACCAGCGCTTCGGCGCGCGCGGCACGCTGCGCATCCTGCCCGACTCGAAGCTCATGCTGCGCAGCACCGAGTTCGAGGTCCGGGACGGCTACGTCCGCTTCGACGATCCGTTCCGCATCGCGCCCAAGGTCGACGTGCGCGCCGAGAGCGAGTACCGCCGCTACACGTCGACGAGCACCGCCGCCGCGGCGGACGCGACGTCGGGCGCGGAGCCCACGGCGCCGACGGCCGCGGCCGCGGGCAGCAGCGCGAACTCCAGCGGGCTCTGGCGCATCAAGCTGCACGCCCAGGGCGACGCCGACAACCTCCAGCTCAACCTGACGAGCGATCCGCCGCTCAGCCAGGAGGACATCGTCCTGCTGCTGACGCTCGGCATGACGCGCGCCGAGCTCAACCAGGGCGTCGTGTCGTCGCTCGGCGAGACCATGGGCCTCGAGGCGCTCTCGTCGCTGACGGGCGCCGACAAGGCGGTGAAGACGATGGTCCCCCTCATCGACGAGTTCCGCTTCGGCACCGGCTACTCGTCCAAGAACGGCGCCCCGGAGCCGACGGTGACGATCGGCAAGCGCATCACGGACGCGGTGCGCGCCAACGTGACGACGGGGCTCTCGCAGGGCAGCCAGGTGCGCGCGGGCGTCGAGGTGAAGCTCAGTGACCGGATGAGCCTCCAGGGGTCGTACGACAACTCGAGCGACGCCTCGAGCTCGCCGGTCGGCAACGTGGGCGCCGACCTGAGGTGGCGGCTCGAGTTCGAGTGACGGTCGAGCCGCGGATGGCGCTCGAAGGACGCTCGCGCGGCGCTCGATCCGCGGCCGTCAGGTGGCCGCGGCGAGCGCCGCGTCGAGGGCGCCGTACCGGTCGTCGCGGCCGGAGACCCACTGCTTGTGGCCCATGAGCTCGAAGATGCGCCGGTGCTTCGGGTTCTTCCAGGTCATGCTGAGCAGCGCGCGCTGGAACGCCTCGGCCTTCGCCTCGGGCAGCGCCGGCAGCGCGTCGAACATCGCGAAATCGTAGGCCGGCGTGGTCCAGAGGACGTCGACCCGGCGGAGGTCGATGTGGCCGTTCGCCTGCTCGGCGAGCCACACCGCGTCCCCGACCGCCGCCGCCTGCGCCTTGCCCTCGTGCAGCGCCGCGAGCGCCTGGACCTCGCTCGTCGCGGTGTCCCCGTGCTTGCCGACGTCCACCTCGAACGGCATGAGCTGGATCTTCTCCACGGCCACGCCCGCCTGCCGGAGGAAGTGGAGCGGCAGGATGCGCGCGTGCGCCGAGTCGACGCTCCCGACAGCGAGCGCCTTGCCCTCCAGATCGCTGAGCGCCCCGACGGCGGCGTCGCGGCGGACGAGGAGCTTGCTGTGGAAGTCGCGATCGATCTCGCGCATCGCGAGCGAGCGGGACCGGCCCTCGGTCTGCCGCTTCACCCGCACGTGCGCGACGGCGCTGTTCCAGGCGACGTCGATGTGCCCGCGGATCAGCGACTCGACCTGGCGCTCGTAGGTAGAGAACAGCGCGAAATCAATCAGGATTCCATGTTCGCGGAAGTGCTCGCGCAGGCTCTCCCACAGCGTCACCACCTTGGCGTCATGCGCCACGGCGCCGACGAGCATCGCCAGGTCCTTCATCCGGTGCCTCGCACGGGCGGCGACGCTAGCACGAGCTCTGCCCGCCGAGAGCCCCACGTCTCGCACATCGGCGCCCCGCGGGCGGCCTCTTGCCCATCCAGCGCCCAACCGGGCTACGCTGCGTCCGTCGTGCACGCCGGCGCCGGTTCATTTCCGTTTCGTCCCCCGGCGCTCCGCGCCTGATGGCTCGCTTCCGTTCCACCCTCATTCCCCTTCTGCTCGGCTTTTTGCCGCTCGGCGCGATCGCCATCCCGGCGCACGCCGACCCGAACCCGGCACGTCCGGGTCAGGCCAGCCTCAACCCCGGTCAGGCCAACCTCAACCTCGGTCAGGCCAGCCCCAACCCCGGTCAGGCCAGCCCCAACCCCGGTCAGGCCAACCTCAACCCCGGTCAGGCCAGCCTCGCCGGTCAGGCCAGCCTCGACCCTGTCGACCCTTCGGCACGGGCCGTGCCTTCGGGCGAGGCCGGCACCCAGGCCACCGACGTGCCGTCGCTCGGCCAGCCGCTGGCCCTGGGAGAGCTCGTCGGCAAGCCGATCGTCCGCATCGATGTCACCGCGCAGGGCGACCGATGGCAGATCGTGTCGCCGGTCACCAGCGTCGACCTCGGCGAGCCGCTCAGCCCCGACGCCGCGCGCCGCGCCATGCGCGAGCTGCTCGCCTCCGGCAACTTCGCCCGCGCGTCGGCCGAGGCGTACCTCGTGCCGGACGGCGCCGCGCTCCGGATCTTCGTCGTCCCCCGCCGGAGCATCGCCACCGTCCAGATCACCGGCGGCGCGCTCGACCGGCAGGACACCCTCGAGGCCGCCGGCATCGCCGAGGGCGGCGAGATCACCGCGACCACGCTGGCCGAGATCAGCCCCCGCATCCGCGCGTTCTACGCGCTTCACGGCTACCCCGCGGCCGCCGTCACGGTCCGCGCCGTCGACACCGACGAGCCCTCCCAGGTCGTCCTCGCCCTCGACATCGAGGCCGGCGCCCCGCGCGTCGTCTCGGAGCGCGTCTTCGTCGTGGCGCCGCGCGCGGACCGGGAGCTCGGCTCGCTCAAGCAGAGCTACGGCCTCGGCGTCGGCGCCCGCGTCGACGAGCCTGCCCTCGCCGAGGCCGACCGCGAGATGGCCGAGCTGCTCCGCCGGAGCGGCTTTCACGACGCCGAGGTCTCCCACCGCGTGCTCGCGGTCGGCCCGCACAACTACCTCTACGTCTACCTCGAGCCCGGCGCGCGCATCGTCCCCGCCTTCGACGGCAACCGCGCCTTCGACGACGACGCCCTCGAGGCCGCGCTCGATCTCGGCGAGACGACCGAGACGAAGACGAACGATCTCACCGATCGGCTCCGCGCGTTCTACGTCGAGCGCGGCTTCCTCGACGCCGAGGTCACCCCCTCGCTGGGCGGCAAGCCTGACGATGCGGTCCGTTACCTGACCTTCACCGTCCGCGAGCACGACCAGGTGCGCGTCACGAAGCGCGTCTTCCCCTGCCTCACGGGCGACCTCAGCCCGGACGACCTCGGCCGCGAGATCGAGAGCTTCCTCGAGGAGGACCTGCCCGGCGCCGACGCCTTCTCGATGCCCGACCCGCGAGGCATCTCGGACCTCTTCGGCCCGACCCGCGGCGCCGGCGGCCGGGCCAGGCCGGTCGAGCTCATCCCCTCGATGACGTACGCGCAGGAGACCTACGAGCGCGCCCTCAAGCACCTTCGCGATCTCTACTTCAGCAAGGGCTACCTGAACGCCGTCGTCGGCCCGGTCTCCGTGCTCCGCACCACCTGCTCGCGCCGCTCCCCGCCGGGCGCCTGCATCCCCGAGCCGGTCGCCGAGCGCGTCACGGCCCAGTGCCTCACCGACGCGCAAGGGCTGCCCCTCCCCGAGCCGCCCGTCCCCGCCGCCCTCACGTGCCGCCCCGACGCCGCCCGGCACATCGCGTGCTCCCCCGAGGTGACGCTCCGCATTCCGGTCCATCCCGGCCCGCAGACCCAGCTCTACGATCTCGCCTTCGAGGGGAACAAGGGCTTCTGCGGCCAGGCCGGCCTGAGCGAGCGCGACCGCGCCCTCTGCGCCGAGGAGCGGCCGTTCAGCGAGCGCTGGCTCAGCGACCTCGTCGATCTGAAGGTCGGACAGCCCCTCTCGACGCTCGCGCTCGACGCCGCGCGGCTGCGCATCATGGATGCTTACCGCGACCTGGGCTACGCGTTCGCCGAGGTCCGCACGGCCATCGAGCCCTCGCCCGACCGCACGCGCGCCCGCGCGCGGTTCATCGTCTCGGAGCGAGATCGGGTGTTCGTCACCGGCATCGTCGTCAAGGGCGCCGTCCGGACCGACGAGCAGCTGATCCTCCGCCGCGTGCTGCTCCGCGAGGGCGCGCCGTTCCGCCAGTCGCAGGCCCGCCTGAGCGAGGAGCGCATCGCCGCGCTCGGCCCGTTCTCCAGCGTGTCGATATCGCTCGAGGATCCCGACGTCCCTCAGAAGAACAAGCGGGTCGTCATCCACGTGGTCGAGCAGCTGCCGCAGTACCTCAACCCGCAGATCGGGTTCTCGACCGGCGAGGGCGCGCGCCTCGCCTTCGAGTACGGACACCGCAACATCGGCGGCCTCGCCATCGGCCTCACGATGGGCGTCCAGCTCAGCTACCTGTTCGAGTTCATGATCGTCGACAAGGCGGCGAGCCGCCACTACGAGGAGCTCCAGATCGACGACCAGCTGGAGCGCCGCATCGCGGTCTCGGTCACGCTCCCGGACATCGGCCTCGGGCCGCTCGTCAGCATGTCGCTCGCGGGCATCAACGTGCGCGACAACCAGCTGGATTTCGGCGTCACGAAGACGGCGATCATCCCCGCGATCACCTACCGCCCGCGGCGCGCCGTCACGACGCAGCTCGCCCTGTCGACCGAGCTGAACAAAGTCGGCTTCTTCCCCGGCGCCGTCGGCGCCGACAAGCGGGATATCCTCGACCAGCTGCGCATGCCCGAGGGCGAGACGATCGCCCTGGCGCAGCGGATCGACGCGTCCTGGGACACGCGGGACACCCCCTTCGCCGCGACCCGGGGCTTCCTCCTCTCCGGCGGCGTCGAGCACGTCGACGCCTTCGACGCCTTCGCCTCGGTCCGGGCCCAATCGAGCTTCCCTGAGAGCCACTTCCTGCGATTCACGGGCCGTGTGTCGGGCTATATCCCCCTCGCGCCGCGGTCGCGGCTCACCCTCGCCCTGAGCCTGTCCGGAGGGTATATTCAGCCGCTCGTGGCCGAGAGCGGGACGTACCCGGATCGCCTGTTCTTCCTCGGCGGCGTCGACTCGCTCCGTTCCCATCTGGCCGAGTCGCTGTATCCTGAGGACGGGCTCGAGGAGGCGAGAAAGGCGCTGGGCGGGGACGCCGAGGTATCGACCGACGATATCCCGCGCGGCGGGACGGTGATGGTGAACCCCCGCGCCGAGCTGCGCATTCCGCTGACGGATCTGCTCCAGCTCGGGCTCTTCCTCGACGCGGGCAACCTCTGGATCAGGGCGAGGAACGTCAACCTCGATCCGCGGCTCTTGCGTTACGGGCTCGGCGCCGGCCTGCGGGTGAACACGCCCATCGGCCCCCTCGCCTTCGACTACGGCTTCAACCTGGATCCGCGCGACGAGCTGGATGAGATCGACGGTGCACTCCACTTCTCCGTGGGGCTCTTTTGACAGGCGGCCTCGCGCGCGACGCGCGCGAGGCGGCTCCCAACGCATGATGATAACGAGGCTCCCCTGATGAACCGTTCACTCCGCATGTGTGCTTTGCTCGCCCTGACATCGACCCTCACGATCGCCGGCTGCGGCGACGACGAGAGCGCCGCGCCGAGCAGCGCGGCGAGCACGTCCGGCGCCGGCGGGTCCGGCGGGCAAGGTGGGGCCGGCGGATCGGCGGGCAGCGGCGGAGAGGGCGGGCAAGGCGGCTCGACGAGCAGCGCCTCGGCTGGCGGCGATGCCACGGGCGCCGGCGGAGAGGGCGGGCAAGGTGGCTCGACGAGCAGCGCCTCGGCTGGCGGCGATGCCACGGGCGGCGGCGGAGCGGACGGGCAAGGCGGCTCGACGAGCAGCGCCTCGGCTGGCGGCGATGCCACGGGCGGCGGTGGAGCGGGCGGGCAAGGCGGCTCGACGAGCAGCGCCTCGACGAGCAGCGCCTCGACGAGCAGCGCCTCGACGAGCAGCGCCTCGGCGGGCGGCGGCGACGCGGCCGGCGGCGGCTCGGTGAGCAGCGCCTCGGCGAGCGGCGCTTCGACGGGCGGCGGCGGAGAGGGTGGGGCGTCGGCGTGCGGCGATCTGCGGTGTGACACCGGCGAGACGTGCGATTCGTGCGCCGACGACTGCGGCGTGTGCCCGCCGGTCTGCGGTGACGGCGTGTGCGAGCCCGACAGGGAGAACTGCCAGGCGTGCGCCACCGACTGCGGCGTGTGCCCGCCGGCCGAGTGCAGCCACGACCTCTGCGAGGAAGGAGCGCCCCTCCTCATGGCCTGCGACCCGTGCGTGACCGAGCTGTGCGCGGAGGACCCGGCGTGCTGCATGAGCAACTGGGACACCCACTGCGTCGCCGGCCTCACCGCCGCCTGCGGGCGGGCCTGCGGGTGCGCCCACGACCTCTGCGAGGAAGGCGCGCCCCTCGACGCGACCTGCAACAGCTGCGTCGAGACCGTGTGCGGAGAGGACGGAGACAGCTTCTGCTGCACGATCGGGTGGGACGAGGGCTGCATCGCGCTCTCGGAGAGGCTGTGCGACGTCACGTGCCTGTGAGCTCGGCTCGCCGCCCGAAAGGCGAACCACGCAGGGCGCGGTAGCGACGGCGCTCCGCCGTGAACCTGGCCGGCTCGGCGGGTGGAACCCGGCGCGCTCAGCGCGCCGTCGCCGCCTTCATCTCGCGGACGAAGCTCGCGACGGCGCGCGCGGCCGCCTCGGGATCACCGAGGTTCGCCGAGACCCGCTGCACGACCGCGGACCCGCTGACCACGCCGAACGCCCCGGCGGCGAGGGCGTCGCGCACGTGCTCGGGCTTCGAGATGCCGAACCCCAGGATCGCGGGCGGCGCGCCGAACCGGCGCAGCGTCTCGAAGAGCGCCCCGTGGCCCAGGCGCAGCTGCTCGTCCGCCCCCGTCACGCCCTTGCGCGTCACGCAGTACGTGTACGCGCTGCACCGCTCCGCGAGCCGCTGCAGCGTGGCCTCCGAGGCGTTCAGCGGCGCGATCAGCACCGGCGCCACCCCCACGGCGCGCGCCGCCGCCACGTACGGATCCGACTCTCTCACCGGCACGTCGGCGACGAGCACGCTGTCGACCCCGGCCGCGGCCACCGACGCGTAGAAGCCCGCCAGATCGCGGTGCTTCACGAGGTTCGCGTACGTGAGGATGCCGATCGGCACCTCCGGCGCCTCCGCCCGGAACCGCGCCAGGAGCTCGATGCAGTCGCCCGGCCTCACGCCGGCCTCGAGCGCCCGCACGGCCGCGGCCTGGATCGTCGGGCCGTCCGCGATCGGATCCGAGAACGGGATCCCGACCTCGATCGCGTCCGCGCCGCCCTCCACGGCCGCGCGCAGCAGCCGCGCGCTCGTGGCGAGGTCCGGATCCCCCAGCATCAGGAAGGGGATGAACGCCCCCTCGCCGCGCTGCCGCAGCCGCTCGAATGCGCGATCGTAGCGCGTCGTCACCGTCTCCCGACTCATGTCGACCTCCCGGGATCGAGCAGCTTTTGCGCCTGCTCCATGTCCTTGTCTCCGCGGCCCGACAGGTTCACGACGAGCACCGTCTCGCGCCCTGCCTGCGCCGCCTCCGCCACCATCTTCAGCGCGTGCGCGATCGCGTGCGCCGACTCGAACGCCGGGATGATGCCCTCGCTGCGCGCGAGCCGCTGGAACGCGTCGAGCGCCTCGTCGTCGGTCGCCGCGACGTACGTCGCCCGGCCCGACGTCATGAGGTGCGCGTGCTCCGGCCCGACGCCGGGGTAGTCGAGCCCCGCCGAGACCGAGTGTGTCTCGGCGACCTGTCCGTGCTCGTCCTGGAGGATGTAGGTCTCCGACCCGTGCAGCACCCCCGGGCGGCCCTTGAGGAGCGTCGCCCCGTGCATGGCGGTCGACAGGCCGTGGCCGGCGGGCTCGACGCCGACGAGCGCCACGTCCTTGTCCGGGATGAACTCGGAGAAGATCCCCATGGCGTTGCTGCCGCCGCCCACGCACGCGACCACCGCGTCGGGCAGGCGCCCCTCGGCCTCCAGGATCTGGGCGCGCGCCTCGCGGCCGATCACCCACTGGAAATCGCGCACGATGGTGGGGAACGGGTGAGGCCCGGCGACCGTCCCGATCAGGTAGTGCGTGTCCTCGTAGCTCTCGGTCCAGTAGCGCAGCGCCTCGTTGAGGGCGTCCTTCAGCGTCTGCGAGCCCGAGGTCACGGGCACCACCTCGGCCCCCATGAGGCGCATCCGGAAGACGTTGAGCCGCTGCCGCTCGACGTCCTTCGCGCCCATGTAGATGCGCGTGGGCATGCCGAGCAGGGCCCCGATCATGGCGGTCGCGACGCCGTGCTGGCCGGCCCCGGTCTCGGCGATGAGCCGCCGCTTGCCCATGCGCCGCGCGAGCAGCCCCTGGCCGAGCGCCTGGTTCGTCTTGTGCGCGCCGCCGTGGAGCAGGTCCTCGCGCTTGAGGTACAGCTTCACGCGCGGATCGCCGGTCAGGTTGCGGCACAGGGTGAGCGGCGTCGGTCGCCCCGCGTAGGTCGTCAGCAAGGCGTCGAACTCCGCCGCGAACGACGGATCGCCGCGCGCCTCCAGGTACGCGCGCTCGAGCTGCTCGAGCGCGGGCACGAGGATCTCCGGGACATAGGCGCCGCCAAAGGCGCCGAAGCGGCCGCTTTGCTGCATGGTGATTGCCTCGATCGTCGGTGGTGCGTTGTGCGTTGTGGGTCGTGAGAGCTGCCGTCAGGGGGAGGCGCGGTCCGCCGGGGCCGCAGGGTCACGGTCATGGCGCGACGGGCCGCGCGCGCTGTCGAACAGGCGCACGAGCAGGTCGGCGCACTTCTCGCCGGGCGCGCGCTCGACGCCCGACGCGACGTCGAGCCCCCACGTCCCGACCCGGCGCGCCGCGGCGATGTTGTCCGGGTTCAGCCCGCCCGCGAGCAAGCTCCGCGCGCGCGCCGGGTGGCCGTCGATCGCGCTCCAGGCGAACGTCCGCCCCGTGCCTCCGCGCGCCTCCGCCGTGCGCGTGTCGAAGACCAGCCGATCGGCGCTGCGCTCGACCTCCGCGCCCGCGCCCTGCTCCCCGGCCGCGCCCGCGGCGGCCGCCGCGCCGGCGGCCTCCCCGGACGGCGCCATCGGGACCGCCTTCCAGACCTCGCACCCCTCGGGGAGCGCGCGCCGCAGCGCCTCGATGAACGCGGCGTCCTCGTCGCCATGGAGCTGCACGGCGCGCAGCCCGATCGCCCGCGCCGTATCGGCGACGAAATCCACGGATTGATTGAGGAAAACGCCGACGAAGGGCAGCCCCGCGGCCGTGGCGACCACGATCTCGGCCTGCTCGCGCGTCACCCGCCGCGGCGAGCTCTCGGCGAAGACGAGGCCGCCGAAGCGGGCCCCGAGCCGCTCCGCTTCGCGCGCGTCCCCGGGCCGGGTCAGGCCACAGATCTTCACCCTGCCGGTCACCAGCGCGCGCGCGGCGTCCGCGATGTCGGGGCTGCGCATGAGCGACGTGCCGACGAGGAACCCGTCCACCGAGGGCGCGAGCCGCTCCACGTGGGCGCGCGACTCGACGCCCGACTCCGCGATGACGATGCGATCGCGCGGCACGCGCGGGGCGAGCCGCTCCGAGACGGCGAGATCGACCTTGAGCGTCTTGAGATCGCGGTTGTTGATGCCGATCACGGGCGCGGGCAGCGCGAGCGCGCGCTCGAGCTCCGCCTCGTCGTGGACCTCGACGAGGCAGTCCATGCCGAGCGCCTCGGCGGCGCCCAGGCACAGGAGCGCGGTCGCGTCGTCCAGCACCGACAGCATGAGCAGGATCGCGTCCGCGCCGTTCGCCCGCGCCTCGATCACCTGGTAGGGCGTCACGACGAAGTCCTTGCAGAGGATCGGGACGTCCACGACCGCGCGCACGGCCTGGAGGATCTCGAAGCTGCCCTGGAAGAAGGGCTCGTCGGTCAGCACGCTCACCGCGTCGGCGACGCCGTAGTACGCGGCGGCGACGGCGTGCGGGTCGAAATCCGGCCGGATGAGGCCCTCGGACGGAGAGGCCTTCTTGCACTCCAGGACGAACCGCGCGCCCGGCGCGGAGAGCGCGCGCCGGAGGCTCCGCGAGGTGGGCGGCGCGCTCCCCCGAAGGCTGGCGAGCGGGGTCCGCCGCTCGCGCTCCGCCACGTCCGCCCGCTTCCGCTCCACGATGCGCGCGAGCACATTGCCCTGCTCAGCCATGTTTCGCCTCCTTCCGCGCTTCCTGGGCCCCGTCCCGGCTCAGCGCCACGAAGCGCGTGAGCCGCTCCGCCGCGCGCCCGGAGCCCAGCGCCTCGAGCGCCAGGGCCGTCCCCTCCCGCAGCCCCTCGGCGCGCCCGGCGATCCAGAGCAGCGCGCCGGCGTTGATCGCGACGGCGTCGCGGTGCGCGGGCGCGCCGCGCCCGGCGAGCAGGTCGCGGAGCCACGCCGCGTTCGCCGCCGGGCCGGCGCCCCGGAGCGCCTCGATCGGCGCCGGCGCGACCCCCGCGTCGGCCGGGTCGATCAAGAGCTCCTCGACGACCCCATCGCGGAGCCGCGCCGCGCGCGTCGGGGCGTGCAGGGCGACCTCGTCGAGCCCCCCGCCGTGGACGACGAGCGCGGCCTGGCACCCGAGCATGCCGAGCGTGCGCGCGGCGTGGGTGACGAGCTCCGGATCGTAGATGCCCATCACCTGGATCGGCGGCGCGCTCGGGTTCACGAGGGGGCCGAGCAGGTTCATGATCGTGCGCACCTTGAGGGCGCGGCGCACGGGCATCGCGTGGCGGAGCCCGGCGTGGTACTGCGGCGCGAAGAGGAAGCAGAAGCCGACCTCATCGAGGGCGCGGCGAGAGACCTCGGCCGGCGGGTCGAGCCGGGCGCCGAGCGCCTCGAGCGCGTCGGCGGAGCCGCACTGGGAGGAGACCGAGCGGTTGCCGTGCTTGGCGACCGGCAGGCCTGCTTCGGCCGCGACGAAGGCGACGGCCGTCGACACGTTCACGGTGGACTGCCCGTCTCCGCCGGTGCCGCAGCAGTCGGCATAGACATAAGCCGGCCGCGCGAACGGCACCGACGTCCCCCGGAGCGCGCGCGCCGCGCCCGCGATCTCGGCGGGGGTCTCGCCCTTCGCCTTGAGCGCCACGAACAGCGCGGAGAGCTCGATCTCCGTCAGCGCCCCGGCGATCAGGTCGCGGAACAGCGCCTCGGTCTGCTCCGCGGAGAGGTCGACGCCGGCGCAGAGCGCATCGATGACTGCATGCATCATGGTTCTCTCCTCATCTTCACGGCTGTTCTGGCAGACACGGATCCTCGGGACTCGGGCGTCGCGCTGCGGCGCCCTGCATAGCGGACAAAAGCGAAAAGGCCCACCGTTGTTCGGCGGGCCCTCTTTCTTCTTTCCTTCAGGTCGTCCTCCCTGCAGGGAGGCGCGTTACCCGTGGTAAGGGCCCGCCTTGGTAGAGCACCAGCGCCACCAGCGCAGCCCTGCCACGCACGAACCCACCTCGGCGGCCGAGCGCGACGCGCCGCCGAGGACGAAGGCCTCGGAGCAGCGGCGAGCGCAGGACGCGGAGAGCGCGCGGGGCATGCGGGGAACATAGCTTGCGGGCGCGACGAGCGTCAAGCGGGTTCCGCGCGCGCCTCGAGCCGCCGCTGAGCCGCCGCTTCAGCCGCCGTGGCCCGAGCTTCCTCGGATCAGCGAACCTCCGAGGCCTCCGCGCTCTCCACCGCCATCCGCTGGCGACGCCTCCGCAGGACGGTCCTCGTGCCCTCGCGGGCGGCCAGCGCCGGCGTCGCGACGGTGGACAGCGGGCTGAAGGCCGGCGCGGGATACGGGTCCTCGTCGGCGCCTCGGTAGACCGTGAAGACAGAGACACACTGCCGAAGATGTCTGCGCGCTCGGGCCGGCGCCGCATCCCATCCGTCATGTGGCAGACGCGATAACCGATGTGGAATATCGCATGGCAGGCATCGTTTAGAACACCGATCACGCTGAAACCCGGAGAGTTTTCACAGGGAGGCGGGGAGGCGGGGAGGAAGAAAAAAAATTCTTTCTCTTGCCGTCTCTCGCTCCCCGCCTCCTCGCCTCCCTGTGAAATTCCTGCTTTTTCTCGTGGTTTCAACCCGTTTGTCGCTCTAGCGAAAGCTTGCGTCGCGCAAGGAGCCTCGGTCATCCGTCATCAGGCAACTAGGGCCAACTAGGGCCAACTGAGGGCCAACTGAGCGCGCGTGACGATTCGCCGTTGACACCCGTGCATCGTCTGGCGTTCCCTTCCCCTCCATGAGCACGATGGCGCTCGAGGCGGCGTTGGATGGCGCTCGGATGCGCCCGGTCGGCGTGATCCGGTCCTTGCTCAAGGAGCGCAGCGAGGCGCCCAGGCAAGGCTCGGAGGGAGCGCCGGATGCCTGGATCGAGGTGTACCCGTGGGCGGCGGAAGGGCTGCACGGCCTCGCCGTCGGGGACGAGATCATCGTCATCACGTGGTTTCACCAGGCGCGTCGCGACGTCCTCCGAGTCCACCCGCGGTCCGACGCGCGCAATCCGCTCACGGGCGTCTTCGCGACGCGATCTCCGGACAGACCGAACCCTCTCGGTCTCCATCCCGCCTTTGTCCGTGCCATCGACGGCGACCGCCTGCGCATCGGGCCCATCGAGGCCATCGACGGCACACCGGTCGTCGACATCAAGCCGGTCCTGACGTGAGGAACAGCGGTGCGATGATCGCTACCTGGAGATCACGATCCAGGTGAGCTCGTCGATCCCGGAGAGCGGCGCCGTCTTGACGGCCGCGCCGTCGGCCTCCCCTGCGGCCGGCGCCGAGAGCTTGCCGTCGTACTCGCTCATGGTCCGGAACCTCACGGGCGTTCCTGGCGCCAGGTCCGAGGGGGCCTGGACCCCGACGGGCGAGTCGCTGGTCGTCGCGAACGGGTAGAGCGCGTAGACCGCCACGATCTCCTCCCCGCCGAGATCGGGGAGCGGTGGCACGCGCTCCGGCGGGATCCTCCGGGCCGCGATGTCGTGGAGGGCCTCGCCGAGCGGCGTCGCGAGCGCGGCGCGGTTCACGGTGAGCTGGAGGCCATCGCCGACCTCCAGGACCTGCGGATCGTCGCTGTTCGGTCCAAGGACGGCGCCCGCGGGCAGGTGCGGCACGAAGAGCGATCCCGCGTCGACGGTGACGGCGTCCGTGAAGCGCAGCGGGAACATGGTCGTTCCCCGGCGCGGCGTCGTCCCCGCGTCCTCCATCGACTTCACCACGAAGTCGACCGGCGGCTCCGCGTCGCAGCGAAAGGTGAAGCGACCATCCGCCCTCGATCGGTCCGAGTAGCAGACCGCTGTATTGCAAAACAGCACGGTGGCTCCGCCGATGGGCTGTCCCGCCTCGTCCGCGAGCACGCCGGTCACGCCTGGACCCGCCGGCGCGCCGCCGGCGCCGGAGCCTCCCGCCGCGCCGCCGCCTCCCGCTGCGCCGCCGCTGGTCGCTGCGCCGCCGCCTCCGGCGCCGCCGCCCGTCGCAGCGCCGCCGCCGGCGTCCCCCGCCCCGCTGGTCGAGCCGCCGCCTCCGTCGCAAGCGGACGCAATCAGCGCGACCACCAGGAGCAGGGCGCGCTTCATCATTCGGCCAGCGCCTGCTCGATGACCGCCGTCATGGCATCGGGGTCGTACTCGTGGCTGGCGTACCGGACGATGCCGTCCTTGCCGACGATCACGTCGACCGGGAACGGGTTGGGGCCGGGGAAATTGGACGTCACGGCGGCGTAGGTGCTCGCGGTCTCCTCGAGTCCGACCGGGAAGCTGACCTTGATGTTGTCGCAATACGCCTGCACCTGGCCGATCTGATCGACCGGCTCCCTGGGGTTGAGGGCGACGATCTGCAGGCCTTGGTCCTTGTACTTCAGCCAGAACCGCTCCTCGGTGTCCGGCAGGTGGTTGGCGCAGACCGGACAGAAGGTGGCAAAGTAGGTGAGTAGAAGCACGCCCCCTGCCGACTCCTCCGAGGTCCATGTCGTGCCGTCCAGCATCGTGCCCGTGGTCGCGGGCAGGGGCGCTCCGACGCTCACGCCGGGCGCGTTGCCGACGAGGTAGGTCTTCCGCACCGGGGCCGCGGGGTCGTCCGAGGCGATGTGGAGATAGCCGATCTCCTGGTCCGTCGCCGAGGCGAGGTAGGTCACGTTGAGCTCGATCTTCTCGCCGGGCGCGATCCGGGCCTGGCGCGGCTCGACGCTGAACGCGGAGCCGGTGACCCAGTTGTCCACCAGCGTGAGCGGCGCCGTGCCCTGGTTCGTGACCTCGAGCGGGAGCGTCTTCGTGTCCCCGGCCGCGACCGGGCCGAAATCGATCCGCGCGGCGGATTCCGGGAGACGGATGTTGGGGGCGAGGCGGTCCGGCTCGAGACGGTAGGAATACGGGTTCTCCCAGGTGCCGATGAACACGTCCTGACCCCGGGCGGCGACGCCGAAGGTGCGCATCGTGGGGAGCTCGCGATCCGGATCCTCGTACTCGAACGCCCTCGGGATGCGCACGGCCGCGATGAAGGTCGGGGCGGCGGGCGTGGACACGTCGTACACGCGCACGTCGTTCCACGCGGCGACGAAGAGGCGGCGCTCGGAGTAGGCCAGGCGGAGCGGGGTCCCGGGCATCTCGGCGCGACCGACAACGACCGGGCGCGCGAGGTCGGAGATGTCGACAACGGCGACGCCCGCAGAGCCCGCCGCCACATAAGCGAAGTCGCCGTCCACGACGACGCCCTTCGCCTGGCCGCCAGTCGCCACGCGCCCGAGCTCCACCGGCGCCGTCGGGTCCGTCGCGTCGACCGTGACGAGCCCGTCCACGCCGTCGGCGACGAAGACATGGTTGTCGCGCGCCGCGACCCCCCACGCATTGGTGAATCCACCCAGGCTGCCGACCCGCGTGAACCCGACCGCGCCGTCGTAGCGGTAGACGCCGAGGCCATCTCCGTGCAGCCCCACGAAGATGTTGTGGTTCGCGACGTCGACTCCCTCGTAGCTGATCCCCTCCTCCTGCAGGACGGGGAGCTGCACCGGGGCCTCGGGATCGCTGATGTCCCAGCCGCTCAGGAAGGCCGGGTTCCGGATGTTGCCGAGGTGCGTGGTGAAGACGAGATCGCCGTCCCAGGCGAGGTGCTTGCAGCCGGGCGTGCGGGTGTCGCCGGGGATGGTGTGCTTGAGCCCCCCCGCGAGCACCTCCATGTCGGCGGGGTCCTCCGCATCGATGACGTTGAATGTGTAGCTGCAATTGAGGAGCAAGTCATCGTCGCGGACGCGGACCTCATCCGTGTGGCTCCCGACTTCGTGCAAGCTCTGGAGCTGCACGAGCGGGCTCAGGAAATGCCCGGGCTGGAGCGCTGTCGGGACGCACTCCCCGCCTACGTCCGCGGTGCCCTCGCCGCAGACGACACCGGGGCTCGTCGCCGAAGGTACGCACGCGCCCTCGACAGCCTCGGTGCCCTCGCCGCAGACGACACCGGGGCTCGTCGCCGAAGGCACGCACACGCCGTCAGCCGCCTTCGTGCCTGGACCGCACGACAGCCCGGTCTCGCGCACCGCGTCGTCGTCTCCGCAGGCGGACAAGGCGAGCAAGATCAGCGCGGAGACGGAAGCGCGGCCTCGCAGCGGCGTCATGAAGAGCTCCTTGGAGGGGATGAAGGACAGGGCGGCTGATGAAGCAAGGGCAGCGTCTTTGCGACGATACAAGTCGCCGGGGGGGCATGGGCAAGGAGAACCGGGGTCGCGGCGGCGCCGGCGCACATCTCCGACGGTGTCCGCCGTTGCGCCGTCCGGACCAGGTGGGGTCGAGGTCGGGGGCGGCGACTCGGATGGGGGCGGCCTCCGCGGATCGAGGGCCTGGGCGACCGAACATGACGCGTCACCGAGGACGCAGGCCTCGGAACGGCCCCGCGTGCGGCGCGCGGGGCATGTGGTAGGGAACGCCCGGCAGGGTCGTTGGAACGGTCGTGGTCGCAGGGAGGCCACGAGAGAGCACGGGAAGGTTCATGTTGAGGAGTGCAGTTCTTGGAGGCGGGATCGCCGGGTTGAGCGCGGCCATCGCCCTCGCCGGACGGGGGTTCGAGGTCGAGGTCTTCGAGCGACACGCTGCGCCGACGGACATCGGCGCGGGGATCGTCTGCTGGCCAAACGCCTCGTTCGTGCTCCAGGAGCTCGGGCTCCTGGAATCGGTCGCCGGGCTGGCGGGGCGCCCGACCCGGATGCGGAGGGTCTCGTGGACCGGCGAGGAGCTCGGCGCGCTGGACATCCGGAAGCTGGACCAGCTCATGGGGTCCCCGAGCCTCTCGGTGCTGAGGAGAGAGCTCCAGGCGGCGCTGCTGTCGCGCGTCACCGAACTGGGTATCCACGTGCGGTACGGGCACGCCGCCGATCGCATCGAGCCCTCGGCCACCGGCTCGGCGAGCGTTCACTTCGCGAACGGAGCGACCGTCGCGGCGGACGTGATCCTCGGAGCGGACGGGCGGATGAGATCGGTCGCGAGGGCGTTCGTGCACGGCGACAATCGCCCGAGATATCAGGGCTTCGTCAACTGGCTTGGCACATTCGAGAGCGATCGCGCGGTGTTCTCGGAATCGCAGATCGAGGTGATGGACTGCTGGGGTGTCGGCGTGCGCTTCGGCGTCGTGCCCGTATCTCGGTCGAAGGCGTACTGGGCCGGCGCCGCGGCCTGCCCTGAAGCTCGGGGCAGGGAGCCAGCAGATTACCGGGCCGAGCTCCGCGCCCTCTTCCGCGGGTGGCCGAGCCCGATACCGGAATTGATCGAGGAGACGCCCCCCGAGCGCATGAACAAGATCTACGTCCACGATCACGATCCCATCGATACGTGGCATCGAGACAACGTCTTGCTGATCGGCGACGCCGCGCACGCGGCGCTGCCCACGTCGGGCCAAGGCGCCAGTCAGGCCCTCGAGGACGCCTGGCACCTGGCCGACTGCCTGGGCAGCGCGGCCTCCCTCGAGGAGGCGTTCACCGCCTTCACGAAGCGCCGCCACGCCAAGAACGCCGCGATCAACGCGGGCGCCCGCGATCTGGCGCGCTCGCTGTTCGCGACCGATCCTGCGCTCTGCGAGGCGAGGGATCGCAGGAGCAAGGCGACCGACTACGAGGCCATGGTTCAGGGCATGGCGAGGGGCTGGTCCAGCGGACTGCCGATGAGCGCGCTCACGAACGCCCCGCCGGCTCGGCCTCAGGCCTGACCAGCCCGGGAGGGGCGCGCCGTCGAGGGCGCTCTGCGCGACCGCGCGCTGCCCCCTCTCGGCGAGACGCCGCTCTACTCCTCGTCCGGATCGTCTCCGAAGAGCGCCCCGACGGACCACGTGATCGCGTCGAACGGCTCTGCGCTGACGCGCTCGCCCCGCTCTGCCGTGAGCACGTTCAGGTATCCGTCATCCATCCAGCGATGCACGGCGAGCACCTCGTTCATTGGATCCACGATCCAGTAATGGGGCACCTTGCACCGGTGGTATGTGCGCATCTTCTTCACGAGGTCATTGCGCGTGTTCGAGACGCTCAGCACCTCGCAAACCCAGTCGGGCCGCACGAGGATCGGCGTCTTCTCGGGCAGCTCGGGGAGGTGCTCACGCCGCCAGCCCGCCACGTCGGGACGGTAGACCTCGTGCTCCTCGAGCTGCACCTCGACCTCGGTGGCGAACCACCACCCTCCTGGCCAGCGACCGCCAGGCCGCCGGTTGTAGGGGCGGAACACGATCCCGGCGAGCGATGCCTGGGCGCCGCCGTGCTTCGGCGAAGGCATCGCCTTCGGGACGAGCTCGCCGTCGATGATCTCGTGGAAGCGCTGCGCCTCGGGGACGGCCAGCAGATCCGCGATCGTGGCGAGCTTGCGCGCGGGGAGCGACACGGCTCCACCATCGTGCCGTACCCGCGCGGAGCCCGCCAGCGGGCACATGCCAGGCGCCGCGCGGGCCCCTGGCGCATCCGTGCAGCCGTCTTGCCGGCCTCGCGTGGCGCAGCCTCGACTCCGAGCGCGTCGCTTCCGGGTTGCCGGCCGCCCGCGCCCCCGGCCCGTCCGCTCCCGCAGGATACTTTGCGGCCCGGTACACCGATGGTAGGCCCCGTTCTCCAGGGCGCACGACCTCGCGGCCAGGCGCGACAGGCCCTCGCGAGGCGCCCCCGCGGCCCTCCCCCCCTGCGTGCCCATGATCACCGCCGAACCAGGTCCCCCGCCGCCGCCGAGCGCCGCCGGCTCTCATGACAGCGTCCCGCCGCGATCGCCGAGCGGTCCGCCCGCCCGGCAGAGCGCGCCGCCGGGGCGGTCCGTCCCCCCGCCGGGGCGGTCGGCCCCTCCCCCGCCGCGCCGCAGCGCCTGGACGACCCGCCTCGGCGAGGCCTGCGTGCTCGGCCTCGGCGTCGCGTCGCTCTCCGCCGTGCCGACCGCGCTCCGCACCGCCCGCGCCGGCGCGTCCTTCCTCGACGGGCTCCTCGTCGGCACCGCCGTCCTGCTCCCGCTCGTCACGCTCGCGCTCATCCTCTCGCGCGCGGCCGGCCGCGGCTTCCGCGGCATCGTCGGCACGGGCGGCGAGCGGCTCGCCGTCCTCCGCGTCGCGCTCTGGATCGGCGTCGCCTTCCCGGTGCTCGCCGCGCTCGCCGCCCTCCTCAAGGCGACGACCCACCACCGAGGCCTCGCCGGCGCGACCTTCGGCGTCCTCGGCCTCGCCGGCGTCGCGGCCGCGGCGCTCGTCACCCAGCGCCTCGTCGCGCTCGGCGATCGCCTCGCCGCCCGCGGCGTGAAGCCGTGGCTCCTCGCCGTCGCCGGCACGGCCATCGGCGTCGTGCCCCTCGTCGCCGCCTTCGCTCCGCTCGCCGCCCACGCGGCCAACACGACCGGCGACGCCGGGGCCGCCGTGCGCGCCGCCATCGTCGACGGCGCCATCGCGCTCGTGGCGACCGCGCTCGTCTCGAGCGTCGACCTCAGCGCGGCCGTCGGCCGCATCGCCGGCGTCGCGGGCGTCCCGCTCGCCGCCCTGGTCCTCATGACCGCGACCGCCCGGATCGAGTCGTTCCCCCCGCTCGGCCAGGCCGTGCGCGCCGGCGGCGGGCTCGCGGCCACCCTCTTCAGCGCGCTCGAGCAGTGGACCGACCGCGACGGCGACGGGATGGGCTCGCACTTCGGCGGCCTCGACTGCGACGAGGGTGATCCCACCCGGTATCACGGCGCGCCGGAAACGCCGGGCGACGGCATCGATCAGGACTGCAGCGACGGGGCCCACGCGGGCGCCGCCCCCCTGCCCGCCAGGGCCGTCGCGGGCTCGCCTGCCGGCGCGCTGACGACCGCGGCCGCCGGCGCCCCGCCTGCCACCGCTGCCGGCGCCCCGCCTGCCGCCGCTTCCGGAGCCGCGCCGACCGCTCCTGGCGGCGCCCCGCCGGCCGCTCCTGCCGGCGCCACGACGGCCTCGCACGTGCGCGCCGCCTCCACGCCCGCCGGGCGCGACGAGGGCGGCGCGGTCATCCCGGCCGTCCTGACGAAGACCATCGCCCCCGCCGGGACCACGCCTGCGTCCCCCGCGCCCGCCCCCGCGCCGACGCGCCCCGACGTCCTCCTCGTCACGCTCGACACGGTCCGCGCCGATCACACGTCGGCCTACGGCTACGGCCGCGACACCAGCCCGCGGCTCGCCGAGCTCGCGGCCCGCGGCGTGCTGTTCGAGCGCGCCTACGCCGCCTCGAGCGAGACGCAGCGGGCCATCTCGCCGCTCGTCACCGGCCGCCGCCTCAACCGAGCGGCGCGCGACCGCCGCGAGTGGCCCACGCTGCTGCCCGAGAACGACACCCTCGCGGAGCGCATGAAGCGCGCCGGCTACCTCACCGCCGCGGTCAGCTCGTTCACGTGGATCAGCCAGGAGCGCGGCTTCGATCAAGGGTTCGACCGCTTCGAGACCGTCTACGGCGACGCCCACCCGGAGCGCGAGGCGACAGGCCACCTCGCGGTCGAGAAGGCCATCGAGCTCCTCGAGGGGGTTGCCCAGCGCACCCAGCCGATCTTCCTCTGGCTCCACCTCTTCGACGCCCACGAGCGCTACCTCGCCCACCCCGGCATCCGCTTCGGCGCCGGCAGGACCGCCGCCTACGACGGCGAGATCGCCTACGTCGACCGGCAGCTCGGCGCCCTGCTCGACGCCGTGGCGAGGGGCCCCCGCGCCGGCCGCACGGCGGTCATCGTCCACGGCTCGCAGGGCGAGGGGCTCGGCGAGCACGGCCCCGTGGGGCACGGCGTCGAGCTCTACGAGGAGGCGATCCGCGTCCCCCTCGTCATCGCCCTCCCCGGCGCCGCGCCTGGCCGCTACCCCCATCCGGTGAGCACGGTCGACATCGCGCCCACCGTCCTCGACGTCGGCGGCGCGGAGGCCACGGCCGTCGAAGGCGCCTCTCTGGCCGCGATCGCCGCCGGCACCGAGCGCGCGCCCCGGGGACCGGTGTTCGCGCGCACGGCGCGCCGCGCCGCGGTCGTCGACGGGCAGCTCAAGCTCCTCGTGATCCAGCGGAAGAAGCGGGACCGGCTGCTCCTGTTCGATCTCGGGAGCGATCCCCGGGAGACCCGCGACCTGTCCGGCGAGCGGCGCTTCGAGGCCGACCTCGAGCGGCTCCGCCAAAAGTTGTCTGCCTTCGAGTCTCCCTCGCAGTAGAGTTTACTGCGAGGGATCATGCACCGATTCGCCCCTTCGACGCGGAAGCCCGCGTCCCCCCGCGCGAGGGCGCTGCGCGCCGCCGTCGCCGTCGGCTTCGCGCTGGGCCTCGCCTCGCTCGCGCTGCTCGTCGTGCGGCTCGCGGAGGCGCCGTCGGTGCCGCTGACGCTCGGCGCGGGCGCCATCACGGGCTCGCTGCCGCGGCGCCTCCGGTTCGAGTGGCGCCTCGTGCGCGATCGCCACTGGCAGATCGCCTCGTCGCCTGCCGAGTCGCGCGAGGCCACCGACCAGATCGAGGGCACCCGCGGCACCTGCCCGACGGGCATGGTCGAGGTCTCCGGCCTCATGAAGCTCGACCCTGCCCCGAAGGCCCAGGGCGACCTGCGCTCCATCGACGAGATGCAGCGGACCACCTGCAAGCACTGGATCAGCAGGGATTACCCCGAGCGGTGCGCGGAGTTCGATCGCGAGAAGTGGCTCTCGATGTCGAAGGACCTCGACACGAAGCCGATGCACTTCTGCATGGATCGCTACGAGTACCCCAACCAGAAGGGCGTCTATCCATTCATCCTCGTCTCGTTCTACGAGGCGAACGAGCTCTGCGCCGAGGAGGGCAAGCGCCTCTGCGACGAGGCCGAGTGGACCTTCGCCTGCGAGGGCGAGGAGGCGCGCCCCTACCCCTACGGTTACGTCCGCGAGCCTGAAGCGTGCGTCGTCGATCAGGCATGGCGCCCGTACATCGAGACCGCGCTGCGCCCGCGGGGCGGCCCCGCGGCCATGGCCGAGATGGACCGGCTCTGGCAAGGCATGGCGGCGGGCGTCCAGCCCCGCTGCCGGAGCCCCTTCGGCGTCTACGACATGACCGGCAACATCGATGAGTGGACCCGTTCCGTCCGCGAGGGCGAGCGCCCCTCCATCCTGAAGGGCGGCTACTGGGGTCCTGTCCGCACGCGCTGCCGCCCCTCGACCCGCTCGCACGACGAGAACCACATGTTTTACCAGCAGGGCTTCCGCTGCTGCGCGGACCGCGGCGCCACGATCGGCGTCCCCGCGGAGCGCGCCGTCTCCGGCGATCCTGCCGCCGCCCCGCTGCCGCGCGAGGTCCGCTGACGCGCTCGCCGGCGCGGCGGGTCGAGCGTCATCGGAGCTCGCGCCGCCGCGCAGCCGACCGCGCGCCGCCGCGCAGTCGACCGCGCTCGCCGCAGCGCGTATCCTCTGCGCTGATGGACCACCCCCCCGCCGGACAGGGCGCCTCGCCTGGCCCCCGCGACGTGCGCGCCGAGCACGCCGGCACGCGCCTCGCTGCCCGGGCGGAGCCGCCGGGCGCCGCGCCGGCCCCGCCGCGCGCGCGCCAGCTCGATCGGCTGACCGGGCTCGCGCTCCTCGCCGCCGCCGCCGTCGTGCTGCTCCCGGCGGCGCCAGTCGTGTTCCGGGCGGTCGCCGGCGATCGCTCGCCGGCGCAGAGCGCTGGCCGGTTCGCGCACCTCCTCGATGGGCGTTCCCCGGCGGACCGGCGCGCGCAGGTCCACCCTCGTTTCCCGTTCGACGACGATCCTGGCTCCGACGAGCGGCCATCCCCTCACGACGACGGCCCTGCCTTCGACGACGAGGAGGACCCGGGCGCGCCTGCGCGCCTCCAGGCGGGCATCGCCTCGCGCGGCATCACGCTGCTCGACGAGCCGCGGGCGGACGGCACCCGGGTCGGCGCCATCGCCGCGGGCGAGATCGTGATGATCGTGCGCGAGTCGGGCGCGTGGGCCCTCGTCATGAAGAACGGCGGGGGCGAGCTGCTCATGGGCTGGGCCCGCCGGAGCGAGATCGCCATCCGATGAGCGCGCGGCCGCTGGAGTCGCCGCGCGCCTACCGCGGTCGCCTGCTCACCCCGATCCCCGCGTCGCCGGACGGCGCTCAGGTCCGAACCATCGACGACGCGCTGCTCGTGGTCGGCAGCGACGGTCGGATCGCCCAGGCAGCGCCGTTCGCCCCGGGCGCCTTCCGCGGGCCGGTGCTGGACCTGCGGCCTGCGGTGTTGATGCCGGGCTTCATCGACGCGCACGTCCACTTCCCGCAGACGCGCATCATCGGCAGCGCCAGCGGCCCGCTGCTCGACTGGCTCGAGCGGTCGGTCTTCCCCGAGGAGGCCCGCTTCCGCGACGAGGCCTATGCCACGCTCGTCGCGGGCGAGTTCACAAGCCGGCTGCTCGCGTCGGGCACGACCACCTGCGTCGTCTTCTCCAGCTCGTGCGCCGGCGCGACCGACCGGCTGTTCCGCGCCCTGCTGGCCGCCGGCTTGCGCGGCATCGCCGGCCTCACGCTCATGGACCAGAGCTGCCCGGAGGCGCTCCGCGTCCCTCGCGACGAGGCCATCGCCGCCGCCCGCGATCTCGCGCAGCGCTGGCACGGAGAGGGCGGCGGCCTCCTCGAGTTCGCGATCACCCCCCGCTTTGCCCCGAGCTGCTCCCGTCCCTTGATGGAGGCGGCCGCGCGGCTCGCCCGCGATCACGGCCTCCTCGTGCAGACGCACGTCGCCGAGAACCCGGCCGAGGGCGAGGCCACCTTGCGCGCGCACCCCTGGGCGCGCGACTACGTCGACGTCTACGACCGCGTCGGCCTGCTCACCGGGCGCGCCCTGCTCGCGCATGCCATTCACCTCTCGCCGCGCGAGTGGGACCGCCTCGCGGAGACGGGCTCCTCGGTCGTCCACTGCCCCGACTCGAACTTCTTCCTGGGCAGCGGCCGCATGCGCCTCTCCGACCCGCGCGCGCGCGGGGTCTCGGTCGGGCTGGGCAGCGACGTCGGCGCTGGCCGCAGCTTCGACATGCGCCGCAGCATGTCGAGCGCCTTCGACAACGCCCTCTGCCTCGGCGACCGCCTGACCCCGGCGGATCTCTTCGTCATGGCCACGCAGGGCACCGCCGACGCCGTTGGCCTCGGCCGCGTCGTCGGCAGCCTCGACGTCGGCAAGGAGGCGGACTTCATCGCCGTGCGTTTCCCCGAGCACGTGCTCGGCGAGGCCGAGACGCTGAACCACCTCGTCTTCGCGTCCGACGCGACCGTCCAGCGCGCGTTCGTGCGCGGCCGGCCAGTCTACCCCTGACCGGTCCCCCTCTCGTCCTCGGCGGCCTCATAGACCTCGAGCTCCCAGACGAGGATCTCGAAATCTCGCCGCAGGATGTACCGTGCGCCGTCGTCCCCGCGCACCTTGAAGTAGAGGTGATCGCCTCCGGGCCACCGGTCGAGGATCTCCGTCACCCGCACCCGGCGCTCCCCCAGGGTGACCGTCTCGGGCTCTTCGCTCCCGCCGTGGCCGGCACGGCACGCCACATCGACCCGCATCTGCCTTTCGCGCAGGGTAGCAGGTGCGGGCGAAAGGCTCCCGCGATCCCTCCACGGAGAGGGCTCGCTCGGCCGGACGCCCCGAAATGGCGGCGCTCCCGGGGTATCGCGCCCGGGAGCGCCTCCTCGCTCAGTTCGGGTTGACCGAACAGCCGTAGAGCAGCTCCATGCCCGCGGTGTTGTCTTGCGCCGCCATGGCGCACGTGTCCTCGCACAGCTTGATGAGCCCCCCCTCGATGTAGAAGGACGAGGACGCCCCGGCGCACTCCTCGAGGCTCTTCACCTGGGAGAACGTCTTCTTCTGCCCGCCGTTGCTCGGCGTGAACTCGATCTGCACCGTCTTCAGGTCGATCGAGTGCCCATCCGGCGCCTTGGGCACCTCGATCTCGCACGACAGCTTGGCGCCCGAGATCACGCTGTCTGCGATGGCCTGGAACACCGCATCGTAGGTGGCGTGCTGCTGGATCGGGTATCTCAGCCCGCCGGTCATGACGCTGAGGACCTGATACGTCGTCCCGGGATCGACCGAGTCTGGCCGGCACTGCTCCCAGGTGGCTGGCGCCTCCGGCGGCCAGGGGGCGGTCAGTGGGTCGTTCTCCTTGATGCCCACGAAGCTGAAGAACTTGTAGTTGCGCGCGTCCTTCGAGCCGAAGAACTCCGGCGCGACCGCCGTCAGGGCCGTGTCGAAGAGCTCTGCCGCCTGGGTGCCACCGGCGACGTTCTTGTTTTCATCATCTGCGGTGTCGAGGAGCTCGATGTCAGCCCCCTTCTCGAAGACCGTCTTGTCCGCGCCGAGCGACGTCGTCGTGCAGTCGACGCCGTCATCGGTGATCTCCACGAACACCTTCAGCGAGTCCATCCGCAGCCACTGCGACCACCCGGGCGACGTGGTCTCGCCCCGGGGCTGGATCGCCCCCTTCAGCGTGTCGATCGCCATGCAGAGCGAGTCGAGGCTGCCGATATCATGGTTGTACTGGTAGAAGTGCGGCGGGTTGGTGTTCGGGTTCTGTGGAACCGGCGAGCAGCTCCCGCTGCCGAGCGGCGCCTCGATGCAGACCGATTGCTCCAGCGTCGAGCTGCCGTGTCTCGAGAGCATGATGACGCGGTAATCGATCTTGCTCGCCGCGATGATCGAGGCGAAGTTCTGGTTGATGTTCCGCTGGACGCTGTTGATCTCGTCCGTCATGCTCCCCGAGTTGTCGATGATGAAGATGATGTCGGCCGGGCGCTGCTGGTAATCGGCCTGCAATCGGGTCGCGATGCACGCCGTATCGCCATTGAGCGACGCGTCCTTGTCCCCGGTCCCTGCGTCGACATCGAACTCACCGCCGTCCCCGATCCCGCTCCCGGACGTCTCGCCGCTGCTGCCGCTGCCGCCGCTGCCGCTGCCGCTGCCGCTTCCAGAGCCGCTATTGCCGGGGTTCGCCTCACCACCCCCGCCGGAGCACCCACCGATGGCTGCCGCCGCCGCAAGCAAACCCAGACCAACCAGCCCAACAAGCGTCTTCGTCGAGAGCTTCAAAATGACCTCCAAATTGGGGAACGCGACAATGCGCAGCGACCGATGTTACCAGACTCACGTCCCAGTGGACGCCATCGGCATGAAATAATCTAGACCGACATGAGGTAGACAACCGACCACCGTTGTCGGTCCAGGTACCTTGTCGACGACCGTTCGACTCGCCCTCTGGGACAGGCTCACCAAAGGAGCGAGGACATGGCCGAGGGCGGGTGAACCGGAGCGCCGCACGACGCGGCGGCCCCAGGGCAGCCCGGCGAGACCACCCTCGGGTACACGCAGCGAGCGCGGCGCACAGCCATCCTGACGGCTCCCCTCGGCCGCTCGGCGACGGGAATCGCGACGTTGCGGCGGGGAGAAGCGCTAGACTGCGCTCTTCGAGGCGACGAGTTCGCGCGCCGCCGCGAGCAGGCGCTCGGGCGTGTTCGCCTCGGGCTCTTCGGTGACGAGCTCGACGAGGCGCTCCAGGAGCTCGCCGACGAGCCGGCTCGGCGGAATGCCGAGCTCCTTCATCAATCGATTGCCGTTCACGGCGAGATCCTTGGCGGAGAGCGCCGCGCCCGCGGCGAGCAGCGCGTCCACGCGCTCCCGGAGCCGCCCGATCGTGGCGATGTCCTCGCTCGCCTCGCGCCCCTTGCCGAGCGCGTCGGCGAAGCCGATCTCGTAGAGATCCGGCGCCAGCGCCGGGGTCACACGGCGGAGCCAGCGGCGCACCGCTGCGTCCGTCCAGGTGTCGTCGTAGCAGATCAGGTGGTGTCGGATGAGCGCCACGATCCGCGCGCGCTCGTCGTTCGAGAAGCGGAGCCGCGTGAGGATCGGGTCGGCCATCTCGGCCCCGACCCGCTCGTGCTCGTAGAACGTGTAGTCCTTCGTCTTGTCGGAGAACTCGCGCGTCCTCGGCTTCCCGATGTCGTGCATCAGCGCCGCGACGCGGAGGATCGGCTCGGGCTTGCACGCGTCGAGGCAGGCCATCGCGTGCCCCCACACATCGTAGGCGTGCCATCGGTTCTGCTCGCACCCGACCGACTCGATCATCTCCGGGCAGGTGATCGCCAGCAGCTCCGTCCGGCGCATGATCTCGAACGCCACGCTCGGGCGGCGCGCGCGCATCGCCTTCAGCCACTCGTCGCGCACCCGCTCCGCGCTCACGCAGCGGAACGTCTGGTGCGACCGCGCGGTGCCCATCGCGCGCTCGGTCTCCGGGTCCAGCGTGCCCTCCAGCGTCGCGGCGAAGCGCGCCGCGCGCAGCACCCGCAGCCCGTCCTCGGCGAACCGCTCGCCCGGATCCCCGACCGCGCGGATGATCTTCGCCTCGAGATCGCTCCTCCCGCCGAACGGATCGATGAGGTGCCCGTCCACCGGATCGATCGCGATGGCGTTCATGGTGAAGTCCCGCCGCGCGAGATCGGCGGTGATGTCGTCCACGAACTCGACCCGGTCCGGCCGCCTGCCGTCGCTGTAGGTCCCGTCGCCGCGCAGGGTCGTGACCTCGTACGGCACGCCGCGCACGAGGACGGTCACCGTCCCGTGCTGGATCCCGGTCGGGATCACCTTCCGGAACGCGGCCACGACCTCCTCCGGCCGCGCGTCGGTCGCGACGTCCCAGTCCTTGGCGTCCTGCCCGCGGAGCAGGTCGCGCACGCAACCGCCCACGATCCAGCCGCGCTTGCCGCGCTCGCGGAGGCGGCGACAGATGCCGAGCACGTCCTCGGGGACGGCCTCGATGAGGTGATCGATCCGGGTCACGCCTGCGGCTTATCACGGGGCACGGCGAGCAGGGCCCCCGCCGAGCGCACGCTCACTTCTTCGGGTGAGCCCAGGGGTCCCGGACATCCGGGTTCTTGGGGGTCCGGGTCGTCGGCACCGCCGGCGGCCGTCCCGCCCCGGGCCTCGCCTTCGGACCGCTCTTCTCGTCGGCCTCGAGCTTCACGAGCTTGCTCGGCTCGGTGCCGTCGAGCACCACCGTGCTGGTCTGGTACCCCTCGGCCCGGATGTCGATCGTGACCGTCTGCCCCTGCTCCACGTCGATGCTCGCCGGCAGCTTCAGCTCCACGCCGTTGCGGTAGCCGACCGCCGTCTCCGGCACCGCGGCCAGCGCCACCACCGTCTTCTGGACCGGCGGCGGCTCGGGGGGCGCCGGCTTGGCGGGCGCCTCGACCGGCGGCTTCTGCGCCTTCTGGGCGTTGTCCCTGGCCGACCCGCTCGCGCCGATGACGAAGATCGCCGTCACGATCCCCACCGCGGCCGCCGCCCCGGCGACCCACACGTAGCGGGGCCAAGGCGAGCGCGGGGGCGACGGCGGCGTCGCGGGGACGATCACCTTCGAGGTCTTGAAGTAATCGTGCGGCACGTTGAAGCCGCCCGAGCGCGCCATCATCTCCGCGACCGCGCCCGGCACGCCCCCGCACTTCACCTGCTCGAGGTCGGCGTGGAGATCGCTCATGGTCTGGTAGCGCGACTCCGGCTTCTTGGAGAGGCACTTCAGGATCACCGCCTCGAGCCCAGGCGGGCAGTCGGGGCCGCCGACGAGCGCGCGGATGGGGACCGGCGCCTTGTACATGTGCTGCGTCAGGATCCCCATGAAGTTGTCGGCGTTGAACGGGAGCTGGCGGCTCACGAGCTCGTAGAGCATCACGCCGAGCGAGTAGATGTCGGTCCGGTGATCGATGGGCGCCCCCGCGGCCTGCTCCGGGGACATGTAGTGCGGCGTCCCGAACACCGCGCCGGCGCGCGTCAGCTTGGTCGTCGTGCTCGTCGACACCTTCGCGATCCCGAAGTCGAGGATCTTCACGAAGTTCGGATCGCTGCCGCGGGCGACCACGAAGACGTTGTCCGGCTTGAGATCGCGGTGGATGATGCCGGCGTCGTGCGCGGCGGCGAGCCCCGCGGACAGCTGCAGCGCGATGTGACAGATGCGCTCCATCGGCAGCTCGTTCGGCGAGTCGATGAGCTGCGCCAGGCTCACGCCTTCCAGGTACTCCATGACGAAGTACGTGGAGCCGTCCGGCAGGTCGCCGAAATCGGAGATGTCCACGATGTGCGGGTTGCCGATGCTCGACGCGGAGCGGGCCTCCTGCACGAAGCGCTCGAAGATCTCGCGGTCCCTGGCGAGCTCCGCGCGGAGCACCTTCACCGCGACGCGCTTGTCGATCACCTTGTGGCGGGCGAGGTAGACGAACCCCATCCCGCCCTCGCCGAGCAGCCGCTCGATCTTGTACCGGTGATCGAAGGTGGTCCCGATGTAAGGGTCCTTGGCGCCCGGCGGCCGCCGCTCGCGCGGCTCGACCTCGTCCGGCGGCGGGATCTCCAGGGAAGGCTCCCCCTCGCTGATCGGCACCGGGCTCGTTCGCCCGCCGATCTCGCCGGCGTCGGGCTCGCTCTGCCGCCCGAACCGCGGGGCCATCTGGCGCAGCGGCGGCGGCGCCCGGAAGCTCGGCGGCACCTCGCTCGCGGGCCCCTCGACCCACCCTGCCCTGGAGGGCCTCGACGAAGGGCGGAGCTCGACCTCCACCGGCACCTCGTCGTCTGCGCCGCTCGGCTCCATGGAGGAGGGAGCGAACGCGGCCGCGACACCGGACGAGCGAGGCCCGCCCGCCGCGCTCTTGGGGCGCGACGGGGGCGGCTCCTCGAGCGCGCCTTCCTCGGCGTTGAAGACCCTGCTGCGCGCGGTGTGGTGCTCGTTTTTGGTGGCGCTCATGAAAGGCTCGCGGGCAGAAGTGCACGCCACATGCCGGCAGCTGCGACAGGGTTGGATTCTAGCAGGCGTTCGGTCCGGGAAGCGAGATCATGCGGACCCCGCACGCGAAAGGGCGCGGCGAGCGCGCGTCGACGGCATGTCGGCCCGCCGCCGGCGATGGCGGCCCAGCGTGCCGCGCGCGCCGCGTTCTGCTAGGAGGGCACCGCGATGAGCTACCCTATCGAGGTCGCGCTGCGATATCTCGGCTCCAAGAAGCGGGCGTTCATCTCGGTCGGCACCACGTTCGCGATCCTCGGGGTCGCGCTCGGGGTCGCGGCGCTCGCGACCGTGATGAGCGTGACCGGGGGCTTTCAGGCGGAGTTCCGCGAGAAGGTCCTGGGCGTCAACGCGCACGTCCTGGTGATCAAGTACTCGACGGACTTCCGTGAGTACCGCTCGATCATGGAGCAGGTCTCCAAGGTTCCCGGCGTCGTCGGCGTCGCGCCGTTCAGCATCAACCCCATGATGCTGACGCACGGCGACGCGACGGCGACCGGCGTCCTGGTCAAGGGGGTCGACCCGGCCAGGAGCCTCGGCGTGGGGGCCGAGGGCGCCTCCACGGCCGTGCTCGACCTGCCCCGTCACATCCTCCCGGGCGGCGATCTCGCCGGGCTGCGGCGCCCTGGCTCGAAGCCCGCCGAGCGCGCCGTGCCGTCGTTGCCCGAGGTCCCCCTCCTGGAGCCGGATGCTGGCGCGCGGGGCGCGCTCGCGCCGGACGCGGGCGCCGAGATCGATCTGCTGAAGGCCTACGAGGCGCGGATCCTCGAGGACGAGCGCGCCGCGGCCGCGCGCGACGCCGCGCTCACGCCCGCGACGACGCGCGCGGCCGAGGCGGAAGGCGCGCCGGGCGCCGGGGCCGAGGAGGCGGAGGCCGCGCTCGACGAGGGCGCCCCGCGGGGCGCGATCGAGCCGCAGGGCGGCTATGGCAGCGTTCTCCCGGACGACGACGAGCTGCCGCCCGAGGTCGATCCGGACCCCTGCGCCGACAAGGAGCAGATCGCCAGGATGCCGGGCATCGTGATCGGCGCCGCGCTGGCGAAGAACCTGTCGCTCGACCTCGGCCAGTGCGTCACTGTCACCTCGCCCACGATCGGCTTCTCGTTCGCGAACGGCGCCATCAAGCCGCCGGTCGCCAAGCGATTCCGGGTCATCGCGATCTTCGAGGCCGGCTTCGAGCAGTACGACACCAAGCTGGCGTACGCCGATCTCTACGAGACGCAGGCGTTCTACGACCAGGGCGACACGGTGACCGGCGTCGAGATGAAGGTCGACGACATCGACAACGCGAGCGGCATCGCGCGCGAGATCAGCAAGCTCCTCGGCAGCGGGCTCTATTACACGATGGACTGGGAGGAGCTGAACCACGGGCTCTTCACGGCGCTGCGCATCCAGCAGATCGGCATGAGCGCGGTGCTGGCGCTCATCATCGTGGTCGCCGCGTTCACGGTGATCGCGACGCTGATCATGGTGGTGCTCGACAAGAAGAAGGAGATCGCGGTCCTCAAGGCGATGGGCGCGACGGACGGCGCCGTCCTGCGCATCTTCCTCTACCAGGGCGGGATCATCGGCGTCGCGGGCACCACGCTGGGCCTCTTGCTCGGCGTGGCGGTGTGCAAGGGGCTCCTGGTGTACGGCTTCCCGCTCGACCCGAAGGTCTATTTCATCTCCCGCCTCCCCGTCCAGGCGCGCCCGCAGGAGTTCCTCATCACGGGCTGCATCGCCATCCTCATCTGCCTCGCCGCCACGATCGTCCCCAGCCTCTACGCCGCGCGCCTCCGCCCCGCCGAGGGCTTCCGCGCGCAGTGAGCCCCCGTCTCTCCCCGCGCCCCCGGTAGGCGCGAGGCGGCCCTGCTCGCCGCGCCGACTACCGCCGAGAGGCGGCGTAGAGCTTCTGCTGCCCGCTTTTGTCGGACGCCAGGTAGAGCGTGCACTCGTCCGGGGACAGCGACGGCGTCATGACGGCGACGCTCGGGTCCAGGTTCGGCAGCAGCATCCTCGCCGGCTGATCGTCCACGGGCAGCCCGTCGTCCCCGAGCGCCACGTAGAAGCTCCGCAGCACCGACGCCTCCTCGCACTCGCCGCGCGCGCTGTAGGGCGCCTGGAAGAAGAGCAGGCGGCCGTCGGGCGTCACCCACGGGGCGAGGTCGTCTCCCTGCGCCGGGCAGTCGCCTGGCAGGTGGATGTCGAGCACCTGCACCTCCGCGTCCTCTGCGCGCCTCGTGACGAGCCGGCTCGTGGTCCCGCCGGCGTCCTGGTGCCTGTTCATGAACCAGTACCGGTAGGAGGGCCGCTGCCCGTGGGCGACCGCCACCGAGCGGCTCCCCCCGTCCGGGTTGAGCGCGGGGAGCGCGTCCGCCTGGGTCGCGTCCAGCCCATCCGCGACGAGCAGCAGCGGGAGGCTGCCCGGCGCGGTGGGGAGGCGATCGAAGAGCAGCGAGCCCGCGGGGAAGCCGCCCTGCGGCGAGGGCGCGTCCACGGGCAGGAGGAGCGGGCCCGACTCCTGGCCTTCGGCGTCGACGATGAAGCTGGAGACGACCTCGCCAGCCGTCCAGGGCCGCCCGGTGGCCGTGGCGATCTTCGTGTCGTCCGATCCGAACTTCGCCGTGTAAACGAGCCGGAGCGTCGCCTCGCCCTCTCCGGTCTCCGCGCGCACGCGCGGGAACGCGGGCATCGCCCCCGCGACCTCGACCTCCGAGAGCGCGCCGAACGACAGCACGCCGCCGCGGGCCGCGCAGGAGACGCACGTCTCGCTGGCCGTGCAGAACTCCCCCTCCTTGCACGCGCCGCACCCGCCCTCGCCGCCCCCGCCCGACGCGGCGGACGACGAGGCCGAGCCCCCGCCTCCCCCGCTGCCCCCGCCCCCCCCGCTGCCCCCGCCCCCGTCGCCTCCGGCGCCGCCCTCGCCGCCGCTCGACGACGTGGACGTGGCGCTCGCGCCGGCCGCCGTGAACCGCTCGCCGCAGCCGGCGAGCGCCAGCTGCGCGGCGAGCGAGAAGGTTCCGTAGAAGCGAAGCGTGCGCACCCGAGCTGCCTCCTGTCGTGGTCCCGCCGCGCGGAGCCGGCGTGCGCGGTCAAGACGCCTTGTTGTAGTCCGTGTCCTCGAGAAGGATGACGTTCGTCTTCGAGCGGGTCTCGCCGACGCTGGTCACGTAGACCGCGGGCTTGTCCTGCACCGGACACACCTTCTCGCACGCGCCGCAGCCGATGCACAGCGACGGATCGACGTGCGGACGCTGCACGTGCACCATCTTCATCGGCGGCTCCTTGCCGTGCTCGGCCGCCACCGGCTCGCGCTTCGGGATGTCGACCTCCTCGACCCAGATCGCCTTGGGCGACGTCGGGCAGAACTCCTCGCAGACGATGCACGGCACGCTCATCGACCACGGCAGGCAGCGCCCCTGATCGTAGAACGCGGTGCCGATCGAGATCGGCTTCTGGCCGATGCCCATCTTCTGCTCCTCGGTGATCTTCTGGATCGCTCCGGTCGGGCAGACGTCGCCGCAGAGGACGCAGGAGTGCTCGCAGTACCCGATGCGCGGGATGACGATCGGCGTCCAGAGCCCCTCGATGCCCGCCTCGAAGAACGCGGGGTGGATCGCGTTGTTGGGGCAGACCTTCATGCACTCCGCGCACCGGATGCAGCGCTCCAGGAACTCGCGCTCCTCGACCGAGCCCGGCGGCCGGATCACGCGGTGGTCATAGTTCGCGTCGAGCACGTCGGCGATGCGCGCCGTCGGGATGATCACCGCGCCGGCCGCGGCGGTCGCGAGGGCGGTGCGGCGGCCCGTGTCGGGGGTCACGAGGGCGCTCTTCCGGTTCGGCAGGAAGCGGAACTTGATGACGTCCTCGGGGCAGGCGCTCTCGCAGTTGAGGCACATGTGGCACTCGTCCTGCCGCCACTTCACCCCGCCCTGGGGCGAGTCGGCGCCCTGGCAGTGCACGAGGCACAGGTTGCAGTCGGTGCACTTCGCGTGATCCTTCTGCATCCCGAAGAGCGCGAAGCGCGCGAACACGCCGAGGAACGCGCCGAGCGGGCAGAGCACGCGGCACCAGAACCGCGGGATGAACCGGTTCATGAAGAGGATCGCGACGAACAGGATCCCGACGAACCACGTGTGGTGGAAGTAGAACTGCTTCGTCTGCCACACGCTCGCGGCCAGGAAATCCTGCGCGTGATCCGCGGCGAGCTGCACCGGCCGGCTCCCGGTCGTGGCCGCGGAGCCGGTCACCACGGCGGCGACGTACTGCGCGGCCGGGATGACGGCGAGGCCGATGGCCCGGACCGCCACGCAGATCGGATCGAACAGCCCGCCGATCACGCTGCCGGTCGCGCTCGCCGCGAGGAAGGCGTACATCAGGTAGTACTTCACCCGCTGCCGCGTGTACGTCTTGTTCGCCTCGACGCGCTTGCCGCCCTTGCCGTAGCGCGACGGGAAGATCCACCCGAAGAAGTGGTGGAGGGTGCCGAAGGGGCAGATCCAGCCGCAGAACACGCGCCCGAAGACGAGCGTCAGCGCGAGGATCCCGAGCGACCAGAGCAGGCCGCGGTAGACGGTGTGCGTCGAGAGCAGGGTCATCGCGCCGACGAACGGGTCGGCGAGGAGGAAGCCCTCGACGGGGAGCGGCAGGCGCACGCGCGCCTCGGCGGAGGCGAACGAGCCGCGGAAGCCCGTCTGGAACAGGAAGTAGAGGAACAGCCCGAGGCAGCCGGCCTGCACGGCGCGGCGCGCCCAGACGAGCACCTGGATCACCTTGCGCGCCGGCAGCCCCGAGCCGGCCCGGCGCTTCGGGGCGGGCCGGACGATGGCGCCGGCCTTGCGCAGCAGCGCCCCCCAGCGGGCCTCCTTCGCGGGCGCGGCGGGCGGCGCCGCGCTCGGCGCGGCGGGCGGCCGCGCGCTCGCCTTCGCGGGCGCCACGGCCACTCCTGCCGCCGGTTCACGGTGCGCCGGCGCGGCCGGTGTCGGATCGAGGTTTGCCATGACTACTACACCTCGGCGAGCCGCAGGTTCTGCCAGTGCATTGTGCCCAGGCCCCGGTCGTGGCCCATCTTCAGGTACGGGATCTCCTCCGGCTTGCGGCCGATGAGCTGGCAGCCGTACGCGTCGGCGGCGACCTGATCGGTCGTCGCGATCACGGTGTGCATGTCCTTCGCGTCGGCGACGTTCCCGCCCTGCGGCCCGTTGCGCATGAGGACGCGGACGGCGTCCACGATGGTGAGCGTGGGCTGGATGAACGTCGCGAGATCGGCGATCGACACGTCGATGTTCTGGTGGAGGCGGTTGCGCCGGCCGCCGAGCGCCCCGTACCAGTTCTTCATCGCGCCGGTGTACCTGGACAGGTTGTGGTGCTTCGCGATGGGGACGTTGATGACCTTGTCCGCGTTGACCAGCGGCGTGTAGACGGGCCAGTCGTCGAGCACCTCGCCCTTCAGGCGCATGCCGCGGAAGCGGTGCGCCGCGGGGATGACGACCTCCCCGCCGACGTCGTAGGCGGCCTTCCAGATGCCGGAGCGCTGGAAGCAGCGGTTCGGCTCGTTGCACGAGGCGTCCGTCACGATGACGGTCTTGGCGCCGGCGTCGTAGGCGAGGCGCACCACCTCGGCCACGACCTTGGGGTTCGTGTTGGCCGCGTGGATCGGCGTGCGATCCCAGCCGATGTTCGGCTTCACGACCACGACGTCGCCGCGCGAGATGAAGCGGCGCATCCCGCCGAGCGCGTCGACCGCCTTCCGGACCAGGGCGGCCGGGTCCGGGGCGCCCGCGGCGAGCGCCTCGGCGCCGGCGCGGGCGACGACGAGCTCCGGCACCCCTGCGGGCGCGTCGCGGAGCCGGTAGTCCCGCGTCTGCTGGCGCTCGGCGGCGACGGCGGCGCTGCCGCCGCGGTCCCACCGGACCGCCGCGAGCCCCCCCGCGCCCCCGAGGACGAGGCCCGCCGCACTCAGCCGACGCAGCATTTCACGTCGAGAAATGTCACCCATGGCCCTCGCCTTCCCTGGACCTACGGATAGCCTCCCCGGGCGGTCGCCACAAGCAGAGGTGGCCTGGCGGCAGCGATGTGCGCCGCCTCCCGGCGCTTCCAGCAACGGCGATCAAGGAGGAGCCGCGGCGGACGTCGCCGGGGCCGCCGGCGTCGCCGGAGCGCCTGCGGCGGGGGAAGCGCCCGTGCTCGCCGGCTGCGGCGCCTGCGGCGCTTGCGGCGGCGCGCCGCTCGCGGCGGGCGGCGCGTGCGCAGGCGGCGAGGGCGGCGGGGCGGCGGGCTCGTCCGGCTCGTACGGGTCGGCCTTCAGGCGATCGCGCTCTGCAAAACAGCTGGCGCGCTCCGCGTCGCACGCGGCCCGCAGCTGCGCCGCGTTGGCGAGCTCCGCCGAGCGCTGGTCGGCGAGCGCCCTGGCCTCGTCGCGCTCGGCGGTGACGGCGGCGCGCGCCTTCTCGACCTCGGCGAGCCGCTCGCGCTCGTCCATGGCCGCCTTCTGCGCGGCCGCTGCGCTGTCCTCGCAGGTCTTGAGGCGCGCCGCCTGGGTCGCGTGCAGCACCTGGATCTCGCGGGCGTGCTCCGCCTCCGACGTGGAGCCGCTCTTCTGGAGGGTGGCCAGCGTCGCGTTGAACTCCGCGCGATCCTGATCGCGGGCGCCGCGGCACGCGATCGCCTCGGACTGGGCGATCTGGTGGCTGGCGACGCAGGTGTCGAGCTTGTCGAACGACTCGGCGCCCCGCTGGCGGGCCTGCTCGAGCTCGTTCGCGAGCCGCAGGGTCTCGCGCTTCGAGAAGCCGAGCAGCACGACCGCGCAGCCCACGAGGGTCATCGCGCCGGCCGCGATCCGCGCGCGCAGGTAGGACGTCTTCTGCCTGATCCGCAGCCGCTCCGCCTCGCGCTCCGCCTCGCGCTCCGGCTCGAGCAGCACGTCGAGCTCCTCGGCGAGCTGGGTCATCGACGGGCGCTCGTTCGGATCGATCGCGAGCCATCGCCTGAGCGCGGCCTGGAACATCTCGCGCGGGCGCCCGGTGAGGTCTGGCAACGCGTTGTCGGCGAGCGGCTTGTCGGCGCGGACGTCGTGCGCCTCGGCGAGCTCGGTGCGGCTCTGCGCGGACTCGCCCGGGAAGTCCCTGGGGTTCACGAGCGAGTAGAGCAGGGTCGTGGCGAGCCCGTACGTGTCCATCTTCTCGGAGAGCGGCACGGCGCCGGGGAACCCGTTCAGCGCCCGGAGCTGCTCGGGCGAGGCGTAGAGCGCGGTGCCGGCGCAGAAGGAGGCCTCTCGCTCCGCGGCCACGCCCAGGTCGAGCAGGATGGGGTGGACGCGGCCGGCGAACCTGGCGAGGAAGATGTTGTCGGGCTTGACGTCCTGGTGCCGGAGCCCGGCGGCGTGGAGCGCCTCGAGCCCGCGCGCGACGGCGAGGAAGATGTCGTGCGCCTCGCGCAGGGCGAGGGGGCTGCGCTCGAGGCGCTGGGCGAGGGTCTCGCCCTCGTAGACCGGCATGGTGAGCCACACGTAGTCGGCGTTCATGCCGTGGTCCTTCAGCTGGACGACGTGCGGGTGCCCGACGGTCGCGAGCATGACGAGCTCTCGCTCGACGTTCCGCATCGCGTACAGCGAGCGGGGCATGAGCTTCAGGGCGACCTGGTGCTCGGGGACGTCGATCCGCTGGGCGACGTACACCTTGCCGAACATGCCCTGCCCAAGGAGGCGCCCCAGGCGGTAGAGCCCGCCGACGATCTGGCCGACCTCGGGGAGGATCGAGGGGCCGCGGCTGCTGCTCCTCGCGGGGTCGTCGCTCCCGCCGCGCGACGTGGTGCGCACCAGGCTGGACGGATCCGCCACCGTGACGGCGAACGCGTGGACGATCGTGGTGCGGAGGTTGGGGTCGACGGGCGGCACAGCGATTGCCAGAGTAGCGGAAGCAGCGAGCGCTGAGAAAGAAGCCGGCGGACGGAAGACGGCCGGCGCGGGGCGTTTATTCGAGAGGGCTGGCGGAGGCGCCGGGGGGCTCACCCGTTCGCGCCGTTGCGCCGCCGGTGTGTGGACTGTGCCCCGGCCTCGCGCTCTGGATCGCTTGCCGCGGCGAGGCGAGCCCCTCGCCTGCCGCTCAGCCCTCCAGCGGCATCTCCGGCGCCGCTGGCGAAGGCGCCGCCGGCGCTGGTGTTGCCGGCGAGGGGGCCGCCGTCGCCTTGGCCCGCCGGGCCGCCGCGCGCTTGCGGCGCTCGTACGCGCTCGTCACCTCGCGCACGATCTCGGGCTGGCCACGGAACACGAAGCGCGCCGCGTTCCGGACGAGGCCCATGCGCTCGACGAGCAGCGCCGCCAGCTTGTTGCGGAGCAGCAGCGCGTCCTGCGCCTGCCTGGAGATCGCCTCCGCCTGCGCCGGCCGGCTCCGCAGCTCGGCCGCCACGGCGCGCGCCTCGTCGAGGTGGGCCGCGTCGAAGCCGCCGAGCCCGTCGAGCGCGTCGCGGTGCTTCTCCCCGAGCAGCGCGTAGTCGTCGAGCGCGCTCGCCAGGGCGTCGGCCGTGTCGGGATCCTCCGCGTGCGCCGCGTCGATGCGGGCGAGCATCTCGTCCTTCGCGTCGTCCACGCCGTCGTCGAAGTAGAAGCGCAGCGTCGCCGAGATCTCCCCCAGCAAGAACTTCCCGCGCTCGCGGGGGCTCTCGTTCTTCTCGACGGTCAGGAGATACCGCGTCTGTGCCTCCTGCGTGGCGCGCTGCAGCGAGAGGATCTCTTCTGCCGTCCTCGGCCCGAGGCGCGCGGCGTCCCCCTTCTTGCCGTCCTTCGGGACCGCCGACTCGAGGCCCAGGCGGGTCACCCGCTTCTGGGCATCGACCTGTGTCTTCCAGTACTTGTCGCAGAACCGCGCCACGTCGACCGCCTCCCCGAAGAGCACGTGCAAGGGCACCGTGATCGCCGGGAGATTGCCGGCGCTCATCTGCTGGACGACGTCCGACCACCGCTCGATATCGCTCATCTTCTTCGCCATCTCGACCTCCCCTGGGTTGCGGCGCCGGACACCCCGTCCGGAGCGGCAATCCCGGGCATCCATTCCGGAGAGCCCTGGCTCGGACTCCCCTCCACAAGGACCTGAGCCCGAGACTCCCGCCCTCTCGCACCACGAGCCGCCGAGAGCGGGTCATGAAGCGCGCGAGATGCGGGAGCTTCGCGGCAGGGCGACAGGGATCCACGTCCCGTGCCTGGACGACACGGCGCCAGGGACACGCGAAGACGCTCCGGGGTGTCCCTGGCGCTTCACGACGTGTCCCTGGCGCTTCACGACGTGTCTCTGGCGACGATCTCCGTGTCCCTGGCGACGATCTCCGTGTCCCTGGCGAGAACACCGCCGGTCGAGGTCGACGCTGTCGCTTGTCCCTGTCGGCCTGATCCCTGTCCCTGCCCCTCATTTCCATGTCCCTGGCGCCGCTCGACGAACAGCGGCATGACCATCGCTGCCGATTCGCTCGGATGGTCCTTGTGGATCATTGCAACGAGGGCTGTCGATTCCGGGGCGTCGCCCGCGACAAGAGGTCACACGCGGGGGGCTCAGGCGCCGTCATCGGATGCGCAACAGCGCAATCCATTGCGCAATGGGCAGAGGCGACAGGAGAGGTCGTCGCAGCGGTCGCGTGCCCCGGAAGAGCAAGAAGCCGGTGATGCTCCGGCGGCGCCGCCGCCGGCGACTCCGGGCTCCTCCTCGAGGGACGGCACCAGCGACCACGTGTCGCTCCCCGGCTCGTGGAGCTGACGGCAGAGGCATCGCGCCGAGGATCGGACCAGCAGCGGACGACCAGGACCCTGCCATCGGCGAGGAGCACGGCGCCCGGGGCCATGGGCCAGATCAGCCCGGCTCGTCCGCGGGCAGCGAGCAGCTCGCGCGCACGGATCGCGCCGGCCAGGCTGGCCTGCCCGATGCACAGCGCGATCCCAGGCGCGCCGCCGGGAGCGACGGTGCCACCGGCGCCGCGAGATCGGGAATCCACGCAAATGCTCGCCAGAACCGCGCTCGTGATCGCCTGTCTGGAGCTCGCCGGGTGCGCCGCGTTCAGGCCGCCGGCGTCGCCGCCCGAGCTCGCCCGCTCCCGGGCGGCGATCCGCGCGGCCGAGCGGGAGGGCGCGAGCGCCGACCGGCGCGCGGCCATGCACCTCGCGCTGGCGAGGAGCGAGCTCGCGCGGGCGCGGCGGCGGATCTCGGTGGGCGACGTGGAGGGCGCGCGCTGGCTGCTGCGGCGGGCCGAGGTCGACGCGGAGCTCGCGGCGCTCCTCGTGAGGGAAGCGGGGCTGCGCGACGCCGCGGGCCGCACGCTGGACCAGGCGAGCACGCTCGCCGAGGGGAAGGAGTAGGGCCCGCGTGCGCGCCGGAGCCCCGCTCGCCATGGCGCTCGCGCTCGCGGGCTGCGCGACGCGCGCGGCCGCGCCGCCGCCCGAGCTGCTGACGGCGCGCGCCGCCGTCGTGCAGGCGCAGGACAACCCGCTCTCGCCGCTCGCGATCGCCGAGCTGAGGCAGGCGGAGGAGGCGCTCGCGATCGCCGAGCGCGTGGAGCGCGAGCGCCCGCGCTCGACGGTCGCGCGCGACGCGGCCTACGTCGCGCGGCGGAGGGCGCAGTGCTCGCTGCTGTCCTCGCTCGTGCGCGCGAACCAGAGCGCGCTCGTGCGCGCGCGGCAGAGCCAGCGCGCCGCGGAGCCGCGCGCACGCCCCGGCGGCGAGCCTGAGCCCGCGGCGCCCGACCCTGCCGACGATGTCGGTCGCGGCGTCGCGCTCGACGGCGCGCGCACGCGGCCCCAGCAGTCCACCAGGTGATCGCGGCCGCGCTCCTGCGCTGCCACGCCGTCGCGCTCATCGCTGCGCGCCCGCGCGAAGCCTGATTTGCCGCCGGGATCCGGGCGGATCGGCCCGAGCGCCCCCGCGCGCCGCGTACCGCCCAGGGCGTCGGCGCGGCTTCCATCGAACAGTTTCTCCTGGGAGTGGCCGATTTTTGGATCCAAGATGCGCGCGACGCGCCTCCGCCGGCATCGAAAGCGTCCCGGAGGTCAGCGTCGGTCGAAGTTCGAAGTTCGACGGGACACCCGGTCCCGCGTGCGAGGAGAGCGCGATGAAGGAAGGCGCGAACGTGATACTGGTGCCCGTCGACTTCGAGGCGGCCTCGATGAAGGCGATCGAGCTCGCGAAGGATCTCGGCGCGAGGCTCGGGCACCGGGTCGTGCTGCTGCACGTCTACCAGCTCCCGGTCTACACGTACCCCGGGCTCGAGCCGGCGCTGATGCCCGGGTTCCACGCCGAGGTGAGCGCCGCCGCGTCGCGCGCGGTCCAGCAGCTCTCGGCGCAGACAGGGGGACTCTCGACGGCGCTGCGCGAGGGCGACCCTGCGACCGAGATCCTCGCCGCCGCCGACGAGCAGGCGGCGGCGATGATCGTCATGGGCACGCACGGCCGCCGGGGGATCTCGCACCTCTTCCTCGGGAGCGTCGCCGAGCAGGTGATCCGGAAGAGCAACGTCCCCGTGCTCACGGTGCGCGTGGCCAGCTGATCGTCCGCGGCGCCTCGCGGTGGGCGGGCCGGCGCGGCTGCCGGCCGGGGCGCGGCGGGCAGGGCCGCGCTCGACTGGGTTAGGGCGGGCTCGGCCGCGCTCGACGTGGGTCAGGGCCCCGGCTTCTGCGTCGCATGCGGCGCGTGGAGTTCCTCGCATGTCGCCCCTGTGTCCGCGCGATCTCGCGCTTCCGCCGAACCTCGTGAGCCTGGCCCGGCTGCCGCTGGCGGCCCTGTTCCCGATCGTGGCCACGCGGCCTGCGCTCGCCCTCGCCGTCCTCTGCTGCGCAGGCCTGACGGACGTGCTCGACGGCTGGCTGGCCCGCCGCTCCGGTCAGGTGACGCCCACCGGGGCGATCGTCGACCCGATCGCGGACAAGGTGTTCGCGCTCGCGGTGGTGGGCACGCTCCTCGAGAGCGGCGCGCTCCCCCTCTGGGGCATCCCGGCGCTGCTGGCCCGCGAGCTCCTCGAGCTGCCGCTCGCGCTCTGGATCGCGGTGAGCCGCCGCTTCCAGGGCGCGCGCCTGTCGGCGGCGAGCGCCAACATCCCTGGCAAGCTCGCGACGGTGGTGCAGTTCGCGGCGGTCTTCACCGCGATCGCGCTCCCCTCGGCGCTGCCCGCGATGCTCGCCGCGTCGGCGATCGCGGGCGCGGCCGCGGGCGTCTCGTACTGGGCGCGCCAGCTCCGCCGCGCGCCCGGCGCGGCGTAGGTGCCGCCTGGAGGCGCTCCTGGTGTAAGGTCGGCCCAGGCGGCGCGTTGAGCGTCTGCCACCGGCTCCATGCTCCGAGGAACCATGCGAAGAACGCTGCCCGTCTGGGCTCTCCTTGCCTCGCTCGCCGGCCCTGCCGCCTGCAGCTCCGCCCCGTCGGCCGCGCGCGACGCCTCCAGCTCGCCGGCGTACGGAGCGGCGCCGGCCCCGATGGCAGGGATGCCTCCTGGAGTCATGCAGACGGCCGGCGAGTCGACGCGCTCGGGGTCGGTGCGCGAGGAGTCGTACGATGCCGAGGTGTCGGCGGCGGCGGATTTCGCCAAGGCTGCGCCGCCGCCGGCCCCCGGCGGCGGCGCTCAGCCCCCGATGGCGAGGCCGGCGCCGACCGCCGCCACGCCGCAGCCGACGCCGACCTCGTCCGGCGCCGCACCGCAGGCCGCGCCCCAGGCCGCCGGCGAGGTGAGCGCGGCGCGCGCGCCCCTCCTCGTCTACACGGCGGAGATCGGGATGGCGGTGTTCGAGGTGGGCGCGTCGCTCGGCAAGGTCGAGGCGCTCGCGCGGGATCTCGGCGGCTTCCTCGCCCGCCGCGACGACCGGACGATCACGATCCGCGTCCCCGCCGCCCGGTTCGACGAGGCGCTGAAGCGCCTGGAGGGGTTCGGCGACATCCTCCAGCGCAACGTGGTCGCCGAGGACGTGACCGAGGAGTTCTTCGATCTCGCCATTCGCATCCGGAACGCGCGGGCCGTGCGCGATCGCCTGGAGAAGCTCCTCGAGAAGGCCGCCAAGGTCGAGGAGTCGATCCAGCTGGAGCGCGAGCTCGCGCGCGTCTCCAGCGAGCTCGAGCGCCTCGAGGGGCGGCTCAAGTTCCTGCGCGATCGGGTCGCGTTCTCGACCCTCACCGTGACCTTCCAGCCGCGCTCGACGGAGACCCTCGCCCCGTCGGGACCGCGGCTCCCCATCGACTGGCTCAACGAGCTCGGCCTCTCGCGGCTCCTCAACCTGTGAACCGGGCGCCTCCGATGAACCACTCCCTTCGCCACGCCTTCGCCCTCGTCGCCACGCTCACCGGCGCGGCGGCGCTGCTCGCCTGCGGCCGGCCCTTCGTCCCCGCGACCCCGCCGGGGTTCGTCGATCTCGACGATCGCTACGGCGACGACGAGTACCGCGCGACCACCGCCGAGGGGCTGGTGATCGGGATCCGTGCGTTCGAGAACGATCCGAAGGGCGACCTCGCCTTCTGGTCCCGCGTGATCGAGAAGCGGTTGCGCGAGGGCGGCGGCTACGCGCTGCTCGGCAAGACCGACGTGAAGGCCCGGAACGGCCTGCCGGGCGTCCAGCTGCGCTTCGGGCACGACGAGGGGAAGGAAGCGCACCTTTATTACCTCACCGTCTTCGTCGACGACGATCGCGTCTTCCTCCACGAGGCAGGCGGAGCGAAGGCGCTGGTCGAGCGGCATCAGCAGCAGATCGACTGGGCCATCCGCAACTTCCTGCCGGAGTGACGCGCGCTGCCCGCGTCGGCCGGCGCGCCCCTGCGGCCGCTGCGCTTGCTCGCGGAAGCCCTGTTTGCTACCTGGCGGACGTGCGTTCCCGCCCCATTCCCTGTGACGCGCGGCAGCGCCGGTCGAGCCAGGCGCTGCTCCTCGCCCTCGCGGCCACGCTCGGCAGCGCCGACGCCCTGGCGCACGGCGGAGGAGAGAAGCCGCTCGCCACGGTGCCCGCGCCGCCCCCCGGCGACGGCGCCAAGGCGGCGCAGATCCTCCGCGAGATCGAGGGCCGCGTCGCGCCCCCGCCCGCAGCCGTCGCCGGCGAGAAGGCAGCCGACGGCGAGAAGGCCGCCGACGGCGAGGAGACCGCTGTCGGGGCGCCGCGCGTCGCGCCGAGCGCGGCGAGCGGGCCTTCGCCGAGCGCCGCGAAGGTCGTGGCCGAGCCGATGGCGCACGCGAAGCGCGCGCTCCAGCGCGCTCACGGCGCGCGCGCCACGGGCGACGCGACGCACGCGCGGCAGCTCGACGCCGTGGCCCTCGAGTGGGCGGAGGCGGCGAGGACGCTGCTGCGCGCCGCCGCGGCGGAGGCGGCGACCGTGGAGGCCGCGAAGCGCGCGCGCGAGGTCGAGACGAAGCTCGAGCGGGCGCGCGCGCTGCTCGAAGAGACGCAGGCGCGGCGAGGCCGCGCCGCGGCGGAGCTCGAGCGGATCGAGGCCGAGGCGCGCGAGGCGACCAGGGCTGCGGCGAACGTCGAAGCGCAGCGGATCGAGGCCGGCAAGAGAGGGGCGGCGCCCAAGGAGGCGACGCCCGCGACGCGGGGGGCCGAGCGGGCGCCCACCGCGGCCCCAGGCGCCGGGCCCAAGGGCGGCGCCGGCAAGGCGACGGCTCCGGTGGGCCAGGAGGGCACGCCTTGAGCGCGCGTCGCCTCGCAGGGATCGCCGTCGCGGGGGTGCTCCTCGGCGCGTGCGCGCCGATCCCGCGGCCAGCGGTGCTCGATGAGCTCGATCACGTCCGCGCGGGGGCGGCCGCCGCCGAGTCGAAGCGGCACGCGCCGGGCGCGTTCGCGCGGGCGGAGAAGCTGCGCGGCGACGCGCTCGCCGCGCTCGAGAGCGAGGATCGATCCGGGGCGCAGATCCTGGGCGAGCAGGCCATCGCGGCGCACGCGCACGCGCACGCGCTCTCGCGGGTGGCTCGGGCCGAGGCGGCCGAGACCGAGGCGAAGGCGCAGCGCTCCGCGGGCGAGGCGTCGCTCGCGGGCCTCGAGGCCGAGCAGTCGCGCGTCGCGGCCGAGGTCGACGCGCTCGACATGCGGACCAAGGTCGCCCGGGACGCGCAGCCCGTGGTCCCGTCGGGCAAGGCCGATGCGGATCGCGAGAAGGCGCGCCTCGCCGCCGCGCGCTCGCTCGCGCTCCAGGCCCGCTTGCTGTGCGGCGCGGCGCGCCTCCTGATCGCACCGGCGCCGCAGGACAGCTCGCAGCCCGCAAGCGCAAGCCCCGCCGGACCCCAGCCCGCAGGCGCTACCCCCGCCGGCGCGCAGCCCTCGGCCGCAAGCCCCGCCGGACCCCAGCCCGGCAGCGCCCAGCCTGGCAGCGCCGAGCTCGCGACGCAGCTCGAGGGGGCGACCGCCGCGATCAAGAAGCTCGACGCGGAGCTCGCCGAGGCGAGCGGCTCCACCCGCGCCATCCCGGCGCCCATCGACCAGGCTTCCCGCGCCAGGGCGGGCTGCCTCGCCGCGCTGACGGCCGCGCGCCGCGCCGCCACGCCGGTGACCCGCGCGCCTGGCGCTGGTGACGCGCTCCTCGCAGAGCTCTCGGCCGCAGGCACCTGGTCGCCCGTCCGCGACGATCGCGGCATCGTTGTCACGCTTCGCGGGCTGTTCGCCGGCAATGCCCTCACGAAGGCCGGCGAGGCGCGCCTGCGCGACCTCGCGCTGGTCGCCACGGCGCACCCCTCCTTTCCCGTGGCCGTGGTCGTGCACACGGACCGGGAGATCAGCGCCAGGGAAGAGCCCGCGTGGGCGGCGCGGGCCGATGCCGTCGTCCGCGCCCTCGGTCCGGCGCAAGGTGCGGCCGCCGCGGGGGCGCCCGCGGGCCCGTCCATCGCGCCGTTCCTCGCGGGATCCGCGTCCCCGGTCGTCGATCCGGGGGGCAGCGAGCGCGCCCGCAACGCCCGGGTCGAGATCATCTTTGTAACCCCGGAAACCCTGTGAGGCGTGATGGTCCCGGCCGCCGGAACTCCGCTCGCCTCGGAGAGTCGTTCTCGATGATGCGCTCTTCCACCTTCACCCGAAGCGAAAGCAAGCCTGCCGTGCTCGCCTGTGCGCTGGCCGCCGCCCTCGGGAGCGCGTGTCAGGAAGACGGCAAGACCTCCCAGAAGCACGCCGCGGAGCTCTGCGCCAAGCTCGCGCCGGTCGTCGCGGAGGACGTCGGCCAGGTGCGGGCGGGCCTCCCCGCGGGCTCGCAGAAGCTCGCTGCGCTGGTGGACACCGACCCGGGCGCGAACCTGCTCGGGCTCCAGAAGGCGATCGCGGGAGCGCGCGCCTCGGTGAAGAACCTCGAGTTCGCGAAGAGCACCTTCTTCTCTTTCGCCGATCCGAGCGGCACGGTGCTGCGCAGCGAGGCCGATCCGGACATGCTCGCCAACAGGTCCGTCCTGGCCTCGTTCCCCGAGCTCAGGAAGGTGCTGGCCCCGGGCAGCGGCGTCGTCGAGGCGTTCGGGGAGATGCAGGAGATGCGCGGGGTCAGGAACGGCCCCGATCTCCAGTGGGTCGCCGTGCACCCGGTCACACGGAGCGGCGGCGAGCTCCAAGGCCTCTTCGTCACGGGCTGGTCGTTCCGCGCCTACGCGTACCGGCTGCAGGAGGCGGCCAAGCGCGACATCGCCGAGATCGCCAAGCGGGACGGGCTGAAGTCGACGCCGCTGCTCTACGTCTTCGCGTGGAAGGGCGCGAAGGCGTACGGCGGACCGGTGACGCCCGACGTCAACACCGAGGCGCTCGAGAAGCTGGACCTGCCGGTGAAGACGGCCTCGGGCCCCTGGAGCGGCACGGTGGAGATCGCCGGCCGCACCTTCGGCGCTGCGGCGCAGCGCGTTCCGGAGCTCGCCGCGGACGCCGGCGTCGCCGCGCTCGTCTCGACGCTCTGAGCGCACCCTCCGGGGCGGTCCCCCTGGCTACGGCCCGGGTGCTGTGACGGCCGGCGGCGGGCCTGGGGGAGATCTCCTTATCGAGCGCTACCGTGCTAGGCTGTGGCGACGGGCTCGCGCTGCCGAGCTCACCCCCATGCCGGCTTCCATCGATCAGCTTCTCAAGGTTTGCCGCGAGGTGATCGCGCCGCTCGTCCGAGCCGACGGCGGTGAGCTCTACATCGTGGCCGTCGAGCCCGATCACCTGACGCTCCACCTGGCCGGCGCGTGCTCGGGCTGCCCCGGGGCCATGCTCACCGCGCGCGCGGTGATCGAGCCAGCGGTGCTCGCCGTCGCGCCGTCCGCGCGGGTCATCGTGACGAACGGCATGCGTGTCCCCGACGGCGCCTCCCTGGCCTGAGGCGGTCACCCGCTGCGGAGACGGGCCCATCTCGACGTTTTCGGTGCTCAGCGCACTGGAGTGCGCTTGCGCGCCGAAAACGCCGATCTGGACCCGTCTCCTGTGCGGGTGACCGCCTCAGGCGGGCTACTGGGACGGAGGGGGAGAGAAGAAAAAAGGGTGCGATGAGCTAACACGAGGGCCGGACGGGGGCGCGGCGGGTCGTGGGGCTACTTCTTCTTGCCGGGCTTGTCGGCGGAGGGGGGCGGGGCGGGAGGGGGCTCTTCCTTGCGGACGGCGGAGGCGACGGCGGGGTCGATGGCGTTCGCGTCGACCGGCTTGTTGGGGCGGAGCGAATCGAGGCTGCCCAGCGTGACCAGGTCCTCGTAGGCGAACGCGATCTCGGAGTCGTTCCGCTCGATCGCACGGAAGTGCGTGGCCGCGTCCTTCCAGTCGACCTCGTTGACGTAGCGGCCCTTGTCCGGAGCAGGCGGCGTCACGCGGCCAGGCACCCCGAACGCCGTCGCGAGCTTGACCACGGCGGACGCATAGTCCTTCCCGCGGGCGGCCTTCTCGCCCAGCGGGTGCTCGTCGATGATCTTCCAGAGCTTGTCCTGGATGAAGAAGAAGTACCGCTTCCCGCTCTCGCGGGTCAGCGTCATCATCGATTCCTTGTTGAGGTAGGTGTACTCACCCTTGAGCGGCGTCGCGTCGATGCCGGTCGGCAACCCGCCGAAGTCGATGCGGCTGCGGCGGAACGCGCTCTTCTCCTCGGCGAGCTCCGCGTCGAGCGCCCTCATCTTCACGCCGGGCGAGATCACCTTGTAACGCGGCACGTACGCCTCATCGAGCATCTTGTCGATGACCGCCGCCACCTGCTTGGTGGTCATCCCCCAGGCGATGCCCGGAGGCGTCAGCGCGATCGTCTTCTTCGTCACCGGCGTATCGGCAGGCTTGGCAGGGGCCGCGGCAGGCGCCCCGCTCGTCCCCCGCTTCTGCTGGGCAGCCGCCACGGTCGCACTCGTGATCGCCGCAAGGCCCAGCCCCAGAGCCAGCGCCGCTCCCAGGAGCCTCTTCGCTTTCATGTTCCTCCTCCAGCCGGCGCAGGCCCTGTCCCTGCGCTCTGTGCAATCGCAAAAGCCAGGAAACCCAGCCCGGCAAGCCGGAGAACGCTAGCACCTGCGGTAGGACAGGAGAATAGGTTCTCCGCACCGAGCGGGGTCGACCGCCGTTGGACGATCGCTCGGCCGGATCGATGGAGAGCGAGCGCGAGGCGGATCGCGACGAGGGCAAAACAGCCTCGACAGCGCTTGTCGCCGGTGTGTGCCAGGTCCTGACAGGGACCGGCTGACGTGCTACGAGCTCTGGCCCCAAGGATGATCCCTGCCGCCGGTGCTGCACCTTTGCGCCTTGCGCTCGCCGCGCTGGCGACCGTTGGCCCCGCCGGCGGCTGCGTCGCCGATCACGAGCGCCCCGCGGCGTCCGTCGATCCACAGGCCGGCCTGCCCCCATGGGAGGGGCGCGCGCGCGAGGTCTTCGACGACAACATCGAGCCTGCCGCCGTGGGCTTCTCGCTGGACGGCCCCTCGCCCAGATCCGACCCGTTCCTCCGCGAGAGGGCGCAGACGGGAGACGTGGTCGCGCGGGTCCGCGTCAACACGGTGACCGTCGACTCGATCGGCGAACAGAGCACCTACCACCTCGGGATCCAGGTCGGCTACCCTCCGCTGGCCACACCCCGGGCGCCGGACCGGGCGTTCGAGCTCCACATCCGGCCGCAGAACCGCGCGTTCGGCGTCGCGAAGGCGATCGACGCGCGGCTCCGCGGGCTCACCTTCATCGCCTTCATCCGGCGCTTCGCCGGCGAGGCCGGCGAGCCGGAGATCCACTGGCACCTTTCACCTGATACAGCGGAGGTCGCCGCGGCCGTCAAAGAGGCCGTCGTCCTCGGGGAGCTGTCTGCGCCGTGAGCAACGTGAGCATCAAGACGGTCAAAGAAGTCGACGCCCTCCGCACGGCCTCACAGATGGCTGCGGAGACGCTCCTCGGCGTCGGCGAGATGATCCGCGCCGGCATCACCACCGAGGACATCAACACCTTCGTCCACGAGGACACGATCCGCCGCGGCGGCTACCCCGCGCCGCTCAACTACCACGGGTTCCCGAAGAGCGTCTGCACCTCGATCAACGAGGTGGTCTGCCACGGCATCCCGTGCGATCGCGTCCTCGTTCCGGGTGACATCATCAACGTGGACGTCACCACGATCTACAACGGCTTCTACGGCGACACGTCCGCGACCTTCTACATCGGCAAGCCCTCGGCCGAGGCGAAGCACGTGACCGAGGTGTCCCGGCGCAGCCTGCAGCTCGGCATCGCCCAGGTCCGGGACGGGGCGCGCCTTGGCGACATCGGGGCCGCCATCCAAGAATTCGCCGAGGGCGAGGGCTGCTCGGTGGTGCGGGCCTTCGTCGGGCACGGCATCGGGCGGCGCTTCCACGAGGCGCCGCAGGTCTCGCACGTCGGCAAGTACGGCAGCGGCGCCCGCCTCCGCGCCGGCATGTGCTTCACGATCGAGCCGATGATCAACCTCGGCACCTACGAGGTCGAGATCCAGGAAGACAAGTGGACCGCGCTGACGGCCGATCGCTCGCTGTCGGCGCAGTTCGAGCACACCATCGTCGTGACGAGGAACGGCTGCGAGGTGCTGACCCGTCGCAGCCGGCCGCTCGCGAACAGCGAGATCTTCCCCGATCCGTTCGCCGTCTCCGCGGCGCGAGCGCTCTGACGCAGAGCGCGCTCGACGACGCGCACAACGCCGAACGCGCGCCGCGCCCGGACCGCGCGCGCCGGCCAGCCCCGGCCACGAGGGCCTGCGCGGCGGTGCGTCGACGTGGCCCGGATCTGTCGATCGGAAACCGAGTTTTGTCGACCGTCCGGCCTGCGATTGGGAGTAGAAGCAGGTGCATGGCCTTGGACGAAGCGTCGCGTGCCCGAATCGCGCCGTATGTGTCGAGCCCGACGGCCGACGTCTTCTCGCTGTCGGGTCTGCCGGAAGAAGTCATCGCCGTCCTGTTCGCGTACTACTCGCGCAGCCGGGACGATCTGCGCACCAACCTGGCGCGCCTGCTCGGCGACGAGGAGCTCGACGTCGCCCCGGAGGCCGACGGCCGTCCGCGCCGGGGCCTCGCGTTCGCGTCGGACAAGGCGCGGAGCTTCCACGAGAAATGGGTCGTGGGCTACGGCCACGCGTCGGTCGCCGAGCACGCCGTGGTGCACCTCGCGATCGAGAACGTCAGCATCGTCGCCTCCAAGGTGATCGAGGACCTGCGGCTCGGCTCGTACACGGAGAAGAGCACGCGCTACGTGGTCTTCGATCAGCACTCGTTCATCGACCTGCCTGAGCTCGACGCCGAGCACGCCGCGAAATACAAGGCCTCGAGCGAGCGGCTCTTCGCGACCTACCTCGACCTCGTCCCCAGGGTGACCGAGCGGCTCGGCGCGCGCTCGCCGAAGCCCGAGAAGATGTCGGACGCCGCCTACAAGGGGGCGCTGCGCGCGCAGGCGTGCGATCTCCTGCGCGGCCTCCTGCCGGCGGGGACGCGGACGAACATCGGCCTCACCGCGAACGCGAGGGCGCTCGAGGTCCTGCTCACGAAGATGCTGTCGCACCCGCTCGAGGAGGTGCGCAGGGTCGCCCGCGACATGCACACGGCGGCGCTCGCCGTGACCCCGACGCTCGTGAAGTACGCCGCGCCGAACGAGCTCCGGCAGACGCTGCAGGCCAGCGTCGCCGCGGCGATGAAGCGGGTCTACACGCCGCCGGACGAGGGCGTGAGCGCGACGATGGTGATCAACCAGCCTGTCCGGCTGGTGCGCTACGACAAGGACGCGCTGGAGCGCGTCGCGCTCGCGCTCGCGTACGACGGGAGCGATCCGGGCGTGCACGCCTACAACCTGGGCGACGCGCTCCACCGCGCGACGCTGCCGGAGCTCATCGGGATCGCGAAGGCCGCGTGCGAGAAGCGCGGCCCGTACGACGCGCCGCCGCGCGCGTTCGAGGCGTCGACGATGACCTTCGAGCTGATGCTCGACTACGGCGCGTACCGCGACCTGCAGCGCCACAGGATGCTGACGCCGGCGACGCAGCGGCTCACCTGCCGGCTCGGCTTCGAGACGCCGCAGGCCCTCTCGGATCTCGGCCACGCCGAGGCCTACCAGGACGCGATGCTCGCCGCGCGCGACGCGTGGAACGCGATGGAGGAGCGCTACCCCCTCGAGTCGCAGTACGCGGTGCCGCTCGGCTTCCGCGTGAGGACCCTCTGGACGCTGAACCTGCGCGAGCTCTTCCACGTCATCGAGCTCCGCTCGGCGAAGCAGGGGCACACGAGCTACCGGCGCATGGCCCAGGGGCTCTACCGCACCGCGATCACGGTGCACCCCTGGCTCAAGGACCTGATCCGCGTCGATCTGAACGACTACGCGCTCGCGCGGAGCTGATCCGCCCCACGCACCCCGCCTCGGGTACACCGTCGCCTCGGGTACGCCGTCGATCTATAGGCGCGCTGCTTCGATGAGCTCCGTCGCGGCCCTGAGCGACGCGCCGGTGACCTTCGCCCCCGACAGCATCCGCGCTACCTCGGCGATGCGGTCCTTCTTGTCGACGCGCGTGACCGAGCTCTTGGCGATGCCGCCCGCGTTCTCCTTGGCGACGACGAAGTGAGCGCCGGCGAACGCCGCGATGGGCGCGAGGTGGGTGATGCAAAGCACCTGGTGGTGGCGCGCCACGTCGCCGATCGCGCGCCCGATCTTGTCGGCGACGGCGCCGCCGACGCCGCTGTCGACCTCGTCGAAGACGTAGAGCCCGGCGGGCCCGCACTCCGCGAGCACCCGCTTCAGGGCGAGCAGGGCGCGCGAGAGCTCGCCGCCCGAGGCGATGCGGCGCAGGGGGCGAGGCTCGATCCCCTTGTTGGGCGAGATGAGGAACTCGACGCGGTCGATCCCGTCCTGGCCGAGGCGGGCGCCGTCGACGACCAGCTCGGCGCGGTCGCCGCCGTGCGGCTCGATGTCCACGACGACCCGCGCCCCGCCCATGCCGAGATCGGCGAGCTCCGAGGAGATCGCGGCGCCGAGCTTCTCGCCGGCCTTCCGCCGCTTCGCCGAGAGCTTGCGGGCGCGCTCGGCGGCGACGGCGAGCAAGACGTCGCGCCGCCGCTCGAGCTCCGCGACGTGGCTCTCGACCCCCGAGAGGCGCTCCAGCTCGGCCGCGAGGCGCGCCCGCGCGGCGAGCACGTCGTCGAGCGTGGGGCCGTGCTGCCGCAGCAGGCCCTCGAGGCGGTACATGCGATCCTCGATCTCGGAGAGGCGATCCGGGTCGGCCTCCGCGCGCTCGGCGTAACGGGCGATCTGGCGGGCCGCCTCGCTGAGCTCCGTCCAGCAGCCGTCGACCGCGCGGGCGACATCGTCGAGCGCTGGATCGATCTCCGCCGCCGCCCGGAGCTCCGAGGCGAGGCGCGCGAGCTCGTCGCACATCGCGTCGTCCCCTTGATCGAGGCGGGACGCGGCGCGCCGCGTGATGTCGTGCAGGCGGCCCGCGTGGCGGAGCCGGTTGCGCTCGGCCGCGAGATCGGCGAGCTCGCCGGGGCGCGGCGACAGCGCGTCGATGGCCTGGAGCTGGAAGGAGAGGAACGCCTCGCGCTCGCCGCGGCCGCGCTCGAGCTCGCGGGCGGCCCTGAGCTCGGCGGTGAGCGCCTCGAGCGCGCTGACGTCCGCCGCGAGCTCGCTGCGCGCAGGCACGAGGCGGCCGAAGCGATCGAGGTAGCCGAGGTGCGTCGACGGATCGGTCAGCGCGACGCTCTCGTGCTGCGAGGCGACGTCGGCGAGCTCCGGGGCGAGCGCCTGGAGCTCGCCCGCGGTGCAGAGACGGCCGTTCAGGTAGGCGCGCGAGCGGCCGGTCGCCTGGACCACGCGGCGGACCACGAGCTCGCCCTCGCTCGCGATGCCGGCGGCGTCGAGCATCGCCATCGCGCGATCGGAGCCGCGCACGTCGAAGAGCGCCTCGATCTCGGCCTCGTCCGCGCCGGGGCGGACCTGCTCGGCGCTCGCGCGGCCGCCGAGGACCAGCGAGAGCGCGCCCACGACGATGGACTTGCCCGCGCCCGTCTCGCCGGTGAGCACGTTGAACCCGGGCTCGAGCCGGAGCTCGAGGGCGTCCATCAGGATGAAGTTCTTGACCCGAAGCGCGACCAGCACAGCGGCGGGAGGATAGAAAGCTTTCGACCCGTCGTCAGCGGATCTTCACCTGCTTCATGACGGTGACCGGAATTCCTTCGAAAGGCGGCACCGCGACGTCGCGGAATGCAGCGGCGATGCACCCGGCGGTGGCGGTCCCGACCAGGTCGCCCCCCTCCACGCGCGCCGACATGGCCTTCCCCGTGGGCGCGAAGGTGACGGCCACGCGGGCCGTGCCGGTGAGGCCCTCGCCGGTGCACCCGGCGGCGGCCGCCGCCGCGGACGCGAGGACGCTGGACGCCGCGCTCTGATCGAAGCGCGCTGGCTCGTCCTTCGCCGGAAGGAGCGGCGCCGGCGGCGGCTGCTTGCCCGCCGGCTTGACGCGCTCGGGCTCGCTCGGCGCCGCGGCCCGGGCAGGGCGCTCGGGTACATCAGGCTTCTCGCTGGCCTGCGGCGCGGCGGTCGCCGCCGGCGCAGCGGTCGCCGCTGGCGCGGGGTTCACCGCCGGCGCGGCGGTCGCTGCTGGCGCGGCGCTCGCCGCCGGCGCGGCGGTCGGCTCGGGTACCGCCCCGGGAGCAGCCCCTGCCTGCACGGGCTGCGGCGGTGCAGCTGGCTCGCCGGCAGGGCCGGCGGAGGCGGCCAGCGCCTGCTCCGCAGGGCCGGGAGCGGCGGCCGGCGACTCCGCGACCGGCTCGTCGTCCAGGGACGGCTCCCGGTCGGCGGTCTGGCCAGCGGGAGCCGCCGCGGCGGACGACGGAGGCGGCACCTCGGGAGGCGCCGCAACGAGCGCGCCGCTGCCCGCGGGCGCGCCCTGGGTCGCCACGGCGCTGGACGAGCGGCCGTGAGCCTGCGCGAGGTAGAGCGCAGCGCCGAACACGATGAAGACGACGGTCACCCAGCCGGCGAGCGCCATGTTCTGGCGCGATGCCGGCGTCGAGAAGGAGCGCAGCTTCTCGGACACGAGGGAGCCGGCCGTGATCGAGGTGCGCACCGGCGTCTCTTCCCCGGAGGACGTGTGTCCCTCGACGGCCAGGAGCTCGGGCTCGACGGGCTGCGAGGGGAACGAGGAGTCCGAGCTCCGCCCAGCGGCGGCGTCATCGAACAGCCCGCTGTTGATGCTCAGGATCTCGTGATCGGCCCGGTCCTCGTTGCGGCGCGCCTCGCCCTCCTCGCCGGGCGGCGGCGCCATGCTGCGCAGGTCGATCAGGCCCGAGGTCTCCTTGCGCTCGGCGCGCCCGCGAGGCTCGCTCTGGCTGGGCCAGTCGCCCGCCGCGTGGGCGGTCGACCGCGGGGAGAGGTTCGTGAGCGCGATCGGCTCGTGCGACGGCCGCTCGTCGCTCCCCTGATCCCGCGGCCCTCCTGCGGCGCCCTGCGCCTCGGCCGCCTTGGACCTGGCGCGATCTCGCCGCTGCTCCTCGGCGGCGCGCGGCGGGCCTGCGGCCGGCGACGGGGCGAGCGAACCCAGCAAGGCGAGGTCCGCCGGAGAGGCGTCGGCGGGCTGCGCGGCGCTCGGACCGGACCGGGCGCGCCGCGCGGACGGCATGGGCTGAGGGGCGAGCGCCGCCATCGCCTGCACGTCCTGGAGCCGGAGCTCGGGCGACGAGCGGTGCGACGACGGCCGGCCCTCGTCGATGGACAGCGGCGCCGACGGTATCTCGGAGAGCGGCGCCGGCGGCATCTCCGACGGCGGCGCGATAGGCCGCGCGGAGCCGCCGGCGCGCGGGACAGCAGCGGTCCGCGGCCGCGCCACCGGCGACGTTGTGCGCTGCTCGCGCCGCGCCGGCGGTCGCGCCGGGACCGGCGTGCGCGGGGTCGCGCGGGGCACGGCAGCGGGTTCGGGGGCGGGCGCGGGCTGGCTCGCGCGCTCCTCCTCGAGGGCGTGCGAGCCGAACGAGAGCGAGGGCGGCTCGACGCCCGGGGAGAGCATCTGCGCGAGGTCCTGGATCGAGACGGGATCCGAGTCGGCGGGAGGGAGCGCGGACGGGCTCCTGCCGGTCGGCGCCGCGCCGCCGCGGGGCGTGTCGTCCCAGGAGAGGCCGGCGAACGTGCGATGCCGCGCCGGGACCTCACGCGGCCCCAGCCCGCCGTCCGGCGTCACGACGGCGTGCTCGAGCGAGGCCTCGGCCGCCGCGTAGAACGCATCCAGCGCCCTCGGGCTGGACTCAGGCGCGACGTCCAGCTCCTGCTGCGCGATCCGCTCCGCGAGCGTGAGCCCTCGCCTGCGCCCGGCCGCCTCCGGCGCCGCGCGCCGCTCCGTCTCGCCCGCGGGCTCCAGCCGGTGCTGGATGCCAGCGCCCGGGAGCGTCGTCTCGGCGTCCAGCACATCGCTCGAGAGCCCGGCCCCCCTCTCCGAGCGGCGCCCGGAGGACGGCTTCGCGCGCTCCGGCTCGCTCGACGGCTCTCGCCGGTCGCGTCCGCTCGCGGAGCTCGGAACGCCCGAGGGGGAAGACCGTGGCTCACCCCTCTCGGACGCGGACTGCTTGCTCTTCATGCGACACGTCTTGCAGACAAACGGCAAGGACGGACGCATCTCGCGTCCTACACCGATCTCCACGTAGGTCCTGCAGAGAGAGCAGGCGAGTTGCACCTTGAGAAGAGAATCGCGCAGCTCGCCAGCACGCGCAATCTTCTTCACAGGTGACCAGGGCGGTCGTCCTCGGGCTCGCCCGCTCCGCCCGGCTCCGCGCCGCGGGATTCCGCCGGATCCCGCTGGATTCGTCTAGGCGGAGGGCTCACCGGCGAGCGCCGGCAGGGGCGCGGGCGGGCGCACCCAGCGTTGCTCCAACCAGTCCAGCGACACCGGCGCGCTCCGCAGCGCCGTGTCGACGGCGCGCGCGACCGGATCGGGGGCGGGGGCTGACCCGGAAGCGCGGGTCGACAGGATCCAGTTCGACAGCTCGTAGTGGTGGAGGAGCGGCGCGAACCGGTGGGCGTCGAAGCCGGCGAGGATCTCCGCGGCGCGGCTCAGGCGATCGCAGCGCACGAGCGCCGTCGTGACGTCGAAGAGCAGGGCGCGGAGGTCCTCGAAGGCGCGCTCCGGGTTCCCGGCCACGCTCTCCAGGAGCGCCTCGAACCCGGCGTCGGAGAGGCCGGCCGCCTCGGCCGCCTCGGCCATCGCGGGCACCTGCGTGGCCAGGAAGTCGGAGCTGGGGGCGTGCCCAAGGAGGCGCCCGACGAGGTACAGATCGAACGCGCTGGCGATGGCCTCGGCGAGCAGGAGCGCCTCCGCGCTGGGCGGAGCGCCGGCGCCCGCCGCCGTGAGCGCGCGGTGGGCGAGGTGGTGCCACGCGACGTGCGCGACGACGTCGGCGGCGAGGTGGTCGCCGGCGATCAGGTCGCCTTGCTCGCTCTGGCTCCAGAACGTCAGGTTCAAGAAGACGACGCGATCCCAGCTCGCCTCGCCCTCGGGCACGCGAAAGCGGTACCCGTCGCGCCGGAGTGCCTGCTTCAGATCGTCGTAGAGCGCGACGTGCCGGAAGGAGCGCTCGTCGTCGATGGTCAGCTCGTCCAGGGTCAAGGTTCGCAGCTTCACGCGGCGGACATTAGACCCGGAACGTTTCGTCAGCCACAGCGGAGGCCGGGGGAGGATAGCCCCGGCGGAGGCCTGGAAGAACCGAGCGGCGTCGCGTGTTTTGGGCCGAGGGCGGGGTTTTCCCGACCAGGGCCGCAAGTTCTCGCCCCTGGCCGGGTGTTGCAAGCGCCGCCGGCTTAGGCATGATGCGCCCGTTCCTGCGCCAGCCGAGGAGGCACACCGAATGATTTCCGTCAGGTCTCTCTGTTCTATCGCGCTCGTGCTCGTCGCCAGCGGTGCCGCCGGCTGCAAGGAGGACCCGCCCCCTCCCCAGCCGGAGCCGGCAAGCTCCGCGGCGGCGAACACGAACAAGGGAAAGGCGAGCCTGCGGACGCCCGTGTCGCCGATGGCGAAGGTCGACCCGCAGTCGATGAAGGAGTACCGCGTCGACGTCTGCTACTTCGGGACGCTCTCGCTGAAGCAGGCCCGCGACGCGTACCTCGCGAGCCTCGGCAAGGATGAGCCCAGCGAGAAGAAGATCCCGAGCTTCGGCAACGACGATCAGGCGAAGGCCGGAGACGCCGCGAAGGGCGCGCTCCCCGCGAAGCCGCCCGCGCCCGGCGCCGCCGCCGCGCCGAAGACGACCGGCCTGCCCGGCACCGCCGCCGCGCCGGGCGGCACCAGCGCCCCCGCCGCCAAGGGCGCGCCGACCCCGCCTGGCAAGCCGGACGAGCGCCGGCCGATCAACTTCAGCGCGCGCGCGCCGCACGAGCGCAACGCGCGCGCCTGCACCGTCGCCCTCAGCCTCAAGGAGCCGGCCATGGCGGACGTCGACGCCGCGCTCGCCGAGTACGCGCCGTTCGCGACCGAGCTGGCGAAGAACATCGCCGCGGCGGCCAACTACTACCAGCGCGAGGAGTACAAGAAGGACAGCTTCGCGAAGGGCAAGGAGCTCCACGCGAAGCTCCTCGCCGACTTCCAGAAGCTCGACGCGCACTCCGACAAGCTCGGCCTCGCGGTGTCCGCGTGGCACGCGTCGCACCTGCCCGACCTCGCGAAGGCGGACGAGGGTCAGAAGGAGGCGATCACGGCCCTCGAGGACGCGCGGGCGCTCATGCTGATCCTCGCCAGCAAGAACGTCGATCCGGCGGCGGAGAAGACCGCGCTCCAGAAGCTGGAGACGTCCGCGGCCGCGCTCAAGGTGTACGGCTCGACCCACCAGACCGACCCGTGGGCCAAGATCATGGAGCCCGCGCTCGCCGGCTTCATCCGCGACGTGAAGGCGGCCGAGCCCAAGCTGACGGACAAGGGGATCACCTCCCCTGCCCTGTTCCTGCCGGTCGTCACGAGCTTCGTGTCGGTGATCGAGGGGAAGCACCGCGCGCTCTCCCGCTCGCTCATGGCGAAGAGCCAGGCGGCGACGCGCGAGGCCGCCGGGACCGCGCAGCCGGCCGCGCCGGCCGCGCCGGCCGCCCCCGAGCCCGAGAAGGAGTGACGCGCCCGGGCGCGCTCCCCGCGAGGGAGGCGCGCCCGCCCACGCGAGGGAGGCACGCGCCGATCGCGCCGCGCCTCCGCCGGGGGCGCGGTCAGAACGGGCGGCCGGTGCGGCGGGCGATCGCGAGGCGGTAGAGGGCCTCGTACTGCCGCGCGGCTTGCGCCCAGCCGAAGTTCTTCTTCATCGCCCGCAGCTGCATCGACCGGAAGTAGGCCGGGTCGGCGCGGTAGAGGTGCACCGCCCACGCGACGGTGTTCCCGAGCGCGCTCGACGACATCTCCTCGAACTTGAAGCCCGTGACGTTGTTCTCGACCGTGTCGTCGAGGCCGCCGACGGCGCGCACGACCGGCAGCGTCCCGTAGCGCTGGCTGTACATCTGGTTCAGCCCGCAGGGCTCGTAGCGCGACGGCATCAGGAAGAGATCGGCGCCCGCCTCGATGCGGTGGGCGAGCCCCTCGTTCATGCCGACGTAGACGCGGAAGCGGTCGCTCGCGCCGGAGATCCGCGAGAAGAGGTCCTCGGCCCAGCGCTCGCCGGAGCCCAGGACGATGAGCTGGACGTCGAGCGAGAGGATGTGGTCGAGCGCGCCCGCGAGGATGTCGATCCCCTTCTGGGTCGCCAGGCGGCTGATGAGCCCGAGGAGCGGGACGTCGGGGCGCTCCTCGAGCCCCATCTCTCGCTGGAGCGCCGCCTTGCAGAGGCGCTTGCCGCCAAGATCCTCGGCGGAGAACGGCGCCGCGATGTGGGGATCGGTCGCGGGGTTCCAGATGGAATCGTCGATGCCGTTGAGGATCCCGATCACGTCGGTGCCGCGATCCCGCAGCACGCCGTCGAGCCCCTCGCCGCCCTCCCACGTCTGGATCTCCTGCGCGTACCTGGGGGAGACCGTGGAGACGAGCGTGGCGTTGTAGATGCCGCCCTTGAGCAGGTTGATGCTGTCGTACGCCTCCAGGCAGAACCTGTGGAACTGATCCCACCCGAGCCCGGTCGTGGGGAGCTGCCCCTTGTTGAACCAGCCCTGGTAGCCGAGGTTGTGGATCGTCAGCACGGACGCGGCGCGGGCGAGCGGCGACCGGTGCTCGAGGACGTTGAGGTAGAGCGGGACGAGCGCCGACTGCCAGTCGTGGACGTGGACGATGTCCGGCCAGAACTCGAGCGCGTGGCAGAGCTGCAGCGCGCCGCGAGACAGGAGCGCGTAGCGGGCGAGGTTGTCGCCGAACTCGCCGTGCGCGTCGCCGTAGATGCCGTCGCGATCGTAGAGCACGTCGTGCTCGAGCAGGTACACGCGGGGCGCAGGTGTGCCGGGCGCCCCGGGATCGAGGCGCGTCTCCCAGACGGCGGTCCACGCCTCGCCGCCGCCAAGGGGCACGCCGAGCGAGATCGGCAGCCGGTGCGGCACGAAGCGCTCCGCCGGAGGCTCGCCGTCTCCGCCTTGGGTCGCGTCTGCCGCCGGGGCCGCGTCGGCCGCCGGGGCCGCGTCGGCCGCCGGGGCCGCGCCAGCCGCCGGCGCTGCGCTAGCCGCCGGCGCTGCGCTAGCCGCCGGGGCCGCGTCGGCCGCTGAGGCGGCGAGCCCGTTGCCCGCGGCCGCGGCGGCGACGGCCGGCGCGGCGACGGCCTCGCTCCCCGCGGGCCGCTGCTCGGCGAGCGCGATCTGGCGGGCAAGGTAACGCTTGGCGGCACGGTACGCCGGCATCACGACGCGCACGTCGTGACCGGCCGCGGCGAGCGCGATCGGCAGCGCGCCCGCCACGTCGGCTAGACCACCCGTCTTGCTGAAGGGGACGCACTCGGACACCACGAAGAGAATTTTGAGGCGCGGCATGGACATGGGGAGGAGGGGGAGCGCGCCCACGACTCAAGGCGAGCGCGTCGCGTTCCTTCTACCAGCTTCACGCGCGATCTTGACCACGCGATCGACAGAGCGCGCGAGACCGAGCGCCGACGTGTCCACCGCGAAGTCGGCCTGCTCATAGAGCGCGCGCCGCGCCTGGAAGAGCGCCCTGAGCTCCTTCATGGCGTCGGCCCGGTTGGCCATGGGGCGCGCGTCCCCCTGCTCGACCACGCGGCGCCAGTGGTCCTCGGGCGTCGCCCGCAGCCACACCGTCACCGCGCAGCGCCTCAGTCGCTCGAAGGTCGCCGGATCGGTCACCAGGCCGCCCCCCGTGGCCACGATCCCGTGGGCGCGCGCGCCCTCGAGCCGCGCGAGCTCCTCGCGCTCCAGCCGCCGGTAGTAGGCGTTCCCATGGATCTCGAACAGGGCGGCGAGGCTCATCCCCGCGCGCGCGGCCACGAGGGCGTCGAGCTCGAGGAAGGGCACGCCGAGCCGCGCCGCGGCGCGGCCGCCGATCGTGGTCTTGCCGGCCCCGCGCAGGCCGAGCAGCGCGACGAGGGGCTCGCCCGCCCCTTCCCCGTCCTCGCCGGCCGACCGGCCGCGCGGCGGCGCCTCCTCGCCGAGCTCGCCCGCCGAGAGCAGCGCGGCGGCCGAGGTGCCCAGCGCGCGGCCGATGTCCTCGAGCCGCACCACGGAGACGTTCGCCCGCCCGCTCTCGATCAGCACCAGGAAGCGCTCGCTCACGCCGGCGAGCTCGGCGAGCTCGCGCAAGGTGAGCGCGAGCTCCGTCCGCCGCTGCCGGAGCCGACCGCCGAGGTACGCGAGGATCGGCGGCGCGCCGTCCGCGACGCCCCCCGCGCCGGCCTCCGGCCCCTGGCCTGCGCGCGCCCTGCGCGATGTCTGACGGGACGCCATCTCGTCGATGCACTATATTTCATGAAAGCCTGTCCAACAAGAACTATACTGCTTGACTGAACCCCGGCGCGGTGGTGGGCTCGTCGGGTATGGAAGCGACCACCTCTCCTCCTTCCGCGGCGCCGGCGCCGCAGACCAGGGCCCGGGAAGACGGCGCGTCCGGCGAGGACGCGCCCCTCCGCTTCGAGACGGAGCCAGGCCGCTACAGGCACTGGAAGCTCTCGTTCGAGGGGGCGATCGCGCGCGTGGCGATGGACGTCGACGAGGACGCGGCGGCGCGGCCCGGCTACCAGCTGAAGCTCAACAGCTACGACATCGCGGTCGACATCGAGCTCGCCGACATCGTGCAGCGGCTGCGCTTCGAGCACCCCGAGGTGAAGGCGGTCGTCGTGACGAGCGCGCAGCCGCGGATCTTCTGCGCCGGCGCGAACATCTACATGCTCGGGTCGTCGACGCACGCGTTCAAGGTCAACTTCTGCAAGTTCACGAACGAGACGCGCCTCGCGCTCGAGGAGGCGTGCTCCGAGAGCGGGCAGCGCTACCTCGCGGCGCTGAACGGCGTCGCCTCGGGCGGCGGCTACGAGCTCGCGCTCGCGTGCGAGGAGATCCTCCTCGCCGACGACGGGAGCAGCGCCGTCTCGTTCCCGGAGACGCCGCTGCTCGCCGTGCTCCCGGGGACCGGGGGGCTCACGCGGCTCGTGGACAAGCGCAAGGTGCGGCGCGATCTCGCGGACGTGTTCTCGACGCTGGCCGAGGGGGTGCGCGGCAAGCGCGCGGAGCAGTGGGGCCTCGTCGATCGATCGATCCCGAAGAGCCGCTTCGAGCAGGTGGTGGCCCAGCGCGCCGCCGAGCTCGCGGCGGCGACGCCGGACAGGGCGGGGCCCGGGGTGAGGCTCTCGCCGCTCGAGGCGCGGCGCGCCACGGCGGGCGACGTGTCCACCTGCGACTACCGCCACGTGTCGATGAAGGTGGACCGCGCCGCGAGGACCGCGGAGATCCGCGTGCTCGGGCCGGACGGCGAAGGGCGCGAGACGCGCGAGACGCGCGAGACGCGCGAGACGCCGACCGACGCCGCCGGGATGCGCCGGGCGGGCGCGGACCTGTGGGCGCTCCGCGCGTTCCGCGAGCTCGACGACGCGCTGCTCGACCTCCGCTTCAACCACCCGACGGTGGGCCTCGTGCTCCTGCGGACGTCCGGCTCTCCCGCCGCGGTGCGGGCCGCGGACGAGGCGCTGTGGGCGAGCCGCGACGACTGGTTCGTGAAGGAGGTGCTGCTCCACATGCGGCGCGTGCTCAAGCGGCTCGACCTCACGGCGCGCAGCGTGTTCGCGCTGATCGAGCCGGGCTCCTGCTTCGCGGGGAGCCTGTTCGAGCTCGCCCTCGCGGCGGACCGCTCCTACATGCTGGACGGCGGAGGGGGCGAGGGGCAGGCAGGGGCGCCCGCGTCGCCCGCGTCGCCCGCGTCGCCCGCGTCCATTGCGCTGAGCTCGCTGAACTTCGGTCCGCTCGTCATGTCGAACGGCCTGACGCGGCTCGCGTCGCGCTTCCTCGGCGCGCCGGAGCGCGTGGCCGCGCTGAAGGAGAAGACGGGCCTCCTGTCCGCCGAGGAGGCGCTGGAGGAGGGCCTCTGCACCTTCGCGCCGGACGCGATGGACTGGGACGACGAGGTGCGGCTCGCGATCGAGGAGAGGGTGAGCCTGTCGCCCGACGCGCTCACCGGGATGGAGGCGAGCCTGCGCTTCTGCGGGCCCGAGACGATGGAGACGAAGATCTTTTCGCGGCTATCAGCCTGGCAGAACTGGATCTTCCAGCGCCCCAATGCGGTGGGCCAGCGGGGCGCGCTGACGGTGTACGGGCGGCCGGAGCGCCCCGAATTCGACTGGAGGCGGACATGAGCGCGGTCGTCAACTCGGAGAGGATCCCGAACAACGTCGACCTCGCGTCGGACAGGAAGCTGCAGCGCGCCCTCGAGGCGTGGCAGCCGAAGTTCCTGGACTGGTGGCGGGAGACGGGGCCCGAGGGCTTCCAGGCGGACGACATCTACCTGCGCACGGCGATCAGCGTCGATCACGAGGGGTGGGCGCATTTCGACTACGTGAAGATGCCGGAGTACCGCTGGGGCATCTTCCTCGCGGATCGGGTGGCGGACCGGACGATCGGCTTCGGCGACCACCTGGGCGAGCCGGCGTGGCAAGAGGTGCCGGGGGAGCTCCGGAACATGCTGCGGCGGCTGGTGGTGACGCAGGGAGACACGGAGCCCGCGAGCGTGGAGCAGCAGCGGCTGCTCGGCCAGAGCTGCCCGAGCGTCTACGACCTGCGGAACCTGTTCCAGGTGAACGTCGAGGAGGGGCGGCACCTCTGGGCGATGGTGTACCTCCTGCACAGCCACTTCGGCCGCGACGGCCGGGAGGAGGCGGAGGCGCTCCTGGAGCGGCGCAGCGGCGACCCGGACAAGCCGCGGATCCTGGGCGCCTTCAACGAGCCGTGCACGAACTGGCTCTCGTTCTTCATGTTCACCTACTTCACGGATCGCGACGGCAAGTACCAGCTGCTCGCGCTCGCGGAGAGCGGCTTCGATCCGCTGTCGCGCACGACGCGGTTCATGCTGACCGAGGAGGCGCACCACATGTTCGTCGGCGAGACGGGCCTGCTCCGCATCGTCGAGCGCACGTGCGAGCTGATGAAGCGCAACGCGAACGAGGACGCGCGCGCCGAGGGCGGCATCGATCTGCCGACGATGCAGAAGTACCTGAACCTCTGGTACTCCCTGTCGCTGGACCTCTTCGGCGGGGAGATCTCGTCGAACGCGGCGTCATTCTTCGCCTCGAGCGTGAAGGGCCGCGCGAAGGAGGCGTCGTACGACGACCACCGGGCGCTCGACGGCGTGTACGTGATCGACGTGCCGCACGTGCCCGCCGCCGGGGGCGGCGCGGTGACCGGCTGGCGGCGCGAGGAGGTGCCGCTCAGGAACGCGATGAACGAGGTGCTGCGCGACGAGTACGTGGCCGACTCGCAGCGCGGGATCGACAAGATGAACCGGGTGATCGAGGCGTCCGGCGTGTCGTTCAAGCTGAGCCTGCCGAGCCGGCGCTTCCACCGGAGCTCGGGGATCCACGCGGGGCTCCACTTCGACGTCGACGGCAACCCGCTCTCGAAGGAGGCGTGGGAGCGCCGGCGCGACGCGTGGCTGCCGACCGCGAGCGACGAGGCCTACGTGCGGAGCCTGATGGAGAAGCCGGTGTTCGATCCGAAGCAGATGGCGAACTGGATCGCTGCGCCGACCAAGGGGCTCAAGGGCAAGCCCGTCGACTTCGAGTACGTGCGGCGCGGCTAGGGCGCGCCCGCGTCGGGCGAAGGCGCGCCCGCGTCAGGGGGAGGTGCGCCCCCGCCCGCGCCTGCGGGCGCCTTCTTCGGCGGGTCGCCGTGCTCGTCGGCGAGCTTCTTCACGAGCCCGTCGAGGAGCACCTGCTCGTGGTACTGCGGCATCGCCGGGAGCTGCACGGCGACGTGCACCCCGGCGCGGCCGTCCACGACCTCGATCGCCCCCTGCGTCACCCTGCCGCCGCTCTCCGGGCTCCGGTACTCGAAGAGCAGGTAGCCATTGGAGACGTCCTTCTCGACGATCTTGAAGCCGAGATCGACGCGCACGAGGCGCAGCGCCGTGCCGAAGGTCTGCTCGAAGGTGTAAGGCGACTCATAGGCGACGCTGGCGCTGGCGTGCCGCTCGCCGAGGCCGCTCGCCACGGGGACGGCGAGCGCGATGAGGGCGACGAGCGCGATCGACGGGAGGCGGCGCATGACCGCGGCGTAGAGGGGCTGGCGAGGACGGGCCAAGTTCCTTGCTGCCGAGCGAGCGGCTATGCTGGGGTCGATCTCGATGGACCGACCCTACGTCGAGCAGCTCCGCATCCAGGGCTACGGCTGCGTTCAGGACGCGACCCTGGAGCTGACGCCGCTGCATGCGCTCATCGGGCCCAACGACAGCGGCAAGAGCACGGTGCTGCGGGCGCTCCGCACGCTCTCCTCCGTCCTCGAGCGGGCGCTCGGGGCGCCGTCGCCGGACACGCTCGGGCGCGCCGGCCCCACGAGCAAGGCCCCGGACGGCGCCGTGTTCGAGGTGTCGGCGGCGAGCACGACGTGGCGCGTGGAGCTCGACGCCGGGGGCCGGGTCCGGTCCATGTCGTTCCCCAGGGATCTCGAGCCCCCTTCCCTGCTCGACGACGCAGACGGGGACGACGCGGGCGGCGCGCCCAGCCCGGAGCGCCCTGCCCTGGACATCGTCCAGGCGCTGCGCGGGGCGCAGATGCTCCGCCTCGATCCCGACGCGCTGAGGGCCCCGCACCCGCTCATCCCCGACGGGCACCCGCTCTGCTTCGCCGACGAGCGCGGCACGGGCCTGCCGGCCGTCTACGACGCCGTCATCAGCCGCGACCTGTCGGCGTACGTCGATCTGAACGAGGAGCTCACCCGCCTGTTCCCCAGCGTGAAGAGCCTCCACCTCGCCAACCCGAGCTCCACGACGAAGGCCATCGGCGTGAAGCTCGAGGGCGGCGCCGTCGTGCCGGCGTCGCTGATGAGCGAGGGCATGCTCTACTACCTCGCCTTCGCGGCGCTGCCGCACCTCGATCCGACGCCCCTGCTCCTCGTCGAGGAGCCCGAGCACGGGCTGCACCCCGCGCGCATCGCCGACGTGATGCGCGCGCTGCGCCTCGTCTCCGAGAAGACCCAGGTCCTCCTCGCGACGCACAGCCCGCTCGTGGTCAACGAGCTGCAGCCGGAGGAGGTCACGGTCGTCACCCGCGCTGGCGAGCGGGGGATGAGGGCCACGCGCATCCTGGACACGCCGGGCTTCGAGGATCGGGCGAGGGTGTACGCGCTGGGGGAGCTCTGGCTGAGCTACGCCAACGGCGGTGACGAGGCGCCGCTCCTCGGGGGAGGGCCGCGGCCGTGATGAAGGCGCCCGATAGGATCCGGGTCTTCCTTGTCGGCGAGGGCGAGAGCGAGCTGGGCAGCCGCGCCGGGGCGCCCGCCTACCAGTCGGACAAGCACCCCGGCGTGCTCTTCACGCTGCTCTCCCGCGTCCAGCCGAGCGGGTGGGTCGTCGGAGGCGCCCGCGAGTGGAAGAGCATCCGGAAGTACCAGGCGCGCGGCGCGGCCCACGAGGACACGCACCACGTGCTCGGCGCGGCGCTCGACGCGCAGGAGGCGGGGTGCGAGATCCTCGCGTTCGCCCGCGACATCGACCGCGATCCGGCGCGCCGCGAGGCGATCGCCGAGGGCATCCGGCGCGTCTCGTCGGCCCTGTCCTCGCCGCCCGACGTGATCGGCGGCGTGGCCGCGCCGGCGCTCGGAGCCTGGATCCTCGCGCTGCTCGGCGAGAAGGCGACCGAGGAGATGTCGCCCCTCAGGGCGCAGGCGATGCTCGCTGCAAAGGGCATGATGCCCGGCGACGGCGCCGCCATGGTGCGCGTGGCGGAGGACGCCGACCTCGACGCGGTCCCCCCGGACGCCACGTCGCTCGGCGAGTGGCTCGCGCGCGCGCGCGCGGTGCTGCCGCGGCGGGCAGGACGCGTCGTGAGGTGAGCGCTGACGCCCTCACTATGGAACAGCCATGGTCGGAAGGGGCTATCCCAGAAGTCGAAGCGTGCGAGCTGCTTCGGCGGCGACCCTCGCGCGTTTGTCCTTCACGAACGTCTCGATGAGAGGTCGATCCTGTTCGCGGCCGAACTCTGACAGTACCGCGAGGGCGCCGATGAGTTGCGCGGGTTGGCCGGCGGAGCTCGTGAGAATCGAGAGGCGTAGGCTTCACGACTGCGCAGGATCCGGTCGAAGTAGCGAAAGGCGCGCGCCCCGTCCCGCTCGAGGCGAGCTCGCAGGGTCGGGGAGTGCGTGGCGTCGTCCAGAAGCGCGTCCCGAACCAGCTTGTGAAGGTTGAGCACGCGTTTCGTTGGCCGATGAAGGAGAGTGGAGAGCGAGGGGCATCGCTGGCGGCCTGCCGCCCCCCTGCCGGCCTTCAATTCTCAGTCAGCGGCGGCCGCACTGCGGCGCCGCGGAGAGCGCGGCCCTCGCCGCCTCGCGCAGGCCGTGCGGCGTGTCCTTGTCGAGGAGCGGCTTGAGGCGCGCGGGCAGATCCGCCGGGTGCACCGACCCGAGCGCCGCGAGCGCCGCCGAGCCGAGCCGCTGATCGTGCTCGCCGATCGGCGCCTTCGCCCGGTGCGCGAGCCGCGTCCACAGGTCGACCGAGCTCGCGTCGCACATCGCCCCGAGCGCGAGGATCGCCCGCGCGCGCACCTCGACGTCCTCCTCCTTGTCCTCCGCCCGGTCGCGCACGGCCTCGATGTGCGCGGCCGCGCGGTGCGCGCCGAGGCCGTCGAGCGCGTGCCGGCGCACCTCGGGCGAGCTGTCGGCGAGCGCCCCGACGAGCGCCCGATCGCCCGCCGGCGTCGCCGGCATCGCGCCGATCGCGAGCGCAGCGCCGCCCCGGATGAACGTCCACGGGTCCGAGGTGAGCCGCGCCGCGAGCGCCTCGGCCGCGCCGGCGGGCAGCTTCGCGCCGGTAGAGGCCGCGCGCGCGAGCGCCACGATCGCCGCCTCGCGCACGCGCGCGTCCGGATCGGAGGCCGCCGCGAGCAGGTCCTGCGCGAGCGACGGCACGTCCGCCGCGACCTCGGCCGCGCGGAGGCGCACGTGCGCGTCCGCGTCCTTCCGGAGCGACGCCCGGAGGTACGCCTCCGCCGGCGCCTCGCCCGCGCGCGCGAGCGCCGCGGCCGGCGCTTGCAGCAGGTAACGCCGCTCGAAGGGCGCGCTACCCGCCGAAGCGAGCGCCTGGAACGCCGCCCCGCCGCCCTTCACCCGCCCGAGCGCCGGCCCGAGCGCGCGCAGCAGATCGAGCTGCGCGTCCTCCGGCCGGGCGCGGAGCCGCTCGATCTGCACCTCTTCCTCGACCACGGAAGCGGCCCGCTCGCTCCGCGCCGCCAGCGCGAGCGCGGCCCGGAGCTCCCTCCGCGCCGCGCCGCGCGCCCCGGCGAGGGCGTCGAGCAGCGCCGGGATCGCCTCGGCCGGCGCGACGAGCGCGAGCTCCCGGGCCGCCGCCACCCTGGCCGCGGCCGCGCCCGCCTTCACGATCTCCGCGAGCGCCGGCGCGGCCGCGCGCCCGCAGCGGCGGATGCGATCGCGCGCGTGGTGGAGCTCCGGATCGGGCTCGGGCGGCGCGGCGCGAGCGGCGCGCCCCGGCGCGGCCGATGCCAACCCGGACGCGCGCCCCGCGGATGCCGCGCCGGGCGCGAGCTGCGCCGCCGACGCCGCGCCGGACGCCAGCCGCGCGGTGAGGAACGGGATCTGCACCGCGCATGGCGCCGTGTCGATCACGCCCCGGGCGAGCTGCCTGCCCGCGGGATCGAGCCTGTCATAGCCGGCGATCGCCGCCTCGACCGCCTCCGGTCCGCCGCGCGCGAGCAGCGCCGCCGCCGCCCTGGATCGCTCGCCGCCGCCCGCGAGCGCGCCCACGAGCGCCGCCGGGCCCTGCCCGTCGAACGCCGTGCGCGCCGTGACCTCGGCGATCGTGACCCGCGCCTCCGGCACCGCGGGCGCGCCGCGCCCCCCGGCCCCCGCCGGCGCGTACGCGTCGTCGAGCACGACGGCGATGCACGAGGCCTTGATCTCCTCGGGGAGCTTCACCTCGTAGCCGGCGGACTCCTTGAGCCACGCGTCCTCGGGCAGGCTCACCTGGAAGAGCCGGTCGGGCGTCGCCACGAAGAGCGTGCGCGGCGCGGCGCCGCCCTCGACGCCGTCGGGCGGCTTGATGCGCAGACCCAGGCCCGTGATCCCGACCTCGTCCGCCGACGAGAACGACACGAACTCGCCCCGGCCCGCGCCCGCCTTGCCCTCGGACCACGCGGTCTTCGGATCGCCGTCGGCGATCTCCGCGAAGCGCTTGCCGACCGCGCTCGACGCGGCGGTCGGGCGCAGCAGCCGGAAGGCAGCCGCCGCCGCGTCGGCGTCACGGCGCTCGGCGACCACCTTGCCTGCACCGCGCCGCTCCTCCGCCGAGAGGTTCTGGAAGCTGGCCCCCTTCAGGAGCGTCATGGTCCGGGGATCGACCTCGCTCGCGCCGACCAGCGCCGGCCGCCCGCAGAGGGTCACGTCGTCTCGCAGCTGCCCGACGAGCACACGGCTTCCGCTGCCGCCGAGCGGCTCCACGACCACGGCGTCGCTCCGCCCCTCACCGTGCTCCCCGATCGCGACGCCGGTCCAGCCGCTCCAGAGCACGAGCGGCTCCGTCCCCTTCCCCGCGAGCGGCGCCGCGAGCAGCATCACCCAGCTGCCGCTCGCGCCTTCCGGCGCGCCGGCGCCGGCCGGCTTTCCCCCGGCCGGCGCCTCGATCTTGGCGAGGCGCTTGCCGTCCGCCAGGGTGACCGGCACGACGCGCGCGCCGCCGAGCAGCGGCGCCACCTCGGACGGCACGGCGACGACCTTGCCGCCGTCGGGCGTGCACGCCGCCGCGGCGGGACAGGCGCGGGCAGTGACCCCGCCCGGATCGATGCGGACAGCGAGCGCCTGCTGGCCCGCCGCGTGAGGGAGCACCACGGGCGCGGCCTGCGCGGCGGCGCTGCCACCCACGGCCGCGGAGGCTGCGATCACCCCGGCCGCGGCGCCAAGGCGAGGCCGCCGGAAACGAAACGGCGATCTGGACATGCGCGCCATCCTAGTCGCCCGGCGCGGCGAGACCCCTCGAGAGTTGACGCCTCGAGCACAGCACTGCTCCCCCCGGACCGGCGCTGCGGCGCGTCGTCCGGGCGGGCCCGCCGCGCACGGCGGGCCCGCGCGCCCTCGCTACTTCGGCGTCTCCTTGGCGGGGATCCAGAAGCCGCCCTCGTCCGGCGGCGTCATCCCGAGCGCCTTCGGGAGCACGTTGGTCCAGCCCGCCACCGTCTCGAGCAGGTAGATCTCCGCGCCGGCCTCGATCTCGCCGATCGGCTTCTCCTTCTCGTCGCGCCGCGCGCGGACCGGGATCGCCCTCGTCGCCTTCACGATCGGCGGCGCCTTGTCGAGCGCCAGCTGCGCGCCGGCCACCGCGGTCGTCGGCGGGATGTACTGGTCCATCATCTCGCCCTTCTTCAGCGGCTCGAGATCCTTGAGGCGACCCCAGGCGTCGATCGTGAGGTCGCCCCGCGACATCAGGTGAACGAAGCCGGACTTCGCCTCGGTGCTCCAGAAGAGCTGGGCCGTCCCCTCCAGCATCCTCAGCGTGAAGATCACGTCGCCGTCCGGGCGATCGAAGAGCTCGATCGTCGACGTCTTCATCAGGTACCCGCGGGCGCTGCCGGGGATCTCCATCTTCGTGGGGACGCCGCGCTGCAGAGCGAAGGCGTCGCAGGGGGCCGAGGCCTTCGCTGTCTGCCTTTCAGACCCGGAGATCGAGAGCTCCGCGCGCAGCGAGTCGCCCGTGGCCGCGACGAGCTTCACCTTCTGCGCGCTCGAGATCCACACGTGCCCGGCGATGACCGGGATGTCGCGCGTCGTGAACACCGCGACGTCCGAGGGCGCGATGTAGCCGTCGATCCGCAGCGCAGGCGAGCTGTCCGACGTGCTCAGCCGCGCGCGGCCCGCCGCCGGATCCGCCGGGATCGCGCTCAGCGTCATCGGGACCAGCGCGCCGGTGAAGCTCGCGACCGTCCTGCCGCCGCTCGGCGCGTCATGCAGCCGGGCGCCCTTGGGCACCGGCGCCGTCCCCTTCAGCTTGCACGCCGGCCCCGACACCGCCTGGCCGACCGTCGCGGTCGCCTGCGCGGCCGCCCCCGTCACCTGCGCGGCCGACACCACCACCTGGGCGGGCTCTGCCTTCGCCTCGGAGACGGCCGGCGTGCCCGGGAGCCCCGCGCAGAGCACTCCCCCAAGAGCCAGAAGACCGAGTCCCAGAACGTCGCTTCTCATCCACTTCCTCCGACACAGGCCAGCAGCCCCGCTCGCGCGGCGAGCCCGAGCGCGGTCCCCACCTGTCGAGTCTCCCTGGAACCGCCGGCCTGCTCTGCGCGGCGGCGCACTCGCTGCGGGGCCGCCCGGCACGCCGAGCCGCCACTGCCGTTGGTCGGATCATCCTAGCGGATCATTCAGGCCTCGCCCGAGAAAGGTCCTCCGCCGCAGCGCTTCGACCGTTTCGGGTGTATGGAGCAGGGCGCCCGACGCGGCACGCGCCGGGTCGCCCGGCTGGACGGTACCTACCTCCCCGGGAAGCCACGCCATGCACGGATTCGATCTCGCCTTCGCCTCCCCCCGCAAGCTCCCCCGCGCCCGCGATCTGCGCGGCAACATCGCCGTTCTCGACATCGCCTTCGCCTCGGAGGCGGGGGGCAAGAGCTTCGAGACCGTCACGCTGCCCTTCATCCAGGACCTCGGGCCGCGGCTCGCCGCCTGGGTCGACCACCACGACAGCGCCCACCACGCGCGCTTCGCCGGCGACCCCCGCTTCGTCCTGTCGACCAAGGCCGAGCACGGCGCCTGCCCCGAGATGATCACGCCGGAGCTCGTCGCCCGCGCCGGGCGCGTCGACACCCTCGTCTGCCACGTCGACTTCGACGGCCTCGCCAGCGGCGCGAAGTGGATGCGCGGCGGCGTCGAGCCCTACCCCGGCTGCGACGACGACGCCCGCGCCATCGACACCCGCATCGGCGTCCCGGGCCCGGCCGCCACCCGCATGGACCGCGCGCTCCGCGCCCGCCCCCGCGATCAGGCCCTCTTCGGCCTCATCGTCCGGCACCTCGCGTCAGGCCTCTCCGACCCGTCGCTCTGGACTCCCATCGACCAGGCCGGCGCCGAGCTCGCCACCATGGAAGCCGAGACCCGCCGGATCGCGCTCCGCTACCAGCGCGTCGAGCCGGGCCTCGTCCTCGTCGACGCCTCCCAGCGGGGCGGGGCCTACGACAAGACCCTGCTCCTCCTCATCGGGCAGGAGCGCGCGCCCATCTCCGTCGTCGTCGACAACGACAGCATCACCTTCGCCGCCCGGTTCGACAGCGGGGTGAACTTCCTCGAGACGTTCAAGATCTCCGGAGGAATGCCGACCCGCATCTCCCTCCAGCGCTCCCGGCTCCAGGAGGCGCTCGTGGCCCTCGGGGTCAAGGCGACCGACGCGAGCCGGCTCGCCGCGACCCCCTGAGCCCGTCCTCACCGCGATCCCGCCGACATCGTTGACGCTGTGGGCCTCGACTGCTAGGGGGCATTGCAGATCTGCAATTTGCAATTCTGCAATGAACATCTGATCCGAGGCGTCACGTCTGCGCCGAGCGCGAGGGGGTATGGCAGCGACAAACTTGTCTTCGACGGCGAGCAGCGGTGTCGACGAGCTCCTGTTCCGGAACGACTCCGTCTCGCTCTGTCTGCTGGTCAATCGACGGCACCGGACGCTCCGCATCGTCGACTTCCGCGCGGGACCCACGCCGTCCAAGCGGAGCTTCGTCCTGTCGACCGCCAAGCGCGAGGGGGTCGAGAAGATCTTCACGCTGGTCGAGCGCGACGAGGTGCCGACGTGGACCCGCCTCGGGTTCACGCGGGAGGGGTCGATCCCCGGCTTTTACAAGCGCAGCGACGCCTGGATCCTCGGGGCGGTCGTGTCCGAGATGACGTCGCGGCTGTGCACGAGCGGCGACGGCGAGGAGGGCGGCGAGGGAGACGACGTCGCGGCCTCTCCGGCGGTCCTGCTCGCGGAGCGCACGATCGCCCGCGCGAGGCGGCTGCTCCGGGAGGCCGAGGGGCGGCCGCTGCCCGCGATCAAGATCGCGCCCGCGAGCGGCGTCGAGCTGCGGCGCGCGGTCGCGGCCGCGCAGCGGGCGGGGCGGGCGCTGACGGGCTTCGAGCCGTTCGGGCGCGACGCGGTGCGGACGGGCTACGTGCTGTCCGCGCGGGGCGGCTTCACGCTGCACGCCGCGTGGGAGATGCAGTCGTGCTTCGGCAACTCGTTCCTGGAGATCCTGTGCCCGCCGCGCCACGAGGCGGAGCGGCTCGCCACGACGGCCGCCATCGGCGCGCTCTGCGACCGCCTCGTCGAGGAGAAGGCCGTGAGCACGTTCACCTTCGCCCCCGCGGACGACCAGGAGCTGTGCGCCGCCCTCCTCGCGAACGGCTTCCGCCGCTCGGCCGTGCTGGCGCGGCACCTCGTCGTCGGCCGCGCCCGCAAGGACGCCATCCTCTGGGCGAAGAAGCTCGTCGCGCCTGAGGCCTGAGCCGCCGGCCCCGCGGGCCGGGCGAGGGCTACGGCGCGATCGTGACCTCGTAGTCCTCGATGACGGTGTTGGCGAGCATCTCGTCCGCCATCTTCTTCAGCCGCTGCTCGAGGTCGGGCGCGCTGCCGAGCGAGGGGTCGAGCTCTATCTCGATGAGCTTGCCCACGCGCACGCCCTTCACGCCGGGGAACCCGAGCGAGGTGAGGGCGCGCTTCACGGCGTCGCCCTGCGGATCGAGGACCTCTTTCTTCAGTCGGACGTTGACGACGGCTTTCACTGGCTTTGCTCCACGCGCTCTTCGCGCGACGCGATGGCGGTGCGCACCTGCGCCCCGCGACGATTCATGGGCGCGGCCGCGCCCGCCTCACGCCCCCAGGTTGCGCGGGATGCGCACCGCCGGGTCCTCGAGGTCGGGGACGAACGCCGCCCCGGTGATCCGCTCGAACGCCTCGATGTAGCGGCGGGACGCCTCGATCCGGACCTCGTCCGGGATCGAGGGGATCGGCCCGTCGCCCTGGAAGCCGCGCGCGGCGAGCCAGCGGCGCACGTACTCCTTGTCGAACGACTCCGGGTCCTCGCCGGCCGCGAAGCGCTCGCCGTAGGACGAGGCGAACCAGAAGCGGGACGAGTCGGGGGTGTGGATCTCGTCGATGACGACGATGTTCCCGTCCCGGTCCTTGCCGAACTCGTACTTGGTGTCGACGAGGATGAGCCCCTGCTCCGCGCACGCGCGGGCGCCGTGCTCGAAGAGCGCGAGGGCCATCTCGGCGGCGGCGTCGAAGTCGCGCGGCGCGATCGTGCCGAGGGCGAGGATCTCCTCGCGCGAGGCGGAGAGATCGTGCCCGCCCTTCGGCGCCTTGGTGCTCGGCGTCAGGATGGGCCGCGGCAGGCGCTCGTTCTTGCGGAGGCCCTCGGGGAGCCGGTGGCCGCAGAAGACGCGCTCGCCGCGCGCGTAGTGCGTCCAGATGCTGGTCGAGGTCACGCCCGTCACGTAGGCGCGCACCACCATCTCGACCGGCAGGGGCACACACTCGATCGCCTCGAGGACGTTCGGGTCGGGCTGGGAGATCATGTGGTTCGGCGCGACGCTCCGCGTGCGCTCGAACCAGAAGGCGGACAGCCGGTTCAGCACCTGGCCCTTCAGCGGCAGCGTGCCGAGCACGCGATCGAAGGCGCTGATGCGGTCGGTGACGACGAGCAGGCGGCGGCCGTCCGGCGTCGTGTAGCAGTCCCGCACCTTGCCCTCGTAGCGGGCGAAGGGGCCCGCGAGCGAGGTGCGTTCGAGCACCCTGCCGAGCGCGGTGCGCAGATCGTCCTCGGTGACCATGGGGCGCGGCTTACCCGGGCTCGCGGGCCGAGTCGACAGGTTTCGAAGACGCCGGCCGAGTTCCCTCCCCCGCGCCCGCCCTGGAGCCCCGTTGGTCTCCGGCCGGGGGGGTGGTAATAGGGCCGCCCATGGCAAACCGAAGAAAGATCGCCCTTATCGGCGCCGGCAACATCGGCGGGGAGCTCGCGGCCCTCATCGCGCGCAAGGAGCTCGGGGACGTCGTTCTGTTCGACATCCCGCAGAAGACGGACTTCGCGAAAGGCAAGGCGCTCGACCTCGAGCAGAACGGCGCCGTGCTGGGCTACGACGCCTCGATCAAGGGCACCTCGAGCTGGGCGGACTGTGCAGGGGCCGACGTCCTCATCGTCACGGCCGGCATCCCGCGCAAGCCGGGCCAGAGCCGTGACGACCTGGTCGCGACGAACCTGCCGATCATCCGCAGCGTGGCGGACGGCGCGAAGGAGCACTGCCCGAACGCGCTGGTGATCGTCATCTCGAACCCGATCGACGCGATGGTCTACGAGTTCAAGCGCCGCACCGGCTTCCCGCGCGAGCGCGTGCTCGGCATGGCGGGCGTGCTCGACAGCGCGCGCTTCCAGCTGTTCCTGGCGCGCGAGGCGAACGTGTCCGTGAAGGACGTGCGCGCGATGGTCCTCGGCGGCCACGGCGACGACATGGTGCCCATCCCGTCGGCGTGCACGATCAACGGCGTGCGCGCGACCGAGCTCATCAGCAAGGAGAAGCTCGACGCGCTCATCGCGAGGACCCGCAAGGGCGGCGGCGAGATCGTCCAGCTCATGGGGACGAGCGCCTACTACGCGCCCGCCTCGAGCGCCGTCGCGATGGCCGAGAGCTACCTGCTCGACCAGAAGCGGCTGCTCCCCGTCGCGGCCTACCTGGACGGCGAGTACGGCTACAAGGACATCTTCATGGGCGTGCCGGTCATCCTCGGCGGCAAGGGCATCGAGAAGATCGTCGAGCTGCCGCTGACCGCAGAAGAGAAGGAGATGCTCGCGAAGAGCGCGAAGAGCGTGCAGGGCATCACCGACGTGGTGAAGGCCTCGAGCTAGCGCCGGTCGCGCCGCCTGCGCTGGCGCGCCGCGCGTCACGAAGAGCACGGGCGGCAGGAGCGAAACGCGCGCCAGGAGCGGGAGGGAGAGGAGAGGGCGAAGGGCTCTCCCTCTCCCTCGGCGCTTCAGCGGTTCACATCACACCGCCGTAGAGGCCATCCAGCACGGCCGTCAGCTCGCGCCGAGGATCGCGGGCGAGCTCGCCGGGGCTCGCGCCGCCCGCCGGCATCTCGGCGGCCGCGTCGCCGTCCCCTGCAGCGATGTCGCTGATGCGCTGGCAGATCAGGTTCATCATCTGCCAGCCCTCGGTGAGCGCGCCCCGCAGCGGGCCGAGGTCCAGGCCGGGGAAGCCCTTCAGAAGGCTGTACCCGAGCTTGAAGTGCTCGGCGTCCACCTCGGCGTGCGTCGCGAAGTAGTCCGAGTCGGGGAAGATCTGCTGGGCCGCCGTGAGGAGGATGTCGGCGCAGCGCTCGATGACGAAGTGGACGAGGACCGTCCGCTCCTCGGTGGACGCCGAGCCCATCCGCTCGATGAACCAGGACGACGCCGCGGCGATGCCGCGGTCCCAGGACGGCGAGCTCCGCGGGTCGTGCATCCTGGAGAGCCTCCGGTTGTGCCCGACCTCGTCGGCCAGGTGGCGCTCGGCGATCGCGATGGCCCCAGGGTGCGACTCGAAGACGACCCTGGCGCACAGGACCTTCTGGAACGCGTTCGACCAGATCTGGAGCGCGCCGAGCATCCGCCGCTTCACGTCGTCCCGGAGGGCGCGCTCGGACCGGATGAGCTGCATCAAGGGGCTGCCCGCGAACTCCCGCGCGTGGACCTCGTTCTCCTCGACGAGGAGATCCACGGGGGACACGGCGCGATCCGGGGACGCCTCGTCCGCGCTGTCCTCCCGCCCGAGCGCAGCGCACAGACACGGCGTGTCCCACCGAGGCTCGCTTTCGTCGAGCTCCTCGAGATGGATGGATATCGCGGAGAGCCCGTCCGGCGCGCCGCCCACGAGCCCCTGCAGCCCGCCGGGAGGGACCATCACGACGTCTCCCGCCCGGACGCTGCTGGGCGAGTCCCCGATGACCTCGCCCGAGCCTTCGGTGACGACGATCATGCCTTTGCCGAGGAGCCCGCGAGGCCTGAGCGGCTGACCTTCGAGGAGGCGTACCCATCGCAAGGACAGGTGGCAGACTTCGGGCAGGTAAGCCGAGAGCTCCGAATGTTTCCGGAGCTCCTTGAACAGCCCCAGCAGGGTGCGCTCATCCGCCTTGAGAGACTCGATCGCGAGGATGTCGGCTGTGTTGACTACGCGCATCTACACGGTCCTCCGGGTCGACATGATGGTGCGTCGACTCTGCACGGCTTGATCGCCTGTGTCTAGATCACACTCGGGCATGAAGGCGAATCGCACGGGCCTGAAAAGGAAGAACTCCCGCGGTTCTTTTCATTCACGATTCCCGCTCCCTGCGCCGCTGCTTCTCAGCATCTCTATTTTTCTGCTCGTCTGTTTCTCTGCTCCTCTGCTCCTCTGCTCCCCTGCCCCTCTCCTGCCGTGATTCCGTGATTCCGCGATTCCGTGCGAGACCGCCATGTGTTGTGGCAGGATGCGTGCATGAGCCAGCCGCAGCTCGTACCCGCCATCCGCCGCGCCGCCGAGGCAGACCTGCCGGCGATCGTCCATCTCTTCTCGATCCCGGACGAGGGCAACGCGAAGACGGACCACCCCGGCCCGCCGCTCGATCCGCGCTACCGCGAGGCGCTCGCCGCCATCGCGGAAGATCCGAACAACGCGCTGCTCGTCGCGGAGGTCGAGGGGCGCGTCGCCGGCGCGTTCCACCTGACCATCATCCAGTACGTGGCGAACCGCGGAGCACGGGTGGCGCAGATCGAGAACGTCATCGTGGACCCGAGCCTGCGGGGCCGCGGGATCGGCGAGGCGATGATGCGATGGGCCATCGACGAGGCGCGGCGGCTCGGGTGCTTCCGGGTGCAGCTCACCTCGAACAAGGCGCGGCTGCGCGCGCACCGCTTCTACGAGCGGCTCGGCTTCGTGGCGAGCCACGAGGGGATGAAGCTGAAGCTGTAGACACGAGCAGCCGCGCGGCCAGCACGACCGCCACGGCACGAGGGGAGCCGCCTCAGCGGCCGCTCACGAGGAGCGGCTCCCCCTCGGCCCCGAGCAGCGACAGCGGGAAGACCTGCGCTCCGGCGAGCACGTCGCCGCAATAGAGCTCCACGTCGGGGCCGCGCAGCGGCAAGGCCGCGAGCTCCTCCAGCGTGACCCAGCGCGCCTCGAGCGAGTGCTCGTCCGGCTGGCTCTTCGGGGGCGTGGCGTCCCGAGGCCGCGCGAGGAAGATCACCCGGAAGCGCGCCTGCCAGGGGCCCGGGCTGTGCTCGATGCGCAGGATGCCCTCCAGCTCCACCGGGACGCCGGTCTCCTCGAGCGCCTCGCGCCGCGCCGCCTCCGCGAACGTCTCCCCGGGCTCGACGCGGCCCGCCGGCAGATACCAGAGCTGGTCGTGCTTGCGCTCGTGCACGAGGAGGAACCGGTTCCGGTGCCTCACCAGCACCACGGCGAAGCACCAGGTCGGGATGGCCGTGCGCGACATGATCGAACCTGCGACAGCTTATCCGGGGGCGCCGTTCGCCAGAAGGGGGGACGCGAGGATCACCCTGGCGCCGCGCCAGCCGGAGCCGCAGGCCCGGGGGGCTCGCTCGGCACCGCGAACGCGGCGATGGTGAGCACCGCCATGAGGGCGCCGAACACGAGGAGCCCCATGAACAAGGCGATCCCGGCGTGCAGCGCCACGGTGGCGACGACCCAGGGCAGCCGCGTGCGGCGCGGCCAGATCAGGAAGCCATAGCCGATCTCCACGAGCAGCACCGTCCACCCGGCGACCGCCGCGAGCCAGGGGGCGCCGGCGAGCCACGAGAGGTCGAACTGCCGGTATTCCGGCAACATGACCGAACGCCAGATCGCCTCGCCGTCCCACCACGCCTCGCCCGCTGCTTTTCCCAGCCCGCTGACGAGGTAAGCGAACGAGAGGTGCAGCTGCACCACGCGCAACCCGAGCCGGGCTGCCGGCGTGGGCCCTCCCCGCACGCGCCCGAGCCGGCGATCCATGGAGAAGGCGGCCTCCGAGGGCATCCAGAGGAGATAGAAGAGAAAGATGCTGGCGAAGCTGTCCACGCCATAGACGGTGGAGCTCGCCGTCGTCACCAGCATCAGGTGGGTGAGCCACGCCAGGGAGGCCGCGGCCCTGGTGCACCAACCGGCCAGGAGCGCGGCGAGGGCAACCACGTAGATCACCCCCGTGCCCACGATGACCGGATCCTCCCCGATCCCGAGCGGGGCAAGGAGCTCCACCGCCCAGCCGATGCGTGGCAGATCGGTCCTCGCGAACACGTCGCGCAGAGGCCCCTGGAGGATCCCGGACCGGCCGTAGAGCTCGAAGAGCGCGGGCGCGACGAGCGCCGCTTGAAGCAAGAGCACGGCCGCGAGCCCGATGCGGAGGGCCGCGAGCGGCGCCGCCGAGGCCGGCGCCAGCGCGAAGCGCTCGATCGCGCGGAGGACGCGCGCGGGCTCGCCGCCTGCGGCCGCCCCGCGGAGGCCGATCGAAGGGTCCTTCACCGCGCACCCCCGCTCGCCTCTCGAGAGGTCCGGAGCTTCGCGCGGATCATGAACTTCGCCTCGTACTGCAGGTTCCAGCTGGACCGCTTCCCCTCCCGGTACTCCCGCATCGACGGCAGATCGCACGTCTCCAGTCGGACGAGGATGCTCTCGGCCGCGGGGTGTCTCGCCATCACCTTGCCCGCCCACGAGGCGGCGATCGAGCGCTGGATCGTCGGGTCCTCCACGCTCAAGAAAGGCGTGATGAGGTTCAGTATCCGGATCTCCGTCTCGCGGCTGGCGCCCGACTCGAGGGCGTCGGTGAGGGTCGCACCGCCGGCATCCGAGACGTGAAAGCTGGCCCTGGGCAGCGGGGTGATGCTGTCCGCGAAGAAGGCATAGCCGCTCTCGGCCCCGGAGAGCGCGCCGTAAACCGCGAGCGCCCGCGCAAGCCAGCCGTCTCCCTCGGGATGGATCTGGAGAGCGCCCATGACGACGAGGCCTAGATGGCCCACGACGGCGACCAGGGCCGCGGCGTGACTCCGGCTGTTCCGCTTTCCCTCCATGCAGCTCCCTCCGGGTGTGCCCGCCTGCGAGCGCCCGCGAACCTGACCGACAAGAGCGAGACGGGGAGAGGGCCGCCCGTCCCGCTCTCCTGCCGCGGCGCCGGCGCCCTCGGCGATCCGTCCTGCCCCCCATCGGGCGTCCGCCGGCCGAGGGGGCGAGGCCCCCCATCGGACCGCCGCCGGTCATTGTCACCGCCAGTGCCCGTACCAGAGACCATGCCAATGACCGTGCCAGTGACCATGACCGTGCCAGTGACCATGACCGTGCCAGTGACCATGACCGTGCCAGTGACCGTGCCAGTACCCATGCCAGGGCCTGTACCAGTGACCATACCAGGACGCGTACCAGTGACCGTACCAGGGGCGCTGGCGTGCAGGACGAGCGTCGGCTGCATTCGCGGCGACGGGAGCTCGTGTTTCCGCGATGAGGACGAGCTCCTCGACGGGCGTCGTGGGTGAGGCCGAGGCGAGCTGCGCTGCCCCGAGGCATGCGAGCGGCGCGGCCAGCAGGCCGATGATGTTGATGCGCTTCATGTTCATCCCCCCGTGTGACCGCTGCTCATGACGAGCGCCGAACATGGCCGAGTGTCCTCAACACCCATGCAAGCCGCACGCCCCGGCTGCATCCGGCGGATGGTCGTCGCTTCCCCGATCTCGGGGCGACAATCACGATAAAGCGGAGCTCACGCACCTCGCCCGGCGCGCGGCTCGACGCCGACCGGCGACGGCAGATCCTGCGCTATTCCTGCGCTATTCCTGCGCTATTCCTGCGCTATTCCTGCGCTATTCCTGCCAAAGAACGCCGAGCTCGATCTCCACGGCGTCGAACGGCGCCGCGCGCACGGTGACGTCACCCTCCCACGCGCCCACGCGCGCGAACCGCCCACCGTCGATGCGGTAGACCTCCAGGAGCCGGAGCCGCGGGTCGATCAGCCAGTAGTGCGCCACGAGCTCGCGCGCGTAGATCTCCATCTTGTCGCGGCGATCGAGCGCCTCGGTGGACGGCGAGATCACCTCGCACACCCAGTCGGGCGCGAGGAAGATCGCCGCGTTCCGCATCGGGATCTGCGGCATCCGGTCGCGGCGCCACGCGGCGATGTCAGGGATCACGATGTCCGGATCGGTGCCGAGGTGCAGCTCGGGCTCGACCAGCAGCGCCCACCGGCCAGGCCCCTTGATGCCCCGACGAAATGGCAGGTAAAGCTCGCCCGCGAGCACCGACGTCACGTTGCGGGAGGACACGGAGGGCCGCGGCGTCGCGTGGAGGACGCCGTTCAGGACCTCCGCCACCTGATTCGGCGGCGTGTCAAGCACATCCTGGTACGTGGCGCGACGGGCGCAATCGGACATGGTCGGATGTTAGCATGCACGCCGCGCGCGGCGGCTCGCCAGGCGAAAATCCGTGAGCAGCCCCCCTCCGATCGCCGCGGGTTCGTTGTAGATTCCGCCGCCATGAGCGAAGCAGCCCCCTCCCCCACGCAACGCCCCCGTCCGCTCGTCCTCTGCATCCTCGATGGATTCGGCGAGCGCGAAGAAAAGGACCAGAACGCGATCGCCCTCGCGGCGATGCCGAACCTCGACGCGATCAAGCGCGACTCCGAGAAGACGCTGATCGGGACGAGCGGCCCGGACGTCGGGCTCCCGGTGGGGCAGATGGGCAACAGCGAGGTCGGCCACCTGAACTTCGGCGCGGGGAGGATCGCGCTGATGGACATCTCGCGCATCGACGTCGCGATCGCCGAGAACAAGCTCGGCTCGAACGAGATCATCGACCGGACGTTCCGGATCGCGCAGGACCGCAAGTGCCGGGTGCACCTCTTCGGGCTCGTCTCCGACGGCGGCGTCCACTCGTCGCTCGACCACTTCCTCGCGCTGATCAAGCTCGCGAAGTTCCACGAGGTGCCCCTCGTCCTGCACGCGTTCCTCGACGGCCGCGACACGCCGCCGAAGAGCGCGTGGGGCTACGTCGAGAAGATCGAGGAGGCGCTCCAGGGCATCGGCGTCATCGGCACCATCTCGGGCCGGTACTACGCCATGGACCGCGACAAGCGCTGGGACCGCGTCATGAAGGCCTACACCGCGATCGTGCGCGGCGACGCGCCGCGGGCCGACACGGCGTTCGACGCGATCCAGCAGTCGTACGCGGCCGGGAAGACGGACGAGTTCGTCGAGCCCGTCCGCATCGGCGACTATAACGGCATCAAGGGCGACTTCGTGGCCGACTTCGCCTCGCAGGAGCCCCGCTGGGAGTGGCAGGGAGAAGAGGTCGGCCTCTCCGTCAACTTCAGGCCCGACCGGATGCGCGAGATCTCGGCGATGCTCACGCGGCGGAACCTGCCGGCCGAGGTGCTGGAGCTCCTCTCGGACCGGGGCAAGCCGGTCTTCGCCTTCCAGGAGAACTGTTACAGCGGCATGACCGAGTACGACGCGGCGCTGAAGCTGCCGGTCGCGTTCCCGAAGGACGAGGTGACCGAGTCGTTCCCCGAGGTGATCGCCCGCGCCGGGCTCACGCAGCTCCGGTGCGCGGAGACCGAGAAGTACGCGCACGTCACGTACTTCTTCAACGGCGGCCGCGAGGAGACGTTCCCGGGCGAGGACAGGAAGCTCGTGCCCTCGCCGCGCGACGTCGCCACCTACGACAAGAAGCCGGAGATGAGCGCGGCGGGCGTCGCGAGCGAGGTCGTGGCCGCGATCAAGAGCGGCAAGTACGACTTCATCCTGGTGAACTTCGCGAACCCGGACATGGTCGGGCACACCGGCATCCTCGAGGCCGCCATCCACGCCAACGAGGCGGTCGACAAGGGGCTCGGCGCCATCGGGGACGCCGTGCGCGAGGCCGGCGGCGCGCTGATCATCACCGCGGACCACGGCAACTGCGAGCAGATGAAGGACGAGCACGGCAACCCGCACACGGCCCACACGCTCAACCCGGTGCCGCTCTACTACCTGAACAAGAACGACCCCGGCATCGTGCTCCGGTCCGGTGGCCGCATCTGCGACGTGGCGCCGACGATGCTCGAGATCCTCGGCCTCCCGCAGCCCGCGGCGATGACGGGGCGCACGCTCCGCGTCCGACAGCGGTAAGTGGGCGCCGACCAGAGGCAGCTCGGCCCGTACATCCTGCGCGAGGCCGTCTCGTCGCGGGCGCTCACCGTGACGTACCGGGCCGAGCACGCGGGGCTCGGCCGGGCGGCGCTGATCAAGACGCTCAAGCCCACGGTGTCGGCCGCGAGCGCGTTCGCGGCCGGCCTCGAGCGCGAGGCGAAGATCCTCGCGCGCATCCGGCACCCCAACATCATCGACATCCACGACTTCCAGCGCGACGAGGACCGGATATGGCTCGTGCTGGAGCCGCTCTCGGGGCCGACGCTCGCGGCCCTGTGCGCTCGCGCTGGCCGCCTCGAGGAGGGCGCCGCGGCGGCCATCGCGCTGGAGATCGCGCGCGGCCTCGGGCACGCGCATGAGCGGGGCGTCGTGCACCGCGAGCTGCGCCCCGAGCGCGTCATCGTCACGCCCGCGGGCGGCGTGAAGATCCTGGAGTTCGCGGCGGCGTCCGACGGCCGGCAGCCCTCGCTGCCAGAGCCGTTCGAGGGCAGCGACACGTTCGCGCGGCCCGACTACATGGCGCCGGAGCAGATCCTCGGGGCGGAGCCCGGGCCTCAGGCGGACGTGTTCGCGCTCGGCGTGGTGCTGTTCGAGATGCTCACCGGCGTGCGCCCGTTCGACGAGCCGAAGGCGGGGCCGGAGGATGCAAATCGTACGTCGAACCGCGCGTCGAACCGCGCGTCGGGCGCGCCCGGCGCGCCGCGCGAGCGCGACGAGGACCGGTGGGCCGAGGGCAGGGCCGTCGCCCACCGGATCCGCAACGCGCCGCCGCAGCCGCTGCGAGGGCTCGTGCCCGACGTGTCGCGCGGCCTGGAGCGCGTGGTGCTCCGGTGCCTCGAGAAAGAGCCGGAGCAGCGCTACGACAACGGCCGCGCCGTCGCGGACGCCCTGGCCGAGGAGCTCGCGGAGCGCGGCCATCCGCAGCCGCGCGCGCTCATCGCGAGGGCCCTCGCGGCGGCCAAGCTCGGCGGCGACGAGCTGCCGCCCGCGCAGGCGCCCTCCGCGCGCCCCGCCGTCGAGCAGCGCAGCGCGCCGTCGCTCGCGCCCGACGTGGGGCGGCTCGTCGGCATCTTCGCGCTGGTCGTCGCGGGCGGCGCGCTCATCGAGCTCAGCCTCCGCCAGCACGACGCCGCGGAGCCGCCCAGCGCCGAGGTCAGGCAGCCCGGCGCGCACTCGGAGGAGCGCGGCTACCTGAAGGTCCTCGCCAGGCCGTGGGCGGAGGTCGTCATCGATGGGGAGCTCATCGACGTGACGCCGATGGCGCGGGCGATCCCGCTCCAGGCCGGACGGCACTACGTCACGTTCCGGCACCCGAACGCGCCCGAGGAGAAGCGCACGATCACCGTCTCCGAGGGGCAGACGGTCACGCTCGACGTGAGCATGCGGATCGATCGCAGCGCGATCGACGCAGGCGCGCCGCCGGTGGAGGACAGGGACGCGTCGCCCTGACGGCGGCGCCGGCCGCCCACCTACACGGCGCCGCCCCCCACCCCCGCGCCGTTTGCGCCCCCCGCGTCTCCCTCGCCGCTCGCGCCGCCCGCGCGGCGGCGGAGCGCCTCGAGCGCGAGGAGCGGCCGCTCCCGCTTCTCGTGCAGCTCGCCGAGGCACGCGCCGCTGCCGCGCTCGAGCGCACGGCAGCAGTCGGGCCGCACCTCGTAGATCGAGCACAGGAAGCGGCCGTGCTCCGCGTCCAGCGTGAGCGCGGCGCAGCGGCCGTCCTCGATGCGCATGTAGCAGCGGTTGCCGATGAAGCGCGTGAGCCCCCGCGCGCGATCGTCCATGCGATCGTGGTCGCAGCCGAAGACCCGGACGTACTCCGGCAGGGCCGAGAAGCAGCAGGTGCCGCACGCGGTGCACTCGGGGACGACCACATCCCCCTCGCCGCGCGCGCCGCCCGCGCGCGCCGCGCCCCGCTCGCCCTTGCGCGTCAGAGCCGGACCTCCACGTGCGTCCCGCGCTTCAGATCGTCGAGCCACTTCTGCTTGGCCTTCGTCATGATCTCCGCCTGCAGCCGCTGGAGGACCTCCGGGCGAGCCGCCTCGAGCGTCGTGAAGCGGGACGGCTGGCGGCTCAGGAGCTTCATGACCACGAACGCGTCGCCCGCGCGCATCGGCCCGGTCACGCCGCCCGGCTCGATCGCCATCAGCGCGGCCTCGAGCTCCGGGGCCATCACCTCGCGCTGGCCGGTCGCCGCGGCCTGCGTCCCCTGCGGCGCGCGGACCCCGAGGTCGCCGCCCTCCTCGCGGGTCGCGGTGTCGTCCGAGAACTGCCGCGCGAGCGCCGCGAAATCCTCCCCGCCGCGCGCGCGCTCCGCGAGCGCGGCGGCGAGCGCGCGGCGCTCCTCGACCGCCTCGGCGCTCGATCCGGGCAGGACGCGCAGGACGATCCACGCCGGGTGGTAGTCGCGCCGCCGGCGCTCCTCGCGCACCAGCCGATCGAAGGCGGACCGCACGTCCTGCTCGGTGATGCGCACGCGGCCCTTCACCCGGAGCTGCAGCATCTTGCCCTCGAGGATCTGCCGGCGGATCTCGTCGCGGTACTCCTGCTCGGTGAGCCCCGAGCTCGCCCGCGCCGTCCGGAACAGCTCCTCGACCGTCATCTGCTCCGCGGCCGCGATGTTCCGGAAGGCGTTCTCGATCTCCTCGGAGGTCACGCGGACATTGGCCTTCTCGGCGGCCTGGCCCTCGAGCTCCTCGTCCACCATCTTCTGGAGGAGATCGCGGAAGACCTGGGACTCGGCCGCCGCCTGCTGCGCGCCCGGCGGGACCCGGGCCTGGATCTGCAGCAGGAAGGGGCGAGCCCGCTGCCGCAGATCCGAGAGCAGGATGGCGCGATCGCCTACGACGGCGACGATCCGCTCGCTCACGACCGCGTGGGCGAGCGGCGAGGCGAAGGCGGCGGCGGCGACGAGCCCGGCGAGGGCGAGGCGGAGCGGAACACGCATCGCGCGCCTCTACCACTGGGCCCCAGGCGGTTCCACGCGTTTCCGGCCCCGCGCGGCCCGGGTTGCCCCGGACTCAGCCGGAGCCGGGGTACACCGTCCGACGGGAGGCGCGCTCGCGAACGGCCTCGCGCGCGAGCGCGTCGGCGCGCTCGTTGAGCAGCACGCCGGCGTGCCCCGGCACATACACGAGGCGCGCGCGCGGCCGCGCGGCGAGCGCGCCTCGCAGCGAGGCGATGAGCTCGGCGTTCGCCTTCGCCTTCCACCCCTTCTGGAGCACGCCGATCGAGTACTGGCTGTCCGTGTGGATGACGATGGGCCGCCCCGGCTCGTCCACCTCCTCGAGCGAGCGGAGGATGGCCGTCAGCTCGGCGATGTTGTTGGTCGCGGTGCCGAGGAACTCGCTGCGCTCGATCCGCCGGCCGCCGTCGATGATCACCACGCCGAGCCCCGCGGGCCCCGGGTTCCCCGAGCACGCGCCGTCCGCGTAGACGATGACAGCCCCTTCCGGGACGGGCGCCGCGCCGGCCTCCCCCCGCGCCGGCGCCTTGCGCTGCGCGCGCCCGGCAGGCGCCGGGGCGGCCGCGCCCCCCTCGGGCTGCTCGCCGGCGCGCGCCTTCACGACCGCCTCCGCAGGCCCACAGGTGTCGTCGGGCAACACCTTCGGGTCGACCACGGTCAGGTTGTCGGCGCGCGCCTTGTATCTGCGGCCGTCGTGCGGCTTGTAGCGGATCTCGACGCCGCCGCCCTCCTCCGCGACCAGGGCGCCGGCGGCGTCGGCGCGAGCATAGACGGATTGACCTCGAAGCGATGCGCGGACCCAGGGCACGAGCGCACCCTGGCATGGATCGAAGGCCGCCGGTACGGGAGACCACGCCAGGCGAGCCCGGCCGATCGGGCCGGCCGGGCGCGGCCGCGCCTGCCCGCGCCTACCCTGATTGCAGCCCTCGCGACGCGCACGGCGGACAGCGTGGCGGACGGCGCGCGCGGCCGCGCCGCCCTGCGATCATCGGTCGATGCAGAGCGCGAGGGACCACGCGGTCAGCGTACCGGAGTCGGACCCGGCGTCGTCCCCGACCCGGAGCGTCCACGCGCCGTTCGCCGGCCCCGAGAGGAAGGCCGCGAACGACGACTCCGGGCGGAAGCAGCCGCGGAACGGCGCCATCGCTCCCGTGACCGCGGTCGCGCAGCCCATGTCGAAGACGGTCCTCCGGTAGTTGTCGCCGGAGCCGCCGTTGTCGCTCGACACATCGACCGTCGCGCCAGCCGGAGAGGTGAGCGAGATATCGAGATCTCCGTCGAACGAATGCGCGATGTCGAGCTCGAGCGTCACGCGCCGGATCGCGCCCCTCGAGACGACAGGGAGGACGCTGGCAGCGACGGCGCGATCCGTGACCGTCTTCGGGATGTCCGTGGACGACTGCACCCACAGCACCTGCCCGGGCGAGCACGCGCCGACGGCATCGTCGCAGCCGAGCGCGCAGTCCGGGTCGGCGCAGTCCGTCTCGCCGTCGAGGTCATCGTCCGCCGCGTCGCCGCAGTTGCGCTCCTTGGAGTACGTGCACACGCTCGGCGTGCCCCGGCAGGTGTACCGCGCTTCCACGACACAGCTCGCGCTGCAGCCGTCGCCGCTCGACGTGTTGGCGTCGTCGCAGCCCTCGACGCCGTCCCGCACGAAGCCGTCGCCGCACCTCGCGGCGCGACAGGTGATCGGGCAGCCGTCGGCGCTGTCGGCGTCGCCGTCGTCGCACTCCTCGCCGGCCTGGATCGCGCCGTCGCCGCAGCCGTCGAGGAGGCACCCTGGGCTGCACCCGTCGCCCGCGTTCCGGTTCCCGTCGTCGCACGCCTCGACGCCGGCACGGACGAACCCGTCCCCGCACACCGCGCGCGCGCAGCTCGTCGGACAGGCGTCGGTGTTGCTCGCGTTTCCGTCGTCGCACGCCTCGACGCCGGCGCGGACGAACCCGTCCCCGCACGAGGCGGCGACGCACGTGGTGAGGCACGCGTCCGTGGTGCTCGTATTGCCGTCATCACACGCCTCGGCGGCGGCGTTGACCACGCCGTCGCCGCAGACCGGCGCGGCGCAGGTGCCTGCCGAGCTGCACACGTGGCTCAGGCAATCGCGCCCGGCGGCGCAGCGCATTCCGGCGGCGCACCCGACGCACGCGGGGCCGCCGCAGTCGATATCGGTCTCCGCCCCGTTCCGGGCGATGTCGGTGCACGACGGGAGGCACGTCGTCCCTGAACAGCGGCCGCCCAGGCAGTCGCCGTCCGCGGCGCACGCCTTGCCGGTGGCGCAAGGCGAGCACGCCGGTCCGCCGCAGTCGACGTCGGTCTCCGCCCCGTTCGTCGCGCCGTCGGTGCACGACGACGCGCGGCACCTGCCGTCCGCGCAGATCCCGCTCCGGCAGTCCGCGCCGGTGAGGCAGGCCTCGAGATCCGCGCACCGCACGCAATCCGAGCCGCCGCAGTCGACGCCGGTCTCGGCGCCGTTCACCGCGCCATCGCCGCAATCGGGCGCGACGCAGCTGTTCTCGACGCAGATGTTGCTCAGGCAATCGCCTGCGACGAGACACTCGACACAAGCGCCGTTCCCATCACAATAGCGCGCTCCGGTCGCGTCGGATCCGCCGCACTCCGTGGTCGCCGGCGCCGGAAGGTTCTTCGGCGCCCCTGCGACGCACACGTCGGCCGAGCACGGGTCTCCGTCGGAGAAGGCGTCTTGGTCGTCGTCGAGCTCGATCACGGCGCCATGCCCATCGCAAACGCGCGCCTTGCAGTCGCCCAGCACCTGCTCGCCCACGGGCTTTCCCCGCGGCGCGGCGTCGAGGGCGCACCGGCCGCCTTCGCAGGTGCGCAGCTGACACGCGCCGTCGACCCCGGGGCAGTCCGCGGCCGTGACGCAAGGCGCTCCGTCCCCTCCGCCCCCTCCGCCCCCTCCGCCCCCGCCGCCTCCGCCGTTCCCGCCGTTCCCGCCGTTCCCGCCGTCGCCGGCCTCCGGTCCCGGCGCCTGCCGGGGACGATCGCAGTCGACCGCGGTCAAAGCAGCAGCGATGACGAGCGGCGACAGAACCTTCGTGAACGGAGCGCTTCTGAAGAGGTCCGCTCGCACTGACACCTCGATTCCTCTGCTTCTGGCGGGAACGGCGACGTCCCTTCGAGGCTCGATCCGAGCCTGACGGACGCGCAGGCGGTCGATCATCGGCGCACTAGACTGATATGGAATCGAGAGGACGCCAGCAGCCAAACGGATCGGGAGAGCCCCTATTGCGACGCGCGGCGCTCGCGGCGCGCCGGGCCCTCGGCCACGCCATGGCGGCGGCCAGCTCGCCGCCGCGTACGCCTCCCGGCCGCCGCGTGAGCTCAAGCGTCCACCGGGAACCGGGAACCGTGAGAGGAGCCGCCCGCGAGCGCGGCCGGGCGCGCCGCATGCCGATGTGAGGCAGCCCTCGCACTGCCGAGCAACGCGCCCGGCTGATGCTTGACATCTCCAGGCCGTTCTGGGTTTCATTCCCTCTTCTGCGCCCGTTCGGGATACCACCTTGCTCCTCCGAACCGCTTTGGATTTGATTCTCGCCCGAGCTGTTCCCGCTGGCGGAGACCCTGTGCGCTCTTCTGCCCACCACCGGACTCGATCCATGCAGGCGTAGGCGATGCAACCACTGTTGAGCACCTCGCTCCGCCCTGTATGGAGCAATCTACGCGCGACCCGGGCCTCGGTGCGCAATGCCCTCGCGCAGTACCCGAGCGCGCTCGTGGACGCGGCAGAGATGACGGCCTGCGAGCTGCTGGAGAACGCCATCAAGTACGGCGAGGAGGTCCCCGCAGCGCGCGCCATTCGCTTCACGCTCAGCCTGACCGAGGACAGGATCGAACTCGTCACGATCAACGGCTGCACCGATCGAGGGTCGGTCAATCGACTGCTCTGCCGGATAGAGTCCCTGCGCAGCGCCCCGAACAAGACGGAGCTCTACATCGAACAGCTGGAGGAGCTGCTCGTCAGCCCGCGCGAGGGCGCCAACGTGGGCATCTACAGGATCGCGATGGAAGGCGGCTTTGCGCTCGACGCAACGTACGCAGACGATACGGTCACCGTGACAGCCACCAGGAGAATCCATGACCGAGTCGACCTTTGAGCGCGACGGGCTGAAAGTACGCATCTCCGTGGCCGGCGATTCGTCGCGAATCGAGTGGTCGGGCGTCAGCGACATCCGCAGCCCCGCCATGTTCCTCAATCCCCTCTTCGAGGACTGGACCGGGAAGACCAGGAACACGTTCGTCACGGTGGATCTGACGAAGCTCGAGTACATGAACTCGGCCACGGTGAAGCCCCTGGTGGACCTGATAAAATTGCTGGATCAGACGAGCCTCGGCGTGGTCGTCGTCTTCCGCGACAACGACTGGCAGCGAGCGCACCGCAACTGCATGTCGGCCCTGGCGCGCACCCTGAAGAAGACAAAGGTGCAATGACCTGGAGCGACCAGGCCATCGGCGCGCTCACCGCTCAGATCTCGGAACGAAACCGATCCTCATGAATCCACCATGATCACCTTGTCCGACCGCTACACCCTGAACGCGAAGGTGCGCGAGACCCAGAGCTCCGAGGTGTACCGCGGCTATCGCGTCGTCGACGGGGCATCGGTGCTGGTGAAGCTGCTCAGGAGCGAGCGCCCGACCGCGCTCGAGGTGGGACGCCTCCGCCATGAATATGAAGTGTTGACGTGCCTCGACATGCCCGAGGTCGTCAAGGCCATCGGACTGGAGCGGCACGGGCACGGCCTGGCCCTGGTCATGGAGGACGCGGGAGACGTGTCCGTCGACAAGCTGATTCGATCGGGTCGCCTGGATCTGCTGCGCTCGCTCGAGCTTTCGCTGGCCATGGCGCGAACGCTCGCGGCGGTCCACCGCAGGCACGTCATTCACAAGGACATCAAACCCCATCACTTCTTCGTCACCGACGGCCCGAGCTCGATCGTGCTCGTCGACTTCGGGATCGCGACGCGCCGCTCCCAGAAAGTCGACGCGCTCTCGGGGGTCACGCAGCTGGAAGGCACGCTGGCGTACATCGCGCCCGAGCAGACGGGGCGGATGAACCGGAGCGTGGACTTTCGAGCCGACCTGTATTCGCTCGGGGTCACCCTGTACGAGCTCTTCACCGGCGCGCTGCCCTTCGACGCCAGCGATCCGCTGGAGCTGGTGCACAGCCACATCGCTCGCAGCCCCCGGGCGCCCCTGGCATCCAGGCCGGACTTGCCGCCGGTCCTGTCGGACGTGATCCTCAAGCTGCTCAGCAAGTCCGTGGAGCAGCGATACCAGACCGCAGCTGGGTTGCAGCACGATCTGCAGCAAATTCTGGGTCAGGTCAAGGGGGCTGGCGCGGCGGAGGTCTTCGGTCTGGGCCAGCGCGACAGATCCGATGAGCTCTCGATCCCCGAGAAGCTCTATGGCCGCGAGCGCGACCTCGAAGCGCTCCTGGAGAGCTTCGGCCGCGCCAGGCAGGGCAGGAGCGAGCTCGTCCTCCTGTCCGGACAGGCGGGCGTCGGGAAATCCGCGCTCGTCGAGGAGCTGCACCAGCACATCCTCGGCCGGGCGTACTTCGGCGCAGGAAAGTTCGACTCCCTGGCGCGGAGCGTCCCCTACGGCCCGATCGCCCGCGCTTGCCGTGCTCTCGTCCGGTCCGTGCTCGCGGAGCCCCCGGGCGTGCTCGAGCAGCGGCGACGTGAAATCCTCGAAGCGGTCGGCCCGAACGCGGCTCTCCTCACCGATCTGATCCCCGAGCTGAAGCACGTCGTCGGCGAACACCCCCCCGTGCCAGCGCTCGGTCCGACCGAGTCGCAGCGCCGCTTCGAACATGTCTTCTTGAGCTTTCTCCGTGCGCTGGCGGCTGAAGAGCACCCGCTCGTGCTCTTCCTGGATGACCTGCAGTGGGCGGACGCCAGCTCGACCCGGCTCTTGCAGCACGTGCTGACGGCCGCCGGCGCGCGCCACGTGCTCGTGATCGGAGCTTACCGAGAGCTCGAGATCGACGCCGCGCACCCGCTGTCTCTCATGCTCCAGGAGCTGCGCCAGGCCGGCGTCAGGAGGCATGAGATCACGCTCGGCCCGCTCGGCCGGCCGCACATCGCGGACCTCCTCGGCGACACGCTCGGGTGCGGCGCCGAGGCGGTGGGCGGGCTCAGCGCTGCCTTGTTCGAGAAGACCCGCGGAAACCCCTTCTTCCTCGCGCAGTTCTTGATCGCGCTGCACCGAGACGGCCTGCTGCGCTTCGACCACGGGGACCTCGCCTGGAGGTGGGACACGGCGCGGGTGTGGGAACGGCTGGCGACGGACAACGTGATCGATTTCATGGTGTCCGAGCTGCGGCGATTGCCGCAGTCGAGCCAGGACGTGCTGCGCTTCGCCGCCTGCGTCGGGCATAGCTTCGACATGGCCACGCTGGCCGCCGTGTCTCAGCGCTCTCACAGCGACGTGGCGGACCACCTCTGGGAAGCGCTGCGCCAGGGGTTCATCGCCTCGCTGGACGGCAAATACCGCTACAGGGCCGACGCTCATCACGACGCGACAGGGATCGTCGACGGCGCGCTCGACGCCGCGTTCCGCTTCTCGCACGATCGCGTCCAGCAGGCGGCCTACTCGCTGTTCGGCCCGGAGGAGCGGGACGCCATCCACCTGCGCATCGGTCGGCTGCTGCGGGAGCGCGGCGGCGCAGATCCGGGCGATCGTGAGCTGTTCGCGATCGTGGATCACCTGAACCGTGGCGCGAGCCTGATCGTCGAGCCCGCCGAGAGGCGCGGGCTCGCGCGCTTCAATTTGAACGCTGGCCGCAAGGCGCGCGCTCGAGCGGCGCCCGACGCGGCGGTGCATTACCTGAGGGCGGCGCTCGACGTGCTCGGGGAGACGGGGTGGATTGAAGAGTACGAGATCGTCTGCGCCGCTCACCTGACCATGGCGGAGTGCGAGTACCTCACCGGGAACCTGGATTCCGCGTTCGGGCTGCTCCAGGTCGTCGAGCGGAACGCGCGGTCGGTGGTGGATCGGGTCATGGGGCGCAACCTCGAGGTGCTCCTGCTCACCAACACGGGCAGGCTCGGTGCTGCGTGTGCGAAGGGCATCGACGCGCTGCGACTCCTGGACGTGGAGCTGCCTCCGCTGGCAGACAAGGCGGCCCTCGGCGCCGCGATCGGCGCCGAGTTCGGAGCGTATCAATCTGCGATAGCGGGGTCGGAGATCGAGTCTCTGGAGACAGTGTCGGTGATGGGCGACGCCCGCGAGCTAGCGGTGCTCCACACCCTGGCCACCAGCATTCCGGCAGCGTTCCAGGCCATTCCAGAGCTTCATTTCCTGCTCGTACTCAAGGGAGTCCAGCTGCTCCGTCGGGGCACGGCGCCGCTCGCGGGCTTCTTCTATGCGCAGTACGCGATCGTCCACCTCGCCATCACGGGGAGCCGGGAGGACGCGTTTCGCTTCGGCCGGCTGGGCCTGGAGCTAGCTACCCGTGGCGGCAGTCCAGCCAGCAAGGGTCAGGTTCATTTCCTCTTCGGGGTCTTCATCGCCCACTGGCGTCAACACATATCGCACAGCCTGGAGGTGTTGCGGTCAGGGCTGAGAATCAGCCTCGAGATGGGCGACCAGATCTACGCCTCTTACTGCGCTGCGTTCATCCTGTACTATCGCATGTACGCCGGCGAGAGCTTGCACGACCTGGAGGACAGCCTCTTGACCGCCCGCGACCTCGCGGACAGGACGGGTGACGTCGTCAACCAGGGCATCTGCAAGGTCGCCCAACAGGCCATCCGTGCGCTGACTGGCCAGACTCGACACCCCGCAACCCTGGAGAGCGCGGATTTCGAGGAGAGCACATTCATGGCCTCTACGCCGCCGCCGACGCTGGCGATCTACGGGGTCGCGAAGACGACCGCCCAGTATCTCGCTGGCCGCTTCCGAGATGCCCTGGCCACCAGCGACAGCTGCAAGCTGGTCCCTGGCTTCTTCTATCACGCTGACCACGTCTTCTATCGGGCTCTGATCCTGGCCGAGCTGACCCGCACCGCGGCTCCGGAAGAGCGCGCCGGACTCCTGGATCGCCTGCGTGCCGACGCTGCCACGCTCGAAGCTTGGGCGCTGTCCTCGCCCGCCAACTTCGCGCACCGCGCTGCGCTCGCGCAGGCGGAGATCTCGCGGATCGAGCGGCGCATCGAAGGCGCGCTGGATCTCTACGATCGCGCGATAGCCCTCGCCCAGGAGCACGGCTTCGTGCACGCCGAGGCCATCGGCAACGAGCTGGCAGGCCGATTTCACCTGGACGAGCGCAGGAACAGGGTGGCGAGCGCCTACCTGGCCGAGGCGATCTACGCGTACCAGCGCTGGGGGGCGACGTGCAAGGTCGAGGAGCTGAGGTCGAAGTACGCTCACGTGCTCCGGAGCAACGCGGCGCTCTCATCTCCGCTCAATCCAGCAGACGAGACGGCAGCGAGCTTGCAAAGAACGACTAGCCAGACGACTAGCCAGACGACTAGCCAGACGACCAGCCAGACGACCAGCCAGACCTCCAGCACGCTTCGATCACGCGAGAGCCTCGACCTCACGGCGGCCATCCGCGCGACCGAGGCGATTTCCACGGAGCTCGTCATCGATCGGCTGCTCGCGCGGCTGATGCGGACGCTGCTCGAGAACGCGGGAGCTCGACGGGGATGCTTGATCCTCGATCGCGCCGGGGTGCTCACCCTGGAGGCGAGCATGACCATCGATCCCGATACGATAACGCTGGACGCCCGTGCGCTGCGGGGCGGCTCGGAGGTCCCGGAGTCGCTCGTGCGCTACGTGGCGCGCACGCGCGAGCTGACGGTCCTCACGGACGCGCACCGCGACATGCGCTTCGCGTCTGACCGATATTTCACTCAGGCTCGGCCCAAGTCGGTGATGTGCGCTCCGATGCTCCAGGGCGGAAAGCTCACCGGCGTCCTGTACCTCGAGAACAGCATCACCGCGGAGGCGTTCAGCCCTGCGCGGTGCGGGCTCTTGCAATTTCTCGCGACCCAAGCCGCCGTGTCCCTCGAGAACGCGATGCTCTACGGGCGGCTGGAGGCCGCATCCCAGGAGCTCAGGCGCGCGAACGAGAACCTCGAAGCGCTCGTCGCCGAGCGCACCGCCGAGCTCAGGCGCCTCGTCGCGGAGCTGTGGAGCGAGATGGATCTCGCGCGCAAGATACAGACGGTGCTCCTGCCGCAGCAGAGTCGTTTGAAGGATTACGACATGGCCGCCCTGATGACGCCGGCCGAGAGCGTCGGAGGCGACTACTACGACGTGGTCCAGACGGGCGGGAGCAGCTGGGTCCTCATCGGCGATGTGTCCGGCCATGGAGTCACCGCCGGCCTGACGATGATGATGGTCCAGACCGCCGTACGGACCATCCTTACGACGTCGCCGCGCGACGGCGAGCCTCTCACGCCGGCGGTCGTGCTGAGCCGGGCGAACCGCGCGGTCCGGGAGAACTTGATCCGCGTCAGCCCCGATCAGTACATGACGATCGTCGCGCTGGAGCTCGGCCGCGGCACGGTCCGCTACGCGGGCCTTCACCTGGACATCTTGATCCACAGGGCGCTCTCCAACACCGTAGAGGTGGTGGAGACCAGGGGGATGTGGATCGGCATCGAAGACGACATCACGGCGCTGCTCCGGGATGATGTGATAGAGGTCGGCGTCGGGGACACGATGCTGCTGTACACCGATGGGCTCACCGAGTCTGTCACCGCCGACGGCGGAATGCTGGAGACCCGGGGGCTGACGGAGCGATTCCGCGCGCTCGCGGCGCAAGGGATGTCGCCGAGCGCCATCGTGAAGGGCCTCGTGGGCCCCATGGCGGGGCAGCAGCTGCGTGATGACGTCACCGTGATGGTGATCCGCTACTCTCCGACCGAACAGCCGGCGTCTGCAACCTAGGTGTTCCGGCGGCCACGCAATCCCTCGATGAGGGAGCCGGGGCCATGGAACCGTGCGGCCAATCATGATGAAATTGCTCCGCGCTTCGGTCTCTGCGGTCGCTTCGGCCTACGGCAATCACTTCTGGGTCGATCCGAGCGCGAAGCTCACGGTCGTCGTCCTGACCAACACCGCCTTCGCCGGCATGTTGGGCGAGTTTCCCGACGCCGTACGGCGCGCGGTCTACGGCCCCGCTCAGCCGTGATGTTCGTCCCGGGGCTCGGGACGCGAGGCGTCGGCCGCTGCGAGCTGCGCATACAGCGCGGCGTACTCCGCCATGATCGTCCGGCTCGCATAGCGGCGCACGGCGCGCCGGCGCGCGGCCTCGCCGAGCTGCGCCCGCAGGGAAGGGTCGTCGCGCAGGGAGCGGAGCGCGCCCCGCAGCGCGTCCTCGTCTCTCGGCGCCGCCAGGAGGGCCACCCGACCGCCCTCGCCCTGGATCACCTCCGGCACCGCGCCGACCGGCGTGACGACGCAGGGCAGGCCGCTGGCCATCGCCTCCAGCAACGCGTTGGGCAGCCCCTCGCCATGGCTCGGTAGGCAGAAGACGTCCGCGTCGCGGTAGACAGCGGGCATCGCGTCTTCAGGCACCTCGCCGAGCAGGCTCAGGCGGCCCTGACGCTCGAGCTCCGCGAGCGCCTCGTCGAGGCGGCGGGACGGGCCGGCAGCGCCGCCTGCGTCGCGCGGCCCCGCCAGCGCGAGGGTCAGGCCCTCGACCGCCAGCACGGCCCGCGCCAGCTCCAGGACCCCCTTCTGCGGCGTGACGAGCCCCGCGAAGAGCACCCGCAGCGGCTGGCCGGGCGAGCGCAGCGCGGCGGCGGGGTGGAAGCCGCCGGTGTCGACCGGGTTCGCGATCCGGAGGACGCGGCCCCCTGGAACCAAGGCCTGCACGTAACACCGCAGCTCCTCTGAGAGCGTGATGACGGCTGCGGCGCGGCCCAGCACGGCGCGCACGGCCTGCCGAGCCGGCCACGGCAGGGCCCGATGCCAGGCGATGATCTGCGGCGACAGGCGCAGGTGGAGCACGGCCGGCACACCCGCGCGACGGCACAGCTCCACCGCGAGGCCGTCGCGCGCGGTCGCCCAGAACAGGGTCGTGCACAGATGAACGACATCCGGCCGGCGTCGCGCGAGCAGCCGGTGAAGCGCAGCCAGCGCTTCGCCCGCGCGGATCACGCGCGCGGGGCGAAGCCTGCTCGTCGGATCGGTCGAGGCGCCTCGGGGCGAGGTGTCGATGACGTCCGCCTCGATGCCCGCCGCTGCCGCCGCGTCGAGGTAGTTCCGCATCCACCGCGTGATTCCGCCGGCGGGCGGCGGGAGGGGGCCCCAGAGCGCGACGCGCATGTCCCTAGAAGCGCGCGTCGGCCTCGATCTGGGCCCAGCGCTCGCGGAACCACGCCACGGTGCGCGCGAGCCCATCGCGCAGGCCCGTCTGCGCCTCGAAGCCGAGGACGCGACGGGCCTTGTCGGTGGACGCGACCCGACGGCGCTGCGTATCCCACGCCCGGCGCTCGACGAACCGGACGCCGGCACGGTTGCCCGTCAACTCGTTGATGGCTCTCGCGACGTCGAGGATGGCGATCTCCTCGCCAGAAGCCAGGTTGAACGCCTCACCCGAGGCGGACGCCGCGGTGCCCGCGCGGAGAAATCCATCGACGATGTCACCCACGTAGGTGAACGAGCGGGTCTCCTCTCCCGTCCCGGTGATCGGCAGCGGCTCGCCTCGCAGGGCCCAGTAGACGAAGTTGGGGATCACATTGCGGTATCGGCCAGGGACCTCGCCCGGACCATACGAGTTGAAGGGGCGGACCCGCACGGTGCTCAGCCCTTCGTGGCCGGCCGGATGACCGCAAAAGTAATTGCAATAGAGCTCGCCGAGCAGCTTGGTGGCCTGGTAAGGCGTGTGGACATCGAGCGCGAGGTGCTCCTCGTGGACGGGCCGCGGCGGGTCGCTGCCGTAGGGCGCGCACCCGGACGAGGCGAAGACGACGCGCTGCGCCCCGCTGCGCCGCGCGTGCTGCAGCACCCGCAATGTGCCGAGGCCGTTGACCTCGAGATCGCGCTCCGGGTTGTCCACCGAGTTCTGGTTCGCGAACAGCGCGGCGAGGTGGAAGACGTGCGATGGCTGCTCCCGGAACACCGCCGCGAGCAAGCCGTCATCAACGACGCTCCCCTCCACGAAGCGCACGTTGCGCCGCGCCGGGACGCCCCAGCGGGAGGAGGAGGAGAGGTCGTCCACCACGATCACCTCCGCGCCCGCGTCGGCCAGGGCCGCCGTGAGCGAGCCGCCGATCGCGCCCGCCCCACCGGTCACGATGATCCGCCGGTCCTTGTAACCCTGCATGGTGCCCACCGCTGTGCCTGTCGTCTCGCCCATGGAACGATGCTCACCGCAATGCCCCGGTGCATTGCGTCCTTAGATCCCCCCAGCCTCGCGCCGGTGCCCGAGGGCGCCGGCGTCCTCACGACGATGCTTCACCCGCTGCGCGCGCGAAGATCTCCTCATAACGACGCACGAGCGGCTCGCGCGTGAACCAGCGAAGGAAATAGAGCCGGCCGGCCTCCCCCATCGCGCGCCGCGCCTCCGGCGTCATGCCGTGAAACCGCCGCACGGCGTCCGCGAGCGCCGCCGGGTCCTCGGGCTCGCAGGCGAGCCCCGCCCCGCTGCTCCGCACCAGATCCGCTGGATCCCCGCCCGCCGCGACGAGCACCGGCCTGGCCGCGGCCATGTAGGCCGGGATCTTCGAGGGAATCGTGATCTCGAAGCGCGGATCGCGCCGGAGGTGCGCGAGCACCACATCGGCCAGCGCGAAGAAATGCGGCATGCGCTCATGGGGTTGCTGGCCGATGAAGACGACGTTCGAGAGGGCCCGCGCCGCAGCTTCGCCCCGGAGCCTGAGCGCGTCGTTCCCGTCCCCGACCATCACGAACCGCACGTCGGGGAGGTCGCGCAGCCGATCGGCCGCGTCGAGCACGCTGGAGAGGGCCTGGGCAGAGCCCATGTTGCCGGCAAAGAGGACGACGAACCGCCCTGACAACCCGTGCTCCGCTGCGAGCTGCGGGTCGGGCTCCACCGGCCTGTAGATCCGATCGTCGGCCCAGTTCGGGATCAGGTGCACCTTGTCTGTGGAGACGCCTCTGCGGGAGAGCTCGCGCTCGAGCCCCGGGCTGATGACGGTGATCGCCGCAGCGCGCCGGAAGAGGGCGCGGTTCACGCGATCGACGCCAGCGAATACAAGCCTGTTGTCGAGCATGCCCGAGGCCGCCGCGGTCTCGGGCCACAGATCCTGGACCTCATAGACCCACGGTATCCGGCGGAGCGCGGCGAGCCAGGAGGCGGCGATGGCGTGGCTCGGTGGGGGGTTATGGACCCAGGCGACGTCCGCCGGCCCGGAGAGGGCGGCCCCGAGCAGCGCGGTCGAGGCAGCGAAGCTCGCGTAGTTGAGCGTCCGCCGCACGCGCGATCGGCTGTGATCAGGGTAGCTCGGGAGGCGTATCACCCTGGTGCCGCTCGCGTGCTCCACGTCCCAGAGGCGCTGTCGGTACCCTGGATAGGTGCGGCCATGCGGGTAGTTCGGGAACGCGGTCACCACCGTCACCTGGTGCCCGCGCTCGGCCAGCGCCTCCGCGAGCAGATGGGGGCGCGCGATCGGCTCTGGGTGATACCACTGCGACAGGAGGAGAATCTTCACTCACCGCACTTCGATGCACCGGCGCTCGCGGGCATTCACCTGATGCACGGTGGGCGGCGCCGAGTTATCGCCGCCGGGTCCGACGGCCGGCGCCCGCCTCGATGGGACGGGCGACCATCACGCCTCGACAGCATCACGAGGGGCGGGGGGCGTCACGGTGATGTCGCTGGCGCCGCGGGTCGCGCCAGGCGGCTGCGACTCGCCCGCCGGGAGCGGCTCGAGCAGCACTGCGAAGATGCACCCCCGGCGGAGCCGCCGCCGCGTCAGTACTCGACGTCCTGCTTGAAGATGAGCTCCGAGGACGGCGACCCGGGATTGGCGGTCTTCTCGAGGCTGATGACGAGCTCGAACCGGGTGAGCGGCACGCTCACGTCCTTGAGCTTGCCGGTGCGGGCATCGGGGTCGAAGGTGAGCGCGCCGATCCGCTGCCAGGGCGAGTCGCTGTCCGGGCGCGCCCAGACGACGTAGGCGGTGCCGCTCGAGTCGAGGCGATCGGGCGGCGGGAGGTCCTTCGCGTTGATGTCGAGGCGGGTCATGGCCGCGTCGAAGTTGACGTCGGCGATGATCACGGCGTCCGCGCCCGGCGCCTTCCCCATGCCCTGCGGCGTGTAGCGCAGCGGGCCGCCGCAGCCCGCCATCAGCGCGCACGCAAACGCCACGACAGCGAGCCGCAGCACCCTGGAAACATGTCCTCTCATCTCGGTAGCTCCTCCTTCGTCTCTCTGCTGCGGGCGAAGACGCCTCGCGAGCCGCCAGCACCGGCCGGCGGCCGAAACAACCGCGGCATCATAGCCGCTTTCGGCCACGCCGACGGCGCTCGACGCAGCAGGAGGCGGCCTGGCCCGCCGGACGTGCTCGACGCGCCGGAAACCCCGCCGCCTCGCGCGCCCGGCCGGCGAGGCGCCGTCCGCGAGCGCAGCTCACGCCCCCGGCGTCGGGGAACGGAGCGGATCGGACGGATCGCGTGGCGGAGCGCCGCCCATAGACTAAAGTCTCGAAATCGAGATGGATTTGGCACACACACGGCTCGGAGCTCGGGGCGATCGCTGGTCGACCGGGCGGGGAGTCCTCGATGTTCGAACGCCGGCGTCCGACGTCGTGACGAGGCGCCTCGAGGGGTACGCGTCGCTCGATCTCATCGAGCCGGCGATCAGGCACCTGGAGACCCTCGTCGAGGCGGGCGTGCACCCGGTCGTGTTCGACGATTTCGAGCTCGGCACCGGCTATGACAGCGACGTCCGGGCCAGGCTCACGGCGTGGCACCTGCGGAACCCCGGCAAGCTGAAGGAGGTCCATATCCTCGTGCGGCCGGGGCTCGTCGCCATGGGCGTCACGGTCGCCAACCTCGCCACGGGCGGCCGCTTCAACGTGTACACCGACCGCTCCGCGTTCGAATGGGCGCTCGCGGGCGTGCTGACGACGAGGATCACGGCGGGGCCCGCCTCGTCGGTTCGCGCGCCGTCCCTGCGCTGACGAGCGCCCCCGGCGGCGCGCACGCGGCTCGCGCACGCGGCTCGCGCGCCGCCGACCCGAGCTCAGGGGTGCTGCACGGCCCCGTTCGCCGGAGCATCCCTGGCGCCGAGCGTGATCTCGCTCATTCGCTCCGGGTGCTTTCCTTCGATACCCTCGTAGAGACGGCGGATCGCCGCCATGTCGGCCTCGATGTCGCCCGTCGGGTGGAACACGTGGAGGATCCCGCCCCGCTTGCGGGGGAAGTCGAGGTATCCGAGGAGGATCGGGACGCCGGCGCCGAGCGCGACGTAGTAGAAGCCCGTCTTCCAGCGCTTCGTGCGCGAGCGCGTGCCCTCGGGCGCGATGATCAGGATGAGCTCGTCGCGCTCCTTCAGCACGTCGACCACGGCCGCGACGAGGTTGTTCCGGTCGCGGCGGTCGACGGGGACGCCGCCGAGCCACTTGAAGAAGAAGCCGAACGGCGGCTCGAAGAGCGTGTGCTTGCCGAGCCAGGAGAACTCGAGGTCGAGCACGTAGCTGACCGCGAGCGTGAACGGGAAATCCCAGTTCGAGGTGTGGGGCGCCGCGATGATCACCGCCTTCGACGGGAGCTCCGTCATGCCCTCCACGCGCCAGCCGAACACGGACAACCAGGTGCGGCCGACGAACCGGCGAACGGCGCGGCGCGCGGCGGAAAAACGTGGAGCGGGTGCGTTCGGCATGGAGGACCTCGACGGTAAGCAGCCGGAGGTTCGTCGCTGCCCGGGTGGAAGTCACGTCACCTTTCCGTCATCCCGCGCTCGATCAGCGCCGCTCGATCAACGCCGCTCGATCAACGACGCTCGATCAACGCCGTTCAATTCCGTGCGGCTTGCCCTCGCCGTAGCCCGCCAGCGTCTGCACCCCGATGACGGCCTTGTCGTGGAGCTCGTCGAGGTTCGCCGCGCCGGCGTAGGTGCACGCCGACTGCACGCCGGTGATCATCTCGATCAGGATGGCGCCGACGCTCTCGCGCCCCTCGTGGATGTAGATGCGCGACGTCGAGATGCCCTCGCGGAAAAAGGCCTTCTTGGCGCGCTCGAACGCGTCGAGGTCCGCGGTGCGCTCGCTGACCGCGCGGGCGCTCGCCATGCCGTAGTTCTCCTTGTAGAGCAGCCCGTCGCGGTCCTCCATGACGTCGCCCGGGCTCTCGTACGTGCCGGCGAGCGTCGTCCCGACCATGACGCGCGAGGCGCCGGCGGCGAGGTAGAGCGCCACGTCGCGCGGGTGACGGACGCCGCCGTCGGCCCAGACGCGCTTGCCGTGGCGGCGCGCCTCGCGGGCGCACGCGAGCACCGAGGAGAACGTCGGGCGGCCGGCGCCGGTCTGCATGCGCGTCGTGCACATCGCGCCGGGGCCGACGTTCACCTTCACGATGCCGGCGCCCGCCTCGATGAGAGCCCGCGTGCCCTCCGCCGTGCAGACGTTGCCGGCCACGAGCGGGACGGCGTCGCCGACGGCGCCCCGCACGGCGCGGATCGCCTCGATCATCCGGCGCTGGTGGCCGTGCGCGGTGTCGAGCACGATCGCAGAGACGCCGATCTCGAGCAGGCGCGCGGCGCTCTGGGCCGCCTGCGCGGAGATCCCGATCGCCGCCGCGACCATGAGCTCGCCGCCGCCGTCGAGCGTCGGCTTGAGCAGCTCGAGCCGCACGGCGTCGTCGCGCGTCAGCACGCCGTGGAGCCGCCCGTCCCCGTCGAGCACGGGGACCGCCTTCACGCGGGCGTCTTCCATCAGCAGGAAGGCCGTCCGGTTCGGCGTGCCGGCCGGGATGGTGATGAGGCGCGGCGACATGAGCGCGGACGCGGGCGTGTACTGATCCCGGTCGCGCAGGTCGGCGTGGGTGACGATGCCGATCGGCCGCCGCTCGTCGTCGACCACGACCACCATGTCGTGCGATCGCTTGCGGATGATGCCGTGCACGTCGCGGAGCGTCGCCCGCGGGGAGACCGAGAGGGGCGTGTCGTAGCGCGGGTCGGCGCGCTTGATGTGGCGGACGATGCGCTCGACCGTGTCGAGATCCATGTCCTGCGGGAGCACGCCGAGGCCGCCGAAGCGGGCCATCGTCTCCGCCATCCGCTTGCCGGTGACCGCGTTCATGTTCGCCGAGACGATCGGGTGCGAGCCGCCAGGGAAGTCCGCCGGGCGCAGGTCGGTCTCGAGGCGGGAGCCGCCGGCGAAGTACCCGGGGGTCAGGAACACGTCTTCGAGCGCGAGCTCCAGGCTCTCGTCATGCTCGGGGTGGAGAAAGCGCATGCACAGCTCCGAGGAAGGGGGATGGCGCCGTGAAGGCGGCGCGGCGCGCGCCAGTCTAGTGCCTGACGGCAGGGCGGGGTCGGCGCTGGTTGCGCGACGGCCCCCTCCCCGCCGGGCTACCATGTTCAAGCAGGCTGGCGGGCGCTACGCGCGGTCGCGTCGGTGATGACGCGGTCCAGTATCGCGGCGACGCTGGCCGCGGCCGCCTCGGACGACAGCTCCGCGGGCGGAGGCGCCGGGACCGGCAGCGCGCCCGTCTCCCGGAAGCGCGCGAGGTGGCGCGCGAGCGCGGCGGCGATGCCGTCCGCGTCGTCCGGCGCGACGCGCGCGTTGTCGCTCCGGTACGAGAGGAGCTCTTCGACCTCGCGGTTCGCGGTCACGCTGACGACGGGCATCCCCGACGCGGCGTAGTCGTAGGTCTTGGCCGAGACGCGCAGCACGACGTGGGGGCTGAGCATCGCGAGCAGCACGTGCGCCCGCCTGAGCTCGCCGAGCACGTCGCGCTGCGGGACCGGGGGGAGCGCCTCGATGTACGGCGTGAGCCCCATGCGCTCGAAGCAGGCGCGATCGTGGTCGGACATCCGGCCGATCTGCCGGAGGACGACGTCCTCGGGCGCGAGCCGCTCGCGGTCGATGAACCGCCGCAGCGCGGCGCCTATCTGGTCCGCCGAGGCCTCCTCGCGGATCGTGCCGAGGTGGAGCACGACGAAGCGGCGGGGCGGCTCCGGCACGGGCGGCGGCGCGTACAGCGCGAGATCGAAGTGGTTGCGCACGAACGAGGACTTCGACGAGAGCTCGGGGAAGCGCGCGCGGTAGGCCTCGAGCGCGGCCCGCGTGTTGAAGATCACGTGGTCGGCGCTCTCGAGCCAGCGACGCTCCAGGCGCGGGACGATGGCGCGCCGGGCCCGCTCGGCCAGGCCGGACGGCGGCCCGCTCCCCGTCTCGTGCAGCGAGTACGGGTCGCGCATATCGAGGACGAGCGGCACGCCGAGCGTCCGCTTCACGTGGAGGCCGACCGGGCAGGCCGAGTACGGCCCGGCGCTCACCACGACGGCCCGCGCGCCGGTGCGGCGGGCCAGGGCCACGGCCGCGCGCGCCCCGCGCGGCGCGTGCGCGATCCAGCGGTCGGTGATCGCCTGGAACGGGCGGAGCCCGACGAGCGGCCCCGCGCGCCCCGCGGGGAGCGGCGCCCGCGCGCGGAGGGCGCGCAGCGCGGCGCCCGCGGCGAGGACGGCCGGATCGAGGTACTCGTCGAAGACCTCGACCTCGGGCGGCAGCGCGGCGAGCAACCCGTCGTCGCGCGGATCCTCGGGAAAGGTCCCCGACAGGACGGCGACGCGGAAGCCGTGGCGCGGCAGGTGCCGCGCGAGCTTCACCCAGCGGAAGGCGCCGACGCTCGTCTGGGGCGCGAAGGCGGGGGAGATCAGCAGGAAGGGGCGCACGATCGATCCTCTCGCGTCCTCTCGCGTCCTCTCGCGGGCAAGCTGGCGTCCACGACGTCAGCCCTCGCCGCGCACGCCGCGCTCGAGCAGGTCCGCGTAGAGCGCGAACAGCGCTTCGAAGTGCTCGTCGCTCGTGGGCAGCCGCTCCCCCGCGGCCCGCGCCGCCGCGACGCGCTCCTCCCGCGGGCGCGCGAGCACCCGCTCGATCGCGGCGGCCACCTCGCCCGGCGAGGCGCGCGGCGCGTACACCTCGGCGGCGCCGGGCTGCACGAAATCCAGCGCGGCGCCGGCGGCCGGGACGACGAGCGGCAGGCCCGAGCACAGCGCCTCGCCCAGCACGAAGCCGAACGTCTCGGCGGCGCCGCCGTGGACGAAGACGTCGGCGCTGGCGTGCAGCGCGGCGTAGGTGGCGCGGTCCTTGGCGAAGCCGAGGAAGGTCACCTGCGGCAGGGCGGCCGCGCGGCGCTCGAGCCGCGCCCGCTCGGGCCCGTCGCCCAGCACCGCGAGGGCGACCGGGCGCCGCGCCGCGAGCTCCCGCACGGCGTCGATCACGAGCGCGACCCGCTTCTCGACGGCCAGCCGGCACGCGACGAGGAGCAGCGCGGCCGAGGGCTCGTCCGCGAACCGGCCGAGCAGGCCGCGGCGCAGCGCCGCGTCCGCGCGGGAGGGGTCGAAGTCGCCGCGCTTCACGCCGAAGGTGACGCGGTGGACGCGCTCGCAGCCGTGGCTGCGGAGCTGCTCCGCGATGAACGCCCCGGGGGCGATCGTCGCGTCGAACCGCCGCGACAGCGCGCGCGGCCAGGCGAACAGCGCGCCCTCGAGCGCCCGGGCGACCGCGCGCGGGCGCACCCGGTCGAGCAGCGGCGCCGCGTAGGTGCTGATCTGATCCGAGTGGTACACGAGCGTGCGGAGCGGGACCTCGCGGGCGCTCGCCGCGACGAGCGCGGCCGTGTACGGCGCGCTCGCCTGCACCACGTCCGGCGCCTCGCGGCGGATGATCGCCCGCGCCGCGCCGAGCCGGAGGAGCGCGTGGTAGGTCGGGTCGTACGGCATCGGCGGGCCGGCCACCCGCACGATGCGGCCCCCCTCGAGCGGCACCACCTCGTCGCGCGGCCCGGGCGCCACGACGACGATCTCGTGGCCGCGCCGGCTCCCCTGGCGCACGAGCTCCTCCAGGTACGACCGCACGCCGCCCCCGCGGGACGAGAAGAACTCCGCGACGTCGAGGATCTTCACGAATGGTTGCTCCCGCGCAGGAGGAGGCCGCCCTTCCACGAGCGCCGCATCCGCGCCGAGCGGTTCATGACGTGGAGCAGCGCCGGGAGGAACAGGAGCGCGCACGCGACGCACGCCAACTCGCCGCTGACCGCGACCCAGCCGAACGAGTTCAGCGCCTGGTTGTCGGCGAAGACGAGCGACCCGTAGCCCAGCACGGTCGTGTAGCTGCAGAGGGCCACGGGGCCGGCCGAGCGCTTGAGCGCGAGCGACACGTCGCCGCCGAGCAGCCGCGCGCGATCGAAGACGTTGAAGGGGTACTCGCAGCCGATGCCGAACGTGATCGGGAGCGCGATGAAGTTCAGGAAGTTGATCTTGACGTCGAGCGCCGCCATGGCGGTGGCCGTCGCGAGCACGCCGAGCACGAGGGCCAGGAGGACCGCGAGCGCGCCCGCGATGCTGCCCGTCGCGAGCACCACGACGGCCGTGACCGCGAGGAGCGAGGCCGCCGTCGCGAGCGGACCGTCGCGCTCCATCGACCGGATCATCTCGGCGAAGACCGTCGGCCTGCTCGCCGTGACGACGTGGGTCCCGTCAGGGAGGACCACGTTGCCGGTCGTGTCGGCCATCCGCAGGAGGTTCCTGCCGTTCGAGAACGAGACGTTGTTCTTGTACTTCACGTAGAACACCGTCCCCACGACGCCGTTGTTCTCCTCGAACCTGCGGCGGATGAGGTCGGGCAGGTCCTTCGGGCCGATGACGCGAAGGGTCTCCGGCGGCTTCATGCTGAGGACGCGCTCGCGTTCCTCGGGGCTCAGCGCTTTCAGCACCCGCGGGGTCAGCCGGTCCCGGATGCGCTCCAGGATCTCGATCTTCCGCTGCTGCTCCTCGGCCGTGCCGGGGAGGGCGTCGGCGATCGTCGCGACGTCGGCCACGAGCTGGCCCTGCGGATCCTTCGCGTCGTTCGCCAGGATCTGCGCCTTGATGGCCGGCACCTGCTCGGGGGTGTCCGCGAGCATCATCGCGCCGGCGACGTTCATCTTCCCGCCGAAGACCTCGGACGCCTTCAGCGACCAGCTCCCCGCGCCCTTCTCCCGCGAGCTCTTCGAGCCGAGGCGCGCGAAGTTGTACTCCCAGGGATCCCGGATGTACGCGGGGAGCTTCCACGCCGCGAGCGCGACGATGACCGGCGCGACCGCGAGGAACGCGAGCGGCCACCGCGACGTCACGCGCGCGAGCGCCCGCGCGCCGGGCCCCGCGGTGCCCTCGTCCGAGACGCGCGGCGCCGGATCGCGCAGCCAGCGCGGGAGCCTCGCCTGGATGCGCTCGATCGCGACGAGCGTCGCGGGCACGAGCGGCACGATGGACGCCCACACCATGAACATCCCGACGAAGCCGATCGTGCCGAACTGGCTGAACCCGCGGAAGTGCGTGATCGTGAGCGATCCGTAGGCGATCGCCGCCACGCTCGCCCCGACGAGCTCGGCGCGGAACGCGTTGATGACCGCCTCGCGCCGCGCCTCGTCTGCGGGCATGCCGCGCGCGCGGAAGTCGCGGTACCTCGACAGGAGCACGATCGGGTAATTGACCCCGTTGCCGACGATGATCGCCCCGAGGAAGGCGCCGACCGTGTTGACGTAGCCGTAGGTCAGGGTCGCGAACGCGTACCCCGCGCTGGCGCCGAGGGCCGTGGGGAGCAGGATCACCACGAGCGACCAGGGCGAGCGGTAGTAGATCATCACGCCGCCGACGATCAGCACGAGCGCGATGGCGGTGGCCCACACCGCCTCGCTCACGAGCGACTTCTGCTCGGCGATGGCGTTCGGGATGTCGCCCGCGTACCCGACCTGCATGGCCGGGTGGAACGCCGCAGGATCGAGGCGCGAGACGAGCGCGGTCACCTGGTCGAGGAGCTCCGCCGCGCGGCGATCGCCCATCCCGGCGCTGCGCGAGACGATGCGGAGCGCGACCATGCGCCCGTCGGGCGTGGCGAAGTAGCCGCTCGGGAACTCGTCGATCTTCTTCAGGCGCCGCTGGAGCTCCTGCCAGGTCTCGTCGAGCGACAGCCCCTTCTGGGCCGGCGCCGGCGTCCCCGCCGCGCCCGCGTCACCGCCGGGCGCCCCGGAAGCCTCCAGATCCTCGATGAGGCCGCTCCGCAGCGCGAGCTCCAGCTCGATCGCCTCGTCCGCCGCCTCGAGCTCGCGGACGCTCGCGTAGAGCCACTTGTTCGCGTCGAAGAAGCTGCGGACCTCCTTCGTGCCGGACTCCACGTAGCGGATGAGCGCCGGCGGCCCGCACGCCGCCCGGCAGGCGTCGTCGCCGCACGCCGCGGCGCAGGCCGCGCGCTTCCGGAGCGGCTCGTTCAGCTGCTCCGCGAGCGCGTCGATGAACCGCTCGTTCGCGCCGCGATCCGGCGACTCGGCGATGACGATGAGCTGCGCTCCACCGTCCACGCGCTGGGCCTGACGCTCGTAGGCCTGGAACGCCGGGCTGTCGCTCGGCAAGAGCTCGCGGAGCTCCGTGCGCAGCTCGAGCCGCGACGCGTACCCCCATAGCCCTGCCATGGAGAGGAGGGCGAGCGCGATGACGAGCCAGGGACGGCGCCCGCTGATATCGACGAGCGCACCGATCATCCTGAGGAGCATTCGAAGGACACCTCGAAACCGGGAACACCTCGAAGCGGCCGCGTGCGGGCCGGCTTCGGGCCGGTCTTACCACGCGCGCTAGGCGCAGAACGACGGCTGGATCCCCTTGGGCCGCGGCGCCGCCGCGGGGCGCAGGTGGCCGAACGCGAAGAGGCCGCCGGTGAAGCCCATCCAGGTGCGGAAGTGCCGGAAAGTCTCCAGCCACTGGAGCGCCTTCGGCCCGTCGACGAGCGGGCGCAGGTTGGATTGCCTCGCGTGCTCGCGCGCGTGCGCGAACGCGTTCGCGAGCATGCGCTGCACGACGAGGGGCGAGGACCGCTCGCGCGCCCGCTGCGCGGCCGCGTTTCCGAGCCGCGCGGCGGCGAGCGGGTCGCGCGTGAGCGCGAGCACGGCCTTGCCGAACGCGGCGTTCGCGCTCTCCTCGGCGATCGGCCCGCGGCCCGGGTCGATCAGCAGGCCGTTGTGGCCGCTCTGGATCTGCGAGCTCACGCCCATGCCGTCGGCGAACGCGACCGTCGGGGAGCCGCACCAGAGCGCCTCGCTGAGCACGTTTCCGAACGTCTCGCTCAGCGAGGCGTGCAGGAAGAGGTTCGCGTGCCGGTAGTAGTCCGAGATCTGGCTGTACGGCACCTCGCCCGTGAAGATGACCCGGCGCGCGACGCCCAGCTCACGCGCGAGCGCCGCGTACGCCACGCTGTCCGGCCCGTCGCCGACGAGCGTGAGCGTCGCCTGCGGCTCGTGCGGGGCGATGTGCTCGGCGAAGATGCGGATCAGCCGGTGCTGCGACTTCTCCCGGGTGTGGCGGCCCGCGCAGACGAGGCGGGGGCCGCGCGGGTCGAGCCCGCGCTCCTCGAGCAGCTGCACGTAGGGGTCGGGGCCGAGCGGGCGCTCGAACACGTCCTCGGGGACCATCCGCGGGATGACGTGGATGGGCACCGTCACGCCCCGTTCGCGCCAGTAATCGCGCAGGCCCTCGCTCAGCACGACGAGGCCGTCTCCCTGGTTGTACAGGTCCACGAAGAGCCGCTCCATCGGCGCGCGGAGCGTCTTGTGGAGCACCGTGTGGACCGCGCCGATCCGGGAGACCCGCTCCGGCAGGAGCACGTCGTACGCGGCCGCGAGGTGCGTCGTGTTCACGCAGAGCAGCGGGATGCCGCGCATCTTGCGCAGCCAGATGCCGAACTCGACGAGCAGGGTCGTGGTCTGCGCAAAGCAGATGTCAAAATCCCACCGCATCGGATCGAGCACCGAGGATCCCACGGGGATGGGCAGGTGCACCCCCGGGTAGGTGCGCAGCGGCAGGCTGGGCAAGGCGACGGTGCCGGGAGGGACCTCGTCGGCCGAGGCATCCGGATCCCGAGGTCCGATCAGTGTTGCCTGGTGACCACAGGTGTTGAGCGCGCGATACAGGGCCCGCGTCTGGAAGACCGCGCCATTCGCGTAAGGAATGCGCGTGAAATCGCTGAGGATGGCGACCTTGAGCGGCCGCCCGTTGGCGCCGGAGAGGGCAGCGAAGGGATTCTCTGGAATGGCCGCTTGCACCCTGACGGAGGAGAGCCCTCCCCGCGCGGGTCCCGTCGACGGCGTGGGACGCGCCGGCGCGATCGCCTCGTGCGGCGCGCGATCGCTCCGGTGGTCGCTGAGCGGCAGAATTGCATCCATCGTCATCTTCGTTGCTCCTGGAGAAGCGGCGCGAACCGTGGTCGATGACCGACCGAGGCGCGCAGCGTGACGGGCGGTAGGGCGCTCGTGTCGCGCCCGCGACAGCCGTGTCACGCTGCGGCCGCGAGCGCGGCCTGCTGCTCGGCACAGCAGCCATTCCTCGTCGGCCAATCGGCCTGTCGGCAGTGGGCGTAATTAGCAAAGCTCATGCCGCTTGTGTCGACTTCGGCCACGGTGCGAGGTGCGAACGTCGCGATGCACCTCGTCACGAGGCGCCCGCGCACGCCTCCTCCAGCAGGGTGAGCACGGCGGAAGGCGCGCTCGGCAGCGCGCGCTCCAGGTCGATGCGGGCGAAGTCGGCGGCGCGGCAGCGATCGAAGAAGCGCGCCACGACGTCCGGCGAGAGCGCCGCGAGCGAGCTCGCGACGGCGACGCCGGCCCGCTCGGCGAGGAGCGCGTTGAGCGTCTGCTCGTTGTGGCGGTCGTCGTAGAGCGCGAGCACGGGCTTGCCGGCGAGCACGCACTCGGCGAGGACGTTGCTGCCGGCGGTGGTCACGACCGCCGACGCGCCCTCGAGGTGACCGAGGAACGCGCCCGGATCGAAGGGGCGCGCCTCGACGCCGGGCACGTCGAGGCCCGGGTCGCCGAACGCGATGACGCGCCGGCCGTCGCGCGCGACGAGATCGAGCACGCGGCGCGCGTCGCACTCGCTGAAGTAGCAGACGACGGCCCCGGGCTCGCCGGCGCGCGCGGGGGCGAGCCGGCGCTCGGGCCGCGCGACGAGGGTGCCCGGCGTCTCCGGCTCGATCGGCAGGAAGTGGACGGCGACCGCGCGGCGCGCCCGGCTGGAGGCCCAGGTCGTGCGCCGGCACGCGAGCACCCGCAGCCTCGGCAGCCCCTCGGGCAGGCGGCAGCGCGAGAAGACGAGATCGTGGCCGAGCGCGACGGCGGGGATCCCGAGCGCGCGCGCGGCGAGCAGCGACGGGACGTCGCCGTCGCTCACGATGGCGTCGGGCCGGAAGCCCGCCTGCTCGACGATCTCCTTCGCCAGGCGGCGCGGGAGCTCGATCACGCCCGCGAGCCCGCGGTGGATCGGCCGCACGAGGCGGTGCTCCGGGAGCGCGCCGAGCAGGTCCGCCGCCTGGCCGCCGCCGTAGATCCGGAGCTCGTGGCCGCGCTCGCGGAGGGCTCCCACGATCGGGAGCGCGCGGCTCGCGTGCCCGCGCCCGCGCCCGTGGACGTAGTAGCCGATCTTCGCCACGGGCCGTCAGCGCACCGGCGCGCCGCAGCAGCCGCGCGCGCGAGAGAGGGCCCGTCCCAGGATCGCGCGCGGGCCCATGGCCGCCCGCGCGGGGGCCGCGCCGGCGAGCACGCCATTGCGGACCGCGATGATCATGAGCGCACGTCTCTGCTTCATCCCATTTCCCCGCGGATCGCCGCCGAGATCGCCGCCATGGCGGGGGTCTCGGAGCGAGCGCGGAGCGCCTCTACAACGAACGCCCCGCCGGCGGAACCCCGGAGGCGCGCTCGCCGCGCCGCGCCCGGGCGGCGCCCGCGTGGTGCGTACGACGTGGGCAACGCGTACGACGTGTGTGATGCGCGCGATGCGCGCCACACGTACGTTGCGTGCGACACGTGCGATGCGTCATTTCTCGCTCCTCCCGACGGGCGACGTGCGCTTTGACTCCGCGCCAGCGCAGGGCTCCAATGGCCTGCGATACGGCCCGCGCCGCACCATGACCGCCTCGAGCAGCTTCCATTCGACGGGATCCCAGGGACCTCGAGGCGTCAGCTCGGCGGACGAGCGCCGCGCGATGGCGCGGGGCCTCCCCACGGCGCTCGTGACCTGGCCCACGTTCGCGGCGCTCGACGTGTTCGTGGTGCTCGCCGTGTTTCCGAGCGCCTCGGTCACCCGGCTGCTGCTCTACCGGTTGCTCGGCGAGGTCATCCTGCTCTGGCTGTACCTCCTCGCCCGGCGCGAGCAGACCTCGGCCGAGCTCCTCGACGCGGCGCACGTCTTCGCGGTCTGGAGCACGGGGGGGCTCATCTCCGTGATGGCGCTGGAGTTCGGGGATCTGACCTGGAACTACATGCACGGGCTGTCGATCGTGATGCTCGTCGACGCGACGATCCTGCCCACGCACTTCTCGCGATCGCTCCGGATGACGATCCCGGTGGCGCTCAGCTTCCCCATCATCATGGGCGCGGGGGCGTCCCTCGACCCGGCGCTGGCTGCGCAGTGGACGTCGCCGCGGTCGCTCGTGATCTTCGCCTGCAACTACATCTTCGTGCTCGCCACCGCGATCCTGGTGTCGGCGGCGAGCCACGGCCTCTGGTCGGCGCGCCAGCAGGTCTACGAGGCCCGCAAGCTCGGCCGCTACCGGCTCGTGGCGCCGGTCGGTCGGGGCGGGCAGAACGAGGTGTGGCTCGCCTGGGACGAGTCGCTGCGCCGCGACGTGGCGCTGAAGCTGCTCCGCAGCGAGAGCAAGTCCGAGGGCGACGTGCGCAGCTTCGAGCGCGAGGCGCGCGCGACGAGCCGGCTCACGTCGCCGCACACGATCCGGATCTTCGATTTCGGCGCGAGCAGCGACGGCATCTTCTACATCGCGATGGAGCACCTGGCCGGCGCCGACCTGGCCACCCTGGTGCGCGATCACGGCCCGATGCCGCCCTCCCGGGTCGTCCACTTCGCGCGGCAGGCCTGCCTCTCGCTGGCGGAGGCGCACGACGCGGGCGTCATCCACCGCGACATCAAGCCCCACAACCTCTACATCACGCGCGTGGGGGACGAGCACGACGTGCTCAAGGTGCTCGACTTCGGGATCGCGAAGCAGGTGAGCCTGGAGGGAGACGCGAGCATGACGGACGTCGGCGTGATCAAGGGAACGCCGACGTACATGTCCCCGGAGATGATCTCGGCCGGCGCCGTGGACGCCCGGAGCGACATCTACTCGCTCGGGGTCACGCTCTATTACCTGCTGACGGGCGTGGCCCCCTTCGACGGCCGGAGCTTCGGCAAGCTCGTCTACTCGCACCTGACGATGCCGCCGATCCCGCCGTCGCTGCGCGCGCCCTGGCCGCTGTCGTCGGAGCTGGAAGAGGTGGTGATGCGGTGCCTCGCCAAGCGGCCAGGCGACCGTTACCAGAGCGCGCGCGAGCTGCTCGCCGCGCTCGACGCATGCGAGCCGGCGCCAGCGTGGACGCCGGACGACGCAAGGAGCTTCTGGACGGCGCGCGCCGCGATGCCGCGCGCCGAGCCGCCGCCCCCGGATCCCGGCCCCACCGTTCGCCTGCGGCCAGAAAAGGCCGTGCCCGTGGCCTGAGGCGGGGCCAGGGCGAGCGCGCGGCCCTTCAGGCCTGGCCGACCCCGAGCTGCGCGCCGTCGGGGAACCGCCGCGAGGGGGGCGGCGCCCGTCGCACGGACGCAGGGGGTTGCGCGTCCGCCTGGAGCGCGGGGCCCTTGTCGATCACGGGCACGCGCAGCGGCGCGGGCGCTGGTGAGCGCCGCTCGCTCCGCGCCAGGACGAGCGTGTCGTGGAGCGCGCGAGCGCTCTCGTCCCACCCCTTGCACCCGGCGAGCGCCGAGATCCGCTCGGGATCGTAGGGCGCGTGCGCCGCGCGCGCCATGGCGCCGGCCAGGGCGGGGAGATCGCCGGGCGAGACGAGCTCGCCGAGCTCGGGGCGGCTGATCACGTCGGGGATGCCCCCGACCCGCGTCGCGACCACCCGGCGGCCCGACGCGAGCGACTCGATCACGACGTTGGGCGTGCCCTCGTGATGGCTCGGCAGGACGAGCGCATCGCAGGCGGCGACCCAGCGCGCCACCTCGTGGTGCGGCAGGCGACCGGTCATCAGGACGCGCCCGCCGAGCCGCTCCGCCGCCGACCTGCAGGCCTGCTCGTCCGCGCCGCTCCCGACCAGCGCGAGGTCGATGTCGGGGTGCGCGGCGGCGATGCGCTCGAACGCGGCGATCGCGTCGAGCGCGCCCTTGTCGCGGAGCAGGTGGCCGACGTAGAGCAGCAGCCGGCGCTCCGCGGGGCGGCCCAGGGCGGCGCGGGCCTCGCCCCGGTCGCGCGGGTAGAACACGCCTCGATCGACGCCGTTCATGACGACATCGATGCGGTCGCGCCGGACGCCGAGCGCGTGCACCCCCTCGGCCAGCTGCTTGCTCACGGCGACGACGCGGGTCGCGCGCTGGAGACCCCACTCGAGCGAGGGCCTGACCGCCGGTTGCTGCGAGAGCACGTCGACGTCCGAGCCATGCACCTTGACGACCGCCGGGACGCCGAGCAGCTCCGCGAGGCACACCGCGGCGAATCCGTCCGGATAGGCGAACGAGCCCACGATGACGTCCGGCGCGGGACGGTGGCGCGCCAGCTCGACGAGCATGGACGCCGCATAGAGCGGGCCATTGAGATACGGCGCCACCTTGGGCACATAGAGGAATCGCGGGTGGCGCACCGGCAACCCCTCGATCACGTCCTCGCGAGGCGCGTCGCTCGACATGGACCACCGGGAGAACCTGGAAGCCCCCGGAAACCAGGGGATCGTCGCGAAGACGTCGATGTCGCAATACCTCGAGAGCGCGGCGAACTGCCGCCGGTTGAACGGCGCCTGTCCCGGGTTCGTCGCGTTCGGGAAGATCTTGGTGATAAGCAGGATGCGCATACCTCTGCTCCTTCGGACTCGCCCGCTCGGCTCGACGGAAATCCTGCGATCAGGGGAGCATCTCGCCGCGCGGTCGAGCGGTGTCGAGCAGAGAACATGCCACTCCGAGAAAACTGGAAACGAGGCAAGGAATGGGAGCAGCGTGCCCAGACGAGCGATGAGCGAACAGCCATGCTGCCCCAGCGAGGCAAATTGCCACGCGCCGTAGGTGACCTTGGCAGACGAGGTGGGCAAACAGCGCGCAGCGCTAGCGAGCGAGCGCGGCATTTGCAACGAGAACGGTATTTATAAAGAGAGCTTCGCGACGAACGCGTCGCCCTGGCCTGCGCTCGAGAGCCCCCCTTGACCGAAGTTGATGGCGCCGTAGAAACGGCCGGCGATCAGCACGCTCGCGCCTGAGCCCGCCGCCACGTCGAGGCCGACCTGCGTCTGGACGTCGCCGAACAGCTTGCTGAACACGTGATCGCCCGAGGCGCCGAGCTTGACCAGGTAGACATCGGTCTTGCCTCGGCTCGTCAGCGGCCCTCCGCCGAAGTCCGCCGAGCCGAACAGCGGCCCTGCGAGCAGGAGATTGCCGGCGGAGTCCACCGCGACGCTCGCGCGCGCCCCGGTCTCGAAATCGGTGAGCAGCTGGTCCTCGTCGTCGCCGAAGCGCCGGCTCATGAGGTGCGCGCCGGCGCCGGAGAGCCTGGCGACGAACAGATCCCGCCCGCCGGCGCTCACCATCGGCTCGCCGCCGAGGTCGATGGTCGACGCGAACGTGCCCGTGAGCGCCACGTCGCCCGTCGCCTGGTGGACCGCGACGTCGTGGGCCTCGTCCGCCTCGGCGCCGCCGAACCGGGCGCTCCAGACGTGGTCGCCGGAAGGACGGAGCTTGGCGAGGAAGATGTCGGAGAGGCCGGCGCTCACGAGCTGCGCGCCGCCCAGATCGATGGATCCCTCGAAATACCCCGCGACGAGCAGGTTGCCGTCGGCGTCGACCGCGATCCCGTGGGCGTAATCGTCGCCTTCGCCGCCGGCGCGCATGGCGAGGAGCGTCCGGCCGTCGTCCGAGGCGAGGCGCAGCACGAAGGCGTCGCGCATGCCCGCGCTCGTGAGCTCGCCGGCGCCGAAGTCGACGGCGCCGTGGTAGCCGCCCGCCACGAGGACGTTGCCCGCCGCGTCGACGGCGATGCGGTCGCAGCGATCCGCGCCGGATCCGCCGAAGATCCTGCTCCAGATGTGCTCGCCGCGGCCGCCCAGCTTGACAACGAAGACGTCGTCGCTTCCGTGCGACGCGAGCTCGCCGCCGCCGAGATCGACGCGGCCGAAGGCGCGGCCGGCCACGAGGACGCTGCCCGCCGCGTCGACCGCGAGCGCCATCGCGAACTGGTTGCCCTCGCCCGGGAACACCTTGCTCCAGAGGTGCGCGCCGAACCTGTCGAACTTCGCCACGAAGGCGTCCGTGCCGGTGGCCGTGAGCGGGCCGCCGCCGAAATCGACGGTCCCCTCCAGCTGGCCGGCCACGACCACGTTGCCGTCCGCATCGAACGCGACGGATCGGGCGTACTGGCCGGTCGCGTCGCCGAAGCCGCGGCTCCACACGTCCTCGCAGGCGGGCGTCGCGCCGTCGCAGTCCTCGTCGTCGGGCGTGTCGCACGCGTCGAACGCGGGCAGGACCTCCCCCATGCACGGGCCCCACGACGTGCCCTCCGCGTTGCAGACGCGCGTGCCGGCCGCGCAGCGCCCGACGCCGTCCGTCCCCTCCGGGCCCGTGTAGCACGCCTCCTGCGCGCTGGGCGTACACACGCAGCCGGGACAGCCGCAGTCGAGGCCGCTGCACGCGGCCGGCGTGAGCTCCGCGATCCAGGCGGCGACACACGCGATCTCCTCGGAGGAGTACGGGGCCCCCCCGAGCGGCATGCGCGCGCCGCACGAGGGCGCGTCGGTGAGCCGCACGTAGAGCGCGCTCTCCTCCGGCCGATCGGGGTCGGCGAGCACGCCGGCGCAGCTCGTGGCCGGGCGGCCGGCGACGCGATCGCCGACGCCGAGCGTGACGAGGTCGAGGCCAGCCGCGGGCTCGCCCGGCCCGTGGCAGCTCGCGCCGCCGCACCGCTCGGCGAACACCGCGGGCACGTCGGCGCACGCGGCCTGCGGGCCGCCGCCGCCGTGCCGCCGATCGAACCGCTCCTGATCGTCGATCGTCCCCGGACACCCCGCGAGCAGCGACAAGGCCGGAGCGATGAGCGCCGCCGCCGCCGTCGCCGCCGTCGCCGCCGTGAAGCGCCCGCCGCGACGGGCAGACCCGGCGCGCGCCGCGCGCGATGAGCGCACCTCACTCCCCATGATAAGCCACCCCCAGGTGAACGCTGAAGAGCTGGTCGAGCGCCCCGCCCGCGATGTACGTGTCCTCTGGCTCGGAGTCGAAGTCGTAGAAGAACCGCGCGTACGACGCGCCGGCGCGCGCCTCGAGCCCCGGCGCGAACGGGGCGGCGACCGCGACGCGGAGATCGACGCCGCCGGCGCTCGGCGCGCGGAAATGAGACGCGAGGGCTCCCATCGAGAGGGGCGCCTGGACCCCTCCCCCGGCCTCCAGCGCGACCGGGCCGACCGGCACTCGCCCGTCCACCCCCACGCGCAAGGCGACGTAAGACACCGACGCGGCGTCGCGCGACGGGTCGCCCGTCGACTCGATATCGAAGTCGGTCCAGCGGAGTCCGCCGCCCGCGAACAGGACCGGCCCGTCCTGCCCGGCGAGGCGGTAACGGCCCCGGAGGCCGGCGTGGAGCCGGCTCCACGAGGTCGATACGCTCGCTCCGCCGGCGCCCTCCGAGTCGAGGCCGAGGGCGCGAGCGTACGAGAGCTCGACACCGAGGTCGCGGAGCACCGGGACGGCGCTTCGCGCGAACGGGTACAGCTCGCCCCGGAGGGACGGCATGGGCACGCCCAGCACCTCGTAGGTGCGGAGGTTGTCGGAGAGCAGATCGCTATAGGACAGCGTACGACCCGCGATCTCGAGATCGACACCCGCGCTGAAGAGCGCGGTCCCCGCGGCGGGCGGGCGGGCGCCTTCATCGCGCTCGGCGCGATCGGCGCTGGACGCCGCGCTGGGATCGGCGAGCGCTGAGCCTGGCGAAAGGAGCGCCAGGAGCATCGACAGCGCCGAGAGCGCCGCGCCGAGCGGCGCGGCCGCAGAAGAGCGGCGCGCGCGGCGCCGCGGCGCCCGAGGAGAGAGAGGAGAGACAGGACAGGCGAGCGTTCGCCTTTGCATTGGGCGCGAGCATAGTCGCTCCGTACACCGCAGGTCGAGCCGCCTTCGAAGGCCGGAGTCCGCGGCAACGCCGTAAGACACGCGCACACGGGATGATCACATCGGCCCCGTGCTCCCACTTGATTCGGCCGCTCCGAGCGCGGCTCCTATCCGGGAGCGACGGTTTGCCATACGCTCCTTGAAGATGGCGAGATGGCGCGCCACGCACACGGCCGCGCCGCGCGCGCTGCACGGAGGGGAACGCGCCGTGCCCTGCTCGCGCTCGCCGACGAGGCACTATGGCTGAACCAAGAGCTCTCCGCTGGCCCATCGGCCTGCTCCTCCTCGCCTCCTGCTCAGGGCAGTTCGGCGATCTCCCCGCGAACGACGACGACGACGACGGCGAGGCGACGGCACCGCTCTGCGCCTCGATCGAGCCAGGCGAGTCGCCGCTCCGCCGCATGACACGGGTGGAGTACGACAATACGATACTCGATCTCCTCGGCGACGACAGCCGCCCTGCGAGGGGCTTCGTGCCCGAGGAGGAGTCGCTCGGCTTCAACAACCAGGCGGCGGCGCTCGTGGTGAGCCCGCTGCTCGCGGAGCAGTACATGACCGCCGCCGAGGGCATCGCGGCGCGCGCGGCGGGCAAGCTGCTCGGCGAGGCGCCCTCGTGCCGCGGGGCCGCGGCGGGCGCCGCGTGCCGCGGCGAGATCACGGCGCTCATCGCGTCGCTCGGCAAGCGGGCGTTCCGCCGGCCCCTCGCCGAGGACGAGATCGCCGAGCTCGCGGCGCTCTTCGACCGCGGGCTCGGCCTCGGGGACACGCCCGACGACGCGTCGACCGGCCTCTCGCTCGTCGTCCAGGCGATGCTCCAGTCGCCGCACTTCCTCTACCGCGTCGAGCTCGGCATGCCGGATCCGGTGGAGGGCGACGTCGTGCCGCTGACCTCGTACGAGATCGCCTCGCGGCTCTCGTACCTGCTCTGGGGCACGATGCCCGACGACGCGCTCTTCGCGGCCGCCGAGGAGGGGGCGCTCGGCACCGCCGCGGAGATCGCGGCGCAGGCGCGGCGCATGCTGGACGATCCGCGGGCGCGCGAGGCCGCGAAGAACTTCCACCGCCAGTGGCTCGGGCTCTCGAAGATCGACGAGATCGCCGCGGGCGGGAGGGACCCGGAGCTCTACCCCGAGTACCGGGACGAGCTCCTGCCGCTGTTCCAGGCCGAGACCGAGGCGTTCCTGGATCACGCGATCTTCGAGGAGGACGCGAGCGTGAGCACGCTGTTCACGGCGTCCTATTCGATGATGAACCGGGAGCTCGCCGAGCTCTACGGCGTCGAGGGAGGCCCGAAGGGCGAGGCGTTCGAGCGGGTGGAGCTCGATCCGTCGCAGCGCGCCGGCTTCCTGACGCACGCCGGGCTGCTCTCGCTCTACGCGAAGCCGAACCGGTCCTCGCCGGTGCACCGCGGCCGGTTCGTGCGCCAGAGCCTGCTCTGCCAGATCCCGCCGCCGCCGCCGGACGTGGTCCCGGAGCCGCCGATGGTCGACCGGACGAAGACGACGCGCGAGCAGTTCTCGCAGCACGTGTCCGACCCGGGCTGCAGGAGCTGCCACACGCTGCTCGACCCGATCGGGTTCGGCTTCGAGCACTACGACGCGCTCGGCCGCTGGCGGGACGCCGAGAACGGCATCCCGGTCGACGCCAGCGGCGAGCTCACGCAGACCGACATCGACGGGCCGTTCGACGGGGCGGTCGAGCTCGCGCAGCGGCTCGCGGAGAGCGAGCAGGTGCGCGCGTGCGTCGTGAAGCAGTGGTTCCGCTTCGGTTATGGCCGCGCCGAGCAGCGCGAGGACGCCTGCAGCCTCTCGCAGGCGACGGAGGCGTTCGAGGCGTCCCGGTACAACATCAGGGCGCTGCTCGTGGCGCTCACCCAGACCGACGCGTTCCGCTACCGGCGCGAGATCAACGTGGGAGACGACGCAGGGGGCGCCTCGGAGAGCGCCCCGGGAGGAGAGCCGTGATGAAGCCGTACCGACTCAGCCGCCGCGCCGTGCTCAGGGGCCTCGGCGGCGCGGCGCTCGCGCTGCCGTTCCTCGAGGCAATGGGCTGCTCGAAGCGGCTCGCGCCGGCGTCGGAGCAGACGGGGCGGGCCGCGTTCGGGCTCGAGTTCCCGAAGCGGTTCATCGTGCTCTACACGCCGAACGGGACCGTCCCGCCGGACTTCTGGCCGTCGTCCTCGACGTTCCAGGACGGCGAGGAGCTGTCGCCCATCCTCGCGCCGCTCAAGGACCACAACAGGGATCTGCTGGTCCTCGGCAACGTGAGCGCGCTGTCGGCGCTGACGGGGCCGGGCGACGCGCACCAGAAGGGCACGGGGCAGTGCCTGACCGCGCGCGCGATGCAGGAGGGCGACTTCCCCGGCGACGCCGGGCTGTCGTGCGGCTGGGCCGACGGCATCTCGCTCGACCAGGAGATCGCGAACCACATCGGCACGAAGACCAAGTTCCTCTCGCTCGAGCTCGGCGTGCTCGTCTACGGGGCGACCGTGGGCGCGCGCCTCGCGTACCGCGGGCCGGCGCAGCCGCTGCCGCCGGAGAACAGCCCGTACGCCGCGTTCGACCGGCTCTTCTCCGACCTGTCGGTCGCGCCCGCCGACGCGACGCGGAAGACCGAGCAGCGCAGGGCGGTGCTCGGCAAGGTGGCCTCGGACTACGACCGGCTGCGCAAGCGGCTGGGCGCCGCGGATCGGCTGAAGCTCGACGGGCACCTCGCGTCGGTGGAGGACATCGCGTCGCGCCTGGATCGCGGCTCGGCGCCGACCTCGCCGGCGTGCGCCGCGCCGGCGCTGACGCCGGATCTCGACGTCGACAAGGTCGCCAGCATGCCGGAGCTCTGCCGGCTCCAGCTGGATCTCATCGCGATGTCCCTCGCCTGCGATCTGACGCGGGTCGCGAGCCTGCACTTCACGAACTCCGCGACGACCAAGGTGCTGAGCTTCCTCGGGCCGGACATCACCGAGGGCCACCACCCGATGGCGCACAACGGCTACGCCGATCAGGTGAACCGCGAGCGGCTCACCAGGATCAGCCGCTTCTACGCCGAGCAGCTCGCGTACTTGATCGCCAAGCTGAAGAGCATGCCGGAGGGCGACGGCACGGTCTTCGACAACACGGTGATCTTCTGGACCAACGAGCACGCGGACGGCAATCACCTGCGCAAGAACATCCCTTATGTCGTCGCCGGGAGCGCAGGAGGTCATTTCAAGACGGGCCGATACGTCGTCCAGCAGAAGGAGGTCGCGCACAACGACCTGCTCCTGTCGCTGCTCCACGCGATGGGCATCGAGGCCGACACGTTCGGCGACCCGGACTTCTGCACAGGACCGCTGGTAGGGATGATCTGACGGCGGCCTGCCGGCCGCGCTCGCCAGCGCGAGGCGCAGGTTCGTGGGCGAGCGCCGCCGTGGACCGCGGCGGCCCCCTCAAAACCGGCCACCGAATCCGGTCGGGCGGCCCTCGCTGGGGGCTCCCTGGCCCGCCCCCACCTGCTCGGGATGGGGGTCGTGCGCGAGGAGGAGGCCGGCCGACAAGGCCGCGGCGACGACCGCCCCGGCGCCGGCGATCCATACCCACGACGGCGTCCCGCCGCGCTTCTCGGCCGGCACCAGGCCGACGCGGACGCTGCTCAGCGCCTCGTCCTGAATCCGTATCTGAGCCTGGTAGGGCACCTTCCCCGGCGCCGACACCCTCACCACGTGACGGCCGCTCGGCACGATGCCCTCCCACTGCCCTTCGCCCAGGAACTCGCCGTCGAGCGCGAGGCGATCGCCCGGAGAGGCAAGGATGGAGAGCCTGCCGCCGTTCATCGGCCGCGCCAGCCGGACGTCGAGCGCCAGCTGCGCGCCAGGGGACACGCTCTCCACGCGGAGGTGCTCCTTGAACCCCGGCTTGAAGACACGGATTCGCCTCGTGCCGGCGTCGACGATCACCTTGCCCGGGAGCGGCGTCTTCCCGATCAGCTCGCCGTCGATCGTCACCTCCGCGTCCCGCTCGCTCGCGGCGATGTCCAGGTGACCGACGAGGGCGCTGGCGTTCCGCTCGACCTCGGCGATCGTCGCCCAGTCCTCCGGGAGCAGGACGCCCCGGTCCTCCTGCTTCAACCTCTCCACCAGCGCAAGGAGCTGGCTGTACCGGTGCATCTTGGAGGTGCAGGCGATCATGTTCCAGAGGAGGCGCGCGTCCTTCGAGCTCTCGTAGGCGCTCTGGAACTTGAGGAAGGCGCTGGCGAAGTCGCCGTTGCGAAAGAGCGTCTTGCCGGACTCGTAATCGGCCCTGGCCTCACCGCTCAGCCGCTCGCGGGCGGGCGCAGAAGCAGCCTCGCCCGGCGCGGAAGGGGCCGGCGGGGGAGCGGCCGGCGCGGGAGCCGCCGCCGGCGCGGGAGCGGCATTCGCAAGAGCCGCCGGCGCGGGAGCGGTCGGCGCAAGAGGCGCGGGCGCGGGAGCGGCCGGCGCAGGAGCCGCCGCAGGGGCGGGCTGGGGTTGCTGCGCGGCCGCGCCGCCGGCCGTGGTCAACACCACGATGGCGACCGCTGGCGCGAGCCCCGTCACCGGGCGGCGCGAACGCACCGGCGCCTCGCCTGTATCCGGCTGGAATGCGGGGTGCCGCCGGTCGGAGGCCGGAGGTTCCTGTCTCATTTGATCGGTAGTTCCAAGGGATTCGTCCCTCCGGGCGCCGACGGCGCCTTCAGCGTCGCCGACGCGCTCGTCGCCGGGGGCGCGCGCCGGCCCTCGAGCGCCGCCCCGGAGGGCGCCGCGTCGTTGGCCGGCGCGACGACCGGGGAGACCGACGGCGGCTGTGGCGGCGAGGCGTCACGGACGGCCGGCGGCGGCTCCGGCGCGATCAGCGGGTCCGCGCCGCGCGCCGCGGTGTCCTGCCGCGCGCGCCGCGGCGCCGTGTCGTCCCGCGAGGCCGCCGCGGCCTGCAGCGCCGCCGCCTCCGGCGCTCTGCCTGGCAACGCGACCGCGCCCCAGAGGGCGAGCGCGAGCACGGCGATCGCGACCGCCCCGAGCGCCGCCCCGAGGATCCTGCGCGACCCGGGCCGCGCGGACGTCCGCGTGAGCCCCCGCGTCGTGGGCAGGAGGCTCGCCATCGCGCCGGACGGGGCGCTCGGAGGGCCGCTGGCCGTCACGAGCCGCGGCGGCGGCACCGAACCGGTCGGCGGCGGCGTCGCCTGCGCCCCCGCCCCGAGGATCCGCGCGGCGCGCTCCGCGCGCTCCTGCCCGCCCGCCGTCGCGAAGGGCACCAGCGCGCGCGCCAGGTCGGCCACGGTCTGCGGCCGCCGGGCCGGATCCTTCTGGAGGCAATGGAGGATCGCGGCCTCGAGCCCCGGTGGGATGTCGCTCCTGAGCGCGGTGGGCGGGATCGGCTCGGCGCTCGCGACCTGCAGCACGAGCTCGGCGAGCGCCGGGGCCTCGAACGGCGGCTGCCCTACCAGGAGGCGGTAGAGCAGCGCGCCGAGCGCCCACACGTCCGAGCGGGCGTCGACCGAGCGCGACGACCGCATCTGCTCCGGGGACATGTAGATGGGCGAGCCGAGCATCTCCCGCGTCTGCGTCAACGATACGCCGACGCCCTCGGTGCTGCCCGGCACCTCCTTCGAGATCCCGAAGTCGAGGACCTTGATGAGCGTCGCCCCGCCGGGCGTCGTCGTGAGGAAGAGGTTCGCCGGCTTGAGATCGCGGTGCACGATGCCCGCGGCGTGCGCCTCGGCCATCGCCAGGCAGGCCTGCAGGACGTAGTCGGCCGCGTCCACGACGCTGAGCGTGCCGCGGGCGCGGAGCACATCGGAGAGATCTTCGCCCTCCAGGTACTCCATCACGATGTACGGGATGCCCGAGCCGAGCTCGCCGACGTCGAACACCCGCACGACGTGCTCGCCCTTGAGGCGGACCACCGCGCGCGCCTCGCGGAGAAACCGCTGCACGAGCGCCGGGCTCTCCGTGCTGAGAAGGAGCTTGATCGCGACACGCTGCGGAAGGAACAGGTGGCTCGCCGCGACCACGATGCCCATGCCGCCTCGGCCCACGACGCGATCGACCCGGTACTTGCCGGCGATGACGTCTCCTTCGACGACAGGTGGCTTCATGAGAGCTCCGTGCTTCACGCCCGGCCACGGGGCGCGCCGCCATCCGAGCCTGCTGTGGTCGACGGTAGCACAGGTGCCCCCCGGCCGGTCCATCGACGGAGGCGTGCCCTCGTCTGCGATCGCGGGCCGGAGGGCGATACGATGCGACGATGAAGCGCTCACCTCGATGCATCTCAATGGCGGTAGGCTCGCTCGCGCTGCTCGTCCAAAGCGCGTGCGGCGGCGCGGTGATCATGGACGGCGGAGGAGGCGGGGCCGGCGGCGCGGGCAGCACGACCGGCCAGGGCAGCACGACCGGCCAGGGCAGCCCGGATGGCCCGGATGGCCCGGATGGCCCGGATGGCCCGATCTCGACGACGAGCTCGGTCGCGCCGTCGCCGACGACCTCGGGCGGCGGTGGGCGCCGGGTGAGCGCGATCGTCTTCGGCGACTCGTCGAGCGTGACGCTCCGTGTCTCCACCCTGGCCCTGTCCTGCAGCGATCCCGACGCGAACCCCACGTACGAGCCCTGCAGCGACTGGTGGGACCTGGAGCTGCGCATGCCCGAGTCGATGCTCGCCGTGGGCGAGGTGGACACGGCGAGCGGAGATCTCACGATCTTCGGGACGTCCTCTCGCGCGGACTGCAGCAGCACGGGGGCCGTCACCGGCGGCGGCGACGCGGGATTCGGCAGGCTCACCATCACGGCGATCGACCCGAGATCGGTCAGCTTCGAGCTCTCCGACGTGGGTCCCGTGTTCGTCGACGACGACCCGAACGGCCGCTACGTCGCGCCCCGGTGCGCCGCGCGGTAGCACCGCGCCGCCGGAGAAAGAATTCACGGCGATTGGACGGGCTGCTCACCGGTCGCGCTGGACCGGACCTGCGCTCGCATGCTCGATGTGAGCAGCGGCTCGATGGGCAGGGTTCTTCACTCCAGCACGACGCTCACGCTCTTCGTGCCCTCGTATCCGTCGCCGCGCACGGTCACCGCGATCTCCAGCTTCTGACCTTCGAGCGTCTCGCGATCCCACGCGAAAGGGTGGTAGAACGCGCCGTCCGAGACCAGGAAAGAACCGGTCTTGATGAACTGGACGTTGAACTGCGCGGCGGCGAGCCCGCGGGGATCGTCGGCGAGCGGACCCTCGAACTCGTTCGCGAGGCGCACCACATGGCACGTCTCCTCCGCGTCGCCGGGCAGGGCCTCCACCTGGACCCAGGGCGTGATCATCATCGAGCCCTGGTTGCCGAGGATCAGTTGCACGCTGGCGCCGTCGGCGTAGGGCACGAACGTCCCGGACGACGCGTCGCCGATGTCGACGGCGCGGGTCTCGGTGAAGTCCTCGCCGAACAGCGCGGGACAATCGCTGGCTTCCGCGGGGATCGACGGCTCACGGTCGACAGGGCCACACCCGGAGAGGGACGCGAGAAAAGAGAAGGCGGACGGTAAAAGGCAGGATCGCATTGCGCGCGCAGAGCTCCGAAAAACGCCGGGACGAGCCGGACAGGAGAGACGCCGGCTCGCAGAGGCGCGAGGGCGAGGGCGAGGGCGAGCTGTAGCACGCCGGGTCCGGAGCAACCTCGGCGAGCAAAGCGCGTCCGAGTGGCACGCGCGCTGCTATCGGCTCGCGGCGATGCTGAACTCATCACGGCGAAACGCCGGCGGCCCCGCAGGTGCTCTGACGTTGGTGTCGCGGTCACGACAATCTGTGTCGCCTCGATTCGCGGTCCTCCGCCACCCCCTCTTCCTTGGCGCCCTGGCGCTCCTGGTGGTCAACGACCACCTCCTGAAAGGCGCCGGGCTCTTGCCAGGCGCGCTCACCGGCAAGCTCAGCGACCTCGCCGGCCTCGTGGTCGCCCCCGTCCTCGCAGCGGCGCTCGTGGACACGCGCACCTCGCGCGGGCGAGCGCTGGCGTTCGCGGCGGTGGTCGCGCCGTTCGCGGCGATCAAGCTCTCGGCCGCTGCCGCGCAGCTCCTCGTGGGGCTCGTGGGGCTCGCGGGGATCACGTGGCGTATCTGGCAAGATCCGACGGACCTGGCCGCGCTCGTGGTTCTCGTCCCGGCATGGCGCCTCTCGGCGCGCGCGGCTTCCAGCCGGGAGCTCTCGGCCCGGAGCGCCGAGGAAGGCTCGCGCACAGCCTGGGTGCTCGAGCGCACGATCCTGGGGGCGTCCGCCGTCGCCTGCGTCGCGACCGGCACCCCCGCACCCGAGGGCTATTCCACGGACGCCTATCTCATCAATGCCACGTCCGGGATCGTGGACGTTCGCGTGCGCTGGGTGGACGCGTCGCTCGATTGCTCTGCCGTCACCTCCGGCGATCCGACACGCATGTTCGGGCCGAGCGCGTTCAACCTCGGGATCACGTATCGGCTGGACCCGCAGGACACGCTCCCGCTCAACCGGGCCGTGGCCCACCTCGCCGCAGGCAACTTCGAGGAGACGGTGCCGGCCTCGGAAGAGCCTTGCGAGGTGGTGCTGCTCGAGACGGATGGAATGCGGCCTGTGATGGCATGGTGGTCCGACCTGCAATTCGTCCTGATTCCGCAGAACGTGAACGACAACAGGGATTTCTGGGAGGACACGGAGATGTTGGCGGGGCGCGTCGCGCTGAAGCCGCTCACGGTGGTGGCGCCCGGACAGGTGAAGACGGGCGCGCTGCAGACGAACGTCGTGCCCTCGGTGTGCGCTGGCGCACCTCAATCGTCCTTCCAGTGGGCGGGCCCCTGGTCGAAGCAGGTGGTCGGCGAGATCGCGAACATCGATGGACTGTCGGATGGCTGCATCGAATTGACCATGAACTACCCGCGGCTCGGCCCCGGCAATGGCTCGGGCGGCGCTGGCGGCGCGGGCACTGGCGGCGCGGGTGCCGGCGGAGCCGGCGGCAGCGGCGCTGGCGGCGCGGGCACTGGCGGCGCGGGTGCCGGCGGAGCCGACGTTGGAGGCGCTGGCGGCGCGGGTGCCGGCGGAGCCGACGTTGGAGGCGCTGGCGGCGCGGGTGCCGGCGGAGCGGGCGGTGATGATGGAATGGGCACCGGCGGCGAGGGCAGCGGCGAGCCGGACCCGAGCTTCACCCGTCAGACTCACTACCTGTGCATTCCGATCGAAGACTTCCCGTTCTCGGCGGGCGAAACGGTAGAATGGTTCGACAAGGGCGACCACCTCGAGGTCTCGGCCGTCGACTCGACGAAGCGGCTCGAGGTCTATCTCAACGTTGTCGAGCTCCAGCGCGCGGACCTCGCTGCCTCGCTCGAGGCAACCGAGTGCGAGGGCGACCGGCTGAGCTGCGGCGCCTACGTCACCGACGCGGTGGTGGCGGTGCAGAGCGGCGGCGAGAAGACCCTGCTGGGCCCTGGAGACGCCCTCGAAGGGCCGGATTTCCGCGTGCGGGTCGGCCGCGCCGAGCGCGTGCTCGCCGGGCGTGACGAGTGCGACGCGGGGTACCAGACGCCCAGCGCGTCCGCGGACCTGTTGATTGTTTACGAATGAGGAGAGGTCATATGTTGTCGAAGATGAAGCTGGTCTCACTCGGCCTCTGCGCCGCCGCCGTCGGTTGCGGCACCGACAGCAGCGACGGCGCGGGCAGCGACGTCCCCACAGGCTCGGTCAACGTGGCCCAGGGCGGGGCGCAGGACATTTCCCAGTTCCGCGCGATCGTGAAGGCGGGGAAGGTGCCCGCGCTCGACACGCTGGATCCGATCGGGTTCTTCGCCGAGCACGCGATCGACCTGCCCCACGCCGACTGCGGCAAGGACGTCTGCATTCACCCGTTCCTCGCGGTGGCGCCGCGCTTCAACGAGGGTAACTGGACGATGGCCTTCGTCGCGATGAACACCGCGGTCGACCCTTCGATGCTGGACAGGCCGCCGGTTCACCTGGCGATCGCCGTCGAGAACAGCCGCTTCGCCGGCATCGATGAGAGCGCGCTGGACGCGGGAATGGGAGGGCTGCTCGAAAGCCTCCGTCCCGAGGACCGCGTCAGCGTCATCCGCTATGGCGAGAGGGTCGAGCGCCGCGCCTTCCTCGCAGCGCCGGAGTCGGCGGAGCTCACGCGCCTCATCGCCGACGAGCGCCTCGGCGACGGCGCCGGCGAGCTCGTCGGCCTCTACGAGGGGATCGCCGCCGCCGAGAACGCGTTCGAGGAGGGCGACGCGGCGGGCTTCGAGGGCGCGCACCGCGTGCTCCTGCTCACGAGCGGGCACGCGACCAGCGGTATCACCGATCCCGACCGCATCCTCGGTCTGGGCGAGGCGCTCGTGGAGAACGGCACGGCGTTCGGCGTGATCGGCGTGGGGGAGAGCTTCCTGGTGAAGATCCCGTCGGCGCTGGGCTCGATGGGCGCGGGCACGTACGCCTACGCGCTGAGCCCGGGCGACCTCGGCGGTTTGCTCTCGGAGGAGGGGAAGACCACGCTCTTCCCGCTGGCAACGGACTTCAGCCTGGAGGTGACCCCGTCCGCCGGCTACAAGGTGGGGCGCATCTACGGGACGAAGCGGGCGACCGCCAGCGCCGCGGGGGCGGCCCTGGAGATGCCGGCGCTGTTCATCGGCCAGCGCGACGGCGCGACCGACGTGGGCGGCAGCCGCCGCGGCGGCGGTGGCGGTCTGTTCGTGGAGCTCCTCGCCGACGCGTCCCTCGGCGACGACATCGGGCCGGACAAGGCGGCCTTCCAGGTGACGGCAGGCTGGACCTCGGCGAAGGACGGAGCCGCGCAGAACGTCGACACCACGCTGCTCAACGCGCTGCCTCCCGGGCAGAACCCCGACTCGATGTGGTGGAACATCTCCGACGGCGGCTCGGGCAAGCCGTACATGATGCTGAACATGTACCTGGCGCTGCGCGGCGCGCTCGACTTCTACCAGGCGGGCGACTGCCGGCGCTCGCTCGGGGTCATCGAGATGATGAAGCCGTCGGTCGGGGGGTGGCTCGGGGAGTACCCGGACACGGACATCCAGGACGACAACAACCTGATGTTGATGTTGCGACAGAACATCGAGGATGCCTGTCGTGAATCGCAGTCGTCCACGGAGCCCACGCCCCCCTTCGACTTCGACGGCGGCTGCGGTTGGCTGTGACCGCCACCTTCCCCCTCTGAACGCCGCTCGGCGGAGGTGGGGGCGGGGGGGCGCGCTCCCTTCATCCCGAGAGGGGAAATCGACAGGCGGTCACGGAGAGCCGATGTGCATCACGGCTGTCCGATACCCGCGATCGCCCGGAGCGCCTGGACCGTGTTGTCGAGGTGCCCCCTGGCCTGGACGAGGTGGCTGATCGTCCTTCGGATCTCGCGCACCGCCGGGCGGAAGATATAGAGCCCTTCGAGAAAGAGGACCCCCAGGGTCACACACAGCAGGATCAGCTCGACGAGCCGGAGCCGCTCGATCCGCGCCGTCGCCTCGTGGGCAACCTGAGAGACGACCCGGTCCATCCCGCTCAGGAAGCCCGGCTCCGCGGCGAGGATCGCGGCGACGATCGGCTGGATGGCGGCCGCCTCCACCGGCTTTTCGCCGCCGGCGCCGACCGCGGCGAGGAGATCCTTCCCGTCCCGGAGCATGCTCTGGTGCAGCGGCTCGATCGCCTGGAACATGCGGGTCACCTCCGGCGTGTTCTTCCCCGGCAATCCCATCGCCGGATCGCCGTGCTGGAGCGCGCGATGCGACCGCTCCCAGAGCGCCATCGCCTGCGCCAGCTCGTCGGCGCGGCCCTTGCGCTCGGCGGGGTCGGTGGTCACCTGGAACGTGAGCGCGGCCTTGCTGAGCCGCTGGCTGAGCATTCGCTGGCGCCCGGCCACGTTGACGACGTGGGCGTCGCTCGTCTGCTGGTTCAACGCGTGCTGCACGAGGAGCTGCGCCACGACCGACAAGAGCGCCACGGCGCCGAGCGCGCTGACGTACAGGCGCGTCAACCGGCGGGTCGGTGCCAGGAGCTCAGAGGAAACCTGCGCCATTGTTCTCTCTCCATGGGCGAGGAGGGAGACATTACCCGCGCATCGGAACGAACATGTATCGCTCATGTTTCCACAGATTGCTTTGCGCGCGCTGCCCCGCGCTCCGCCATTTCAGGCGGACGCATTCAAAAAAAGCTGACTTCTCATGACCGCTCCATGGTAAGACTCGCCCGAGAGCGCTCATCGCGAGGCCCCTTTGCGCTGGCCTTGCAGTAGCGTCCACTGGAACCAGGAGAATGTCTCATGCAAGAGCGTACCGCGTTGGCCGCGGGCGGCGCGCCGCCGAGCACGGCCGGAAACGCACCTGAGCTCTTGCCGAAACAGTTCGGCAAATACACGCTCCTGTCGAAGCTGTCGGCGGGGGGCATGGCGGAGATCTTCCTCGCGCTGCATCGCTCGTCCTTCGGCTTCGAGAAGCTCGTGGTGATCAAGCGCATCCTGCCCTCGATGAACCAGGATCCGTCGCTTATCGACATGCTGCTCCACGAGGCGCGCATCGCGGCGACGCTCTCGCATCCCAACATCGTCCAGACGTTCGACGCCGGGCAGGTGGACAGGACGTATTTCATCGCGATGGAGCACATCCACGGCGAGGACGTCGGCTCGATCGTGCGCGAGGCGGCGGAGCGCGACCCGGGAGGGATCCCGCTCGAGCACGCGCTCAGCATCATCCTCGGCGTCTGCGCGGGGCTCGCGTACATCCACGACAAGCGCGGCCTCGACGGTGCGCCGCTCGGCATCGTCCACAGGGACATCTCGCCGCGCAACGTGGTCGTGAGCTACACGGGGGACGTGAAGATCGTCGACTTCGGCATCGCGCGGAGCGAGCTCGGCGACGTCGAAGAGCAGAGAGAGAACGTGCTGATGGGCAAGTTCGCCTACATGGCCCCGGAGCACGTGGCGGGGGATCGCATCGACCATCGCGCGGACATCTTCGCCGCCGGCGTGGTCCTGTTCGAGATGACGACGGGCAGACGTCTGTTCAAGGGCGGTACCCAGATGCGGACGCTCCTCCAGATCCACGGCTCGGAGTACCCCCTCCCGAGCGCGATCAAGCCCGGCTACCCGAAGGGGCTGGAGAAGATCGTCCTGCGCGCGCTCGAGAAGCGGCGCGAGGATCGCTACCAGTCTGCCCGGGAGATGCACGCCGCGCTCGAGGAGCTCATCCGCGACGAGCGCATCCCCGCCTCGCCCATGGGCCTCACGGCATGGATGGAGTCGCTCTTCCGGGACAAGCTCGCTCGCCACAAGGAGGCGCTCCTCGGCGTCAGGCAGCTCATCGACGTGATCGCGGCGCAGCAGCAGCGCTGGTCGCTGGAGATGAGCGGCGGCGCGACCGTCTCCCAGAGCGGCGTCCCGACGAGCACGAGCCCGACGACCTTGAGCAGCCCGCCGCCGCTCGCGGGCAAGGGAGGTGTTGCGGCGTTCATCCCGGCCGCCAGCGCGCTCGCGCTCGTGCCTGGGTTCCTCTACATGCAGGGGCAGCTCTCGGAGCGGCACGCCGAGTTCATGACGATGGTCCACGACGCCCAGGCGAGCCGCCAGGAGCCGCCCGCGCAGGTCGAGGCGAAGGGCTCGCTGGAGATCACGAGCAAGCCGGAGGGCTGCACGTTATGGGTGAACGGCGAGCGTCACCCCGTCGCCACGCCGGCCAAGCTCCACGGGCTTCCGCTCGGGCGTGAGCTCCACATCAAGCTCACAAGAGACGGATACAAGCCGTACCGCACGGCCGTGAAGCTGAGCGACGAGGCGCGCTTCAAAGAGATCGTGGCCGATCTGGAGAGGCTCACGGCGACGGTGGTGCTCTGGGTCGATCCGCCGGCCAACGTCGTCGTCGACGGGAAGCTCTGGAAGGGCAATCGCACGAGGATCGAGGGGCTCACGGTGGGCGAGGGACACCGCTTCGTGCTGTCCGCCCCTGGGCATGCCTCCAGGACGCTGATGGTCAACGTGGAGCCGGGAGAGATGAAGACGCTGAGCGTCCGGCTTCCGAAGCTCGGCGCGCAAGCGCCGGTGGAGGAGCGCGCCGAGGGCGCGCAGTGACGCCGCGCGCCGCGCGTCTCCCGTTACGCCCGGATCTCCACCGGCTCGCCCGGATCACCGCGCAGGAACGCCAGCGCCGCGCGGGCGAACGGCTCCTTCCACTCGCCGAAGATGGGGCCGTGTCCGCCGTTCGGCACGATCCACAGGCAGGAGCGCGGGATGGCGCGGTACAGCTCCAGGGCGATCTCGGCCGGGTAGAGGGGATCGCGGTCGCCGCTCACGATCATCGTGCGCGCCGTGATGGTCGACAGGTGGGGGGGCGTGAAGCTCATGTCGTCGTGGCTGGCCGCGAAGCGGCGCGGCTGATTCCACAGCGCTCGGATCTGCGCGTCGCCGAGCGCGTGGCGGCTCCTCATGTCCCGCCATTCCTCCTCCGAGCGGCCCTCGTCGGAGATGAGGCGCATGATCGCCCTGGCCTGCTCGGGGAAGTACGGTGTCGCGGACACGAGGACCATCGACGCGACGCGATCCGGCTGCTGCGTGGCCAGGTGCAGGAGGCACTTGGCGCCGAAGCTGAGGCCGATGGCCCGGAACGCCTTCACCCCCAGGTGGTCGAGGAGGGCGAACACGTCGGAGGCGCACTGACGGATGGTCAGGTCGCCCGCCGGGTTGGTCGAGCGGCCGTGGCCGCGCAGATCGGGGACGATGACCGTGTGTCCACACGCGAGCTCCGCGAGGTCGAAGACATGAGCCCAGTCCCCGCTCGCTCCGGTGAAGCCGTGGAGCAGCACGAGCGGCGGCCCTTCGCCGCGGAGCTCGTAATACATCTCGATGTCGTTGACGGGCGCGGTGCGCCCGGTGGCCGTCGCTGTCGCCATTCGCTCCTCCGATCGCTCGACCGCGGCCGATCCGCGGCCGGTCGCACACGATCTGTAAGCGGTGCTCTTCGCTCTTGATAGCTGTGCCCTTCTCGCATAGAATGCCAGTCGGCTGCTGAGGGGACGGCCAACCGGCGGTTCACGCAGGGCGCGCGGAGCTCGCGGATGGCGCTGAAACCGCTGAACAGACGCTCAGCGTCCGCGGTCCAGGCGATGACGGGTGTTCGTCAGCCGCCGACGAAATGGCGCAGGAACTCGTCCACCTCGCGGAGGATGCGCGGGATCGAGGCGACGAGCTCGTGGCCGTCGTCCACCTCGATGAGCCGGACATGCCGCTTCCCTGCGGCGAACGTCCGCGAGAGCTCGATGTCCACCACCTCGTCGCTCCGGCCATGGACGATCAGCGTGGGTACACGCACGTCAGGCCAGCCCTCCGAGCGCTCATCCACCTCGGCCGCGTCGGCGGCGAAGCCGAAGTCCACCCGGGCTCGCTTCTTCTCCGCGTAGTCGTCGACCTCGAGCCACCCCCGCTCCTCCCACGCCCGGAAGCCCTCCTCACCCAGCCGCAGCCGCCATCGCTCCATGATCCGGAACGCGGGCGCGAGCAGCACCAGCGCGCACACCCGCGCGTCCTCCTCGGCGACGCGGCACGCGGTGAGGCCGCCGAGGCTCGATCCCATCACCACCGCCCGGTCGCGCTCTCCGCCGATCGCCTGCTTCACGGCGCCGATCATCGCGCTCAGGCGCAGCCGCTCGAACGAGGGCACCCGCAGGTTGAGCCGCTCGACGACCACCCCGCGCTGCTCGAAGTGCGCGGCGATCCGGACGCCCTTGGTCGAGCTCGGGCCCGAGGCGAAGCCGTGCAGGTACAGCCAGCGCGGGCCGGCGGCGGAGGGCGGCGTCGTCATGGTCATGCAGGTGGGGAGCCTACTCCCTCCACCGCGGCGCGACGATGCGGTATGACCCGCCGGAGAGACGCCATGATCCGCCCCGCCACCGCCGCCGACATCCCCACCATCGCCCGCCTCATCCGGATGCTCGCCGAGTACGAGCGGCTCGCGCACGAGGTCACCTTCGACGAGCGAGAGCTCGAAGCGCACCTCTTCGGCCCGAGGCCGGCAGCCGAGGTCGTCCTGGCCGAAGCGGAGGGGATCCCGGTGGGATTCGCGCTCTTCTTCCAGAGCTTCTCCACCTTCCTCGGCAAGCCCGGGATCTACCTCGAAGACCTCTTCGTGCTCCCGGATCACCGCGGAGGAGGCCACGGCAAGGCCCTGCTCGTGCACCTCGCGAAGCTCGCGGTGGAGCGCGGCTGCGGGCGCTTCGAGTGGTCCGTGCTCGACTGGAACGAGCCGGCGCTCGGCTTTTACCGGAAGCTCGGCGCCAAGCCCATGGACGAGTGGACCGTCCACCGCCTCACCGGCGAGGCGCTCGCCCGGCTCGCGCAGGGCTGACGCGCTCGCCACGGGCGTTGCTCGTGGCGGCGCAGCCGAGCACCACCGGCTGCTGCTGGAGCAGCAGCGGCCGCGACCCCTCGGCGCGCTCTTGGCCTGATCACGCCCGAGGCGCGCCGTCCAGACGACCACCGCGGGCGCGGGGATCTTGGTACGGATGTTGCGATTCATGGCAAATGGCGGATTGCGAATCGCCCATCACACACGCCGCGTGGGCTGATAACGGCGTCGCGACTCCTGGACTCGGTCGCGACATGCCCTGGTGCTCATCGTGGTTGAGCGAGAGTCCACAACGCCCCACCAGGGCCGCCGCAGGCGCCGAGATGTCTTCCAACAACCTCACCGGGCTCGGCGTGCTGCGCCACCGGAGCTTCGCGTTCTACCTCGCGGCCAGGCTGCTCTCCGCGGTCGCGGTGCAGATGCAGAGCGTCGCGATCGGCTGGCAGGTCTACGCGCTGACCGGCGATGTCTTCGATCTGGGCCTCATCGGCCTCGCCCAGTTCGCGCCCTTCTTCGCGCTGATCCTCTTCGCCGGCCAGGCGGCGGATCGGTTCGACCGGCGCCGCATCATCACGGTCGGCCTCGGCGTGGAGCTGCTCTGCTCCCTCCTGCTGCTCGCGTTCACGGTGTCCGGCCTGACGGTGGTGTGGCCCGTGTTCGCGGTGCTGGTGCTGTTCGGCAGCGCGCGCGCCTTCATGATGCCGGCGCAGCAGGCGATCCTGATGAACCTGGTGCCGCAGCACAGCTTCAGCGAGGCGGTCGCGCTCAGCTCATCGAGCTTCCATGTCGCGGTCATCGTCGGGCCGACGCTCGGCGGGCTCCTTTACCTCGCCGGGTCGACGATCGTGTATTCGATCGTCGGGGCGCTGCTCCTCGTCTCGCTCGTGCTCATGAGCCTCGTGCGCGCGGCCCGGCAGGCGAGGCGCGCCGAGCCGACGTCGTGGAGCGCGGTGCTGGAGGGGCTTCGCTTCGTCTGGTCGAAGCCGGCGGTGCTCGGCGCCATCTCGCTCGACCTGTTCGCTGTGCTGTTCGGCGGGGCGGTCGCGCTCCTGCCCGCGTATGCGCGCGACGTGCTCCACGCCGGCCCGACCGGCCTCGGCCTGCTCCGCACGGCGCCGGCCGCGGGCGCCGCGATCACCGCCGGCGTCCTCGCCTTCCGGCCGATCACGCGCCAGGTGGGCCGCTGGATGTTCGGCGGCGTCGCCGTGTTCGGGCTCGCCACCATCGCCCTCGGGCAGACCCGGAGCTTCACCGTCGCGCTCATCGCCCTGTTCCTCGTCGGCGCAGGCGACATGGTGAGCGTCTACATCCGTCACATCCTCGTGCAGTTCGAGACGCCGGACTCCATCCGAGGGCGGGTGAGCGCGGTCAACGCGGTGTTCATCGGCGCCTCCAACGAGCTCGGCGAGTTCGAGTCCGGCCTCACCGCCAGCTGGCTCGGCCTGCTGCCCGCCATCCTCCTCGGCGGCAGCGCCACCCTCGTGGTCGCCGCGCTGTGGGCCCTCGGCTTCCCCGTGCTCAGCCGCATGGACCGCTTCCCGCACGCGAAGCGAGATCCCGAGCAGAGCGCGGACGGCGGCGGAGCGACCGAGGCCGCCGCGACGACGTGAGGCTGACAAATCCCCTCATTTTGTCGGCATTTTTGGCGAGAAATTGGACAGGGAGTCGGAGAGACGGGGAGATTCATGGGATTTGACTCCCCGTCTCCCTGTGAATCTTCTCGAAAAATTCGAGGTGATGCTGCAGGACGTGACGAGCTGCTACTCCGCGCGGAGGGCCTCGATCGGGTCGAGCCGCGCGGCGCGCCAGGCCGGGTAGAAGCCGAAGACCACGCCGATCGTGACCGAGAGGCCGAGGCCGAGGAAGAGCGACCAGGGCTCGACCTGGAACGCCCAGCGGCCGACCATCTGCGCGAGCAGCGCGCTGGCGAGCCAGGAGAGGGCGAGCCCCGAGAGCACGCCGAGCACGCCGCCGAGCAGCGAGACGGCCGCCGCCTCGCACAGGAACTGCAGCAGGATCGCGCGCGGCGAGGCCCCGACCGCGCGGCGGATGCCGATCTCCCGCGTCCGCTCGGTCACCGTCACCAGCATGATGTTCATGATGTTGATGCCCCCCACGATCAGCGCGACAACGCCGGTGCTGAGCAGCAGCATCTTGATGATGTCGAGGACGAGCCGCTCCTGGCCGTGGCTGTCCTCGTCCTCGATCCTGAAGTTCTTGACCCCGTGATGGCGGCGCTGGAGCGTCGCGTCGATGACGCCGCGGAGCGCGGCGAGCGGGGTCCGGACGGTGACGAGCGGATCCTGCCGGACGTACAGGCGGTCGGTCCTGTGCGACGGCGCGTAGAGCGCGTCGTAGGTGGTCTCCGGGACGAGGACCTTGCGGTTCCAGATGTTCGTGTCGTCCGTGGAGCCGAGGATCGGCCGGTCCTGGAGCACGCCGACGACCGTCCACACGTGGCCGTCGGCCGTCATGTGCAGGGGCTCGGCCTGCGCGGCCCGCGCAGGAGGGCCGCCGAAGAGCTCGGCCCAGACCTCGTGGCCGACCACGCACACGCGCCGCCGCGCCGCGAGATCCGCCTCGACGAGGAAACGGCCCGCCGCGAGCTCCAGGTCGTAGAGGGCCGGCGCCGCCGGCACGGCGCTGACGAGGGAGATCCGCTTCTTCTTGCCGCCGGCGCGGGCCTCGGTCGGGCGCACCGACTCGCTCAGGGCAGAGGCGCCGCCGAGGGCGCGCGAGGCGGCGAGCGCGCGGGCGTCGTCGCGCGAGAGATCGCGCCGGGTGCGGCGCCGATCGCCGACGCTCACCTCCGCGGGGTGGACCTGGATGAGGTCGGCCTCCACGGCCTGCTGGCTCGCCCGGAGGAGCGCCTCCTCGCCGCCCGCGAGCAGCGAGGCGAGCAGCACGATCGAGCCGGTGCCGATGATGATGCCGAGCAGCGTGAGCGCGGCGCGGGTCCGGTCGGCGACCACGGCGCGCGTCGAGTGGAGGAGATCGTCGAGCCTCATCGCCGCATCGCCGCCACGGGGTCGAGCCGGCCCGCGCGCTGGGCCGGCAGCCACCCGAAGACCACGCCCACGCCGGAGGAGACGAGCAGCGCCGCGATCACGGCCGGCGTGGAGACCGCGCCGATCCAGCTCGGCGTGAAGCGGCGGATGACCGCCGAGGCGAGCTCGGCCGCGGCGGCGCCGCCGGCGACCCCGAGCAGGCCGCCGAAGCCCGAGAGCAGCGCCGCCTCGGCCAGGAACTGCGCGCTGATGTCGCGCGGCGACGCCCCGAGCGCCTTGCGGATGCCGATCTCACGCACGCGCTCGGACACGCTGACGAGCATCATGTTCATCACGCCCACGCCGCCGATGAGCAGCGCGACGCCCGCGATGAGGCCGACGATCGCCTTCATCGTGGTGAACATGGCCTCGAATTTCTGCATGATGCTGCTGAAATCGAGGAGGGTGAAGTCGTCGACGCCGTGGTGGCGGTCGACGAGGAGCGCGTTGATGATGCGCTTCACAGGGTCGTTGTTGCGGACGTCGTCGGTCTTGATGACGAGCAGCGCCGAGGTGCTCACCGCCTTCTCGACGTCCGCCGCCGTGTCGAGCGGGGCGACGAGCAGGTCGACCCAGCTGAAGCCGAAGTTGACGCCCATCCGATCGGCGTCGGCCAGCACGCCGATCACGCGGCAGCGCAGGGCCCCGACCGTGACCCACCGGCCGATCGGGTCGCCGCGCCAGAGCCGCGCCGCGAGCTTCGGGCCGGCGACGCAGACCCGGGCCCGGCGGCGGTCCTCCTCGTCCGAGAACGTCCGGCCGCGCGCGACGGGCATCCGGAAGGCGTCGAGGAAGCCGCTGTCGGCCGCGATGAAGTCGGTGCGATCCTCCTTGCCCTCGTCGGAGGTGACGTCGCGCGAGCCGAGCATGGCGTACATGGTGTGCTCGGCGACGTGGGGGACGCCGCGCGCGAGCCGATCGCGATCCCGGCGGGTGAAGCCGGTGACGTACATCGTCTTCTTCCGCTCGGCGCGCTCCGGCGCCTTCGGGACGACGAGGATGAGCCGCGCCCCGCCGAGCTGCTCGATGCCGCGGCCCAGCGTGAGCAGGCCGCCCTCCGCGAGCGAGGTCATGAGCACGATGGCGAAGGCGCCCAGGGTGATGCTGAGGACGGTCAGGAGCGACCGCAGCTTGTGCGCCGAGAGGGCCTTCGCGGCGATCGCGAGGTAGGCGGACCACCTCACATCTTCGTCTCGTTCGCGGCCGCCGAGGGCGGGTTGATGAGCACGCGGGCCCCCTCCGGGACGCCGTTCACGATCTCGACGTCGCGATCGTTGCGCGCGCCGAGCGCGACCTCGACCTTCTCGGTCGTCTGCTTGCCGTCGGGGCCGTCGACGACGCGCGTGACGAGCTGCTTGCCGCCCTCGTCGGCGACGGCCTCGATGGGCAGGGAGACCACGCCTGGCCTGCTGTCGAGCCGGATGCGCACGTCGGCGGTCATGCCGGGCTTGATGAGGCCGTCGATCTGGGTGAGCTCGGCCTCGACCGGGAAGACGTCGACCTCGCGGCCCTCGAGCTTCACCGAGGCGGGCGCGATCTTGGTGACCCTGGCCGCGTACGTCTTGCCGGGCAGGGCGTCGAGCGTCAGGGTCGCCGTCTGGCCGAGCGCGACCTTGGCCACGTCGATCTGGTTGAGGTCCACCTTGACCACGAGCGTCGAGAGGTCGGCCACGGTGAGCAGCGCCTTGCCGTTGAAGGTCGACTGCACGCCCGGCGTGACGACCTCGCCGGGCTCGATGTTGCGCTGGATGACGGTGCCGTCGAGGGGCGAGGAGATCTTCGTGTACCGGAGCTGGTCCCTGGCGGCGCTGAGCGCGACCTCGGCGAGCCGGATGGCGACGGTCTTCTCGGTGAGGTCGTGCTTGGCCGTGTCGAGCTCCTGCGCGGGGACGACGCTGGCCTCGACGCCGGCGGTCCGCTGCGCGACCACGCGCTTGGCGAAGCCCGCGGCGGCCCTGGCCCGGGCGAGCTCGGCCTCGGCGCGGGCGACCTCGCGCTCGTAGTCGGTCGGGTCGAGCACGAGCAGCAGCTGGTCCTTCTGGACCCGGGCGCCCTCGTCCGCGAGCACCTCGGCGACCTGGCCCGCGACCTTGGACTTGAGCTCGACCTGCTCGCGGGCCTCGATGCGCCCGGTCTCGAGGATCTCGACGGCGAGGTCGCCGCGCTTCGCGGTCACGACGAGCGCCGGGTCGATGGGCGCGGGGCCGGCGCCGGCCTTCGCGAGGACGGCGGCGCCGCCCCCGGCGAGCGCCAGCGCCCCGACGAGCCACGGCCAGAGGCGCCGCCGACGCCGGGCGCTCACGAGAGGCCTCCGGGAGGGGACGACGAGGGTCCAGGGACCGACGACGCTGGTCCAGGAACCGGCGACGACGGTCCAGGAACCGATGACGACGGTCCAGGAACCGGCGACGAGACGTCCACGCGCCGGCCGCGAGGGCCGGTGTCCTCGACGATGGCGCCGTCCCTGAAGGTGACGACGCGGGTGGCGTAGTCGGCGATCGAGCGGTCGTGGGTCACGACGACGACCGTCATCCCCTGCGCGTGCAGCGCGCAGAAGAGATCCATGACCTGCCCGGTGGTGGCGGAGTCGAGCGCGCCGGTCGGCTCGTCCGCGAGGAGGAGCGGCGGCTCGTTGACGATGGCGCGGGCGATCGCCACGCGCTGCTGCTGGCCGCCGGACAGCTGGTTCGGCAGGTGGTGCGCCCGGTCCTCGAGGCCGACGCGCGCGAGCGCCCGCGCGGCCCGCGCCCGCCGGTCGGCCGGCCGGACGCCGGCGTAGACCATGGGCAGCTCGACGTTCGCGAGGGCGGTGTCGCGCGGAAGGAGGTTGAACGACTGGAAGACGAACCCGATCTTGCGGTTGCGGAGCTGGGCCAGCTCGACCTCGTCGAGCTCCTCGATCGGCTCGTCGTCGAGGAGGTAACGGCCGCCGGTGGGGCGGTCGAGCGTGCCGATGACGTTCAGGGTCGTCGATTTGCCCGACCCCGAGGCGCCCATGATGGCGACCATCTCGCCCCGCGAGAGCTCCAGCGAGACGCCGCGGAGCGCCTGCACCTCCACCTCGCCCATCCAGTAGACCTTGGTGATCGCGTCGAGCTTCACGAGTGCAGACATGAGGGTCCTCGGCGGTGGCCTGCGCGCCGTCCCCAGGGACGGCCGCGGCGCGCGCGAGCCCGGTTCACCTGACCCGCGCGTGACGCACCAGGGTGCGCCGCTCTCGTCGCTCCGGCCATCGCGCTGCGAAGGCCGGCGGACGCGCTGAGGCGTAGGCGAAGCGCAGCAGCAAGGCAACCGCGGCGCAGGAGCGCGGCGGTCGCGCGCCGAGGCCGCGGCGAGCGTGGCGCTGGCAGCGCTACAGCCCGGACGTTTCGACGAGCGCCAGGACCACGGCCCCGACGCCATAAGAGAGGTCGTCGCGGAGCTCGACCGCCGCGTAATCCTCGAGCTTGCCGACCGTCGTGGGCCCGGAGATTCCGGTCACCACCGGCCGCCCGGAGCCGTCCTCCTCGATGCGCGAGCGCACGCCCGCCATGGCGCGGTCGATCGCGGGGCGCACCGAGGCGTCGAGGAAGCCGTGGCGCAACCCGCGCGCGAGCCCGACGGCGAAGAGGGCCGTCGCGCTCGTCTCCAGGTAGATCTCGCCCGGGCGGTTCATGATCGTCCACCACAGGCCGCTGTCCTGGTCCTGCGCGCCCAGGACCGCCGCGACCTGCCGCTCGAGCGCCCCGGCCACGGCGTCGTCGTGCTCGCCGCGCGCCGCGCGCACGCGGAGGTACTCGTAGCCGGCCGCCGTGATCCAGGCGTTGCCGCGCGCCCAGTACACGTCCGGATCCTGCGGCGCCGCCCAGTTGTACGCGTGCCGGAACAGCCCGGGCTCGTCCTGGAGGAGCGACGCGAAGATCTGGAATTGATTCGAGAATTCGTCGAGCGGACGCGCCTCGCCCGAGCGCTCGCCGGCGCGGACGAGCACGTTGCCGAACATGAACAGCGAGTCGACCCAGAGGGTGGGCTCGAACAGCGGCGACACGCCGAGGTGATTGATGCCGCCCTGCTCCGTCCGGCGCGCTTCCTCGTAGAGGTAGCGGAGCACGTCGTCGACCACCTTCGCATAGGGAGCCGCGCACGTTTCCTCGTGGAGCGCGAGCGCGGCCATGGCCGGCGGGCAGCGGTCGCTGGTCGTGATCTCGTAGCCGTACTCGATGTGGCGGTCGATGGTGCGCCGGTAGTAGTCCCGGTACGGGGAGTGCTGCGTGACGCGGTACAGCTCGACCAGCGAGAGCATGACCGTGCCCTCGCCCCAGTCCCACGGCAGCGACTCCGCCGGGTGCTCGGTGATCCAGCGGTCGGCGATGGCGCGCGCCAGCGCGATGCTCTCGGAGTCGGGTGCGCGCTCGCGCGCGAACGCGTCCTCCGCCGACGGCGAGATCGGAGCGCACCCCGCTCCGGAGCTGCCCGGCTGCCCGGCGCCCGGGTCCCCCGCGCACCCGCCGGCCGCGGCGGCACACGCGGCGGCAGCGACGAGCAGCGCGCGGAAGCGCGACGTGCGCGACATGGGAGGGCGAGCTCTCGGCGGCATCTCACTCCTCCACGGCGAGGCTGGTGGCGTCGGGCGCGGTGACGCGGGGGCTCCCGTCGAGGAGCACCCTGGTCCCCCGCGCCATCAGCGCGAACGGCCGGTCGCCCTCGATCCGCAGCACGACGAGCTCCGCGTCGGTCTCGAGGACCTGCCCCCCAGGCAGCGCCAGCGCCTCCGGGGCTCCCTTGCTCCGCAGCACCGCGACGTCGGTCCCTCCTTCGCTCTCGATCTGCCACGCGACGACGCCGGGCTCCGCCGCGATCGGCGCCGCCTGGAGCGGCGCGTCGGGGCCCGCGTCCACGCCGACCTTGTAGGGCAGGAGCACCGCCAGGAACCCCGGCGCCTCGGCCTGCACGGCTGCGTCGATGACGGCGTGGTCGGCGGCCTTGCGGTCCTCCTCGAACTCGTGGACGTGGGGCGCGGTGAGCGGCGTGTACGGCGGCTCCACGACGGCGAGCCCCGGCGACGTCGACTGCACGCGCGCCTCGACGCCCGCCCGCGCCCGCTCCCATCGGCCGCCGTCGGGGAGGAGCTCGAAGGTGCCTCCGGACGTGAGCCCCGCGTAGCCGTGCAGCCGCCACGCGTGGGCGCGGGCCGCCGGGTGCGACGTCGAGAGGCGGTCGCCGACCACGAAGTAGCGGCCGTCGATGAAGGCCACGGATCGCTCGACGTGCGTGTCCTGGTAGTCCTGGTGCGCCTCCGCGTAGTCGACGGCGTCGCCGTCGTGGGTGTTCCGGAGGAAGGCGTCCGCGTCGCCGAAATCGTTGAAGAGCCCCTTGTCGGGCGCGGATCGGCCGTCGATGAGGACCACGTTGTGCGACGGCGACTGGCTGGTCTTTGCGTTGTCGAGCGAATCGGGCTTGTAGTAGCCGGCGTCGATCAACAGGTACTCTCCGTAGGCCGCGAGGGAGAACGACGTGCCGTCCACGTGGTCGTGGATCGCCTTGCGCGCCGAGCCGTGCTCCGCGAGGAGCAGGAGCCAGCGCGCGTCGTCGCCCCAGTCCGAGCGGAACACCGCGTGGCCGGTGTCGGGGAAGAAGCGCGTGAGGAAGCGCGGCGCCTCGGGGGCCACTGCGTCGTCGATGTAGAGCAGGTGATGCGCGATGAGGTCAGCGCCGAACTCCATGGCCTGGGGGTCGCGGTTCTGCTCCCAGTCCCACAGGTACTCCCCGCTCCCGCCGAAGGACGTGAGCAGCGGGCTCCCGTTGAACGGGGTGAAGACGCCGTCGTCGACCGGGGGCCGGCTGCCCCAGGGGAGGCGCAGCGAGAGCGACCAGTCGACGGCCTTCGTGAAGAGCCCGCCGCGCAGCGGGACCTTGAGCGCGCCCTGCTCGCCGTCGACGCAGCCGTGTCCGGCCCACGGGTCCTCGTCGGAGCGGGTACGGCAGTCGCGGGTGAAGGCCACCTCGCCCTCGAGCGCGTTGTCGAGGGCGATGAAGAACGCCGCCGTGGGGCCCCAGGCGAAGCCGGAGTAATACGGGCCCTCGGACGCCCCGCCGTCGGGCTGCACGTACTGGCCGTCCGGGCCCCAGAGGTAATCGAGCTCCGAGATCGACCAGCTCCACCAGGTCGCGGCGGCCGGGTGCTCGGGGAACGCGAGCGCCACATAACCGAGCGCGTCGGCGGTCCGGATCGGGTGGTTGTTCTGCGCGGGGCGCAGCAGGAGATCTCGATAGAAATCCTGCTCGAGGTACTTGGCGAAAAACTGACCGGTGATGTCGGTGATCTTGCTCTCGGCCTGAGCGGACTCCTCGTCGGGGAACCACGGCGTGGCGCTCAGGAGGTCCCACGTGTTCGTGTACCCCATGAGGATCTTCGCCATCCGGATGTTCATGTCGAGGACCGTGTTCGTGTCCCAGTGGGTCTCCAGGCGGCGCAGGAACTCGCGCGCCTTGTCGGCCGCCGCCCGGTCCTCGAAGGCCCAGGCGAGGAGGGCATTCGCCTGCGCGGTCGAGGCGTTGTTGCCGTTCGTCTTGTGGTCCCATGAAGCGGGGTCGGGCTCCTCCTCGTAGGGGCGGTCGGCGCGGCGCTTCAGGGTGGCGAGGATCGATGCGTAGGGCTCGCGATCGACGCGCGAGCGCAGGAGGTCGCGGTGCTCCGGGCGCGCGAGGAGCCGCGGATGAACGCCGGTGTCCCGCGGCTCGCTCGGCCCGGTGGCGTCCGTGCCGCACGCCGCGGCCGCGAGCGCGACGCACGCGAGCGCCGGAGCGAGGGTGTGAAGAGGGAGAGGAAAGCCGCGAGACCGTGATTTCATGGAAGGATGGGGCGAGGGCTCAGAGGGACGAGCTGGTGCGTGAGGCGCAGCGTATCAGCTCGTCCCGGCCTGAGGCCGCCCGAGTTCTCGCGGCCGTGGGGGCGATCACCACATGTCCACGATGGGCAGTCTCGGCAGCTGCCGACACGCCGGAAGATCCGACCAGAGCGGAGAGAACAACGCTGGCGACGCGCGGTCGTCAGGGGAATGCGGGAGAGGAGGAGCCTTCTGTGAGCCCGCCAGGGTCAGCGCGGCAGGCGCCTCGGGGAGCGTGTCCTGCGAGCTGAGCCGTGCCTGTTGCGATCGCCTGGCGCGGGCTGCGTCGAGCGCGCCCGCGGCCTTCTCCGCGTGACGGGCCGCGCTCGCGCAGGGTGGTGCGATCCTGCGCGAGCGTCTGCCTGCTGTAGCAGGACGCGACAGGCGGGGTGGAACGACCACGCTGCTGGCGCGGAACCCTCGACACAGGGGCTTCCCGCTGCGCGGTCTCCCGCTTGCATTGCCCGGCCCCGGTGGGGGGAGTCGAGGAGGTTCGATATGGCGACCGAGCAGAAGCAGGGAATGGGCGCACAGGGGCAGCAGGGCGCTGGCCTACAGGAGGGCCGCAGCGAGAGCACCGTGGTCCCCGACAAGGACTACAACCTGGTCAGCGTGCTCTACCATGTGCTCAAGGGCGCGGAGACCCACTCACAGTACATCCAGGATGCGAAGAAGGAGGGGGATCAAGAGCTCGCCTCCTTCTTCAGCGAGGTCCGGCAGGAGGAGCTGCGGCTCGCGGAGCGCGCGAAGCACCTCCTCGGACAGCGGCTGAGCGGAGGGCGCCCGGGCCAGGGAGGGGCCCGCGCGAGCGCCTAGGGCTCACGGCGCTCCGGGCCGCCCTGACGGGCCCTCAATCGGCGATATACTGGTTTCGACCAACGAAATCGAGATACGGGTACAACGCCGAGCGCAGGTTATCCACCTGAACACTCGAGTTGATACCGCCGACCTCCCACCCGTTTCACTTGGACGGGTTCCGGGTCGTCGCGTTCAAGAACAGCGGCACCTCCAGCAATGACTCCACGACGCCGGTCGTGGACATCTTGTCAAAATCGACGAGGACCGGAGCGGTGTTGTCCGTCAGGTTCTTCACCCAGACACGCGCAGCGCCGAAGTCACCGCCCGCGACGCCGTCGATGTCGCGGCTCGGGTCGACCTGCACCTGAATATCGTACCACTTGCCCGAAGCCGGCGCGAAGTTGGTCGCCTTGTACAGCTCACCGCTGTCCCGCGACCCCCGGAGGCGCAGCTGCCCCTGCTCGAACTGCACAAGGAACCCGACGTAGTTGTTCGGGGTGAGGCCGTTGCTCGCGCTGGCGACCGTGTTGACAGGAGCGAAGTAGACACCTGTGGTGCCGTACAGCTGGCCGGAGTAGACCGTCAGGTCGCTCGCGTCGTGGTCGGTCAGCTCGGTCTCCCACCAGGCGCTGGCCGCGCTCGAGCCCGTCGGACGAACCGCGAGCGTCGAGGGATTGCCGGTGCCGTACGGCGCAGAAGCCGTGAGCTGCCCCGGCCCGCCGGAGGCCGGCCCCTTCCACACCAGCTGCGGAACAACCTGACTATCCATGGCGACGCCGGACTGATAATGATCGAATTGTCACTCATCTGCGGCACGTAGTACCCCATCGAGAGGTCATCCACGGCATTGCTGTCACCGTAGGCCGCCACGACGAACCCGTTGAAATTGGAGGGGTTCTTGTTCACGCCCATGAGCAGCGGGACAACCAGCACCCGCTCGGTCACGCCGGTCGTCGTGAGATTGTCGAAGACGACGCGCGTGAAGTCCTTCTGCCCGTCCGTCACGTTGCGGACGTACAGCGAGCCAAGACCGGTGCCGACAGTGGGGTTGACGACCATCTTCACCTCCAGCCATTTGCCCATCGTGGCGGGGATGTTGACGGCTTGATAGACATCTCCGCCGTCATAGCCAGAACGAAGACGGAGCGCCCCCCAGGCCATGGAGACGGTCGGCCCCTGGTAGGCAGGGAGTGCGTAGCCCGTCGGGCTCCCGCCGGCCACGTTGATCGGCTCGAACGCGACGCCTGAGACGGCATTGTAGATGAGACCCGAGTAGACGACCTTGTCCGTGCTGTTGAAGCTCGGGCCATCGAACGCGGACCAGGCTACCTTGCCGTTGTAGCCGCCCGTGGAGACGATGCTCTGCTCGGAGTCATTCCCGCTTCCCGGCGGCGAGCCGATCGCGAACTTGTCCGGGTTCGCCCCCGACCAGCTGTTCGCGCCTTGGTTGTTCATCGCGTTGCCAAAGACGTGCTGCTCGTAGTCCTCGCGATCCATGGTGCAGGCCTCATACTGAAGGCGCACGTGGTCGTGGTAAGCGACGTCCGGCGACTGGGAGGGCAACGCCGCCACATGAGACCAGTCGGCGTGCTGCGTGGTGGTGTTCATGTTGCTCACCAGCACATCGACGCGGCCCCCTCCAGACGATGACTCCGACCGCGCTCGCCAAGGAGATGCTCAGCTGGGCAGCTCACGTGCAGCTCGGGAAGCTCAAGCGCCATCCACGCGGTGTGAAGAAGCCCGTGCCGAAGAGAACCCGATTCGCGAATGAAACTCACGTGTCGACTGCTCGATTGCTCGCAGAATCCAGGAAAAAGTCGCCTTGAAAGGGCTGCCCCTACCGGGAACCAATTTTCAAGGCAGTGCTATCCCTCACGAGCCGGACCCTCTCGATGTGCTCACGGATCCCGCTCACGCGTCGGCGTCAATGCTCTTGGGCTTGGCGCCGGCGGCCAGCATCTCCTCGCGCATGCGCTTGTGCCTGTAGCTGGCTAGCTTGAGGCTGAGCGCCGGAGACAGGCGATCGAGGTACCAGAATGCCTTCCACCATTTGGGCAGGACGATGATCGCCTCGTTGCGGGCGACGGCGTCGAGCGTGCGGCGCGCGAGCTCTTCGGGGGGGATTGGGTGCAGGCGCTCCGACATGCGCATGATGGTCTCTTTGGAGACGTTCTCCACGTTGATACGGCCGTACACACCGCCGGTGACGATGGGTGTGCGGATGGCGCCGGGGCACAGGACGGAGGCGCGGACGCCGTAGCGCTCTGCCTCCACGCGGAGGGCCTTGGTGACGGCGACGACGGCGTGCTTGGTGGCGGTGTAGGCGCCCTCGTTAAAGCCCGCGACGAGGCCTGCGACGGAGGCTGTATTCAAAATGTGTCCTGAACCCTGCTTCACCATGATCGGGTAGACTGCCTGGATGCCGTAAACGACGCCGCGCAGGTTGACGTCGATGACGTCGTCCCAGTCCTCTTGCACGTGACTGGCCATCTCGCCCCCGACGACGATGCCGGCGTTGTTGAACAGGTAGTCGATGCGGCCTGAGCGCTGCAGCGTGTCTTTTGCGATGGCCTTGAAGGCCGGCAGGCTGCGCACGTCGAGCTCGGCGGCGGTCGCGCGACCTCCGCGGTCGGTGATGCCTTTGGCGACCTCCGCGGCGACGCTGTGCTGGCGATCCGCCAGCACGACCTCGCACCCTCGATGGGCGAGCTCTTCACCGAGCGCGCGGCCGATGCCGGAGGCGCCTCCGGTGACGATTGCGACCTTGTTTTCAAGCGTTTTCTGGTTGGTGCTCATCGGGCGCGGACGCTATCACGTTCACGCGCCGCGCACGATGGCCAAGGTGCGCTCCACGACCTCGGCGACGTCGCAGTCCGACGTGTCGACCGTGTAGTGCGCAGTCTCGTACTGGGTGGCGCGCTCGGACAGGAGGCTCTTGAGGCGCTCCATCGCGAGCGGGTAAGGTGCCTCGGCGTTGGCTTGTTCGAGCGTCCGGATCACATCGACGGCACGCCGACGGACGTGGCTCGGAAGACGCTACTTCACAAGAAGGTCGAGCCCATGCTCGAGTGCGAGCTCCAGCACCGAGAGCAAGTGCCCCCAATGCGCGACGGTGATGCTCGTGGGCATCACGACGTCGGACGTCGGCGAAAGCCGAGACGCTGCGGGCGGCGCCGGAGCTTCGTTCTCCGTCTGCTTTGGCGCCTTGGTGTGCTCGCGCTCCGGCGCTTTCTCGCCCGCCTTTGCGTCGTCACACGCCTTGTTCTTCGCGAGCGGCGTGCCGCCTGGGGGGGCTTCGGCGTCACGAGGGGGCGAAAGGTCGAGCGGGCAGCCAAGACGCCGTGGTAGGTGATGGTCGGGTAGAACGGTGGGGGTATCAGGGCCAGTTACAGCTCGTGTGCTCGCCGGGACCGAGGTCGTGTGATGACCTTGAAAGGGGTGCCCACATAGGCCTCCGAGATGTCCGCGTCTGGGTCGGCTCGAACGCGGTCGACGTTGTCCAGGAGCAGATCGTATTGCGTCTGGGTGTCCCCCTCGATGTCCATCAACAGGTAATCGAGCGCATAGCCGTTGCTGCTGATCCAATCGAGCGCAGGGTCCAGCGTCGCCAGGCCCCACCCCCTGGTCTCGAGCCCCGTAGGGACCCCGGCCAGGGTGTTGCTGATGATCACGTCGTCGTAGTCGCCCCGCTCTGCCCACCCCACCGCGGCGATGTCTCCCCCGTTCTGGACAATCTCGGGGTTGGTCGGCTCGAACGCCTGCCAGCTCGTGAAGTAGCCCTCGGCTTGCGCCATCGCGGTCGAGCATGCGATCACCGCCGCCGGGGCGGGTGCCGGTCGGGGCGCCCCTTGCGAGGCGCCCCGTCGCCCCGAGCGGCTACTGGAGGGTCGGCGCCGTCCACTTCATCCACCTGTTCAGATCGGCCGTCGCCCCGTCGCCCTTGATCAGGTTGGTGTCCGCGGTGCCGCCGCCGACGAGGAACTTCTTCACGTACGCATCGAGGGCCGCCCTCTGCGAGGACGGGAACGCGCAGTGGGCATGGGCGGCGGTCTGCCAGTAACCCATCTTGTCCGGCACCCCGAGCCCCTTCCAGATCTGCTGGGCGATGGACCCCGCCGTGAAGGTGCTGTTGATGCCGAGCCAGTCGATCCTGTTGTCGATGACGAGCAGCGCGCGCGGCGCGACGAGCCCCATGACCATGTGATGGTCGAAGGGCAAGGACGTCACCCGGTTGCCGAAGGTCGAGCCGAAGTTCGCGCGGAACCACGGCTGCTCGCTGGCCGCGCTGGACAGGGTCTGCACGTTCTCCCCGGCGTTGGCGCCCGCCTGCGAGACGCGCCAGCTCGCCGAGCCGCCGGCGCCCGACTCCTGCGGGATCGTCAGCACGATGCGCTCGTCGAACGCGCCGGCCGTGAGCGCGCCCTTGCCGTTGCGCGAGCAACCCGTCACCGCGATGCGCTTCGGGTCGATGTTGGCCCCCGGGGTCTTCTCCAGCGCGTCGATGATCCGGCTCACGCCCCAGGCCCACGCGATCATCGAGCTGGCCGAGTGGTTGCTGCCGTAGAGGTTGTAGAACGTGCCCGTCCCGCGCGAGCCGCCGCCGTTCTGCGCGCCCATCGCGTTGTTGTCGAAGGTCGCCATCGCGACGCCGTTCTGGGTGAACACGCTGTTGTCCAGATTCGAACCGCCGATGCCGATGACGAGCGGGATCGGACCAGCAGGCGCGCCGGAAGGCCGGCTGATGTTGATGGAGAAGGAGGCGCTCTTCCCTGCATCGTTGACGTTGACCGTCAGCCTGTTCGCCGAGAACTGCCCCGTGACATTGTCCTTGGACACCACCGGCTTCGATCCGGACTCATACGTCTCGACCTGCGACTTGATCTCCGCGCGCCGGCACGCCCACTCCGACTTCTTCGTGATGCGTGAACCGCTCAAGCTCAGGAACGGATCGTGATGCGTGTCGAACACCGGGAGAGACGAGGCGGCGGGCAACGTCGGCTTGGGGCAGCTCGCGCCGCTGTCTTCGACCGCGCCCGTGCTCCCGCCCGACCCGCCGGAGCCGCCCGACCCGCCGGAGCCGCCGGAGCCGCCCGCACCGGAGCCGCCCGCACCGCCCGAGCCGCCTGCCCCGCCCGCCCCCGTGCTGCTGCTGCTCGACGACGAGCTGCTGCTCGATGACGAGCTGCTGCTCGATGACGAGCTCGCGCTGCTGCTCGACGAGGAGGACGCGCCCGTGCCGACGATCGTGCCTCCGCTGCCGGTGACCGACGCGACCGCGGGCCGCCCGCTGCCGTTTGCGCAGAACCCCCACTCCACCCAACCTTTCTCCTTGATCGCTGCGTTGTGGGTCACGTTCGTGGCGGTGAGCTGCCCGCTCGAGGACACGGAGGTCACGTTCCACGCATTGGCCAGCGTCGAGCCGTTGAGCCGGACGACCACGTTCCAGCCGGTGGTGGCCGGGGAGCGGGACTTGTTCGTCACCCTCACGTTCGCGCAGTAGCCGTTCCCCCAGTCCGACTGAATCGCGATATCCGCCGACATCGAGCCGTCAGCGCTGTCCAGGGCGCCGTCCAGCGTGTCGAGGTCCTCTTCCTCGATGGGCTCCACGGCGCACGCAAGCAGACCGAACGCGAACGAAGCGGAGATGCAGCCAAGCAAGCGAGTGATACGCATAAGGTTCTCCATGAATCGGAACGTCTGAGTCGCGGGCTTCTGCTCAAGGTGGATACGTGCACCAGCGAGACGCCTGCGAGCCCTCGTTCAATTGGTAGAGCTCAATATTCCCGGCCAGCGTGCACCTGATCATGAACACGTCGCGAACCTTGCCGACCCCATGCCTGGCAACCACGGTGTTCGTCGGACAGCTACTCACATGCGGATACCCCGCGGGGGGGTGGGGCACCATGAGAAAGCAAGAGCAACTCGGAAACGCAGCAGCAAGGAGCGAGCGCTCCGGGCAGCAATCTCCCCCCGAGTCGGTCCTCCGGATCGTGCCGCCGTCGCTCAGGCTGCCTGGGCGCGGGCCATCGTCGAGTTACGCCGTTCCGAGGCCGGGCGTCACGCCGGCGTGCGCCCCGACACCAGGTAGAACGTCACCCCGTGCGCGCCGCCGAGCGTGCGCGCGAGCGCGGCCTGCTTCCACGCGCGGGCCTCCTGCATGGCGATCGCCCACAGCCGCTCAAACTGCGCCGGATCGCCGCCGCCGGCCAGATACCAGGCGTGGGCCTGGTCGCGGGTGCCGCCCGTTCCGAGCCAGATGCCGCCGTCGATCCACGCCAGCACCTGGCGCAGCTCCGCGCGCTCCGCGGGCGTCTCGTACGGCGGGATCAGCGCGGCGCACTTGTCCGACTGGCACACGTGGAGATCGCCGAGCCCTGCCTCGCGGAAGAGCCCTGGCAGCCGCTCGCCCACGGAGCTGTCCCCCTGTCCCAGCGCGCGCTTGCCGTCCTGGCAGGTTGCCTCGAGCTCGAGCAGCGAGAGCCGGTCGGCGCGCGACAGGCCGGGCGCGGTGACCAGGGCGGTGGCCTTCTCGGCGAAGTTGTTCGGCTCGACCGCCAGCAGGAGGCCGCCAGGGCGCAGGACACGGCGCATCTCGCGCAGCACCCGCAGCGGGTCGGCGACGTGCATCAGGACCGTCTGGCACGTGGCGAGGTCGACGCTCGCGTCGGGCAGCGGGAGGGCCTCGGCGAGGCCCTCCAGGTACGACGTGCGCGCCGCCACCCCGCGCGCCTCGGCCTCGGCGGCGGCGCGCGCGACGAACGACGGTTCACGATCGACGCCCACCAGGGTGGCGTCGCCGTGAAGCACGGGCAGGAGGGTGCGACCCCAGTGCCCGACGCCGCAGCCGACATCGACCGCCGCGCGCACCTCGTCGAGCCGGAGCCGGCGGGCGATGAGCTCGACGAAATCACGGTTCCACCAGGTGTCGCGCCAGTCGCCCTCGAAGCCGACGAGCCAGCTGTAGTCGCTGGCCTCGAAGGCGGGCGGCGGCGGAGGAGCCGAGGGATCAGCGGCGCTGGACACGACGATGGCATACCACGGCCGCCGCACGGCCCGGCGCCGATCCACGATGTGGCGCCGGGCCGGGCTTCTGGAGGCGAGCCCCGCCGGGAGCGGTCACTCGACCGTCGGCGCCGTCCACTTCATCCACCTGTTCAGATCGGCCTTCGCCCCGTCGCTCTGATGATCGAACGGCAAGGACGTCACCCGGTTGCCGAAGTTCGAGCCGAAGTTCGGGCGGAACCACGGCTGCTCACCATTCCCAGTGGAAGGCGCCTCGATCACGGTTATTGGCAGCTTCAGTCCGCATTCCTGACGTTTTTTGCTCGGACCCCGCCAGAAAATGCAGGAGCACTGAACACTTCGCGCACGACGGCACAAGAAGCGACCTCTGACGAGGTGAGCAAGGCATGGCGGAGCCGCGGTGCGTTGCAGTCTTGCACGGCGCGTTTAGCCCTTGACGGGCGTCGAGATTCACCCTCGAGATCCGCGAATCGGTTTGTTCACCCTCTTTCCCAAGCCCCCTCCATGGAAAGGCTGATTCAGATGGCGCCTCCTTCGGAAAACAAGATGTCACGTCGCGCGGGTCGGCCGCCCCCCAGACGGCCTCATTCGATGAAGATCCTGAGGGTGCCGCTCCTCGTTGTCGGGCTCTTGAGCGCGGCGCTCGCGGGCGCTTGCTCCTCGAGCGGCACCGATGAGCCGAACGAGGTGACCGGCAGCGGCGGCTCCAGCGCGGCGGGGAGCCCCAGCGGGGCCACCGGCACGGGCGGCGGCGCGAGCAGCGGCGCGAACAGCGGCACAGGCGGCGGCGCATCGGTCGGCCAGGGCGGCGTGGACACGACAGGATCGACCGGGAGCACGGGCGGCATGTCGGGCTCCGACGAGGAGTACCCCGCGCCGGGCGCCCTGCCGGACGAGACGGGCGCAGACCTCTGGCTCAGGTACCCGAAGGTGCCGATTCCGGGGCGCCTCGCGGAGTACCAGGCGGCCTTCAAGCGCGTGGTCAAATCGGGGACCGGCGCGAGCCTCGACATCGCCGAGGCCGAGCTCGTCAAAGGGCTGAGCGGCTTGACGGGCGGAACCGTCGGGACCGGCGCGGCCGTCGACGGACCGGGCGCCGTGGTGATCGGGACGGCCACAGCGGACGTCATCAAGGGCCTGCCGCTCGCAGCGCGCCTCGGCGCCCTGGGCCCCGAGGGCTACCTCGTCGAGGCCGCCGACGTCGGAGGCCAACCGGTGATCGCCGTGGCAGGCAACACCGAGGTGGGCGTGCTCTATGGCACCTTCGCGCTCCTCCGGCACGTCCAGAGCCACAGCGCCCTCGACAAGCTGTCGCTCACCGGCTCTCCGAAGATCGGCCATCGCATCCTGAACCACTGGGACAACCTCGATCGCAGCGTGGAGCGCGGCTACGCGGGCCGATCCATCTGGGACTGGAGCGCGCTGCCCGGCACGCTCTCTCCCCGTTACAAGGACTACGCGAGGGCCAACGCCTCCATCGGCATCAACGGGACGGTGCTGACCAACGTGAACGCCAACGCGCAGGTCCTGACGCCATCGTACCTCACGAAGGTCAAGGCGCTCGCCGACGTCTTCCGCCCTTATGGCATCAAGGTCTACCTCACGGCGCGATTCAGCGCGCCGGTCGAGATCGGCAACCTGAGCACGGCCGATCCGACCAACGCCAGCGTCAAGCAATGGTGGACGAACAAGGTCAACGAGATCTACCAGCAGATCCCCGACTTCGGTGGTTTCCTTGTGAAGGCGAACTCCGAGGGGCAGCCAGGGCCGCAAGACTACGGGCGGACCCACGCCGACGGCGCCAACATGCTCGCCGACGCCCTCGCGCCGCATGACGGCATCGTCATATGGCGCGCCTTCGTCTACTCCGACACCAGCCCCCCGGACCGCATCAAGCAGGCCTACGAGGAGTTCAAGCCTCTGGACGGCAAATTCAAGAGCAACGTCCTCGTGCAGGCCAAGAACGGCCCGCTCGATTTCCAGCCCCGGGAGCCGTTCCATCCGCTGTTCGGGGCCATGCCGAAGACGCCCCTCGCCCTCGAGCTCCAGATCACGAAGGAGTACCTCGGCATGGACACGCACCTCGCCTACCTCGGCCCGCTCTACGAGGAGGTCCTCAAGGCGGACACCTACGCGGGCGGCGAGGGCTCGACCGTGGCGCGGGTCATCGACGGCACCCTCCACAAGTACACGACCACCGCGATCTCGGGCGTCGCCAACGTGGGTGACGACACGAACTGGACCGGATCGCAGATGAACCAGGCGAACTGGTACGTGTTCGGACGCCTGGCGTGGAACCCGGACCTCTCCTCGGAGGCCATCGCAGAGGAGTGGGTCCGGCAGACGTTCTCGAACGACCCCGTCGTCGTCGAGCCGGTCGTCCAGATCATGATGGAGTCACGCGAGGCGCTTGTCGACTACATGACGCCCCTCGGCCTTGTCCACATCATGGGCAACGACCATCACTACGGGCCGGGGCCGTGGCTGAACAGCCTGAGCCGCGCCGAGTGGAACCCGGTCTACTATCACAAGGCGGACGCGAACAGCATCGGCTTCAACCGCACCTCGGCGGGCAGCAACGCTGTTGCCCAGTACGCCGCGCAGGTGGGACAGACGTTCGGGAGCCGGGACACGGTTCCGGACGATCTCGTGCTCTTCTTCCACCGCGTCGGCTGGCAAGACAAGCTGAAGTCGGGGAGGACGGTCTGGGAGGAGCTCGTCCATCGTTACAGCCAGGGCGTCGATGAGGTGGGGGTCATGCGAGAGACATGGAAGTCCGTCGAGGGCCGTATCGATGGCAAGCGCTTCGGTGACGTGAGCGACTTCCTTGAGATCCAGCACTACGAGGCGCGCTGGTGGCGCGACGCGTGCCTCGCCTACTTCGGCTCGGTGTCGAAGCTCCAGGTCCCGAGCGGCTATGCCCCCCTGGCGAACACGCTGAGCTTCTACCAGGGGCTCCGCTGCCCGTCCGACCCGAAGAAGCCTCGCTGCTCGCAGGTCTATACGGGGAATCCGTCCCCGGCCATCCTCCAGTGAGAGCGGCGGGCCAGCTCGGTCTGGCCCGCGGCCTGCTGGCGATCTTCACGCCCCTGCCCCCGTCAAGCGCACAGCGTCCTCCGGGTCTTGCTGACTCGGCGATCTAGCCAGGTCACAACACCGGAGTCGTCGCATGACCTCGTCGTGGTCCGCGATCGACGTGAACGCACACACGCTGTTACCGTCCCGCTGGCTCATCCATCAGAGAACGGCGGGGTGCGCGTCGGCTGCCAAGGCCGTCAGGAGGTGCGTCATGACGCTGGCTTCGAGTCGAGCATGGTTGCTGTTGATGGCGGGGTGCGCCTCGGCGTGCAGCGCGCCTGGACCGCAGGCGGCGGGGACCGGTCCTGCCGAGCGCCCCGCGGAGCGCGCGCTCCGGCCGAGCGGCGCCGCGCCGGTCGAGCTCGGGCGGATCGTGAGCAGGGCGCGGGCGAGCTTTCGATCGACGCGACAAGGGCTCTCCGCGGAGGGCGCCGCCCACCGGATCGACGTCGAGGGCGGCGCGGCGCGGATCCGCGCGAAGCCCTCGGCGAGGGGGGCACGCAGGGGGCGAGCGAGGCAGCTCCAGGCGCTCGCCGGGGCGCGCTCCGCCGCCGAGCTGACGGCGCGCCGCCGCGCGCTCCGCGGGCCTCTCCTCGAGGGCGCGCCCGGCGAGCTCCAGCCAGGGAGCGCGCTCACGCTGACGACGCGATCGATCGCCCGCGCCGGCCACGAGTGCGTGAACGGCGAGGGCCGCGTGCGCATGGCGGCGGACGGCGGCGCGGAGCGCGCGTTCGAGACCTGCAGCGAGCTGTGGAAGAACCACGAGGCGAACGCCGAGCAGGCGTTCCGGTTCCCCGAGCGGCCCGGGGGGCGCGGCGATCTCGTCGTGCGCGTGAGCGCCCGGCTCGACGCCGCGGACGCCGCGCCCTCGGTCGCGAGCGACGCCCGCGGCCTCGTCCTCGGCGCCGCGCCGGGGCAGCGGTTCGTGTACGGCCACGGCACGTGGATCGACGCGTCGGGCCGCCGCGTTCCGGTGCCCGCCCGCTGGGCGGACGGCCACATCGAACTGCGCGTGCCCGCCTCGGTCGTCGAGGAGAGCGGCTATCCGGCGCTGCTCGATCCGGAGGTGGGCCCGGAGATCGGGACGGAGCCGCCCGTACCCGTCCAGCAAGACGTAGGGTTCGATCCGGAGATCGCGACCGACGGGACGAGCTACGTCGTCGTCTTCGAGGATCTGTCGCGCATCCGCGCGGTCCGCGTCGGCGCGCGCGGGGACGTGCTCGATCTCGACTGGCTGGATCTGGGCGAGGAGTCCGCCGGTCAGTACCTGCCCAGCGTGGCGTACGGCGGAGGCCGCTACCTCGTCACCTGGAGCCAGTACGGCGACGACGCCCGGATCACCATCCGCGGCCGCGTGATGCGACCCGACGGCACGCTCGAAGGGCCGGCGAGCTTCGCGATCTCGACGTCGGCCGAGGGCGTGTATCCCTCGGTCGAGTGGAACGGGGAGCGCTTCGTGACCGCCTGGCTCAGCCTCGCCGACGATGGGGCCGACGACGTCCGCGCGACGCTCGTCGACCCGAGCGGCAGCGCCGTTCCCGGCGCCGAGCGCGCCCTGTCCACGAGCGGCCGCGCGTCGCGGCCGGCGGTCGGCGCCGGGGCGGACGTCTCCGTCGTGGCCTGGGACGAGGACGTCGCCGGCGGCGGCGCGCGGGCCATCCGTGCGGCGCGGGTGGCCAGCGATGGGACAGCGCTCGACGCCTTTGGCGTTCAGATCTCGGAGGACCCGGGCAACGCGCGGCTGGCCGCGCTCGCGTCCGGCGGGACGAGCTTCCTGGCCACGTGGGTACGGGACGATCCCACGAGCACGATCCGGGGCGCGGTGCTGCGCGCAGACGGCACGATCGCGGCAAGGGACTTCCCGATCTCACGGCCGAGCCCGGGCGCCGGGGCCCCCGCCGCGGCGTTCGACGGCAGCAGCTATCTCGTGGCCTGGGCCGACGAGCGGGACGGTCGCGCGATGTACGGGGCCCGCGTCTCGGCCGAGGGCGTCGTGCAGGGGACCGACGACGTGAGGCTCGCGGACGGATCGCCTCGCTCCGTCCGGGATTCGGATCGGAACGCGCTCGTGTGGAACGGTTCGCACTTCCTGCTCGCGTTCCACGGCCAGGGCATCGAGGGCAGCCTGATCGGCCCGGATCTCGCGCTGGCCGCGGGCCGACTCGGGCTCAGCCCCCTGCCGAACAGGCAGGGCGCCCCGCGCGTGGCCTGGACCGGCGAGAGCTACCTCGTCGCCTGGACCGACGAGCCGGACCCGGAAGGGGAGCGGACGACCGCGCGCGCGGTGCGCGTGAGCGCGGCCGGCGAGGTCGTCGATCCGGTCGGGATCGAGCTCGCGAGCAGCGCCTTCGCGATCGATCTGGCCTCGAACGGCGGCGGCGCGTCGGTGCTCACCTGGAGCGCGCTCGGCGCCGGCGGGGATCACCTGCGGCGGGTGTCGGGCGACGGCGCGCTCGGGGAGAGCGTCGCCGTCTCGTCGCTCCACCTGTCGGCGACGCCGTCGGTCGCGGGCAACGGCGACGGTTATCTGGTGACCTTCGTGGAGAGGACCGCGGAGGAGCCCTTCGTGTACACAGCGTCGGGCCGCCTGCTCGGCGCTTCGGGGAGCGCTGGCCCGGTGTTCCCCATCGTGCCCTCGGTCGGGGCGGAGTCGCACGCGATGCCGCTCCACGCCGGGCAGGACTACCTGGTGGCCTACTCGAAGGCCGGCCTGCATCTCGTCCCCGTGAGCCGCACGGGAGACGTCGGGGAGGGCTTCCTGCTGTCGAGCGCATCGGCCGCCATCGCCGGGGCAACGGACGGCACCGACACGCTCGTTGTCTGGACGGAGTCCGTCGATGGCTGGCCGGAGGGCGGTGATGGGCCGGTGCACGGTCGAATCTACGGCACGGGCGGCTGGAGGGGCGAAGCATTCCTGATCTCGCCGACGAGCGCTGGTCATGCGGCGGCCGTGGCCTGGGACGGCGCGAGCTACCAGGTGGTGTGGGAAGAGGCGGAGACGCACCGGCTCCGGATCCGCGCCGTGGCCCCCGACGGAACGCCGGGCATGGAGGCGCTGCTCGTGGATGACGCGTGCAATGCGCCGATGCTGGCCCGCGGCGAGGATGGCCGGTTCCTCCTGAGCTATGACAAGCTCGGCCCTGCTGCGCGCACGCGGCGCGTCGTCTCGCGGCTGCTCAGCTGGGAGCCCTCGCCCGGGCCCGGCGCAGGCGGCGGCGCGGGTGGAAGCGGCGGCGCGGGGCTTGGCACGGGCGGAGGCGGCAGCGTGGAGCCCGGCGCGGGCGGGAGCGGCGGTGCGGAGCCGGGCGGGAGCGGCGGTACGGAGCCGGGCGCGGGCGGCAGCGGCAGCGGCGGCGGCGGCGGCGGCGCGGAGCCGGGCGCGGGCGGGAGCGGCGGTACGGAGCCGGGCGCGGGCGGCCGAGCAGGGAACGGCGCGGGCGGCGGCACCTCCAGCGCTGCCGCCGGCAGCAGCAGAATGGATGGGACCGACGACACCAGCGACGACGCACAATGCAGCTTTCACGGCGCCGGCAGCAGGTCAGCGTACCTCGGGCTCACGGTCGCCCTGTTCGGCATCGCCCTCGTCGCGCGACGCCGCGGCGCCAGGAGTGGCGCTATGACGTCAGGTTCGTGAGCGGCCCGGTGCAATGCTCCGGGGTGCCGAACGTGGTCCGGGTGTCGCCGAACAGGTTCAAGATCGACACGAGCAGGTTGTTGTGCGGGAGGTTCTTGTAGCGGAGCCAGCGCCCCGTACGCAGGCCTCCGCCGCCGCCGGCCAGGAGGAACGGCATGTTCGTCTTCTTGTGGCTCGGCGGATCCGAGATCTCGGAGCCGAAGAAGACGACGCTCTCGTCGAGCAGCGAGTGTCCGCCCATGTCGACCTTCTCCATCTCCTGCAGGAGATAGAGGTGTTGCTTCGAATACCAGTTGCAGATGAGCTCGCACTCCGCCGCCCTGAAGCCGCCGTCGTGCTGGTAGTAATGGTGGTGCTCGCTCAGGTTCAGCCAGGGGAAGGTGTGCTTCGCCTCGGTGTCGCTCCACTGAAGGGTGCCGACCGCGGTGATGTCGCAGGCGAGCGCCATCACCAGCATGTCCGTCATGAGCTTGCCGACCTTGGGGATCGCCGCGTCGGTCGACGTGTCCTTGATCGAGCCGTTGTCGGCGGAGTTGCGCCCCGTGCGCGGGTTGTAGTCGGACGTGTCGACCTTCGCCGGCGCCTGGCAGGCGCCCGTCGCGGTCGGCGCCTTGCTGAGGCTCTCCTCGATCTCGCGGATCTTCGTCAGGTGCTGATCGATCTTCTGCCTGTCAGCCGCGCCGAGCCGCGAGGACAGGGCGGAGTAGCGCCGGTCGAGGAAGTCGAGGATCGATTGCTTTCGCGCGAGGCGACGGGCAGCGTCGTCGTCGGCGCCGGGGTTCAGCGTGCCGAAGAGATCGGTGAAGATCTCCACCGGATCGATGCGCGGCGGGATCGGGCTGTAGGGCGCGTCGTTCTCGAAATTCGCGATGTTCATCGGAGACAGCAGGCCGTGGGACTTTCCCGTCGCCCAGCGCACCGCGATCTCGAGGCTCGCCTTCGCCTTTTGCCCCCCGGAGATCCGGGAGGCGATCACCTGATCGATGGACGGCCCGCTCCCGTAGGCGCGGCCCGCGGCGCCGTCCTGCGGCGTACCCGTGAGCCAGGCGATGATCCCCGCCTGGTGCTGCTCGCCGAGCCCGCTCTTCATGTCGAGGCCGTCGACGACGAGCAGCCGGCTCTGCACCGGCGCGAGCGGCGCCAGGATGGGGCTCAGCGTGAAGCTCGTCTCGGAGCCCGTCGGCCGCCAGCGGTCCATCACGGTCCCGCCGGGCGTGTAGACGGCGAGGAAGCGCTTCGCGGGGGCGGCTTGCGCGCGCGCCGTGGGCTCGGTGCCCATGATCTCCAGCCACGGGAGCGCGATGGCGATGCCGCCAGCACCTCGCAGCAAGGCACGCCGGTTCAAGCGAAACGTCGAGCGAAACGTCGACATAGCCGTCACTCCTCCCGGGGAGCCATGGTGTGGAAGGCGTCCGTCTGCGTGAGCTCGATGAGGAGCTGTTTCACGTTGTATCCGGACGTCTTGAAGGCGGCCGTGACCGCCTCTCGTGTGCACTTGTCCTCGGCGCGCAGGGTGAGGCCGTAGGCGTATTCGATCCAGTGCGTCGCGAAGCAGCTCTGCACGTCTTCCGTCTCGGCGAGCTTGCGCACCAGCTCGATCGGCCCGCTCACCGTCCCCTCCGTGCCCGGCACCGAGCCGCTCGCGTCGATCGCGACGTCGTTCTCGGTCGTGCGGAACAGCCCGACGGCGTCGTAGTTCTCGAACGAGAAGCCGACAGGATCCATGAACTGGTGGCACGTCGCGCAGACCTTGTCCTCGCTGTGCTGACTGAAGCGCTCCCGCGCCGTCTTGCCGGTGTACGGGTCCGGCGGCTTCACCTTCTCCAGGATGTCGCCCGTGGGGAGCGGGATCACGTGGCACATCAGCTTCTGGACCACGAAGGAGCCGCGGACCACGGGGTTCGTCATGTTCGAGTGCGTCGTCCCGGCCATCACCCCCGCCTGGGTGAGGAGCCCGAGGCGCTGGGTCGTATCGAGCTCCACGCGCTGGAACGCGTCGCCCGTCACGCCGGAGACGCCGTAGAACGCCGCGAGCGGGCCGTTCATGTACGTGTACGGGGCGGTCAAGATGGACGGCCAGGTGCCGGCCTCCTCGAAGATCTCCTGCTCGAGGAACCGCTGCGTCTCCTCACGCATCAGCGAGCCGATCGTGCGAGAGAAGGTCGGGAATGCCTCCGCGTCCCGCTCGAGATCCGCGAGGCTGCTGATGGGGAGCAGGCTGTCGAAGAAGAACCGCACGACGGGCCGGGCCCGAGGGTCGTCGAGCATGCGCTCGGCGTGCGAGCGCACGCCTTCCTTCGTCGCGAGCTCCCCCGCCCGCGCGGCCGAGCGCAGCTGCTCGTCGGGCATCGTGCCCCAGAACAGGTACGAGAGCCGCGTCGCCATCTCGTCGCCCGTCGGCCGGCGGAGCGCCGGGCGCGCGGGATCGGGCGCGCCCCACTCGACGCGGTAGAGGAAATCGGGCGACTGGAGCACCGCCTCGATCACCATCGCGATGCCGGCGGCGAACGTCGCGTCCTCTCGCCCGACGCTGTACAGCGCGAGGAGCTCGTCCGCCTCGCCGGCCTGGAGCGGCCGGCGATAGGCGCGCGCCGCGAGGTCCTCGACGATCGTGCGCGCGCACGCTTCCTCGCTCGCCGCCGTCACGTCGCCCGCGCAGGGAGCGAGCCTCGCGAGCGCCTCCGGCGTCGCGGTCGCGCGCTGGGCGATGCCCTCCGCGATGGTGCCCAGCTGCTCGGCGAGCAGGCTCGAGACAGACAGCGTGTCCGCGTCGTTGCCGAAGCCGTTCCCGATATCCTCGCTCGGCAGCGAGAAGGCGGGCTCCGTCGTGTCCCCCAGGAGGTCGCGAACCGTGTTGTTGTATTCGAAGCGCGTCAACCGCCGGAGCGGCGCTCGCCCGGGGTACACCGTGTCGTCCTGGCAAACACCGATCGGATCGTCGGTACCAGGTTTGCCGGAGCCGGAGCTCGAGCCGGAGCCGGAGCCGGCGCCCGGCTCACCCACGGATCCCGTACAGCCGCCGGCGAGGACCAGCGCGATCGGCGCGGCCCACCGAGCGCCTCCGCGACGACGCGCAGGCTGGTGACGCGAGGGTCTGGACATCGTTGTCGCTCCTCACCAGCGCTGGGAGCGCTGAAGTCCCGCGATTAGACAACAAGCGCTCTTCAATCGCCAGGAAATTGAGAGCGGATCCCTCGCCTTCGACCGCACAGGAGCCGTCGGGACCGTCCCGGCGGCCCCGTGATTCCAGTGACGGCGACATGATTTGATTTTTCAGGACGTGTTGCCTCCCGGCGCGCCCACGTTCCGTTCGTTCCGTTCAGCAGCGAAAATCACACGAACAAGGCGCTTCTCGCTGGCTGCAATTTTCTCGCGATGGGCGTTCGCGCAGGACCGGATGGGTACTTTCGCAAAGCCCCGGTCACGGAGATGGATTGGGCTCCAGATCCGCGATGCGCGCCGTCGCGTCTACCGGGCGAGCGCGACGGCGAAGGGCGCGAGCCCTCGCCTTCGCAGCACGGAGGGGACGAGCAAGGCGACGGCCTCGGGGCCGCGCGCTGTCTCGATGTCTCCGAGATCTTCGATCCAGTCGGCCGGCCAGCCCAGATCACCGAGCAACCGCCCGACGACCGCCTTCGCGCCCTCGTCGTTGCCGGAGAGGAACGCGGTCGGGGCGGCGCGCAGGCTCGTGGGATCGGCCATGACGGTGAACAGCATGGTGTTCAGCGTCTTGACCACGGCCGTCTCGGGCAGCGCAGCCTGCAGGCGCTCGGCGACGCTGCCGTTCGGGTAAAGCAGGCTGCCGGGAAGGCCGTCGCGGCCGCGCAGCGTCGCATTGGAGACGTCGACGAGGATCTTTCCCTTCAGCGCGTCGCGAAGGCCGCCGAGCCGCTCCACGCTCGTGTCCCCGGGGGTGGCGTTGATGACGATCGCGGCCAGGCGCGCGGTCTCCGCGTGATCCCTGAGCTCGACGCGCGCTCCCGACCATTTCAGCGCCGCTTGCGCCGGGTCCCTGGTGCCGATCGTGACGGCGTGCCCGGCGCCCGCGAGCTTGTTGGCGAGGACCGTGGCGACACGGCCCGAACCGAGGATTCCAATGTTTCCCATGAGTTGATCCATGTTCAGCCTCCTCCTCTCATCGGATGGTCGACAGGACGAAGGCCGCGCCGGCGTGGAGATCGGGCGCTGCAGCCAGGAAGTCCTCGCTGGCGAGGGTCCAGCGCTCCCCGCGTGTGTCCGTGACCGTGCCCCCGGCCTCCGCGACGAGCAGCGCCCCCGCGACGAGCCCGGAGCGGATCTGGCTGTACTGCCAGAAGACGTCCATCCGGCCGGCCGCGACCTGAACGAGCTGGAGGGTGGCCGGGACCGAGACGCGCAGGACGAGCGCGCTTCCGAGCATCGCGGTGACGGACATGCCAATCCGCCGGTACGTCTCGTCGTCCTCACCCGGCTTCGCCTGGCCGGTCCCGACGAAGGCAGCGCCGAGCGCCGTCTTCGCCGACGCTCGGATCCTCCTGGTCCCGAGGTACGCGCCGGCGCCCTTCCGGGCGGTGTACGTGTCGCCGGTCAGGGGCAGGTGCACCGCCGTCAGGACCGGCTCGTTGTCGCGGACGAGGGTCGCCGTGACGCACCAGTCCGCCATCCCGTGAACATGGTTGATGTTCCCCTCGACGGTGTCGGTGACCCACCACTCCCCCGGCGGGAGGGGCCCGCACTCGAGCTCGTCCTCGACCCACCGGGCCTCCGGGCGAGCGCGCGACAAGGGCTCGCGGAGCGCCTCGAGGGAGACCGCATCGTTGGCGCCGAGAGCCGCGAAGATGTCCTCTCGGCTCCTCGGGCGCGGCTCTGTCGAGAAGCGACCGACGAGCCGCTCGCCCGCCACGGAGAGCGCCGCGACGACCGCGGGCAGCAGGGGCTCGTCCTCCGCGCGGCCCGGGCTCCGGTCTCGCCACATCACATCGTTGTTCATCTGCTCGGAATGATCGGAATGAATCGACATGAATCCTCCTCGGACGAGCGCCTCGCGCGTGCTCGTGAACCGCTGAACCACCGCGCGGAGGAATAAACCCTGGACGACTCATACCGTCCAATGCATAGTTGATATGAGGAAGAATTACCGCCATGCATGTGGACCTGAACCTGTTGCCGGCGCTGGACGCGTTGCTCGAGGAGAGGAGCGTCAGCGCCGCGGCGGCCCGCTTGCGCCTGTCCCAGCCCGCGATGAGCCGAACGCTGGGGCGCATCCGGGACGCCACGGGGGACCCGATCCTTGTGCGCGCCGGCCGGACGATGGCGCTCACGCCCCGCGCGCTGGCCTTGCGACAGGAGGTCCAGGCCATCGTCCAGCGAGCGCACGCGGTGTTCGCGCCCGAGCGGGAGCTCGACCTGGCGAGGCTCGATCGGACCTTCACCGTCCGCTGCCACGACGCCCTGACGACGGCGCTCGGCACGCGGCTCTTGCGAGCGGTGCAGGAGCAGGCGCCTCTCGCGAAGGTCCGGCTCCTGGCCGAGCCCGCGGGAGACACGGACGACCTGCGCCACGGGCGCGTGGATCTCGAGATCGGCTCGACGGAGCCCGCGCTCCCCGAGATCCGTGGGGAGCTGGTCGGCGAAGATCGCGTCGTCGTCGCCCTCCGCCGGGCCCACCCGCTCGCGCGCGGCCGGCTCACCGCCAGGCGCTACGCCGAGGCGCTCCACGTCATCGTCTCACGCCGTGGCCGCCTGCGCGATCCGATCGACGAGGCGCTCGAGGCCCTGGGGCTGCGGCGGCGCGTCGTCGCGGCGGCTCCCACGTGCGCGGCGGCCATCCATTTCGCCCACGAGAGCGATCTCGTCGTCGCGCTGCCGGCGCGCGTCTGCGGTCCCATCGTGCGGGCGCTGGGCCTCAGCACCCGTCCGCTGCCGCTCGACGCGCCGGAGCTCAGGATCGTTCAGCTGTGGCACCAGCGCTGCGAGGGCGACAAGGCGCACGCATGGCTGCGCGGACACACGCGCGAGATCCTCCGAGCGATCTGCCGTGGAGAGGCGTGACCCAGCAGCAGCGCGCCGGTCGGCCGGCGCTCGCGGACATGGCGTCGACCGGCCTGGCGAGCGCGCTCCGCCGCCGGAGGTCCGGCCGGCGCGGCCCTCAACCCCTCCTCCGGCGGCGCGGGGCCTTCCCGGCCGCCGCGGGCGCCCCGGCGCCGTGGCCGCAGCGCCCGAGCGCCTCCCAGAGCGCCTGCGCGACGACGCCGTGCGGGCGGTCGCGGCGGCGGATCACGAAGAGCTCCATGGTGTCGGCCACGAACTCGGGGACCTGCAGCGCCACGAGCTCGCCCGCCGCCAGCGCGCCGGCGGCCACGTGCTCGGGCAGCCCGCCCCAGCCCATGCCCGCGAGGATGACCTCCTTCTTCGCCGCGACGTCGGTGACCGTCCAGCGCAGGCCGCCCTCCAGCACGTTCAGGGACGGCGAGGCGCTCGCCCTCGCGCTGTCGCGCAGGATGATCTGCGCGTGCGCCCGCAGCAGCGCGGGCGGGATCGGCGCGCCGCAGGTCGCCAGGGGGTGATCGAAGCGCGCCACCGGGATCACCCGCACGTCGCAGAAGCGCGCCGTCTCCACCGCTGAGCCGTCGATCCCGAGCTTCGTGGCGACGGCGAGATCGGCGCGGTCCTCGCGCAGCGCGTCGGCGGTGCCCGCCAGCCGCTCGGTGCCGAGCTCGATGCGCACCAGGGGATGACGCGCCTGGAGCCCCCGGAAGATGTCCATGATGGGGCCGAGCGGCGTCACCGCGTCGACGGCGAGCCGCACGATCGGCTCCACCTTCCCCGAGAGGCGCATGCCGAAGCTGCGCAGCGCCTCGGTGCCCTCGATGACGGCCGCGGCGCGCTCGTGGAACAGGCGGCCGGCGTCGGTGAGCGTGGCGCGGTACTCCCGGCGATCGAACAGCTCGATCCCCAGCTCGCGCTCGAGGTTGCGCACCAGCTTGCTCACGGCCGGCTGGGACTTGTGCAGCCGCGCGGACGCGGCGCTGAACGTGCCCTCGCCCGCGACGGCGAGGAAGGCGACGAGCTGATCGTAGGTCATGGCAGGGCCCGCAGGATCAGAACCTGGAGTTATGGTGTTGATAGAAACATACCACTTTCTCGGTTCGAGGGGCGGCCGTAGATTGTCGGCACGAAAGGAACGACACTCCATGTCCACCAGGATCGATCGCGTCATCATCACAGGCGCCAGCAGCGGTATCGGCCTCGACCTCGCCAGGAGCTTCCTGGCCGAGGGATCGAGCGTCGTCATGAACGGCCGCGACCCGGAGAAGCTCGAGCAGGCGCGGCGGAGCCTCGACGGCGGGGCGCGCGTCGTCGCCGTGCCGGGCCACGTGGGGGATCGGGCCACGGCGCGGGCCGTCGCCGCGGCCGCACGCGAGCGCTTCGGCGGCGTCGACGTGCTGATCAACAACGCCGGGATCTTCGGCGTGAAGCCGTTCCTCGAGAGCACGGAGGAGGACCTGGAGCGGTTCTTCACCACCAACGTGAAGGGGACGTTCCTGATGACGCAGGCGGCGGTGCCGCTGATGATCGAGGGCGGCGGGGGCTCGATCATCAATATCGGCACGGTGCTCGTCCAGCAGGCCATGGCGCGGATGCCGGCCTCGGCCGCCATGGCCAGCAAGGGCGGCGTCCACGCGCTCACCGTCTCGCTGGCCGCCGAGCTCGCCGCCCACAACATCCGCGTGAACACGCTGGCGCCCGGCATCATCCGCACGCCGCTCATCGGCGAAGGCGCCGATTCGCTGGCCTCGATCCACCCGCTGCAGCGCGTCGGCGAGGTGCGGGACACGACGGAAGCGGCGCTGTTCCTGGCCAGGGCCGGCTTCGTGACAGGCACGACGCTCGACGTGGATGGAGGCTACTCCCATGGGCGCTGAGGGCCGGCAGCACGTGCTCCTGGTGGGGCTCCAGCTGGCGGACGAGACGTCCTACGCCCGCTACCGCGCCGGGATGATGCCGATCCTGTTGTCCTACGGCGGCGCGTTCGGCCACGATTTCGTGGTGGCGCGCGTGCTGAAGGGGGATGAGCGGATCAACCGCGTCTTCACCCTGCTGTTCCCCGACCGCGCGGCGCGGGAGCGGTTCTTCGCCGACCCGCAGTACCGCGCCGTGCGCGCCGAGCTCTTCGAGCCGGCGGTCGCGGCGACCTTCATCCTCGGCGAGCTCGAAGCGACGGCGGGGTGAGCTGCCTCCTCAAGGCGTGTAGACGATATCGCCGTCATCGAAGAAGCCGCCGGGGATCGAGACGCCGACCGCGCCGTAGTAGTTCACGTCGACGGCGTCGACGCCCGCGCCTGGGCTGCCCAGGTCAGAGAAGGTGAAGCGGTTCGCCGCAGCGAACGCGCCGCCCGAGCTCCAGCACGTCCCATGGCCATCGAAGCTCCAGCTTCCGCCGCTCACGGTATGGGGACGGAAGCGCAGGTAGCGGCAGGTGACGGGGGCTTCGCCGGGATTGTGGATGATGATCGTGAAATGCCCCCTGAGCGAGCCGTCGACCTGCTGGCTCACCGAGCCCATGAAGCTGGCATGGCCGCGCACGCCCCATCCGGAGAGCGTCGGCAGCGGCCCGGCCGCCGCAGGGGACGACAAGGCGGTGACGGCCAGGCCGGCGGCCATCGTGAGGGACATGACGAGGGAGCGGGTCTTGTGGGTCGTGTTCGTGGGCAGCATCGTATCTCCTTGGTCGTTGCAGCGAGCCTCGCGCGGCTTCTTTCGTGCCGAGACCAGGCGGACACTCGCATGAGCCGTACCAGGGCCCACGAGGGGAGCGGGTCGAGCGGGAGAGGCTGCTTCAGCCGAGATCCTGGCAGCGGCGCGGCGCGAGGGACGCGAGGCTGGAGGGGCGCGCCTCCACGTCCGGTGGTGCCCCGCGGCACCACCGGGGGCGCGATCCGCCGTGCCTCGTTGAGAGGACGTCACAAGCCGGCTTCGCTCGGACAAGCAGGCTTCGTTATGTTCTCGCTGCACGACACGTGCGGTGCTCCTCGCCGACCTCAATGACGAAGGATCCCAGGAGACAGCGCGCCTCGTCGCCACCGCCCCCTCAAGCTCATGGGGCGCGAGGGGCTCCAGGCCGACTACGTGGCGCGGCGCGCGCTCGAATCGGTCGACGCCGGCAGCCTCTACGCCGTGCCTCACCGCGACGGCCGCTGGTTCTCAAAGTGCTCCCGATAGCGCCAGGCCCGAGAACCGCGATCTTCATGGCAGAGAAGATACCCATGGGCGTTGGTGTCAGGAATGCATACCTACGCCGATCGGAGTTGCGTATTGCAACAGGACGCTCACGGCGCACAGCGCGGTGACGCTCCGCCCGCGACCGGCAGCGACTCCGCCATGGGTAGCGGCAAGAGGCGTTCCTGGCCTCGAAGGTGCACCAGGCGCGCTCTCCGCAAGGGCTCGCCCTGCGCGGCGGTTCTACCGGGGGCGGCGGAGGGCCTCGCGCTGCGCCGCGGTGAGCCGGTCGAGCCTGGCGGTGATGGTGAAGCTGCCAGGCCCGACGCGCTGGAGGGCGACCGGATCGGTCACGTCCGGGTATTGCTCGGCGTCGCGCAGGGCGCCCGCGACGCGGTCCGTGGACCAGCCCAGCGCGGCGGCCAGTTGCTGGACGGTGAGCGGCGCGCTCGCGTGCACGAGCGCGGCGAGCACCGTCAGCGCGTCACCGACGGCGGCTCCCGTATGGCCGCCGGCCATGTCGTCGCTGAGGCGCGCGAAGAATCGGCCCATCTGGTCCAACCGGCCGCCGGCGGGGGTGGCGGCCCCGAAGATCTCGACTCCCTCACGGGCGGCATCCGCCCACATCGCGTTCGCGCGAGCGCTCGACATCCACGACCGGACCCAGACATCGTCGTCGAAGACGTAGCGCTCGCCCCGCCGCGGGCCGCGCTCGCGCCGGACCAGCTCGATCCCTTCCAGATAACCGATGGCCTTGGACACCGACGCGGGGCTGACCCCCAATCGCGCGACCAGCTCGACGGCGGTCAGGGCGCCCGCGTCGGTGGTGAACAGGGAGGCGAGCACCCGGGCCGCCATCCGTGGAAGCCCTGTCTGGACCATCAGCGTCGAGAAGCGCTCGATATAACCGCGCACCGCCTCGGGGTCCCGCCCGTCGGCGCCGGCGGCGCCCCGCTGCTCCGGGGGCGGGGCCGGCCTGCGCCGGCGGGCGCGCCGCCCGGTGGCCTCGTGGGCGTGCTCCGCCCGGTAGCCGGCGGGCCCGCCGTTGCGGGCCACCTCCCGGCTGATGGTCGACGTCGGCCTGCCCAGCCGCCTGGCGATCTCGGCGTACCCGAGCCCCTCGGCCAGCCCTGACGCGATGTCCCGGCGGTCCTGGTCGCTCAACCTGCCTCCCGGCATCCTCGCCCGCCCTCCTGTGGGTCGCTGGTCCGGCGCAGTGTGCGTTCACCCTCAGCACATTGCAACGCCGATTGCCCGATCGTTGCATTCATCGACAAGACCATTGCAATATTCACCATAAATTCGCCGCACAGCGCACCAAATCCATGGATCGTCCATTGACGATCCATGAGACGCAACGTAGCGTTCGCGACTGTTCAAAGGGCCACGGCGAGGGGCCGGCGTGTTCCGCCCGCTTCCCGAGGCGGCGCAGCCGGGCTCCGCCTGTGGGTGACGTTCATGGACCTTGCCATCAACACCCAAGCTCCCACTGACGTGGCCAGTCGGTCGCTGGCGCCGGACATCGCCCGTGGCTTCATGCTGCTGCTGGTCGCCGTGTCCCACGCGCCGACGTTCGTCAGCCGCTGGGATCTCGGGCCGGAAGCGCTCAACACGATCGCCGTGTTCATCCGATCCCTCGTCGCCGAGAACCAGGCGCGCGTCATGTTCGTGTTCCTCTTCGGCTACGCGCTGGGACAGCTGACCGAGCGGCAGCGCGCGCGGGGCAGCGACTGGGCCTCGATCCGCAAGCTGCTGCGGCGCCGGAGTCTCTGGCTGATCGTCATCGGCTTCGCGCACTCGACCCTGCTCGTGCCGTTCGACATCATTGCGGTCTACGGCCTGACGCTGCTCCTGCTCGCGCCGCTGGTCCGGACCCGGGACTCGGTCCTGTGGTGGACCAGCGCCCTCATGCTCGTCCCCGCGACACTGCTGCTCTCGTGGCAGAGCGTGACAGCACAGACCGCCGCAGCCATGGGCGCGCCCATGACCATGGCGCACCTCATGGCCCCCGATTACGGTGCTCACGTCCTCGCCGGCCTCCCGTTCTGGCCGCTGAAGACGGCTGTCTCCCCCATCGTGGTGGTGCCGGACATGCTGCTGGGCATCTGGGCCGCCAGGCGGCGGATGCTCGACGAACCGGAGCGCCATACGAGGTTCCTGCTGCGCGTCACCGCGATTTTGATGGCCGTGTCCGTCATCGGCAGGTTTCCCACGGCCCTGCAGCTGGCGGGCGTGTGGACGACATCGAACCGCTGGACGGCCGCCGGCGCACACGCCCTGACCGGATACGCCGGCGGTCTCGGCATGGCCGCCGCCTCAGGGCTCGTCGCGATCAGGCTCGGACGCGACCATGGTCGCCTCACCGCGGCCCTCGCCGCGCTGGGCCAGCGGTCGATGACGTTCTACCTGTTCCAGTCGGTGGTGTGGGTGGCACTGTTCTACCCGTTCACGCTCGACCTGAGGGACGACATGGGCTTCGCCGCGAGCTGCGCGGTCGCCGTCGCCCTGTGGATCGCCTCGATCCTGCTGGCCGACTGGATGCGCCGCACAGGCTACCGCGGCCCGGCGGAGGCGCTGCTGCGAAGGCTGTCCTATGGCCGCACCGAGCCTGTCAGCGCGTGATCGAGCCCCACGACGGCGCATGCCGTCTTCTTCCTCTTGTTCCTCTTGTTCGTCGGCTTGCACATTGGCGCAAATAGAATCACATCACACTTCGCCACGATGAACGCAGATATGTTCAAAGGCACTCCCCTAGAGGAACAGCATCTCAAGCTCGGGAACGAGCTGACACGCTTTCCTGGGTTCATCAAGAGAGTCATCGGCGTGGACTTGAAGCCCCATGACTGGTCCAATGAGGTGAAAGGCATCAAGGCGCCCCTGTTCATCGTCATTGGTGACGCCGACGGCGCACGGCATGAGCATGCTCTGGAGCTCTTTCGGGCCAAGGGCGGCGGAGAGATGGGAGACATCCACGGCTTGCCGAAGTCTCGTCTTGCCATCATCCCGGGCACCACGCACATCGGCATGATGCAACGGGCGAGCTGGTTGGTGCCCATGATCACCGAGTTCTTGGATTCTGACCTGAATCCATCGCCGCCGACGTTCTCGCGAGGATTCGGTACGCACCGCTCCTCGACCCGCTCCTTCCGGGTCGTGAGGCACGACTCAGGCGCCGAAGACTTCGCGCACCCGGCGTTCGGCTGAGTCGGCCAGGTCCTGCGAGATCAGGTGCAGAAAGGTGCCCGCTTTGTCCAGTCGAGCCCCCGCGGGCGTGGTGCGACCGAGGATTCCGGCCCCCTGGCGGCTGAGCTCGGCCAGCAGCTCATTGGAGCGGATGCTGGTGAGACAGGAGCGGTACCCGACCTCTCTCTCCAATGTGTACCTCTGCTTGCCCCGAGCTCCGCGTTCGCGGACGATCAGGCCCTGCTCCTCGGCCCATCGGGTGGCTGTGGAGACGGCGGCCGGGCTGACATGGAGCCGCCGGACCAGCTCGGCGGACGTGAGATCGCCGGAGTCGGTGGTGAACAGGCACGACAGGATCCTCGCCACCATGCGCGGGCATCCGGTCGCGATCATCAGCTCGGCGAGCCGCTGCTCGAAGGCGAACACCGCCTTGGGATCGCGTCCGTAGGCGGCGGCGGCGGCCGGCGTCGCTGGCAGCGGTATCGGCTTGCGGCGGCGGGCACGCAGCCGGGTCAGCTGGTGCGCATGGTCGGCGCGGTAGTCCTCGGGCCCGCCGTTACGGGCCACCTCCCGGGTGATCGTCGACTTGGGACGGTTCAGCCGCCGGGCGATCTCGGTATACGTCAGGCCATCGGTGAGCCACGCGGCGATGCACCGACGGTCCTCCTGGGTGAGCCGATCTCCTGGCACGGCGGGCGCCTCCAATGTGGTGCGAGCGGCGAGCAGTATGCATTCGTTGTCATGTCATTGCAACCATGGGATGGTCCGCGTTGCATTCGTCTCCATCCTCATTGCAACATGCCCCCACAATTTGCGCTATTTTAGCCGAATAGTTGCCCCAACGATCTTGACGATTTTACGAATGCAACGTAGCTTTTGATTCCTCGCGAACGCTTCGCGCGTTTCAACGCAATTCGGCGAAGAAGAGAGGAATGAACATGACGGAATCCGTACACACCGTCGGCCTACTGCCGACGGCGCGTGAGCCTGGCTGTCCCTTCGACCCGCCGAAGGAGCTGCGTCAGGCGCGTGAGCACGGCCCCATCAGCCGGTACCCCTTCCCCGGCGGACACGAGGGTTGGCTGATCACCGGCTACGACCTGGTCCGGTCGGTGCTGGCCGACCCACGATTCAGCTCCCGCAAGGAGCTCATGCGCCACCCGTTGATCGACCTGGGCGACATGAAAATCCCCCCGGCGCCGCCCGGCGAGTTCCTCCTGATGGACGAGCCGGAGCACGGCCGCTACCGGAAGCTGCTGACGGGCAAGTTCACCGCCCGGCGGATGCAGCTGCTCACCGAGCGCGTCGAGCAGGTCACCACCGAACACCTGGATGCCATGGAAAAGGCCGGCCCGCCGGTGGACCTGGTGACCGCGTTCGCCAAGCCCATCCCCACGATCATGATCTGCGAGCTACTCGGGGTGCCGTACGAGACCCGAGACGCTTTCCAGGAGCATGTCGATGCGATCGTCTCCGGGGTGAGCAAGCAGGACCAGGTGGCCGGCTACGTCGCGACCCAGCAGTACATCGCACAGTTGGTGGCGGCCAAGCGCGCTAATCCCACCGACGACGTGCTCAGCGACCTCACCGACACCGACCTGACCGACGAAGAACTGATGGGTGTCGGCCTCCTGCTGCTGGCAGCCGGGCTCGACACCACCGCGAACATGCTGGCGCTGGGCACCTTCGCCCTGCTGAGCAATCCCGCGCAGTGGGCCACGCTGCGTGCCCGACCCGAGATCGCGGACCAGGCCGTGGAGGAACTGCTGCGGTACCTGTCTGTCGCCAAGACCTTCCAGCGGGCGGCGCTGGAGGACGTCGAGCTGGACGGCCAGACCATCAAGGCCGGCGCGACGGTCATCCTGTCGTACAACACCGCCAACCGCGACCCGCAGCGCTTCGCCGATCCCGACACTCTCGACATCCAGCGGCAGGCCATCGGGCACCTGGCCTTCGGCCACGGCATCCACGTGTGCCTTGGCCAGCAACTGGCCCGTATCGAGATGCGGGTCGCCTTGCCCGCGCTGGTGAAGCGCTTCCCGACCCTCCGCCTGGACGTAGCGGCCGAGGACGTCGACCTGCGCCCCGAAACCGCGGACATCTTCGGAGTGAAGAGCCTCCCGGTCACCTGGAATGCGTGACCCATGAGAGTCACTGGGTTAACGAGGAGATTGACTTTCGGATCGCGTTCGGATTGCCTAGACCCCGCTTCGGATGGCATGATGGCGGCGGCTGCGGCATCCGAATCCTTGCGGAAGGGCATCAAGAATGAAGAGGCACGCCTCGCATGGACTGTTGGTTGCGCTCGTCCTCGTGGTGGCAGCTTGCCGACCGACGCCGAGAGAGAGCCAGAACGCCTCGACTGCGCCGAAAGATGCGAGGAAAGACACGATGAAAGATACGACGGTCAGCCAGAGCACGGAACCGGCTGAGAGCGGATATGCGGATGTGAACGGGCTGAAGATGTATTATGAGGTACATGGAAAGGGTAAGCCCATTGTGCTGTTGCATGGCTCGTTCATGAACATACCCATGAACTGGGCTCACGTTATCCCTTCGTTGGCACGAAGCAGGCAAGTGATAGTGGCCGAGATGCAAGGCCATGGCCGGACGCGAGATGTGCCTCGGGAGTTCAGCTACGAAGGCATGGCCGATGATGTGTCCGGGCTGCTCAAGCACCTCAAAATCGTGAGCGCCGATGTGCTGGGGTACAGCATGGGGGGAGGCGTGGCCTTTCAGGTAGCGATACGCCATCCCGAGCAGGTTCGTAGGGTCGTCATCTTGTCGGGCGCTTATGCGCACGACGGGTGGTGGCCGGATGCGGAGGCCAGCTTCGCTACGATGAACGCAGACATGTTCAAGGGCACTCCCATAGAGGAACAGTATCTCAAGTTCGGGAACGACCCGACACGCTTTCCTGAGTTCATCAAGAAGGTCATCAGCGTCGACGTGAAGCCTTATGACTGGTCCAATGAGGTGAAAGGCATCCAGGCGCCCCTGTTCATCGTCATTGGTGACGCCGATGGCGTACGGTATGAGCATGCTCTGGAGCTCTTTCGGGCCAAGGGCGGCGGAAAGATGGGAGACATTCACGGCTTGCCGAAGTCTCGTCTTGCCATCCTCCCGGGCACCACGCATATCGGCATGATGCAACGGGCGAGCTGGTTGGTGCCCATGATCACCGAGTTCTTGGATTCTGACCTGAATCCATCGCCGCCGACGTTCTAGCGAGGATTCGGTATGTACCGCTCCTCGACCCGCTCCTTCCGGTCTTGAGGCACGACTCAGGCGCCGAAGACTTCGCGCGCCCGGCGTTCGGCCGAGTCGGCCAGGTCCTGCGAGATCAGGTGCAGGAGGGTGCCCGCTTTGCCCAGTCGGGCACCCGCGGGCGTGGTGCGACCGAGGATTCCGGCCCCTTGGCGGCTGAGCTCGGCCAGCAGCTCATTGGAGCAGACGCTGGCGCGAATGGACGCGCCATAGCACGGCCGCTGCCGGAGCTGCTGACGGGCAAGTTCACCGTCCGGCGGATGCAACGGCTCACCGAGCGCGTCGAGCAGGTCACCACTGGGCCACATGCCCCGTTACCGGTGGCGGCGAGACTCCCGCAGGCTGTGGAGTGAACGCGGCCTCCTCGATGCATGGGAATGCGCCCGCTGCCGTTCAAGATCGCCAGAGCGTTCGAGCGATGAGGCTGCCGTTCGCGGACCGGAACGCTCTAAGGAGGAACTCGGGGAGGGAGCGGCGCAGGAGGGGAAGCGGCTGAGGAGAGGGGGAGGGGCCAGCGCGGGTCGCGCTCGAGGTGGTTCGCTCGGGGCGGGCGCTGGCCTTGGGGAGGTCTCGTCGTGCCGGCCGATCACCGGTTATCGGCCGATCATCGGTCAGTCACGGTGCGGCGCGCAGAGGAGGCCGTTGTTGTACGCGTCGAGCGTCTCGGCCAGGGGCTTGCCGGTCGCCCAGGGCGCGTTCCGGCTGGTGCTCTCCTTCACGTTGCTGCCGAGCGGGTACTTCTTGAGCCAGGCGTCGGCCGCGGCGATGGTGTCCTCGATGCAGCTCGACTGGTTGCCGATACCGACGTTGAGCTTGGCGACGATGAGGTGCTTCGCAATGATGTAGGTGACGTCACCCTTGGTCGGACGGCTGATGATGTCGAGGAGCTGATCCTTCGTGTACGTCTTGCCACCGATGGTCAGCTGCGAGACCTTCCACGCGCTCAAGTGGTTCTTCCAGTAGCCGGGGGTGCCGGTGCCGGGGGAGGCGCACTCGCAGACGCCGCAGTCGGCCGCGCAGCTCGAGCAGTCCTCGGAGCCGGCCTTGCAGACGCCATCGCCGCAGACCGGCGGGCAATCGCCGCAGTCGGCCGCGCAGCTCGAGCAGGTCTCACCGGCCTCGCAGACGCCGCTACCGCAGACCGGCGGGCAGATGCCGCAGTCGCTCGGGACCTCGAGGCAGTTCTCGCCGGCCTCGCAGACGCCGTTGCCGGGGACCGCGGGGCAAGCGCCGCAGTCGCCGGTGCAGGTCGAGCAGTCCTCGCCGTTCTCGCAGACGTTGTTGCCGCAGACCGCGGGGCAGGCGCCGCAGTCGTCCGAGCAGCTGCCGCAGTCCTCGCCGGCCTCGCAGGTGCCGTTACCGCAGACCGGCGGGCAGGTGCCGCAGTCGGCCGCGCAGGTGCCGCAGCTCTCGCTGCCGTTGCAGGTGCCGTCGCCGCAGGCGGGCGGGCAGACGTCGCAGTCGGCGCTGCAGCTCCCGCAGTCCTCGCCGGCCTCGCAGGTGCCGTTGCCGCACTGGGGCGGGCAGACGCCGCAGTCGACGGCGCAGGTGGAACAGCTCTCGTCGCCGCCGCAGACACCGTTGCCGCAGGAGAGCTGGTAGCCGAAGTCCGCGTCGAGCAGGTCTTGTGCCCAGCCGAGCGAGACAACGCCCACGTTGTCGAGCCCGCCGTCGGGGTCGGCCGTCGGCTCCTGTCCGGCGAGCGGACCGCTCGTCATGAAGTTGTCGGGCGTGATGACCACCGAGTAGGTGCCCGCCGGGAGCGTGTCGAAGAGGTAGAAGCCGGGCTGGCCGGTGTAGGGGCTCGTGCCGGTGATCGTGAAGTCGATCAGCTGGGCCCCCTGGAACAGCTCGACACGGACGCCGTTGACGCCGAGCTCGCCGGTCTCCGGCTCGTAGAGCCCGTCGGCGTCGCTGTCGAGCCACACCGTGTCACCGATCGACGAGTACGTCACGTAGCCGAAGTCGGCGTTGGCCACGTTCTCACCCACGTCGAGGGACACGCCGAGCGGCTCGTCGTCGCTGGTCAGGATATGGCCGAGCGGGAGCGTCGCGTCGTCGACGTCGACGACGTAACAGCCCGCCTCGAGCTCGGTGAAGCGGTAGACGCCGTTCGCGCCGGTCACGGCCGTCTGGAGCAGGGCGCCGTCGGCGACGCCGTCGCAGTTCGCGTCGCCGAAGAGGTCGACGACGACGCCGGAGATGCCGAGCTCGGAGGCGTCCTCGATGCCGTCCGCGTTCGCGTCGAACCACACCTTGTCGCCGATCGAGCCCTTCGGCACCGTGTAACAGACCTCGAGGAGAGGGCGGTAACCCATGTCGGTGTGGGCGCTGCCCTTGTACGACGTCTTCCCGCTGGCGCCCTCCTCGAGGAGGATCCCGTAGCTCGGAGCCGTCCCGCTCACCCACTGCTGCACCATCCCGGTGAGGTCGACGGTGGTCCACCCGGTGACGTTGGGCACGAACGAGGTGAACGCGGCGGGGTCCATGCCGCCGAAGTTGTTCCACGTGACGAGCGACTCGCTCCAGGGAGCGAGCACCTGGTGGACGTACACGGTCTTCGCGGTGCTCGTGTACGTCAGGGCGTAGAACTTGGCCGACGTGACGAGAGAGCCGGCGGGGATGGGGCTGAGATCGAAGCGGAACAGGGCGCGCTTCTCTCCGACCGAGCTGGAGTACCCGGTGTTGACCTCGAACGGGGACGGGACGTGGTAGCTCGGGGCGAGGCTCCAGATCTCGGCGTTGTAGATGTCGCCCAGGACACCCCGCTTGATCACGGTGCACGTGGGAGACGGAGCGGTCGTGTTGGCGAGGCTGGTGGCGGTGATGAACAGCGTGGCGAGCGCGGCAGAAGATGCGATTGCGATCTGCTTCATTGGTAGCTCCTCGAGGTCCTCACGGGTGAACCATTGCTGGAGCGTCATCCGAATAGCAGGCACCATGACACACGGGTCAGGCGAGGTCGGTTTCGCGGGCTCCGGTCGGAATGAGCCCCCGCGGGCTGATCAGGATCGGATCAGGTACGCGGGTGCCCTGGCTTCGATCAGAGGGCGGATGCGCAAGGTGACAGTGTTCAAGATAGCAACTCGACTGCGAAGGTGTCCAGATCTTTTTGAAGACAGATCAGAAAAATACATCGAGTTGCACAGTGACAATTTTGGGTCGTTCGGTGACGTTTTTGGGCGTCTCGCGTCGTCTCGCTTCTTCCCGCGTCCTCCCGCGTCTTCTCGCGATCTGTGGGGAGGAACGCAGAGACGAGCGTGGTCTGTCGCATCGATGTCGCATCGATATCGATGGCCAGTGCGCAGCTCGCGGTCCGCGGGTTGCGGCGTGCCCCGCGCGGCGCGTGCGGCGGCGGCACGCCACGACGCTCAGCCGGATCAGCAGCCCTCGCCGACCCTTCGCGGAGGCCGAGGGACGAACACGATCCGATCAGGTACGCGGGAGTGTCTGACGAGATTTGATGCAGAATGCGCACGGGACCATTTTTCAAGATAACGAATCTTCGCTTCGCCTGTCTAGATCCTTTTTTGCCGCGTGAGCTTTTTATGTGGCTCTTGGTCTCGTATGCGGGCTCGCATGCGGGCTCGCGTGCGGGTGGGTGTCAGGCGCCGGGCGCAGCTCATCGCGCACCGTTCATCACATGCCGTTCATCGCGCACCGTTCATCGCACACGTTCATCGTCCACCGCGCCCACCGCCGAGGGAGACCTGCCCGACGACAGCCCGGCCAGCCGGCCGGCCGCGCGCGCCGCGCGCGCCGGGCCGCCATGCGCCGGATGAGGCGGTGCGCCTCTTGGCGCCTTTCGATCCGGTCGTGTGGGACCGCCGCCGCTTCGAGCTGCTGTGGGGCTGGGCCTATCGCTTCGAGGCCTATGTGCCGGCGCCCAACCGCAAGCTGCGCTACTACGCGCTGCCGCGGCCGTGGGGCGAACTTGATGGTCCGCTGCGCTGCACCCGCGCTGCCACCCCAATACCGGATCTTCCTGCTTACAGGGGATGACCAACGGCGCGCGCAACACGATATCAGCACGTCTTCGAGCTCGTCGAACCCGGGCCAGCGTGGAAGCGGCTCCAACCGTGGGCGGCTGCTCGCCCCCGGCGCGGCGCCGGAGGTCCGCCGCCGCTGGTACGCCGCACACCAAAGCCGGCTCACCGGGGCGCCCGACCAGAATGGTGGGCCCGGCCACGCGCTTCCCGCTGCTCGCGGCGCTGAGCGGGACCGCGGCCGAGCGGCGCGACAGGCGGCCCTCGAGCGGCTAGAGAGGGACGAGCTCCTGGCGTAGCCGCGTCCGCCGGGTCCGGCGAGCGCCGAATCATCGGCATGGGCTTGACGACCATCCCCCCGGCGGAAGGACAATACGCCACAATGATAACGGTCCGTCCTCCTCCGATGACGGCCGAGCTACTCGAGCGCACGGACGGGTACGTGGTGGCGGTGTGGCGGCGGCTCATGCTGCTGGTCTGGCGGGGCAAGGCCACCGCGGTCGGGATCGATCGCTCGCGGGAGCTCTTCGCTGGCTGGTCGGCGGACCAGCCGGGCGGCGCGGCCTTCGTCGTCGTCCTCCCCCTTCAGAGCACCCTACCGCCGGACGAGGCGAGCCGGGCCGCGATGCGGCGGGCGGCGAGCTCCCCTTCCCGGAACCTCAGGGGCACGGCCACGCTCGTCGAATCGGAGGGGTTCATCGCCGCCTCGGTCCGCTCCATCATGATGCTGCTGCACACGGGGCGGGCGCCGAACGTCTTCCGGACGACCGGCGAGCTCGCGACCTGGGCGGCGACGCTCCTGAAGGACCCCGAGCTCACCTCCGCCGGCCTCGCGGAGGCGATCCGCGTGGCGCGCGAGGGTTGAGGCGAGGCGCTCACCCCGCGGGCCCTGCCTCGGGGATCGGCACGCGGCCAATTGCGTAAGGCAGGATACGCGCGATGTTGCGCGCGTCGTCGATCCCGCGGTGGTGTGTCCCGTGGAGCGGGAGTCCTAGCCGCTCGAGCGCGCTCGCCATGCCGTAGCGCTGGGTCACCCCGAGCGCCGCGGAGAAGCGCTTCTTGAGGTTCATGTGCCCCTGCAGCGGCAAGGGCACGCCCCAGCGGGCCGCGTCGATCTCGAACTGCTTGCGGTCGTAATCGCCCCACGAGCAGAAGAGCGCCTCCCGCTGGCCGACGAAGCGCCCGAGCGCCGCGACGGCCTCGGGGAACGTGGGCGCGGCGTCGACGTCTGCTTGCGTGATCGTGGTGAGCTTCGTGCAGAACTCCGTGAGCTTCGGCCGGATGACCGGGCGCACGAAGGTGGCGAGCTCGCTCACGGGCTCGAGCGTCGCGCCGTCCACGAGGACCGCGCCGATCTCGATGATCTCCATGATGCGCTCGGGGATGCGGCCCTCCTCGTCGCACGTCGCCTCCAGATCGATCACCAGGAAAAACGCAGGTTCCTTTCCCATGTCCGTCCTCCTCTCTGCTGGACCTTGATAGGATCCGCGCGAAGAAAATGCCCGGACACGAAACCGGACAGGCCGCTCCCGCGGGCTTTTCCTGGGAGGATTACGTCGCCTGGCTCGTCGCGCAGCACGGCTCCTTGACCGCGGTCGCCGAGCGGCTCTCCTCCCTGCGTGGCTACGAGGACGACGTGTACTCGATCGAGCGCGCCCTGCGCCGGCTGCGGACGCGCGGCCAGCGGGACGGCGGGACGTGGGGGGCGCGCGCGCTCGCGGCCTTCGGCTTGCCGGACGCGCTCACCGAGCGCGCCCGCTGGATGGGCGCCTATCACTCGCGGTTCACCGACCTGCCCCTGCCCCTCGCCCAGGACCTCTTGCGCCTCTGGGATCGACCGCCGGTGAGCGAGGATCCGACCTCCCACGTCTTCCTCGCCCTCGCCCACGCCACCTGCGTGCTGCGCGGCGACGACCGCGAGGCCGGAAAGACGCACCTCGCCCGCATCCGGCCGCTGCTCGGAAAGGCCCCGCCCGAGGCGCGGGTGGAGGCCCTGCTCACAGAGGCCTTCGTGGCGAGCCGTGATGACGTCGCGCGCGTGCCCGGTCTGCTCGACGAGATCGAGCCGCTCTTCGAGCTGCCGATGCCCGCCTGCGACCGAGCCTGCCTGTTCGCCCGGTGGATCGATCAACGCGCCTTCGAGCGGAACCGCTCCTGGGGCGGCAAGCAGCCGGATCCGGCGGCCGCGGAGGCGCTTTACCGGCGCATCCCGGAGGACGGTCCGGCCTTCGCGCGGTCGCGGCGGGCGAACGGGCTGGCGTATGCGCGGTGGAAGCAGGGTTTCCCCGAGGAAGGCGCCGCGCTCGCGCGCGAGGCGTGCCGGCACGCGGGGGACGGCGGACACATGCGGATGCGCGCGATGGCGCTGAACATGCTGGCGCGGATCGTGGGCGGCGACGAGGGCGCGGAGGCGCGGAGGCGGGCGATGGCGATCGCGAACGAGCTCGAGGACGAGGTGCTCAGGCTGCGGTTCGAGCGGCGAGCGGGGAACAAGGGCTGAGGCGGAATTTCTCCCTCTTGCCGTCTCTCGCTCCCCGCCTCCCCTGTGAAATTCCTGTTCTTTTTTCTCGTGTTTCAACCCGTTTGTCGCTCTAGGCTTGCCGTCCGCAAGGAGCGGCTGATGAAACCAACCTATTGCCTCTTGCTCGCGCTGGCGCTCTCCACGCTGGGCGCGGGCTGTGGGGACGAAGAGATCGAGAACGGCGGGCAGGGAGAGACGCTGCCGTGTTATCCGCCGGACGCCGCGGTGGCCGACGGCGACCCGAGCGCGCTGTACGCGGCCAGCGACGTCCCGCGCTTCGACTTCCGGCTTCGCGACGAGACCTGGGCGGACCTCCAGGCCAACGCGATCGAGGAGGAGTACGTCGAGGCGGAGGCCTGCTACAGGGGCAGCAGCCTGGGCCTCGTGGGCCTGCGCTTCAAGGGCGGCTACGGCACCCTCGAGATGTGCGTCGAGGAGCAGCCAGAGCTCCCCTGCGCGAAGCTCAGCATGAAGGTGAGATTCGACGAGTATGTCGACGGACAGCGCTTCTTCCGGCAGAAGCGCCTGAACTTCCATTCCATGATCCGCGACCCCACGAAGCTCCACGAGCGGCTCGCCTATGATCTCTACAGGGACATGGGCGTCGCCGCCCCGAGGAGCGCGTGGGCCACGCTGCACGTGAACGGCGAGCCGCTCGGCCTCTTCTCGATGGTGGAGGACGCCGACGGCCGCTTCACGGAGAACCAGTTTCCCGAGGATCCGGACGGCAGCCTCTACGAAGCAGCCTGGCCGGTCTCGACCGACCCCGCTTACTATGCCGAGAAGATCAAGACGAACGAAGAGGAGGCCACGCACGAGCGCTTCATCGCGTTCGCGGAGGACCTCGCGTCCACCGAGGGCGCGGAGCGCCTCGCCGCCCTGTCGACATGGATGGATGTCGAGGAGCTCCAGCGCTACCTGGCCGTCGATGACGCCATCTTGAACTGGGACGGGATCACCACCTTTTACGTCGACGAGGACGGCTCCGCCGCGAACCACAACTACTTCGTCTACGAAGAGCCCTCGTCGGGCACGTTCCGCATCGTTCCGTGGGATCTCGACAACACCTTGAGCCTGGGCAGCTGGCGCTTCTTCGGCGGGGCGGCTCACTGGACGGAGACGCCGGAGACGTGCCCCGAAGACGTCCCGGTCCTCGAAGGCAGAGCGCAGCTGCGCGTGCCCGGCTGCGACGTACTGTTCAGCGCCCTTCGCCAGGACCTCGCGGGCTACCGGAGCGCGGTCCGGGGCCTGCTCGACGGCCCTTTCCGCGAAGGGCGGCTCGAGGAGCAGGTGGACCGCTACGCCAAGCTCATTCGCTCTTCCGTAGAGGAAGACGCGCATGGGCCCCCCCGCCCCGCGTGGGAGGCGGACGTCGCGTACCTCAGGAGCGAACTGTCGGAGATGCGGAGCCGCATGGAGCGCTTCCTCGACGAGGCGGCGCGCACGGAGCGCGGCGAATAAGGGGCTCACCGCGCGGGCGGCGCGCCTCGAAGGGCGCCGCCTTCACGCCACGGCGAGACGCGCCGCGGGCACACGCCGCCCTCCGGGCGTCCCTCATCCGCGTGCTTCGAGCGCGCCAGGACGCCGCGCCGGATCACGTGCCCGTGAGCTAGCCGGCCACGAGACGCGTCGTCTCGTCGAGGAACGTCTTCATCCTCGGGCCGGCGACGTAGGCGCCGTCGTTCACCACCGCCGTGTGCGTCAGCGTCTCGACCGTCTTCACGCACATGAAGGCCGCGAGGTCGAGATCGTCCACCGCGAGCGTCGGCTGGCTCTCACAGCCGCTTCAGAAAGGCCACCAAGTCGCTCTTCTGATCGGCGGTCAACGCTTCGGGAGGGCCGATATCCCCATCATCGTCCGGCTCCTTCTCCCCAGGCAGGGTGAGGGATGGGAATCTGGAGAGCAGGTGGTCGCTGTAGACGTCAACAACCCTTTCCAGGGTGTCCGCGGCATTGTCGTGGAAGTAGGGAGCAGTTTTCCCTATTCCACGCAATGTCGGTACGTCGAATGCCTCAAAGTCGTTGGGGCTCCCGGTGATCATGGAGCGACCCGGATCGGCGGAGAAAAGTTGTAGCCCGAAGTTCGGCCCCGCGACGGGGTTGCCATCGCTGTCCAGCTCGTCATTGAGGCCCGCGGGGTCGCCATCGCCGCCCGGATCGTCATCGAAGCCCGGCGGGGGAGTCGGAGGCAGGTCCGCGGCTATCTCCCTTCGAGAATCGTCCGTGTAGAACCGATACCGGTAACGTGGAAAGCTCACATCCCTTGTAAAGACATGCGAATCAGGGTCCAGCTGACCCATGAATGTTTCGTATGCCGACCCAATATTAAGAAATTCGTTCTTGGGTTGAGCGGCGAGCACCGGGGTCGGGGGATCTGTAGCTGGCACTTCATAAAGCACGGTTCCGTCGGGTTTGATGACCGGGAAGGCCAGATCGTGGATATCCCGATCCACGATGGTCGCCTGGTTGCCGCCCCCATGGCACGCCGCGCATATGGCCTTGTAAACCTCTCGTCCCCGCTCCTCCGTCGGCGTGAGATCGAGCTCGTCCTCCACGTCGGGCGCGCTCTCCGGGGCACCGCCGCCGGCGAGAACCTCCGCGACGCTGCGCGCCCGGTTCGAGGAGAAGACATCGCGCTCGAACGCGGCGATGCGCTCGAGCTCGCTCCGGGGAGCCTCGCCGCCTTCGCTGTGCCCGGTGATGGCTCCTTGGGCTTGATCTTCGAGCGTCTTCATACGTCCATCCAGTTGAAAAGGCGCAGTCAACGCGGAGTCAGCGATGGAGGGCACTCCGCGCCACACGAAGAGCTTGCGATCGCCGGGGGTGATCACGTTGCCCTCATCGTCTATCAAGTCCACGTTGTCGGGCAATGTGAGCCACACGCGCACGAGGCCCTTTTTCAGGTGCTCGAATGTGAGCTTTTCGGCCGTGGGGTCGTCGGCGTCGATCGCGTTGAACAGCGGGTCGTCCGGGTTCGTCTCCAGCAGCCGCGCCACGTGGTCGGGGGTGAGCGTGAAGTTGTCCTCCGGTACGTGGCAGGTGGCGCACGAGCGGCCGTTGGAGCGCGGGAAGGGCGTGCTGAAGAGCTGCTCTCCCGTGAGGTCCTCTCTGCTCGCGCTGCTCGTGCCACAGGCGCTCGTCGCCATCAGCACGACTGCGGCCCAATGCCAAGGGCGGGTCACGAGCCGGCCTGGACGCGAGCCGCCGGACGGCTCGCGCTCTCTGCGGAATGTGTGTTGGGTCATGGTTCGTCCGTCTGAGCGAGTGGGATTGATGGGTTGGCTGGGTTTCTCAGCTCTCCCATCTGGCGCGCGGCTCTGCCGTGCACTTCCGACGAGCCGGGTGTTGGTTCCGACGAGCGGTCGCTCCGCGCGCACGAGCCGGTGAGCGCTCGGTCGCGGACCTTCTCCCCGTCGTCTCGCGAGCAGCGAATGTTGTGGACCGTCTCCCCGAATGGTAGCTTTCCTTCATGGAAGGCTCTGCTTCGCGCGCGCCGCTGACCCTCCATACCCGGCGACGTTGGCTCCTCGGCATGGCCTCGGCCATCGGCGTCGGGGTGCTCCAGACCGCCCCTGATCTCGGCGGCGAGGAGCACGTCGCGAGCATCGTCATCAGCTTCTCGCTCTGGCTGGTCGCGGCGCCGGTGGTGCTGCTCGCCCTCACCGCCGCCTTCGAGCGCGGCGTCGAACGCCGCTTCAGCCCGACGAGGTTGCTGGTCGTGAGCCTCCTCGGGGCAGTCGTCGTCGGGGCCCTGTTCGCGCTCGCGTTCGTGCTCGTCTTCGAGGGGCTCCTCGGCTTCGAGCTCGACGAGAAGGGGCCGCTCTCCCCACCGCTCGTCGCGGGATTCGGCGCCATGATGGGCCTCGTGCTCGCCGGCATCTGGGGGCTCGTCTTCGTGTCCCCGCACGTGACCGAACAAGCCCAGCGCCGCGCGCTCGAGACGGAGAAGCTCCGCCTCGAGGCGGAGCAACTCCGGGTCTCGGCGGAGCTCGCGCGCTTGCGCTCACAGCTCGAGCCACACTTCCTCCTCAACACGCTCAACACGATCGCGGGGCTCGTCGTGCAGGATCCGCGAGAGGCGCGGCGCTTGATCGGGTCACTCGGAGACCTGCTCCGGGGCTCGCTGCAAGGGGAGGACGAGATGCAGCCGCTCGACCAGGAGATCACGTGGCTCAGGCGCTATGCGGAGATCCTCGAGTCACGCCACCGTGACGCCCTGCGCTTCGACTGGGACATTCCGGCCGACGTCGGCGGCGTGCTGCTGCCGCGGCTCTTGCTGCAACCCCTGGTGGAGAACGCGGTCCAGCACGGCGCGCTGTGTCGCGCGGGCGGCGGACGGGTGACCGTGCGGGCGGCGATCCATGAGGCCGGCACGTCATCGAAGCTCGTATGTACCGTGACGGACAACGGGCCCGGTCTCTCGGCGAACGAGCCGCGCTCGGGCGCGCTCGGCCTCCACACCGTGCGTCGACGACTCCAGCTGAGGTGCCCTGGATCACAGCTGCGCCTCTCGTCGTCGAGCGAAGGAACCGCTGCGGTCGTCGAGGTGCTGATGACTCGAGGAGCGACGGCATGAGCACGGAGAGCGACGCGAAGCTACGCACGCTCGTCGTCGAGGACGAGTGGGCGGCGCGCGACTACCTCGTCGAGCTCCTCGATGGCTCGAACCTCGCGCAGGTCGCGGGCGCCGTATCGTCCGCGGAAGAAGCACGGCAGATCCTCCTCGGAGAAGGGCGCCACGCCTTCGATGTGGTGTTCCTCGACGTGCGCCTCTCCGGCGGTCGCAACGAGGGGCTCGACGTCGCGCGCGAGCTCGCGGCGCTGCCGGGCGCTCCGTTGCTCGTGCTCGCGACCGCGTTCCACACGCATGCGCTCCAGGCCTACGATCTCGGCGTCTCCGACTACCTCCTGAAGCCCTTCACCGAGCAACGTGTCGAGCAGTGCCTGAAGAGGCTGCGGGCGCGCGACCCGCGGCCGGGGCGCGCGAGTCCGCTGCGGATCGCCGCGCGGCGGAACAAGGGCCTCGTGCTGTTCGACCGAGACGAGGTCTGGGCGTTCGAGGCCGCGGAGCGCTTGACGCAGGTGCACACCTCCCACGGCGCCTTCGACATCGACCTCTCGCTCGCGGCGATCGAGTCGTCCTTCGGGCGGTCCTTCGCGCGTGTGCATCGCAACTGGCTGATCAACGTGGCGCACGTCAAGGAGCTCACGCGAGAGGGCGAGACCCGCGTCTGGGTGGGCGACGGCCTCGCGGCGCACGGTCGCGGTGTCCACGTGCCGGTCGCGCGTGAGCGCGCGCAGCAGGTGCTCGACTTGCTGCTCGCAAACACCGCTGGGTTGCGCCGCGGAAACGAGCCCACGCGATCGAGGCACTGCGAGGAGGTCACGCCGGGTACGCGGGGAGCACGAGGTCGCTGGCGGCGCTCGTGACCATCTTCTCGAACCAGCGGGAGAGCGGACGCGAGGTGAGCGCCCGGTACATCGTGTTGCGCAGCGCGAGGTGCACGCGGGTCGGCGGTGCGAAGAACGAGCCGACGTGCTTCGCCCCCTGCTGGCAGCGCCGGGCATATCGACGGATCCGCGCTTCGTAGCGCTGGAACGCGGCGCGATGGTCTCTCTTCGCGACGGCGAGCTCACCCGCGAGCACGTACGCGCAGACCACGGCGAGGCCGGTCCCCTGTCCTCCGATGGTGCCCCCGTAGCCGGCGTCGCCCAGGAGCTCCGGTCGAACTCCGCGTCGTCCACGAAGAACGCGTAGTGGTGCGGCTCGAACGTCTCGCGGTCGGCGAAGTCGAGCGTGAGCCCGCAGTTGATGCGCACGGGGGAGAACGGCCCGAACGGCGCGTCCACCGCGAGTCCGAACATGCGCGCGAAGAACTGCGCGGCAGCCTCCTTGTCGTGCGCGGGGACGATGGTGTGGTTGAGCTCGATCGACATGGGTGATCCCCTCCCCTTTTGCCATTCGATCCGAGCGCGGATCGTCAAGCGGCACGCGCGTCCTCTTCCAGGGTCGCTTCGGTTTCGCGGAGTTCTTCCCGTCGAACCTTCCAGGGTTGATGTGCTCCGCGAGCCCGTGCAAAGGGCGCCTGACAGCGGATGAGCTGATGCGGGCAGGAGGCGCCACGCAGGCTGGGGAGCGAACCGGCATTTCTGGCGGGACTGTTCCGCGGCGCCGAACCGTCGCGATCCGTCGGAGCCCCCGGGACGTTGGGAGAGCGTGACGACGGATCGCACCCCCTTGGACGGCATGGACCCAACCCGGGCCCAACGGTCAAGCCTCGGGCCTGGGGAGCTCGCCGTGACCGAGCCGTCGCGTCGGGGGTGTCTGTGGACGATGTCGCCCGGCCCGTGCGCCCCTTGTAGAGGGACGGGGCGATATCTCCGCTGGACAGCCACAGGAGGTGCGCGTACCAGGCGGCGAGCGCGTAGGTCACAAGCTCAGCTAACCTGTTCAGACCGTTTCCGGTGGGTCGAGGGCAGCGCGGCAGCCCTGCGCGGACCGTGTCCGGTGCCTCGAGGCGAGCTCTTGTCCCTCCGGCCCCCCGGAGGACGAGCGCTCCCCCGCGCGCGTCTATAGAACCAAAATCCTATGGATGCCGACCGGGGCGATCTGTAAGGTGCCGGACGTGGGAGGCAACGCTCCTGCCGTGGCCGGGGGGGGTGCGCGACGGCGACGAGCGGGCCCGAAGCGGAGGAAGGTCATGTCCATCGAACGGTCGTCGACCGCGAGCAACGTCCTGCTCGTGCCCATGCACCTGGACGCGCTCTGCCTGTCCAACGCCGAGAACGTGCGGGAGGCGCTCGCGGATTACACCCGGATGCCGTTCACCTACCAGGGTGATGACGGGAAGTATCACTACAGCAACACGCGCGCCAACATCAGCGAGTACATCCTCTCTCAGCCCTTCGCGTCGAGCTTCCACCAACTCGGGCCGGGCATCCACCTCCACTGGGCGCTGCCCGACGCCCTCACCCGCAGCGCCCAGAGCGACCCGGAGCGCGGGCACCGATTTCCTGTTGTCCCCAACCGCTGGCTGATCAGCCGCACCCGGAACGGCGCCATCGATCAGCAGTGGGTCGTCGAGAGCGATTTTCTCTATCCCGACCTCACCGGCCTCAAGGCCCCCGCGGAGCGGCCCGCCGCCGCCGTCATCCCATTTCCGCGCACCAACCTGCGCACGGGGCCGTATCAGCCGTATCGGCACGTCGGGCGCGCGGTGCCGCTCGCGGAGTGGCAGCCGCCCTCGTCCGGGGAGTACCTGCGCCAGTTCGAGCTCGCGCTCACCGCCATGGGGCCGCTCGAGTGGCAGGCGTCGCTCGATCATGTGAAGGCCGCGTTCGCGGCCTACTACCCGGGCTGCTTCAGCGTGTTCGGGTTCCACGACCCGGACGCGGCGCTCGGGGCCGATCCCACCGGCGTCCGCTACGACGTCATCGGCTGGTACGACCGCCCCGACGACGATCTTCTCAAGTCGTTCTACGACGAGCGCCAGGGCGACGCCGACCGCGTGCAGCTGCGGCAGGACTTCGAGCGCCGGTTCCGCTGGCAGCTCGCGCTGGGAGACGACGCGCTCCCCCGCCGGACAGTCTGCTACGCGCGGCTCACCTTCGGCAGCCAGCAGCGGGCCAACATGGCCGCCACGGCCGGCGCGGTGACCCTCGCGATCGGCGGCACGGGCACCGAGGCGCTCTCCGCTTATCTCGCGCATCAGCTCGCGGCCGACCCCGCCGAGCGGCCCGTCATCGAGCAGCAGCTCGATGCCCTGGAGTTCACCGACCAGCTCGATCAGCGGCAGCTCGACGTCGAGGAGAAGTTCCACGAGGCGCGCCACGAGCGGGGCTTCACGTCGCGGGTCGGAGGGCTGCTCTGGTCGATCCAGCGCGCGGCACAGTCGGGCGAGGACGCCGGCGAGGAGCTCACCTTGCCGGACGACGTGGCGCACCTGCTCAGCGTGCTCAACCAGACCCAGGCGGCGTACGACCGGGCCAACGAGCTCACCGCCGCCATGAGCGCGCGGCTCTTCAACGACTGGCACAAGTTCATCGACGCCAAGCACCCGCAGGACGCCAGCGCGCCTACGGGGCCCGACGACCCGCCCGTGGCAGACTTCGACGACGCGCTGTGGGCCCACCACGATGGCGGCGTCGTTCCCCTCCGGAAGCACCTCTATGCGACCGGGAAGCTCGGCTGGACCCAGAACCGCAGGACGAGGTCGGTGACGTGGACGCAGAGCGAGCAGCGCTTCAGCGTCGTCGACGTGTATGCCAAGGACTACTTCGATGATTACCTGGCCGAGCTCGACGACGATGACCTGACCGACGATTGGTGGGGGTGGGAGCTCCAGCAATACGGCCTCGCGCTCGCCGCGGGCGCCAGCGCGGCGCTCGTGCAGGAGGGCGGCGAGGGCCGCGAGGGGCGGGAGTGGCGCATCACCAACGGGGCGCAGACGTACAGGGTCAGGATCGAGAAGGGGGTGATGGTCCTCTACCTCCCGCCCACGGAGGACCAGCTCGCGGCCCGCCTGCTGCGCGCGCTCGACGCCCTGCAGCAGCGGCTCGCGGGGCTCACCCCGGCCTGCTCCCTCGAGGCCCTACCCGGCCCGCGCTACTGGCAACCGAACGATCCGGTCGTCTTGATGGTGGGCGACGCGATCGCGCCCACGGTCCGGCACGGCCGCGATGGGCGGCTCCGGAAGGACGGCCTGCTCGCATGCCAGCTCCTCCTGGACGTCGACGACGAGAGCCTGAACGCATTGCCGCAGCACGCGGATCTCCTCGGCCGGATCCGGCAGCTCATCGACGCCCAGAGCCCGGCCGCAGGGGAGCAGCGCGTGGGTTTCAACGACGGGAGCCGGAGGCCGTGGAACCCCTTCCTGCTCGAGTGGGACGTGCAGTTCTTCTCGCACTCGGTCCCCGAGGAGGGCGACGTCGAGCGCTACCAGCCCGACCACATCACCCGCCGCTACACGCTCGCGCCCGAGGCCGTCGACCTCGCGCACAACGACCCGGACGACATCGACGACTTCGTTGAAAACGCGGAGCCCTACCGGGGCTTCAGCATCCTCAGCCCCCACGCGGGCGGGACGATGAAGCAGCGGATCGCAGCGTACGTGGTCAAGCAGCGGCTCCTCCTGCCCGAGCCCCACAACCTGGACCTGTACGGGCTCACTCCGTCGCAGGCCGAGCAGTACCTGGACACGGACGGCAATGCGCAAGCGATCCTCGACGGATACCAGTCCAATCCCGCGACGGCGGACCACGACGACACGCTGAGCGTGGCGCTCGCGGCGTACGTGAAGCTCCAGGGGCTGCCCACCCTGTCGCAGGCCCTGAGCGGCTTCAACGAAGCGCTGCTCATGCAGAAGCGCACGATGCAGCTCGACATCGAGGACCCGATCGGGAACGACGACGACCGCTTCTTCGCCACGCGGGTCGCCGGGAGCGTGCGGGGCGCCTTGCTGCTCGCCTCCACCCCGCGGCGCGACTTCAACCCCGTCCGCGCCGGCGAGCTCCGGGTCACCAGCCTGCGCCTCGTGGATTCGTTCGGCCAGATCAACGACCTGGGCACGAACCCGGCCCATGGCGCGACCATCGTCTCCGCCGAGCTGATGCCGCTCCGGGTGCGTGGCCTCGACGATCACCGCGTCGTGCTCCCGCCGCGGCTCGCGCAGCCCGCGCGGATCCAGCTCCGGTGGCTGTCCGGCGCGCCCGCGGGGGGAGAGGAGCAGCCGGAGATGAACGCCCACCCGGCGACCTCGCCGATCTGCGGCTGGATCGTGCCCAACAACCTCGACCTCGGCTACTCGGTGTACGACCGCGACGGCGCGCCGCTGGGCGTCATCAATGCGGTCGGGTACTGGGATCCGGTGCCCGGCGCGGCCAGCGCCGTCGCGGTGGAGTCCATCCCCAACCCGCACCTGCGCAAGGTGGTCGAGCACCTCACCGCGGCCGGCCGGTCAGGCAGCGAATATACAAAGTCGTTCACCGCGGTGCTGAACAGCGCCGTGGACCAGAGCGATCCGGAGGCGCTCGCGCACAGCCCGGCGCTGTCGCTCCTGATCGGGCGCCCGCTCTGCGTGGTCCGGGCCTCGGTCAACCTGCAGCTCCAGGGGCTGCCGGCGCGCGACAAGCACTGGCGAGTGTTCAACGAGACCACGCGCGAGTACGTGAACGACGAGGACTCCGTGACGCCGATCTCGGAGAGCCCCGAGAAGTGGACCGCGGCCTTCGACAAGGTGGAGCTGCCCATCCGCATCGGCGAGTTCCGCCAGTTCAACGACGGCCTCATCGGCTACTGGAAAGAGGACGCGGACGGCGGCTTCGAGGGCAGCACCTTCTACGCGCCCCAGAGCGGGCAGCCAGGCTTCTCGGGCGCTGACCCCGCCTCGCGCAAGATCGTCACCACCGCGAGCGGCCCGGTGAACCTCCTGCAATCGGTGACCGCGCCGGCCCAGATCCTCACGATGCTCCTGGATCCGCGCGGCGTGGTGCACGCGACCAGCAGCGTGGTGCCGGCCAAGTCGATCACCATCCCGCCCGACCAGTATGAAAAAGCGCTGGCGGCGATCGAGGTGACGTTCACGTCGGCGCCGCTCCTGACCGGGCGCGCCGGCTACGGCAGGGCCGGCGGCCGGCGCGAGGTGAACGTGCCGCTGCGGGAGCAGCCCGGCTTCACCTGGTCGTGGGTGTCGCGGCAGCGCGGCGTATGGGAGGAGTCGCGGGCGTTCGCCGCGGTGGAGACGCGCGCGCGCCTCTCGGGACTACAGCAGATCTGCGAGGGCTACCTGAAGCTCTCGCGCGAGACCTCGACCGGGAGCACGGACGACCATGGCCAATGACACGAACAGGCCCCTCACGCTCACGCTGGCGGTGGCCGACATCAACCAGATCCTGGAGGCGCTCGGCAAGCTGCCGTACGCGCGCGTCTTCCAGCTCATCGGCCGCATCCAGCAGCAGGCCGCGGCGCAGCTCTCGGCGGCGGAGCCGGAGGCGCCCGGGAGCGGCGCGGGAGACCGGCCGCCCCGCGTTTGATCGAGGCGCCGGCAGTTCACCGAGGAGAGAGCCATGGCCACTGTAAAAACCTTCGATTTCGAGTTCACGACCCTGGCCCAGGATTCGGGCCAAGAGCTCACCAACATCCTGTTCGTCGACGACGCGCCGACGGACATCGACGGCCTCGACGTCGAGGCGACCGCGGTCGACGGCATCACCATCACGCTCAAGGTGGTGGACGACAAGCAGGTGAGCGCCTCGAACTACCACTTCAGGCTCACCTGCGACCCCGACGAGCTCGCGCAGCCCGACAAGATTGCGCTCGACGCGCCGCACAGCGGCTCGTGGGGCCTGCTCTGCGTCCACGAGACGCCGGACGCGGCCGGCGCGCAGGAGGAGCGCGCGCCGGGGGACGTCCACCTCTACTTTCTCTACAAGGGCGACACCTCGCTGGAGGTGAAGACCGGCAATCCCCTGGGATTGAGCTTGCTCAAGGTGGGCGCCAGCTCCAGGGGGGGCACGCGGCCTGCCATCGTGAGCTTCAGCTGGAACAAGACGGAGACGGACGTCGACAAGTTCGTGATGGTGGCAGGGGGGCCGGGGGGCGACCATCAGCTCACCGAGAGCGTGCGCCTGAGCCTCCTCGCCCCGCGGGTCCAGGCCGCGCCGACCTTGATGGCGGGGTTCGTCAGCTCCGACATCGTCTTGAACGACGGGGACACCGAGAACGGCCTCGTGCTCCGCATCGTCAACACGGGCCTGCAAGACATCCCGCTCTCGCCGGAGGGCAGCCCGAACGCGAGCCGGTTCACGCTTCGCTTCGAGGCCAGCGCGAGCACCGCGGTGCTCTGGGCCCTCGGGACAGCCTCGCAGGTCGGCCAGATCCTCATCCCCGCCAAGGAGGAGGGGGGGAGCTGGGTCACCGATCCGAACTGGTCGGGCAAAGATACCTGGACGGTGGGGCACACAGCCGGCGAGCCGACGTGGACGCTCACCCCCAAGACCGGCAAGACCGCCCTCAAGCCTGGCGAGGCGCTGGAGGTGCCCATCGGGAAGGTCGTCACCGGCCACGCCACGGGCCGCACGCCGCTGCGCATCGGCTACGGCGGCCTGCCCGGCTTCGGCGATGGCGAGCTCGTCGCGTTCATCCAGAAGTATCCTCTGATCTTCGCGGGTCAGCTCACCGGCGTGGGCACCGTCAGCCCTTCCGCGAAGCTGACGGTCAACTCGGGCGCGGACCCCGGAATCACCCACACAGACGGGACCATCACCCTCTCCACGCTCCTGGGTGACGGCGTGGCCCAGCTGCTCAGCACTTCGGGACACCCCCTTGCAATCTCGGCCGGTATCACCGGAATAGTCGTGATGCCCGAGGGCAAGGTGGGCATCAACGTGCTCAATTCTCCTTCGGACCCGCTCGTGGTCGGTACGTTGCAGGGCTACGGCATCACGAACACCAACGGGACCGTCAAGGTTTCTACCCGGATCGACAGCGACGGTGGCGCCGTGGGGACCCAGTCGAACCATCCCCTTCGCTTCTTCACCAACGGCAGCGTCCCCCAGATGACGCTGACGACCGACGGCAAGCTCGGCATCGGCACGACCGGCCCTTCCGAGAGGCTGATGGTCCAGACGGAGAATAACAGCTTCGGCATCACCCACACGAACGGGACCATCGAGCTATCCACCTACGTTGGCTACGGAAGGGCTGGGCTGGAGACGAAGAATAACTATCCACTCTTCTTCTCCACCAACAGCGGCGGCCCTCAGCTGCTGCTGGCGACCAGCGGCAATGTCGGCATCGGCATCGAGAGCCCTACCGAGAAGCTGCACGTCCACGGAAACCTGCGGGTCAACGGCGAGCTCAAGAACCATGGCCCCTTCGTCTTCCGGGCCAACACCGATGACAACCCCTCCGGCGAGGACCTGGCCAGGTTCTTCGACAGGAACGACAGCGAGATGCTCACGCTCAAGGCCGACGGCAAGCTGGGAGTCGGCACGACGACCCCGTCCGCCAAGCTGGAGGTGAATGGCTCGCTGCGTGTGAACGGCAAGATCACGGTCAACGGGCACGCCCCCATCGTGACCAAGCGGATCGATATGGGTAGTGCCATTGAACAGGATACCGGGTACCCCGTAGACCAGTGGCTCGTGATCGTCGCCGGATTTCATTGCGACGACAATCCCGGTGACAACTTTTATTGTTACACCGCCCACAAGTCGGGATCCAACAACTGGTGGGTCTTTGCCGAGCTGGAGGACGTCGGCGGCGACCACTGGATCGTCCATGTCATCGCCATCCGGCGCGAGCTTGCGGACGGTAACTTCGGCTGAAGACGACGTGAGCATGGCGAGGTGAGACGCCGCGGGAGACCGGCCCGCGGGAGACGGCGCGAGAGGGAGAGGCCATGGCGAGCACGAGGACGATCATGCAAGACCTGAAGGACCTGCTGACCGACGCTGTCTGGGAAGCCCTCGGCGAGGGCGTCGAGTTCTCGATCGAGACGGCGGACGGGGCGAAGACCATCGTCCTGCGGGCCGAGCCCGCGGAGGGGGGAGGGGAAGGGGATCCCGTCACCATCACCGCGGAGCTCGCCGACATCCGGCTCACAGATCTGGACGCCCTCACCCAGATCGCCGGCGGGGTGAGCCTGGACGTCATCCCGCCCGCGGTCCCGCTGGCGAGTTACATCGCGCTGCACGGGCTCGAGATCGTCGCCGCGCAGAGCCCCACCCGTGAGATCACGTCCGTCACCCTCGAGGTCCAGTCCGCCGAGCCGTGGGAGATCATCGAGGGACAGTTCTCGCTGGAAGAGCTGTTCTTCTCCATCACGGTGAAATCGCCGCTCGATCCGCTGACCCGCGAGGTGTCCTGCAAGGCCAAGAGCACGCTCGGGATTGGCGAGATCGCGCTCGACGCCGACGTGGCGCTGCCGGCGATGAACGTCGCGCTCGCCATCCCCGAGGGGGAGGAGGCGCCCCTCGCGCCGCTGCTCGCGAGCGTGCTGCCGGACGACGCGCTGCCCGAGCTCACGCTCACGACGCTCACGGCCGAGATCAAGCCGCGCGAGCAGCGCTATGCGTTCGCGGCCGCCGCCAAGGAGAGCTGGGAGGTGCTGCCCGGGGTCGTCACCCTGACCGGCCTCGGCATCGAGCTCGCGCGGGAAGGCGCCGCCCGGCCCACGGGCACGATCAACGGGTCCTTCTCCCTCGCGGGCGTGGAATTCGCCGTCTCGGCGAGCCGCTCCGGGGGCGGCACGGCGACGGCCCCGGCGATCTGGGTCTTCGAGGGCGGGGCGACGGAGGACGAGGAGGTCGCGATCGGCGCGCTGGTCGGGGATCTGACCGGCAAGCTCGGCATCCCGATGCCGGCGTTCGTCGAGACGCTGGCCCTCACCGACCTCACGGCCAAGCTCGATCAGAGCACGCAGAACCTCTCGGTGCGCGGCGAGCTCCCGTCGACCGGGTTCCTGGCGATCGACTTCCTCCCCGAGGAGCCGTCGCTCGGCCAGACGCTGATCGCGAGCTTCTCGAACCCGGAGGGCAAGGACGCGAGCATCCGGGCCATGCTCACGGGCGTCTCCGCCGAGCTCTCCGCGTTCGTCCCCGAGGGGCTCACCGTCGAGGTGAAGCAGGCGCTCTTCGCCTCGTGGCAGCCGGAGCTTGCCCCCGTGTCGACGACGCTCTTCGGCGTCGAGGTGGGCGCCGGCCTCGACCTCTCGCAGCTCCCGCTGGTGGGCCAGAACTTCTCCGAGGAGCACAAGGTGAAGCTCGCCTACGCGATCACGGTCGCCAGCCAGCCGCTCATGCGGCCGGACCTGGACGCGTTCGTTCCCCTGTTCAAGGCCCAGGGGGTGACGCTCGCCCAGCAGCTGCTCCCGACCGAGGAGACGCTCACTACGGTGGTCCTCCCGCAGGGGCTGACGCTCCGCGGCGAGCTCTCGATCGGCAATTTCAAGCTGCCGCTCAACGTGCCGGCCACGGTGGACGACAGCGGCGGGATCGTCGGCACGACCCCGGCCCGGGGCGCCATGGATCCGCAGTGGTTCCCGCTGCAGCTGTCCCTCGGGCCGGTGAGCCTGGAGCGCGTCGGCGTGAAGGTCGACGACGGCGAGCTCTGGGTGCTCCTCGACGCGGCCCTGAAGGTCGGCCCGCTGTCGCTGGGGCTCTCCGGGCTGTCCGTGAGCGCGCCGATCACGATGGACGAGACGCCCCGCTTCCACCTCGACGGCCTCGCCCTCGATTACCGCACGCCGTCGCTGGAGATCGGCGGCAGCCTGCTGCGCCGGAAGATGACGGTGGACGGCCAGGAGGTCGAGTCCTACGACGGCCTCGCGGTGCTCAAGGGCAAGCTCGGCGCCAAGTCGGTCGCGCTCAGCGCGATCGCCGGTTACGCGAGCTTCCAGGGAGAGCCGTCGCTGTTCCTTTATGCCGTGCTGGGGGTGCCGCTCGGCGGGCCGCCGTTCTTCTTCGTGGAGGGGCTCTCGGCCGGCTTCGGCGTCAACCGCGCGCTCACCGTGCCCGACATCGACATGATCAAGGAGTTCCCCCTGGTGCGCGAGGCGCTCAGCGGCAGCGCGAACATCGGCGACGCGAGCAACCGGGCGGCGATCCTCCAGGAGAAGGTCAACGCGCTGTCCAGCTACATCAGGCCCAGCCTGGGGGCGGGGTTCCTGGCCGTCGGGGTGAAGTTCACCTCGTTCAAGATCCTGAGCGGGTTCGCCCTGGTGACGGCGTCCATCGGCGAGCGCTTCGAGCTGAACGTCCTCGGCCTCGCGCGCCTCACCCTGCCCCTCTCGGAGCCCGGCGCCCCCGTGGAGCCGATCGCGCAGCTGGAGATGGCCCTCAAGGCGACCTTCATCCCGGAGGAGGGCTTCCTGGGCGTCATCGCCCAGCTCACGCAGGACTCGTTCATCTTCTCGAGGGACTGCAGGCTCACGGGCGGCTTCGCCTTCTACACGTGGCTGGCCGGGCAGCACGCGGGCGACTTCGTGGTCACGATGGGCGGCTACCACCCGCGCTTCCAGGTGCCCGAGCATTACCCGAGGGTGCCGCGCCTCGGCTTCAACTGGAACATCGGCGGCGTCGCCACCCTCAAGGGGGAGCAGTACTTCGCGCTCTGCCCGCACGCGGTGATGGCCGGCGGCTCGCTCCAGATCAGCTTCGAGTCCGGCGACGCCCACGCCTCCTTCCGCGCCCACGCCGATTATCTGGTCGGCTGGAAGCCTTACCACTACGACATCGAGCTGGGGGTCGAGATCTCCGCCGGGTACGGCTTCCTGGGCGACGTCAGCGTCGGGGCGAACCTGCGCCTCTGGGGGCCGGACTTCGGCGGGTACGCGGAGATCGACGTGTTCCTGTTCTCGTTCACCATCGAGTTCGGGGACCAGTCGAGCCGCTACCCGCTGGCCATCGGCTGGGAGGATTTCTCGACCAACTTCCTGCCGCCAGCCGAGGAGATCTGCAGCATCGCGGTGACCAGCGGGCTCTCGGCCCGTTACCAGGTGGAGGGCGGGGAGCTCTGGGTGGTGAACCCGAAGGAGCTCGCGCTGGCCACGGGCGCCTTCGTCCCGACGAAGAAGGGCCTCAAGGGAGACGCCGAGGCGCCCCTCGACATGGGGGGCGCCGCGGGGAGCTTCGGCATCCGCTCCATGGCGGTGAACCCGGATGAATTCGAGACGGAGCAGTGGATCAAGATCTCCAAGATCCCGGACGGCGGCGACCCCTCCGTGGACGTCTCCGATTGGTTCATCTTCCGGCCGTCGCAGAAGCAGCTCCCGTCCGCGGTGTGGGGCACGGCCACCACGGTCGCGGGCCAGCCGGACCGGATCCTGCCGCCGCGCGCCGATGAAGATCGCTTCGTGGCGGGCGGGGTGGTGACCGGCTTCGACATCACGATCGCGGCGCAGCCACCCGTCACTGACACCGAGGACATCCGCTCCGAGTACCTGCAATACGACACGACGCCGGAGGGCGACGTCTTCCAGTGGGCGCAGATGATCCCGTTCCAGCCCATGGAGGGCCCCCCCGAGGCGCGCCGCGAAGCGCTGCGCAAGACCCTGGGCCAGAGCGAGGCGCGGGACCAGCTCCTCACGGCGCTGGGGTTCGATCCCGCGCGCGACGTGTCCATCGATCCTCTGTCGCTCGCGCAGGTGTTCGTCGTCCCCCCGCAGGTCCAGCAGGTCTAGCGCGCTTTCCAACCTCCGAGGAGCACGGCCATGATCCGACGATTCCGCAACGAAACCGCGCCGGTGGTGGAGTTCATCCAGCACCACCAGCCCCCGCTCGACAGCGGCACGTACCGTATGGACCTGGTGCAGAGGATCAAGCCGGTCAACTCCGACAAGATCCTCGCGCACGATCTCGGGACCCGCAGCCTCACCTTCGTGGTCGCGGGGGAGCGGTTCTCCGCGCTCGCGCCGCAGCAGGTGGCCGGGCTCTTCCCGGCCGAGGGGAGCCTCGGCGACCACGCCAACGTCCTGCCGCACATCACGCTGACGCGCAGCACCCTGCCCTGGGAGCGCTCGCCGGATAACGTGAATCACGATCTGCCCTGGCTCGCGTTGCTGCTCTTTCACGACAAGGACTTCGCGGTAAAGGAAGACCGGCCGGAGCCGCGCGTCATCGCGCTGCGCGAGCTGACCGCGGCCGGCGCGAAGTTCCCCGCCGACACCACGCTGGAGCCGGCGCAGGACCCGAACGACCGCGTCACCGTGATCGAGGTGAAGCGGCGGCTGCTCGCTCCGGTGCTGCCGAGGAAGAGCGAGCTCGGCTTCTTGGCCCACGTGCGCCAGCTGAAGGATGCCAACGAAAACCCGCTGCCCGGCCAGAGCACGCTCGCGACCGTGCTCTGCAACCGCCTGCCGCAGGAGGGCGGCACCAGCACGGCGTACCTGGTCTCCGTGGAGGGGCGCTACCTCCGGGAGGGTGAGGGGTTCGATTTCGACGGCGCCGGCGAGGACGAGCCCATCCGCCTCGTGTGCCTGAAGAGCTGGCGGTTCACGTGCATCGATCCGGAGCAGAGCTTCACCGCGCTGCTGACGAACCTGGACCACGAGCCGGGCACGCTCCGGCTCCCCGGGAACGGCAACGCCGAGGCGGACCGCTACCTCGGCATGGGCTACCTCCCGCTGCCGCACGCGCTGCGCCAGGGCGACAGGACGGTCTCGTGGTACCACGGCCCCCTGAGCCCCGGCGACGTGCCGGCCCCGGAGCCGGTGTCGGCGCTGAGCGCGGACGAGCTCGTTCGTTACGAGGCGCGCACCGGCATGTTCGACGTGTCCTACGCCGCGGCCTGGGAGCTCGGGCGCATGCTGACGCTGCAGAACCAGGCCGTGGCCCTGGCGCTCTATCAATGGAAGCGCGCCGGCGGGATCGCGCAGCGGTCCCTGGAACAGCGGCGCGCGGGGCGGACGCTCTCGCGCCTGCCGTTCCGGAGCGCGCGGACGCAGGCGCCGATGCCGGCGTCGGTGGAGGCCTGGTTCGACGATCTGCGCGTCCTGCGCGGCGTGCCCTTCGACTACCTGGTGCCCGACGAGCGGCTCTTGCCGGTGGAATCGCTGCGTTTCTTCCACCTGGACCGGCGCTGGATGAAGTGCCTCCTGGACGGGGCCTACAGCATCGGCCGCGCGACCGAGGGCGAGCGGCGGCGGGAGATGCGCAGCGGCTTCACCCCGGCGAGCGAGGCCGACGCCCTGGTCACGGGCTTCTTGCTGCGCTCCGCGGTGGTCTCCGGCTGGCCGGATCTGGTGGTGGACGGCTACAGCGTCGTGGTCCCGGGCAACGATTTCCACCCGCCTGGCGCGGGCGCGCTGGACCTCCTGCGGATGGAGCGGCTGAGCGACAACGTGCTGCTCTGCCTGTTCGAGGGCGACGTGAAGACGGTCGACATCCACCTCAAGCCGGAGGCGATGCACTTCGGGGTGGACGCGCCGACCGGCGAGCCTCCGAAGTTTCACAAGACGCTGCGCGACCCAATGACGGGCGAGGAGATCGAGGGCAGCACCATCGAGGTCCCCTGGACGAAGGACCAGGAGCACGGCGTCATCGACATCGCTGAGCTCGCGCCGAAGGTGCAGGTCTCCATGCGCCGCTCGACGATGACGTCCGCGCCCTTCGCGCTGCAGATGATCGAGGGCGTCCAGAAGGTCCGCTTCACCCAGGAAGCGTAGGCAAGGCCGAGGCCGGGCGCGCTCCCGCGCCGAGCCGCTCCGGGGGCGCCCACGCTTCAGCATAGGACCAAGGTCCCATATCGGATGGCGCCAGTCTCGCTGGTGCTTCCGTATAGGACCAAGGTCCCATGTTCAGCGTCCCTGCCGCCGGATACAAAGCGGTCCAAGGAGACTTGAACATGAACGACCACATGTTCGTGATCTGCGTGTTCGCGCAGCGGTTACACCGGGAGGGAGGGGAGGTTGAATGAACCACTCCAGACGTAATGAACCGCCCCGCAGGCTGTGGAGTGAACGCGGCCCCTTTGATGCATGGATAAATTTGTTGATACAGCGTCCTTTTTTCAGGAGGGGAGTGGATCGCGTAAGGTGTTTTATGTCAACCAGCGCGTGCAGCGTGGCCGTACGGTGGGACCGGTGATGCCGCGGGCCCTTCACCGCGGGGGACGCGGCGGCGGAGGGCGCCCCGTTGGGCCACACCGGAGCCGCCCTCGGCGGCGAAACAGGCGGAAACCATGAAAATCGTTACTGTTTCCGGCGACCGCTCGTCATCGACCGGTTTTTCTGGCGGGATTTCCGACCCGCGGTCCTGGCGCGCTCAGCGCGCGGGCCGGTCGAGCGCTGCGAGCGCCTTCTGCGCGCCCCGGTGTTTGGGATCGAGCCGCAGCGCCTCCTCGAGGTGCTTCTTCGCCTCGGCGAGCAGCTCGGCGCGTCTCTGCTGCTCCTGCTCCTTCTCCGCCAGCGCCCGGAGGTACAGCGCCATGCCGTGCGGCGCCTCGGCGCTCCCGGGGTACGCCTCCCTCGCGGCGAGGAACTGCGCCCGCGCGCCCTCGAGGTCCTGCCGGGCGAGCAGCTGCCGGCCCTTGCCGCAGAGCGCGCTGGCCAGGATCGTGCGCCCTATCGGGTAATCGTTCGTGGCGAGGGCGGCTCGCGCCATGTCCACCGCCCGATCGTGCTCCTCTCTCCACGTGAGAAAGGCGGCGTAGTTGCCCTTGGCCCAGGCAGACTTCGGATCGAGGCGAACGATCGCCAGGTAGGTATCCTCCACGGCGTCCCACTCACGCATGGCCTTGTAGACGTCGGTGAGGATGTCGTAAGCGCGCGCCAGCACCTGCGGGTTCTTGCTGCTCTCGATGATCCGCTTCGCGCCCGCGAGGGCCTCCTCCGTCTTCCCCTCGCGCTCGGCGAGGGTGGCCGAAAGGAGGACCACGTCGTCGGCGCCTGGGCGGAGCGCCTCCGCGGCCTCGACCCTCTTGCGCGCCTCGCCGTGGTTCTTCTGGAACATGTAGGCCCAGCCCTTGACCACATGGGCGTCCAGGCATCTGGGATCGAGCTCCAGCGCCTTGTCCGTGTGCTCGTGGGCGCGCACAAGGCTGTCCGGCTCGTACTCGTTGCCACGGAGGTAACCGCTCTTGTACGCGACGCGGCCGAGCGCCGCGTGGGCCGGCGCGTAGGCGGGGTTCGTGCGGATCGCCTGATCGAGGAGCGCGCGCGCCCGCTGGTAGACGCTCTGCGATCTGGCCTCATCGAGCAGCGCGTTGGCGTCGCGGACGAGCGACGCCTCGACGGAGGGCGACGGCTCGGGGACGACGGGCGCTGGCGCGTAGTCGGCGGGCGGCACCGGCGGCCTCCACACCTTGCCCGGCGCCGCCCAGATGCGGATCTGGTTGTTCCCGCCGCCCGCGGCGAACTGCGCGCCGCCCGGGTGGAAGGCGAGCGCGATCACGCCGTTCAGGCCGGCGCGCTGCTCTCTCCTGAGCTTGCCCGAGTAAACGTCCCAGACCCGGATCATGTCGTCCTTGCCGCCGCTCACCAGGGTGTCGCCGTTCGGTGAGAGCGCGAGCGACCAGACCTCGTCGGTGTGCCCGGAGAGCGTGGTGAGCGGCTTCCGGCTGCCGAGGTGGAAGAGGCGGATGGTGCGATCGTCGCTCGCGCTGATCACGGTCTGCCCGTCGGGCCCGATCACGATGCGGTTCACCGGCCCGGCGTGGCCCGAAAGCACGCCGATCTCGCTGGCCGTCTCGACCGACCAGACCCGGACGGCCCCGCGGTCGTCGCCGCTCAGGACCACGCGCCCGTCGGCCGTCATGGCGACGGACATGACGCGCCCGCCGTTCTGGAACGTCTTCTCGCTCTCGCCCGTCCGGATCGAGAACACCCGCACGGTCCCATCCATGCTCGAGACGGCGACCCGGCCGCCGTCGGCGGACAGCGCGAGATCGGTGATGACCCCGGCGCCGGCGTCGAGCGTCTTCAGCGGCGCGCCCGAGTCGACGTCCCAGAGCCGCACGGTCGAGTCGGCCGCAGAAACAAGCGCCTTGCCGTCCGGCGTGAACGCGATCCCTCCGATGCGCTTCGTGTGCCCGGCGAAGGAGCGCAGCGGCTGGCCGTCGTCGAGGTTCCAGAGCTTGAGCGCGAGATCGTTGCTGCCGCTCGCGAGGCGCTTGCCCCCGGGGTCATAAGCGACCTCGAAGATCGCGGACCAGTGCCCCGAGAGCGTGCGCAGAGGGGCGAAGGACGCCCGTTCCTTCGCTTCCTTCGCGGCGGTCGTCGCGGGCGTGCCGGGCGTGCCGGGCGCGTCGCGCGAGACGGCCGCGGTGGGGAGCGGAACCGATCGGGTGCGATGGACGACAAGGGCGGCGCCGCCGGCGGCCGTGAGGCCGAGGGCGACCGCGGCCACCGCGAGCAGGCCCCGCCGGGGGCTGCGTTCCGCCGGGCGATCGAGCGCGAGGAGCGCTTCCCTCGCCGTGGCGAACCGGCGATCCAGGTCCGGATCGAGCATGCGATCGAGCCAGTCGGCGAAGGGGGGCGAGACCTGGACGCTGCCGCGGACGTCGAACCGCATGCCCTTCTGGGGCAGATCCGCGGGATCGCGGCCGGAGAGCACGTGCATCAGCGTGGCGCCGAGCCCATAGAGATCGCTCCCGGGCGCGGCGCGGCCGCGGAACTGCTCCGGGGCCATGTAACCGTACGTGCCCACCACCGTGCTCCCTCCCGACGTCGTGTCCCGCGCCTCCCCCACGGCGCCGAAATCGACGAGGTACACGGAGCCGTCCTCGTGGCGGAGGAGGTTCTGCGGCTTGATGTCGCGGTGGACGATGGGCTGGCTGAAGCCCTGGAGATAAAGCAACGTCCGCAGGACGTGCCGCGCGATGGTCGACGCCTCGGCCTCGTCGGCGCGCCATCCGTCCTTGACCCAGGCCGAGAGCGGTCGCCCCGGCGCGAGCTCCTGCACCAGATAGAAACAAGGCCCCTGCGCGCCGTCGAGCTTGAGGTAATCGATATAGCGAGGAATGCTGGGGTGGGTGAGGTTCGCGAGGACCCTCGCCTCGCGCTCGAACAGATCGAGGGCCTTCCACTCCGCGCGCTTCCAGATCAGGAGCTGTTTGACGGCGACGCGCCCCCCGGTCGAGAGGTCCTCGGCCTCGTAGGTGATCGCGTTGCCGCCGCGGCCAAGCACGCGAACGACGCGGTACCGATCGGCGATCACATGCCCTTCAAGGTACGCAGAGTCCATGACGAGCGAGAGGATATCATGCGGAATGCGCTGCTCTCCGCGCGGTTCGCTCCGCCGGAGCGCCGGAATCGTGCCCCGAGGCGAGGGCGGCTCCGGGGCCCGGGGACGTCGTGAGGACACGCAAATGACCCGATTCGTTCAACAATGCCTCGCTCGAGAGGCGCTGTCGCTCACGTGAGCAGCGCCGACGTCGCGCAGCGGGATCGGCGGTCCGACCGCGCGCCGGCCGCGAGGCGTCTGGCAGGCGCGCCGGGCGATCGCCGAGCCGTGGAGCAATCCGCGCCAGCCGCCGGAGCCGGACGGGCAAGCGCCCCCGAACGCCGGGGCCTTTCTGCCTGGGACGCCGGAACCACCCCGGATCGCCCAGCGTGTGGCGGCGCCCGCTGAGCCGTTGTAAACGCGGGGCGTGACCCAGGTGCGCTCGATCTTCGCCCCAGGACTCTTCGAACGCCAGGTGGCGATCGTCACCGGCGGGGGCAGCGGCATCGGCCTCGCGTGCGCGCGAGAGCTCGCTTACCTCGGCGCGAAGGTCGCCCTCTGCGGCCGCCGGGCCGACAAGCTCGAGGCCGCGGCGAGCACGCTCGCGGGCGACGGCGTCCCCGGCGACGACGTGCTCGCCGCGCCGTGTGATATCCGCGAGCCGGAGCAGATCGCCGCCTTCGTGGGCCAGGTCCTCGGGAAATTCGGCCGCGTCGACGTCCTCGTGAACAACGCCGGCGGCCAGTTCCCGAGCCCGGCCAGCGACATGACGCCGAAGGGCTGGGAGGCGGTCGTCCGCAACAACCTGAACGGCACCTTCTTCATGACGCGCGAGGTCGCGAGGCGCGCGATGCTCCCGGCGCGCCGCGGCCGGATCGTGAACGTCACCGCGTCGGTGAGCCGCGGCTTCCCGGGCATGGCGCACACGGGCGCCGCGCGCGCCGGCGTGGAGAACCTGACCCGCTCGCTCGCCGTCGAGTGGGCGGCGCTCGGCATCCGGGTCAACGCGGTCGCGCCCGGCAGCAACATCCGGTCGAGCGGCACGTCGCAGTACGGCGACGAGCTGCTCGAGCTCGCGCGGCGCGCCACGCCGCTCAAGCGCCTCGCCACCCCCGAGGAGGTCTCGCGGCTCATCGTCTTCCTCGCCAGCGACCAGAACGACTTCATCACGGGCGCGGTCTACGGCGTCGACGGCGGCCAGCCGCTCTGGGGCGACATCTGGTCCATCCCCGAGCCGGACGGCGCGCCGGGCGCTCCACCGGACGTGAAGGGCTGAGAGGGCGCGGCGTGACCTATCGGCCCCCGTCCCCTGCCGCCGCGCGCGACCCCATGTCCAGCGCGCTCGACGACGACACGACGACGCCGTACGGGCCGCCGTCCTCCGGGCCGCCGCCGTCCTTCGGGCCGCCGCCGTCCTCCGGGCTGCCGCCGTCCTCCGGGCTGCCGCCGTCCTCCGGGCTGCCGCCGTCGGCAGGGCCGCCCGCCACGCCGTCCTTCCTCGGGGACGCCGCGCGGCGCGTGCGCGACTACTTCCTCGGGCTCGACCCGACGTTCCTGTCCGCGATCGCGCCGCTCGCGCTGGTCGCCGTCATCCTCTTCACGCGCGCACCGTCGACGAACTACATCTTCGACGAGCAGGAGGCGCTCCTCGCCAACCCGTACGTGAACGCGAAGGGCGGGATCGGCTTCCTCGAGGCGATCCACCGCGATTTCTGGGGGCTGCCGCCCGACCGGAGCGTCGGCTCCTACCGCCCGCTGCCGAACTTCCTCTGGCGCACGATCTGGGCGGTCACGAAGCAGCCGTTCTTCCACCACTTCTACAACGTCCTCTTCCACGCGGTGAACGGCGCGCTGCTCACGTGCGTCACGTTCTGGCTCACGCGGCGGCGCGGGCTCGCGTACCTCACAGGGCTCCTCTTCGTCGGCTGCGCGGTGCTCACCGAGGCGGTGAGCGGCATCGTGGGCATCGCCGACGTGCTCGGGGGCATGGGGGCGATCGCCGCCCTCGCCGCCCTCGCGCTGCCCGCGTGGGCGATGCCGTTCGGCGTGTTCGCGGCCGTGCTCCTCGGCCTCTTCTCCAAGGAGAGCGCGCTCGTCTGCGTGCCGCTCGTCCCGTTCGCCGCGCTGATCGCCGCGCCGCTCACCCACCCCACGCGGCCGGCGCGGTTCGTCCGGGCGCTGCTCGCGCTGCTCGCCGCGGGCGCGGCGTTCGTGCTCTACGTCGAGCTCCGGCGGCGCTGGTTCCCCGCGCCCATGCCGGCCGAGCTCGCCGCGGCGCTCCCCGAGGGCGCGCCGCTCGTGAAGCGCGCGCTCCACGAGGCGCTCGTCTGGTTCCACCAGGCGCCCCTGCCGCGCGATCCGCTCAACAACCCGCTCGGCGCCGCGGACATGCCGCACCGGATCGCCGGCGCGCTGCGCGTCTACTGGCGGGGCCTCACCCAGATCGTGTTCCCGTGGACGCTGAGCGGCGACTACTCGTACCCGCAGGAGCCGGTGCCGGACAGGCTTGTCTTCTTCGGCAGCGTCGCCGGCGCCGCGATGATGGTGCTGCCCCCGCTCGGCTCGCTCGCGCTCTGGATCGCGGCCCTCCGCCGCGAGCACCTGGAGCGGCGCGAGCGGCGCTCGGTGCGCGCCGCCTTCCTGGTGGACGGCGGCCAGGCGACGTCGCGGAGGTGGCCGCTGCTCCTCGCGGGGGCGCTCCTCGCGATCGCGGCGGCGGCGCTCGCGGCGTACGACTGGCACGTGCTCCGCCCGGCGGGGCGCGCGCCGCTGCTCCGGGCGCTGCCGCTCGTGCTCTGGCCGCTGCCGTTCCTGCCCGCGTTCCTCCTCGGGCTCGGGCTGCTGGTCGAGGGCGCGCGCCCCCTGCCCTGCCCGGCGACGGCGGACCGGAGCGCCTGGGTGCCGCTGCGCCGCGGCTACGCGGGGATGTGCATCGCGGCGATCGGGCTGACCTGGGTCGTGGTCAGCTACTTCCCGCACTCGAACATCCCGGTCGTCCTGCCGACGGTGCGCGCCGAGCGCTTCTGGTACTTCCCGGCCATCGGCTCGTCGCTCGTGCTCGCCGTCGCCTTCTCGTGGCTCCACGAGGCGCTCGCGGGCTCGACCCTCACGCCGCGCGCGCGCTGGTCGTGGAGGGCGTGGGTGACGCCGGCGCTGTTCGTGCTCTTCTTCGGCTTCCAGTGCGCGCAGGCCTACCGGCACGCGATGGACTACCGCAACGACCTCGATTTCTGGGCGGCGACGAAGGAGGCGGTCCCGAACAGCGCCAAGGCGCACCTCAACTACTCGGTGATGAAGGGCGCCCGCGGCGACCTCGAGACCCGCCTCGCCGAGAGCAAGATCGCGATGGAGCTCGCCCCGACGTGGCCGATGGCGCACGTGTACACGGGCGACACGCTCTGCCGGATGCACCGCCCCGACGAGGCCTTCCCGCATTACAAGCGCGGCATGGAGCTCGGCCCGAACGAGCTGAGCCTGATCGCGCTCGCGCTGCAGTGCCTGCACGACGAGCAGCGCCTCGCGGCGCACGACGCGGAGCTCCGGCGGCTCGCGGAGGAGCACCCCGGGACGTGGCTCGCGTACCTCGCGACCGACACGCTCGACAACGGCGCGACGCACGGCGGAGTGGACCCGAAGTACCGGCCGCGCGGCTACAACGAGGGGCCGAAGGAGTGACAGCGGGCTGGCACGTCTACATCCTGCGCTGCGGAGACGGGTCGTTCTACACGGGGATCGCCCGCGACGTGGAGGCGCGCTTCGCGCAGCACGCGGCGGGGCGCGGGGCGCGGTACACGCGCGGACGGGGGCCGCTCGCGCTGGTCCACGTCGAGGCGGCGGCCGACAGGGGGGAGGCTCTGCGGAGGGAGGCGGCGATCCGGAGGCTGGGGCGCGCGGGAAAGGTGGCGCTCGCCGCCGGGGGCCGGGGGGCAACGTGAACGTTTACGTGGTCGTGAACGTGGTCGTGGTCGTTCACGGCCTACCGTTGACGACCACGACCACGACCACGTAAACGTTCACGACCACGTAAATGTTCGGATGTAGGAGAACGCGGCGCGAAGCTTGGTGGTTGCCGTGGATCTCACGCCCGGGATGTAGACTACACTCGTCGGGGTGAAGCCCTGCCCCTTCTGCGCGGAGCAGATCCAGGACGCCGCGATCAAGTGCCGATTCTGCGGCAGCATGCTCGACGAGCGAGCGCCGGTGGCCGCGGCCCCCGCCGCGCCGCTCGCCCCCGCCGCCCACGCCGGCGGCGCGCTCGCCCACGCCGGCGGCGCGCTCGCCCACGCCGGCGGCGCGCTCGCCCCCGCGCCGGGCGCGGCGCGCGTCCTCTTCGAGGGCACGCCGAGCTGGAAGGCGTGGTTCTGGTCCTACGTGGCGGCGAGCGTGCTCTCGCTCGTGCTGGTGGGCCTCATCTGGCTCGGCATCCTGCACTGGAAGCGCAAGAGCCTCCGCTACAAGATCACCGATCGCACGATCGACTACGAGGCCGGCCTGCTCACGCGCCGGATCGAGACGCTGCAGCTCTGGCGGGTCCTCGACATCGACCTCCGCCAGACGTTCATGCAGCGGCTGCTCGACGTCGCGGAGATCCGCGTGTTCACGAAGGACGCGAGCGATCCCGAGCTCGTCATCCGGGGGCTGCCGGCGTCGCGCGAGCTGTTCGAGGCGCTCAAGAACGCGGCGGAGCTCGCGCGCCAGCAGCGCGTGCTCGGCGTCGTGCAGTGAGCGCGGCCCACGAAGGCCAGATCTCGGAGCCTGACCATGCCCCCTAGGCGATCCCCGCTCGACGAGCTCCCGGACGTGCGCGACGGCCTGACCCGCGCCGAGCGCATCATCCTGTGGAAGCTCTCCGAGCTCGAGAAGGAGTTCAACGGCCGCAACGTGCCCACGGCCACGCTCTACGGCCGCGTCGTCGAGCACATCGACCTCTCGGTCCCCGAGTTCCAGCGCCTGATGCAGCGCCTCGTCGGCGTGCGCTGAGCGCTGCGTGGCCCCTCCTCGCGCGGGCGCGGCGCCTCCCGTCAGGCGGCCGCCTGCTCGATGACGGCCCGCAGCGCGGACACGGAAGCGCTGCGCAGGTACACGACCTGAGCGCCGTCCGCCGCGAGGCGCTGCATCTGATCGCGCAGCGCGTGCGAGACCATCGTCACCATGATCACGATGAGCGCGATCCTCCCCACGCCGTGGCGCGCGCCCGGCGGCACGCGGTTCTCGTAATGGCGCAGCGACCAGCCGTGCTTCTCGACCACATCGCGGTAGCGGCTCGACATGCCGCCGCTGCCCCCGATGACCAGCACCGTCTGCTCCTCACGCCTCCCGTCGCTCCCCTGACTCCGCCGCTCCGCCTTCATGCGATCTCCCTGGAGCAAGGCGCAAGCCACGCTCTCCAGCTCGCCATTTCCGGCGAAATCCTCGTCATCGGACTCTATTCCTGGGCAAATTGTCCTCGAATCGCAAAGGCCCTTGTCACCGTGACAGCGCGAGCGTCGGAACGCGGGACAGACATGCTCGAGGAGGGTCAGGAGAGGAGAGGAGAGGAGAGGAGAGGAGGCGCGACGCCGGCTCCGGGGGAGAGGGCCTCTCCTCGCCGCGGCGGCGCGACGTGGTGTCAGGCGGACCGCTGCTCGATCGCGGCGCGCAGCGCCGAGACGGAGGCGCTGCGCAGGTACACGACGGGGGCGCCATCCGCCGCGAGGCTCTGCATCTGATCGCGCAGCGCGTGCGAGACCATCGTCACCATGATCACGATGAGCGCGATCCTCCCCACGCCGTGGCGCGCGCCCGGCGGCACGCGGTTCTCGTAATGGCGCAGCGACCAGCCGTGCTTCTCGACCACATCGCGGTAGCGGCTCGACATGCCGCCGCTGCCCCCGATGACCAGCACCGTCTGCTCCTCGCGCCTGCTGTCGACCGCCTGGGAACGCCGCTCCGCCTTCATGCGATCTCCCTGGAGCAAGGCGTAAGCCACGCTGCTCCGGCGGCCATTTCCGCGCAAATGTCGCGGCTCCGGCCTATTCCCCGGCAAAATGTCGTCGAGTCACCGAGGCCTCTGTCATCGTGACATCGCGAGCGCGAGGACCCGACGCTGCGCGGCGGTGGCCGCGAGGATCGGGGAATATTCTCCCCCTCGCAGCGGTTCCTGCCGGCGCGCGCGGCCCGGGCGAGGAGTCGGATCGCAGGCGCTACCGCGAGCGTCCCGCCAAAGCCACGAGAGCGCCGCGACTGCGACCCCTCGGTGCGGAAGGCAAACCCACCGGCACCGAGATAGCCCGACATGCCGTCCCCGCTGCCCGCGGCCGGGGTGCGCCCGGTGAGGGCGTGCCGGATGCGGCCACGAAGGCGGGAAGGCCGGAATAAAATTCAACGATAGTCCATATTTAACGCCTCCATGGGGGCGCTCTCCTGGCGGATGCCACGGCGTTCCGCCGGCGACGTCGAGCTGTGGTAGGGAGCGGCGTCCCCCCTGCCCCGCCGTGCCATGATGTCTCCCGCCACGCCGCCCAGCGACCCGCCTCCGCCCCCGCCCGGCACCGTCGAGCGCTGGGCCTGGGATTACGTCCTCTCGACCGACCTCGAGCACAAGCTCTCTCCGCCGCCCGTGCCCTCTCTCTGGGAGTCGGATGCCACGCTGTCGGCGTCGGGCGCCGCGCCGGCCCCGCCGCGGCGTCTCGAGCGACCTGGACGGCCCGCCGTGCTGCGCATCTCGGAGCGCGCGCAGAAGAGCCCGGGGCCCGAGGCGCTGCGCAACCCGGCGCGCCGCGCGCAGCTCTTCCACGCGTTCCTGCACCACGAGCTCCAGGCGGCGGAGCTCATGGCCTGGGCGCTGCTCGCCTTCCCCGAGACGCCGCGCGCCTTCCGCGGCGGCCTCGTCCGGATTGCCCTCGACGAGGTGCGCCACATGCGGCTCTACGCCGCGTACCTCGCCGCGATCGGCCACCGCTTCGGCGACTTCCCGGTGCGCGACTGGTTCTGGACGCGGGTGCCGGCCGCCGCGTCGCCCGCGCAGTTCGTGGCCGTGATGGGCATGGGCCTCGAGGGGGGCAACCTCGACCACACGGCGCGCTTCGCCGAGCGCTTCCGCGCCATCGGCGACGTCGAGGGCGCCGCGCTCACGGAGCGGGTCTGCGCGGAGGAGATCCCGCACGTGCGCTTCGGAGTCCGCTGGTTCCGCCGCTTCACGCAGGCGAGCGGGAGCGCTGGCCAGGCGGCGATTCCCACGTCGCTCGGCGGCGCTCCGGCTGGCGCGGGTGAAGCCGCGCCGCACGGGCCGGATGACGTCGCGCCGCATGGGCCGAGCGATTTCGAGGCGTGGGTGCGCCACATCCCGCCGCCCCTCTCGCCGCTGCTCATGCGGGGCGAGCCGATGAACCGCCGCGACCGCGGCCGCTCCGGGCTCTCCGAGCCGTTCCTCGACGCGCTGGCCTCATGGACCGAGCGAGCGCCTGGGTCCTGAACTTCGACGCCGACGAGGAGCTGGCGCGCCCCGCGGGGTACACCCCGCGCGCCGCGGTCGCCGGCCGGGCTCCCGAGCTCGCCGGCCGGGTCTCGGCCCTGCTGCGCCCCGGCGACGTCGTGCTCAGCCCCGAGCTCCCCTCGCCCCTCGTGCCGCCGGCGCCTCCTGGAACGCCGCTCGTCGGCCGCGCGTGGTGCCCCACGCCCCGCGCCCTTCGCCTCCTCGGCCGCGCCGGCGTCGCGCTCGCGGAGGCGCCGCCGCTCGAGGTGCTCCGGCGCGTCAACCACCGGAGGTTCTGCGCGGACCTCGGCCAGACGCTGCCCGGCGCGCGCTACGTCGCCTCCCTGGCCGAGCTCGAGGCCGCGATCGCGGAGCCCACGCCGACGGGCCACTGGCTGCTCAAGCGGCCGTTCGGGTTCGCCGGGCGCGGCCGGCGCCGGGTCGCCCGCGGCGCGCTGCCGCCCGATGCGCGGCCCTGGGCCGCCGCGTCGCTCGATCCCGCGTCGCCGGACAGCGGCCTCCAGGTCGAGCCCTGGGTCGAGCGCCGCGGCGACTTCTCGCTGCACGGGCACGTCGCCCGCGGCGGCGCGGTGCGCCTCGGCGACCCGTGTGTCCAGCGCTGCGACGCGAACGGGGCGTACCTCGGGGCCGCCCTGGCCGGCGAGGGCGACCTCGGCGGCGGCGAGCGCCGGGGGCTCGTCGAGGCCGCGCTCGAGGCGGGGCAGGCGCTCGCCGGCGCGGGCTATTTCGGGCCGTTCGGGATCGACGCCTTCCGCTGGGAGGACGAACACGGCGAGTTGCGCTGGAACCCCCGGTGCGAGATCAACGCGCGCTACACGATGGCGTGGGCCATCGGCATGGGCAGCGCGCGGCCTGATCTGGAGTGACCGAGGTCGTCCCCTCGGGCGGCGAGCGCGACTGCGGGCAGCGGCGCCCTGCGATCGCCGAGGTGAACCGTCGCCTCGCCGCGAGCCGAGATCCAGGTCGACGACGACCACCGCAGAGCCGGATCTTCGGGCGCTCACGTAGTGCGCTCGGCAACAAGGCGTCCGCTACCAAAGCAAGACGTCAGCCCTCACGGCTCGGCTCCCGAAGCGGTGACATGCTCGCCAACATGCCCCTGATGGCGGGCAGCGTCGGGGCATCGTTCAAGCGCAGCACCCTCCGGAGCTGGTCTCTTCCGCGCGCCAGGCGCTCCTGGATCGTATTGGGATTCTGACCGAGCTCGGCCGCAATCTCCTCTGCGGTGAGCCCCAAAGCGAAGTCCGTCACGACGTCGCGCAGCGCGGGATCGATCCGTTCCAGGTTGCGGAGGCTGAGCCGCGCCTCCACGCGCCCAGACGGCGGCGGCATAAGGTCATCGATCGCCGAATGCGCATACGAATCGCGGCCTTTCTGCCACCGATTCTGGAACTCCCTGTAGTGCGTCGTATGGTGCCACACGACGACATCCAGCCAGCGTCTTGTCGCCTGCTTCATCGACAGGTGCTTGCGCGCGGGGACCCCTCCTGCCTCGACTGTCCTCCATACCGAGAGCAGGATATCCTGCATCACATCGTCTCGGTCACACGCTGGAACCTGGAGCCGGCGCAGCCTGTCCCTGATCATGGAACTTTGCTGCACGATGGCATCGAATGTAACGCGCACCTCGGGGCGCATGCCCGCGTCCACCGCATCCGAGTCACGGGTGCGTTCACCCATGGTTTCCCACTCCCGGAAGTGTGGTGTTCAGCGGAGAGCGCTCTGCTTCCTCCCAATCCGACGCGCCGGCGGAGCTCGCCCCCGCTTCCTCACGCTGTAGCGGGAAGCTCGCCGACGTCCCAGCTCGGCGGACGACCTCTTCCCCCGTGGCGGAGCGGACAGGGAGCGGCGACCGAAGCCGCGGCAGCGGTGGCGGCGGGAGCTTCGCCCGCGGGCTCCTGGCCGCGAGTTCGGGAGACGGCACCACGGGCGGAGGAACGTCGGGCGCGCGAGGAGGCATCGTGGGCGGAGGCGGCGGCACCGAGCTCGGCGCCGGTGACAACGCGGGACGCGCCGAGCTCTCGCGCCTGGTGACGGGCTCGCCGACCTGGATGACCACGGTCTCCTCTGCGTGCGTCCGGTAGTCGTCGTGCAGCCGCCACAGGCGCTCCCAGTACCGAGCGGGCGCGCCTGTGAAGTCCTCCAGCTGCCGGGCAAGGCCGGGGGTCATGGGAAGGTCGTTCCTTAGCAACTGCTCCACCTCCCTCGGCGACAGCCCCGTGCTCTCGGCCAGCTTTCTCCTCCACGAAGGGTTCGTCGCGCAGAACGACTCGAGGACCCTGCCTGGCCCGGGAATGGGGCGCGCGCGGACGTTTGTCAGCTCTGCGAGCGCCGCATCGACGTGACAGTCCAGCAGGCGCCGGTATCGATCCCGCTCCCCTGCAGCCTGATCCCTCGCATCGGTGAGGGCTGCCTCTTCGTCATCATGCGCGTGCTCGCGCGCCTCGCGAAGCCCGCGCTCGCGTCCCAGCGCTTCACGCGCGGTGACCGCGAAGCCGATCGCGACGCAGGCTATCATCGCGAGCCCGAGCGGCGAAATGAGCCACATCGCACTGAGCACATCCTCCATCGTAGTCATCGCGTTTCGTTTCCTGGACGTGACCGTTCTTGTCGGGAACAAGGCGGATCGTAGCCTTGTGCTGTCCGAAGACATCACCAGCGTCACCGCCTGCTTGCTGTCACAGGACAGCCGAGGGCTCAGCGCAGCTGTCTGAGAAGTGCCTCGCGCTCGGCGGCGAGCAGCCCATCGGGGAACTCCCGCGCGTGGGCATTCAGCAGCTGGAGCGCCTCGACGTCGGCCATGGCGTTGCCGGCCTCGACAGCCCTCCGGGCCTGGTTGATCAGGCTCCTCTCGTGCTCGCTGACGGTCGGTCGAACCGCCCTCGCCGGAGACACGTGCCGGCCGTTGGTCCTCGTTGAGAGAGCGGGCGTGCTGCTCACCGCTGCCTGCGCGCGTGCGCTTCCTTGATCCCTGACCGACGAGATCTCGTGCGCGATCGGCGCGGCGGGAGCCACGGCGCCGTGCGCGCCGTCTCGCGCAGGGGGCGCCGCAGCGTCCTGCGCTGCGGGCGGGGTGACAGGGACGCCGACCGCCGCCGCCCCGAGCCACGATTCCAGATCGGCCAAGGGCGGCACAGCGGAGACGATCGCGCCGGTCAGCAGAACGAGCGCGCACTGAACGATGATCCTCACGCCCAGGTGGCGCAGCGAGGCCACCCACGACGCGTGACGGCGGAAACCCAGCGCGAGCGACAGGAAGGCGCGCTCGTCCCTTCCCTGCGAGCGCTCCTGCGCCTGCCACCGCTCCCGCTGCACCCGGAGCGCCTTGTGCGCCCGCCAGTGCCGCGTCCTCACCGTGGCCAGCGGGAGTCCCTGCTCGGCGGCGATCTCGGCGAGCGGGACCTCCTGGAGATCGTGCTTGATCACCAGATCCCGGTACTTGGGATCGAGCTGGTTTATCAGCTCCCGCGTGAACTCTTCCTGCTGCCGTCTCCGGAGCAGCTCTTCCGGCGTGGGGCACTCGTCCCGGATCTCGCACTCATCGAACGACGTCAGCACCTCGCCGCGGCAGCGCGCGTCACGGACATGGTTGCGCGCCTGGTTGATGGCGATCGTGACGCGGTACGGGGCCGGGTCTCCCCCCGGGTCGAGCCGCTTGTCGGCCTCCAGCCCCCGCAGCAGCGCTTCCTGGGCGACATCCTCGGCGTTTCGCGCCGGCACCCCGTGGCGCCGCGCGAGCCGCCGGAAGAGATCGAAGCCGGGGGAGACGGTCGCTGGCTTGTCCACGGTACGCAGCACACTTGAGCCGGTCGAAACGCTTCACGGAAATGATCCGGCGAGCAACTTTGGTCGGACAATATGCTCTATAGTAGGACAATTAATCACATTCACCCAGGCCTGGCGGACGGCTGAGCTCATTCCACCAACCGACCGAAAATTCTCACAAAAACGGACCAAAATCTGGCGATTTCTGTCGGTTGACGCCAAGCGGACGGCATCACTAGCGTGGCTGGATGCGTTGCATCGCGCATTCGCTCTCGATCTTTCTTGCGCTCGGGGTCGCGACAGGCCTCACGCGCTCGGCCAGCGCGGACGACATTCAAGCGAAGGCGAAACCGAGCGGCAGCTCCTCGGTGAAGGACCATGTTCGCCGCGGTCAGAGAGCGCGCAATGCCGGGCTGTGGGTCGAGGCGCACGCCGCCTACAAGGCTGCTCTCGAGGCCGCGGACCCCGCGACCAGCACCGAGCGAGAGCGCGCGGAGCTCGCCGGTGAGCTCGGCCTTTGCGAGGTCGCGCTGCGCAGGTATCGCGACGCGGCCGAGCACCTCTCCAGGAGCCTGGAACAGCGCGAGACGCTGCCGGACGCGCTCCGGCGGCGATTCGAGGCAGGACAGCGCGAGGCAGCGAAGCACATAGCGACGCTCGTGCTCGGGGTCGATCCGCCCGACGCCGAGGTGTTCATCGACGGCGAGCGCATTGGCGAGATTGCACGGACCTACACGCGCTTCTTCGAGCCGGGCAAACACATGGTGCGGGCCCGCGCACCGGGCCGTGAGGACGCGCTCCATTCGTTCCTCGCCGTGGCAGGCGCGGAGCACGAGATCACGATGCAGCTGCCCCGCACTGCGGCGAGCAGCGCCAGGGAGACCGCGCCAGGATCACCGAAGGAGGCACCGCAGGCGCTGAGCTCTTCGCCCGCTGTGCGGGACCGCCCGCACAGCCCCTCTATATCCTGGCCTGGCCCCCTGCGCATCACCGGTATCGGGTTGACCGTGGCGACAGGCTCGCTCGGTGCGGTCTTCATGGTTCGCGCGATGACTGCTGACGGAGATCTGGACGAGCGGAACGCGAAGCTTGATGCCGCCGGCGTTTCTCAAGGGGTGTGTCGGGAAGCGACGAGACCCTCCGCGTGCTCCGAGCTGAAGGGTCTCCGACAAGAGCGAGATCTCTTCGCCGGGCTCGGCACGGCGATGGTGGTGACGAGCGGTGTCGTGGGCGCTGCGACCCTGGCTTCGTTCTTCACGGACTTCTCTTTTCTACAGGCTGAACCGACCAGAGCTCGACTCGCGCTGGTGCCGACAGTCACGCCGGCGCAGGCCGGTCTCGTGGCGTACGGCGCGTGGTGATCAGGACCAAGGACATGCCTCTTCTCGAACCGAAACGAATGCGGCTGCTCCTCACCGCAGGCACCCTCTCCATGGTCGGCGTAGGCGGCCTCTCCGGGTGCACTTACGACGATAGCTGCTACGACGAACGCCTTTGCCTCACGCCACCGAAGTCGCTCTGTGACGGCGATCCAGCCGCGGCGATGGCGCTCGACGAATGCGGGGTGTTCGTCAGCGAGCAGGGCGACGACAACAGCGCCGGTACGAAGGGCGCGCCGGTGAAGACCTTGCAACATGCGATCGGCCTCGCCGCACACGGGCGAGGCCCCGGCGAGCCGCCGACCCGGCGCGTGTACGCGTGCGGTGGGTTGTTCGAGGAGAAGGTCGCGCTGCCCTCGGGGGTCGACCTCTGGGGCGGGCGTCTCTGCGATGACGGCGACGATTGGTCGTACGAGGGGTCGTTCGGCGGGCCGGATCACCCGACGATCATCGCTCCGCCAGTGGGGATCCCGCTGCGGGTGATCACGGGCGAAGAAGGCGACACAACGTCGATGATCTTCGGCGTGCGCGTCAAGGCGGCGGATGCGTCCGCGGACGATGGCAAGTCGTCGATCGCGATGATCCTGAGCCCCGGGGCCAGGGCGATCGTGCGGGAGAGCGACATCCTCGCAGGTGATGGCAAGAACGGAGAGCCGGGCAAGGACGCGCCGAGCTTCCGCGCGAGCGCCGGCGTGGTCGGGAACAACGGCGTGGATGCCTGCACCGCGGACGTGGCACCGGGCGCCCTTCCGGTCGTGACCGCGTGTGACGATGGCATCGAGTCGAGGGGTGGCTACGGGGGCGACGGCGGTCTCGATACGGGCGGCGATGGTGTTTCAGGGCTGCCGGAGCCGGTCGGCAATCCGCCCAACCTCGGCCGGGGCGGCTCCGGCGCGTCCGGCATGCCGTGCAAGCCGGGGGACGACGGAGCAGACGGCGCCGATGCACAGCGAGCTGCTGGAGCGGCGGGTGCTGGCCTCCTGGACGTCTACGGCTGGGTCGGCGTCCGCGGGGAGGATGGGAAGAAGGGCAGCGTCGCTCAGGGCGGCGGCGGGGGTGGCGGCGGCAAAGGGCGCGACGACATGACCGCGTGTCCGACCGGTCGGCCCCGGGGCGGTGCGGCCGGCGGATCGGGGGGCAGCGGCGGCTGCGGGGGCAAAGGGGGCAAGGGCGGCGACTACGGCGGCGCGAGCATCGCGATCGTGGCCTTGCAAGGGAGCGCCATCACGGTCGAGGCCGGCAGCAAGGTCCTCGGGGGCAAGGGCGGCGATGGCGGGGTCGGCGGAACGGGCCAGTGGGGAGGCTTAGGCTCTGCCGGCGGCAATGGTGGACGCCCTGGTCCGACCATCACGTCACGAGGGTGCATCGGCGGCTTTGGCGGCAACGGCGGCCGCGGGAGCGATGGGGGCGGCGGTCTCGGGGGCCACTCGCTCGGCATCGGCTCCCTGGGCGCGTCCGTGGCCATCTCGGAGAAGGCGACGGTCTTGCCCGGAGAAGCCGGCAAGGGGGGGCTCGGTGGCAATGCAGCCCAGGAAAGCAACGCCGGCCAGGGGAACGATGGGACTGCGTTGTTCTGGTTCAGGTTCGACGAGCAAGCTCCGGAACCGCCTCGATGAACCGCCCTGTGTTGGCGGCGCACTTCAGGACACGCACATGAGAAAGACCACCGCTGCAACCTTCGTCTTCCTGTTGTCGCCGTGGGCCACCGGCTGCGGAACTGTGCCCGACGTGAACGACCCTGGCGTGACGCCTTGCGAAGGCACCTCGTGCGAGGACGAGCCGCCCCCGGAGTCGGTCTGCGCCGAGCACGTCGCCGCTGATATCCTCGACGACGGCTGCGGCGTGTTCGTCGCCGGAGCCTACGGCTTTGGCGACGACGGGAACCCCGGCACGAAGGCAAAGCCGGTGTTCACCGTCGAGCACGCCGTCGAGCTCGCGCGCACGAGACGAGGGCGCGTGTTCATCTGCAACGACGGATTCGTGGTGAGTCAGATCAGGGTGCCCTCCGGCGTGGATCTCCTCGGGGGCTTCGACTGCCGGAAATGGATCCGCAGCGACCTGCCCAAACGGTCCTCGTTTTATCACGAGCGGATCCGCGGTCCCATGGTGATCGTCGAACCCTCGACCCCCGAGGACAAGGGGGCCGCGGACGGGGTATCGACGCTCGCCGACCTCTATGTCCAGAGCTGGGGACCGATCGGCGTGCTCGCTCAGTCGAACACGGTGGTGGAGATCCTGCGGAGCGAGATCTTCGCCAACGGAGGAGAGGGAGGCATCGATGGCGAGCCGTGGCCGACCAAGCAACCGGCCGCACCGGATGGCAACTTCGGTGGGGACGCGTGCTCGGCGGCCGTCGTCGCAGGCGGCGCTGCCGTCGTGAACCGGTGCGAGAACGGGCTCACGAGCGTTGGCGGCAAGGGAGGAGATGGGCTGCCCGACAGCGCCGAGGATGGCGGAGGCGGGGAGCCCGTCTACACTTCGCCCTCGCACGGCGGTATCGGGGAGCGGGACAACATGCGTTGCTCCAATGGATCCGTTGGGGGCCCGGGGGCTCCGGGAACACAGGGCGCACCGGGCACGGGCATCGGGCGCCTCACGGACACAGGATGGGAGGGCGGCACGGGGGGCGAGGGCACCTGGGGCACGCCGGGCCAGGGCGGCGGCGGCGGTGGCGGTCGCTGGGGTGGGATCGCTCTGTGCGGCGTGGCCTCCAAAGGAGGCGCAGGCGGAGGCTCGGGCGGGGCCGGCGGTTGCGGAGGCCGCGGGGGCCGCGGGGGAGCGAACGGGCAGCCGTCCATCGGCGTCCTCGCGGGTCACGCCCGGGTGACGGTGCGCGACACCAAGATCACGACGTCCCGCGCCGGCTCGGGCGGAGACGGCGGGCCACCCCAGAAAGGCGGCTGGGGCGGCCGAGGCGTGCATGGCGGAGCGCTGGGGGATGGATTCTACTCCTGTCTCGGCGGCCATGGCGGCGATGGTGGGCCCGGCGGCTACGGCGGCCCGGGGCGCGGCGGCGACTCCATCGGCGTCGCCTACCTCGACGAGGACCAGCTCACGCTCGAGAACGTCATCATCGAGACTGGACCGCCGGGCCCAGGTGGCACCAGCTGGAACTACGATGCCACGACAACGACGGGGCAAAGTGGTGAGGCGCACCAGACGCTTCGCTTCCCCGAATAAAGTCATGTCCTGGGAGAACGCACGGATCTCCACGACGGCTACGAGGAAGCGCCAGGATCCGAGTCCACGGGCCAACCCGCCACGAAGCTGAAGTCTCCGACACGGGCGACGATCTGCGCGCCAGATCCAGCGCGCTCCGTGGTAGCATCTCATCATGGCCGAGCTCATGCCGACGCCGGACGCCGCGCTGTCGCATCGCCTCGGAGCGCGTTCGGCGCTCGGGGCACGCGCGCAGGAGCTCTTCGAGGAGCTCTCCCCCTACCGCGGCGACGGGCTGCGCAACCACTGTCTTCGCGTATTCCACTTCACGATGCTGCTCCTCGAGCGCCGCCGCCAGAAGGCCGATCCCGACCTGCTCCACGCGCTGGCGATGGTTCATGATCTCGGGCTGCTGTGCCCGGGCGAGCGGGGCGGAGACTACATGCAGCGCAGCCGCTCGCTGTTCCACCGCGCCTTCGCCGCGAAGTCGTTCGAGCTCTCCCCGCATGACCTGCGCGTGGCCGACGAGTGCCTCCTCTACAACCATCGCCTCCGCCCGACGCCGGCGTCATGCCCTGAATCGACGGCGTTCCGGCAGTCGGTGTGGATGGACCACTCCCTCGGTGTGCGCCGCTACGACCTCGACGCCGCCTCGGTGCGCGACGGCTTCGCGCGTTATCCGCGGGGCGACTTCAACGCGGTCCTCCTCGACTTCGCCCGGCGCGTCCTGACGCGCGAGCCCTGGACCCTCGTCGACGGCATCTTCATGTGAGGGCCAGGCCGCATGTCGACCCTGCGTGGCGCCATGTTCCGGGACCCCGCCGACGCGCGGCGGCTCGCCGTCGTCGCGGCAGCCGAGGTGATCCTCCTCGGGATCGGCGTGTGGAGCGGAGGCGGCGCCCTCGCCGGAGCGCTCTTCTGGGCGGCTGGCCTCGCGGGATGGACCTTGATCGAGTACCTGCTCCACCGCTTCCTCTTCCACCTGCCGGCGGAGCACCCGCTCGCCTTCCTCGGCGCCCGTATCCACCTGGCGCACCACGAGGCCCCTGACCAGACGCCGATCGTCAAACCCCCCGCCGCCACGCTCGGGGCCTTCTCCGCAGGCTTCTTCGTGACCGCGGGGGCCGCGGGGGTCTCTCGCGCCGCGCCGCTCTGGGCCGGGCTCGTCGCCGGCTATCTTCTTTATGAGCTCTCCCATCTCGCGGCGCACCTGCTGGGCGACGCGGAGCACCCTCTTCCAGCGCAGCGCCGCCATCACCTCCGGCACCACGCCGCGCCGCGCGCGCGCTTCGGGGTGAGCTCCGCGCTCTGGGACCGGGCGTTCGACACCGGGCGCGAGGCAGGCCAGTGAGCGCGTCTGACCAGAATGGCTCGCCCGACCCCGCCCCGCTCGACGACTCGGGCCGGGCCGAGCTGCGGCGGCGCCGGGTCATGTCGATGCCGCGGTGGTACTCTCCCTGGCTCCACCTCGCCAGCACGGTCGGCCTCGGGTGTGGGCTCGCGGCGCTCTCGCTCACGCGGTTGCATGGCCTGCGGGGCTGGGAGCTCGCCGCGATTCCGCTTTTCTTCGTCTTTTGCAATGCCGTCGAGTGGCGGGCGCATCGGGGTCTGCTTCACCGGAGGCGGCGCTTCCTCGAGGCGTTCTACGACCGGCACACGCCGGTGCACCACCGCGTGTTCGTCGAGCGCGACATGGCGATCCGCACACCGCGTGAGCTCGGCTTCGTGCTGATCCCGTCGTACGGCATCGCGGGTGTCTTCGCGCTGACGCTCCCGATCGCGCTCGCCCTCAGCGCGGCCGGTCAAGGCAACCTCGCATCGCTCTTCGTAGCGACGTGCATGGCGTACATGGTGCTGTACGAGTGTCTCCATCTCTCGTACCACCTCCCGCCGGACGGTAGGATAGGCCGCAGCCGCGTCGTGGCACGGCTCCGGCGCCACCACGGCGCGCACCACCGGCCGTCGTTGATGCGACAGTGGAATTTCAACGTCACCTTCCCGCTCTGGGATCTGGTTCGCGGGACCTACTACCGCGGCGACGCCACGGACGCGACGACCCGGGATCTGCGTTCCAGATCAGCGCTCGAGCGTCTCGAACGGTGATGTCAGCGCCCGGGAACCGCCGGGCGGATCCGACGGCCGAGCGCCGCGCCCTCGCCGACACAGACTTGTTGCACACTGGCCCGTCCAGCTCCTTTACGTTCCCGCCCGCCGAACGACACGGGCCATCCAGGATCGTCCGATGGCCACGTGAGAGGAGGGAGCGGCATGGATCTTCCAACGTGCATGGCGGTGCGACGTGCGGTGAGGCATCGCGCGGTGCGACGGGGCACCAGCGCGACGACGAGCGTGGGGCTCGGGGCGTTCGGCGCGCTCGTGGCGCTCGTCGCGGCGTGCGGGGACGGCGGCGACGACGGAACGGGCGCGGCCCGAGGGCCCTGCGGCGGCGTGTTCTGCGCCGCGGATCAGTACTGCAACTACCCGCCAGGCGACTGCGGAGAGGGCGGCGTCGTCCCGGGGAATTACGGCATCTGCCAGGAGCGGCCCACGTCGTGCGACACCGCCACGCCGCGCGAGGTCTGCGCCTGCGACGGGCGCCCCTATGCCAACGCCTGTGAGGCCGCGCGGGCCGGCGTGAGCGTCGGCAACGGCGAGGAGTGCGCGGGCGCAGCGCCGCCGGGGACGTTCGCCTGCGGAAGCTACTTCTGCCGATCGGACGGCGAGTACTGCCAGACCATCGAGGATCAGCACGACGAGCTGTTCCGGCTGCCGCCGCAGAGCTCCTGCAAAGCGGTCGCCGTCGCCTGCGCGCCGGAGCCCTCCTGCGCCTGCCTGATCGAGGTGGTCAAGCCGGCTGGCAGCAGCGACAAAAGGGAGTGCACCACCGCACCGACCTGCACGCAGGACGCATCAGGCAATTTCGCCCTCCGGTGCGCCGGCGATCTCTACTGAGCTGCCATCGCGAGCGGCGGGATCTGCTGAGCCTGCGAGGCACGGCGCCAGGCAAACGCTCAGTCGACCGTACCAAGATGGAACACGATCTTCATGGAATTGTATCCAATAACGGAACAACACTTCCATTAACCTGCCCGTGCCTCGCTCACACCTACGTTCGAGATCAGGAGAAAGGGTAGACAGACTCATGCAGAATTCGCGCACGCGAGAGGACGCAGGCACACACGAACACCGAGAGACGGGCTGGTCGAGACGATCGAAGGGCGCCCTCTGCGCCGCCCTGCCGGCGCTCGCGGTCATCCATGCCTGCGGCGCAAATGACGAGTACATCGAGGAGGTCCTGGAGACGCGGCAGGCGCTGACCACGGTCTCCTTCCAGCAGGGGTCGCTCCCGAGCTCGTCGTACGCCGGCTCGACCGACGCGACCCTCCGGCAGGCCGCCGCCACCACGAACTACGGCGGAGCCACCACGTGCGAGGCCGACGGCGACGACGGCTCGGGCGTGGACAAATCTTGCCTGCTGAAATGGACCCTCTCCGGCATCCCCGCGGGGAGCATCGTCCAGTCGGCGTCAATCACCCTCCAGGTGACGGACGGCTCCGCGAACACGTACAGCGTCTACGAGGTGAAGCGCTCGTGGAGCGAGTCGCAGGTCACCTGGAACAACGCGACGTCCACGACGGCGTGGGCCACCGCGGGCGCGATGGGCTCGACCGATCGCGGAAGCCTCGTGGGCAGCGTCACCGGCAGCGCCGGCGCCAGGACGATCACGCTGAACGCGGCCGGCGTGGCGCTCGTCCAGGCGTGGATCGACGGGACCTCCAACGACGGCCTCCTCATCGCGAGCGCGTCGAACACCGATGGCATCGACTTCGCGTCCTCGGAGCACGCCACCGTGGCGCAGCGGCCCAAGCTCACGATCACGTATGGCCCGCCCGGCGGCGGCGCGGGCACGCCGACCGATCCGGATCTCCTGATCGCCTTCATCGGCGATCAGGGCGCGAACGGCAACTCGGACGCGGTGCTCAACCTGATCAAGAACGAGGGCGCCGCGGCCACCATCCACAACGGTGACTTCGACTACGCGAACAACCCGACCGCGTGGGACAACCGGATCAACGGCATCCTCGGCGCGAACTATCCTTACTTCGCGATCATCGGCAACCACGACGCCGCGGCCTGGGGCGGCGCGAGCGGCTACGCCAGCAAGATCCAGGCTCGCCACGCGGCCGTGCCGTCGATGAACTGTACCGGCGAGCTCGGCGTCAAGTCGACGTGCAACTTCCGTGGGCTGCACATCATCCAGTCCTGCGTCGGGACGAGCGAGCTCCGCTCGACCTGCGCCGCCAACGCGGCCGACCAGGTGGACTTCATCCGCGACTCGCTCGCCGCCGACAACTCGATCTGGTCCATCTGCAACTGGCACAAGAACCAGAACGACATGCAGGTCGGCACCAAGGGCAACGAGGTCGGCTGGAGCGCGTACCAGGAGTGCATGAACGCCGGCGCCATCGTCTCGACCGGCCACGAGCACTCCTACTCGCGCACGCTGACCCTGACCGACGTCGGCAACGCCGCGACCGGCCACGGCAAGACCGGCGCCTACGACCTCGTGGAGCTCGGCCCGAGCCGCAACTTCGTGTTCGTCTCCGGCCTCGCCGGCGTCGGCATCCGCGACTACGACGCGGCCAGCCACGACGACGACACGTGGTGGGCCTCCTACTACGCCAGCAACAAGTGGAAGAAGAACAACGTGGTCATGTCGGGCACCGCCGCCTATGGCGCCCTGTTCATCCGCTTCCACGTCGGCGGGGATCCGAAGCGCGCGACGGCGTACTTCAAGGACGTGAACGGCCGCCTCGCGGACGAGTTCACGATCCAGGTCCAGTAAACCCGGGCGGCCCCCGGCGAACCTGCGGGATCCGTGGGTTCCGCCGGGCAACAGCCTGCACCTCGCAGCCGGGCGGGGCAGACAGCCCGATCAGCGAGAAGAACGTGCCGAACGTGTTGTCCTCGAAGCAGCTGTCGTGCGTGTCCGGCACGGTGAGCAGCGTCAGGTCGCTCGCCGTCAGCGTCGCGCCGGAGGCGTGGGCCCGCGCAGAGACGAGGCATGCGGCAGCTCCCCCCGATGCCGCACACAGCACGACGAGCACGGCGCGATTGCAGTCCATGGAACTCCCCTCTGCGATCCCGACGATCCGCGGCATGCAGTTGCCCGCTCTGCGTCCACGACAGCTGAGCGCGGATTTTCTGCGTGTCACGATATACCATCCCTTCGGATCGCCAGCACACCATGGTGCTTCACCACGTCAGCGGACCGCCACGCCTGGAGGCGAAAACTGGCAACGAGCACCGCGAACCAAGCTCGACATCGGATGGCTGGCAAGTCTCCTCCGGAGCGGCGCGTCAAGAGGACGGGCACAGGGCCACGGTATTGTTCGATGTGGATTCCAATTTCGGGATCGAGGCTCGCCTCGCGCCGGTTCATTTGAGTTGACACGGACAATGTGAACGTTCACAATTTCGTCTCAGGGTGTCGTTTCGCTTTGTCCCGGGTAGCCGTCGTGCGCACCGGACTCTTGGTCCTTTGTACCGGGATCGATCTCTGCGCCGGCTCCGCTCGGGTGTCGTGAACGCAAGCCATGGCGAGATCGCGGGGGCTCGCCCGCGCTGGGCTCGCTCAGGTGGAGCCGATCCAGGTGAGACAATCCTGGCGGAGGGAACAGCATGGCGATGGGTAGGACGAGATCGTGGTTCGGATTGACGATGACGGCGTGCCTCGCCGGCGCGTGCGGCGGCGCGCAGACCGTCGACACGCCCCCTGCGGCAGCGCCGCCTGCGCCGGCGGCGGCCCCCGCGGCGGACGCCGCTCCAGCGGCCCCGGCCGCCAGATCCGAGCCACCTGGTGGTGAAGCCGTGAACGCAAAGCCCGCTTCCGTCTCCAAGGCGCCTTTCGGCAACGCCGATGGCAAAGAGGTGATCCTCTACACGCTCACGAACGCGAACGGCCTGGTCGCGAAGGTGATGACCTACGGCGCGACGGTGACCGAGCTCCACGTCCCCGACAAGACAGGGAAGATGGGCGACATCGTCCTCGGCCACGACAACCTCGACGGGTACCTGAAGAGCAGCCCGTACTTCGGGTCGACGGTCGGCCGCGTGGCCAATCGCATCAAGAACGCGCAGTTCCAGCTCGATGGCAAGACCTACAAGCTCTCCGCGAACAACGGCGCCCACACGCTGCACGGCGGCAAGAAAGGCTGGGACAAGGTCGTCTGGGACGCGGAAGCGACCGAGACGCCGGACGGCCCCTCCATCAAGCTCACGTACGTATCGAAGGACGGGGAAGAAGGATACCCCGGCACGGTCAACGCGACCACGACCTACACGCTCACCAACAAGAACGAGCTCAGGGTCGAGATGTCGGCGACGACCGACAAGACAACGATCGTCAACATGGCCCACCACGGCTACTGGAACCTGGGAGGGCACGGCTCGGGCTCCGTCGCCGACCAGGAGCTGACGCTGCACGCCGACAGCTACACCCCGCCGGACGCCACCGACATCCCCTCGGGCCAGATCAAGCCGGTGAAGGGGACGCCGCTCGATTTCACCACCGCCAAGCCGATCGGCAGGGACCTGAAAGCCATGGGCGGCAAGCCGGTCGGATACGACCACAACCTCGTCATCAGCGGCGACCCGCACAAGCTCCGCGAGGCGGCTCGGGTCAAGGATCCGAAGACCGGTCGGGTGCTGACGATCGAGGCCGATCAGCCGGGGATCCAGTTCTATACGGGCAACTACCTCGACGGGTCGATCAAGGGCAAGGGCGGCGCGGTTTACGATCAGTACAGCGGCTTGTGCCTCGAGCCGCAGAAGTTCCCGAACTCGATCAACGTCCCGGCCTGGAAGAACGAGGTCATCCTCAAGCCCGGCCAGCGCTACGCGCAGACGGCCGTCTTCCGGTTCACCACCGAATAGCTCGTCGACCGTCACCCGCGCTGCCTCGCAACGCCTGCGCGCTCGCGCGAACGTCACGATCGGCTTCACGTCCGCCGAGCGGCGCGCGAGCGCCACGGCCCGGCGTCCGTGCCGCACACGCCGATGGCGGGCGGCAACCCAATCCCAGGAGGATCCATGACCCGCTCGATCCCATGCAGTATCTCGCTCCTTGTCGCGCTTTCAATCGCTGCTTGCGGGTCCGACGACGACGCCGCCGACGGCTCGGGCGGCAGCGGAGGAAAAGGAAGCAGCAGCGCTTCGAGCAGCAGCAGCAGCAGCAGTCCTTCGAGCAGCAGCAGCAGCTCTTCGAGCAGCAGCGGCAGCACCTCGGGCGCGGGCGGCACGGACGACCCGAACCCGAGCGGCGGGGGAGGTCAGGGCGGGACGGTCGATCCGGTCGGCACCGAAGGCGACGGCGATTTCGAGATCGGGCCTGACTACCGGGATGCCCCGGAGATCAAGAGGATCGACGGCGTTCCCCAGGGGCGGACGTTCACGTTTTCCCTGTCGTCCCGGGAGAGCGACATCTTCACCGGCCACGATCCGACGTTGAACGACAACGCCAAGGGGGATTTCAACCGCCGCGTGGAGGTCGCGATCCCCGCGACGTACGTCGACGGCGCGGAGGCGCCGTTCATGGTCGTCCAGGACGCGCGCGACAGGAACGAGATCATCAACACGATCAACAACCTCGTCGCGGACCCGAACAACCGTTTCCCGAGCGTCATCGCCATCTTCGCCGCGAGCGGAGGGGGCGACTCGTACGGCAGCGAGCGGGGGCTCGAATACGATACCATGTCGGACGCCTATCAGAGGTTCGTCGATACGGAGCTCCTCGAGGCGGTCAAGAACGACCAGGCCGTCCACGCCGCGTACCCCAACCTGAAGTTCACGAGCAACCCGGACGGCCGCGCCACGTACGGATGCAGCTCGGGCGGGGCGGCGGCGCTGACCATGGGCTGGTTCGGCCACGACACCTACCGCAAGATCGTCACCTACTCCGGCACGTTCGTCGACCAGCAGAACCCCCTCGCGCCCACCGAGGCCGAGTATCCCGACGGCGCCTGGGAGTACACGGAGGGGCTCATCCGGGAGAGCCCGCCCAAGCCGTTGCGCGTCTTCCTGCAGGTCGGCGAGAACGACCTCGGCAGCACCAGGGATGAAGCCAGCCACCACAACTGGGTGATGGCGAACCAGCGCGTGGCGGCGATCCTCAAGGAGAAGGGGTATCACTACCGCTTCGTCTACGCGAACGGCGCCAGCCACTGCGACGGGAGAGTGATCAGGCAGACGCTCCCCGACACGCTGCGCTGGATGTGGCGGGGCTATCCGGTCGATTGACGGTACGGGCCGGTGGCCTGGGGAACGGTTCAGACCGGCAGCCTTGGCGACCTAGGGAGTATCCTTGCGCGGCGGGACGACGTCGAAGCGCCGGGTCCCCGGCTTCCCCAGGAGGACCTGATCGGCGAAGTCGAAGATGGCGTTCCAGTCTTCCTCGGTGGCGCCGTGCCCGCCGGGCCGGAAGTTCAGCCCCACATGCTCGGGGACGCCGAGGAAGTCGTACACCGGCTCCGCGCCAAGGTACGACTGCACGGCCGCGTAGGCCCTTCCGTACTGATCTTTGAGCGAGTTGCACAGGATGAAGAGCCGCGGCGCGGTGAGGGCGGGCAGCCAGTGTTGGTCCGAGGGAAGGCGCTCCGTCCGATTCCTGAACTCCGGAAGCAGCGGCCCGAACCAGTAGGTGTTCTGGTCGACGATCTCGGTGATGCCCTGCCCGAGCCCGCCGCCCATCTCGGCGCCCGAGAACCGAAAGGCCATGCCCCCCGCCACCGGGGCGGTGAGCGCGATGCGCTCGTCGAAGGCGCCCGCGAGCAGGACCGCCTGGCCCAGGCGTGACGTCCCCGTGATCATGATCTTGTCCCGATCGACGGCAGGATCGGTCATCAGGTAGTCGACAGCGCGGGAGATGCCCCAGGCCCACGCCGAGATGTCCCTCCAGTCGTGGTCCGGGTAGGCCGGAAAGAACGCGCTCGACGCGTAGTCGCGAGAGTCCGCGCCGAGCTCCTGGTAGCCGATCGTGGCCACGGCGTAGCCTCGCGCGAGCGCGCCCGCCGCTCCCCCGAGGCTGCTTTCGCCGGAGCTGAAGGAGAGCGAGATCAAGATGGGACGCGCCTCGGCCTCCCCCTCCGGAGTCGCCTCGGCCTTCGGGAAGAAGAGGCCCAGGTCGAAGCCGAGCTCCCCACCTGGCCCGAAGCTCAGGTGAAGCTTGCGGTAGGTGGCGTCCACGCCCGAGGCCGTCGTGATCTCCGACGGCTCCGAGACCGGCACGGCCGTCACGTTGCCCGGCGGCGGCGGCATGTGCCCGTACGTGTAGTCCTCCAGGATCCGCATCATCTCCTTGCGGCGAGCCCGCCACTGCGCTGCCGTGGTGACCTTGGTCCCATCGACCATCGTGAGCGGATCGGGCATCTCGGAGATGACAGGGAGCTCGTCGACCGGGATCGGCGCGGAGTCGTCGACCGAAGAGCTCCCGCCGCTCGGGTAGGGATCGCTCGGAGCGCCCAGCCAGCAGCACCGCTCGCTCGGGACAGCGCAGCTGCCCTCCACCTCCAGAGCGCCCAGGGCCGGACAGTCGTCGTGACAGGTGAAGGTGCACGGCGTGGTGGCCGGGCCGCCGCCGCCGCTGCCGCCTTCCCCCGCCGACGTCGTGCCTCCGCTCGAGCTCGAAGGCGAGCTGCCGCCCGCCCCGCCGCCTCCAGCTCCACCGGTGAGGCGCGGCGCATCGGCCTCTGCCGCGGGGCCTCGCTCGCTGCAGCCCATGAGCGCCCCGCACAACGCGCCGACGCACAGAGTCGTGAAGCGGATGGTCCGACGCTCGATCATGGATGTCGCTCCAGGGGAAATCAGGGCATCGGGATGACGAAGGTGGTGACGGAAAAGGCCGGGACCGTGACCACCAGGCGATAGTCTTCGATCGCCATGTCGGGGAGCCGATCGAGGTCCTCCGTGCGCGAGGTGCGGTGCACCTCCGAGACGGGACCGACCGTGGGGAGCCGGGTGAGATCGAGCGTGTAGCCGCGGCTCGCGTTGCGATCACCGTTGCGGACCACGAGCGAGAGAGAGCTCCCGTCGGCGCTGACCGAGGCCACCATGTCCTTGCTATCGACGTCGACGAAGCGCGCGCCGGGCCGGATGTAGCGGCTGAAGCCGGCATGCATGTAGAAGCGCTTGATGGGAGCGAAGGACTGCTCGCGGTCGTTCAGCGTGAAGCTCGCCCAGCTGCGCGACGGATCGCCCGACTGCCAGTCCACCCAGGCCTCCGGCTTCAGCTCGCGCAGATCGTCGATGATGCGCTCCGCCATGAACAGCGCCGCGTCCGTGTCGTCGCTGATGCTCTGCCCGAGCGGCCCCGATTCCGATTGCCACAGCCGCTTGCCGAGCCTGGTCGCCAGCTGCCGGAGCTCGCTGCGCTGGCTGCCCGCGTAGGAGTGGACGTTGAGCTGCTGGAAAGCGGCGAGCGTCCCCGCGCCGAAGGCGCCGATGTTCCGGACGGCGTCATCCATGCTGTTCTCGTCCGACGCGCTGACCACCGTCTCGCCGAGGCCCTTGCTGGTCAGCTGCCTGGCCACCTCCTGGATGATCTTCTCCTGACTCGCCCGGTCGAAGTGGCATCCTTCCTGGGAGCCGTTCGATTTCCACCAGTCGGCAAAAGGCTCGTTCAGCGGCTCCAGCGTGCGAAAGGTGATCCCGTGCTCGTCCCTGTAGTGACGGACGACCTCCGTGAGGTAGTGGGCGAAGTCGTCGTAATGGTCCGCTTTGAGGTTGTCTTTGCCGTTGCTGCTGCCCGAGGCGCAACCGCTGTTCGTCATCCAGTAGGGGGGAGAGTTGGAGAACGCCTCGAAGATCAGATCCGCTCCGCGCTCCGCGATGCGCAGGAGGATGGCGCGCTGCCTGGCGTCGTTCGCCCACGTGAAGGTCCCGTCGGCGCTCTGGAATCCAGGCATCTCGCGGTGCTCCTTCATGTGCTCGTGGGACGGGTTTTCCCCGCCGCCGATGTTGTAGCGGAACACGTTGTAGCCGAGGCCGTTCACCGGATCGACGACCGCTTCGACCACGGCGTTGCGCTTGGCTTCCTGCCATCCGCCCACGTGATCGGCCCACCAGCACAAGCTCGTGCCCCAGCCCTCGAAGGATTGGTGCATCACGTTCGTGTCGACCCGGACGAGCTCCGTGCCCGGAACGGCCGTCACCGTGGGGCGAGGCTCGCTCGGTGGGCCCCCGCTCGCGCCCGACGAGCCGCCGCTGGTCGAAGCCGCGCTCGCCGCCCCTGCCCCACCGGAGCCCGCCGGCGCCCCGCCCGAGCCCGCCGGCGCCCCGCCCGAGCCCGCCGCTCCTCCTGCTCCGGTCGAGGGCGCGCCGCCGCTTCCACCGCTCGACCCGGCCTCGTCCGAAGGAGCCGCCGAATCACGACCGCAGCCCGATACGAGGACCAGGGTGATCGCGAGGAGGGACGAGGTTCTCGACGTCCTGGTCATCATGGGGCCGTCCCCGAGCACCGGCGCCTCCCGGTCGCTCCACGGTGAGAGGTCTCAACAGCTCTCAGGTGGTCGATGACCTGTCCGGCCGGACAGGGCGCCGAACAGGCAGCGTCTTCCCGAGAACGGCAACAGTAGAGCATGACGGCGCGGAGCGTGGAAGATGGGACCCGAGCCGATCCCACATTCCCGCCCTCATGTAGTTCTCTTGCGCTGTTTCACGCGACTCGGCGCGTCAGGGATCCAGCGCGTCAGGGATCCAGGGTGACGGGGGGAGACGCTTGCCTCGGCGGCTGTTGGCAAACCCACCGTACCGGGGGCGGTTGTGCGACCTCGTCCGCTGCTCGGCCGGGTCGAGCCTGAAGCGGGCCGTGGACCAGCGGCTGGAATGGCTCTACGGGCCGTTGTCGCCACCGAGCCCAGATGCTAGCCATGATCACGAGATCGGCTGCAGGGAATTGACTCATTTCGCCAAGGAGGATCTGTGAGTTTAACTTTGTTAAAACATTTTACTATCGCCCTGGGATTCGTCGCTGTGGGTTGCGCGGGACCGGATGATTCATCTGGGGATACCGGGGCGGGTGGCAGCTCGTCTGGGACGGGCGGCGTGACCTCGGGCAGCGCCGGCACCACCGGCAGCACCGCGGGCCCGGGCGGCGTGACCGCGGGCAGCACCGGCACCACCGGCAGCACGGCGGGACCGGGCGGGTCGACAACGAGCGGGACCGGAGGCTCGGACGGGTCCGGGGGTGCGGGCAGCACGACAACGAGCAGCTCGACCGCGGGCAGCACGACAACGAGCAGCTCGACAACGAGCAGCACCACCGCGAGCAGCACGAGCGCGAGCACCACGGCCTCGACCGGGACCGGCACGCCTACCCGGTGCACGGAAGCCGACCTGGAGGTCTGCAGCGACAGGACAGGCATGCATTGCGGGCTCACCTTCGAATACTGGAAGGACCGAGGAGACGGGTGCCTGCTCAACACGGCGGATGGCTTCAGCGTGAACTGGAGCAACATCAACAACCTGCTGGGCCGTAAAGGCGTGAGGCCGGGTGGGAAGAACAATATCGTCACCTACGAGGCCGACTACCGGCCAAACGGCAATTCCTACCTGGGTGTCTACGGGTGGACGAGGAGCCCGCTCATCGAGTATTACATCATCGATAGCTGGGGCAACTGGCGTCCGCCGGGCGGAGAAGGGCACGTGGGCACCGTCTCCAGCGACGGAGGTACCTACGACATCTACAAGACCCAGCGAGTCAACCAACCTTCCATCGATGGCACGGCGACTTTCTATCAGTTCTGGAGCGTCCGGCAGCAGAAGCGCACGAGCGGAACCATCACTGTCGGCAACCACTTCGACGCGTGGGGGAAGCAGGGGCTGACCCTCGGGACCTTCTATGAGGTCTCGCTGGTCGTGGAAGGCTATCAAAGCAGCGGCAGCGCCGATGTGAAGGTCTCGATCGAGTGAGCGCCGAGCCCTGAGCATCGTTTCGGCCGACAGCCGTCCCTGAACGGAGCAACGACGGGCACCTGGAGCATCCCCTCGAATTTTTCGGGGGGAGAATTCACAGGGAGGCGGGGAGTAAAATCCCGACGATCTCACCGTCTCCCTGTTCAGTTTCCCGGCAAGATGCCGACCCATGAGGGGGTTGTTCAGGACGACGCCACGCCCCGTCCAGGCGCTCGCCGCCCTGCGCGCCCCCGAGCGCCGGCCGCGCCGGCCCGCTCGTGCGGCGCTCGAAGGTGGACCGCCCGTCGGGTACGCTGCGGGCCGGACATGAAACAGCACGCGCCGCGCTCCCCTGACGCCCCGGCCCCCGGGGCCCACGCGAACGCGCCCTCGCTGCCGTCGCCGCCGCCTTCCAGCGCCACGGCGCCGGTCCACAAGACGCGCGTCCCGGAGGCCTTCGGAGAGGCGCCCACGATCATGTACATGCCGGGCGACGAGCCCGATCGCTCGCCGGGCCACGCCCCGTCCCACGCGGCCGGACAGGCCCGGCCACCGGCGACCGACGAGGCCACCCTGCGCATGCCGCCCAGGGCCGGCGCCCAGGCAGGGGACGAGGCCACCCTGCGCATGCCGCCCAGGGCCGGCGCCCAGGCAGGGGACGAGGCCACCCTGCGCATGCCGGCCAGGGCCAGCACCCCGGGCGGGGAGCACGACGACCGCACGCTCAAGATGCCCGAGCGGCAAGCGCGCGGCGCGGCAGCGGACGAGGACAACGCGCCCACCGTCAAGGCCGAGCCCAAGGCGTCCTACGTCGACCTGAACGCCGAGGACGAGGACAAGCCCGGGGACCTCCGATCGTCCGCCCGCGCCTTCCTCAAGCGCCACCACAAGAAGCTCTGGTGGCTGCACACCGCGTATGCGCTCAGCCTCGGCGCCTTCGTGGTGACCTTCGCGCAGAAGGGGTTCCAGCACGCGCGCTTCCTCGCGGTCACGGTCAGCGTCGCCTGGCTGCTCGTGCTCCTCTTCTTCCGGCTCTTCGGCACCGGCGCCCGCCAGGACTTCGCGACGGCGTGGCGCGGCGCCCGGCTGCGCTTCCTCGTGATGACCTATGTCCTGAAGAACCTCTATCAGGGCATGCTCTTCTTCCTCCTCCCCTTCTACTGGAAGAGCGCCAGCCTGGACGCGCCGAACCGGTGGTTCGTCCTCCTCCTCGCCGCCTGCGCGGTGCTCTCGACGCTCGATCTCGTCTTCGACCGCGTGCTCATGCGCTGGAAGACCCTCGCCTCGGTGTTCTACGGGGTGACGCTGTTCGCGTGCCTGAACCTCGTCATCCCCGCGCTCCTCCCCGACACCCGCACGCTGTACACGCTGCTCTCCGCCGCCCTCGTGTCCGTGCTCGGCTTCTGCACGCTGCACCTGCCGTTCGGGGCCCTCTGGAGCCGGATGGGCGCCGTGTTTTTCGTCGTCGCGATGGCCGCCGGGGTCGGGCTCGCCTACGGGACGCGCGAGCTCATCCCGCCCGTCCCGATGCACCTGTCCTCCGCGGCCGTGGGCCCCTCGGTGCTCCCGGACGGACGTCTCGCCATGTCCGTGAAATCACTTCATTTTTCTGTGATCCGCGAGCTCCGCGCGGTGACCGACGTGGTGGTGCCGGGCGGCGACGGCGATCGCCTGCTCCACGTCTGGCGGCGCGAGGGGCGCGAGGTCCTCCGCGCGCCCGAGGAGACGCTGCGGGTGCCCGGGCCGGAGGGCGCGGTGCGGCTCAAGTCGCAGCTCGTGGGCGGGAGCCTGCCGCGCCGCCTGGCAGGGCGCTGGACGGTGGATGTCGAGACCGAGGACGGCCAGCTCGTCGGCCGCACCTCGTTCGAGGTGACGGAATGAGCTGGCCGCTCCGGGGCGGAGGCGAGGCGAGCGCCGCGGAGCGCGCGCGCTGGGTCGACGCCGGCAACATCGCGAACGGGTTCCTCGTGTTCGGCAACGTCGTCACGGGCTTCATCGCGATCGGCAACGTCGCGCGCGGCTTCATCGCGATCGGCAACGTCGCCGTCGGCGTCGTCGCGATCGGCAACGTCGCCGTCGGCGTGGTCGGCGGGTTCGGCGCGACGATCGCCGTGGGCGCCTTCGCCGGCGCGGGCGTGCTCGCCCTGCCGGTGCTCGACGGGGTGGCGGGCGTGACCAGCCTGCTCGCCCTGAATCCATTCCTGTCGGTGCTCCCGATCGCCCTCTGGCTCTTCGCCGCGCGCGTCCTCCCGGGGGAGCGCGCGCCCCGGCTGGGCCCCGATCCCGAGCTCGCGTCGCTCTCGTCGGTGCTCCGCGGCGAGCGCTCCGAGGGCTGGGTCCGGGGGCGGGTCGAGCGCGCGGGGGACGGCGCGCTCCGCCTCACGCAGCGCGGCCGGGCCGTCGAGCTGCCCGCGACCCCGGAGGCGCTGCGCGCGGGCGCGGCGCTGCTCCCGGAGGGGCGCGGCGCGCGGCTCCTCGCCCTCGTTCGGGCGGAGGAGCACGTCCGCGGCGGCGAGGGCGGCTACCGCGCGGCGCAGGAGCGCGAGCGAGTCCTCACCGTCGCCGATCTGCTGGCGCCGCCGGCGTGGGTGCCGCCGTGGATCAACGGCGCCGAGGTGCAGTGGTGGCTCGCGCGCGCGTGGAACGTCGGGGCGGTCGTGGCGGTCCTCCTGAGGGCGGCGCAGCTCATCGCGGGCGCGATGGGATGAGCGCCCGCCGCTCGCCTACTCCGTCCCTCCGTTGCTCCGCTCCTCCGCCGGCTTCCGCTCGCTCTCGGGCACCAGGGCGGCGTCGCCTCCCTCGATCTCCGGAGGCAGCGGCAGCCGGACGCGGAACGTCGTGCCCTGACCTGGCTCGCTGTCGACCAGGATCTCTCCGCCGTGCGCCCACACGATCAGCCTGCAGACGTAGAGCCCGACGCCGAGCCCGCTGTGCGCCTCCGGTGTCCACCGGAACGGCTCGAAGAGCCTGTCCCGCTGCTCCGGCGTGATGCCGACGCCGCGATCGTGCACGGAGATCACCGCAAAGCCGGCCTGCCGGAGGACCGACAGCGTGATCGGCTGTCCAGCGCCGTGCCGCGACGCGTTCGACAGCAGGTTCGTGATGACCTGCTCGATGCGCGCGTCGTCCCAGTAGCCAAACACGGACCGGTCGAGCTGGAGCTCCAGGGAACACCCGTCGGCCTCGAGCTGCTCTGTCACCTGCCGCGCGGTCCTGCGCACGATCTCGTTGAGCTCCGTCCTCTCCAGGTTCAGCGCCGGCGGGCCGGTCGCGAAGCTCGCGACGACGAACATGTTGTTGATGACCTGCGTGATCCGGGCGAGCTCCCGCGAGGACACCTTCAAGAAGCGGCTGATGTCCTTCGAGCCCAGCGTCGCCATGAGGGGCTGCGATCGCGATCGCAGCATGTGCTCGTACAGGAGCCGCAGGCTCGTCAGCGGCGTGCGCAGCTCGTGCGAGGCGAACCGCAGGAACTCCTCGCGGACGCGGATGGCGTCCTTGAGCTCCGCCTCCGCGCACTCCAGGCGACGGACACGATCCTCGAGCTCCCTGCGCAGCTCCTTCTCGCGCCGCACGCCGGTGGCCAGGTCCTTCGCGCGCCGCTGCAGCAGGATCGTCAGGACGAGCGTGGCGAGCATCATCACGCCGCAGGCCGTGAGGACCACACGGCGCGTCACGACATACACGCCATAGGCATCGTCCTTGTCGATCTCGGTCGCGAGGCCGAGCTCGAGCTCCTGATCCCACAGCCACGAGCCGACGACCGGGACGCCGCGATAATCGCGGTATCCCTCGACATCGACCCCGGCGATCCCCCCGATGGCGCTGGTCGCCATGCGCGTGAGCGGCTGCTCCGCACGGGGCAAGAGGCGCCCGGAGCCGTCCGGCGCTTCGCCCCCGGGATCGCGTATCTCCACGTTGAGGCTCGTGCGCTCGCCGGCCGCCAGGATGCCCATGTCGCGGAGGTTCTGGGCGAACCTGAGCTCCGTGACGGCACGACCGTGCCTGTCGAACGCGTAGGTCTCCCCTGACGCGCCGACCTGTCCGCGATGGGCGATCTGCGTCAGCTCCTTCCCGGGATCGATGCGGAAGGCGAGCGCCGCGATGATCTCCCCTTCCCCGACGACGGAGCGCACCGGCGCCGCGACCACGAGGACGGGGGTGACCCTTCCGATGACGGTAGACCGCATGGCGAAGGGAGTACCCATGACCGTCGAGCCGCGCAGGGCCGCGGCGATGGTGTCCGGGTCGTGGACGCTCAGCGTCTTGGTGGCGAGGAGCTCATCGCGATCCGAGGCGATGTGGGTGCCATCCAGCGCGATGACGTCGAAGCCGAGGCACTGTTCCCGCTCGACGACGCTCTCCAGCTCCAGCCGCAGATCCTGGAGGTGCGGGCTATCGCGGAGCGAGCCGTCGCTGCGGCGCACCTCGACCTGGGCGGCGACCGCGCGCCGTATCCTGGGCTCGTTCGCCCAGAACCCCGCGGCGCCCTTCGCCTGCCGCGCCCACGTCAAGAGCCCTTCGCGGGTCGTCGAGAGCACCGCCTGCAGGGTCGCCGCGATGTTCCTGCGGTGGACGTCCTGGATCTCGTGGAGGCTCAGGAGCAAGACGACGCCGATCGGCAGCAGCGCTGCCAAGGGCATCCAGTCGAGCCATTCCTTCCTTCGTCGATCGTTTCCCATGCAGGAGGCAGGCGAGACGCGGGGGGACAGCACCTCACAAACCACGCCACCACCCCGTGTGACCGCGCTTCACGCTCGCCCGCTCGACCCGGGGCTGCCTCGATCCCCCCGCGCCACGGCGAACCGCGCCTCGCCTCGGTCAACGCGCAGGCGGGCCCGAGGGCGCGGGGCTCCCCTCCACGATCGAAGGGCTCCCGCTGTACACCACCGCGTCGAGCAGCCGCTCCTCCCGCACCATCGCGAGCGCCGGCGCGTCCCGGCGCACCGAGATGCTTCCGCCAGGATCCGCGAACCCGCACGCCTCCGCCCCCCGCTGCGAGCCGATCTCCCAGAGCACCTCGGCGGGCGTCGCCCCGCCCTCGCCCCGCAGCGTCACGCGGCGGCCCGTCCGCAGCCGCTCGCCGAGCTCGACGCCGCGCATGTCCTCGAACGGATCGGTGATCACGTGGCTGTCGATCCCGACGCACAGCCGCGCGCCCGCCGCGCGCAGCGCGCTCACGTCGGGCAATCCGTCGCCGAGGTCGCGCTCGGTCGTCGGGCACAGGCACGCGAACGCCCTCGCCGCGCCGAGCAGCGCTGGCTCGTGCGGCGCGAGGTGCGTCGCATGCACCGCCACGAAGCGCTCGCCGAGGACCCCGCGCTCGGCCAGGAGCTCCACCGGCCGCCGGCCCGTCTCGGCGAGGCACGCCTCGATCTCGGCCGGCTGCTCGGCCACGTGCATGTGCACCATGAGCCCGCGCTCCGCGGCGTACCGCGCGATCTCGCCGAGCCACGCCGGGGGCACGGCGCGCACGCTGTGGGGCGCCACGCCGACGCGCACGTCCTCGCAGCCCGCGTAGCGCGCCCGGAGCGCCTCGACGTCCGCGAGCGCCGCGTCGAGCGAGGCGTCCGAGAACCGCCGCTGCGCCCCCTCGGGCGCCCTGCCCGCGCCGGCGCGCGCGTAGACGACCCGGAGGAGCGCGATCCGGAGGCCCTCCTCGCGCGCGGCCTCGATCACCGCGTCCGCGAGGACCGTGCGATCCGCGTAGGGCGCGCCGCCCGGCTGGTGGTGCACGTAATGAAACTCGCCGACCGTGCGCACGCCCGCGGCGCGGAGCTCGCGATAAGCCACCTTCGAGATCGCATGAATGGACTCCGGCGTGAGCGACTCGGCGAGCGCGTACATGGCGCTGCGCCACGACCAGAAGTCGTCCGCCCCCGACGGCCCCGGCCGCTGCGCCTCACCGCGCATCCCGCGCTGGAAAGCATGCGAGTGGGCGCTCGCGAGCGCCGGCAGCTCGATGGCTCGCTCGGTCAGCCTCATGGAGCACGTCTATCACGTCCATCGCGTCCATCACGTTGGGACAGACGGGAAAAGGCGTGGGCAGGCCGCTCTGCCGGGGCGGCGCCGCGATCCAGAGCGGCCATCTGTACCGCGGCAGGGAGCGCAGCGGTCCGGGACGCGCGCCTTCCAGTCAATTCCGGTCAATCATCGCTTGGCGTCAGGAGGAGCGGGAGGCAGCCGACGTTGAGCTTGCTGCAGGCCCCATCGAGCACGGCGGGGTCCTCGTCGGATTGCTCGTAAAACGCCATGGTGAGCGCGCTGCACTCGGGGAGCACATCGCGCGTGTACGCTCGCACCTCGGCGGCGCAGGCGTCGATCTCCGCGATCGTGGCCGTGCACTGCGTCGGCTGGCCGCAGGGCTTTGCGTCGACCTCCATGAGGGCCTGATCCATCAGCTGCTCTGCCTGGCTCGGGTCGGCCATGCACCCCTCGACCAGCTCGGAGCACTTCGCCTGCAGCTCGGCGTCGCTGGTCCCGGCGTCGTCCCCGTACGCCGCGCCGAGCACGCCCTGCATGAGGCAGACGTACTCGACGGTCACCTGCTCGGCGCTGCAGCGGCGATACCCCTTGCACGCCTGCTCGACCTCCGCGGGCGAGAGCTCGCTGACGAGCGCCGACGTGTCGAGTCCGGAGCAGGACGCGGCCCCGGAGCCCCCGCCTCCCGCCGAACCCGCCGAGTCGCCGGGCGTCGCCCCGTCGTCGTCTCCCCCGCAGCCCAGCCCCGAGAGGCCGCAAGCCAAGCACACCCCCACCACACAAGCCCAGAACGTCGTTCGCATTCCTCTGCGCTCCCGATGAAAGGTCAAGAATCGAGCCCTGCCGCGGCAGAACCACGTTTCCTTACGCCGGGCGGCTCCGGTTCCCCCCCTGACGAGGCCGTCACGATGCTGCTCGCCGCGACGCGACGCCGGATCGTGGTCGTCTGGGTCTTCCTCGGGCCTTCGCGGCCCGAGCGCGCCTCACGGCTTCGGCTCGACCTCGAGCTCGGGCAACCCCGCGAGCTTCACCTCGACCTCCGCGGCGGGCGGCGCTTCACGGGCCTCCTCGCGGCGGGGCGCCATGACCGTCAGGGCGCGCGGGAGGCACTCCACCACGAGCGGCGTCGTCCCGGCCTCCTCGCCGTCGATGAGCACGTTCTGGGGCGGATCGGTCGTGATGCAGACCCGCCGGGCGGCGAGGAAACCTATGTTGTCGCGCTCGGCCGGCTCGCCGTCGATCGCGGTCCTCAGGAGGTGCAGTCCGGTCGCGACCGCCTCCACCAGCGTCGTGGCCGACACGATGGTCAGGTCGAGCCGCCCGTCGTCGGGGGACAGGACGGGCGGCCCCTGCGCCAGCACCGTGCGCGGAGGCGCCATGTTCGCGACGGTCACCGCGACCGCACGGCAGTGGATCCGCTGGTCCTCGGTCTCGATCTCGACAACGAACGGCTCGAGGCTCATCAGCTTCCTCAGCCCGGTGCGGATGTACGCGAGCACACCCCAGCGCTGCTTCTCGTCCTGCGGGGTCTCGCCGACCGTGTCGGCGTGCAGCCCGACCGCCGAGAGCAGGATCATGGTCTTCCCGTTGGCGCGGGCGGCGTCGATGCGCGTCGGCTCACCGTGGACGAGCACGTCGATCGCCCCCTCCAGGTCGGCCGGGATTCCCAGGGAGTGCGCGATCGAGTTCGCCGTTCCCAGCGGCAGGACACCCAGGCACGCATCGGCCCCGAGGAGCGCGGACGCCACGCTGGAGATCGTCCCGTCGCCGCCCGCCGCGATCACCAGGGAGGCCCCTTCGCGGCGCGCTGCGTCGGCGCAGGCGGCGGCAGAGCGCTCCGCGCTCGTCTCGTAGACGCTCAGCGCAAACTCGCGCTGGAGCCGGGCAGGCAGCGACTCGACCGAATCGCCCGCGTGGCCAGCAGCAGGGTTGACGATCAGCGCCGCTCTCCGCTCGGTCATGGCGGCATCGTAGAACGCCGAACCGGTTGAAACCCCAAGAAAAATCGGCAGGGTGGCCGCGAGCAGACCCGCGCGAGCAGCCGCGCCGCGCCCGTACGGCTGTGCCTGCGTGCGCCACGCGCGCGACAGCGACGCCCCGCCGCGCAGCCCAGAGACGCCGCTGGCAGCACGATGGCACGGCAGTTGTACCGCGATGTTGTTCATGAGACTTCAGCGAATCGGTCGACCGGCTTGTCTTGCGCTCGCGCTCCTCGGCGCGGGGACGCTCGCCGCCTGCGGAGAGGACTCGTCAGCGGGCGCGGGTGGCAGCGGCGCCACCAGCAGCGGAGGCGCCACCAGCGGCGAAGGCGGCGCGGGCGGCGAAGGCGGGGGGGACGGCGGGAGCGCCGGAGGCGGCGCGTCATGGCCCGTCGACACCTACCCGATCGACATCACGCCATCGGAGGACTGGAAGAACCAGATCAGCTTCCCCTTCGAGCCCTTCGCCGCCTGGCCCGCGACCTTCGAGACGCCAGGCTGGGTGAAGTTCACCGTGCTGATGCACGACCCCACCAAGGTCTACTACCAGGACAGCAACAAGTTCCCGTTCCACGGCGAGTTCGCCACGGCGCGGCTCGACCCGTTCTTCGAGATGTCGCGGGACGAGTTCGACCAGGTCTCGCTGCACGAGGAGGGGCAGAAGGCCATCCTCGGCGCCGTGCTCTTCCCGCCGACCCCGGAGAGCGTGCCGGAGTACGGCATCCAGCTCGTCCGCCAGGACGCTTACGACCCCGAGGTGGCGCGCGTCGTCCTGGAGCTCGTGAAGGACAGCGTCATCGCGCCCCAGGGGGCGCGGCCCTTCTATTTCCCGACGTACGAGCAAGCCGCGTCGGCCGCGGAGAACAGCGCGTTCTTCGAGGCGAGCGGCTTCCCGGTGAGCTCGGTCGAGCGGTGGCTGGACGGCGACGCGTGTTATGCGACGGGCTGGGCCGTGGGCCGGCTCCGCTATGTCCCGCCGGACGCGATCGACGCCGCCTACGCGAGCGGCGAGCTCCGGGCCGAGGACATCCTGCTCACCGACTCCATCCCTGCGGAGGTGCCGTATGTGGCGGGCATCGTCTCGCTGTCGCCCGCGACGCCGAACGCGCACACCGCCCTCCTCGCGACCTCGTTCGGCATCCCGTTCGTCTACCTCGGCGATCCGGCCGCCGCCGAGGCGGCAAAGGCGCTCGACGGCGAGGAGGTCGCGCTGCGGGCCTCGCTGCAATACGGGTCCATCTGCCGCGCCGTGCTCTTCGAGGCCGGAGGGATCGCGCCGGCGGACAGGGAGCAGCTGCTCGCGCTGAAGCGGCCCGGCGAGCTCGGGATCCAGCCCAAGGAGCCCCTCGGCGCCTACGCCGGATCCACCGAGGATCTCGGCCCCGCGGATATCGTGCATTTCGGGGGCAAGGCCGCGAACTATGGCCTGCTGCGGGACGCCATCCCGGAGAACTCCGATGTCGCTGTCGCGCTGTCGTTCGATCTCTGGGACGATTTCCTCGATCAGGTCGTGCCCGGCGGCCGCACGCTGCGCGCCGAGATCGCGGAGCGCCTCGCGGGCCATAGCTACCCGCCCGACATGCTGGTGCTCAAGGCCGATCTCGCGGCGATCCGCGCGCGGATCACCGGGGAGACCGCCTTCTCGGCGGGGCAGCGGCAGGCGATCGAGGCGGCGCTCGAGGGCTTCACGCCCACGAAGAAGATCCGGTTCCGGAGCTCGACCAACGTGGAGGACAGCGCCGTCTTCACGGGCGCGGGCCTCTACGACAGCTACAGCGGCTGCCTGGCCGACGATCGGGACGCCGACCAGGAGGGGCCGAGCCTGTGCGACCCCGGCGAGGCCGGCGAGCGCGGCGTGTTCCGCGCGATCCGCAAGGTGTACGCGAGCTTCTACAACGACAACGCCTTCCTCGCCCGGCTCCTCCATGGCGTCGACGAGGCCGAGGTCGGGATGGGCGTCCTCGTCCATCACTCCTATCCTGACGACGACGAGATGGCGAACGGCGTCGCGACGCTCGAGCGGCGCGAGCTGGTCAATGACCAGATCCAGATCGTGACGCAGCTCGGGGCGACGTCCGTCACCAACCCGGAAGGCGGAGCGCAACCGGAGGTCGTGACCGCGAGCCTCTTCGACCAGGAAACCTCCGTTTACCTCCTGTCCGGCTCGACGCTCGTCCCGCTCGGCGGCCACGTGATGCAATGGGAGGACGATTACCTCGCGCTCGCCGCGCTGCTCGGCCGCGTCGAGGCGCGGTTCAGCGAGGTGAACCCCGGCAGGAAGTCGTTCCTGCTCGATTACGAGTTCAAGAAGATGAAGCCTGGAGACCTCGTCGTGAAGCAGGTGCGCGAGGTCGCGCTCCCGGACACGGCGCCGAGCCTCACGCCGTTCCTGCTCGACGAGCCCCGGGAGGTCTGCACCTTCCAGGGCGAGTTCGGCAACGTGTTCGCGAACCACCGGCTCAAGGTGCGCGCGAGGCTCTCGGCGAAGAGCGGGTTCCTCACGCCGGCGGCGCTCGCCAGCACGCTCTTCGACGAGGACGCGCGGCTCGATTACCTCTCCGGTGGATCGGTGACGACGCTCTCGGGGAGCCCTGCGGCGTGGCCGGCCGCGTCCCACGCGTATGCCGAGGAGACGGCCACGGACTCCTTCGTGGACGGCGCCGGGGCCTCGGAGATCACCTATGCTCTCGCCGCCTCCCCGGTGCCCGAGCTCCTGCCGCCGTCGCTGGGCCCGCTGGTCGCGCTGCGCGACGTCGGGATGATGCTGAGCGCCGCCTACGCCACGCCCGTGCCGGCGCTCGAGTGGGACGGCACGCCGCTCGACGTGTCCTCGGAGGTGGTGCAGCTCGACGCCTGTCCCGCGGACGGCCCCCCGGTGGCGGGCGCGCTGCTCCAGGAGCGCTCGCTCTCGTGGGCGTCCGGCGTCACGGTGGAGACCTCGTTCTACTGGCCGCCGGCCCCCACGGGCCCCACGGCGGGGTACACGGCGCCGCTCCACAAGTGGGTGGAGACGCGCATCGAGGGGCTGACGAGCGCACCGATCGTGCTCAGGGGCTACCACGCGCAGACGTACCACCCGCAGCACCACAACTTCTCGGAGGATTTCATCTTCGAGCCTCGCCTCGAGCCCGGCCTGGATCCCGCGATCCTCGCCGAGCTGGAGCAGAAGGGCATCCGGCTGATCCACGTCCGGACGCCGGACGGCGGCGCGGACGGCGCGAAGCTGTGGACCCTCGATCCAGCGGGCGTGTTCCACCGGGTCGACTGAGCGGCGCACGGGCGGCCTGCGGAGCCCCGGCGAGCCCCGCCGCCGCCTGAGGCTCCGCCGGGCGCGTCACTTCTCCTCGAAGCGTACAACCGGGCTCGACTGCCGTTCCAGGCGACCGCGCGACGTGGACCGCGACCGGCGCGCGCGCGGAGTTGACGCGCGGAGGCTGCGGGTGGACCAGAGGCGCCGGCTGTTCCTGCTGACGAGGAGAAGATCATGAGCCTTTACGACAGCTCGTTCCCCCAGATGACTCGCATGCTCGGCCAGGTGCTGGTCTGGCTCGACAAGGCGGAGGCCTACGCACAGCAGAAGAAGTTCGATCCGGAGGTGCTCCTCACCGCGCGCCTCGCGCCCGATCAATGGAACCTCAGGCGTCAGCTCCAGAACGTCATCGCCTGGCCCCTGAGGCTGAGCGCGCTGCTCACCGGCGGGGAGCCGCCGCAGCTCGAGACGGGCGACGAGACGCTCGCGGAGCTGCGCGCGCGCATCGGCAAGGCGATCGAGCAGGTGAAGGCGCTGAAGCCGGAGCAGCTGAAGGGCGCGGAAGACCGCACGATTCCGCTCTTCTTCCTGCCGGGCAAGGGCATGAAGGCCCCGGAGTTCGTGTTCGGCTTCGCGCTCCCCAACTTCTACTTCCACGCAACCACCGCGTACTCGATCCTGCGGCACAACGGGCTCGACGTCGGCAAGTCCGACTTCATCGGGGCGCTCGACCTCCGCGACCTGTGACCGCGGCCGCCCTCCCCCGCGGGGCGGCGGGGGGCCGTCAGTCGTCCTCGCGCTCGTCCCCGACGAGCACGCCGACCTGAAGCTCGAGCGCATCGAACGGCTCGGCCCTGATGCGCTCGCCCCGCTCCGCGCGGAGCGCCACGAGGTACCCCTCCGGGATCCACCGGTGCACGGTCAGCGTCTCCTCCCGGGGATCGACGATCCAGTAATGGGGGAGCTCACAGCGCTGATAGACGCGCATCTTCTTGACCGTGTCGTTGCGCGCGTTGCTCGGGGACAGCACCTCACAGACCCAGTCGGGCCGGATCCGGACAGGGCACCCGCTGGGCCGCTCCGGCGCGCGCTCGCGACGCCAGCCGACCACATCAGGCCGGTACACCTGGTCCGGCATGAACTCGACCTCGATCTCGGTGGCGAACCACCATCCTCCGGGCCAGCGGCCTCCGGGGCGCCGCTGGAAGGGGATCTTCACGTGCGCGACGATGGCGGACTGCGCGTCGCCGTGCTCGAACGAAGGGACGGCCTTCCGCACGAGCTCGCCGTCGAGGATCTCGTGAAAGCGCTGCTCCTCGGGGATGGCCAGGAGATCCGCCACCGTGGCTGGGTGTGGCTTCTGTGCGGCGGGCACGCGTCGAGCATAGCGCCTCCGAGCGAGGTGTCGCGACGCTTCGCTCGGCCTTACCAGCTCGCTCCGCCTCCGCGACGTGGGACCGCGACGCGCCCTCTCGCCCGATCGGCGCCGGGCCTCGGTCCAGCGCGGCGCCCGCTCAGCGCGCGCTCTCCCTCGGCTCCTGCTCGGCGAGCGCCGCGAGCGTCTCCCGCGCGACCAGCGCCGAGGACGCCGGGGTCTGCCCGGTGACGAGCCGGCCATGCCGGACGGCGAACGGCTTCCACACCGGCGCTCGCTCGTAGCGCGCGCCCAGGGAGCGCAGCCGCGACTCCAGGGCGAACGGGACGACGGTCGCGAGGCCCACGGCCTGCTCCTCCTCGTCCGTCCTGCCGAACTACTTCATCGCCGAGGCGGTCGCAGCGAAGCAGGTCGTCGTGGTGGGGCCGCGGCCGGGCAGGGGGCGCCGGGGCGCCCGGAACACGATCCACCTCGCCTGACGCAAGGGCGCGGCGCAGAGCACGCGCTTTAGGGCCGTGCAGGCGGCGCTGCTGGAGGAGGGCTGAGCGCCGCGCGGGGCTCAGCCGCCCGCGTCGCGGAGCGTGCTGGGCCCGGAGCGCGCGCCGTCCGTCCGCCGCCCGTCCAGAGTCCGCACGCTTCACCGGGCGCAGGCGCGCCGTCGAGCGATTCAGTGAAACCGCTGGCGGAGATCCTGGGGGAGAAGTACGGCGAGGGCGGCGAGCTTCAGTGGAAAGGGCTCCGAGGCGGCACAAAGGAGGTCGTCTTCGGAGGAGGAGCGGAGTTCTCGATAGGAGCAGAGCTCAACGAGATTGAGAACCAATACCATATAAAGTATCGAATCTCCGTCGCGGCCGGGCTCTCGAATGCTGCTCCCAGGGTCATACGCGAGGCCCTCTACGGGAGCACAGACATGGACTTCGACTCGCACCCCGCTGAGAACGCCCCTACGCAGAAAGACAACGAACACTTGCTCGTGCGCCTCGCGCGAGGTGGTGAGGAATCCACCTTGTCAAGCTCGCCTGCGATAAGTTCGGCTGCAATCGCGCAGGTCAGGGATCCCCGTTACGTCCGGAGACAAGCAAAGCGGACGCTGCACACGCTACGCTCGATGCGCTATTTGGATCTCTCACCGGACGCTGCGCGGCTACCCTCGTTGCCAGGCCGACAGGTGCTCGGGGATCGCGGCGAAAACCTCTCGTCCGTACTGCAAGCTATCTCCCAGGATCCGAAGCGAAGAGACACGCTCCTCGAGTGGATCCGCGCCCTCACGCCGCTCGACGTGATGGATCTCGAATTTCCCCAGGATTTCGCCGGACGCGTCCTCGTGCACCTCGTGGAGCAGGGCGGGCGCAGGATCTCGGCCTACAGCGCCTCGGACGGCACGCTGCGCTTCCTCGCGATCCTCGCCGCTCTTCTCGACACCGACTCCGCTCACTTCTATTTCTTCGAGGAGATCGAGAACGGCATCCACCCGACGCGCCTTCACCTCCTCGTGCAGCTCATCGAACAGCAGTGTCGGACAAGGGATGTCCAGGTCATCGCGACGACCCACTCACCCCAGCTCCTCGGATTCCTCAGCCCTGAGTCCCGAGAGAGCGCTCTCCTCATCTACCGGCTCCGCGGCGCCGACGAGTCCAGCGTGCGCAAGGTGGTCGACCTTCCTGACCTGAACCGCGTCCTCGAGACGCAGGACCTCGCTCGGCTCCACGCCTCGGGGTGGCTGGAAGACATGGTGGAGCTCATGGCAGACGACGCGGGCGAGGCCGCCCAGTGAGCTATCGCGTGCTCGTCATCCCCGAGGACTTTCGCAAAGATCAGTACGTCCTCGAGCCCATCGTCGCGAAGATGTTCGAGGCCATCGGCCGCAAGGCCAAGGTGCTCGTGTGCCGCGATCCGCTCCTCGGCGGCGTCGAAGGAGCCGGCGGAGGGGCGCGGGATCCTGGCCCGCGAAGCGGCCTCGCGGTACGGCCGCATTCGCTCCCTGTGCCTGGAGGTCGCGGACCTCGAGCGACGCCTCGGCGCGTAGCGCCCCTGCGCCCCGTACAGGCTCACCCGCCCCAGTCGACCTTCGGCCTCCCGGGCGGCGTGACGTTCGGCATCTCGTGGAAGAGCCCCCGCGCGAGGTCGGGCAGCGGCGCGCACGCCTGCTCTCCCAGGTTGGTCAGCTCCAGCGGGTCCTCGAGCACGTTGAAGCAGTGGTACTCGCCGTCCCACTCGCGCGCCTCGATCTTCATCGGCCCCTGCATCATCCCCCAGTTGCGGAACGCGCAACCCCACACCCACGTGCAGTTCGTGAGCGGCATCGGCGCGACCGTGCGCTCCGGCCGCGTCAACGGGTGCCCGATCATCCGCCGGCGGAACGGATCGAGCCCCGGCTCGTCCCAGAGGCCCATCAGATCGAGGAACGTCGGCGCCAGGTCGAGGTGCCACACGAACGTGTCCTTCGCGCCCTCGATGCTCGCCCGCTCCTCCGGCGCGAGCGTCCCCTCCGGCGCGTCGACCCACGTCGGGACGAGGATCTCCTCGTCCCAGAGCGAGCTCGTGTGGCCGAGCTGCCAGTGCTCCCGGAACGACTCGCCATGATCCGACGTGTACACGATGACCGTGCGCTCGCCGCTCGGCGTCCCGCGGATGTGCTCGATGAGCCGGCCAACCGCCATGTCCGACAGGTAAACGACGTTCTTGTAGTAGTTCTTGAAGTGCTCGTTCTTCTCGGGCGCCTTCGTCAGCTCGCTTGGTTGAAACGGCGAGTGGAGCGGATCGCTCACGTACGGGAAATGGACGTTCGAGTAATGGACGACCGCGAAGAACGGCTCGACGAGCTCGCCCCACTCCTCGATCACCCGATCCGTGAGCTGCCGATCATAGGCGCCGTAATCGAGGTCGGCGCCCGGATCGAGCTGGGTCGCGACCGCCCGGTGCGAGACCGGGATGTCTTGCACGTAGAGCCGAGCGTTCCCGAACATGAGGTTCTGGCTCGTCCAGTACGCGGTGTCCCACCCGGCCGCGTGGGCGTAATCCCAGAGCAGCGGCGCAGCGCCGAGCACCGCGAGGCTCTCCGTCGGAGGGACGCCGGACCAGATGTTCGAGATGGAGATGGCCGTCGTCGAGTCGTGGGCCCGCATCTGCAGGAGCGGCATGCGGCGAGGCGCGGCGGCGTTGGAGAACGGCGTCGCCTTGTCGCAGGCCGGATCATACGCGACGCACGTCACGTCCGCCCGCTGGCTCTCCTGCAGGATGAGCACCACGTTCCGCGGCCGCGCAGGCCGCGCCGAGAGCCGCGGCACGCGCTCCGGGTTGCGGCGCTGCACCCGCAGATCCGGTGAGTCGTTCGTGACGCCGAGGTGCTCCTTCACCACGGCGGTGATGCCGTGGAAGTAGATCATGTCGGCCGACGACGACTGGATCACCCGGTAGCTCACCGGGATCATCGCCACGCCGGCCAGCGCGAGCGGCACGACCGCGGCGGCAAGGCGCCGCCTGAGCCGCCGGGGGCGCACGAGCCGTCGGGAGAGCCGGAGCGCCCCAAGGGCGAGCCCGAGCGCGACCGCGAAGTGGGCGATCACGCGCGGGTGCCCGAGCGGGAGGGTGCCCACGATCGACCAGGGGATCGACTGGGAGTGGATCTGGGAGTCGACCGAACAGTAGATGTTGTAGAGGGCGTGGAAGCCCCCCTGGACGCCGCACGCGAGCGTGAAGAGCGCGACGAACAGCGCGCCCACGGCGCCGCGCGCCGCGCCGCGGCGGCCCGAGGCGACGTAGAGCAAGAGGCCCCAGAACCCCAGCGACGCCGCCACGGTCGCGGCGTACCCCGCGGCGTGCGGCCGATCGAACGTGGTCATGTGGCGGGCCCGGCGCAGCACGTCAGCGACGAGGATCCAGAGCGCCGGCGAGGCCAGGAGGGCAGCGCTGATCAGGCGGCCGCGCCGGAGCGCGGCCCTCCGCGCAGCGCGCGGGCGGACGCGGTCACGGGCGGCGCGATCGTCCGCGCGCGCGGGGCGGATGGCGGGGGACGCGGGCGGCTCGGCGAGCGTGCCGCCCTGTCGGTCGATGTCCTGGGTCATCCGGATCAGTCGTGGCGAGGCCCGACCGCGAGGTCGCGGAGGTGGGCGGGGACGTCGACGCTGCCGGCGGGACCGCCGTAGAGGGCGTCCGCGAGCCGGGGCAGGTCGCCGCAGGCGGCGGGCCCGAGGTCGCGCTGCTCGCGGGGGTCGGCGAGCACGTCGTAGCAGTGCCAGACGGTGTCCCAGGCGCGGGATTCGAGCTTCATGTTGCCGCGCATCATCCCCCAGTTCTTGAACGCGCAGCCCCAGATCCCGGTGCAGTTCGTGAGCGCCAGCGCCGCCGGCCCGGGCGACGGCCGGAGCAGGCTGTGCCCGACCATCGCCGCCCGGTACCCCGCGAGCGCAGGCTCCTCCCAGAGGCCCATCAGGTCGAGCAGGGTCGGCGCCACGTCGGTGTGGAAGACGGGCTCGTCCCGGGCCGCGCGCAGCGCGCCCTCCTCCGCGGCCGTGAGGGTGCCCGGCGGAGCGTCGACCCATCCGGGCACCCGGATCTCCTCGTCGAGGATCGAGCCCGTGTGGCCGAGCTGGCCGTGCTCCCGGAACGCCTCGCCGTGGTCGGACGTGAAGACGATGACCGTGCGCTCGCCGACCGGAGAGCTGCGGACGAAGCGGATGAGCTCCGCGATGGCCGCGTCCTGACGGTAGACCGCGTTCCTGTAGAAGTTGCGGTACGCCTCGTTGTCGTCCGGCGCCTTGCTCTCGAGGGCGGGCTGGAACGGCGCGTCCTCCGGGTCGACCAGGTAGGGGACGTGGGTGTTCCCGAAGTGAGCGACCGCGAGGAACGGCTCGCGCAGCGAGAGCACCTCGGACCGGACGTGCGCCGACAGCAGCCGGTCGTCGGCCCCGAGATCGATGTCGGCGAGCGGATCGAGCTCGGTCGCGCCGCACTGGTGCGAGACCGGCAGGTCCTGCACGTAGAGGCGCGAGTTGGCGAACATCATGTGGTGGCTCGTCCAGTAAGCGCTGTCGAAGCCGGCGGCGTGCGCGTAGTCGAAGACGAGCGGCGCCGTGTGGAGCGCCTCGCGGGTCGCGACCGGCTGGAGGCCGGACCAGAGCACCGCGAGCCCGATCGCCGTCGTCGAGGCGTTCGAGCGCATCTGCGTGAGCGGCAGCCGGTCGGGGACCGCGGCGTCGATGCGCGGCGTGCCGGGGCACGCGACGGGCGCCTCGCCGGCGGCGACCCCGACGCCGACGGGCGCGCGCGCCGAGCACGTCGCGTCGGCGCGCACGCTCTCGGTCAGGATGAAGAGGACGTTGCGCCGCGGGCCCGGCCGCGGGGTGACAGGCGGCAGCGAGGGCGGCGTGCGGAGCCCGGGGCGCACCTGCGCCGTGGTCTGGACGCCGGCGAGCTCCTTGAGCAGGCCGCCGATCGCGTGGAAGTAGATGACGTCGGGCGTGGAGGCCTGCACCGTGCGGTAGGAGCACGGCAGGACGAACGCGGCCACCACGACCGCGGGCGCGGCGAGGCGGGCGGCGCGGGCCCACGCCGTGCGGCCGGGCCGCACGATCCGCCGGCCCAGCCACACGAGCGCGATCGCGAGCAGGAGCGGCGGGAGGACCGAGCGGAAGAAGTTCTCGCCGTCGGCCCGGAGCTGGCCGAAGAGGCTGGCCGAGAGTGAGGTCCCGAAGAGCGTCGCGTCGAGGTTGAGGTACGTCGCGTACTGGCGGTGGAAGTAGAGCTGGCCGCCGAGCGACAGCGTCGCGAGCGCCACGAAGAGCAGCGCCGCGAGCCACCGCGACGCGCCCCGCCGCGACGAGGCCGCGAAGAGCAGGAGCCCCCAGAGCGCGGCGCTCTCGACCATCGCGCCGAGGTAGCTCGCGATGTGCTTCCCGCCCAGATCGAGCAGGCGATCGCCGCGGAGGAGGACGTCCGCCACCACGATGAGGAGCAGCGGGAGCGCGAGGAACAGGCGGCCGTAGCGGCGGCGGGCGCGGGCGACGGCGCGCAGCCGCGCGCGCGCCGCGGCGCGATCTGCGCCCAGATCGCGGGCGAAACCGCGGGACGAGCGGCTTGCGGCGTCGGCCTCGACCGGCCGAGGATCGTTGAGCGCCTTGGAGCGGAGCACGGAGGCGCGCGAGTTTACCGAGGACGTGGCGTATCGGGAACGTTTCTGAGGCGGCTCGGTGGCATCGAGGTGACGGCGCCGGCCGGGACTGCCCGCCCGGGAGACGAGAAAACCCTTCGACCGCCGCGCGAGGCGTGCCATGGAGGCGTTCGCATGGCGGAGCAGCTCTTCCTGAACGGGATGCCCGGCGCGCAGCAGGCCTCCGGGGCCGGGGCGCCGCCGGCCGAACCCGCGTCGACCGAGGCCCCCGCGGAGCCTGAGGCGAGGCCGTCGCCGGGCGCGCCCGCGCCCGAGTCGCCGCTCGAGACGGCGGTCAGGCTCAGCGCCGAGCTGGAGGCCGCGCTCGTGCGCGAGCTCATGGCGGCCTACCAGAGCCTGAACTACACGCATTTCCGACGGAAGCTGCGCTCTGCGTCCATCGAGCTGTCCGACGCCGCGAGCCGGCTCGGGCGGTGGATCTCGGAGACGCGCGCGATCGAGATCTCGCGGCCGCTCGTCCTGACGCAGCCGTGGGGCGTCGTGATCGAGGTGCTGAAGCACGAGATGGCGCACCAGTACGTGCACGAGGTGCTGGGCGTCAGGGACGAGGCGGCGCACGGGCCGGCGTTCCGCGAGGTGTGCACGCGCCTCGGCATCGACGGGACGGCGGCCGGGATGCCGGCCGCGGGGCGCTCGCCGGCGGATCCTGGCGGGGCCGCGCGCGGCGGCGACGCGGGCGCGTCGGAGGCGAGCGTGGACGCCCGGATCCTCGATCGCATCGCGCGGCTGCTCGCGCTCGCCGACAGCCCGAACGCGAACGAGGCGCAGGCGGCGATGAGCGCCGCGCAGCGGCTGATGCTGAAGTACAACCTCGACGTCGCGAAGGCGCGCGCCGCGCGGCAGTACGGATTCCGCCACCTCGGCGCGCCGAGCGGGCGCGTGGGCGAGACCGAGCGGATCGTCGGCGGCATCCTGGGGAAGCACTTCTTCGTCGAGGCGATCTGGGTGCCCGTCTACGTGCCGCTCGAGGGCAAGCGGGGCAGCGTCCTCGAGATCTGCGGGACGCCGGCGAACCTGGAGATGGCGGCCTACGTGCACGCGTTCCTGCACCACACGGCCGAGCAGCTGTGGAACGAGCACAAGCGGACCCAAGGGGTGAAGGGCAACAAGGACCGGCGGACCTACCAGGCCGGGGTGATGCTCGGGTTCCTCGAGAAGCTGAACACGGAGCGGAAGGTGTCCGTCGAGCAGGGGCTCGTCTGGGTGAGGGACGCCGATCTGGACGGCTACTATCGAACGCGCCACCCGCACGTGCAGCACCTGCGCCACGCGGGCAACCAGCGGACGGCGGCGCACGCGCACGGGCGCGAGGCGGGGCGAAAGATCGTCCTGCACCGCCCGATGCAGGGGGCGACAGGCAACCGGGGCATGCTGCTGCCGCCGGGCAAGAAGGGCTGAGCTCGCGACTCCGGATCCGGGCCGCGCGAGGAGCTCGGACGGAAGCCGGACGATGCGAGATGGCGGAGCGCCAGCGTCTCGGCCGCGGCGCGCGCTCGACGCGCTCGTTGACGGAGAAGGATCGGTTCCGGCACGATGGCGCGGCGCGCGGAAAAGCCTAGGAGAAGAACGAGATGCCGCTCCTGTTCACCATTGAAGAGCGCTTCGATGCATCGCCCGAGGACGTCTTCCGGCTCGCGACCGACATCGACGCGTTCGGCGACTGGATGCCCAATTTCGTGCGGGTAGAGAAGCTCACGGGCGCCGTCGTCGGCAAGGGCGCGATGTGGCGTGAGACCCGCAAGATGTTCGGCAAGGAATCGACCGAGCTGTTCGAGGTCACGGCGGCGGAGCCAGGCAGGCGTCTGGACCTCTTCGTCGACGGGCAAAAGGGCACCACGGGGCGGGGGGCCTACCGCTTCCGGTATGTCTTCGAGCCCGAGGGCGCCGGCACGCTGCTCAAGATGGAGGGCGAGATCGCCGGGATGGGCTGGTTCATGGAGACGCTGGGGCGGCTGTTCATTGGCAGCTTCAAGAAGGCGGTGCACGGGGATCTCAAGGCCATGAAGACGCACCTGGAGCGGCGGCGGGCGAGCTAGCGCTGCGCCGCCCCACGAACACCATCTCCTGGGGCCTCATCGGTGTTCACCAAGCTCGTTCGATCGCGCTCAGGGCACCAAGGCCGACCAGCGCTCACCAGCGTAATCGTGGTTATCTCATCCTCCCTCGACACGAGCCTGGGGGACATCCGCTGATGCAGCGAGGGTGATCCGCCACGGCTCCGGCGTACGTCCCGCGTTGCGCTCGGGCGGACGGCGGAACAGCATCCCGGCATGGCGATGCGACGGAGGAAGGACCCGGCGAGAGCGAAGTTTTCTCTTATGCTCGAGCGGCTGCCGTCTATTCTGCTGTCGCTGTTTGCGGCCTTCTTCGTCGCCATCGCGAGCTTCGTGATCTCCGCTGGCTACGCGGAGCACCGAGCCGCCGAGATCGACGCGGCGGCCATGAGCTTGGCGGAGAACGCCACGCCGAGCATCATGCACCTGGCGGCCGCGCGCGCCGAGCTGAGGCATACCCAGGCGCTCCTGAGCGACCTCGTCAACGACGCCGCGCTGGGCCGCCCGCGCGACCGCCACGAGCTCGACGAGGCGCGTGACAATCTATCCCGGAGCATCGACGTCTACCTCGGCATGCCCGTCTATCCGGGCGAGCTCAAGCAGTGGCAGACCGTCGCGCAGGCGCTCGGCAAGCTCGATCTGGACACCGGCCGGGTGCTCTCGCTGGTGGCGCCGTGCAGGTCCGGCGCCACGTGAGGCTGCTCTGGCAGCAAGGCGTGGTCCTGGAGCGTCGAGCGGATGAGCTCGAGCAGTTCGCCGGCCGGGTCGCGCACGACGTGCTCAGCCCCCTCGGCGCGGTTGCGCTCGCGCTCGACCTCGCCCTGCGGCGGTGCGGCGAGGGAGATCCGGCACGAAAAGGGCTCGAACGGGGCCGGCAGGCCACCCTGCGCGTCAAGCGCATGACCGACGGGCTGCTGGCGTTTGCTCGCGCGGGCGCGAGTCCGGAGCCAGGCGCGCGCGCCGAGGTGCACCCCATCATCGACGATCTCATGGTCGAGCTCGCTCCTGTCGCGGTGGAGCTCGGCGCGGAGCTCCGCGTCGAGCCCTTCGCCCCGTGCGCGGTGGCCGCGAGCCCCGGCGTGCTGACCAGCATCCTCGCCAACCTGACCCGCAACGCGCTCAAGTACCTCGGCGACGCGGCGGTCTGTCGCGTCGTGATCCGGGTGATCGACGCGAGAGAGGCTGTGCGGATCGAGGTGGAGGACACGGGGCCCGGCGTCGCGCCGGCCCTGGAGCAGATGGTGTTCGAGCCTCATGTCCGAGCGCAAGGCGCTCGAGTGCCGGGTCTGGGCCTGGGCCTCGCCACCGTCAAACGCTTGACCGAGGCGCACGGCGGCCGCGTGGGGCTCCGCACGGTCGTGGGCAAGGGGAGCCTCTTTTGGTTCGAGCTGCCCAGAGCGAGCAGCGAGGCAGCGCACGCGCCCGAAATCGGCCCGAGCTCCACCGCATGACATCCGGGAGGCTGCGCTCCGCGAGCGACGTGAGGATGCGCTTGCGAAAAAAGAGAGGCGCCGAGATCGTGCTCGACACGCCGGTCCCGGACGTGCCGCAGGTGCCGCCCTATCCGAACGGGGCCGGCGGCGCCTCCCCTCGCACGAGGCTGCCGCCGAGCAGACCCACGGCGCCTCGAACTTGTACGAGGTTGCCCCCTCGGACGACCCCGGTTCCCTTCAGTCCACGCCGATCCGTCTTTGTTGACCCGGTGCGCAGCCCCAGGCACCATCGGCGCGCAGCGCCCGGCCGGCCTGCATGGCTGGAGGCTCGACTCCGGCTCGCTCCCCTTCCCTAAACAAGCTGTTGAGGTGCTTTGATGCCCGTTCGTACGATGCTCTTGCTCTGCTTCGCGCCCTTTGTCATGGGCGCTCTCCAAGGTTGCGGCGGCGATGACGGCGGCGGCGATACCTCCGGGGGGTCGCCGCTCGGTGAATGTCCGCCCGACTCGACCGCGCAGGCGGAGGCGGGCTACCAGGCGCTCCAGGACCAGTGCGTGCCCTGTCATCTGTCGACCTCGGAGGGCGCGTCGCGCATCGGCGCTCCGGAGGATGTCAACGTCGACGACCCCGCCAGCGTCACCGCCGAGGCGGCGGAGATCCTCTCGGAGATCCGGATCGGCGGCGCGAATGGCGGGGACGGGATGCCCATCGGCGCGAAGCTCTCGGACGACACGATCGAGGCCATCCGGGTCTTCCTCGCCTGCGACGCGGCCCAGTAACGCCGCGCCCCCCGCCACGCCCGCTTCTCACGTCCGAACGCCGGCGCGCCAGCTCACGAGAGGGCGCGCCGGCGGCTCGCAGGCGCGCCGCTCGCCTCGATCGCTGTGCGACCGCGCGATCCGGAGTATGGTGCAGGCATGTTCAGGCTGGATGCCCGCTCCGGGGCCGCCGCGCTCGCGCTGGCCGCCACGCTCGCGCTGACCGCGTCGCTCGGCGCCTCGTGCGCCGGCGCGCCCCCCGCGCAGCGCGGGGCGACGGCCTGCCCGCCGCTCTGCCCGCAGCCGGCGCCCCCGCCGAGCGCGGCGCCGGCGGGGCCCGTCGTCCCGGGCACGCCGGGCGAGGCGCCGGCGTTCGACCCCGAGCGCCTCACCCTCGTGCTGGACGACCCGCGGCTCGCGCAGGTGCAGAAGCTCGTCGAGCAGGAGGCGTACGCAGGCGCGGCCGCGGCGATGGCCCAGGCGCTCTCGGCGCCCCTGTCGCCCGCGGACGCAGCGGCGTTCCGCTACCAGCTCGGGCGGCTGCGCGCCCTCGCGGGCGATCCCGTGGGCGCGGCGAAGGAGTACGACGCCGCCGCGGCGGCGGGCGGGCCGCTCGCGGATCACGCGAGGTTCGCGGCGGCCGATCTCCTCGCCAGGGCGGGGCAGCCCGACGCGGCGCTCGAGCGCGCGCGCGCCGTCGCGTCGGACGTCGCGATCGCCGACGAGCTCGATCGCATCGTCGCCGGCGCGCTCGCCGACAAGGGCGACATCGAGGGCGCGGCCGCGCGCTGGCGCGCGTACCTCGCCCGCAGCTGGCCGGCGTCGACGTGGGTGCCCGAGGCGCTCCGCTTCGCGCGCGCGCTGCTCCGCCACCCGAGCGAAGACCACGCCGAGGAGGCGATCCGTGTCACCCGGCGCGTCATCGACGAGGCGCCGGGCGGCGCCGGCGCCGGGGAGGCGAAGGAGCTCCAGGACCAGGCCCTGTCGACGCTGCCGTTCGCGCGGCGCAAGCCGTTCCTCGACCTGGGCCCCGCCGATCTGCTCGCCCGCGCGCGTGCCTTGCTCGCCTCGCGCCAGGACAAGGAAGCGCTCGCCGTCACCGACGCGCTGATCGCCCTCCCCGAGGCGCAGGCGCCCTCGGCCTTCGCCTGCGACGCGTTCGCCGCGCGCGGCGAGGCGTTCGGGCGCCTCCGGCGGCGGGCCGAGGCCGCCGACCTTTTCGGCACGGCGATCGAGCGCTGCGGGCCGGCTGCGCCCGCCGCTGCAGGCGTCGCGCCCACCGCTGCAGGTGCGAGCGCGCCCGCCGCAGCCGGGGCGCCCGCCGCAGCCGGGGCGCCCGCCGCAGCCGGGGCGCCCGCCCCGCGGCGGCCCGAGACCCTCTACAACGCCGGGCGCGCGTCGCTCCGCGTCGATCGGCACGCCGAGGCGGCCGCGCGCTTCGCGCTGCTCGAGAAGGAATACCCGGATCACCGGCTCGCGGACGACGCGCGCTACCTCGGCGCGCGCGCGCTGCTCGGGCTCGGGGACCAGGCGCAGTTCGTGCAGCTGCTCACCGCCATGCCCGACGATTACCCGTCGGGCGACATGGTCGCCGACGGCCTGTTCGAGCTCGCGCTCTTCGAGATGGAGCGCGGCGACTGGGCGGGCGCGGTCAGGCCGCTCGAGCGCGCGCTCGAGCGGTTCCCGCACGAACGCGCGTACCACGCCGCCGGCAGGCTCCCCTATTACCTCGGGCGCGCCCGCATCGAGACGGGCTCGCCCGACAAGGGGAAGGCGCTGCTCGAGCAGGTGATCCGCGATTACCCGCTCTCTTTCTACATGGCGCTCTCCCACGCGCGGCTCGCCGACGTGGACCCCGCCGCCGCCCAGCGCGCCCTGTCCGCGGCCCTGGAGCGCGACGCGAGCGCGCCGTACACCGAGCTCAGGAGCCCGCTCTTCGCGCAACCCGCGTTCACGCGCGCGGTCGAGCTCGCGCGCCAGGGGGAAGCGAAGCTCGCGCGGCGCGAGCTCGACCTGCTCGGCGTCGGGGGCAAGACGGCGCCGCGCGAGGTGATGTGGGCCTCGGCGTTCCTGCTCGCGCGCTCGGGCGCGCTGCCGCAGTCGTACAGCATCCTGCGCACCGCCATGGCGGCGCCGGCGGCCGTCGAGCTCGCGGGCGAGTGGGTCGATCACTACCCGGTCGGGCGCTGGCGCGGCGCCTGGGAGCTCGCCTACCCGCGCCCCTTCTCCGGCCTCGTCGCCGCGGAGACCAAGCGGAGCGGGATCCCCGAGGCCCTCGCCTACGCGATCATGCGCGAGGAGTCGGCCTTCGACCCGAGGGTGGCCTCGCCGGCCCAGGCGTTCGGGCTGATGCAGCTCATCGTGCCGACCGCGAAGCGGGTGGCCAAGCCGCTCGGGCTGCCGTGGAGCGCCGACGCGCTGAAGCGCCCCGAGGTGAACATCGCGCTCGGCTGCCGTTACCTCTCGCAGCTGCGCGGCCAGTTCTCGGACAACCCGCTGCTGGCGATCCCCGCCTACAACGCGGGGGGCGGCGCGCCGAAGCGATGGATCGCGGAGCGCCCCTCGCAGAGCTTCGACCTGTGGGTCGAGCGCATCCCGTACGAGGAGACGCGGCTCTACACGAAGCGCGTGATGACGAGCCTCGCCGTCTACGAGCTCCTCTACGCCGGCGCTCAGCCGGGCGAGGCCCTGCGGACGCCGCTGCCCGCGAGCCCGGCCGCGCGCTCGGCCGTGGCGAACGCCGCGCCCTGACACCCGCGCCGGCGGAGCCGCACGCCGAAGCGCCGGCGGAACCGGAAGCCAAACGCCGCCGAGGTTTCGGCGAGCGGGCCGCGGTGAAGCTTTGGTAGAGTCCGCGTGTGATCGACCCATCGAGCCCTTCCCATCAGCTCGTGGGCGCCGTGCTCAGCGGGCGCTTCCGGATCCTGCGTCTCCTCGGCGAGGGGGGCATGGGCGCGGTCTACGAGGCCGAGAGCCTTCGCGGCGAGGGCAAGCGGGCGATCAAGGTGCTCCACCCCGAGTTCACGCAGGAGGAGCAGGTCCTCCACCGCTTCTTCGCCGAGGCGGAGGCGACGAGGGGGTTCGTCCACCAGAACATCGCCTCGGTCTTCGAGGCGACCCGCGCCGAGGACGGCACGCCCTACCTCGTCATGGAGCTCCTGCAGGGCGTCCCGCTCGCCGCGTACATCGACACGGGCAACCCGATCCCCCCGCAGCAGGCCGTGCCGATCATCCACGAGGTGCTCCAGGCGCTCATGGCGGCGCACAGCCACAAGGTGATCCACCGCGATCTGAAGCCCGAGAACCTGTTCCTCATCCGCGATCCGCGCGGGGGCTTCCGCGTGAAGGTGCTCGACTTCGGCATCGCGAAGGTGATGGACGCGGCCGGCGGAATGGGCCTGAAGACCCGCGCTGGCACGCTCCTCGGGACGCCCGGCTACATGAGCCCCGAGCAGATCAAGAACGCGCAGGGCGTCGACGCGCGCGCCGATCTCTGGAGCGTCGGCGTGATCTTCTACGAGATGCTCACGGCGACGCAGCCGTTCCCAGCCGAGAACGAGTTCGCGCGGCTCACCGCCGTGCTCGCCAAGGAGGTGCGCCCGATCGAGCAGGTCGCGCCCCACCTCGCGGCCTGGGGCCTCTTCTTCCAGCGCGCCCTCTGCAAGGACGTGGCCGGGCGCTTCCAGACGGCCGAGGAGATGGCGCAGACGCTGGGCGCCATCGCGCACCGCACGGGCATCGCGACGCCCAGCGCGCGGCCCGACGCGCCGGCGTCGCCCGCGCTGACGCACCAGCTGCCCTCGCTGCCGCCGCCGCAGCCGCTTCAGAACGCGACGCAGTCGCCGCAGAACATGGCGCCACCGCCGCAGAACATCACGCAGCCGGTGCAGAGCGTGCCGCCGGTCGCGTCCAGGATCCCGACGGTGCCCCCGCCGCGCACGTCAGCGCCGCCCGTCCAGGCGTCCCCGTCGGTGGCGCCCACGGCGACCTTCTCGGCCAGGCCAACCCACATCAGCGCGCAGCAGCCCGCCGGCGTGCCGACGCTCACGGGCGGCCATTACGACGTGCGGGTCGTGGACGTCCCCCTGGCCGCCGAGGGCGGGGGCTCGGAGGGCGCTGCCTGGTGGCTCGTGGGGCTCATCGGGCTCGTGTGCCTCGGCGTCGGCTTCGCGCTGGGCGTGCTGGTGAGCGGGTGAGCGCATGAACGGAAGCGCCCGCGTCCGCGCCCTGCTCGCCGTCACCTGCGCCGCCGGCGCCCTGGGCGCGCCGCGGCCCACGCTCGGCGACCCGCCCGCGGAGCCCCCCGTGCCGGTCGTCGATCTGCACGTCGACGTGCCCTGGCAGGTCCACTTCAAGGGGCGCGACAGGCGCCTCGGCGAAGGCCACGCCCGCAGGGAGACGCTCGTCGCGGGCCACTACCTCGGCATCGTGCTGCCGATCTACCTGCCCGACCAGGCGCGCCCCGAGGGCCCGCAGATCGAGGACGCCAGCGCGGTCCTCGCGACGATCGAGGCGATCATCGCCGCGAACCCGGTGCTGCTCCCGCTCGGCGCGGCGCGGGCCGAGCCGGGGAAGATCAGCACCTTCCTCTCGATCGAGGGGGCCGGCGCGTTCGCGGCGGACATCGCGCAGATCGACCGCTTCATCGCGCGCGGCGTGCGGCTCATCAGCCCGAACCACGCGAAGAACACGCGGCTCTCGTCGTCCGCGACCGGCGAGCCGGCGGCGTACGGGCTGACCGAGCTCGGCAAGCGGTTCTGCGAGCGCGTCTACGACCAGGGCGCCCTGATCGACGTCTCGCACATCTCGGACGCCGCGTTCGCGGATCTCGTCCCGATCGCCGCGGCGCACGGCGCGCCGATCGTCGCGACGCACTCGAACGCGCGCGCGGTGGCGAACCGGCCGCGCAACCTGACGGACGAGCAGCTGCGGCTCATCGCGCGGAGCGGCGGGGTCGCGGGGCTCAACTTCCACGCCCCCTTCGTGAACGGCACGAGCGAGGCGGACGTCGACGACGTGGTCGCGCAGGTCGATCACATGGTCCGCGTGGCCGGCGTCGATCACGTCGCGATCGGCTCGGATTTCGACGGCGGCATCGTCCCGCCGAGGGGGCTCGACGACGCGTCGGCGCTGCCGGCGCTCGCCGCGCGGCTCAGGCAGCGCGGCATGTCGCGCGAGGACGTGGTGAAGATCTTCGCGCAGAACGCGCTGCGCATCCTCGGCTGGCGGCCGGCGATGGATGCGAAGAGCGCGAGCGCGGCCGGCGGCGCGCGCCCGTAGCCGAAGGCCGCGGCGCGCCGCCCGCGCGCTCGTGGTAAAGGCCACGCATGCGCAGGGGAGTCGCTCGGTCGGCGCGAGGGCTTCCCGCCCTCGCGCTCCTCGCGTCCATCGCCGGCCCGAGCTGCGCCGAGCTCCCGCACGTCGAGGGCGCCGGCGAGGCCGTCTGCCCCGAGCTGCGCGGCCCGGGCGACGTCCTCGGGGCCCAGCTCACCGCGGACGCCCGGGCGAACGCGAAGGTGAGGACGTTCGTGCAGGCCGCCAAGGACATGGCGGCCGTGTCGGCCGCAATCGAGGCGCAGGTGGCCGACGCGTGCCGCCGGATGGGCGCGGATCTCGGGATACCCCCCGCGCAGATGGCGCCGCGCGACGAGGCGGGGGGCCAGGCCAGCGGCGCCTGCGGCCCGGTCTCGGCGGCGATCGACGCCATCCTGCTCCAGGGCGCCGGGGTGGGGGTCACGCTGAGGCGGCCGGCCTGCGAGGCGAACGGCGCGCAGTGCAGCGGCTCGTGCAACGTGCAGCTGGCTCCAGGGCAGATCGTGGCGTACTGCGAGCCCGCGCGGCTCTCCGGCCACTGCCAGGGCCGCTGCGACGGGCGGTGCGACGGGCGCTGCACCGGGCAGTGCCGGGGGCAGTGCTCCGCCTACGACGCGCAGGGCCGCTGCGCGGGGCAGTGCGACGGCGAGTGCGACGGCGGCTGCGACGCCACGTGCCACGCGCGCTGCGAGGGCGCCTGGCAGGCGCCGCAGTGCTCCTGGGTGGAGTGGCCCCCGAGCGGCGACGCCGAGTGCGAGGCGTGCTGCCGCGCGCACGCGGCCGTCCACGCGGCCTGCACGCCCACGCGGGTCCAGGTGCGCGTGGTGCAGGGCGGCGAGATGGCCGCGCGGCTCGCGGCGACGCTGCAGGCCAACCTGCCGGCGTTGCTGCACGCCGAGGTGGCGCTCGGCCGCCGGCTCCTCGGCGACGCCCAGACGGTGGTCCAGGTCGGCGCCGCGCTCCCGCGGATCGTGGGCGACGCGGGAGCGCGCGCGCTCGCGTGCGTCGCCGGGGCGGCCGAGGCCTCGAAGAGCGCGTCGGTGCGCATCCAGGCGAGCGTGCGCGCGAGCGCGAGCGTCACGGGGCGCATCGGGCTGACGGACGGATAATCGGGGGGCTGCCGCGGCAGAGCGCGCGCGCTGCGCGGCGCGCCGCCCGCGAGCCCCGATCGACGCGCGCCCGCGCCGGCGACGCGCGCTCGCGCCGGCCGCGCTCGCGCCGGCAACGATGTCCTGGTCGCAGCGCCCGGCGCCCGAAGCGGCGCCGAGCGCCTTCGCCTGCATGGATGGCATGGACGGCGCCGCGCCCCTCGGACTACCCTCGCGCTCCCGCCGGGAGGATCCCATGACCGATCTCGACGACCGCTGTCTCGACACGTTCCCCGAGTGGCTGCGCAGCCTCGCCTCGGACGCCACGGATCTGGCGGGCCTGCTCGCCTCGCCGGAAAGCCCGGAGGCCACGCGCCGCTCGCTCGCGGGGGGCCTCAACTACCTCTTCAAGTCGCTCGACCTCATCCCGGACGGCATCGAGGATCTCGGCTTCCTCGACGACGCCTTCGTGCTGCGCGTCGCCGCGTCCTTCGCCGCGGCGGAGAGCCCTGAGCTGCGCGATCAGGCGCCGGCCCTCGCGCGGCTCGCCCGCGACGCGGAGCTCATCGCCGAGCTGCTCGGCGGCGACTACGCCCGGCTCAAGAGCTACGTGCGCTCGCTGGAGAAGGGCGCCGCGCGCGGCCGCACCGTCGACGACATCCTGAGCGACGAGCAGGTCCGCACCTCGTTCATGCACGAGATCACCGGCTGGGCGTCGAGCTACACGGCACCGAGCTTCAGCCGTGACGCGAAGAATCTGATCAAGCTGAAATCATTCCTCTCCGCCAAGCTCCCGGCCTGATCGCGCGCGTCGAGGCGCCGCCGCGGCGCGTCCACCGCTCGCCATGGTACACCCCCGATCATCCCCCGGAGGATCGCGTCCGATGTCAGCCGCTCCCCGCCTCACCGCGCTGCTCGCCGCACTGCTCGCCGCGGGCTGCGACGCCGACCGACCCGCCTCGACGGCGCACAGCCCGGCCGCCGCCGCCTCCTCTCCGCCTTCGCGCTCGACCGGAGCCCCGGCCGCGCCGCCGCCCGACGCGGATCGCTCCTACGCCTACCCGGCCGCCGACCGCGTGGTCGCCATCGGCGACGTCCACGGCGACCTCGCGGCAACGCGCGCGGCCCTGCGGATCGCGGGCGCGATCGACGGCGCGGATCGCTGGATCGGCGGCAAGCTCGTGCTCGTGCAGACGGGCGACGAGCTCGACCGCGGCGACGGCGAGCAGGAGATCGTCGACCTCTTCGATCGCCTCGCCGTCGAGGCGCGCGCCGCCGGCGGCGTCGTGTACGCGCTGAACGGCAACCACGAGGTCATGAACGTCCAGCTCGATTTCCGCTACGTCACCGAGGGCGGCTTCAAGGACTTCGAGGACGTGCCCGGGCTCGACGCGTCGGGCCCCCGCCTCGCGCCCGTGCCGCCCCCCGCGCGAGCCCGCGCCGCCGCGTTCGCCCCCGGCGGTCTCTACGCCAGGAGGCTCGCGGCGCGCGACGTGATCATCGCGGTCGGCGACACCGTCTTCGCGCACGGCGGCGTGCTCCCGGCCCACACGCGCTACGGCATCGCGCGGATCAACCGCGAGGTGCGCGCGTGGATGGAGGGGAAGAGCCCCTCCGCGCCGGCCGTGATCGCGGCCGAGGACAGCCCGGTGTGGGCGCGCCTCTACTCGAGCGAGCCGCCGCCGGCCCCGGGGTCGCCCCCCTGCGCGGCGCTGGACCAGACCCTCGCGGCGATGTCCGCGAAGCGCATGGTCGTGGGCCACACGGTCCAGAAGCACGGCGTCACGTCGGCCTGCGGCGACAAGATCTGGCGGATCGACGTCGGCATGGCGTCGCATTACGGCGGAAAACCAGCAGCGCTGGAGATTGTCGGTGACACCGTGCGCGTCTTGACGGCCGACGCAACCAAGGCGACCGAGGCGGCCGACGCGTCTGGCGCACCCAACGCGACCAGCGCACCCAACGCGACCAAACCGAAAAAATAGACGCAATTGTGAGAAAATATCGGCGCCGTCCGCAACGCGATCGCGTGTCGTCAACGACCACGTTCACGTTCACGGCCACGCCGACAGGTGCCAGGGGGAGAAGCCCCCGGGCGCGCCCACCAGCGCATTGACGCGCGCCGCGAAGACCGGATAACGTGAACAGCAAACTGGGGTTCTTCGATCCCCAGGGGAAGGGAATCAGATGCCCGAGCGACCGCTCGCGCTGATCCACGAGGCGAATCTGAGCGACGGGGTGCCTACCCTGACGCTCGGCGAGCGGCGCCCCCCCCTTCCGGTCCCCCGTGCTGCGCCCGCGCTCCTGAGCCGGTGCCGGCAGGTCGAGCGCTGTACCGCGTGGCTCGACGCGGGGAGCGGCTGATGGACGACGACGAGCTGCTGCGCGCCCTGACGCGCATCGCACAGCGGGATCCGACGACCGATCCGCGCTGGCGCAGGCTCGCCGAAGAGACGCGCCCGGAGGACGCGCAAAACGCTCCGGGAGACGCAGCGAACACCGCGGCGCGCTCGAGCGCCGAGCGGGAGGAGCGCGAAGTCCGGCCGCCCCTCGACGACGAGACCCGCGCCCGGCTCGCCGACCAGCTCCTCGCCCAGCTCCGGGAGCCGCGCGGCGGTGCGCCCGCGCCGTCTCCGCTGGCGCGTCCAGCGGTCGATCGGAAGTCGGGGATCCGCTTCCGGTGCCCCGAGGAGTGGGACTGCGACGCGGAGGAGGCGAGCGACGTCGCCGATGCCGCGCCGCTGGGCGCGGACGCCGACTCGCTCAGCGGGACGAGCGCGCCGTCCACCACGGACGCGCCGGTCTGTCGCGCGATCGACGGCGAATCGGTGCCGCCCGGGACATCGGAGCCGCCGCGCGATGCGCGCTCGAGCGCGGCGCCCGGGCAGCCTGCCCAGCGCGCGCAGGACGGCGCGGACGCTCTCGCCAGGCCGCCGCGCAAGGGCCTGCCGCACCCCGAGCTGGTCGTCGAGCGGCGGAGCGCGCGGCGGACGACTCCGGCGGCGCGGGCCCGGGCGGCCGTGGGTGTGGTCGGCTGGGTCGTGTCGGCGGCGCTCGTGTCGCTGCTCGCGCTGCGGCCCGCGCCGTTCGCGCCGGGCGCCGCCCCGCTCCCCGACTACACGCTCGCGACGACGATCCTCGGCGACGGCCCGCAGCAGGGCGATCGCGGGCCGGGCATCCCGCGCCACGTCGGCAGGGGCAAAAGGCTCACGATCGCGCTCTCGCCCGGCACGCGCGTGCCGGCGCCGGTCGCGGTAAGGGCCTTCCTGGTGCAGGGCGGGAGCGCGCGCCCGTGGTCCGTGGAGCTGGCGCTGGACGGCGTCGGCGGCGCGAGCATCTCGGGCACGCGCGAGGAGCTGTTCCGGGACGTCGCGGTGGGTCCCTGCGAGGTCGTCCTGGTGGTCGGCCCCCCCGACGCGCTGCCAGGCCCGGACGACCCGCTGCCCGACGAGGACGCCATCCACCTGGCGGGCGGCCGGCTCCTGCGGCAGCGATTGTTCCTTGACTGACCGCCGCCTGCACGCATGAGGTAGCCCGTCCCTCCCCTGGCGAGGGAGGCCCGCCTCGCTCGCGGGCCTGCGGGCGCGCTCGACCCGGCGCGCGCGCCGCCGTCCCTGGCCGGGAAGGGCAGAGGGCATCACGCATGAACCGACGGATGTTCAAGAGCAAGATCCACCGCGCGACCGTGACCCACGCGGATCTGCACTACGAGGGCAGCGTCACGATCGACGCCGACCTCCTGGAGGCCGCGGACATCTTGCCGTACGAGGCGGTCGACATCTGGAACGTGACGCGCGGCTCCCGGCTGACCACGTACGCGCTCGCGGGGGCGCGCGGCTCGGGCGTCGTGTGCATCAACGGCGCGGCGGCGCACCTCAATCAGCCGGGCGACCTCGTGATCATCGCGACGTTCGCGGACATGGACGACGCCGAGGCGCGGCGGCACACGCCGCGCGTGCTCCGCGTCGACGGGCGCAACCGGCCGCTCGCCGACCAGCCGCCCGAGACGCCGGGCCCGCTCGCGCCCAACTGAGCGCGCCCCCAGGCGCCGAGGCCCCTCCGGGCCGCCGCCTGGGCCTCACCAGGCGAGGTGGACCCGCCCGTCGAGGTACACGCGCTGCGCCTCACCGAGGCCCGTCGACTCGCCCTCCACGACGCGCAGGATCCCGGTCGCGGGCCCGAGCGCCACATCCCGCCCCGCCTCGAAGCGCTGCATCCGGACCAGGGCGCGGTAGGCCTTGTCCAGCAGGAGGGCCCGCTCGCGCGACGGCGCGACGAGGTACGCGAGATCGCGGTCGCCGCCGGGCGCGCCGCGCCGCACCTCGGCTTCATCGAGCGCGCCGCCCGGGAAGAAGCGGGCGAGCATCTCCGCGTTCCCGCGGTAGTCGTCGGCCCCGCGGGCGCGGCGCAGGTAGGTCAGCACCTCCGGCTCCGCGTGGCCGGCCTGCGGCACGTCGGGCATGCCGCGCAGGTCCTGGTGCCGCCATCCGGCGGCGCCAGGCACCTTGCGCGCCAGCGAGAAGGTGTGATCCACCGTCACCCCGACCGCGCCGTGGCAGCCCATGCACGCCCGGTGCTCCTCCGCGGTCTGCAGCCGCAGCCGGCCCTGCTCGTCCTCGATGAACGCCTGGATCTGCCAGCCGAACGCGTTGCGCAGGCCGACCTCGGGCCCGCCCGGGTGGAACGGCGGCTGCCCCTCGTCCTTCTCCTCCGCCTCGCGCTCGTACGCGCGCGCGATCGCCCAGTCGTCCGGCTCGTCGACCTTGCGCGCGTAGCGCAGCTCCTTCATCCGCGCGGCGAGCAGCGCCGGGCGATCCGGGTCGAGGTACCGCACCGAGTGCAGGAGCTCCACCCCGCGCGGATAGAGCCACGCCCGCACCGGGACGCCGGCCGCCCCGCCGGCGTACCGCGCGGGCAGGCGGACGACGCGCGTCACCGCGGGCTCGAGCGCGCCGTCGCCGTCGAGATCGAAGCCGGCGAGGAGCTCGCTCACCGGCTCCACCTCCCGCCCGGCGGCCGCGTCAGCGGGCCCGGCCGCGCCCTCCCTCGGCAGGGGCGACGGCGACGCGATCGCCGCCTCGAGCAGCGCGAGGTTCAGCTTGTACACCTCGCGCGACGGCGCGCCCGAGGCGTCCTCGCGGAACGCGGCCGGAAGCCGGAGGAACACGTCGCCGGCGCTTCCGTTCGTGGGCCAGAAGCTCCCGGGGAACGGCTTGTAGCGGACCGCGCGGAAGCCGCTCCCGTCGCGCGCGAAGCCCTCCTCGTCGAGCCCGGCGCCGAGGTCGAGATCCGGCACGTAGCCCGGGTAATCCCGGCGCGCGGCGAGCGCCTCGCGCAGCGGCGCGTAGTTGTCCTCCCGGATGTACCCGAGGATCTCCGCGTCGCTCGTCCGGGCGGCGGCGGCCGAGAGGTCCTCGAGCAGGTTCGTCCAGGGGTTCTTCCGGGCCGCGTCCGAGAAGCTGGTTTCGCGCTGGAGCTCGTGATCGGCGAGCGTGTTCGGGCCGATCCCGATCGTGTGACACGTCCAGCAGCCGTTCGCGCCGCTGGCCGTGGTCGCGTAACACATCGGCGGGATCGACGCCTCGGGGTTGCCCGCGCGCCCGGCGCGCGCGGCCGCGGTGGCGAGCGGGTCGTAGCCGCCCCCGCCGCAGCGCGCGCCCGCGGCGAGGACGGCGGACACCGCCGCGAAGGCCAGGGGCGCGGACAGCAGGCGCGCGCGGCGGGCGGGCATCGAGGGGATCACTCGGGCAGGAAGGTGACCGCGATCACGCTCGACAGGGAGGCGTCGCCCTTCGGCCAGGTGCTGTAGGCGTTCTCGCCGGGGTGCTGCACCGACATGAAGATCGTGCCCATGTCGGGCGTGAACGACGGGCCGGTCGCCTCCGCGTCGCTCGGCAGCCCCACGACGCGGAACGCCTTGCCGAAGCTCGGCTGGGTCACGCCCGGCTGGCCCGCGCGGTGGGCAGGGTCGAGATCGAGGTAGTAGAAGGCGTCCGCGTGCGAGGCCACGCCGAAGTTGCCGTCGGTGCCGAACCACACGCCGCCGTCGCGGTCGAGGAGCAGGTTGTCCGGGCAGGAGGCGTCGAAGTCGCCCTGCCCCTTCGAGCCGTGCCACACCTCGAAGTACAGGAACTCGGCCGACGCGCCCGGGTTCGCGGGGTCGGACTCTTCCAGCGCGAAGATCGAGCCCACGGCGTCCGCGCGCTTCGGGGACTGGGTCGCGTGCGTCGCCGGATCGAAGACCGCGCCGTCCTGATCGAGCGACGTCTGCCCCGTGTGGTTGGTGAACGCCACGTAGAGGCGCGGCGTGCCGCTCGGGTCGCGCGGGTTCCACTCGATGTCCTCGGGCCGGTTCAGCTCCATGATCCCGACCTTGTTGCTCGCCGTGAACAGCGCGCGCCAGACGTCGTAATCCGTCGGGAAGCCGCCGATCCGGTTCCAGCTCACGTCGCGCAGCGCGTCGCCGACCGTCCTGGCCGGGTCGCCGAGCGCTGCCGCGTTCGGCGCGATGGCGGCGCTGTCGACGGAGAGCTCGATCCACTGCCCCGTGCCCGGGGACGCCTCGGTCGGGGCCGCGTGGGTCGCGACCAGGGTGTTGCCTGTCGTGTTGTCGAGCCCGGCCATGTGCGCCGCGTAGAGCTTGCCCTCGTCGAGCAGCGCGCGGATCGCCGCCCGCGTCATCCCGGCCGTGTAGTTGCCGCTGGTGACGTACTTGTAGATGCGGCCGCCGCGGCGATCGTCGGTCCCGTAGACCACGATCGGCCGGCCGGGCACGAGCCTCCACGCGTCGTCGACAGCGAACGTCGCGGCCTCCCAGCGGGCGCGGCCCATGAAGCCGAACTTCTTGTGGCCCGTGCCCGCCTGGGTCTTGCCGTCGTACTCGCCAGCGGGCTGCCCCGGGTCGATCTCGGTGAGATACCCGTAATGGTCGCGCGGCTGCCGGCCGTTCGGATCGGAGATGCGCCCGAACTCCGCGCTGGTGCTCGCCTCGAAGACAGGGCTCACCGGCGCGCCCGGGTCGAAGCCCCGGCCGGTGAGGAACCGCTGATCGCCCGACCAGCTCGCCTCGAGATCACCGTAGTAGTCCTGCACGTTCTCCTCGGCGGTGATCACCGTGCCCCACGGCGTCTGCCCGCCGGCGCAGTCGCCCATGATGCCGGCCACGAGCCCGCCCGCGAGCGCCGCGCCGGTCGTGTCGTCGTGGCCCGGACTCGAGAGCTCGTGCCCCGCGACGCGGCTCAGCGTCTTGCTCGTCGCGTCGTAGCGGACGGCGGTCGCGCTCCGGTCGACCGACCATGCGCCCGTCGCCGGGTCCTGCACGGTCCGGAGCCAGGAGCCGCCGACCTCCTTCTTTTCCCAGCGGATATAGGTGTCGACGTCCGCCTGCGACCAGACGTTCGACTCGACATCATTCGTGAGGACGCCGAGCTTGCGCAGGTGCCGGGCCAGCGTGAGGTGCTGCCCGGTCGGCGCGGAGCTGACCGTCGGGCTTCGCCCGGAGACGTACTCGTGGTTGACCCAGAGCCACCCGGCGGTGGCGGAGCCGTTCCACTGCGGCGCGTCGCCCGCGGTGGCGGCCCACCGTTCGCCGAAGAACGCGGTGTAGTCGTTGTTGGCGCCGAAGCGAGGCGCTTCCGGCGTGGTGCTGAAGGTCAGCGGATCGAGCCAGGTCACCACGATGTCGGAGCGCACGCCGGCGAGCGCACGGATGGTGTCGGTCGCGGCCGCGCGGAGCGGGAACTGCTCGCCCTCGGGCAAGGTGCCGGTGGCGAACAGCGCGACGCGCTCCCTCACGTAATCCCCGAGGTTCGCGGCGCTGCTCCACACCGGCACGTCCTCGCCGGGCGCCCCGGGCGCCCCGGGCTCCCCTGGCGCCCCGGGCTCACCGGGCGCTCCGGGCTCACCGGGCTCACCGGGCGCCCCGGGCTCCCCCGGCGCACCGGGCTCCCCCTGCTCACCGGGCTCTCCCTGCTCACCATTCGCGCCGTCCTTGCCCGGTGCGCCCTGTTCACCGGGCGCGCCGGGCGCGCCCTTCGCGCCATCCTCGCCGCAACCGCTCCCGATCGCGGCAAGGCCGCCTGCGAGCACCAGAAGCAACGCCGTCCTCAGGGTCCGCCTCGTCATCATGTCCTCGTCTCCGCCGGGTAATGGCCGCAGACGATGCCTGGCGACGGTGGCGCCCCAATGCCCCTCACGCGACGAGTTGTTGTCAGAGATCGCCTGACCCTCGATCGGGCGTGTCATGAGCACCGCACGACCGGCGGCCACGCGCCGGGGCCACGGCGAAGGTGCCCTCAGATGACCAGCGGAGCCGCGTTGCTCGTCATGACCGCGCGGCCGTCGTCGCTGCGCTACTCGTCATCCTCGTCGGGGACGACGACGTCTTGACCGAAGCGCGCGCGCGCCTCGAGCAGCTCCCTGTCCGAGATCCAGGTGCGCTCGCAGCCGAGGAGCGGCTCTACCTGATAGACGTCCTTGCGCTGCTCGCCGTGTCCGTCTTCGAGGATCCGGACTACCTCGTGATGGAGGCCGCAGGTGGGGCAGAGCGCTCGCATGAAGGGTCACTATAGTGCGGGCACGCTGGGCGCAAGGCCCCTCCCCCCGCGCGCCGTCGACCGCGGAGCGGCGTCGGGCGGCGGGGGAGGTCAGCGCGTGAACGAGGGGAGCGCCAGGGCGCGGGGAGCGCCGAGCGCGAGAGGAGACGCCTGGCTCAGGCCGTGGCGCGGGCGCCGGCAGCGGCGGTCGCCTTCTCGTCCGACTTGATCCGCATCCCGTAGAAGGAGCGGTACACGAACACCGTCGAGAGCACGAAGAAGATGCCCGCGAGCACGAGGCTCGTCCCGCGGTCGATCTCGATCGCCAGCTCGACCGCGAGGAGGCCGAACAGCGTCGTGAACTTGATGATGGGGTTCATCGCGACGGACGAGGTGTCCTTGAAGGGGTCGCCCACGGTGTCGCCGACGACCGTCGCCGCGTGGAGCGGCGTGCCCTTCTCCTTCAGCTCCACCTCGACGAGCTTCTTCGCGTTGTCCCAGGCGCCGCCGGCGTTCGCCATGAAGATCGCCTGATAGAGCCCGAAGAGCGCGATGCTGATGAGGTAGCCGATGAAGAAGAACGGCTCGAGGCAGGCGAACGCGAGCGTCGAGAAGAAGACGCCGAGGAAGATGTTGAACATCCCCCGCTGCGCGTACTGCGTGCAGATCTCGACCACCTTCTTGCTGTCGGTGATCGAGGCCTTCTCCACGCCCTCGAGGCGGATGTTCGCCTTGATGAACTCGACCGCACGGTAGGCGCCGGTCGAGACCGCCTGGGTCGACGCGCCCGTGAACCAGTAAATGATCGCGCCGCCCGTCACGAGGCCGAGCAGGAACGGCGGGTGGAGCAGCGAGAGCTTGTCCACGTTCGTCGTCAGCTTGTTCGTGAGCACGACGATGATCGAGAAGATGAGCGTCGTCGATCCGACGACCGCCGTCCCGATGAGCACCGGCTTGGCCGTCGCCTTGAAGGTGTTGCCGGCGCCGTCGTTCTCCTCGAGGTAGTGCTTCGCCTTGTCGAAGTTCGGGGTGAAGCCGAAATCCTTCTTCAGCTCGGCCTCGACGTTCGGGACGTTCTCGATGAGCGAGAGCTCGTAGACCGACTGCGCGTTGTCGGTCACCGGGCCGTAGGAGTCGACCGCGATGGTCACCGGGCCCATGCCGAGGAAGCCGAACGCCACGAGGCCGAAGGCGAAGACGCTCTCGGCGATCATGAGCTGCGCGAGACCCTGGGCGGAGAAGAAGTACGAGATGGCCATCAGCACGACGAGGACGAGGCCCATCCAGTACGCGCTGAAGTTGCCGGCCGTCAGGCCCGAGAGCACGTTCAGCGAGGCGCCGCCCTCGCGCGACGCGGTCACGACCTCGCGGACGTGGCCCGACTCGGTCGAGGTGAAGATCTTGGTCATCTCCGGGATGATGGCGCCCGCCAGGGTGCCGCAGGTGATGATCGACGAGAGCTTCCACCAGAGCGTCGTGTCGCCCCCGATGTTCGGGATCATGAACGCCGAGACGGCGTAGGTGAGCGCGACCGACACGATCGAGGTCAGCCAGACGAGGCGCGTCAGGGGAGCCTCGAAGTTCATCTTGTCGGCGTCGGCGTAGGACGCCTTCGCGATCGCCTCGTTGAGGAGGTACGAGCCGATGCTCGCGAGGACCATCACGATGCGCATCACGAAGATCCAGACGAGCAGCTGGACCTGGACGGCGGCGTCGGGGACGGCGAGGAGGATGAACGAGATGAGCGCGACGCCGGTGACGCCGTAGGTCTCGAAGCCGTCGGCGCTCGGGCCGACCGAGTCGCCGGCGTTGTCGCCGGTGCAGTCGGCGATGACGCCCGGGTTGCGCGCGTCGTCTTCCTTGATGTTGAAGACGATCTTCATGAGGTCCGAGCCGATGTCGGCGATCTTCGTGAAGATGCCGCCCGCGATGCGGAGCGCGGAGGCGCCGAGCGACTCGCCGATGGCGAAGCCGATGAAGCACGGGCCGGCGTAATCGCCCGGGATGAAGAGCAGGATCACCAGCATGAGCATGAGCTCGGTGCTGATGAGGACCGCGCCGATGCTCATCCCGGCCTTGAGCGGGATCGCGTACGTCGGGAACGGCTTGCCCTTGAGGCTCGCGAACGCGGCGCGCGAGTTCGCGAACGTGTTGATGCGCATGCCGAACCACGCGACGCCGCAGCTGCCCGCGATGCCGACGAGGCTGCTCAGCAGGATGACCACGACCTTCGCGGCATCCATGTGACGCAGCACGCCGAAGTAGAGAACCATGACCGCGCCGATCAGGATCTCCAGGACCAGGATGAACTTGAACTGCGTGACCAGGTACGTCTTGCAGGTCTCGTAGATGAGCTCCGAGATCTCCCGCATCGCGCGGTGGACCGGGAGCTTGTTCAGCTGCGAGTAAATGACGAGCCCGAACACGAACCCGAGCGCGCAGACGCCGATGCCGCCCATGAGGAGCGTGCGGCCGTCGATGCCACCGAAGGACTGGGTGCCTAGGTCGGGGAGGACAAGATCGGATTCACTGGCGCTGGCGAGCCCGCCGCTGAGCAGCAGGGCGAGCGCGGCGAGCCCGGCCAGCATCGGTGCGAGCCAGGCCTTTTGGGACCGGAGAACGTTCATGGACGGTGTGCCTCCATCGCAAAATCCGAGGCAGAGGACGGCGCCATCGCCGCTCGCTGCTTCGTGGTTCCGAGGGGTTGGCCGCCTGCGTAAAGGGGAAGGGGACCGGCGCGCTGCCGGATGGGCTCTTGCTCTAACGCCGACGCTTCAGCACAGCCTCGTCCCTCGACGACCGGAGGGTGTCGGAGTGCCCAGAGCTGCCAGGCATGCCTCCACCGTGACCGGACCCCCGAGGCGCGCGCTAGCTACCATGCACCCGAGACGCCGTCGAGAGGGCGCGATGCGCGCCCTCGACGAGAAGGCCTGTCAGCGGCGCGACGTCAGGAGATGACGTAGGGAGATTACGTACGATGGTGAAAGAAAGAAGCGCGCACGACCGAACGCTGTCACACGCTGTCGCGTCCGGTCGCATTCAGCTGCGCTCGGACGCTTTCAGCTGCGCTCGATCGTGTTCAGCTGTCTCCGTCCGTGTTCAGTTGCGCTCGGTCGCGTTGTTCAGCCGGCGATCCGAGCCGGAGAGTCGCTGATCCGAGCCCGAGTCCGCGCCAGGGCTGGCGTGGGACGTGAGGAGCTCCGCCACGAGATCCCGACACTCCGGCTTGTTGCGGAGGTGGCTCAGCAGCAGGTTGGAGGCTTCGCTGAACGACTTCTCGTAGGCGAGCCCCTCGCGCGTGCGCGCCGCGACGCGCTCGCGCCCCTGCGCCAGGTCCTCCTCCAGGGCCTCGGCGTAGCGGGCGAGCTGGGCGCGGAGCTCGTCGATCTGGCGGCGCAGGTCGCGCGCGTTCGCCTCGCGCGTGTTCTTCTTGTGCTCGTAACGCCCGAGCTGCTCGCGCTTCGCCTGCGCGGTCGCGCCGGCCGCGCCCGCGCGCTCGTAGATGAGCGGATCGTGGTTGCCCTGGCGGGCCGCCCCGTCCGCCAGCTGGCGCGCGGACAGCGCGAGCTTCTCGGCGGCGGCGAGCTCGACGCGGACCTTCTCGACGTCCTCGCCGTCGGCCATCGCCTCGCGCATCACGCGCGACTCCTCGTGCGCGAGCTCCTCGACCTTGCGGCCGATCTCGGCGCGCAGCGCGCGGCCGCGGCGCTCGAGCGCCTCGAGCTTGCGGGTGAGGCTCGCGACCTCGCCCTCGAGCTTGTTGGCGCGCGCGGCGAGGTCCCAGGCCTGCGCAAGGCCGTTCTGGACCTCCTGCGGCACCTGCCCGGACGGGTAGGCGCGGGAGACCATGCGCGAGAACAGGGCCGCCCGGCTCGCCCACTCGATGACGCCGGCGCTCTGCGGCGGCGGCGGCGGCGGCGGCACCGGCACGCCGTCGCTCCCCTCGACCTCCCACGCGTGGGCCGGGAGCCCGCGCTGGAGCGCCTTCAGCTCCTCCTGGAGGTGGTGGGCGTCGCGGTAGCGCTTGCGGATGTCCTTCTCGAGCAGGCGCAGCACGATCGCCTCGCCCTGCGCGTGCGCGTCGGGGCGGATCGAGCGGGGCCGCGGCGGCGCGTGGGTCCGCTGCATCTCGAGGAGCGTGTCGCGGTCGTTCGCGCGGAAGGGGAGCTGCCCGGTCAGCATCTCGAAGAAGAGCACGCCGAGCGCGTAGAGGTCGGACTGCGCCGTCGCCTCCTCGCCGCGCGCCTGCTCGGGCGACATGTACTCGGGCGTCCCGAAGACCGCGCCCTTCGGGGCGAGGCGCGGGTCGCGCGCGATGGCGGCGAGGCCGAAGTCGAGGATCTTGACGAAATCCTTCCGGCCGCCGCGGTGGGTGAGCAGGATGTTGTCGCTCTTCAGGTCGCGGTGCACGACGCCGAGGTCGTGGGCGCGCGCGAGCGCAGCGCACATCTGCTCGAGGATGTCCACCGATCGCGCGATCGGCATCGGGCCGCGCGCGAGCTCCGCCGAGAGCGGCGTGCCGACGAGGTACTCCATGACGAGATAGAGCTCGCCCTCCTCGGTCTCGCCGATGTCGTGGATATCGATGATGTGGGCGTGATCAACGCGGTTTGCGGCGCGCGCCTCGCGCAGCATCCACGCGCGGAGGTGGGTCTCTCCGCGGAGATCGGGCCGGATGAGCTTCAGGGCGACGACCCGGTCGATCAGCACGTGGCGAGCGCGATAAACGACGCCCATGCCGCCTTCGCCAAGCCGTGCCTCGAGCCGGTACCTGCCGGCCACGACCTTCCCGATCAACGGATCGGTGCTCGAAGCCTTGGGACCTGCCGGTCGCTGAATCGCGCGCTCCATGGTGCCTTCGTTTCTCCTCAGCGCTCCCCAGAAGAGCCGTTCTCGTCTCTCAGGGCCCTATTGCGCTGTGCGGTGAGTCGGATCGCTCGCTGAACGTATCCGGTTTGAAACAGCCGGTCTACGGGCCCGCGGTCGGGTTGCGATGAATATCGTGCGAGCTCCGTGTGGAGGTGGGGTGGGAGACCGGCGCCGATGGCGCGCTCGTCTCGTCGAGCCAAGCCGCGCGTTAGGCCGAGCGGGCGGGCTCGCCTCCGCGGACGGCCGTTCGGGCGGGCTCGCCTCCGTGGAAGGCCGTGCGGGAGGAGGGGTATCGCCTTGCGGACGGGCGCTCGCCGGGCGAGGATCGAGGGGCAGGCGACAGACGAAGCGCGCGCCGTGGACCGAGGCCGGCGCTCCGCGGCACGGGTGTCCGCCGTGGCCGCCGTCGCCATCTTCTTCTTCTGGTTCTGGTTCTGGCGCGAGGGCCAGCGTGCCGCCGTGCCGCCGGACGATCTCGGTCGAGATCGACAGCCCGAGGCCGGTCCCCTGCCCTCGCGGCTTCGTGGTGAAGAACGGATCGAAGATGCGCTGGGCGAGGTCCGCCGGAACGCCGGGCCCGCTGTCCGAGATCGCGACGGCCGCCATGTCCTCGTCGACCCAGGTCTCGATGCAGATCGCCGGCTCGCCGGGCGCACGCGGCGCCGCGCCCCCGCCGGAGGTCCCCTCCTCTGCCGGCGCGGCGGGCGCCGGCGGCGCCTCGAGCGCCTGGATGGCGTTGACGAGGAGGTTCATGAACACCTGGTTGATCTCGCCGCCCCTGCAGGTGACGGGCGGCAGCTCGCCGTAGCGCCGGATCACCTCGATGCGCGCCTGCCGGAGCCGCGGGCCGAGCAGGAGCAGCGTCTCCTCGAGCCCGGCGTGCAGATCGACCGGCAGCGGCTCGCCCGAGACGCGCGAGAAGCTCTTCAGGTTGGTGACGATGCGGACGCTGCGCTCGACCGCGCGGTGGACGAGGGTCGAGATGCCGGCGAGATCGTCGAGCGCCGCCTCGGTCTGGAGCCGCTCGCGGAGCGCCTCGAGCGCGCGGCGGCGCTCGCCCGGGAGATCACGCTCCGCCTCGCGGTACGCGTCGAGGACGGCGCGGAGCTCCGCGGCGCGCTCCTCGATCGGCTGGGCGGCGCCGGCGATGGCGTTCAGCGGGTTGTAGATCTCGTGCGCCACGCCGGCCACGAGCTCGCCGATGGAGGCGAGCCGCTCGCCCTGGATGAGCGCGGCCTGCGTCCGCTTCAGCTCGGACAGGGCGCGCGTGAGCTCGGCGGTGCGCGCGGCGACGTTCTCCTCGAGGCCGGCGCGCTCGGCCTCGAGCTCGGCGATCGTCCGGGACAGCGCCTGCCGCATGCGCTCGACGCTCTCGCCGAGGCCCACGACCTCCTTCGGCCCTGACAGCCGCGGCACGGCGGCGTCGAGCTCGCCGCGCGCGACCTCGTCGGCGGCGCGGGCGAGCTGTGCCATCGGCCGGGAGAGCTCGCGCGCCGCCCGCGCGACGACGCCGAGGGCGGCGAGGACGAGGAGGGACAGCGAGGCGAAGAGCGCGGTGATCGCGTTGAAGTCCTCGTCGAACGACGAGCCGGTGGCGAGCGCGCGGTAGAGGCCGATCGACGAGAAGAGCGAGAGGAGCCCCGTGAACAGGAGGGGCAGCCCGAAGTCGCGCAGCATGCGCCGCCGGAGGGGCGTCGGGGGCGCGCCGCCGTGCTCGGGCGCGCCCGTCCAGGCGCGCAGGAGGTCCACCGCGCGGGCGACCGAGTCCTTGTGCCAGGCGCGCTGGTAGAACGAGACGCCGAAGGCGAAGAGCGCGCCGAAGCCGAGCTGCATGAGCGCGTCGGCGACGCTGGAGGTGGCGCCGACGCGCACGTAGGCCATGCCGATCGCGGTGCACCCGAGCCACAGCGCGAAGTTCAAGGAGGCGAGCACGTCGGGGAGCCGCTCGGCGCGGGCGAGGCCACGGCCGAGCAGGGCGCGGGCGCCGGAAGGGCCGGCCGCGAGGGCGGCCAGGATCGGGCGCGTGGCGGGGCGCACGGCGAGCGTGAAGCCGAGGGTGCCCGAGAGGGCGAGGAGGGGGACGACCTCGAACCACGCCTGGAACACGACCTGGCTCTGGGTGCGGAGGAACGCGACGCAGAAGAGCAGCATGACGTGCCCGCCGACGATGCCCGCGGTCGCCGCCGACTCCGCGAGCCTCGGCCGGAGCGCCGCGGCGAGGGCGCGCGCCGAGGCGGCGTCTCCGGCGCCGCCCTCGACGGCGCCTTCGCGGAGCAGGGCGCGGTAGATCGCGCGGCGCATGCCGCCCGCCATGACGCCGAAGGCGACCGCGGTCACCAGGAGGCCGAGCCACGACGGCGGCGTCGCGCGGCCGATCCCGAGCGGCCCTGGCCAGGAGGGGGGCACGGTCGGGGCGCCTCGGAACGCGAGCGGCAAGACCGCGAGCGGCCACGAGAGGGTGCGGATCGCCGCCGCGACGGCGAAGCCGCGGTCGCCGCGGCGGGTGAGCGCGCCCGAGAACGCGGCCGAGGCGGCCAGGGAGGCGAGCAGGAGGATCGCCGGCCACGGCGTGGTGAGGGCGGCAGGGACGACGGCGGAGAGGAACAGGAGCGCCGAGAACAGCTCCCATCCGGTCGCGACGAGCTCTGCGCGGACGCGCGGGGCGCGGAGCGCGGCGGGCGGGGGCGGCGGCGGCGTGGTCACGAGGCGGGCGGCATGGAAGCGCAGGGCGCGCGCCCTCGCAATGGCGCCCCGGCCCGCGGCGGGGCGCGCCTCCGCGCGTCAGCGGGCGGGGAGGCGCACGCCCGGGAGGACGGTGCGCCGCTCGACGACCTCCTCGAGCGCGTCGGCGTCGATCAGGAGGTGCGCTCGCAGGCTGTCCTCGATCGCCGAGAACACCTTGCCCTGGTAACGGATCTCGCGGCCGGACCCGGCCGCGAGCCAGTAGTTGCCGCCGGGGCCGCTGCCGTCGCCGGCCGCGCTCGGGCTGGCCAGGAGCGGCTCCGCGTTGCCGGGGAACGGATCGGGCGGGGTCGCGAAGCCCGGGAACGACGGCGCGGGCGGCGCGGGCCCGAAGAGCTCGGGGCCTGCGGAGAACGTGAGCGACGCGCCGGGCTCGAAGCTCACCGACAGGGCGCCGCCGCGAGCGGCGACCACCACGCCGGGCGTGCGCTCCTCGACGACGACCTCCTCGATGACCTTCCCGGAGACGAGCAGGAGCTTGTGGCTGCTCGTCACCTGCGAGCTCTCGGCCGTGAGCTCGCGGCGCAGCGCGATCGGGTGCGAAACGTAAAATTGCAGGTTCTTCACGTCGCTGTCGCTCAGGTCGCGCTGCACCCGGAGCTCGTGCGTGAACGGGACGAGGCGGGGGCCGCAGCCCAGGAGGAGGAGCGAAAGGAGCGCCAGGAAGAGCGGGGCGGACGCCGTGGACAGGCGCCAGCGCGCCGCGGCGTGGGTCGTGTGGACGGAGAACGGCATGGAAGCCCTCGTTGAGGAGGCCCCGGCGAGATCGCCGCGGCGCACCTCTTCGCAACGGGGCGGCCGGGCGCAGCTTACAGCGAGCCGCCCGCCGCGAGGGTGCCTGGCGACGCAACGGCGGAGTCGCCGCCGCCTCCGGGGCGCGCGACGGGATGAGGCGCTCAGCCGGCTCCAGGACGATTGGCGATGTCCGCCAGGTGCTGTTTCAGCACCTCCGCGCGGATCGGCTTGACCAGGTGCACGTCGAACCCGGCCTCCCGGGTCATGCGGCGGTCCGATTCCTGGCCGTAACCGGTCATCGCGAACAGCGATAGGCCCGCGAGGCCGGGAGTGCGACGCAGCGCGCGCGCGACGTCAACCCCTGTCATGCCCGGCATGCCGATATCGAGCAGCACGACGTCGGGCTGGAGCTGCGCCGCGAGCTCGAGCGCTGAAGGGCCGTCGAACACGGCGTGCACATCGTTACCCATGCGCTTGAGCAGCAGCGCCATGCTCTCGGCCGAGTCGTGGTTGTCGTCGACGACGAGGATGCGCAGCTTGCGCCCGGCTTTCGTTGCGGGCGCGCCCACCGTCGGCGGCGCGAGGGGGCGCGTCAGCCGCGGCAATCGCACGATGAACTCGCTGCCGCGGCCGGGCCCCTCGCTGAGCGCCTGGACCGTCCCGCCGTGCAGCTCGACCAGCCGGCGCACGATCGTCAATCCGAGGCCCAGCCCGCCCTCGACGCGATCGAGGCCGCGATCCCCCTGCGTGAACAGATCGAACACCTGCGGCAGCAGCGCGGGCGATATCCCCACGCCGTTGTCGCGGATACGGAGGATCGCGTGCGCGTCGTCCGCCTCCACGGTGACCCGGATCGAGCCGCGCGGCGGCGTGAACTTCGCCGCGTTGTGCAGCAGGTTGCTCACCACCTGCGTGAGCCGCGCCAGGTCGCCCGGGACGATGGCGAGCGGCTCGGCGGGTAGCTGCAGCTCCAGGGTCTGCTCGCGCGCGTCGATCCAGGTCCGGGACGCTTCCGCCGCGCGCGTCACCACGTCGGCGAGGTCGATCCGCTTGGACTCCAGGGCGATCTTGCCGCGCGTGATGCGGCTCACGTCGAGCAGGTCGTCGACGAGCCGCACGAGCTGACCGAGCTGCCGTTCCATCAGGCCGGCTGCCCAGACGACCTGGGCGTTGTCCTGGCCTTCGAGCTTGAGGACGCTTGTCGCGTTGGCGATCGGCGCCAGCGGATTGCGCAGCTCGTGCGCCAGCATCGCCACGAATTCCTCCATCTGGCGCGCGTTGGACTCCATCTGCTCCAGGCGCTTGCGCTCGCTCAGGTCGCGCGTGATCTTGGAGAAGCCGCGCAGCTCACCGCCCGGGCCACGGATGGCCGTGACGAGGACGCTCGCCCAGAACATCGAGCCGTCCTTGCGCACGCGCCAGCCTTCGTCCTCGAAGCTGCCTTCGCGCCGCGCGGCGGCCAGCACCGTCTCTGGCCGGCCGCGCTCGATCGCCTCGGCCGGATAGAAGCGCGAGAAATGCGTGCCGATCACCTCTCGCGCGGAGTATCCCTTGATCCGCTCCGCGCCGGCGTTCCACGTGGCCACCCTGCCCTCCGGGTCGAGCATGAAGATGGCGTAATCCTTCACGCCTTCGACCAGCGCGCGGAAGCGCTCCTCGCTCTGCCGCAGCGACTCTTCCTGGCGCTTGCGCTCGGTCAGATCGCGCGTGATCTTGGAGAAGCCGCGCAGCTCGCCGTCGGGGCCGTGGAGGGCCGTGATGATGACGTTCGCCCAGAACATCGAGCCGTCCTTGCGAACGCGCCAGCCTTCGTCCTCGAAGCGGCCAACGCGCCGTGCTTCGGCGAGCTCTGTCTGTGGCCACTTCCGCTCGATCGCCTCGGCCGGATAGAAGCGCGAGAAGTGCGAGCCGATCACCTCTCGCGCGGAGTATCCTTTGATCTGCTCGGCGCCGGCGTTCCACGTGATCACGCGCCCCTCGGTGTCCAGCATGAAGATGGCGTAGTCCTTCACCCCTTCGACCAGCATGCGGAATTGCAGATCGGCGCCGAGCCCCGTCGGATCCATGCGGCACAGCCTACAGCATGGGTACACGTTTGCCACGCGGCGAGGCTCTCCGTTCCCGTCCTGCTCTCCGCGTCTGCGAGCGGTCATCGTGGCGGCCGGCAGCGGCGAGTGACGAGCACAGCAATTGCCGCGTGGGCCGGCGTCGAGAGCGCCCGCCGGCGGCCGCGCAGGGCCACCGCTACCGCTGGAGCGGTTCGAGAGTGCCAAGACGGACTCATCGATTGTGGAGCCATCGAACGTGTCAGTGCGAGCCACCCGACCTCGAGGGCACCGGGGTTGTCTTGCCCATCAGCGCCGAGAGCGCGCGGCGCCGATCCGTTGCCGACGCCCGGTGGCTCACGCTCGAGTTGGTGTGCGGCCGTGTCGCGGGCGAAGAAACGCCGGTGTACCCTGGCCGGTGTACCCTGAGGCAACCGCGAGCATCTCCGCTGCGACCGCTCCAGAACGAGCACGATCATGCATCCTGACCCCTGGCACCTGGTCACCAGACAACCGGACTACGTCCTGGCTTCCTGGCACCAGATCTTCTGTGTCATCTGGCGCCGCGAGACGACCGAGGACGGCGCGCGCCACTTGCGGGACGCGTGCGCGGAGTTCGCGAAGAAGCACCCGCGCGGCATAGGGCTGCTCACCCTCGTCGAGAGCGGGGCGTCGTTGCCGCCGGCGCCCGCGCGCAGGGCGATCGCGAGCTTCCTCGCGGAGGCGAGCGCAACCATCAGGTGCTCAGCGGTCGTCTTCGAGGGCTCGGGGTTCCAGGCGGCGATGGTTCGCAGCGTCGTGACAGGGCTCACGCTCATTGCCCGTCAGCGTTATCCGCACAGGGTATGTGACATCCGGGAAGCCTGGCAGATGTTCGCAGAGCTCCTGCCCCTGGCGACGGGCGCCGCCGTGAGCGAAGCCGCGTTCCGGGCATCGCTCGACGCGCTGCGCGAGGACCTCCGCCGGACATGAGCCGGCGCTGCGCCTACTCCCAGTACAGCGTCGCCCGCCCGATCGCGGTGAACGGCCACCCCGGCGAGTAGTGGATCCCGGTGACCGCGGCCGGCTCGTACTGCAGCCGCGACTCGCTCGCGAACTGGACCTCTCGCCACGTCGTGTCGAAGAGGTTCTGGATGTCCACGGCCACCTCGACGTTCTTCCACCGCAGCCCGGCGTTGGCGTCGACGACCGTGAACCCCTCGGCGGTGAGCGACTCGTCCTCGGTCGCGGGCCGAGCGCCGATCGCCTTGACCCGCAGCGCCGCGAACGGCGTGAACGCGCCGAGCGTCGGGCGGACGCCGACGCCCGCGGTCAGCGTCTGGGTCGGCGCGAGGGCGACCGCGCTCGCGTTGCCGGCGTTCTCGCGGAAGCGCGCGCGGGTGAAGGTCGCGTCCACGTCCGCGAAGAGCCAGCTCCGGAGCCGGTAGCGCCCGCCGATCTCGATCCCGTAGCGCCGCGTCTGCCCCGACGCCTCGGTCGCGCCCGCGTCGCCGCTCCAGACCAGCTCCGAGTCCAGGTCGAGCAGGAACGCGGCCCCGCTCAGCGACAGCCCGCGCAAGGGCGCGACCCGCAGGCCGACCTCGTAGCCCGTCGCGGGCGTGATCAGCGTCGCCGCCCCCTGCCCCAGCACCACGCCCTGCGCGTCGTTCGAGTGGAAGCCCCGCCCGAAGTGGGCGAAGAGATCGACCCCCTCGACGGGCGACACGATCGCCGTGAGCTTCGGGAGCAGCTGCATCTGTCCCCGGGCGCCGCTCGACCTGTTCCCCGCCGCCTCGAGGTCCTCGCCCGGATCGTCCACGTTGACGTCGATCCACTGCGCGCGCGCCCCGAGCACGACGCGGAGCCAGCGCCGGAGCCGGGCGTCCTGCTCGACGTAGACGCCGATCTGGCTCTCATCGACGTGGGTCCTGCTCTTCTCCTCGATCCGTTCGCGCGCCTCGTCGTGGTGGAGGGACTTGTCGATCGCGTCCGCGCGGATCTGCGCGCCGAGCGAGGTCGTGAACCTCGCCCCGCCGATCTCGTATTGCCTGCGGAAGCGGAGATCGGCGCCGCCGACCGTGCGGTCGTCGTTCTGCTCGATCTGGTCGCCGTGGACGGGGTCCTCGCTGAAGAAGGTGAAGTTCGAGTACAGCGTGAAGCGGTAGCGGACGAGGTAGGCCAGCGCGCTCAGATCGGCGTCCCGCCACGCGGTCGAGTACGCGACGGACGCCATGTGCCGCTCGGTCGCCCCGCCCTCGGTCGGATCCACGGCGCCGAAATGGTCGATGCACGGCTGTCCGAACGCCGACGGCGGCGGGTTCAACCCGCCCTGCTCGCCCTCGCCGCACACGGCGCGCGCGGGGATCTGGCCGGAGCCGTGCCAGGTCGATCCATACGACATCCAGGTCATCTGGATCTTCCCGGTGTTGTCGAGATCGTGCGTGGCCCGCAGGTACACGTTGAAGCGCTCGAGCCGCTCCGGGCTCAGGAACGGCCCGTCGTTCCGGTAGATCTCCGCCGCGGCCACCGCGCGCCACGCGTCGCCGAGATCCGGCGAGGCGAGGACGAGGCCGCGCTGGATACCGTACTGCCCCAGGCTGACCTGCGCGTAGCTCTCCTCGAGCTTCTCGGCGAAGCGCAGGTTGACGGCGCCCGCCGTACCGAAGTCGCCGATGCTCGCGTAATAAGGCCCCTTGTACCCGTCGAGCCCTGTCACGAGCTCCGGGATCATGAAGTAGAGATCGGTGAAGCCGTGGCCGTGGCCGTGGCTGACCATGTTGACGGGCACGCCGTCGACGAAGAAGGCGACGTCGGTCCCATGATCCGCGTCGAATCCGCGGAGGAAGTACTGGTTCGCCTTGCCGCCGCCCGCGTGCTGCACGGCGAAGAGCCCGGGGACCGACTCGAGGATGTCGCCCGGCCGGAGCCTCGGCCTGAGCTCGAGCTCCCGGTGTCCGACGGAGACGCGCGACGCGGCCTCGCTGCCCGGCTTCTCCGCCTGGATCGTGACCTCGATCGCGGCGTCGCCCGCGGGCGCGCCCTCGCCGGTGGGCTCTGCAGCGGCGGCCTCCGGCGGGGCAGCGGGCGACTCGGGGGTGTCGCCCTCGGCGCGCGCGGGCCGCGCGGCGGCCAGCACCATGGATAACGCGGCGAGCAGGTGAAATGGATGGCGGCGCCCGTGGCTCGTCGTGACCGTCTCGCGCAGCATTCGTGTCCTCCTTCGCCGCAATCGCGCGGAGCGGCGTCGGGCCGCTCGCGTCGAGCTCCGCGAGGACGAAATGGCTGGCCAGCGCACGGTGCGCTGGACCGACCTCTCGCCCCCGCGGGCGACCGGAAGGCGACGCGGGGGGCGGTTCGGTATCCGGGACGTGGCAGAGGCAGAGCTGCACCGGCTCGGACCTCACCGCCTCCCTCGAGGCTCCCAGGTCGAACCGGCGCCGGATGTCTCCCGCCGCCGGGCGCTGGCAGGTCTTCGGGCTCGCGAGCGCTCCGGTCTGACCGGCTCCCTACTGTCCACCGCTTCCCAGCCCTCGTCGGGCCAGTGCTTGGGGTGGAGGTCGTTCTCGCTTACCGCTGCGGGGCAGCCCCGGAGTTTCACCGGGTTCCCTCTTCGGCCCAGGCGAACGCCCGGGCACCAGCACGGCGCGCACCCTATGGCCGTGCGCCTTCGGCTGTCAATCGCTACCGCTCCGCTCGCCCGCTCGACGCGCGCCGCTCTCGCGCCATGCGCGCGCCTCGCGCTCTCCATCCGAGCGCCTCGACGCGGGCCTGCCGTGCAGGCCGAACGTTCGGGCTCTAGCGAGGATGGGCTCGCTCCTCCGTGGGTCGCGTGCTACACGGCCGCCGCCGTATATGCCCCGTAACGATCTCCGCAACATCGCCATCGTCGCCCACGTCGACCACGGGAAGACGACCCTCGTCGATCACATGCTCCGCCAGTCGGGCGCCTTCCGAGAGAACGAGGTCGTGGCCGAGCGCGTCATGGACTCGAACGACCTCGAGCGGGAGCGCGGCATCACCATCCTCGCGAAGAACACGAGCATCCGGTACCGCGGGGTCAAGATCAACATCGTCGACACGCCCGGCCACTCCGACTTCGGCGGCGAGGTCGAGCGCACGCTCATGATGGCCGACGGGGCGCTCCTCCTCGTCGACGCCGCCGAGGGCCCGCTGCCGCAGACGCGCTTCGTGCTCTCGAAGTGCCTCCAGCGCGGCTTCCCGGTCATCGTGGTCATCAACAAGATCGACCGGAGCGACGCGCGCGCCCACGAGGTGCTCTCCGAGGTGTTCGACCTCTTCTGTGACCTCGAGGCGAGCGACGCGCAGATGGACTTCTCGACGCTCTACGCCGTGGCGAAGCTCGGCCAGGCGAAGCGCGAGCTCGAGCACGAGGCGAAGGACCTCGAGCCGCTCTTCGAGACCATCCTCGAGCGGGTCCCCGGCCCCTCCGGCGACCCCGACGGTCCGCTCCAGGTCATCGTCTGCAACACGACCCACGACGAGTACGTGGGCCGGCTCGCGGTCGGCCGCGTGGTCCGCGGCACCGCCCGGTCCGGCGCCGACGTCGCGCTCCTCGGCGAGGGCGGCCAGTCGCGCGGCTACGTGAAGATGCTCTACGCCTACGAGGGGCTGAAGCGCGTCGCGGTCGAGAGCGCCGTCGCGGGCGAGGTGATCGCGATCGCCGGGCTCGACACGGTCACGATCGGCGACACGATCACGGATCCGGCGCACCCCGAGGCGCTGCCGCGCATCGTCGTCGAGGAGCCGACGATCAAGATGAAGATCGGCGTCAACACGTCGACCTTCGCCGGCAAGTGCAAGCAGTCGAAGTACCTCACGAGCCGTCACCTGAAGGAGCGGCTCGAGCGCGAGGCGATGAAGAACCTCGCGATCCGGGTGGAGCCGACGGAGGTGCCCGACACGTTCGTGGTGCTCGGCCGCGGCGAGCTCCAGCTGGCGATCCTCGTGGAGACGATGCGGCGCGAGGGGTACGAGATGCAGCTCTCGAACCCCGAGGTCGTGACGCGCGAGATCGACGGCGAGGTGATGGAGCCGCTCGAGCTCGTGGTCGTGGACGTGCCGGACACCTACGTCGGCATCGTGACCGAGCGCCTCAGCTCCCGGCGCGGCCGGATGGTGAAGATGACGAACCCCGGCTTCGGCCGCGCCCGCCTCGAGTTCCGGGTGCCGTCGCGCGGGCTCATCGGCTTCCGCGGCGAGTTCCTGACGGCGACGCGCGGGACGGGCCTGCTCAACACGATGTTCGACGGCTGGGCGCCCTGGGGCGGCCCGATGATGCGCCGCCCGACCGGCGCCATCGTCGCCGATCGCGTCGGCGTGGCGACCCCGTACGCGCTGCACCACCTGCAGCCGCGTGGCATGTTCTTCATCGTCCCCGGCGTCGAGGTCTACGAGGGGATGATCATCGGCGAGCACAACCGGCCGAACGACACCGACGTCAACGTCATCAAGGAGAAGAAGCTGTCGAACGTGCGCAACCACGGCAAGGACGAGAACGTCCTCCTGGCCAGCCCGCGGCTGCTCACGATCGAGACGGCGATGGAGTGGATCGACGGCGACGAGCTCGTCGAGGTCACGCCCGACGCGGTGCGCGTCCGCAAGAAGGTGCTCGCGTGCAACCGCCGGGAGCGCCGCGAGGACGCGATCGAGCAATCGCAGGCGGTGGAGTGAGCGGCATCGGACGCCCGACGCGCGCCCGACGCGCGCCCGACGCGCCCGACGCGCGCCCTGCCGTGCCTGCCGCGCGATAGGATGCCCTGATGAGAACGCCGCTGCTCTTCGCTTTCCTGGCTTCGCTCGTCGCGCTCTCGGGGGCGGGCGCTTGCGGCGGGGCCGTCGTCGTCGACGGGCTCCCCGGGAGCTCCGACGGCGCCGGGGGCGCCGGCGCGGCCCAAAGCTCTCCGTCGGCGAGCTCCGGCGGGCCCTCCATCGAAGAGCAGAGGGCCTCATGCGATTTCTTCTGCTCGCTCTTCGTCGAGGTCACGTGCCCGGAGCTCCGGTGTCGCGAGCAATGCGCGGACCTGCTCTCCGAGCAGCGCCCCTGCAACGCGCTGACCGCCCCTTTCTTCGACTGCGCGGGCGAGACCGTCGCCTCCGCGGACCGGATCCCCTGCGCGTTCCTCGCGCCGTCGGTCGCGTCGCTCTTCGATTGCCTGAGCGGGCGCGTTCGGGAGTGCACGACCGATTTCCTGCCCCCGACGTGCGACGCGCAGTTCGAGGAGCTCAGGGCGTGCCAGCGCGATCAGGGCCGGTAGCGGGGGCGCTCGTCGCCTGACGCGCGCGGCCGCGCGCCGGGGTCGAGGGCGCTCCGGAGCGGCCCGAGGGCGTCGGCGACGAACGTGACGAGCGCCTTCACGCGCGGCACACCGCGCGTATCGCGGTGCACCCCGAGCCATAGCTTGCGCCCTGGCGGCGGCGAGGGCGGCGAGAGCAGGCAAAGGCCGGCGGTCGCGTCGCCGAGGTAGCGGGGCAGGCAGACGAGCCCGACGCCGGCGGCCCCCATCGTCGCCTGGGGCTCGCGGCCGTTGGTGCGCGCGGCGACGCGGGCCTTCGCGGCGACGGCGCGCACCCACGACAGGTCGGCGATCGCCGGAGGATCGTCGTTCATGGTGACGAGGGTGTGGCCCTCGCACTGCCGGCCCCAGTCCGGCGGGCCGCGCTCGGCGAGGTAGGCCTCCGATGCATAGAGCCCGAACCCGATCCGCGCGACCTCGCGCTGGAAGACCTCGTGGTGCTCGAACGCGGCGGGGCGAAGGGCGATGTCCGCTTCCCGCCGCGGCAGGCTCAGCCACCGCGCGTCCGCGATGAGATCGACGGAGATGGCGGGGTGGCGCGCGAGGAACGGGACGAGCAGCGGCCCGAGGACGCGCGTGGCGAGCCACTCGGACGCGGTGATACGGAGGTGGCCTCTCAGGCCTGCGTCGCGTCCGGCGGCGGCGCGCTCGGCCGCGAGCGCGTCCTGCTCCATGCGCTCGGCGTGGCCGAGCACGCTCTCGCCCGCGGCCGAGAGCGCGAACCCCGACGGCGAGCGCTGGAAGAGCCTCGCCCCGAGGCGCCGCTCGAACGCCGCGACGCGCCGCCCCACGGTCGGCTGGGTGACCTTCAGGACGCGCGCGGCGGCGGAGAGGTTGCCGTGCCGCGCGACGGCGAGGAAGTAGCGCAGATCGTCCCAGTCGAGCATGGCTCCGGGGCGCGGGGCGCTGCTGCCGGAGAGCGCTCCGCGCCATGCAAAGGTGCATGGCGAGTCTACGTCGATGGCGGATCCCCGGGCAACGACGGACCGCGCATGCTCTCCCGCGTGCGTTCCCGCACCCGCGCACTCGCGCTCTCGCAGGTCGCGTGTTCCACGTCGGATGATCCGATGGAGGCCGGCATGTTGACGAATCGTCGTGAGTTTCTCCACCGCGTGACCGGCACGGCCGCGGCGGGCTTCCTGGGCTCGGCTCCGGCCGGGACCGCCTCCTGTGCCGCCCAGCACGGGCCGGCGCCGCCGCGGCCGGCGCCGGGACCGAAGATCAAGGCGGTCGCCTTCGACGCCTTTCCGATCTTCGATCCGCGGCCGATCGCGGCGCTCGCGGAGGAGCTCTGTCCGGGCAAGGGAGCATCGCTGAGCGAGGCGTGGCGCACCCGGCAATTCGAGTACACGTGGCTCCGGGTCGCGTCCCACGAGTATGCCGACTTCTGGCAGGTGACGGCGGATGCGCTGGTGTTCGCCGAGCGCGCGCTGGCGCTCGATCTCGGGGAGGAGAAGCGGGCGCGGCTCCTCGGCGCCTACCTCGATCTCCGGGCGTGGCCCGACGTGCTGCCGGCGCTCCGGGCGCTGAGGGGCGCGGGGCTCCGGCTCTCGTTCCTGTCGAACTTCACGCCGAGGATGCTCGGGGCCGCCATCGAGAGCTCCGGTCTGGATGGCCTGTTCGAGCACGTGCTCAGCACGGACGGGGCGAGGACGTACAAGCCGGATCCTCGCGCGTACCGGATGGCGCTCGACGCGTTCGGCCTCACGCGCGAGGAGATCGCGTTCGTCGCGTTCGCCGGCTGGGACGCCGCGGGGGCCCGGTGGTTCGGCTATCCCACGTTCTGGGTCAACCGCCTGGGCCTGCCGGCCGAGGAGCTCGGCGTGAGCGCCGACGCGACGGGAGCGAGCCTCTCGGATCTTGTGGAGTTCGTGAAGGAGAGGGCGTGACCGGCGGGGCCATGCCGCCTGTGCGATCAGCTGGTCCCAGGGCTCCCGGCACGCCTCACGGCGGCGAGGTCGTGGCGCTGCGCATGGCGCACATGGAGTCGCGGGCGAACCGCGCCTGGACCCGGCGCGCGTAGGGAAAGCCGAGCCGGGCGAGGAGGTGGTTCGGCCGGGAGACGGCGAAGATGTCGTAGGCGACCTCGCCGGAAGGCTCGTCGTGTTCGACGAGAAAGCGCTCCTCGCCGCGCTCGCCGTGCTCCTCCAATGTCCCGTAAGCGAAGCCGAACCGGCGCACAGGGCCGCTCGTCTCGTCGACGGTGTAAACGATCCGGCAGGCGTTGAGCCAGTGAATCCCGAGCACGCGGACGAGGATCACCACGGTGACGCCGGCCTGGAGGGGAGCGTCGGGATAGCAGAGCTCGACCCAGCCGAGCCGGAACTGCGCCCAGCGCCGCATCGCCTCGACAGCGCGGTCGAAGAGCGCGGCGCCCTGGCCGAGCACCGCGCGGTGGTGGTCGACGTTGAAGCCGGCAGGCGGCCGCGGGCGGCCGTCGCCGGCGCCGGTGCAGCCGACCTCCGCGTACGAGAGCGGCCGGCCCGCCTGGCGAGCGAGGAAGGCGCGGATCGCGGCGTCGGAGGGGCGGGCGCGGGAGAGCACGAGGGGCAGGATAGCCGATCACGGAGACGCCATCTTGATGGCTTTACAGTCACGACGAAGCACGAGGAGCAACTTCGCGGCTGACCGGCCTGCACGGATCCGCCAGGGCTCTCACGGATGGATCAGCATGGACATGAGATGTGCTGGACGATCGCGAAGAGGGCTTCAGGCGCGCTTCGCAGATCGAGGATGGCGGCGCGCGCCGCGCGCGGGCTCGCCGACCCGCGCGGCTGGCACCTGCCGGCGAGCGCTGATACGCTCCTCGGCGACTCGTAACAGCGAGGAGGTGCATGGCCAATGGACATGCAGTTCAAATTTCACGACGCCGATGTCGAGGCCGACCAGCTGGACACGATGCTCGAGAGCTTGATGCGCGACATCGGCACCGCAGGCGCGACCCCGTGCCGCGCCGTTGAAGGCCACCTCCCCAAGAACGCGAAGGGAGACGCCTTCACCGTCGGTGCCATCGCGCTCGCCGCGCTCCCCGCGGTGCTTCCCCAGGTGATTCAGCTCGTCAATGAGTGGGTCGTCCGCGCGCCGAGGCGCCGCATTCGCATCCGGGGGAAGAACGGTCTGGAGGTCGAGTTCACCTCGGACAAGCCGCTCGGGGAGAAGGAAGTGCTCGACCTCGCGCGCCGCATCAGCGCAATCAAATGACAGCCTTGGACAGAGATCCTGTGCTGGGCGGACGGGACCGCATCGCGCTCATCATCGCGAACGGAATGTACGCGGACGGCAGGTTGCGCTCGCTTCAGGCGCCCGCCCTCGACGCATCGAAGCTCGCCGACACGATGGGAAACCCGGACATCGGCGATTTTCGCGTCGAGCTCTGCGTCGATGGCAGTCAGCTCGAAGTCCGGAAGGCCATCGGCGCGCTCTTCCATCGCCGCCATCCGGAGGATCTGCTCGTCCTCTACTACTCCGGTCATGGCCTGAAGGACGACTGGGGGCACCTCCACCTCGCCACACACGACACGGAGAAAGAGCTCTTCAGCGCGACCTCGGTCGACGCGGCGTGGATCAGCCGCCAGATCGATCAGTGCCCCGCGAAGCGCATCGTCCTGATCCTCGACTGCTGCTACAGCGGCGCCTACGAGAACTCCGCCAAGAGCGAGCAGGACAGCGTCGACATCGCCGGGACGTTCATGGGAGACGGCTCGGGTCGCGTCGTGATCTCCGCCACGACGTCGGTTCAGCTGGCGTGGCAGGCTGACCAGCCCGTGGGGGTGCCCCCGCAGTCGATCTTCACGCGCCACATCGTCGAGGGCCTGTCGACCGGCACAGCCGATCTGGACCGAGACGGATACGTCGATGTCCACGAGCTCTGCGAGTACGTGCAAGCGAGCATCAAGGCCGAGGGAGGCCGGCAAACCCCGCAGATGTGGACGCAGAAGTACGAGGGGCGGCTGCGCATCGCGAAGGCCCCGCTCCGGCCCACCATCCCGGCGTCGGGCGGAAACACGTCGATCGCCTACGAGCTCCTCGTGTGCAACGGGCCTCTCGCGGGTCGGCGGTTCCTGCTCCGGCCTGGAGAGTTCAGGGTAGGGCGAGAGCCCGATTGCTTCATCCGCCTCGATGATCCGAAGGTGTCGCGAAAGCACGCGACGATCGTCGTCGGAGCGGATGAGGTGCGCGTGATCGACCAGGGAAGCACGCACGGGACCATGATCGACGATCAGCGCATCACGAGCGCATTGCTCCCGCAAAACGGCCAGATCATCGTCGGGGGCACCGTGCTCAGGCTGGTCCGCCTGGAGGCCCCAGGCACACGTCAGACCGCGGAGACGGCCGCGCAACTCACGCCGCCGAGGAAGCGATCGGCCACCCTGTTCACTCCCTGACTCCTGGCGCAGGGGGCGCCCGCGCTATGCTTCGGCTCGCCCGGCGCGCGGGGCCTCCCGGTGGGTGTGACCGCGCCCCAGGGTGAAGGGGCACCGCTCGCCCGCAGCCCGCGGGCGGCCTGACCGCCCTCCCGTCGATGCACAAGGACCTCCTCGATCTCCTCCTCGCCCTCGACCGCGTGCCGCAGGATCCGCGCTGGCACCCCGAGGGCGACGCGCTCTTCCATTCCCTGCAGGTCTTCGACCTGGCCCGCCGCGAGACCGCGGATCGCTCGCTCTGGGCCGCGGCCCTGCTCCACGACGTCGGCAAGGCGTTCGCCTGCGCCGACCACGCCGAGGAGGGGGCCGACGTGCTCGCGGAGCTCGTGTGCCCGCGGATCGTCTGGCTCGTGCGGCACCACCTCCACCTGCTGCGCGCGCCCGGCGCGACCCGGCGGCGCCTGCGGCGCACGAAGGCGCTCGCGGACCTCGCGCGGCTCCGCCGCTGGGACGTCGGCGGCCGCTCGCCCGAGGCGACCGTGCTCCGCCCCGAGGCCGCCGTGGAGCTCCTGCTCGACGGCGCAGACTGGACCCTGCTCTCGATCGGCGGCGAGCCCGCCCCCTCCGATGACCTGCGAAAGGAGCCGCTCGCCTGAGCGCAAGGTCCGCCGGGAGGTCCTCTGCGACGACGTCGACCGCTGGGGCGACGATCGCCGGCTCTGGGGCGGCGAGGCCGAGCCGCCCGGGCGAGCGCGGCTCTGCGCCGCGGTGCGGGACGCGGTCGAGACCGCGCTGACGGCGAAGCAGCGGGAGGTCGTCGAGGCGTATTTCTTCGACGGCCTTTCGCAGGGCGAGATCGCGCGCCGCCTCGGCGTGGCGCAGCAGGTGGTGCAGAAGCGCCTGTTCGGGGCGCCTCGGGGCGGCCGGGTGGTCGGCGGCGCGATGCTCCGGCTGCGGCAAGCCCTCGAGCCGGCGGTCGCCGCGGCGCCGGCGCGGGCGGCGGCGCCGGCGCAAGCGACGGAAGCGCCGGCGCGGGCGGCGGAGGCGCCGGCAGCGCGCGCGGCGCGGGTGGCCCGATGAGCGCCGAGCGCTTCGGCGGGCTGCGGGCCCGCATCGCCGCGGAGGCCGCGCGCCTCATGTACGAGGAAGGCGTGGACCAGTACTTCACCGCCAAGCGGATGGCCGCGAAGCGGATCCTCGGCCAGGTGGAGGGGCGGCGAGCGCGCTACCGGCCCGCGGACCTGCCCTCGAACGGCGAGATCCGCGAGGCGCTGCTCCTCTTCGCCAAGCGCGCCGAGGGGAGCCAGCGGACGCGCCGGCTCTTCGCGCTGCGCATCGTGGCGCTGGAGGCCATGCGCGCGCTCGCGCCGTTCTCGCCGCGGCTCATCGGCTCGGTCTCCACCGGCCATATCCGCCGCGGCAGCGACGTCGATCTGCACGTGTTCCCCGCCGACGAGGAGGCGCTGGAGCGGCACGTGCGGGCGCTCGGCTGGACGTTCGACCGGGAGCGCGTGACGATCCAGAAGGGCGGAGAGCTCCGGGAGTACGTCCACTACCACGTGGCGGACGTGGCGCCCCTCGAGCTCACGGTGTACGCCCCGCGCGATCTGAGGGCGCGGCCCCGCAGCAGCACCGATGGGAAGCCGATCGTGCGCCTCGGCGTCGCCGCGCTCTCGGCGCTCTGCGCCCGGGATCACCCCGGCGCGTGGGAGCGCTACCTGGAGACCGGCGAGGTGGAGGGCATGGACGCGCTGCTCGAGGCGGACGAGGACGAGCCGCTCCCCGGGCCGTTCGATGGGCTGCTCCACGATACCGGCGAGGACGGCGACGAGCCGGCCTGCGCCGAGCCCGGCGAGGAGGACGACGCAACTCAAGACTACGAGCCGCTCCCCGGCTTCGAGGACACGGCCTGAGACCCCGCCCTCAGGCGAGGAGGGTCCGGCGCTCCTGCGCTCCCGCGACGGCACGAAGGGAACTCGTCGTTCGCCGAGCGCGAGGTTCGACACCGATGGATGGATAGGACGACTCGCCGGATTCGGATCCTGCGGTCGTCGCCGGACTCTGTCGCTTTCACCCGCGCTGCGAGGCCGATGAACCTCCTCGGCGGGCGGAGAGGCGAACGTCGGACGACGCGTCGGTGTCGCGGCGCGGCGAGGCTTGACCCTCGCGACGCCCCGGTGCTCTCATGGCGCGGTGAAGTCCGAGGCCCCGCCCATTCCCAGCGCGATTGCGGCGCCTTCCGGAACGGCGGCGGCGGCGGTGATGTGGCGCGCGCGGGGGCGGCTCCACCTCACGGTGATCGCCAAGGCGACCTTCGCCTTCGTCGACGGCGCACCGATGATTCCCGTCGAGCCGCAAAAAATCATCGATGCCGACATCCACCATCACAACCACCCGGGCCGCAGCGTCCGGTTGACGAGCGATCTCGCGCCCTACCTCGCGCGCATCGACGTGTTCTTCACGGGCCACGCGCACGCGCCGCCGGGCCCGCCTGCGGCGCCCTTCTCCGTGCGCCTCGCGCTCTTCGCCGGCGAGCGCCCGATCCTCGACAAGGCGCTCTCGATCGAGCCCGGCGGCGCGGAGAAGGCGATCCCGCTCGCCTACGAGCGCGCATTCGGGGGGATCGGCATGGCCGACAACCCGTTCGGCACCGATCGCCCGGCCGTCCTGGATCCCTCGCGGCGCGACCACCCGGCGGGCTTCGCGCCGCTCGGGAGCGTGTGGCCGTCGCGCAGGCGGCTGCTCGGGCGTACGCCCCACAAGGCGCTCGAGGGGCCCATCCTCGAGATCCCCGACGATTTCGACTGGAGCTACTTCCAGGCGGCCCCCCCCGATCAGCGCGTCGAAGCCCTGGTCGGCGACGAGTGGCTCGTGCTCACGGGGCTCCACCCGACGCTCGCAGCGCTGCGGACGCGGCTCCCCGGGGCGCGCGCCCTCGCGCGCGTCCATGGCCTCTCCGCGTTCGGCGTCACGGAGGGGCAGCCGCTCGATCTCGTGCTGGACACGCTGCACGTCGACGGCGACCGGCAATCGTGCTCGCTGGTCTGGCGGCGCAGCTTCCCGCTCGCGGAGGCAGCAGCGCTCGCGGCGGTGCGTGTCGTCGTCGGTGTCGAGGTGCCGGGCGCCCCGCCCGCATGGCTGGCTCCTGCCGAGATCGCGATAGCGGCCCAGAGCGTTATCGCGACGTCCGATCCGACAGGGGTGACGCTCAACGTGTCCGATCAAGACGCCGTCAGTACGTGAGCGAGGCCGTCGCGCAACCCATTCCGAAGGCGCTGACGGCGGTCGCTATCACGGTCTGAACGGCGTTCGGGACCTGGGAGCGGTCGCAAACGGTGTCCGGGGGGACTGTCGAGGTCGACGGCGCGCGCGGGCCCCCGAGCGGCGGGCGCGGCGCCGCGCGGCGGCGCAGCACGGGCGCGGGGCGCGTTGCTCGGCCTCGCCGCCGCAAGTACATTCGGTGACCCATGGACGTCACGACGCTGGTGCGGGGCGACGCCATCTCGGTGGTCGACTACCGGTGCCGCTCCGGGCCCGGGGACGCGCCGTTCGCCGAGCTCCACCGCGGCTTCTCCGTCTCCTACGTGCGCAAGGGCAGCTTCGGTTACCGCGTCCGGGGGGAGGCGTTCGAGCTCGTGGCCGGGTCGCTCCTGGTCGGCCACCCCGGCGACGAGTACACGTGCTCGCACGAGCACGTCGTCGGGGACGAGTGCCTGTCGTTCCAGCTCGCGCCGGCGCTCGTCGAGGCCCTCGGCGACGGCGACGGCGCGTTCCGGGCCGGCGGCCTGCCGCCGGTGCCCGAGCTGATGGTGCTCGGCGAGCTCGCGCAGGCGGCCGCCGAGGGCAGGAGCGACATCGGCGTCGACGAGGTGGGGGTGCTCCTCGCCGCCCGCTTCGTCGAGGTCGCCTCCGGCCGGAAGCGAAGGCCGCCGGACACCGGGGCGCGCGACCGCCGCCGCGCCGTCGAGGCGGCGCTCTGGCTGGACGAGCACGCGCACGAGCCGATCGACCTCGAGGGCGCGGCGCGGGAGGTCGGGCTCAGCCCGTTCCACTTCCTGCGGGTCTTCGGGAAGGTCGTCGGCGTGACCCCGCACCAGTACCTGGTCCGCGCCCGCCTGCGCCGCGCGGCGCGCCTCCTCGCCGACGGCGCCCGGTCGATCACCGACATCGCGCTCGACGTCGGGTTCGGCGACCTCTCCAACTTCGTCCGCACCTTCCACCGCGCGGCCGGCGTCTCGCCCCGCGGCTTCCGGAAGGCGGCGAGGGGGGATCGCAAGATCTTCCAAGATCGCCTCGCCGCGCGCTCCTAGGATGGCCGCCGGACGCGGGCGCCCCGCCTGCCCGCGAGGACCCCATGACAGCAACGGCACACGGCTTCCTCCTGTTCGACACGGCGATCGGCCGCTGCGGCATCGCGTGGGGCGAGCGCGGCGTCGCCGCCTTGCAGCTCCCCGAGGCGCGCGAGCCCGAGACGCGGTCGCGCCTGCTCCAGCGCCTCCCGGGCGCCCAGGCGGCGGCGCCGCCGCCCGAGGTGCAGCGCGCGGTCGACGCGATCGTCGCGCTCCTGCGCGGCGAGGCGAGCGACCTGTCCGCCGTCGCGCTCGACATGGATCGGGTGCCGCCGTTCCACCGCCGCGTCTACGAGGTCGCGCGCACCATCCCGCCGGGCGCGACGCTGACCTACGGCGAAGTCGCGGCGCGCCTCGGGGCGGTCGGCTCGGCGCGCGCCGTGGGGCAGGCGCTCGGGCGGAACCCGTTCGCGATCATCGTCCCGTGCCACCGCGTGCTCGCGGCCGGCGGCAAGGCCGGCGGCTTCTCCGCGAACGGCGGCGTCACGACGAAGCTCCGCCTCCTCGCGATCGAGGGCGGCCAGGCGCGCGGCGCTCCAAAGGCCGCGCCCGGCGGCGACTTCGGCTTCGATCCGGGCGCCGCCGTCGAGCACCTGCGCGCGTCCGACGCGGCGCTCGCGCGCGTCATCGACGCGGTCGGGCCGTTCGCCCTGCGGATCGACAGGACGTCGAGCCTCTTCCTCGCGCTCGCGGAGTCGATCGTCTACCAGCAGCTCACCGGCAAGGCCGCCGCGACCATCTTCGCGCGCGTGCGCGCGCTCTTCCCGCGAGCGCACGAGGGCCCCACGCCCGCGCAGCTCCTGCGCGCCTCCGACGAGAAGCTCCGCGGCGCCGGCCTCTCGCAGGCGAAGCTCCTCGCGCTGCGCGACCTCGCGCGGAAGACGGAGGACGGCGAGCTCCCCACGCTCGCCGAGGTCCACGGCATGGAGGACGAGGCGATCATCGAGCGCCTCACGCGGGTGCGCGGCATCGGCCGGTGGACGGTGGAGATGCTCCTCATGTTCCGCCTCGGCCGCCCGGACGTGCTGCCCGTGGACGACTACGGTATCCGCAAGGGCTTCGCGCTCGCGTTCAAGCGGCCCGAGCCGCCTGCGCGCGCGGATCTCGAGAAGCGCGGCGCGCGGTGGAAGCCGTACCGCACGGTGGCGAGCTGGTACCTCTGGCGCGCGGTGGATCTGGCGCGGAGCGGCTGACGCCTCGCCCCGCGGCGGCGCTGGAGCTGCCCAGCGGGGCGCCTCTTCTGGCGCCGTCGCCCGGGCGAGCAGCCTTCGCGGCGCGTCCATCGGTCGGGCTCGCCATCGCGGCGCGGCCCTCGGTCGGGCTCGCCGTCGCGCTGGCCGGCGTCGAAGCTCGGGGCTACGTTCTCGCCGGCCCGAGAGCGCCGCGTGGAGCGCCGCACGACGCTGGACAAGGTTGCCGTCGCGGATGGCAACGAGAAGAGCACGGGAGGAGTACGACTGTCATGCTGAAGAACCTCGAAGGGCAGCGCGTTCCGGATGTCACGTTTCGTACGCGTATCGACGGTCAGTGGAAGGACGTGACCACCAAGGACGTGTTCGCTGGCAAGAAGGTGGTGGTGTTCGCGCTGCCGGGCGCCTTCACGCCGACCTGCTCGAGCAGCCACGTGCCGCGCTACAACGAGCTCGCGGAGGAGTTCGAGCGGCGCGGGGTGGACACGATCGCGTGTGTGTCCGTGAACGACGCGTTCGTGATGGATGAGTGGTGCAAGGCGCAGGAGGCGGACAAGATCCAGTTCCTGCCCGACGGGAACGGGGAGTTCTCCGAGAAGATGGGCATGCTCGTCGACAAGGCGAACCTCGGCTTCGGCAAGCGCTCGTGGCGCTATTCGATGCTGGTCGACGACGGCGTGATCAAGAAGATGTTCATCGAGCCCGAGGTGGAGGGCGATCCCTTCGATGTGTCGGACGCGGACACGATGCTGAAGTACCTGGATCCGTCGTCGAAGTCGCCGCACGACGTGCTGCTGTTCACGAAGCCGGGCTGTGGCTACTGCACCAAGGCGAAGCGGCTCCTCGACGCGCGGAAGATTCCTTACGAGGAGGTGGCGGCCTCGCCGCGCCGCCTGCGCGCGGTGAGCGGCAAGGGCACGACCCCGCAGGTCTTCGTCGACGGCAAGCACATCGGCGGCGCCGACGAGCTCGAAGCCTACCTCGCGAAGGCCTGATTCACGAAGGCGGCCTGGGCGCCCCCCGGCGATGGGGGGCGCCTACGCGCCGCCCTCCGGGTCCGACGGCTCGGCGCGGAAATGGGTCACCGCGGGCGCCGAGGCCGGCACCACCGCGGGCGCCGAGGCCGGCGACACCGCCGGCGCCTCCACGTGGGCGGCGGCCGAGCTGCGGCGCGCCGCGGCGGCGCACCTGTCGCTGTTCATGGCGAACTGCCCGATGCTGCTCCATAACCTGTCGAACTCGGCCTGATCGAAGGTCGACCGGGACTGGAACAGGTCGTATCCGCCGTATTTCGGGTCCGCTCCGTCGCCGTCCTCCGGGGCGATGAACCGATAGTGGCCCATCACGTCGGCGTGGTCGGCGTCGACCAGGAAGCTGCGCTTCGTGTCGGGATAGACCATCGATACGCAGTTGACGATCCCGTCGTTCATCTCCGGATCGAGCGACTCGGTCTGGGTCGGGTCGTCGAACCGTGGCACGGAGCAGGACGGCCCGAGGGCCTCGACCACCTTCGGATCCTTGATGTTGGCCGTGATGCCGTGAAAGATGCCGAAGGCGCCCAGGAACGGGCCGCCGGGATCGCGCTTCGCCCGGGTGACGATCGACCGGAGCGCGATGCCCCGCTGCTCGTAGTACGCGCTCAGCTCCTCCTCGAGCTCCGCCCCGAGGAGGCTGGCTTTCCTTGCCTGCTTCGCGCTCTTGATGGAGGCCGCGAGCTCGCGCGGCCAGGCGCCGAGGCCGCGCGCGGACAGGCCATGTTTGGACCAGCGCTCCTCGCGCGACGACTGGCCTGACAGCGGCAGGGGATCGAGATCCTCGAAGGCCTCGGTGTCCTCGGCGACGTGCAGCAGCCAGCGGAGCACGTTGAAGTACTCGCCGCGCGCCTCGGCCCTGGCGAGGTCGTCGCACGGCAACGCGTGGAAGCGCTCGATCGTGTCGAGGGCGGCGCGGACGATGCCATCCGATTGGCCGAACACCTGCAGGAGCGTCTTCGCGCGGCGGGCCGCGGAGCTCGCGTCCTTCGGGCCAGCCAGGCGGAGCCACCAGTGGAGGGCCCCGGCCAGGCCTGTGAGGAGGGGCTGCCTCCGGTGGAAGACGTGGGCGAGGTTCGTCCCGCGGTGCGGCGTCGAGAGGAACTGGATCGAGCAGATGCTCTCGAGGATGCGCTCTACCGGGACGCCGTAGACCGACCCTTTCTGCTCGGTCTCGGCCAGGAGCAGGAGCATCAGCGTCTTGATGTCCCGCCCGCCGGTCGAGTGGCCCACGAGGTGGACGCAGTCCCGCTGGCCACGGCCCGCGCCCCCGTGGAACACCCCCTGCCTGAACCGATCCGCGAGCCAGCGGAGGAGCGCGTGCGCGCGGGTGTCCACGCTCGCCGTGGGCAGGTTCGGGAAGCAATGCACCGAGAGCGGGCCTTGATACGGCCCGGTATCGGTGTTTCGGAGGATCTCCGTGACACCGCTGTAATAGACGATCCCACCCAGGATATCGAAGCCCGCAAAACCCGGCACGAGCACGAGGTGGCTTCTCGGTGAACTCATGGCTTTTCCCTCCCACATGAAAGGGCCGCGCGCATCCCTTCGGGAGATGAGCGACAGCCCGACATTCTCTGATCGAGCGGGCGCCCGGCCACGGGGCGCCTCTCCCAGGGCCGGGCGAGCGCCGCGGCGCGTTCGTCGACCGACCGCCCGCCGGCGGGGCCCGTGGCCCCCGCTCACTCGGCGGGATACATCTCGTCGATGGTCCCGCGGAAGCGCTGCTCGATCACGTTGCGCTTCATCTTCAGCGTCGGCGTCATCTCGCCGTCCTGCACCGAGAACTCGCGGCCGAGGACCGTGAACCGCTTGATCTGCTCGAAGCTGGCGAGCTCCGCGTTCAGGGCGTCGACGTGCACCCTCACCTGGCCGACCACCTCGGGGCTCGTGATCGCGGCGTCGCTGCTCAGGGCGCCCCGATCCTTCAGCTCGGCGAGCTTGCCCTCGGTCAGCGTGATCAGCGCCGAGAGGTACTTGCGGCCGTCGCCCACCATGCACACCTGGCTGATGATCTCCGCCGCCTTGAGCCTCTCCTCGATCGGGAGCGGCGCGATCATCTTGCCGCCCGAGGTCTTGAGGATCTCCTTCTTGCGGCCCCGGATCTTGAGCTGTCCGCGGTCGTTCCACTCGCCGAGATCGCCCGTGTGCAGCCAGCCGTCCTCGAGCGCGGCCTCCGTCGCCGCCTTGTCCTTGTAATAACCCACGAACACGTGCCGGCCGCGGGTCAAGATCTCGCCGTCCTCGGCCAGCTTGAACTCGACGCCCGGCACGGGCTTGCCCACGGTGCCCGCGCTCTCGATGCCCGGCTCGGTCATGCAGATGACGCCGGTCGACTCCGTCTGGCCGAAGTCCTCGAGGATCTCGAGGTTCAGCGCGCGGAACCACGTCGAGATGTGCGGCGCGAGCGCCGCCGCGCCCGAGGCGAGCACCTCGGCCTTGCCCAGGCCGAGCGCCGCGCGCACCTTGCCCAGCACGAGCTTGTCGGCGAGCTTGAGCTGCAAGGCGTCGAGCGCGCTCGGCGCGCGCTGCGCGTACTTCGCCTGGGCCACGCGGGCGCCCACGGCGAGCGCCCACTCGGCCAGCTTCTTCTTGGCGCCCTTGCCGCCGCGCACCTTCGCCATCACGCCTTCCATCATCTTCTCCCAGAGCCGCGGCACGCAGAGCAGCAGCGTGGGCTGCACCTCGGGGAGCTCGATCGAGACGTTCTCGAACTTCGAGCAGAAGTTGACGGTGTAGCGCTGGGTGAGCCCCGCCCCGACGCACTGCAGCTTCTCGGCGATGTGACAGAGCGGGAGGAACGAGAACATCGTGCCGCGCGCGAACGGCAGGTTCCAGTACTTCACGGCCATGTCGGCCGTGTAAGCCAGGTTGTCGTGCGAGAGCATGGCCCCCTTGGGGTTGCCCGTCGTGCCCGAGGTGTAGATCAGGAACGCGCCGGCCCTGGGGTCGATCTTCGCCAGGTAGTCGGCGAACGTCTTCGCGCCCGGCTGCCCCGCGAGCGCGCGGCCCTCGGCCAGGGCCTGTTCGTAGGAGATCGCCTTGGGAGAGATCGATGTGTCGCCATCGAAGACGAGGATCCAACTCACGCTGTCAGGGACGGAATACTCGCCCTTCTCTCCGGAGATCTTCTGGAAGTACTCCTTGTTTTGCACCGAGAGCAGCGTCGCCTCGGTGTGGTTCAGGATGTACTGGATGTCTTTCGCGGTGGAGTTCGGGTAGAGGCCCGCCGACTTGCCCCCGACGAGCAGCGCCGCCAGGTCGACGTGGACCCACTGCGGGCAGTTGTACGAGAGGATCGCGCCGACCTGGTTCGCGTCGAAGCCCCTGGACTCCAGGAACAGCGCGAGGTGGTGAACCCGGTCACGGTACTCGCGCGCGGTCAGCGTCTTCCACTCGCCTTGAGATTTGAAGCGCTGGGCCGGCGCGTCAGGAGATTCGTTAGCCCACTGTTCCAGACGGTGGAGGACGGTGCTCATTGCATCTCCTGCGGCTCAAGGCCTCGGGGGTCGCGGGGTGGCCAGGATGCGGGAGCCGCCGGGGCATTGTCAATCAGCGTCGAGGAGCCCCTCGAAGCGCTGGGCGGCACAGGACGAGCCGCCGGTTGTCTCGTTCCGCGTTCCGCTTCCGCGCGCCGCGTACCGCCCGGTCCGGACGTCACGGTCCACGGTTCGGCATGGCCGCCCGGCGCCGCGGCCTGATACGATCCGATAAGGAACCTCACCTCACGTGGCCCGTCCATGCGGCATGTCCCCGAGCGCTTTCAGATCGTCCGGCGGCTCGGGGCAGGTGGCTTCGGGATCGTGTACGAGGCGATCGATCGCGAGCGCGGGGAGCGGGTCGCCCTGAAGGCGCTCGCGCGCGTGGGCGCCTCGGCGCTGTACCGCTTCAAGCGGGAGTTCCGGGCGCTCGCGGACGTCACACACGACAACCTCGTCCGGCTCCACGAGCTCATCGGCAGCGGGGACGAGTGGTTCTTCACCATGGAGCTCGTGCGCGGGGTCGACTGGCTCACGCACGTGCGCGGGCAGGGAGCCGCGGGCGGCGCCGCCTCGTGGCCCAGCCTGACCAGCACCGCGCCCCCGGACGAGGGGATCGATCTCGACGCCACGCTGGAGGAGCCGGTCGAGCGCCCGCCCGCGTCCTCTCCTGCCGGCGCCGCCTGCGCGGAGGCGCGCGCCGACCTCGGGCGGGTGCGGTCCTCGCTCGTCCAGGTCGCGCGGGCGCTCCAGGCGGTCCACGCGGCGCGGCTCGTCCACCGGGACGTGAAGCCCTCCAACGTGCTCGTCACGGCCGAGGGGCGCGCCGTCGTGCTCGATTTCGGCATCGCCTCGCGCCTCTCGACCAGCGGCAGCGGGCAGAGCGCGACCGACGCCGAGCAGCTCGTCGGGACGCCGCGCTACATGGCGCCGGAGCAGGTGGGCGCGAGCGCCGCCGCGCCGAGCGCCGACTGGTACGCGCTCGGCGTGATGCTCTTCGAGGCGCTGGCAGGGAGGCCGCCCTTCACGGGCACGTCGATCGAAGTCCTCGCCGAGAAGCAGCGATCCGCGCCGCCCCGGCTCCGCGACGTCGCGCCGTGGGCGCCGGACGACCTGGCCGACCTGGTCGCCGATCTCCTGTGCGCGGCGCCGGAGCGGCGCCCCTCCGGCGCGGAGGTGGTGCGGCGGCTCGGCGCGGCGGGTGATCTCGCGGCGGCACCCCCCGACCCGGCGGCGCCGGTCGGTCGCGGCGGCCGCGGCCCGTCGCGCGCGGCGGAGGAGGCGCCGGCGACGCGGCCGCGGGAGCTCGAGGCGCTCGCAGGCGCGCTCGCGCGGGCGCGGGAGGGGCGGCCGGGGCTGGTCCTCGTCCAGGGCGCCGCCGCGGCGAACGGGGGCGCGCTCGTGCGTGCGTTCCTCGACGGCGAGGCCGGTGACGCGCTCGTGCTCGAGGGCAGGTGCCACGAGCGCGAGCAGGTGCCGTTCAGGGCGCTCGACGGCGCGATCGACGCGCTCAGCCGCCACCTCGTGCGGACCCCGCCGGGGGAGGCCGCCGCGCTCATGCCCCGCGGCGCCGCCGCGCTCGCCCGCGTCTTTCCCGTGCTCGCGCGCGTCCCGGCCGTGCGCGCGTCGCCGCCGCTCGCTGCGCCGCGGAGCGCAGCGGAAGAGGGCGAGGAGCGGCTCCGGGCGCGCGCTTCGGCCGCGCTGGGCGATCTGCTCGGGCGGATCTCCGACCGGCGCGCCGTTGTCGTGTTCATCGACGACGCCCACTGGGGCGACGCGGAGAGCGCGTCGCTGCTCGCGGAGATCATGGCCTCGCCGGACCCGGCCGCGCTCCTGCTGATCGTCGCCTACCGCCCCGAGGACGCCGGAGCGAGCCCGCTGCTCTCGGCGCTCCGGACCTCCCCGGCGATGGCCGCGGTGCACACCGTGGAGATCGACCTCACGGAAACCCCGGCGCGAAGATCGCCGCCAGGCGCGCGGGGTTCCTGACGCCCTGGCCCGCCATCCAGGCGTCCGCGGCCTGGACCAGGGAGCGGCCCTCGTCCCCGCCGAGGAGCTGGCCGCGGCGGCGGCGCGCGCAGGCGGCGAAGAGGGCCATCCCGCGCTCGTCGAACGCGGCCGCGGCCGCCGCGAGGAGCGACAGCGCCGAGGCGGCCTGGCCCCGCTGCGCCGCGATGGCGGCGCGCAGGGACATCACCATCGGAGCGACCCACGGCGCGCCCTCGCGCGACAGCCGCCGGGCGTCGCGCGCCGCGCCGCGGAGGAGGGCCCGGCCGAGCCGCGCGTCGCCGGCGCCGTCGCGCGCGGCGGCCTCCAGCGCCGCGGACGCGCGCAGGTGATGGATCAAGACGCGGTAGTACTGGAACCTCGGCAGGAACGACCAGGCGATCTTGCGCCAGCGGTCCTCGATCCTCCGCAGCGCCGCGAGCGGCGCGCCGGCGTAGAGATCGATGCGCCCGAGCGCCAGGGTCTCCAGGCAGTCGAGGTGATCGAACGCGCGGCGCGGCCAGCGCGCCATGGCGCCCAGCACCTCGTCGCGCGCGGCGTCGGGCCGGTCCGCGGCGAGCGGCACGATGTACGTGAGCCCCACCCGGAAGAAGCTGGCCGCGTAGAGGTCGCCGCGCGCGTCCGCGTCCGCGCAGCGCGGCGCCGCGAGGCGGGCCAGCGCGTCGAGCTCGCCGCGGTGGTAGTGGGCCACCATCATGAACCGGCTGGTGGTGCCCAGCTCCCACGCGACGCCCGCGCACCGCGCGCGCAGGAGGTCCTCGGCCTCGCGGCAGAGCTCGAGGCCCTCGGCCCAGCGCCCGGAGAGGCTCTCGACGACGCCGAGCATGCCCTTGTTGACGGCGATGAGGTACGGGTCGCCGACCTTCTCCGCGAGCGCCGCCGCCGTGCCGTAGAGCCGGTGGGCCTGGCGGCGCCCCACGACGTGGTCCGTGCCGAGGTGCGCGATCTCGGTCGCGATGGCGCGGGCGAGGCGGTAGGGCTCGCCCGCGCGGAGCGCGAGGAGGAGGTGCCTCGCCTGGAACTCGGCGCCCTGGAGGACGTCGGCCATGGCGAGCCCGACGGAGGCCGACCAGCAGATGTCGAGGCGCGTCAGCGTCTCGGCCGGCAGATCGCGGGCGTCGCGCTCCCGGAAGCGGAAGCCGCGCACGCGCAGGAGCAGGCGGAAGAACAGGAGCGAGAGCAGCACCGCCCACCGGCGCTCGGCGAGCCGCATCCCCACGGCCGCGAGGACGCCCCGGAGCGCGCGCTTGCCCTCCTCGATGTGGCCGCTCACGAGCAGCTGCTCGGCGGCGCACCGCCGCAGATCGAGGCTCTCCCGCGGCGGCGCGCCCTCGGCCGCGGCGGCGTACGCCCGGGCCGCCTCCGCGCCGCGGCCGGCGTTGCGCAGGGCGTGCGCGAGCTTGACCCGCAGCGCGCGCGCCTCCCCCGCGCCGGCCGGCGCCGCCTCGAGCGCGGCGGCGAAGTGCTCCGCGGCGCGATCGAAGGCGAGCGCCTCGGCCGCGCGGTCGCCGGCCAGGACCGCGTAACGGGCCGCCTCGCCGGGGCGCCCGGCGCGCCGGAAGTGCACGGCGAGCACGTCCGCGTCGGCCCGCCCCGAGGCCTCCAGGACGGCGGCGAGCCGCAGGTGGACCTCGGCGAGCTCCGCCGCGCCGAGCTGCGCGAGGGCCGCCTCGCGGATGCGGTCGTGGAACGCCTCGAGCTCCTGCTCGCCGTGCTGCCCCCGCGCGCGCACGACGCTGCCGGCCCGGAGCGCCGCGAGCGCGGCCCGCTCCTGCTCGGGGGTGAGCGCCGCGGCCTGCCGCGCGTCGCGGAGATCGAGCGGCTTGCCCGACACGGCGATGACCTCGAGCAGGCGCCTCGCCTCGGCGGGCAGGCGCAGGAGGCGGTTCGCGAGGACCGATCCCAGCCGGACGCCGCCGGCGTCCGCGCCGCGCGCCGACTCCGGCGCGGCCTGGCCCTGCACGTCGCGCGAGAGCTCGATCACGAAGAAGGGGCTCCCGGCCGCCTCCGCCGCGATCGCGTCGGCCTGCGCGACGGCGCGAGGGCCGCCGCCGAGGAAGGCCAGCGCGAGGTCGCGCCCCTCCTCGGGGGTGAGCGCGCCGACGGCCAGGGAGCGCACGTCGCCCTCGTCCCCGTCGCTCGGGGCTGGCGGGAGCAGCCGCGCGAGGAGCTCGCTCCGCTCGGCGTCCTCGCTCCGGTAGCAGAGGAGCAGCAGTAGCGCGGGCGCGTCGGGCTCGCGGAGGACGTCGGTGAGGAGCGCGGCGCTGTCGGCGTCCCCCCACTGGAGGTCGTCGATGAACAGGACGAGCGGCCGTCGATCCGCGATCCGCGCGAGGATCTCGCGGAGCGCGGCGAACCCGCGCCGGCGGAGCTCCCGGGCGTCCGGGGGCTCGATCTCGCGCCGCGGCGCCCGGGCGATCGCGTCGACCCGCCCGAGCACCGGGAAGAGGCGCACGACCGCGTGGACGTCGCGCGGCATGAGCTCGGCGGCCTCCAGCCTGGGGAGGCGCGAGAGGTGGCGGCTGAGCGCGTCGATCAGGCTGTCGACGGCCTTGTAGGGGACGGATTCCCGCTCGTAACACCGGCCCTCGAGGATCACCGCGTCATCCACGCGCGCGCGGTCGTCGAGGAAGCGCCGGACGAGCGCGGTCTTGCCCGTGCCCGACGCGCCGTGGATGTGCAGGGTGGTCGCCCGCCCTCCCCTCGCCCGCTCGAACGCCCCGCGCAGCGCGTCGATGTGCCGCTGCCGCCCGACGAACGGCGCGGCGCTCCCGGCCGGCGGCCCCGGGCGCGCCTCGGCGAGCGGCGGCGCGCCGGCGCTGCCGCGGGCGTCGCCGCTCGGCGGCAGCAGCCGCCGGAGCACCTCGGGCGCCGGGGGCCGCTCGTCGGGCGCGCGGCGCAGGAGCTCCGCGCAGAGGGCGTCGAGGTCCTCCGGGATGCCCGGCGCGAGGGCGCTCGGAGGAGGCGGCTCTTCCACCTGCTTTCGCAGGATGACGTCGAGCGCCCCTCCCTCGAACGGCCGGCGCCCGGTGAGCGCCTCGTGGAGCATGACGCCCACCGCGTACCAGTCGCAGGCGGGCGACAGGGAGCCGGCCTTCGCCTGCTCCGGCGCCATGTATGCCGGCGTCCCCGCGATGTGGCTGCCGCTCTGGTCGATGGAGCCGCTCGAGAGCTCCGCCACGAGGCCGAAATCGAGGATGACGACGCGCCCCTCGCGCGTCACCAGCACGTTCGACGGCTTGAGGTCGCGATGGAGCTTGCCGGCCGCGTGGAGCGCGGCGAGGCCCTGGGCGAGCTGGAGGAGCGCGCTCCTCAGCGGCCCCCAGGGCGGCGGCGGAGCGGCGGCCGGGTCGCGCCCGGCGTCGCCGGCGGCCGGATGGGGCCGCGCCGCCGACAGGTCCGGTTCCGTCGCGTCCGGATCGTCCCGGGCGAGGCTGGGCGCGGAGGGGCTGGGCGCAGAGGCGGCGCGGGCGCCGCGGGCCAATGAGCCGCGCACGGAGGAGAGGAAATCGATGCCCTCGATGAGGTCCATCGTGAAAAACCACCGATCGTCCTCGGAGAACAGCTCGTGGAGCGCGACCAGGTTCGGGTGGACGACCTCGGACAGGGCGCGGAACTCGCGCTTGAACCGGTAGAGCGCGACCGGGTCGAGGCGGTGGAGCGATTTCAATGCGACGCGCGCCCCCCGCTCGCGATCCTGCGCCTCGTAGACGGCGCCGAACGCGCCCTCGCCGAGGCGGCGGCCGATCGAGAATCGCGCATTGCTGGGGGGCGTCCGCTGCATCGAATCGCTCTGCAGTGCCCGGCCTGCGGGCGGCGAGCCTACCACGCGGTGCGCGCGATTTTGCGCCGGATTCCGCGCCGGATTCCGCGCCGACCTGGAGCCTTGCGCGCCCTGGCGCCGCAATGAGAGAGTCGGCCGCGAGAGGATGAGCGAGGCAACGGCGTCCGGCGGCCCGACCCGAACAGACGAGGCGCCGCGCGGGGCCGACGAGGGCGGCTCGTACCTGCTCGTGGTGCAGGGGAGCTCCTCGTCGGTGCTCCGCCTGCCGCGGAGCGGCGTGGTGCTCCTGGGCCGCGGGCCCCGGGCCGACGTGCGCCTCCGCAACACCTCGGCGTCGCGGGAGCACGCGAAGATCGTGCTGCTCGACGGGCGCGCGCAGCTCGTCGATCTCGGCAGCCGGAACGGCACCCTGCTCAACGGCGTCCGCGTCGACGGCGCGAGGCCGCTCGGCTCGGGCGACGTGGTGTCGATCGGCGAGGCCGTCGTGGTGATGCGGTGCCCGCGCCCCGCGAAGAGCCGGCAGGTCCTCGAGATCGCGGAGCTGCGGCGGAGGATCGAGGGGGAGATCGACAGGGCGCTGCGCCACGATCGGCCGGCGACGGTGATCGCCGTCCAGCTCGGGGCGGCCTCGGCCCGCGAGGTCGTCGCCGGCGCGCTGGAGCGGGAGCTCGCGGTGACCGATTTCGCGGGCTTCGAGGCCGACGACCGCCTCCTCGTGCTCTTGCCCGAGGCGGACGCTACGGCGGCGGGCCACGCCGTGCAGCGGCTCGTCGACGCCGTGCACGCCGTCGCCGCGGCGCCGAAGGTCGGCGTGGCGACGGCGCCGGCGGACGGCTGCGACGCGGACACGCTCGTCGCGTCGGCCCGGGCAGCCGCGGAGGTCGCGCGCCCCGGGCAGCCGGCGACCGCGGCGGAGGCGGTGACCACGCTGGAGATCGGCGGGCAGCGCACGGTGCTCGCCGACGCGGCCATGGTGCGCGTGTTCGATCTGATCCGGCGCCTCGCGGCGACGGACCTGCCGGTGCTGGTGACCGGCGAGACGGGCTCCGGAAAGGAGAGCGCGGCGCGCGCGCTGCACGAGTGGTCTCCGAGGGCGCGGCGGCCGCTCGTGACGCTCAACTGCGCCGCGATGCCCGAGAGCCTGGTCGAGAGCGAGCTCTTCGGCTACGAGCGAGGCGCGTTCTCCGGCGCGACGGGCCCGAAGCCGGGCCTCCTGGAGCACGGGAGCGGGGGGACCGTCTTCCTCGACGAGATAGGCGATCTCTCGGCGAGCGCCCAGGCGAAGATCCTGCGCGCGATCGAGACCCGGCGGATCCTCCGGCTGGGCGACGTGCGCGAGCGCGAGGTCGACATCCGCGTCGTCGCCGCCACGCACAAGGATCTTCAGGGGGAGGTCAAGGCGGGCCGCTTCCGGCAAGATCTCTATTATCGCCTCGGCGCGGCCACGGTGATCTTGCCTCCTCTCCGGGAGCGCCCCCGGGAGATCCTCGCGCTCTCGCGGGCGTTCCTGGCCGACGCGTGCGCGCGCGCGGGGCGCGAGGAGATGGTCCTGTCGACGGAGGCGACGGAGCTCTTCACGGCCTATGCGTGGCCGGGCAACGTGCGTGAGCTGAAGAACGTCATCGACTACATCGCGGCGACGGTCAGCGCGCGCATCGTCGAGCGCGGACACCTGCCCGCTGCGCTCGCGGCGGGGCCGCCGCGCCCCGAGGGCATCCCGCCCTCGGTGGCGCCGGCCTCCCGCGCGGCGCCCTCGGCGAGGGGTGCTGGCCGGACGTTCCGGCCGCTCGCCGAGGAGGTGAGGGAGCTCGAGCGCACGCGCATCGCCGAGGCGCTCGCCGCGGTGGGCGGGGTGCAGACGAGGGCGGCGGAGGCGCTCCACATGCCGCTGCGGACCTTCGTGCTGAAGATGAACCGTTACGGCCTGGCGAAGCGCAGGCGGTGACGCCGCCGCCGGGCGCGGCTCCGAGCCGAGAGACCTCTCGCGGCGCGCCCCGATCGGGTTACCTGGCGACCTTCACTTTGAAATGACCTTCGTGCACGTCGCGCCGAAGTCGACGTAGCCGACCGGGCAGCTCCCCCAGCACACGGGGCCCGCGCCGCTGTAGCCGGAGGCGCAGGCCGGATAGCAGAGACCCGCGTCGTATTGCTGGCCCGCGCCGCAGCTCGTCGGCACGGAGCCGGCGCCGCGCCCGTAAGAGCTCTTTCCGAAGATGTGCGCGTCGATACGGCACGTGCAGCCGTCGTTGCTATACCCCGGCGGGCAGGTGGAGCAGCCCTTGGCGAAGGTCAGGCCGCAGGCGTCATACCAGGGGCACGCGGAGTTGTTGGCGTTGATGATCTGCGCGTCGCGCCGGCACGTGAGGCCGTCGTCCGTGTACCCGGCCGGGCAGCTCTGCCAGCACACCGGGCCGACCCCGTAGTAGCCCGAGGCGCAGGCCGGATAGCAGAGACCCGCGTCGTATTGCTGGCCCGCGCCGCAGAGCGTCGGCGCCGTGCCGACGCCGCGCCCGTAGCTCGGTTTGCTGACCGTGGAGGAGCACGTCGCGCCATCATCGCTGAAGCCGGGCGGGCAGGCCGGCACCGCGGCGGGGGCCGGGACGGCAGGGTTCTGCACGTGGAGGCGCGCCTGGAACTCGTAAAGGCTGTGGATCGCGCCGGGGTTTGCCTCCAGCACCTGGATCATCGCGCTGTCGCCCACGATATCGGAGAGATCGAGCAGCGCATTGGCGATGCGCTTCTCGTTCCAGTCCCGGTACTGGCTCGACGGACACGCGGCCCCGCCGCCGCAGAGGCGGCCGCGCGCGCCGGCCCGGGCTTGCTCCCAGTAGTCCGCGAAGCCCTCGTTGAAGGCGTACCCCTGGTTGGCGATCTCGGAGCCGTCGTGAGAGCGCCCATAGACATAGGCCACGTCGTCACCATTCCAGTGGTTCAGATCCCCGTCGGCGACGTGCCGCACGCTGTGCCCGAACTCGTGGGTGATGACCCGCCGGCGCTCCGCGGCCGTGCTCCCCCAGGTGCTCGTGAGGAAGTCCGTGCGAATGTTGATGTAGTCGTAGAACGTGAAGGGCGTGCCCAGGTAGACCCCGCTCCAGCGCAGCATGCGCAGCGCGTGCGCGGGCGGCTGAGCCCCGCGGGCAGCGTGGAAATCGCGCAGCGTATCGACGCCGAGCCGCCAGAGCTCGCAGTCGACGCCGCTCAGCGTGACCACGTCGACGTCGAGATCGCCGCTCGAGCGCGGGCTGCCGGCGATATCGACCCCCTGGCCGCGCGGGGCGTGCAGGTCGTCCATGATCGTGAGCGGCGTCGTCACGCCGCTCGAGCTCACGACGCCGTCGTACGTCACGTCGAGGTGCACGCTCGCGCTCGCGGTCGACGAGATGGGGATCCTGAAATCGCCGTTCGCGTCCGTCACGCCGCTCCCGAGGCCGGGAATGCTGATCGGCGCGAACGCGAGCGCGCTCGTGATGGTCCCCGCGCCGTCCGGCGCGGCGCACTGCAGGCGCCCGATGACGGCCGCGGACGGCGGTACGCAATGGAGGCTCGTCACCTCTGCGACGCAGATCGAGTCCCACTGGGTGGTACAGCAGTATGGGTCCGCCGCGCAAACGCAGCTCTGGACGGCCGCGTCGTTGCAGCCGGCGAACGGGTGCGGGTTCACGCAGTCGTTCACCTTGAGCTCACTGTCCGCCTCGGCCGTCGATTCAGCCTCGGCCTGCGGCTCACCTGGATCGCCGGAGGGCGCTGAGCCCTCATGATCGCCCGAGGGCTCAGCGCCCTCGGGGACGGCGCACGCGGCGAACGCCCCCGCGGCGAAGAACAGCACGGCGGACGCAGAAACCCTCGCCATCCCGACGTTGCGTGTCGATGACATGCCCCTCTCCTTGATGTGGTCTGGACCGATCCATGTCGTCCAGCCACCCCAGGTACGCGGGCCAGGTTTGAAGGTTTCGCGCCGCCGTCCAGTTTCGCGATGGCCGGACAAAGCGACGGCCGGGGGCGCGCCGCGCCCTCCATGCCGCCGGAGCGCCAGCGGCGCGGACTACCGGTTGACGGCGCTCACGACGGCCTGCCACTCCGTCGAGAACGAGCCGTCCGTGCGCTTGATGTCCGTCCCCGTGTCCCACAGCACGGGAACGACGCCGCGAGACCGCGCCGCCTCCACCACCGACCGCATCCACAGCGTCCGTGACGCCGCCTCACGGGGGTAGTTCGTGCCCAGCGTGACGCCGAACTCGCCGAGGATGATCGGGAGGCTCCGCTGCGCGCTGAACGCGCCGAGCGTGTCGAACTTGCTCTTCAGCTCTGCCTTCTCGGGCTCCGTGCCCCACGTCGTCTTGGGAGAGCCCCAGCTCTCCACCGTGTCGAGGCCGCAGAAGGTGTAGGGCGTATAGTAATGGATCGAGAGGAAGAGGCTCTTCGCGCCGGCCGGATCGGCCGGCACCTTGAAATCGCTCACACACGTCCTGTCGATGTCCGTCACGAAGCCGGCGATGAGCAGGGCGCGGCTCGCGTTGTAGCCGCCCTGCTCGCGCACGGTGGTGACGAAGAGCTGGTTCATCTCGTTCAGGGCGGCGTAGTCCGGCGTCCCGCCGTCGTGAACGCCGTTGACCCAGTAGTTCCCCTCCTCGTTCATCCCCTCGAGGATCAGCTTGTGGCCGACGTCGCTGAACGCCGTGGCGATCTGGGTCCAGTAGGACGCGAACTTGGTCTTGACCTCGTCGGTGAGCTTGTACTTATCGGCGTTGTCCTCGTTGTAGATCCAGCCCCCGTCCCAGTGGATGTTCACGATCGAGTACATTCCGGCGGCCTCGATCCAGCCCACCACCTCCTTGACTCGGGCCATCTTGGCGGCGTCGATCGTGCCGTTGGCGGCGTAGGTGTCCCAGGCCACGGGCACGCGCACCGTCTTGATGCCGTGGTTGGCCATGCCGTTGATGAACGTCTGCGTGATCAGCGGCTGGCCCCAGCCCGTCTCCCAGTCGGTCGTGTTCTCCAGCGTGTTGCCGATGTTGGCCCCGATACCCATGTCGGGGACCATGGCCGCGGCGTCCACCGGCGTCGCTGATCCGCCGGTCCCGCCGGAGCCCCCGACTCCCCCCGTACCGGCACCGCCCGTGCCGGCACCGCCCGTGCCGGCGTCGCCCGCACCGGCACCGCCCGTCACGGCGTCGCCCGCGCCGGCACCGCCCGTGCCGGCGTCGCCCGTGGCCGTACCTCCGCCGCTGCCTCCGGTGGCCCCTCCAGAGGCCGCGCCTGCGCCCGACGTGACATCGGGATCCGTCGAGCTGCAAGCGACCAGCAAGCCGATAATCGAGAAGGAAGCGAGTCGATACGCGTGGGTCATGGGTCCTCTGCGGGTGATGGAAAGGAGCTCGTCTCCCTCAGGTTGCGCTGCGCCCCTGCCAGCCGTCACAAATCGCACGGACGCTCCCGGACCGCCATCCGCGCCGGATCCTGGGAGCCCGAGCTCGGCCTTCGGGACCAGGCGGCGGCTCGCTACCAGGGGGCGGCTCGCCGTCGCCCTGCCGCCGCGCGCGGGCGGAGCGCCCTCCGGGTGCAGGAGTTACCGGGATCAGGCAAGAGTTACCTAGCCCGGTCGTGCAAGAGTTGCACGAGCTCGCCAGGGGGACGCGTCACGCTCGCTGGAGCGCGCTGCGCCCGCGGCGCCGGCGCGGGCACACAGGCTGCTAGGACGACAAGGCCCGTGCGCCTCGCAGGGTTCTCGAACACCGGATGACGGAGCGAGGCGCGGAGCGGGTCACGTCCGCCGCATCCGCCTCGCATCTTTCTTCTGCCGCCTCCTGTCTTCCGTGCGCGCACACCCGCGGACGCGGGCGAGGACGGCAGATGCATGGCGAGACGAGCGAGGACGCCCCCTGCTTGCAGCCCGAGGAGATCCGCTTGCCCGACGCCAACATGACGACATCCGCCCTCAACTCCGCGCTCGGCGGAGAGATTCGGTCCCTCCGATCCGTGATCGCCGCGCTCACGCCGGTGATTCACGCGCGGGTCGGCCGGGCGCTGCACCGGCGCCGCGCGCGGTTCGCGGGCGGGGCGGACGACCGCATGGACGACCTCGTGCAGGACGTGTTCGTCGAGCTGTTCCGCGACGACAGCCGGGCGCTCCGCGCCTGGGATCCAGCCCGCGGATTGAGCCTCGCCAACTGGGTCGGCCTCATCGCCGACCAGAGGGTGGCGGCGGCCTTCCGCTGCCGGAAGCGGCAGCTCGACGACGCGGCGCTGCCGCTCGACGACGCGCCGGAGGAGGGCGCCCGGTCCGACGACGATCCGGAGGCCAGGGTGCTCGCCCGCGACGCGCTGGAGCGCCCCCTCGGCCTGCTCCGGGCGGAGCTCAGCCCCCTCGGGCGTTCGCTCCTCGAGGCGCTCCTCATCGAGGAGGAGCCGATCGCCTCGGTCTGCGCGCGGACGGGCATGAGCGCCTGCGCGGTGCAAGCCTGGAGCAGCCGCCTCAGGCGGCGGTTCGCGGAGCTGGCCGCCGGGGGCGGCGAGCACGCGCGGAGCGGGCCCGGAGGACGGAGCAGGGCGGCCTCGCTCTGCGCATGAGCGCAGCGGCCTCGCAGCGCGCCGCCTCAGCCCTCGACCGCGCCACGTGCTCGCGGGGCACCACGATGGGCCGGAGCCTCACGGCCCAGAGCCGCTCGGCGCCCTCCAGGGTGAGCGTCAATCGATCCCCTTCGATGCGAAGCTGCACGGCGACAGTCTAGCTGTTCGCGAGCGCCTGGCGAGCAGCTGTCGCTGCCAGATTGCCGCCATGGTGAAACGCAGCGAAGAAGAAAAAGACATGTGATGTCAGATGTGGCGAGCGTCGCGCATACTCCTCTATCGACGACGGCGAGGCGCCCGCCCCCGGGTGGAAGCGGCGCCTCGCCCCTCAGCACAGCGATGGGAGAAGACATCATGTTTCATGACACGAACCTGCGCTCGATGAAGATGAACCTTTGCGCGCTGCTCGCGACGACCGCGGCGCTCACGACGCTCCTCTCCGCGTGCGGCGCCCCGCCCGTGGGCGATCTCGAGGGCGCCGAGGAGGAGAACCTCTCCGAGCAGGCGGATGCGCTCGCGGGGCCCGCGAGCGGCCGCCTCACCTGCGCTGTCGTCCGCTGTATGGACGGGTTCGTCTGCGAGGAACAGAAGGGGAGGGCCGCGTGCGTGCCCGCCCCGATGCGCCAGTGCGTGACCGACGCCGACTGCAGCCTCGTCGACAATTACTGTGGAGGCTGCAACTGCAACGCCGTCCCCACGGGCACGGCCGCGCCCAAGTGCCTGGAAGAAGAGGTGGCGTGTCTGGTCGCGCCGTGTTCCGGCCTCACCGCTTCCTGCCAGGCCGGAGCGTGCGTGATCGCGAACGAGCTCTGACAGAAGCCCCCACGACGACGTACCGAGCCGCCGCTCGCCCCTGCGCGGCTCGCTGTCGACCTCGCACCACGCCCCGGCGCTAGAGCGGCGGTCACCCGCACAGGAGACGGGCCCAGATCGGCGTTTTCGGCGCGCAAGCGCACTCCGGTGCGCTGAGCACCGAAAACGTCGAGGTGGGCCCGTATCCGAAGCGGGTGACCGTCGCTCTAGGCTCACCCCGGATCGCGCCCGGGGATCTCCGGCCGCACGCGCACGCTCTTCCACCGCGCGAGCTGAACGAGCCCGGCGGGCGCGCCCCGCGGCTTGCTCACGTCCCCGGCCCGGCAGACGTGGACCTCCACCTTGGCGGCGCTCCGCGCCTTCGAGTACCACGCCGCCGCCGCCGCGGCGCGCTCGACTACCTCGCGCGGGACCTCCACGCGCTCGGGGTTGCGCACGATCACGTGGCTGCCCGGCGTGCCGCCGGCCACGTGCAGCCAGAGATCGTGCGGCTCGGCGACCTCGAAGGTGAGCGCGTCGTTGTCCTCGTCGCCGCGGCCGACGAGCACCTCGAAGCCATCGATCGTGAGCGTGCGGTACGGCCGCCCCTTGCTGCCCATGCCGGCCTCCGCCGTCAGCCGGGCGCGGCGCCGGCGCCCGGCCCGACGCCCGATTGCGCGGGCCTCGCCGGCGCCCTCGCCTCGCCCGCGACCTCGGCGGCGAGCCACGCGAGCAGGTCCCGCACGACCTCCTCGCGGTTGATCTCGTTCAGCATCTCGTGGCGCCCGCCGGGGTAGAACCGCTGCGCCACCCTGCGGAGACCGGCGGCGCGGTACGCCTCGATCATCTGGGTGACGCCCCTGAGCAGCCCGCCGACCGGGTCGCGAGAGCCGGAGAAGACGTAGATGGGCAGGTCCTTCGGGATGCGCGAGAGCCGCTCGGGGCGCGCGAGTGCCGCCATCGCGTCGAGCAGGTCGACCCAGAGCGAGGTCGTCGCCGGGAAGCCGCAGCGGGGATCGGCGATGTACACGTCGACCTCGGCGCGATCGCGAGAGAGCCAGTCGAAGGGCGTGCGCGTCGGGGCGAACATCTTGTTGAAGCTGTCGAAGCTCATCGTCTGGAGGAGCTGGCTCTTGCCGCGCTCGCCCAGCCGCCTCCGCTCGGCGCGGGCCACGAGCCGGCCCGCGTCCACGAGCGCGTTCGCCTTGCCCGCGGCGCCGGAGAGCACCGCGCCGTCGATCGAGCCGCCGTGCTCGATCAGGACCTCCTGCGCGAGCGCGGCGCCCATGCTGTGGCCGAAGAGGACGACCGGCAGGCCGGGGTGCTCGCCGCGCGCGCGCGCGATGAGCTGCGCGAGATCGCGGACGACCCGCTGGAAGCCGCCCTGGCTCGCGAAGAAGCCGAGCTCGTCGCTCCCGCGCGCCGTCGCGCCGTGGCCGCGGTGGTCGTTCGCGTAGACGGCCCACCCGTCGGCGCAGAGCGCCTGCGCGAGGCGCGCGTAGCGGCCCGCGTGCTCCGACATGCCGTGCGCGACGTGGACGACGCCGCGCGCCCCGCCGTCCGGGAGCCAGCGGTACACGAAGAGCTCTCGGCCATCGTCCGCCTGAAACGTGAAGGTGTCCGCGGGCATCGCGGGCCGACCCTACCACCGCTCCGCGCGCGGCTGACCACGATTCTCGATGCTTCCGCGCCGAAAGGAGTTTTCGGTACGGTCCTCCATGGCATGAGGTTCGCACAAAGGCCGGCCATGCCCGAGCGCCGATCGTTGCCCGTGCTCTCGTTGCGCGACACCGTCCTCTTCCCTGGGATAGCGACGCCCATCACGGTCGGACGGTTGAAGACGCTCCGCGCGGTGGAGGCCGCCCTCCGGGTCGAGGGAGAAGACAAGCGCATCTTCGCGGTCGCCCAGCGCGACGCCGCCGAGGAGCCCACCGCGGGCGGCCTCTTCTCGATCGGCGTGATCGCCCGCATCACCCAGGTGCAGCGGTTCGGGTCGGGCCTTCAGCTCGTGCTCTACTGCGAGCGGCGAGCGGCCGCGCCCCGCTACACCGAGGTCGACGGCGTGATCCGCGCGCCCGTCATCGAGCTCGCCGATCTACCCCTCCGTCCAGAGGAGGACGGCGCCCTGGAGGCGCTCTCCCGCGAGGTGCGCGAGCGGGCCGTCGAGTACGGCCGCCACCGCGGCGCGCCGGAGGACGTGCTCAAGCAGTTCGTCGGCAGCATGTACGGCCCGGCCGAGCTCGTGAACCACATCGCCTTCTACCTGGACCTCCCGACCCCCGAGAAGCAGGCGCTGCTCGAGATCCTCTCGACGGAAGAGCGGATGCGCAGCCTCGCGCTGCACCTCTACCGGCAGATCGGCATCGTGGAGACCCAGGAGAAGATCAGGACGACCGTCGAGGAGGAGCTCGGCGAGCGGCAGCGGGAGATCTACCTGCGCGAGCAGCTGCGCGCGATCCAGAAGGAGCTCGGCGAGGAGGACGACGAGAACGCCGCCGCACGTCTTGAGCACAAGCTGCAGCGGGCCAACCTGCCGGCGGAGATCCTGCAGGAGGCGCGGCGCGATCTCACGCGGCTGCGGCGCATGGGGCGGGAGACGTCGCCGGAGGCGCAGGTCCTCATGACGTGGCTCGAGTGGGTGGCGGATCTGCCCTGGAACCAGCGGACCGACGACCATGTCGATCTCGATCGGGCGCGGGCGATCCTCGACGAGGATCACTACGGCCTGGGCGATGTGAAGGACCGGGTGCTCGAGTTCCTGGCCGTCCGGAAGCTGCGCCTGGAGCAGGCGAGGAGCGAGGGCGAGCGGAGCCGCGCGATCTCCCGCGGGCCGATCCTGCTCTTCCTCGGTCCGCCCGGGACCGGCAAGACGTCCATCGCGGAGTCGATCGCGCGGGCACTCGGGCGCAAGTACGTCCGCGTCTCGCTGGGCGGGGCGCGCGACGAGGCGGACATCCGCGGCCACCGGCGCACGTACGTGGGCGCGATGCCCGGCCGCATCCTCCAGGGCATCAAGCGGATCGGCTCCAAGAACCCGGTGATCGTCCTCGACGAGGTCGACAAGCTCGGCGCCTCCTACCAGGGCGATCCTGGCGCGGCGCTGCTCGAGGTGCTGGATCCGGCGCAGAACGACGGCTTCGTCGACCACTACCTCGGACTGCCGTTCGACCTGTCCGAGGTGCTGTTCATCTGCACGGCGAACTTCCGCGAGACGATCCCCGCTCCGCTGTTCGACCGGATGGAGCCCGCGCTGTTCGCCGGGTACACGGAGCAGGAGAAGCACGAGATCGCCCGGAAGTACCTGCTCCCCCGGCAGCGGAAGGAGTGCGGGCTGCGCGAGGAGCAGCTGCGCGTGACGGGCACGGCGCTCGGCGGGATCATCAGCGGATACACGCGCGAGGCGGGCGTGCGGCAGCTGGAACGGACGCTCGGCGCGCTGGCGCGGAAGGCCGCGCGCCGGATCGCGGGCGGCGAGATCGAGCGGGCTGTGGTGGGCGCCGACGACGACGTGAAGGAATTGCTCGGCCGCGCGAGGATGCGCCTTGAGCGGAGGCTCCAGTACGATCAGCCGGGGGTCGCGACCGGCATGTATTACACGCAGATGGGTGGCGACATCATGCACGTCGAGGCGAGCGTGATGCCCGGCAAGGGCGATTTCGTCCTCACGGGGCAGCTGGGCGACGTCATGAAGGAGAGCGGCCGCGCGGCGCTGAGTTATGCGCGCGCGCACGCGGCGGAGCTCGGCGTGCCGTCCGATCGGCTGCAGCGGCGGGACGTTCACATCCATGTTCCGACGGGGGCGGTGCCGAAGGACGGGCCGAGCGCGGGCGTGACGATGGCGGTGGCGCTGGTGAGCGCCCTGTCGGGCAGGCCGGTCAGGAGCGACATCGCGATGACGGGGGAGATCACGCTTCGCGGGACGGTGCTGCCGATCGGGGGGATCAAGGAGAAGGTGCTGGGGGCGCACCGCGCGGGGATCTTCGAGATCCTGCTGCCGGCGGACAACGAGGCGGATCTCGACGATCTGCCGGCCGAGGTGAGGAGCTCGCTCGAGTTCTACCTGGTGAACACGCTCGACGAGGCGCTCGCGCTCTGCCTGCGGCTCCGCTCGATCCGCCTGGAGGCGCCCGAGGAGATGCCGCACGCGCGGGCGTCCTGACGCGCCTCAGGTGGGCGGCGGGGAGACCGGCGCGCCGGCGCCGCCGAGCGTGTCGGCCGGCGCGCCGTCGCCGCCGAGCGCGCTGGCCGGCGCGCCGGCGTCGCCGAGCGTGTCGGCCAGCGCGGCGGCGGCGGCGGCGGCGAAGGCGTCGAGCGTGGCGGGCTCGGTCCAGCGGGTCGCCTCGCGGGCGTCGAGCGCGTGGTGGGTCTCGACGAGGATGGAGGGCATGGAAGGGCGGCGCAGCACGAAGATGCGCTGTCCCGGGGGGCGCCGGTCGAGGAAGACGCCGGGCTGGGCGGTGTCCGGCGCGTACAGGCCGCTGTACGCGGCGCCGTCGTAGGGCAACAGGCCTGCTTCTTCCATGCGCCTCGCGAAGCCGCGCGCGAGCGCGAGCCGGAGGGCGCAGAGGGCGGGATCACCTTCGTCTGACCACAGGACGGCGAACCCCGGCGCGGCGAGGCTGAGCGGGCACTGGCGGCCCTGGCCGGGCGACCACGTCTCGGTCCTGCCGCGCACGTCCGAGTGCAGGCTGACGAAGGCGTCGGCGCCCCACCGGGCGGCGTCCTCGACGCGCTCCGCGTAGGGCAACGGACGGTCGCCGGCCCTGCCCACGCGCGCCTCGAAGCGCCCGGTGGCGTTGAGCCGCTCGGCGAGGGCGCGCGCCGCGGCGAGGGTGAAGTCCTGCTCGTCGACGCAGAAGCAGGAGAGGTTGCCGGAGTTGCCGGGGGCGCCATGTCCGGCGTCGAGGTAGATGCGGCGGACCCCGAAATCCCGTGGAAAGACGGCGGAGGGGGCGACGACGCGGGCCCCTGGAAACGGCCACCCGCTCGGCGCGATCGGGAGCTTGAGGGCGCGCCGCGCCGCGATCTCGCGCGGGGAGCCCGGGGCGAGCGCCCGTGAGAGGGCGGCGGCGCCGGCGGCGCCGGCGAGACCGAGGACGAGCTTCCTGCGCGAGATCACCGCGGCTCCGCTTGCTATCAAAGGCGGAGCGCGGCGTCAGGTTCTCGGCAAGCGAGCGTGGCCGAGGTGACGAAGGGGGCGTGACGTGGCGACATCCCGAGATCGCCCGGGACGTCCGAGAGCTCGTGACCCGGCGTGCCCTGCACCTCGGCCGGAACCCCGCTACTGGGCCGGCGTGTAGCAGAGCTCGAGCTTCGGCCGGGGGGCGATGTTCGTTTGCTCGCTCGAGCGGATGTCGGTCCGACCGTTCACGTCGTGGAGCGCGACGCCGTGGTTCGGGGAACCATCCACCCAGGACTGGACGAGGGCCGCCACGTTGGCGGTCACGACGGCGCTCGCCTGGGCGACGGTGGTGATCGAGGCCTCGACGGCCGGGTTGTATCCGGGGAAGTTGCCGGCGTGCACGGTCGACTCCTGCCAGGGGCCGTTCACGCGGTGCAGCTCGATGGTGCTGGCGCTCGCCTTCCACGTGTGAGACAGCGAGAGGGTCGCGGATTCGACGTCGGAGCCCGCCGGGATGAACGACAGATCGAAGGCCAGCACGCCCAGCTGCACGCCCTCCGGGAACGTATTCATGACGACGTACGGGTAATCGCCGTACGGCCACGAGACGCCGGGCTGGATATGCGCATCCTGCACGCTCCCGTAGGTGCCGCGCTGCACGACCACGCACACGGGCTCGGCGGGCGCGGGGGGCTCGCAGGCGTCGCCGATGCCGTCGGCGTCCGTGTCGACCTGGGAGGGGTTGGCCAGCGCCGGGCAGTTGTCGCACGAGTCGAACACCCCGTCCTGATCCGTATCTGCGGCGACCACGGTGATGTTATCGAGCAGCGTCCCCTGGCCGTTCGAGATGCCCAGGTCGTTGAACTGGAGGCGCGTCGTCGTGCCGGAGGCCACGAGGGTATAGGTGTAATTGACCCATGCGGAGCTGGCGGTCGTCAGCGTGGCCACCTGCTGGCCGCCCCAGACGACGCCTAGCACGTTCTGGCTCGCGCTCGTGCCGGGGCGCGCGGCGAAGGCGAACCGGAGCTGGTAGGTCGCTCCCGGGACGGTCGTGAGGTTCTGATAGATGCCGCTCGAGTTCGTGGCGTCCAGCTCGACGTGCTGGTCGCCGTGCGCGGGGTTCATGCCGTTCGAGTGGTCATGGATCTGGATCTGACCATAGGCAGCCTGCCAGCCGGTGATCGAGCCGTTGTAGATCGACGACGTGCCGGGCCACACGTCCGGCGATTCGAAGCTGCCGTTCGTGACGATGTTGCCGGAGGGGAGCACCGAGCAGGAGACGAGCGCCGCCGCGCCCTCGCCGATGGCATCTTCGGTATCGTCGTGCGGCTCGGCTGTAGCCATGCAGCCGGAGATCATCGAGGCGAGCGCGAGCGCAGAGGCAGAGATCGACAGATAGGCGGTTCTCATAGGAGAGCTCCTCGTTGCGGCGCCGGCATAGCGGCGCCGCGCTGTGCGGCGAGCTGCCGCACGCTGTTGACTTAGAAAATACTTCTTCCAAACTGGGCGATGCTGATACGGTGCTCCATTTGCCCGAAGGCGGAGCGCTGAAGGAGTCATTCGTCAACCAGCGCGTGCGGCACGACGGCACAATGGGACGGCCGTTACCAGGCGCTCGCCTCCCGGATCGTGGCCGACCTCGACCTCCCTGGCCCCCAGGAGGATCTCACCCCTCTTGGGGGATGAGGGGCGTCGCCGGCCGGGCGATCGATGGATGAAGTCGGGCGAGCGCGGTCACGAGCGATTCTTGCAGCAGTCAGCCGTAGCGCTGTCTGGTTATATCATGAAATGGGCGCGCGGATCATCGTCTTTCGCACCAGCCAGCGCCGCGACGAAAAAGGCTGTCCCACTGATCTCGTGAGAAAAAGAGCCATGGTGGGCACCGCGGGCGCCGAGGGAAGAGGAGAGAGCAAAAATTCTTCATCTCTCCTCTTTCCCCCTGCGTTTCGGCGTCTCGGCGTCTTCGGCGTCTGTCTTGCTTCTACGATTCAATTTCGCCAGGTCACGGAACTGGGGCAAAATTGGTCACTGGGGCAAAATGGGACGACCGGGCCGGCTCACTCCTCTCCCGCTCTCCGCTCCCGCAGCGGCAAGAGCAGCCCGAGAAAGGCGACCGAGATCACGGTCCCCAGGGCGAACAGGCCTGCATAGCCGAGCCGCTGGGCGACGGCGCCCGAGAGCCACACAGCGGGCGATTTGCCGAGCACCTCCACGCTGGCCAGCAGCGTGTAGTGCGTCGCGCCGACCGACCGCCGGACACGCGACATCATGAAAGCGAACACCGCCGTCGTCAGGGCGCCGCCGAAGAGGTGCTCGGCCACGGTGACCGCGACGACGGCCTCCGCGGTGGGCGCCCCCGCCGCGGCGAGGTACCACTCGCCCGCCATCGCGACGGTGCGCAGCGCCGAGGTCACCCCGACGGCGGCGAGCAGCGGGATCCGCTGCGACAGGAGGCCTCCCGCGAGCGAGCCGGCGATCGACGCGACGAGGCCGTACGTGCCCACCCAGAGGCCGATCCGGTGCGGCGGGAAGCCGGCGTCGACGAGGAACGGCTTGAACATCATGTCGACCATCGCCTCGCCGAGCTTGTAGGTCCCGAGGAAGGCGACGACCCAGAGCGCGCCAGGCGCCCGCAGGGCGGCGAAGACCGCCGCGAGCACCTCGCGGAGCGACCGGCGCGCGTGCGCCTCGACCTCGCTCGCGGGAGGCTCGCGCAGCGCGAGCGAGGCCAGCGCCGAGAGGAAGACGAGCGCGGCCATCGCCCCGAACTGACCGCCCCAGCCGATCCAGGCGCTCGCCCAGACGAGCAGCCCGCCCGCGACGAGCATGCCGACCTTGTAGCCGACCACCTGCGCGGCGTTCGCCAGGCCGAGCTCACCGCGCCCGAGCAGGTCGATCGCGAGCCCGTCGACCGCGATGTCCTGGGTGGCCGCGAGCAGGTTCATCAGGAAGACCAGCGCGAGCAGGGCGCCGAGGTGGCGCGACGGCGGGACGAACGCGGCGGTCGCGCACGTGAGCGAGAGCAGCACCCCGAGCGGCAGGATCCACGAGCGGCGCCTGCCGAGCCGCTCCCAGCCGTAGCGGTCGACGAGCGGCGCCCAGAGCGCCTTCGCCGCCCACGGGACCGCGAGCGCGCCGGCGAAGCCCACGCCGGAGAGCGAGACGCCGCTCGCCCGCAGGAAGACGGGGAGCGCCGTCGCCTGGAAGCCGAACGGAATGCCCTGTGCGAAGTACAGCGCGGCGAGGGCGGCGATCGTGCCGACGCGCGTTCGGTCTGCCACGACCGACAATCGTAACCGAGCGGACGAGCGTCGGTCGCCGGAAACACGGACACTGGCGTACGTTTCGATCTCGATCTCGATGAGCACGCCGCAACGACTCACCCCGTCTGCCGGCCGGACGAGCCCGCGCCGATGATCGCCGACACCTTCTCTCCGCGATCGCTCGCGCCGGCGGGCGAGGTCCGGGTGCGGTGGCTGGGCACGGCGGGGTTCGCGATCGAGCACGCCGGCGCGGTGGTGCTCATCGATCCCTATCTCACGCGCGCTTCGCTCCGCCGTTGCGTGGTCGGCCGGCTCGTCCCCGACGTGGCCGCCATCGCGCGCCACGCGCCGCGCGCCGACGCCGTCATCGCGGGCCACACCCATTTCGATCACGCGCTCGACATCCCGGAGATCGCGCTCCGCACCGGGGCCACGGTCTTCGGCTCGCGCTCCGCGGCGGCGCTCTGCCGCGCCGCCGGCGTCCCCGCGGCGCGCGTGCGCGACGTCGAGCGCGCGCCGGGCGGCGAGCCCGTGGTCGACGAGGTCGGCCCGTTCCAGCTGCGCTTCTTCCCGAGCGCTCACGCCCGCCTGCTGCTCGGCCGGGTCCCCTTCCCCGGCGACATCTCCGATTGCGACCAGGTCCCGCTCCGGGCCGAGCGTTACCGGTGCGGCGCCGTCTTCGCGGTGGAGATCCGGGTCGCGGACCGGCGCATCGTCCACCTGGGCAGCGCGGAGCTCGTCGAGGCGGGCCTCGATTGCAGGGAGCCCGACCTGCTCCTGCTCTGCGTGGCCGGCTGGACCACCTCGAGCGCTTTCCCCGAGCGCGTCGCGCGCGCCCTGTCGCCGCGCGCGGTGCTCTTCTCTCACTGGGACAATTTCTTTCTGCCCCTCGATCGCCCTGCCGTCGCGCTCCCCGCGATGCAGGGAGAGCGCCTGGCAGAGCGCCTCGGCCGGGCGTCGCGCGATGTGAGGATGGGCGTGCTCCCGCTGCTAGGCGAGGTGTGGCTCTAGAGCGGCGGTCACCCGCTTCGGATACGGGCCCACCTCGACGTTTTCGGTGCTCAGCGCACCGGAGTGCGCTTCCGCGCCGAAAACGCCGATCTGGGCCCGTATCCGAAGCGGGTGACCGCCGCTCTGCTCTAGGTCGAGGTGCGTTGTTTCCTCGCCGCCCTGGGGACTTTGTACCAGGGTGGGGGGGAGCGGGGATGCCTTCCCCGGCCGGCGCGCTGCGTGCGAGAGGCCGCGCGGCGTCGTCTCGGCCGTCGCTTGCGGCCATGGCGGAGCTCCGGCTAGATTCGCGCGCGCATGAGCCCTTCCCGTCGCTGGCCCTCCTCGCGCGCGAAGCGCTCGTCGCGGCCGCTCGCCATCACCCGCTTTGCTGGGCGGGCATCACAGATCAGGTGAGGATACCTTGATTTCGTTCATCGCCGCCTTCAACCTGCCGGACGCGAGCGACCGCGATCCCGGCGCGTTTCTTCGCCGCGCGGCGCTCCTCGTCGGCGAGCGGATGTCCTCCATGGGCCCGGAGCCCCGGATAACGGTGGAGGTCCTGCCAGAGGTGGGCGGCGGGTGGGCGCTCCTCACGCCGGAGCCGCGGGCGCGGCTCGCCCTGCTCGATCAGGTGGTCACCGACACGCACGCTGTGCTGTTGTTCGGCGAGCTGCAGGGCGAATCCAGGGCTGCGCCCGCGAGGGCCGTCCTCCGCGCCTGGACGTCGGGCGGCGGGGACGCGGTGGCTGCGCTCGATGGCAATTTCTCCGCCATCGTCGTCGACCGCGAGGAGCGCACGGCCTCGGTGATCTCGGATCTGCTCGGCCGCCGGGCGCTGCGCACCCTGCACGCGGACGGGGTCCTCTACGTCTCTCCGCACGATGTCGCGCTCGTGGCGACCGGGGCGTGCCCTGTCGAGATCGACCACGCCTCGGCGTGCTCGATCATCACCGCGGACTGGTCCATCGGCGGGCGGCCGCTGCTCGCGCGCGTCGAGCCGGGCGATCCGGCGCACTGGCTGCGCCTGCGGGGCGGCCGCCTGGAGCGGCTCCCCGCGCCGCTCGGGCTGTTCGAGCGCCGCATCGACGCCCGTGACGCGGCCGCGGTCCGGGAGCGAATCGACCGGATCGTCGACACCATGCGCGAGAACACGCGCTTCGCCGCGGCGGGCTGCGACACGGTCCGCGCCGATCTGACCGCGGGCATCGACAGCCGCGCGGCTTTTGCGCTGGTCGCGTCGATCGTGCCGGCGGAGCGCATCGTCGCCAAGACCACCGGCGCGACCGACAGCCTCGACGTGCGCGTGGCCAGGCGCATCGCCGCCCTCGTGGGCGTACGCCACGAGCACCGCGAGCTGGATCTGCCCATCCACGACGATTTCAGCCGTCACGCGGATCTCATCGCGTTTCACATGAACGGCGATTCCAGCGCCAAGCGCGCGATTGACAGGTATCCGAGCTGGGACGACCGCCCCCTGGGCTTCGAAGGGGGTGGAGGCGAGATCTTCCGTGGCTATTACTATGCTCGCCCCGGCCAATACACGCGGGTGGCCCGCGCCAACGCGGACGACGTCACGGCCTTCTTCGTCCGGAAGTGGCGCCGCCCGACAGCGCTGAGCTTTCGCTCACCCGATCCTCTGGCCGCCGTCCGCGAGCGCACCCGCTCGGTGGTCGAGGCGATGTTCCGGCGCTCGCCCGACCTCCACGACGTGCTCGATCAATTCTACCTCTTCGAGCGGTATGGCCGCTGGGGCGCGATCACCTCGCGTTTCGCCTGGTGGAAGACCTTCTCCCCGTACGCGAGCCCATCCGTCGTGCGGCTGGCGTTCGGCCTGCCCTCCCCGATTGGCACGCACGCGGGCCTCCACGACGCCATCGTTCGCCGCTTCTTGCCGTCCGCGCGCGGCATCCTCGTGAACGACAACTCCCTGCTTCCGCTCCAGGGGCCCGGGCTCACACGCCTGCTCGCGCGCGATCTGCTCTATGTCACCGGCGAGCTCTGGCGAGCGGCGACCGCGTGGCGCGGCCGCTCCGGCAAGAAGCGCCGCTCGGCGGACGCCATGCGCGCCGACATGCTCGCGGGGCCGCTCCACGACCACGCGCGCGACGTGCTCCTCTCGCGAGACAGCATCGCCGTGGACCTGCTCGGACACGAGCCCGTCGCCCGCCTGCTGGACGAGCACAGGGCGCGCCGGCAGCACCTGGAGAGCCTGTGCAACCTCCTCAGCATCGAGCATTTTCGGCGCCTCGCCACGTCCACCGCCGCGGCCGCGTCCAGCCGCTGACACCGGGTCGCTCAGGGCCCCTCTCAGGGGCCCGGCCGCTGGGCCGCACTTCCCGCGCGGCCGGAACCGTCCCTGGTCAACGCGCTGCCAGAGCCCGCCCCTCTCACGGCCCGGCGCGCAGGAACGCCACCTTGATCCGCTTCTTCCCCCACCCGGAGAACTTCACGGTCGCGATCGGATCGGCCCCAGGATCCACGCTCTCGACCACGCCCGGCCCGAACCGCTCGTGGTACACCCGCATCCCGCGCCGCAACGCGAGCCCCTCGCCGCCCTCGGCGCCCGGGTCGACCGCCTCCCGCTCGACGTACCGCTCGCCCGGCGCCCGGTCGGGGACGTCCATGCCGCGCGCCATCGCCCCCCTCGCCGGCTCGCCCTCCCGCGAGAACCGCGCCCCTGCGAACCGCTCGTCCGCCTGCGCCCCGGGTCTCCGCTCGCGGCCCTCCCACGAGCGCTCCTGGCCGCCGAACCGGAGCCCGGGCGCGGCGTACCCGCCGCCCCCGCCGAACCCGCCCTCGACCCGGCGCTGCGCCATCATGCTGGCGGGCGTCGCGATCCCGCGCACCGAGGCCGGCGGCAGATCCGCGAGGAAGCGGCTCGGCAAGCCGTAACGCGTCTGGCCGAAGATCGCCCGCCGCGCCGCGTGTGTGATCCAGAGCCGCTCGCGCGCCCGCGTGATCGCGACGTAGGCCAGCCGGCGCTCCTCCTCGATGTCGCCCTTGCGGTTCGGATCCTGGCTCCGGAACGGGAACAGATCCTCCTCCATGCCGGTCAGGAACACCGCGTGGAACTCCAGCCCCTTCGCGGCGTGGATCGTCATCATCGCCACCTTGGGCACGTCCGCGAGCGCGTCGACGTCCGACACCAGGCTCACCCGCTCGAGGTAGCCCGCGAGCGTCGCCTCGTCGCCCGCGGCGGTCGCCTCCTGCTCGTAGTCGACGAGCGACTGCACGAGCTCGCGCAAGTTCTGGAGCCGCGCCTCCGACTCGACGCTGTCCTCCTGCTCGAGCGCCTTGGCGTAGCCCGACCGCGCGAGCACCTCCTCCGCCAGCGCGCTCGGCGAAGCGCTCTTCGCCTCGGTCATGAGCCCGTGGATCAGATCACGGAAGCCGAGCAGGCTGCGCTTCGCCGCCGACGCGAGCGGCGGCAGCTGGCCCCCCGGCATCGCCGACGGCGGCACCCGCCCCTCCAGGAGCGGATCGATCGCCTCGAACAGCGACACGCCCAGCAGGTCCGCCGCCTGGATGAGCTTGTCGACCGTGCTCTGGCCGATCTTGCGGGCGGGCACGTTGATGATGCGGTTGAGATCCACGTCGCTCTTGGGGTTCGCGATCACGCGGAGGTACGAGAGCAGGTTCTTCACCTCCGCCCGCTCGAAGAAGCGCGTGCCCCCGATGATCTGGTACGGGATGCGCGCCTCGCGCAGCACCTCCTCGAGCACGCGCGACTGCGCGTGGATCCGGTAGAACACCGCGATCTCGTTCGGCGAGACGCCCTCCGCGATGAGCTCGCGGACGCACTCGACCACCCACGCCGCCTCGTCGTGCTCGCTGTCCGCCGCCACCACGTCGATCGGCGTGCCGTCCTGGTTCGCCGTCCAGAGCTCCTTCGGCTCGCGATCCGACGCGTGGCGGATCACGCCGAGCGCGCCCCGCACGACGTGCCCGATCGAGCGGTAATTCTGCTCGAGCTTCACCACCGTCGCGTGCGGAAAATCGCGCCGGAAGCCGCGGACGATCCGGACGTCCGCGCCGCGCCAGCGATAGATGCTCTGGTCGTCGTCGCCGACCACGCAGAGGTTGTCGTGGCTCTTGCAGAACGCCCGGACGAGCCGGTACTGCACCTGGTTCACGTCCTGGAACTCGTCCACGAGCACGTGCCGGAAGCGCCCCCGGAGATCCTCGCCGGCGTAGCTCGTCGGGTCCTCCGCGATGCGCAGCACGGAGAGCAGCAGGTCGTCGAAGTCCACCGCGCTCGCCGCCTTGAGGTGCCGCTCGTACGCCTCGAAGCACCGCGCGATCGCGTCGTCGAAGTAGCCCTTCCGCTCGAACTCGGCGGGCCCCCGCCCCTCCTGCTTCTCCGCGTGGATGCGCGAGAGCACCTGGCGGGGCGGATAGCGCCGATCGTCGAGGTTGAGCTCCTTGAGCACGCGGTTCATGACCGCCCGCTGATCGTCGTCGTCGTAAATGACGAAGTTCTTGTCGAGCCCGGCCGCCTCGTGGTGCCGGCGCAACAGGCGCGCGCACACCGCGTGGAACGTGCCCACCCAGAGGTCCTTCACGATGTCGGCCCCGATGAGCCCCTCCAGCCGGCGCTTCATCTCGGTCGCCGCCTTGTTCGTGAACGTCACCGCCAGGATCCGGTAGGGCGGGACACGGTGCGTGACGATGAGGTTCGCGATCCGGTACACGATGACGCGGGTCTTGCCGCTCCCCGCGCCGGCGAAGATGAGGAGCGGCCCCGCCGCGTGGCTGGCCGCGCGCGCCTGCGGCTCGTTCAGCTCCTCGTGAGGGAGGCCAGGCTCGGGCGGCGGAGAGCGGTCGGCGTCGTGTGCGGCGAAACGATCCACACGGGGTCGCTAGCACGACCTCCGCGCGAGCGGGAGCCCGCCGAGCCCCGGAACCCCGAGCGGCGCTCTCCTGCTTTTTCCCCGGCAAATCACGCCCGCTGGCCGTAACCTCGCACGCGCGTGCGCCTCCGGCAGAGCACCGGGGGAGCCGCGGCCCGGACGACCGGCACAGGAGAGACCATGCGCATCGCGCTCACGCACAACCTGAAGATCACGGGCTCCGCCGAGGAAGCCGAGTTCGACAGCCCGGAGACGATCGCCGCCATCGCCGGCGCGCTCGAGCGAGCCGGGCACGAGGTCGAGCGGATCGAGGTCAGCGGCCCGGCCTCCCGGGTCCTCGCCCGGCTCGAGGCGCTCCAGCCGGACCTCATCTTCAACACAGCCGAAGGTCACAAGGGCAAGACGCGCGAGGCGTTCTATCCGTCACTCTTCGACGAGCTCGGCATCCCGTACACCGGCTCCGACGCCTACACGCTGAACGTCGCGCTCGACAAGTCGCTCACGAAGCGCGTCCTCGCGAGCTACGGCGTCGCCACCCCGCGCGCCCGCCTCGTCAACCGGACCACCCTGGACAGCGGCGCGCTCGACGACATGAGCTTCCCCGTCATCGTGAAGCCGAATTTCGAGGGCTCCTCCAAGGGCATCTTCCGGGAGTGGAGCGTCTGCGAGGACGCGCACCACCTCGCCGAGGTCGTCGAGCGGCAGCTCGCGCGCTTCGAGGCGGGCCTGCTCGTCGAGCACTACATCGCCGGCATCGACGTCGCGTGCGCCTTCGTCGACGGCCTCAAGGAGGCGAACGGCGCGCGCTCGAGCGGCACCGGCATCCCCGAGGGCGTCCTCACCCCGATCGAGTTCGTGATCGATCCCCAGGTGCCGGGCAGCTACAACGTGTACGACTTCAACCTGAAGCACGCGAAGCCCGAGCAGGTCACGCGCCGGCCGGCGCAGCTGCCCGCGGCCACGATCGAGCGCATCCGGGCCATCACGGCGCGCGTCGTGCGCGCCCTGGACCTCAAGGATCACGCCCGCTGCGAGTTCCGGGTCACGCCGTCCCCCTCGCGCAGCCAGGGCCACGACGTCCACTTCCTCGAGGTCGACGGGCTGCCCACCCTCCAGCCGGGCGCCAGCGTCTTCGTCGCGGCGGCGCAGCGCGGCGTCGACTTCGACGGCGTGATCCGGGCCATCGTGAGGAGCGCCTGCAAGCGGCGGGGGCTCCTGCCGCTCCTGGAGAGCAACCAGCCGCGCCGGGCGAAGCGGACCGCGCTCCGCGTCGGCTTCACCTACAACATGAAGCGGAGCGACACGGCCGCGGCCGACAAGGCGGGCCCCGGCACGATGCACGACCTGGAGGCCGAGTTCGACTCGCCGCGCACGATCCAGGCGATCGCGAGCGCCATCGAGAGCTACGGCCACACCGTGGTCCCGCTCGAGGCGACCCCGGACCTGCCGCGCGCGCTCGCGGCTTCCGGGGTCGACGTCGTCTTCAACATCGCCGAGGGGCTCCGCGGCCGCGGCCGCGAGGCGCAGGTGCCGGCGCTCTGCGAGCTGCTCGGCATCCCCTACAGCGGCTCGGACGCGACCACGCTCTCGCTCGCCCTCGACAAGGGCCTCACGAAGCAGATCCTGCGGGCGGCCGGCATCGACACGGCCGAGTGGCAGGTGGTCACGACCGGGCGCGAGAAGCTGAAGCCGTTCCGCTACCCGGTGATCGTGAAGCCCAACGCCGAGGGGACCTCGAAGGGGATCACCTCCGCGTCCGTCGTCAAGGACGAGGCCGCCGCGCGCGCCGCGGCGAAGCAGCTGGTCGATCGCTACCACCAGCCGGCCCTCATCGAGGAGTACATCACGGGCCGCGAGTTCACCGTGGGCCTGCTCGGGGAGCGGCGGCCGAAGGTGCTGCCGCCGATGGAGGTCGTCTTCGTCGACCCGCCCGCCTACCCCGTCTACGGCTACGACGAGAAGCAATCGGACACGCCGCGCGTGCGCTTCGAGTGCCCCGCGCAGCTCACGCCGTCGGAGCTCCGCCGCGTCGAGAAGGTCGTGCGCGACACGTTCGCGGCCCTCGGGTGCCGCGACGTGGCCAGGGTCGATCTGCGCATGACGAAGGACGGCAGGGTGTACGTCATCGAGATCAACCCGCTGCCCGGCCTGACGCCCGACTTCAGCGATCTCTGCGTGATCGCGAAGGTCGCGGGGATGGATTACCGGATGCTGATCGGCGAGATCCTGGCCGGCTGCCTCAAGCGCTACCGCGACGCCCGGGCCGCCACGGCGCCGCGGCCCGCGTTCACCGCGGCGCCGCCTGCGGCGGGCGCCGCCGCGCCCTCCGCGAGCGCGTCGGGCGCCTCGCCGGCCGCCGATCCGGGCCTGCTGGCCGCGCCCGGCCCTGCGCTCGCCGGGCCCGCGCCGCTCCCGGCGGAGGCCGCGCCCCTCTCCGACACGGTCTCCGTCGCGAACGGCGAGGTCGCCGGCCCATGAGCGCGCCCTCGACCGCGCTCAGGCGCCCTCGGCTGCGCGATCTCGGCCTCGCGATCGGCCGCTTTCCGACCGGTCCGGAGAACGCGATCACGGACGTCCCTGGGGTGCGGGTCCACCACGTGACCAAGATCGAGGGCGAAGGCGAGCTCGTCCCCGGCCTCGGTCCGGTGCGCACGGGCGTGACCGCGGTCGTCCCGGCCGACGGCGACGTCTTCCTCGATCGGGTGTTCACCGCGAGCTACGTGCTCAACGGCGCGGGCGAGGTGACCGGCCTCTCGCAGATCAACGAGTGGGGCCTCTGCGAGACGCCGATCCTGCTCTGCAGCACGCTCTGCGTCGGCCGCGTCCTCGACGCGACCGTCGCGTGGCTCTCGCGCAAGCACCCCAAGATCGGCAAGGACTACGACGTCGTGATCCCGGTCGTCGCCGAGTGCGACGACAGCTTCCTCAACGACGCCGTGGGGCGCCACGTGGCGCAGGCCGACGTCGACGAGGCGATCGACAACGCCCGGGGTGGCCCCGTGGCCGAGGGGTGCGTCGGCGCCGGCACGGGCATGCAGACGTTCCACTTCGCGGGCGGGATCGGCACCTCGAGCCGGTCGGTCCCTGTCGGCGGGGTCGACGCCCTCGTGGGGGCGCTCGTGCTGTCGAACTTCGGCGATCGCGAGCTGCTCCGCGTCGATGGGGTCCCGGTCGGGCGGCTCATCAGCGACCGCTTCAACCACGTCCCGCGGCGGGGCCCCGCCGGCTCGATCATCGTGCTCGTCGCCACCGACGCCCCGCTCATCCATCGTCAGCTCGCGCGCCTCGCGCGGCGCGCCGCGCTCGCGATCGGCCGGACCGGCGGGTATGCGGCCAACAACTCGGGCGAGATCGTCCTCGCCTGGAGCACCGCGAACCGGGTGCCTCGCGTCACCACCGAGCAGTGGAGCGCCCCCCGGTCGAGCCGCTCGCTCAGCGTGCACCCCCTCGCGCCGGGCCGGCACATGGCCGAGCTCGTCCTCGACACCGAGGTCGACGCGCTCTACGAGGCCACCGTCGACGTGGTGGAGGAGGCGATCCTCAACGCGATGTTCGGCGGCGTCGACATGACCGGCCACAGCGGACACCACGCGCCGGCCCTGCCGCTAGACGCCGTGGCCGAGATCCTGAAGCAGTACCGCCCCCCGCACCCCTCCGACCCGCCGCCCCTCTTCTAGTGACGGGTCGCCCGCGCCCCAGCGCTATTCCGGATCACCGTGGAGGAGCCACTCGTGGGCCGCGTCCTCGTCCCAGAAGCGCCGGAGGACCTTGTCCGTGCCGCTCTCGCGCGCCACGCGGTTCAGCTGGAGCGCGACGATGTCGCTCTCGATGATCTCGGCGACGCGCATCACCCCGAGCTCCAGGCCGAACTCCTGGACGGCGCGGATCTTCTCCGCCACATCGGGGGACATCGGCCTGAACCCGCGGACATCGGCCTTGATCTTGATCTCCCGGCCCTGGAGGCTCTCGCACGCCTTCCTCAGCTCGCTGACGAAGTTCTCCATCTCCTCGAGGCGGACACGCCCCTCGAGGACGAAATCCACCATGGCGATGATCCGGTCGACTTTGATCTCGAACACGTTGAGAGACCTCCTGCCAGTTCCCGAAGGGGCGGGATGGGGCCGCGTGATCATACCCCGGATCGCGCGAGGACGCGCCTAGGGATCGCGACGCTCACGCGGCAGCGACGCTGGCCGTCGGCCGTGGGAAGCCCGGGCTGGGGTCGCCGCCCTTCACGCCGCGCGCGGCTCGCCGACGCGCGACTTGCCCTGTCCGCGCCGCACGGCGATCGCCTGCTCGTAGATGGTCTCGTACCGCGAGAGCAGCGTGGGCCACTGCCGCTCCTTGAGGATCCACGCCCGCGCGTTCTTGCCGACCTGCTCGAGGCGCGCCGGGTCCTTGAGCGCCTCCACACACCGCCTCGTGAGGTCGGCGCTGTCGCCCGCCTTGAAGACGAACCCGGTCTCGCCATAACGGACGAGCTCCCCCATGGCCGCGACGTCGCTCACCATCACGGGCCGGGCCATGGCCATCGCCTCGAGCGGCTTCAGCGGCGTCGTCAGCTCGGTCGTCCGGGTCCGGATGCGGGGATACACGAGCAGGCTCGCCATCGCGTAGATGTTGAACACCTCGTCGTGCGGCACCCGCCCGGTGAAGGTCACCTTGGACTCCACCCCTCGCTCGCGGGCGAACGCCTTGAGCTCCATCTCCTGGCCGCCGGCCCCGGTGATCACGACGTGCGCGTCCGGGATCTCCCGCGCGATGTCGCCGATCGCCGCGATGAGCGTCTGGAGCCCCTCGTACGGCTGGAAGGTGCCGACGTAGCCGATGAGCTTCTTCCCGGCGAGCCCGAAGCGCTCCCAGGCGCCGGGCGGGGCCTCCCGCGGCGCGAACTTGTCCGAGTCGACGCCGTTGCCCACGACGTGGAGCGCGTCCGTGCTGCGCACCCGCGGCGCGACAGCGCTCTTCAGGGCCTCGCAGATCGTCACCGTCGCGTCAGCGTACTTGTAGACGATCGTCTCGAGGCCGGCCGCGATCTTGTAAGGCGCCGAGTCCTCTTTGAATTTGCCCCGGTCGACGGAGGCGTTCTCCCAGAGGTCGCGCACCTCGTAGACGAGCGGCAGCCCGAAGCGGCGCGCCGCCGCGAGCGCCGGCAGCCCGACGAGCATCGGCGAGTGCGCGTGCACGAGATCGGGCTGAAACTCCCGGATCGCGTCCTCGACGCGCGCCTCCAGCGCCCGCACGAGCTGGAGCTCCCTGACCAGCGGCAGCTTCTTGCCGGTAGGCTCGCGCGTCCGCCAGTACGAGATGCCGCCGATCTCGTCCTTCAGCGCATCCCCGGACCCCTGCTGCGCCGACGTCACCACCGCCGGCCGCATCCCGTGCTCGGCCTGGTGCTTGATGATGTAGTCGCTGCGGATCGTGTATCCCGCAATGACAGGCAGCGACGTATGAAGAACATGGAGCACGCGCACGAATCACCACCCTTCTTTATGCTGCGCCGCGCAGCCTACCCGAGGCCGCCGCGACCGTCATCAAGCTCCTCCACGCGCATGGACGCGCGTGGAGGAGCTTGGACGCGTCCGCGCTGACCGCGGGCCGGCCGAGAGCCTAGCTCTCGGCTGCCACGTTGCGGTACGCTCCGCCGCCGCATGACCCTCAAAATCGCGATCGTCGGCTGCGGCAAGATCGCCGACGGCCACATAGAAGAGATCCAGAAGATGCCGGAGCGGGCTCGGGTCGTCGCCGTATGCGACCTGGAGCTCCTGATGGCCGAGCAGATCGCGGTGCGCTACGGCATCCCGAGCCACTACGACTCGTTCGACCGGTTGCTCGACGTCGAGAAGCCCGACGTCGTCCACATCACCACCCCTCCGCAGTCGCACCTGTTCCTCGCCCGGCGCGCCATCGAGGCCGGCGCCCACGTCTACGTGGAGAAGCCGACTGCGCTGAACCTCGCGGACGTGCGGCGCCTCATCGAGCTCTGCACCGCCGCCGGGAAGAAGATGACCGTCGGCTGGGAGTACCAGTTCGATCCCCCGGCCATCGAGATGCGCAGGCTCGTCGGCGACGGCGTGATCGGTGATCCCGTCCACGTGGAGAGCTGCTTCGGCTACAACCTCGCCGGCCCCTTCGGCACGGCGCTCCTCGGCGACGGCTCGCACTGGGTCCATCGCCTCCCGGGCAAGCTGTTCCACAACAACGTCGATCACCTGCTGAACAAGATCGTCGAGTTCGTGGACGACGAGCAGCCGAAGGTCACCGCGACCGCCTACGCGCTCCGGGAGAAGCGGTTCGGCGACTCGCGCGACGACATGCTCGACGAGCTCCGCGTCACGGTGCAGGGCGCGCGCGTCAGCGCCTACGGGACCTTCTCGTCGCACGCGCGGCCGCCCGGGCACTTTCTCCGCGTCTACGGCACGAAGAACACGCTCCACGTCGACTTCACGAGCCGCACGGTCACCCTCGACGCGTCGCCGAAGCTCCCGAGCGCCATCGGGCGCGTCGTCCCGGCCTTCGATCAGGCCCTCTCGTACCTCCGCGAGGGGGGCAAGAACGTGGTGCGGTTCGCCCGCAGCGACTTCCACTTCTTCTCGGGGCTGAACCGCCTGATCGGCCTCTTCTACGACAGCATCACGCGGGGCGCGGAGCTGCCCATCTCGTACCGGGACATGATCCGGGTCGCGTCGATGATGGATGAGATCTTCCGGCAGGTCCCGCAGGAGAAGGCGCGCACATGAAAGTCCTTGTCACCGGCTCGAACGGCTTCCTCGGATCGGCCCTCGTCGACCGGCTGCTCGCCCACGGCGAGACCGACCTCCGCTGCCTCGTCCGCCCCGCGAGCAACCGCTCGCGGCTCGACGAGATCGAGAAGCGGCGGGGCGTCCCCCTCGAGGTCGCGGTGGGCTCCCTCGCCACGAAGGAGGCCGCCGAGCGCGCGGTCGAGGGCGTGGACGTCGTCTACCACGTGGCCGCGGCCATGGGCGGCGCGCCCGCGGACATGTTCCTGAGCACCGTCGTCGCCTCGAAGAACCTGCTCGAGGCGCTCGTCCACACCGGCCGATCGCCGCGCGTCGTCCTGGTCAGCTCCTTCGGCGTCTACGGCGTCGCCGATCTCCCGCGGGGGTACATCGTCGACGAGAACACGCCCCTGGAGACGCGGCCGGCGCAGCGCGATCTCTACTCGCAGGCGAAGCTCCGGCAGGAGAAGCTCTTCTGGGAGTACCAGGCGCGCTACGGCTTCCCGCTGACGGTGCTCCGCCCCGGCGTCATCTACGGCCCCGGCGGCAACGCCTTCTCCAGCCGCGTGGGGATGAGCCTCTTCGGCGTGTTCCTGCACCTCGGCGGCCGCAACGTCCTCCCGCTGTCGTACGTCGACAACTGCGCGGAGGCGATCGCCGTCGCCGGCCGGAGCGACGTCGCGCGGGGGCAGGTCTACAACGTCCACGACGACGACCTGCCCACGGCCGACGTCTACCTCGCCCGCTACAAGCGCGAGGTGAAGCCTATCCGCTCGCTCACGGTGCCCTACTTCGCCCTCGCCGGGATATCGAAGCTCGTCGAGCGCTACCACGCCTACTCGAAGGGGCAGCTGCCGGCCATCTTCACGCCCTACAAGAGCGCGACCTCGTGGAAGGGGAACCGGTTCGACAACACGAAGCTGAAGGCGCTCGGGTGGAAGCAGCTGGTCTCCACGGAGGAGGGCCTCCAGCGGACGTTCACGTACCTCAAGGAACGCGCGACATGACGGGCTCGCGGTCGCTCGCGTCGCTCGGCCTCGCGCTCGGCCTCGCGGGTCTCCTCGCCGGCTGCGACCGGCGGCAGACCCCGGGGCCCCCGGCGGTCCACAGCGGCGAGGGCACCCAGTCCGCCACCGCCGCGCTCGCGGTCGCGGCGCCGCGCTTCGACGCGCCGGCCGCGCCGCCGGCCACGCCGGCCAAGGGGCACCCCCGGCTCTGGGTGCGCGCGGCCGATCTGCCGAAGCTCCGGGCGCGCGCCACGCAGGCGAACCCCCTGTTCAAGGAGCTCGCCGCCGTGACGGCCGAGGCCGCGGCGGCGATGGACAAGGGCAACATCCCCTCGGAGGGCGACTGCACCCACGCCCGCATCTACTGCGAGGCGCACGCGGAGCTGTTCGCCTTCATGTCGCTCGTCTCGAGCGACGAGGCGGCCCGCAACGACCACGCCGCCCGAGCGCGCAAGATCCTTCTCTATATCGTCGATCGCGTGAACAAGGGGGATCCGCAGGATCCCTTCGTCCGCAGGTTCTCGACCGGCGACCGCGCCCGCTGGGCCGGCGAGTCGTTCGGCCTCACGGTCGACTGGATCTACGGGTACCTCTCGGCCCAGGACAAGGCGGCGATACGGCCCGTCTTCCTCCGCTGGGCGGAGGAGCAGCTGAAGTCGTCGACGACGAGCCACGATCACCCCGAGCCCGTGGGCAAGCTGAACGACCCGGCGATGCTGAAGGAGCCGAAGAAGCGCAGGTACGCCGTGAACAACTACTTCACGTCGCACATGCGCAACCTGACGCTCCTGTCGCTCGCGTTCGACGAGGCCGACGATCCGCCGGATCCGAAGCCGAGCGGCACCTACCCGCGGCTCAGGGACTACTTCGCCAACGTCGCCGGGGCGTGGCTCTACATGACCGACAGCGTCCTGCGGAACGACGCGCGCGGCGGCGCGCCGCCGGAGGGCTTCCAGTACGGCCCCGCGACGCTGGCCTACGTGAGCGAGACGCTGCTCGCCATCCAGACGGCCGGCGAGGCCGATCCGGCGAAGTGGGGCCCGCAGGTGCACCTCGACGGCAACCCGTTCTGGCACGAGTTCATCCCGGCCCACCTCCACAGCCTGAGCCCCGCCACGCCGGCGGGCCGGCTCGGGCCGACCCACGAGGCCGCGTGGACGGGCGACGGGGAGCGCTACGAGTACACGGATCACATCGACCCGTTCGCGGCGCTCGGCCTCCACGCCGAGAACAGCGGCAACGCCGAGCGCCTGAACGCGCTCCGCTGGATGGCCATCCACGCCGGCCCGGGCGGCGCCGCAGCCCTCGCGCGGCGCGCCCGCTCGCAGCTCGGCCAGGTCCACAAGCGCCACTCGATCATGTACTTCCTCCTGCTCGACCCGGCGGTCACCCCGACCGACCCGCGCCCCTCCACCCCGCTCACGCACTACGGCCCCGGCCTCGGCCAGGTCTTCGCGAGGACGAGCTGGGGGCCCGAGGCCACGTGGCTCCAGTTCCAGCTCGGCTGGGAGCAGATCGACCACCAGCACGGCGACGGCCTCAGCTTCGGCTTCTACCGCGGCGGCGAGTGGCTCACGAAGGAGCGCGTCGGGTACGGCGCCTTCATGGGGAGCTCCGAGCAGCACAACACCCTCGCGGTCGAGAACGACAGGAACCGCCGCCACGACGACCCGAACCGCGGCGAGCTCTGGCGGCGCGGGTCCCAGTGGCCGCTCGTGCACACGGGCGATCCCAGGGTGCTCGCGAAGAGCTTCGCGCAGGACTACGTCTACGTCCTCGGCGACGCGACCCCGCTCTACAACTCCGAGTACGAGAACATCCGCGACGTCACGCACGTCAGCCGCGCGCTCGTGTGGCTCAAGCCGGACCACCTCGTCCTCTACGACCGCGCCGCCACGGGCAAGGACGGGCGCTTCAAGCGCTTCTTCGTGCAGACGCCGAGCGCGGCGCAGGTCGCGGGGAAGCTCGCGACGGCCACGACGGCGAAGGGGCAGAAGCTCTTCGTGACCACGCTCCTGCCGGAGAGCGCCGTCATGGTGGCCGAGCCGTACAAGCCGACGGGCACCTGGGACACCAAGCCGGCCGAGAACGAGCCGATGCTCGCGACCCTGCGGGTCGAGCCGCCGGCCCCGATGCCGAAGGACACGCGCTTCCTGCACGTGCTCCAGGGCGCGGCCGGCAACGCGACGGCGGATCCGGTGACGCTCGTGCGCACGAAGCGCGGGACGCCGTTCGCTGGCGCGGCGGTGAAGGGCACGCTGGTCCTGTTCCCGGTCGAGCTGGGCGCTGTGTCCGAGGTGCAGTTCACCTCGCTCCCCGGCGTGACGAAGCACGTCGTCACGGGGCTCTCCCCCGGCGCGTCCTACGACGTGATCAGGAAGCCCGCGGGCGGCGGCGACGAGATCACGATCCGCGCCGGCTCGGCCGCCAAGGCCGACGAGGGCGGCGTCCTCACCTTCTGAGCGCCGTGTCGCAAACGGCAAATGCGACGATGATGCCCTCCGCGCCACGCTTGTCCTCGGCGTGGCGCGCTGCAATAATCCATTCTCCTTGCCCACGTCCTGTACGGAGATGCCATGAGCAAGAAGCGACTCGTCTCTGCCGGCGCATTTCTCGTCGCGCTGGGCGCCATGTTCATCCCCATCGAGGGCACGGCGCCGGCCGCGACCGGCCCCATCGCGAAGGCCGGCTCGCTCGATCTGTCCGGCTTCGCGAGCGCCCGGCCCGATACCCCGCTGGATCTCCTGTTCATCCATCACTCGTGCGGCGGCCAGCTCCTCACGGAGACGGGCGCCGAGAAGGAGAAGGCGTCGTGCGTCTACGAGGCGCACCCGAACGGAGGCGGGCTCAAGAAGAAGCTCACGGAGCAGGGCTACCGCGTCCACGAGGCCTCCTACGGCAGCGAGATCGGCGAGAAGACCGACCTCTTCGACTGGGCGCCCAAGTTCCGCGACAAGATGGACAAGGTGCTCCGGGTCGCGCTGAACGACCAGATGCACCCGGACGGCGTGGTGAACCGGATCGTCGTCTTCAAGTCCTGTTATCCCAACAACCGCTTCGTCGGCGAGGGCTCCGCCCCCGGCAACCCGGCCGGCCCGGAGCTCACCGTCTGGAACGCGAAGGCCACGCTGACGTCCATCCTGCCCGACCTCGCGAAGCGGAAGGACACGCTGTTCGTTTACGTCACCGCCCCCGCCAACGTCCTCAAACGCTCGAAGGAGCCCGCCTGGAAGTGGACCGCGAAGCGGCTCCTCGGGAAGCCCTCCGACGCCGAGATCGCGCAGCGCCAGGCGGATCTCGCCCGCTCGTTCAACAACTGGGTCAAGTCGCCCGACGGCTGGCTCAGCGGCTATCCGGAGAAGAACGTCGTCGTCTTCGACTACTACGACGTGCTCACGAACAAGGGCGAGTCCAACTTCTCCCTGCACGGCTCGGAGGGGAACACCGACAACCACCCCTCGAGCGCGGGCAACGCGAGGGCCGCGGATGAGTTCGTCCCGTTCCTGAACCAGGCCGTGCGCCGCGTGGGCCTCAGCACGTAGCGTCGAGGGCCCGGAAACCACGCCGGAGGGAGCGAGCGCAAGTCGCTTGACGCGAGCCGCGATCCTCCGGAACGTCCCCCACCACCCGAACGGCGTCTCCGCCGAGGACCCTCGACATGCTCGCGCTCCCCGGGGTCATCCTTCTCATCGTCTTCATCTACGGCAGGCCTCAGGAGTGGGACGAGCGCTTCGAGAGCCTGCCGTTCCTGTACCTCTGGCTCGGCCTCGCCTTCATGGGCATGGGCCTCGATCTCGCCATGGGCAAGGTCAGGCTGAAGGCGACCCCGCAGCTCCGGTGGGCCATCGTCGTCTACTCCTGGTGCGTGCTCACGCTGGGCTTCCGGAACCCCGCCGAGTTCACCGAGGGGTTCGTCTCGATCAGCGTGACGTTCGTCCTCTTCTTCCTGATCGGGCACAGCCCCGACGGCTTCAAAGGGTTCCAGAAGCTCGCCGCCACGGTGCTCATCATGGGCCTCTTCGTGGCGGGCGTCGCGATCCACCAGGGGTTCTCCTCGTTTCAGTGCCTGGCGATGACGCAGACCATCGGAGGCTCGCGCGGCGAGGCGGGCATCCCCGACGGCCGGTCCTGCGAGCTCCGCGTGGACTGCCGCGAGGGGCCGGGCGCCGATCCCGAGGTCGAGTACCTGTGCGAGCGCGTCGGCCTCTTCAAGACGTCGACGATCAACGGCCGCGTGCGCTGGCGCGGCGTGCTCCAGGATCCGAACGAGCTCGCGCTCACGGCGGGCATCGTGCTGCCGTTCAGCTTCGCGATGTTCGAGCAGAAGCGCTCCTTCACGCGCGCGCTCATGGTCTTCGGCTCGCTCCTCCTCATCGCGACCGCGATCATCCTCACGCAGTCCCGGGGCGGCCAGCTCGTCTTCGCGACGGTGCTGGGCGTCTACTTCGTCAAGAAGTACGGCATCCGCGGCGCGATCTTCGGCGCGATCTGCGCGGCGCCGCTCATGATGCTCGGCGGCCGCGGCGGCGGCGAGGCGGATGAGTCAGCGAACGAGCGCACGGAGATCCTGGGCGAGGGCCTGAATATCTACCGGATGTTCCCGCTGATGGGCGCGGGCTTCCGCCAGTTCACGGAGCACCACTGGCTCACCGCGCACAACGCGTACCTCCTCGCGCTCTCGGAGCTCGGTCCGCTCGGGATGTTCGCGTGGACGGCGATGATCTACCTCACCCTCAAGATCTCGCTGGTCGCGCTCAAGCGGTACGAGCACGGCGCCCAGTTCGCGGCGATCCGCGCCTGGTCCATGGCGATCATGGCCGGGTTCTGCGGGATGATGGTCGGGATCTTCTTCCTCTCGTTCACCTACCACTACGTGCTCTGGATCTACTTCGGCCTGGCGGGGGCGCTGTATTCCGCCATCAGGAGCGTCGATCCGAACTTCTCGATCCGGCTCGAGAAGCGCGACGTCTACCGGCTCATCCTGGCCGATCTCGCCCTGGTGCTCGTGATCGTCGTGCTCAGCAAGAGGGCCTAGAGCGACAAACGGGTTGAAACCCCGGAAAAGAGCAGGAATTTGAACCGCCAAACGCGCCGAGGACGCCAAGATTGTGTTTTGTTCTTGGCGTCCTTGGCGTCTTGGCGGCTCAGTTCTCGCTCGATCAACGTGATCGGTGTCCTAGCAGAGCCGCGGGAAGCGCCCCCGGTTCAGCGGAGAGAGCGCCATGGCGCCGGGGTCCGGAGGCGCGGCGCCCGCTCAGCGCCCGAGGCCGAGGACCATCACGAGCGGCGTCTTCACGATGATCGAGAGCTCCATCTGCAGGAACGTCGAGAGCTTCTCGAGCGACGCGGCGTACGCGAGATCGAAGAGCAGCTTCATCCGCATGTCGTCGGCCTCGGCCCCCTCCGCCTCCTCGAGGCCGAACGGGTTCGTCAGCGTCGCCTCGAACGCGGCGACCTCGCTCTCCGCCGGGGCGCGTCCGGTATACCCGAGCGACACCTGCGCGAGCCCCGTGATGCCCGGCTTGATGTCGCGCATCCGCTCCTCGAAGAAGGGAATGGCGAGCGCGAGGTTGACGAGCAGCTCGGGGCGCTCGGGGCGCGGCCCCACGATGCTCATGTCGCCCATGAGCACGCTCCAGAACTGCGGGATCTCATCGAGGCGCGTCTTGCGCAGGAAGCGGCCGACCCGGGTGATGCGCGGGTCGTCCTGCTGGGCGAGCACGGCCCCCGTCAACTTCTCGGCATCCACGCGCATGGAACGAAATTTGCGCATGTGGAATTCGACGAACCGCGGGTAGGCCACGCCGTCCCGCACTTCCGTGCCGATGAGCATCCCGGCACGGCGCTGCATGTAGAAGATCGGCCCGGGCGACTCGAGGTAGATAGCCGCGCCGATGAGAGGGTAGAGCGGGAGGGTCAGCGTGAGACCCACGAGCGAGCCCGCGATGTCGATCGCACGTTTCGCTACACGAACGCCAGGTGTCACTGTTTACCTTGTGGCTCCCATAGTCGAGAACGTGGTAGGGTACAAGCTCGGATGGAGGTTTGGGCGTGATCCGACTCCGCGTACCAGGTTCGTTGACCTATCGCCACCTCGCCCTCCGCGTGGTGGCGGCCGCATGCAAGATGGCCGCGCCGGGGAGGGTCGAGGGCGGGTCGCCCGGCCTCACCCAGGAGGATTTCGAGGACCAGACCGTCTCGGCGTTCGGCGAGGCGTTCAACAACATCGCGATTCACGGATACCGCGCTGGCCCGCCGGGCGACGTCGACATCGAGATCGAGTCCGACGCGGACGGCATTATCATCCGTTTGATGGACACGGGCTGCAGCTTCGATCCCGCGGCCATCGACAACCCTCCCATCGACGACCTCCCCGAGTCCGGGATGGGGCTCTTCATCATCAAGTCGTTCATGGATGAGGTCGACTACTGTCCCGGCAGTCCGAATGTCCTCCGTCTTGTGAAACGGAGGGAGGGCAGCTCGTGTATTGCCGGCGACGGGGGTGAAGGCAGCAGCGAACAAGAGCATTCCGACGCCGATTTCGCCGGGGCGACAGGGCATCGGACGAGCAGTTTTCGAATGCGGAGCGTCTCCCGTTCGGGCGCGACCCGCGCCGCAGGGGGAATCAAAATCCAATGAGTTATACGCGGACCGATAACGGCAGTGAGACGGTCGTGCAGTTCGAGGGGACCCTCGACGCAGTGACCGCACCGGAGTTCAGGACATTGGTGGACGAGCTGGTGGCCGAGAACCGGCAGAACATCACGCTCGAGCTCTCGTCCCTCCGGCTGATCGACAGCTCGGGCGTCGGCGTCATCGTCTCGCTGTTCAAGCGGGTACGGGCCAACGGCGGCCAGGTGCGCATCGTCGGGCTGAGGGATCAGCCGCGCGCGATCTTCCGCCTGCTGCGCCTCGATCGGGTGTTCCCCACGTGACGCTCGGTGGCGGCGCGCGCGCCGCCACCCCGGCCCCCCGGCCCACCCGTCGACAACGGTTGCGGTGGCAGCGCCGCGCGGCAGGTGTCGCGCGGACGGTGCAGCGCGGCTGGCGTCGCCCGGGCGGTGCCCCTTGTCGCCGTGGTGCTGGTTGCGCGTGCTGCGCGTACTGGAGGCGTGTTAGGCGTGGGGTTGCGCGCAGCGGGCACAGCCGGAGCTGGGTGCAACAAGCTGGCGCTCGGGCGTCGCACGTCTACCATAGCCAACCAGCCTGCCTGACCGGGGTGCGCGTTCTCCGGACCGGGCGGAGCAAGGCAACCTTCGAGGAGCGGGGACCATGGACAAGAAGATGAACCAGCAGCTCTCCGGGCCTACCCCGCCCCAGGAGGCGCTCGGGGCGATCCCCGCCGACGCAGCGGCGCGGCCTGCAGGTCCGCAGCCGCCCAGCGTCAGCGCGATGATCAACCGGACGCTGGCGCACTGGTACGTGGCGGTGCTGGTGGCGATCGCGGGGCTCGGGTTCACGGTGCTCGTCGTGCAGTCGAGGAAGCCCGCGTACCGCTCCGAGACCGTGATCTTCTACCGCGAGGGCGTCAAGGCGACGTACCTCGGGCCCGACGGGCCCGACCCGCTCCGCACCCTCTCCGCGCGGCTCAAGGAGACGCTGCTCGCGCGCTCCAACCTCGAGAAGGTCGTGACGGAGTTCAACCTCTTCCCCGACGTCCTCGAGAAGCGGGGCATGGTCGACGCGGTCGATCGGCTCCGCGCCAAGATCACCTTCAAGGCCCGCTCGCAGGACACCTTCGCGATCTCGGCCGAAGGAGAGACGCGCGAGCAGGCGCAGGAGGTGACGCAGCGGCTCGCGGACATCCTCGTCGAGGAGACGACCCGCATGCGCAGGTCGCAGGCGAAGCTGACGAACGAGTTCCTCGACGCCGAGCTGAAGCGCGCCGAGCAGGACGTCGAGAAGGCCGAGGCCGAGCTCGCGGCGTTCCTGGCCGAGCACCCCGAGTTCGCTACCGAGCAATCCACACCCGGCGGCTCGCAGGGCGGCGCCGCCATCCGCGAGCGGGAGCGGCGCGCCACCGGGACCGACCCGACCCTCGAGGCGCTCGAGCGGCAGGTGCCCCGCCTGCGCAGCCGGCTCACCGGCAAGCCGGAGCAGCCGGCGGCGAGCGCCGCCGGGGTGCCCTCCCCCGCGCTCACCCGGCAGCGGGATCAGGCCGAGCAAGAGCTCGCCACCGCGCGGCGGGATCTGGCCGACAAGCAGTCCCGCTTCACCGAGCAGCACCCCGACGTCCGGGCGGCGGCGGCCCGCGTGACCAACGCCGAGGCGGCGCTGCGGCGCGCCGAGCAGGCGCTCGTCCTGCCGCCGGAGCCGGTGGTGGAGGTCCCCGCGACCGACGAGGCCGAGAAGGCGAAGATCAAGTCCCAGCTCGCCGCTCTCGAGCGGGAGATCGCGGTGCGCAGGGGCGCAAAGAAGGGCAACGCGGCCGACGCGAGCGAGGCGGCGAAGCAGATCATCAACACCGAGACCGACTGGTCGCGGCTCAGCCGCGAGAAGGCGCGCGCGCAGCAGCGCCTCTCCGACCTCGAGGGCAAGTCGTTCCGCGCGGAGATCGCCGCGAGCTCGGAGCAGGGCGGCTACTCGGCGCAGATCGAGGTGCTCGACCCGGCGTACCGGCCGAGCGCGCCGTCGAGCCCGTCGCGGTTGATCATCGCCATCGGCGGGCTGTTCTTGTCCGTTGCGGCCGGCATCGCGGCCGCCGCGGCGCGTGGCATCGTGTTCGACGATCGGGTTTACGACATGGAAGATATCGATCGAATGGCGCTCGCTCCGGTGCTCGTCGTCGTTCCGCCCGCCGCGCGCGCGCCCCGAGGGCGCCGTGGCTGAGGCAGGCGGAGCTGAGCCGGGAAAGCCCCCGCCGGTCGCTTCCCTCGAGCGGGCGCTCGATCAGGTCTGCGACTTCCTGAGTCGCGCGGAGCAGACCGCGCGGGTCCGCGCCCTCGTCATCGAGGCGCGCCGGCTCCGCAACGTGGTCGGCAACTGGCGCTCGATCGCGCCGGATCCGGACGTGCGCGAGGAGATGATCGCCCGCGTCCTGCGCCTCGCGAACGACGCGGAGGACGTGGTCTCGGCGGAGCGCCCGAGCTCCAGCCAGGACGACCCGAGCGCCGCGTTCGACTCGCCGACCATCCGGCAAGATCTGCCCCCTCCGCCGCCGCAGCACCCGCAGGCGATGGGGCTGCGCCTCGGCGCCGCGCAGGCGCCGGGCGCTCACCCCGGCGCGCAGCAGCCGCTCAGGGGGCCGTCGCCAGCGACGGCGCTCTTCCTCGGGGGTCCCGCGGCGAACCACGGAGAGCACCGCGCGCACCCGGGTACCGCGACGGTGCTCGGCATGCCCGCGCCGGCGCTGCCGCCCGGCCCCGAGCGGCAAGGCTCATCCCCCGCGATCGCGCGTGTCGCCGATCTGAGCGCGACGCTGAGCAGCCCTGGGCTCGTATCGAGCGGCGGGAGGCCGGGCAGCTCGCCAGCGCTGCCGGTGCCGATCGAGCGGGTCATCGCCTCGCCGGCGCGCGACGTGGGGGTCCGGGACGCGGGGGCGCCCCCCGGGGGAGCGCCGTCCCTCGAGCGATCGTTCAGCGGCGCGTTCCCCTCGCCTCCGTCGCTCGTCTTCGATCGCGTGGTGCCGCCCGCGACGCGCGAGGTGACGGTGCGCGAGGTGCCGCAGCCGCATCAGCAGCAGCAGCCGCCGCAGCAGCCGCCGCCCGAGCGGCCGATCGAGCGCTCGCTCACCAGCACGTTCAACTCGCCGCCCTCCCTGATCTTCAACCGCGTGGTGTCGACCCCGGCGCACCAGGCCGTGGACGCGAAGCTGCAGTCGCTGGATCCGACGTTCGAGGAGCCGCCGTCGCTGCACATCGAGCAGCTGCGCTCCCTGCCCACCACACCGGAGAACGCCGGGTTGCTCCCGGAGGAGTCGCTGCGCGGCCCGGGCGAGATCACCGTGCGCCCCGTGCCGATGCCGGACGCCGTGGATCCGAACATCGTGATGCTCCGCGCGCCCTACTCGCCCCAGGCCGACGCGTACCGGACGCTCCGGCGCAAGCTGCCGACGGGCTCGGGGATCACCATCGCCGTGACGAGCGCAGGGCCCGGCGAGGGCAAGACGTCGTGCGCCATCAACCTCGCGCTCGCGCTCCGCGAGACAGTCCGCGGGAAGATCCTCCTCGTCGAGGCGAACATCCGCAAGCCCGGCATCGCGAAGGCGCTGCGGTTCGAGCCCCCGAGCTGCTTCACGGAGCAGCTCCAGCGCCACGTCAACGACCGGTTCGCGCCCTGGGTCGTCGTCGATCAGGCGGCGCCCGCCGTGACGCCCGGCGACGACGGCGGCGAGTCGTCGTCGGACAGGAACGCCGCGCCGATGGGCGGCAGGTCGCCCGACGCGAGGCTCGCCCTCCAGACGCCCGTCCACATCCTGGCCGTCGATCCGCGCACGGAGCGGCCGCCGATCTTCGACGGGGTGGCGTTCTCGACCGCGATCGAGAGCCTCAAGCGCGCGGGCTACTCGTACATCATCATCGACACGCCGCCGGTGCTCGGCAGCATGGACCTGAACGTCATCGGCGACTCGGTGGACGGCGTGATCCTGACCTCGCTGGTCAAGAAGTCGACCCGCAAGGCGATCCGCCAGGCCATCGAGCAGCTCCGGCCGGCGCCCATCCTCGGTGTCGTCCTTCTCGACGCCTGAACGGCCGGCGCGCGGCGTTCGCCTCCTTGCGCCGAAAGGTCGGGGAGGCATAGCCGAGCGCCGGCTCCATTGTTACCTTGCAGCCCTCATGCGCTCCGGACGAGGTATTGCGGTCGCGGCCTTCGGCTGCGCGATCCTCACCCACCACGACGCCCGGGCGCAGGACGCAACCCTCCAGGGCGTCTTCAACGGGTCGATCGGCGTCACCGACAACGTGCGCTCCGCGGCCGAGCCCCCGGATGGGAGCCCCAAGGCCGATGGCCTGGGGACCGCGAGCCCGGGCCTGATCTTCACGTACACGACGCCGCGGACCGCGCAGACGCTGTCCTACACGTTCTCGACGAGCTTCTTCTTCCGGGAAGCGGACGCGAGCTCGTACTCGAACATGGCCATGTGGTCCGGCCGCTTCGTCACCTCGCCGAGGACCTCGCTGACGCTCGGGGCGAGCGGGTCGCAAGGCCAGCTCAACACGTTTCAGCTCGAGCAGACGCCGGGGACCACGACGCTCCCGGCGAACGAGGGCGGGACGACGAACTTCGTGCAGGGCTCGTTCAACGAGGGGTTCTCGCTCCAGGCCTCGCCGGTGTGGTCGCTCGGGCAGGCGGCGACGTTCGCCGTCTACAACCCGCTCGAGGATCGACCGCCACGCACGTACAGCGCGACGAACACGCTGACGGCGCAGCGCGTCTTCCGCCACGACGTCGCGGCCCTCGCGCTCTCGGTCGGCTACACCCATTTCGACAACGTCGATGACTTGTATACGTCGCGCGACCAGCTCCTCAGCACGCTCGTGGCGAGCTGGCAGCACGACCTCGGACGCCGCTTCTCGAGCCAGCTCGACGTCGGCGGGGTGGTCGCGACGGACCTGAAGGACGGCGCTGGGTCGCTCGCGCGTCCCGCCGGGCTCGCGGCGCTGCGCTACACGCACGAGCGGGGCGAGGCGGCCGAGCTCGCGTACACCTATTCGGCCACGCCGAACGTCTTCCTGCAGCAGACCCAGCTCTCCCATATGCTGACGCTCCGCGCCGCCGTGCCCGTCCGCCCCGCCTGGCACCTGGCGGTCGAGGGCTCGCTCGGCGGACAGCTCGCTCAACCTCTGACGATCACGGGGGGTGAGCTCGACACGGGCCCGACGACGCTCGCGTTGCTCACCGACGTCGCGCTGCTCTGGAGCCCCGTCATTGTCGTCCCGGACTTCGCGCTCGCGCTCCGGTACCAGCACATGAACCAGCGCGCCGAGGCGGCGACGACGGTCCGTAACACGCTCCTCCTGTCCGTGTCGGGCGCGTTCCCGCGGCGGACGGTGCCCGGCTCGCGCATCCTGATGACCCAGCCCTTCGGCTCGGCAGGCCCTTCCGGCACGCCGCGCCAGCAGACGCCGAGCGACCCGGTGGAGGGCGAGGCGCCGGCGTCCGCCGGCGCGGGCGACGCCGCTCGCTGAACGCGGAGGGGCGCGCTCCCCAGCGGCGGCCGGAACGCCGCCCTTGGCGCGCTCAGGTGCGCCGCCCGGAGGCCACCCGCCCGTGGCGCGCTCAGGTGCGCCGCCCGGAGGCCACCGCCCGCGGCGCGCTCAGGTGCGCCGCCCGGAGGCCACCGCCCGCGGCGCGCTCAGGTGCGCCGCGCGAGGAGGAAGGCCCTGTCGTCCTCGGGCAGCTGGTCGCCGCGGAACTCCTCGAGCATGTGCGTGAGCTTGTCGGCGATCGACGCGACCGGGCGGCCAGCGCTGGTGGCGCAGAGCTTGGCGAAGCCCGTGCCGAGCGCGTGCAGGCCGAGCATCTGCTTCGACGAGTTGCGCAGCTCGGTGAGCCCGTCGGTGTACATCGCGAGCACCTCGCCCGGCGCGAGCACGCTCTGGTGCGCCTCCATCGGCACCAGGCCGACCCCGAGCGCCGGGTTGACGGCCGCCTGGAGGTGCCGCAGTCCGCCCTCCGCGGTCGCCGCCAGCGCCGGCGGGTGCCCTGCGTTGACGCACTCCATGCGGCCCGTCGCGGGGTCGAGGGCGACGGCCACCATCGTGACGAACGAGTGCTCCGGCAGGTACTCGCAGAGGTAGGCGTTCAGCCGGTCCATCATGCCCGTGATCCCGCGGCCGGCGTCGACCGTCGCGCGCACCATCGTGTGGACGCTCGAGCCGATGAGCGCGGCCTGGAGCCCCTTGCCGCAGACGTCCGCCACGGCGAGCATGATGCGGCCGTCCGGCATCGGGACGATGTCCACGTAGTCGCCCCCGACCCACCGGCACGGCTCGAAGCCGAGCGCCACGTCCAGCGCCTTGAACTCCAGCCGCTTCGGGACGAAGGTCCGCTGGATCTGGTGCGCCATCTCGAGCTCGCGCTCGATCGCCGCGTGCGCCTGCGCGTGGCGCCGCGCCTCCCAGGCCGACTCGGCCTGCTGATAGACCTCCGCCGCGAGCGCGATGAGCCCGAGCCACTCGACGCTGCCGAAGTCGGGCGGCAGGGTCACGTAGAGCAGGTTCATCATCTGCTCCTCGACGCGCAGCGGACAGGCCACGACCCAGAGGGCCATGACGTCGCGCGACATCGTGAGCTCGACCGTGGCGCTGTCGCTGACCAGGTTTCCGGCCAGCACCGGCTCGCGCGTGTCCTGCACCGCCGCGAGCACGCGGCGCGAGATGTACGGCGGGGCGACGGAGTCCTCGCGCCGGAGCGACTGGAACGGGCGGTGCGGCCCGGACAGGATCGTCAGCGCGCCGTTCTGCCGGAGCCGCAGCGCGAGCGCCATGCTGCCGTGGAAGTCCTCGCGGACCATCAGCTGGCAGAGCGCGTCGAACCGATCCGTCGCGTCCTCGATGCTGAGGAGCCGCCGCGACAGGTCCATCAGGGTGAACAGGTGCTTCGCCGCGATCCGCGGAGGGTCGAGCTCGCCGAGCTTGCGGATCGCGGTCGGTTTGTCCTCCTCGAAATGGAGGCCGCCCGGGTCGATCGGCACACGAGGGGCCCGCGCCGTGAGCTGGAACTCGAGGATGTAGTCGCCGATCCCGATGCGATCGCCCGGCTTCAGCACCTTCTCGTTGATCCGCTCGTCGTTGACGAGCGTTCCGTTGGTGCTGCCGAGGTCGCGGATCCACCACCGGCCGAACGGATCGCAGAAGAGCTCCGCGTGGCGCCGTGAGACCGTGTAGTGGTCGAGCGTGAGCTGCACGCCCGGCGCCCTGCCGATGACGATGTGGGACTCCGTCAGCGGCCGTCGCGTCCCCGGGAGATCGCCGAGCCGGATCTCCAGGTGGCCCTTCCAATCCGAGCTCGACGGCGCAGGGCCCAGGCTGTCATCTGCAGGCGACATCGTTCGACCTGGCCCGACCATGGGCGGCGGCGTGGACATGGACCGTCTTTGATGGGTACCGAACCGGCGCCCTGACATCAAGGGGATGCTCGCGATTTCGCGAGCTCGGCAAGAGCTGCATCGGTTACCGTCGGTTACCGGGTTACCGGGTTACGGCGTTACGGGGTTGCCGGGTCACGAGGATACGTGGTGACGAGGATACGCGGATACAAGGTGACGCGGCTACGAGGTCGCGAGGACACGCGGAGCCCCTCGCGGTTGCCGAGGAGTCACCCAGGAGCTCCGCCATGGCGCCCGCGCTGTGGCGTGGGCGCTACGGCGATGCCCGCGGCGCGCCGCCCACAGCGCGGGAATCGAGCGACACGCCACGGGGCCAGCGGCGACACGGCAAGGACGCCGCCGCTGGATGCCTGGTCACCAGGACCGCCGCGCTGGCGTGCGACGCCTGCTCGCGCCGCTCGGGGCGCCCTCGCCCTCCGTCAGGCCTTGACCACCTTGGGGTTCGCCGCGCGGTAGACGCCACGGGCGTCGACGATCAGGGCGGCGTGGTTCAGCACCAGATCGTAATCGACCACCGAATGGTCGGTGACGATCATGACCGCGTCGTGGCTCTTGAGCGTGTCCTCGTTGAGGGGGACGGACGAGAGCTCCGGCAGATGCGGCCAGGTGCGCATGCGCGGCAGCTTGGGCACGTGCGGGTCGTGGAAGCTCAGCACGGCCCCGAGCTTGCGCAGGAGCTCGATGATCTCGAACGCGGGGCTCTCGCGCGGGTCGTCGATGTCCTTCTTGTAGGCGACGCCGAGCAGCAGGACCTTCGTGCCCTTCAGCGCCTTGCCGCGCTCGTTCAGCGCGAGCTGGAGCTTGTTGACGACGTAGTGCGGCATCTCGACGTTCACCTCGCCCGCGAGCTCGATGAACTTGGTGGACACGCCGTACTCGCGCGCCTTCCACGCGAGGTAGAACGGGTCGAGCGGGATGCAGTGGCCGCCCCAGCCCGGGCCGGGGTTGAACCGCATGAAGCCGAACGGCTTGGTCGACGCGGCGTCGAGCACCTCCCAGACGTCGATGCCCATGGCGTCGTAGACGACCTTGAGCTCGTTCACGAGGGCGATGTTGATGGCCCGGAAGATGTTCTCGGTCAGCTTCGCCGCCTCGGCCGCGCGCGCCGAGGAGACGGCCACGACGCGCGCGATCGCCTGCGAGTAGAGCGCCTGCGAGAGGACCAGCGACGCGCGATCGACGCCGCCGACGACCTTCGGGATGGTCGCGGTGCTGTGATCGCGGTTCCCCGGGTCCTCGCGCTCGGGCGAGAAGGCGAGGTAGAAATCCTGCCCCATGCGCAGGCCCGATTGCTCGAGGATGCCCTTGACGAGCTCATCGGTCGTGCCGGGATACGTGGTGGACTCGAGGACGACGAGCTGCCCCTTCCGCAGCCGCTCCTTGATCTTCTGGGCGGAGCCGACGACGTAGCTCATGTCGGGCTCCCGCTGGGCCGTCAGCGGGGTCGGGACGCAGATCAGGATGGCGTCGGGCTCGCCGAGCCGCGAGAAGTCCGCCGTCGCCTCCAATCGGCCCGTCTTGGCTGCCGCCGCGATGCGCGCGGGATCGAGGTGCTTGATGTAGCCCTTCCCCTCGCTGAGCGCGGTGACCTTCTCCGGGTCCACGTCGAAGCCCAGCACGCGGAAGCCCTTCTCGATGAACGTGAGCGCCAGCGGCAGGCCGACATAACCCATGCCGATGATGCCCACCTGGGCTTCGCGGGAGTTGATCTTGGCCAGGAAGCTCTCGACCGCAGGGGGATGCGTCTCTGCCATTTCCTATTATCTCCAGTGGTGGAGGGGAGCCGCCATGCGGATCCCGACCCAGTTTCGAAGAGAGGGGCCCGACGCTACCACAGGCCCCCCCAATTTCGCTCGAGTGTCGCGTGGGGCCCCAACGATCGGCGGGGAAAGGTGCTCCTCGTCGCGGTCCGCACGCTCGTTACGCTCGTTACGCTGGCAACGCTCGTTGCGCTCGTTGCGCGCGCTTCGCTCGTCACGCCGGGTCGGTGACATTCAGGAAACGCCTTAACGACGGCGGTGGACCGCTTCGCGGGCGAGCTGGAGGAAGTCCCGTGATGCCTGCCGCGCGATGACCAGCGCGGAAGCGACGAAGGCGAGCCCGCCGACCACCACCTCAGCGCCAAGGCGGCACCCGCGGGGCAGGTCGTGGAGCGACCGCATGCCGTAGCGAACGGCGAGCACCGCGGCGACCATGGGCACGCACGCGACGAGCGGGCGGACCAGCGGGCGCAGGAGCCGCATGTACGGGACGCCATCGGCGCACTTGACCACCCAGAGGCTCGCCAGGGCGTGCACCCCGAACGCAACGCCGACGCCGGCGCAGGCCCAGAGGACGCCGCCGATCGTTCCGAGCAGCGCGATGCCGCCGACGATCGCGGCCACCTTGAGCCACTCCAGGACCATGATCGTCCGCGTCCGGCCGTAGACCTGCATGTACGAGGACAAGACCCAGCCGATCGGGCGCGTGACGCCGAGCGCGGACAGCACGGCGAGGAGCGGGCCGGCCGGCTCCCATGCCTCGTTGAAGAAGGTGTCGTTCAGGATCGTCGGGGCGACCGCGCCGAGGCCCACGGCGAGCGGGAAGATGAGGAGCGCGAGCAGCGTGAGCGCGCGGACGAGCGCCACCTTGCGCTGCTCCGGCTCGAGCTTCGCGAACGACGGGACGAGCACGTCGCCGATGCGCTCGCCGACCTGGGAGGCCGGGATGTCGGCGAGGTTCCACGCGAGGTTGTAGAGCCCGCCGACTTGCTCCCCGAACAGGCGAATCATGACGAGGTTGTCCCATTTGGAAGCCCCGAAGTTCGCCAGCGACCCGAAGTTGAGCGGGATGCCGAAGGCGAACAGCTCGCGCGCCTTCTCGCCCGACAGCGGGCTCGGCGTCAGCCACTCGGAGAGCTTCACCGCCGGGACCGTGGTCACCACGCGCACGACGGCGCGCAGGAGCGTCGCCACCACGATGGCGTTCCCCCCCCAGCCGAGCACGGCGAGGGAGACGGACGCCGCGGTGTAGGTGAGCTCGCCGGCGGCGTTCCGGAGGCTCACGCTGCGGAAGCGCATCTCGCGGATGAGCAGGCGATCGGGGACGTACCAGATCCGATCGATGATCATCGCGAGAATGAGCCCCGGCATGAACTCGAGCATCCCGGGCGCGCCCACGAGGTGCACCGCGATCGGCTCCCGGAGGAGGTACACGGCGGCGATGGCGACGAGGCCCGCCACGTGGAAATAGACGGTCGCGTTGAAGACCATCTGGCGGTCGAGGTTGGGCCTCGACGCGATGAACTGGCCGGTCCCGAGGCTCGACATGAAGTGCGCCGTCATGATCACGACGGACGCTGCCGAGACCTCGCCGTACACATCCGGCGCGATGAACCGGGTGAGCACGAGGGTGCCTATCAGGCCGAGCACGCGCGAGCCGAGCCCCGTCGCGATCGTCCAGACCGCGCCGAGGACGGCCTTTCGGGCAAGCGCGGAGGAGCCGGCCACGATCAGGGCACGAAGACGGTATCGCCGGCCTTGAGCACGAGGTCCTGCTCGGGCCGCTTGCGCGAGGCGATGTCGTCGTAGTTGATGGGGATGTGCCGGAACTTGCCCGGGCTATCCATGCGGATGAGCAGGATCTGATCCGTCGAGGCGAACTGGTTGGGACCGCCGGCGAGCGCGAGCGCCTCGGAGACGGAGACGAAGTAGTTGGAGGCGAAGATGCCGGCGCGCGCGACGTTGCCGCTGACCACGAACCGGTAGCTGTTGATCCCGGTCACGGCGACGGTGATCACGGCCGTCTCGTCCTTCACGAACTCGGCGAGCCGCTTCTTCAGCTCCTCGCGCACCTGGGTCGGGGTCCTGCCGACCACGTAGACGTCGCCGATGAGCGGCATCGTGATGACGCCATCGGCCCGGACGAGCGCCTCGCTCGACAGGTCGGCCATGCGCCAGACGTTGATCCGGATCTGGTCCCCTACCCCGATCGTGTATTCGTGCTTACGCGGGTCGTACTCCTTCGCGTAGTTCGCGGGATTGTAGACGTACGTGGGCGCGCACCCGGCGGAGAACGCGGCGAGGGCGAGCCCTGCCGCTGCCGTCAGAAGCACTCCTCGCATGAAGGACCGTTTCGTGGGACGGGCTGTGCCTTCCATGGGCGTCTGCATTGAGGAGGATGTCAGGCGGTACGGGGTTGCGATCACGCGGCGATCACGGGGCGATCCCGGGGCGATGAGGTGAACTCGGCCGTACGGCGGCGCGATTCACTGAGCGGCGCCAGCATTGCAGGAAGGCCGTCCGCCGCCAAGGGGAAGTTTTCGTACCGCGGCAAGACGCGGGATCCTCGCGAGGAACCAACTTGACGGGCCGATGACCTCTCTCGAAAGTCGGCTTTGATGCTGCTTCATCTGCAACGGATCGCGGTCCCCTTCGAGTACCCCGTCTACTTCACGGAGGGCGTCTTTTCGCCGAGCAACGCCGACCTGGCGGCCGCCATCGCCGCGAAGGAGCCGCGCCGGCGTCACCGCGTGCTGCCGGTGATCGACGGCGGCGTCGCGGCGGCGTGGCCGTCTCTGGCGGACGACATCGCGCGGTACGTGGGCGCGCGACCGGACCTGCTCACGCTCGCGGCCGAGCCGATCGTGGTGCCCGGCGGCGAGGCGGCGAAGAACGACGGCGCGGCGACGGCGGCGCTGCAGGCGAGGCTCGACGCGCTGGGGATGGATCGGCAGTCGTTCGTGATGATCGTCGGAGGCGGCGCGGTGCTCGACATGGTCGGCTACGCGGCGGCGACGGTGCACCGAGGCGTCCGGGTCGTGCGGATCCCGACCACGGTGCTCGCGCAGGCCGATTCCGGGGTCGGCGTGAAGAACGGCGTCAACGCGTTCGGGAAGAAGAACCTGCTCGGCACGTTCGCCCCGCCGTTCGCGGTGCTCATCGATCCGCGCTTCCTGGAGACGCTGCCCTTGCGCGACAAGGTGGCGGGGATGGCGGAGGCGGTGAAGGTCGCGCTGATCCGGGACGCGCGGCTGTTCTCGTGGCTGTCCGAGCACGCGCCCGCGCTCGCGTCGGGGTCGCTCGCGCCGCTCGCGCAGCTCGTGCGCCGCTCGGCGGAGATCCACCTCCAGCACATCGCGAGCGCGGGCGACCCGTTCGAGCTCGGGAGCGCGCGGCCGCTCGACTTCGGGCACTGGGCTGCGCACAAGCTGGAGTCGCTCACGAAGCACAGGCTCCGCCACGGCGAGGCGGTCGCGATCGGGATCGCGATCGACACGCTGTACGCCGAGCTGGCCGGCCTGTGCAGCCAGGCGACTGCGGCCGCGGTGGTGGCGGCGCTCGAGGCGCTCGGCTTCACGCTGTGGGACGACGCGCTCGCGCTGACGCGCACGTGCGAGAGGGGGGAGCGGGGCGAGCGGCTCTGCGTGCTCGATGGGCTGGACGAGTTCCGCGAGCACCTCGGCGGGGAGCTCACGGTGACGTTGCTCGAGGACGTGGGGCGCGCCCGCGAGGTGCACGCGATGGAGGAGCGGCACATCGTCGCGGCGATCGCGCGGCTGCGCGAGCGCGCCGGGAGGCGGGGCGCGCTCGCGGCGATCGGCGCGACGGGAGCGGCCACGGGAGCGGCGGGCGCGGCCACGGGAGCGGCGAGCGCGGTCACGGGAGCGGCGCAATCATGAGGCTCGCGTGCGCGGGCGCGCCGCACCTCACGTACTGCACGAACATCCACGCGGGCGAGACGTGGTCGGAGGTGAAGCAGAGCCTCGAGACGCACCTGCTCGCGATCTGGTCGCGCGCGGCCGGCGGGGAGCAAGGGGCGCTGCACGGAGGAGGCGACGGAGGCGGCAGCGGGGCGGAGGGCCTCGGGCCGAGCGCGCGCCGCCGGTGCGGGGTGGGGCTGCGGCTCTCGGCGAGGGCGGCGGCGGAGCTCGCCGAGCCGGCGGAGCTCGATGCGTTCCGCGATTTTCTCGAGCGGAACGGCCTCTACGTGTTCACGCTGAACGGCTTCCCTTACGGCCGGTTCCACGGCGCGCCGGTGAAGGAGCGCGTGTACCTGCCCGACTGGCTCGACGAGGAGCGGCTCGCGTACAGCGATCTCCTGGCGACGCTCCTCGCCGAGCTGCTGCCGGCGGACGAGGGCCTGATGGGCAGCGTCAGCACGGTGCCCGGCGCGTTCAGGCCGCGGGTGCGCACGCCCGGCGACGCGCCGGCGATGGCGCGGCGGTTGGTCGAGCACGCGGCGCACCTCGTCGAGATCCGCCGCCGCACGGGCAAGCACATCGCGCTGGCCCTCGAGCCGGAGCCGTGCTGCTTCCTCGAGACGACGCCCGAGGCGATCGGCTTCTTCACCGATCACGTGTTCGCGCCGGAGCGCGCGCGCGAGCTGTCGGCGCTGGCCGGAATGAGCCTGCCGGACGCCGAGGAGGCGCTCCGGAGCCACCTCGGCCTCTGCTTCGACGCGTGCCACATGGCGGTGGAGTTCGAGGACGCCCCCGCGTCGCTCGCGGCGCTCCGCGCTGCGGGCATCGGCGTGCACAAGGTGCAGCTCAGCGCCGGGCTGCGCGCCCGCGTGGCGGAGCGCGAGCCGGCGACGATGGCGAGACTGCGCGCGTATGCGGAGGACGTCGTCTACCTGCACCAGGTGGTCGAGCGGCGTGGGGGCCCAGGCGGAGGCGAGCTCGTCCGCTACCTGGATCTGCCCGAGGCGCTGGCGGCGCTCGACGGCGGGACCGCAGCGCCGCCCGGGGCGCAGCCGGAGGAGTGGCGAGTCCACTTCCATGTGCCGATCTTCCGGGAGCTCGAGGGCGCGCTCGCGACGACGCAGCCGGAGCTGGCGGCGCTGCTGTCGCACCTGCGAGACTCGCCAGCGACGCAGCACCTCGAGGTAGAGACTTACACCTGGGATGTACTGCCGGAGGACCAGCGACGCGGTGGGCTGGTCGAGGCGGTGGCAAGGGAGCTCCGCTGGGTGGAGGAGCGGATGGTGAGGGACGGAAGCGTGGGCGCCGGCGAGGGCAGAGGCGCCGGCGCGAGCCGTGGAGTCGGGGGTGGCCGCGAGGTCCGTGGTAGCCGCGAGGTCCGTGGTGGCCGCGAAGTGGGCGCGAGCTCCGCTGGGCGAGCGGACAGCGAAATCGGCGCGAGCTCCGGTGGCCGAGCGGACGACCGACTGGGGGCAGGGCGATGAGCTCGCGCGCACGGGTGTACCTACGGCTCGGCCGCGTCTCGAACCTGCCCACGGTGTGGACGAACGTGCTCTGTGGCATGGCCCTGTCGGGGTCTGCGCCACGGGCGCCCGAGGTGGCGCTGGTGGGGTTCGCGGTGTCGCTGATGTACGTGGGCGGCATGTTCCTGAACGACGCGTTCGACCGAGAGATCGACGCGCGCGAGCGCCCGGAGCGGCCGATCCCGTCCGGGCTGGTGAGCGCCCGCGAGGTGTTCGCGGTCGGCTACGGCCTGCTCGGGGCGGGGGTGCTGATCGTGGGCGGCCATGCCTATGTGGCGAACCGGGGAATGGCGCCCGCCCTGGCGAGCGCGCTGCTCGCCGGGGCGATCGTGCTTTACGATGCCTGGCACAAGGGGAACCCGCTGAGCCCGGCGCTGATGGGGATGTGCCGCGTGCTGGTCTATGTGACCTCGGCGTTCGCGGCGGGGGGGCAGCTCGGAAGCGCGGTGATCGCCGGGGGCGTGGCGCTGCTGTTCTATTTGATCGGGCTGACCGCGATCGCGAAGCAGGAGAACCTGCTGGCGGTGCGCAGCCTGTGGGCGCTCGGCTTCATGGCGGTCCCGTTCCTGGCGACGCTCGGCGCGCCGCTCACAGGGATGATGGGGACGATCGCGTACGGGGCGCTCGCTGGCTGCGTGATCCACGCGGTGAGGTTGCTGCGGGGGACGCGAAAGGACCGGATCCCGCGCGCCGTGGTGACGCTCATCGCAGGGATATCGCTGCTGGATGCGGTGCTCATCGCGAGGAGCGGCGCGCCGGGCGCCGGCGGCGCGGCGGCGCTGGCCATGCTGGGATTTCCGCTGACGCTGGCGATGCAGCGGGTGGTGAGGGGGACGTGAGGGAGACGTGAGAAGGGCCGCGCGCACCTTCACCTTTTCCGGCGAAGAAGCATTCCGGGATTCGGGAGAATACGTCAAGTCATCGGAGACACACGCACATGACATTATACGTTAGAATGGCACGCGCCGGAGTTCTGGCGCTCCTCTTTGCCGGTTCTGGATGCGGACTGATCCTCGGACTTGACGACTTCGAAGACGCATCTCCTTCAGGAGGCCAGACCTCAGGCGACAGCGGCGGTACGGACACATGCCCTCCTGCCATATCGGAGCGATGCTACAGCGGCCCGCCCGGCACTAAGGACGTCGGGCTCTGTAGATCCGGGATGCGGACATGCGACAGCAGCGGTGAGATGTCGGGAACCTGCCAAGACGAGGTGCTGCCGCAGCAAGAGAGCTGCGCCTCTACCGAAGACGAGAACTGCGACGGATTCGACTGCACGATATGGTCCAGAGTAGTCCACGCAACCAACAACGCATCACGCATCACATCGATATCCATCAACAAAGATAACAACATTTTTTCAGCAGGAGAATTCAAAGACACTGTACAATTCGGAACCGAGCCACTCATCAGCGCAAACCGAATCGAAGAATCCAACCTCGACGCATTCATCGCCTCATTCGACAGCACCGGGAATCACCGCTGGAGCCGTCAATTTGGTGACCAAATGAATCAATCATCAACCTCTACATGCGTCGATGGATCGGGCAGCATCATCCTCGCCGGAATCAACAGCGGGACCATAAACCTTGGCGACCGCGACATCGGCCCCGGTATATTCGTCGCGAAGTTCGACGCCAATGGCGTCCATGTATGGAGCCGAGGCGTTCACGGAGCTCCGGAAAGCGAACCCAGCCTTCTTGCAGGGATTCCGAAGGTAAATTGCACCCCGGACGGCGACGTGTTCCTCGCTGGAGGCTTCGCTGGGACCATCCAGTTCGACGACGTTACCTTCAGCACGTACCCCACGGACACATACGACATTTACATCGCGCGGATCGACGGGAGCACTGGCTCCTGGAGCGCAGCAGATGGCGGCTGGTCACGACAATTCGGAGGTCCAGGAGACGAAAGCGTAACTGACTTTGCCGTCCACTCAAGCAAAGGTGCCATCATCACAGGGAATTTCACGCAAGGAATAGAATTTGGCAACTTCTCGTCAACCATCGACAGTGGAATGTACCTCGCCAGTATCGATAACACCGGAAAGCCTACCTGGGTACGCAGCTTCACCAACGCTCGCCCATCTTCTCTGAGCATCGACGCGCTCGGCAATAGCTCGATAACAGGAACTTACGAACATCCTGTCGACTTTGGAGGCGGCGAGCTTCCAGAGTGGAACCGGAATCAGATGACCTTCGCGGCGCAGTTCGACATCTCAGGGATTCACAGATGGAGCCGGGGGCTCCTCGGACAGATCACGATATCAAGCATCAGCGTCGATCCGCTCAACAATGTCACGCTCTTCGGCAATGCGAGTTACAGCTTACGCATCGACGACAACGAGATATTGACCGTACGAGACTTTCCCTCTGCGCTGGCCATCAAGCTGAACCCCGAAGGGAAGACGCTCTGGAAACGGTGGTTTCCGACCGCATCAAGCCACGCAATAACGTCGGTGATCGCAGAAACAGATCTCAGAGGCGAAAACATCATATCAGGACGAGCCATTAACACGGGTAGCTCAACCGCAACAACCATCGACCTCGGAACCGGTCCACAGCGCACAGGCGAATATTCATTATTTATTACAAAGCTCGGAAACTGAGCACAACGTCTCAGCCAAAGACGTGACTCAAAACTATCCCAGCAACATTCGCAGCGTGGACCGTTTCACCCAACACGACTGAGTCAAAACTGGACATGAACACTGGCCCCCGATCGAGGGATTCAAGTAACCGCCCATGAGACCCGCGCACCAACACAGGATCGAGCGGGATCACGTCCATGAGATAGCGAAAACCTAGCTTCTTCTTAAGCAGTCTCCAGGCGATGCGAGCCGTCAGGACGCGTAGCTTGGGGTCAGCGAACAGCTCCACTGGATCGTATCCTGGCTTACGATGAATGTCGACCGTCCTGGCGAACTCTGGCGCTTTTTCGTCATCGAGCCAGTAATAGTAGCTAAACCACCGATCCTCTCGTGACACCGCGACGAGCTCTCCCGATCTAGCATGATCCAGCCCGGCAGAACGCTTGCCTTCACCGTCGAGAACGAAGTCCACTCCAGGCAGCCCTTCGAGCAGCGCCTTCACCGCCCCGACACGCTCCGGACGACGCACGTAGACATGCGCCACCTGGTGGTCCGCCACGGCGAATGCCTCGGACGCGCCGGCGTCGAGCTTCTCAAGCCCACGCTCAACGCGAACGCGCAGGAGGCCCTGCTCTCGGAGCGCCCGGTTGATGTGGACTGCCCCGGACACCCGCGTGATGCCGTACTCGGACAGGACGATCACGCGCGCCCCGTCCTTCCGTACATGCTCGATGAGCTCGCCGCAAACGGCGTCCACAGCGCGGAGGTCATCCGCGATCGCCGGATGATCCGGCCCTAGCCGTTGCAGGTTGTAGTCGAGATGCGGGAGGTAAACCAACGTCAACGTTGGCCGTCGCGTGTCGTATACGTGGCGGGCGCACCGCGCGATCCACTCCGTCGATCGTATATCCGCGTTCGGTCCCCAGAAGTTGAACAGAGGGAACTCACCCAGCCGAAAGACGAGCTCATCGCGCAGCGATGCCGGCTCCGTGTAGATGTCCGGCAGCTTGAGCCCGTCCGCCCAGTAGATCGGCCTCGGCGTCACCGCGTAGTCCGCCGAGCTGTACATGTTGTACCACCAGAACAGCTTGGCACAGGTGAACGTGGGGTCGCGCCGACGCGCAGCCTCCCAGATCTTCTCCCCCGTCACCAGCTGGTTCGCCTGGCGCCACAAGTTCACCTCGGCGATATCGCGAAAGTACCAGCCGTTCGCGACGCAGCCGTGCCCGCTCGGGAGGAGGCCTGTCGTGAACGTCGACTGGACGGTGCATGTGACCGCCGGCAGCACGGTCTGAAGAGGGCGCATCACGCCCTCCTGAGCGAGCCGCTTCAGGTTCGGCGTCGCATCGCCCAGGAGTTCGCCGGTAAGCCCGACGACATTGAGAACGACAGTGCGGTGCATACCTGTTCTATCAGCTCTTCACGACGGGAGCCTGCCCGCGCAAGACCGAGTTGCCCTCGAACAGGGCGCGCTGATCCACCGCCGGCGCCTCGCCGAACTCCGCGAGATCGAGCCGGCCGCTCTGGGAGAAGAAGGTGAGGGGGTTCTTCCACACGATCCGCTCGATCGCCTCGTCCGCGATCCCGTTCTCGCGCATCCGCGCCGCCGTCTTCGGCACCTTGAGCGGATCGCTCACGCCCCAGTCCGCCGCGCTGTTGATGAGGATCCGTTCGGCACCGAACGTCTTGACCAGCGCGACCATCCGGTCCTCGTCCATCTTGGTATTGGGGTAGATGGAGTGGCCGGCCCAGCAGCCGGTCGCGAGCACGAGCGGCAGCGTCTCCTCGTTGTTATGATCGACGAGCACACGCTCTTCAGGGAACCGAAGCTCCCGCACTAGGGCGAGCGTCCGCTCCGTACCCCGCTTTTTGTCGCGGTGCGGCGTATGCACCAGAATCGGAAGATCGTGCTCTCGGGCGAGCTCGACCTGCTGGGCGAAATACTTCTCTTCCTCCGGTGTCATGTCATCGAACCCGATCTCCCCGACCGCGACCACGCCTTCCTTGTCGAGATAGCGCGGCAAGAGATCGATGACGCCTTGCGCTACGCGAGGGTTGTTGGCTTCCTTCGGGTTGAGCCCCAGCGTGCAAAGGTGACGAATGCCGAACTGACTGGCCCGGAAACGCTCCCAGCCGAGCAGGGACGTGAAGTAGTCCTCGAACGTGCCGACATGGGTCCTCGGTTGACCGAGCCAGAACGCCGGCTCGAGGATGGCCACGATGCCGGCCGCGGCCATCGCCTGGTAGTCGTCCGTGGTCCGCGATGTCATGTGGATGTGGGGATCGAATAACTTCAAGAGTCCCTCCGCAGCGCGCCGCTTCACTCGGGGATCCGCGTCGCGCGCTCACGCTCGTGGTCCAGGGAGAGCAAGCCTATGTCGGCCGGGACGCTCCGGCCAGCCGCCCTCCGTTCGCTCGCGAAGTCCTCCGCCATCCTGGCGAGCTCGCCCGATCGCCGTCGGTCGAGCCCGATGATCCGGGCGAGCGCCACGCCCATAAACATGGCCTTGAGGACCAACTGGTTGAAGTTGAGATCGGGAAAATAGGCAGCCGGGTAGGGATTCTCGCAGGCGATCGCTTCGAAGATGGGCAGCTCATTCGTTCGGCACGCCTCGACCGCGAGTGGAACGAAGCGCTCTGCCTCGGTCAAGAACGGCAGTGCCCGCAAGAGCGCCTGCCGCTCCCGGCCATCTCCCTGCTCATAACAAACACGGAGCAGCGATTCGAGCTCCGGTGCGGGCAGGCGCCTCGAAACCTGCGCCAGCATCGTTACCCGGCCGAGCTCATCCAGCGCCCGGCCATCGACCACCCCGGCGACACGGGCAGCCTCCAGGGCATCCCGCTCGTCGGGGTGAAGCCCGAGCTGCCCCCTACCGAGCACGCGTACCGCCGCAGTGAACGTCGCGAGGAAGCGGTCGAGATCGAACCACGTCGACGACTCGCTCTCCCGCGCGTCGGGCGTGCCGCCGAGACCCGCACCGGTCCCGGTCACCCGTTCGACGCGATCCAGCCAGGAGCGCGCCGCCGACGGAATCCGGCGCGATAGAATTCCAAACAGCAGTAGGGAAGCGTCTTGCATTGTAGTCATGCCCGCCGGTTCGGGCGCCTGCCGCAAGATGCCGACGTCGCCAAGCGGTGGAAAGTTATACCAGGGGGCGCGCTGTTCGGATAGTGTCCTACTGCATGATGGACCAGAAGCGTTTCCTTTTTCCTTTTATGCCCATCGCAGCCGCCCTTTTCGGGCTCGGCTTCACCCTGAATGGCTGCGGCGGTAGCGAGAGCGGCGCAGGCGGAGGAGGCGGGGGAGGATCCGGTCCCGGTCCAACGGGCTCCGGCGGCGGCACCTCGACCGGCGCCCCCACAAGCAGCGGAACCGGCTCGGACACCAGCACCAGCACCAGCACCAGCAGCAGTGGCAGCGGCAGCACCAGCGGCCCGGGCACGACCACGAGCAGCGGAGCCGGCGCCGGCCCTGCGACCAGCGCCGGCTCCGGCGCCGGCGGGAGCGGGACGATCGAGTGCGACGAGCCGGGTGGGACGGTGCCGCCGCTCAAACTCACGGAAGTAGCAGGCGGCCTGACTCAGCCGGTGTTCGTGACGAGCGAACCGGAAGATGCCAGTCGGCTCTACGTCGTGGGGCAGCGTGGAACCATTCGCCTCATCAAGGACGGTGAACTGCAGAGCGCTCCGTTCCTCGACATCACCGCAGAGGTCTATCAACCTGACAGCGACAAGGAAGAGCGAGGCCTCCTCGGACTCGCCTTTCACCCGCAGTACGCGACCAACGGAAGATTCTTCGTCTACTACAACACAAGGTCACGAACGATCGCTCTCCGAGAGTTCAGGCGTTCAGAGTCCAATCCGGACCAGGCGCAGCCGCAGGCGGGGCAGGCGGAGCAGCAACGAAACACGCTGTTCTCGTTTCCGGTGCTGGTCGGCAACCACAACGGCGGGATGCTCGCGTTCGGCCCCGATGGAATGCTTTTCGTCGGCGTCGGCGACGGCGGTGGGAGCACCTCCGACCCCGATCCGGACAACAATGGACAAAACATTGAGGTGAAGTACGCCAAGATACTTCGTGTAGACGTCAACAATCACCCGACGGCGCCGGCGGGCAACGTCCCTGGTGGCGACCCGTACGTGTGGGACTACGGCCTGCGCAACCCCTGGCGTTTCAGCTTCGATCGCTGCAGGGGTGATCTCTACATCGGCGATGTCGGTGGGCGCCTCTTCGAGGAAATTAACATCGAGCCGCGCGGCCAGGGCAACAAGAACTACGGGTGGAGCGTCACCGAGGGGGGCACGTGCCTCAAGGATGACCAGCCAACCAGCTGCGACTCGCCGGAGATCACCCGCCCCGTCGTGGCGTACGACCATGACAGCGGCGACGGCTCGGTGACAGGCGGCTATGTCTATCGTGGGAGCAGGATCCCCGCGCTTCGTGGGAAGTACCTGTTCGGCGACTTTGAAACGGACCGAGTCTGGATGCTCACCTGGAAGGACGGTGTCGCCACGCCCAGGAGCTCCCTCAGCCAAGACCTCCAATCTGAGAGCACCATCCAAGGCCTGGCTTCGTTCGGCGAGGATGCGGCGGGCGAGCTGTACATCGTATCCTATGGAGGCAGCATCTTCCGGATCGATCCGGAATAGCTTGGCCCGCAGTCCACAGGGACCAGCGTGGGCGTCCATCGCTGGTCCCTGATTTCCGTAGAGAGCAGCTTACCAGATCTGGGTTCGAGCTATGCAGAAGACGCTGAGACTGGCGGTGGGTTGGGTGCTGGCGCTCGGGCTGCTGAGTCATGATGCGGCGGCCGGGATCGATGACCTCAAGGGCACGACGCCAGACGACATGCCACAACCGAACAACTTGGGCACGGCCGAGCGCTGCGCCGGCTGCCATCGAGCAGAGTTGGAGGATCATCAGGACTACATGCCCACGGACACGTGGGCGGGCACCATGATGGCCAACGCATGGCGCGACCCTGTCTTCAAAGCCGCTCTTGCGATCGCCAACCAGGACGCGCCAGGGGTCGGGACCTTCTGCCTGCGATGCCACTCTCCCGTCGGGTTCCTGAACGGGAGAGCGACGCCCCCGGATGGCTCTGGATTCGACCCCGAGGCGTCGGTAGATGGGAAGATCGTCGATGGTCAGGGTATCAGCTGCAGCGTTTGTCATCGCGCGATGACGACGTCAGACCCTGAAACCACAACATCGTACATCATCGGCAACGCTCAGCTCGTGTTCGACCACACCCCCGCGGCTGCTGGGTTCACAGCTACGCCCTTGGTATATGGACCATATCCGGACGTCGAGTCTGAATCTCACATTGGAGATGCTGCGCCCGCGCTGGGCGAATCGGAATTTTGCGGCCAATGTCATCAAGTCACCAATCCGGAGGTCATGCTGAGGGACGCGAGCGGAACCCCCACCACCATCGAGTTTCCGCTCGACACAACCTACGAAGAGTGGGCCTCCAGTGACTTCCGCAATGGCGGTTCGAGCGCTCAGAAGAGCTGCGTCGATTGCCATATGCAGAGGAGGATCGGCGAGCTGCCTGTCGGCGAGCGCGGACCGCTTCGAACCAATCCGCGCGCCCACCTCCTCGTCGGCGGCAACCACTGGGGCATCCAGGCCGTCATGGCGGCTGACAAGGCCCGCGCCGCGGAGTATCCCGACTCCTTCCAGCTCGCGCTCGACGGTACGCTCAAGAGCCTCACCTCGGCCGCCTCGGTCACCCTCGTCGACGCCCCGCAGGAGGCCGCGCCTGGAGAGGAGATCGCCGTCACCGTCCGGGTCGAGAACCTCACCGGTCACAAGTTCCCGACGGGCTACGCGGAGAGCCGGCGCGCCTGGATCGCCGTGTTCCTCGTCGACGAGAGCGGCGTCGAACGGCCGCTGCTCGGCGGCTACGACGCCGACACCGGCGAGATCCAGCACGAGCCGCCCACCCACGAGTACCGGGCCGTGCACGGGCGATGGGACGGCGAGGCTGGCGTGGGTGAGAAGGAGGAGCACCTCGCGCTCCACGACATGATCATCTCCGATACGCGCATCCCGCCGAAGGGCTTCGTCCCGTCGCGGACCACCCAGCCGACCCAGGAGATCGACTTCGCCGATGGGAACGGCGGATACCGCAACTACGACGAGGCGCGCTTCACGCTCACCGTCCCGGCCGACGCCTTCGGCAGGCAGACGCTCTCGGCGCGCGTGTACTACCAGTCGATGACGAAGGAGTACATCGAGTTCCTGCAGTCCGAGAACCGCACGGACAGCACGGGAGACGACCTCCGGGCCATCTACGAGGAGACCGGCGAGGCGCCGCCCATCCTCGTCGCGGCCGATGACGCGGAAGCTCCGCTCGATCTCGGAGAGCCGCCCGCCAACGCCAGCAGCGGCAACGGCACCGGCGGCGAGAGCTCGACCGGCGGCAACGGTACCGGCGGCGAGAGCTCGACCGGCGGCAGCGTCAGCCGCTCCAGCGACGACGGCGGCTGCGGCTGCCGGATGCCCGGCAACGCCCCCAACGGGTGGCTCCCCGCGGGCCTCGCGGGGCTCGCCCTCGCCGCCGCAGCCAGGCGCCGGCGCACACACCGGCGGCATTGAGCCCAGCCCCACCACGAACCGCCGCAAACGCGCGTCGCAGCGGGCGGACGATCCCCGATCGGCTCCGTCCCGCCGTTTCACCTGGAGACGGCCCCTTTTTCGCTCGCATCGCCCCCCCGGCGCCTTCATAGAGTGAGCCCACCCAGCGCCTCACGGCGAGCCTCGCCTTGCCCATCTCCCGCCTCGTCGATCCCCTGCTCGTGCTCCTCATCGCCGCGGGCGTCGGCCTCGCGCTCTCCGGCGGCGACTGGAGCTTCCGGACACGCGGGGCGAAGTTCGGGCGGGCGCTCGCGTGGAGCGCCTGGCTCGCGCTGTGGCTCCTCTCCACGCCCTGGCTCTCCAGCGCGCTCGTACGCCGGATCAGCACGGTGCCGAGGGACCTGCACGCGGAGCTCGCCGGAAGCTCACCCGAGCGGCGGGTCCTCGTCATCCTCACCGCCGGCATCGACGCCGACGAGTTCGGCGAGCCAGCCATGGAACGGCAGTCGGCGGCAGGCCTCGAGCGCGGCCTCGCCGCCGTGCGGGTCTACCGCGAGCACGGCTTCGGCCACGTCATCGTCTCGGGGAAGGACGTCCGAGGCGCGCCCACCCAGCTCGCCAGCGCCATGGCCGATCTCCTCGTGGAGCTCGGCGTTCCCAGGAAGAAGATCATCCTGGAGACCGAGTCGCGCGATACCCGAGAAAACGCCCTCCACTCCACGCGGATCGCCCGCGGCCTGTCGGCCGACGCCGTCGTGGTCGTGACCAGCGCGCTCCACATGCCGCGCTCCCTCCGCATGTTCGAGCGCGCAGGGCTCGACGTCCTCCCCGCGCCGGTCAGGTTCCAGTCGCTGCCGCCCGAGGGGCCTGAGCGGCTGCTGCCGGAGTCGCTCTCCCTCAGACGGTCGCAGCGCGCCGTTCACGAGCTCGTGGGTCTACTGGAGCCGTAGCCCCGGCGCGCCCCGCGCTACCAGGTGACCTTCTGCGAGCCGCGGAGGTATCGCCAGAGGCCGACCACCGCCGCCGCGTTCAGGACCACGAACGTCCGCGCGAGCGCGCCGAGCTTGCCCGCAGCGCCCCCGAGCGCCGCGAGCAGGTAGAAGGCCACCTGCCCGCCGAACAGCGCGCGCGCCGCGTAGAGCGTCCACGAGGCGTCGCCGCTCATCTCGGCGCCCATCCACGCGACCGTCGACGTGATCAGCAGCGCGACGAGCGCCCAGGGGCACACGAGGCGGAGCAGCTTGTGCGAGAAGATCTCGAACCAGGACGGGTTCCTGAACGGGACGAGGAGCGCCGGGAGCAGCGAAAAGAGCTGATAATTGCCGGCCAGCGTGCGCACCTTGCGGCCGAACTCGCGCTCGTCGCCGAAGGCGTCGTCGTAAGCGATCGCGTCGGGAGCAAACAGGATCGAACGCCCCTCGAGGCGGAGCCGCATCGGCACCCACATGTCGTCGAGGATGACGCCCTCCGGGAGATGGCTCATGTCGGCGCGGCGGATCGCATAGATGGGACCGGTCACGCCCACCATGCTCCTGAACCGCCCCTCCTGGAGGCGGATCCAGTTCTCGTAACGCCAGTAAGCCCCCGACCCCGCCGATCCCTTCAGCACCAGGTTGCCAGAGACACAGCCCGCGTTCGGATCGGCCAGGAGCCGCACGAGCGCGCGCAGCGCCCCAGGCACGAGCGGCTGGCGGATGTCCGTCATCAACAGCACCTCGCCCGTCGCGACCCCGAGCATCGTGTTCACGCCGATTGGCTTGCCACGACGCGCCTCGCTGACGATCACCTTCACCCGAGGATCGCGCTCGGCCAGCTGTCGCGCCACGAGCACGGTGTCGTCCGTCGAGCCGTCCGAGAAGAGCAGGACCTCCAGCTTGTCCTTCGGATAGTCGAGCGCGAGGAGGCTCTCGACCTTCGCCGGGAGATACGACGCCGCGTTGAAGACGGGAATGCACGCCGTCACCGTGGGGACGTAGTCCGGATCCTCCTTCCGCTGCGCAGGCCGGAGGCGCGCCAGGACGCCGATAACGATCGGGTACCCGAAGTAGGTGTACACGAGCACCGCGACGGCCAGAAAGGAGGCAATGACCACGCTAAACTGTAGAGCGCCGGTCGGGGGCGGTTGTCAACCGACATGGATGGGCCACGCCGCGACACCGCCGTTCAAGTTGCATGCGCACGCGCACGCGCGTCACGCGCCGCACAGGAACGATGCGTGGCGCATGTCGCACACTCCGTGAAGCGCGCCGCGTGACGCGCGTCGTGCGCCGCGCGCGCACGCGCGTCACGCGGCGCGCGCAGCGCGCCTCAGGTCGTCACGGGACGCGCACGCCGCGCGCCGCCCGCGATCAGTTCTGCACCTTCACGCTCCGGATGACGTCCCCATCCGCGAGCGCAGCCCACGGCCCGGCGGCGACGCCGACGGCCGCGTACTGGCCGTCGAGATGCGGCGCGCGCGCGTGCATCACGAAGAGCTGGCTCGATCCGGTGTCGCGGCCGGCGAGCGCGACGCCGACCCGCAGCGGCTCGAACGCGACCGGCGACGTCTCGCAGCGCAGCGCCGGCCTGCCGGGCGGACCTCCTGCGCCGTCGCCGAACGGCGCGCCGAACTGGGTGACGAAGCCGGGCACCACGCGATGGACAAGCTTGCCGTCGTAATAGCCGGAGCGCGCGAGATCGACGAAGCGGGTCACCGCGACGGGCGCGAGCGCAGGGTCGAGCGTCATCGTGAGCTCGCCGGCGTCCGTGTCGAAGATCAGCACCGCCGGCGCGCGCACGAGCGCGGAGGCCTCGGCCGGCACCTCGCCGACCGGCGGCGCGACGGCCGGCCGCCCCGCCGCGCCCGCGTCCCCCGGCAGACCGGCGTCGCACGCGATCTTGCGGCCCCTGAGCACGCCGAGCGCCGTCCCGGCGCGCGCCCGCGTCGTGGGGTGGCTCGACCGGCAGAGCTGCTCCAGGCGAGCCTCCGCCGGCTTGAGCGCCAGCGCGCCCACCGCGTCGACGACCGCGCCGATCAGCTCCGGATCGTCGCGCGCACCTGGGCGGTCGAGGATCGCGAGCAGCGCGGCCTCGATCGCCGGCGACGTGACCGCTGCGGGAGCGTCCTTCTCGTCGCTCCGCTTCCTGCGCTTCCGCTTCCCCGGCGCCTCCGACGCGCGCTGGGGCTGCCGCGCGATGACCTCCGCCGCGGCGGCGACGAGGCCCGGCTCCTCCGCGGCGAGCGCCTTCGCGAGCAGGTCGGGCGCGCCGGCGATCTCCTCGTGCGCGGCGATGAGCTCGATCGCGGCCTCCCGCGCGCGTAGATCGCCCGACGCGGCGTACGCGCGGAACGCGGCGAGCCGCGCGCCCGTGATGGCGTCGCGGCCGATCACCTCGACGACCGCCCGGGCGCCGATCGAGCCGCGCACCGGCGCGCCTGCGTCCGGCTTGCTCCCCGGCTCCGCCGGCGCCGTGACGTCACAGCCGAGCAGCAGCGGATCGCGGTAGTCCCCGCCCGCGAGGAGCCGGGCCGCGCCGCAGCGGAGCCACGCGACGCGGCGAAGGATCGCCGCGGGCGCGCTCGGCGGCGGCGGCAGGGCGGCGAGATCGCGGAGCGCCTTGCGCGCGGCGCCCGCAGATCCGAGCGCGTCGAGCGCGGTGAGCAGCACGCCGAAGTCCTCGCTCACGAGGCCCGTGAGCGCGATCGGGTCCGCGCTCGGGGCGAGCGCGGCGACCGCGTCGGCGAGGGCGCGCTGGCCGGGCGGGCCGAGCCGCTTGAGCGCGCGCGCGGCCTCGGCGCGCTCGCTCGCGGTGAACACGCCCTTCGCGGAGAGCACGCGCGCGAGCTCGGAGGCAGCCGCCTCCCCTGCCCGGCCGAGCGCGCGCACCGCGAAGAGCCGCGCGTCGGAGGCCTCCGCGAGCCGCGCGGTCGCGACGTCGCGGATGCGGGGGATGACCGTGAGCGGGACGTGCTCGAGGCGCCCGATCGGGTAGAGCGCCTCGGGGACCGGCGGGCTCGCCGCGCTCCCCGAGGCGAGGTTGAGCAGCGCGACGAGCGTCTCCTCGCGCAGCTTGAGCTTGATCGCGGCGAGATCGCCGAGCGCATAAGCCGCGTGGATCGCGCGCTCGCGCGGGCCGTCGAGCCACGCGACCAGCGTCGGCTCCGACGCCTCCGCGCCGCACCGCCCGATGGCGCGGGCGAGCGCGCCGCCCGCGTCGAGCGGCGGCGCACCCGCAGCGGCGCCGCCGCTCGACGCCGCCGCGGACGCAGCGGCGCTCGCCGCGCCCGCGGGGCTCGGGCGGGCGTCGCGGGCGAGGGCGCGCGCGACGAGCGCCGAGACCGCCTCGACCTCGCGCTCCTTGCACGAGAACCCGAGGCCGTAGGCGGCCCACGCGACCACCTCGTCGTCCTCGTCGGCAAGCGCCCGCGCGAGCCCAGGCCACGCCGCGTCTCCGCCGATGCGCGCGAGGGCCCGCGCGGCGGCGCGCCGCACGCCGACGTCGCGGCTCTGCTGGTCCGCGGGGCTCACCTCCAGGGCGGCGCGGCGCTGCTCGGCCGCGAGGAGGGCATCGAGCCGCCCCGCCGCCCCGGCGCTGGCGGCCGGCGCCGCCGCGGAGCTCCCGGCGTCGGGCGCAGGGCCCGGCGCCGGCTGCCCGGTGCAGGCGGAGAGGGAGAGGAGCAGCGCGAGGACGAGGAGCGGAGAGGAGCGCCTTCTCGGCATGATCACGGTTCACCCTGACGAGCGGTGTCGAGCAGCCAGGCGGCGCTCTCGCTGAGGATCCGCCTGCGGCGCATCGCGCGCGCGTCGAGCCACATCGAGATCACCTCGTGACCGCGCTGCCATGCGCGCGCAACCACCGGCTCGCCCACGCGCGACGCCGGCAGCCCGCAAGCGTCGATCCCGACGTCGTGGAAGTTCTGGAGAGCCCTGGCCATGTGCCAGGAGCAGGTGACGATCGCCGCGCGCCGCGCGCCCACGCGGCGCAGGAGGGCCGCGCTGAAGATCGCGTTCTCGTGCGTCGTCAGCGACCAGAGATCCTGCAGGATCGCGTGCGCCGGCACGCCGGCGCGCCGCAGCTCGGCGGCGAGCACGCGCGCCTCGACCTGCGCGCCCCAGCGGCGCCCGCCGCTGGCGATCACCCACGGCGCGACCCCGGCGCGGTAGGCCTCCGCGGCGCGCGCCGCGCGGCGCGCACCGGGGGCCGCCGGGCGCCCGGAGGGAAACACCCTGCAGCCGAGGACGACGATGGCGTCCGCGTGGAGCGGCATGCGACCGACCATAGCCCATCGGCCGCGACCTTCGCGTGCCCGCTGCGCGCGATCGTCCTGCCCTCCCGCTGCCGCCCGCGGGCCGTGCCGCTCCGATGCCTGCGCCGCCCGCAGGCCGACCTGTGGCCGCCACCTGCGCCCCCCGCCGCCCGCGCCTCTGCCCCGCCTCCGCCCCGCCGCCGCGCGCTCCCGCCCCCCAGCGGCAGGCCGCGCCCGCCGCTGGGCCCGCAACCTATCCCCTGACTACATTGGCGCCTTGGCCCTGCTCCCCCGGCCAGGTCTCCACGTCTGCGACCTTCCTTGCTCCCGGTGCACCAGGCGGCTTGACGCTGCCCGCGCTCGGAATCTAATAGCTCTACCTTGAAACGGGCGGGGTTCAGCGAGCGAGGCAGGATGCGGATCAAGATGTGGGGGGTTCGCGGAAGCATCCCCACGCCCGGTGCAGGCACGGTCGAAGTAGGCGGCAACACGAGCTGCTATGAGATTCGTGCCGGCGAAACGCTGGTCATCCTCGATGGAGGGACGGGGCTCCGTCTCCTCGGCCAGGAGCTGGTCAAGGAGATGCCCTTCGAAGCCTGGATGTTCTTCAGTCATGTGCACTGGGATCACATCCAGGGCTTCCCGTTCTTCACGCCCGCGTTCGTGCGCGGGAACAAGATCCATCTCTACGGTGGCCTCAACGTCTCCCGGACGCTCGAGGAGACGCTGGCCGGGCAGATGGACTACCCGAGCTTCCCGGTGCACCTCACGGAGATGGGCGCGGCGATGACCTTCCGCGACCTCTACGAGGGCGAGGTGGTCACGATCGGCCCGAACGACGATGTGCGCGTGACCAACGCGCGCGGCAACCACCCGAACGGCGTGTACGCGTACCGCGTCGAGCACGAGGGCAAGGTGGTCGTGTACATCACCGACTCCGAGCACTACGCGATCGTGGATCCGAAGCTGAAGAAGCTCGCGATGGGCGCCGACGTGCTGATCTTCGACGCCATGTACACGCCCGAAGAGTACGCGGGCGAGGTCGGCGGCGGCCCGAAGACGGGCTGGGGTCACGCCACGTTCGTCGCGGGCTGCGAGCTCGCGAAGGCGGCGGGCGCCAAGCAGCTCGTCCTGCACCACCACGATCCCAACCAGACCGACGCGATGGTGCGCGAGAAGGAGATGCGCGCCCGCGAGCTCTTCCCGAACACCATCGCCGCGCGCGAAGGCACGGTCATCGAGATCTAGCGCGACGCCTCGCCAGGCTCGAGGCGGCAAGGAGCCGCGCGCGGCCAGACGCGGCGCGCTCCAGCGCCGCGTCTCGCTGCCACAGGCGCCTTAAGCGCTCTTCGCCATCGGCTCTCGGGTGATCTCCTCGATGCGCGCGCGCATCCGCTTCTTGGCGCGCTCCTCGATCTGCCGCACGCGCTCCTTGCTGACGCCGAAGTCGGCGCCGAGCTGCTCGAGCGTCACGGGGCTGTCCGTCAGCCAGCGCTGGTTCATGATGGAGCGCTCGCGGGGCGACAGCTCGTTCACGACCTGGAGCAGCGCGCGCGAGAGCTGCGCGCGCTCATCGGCGTCGCAGGCCTCGTCCTCCGGCGTGTGCGCGCTCGACGCGAGCCGCTCCACCGGAGCTACGCCGTCCTCGGTCGGAGAGCGCTCCAGGCTGACGTCGCGCGCCATGAGCAGCGGCAGCAGCTCGGCCGCCCGTTCCTCCGACAGGCCGCTCAGCTCCGCGAGCACCGCCGGGTCCTTCTCGTGCGTCTTGCGGTAGATGCGCAGCGCGCGCCGCTCGCTCTTCGACGACCCGAGGCGCACGATCCGGTACCCCCGCGCCACGTGCTCGCGGATCTCCGCCCGGATCCAGTAGGCCGCGTACGTCGCCAGGCGGCAGCCGCGGTCCGGATCGAAGCGCTCCGCGGCCTTCAGGAGGCCGATGTTCCCCTCCTGCACGATGTCCTCCATCGGCAGCCCCCAGCGGCGGTACTCGAGAGCGATCGTCATCACGAAGGGCAGACACGCCTCGATGAGGCGCCGGCCAGCGTCCTGGTCACCAGCTCGCCAGCGGAGCGCGAGCTCCCGCTCGGCGTCCGGGCTCAGGGTGGCGTAGTTCGCGAGCTCTGTACGATAAGCCGAGAATGCCGCACGATCCCAGGTGGCGCTCATGATCTCTCCGCTCTCCCACCGCGCGCGCCGATCAAGGAGGGTTGGTTTGCGAGCCCCTACGAGCCGGCGGGCGGCACAGACGCAGATGCAGGCGCGATGCCGGGATAAACCCTAGGAAATCGCCTTTTTTTGCGCTGGAATGCGCAACGTGTTCGGATCCCTCGACGGAAGCGAAAGCTTTGCGGGAAAGCCGAGGAGCACGAATGCGCAGCGCTGAGCCCAGATCCACAGCGCACGAGCGGCGAATGAGGCGGACGATGTGCGCGCCGAGGCCCCAGGCCGCGGGCGACGGCGCCGCCCGAGCGGCGCGCGCGCTCGCTCGCCGCGCGGCCGCCGCCGCGGTCGCCCCTGCCCCCGCGCGCCGCATCGTGATATCCGGGGAGCAGTGAGGACGCGCGTCGCGGGCTCCGTCGCGTGCATCGCCGCAAGCCTGGCGACGCTCGCCTTGCTCTCGCGCGAGGCGGAGATCCCCCTCGCGAGGGCGCGGCGCGGGATCGCGCGGCCCTTGCTCCACACCGTCGCGCCAGACGACGAGGAGATCGACGGCGTCGGCTGTGACCCGAACGCCCTCGACCGCGGCATCGCGGTGCCGACCGGGGCGCCGACGTCGCTCGGCTGCGAGCAGGCCCGCGCCATCGTGGCCCAGGCCCGCACCACGCTGGCCGCTCCGCCGCTCCGCGTCGATCCCGCAAAGTTTGCCGAAGCGACCTCCGACTGGCTGGATCCGCACGGGCTGTGGTCGGTCGCCCCCGACACGCCCGTGGGCGCCTCGCTGCAGCGGGAAGCCGCCGCGCTCCTGGACGAGCTGCAGGCGCCCGTGGGCAGCGGGCCGTGCGCGGCGGCGCTGCGCGTCGGGCAGGAGCTCGCCCGGTGGTCGCGCGAGCTCGATAGGCTCTTCGATGACGGCTACCGGCGCGGCCTGGCCAGCCCGCCCGCGACCCACGCCGCGGCGTGGGAGCTGGTGTCGTCGGCGCCGTTCGAGGACGGCGAGGTGACGCGCAGCGCCCGGGACCTCGCGCGCAAGCTCGGCCGGGAGGTCGGCGGGCTGCGCGCGCATGTCGGGGAGCCGCTCGCCCGGTACGCCGACGCCGTGCGCGAGCGGGCGGCGCCCTCGATGAGCGAGGACGGCTGGGCGCGCACGGTGATCGCCGCCGCGGTGCGCGCCTATGTGCCCCAGCTGGACGCGCACGGCGCCTGGGCGCCGCTCGAGGAGGAGGTCTCCATCTACGATCTCGACCTCGAGGCGCACCCGCCGGCCCGGCTCTGGCAAGAGATGACGCGCACCGCGATCGGGGTGCGCATCGACCGCGGCGCGCTCGCGCCGCTCGAGGACGGGGACGTGGTGATCCGGATCCAGGATCTGCCGATCTCCGGCATGAGCGTCGAGCAGGCCGAGCAGCTCGCCGTGCTGTCCGACGTGCACCCCGGGACGACCGCTCGCGTGGCGCTGCTGCGGCGCGGGGTCGCGGCGCCCCTCGAGCTGACCGTGGCGCCGCACCCGGTCGGACCGCAGCCGGCCGAGGCGGCGCCCTCGGAGCTGCCGCTCGATCTGGTGCGCTACGGGGACGGCAAGGTCGCGGTGATCGCCATCCCCGACGTGCCCGACGACCTCGGGGATCGGGTCGCGGCGGCGCTCCTCCGCGCGCGCGCGCAGGGCGACACGCGGGGCGTGATGCTGGACGTGCGCGCGAACGGAGGCGGCTCGACCGACGGCGCGATCGCCGCGCTAGGGCTGTTCCTGCCGGGCGTACCGCTGTTCCCGATGCGGCGCCGCGACGGCGGCGTCGAGGTGGAGCGCTCGCCCGACGTCCCGGAGGAGCGCGGGTGGAGCGGGCCGCTCGCGGTGCTCGTCGACGGCGACTCCGCGAGCGCGGCGGAGATGATCGCCGGCGCGATCGCCAGCTACCGGCGCGGCGTGATCATCGGCGATCGGACGTACGGCAAGGGGTGCGCTCAGGAATACCTCGACGACGACGCCCACGTCGGCGTGCTGCGGCTCACGACGCTCCTCTACGCGCTCCCCGACGGCGCGCCGGTGCAGAAGGTGGGCATCGTGCCGCAGGTGCAGCTGTCGCTGCCGGCGACGAGCGAGCGAGAGGCGCGCGTGGACCGGGCGCTCGGCCCGTGGCGAGGCCCCGACGTGCGCGATCTGCACCGCGTGCGCGACGTGCCCTGGCCGGCGCACGCAGGGCGGATAGGGCCCTGCCGTGACGAGACGGTCTGCCGCGCGCTGCGGTCGCTCGGCGCGGTGCCCGCGGCAGCGCGCTGACGCGCTGACGCGCGTGCGCTGACGCGCGTCAGCGCTTCCAGAACTTGCCGAGGAGACCGCCCGCGGGCGTCGTATCGCTCGTCGTGCGGCTCCGCATCTCCTGCAGGCGGACCTCGCGGATGGCGTCGAGGTTCTTCGGGTTGAGCTCTGCCGCCAGGCGGAAATCGCCGATCGCCTTGTCGATCCTCCCCGAGCGCTTGAGGAGCATGCCGCGGTAGAAGAGCGCCCGCTCGTAGCGAGGCTCCTTCTCCAGGACGGCATCCAGCGTCTGGATCAGATCGTCGTAGTGCGCGCTCGTGGCCCCCTCCGCGAGCACGGGCGGATCGCCGCGCCGCTGCGCCTGGATCCAGACGAGCAACGTCATGTACTCGGGCTGCTCCGGGTCGGCGTTGAGCGCGCGCCGCGCGCGGGCCTCGGCGCCCGCGAGGTCGTTCTTCTTGAGCAGGATCTCGGCCTTCTGGAACTCGAGCGCGGCGTCGACGGCGCGGGCGATCCGCTGCTCGTCCTCGGCGGGGGGCGGGGCCTCCTTCGGCGCGCTCTGGTACTCGGCGCGCCGCTTCGGATCGCTCAGCGTCTGGTAGGCCTCGCTGATGCGGGCGAACACGCGCGCGACGAGCGGCTTGACGTCCTGGAGCTCCGCCGGCGTCCGGTCGGGGTGCCACCGCTTGGCGAGCGCGAAATAGGCGCTCTGCACGCGCTCCGGAGGGGCGTCCTCCGCGACGCCGAGCATCTCGAAGAAGCTCTCACCGTCGATCGACGCAGCGCGCGCCTCGATCTCCGCGCGGCGCGCGGCGAGCTCGGGGTTCGGCGCGGCGCGCGGCAGCGGGGGGAGATCGGGCGCGAGCGCCGCCGGTCCCTGCGGCTTCGCTGGCTCCGCGGCGCGCGCCGGCGGCACAGGCGACGGCGCCTCGGCGCGCCCCGCCCCTCGCGCAGCCCTGCTGCCCTCCGGGCCGACCGCCGCCATCTTGACGGTGGGCGCCTGCTGGGGCGGCGGCGCAACGCGGGCGCCGGCGAAGGTCGGCGCAGGAGGCGGCCTCAGCGCCTTCGGATCCACGCCGCGGTAACCGCCGCCCGGATCACCGCCGGACGCGCGCGCGTCGAAGGGCGCCGCCGGGCTCGGGGTGGGCGCGCCGCTCCACGACGCCGCCTCCGGCGCCGCGGCCGGGGGTGGCGCCGTGGAGCGGCGCGGGGCGACCGGGACCCCGGCGCGCCTGCTGGACGGCGCGGCGACGTCGTCGGGCTGCCGCTGCGGTGCGCGGCCTTCGGCCTCGCCGCGCGCCGGGCGTGGACCGGGCATCGTCGAGCCCGCGGTGGGGCGCGGCGAGCGCGCCGCCGCGCCGGAGGGCTCGCGCTGGGGCGCTGGCCCCGCCTCGGCCGGGGGCGCGCCAGCGGCCCGCTCCCGGCCGGGCCCGGCGGGACCGCCGACCCCGACAGGGCGCCGGCCCGGCGCGCCGAGATCGAGGTGCCGCGTGATCGCGAGCGCATAGATCATCAGCCGCACGACGCGCTCCTGCGCGACGCCGGCGGCGAGCAGCTCGGCCAGCGTCATGCGCCGCATCCGCAGGAGATCCACGATGGCCGCCTCGTCGCGATGGAGCTGGAACCGCTTCATCTCGGCCTCGACGTGGAGCCCGAGCTGCCGGTTCTGGATCCGGTCCAGGGTCGTGTCGATCAGCGGATCGTCGGCGTGGAGCCGGACGCCCGCCATGATCACCGCGAGGGGCTCGCACCCGATGAGCTCCGGACCGCCGTAGGACGACAGCAGGTTCTGGGCGTCGTAGTAGGCGTAACGCGTCCCGGGCGGGAGATCGTAGAGCGCGACCAGCTTGCGCACGAGCTGCTCGCGCAGCACGCCGAACACCGTCTCCCTGTCGAGCAGGCCCCGGGAGACGAGCAGCCGGCCATGCAGCACCCGTCGCTTGGTGATGTCCCGGAGCGTCTCCCGGAGCGTCGCCTCGTCCAGGAGGCCGAGATCGAGGATCACCCGATCGAGCGGGGCGATGATCGTCCCGGTCCAGATCTTGGCCGGCACGCCTTCGCTGAAGAAGATGCCGTGGCGGACGCCGTCGGGGTCGATGAAGCACGTCGTGCCGGTGAGGCGCCGGTCGAGCATGTACACGAGCAGGTGGACGAGCGGCGTGCGCGCGAGCGTGCCCTCCGCGGTCGGCGGGTCGCCCGGCAACGACAGCACGGCGATCGGACCGGCCATCGCCGACGGAGGCAGATCAGACACGGGGTTGCGCTCGCGCCGCTGCGGCGGATCTCCCCAGCCGCGGGTGCGCACCGACGGCGGCCGCGCGCTCTCCTCGGGGACCTCGTCCGGATCGCTGTCTGTCTGCACCGACCACGACTCCTCTCCATGAGCGCCCGGGGCGGGCGAGGTTGGGTCCGCCACCGCGGCGGGCTCCAGATGCGGTGGATCTGGCCAGCGCGCCGTCGTGCGCCCTGACCGCAAGGGCGGAGACAGCCTGCCGGACGGCGCAGGCGGCAGATCCGCGAGCATCCTGGCGTCCGCGCCGTCGTCCGGCAGCCCCCCGAACGTGGCCTCGGGCGGCGAGGCGGGCCCGCGGGCGGCGTCGCTGGCCCGCGGCTGCGTCCTCCGGCTCGCCGGCGCGTTGGTCATGGGCAGCGTGGGCGACGAGGGCCGCGTGATCTGCTGCTGCGGCGGCATGCGCAGGTTTCCGAGCGGCGACGCCGGCGCGTTGCGGATCGGCGGCGGCTCCGCCGCGAGCACCGGCGAGCGGAGCGACACCTGCGGCGCCTCCTGGATCGCCGCGTGGGCGCGCATCGACGCGGCGGCGGGGTCGTCGCTCGTCGCGACGATCCGGCGGATGTGCCGAGGCGGCTCGCCCTGGCGAGGCCGCTCGGCGAGATCGACCTCGAGCGCGCGCGGGATGGGACCGCCGGCGGCGTCGAGGACCAGCCGGACGCGCGGCTGCGAGTACCGGGCCGGGTGCGTCGGCGTCTGCACGACGAGCGCGACCTCCCCGGTCGAGAGCTCCACGAGCGTGCCGGTCGGAAAGATGCCGAGCGCGCCCACGAGCAGCCGCAGCACCGCGCGGTCCGCCGGATCGGCCGCCTCCTGCTCGAGCTTGGCGATGGCCTCGTCGGCGGAGAGCGGCGCCTCGCCCGGGGCCGGCGTCAGGAGGTCGTTGAAGGCGCGGGCGGTCGCGAGGATCCGCGCCTGGAGCGTCGGCTGGCGGAGGCCGCGGTAGACCGGGCCGAGCGCCGGCTGGCGGCGCACCCAGTGCGCCTCGTAGGCCACGACGGTGCGCATCACGCTCGGCTCGTTGACGAGGCCGAGCGCGGTCAGCACGACCGCCGTGCCCGCCGGGACGTCCGCCTCCTGCTGCTCGCTCAGCTGCGGGACGAGCCCGCCCGAGCCGCTCGTCGCGGCGCCCGTGAGGCGCGGCCGGGCGATGTCGAAGAGCAGCGCCGCCATCGAGAGCCGCTGGAGAAGGACGACGTCGCTCGTGATCTGCCGCGCCATCGCGAGGCTCAGGATCGCGGTGTTCACGGCGCGCCCGGCGTCGTCGTGGTTCTGGTTGCGCAGCGCGGTGACGCCCAGGAAGGCCGGCGTCTCGTTCGCGGAGAGGTCGACGAGGCGCTGCGTGATGCGCTTGACGCCCTGCCGCAGCGTGTACCGGCCGTGCCGCAGGTCGTCGTAGAACCGGCGGATGATCACGATCGCCGTCGCGTAGGTGCGCACGATCGCGGAGGTCTCGTCGCCCTCGCGATCGATCGCCACCTCGCGGCGGAGCACGGCCTCGTCCACGGCGCGCAGGCGGATGCGCGGCGCCGGGCGGTCGGCGAGCGCCGGCTTGCTGCTGCGGAGGGCCTCGGCGAGCGCGGAGGCGAGGGCGTAGAGATCGCTCGCGCGGACGTCCTTGGCGACGCCGATCTCGGAGTAGCCGCAGCGGCTCAGGACGTCGCCGAGCTCGAGCGCGCCCTCGTAGACGGCGCGGTTCGCCTTGAGGAGCTGCCCGGAGACGAACACCGAGCCGCGGGTGAACAGGATCGAGACGTTGTGACCGGAGCGCTGGCCGAAGTCCTGGACCAGCGAGACCGTCTCCTCGACCTGCCGCACCATGGCCTGGTTGTCGATCGCGTGCAGCGTCGAGAGCTTCACCAGCCGGAAGAGGGCCTGCACCACGCTGGCGGCGAGATCGCGCGCCTGCTCGCGGCGGATGTTCTCCGACACGTTCTGGCTGATGACGTCGACCTGGGGCGCCATCACGGGACCTCCCCGGCGGTCGAGATCCGCTTGCCGAGGCGCGCGGCGATGGCCTCGGCGGCGGCGCCCGCGGCGTCGCGCAGCGCCTGGCTGTTCCAGGGCCGCCGCTTCGTGGCGGCGAGCGCGGCGTCGAGCGCCTCCTGCGAGCGCGCCTCGCGGCCGAGCAGCTCCGCCGAGAGGCAGCGGGTCTGCTCCGCCGCGTCGTCCGCGAGGAGGCCGTGCCGCTGGAGCAGCTCGACGGCGACCGACTCGCCGCGCGCCGGGTTGAGCGTGTAGAGCGCGCCGAGGAACTCGCGCCGCTCGTCGAGCGTGAGCTGGTGGAACGAGCTGTCCTGCACGCGGCGGACGAGCAGCGGGCCGGCCGCGCGGACCTGGTGGTGCGCCAGCGTGCGGAGCGCCGCGACGCGCACGTCGGGCGGCGCCGACTCGGCGAGCGAGAGCAGCTCGTCCCGGATCTGCTCGGGGCTCGTCGCGAGGTGCGCGATCGCCTCGCAGCGGAGCGCCGCGTTCGCGCACCCGGAGAGCCGCTTCAGCGCGCCCAGGGCGCCCGGCGTCCGCGACGCGGCGAACATCTTGAGGATCGGGCGGGCCACGTCGAGATCCAGCGTCATGAGCGCGTCCACGACCCCCTCCTCGTGCCCGGGCAGCGTCCGCTCGACGTGGCCGAGCAGCGCGCGGCGCAGCGCCTCGTGGCCGGTGTGCCCCACGACCTCCATCGCGACGGGCAGGGTTTCGCTGCCGAGCTTGTGCAGGATGGGCGCGAGCCGCTGCGCGACCAGATCGAGGTCCACGGGGGCGGGCTGCGCCGCGCCGCCGGGGGCGGCCGTCATGACGACGCGCGTCGCTTCGCGGAGGAGCAGCCGCATCGTGTCGGGCGGGAACATCCCCCGGGCGAGCTCCGTCGCGAGCGCGCCCCCCTGCTGCCTGGGCGCGAGCGCGTCGAGGGCCTTCTCGATGGCGTCGTGCATCCCGAAGAGCACCTCGAAGCGGCGCGCGAGGATGAGATCGCGCGCCGAGGCGGCCATCGGCTCGGTCACGAGCTCGACGTCCTTGTACCGCCTGGCGTTCAGGAAGGCGTCGGCCACGACCTCGACGAAGCGCTCGCTCCAGCGGTCCGGGCTCATGACCAGCTGCGTGCCGAGCGCGCGCTGCGCGACCGGGTCGAGCGCGAGCGCGCTCGCGGCGCGGCGCGCGGCCCGCAGCGCGGCGGCGTCGGTGTCGATGACCATCGCCGCCGCCTCGGCGCGGTTCGCCTTCTCCTCGGCGGCGCGCCGGGCCATGCCCTCGAGGTCGTCGGCCTCGTGCCAGAACTGCTCGCGATCGGCCGCGTCCCCCTCGACGAAGACGCTCACCACGTCGTAGCGCACGTGCTCGAGGCGGCGCTCCCACAGGGCGGCCGCGACGTCGTCCTCGGGGGCGAGGTCGCGCAGCGGATCGAGCAGCAGCACCTCGCAGAGCGCGCGCAGCTCGTCCTCCGTGATGCCAGGGAGCAGCTGGACGCGCCGCACGCCGGCCGCGAAGAGGTTGTACGGGACGAGGTCGAGCGGGTGCGACGGCTCCCACACCGTCCGCCGGCGATGCTCGAAGGCGTACGGCGTCAGCGTCCAGTGGACGAGGCTCCCGTCCGCGCGCAGCGCCTCCACGATCGCCTGGAAGGTCGCGCGGAGCTTGTTGTCCGCGTCCGGATGGGTCCAGCCGTAGTGACGCACCGCCGGGAGCAGCCGCTCCATGCGGCGGAACACCTCGGTGAGCCGCGTGACCGCGGGGTCGTCCGGCTCCGCCTCGCCCGGCTCGTCGTGAGGCGCGGGCTCCTCCGCCGCCCGCATCCCGACGGCCGTGGGCGAGTCGTCCGGCGGGGGGCGCCTCGTGCTCTGCGGCGAGGAGCGGCGGGGCACGGACGCGCCGACCTCCTCGAGGACGCGCAGCACCTCCTGCCGCATGTGCGCGGCCGACTCGAAGCGGTTGCGCTTGTCCCAGGCGAGCGCCTTGTCGACGAGGCCGATGACCGAGGCGGGCAGCTCGGGCGCGATCCGCGCGAGCGACGGCGCCGGCGTCGTCGCCGCGAGGATGAACGCCTCGTTGTCCGAGCGCCCCTGGTGGAGGCGCTGCCCGCTGAGCACGGCGTACAGGGTCGCGCCGATCGAGAAGAGATCCGCCCGCCCGTCGACCCCCTCGGTCAGCCCCATCGCCTGCTCGGGCGCCATGAACGAGGGGGTCCCGAGCGCCGTGCCCGCCTTGGTCTTGTCGCCGGGCGCGCCGCGCATCCTCGCCACGCCGAAGTCGAGCAGCTTCACCACGTTGTCCTTCGTGATGAAGATGTTCGCGGGCTTCAGGTCGCGGTGGACGATGCCCTCCGCGTGGAAGCTCTCGAGCGTGAGGAGCACCTCCCCCGCGATCCAGAGCGCCTCGGCGACGGGGAGCTTCCGGCTCTTGCGCTTCCAGAGCTGCTGGACGGTCTCGCCGTCGAGCAGCTCCATCACGAGGAACGGCTCGTCCTGCTCGGTGATGTCGTCGTCGAGGATCGCGACCCGGCCGGGGTGATCGATCTTGTTGGCGACGTAGCCCTCGCGCAGGAACCGCTCGCGGATGCCGACGTCGCGCGCGAACTCGGCGTGCAGGATCTTCAGCGCGGCGCGCGAGCCGTTCCGGTGGTGGGTGGCGGCGTACACGGAGGCCATGCCGCCCACGCCGAGGAGCGAGTCGATCCGCCACTTGTTCTTGACGGTCATCCCGAGGCGGGCGCGCGCCCGCTGCTTCTCGTCCGGCGTGTCCGTGACTTCCGAGGGCGGAGGGATGACGGACTCGGGGATGACGCCACGTGAGGTCATTCGGCCACCGGAAGGCGGGAAATCGTATCACCTCCCCGCCCGCGCCAGGTTCCGGATTTCACGCGGGAGGGCGGCCGGCCTTACGGTCCCTCGCGCTCCCCCCGCGGGCGCCCCCGGCGACGCCGCGGGAGACTGCGCTCAGGAGGCCCCCCGCGCGGCGAAGATCGCGCGACAGCGCGCGTCGTCGAGCACGGGGCGCACGCCGCGGTTCGACGGAAAGAGCGCGTTGAGGCGCGCGGTGACCGCAGGATCGCCGGTGAAGACGTCGATCTGCCGTCCGACGACCTTGATGCCGCGATCCTCGGCGACGAAGCACCCGTCGTGTCGGCCCCCGCCCGGCAGCGGCAGCCCGACGAGCTCGGGCACGAAGAGGGACGTGCCGAGCGGAATGACGCTCGAGTCGACCGCGACCGTGCGCAGCGGGGTGATCGGGCGCCCGGTCGCGCCGCGGCCATACGGGAACCGCCGCGGATCGAGCCGCTCGAAGCAGACCTGCTGGCCGGTGCGCGGGCAGACATCGGCGCACGCGCAGCCGCGTCGCGCGAAGCTTACCGTGTCACCCGAAGCGAGCCGGCCGCTGCCCTGGACGCAGACCTGGTCGTGGAACGCGCGCGGAACGCTCGCGAGCGGCGCGCAGGCAGCGTCGTAGAGGACCGCATCCTTCGGCCCTCCGCCCTCGCTCGGGAAGTCGTAGTAGGTGTTCCGGAACATCCCGGGTGCGAGCCCCGGCGCCGCCTGTGACGCCGGCGTCGCGCGCGCGGGCCGGCCGTGCTCTCGCACGAGGATCGCGGGGTCGCCCTGCGCGGAGGCCGCGCCCGCGGCGCCGCCCAGATCGGCCTGCGCCGCGCCGGGCGCCTCGCCCGGCGCGCCGTCGACAGCGGCGCTGGCGCGCCGGTCGCGATCGCCGTCGTCCGGGGAGGACTCGTGGAGCCAGCCGCCGCCTCCGCGCGCGATCTGCGGCTCGCTCGAGCCGTCGTGGACCCAGTCGGCGCCCCCCTTGGTCGCGCACCCCGCGGGGAGCGCGAGCAGGAACGCATGGATCCCGCGAAGGACGAGCGCTCGCGCGCGGGCCGCGCTCGTCAAAAGGCGCCTCCGAGCCGGGCGAGCTCCCGGATCGCCGCGGCGGCGACGTCGGCGCGCGCCCAGAACGCGGCGGGTGAGCCGGCGCTCTCGGGCGCGGCGCCGGCCGCGATCACCACGGGCGCGGTGTCGCCCGCGCCCGGCTGGCCAAGGCGGCTCGCGACGAGCCGCAGCGGCTCGACCACCAGCGCGAACGCGATGTCCGAGCCGAGCGGCGCCAGCGCGGTCTTCATGGACGGGACCTCGCCGAGGCGCTCTCCCTGGAGCGCGCCGACCACGCTGCGGAGCCCCGCGCCCGGATCGTTGCCGACGGACGCGAAGAGGCCGTCGTCGCGGACCAGGTAGAGCAGCTCGATCGACGACGGCGGAAGCGACGCTCCCTGCGCGGCGGGCCCGCCCTTTCCGCCCTGCGGCCCCTTGCGCGCCGGCGCCCCTCCCGCGCCAGCGGGCGCGCTCGCCCCCGCGGTCCGCTCGAACCGCACCCGCCGCACGTCGCCGTCGAGCAGCGGAAGCGCCGCCTTGCCCGCGGAGACCCGGAGCCCCTCGCGCTGCAGCGCGGCCTTGAACGGCGGGAGCTCCGCGGTCCCGAGGAGATCCTGGATGGAGGTCTCGAGCTTGGCCCGGTCGCCCACGGCGGCGCGCACGAACGCCGTGGGACCCGCGCCGTCGAAGCGGAGCCCGCCGGCGAACCAGTCGCCGCGCGCGTCCGACGCCGCGCGGATCGCGGCGCCGAGCCGCTCCCGCTCCGCGGCCGGGAGGTCGCCCTCGACGAGCCCAGCGAGGGCGTCGACGAGCCTGGGCACGTTCTCGGCGCGCGTCGCGGCCCGATCGCGGACGAGGATCCCGACGAGCGAGTCGGCTGGCAGATCGAGCAGCGGCTTCACGTCGCCGACGGCGAGATCGGCCGACGCCTTCGACGCCGGGCCACCCCCTGCCTTCGGCGTTCCGGAGACGCGCAGGTGCGCGTTCTCGTCCAGCACCAGCGTGAGGCGCGCTCGCTCGAGATCGCCGAGCATCGCGAGCGCGCTCTCGATCATCGGACCGAGCGGCACCGCGGTGGCGCGCGGCGCGCCGTCGGGCCCGCGCGCCTTGTCCCAGGCGCTCCGAGCCGCCTTGAGCACCGGGCCCTCGAGCGCGGCCCTCGGGATCTCGACCGCGAGATCCTCCTTCGGCACCTGCGCTTGAGGCATCGTCCGCGCGACGTAGGGGCCCAGGGAGATCAGGTCGCCCGGCGTCTCCGCGACGAGCAGGTAGTTGCCGAGGACGCCGAGGGCCACCGGGCTCGCGCCATGGAGCGGCTCGAGCAGCGCGATCGCGGTCGCCGCGTCGGGCTTCGCGCGGAAGCGCGCCCCCTCGCCTCGCGTGAGCTGGTCGACGAAGCGTCCCCCGTCCTTCACGTGGATGCCGAGCGCGGCCCGCGGGCGCGCCCCATCCGCGGCCTCCACGGCCGCGCCGAGCACCGGCACCCCGCCGTCGATCTCGGACGCGACGGTGATGGGCAGGCCGAGCAGCGACGCCGCGAGGGCGCCGGCGCTGCTCGGGAGGAGCGCCGCCGAGCCGCCGACGAGGGCGCGCGCCTTGGCCCACGTGGCGTCTGGCGTCGGGAGGAACGCCTCGGCGACGAGCCCCGCCGGCGCGGGCACGGGGCTCAGGGCCGCGGCGCCGGCGTCGGACGGCGCGCCAGGCGATTTGCAGCCCAGAGCGCCCGCGCTCAGGCCGAGGACGATGGCCAGGAGCACCGCAGCGCCGCGGCGCACGGCAGAGGTCGATCGCACGATCACGACCCGAACGGTAGCGCCTTCCCGCCGCGATCGACCACGAACCTGCAAAATCGCCGCGCGCGCCGGGCGACGCACGTGAGGTCCTCGTCGCCGAGCGACTCGTGCGCGAGGAGGCGCGAGGAGGCGCGAGGAGGCGCGAGGAGGCGCGAGGAGGCGACTCCCGGGCACATCGCATCGACCGAGCGAGGAACCGTCGGGCCGCGGTCGCCGATGGTGAAAGCGCTTGGCTGCAGCCGCGGGTGCACGCCCCGGCCGGACAGCGGCGCGCAGCGTGGCAGCTGCCCCCATCACCCCTGCGCTGGTCCGAGGCGGCCTCAGCGGAAAGCTGCGGAGCAGGCGCACCGCTGCGGTAAGCTCCAGCCGATGCCTCGCCCCGGCTACGACAGCGTGGTGCTCATCACCGGCTTCCCCAAGTTCATCGCGCGGAAGATGCTGCAGCACATCCTCGCGTCGGAGCCGCGCACGCTCGTGTACGCCGTCGTGATCGCGAAGTCGTCGGCGCAGGCCAGCGCGGAGCGGGACGCGCTCCCGGCGGCGGACCGCGAGCGCCTCGTGCTGCTCGAGGGGGACGTCGCGGCGATGGATCTCGGGCTGTCGGGCGCCGAGTTCCGGCAGCTGGCCCGCGAGGTCGACCGGATCCATCACCTCGCGCACGTGGGCCACGCCGGGGCCGCTCCTAGCACCGCGCACGCCGTGAACGTCGTCGGGACGGCCGAGGTGATCGAGCTCGCCCGCGCCTGCACCTCGCTCCAGTGCCTCGTCCATCAATCGACCGCGTTCGTCGCGGGGGACCGGACGGGGATGGTGTACGAGGACGATCTCGAGGCCGGCCAGGCGTTCCGCAACCCCGTGGAGGAGACGCGGATGCGCGCGGAGGTGCTCGTGCGGCGGGCGATGCGCCACGTGCCGGCGGCGGTCGTCCGGCCGACGACGGTGGTGGGCGACGCGACGACCGGGGAGATCGACCGGCTCGACGGCCTGTACCTCCTGGTGCTGCTCATCATGGCAGCGCCGGCCGACATGGCGATCCCGATGCCCGGCCGCGGCGACGTGCCGCTCAACATCGTCCCGATCGACCACGTCGTCCGCGCGACGCACGCGATCGGCCTGAACCGCCTCGCGCCGGGTCGCACGCTCCACGTCACCGATCCGCACCCGCTGTCGGCGCGGCGGGTCTTCGATCTCATCGCGCGGGCGAGCGGCCGCCGCGCCGCGCGCGGTCACATCCCGTCGAACCTCGCCAAGGCGCTGCTCCGTACGCCCGGGATCGAGCGCTTCGTCCGCAGCCCGCGCGCGTTCGTCGAGCAGCTGATGACCCCGGTGCGCTACGACGCCCGGAACGCGGATCTCGTGCTCACGGCCGCGGGGATCGCGTGCCCGCCCTTCGAGTCGTACGTCGACGTGCTCGTCGGCGCCGTCCAGGAGCGCGTCCGCGAGCGGCGCGAGCGCCAGGAGATCGAGGTCAGCGCGGACGCCGAGCCCGACATCGAGGATCCGCTGTCGTGAGGGGCGCAGCCCGCCCCGCAGCCCGCGCGCAGATCCCGGAGCGCCGCGCGGCGTCCTGCCGCGCCCCGCGGCGGCGAGCGCCGGCGCGGCCCCTCTCCGCCGCGTCGCGGCGCGCCCTCGCGGCGCTGCTCGCGGCGCTGCTCGAGGCCGCAGCGCTCGGCTGCAGCGCGACGCGCGAGCACGTCGCGCCGCCCGCGCCCGAGGTGGGATCCGCGCCGCCCGCGCCTTCGCCCCCGCCGCGCCTCGCAGAGGCCTCCGCCCCGGAAACAGCCGCGCCGAGCCCCGCGGAGCCCGCGCCGGCGCGCCCGCCAGAGCTGGATCTGCTGCGCCCCGAGGACGGGGCTTACGCCCACTTCTTCGCGGCGCTCCGCGCGCTCGAGCAGGGTCGCCGCCGGGATCACGTGCGCATCGCCTGGCTCGGTGACTCGCACGCCGCGGCGGACTTCTGGAGCGGCGCGGTCCGCGCCGCGCTGCAGCGGCGCTTCGGCGACGGCGGGCTCGGCTTCGTGCACCTCGGCTATGCCGTCTACCGCCACAACGGCGCGCGGCTCACGGCCGACGGCAAGTGGCGGACCCGCCCGAAATCTCCGGGCGGCTCCACGCCGGCCGACGACGGCGTCTTCGGGCTCGGGGGCATCCTCTTCGGCGCGCAGACGGCGCCGGTGCGCGCGGAGATCTCGCTCACCTCGGCGGCGCCTTCCGCGCGGCTGATCTGGGACGTGTGCTTCCGCCCGAGCGCGCCGACCGACGAGGTCGCGGTGACGATCGAGGGCGGCCCCAGCGAGGTGCTCCGCGCGGCCGCGGGCGAGGCGCCCGGCGCGCTGCAGCACACGCGGCTGGCGAGCGTGGGCGCGGTGAAGCTCGGCGTCGCGCCGTCGGGCGGGGCCGAGCTCTGCGGGCTGGTCGTCGAGCGCGATCCGGAGGCCGGGGCCGGGGTGGTGCTCGACACGCTCGGCATCAACGGCGCCCGCCTGGCGACGCCGCTCCGGTGGAGCGAGCTCGGCTGGGCCGCCGAGTTCGCGCGGCGCTCGCCGGAGCTCGTCGTGATCGAGTACGGCACGAACGAAGCGGGCGACGTCACCACGGATCCCTCCCTCTACGCGAAGCAGCTCGCCGAGCTGCTCGCCCGCGCCCGCAGGGTGGAGCCCGACGTCGACTGCCTGGTGCTCGCGCCGACGGACCGGAGGGACGCGCCGGAGCGCACGCCCGTCGTCCGAGACGTCCTGCGCGACGCCGCGCGGGAGGGCGGCTGCGCGTTCTGGGACACGTACCAGGCGATGGGCGGAAGGGGCTCGATCGAGACCTGGTACCGCGAGCGCCCGCCGCGCGCGTCGCGCGACGGCGTCCACCTGACCTTCCGCGGCTACCAGGAGCTCGGCGTGAAGCTCTCGAACGACATCCTGGAGCGCTATCGCCCCTGACGAGCGTCGCCGCCTCCGGGGTCGGTTCGACGCCGACGGCGGGCGGCCGGCCCGGTGGCCTTGCTCGTGCTTTCCGCTGTCGTTGCTCGATCGGCGTGAAGGCTTCTCACGCGCGATGGGCGAAGGGGGCACATGCTTCATGCCGGGGACGTTGCAGGAGGTCGCTTCCGGCTGATCCGGCAGATCGGCGCGGGTGGGATGTCGAGCGTGTGGTGGGCGCGCCATGAGCTCATCGGCCGGGACGTGGCGCTCAAGCTGTCCCCGGCGCTCCGGGACGAGCAGGTCGTCGGGCGCTTCATCCGGGAGGCGAAGATCATCGGCAAGTTCCAGCACCGGAACATCGTCGGCGTCGTCGACGCCGGCGAGCTACAGGACGAGGGTTACCTGTTCCTGGCCCTGGAGCTCCTGCGGGGCTCGCCGTTCGCTGACCGCCTCCAGCCGAACCGGCCGCTGCCGCCCGAGGAGGTGGTGCCCGTCCTCATCGAGGTGTGCTGCGGGCTCTCGGCCGCTCACGCCGAGGGCGTCGTACACCGCGACATCAAGCCGGAGAACATCATGATGGCGACGGTCCCCGGCGAGGGGATCGTGCCGAAAATCGTCGACTTCGGCATCAGCCAGCTCACGGGCGCGGGCGACGCCATCACCATCGACGGGCAGCTGCTCGGGACGCCCTCGTACATGAGCCCGGAGCAGGTGCTCGGCAAGCGCACCATCGACGCGCGCGCCGATCTCTGGGCGGTCGGCGTCATGCTCTACGAGGCGCTCAGCGGCGCGCAGCCGTTCACGGGAGGCAACCACCACGCGGTCCTCCGGCGCATCCTCGAGACCGAGCCCGCGCCCCTGCCGAGCTCGATCCCGCCGCGCCTCCGGAAGATCGCCGGCCGGTGTCTCGAGAAGGACCCAGCGCGGCGCTACCCGGACGCGGCCTCGCTGCGCGCGGATCTCCAGGCCGCGCTCGACGATCTCGGCGCGAGCGCGCCCGCGCCGATCGTGGTCCTCTCGCCGCCGGCCGCAGGCTCGCGGCCCGGGGAGGTGACGCGAGCCCGCGGCGCGCTCGCCGCGCCCCCGAGGCTCGCCGTTCGCGCCCTCGAGCGGCTCTGGACCCGGGTGCCGCGGGCGCCTCGATGGCGGGAGGCGACGACGATCGGGCGCACGCAGGGCGCCGCCGCCCCGCAGGGCGCGGCGCGCCGCGCGAGGACGATCCTGGCGATCCGTCTCGCGGGCGCCGCGGCGCTCGCGGCGGCGCTCAGCTCGGCCGCGCTGCGGGAGCAGGCGGACGCGGGGCCCGGGAGCGCGGCGCGCGAGAGCCTCCGCCCCGTGCTGGCCACGGCCTTCGCCGGCAGCGGCGCCGCCTGGCGGCGCGGCGCCAGCGCGCCCGAGGCGACGAGAAGCGACGCACCGCCACGGAACGCGGCGAGCCGCGGCGGCGCGCCGGGCTCGCCCGAGCGCGCCGCGAGGGACCCGGGCAGCGACGACGTCTCGTCGGCCTACGAGGACAAGCCCCCGCGCTGGCAAGCGCCGCGCGGGCCATCTCGACCCCGCATCACGAGCCCCGGGTTCTGATGACCAGCGCCGCACCGATCACCGCTCCTCGCCGACGCCGCTGGCGGCGCGCCGCTGCGCTCGGGCTCGTTTGCTGGGCGCTGCTCTCGCCCTCCTGGCTGCATGCGCAGGACGACAGCGCGACGCGCGCGCTGAGGCTCCAGTTCGCGCAGGGGCTGACGCTCGAGATCGCGGGGCGCTGGGCCGACGCGCTGGACAGGTTCGAGGCGATCGCCCGCCGGCGGCCGACGGCGAACGTGACGTACCACATCGGCCTCTGTCACGAGCGGCTCGGCCGGCTGCGCACGGCCGAGCGGACGTACCACAACGCGCGCGCGATCGCAGACGCGGACGCGGACGCGCGGAAGGCGTCGCCGGGGGTGCTCGCCGAGATCGACGCGCGCCTCGAGGACCTCGACGGACGGATGCCGAGGATCGTGCTGAACCTCGCCGGCGCGACCGACGGCGTGACCCTGCTGCTCGACGGCGAGGTGACGCAGCCGTCGCGGGCAATCCGGGTCGATCCGGGCCCCCACGTCGCCGTGGCGCTCCGGCACGGGATCCCCGTCGCCGCGAGCGCCTTCTCGAGCCACGAGCGCCGAACCAGGTTCGTGACGCTGACCGTTCACCCCAGTGCGCTCCGCGTGTCCAGCGTGTCGCGCCCCTGAGCTCGCTGACCTGGACGGCCCACACCGAGCTCCCCACACCCGAGCACCTGTGTGTGAACAGAGGGGCCCGCGCCCCTCGCTCCAGACATGATCGCGCAGCGGTGGCGCGCCTTCGAGGAGCGCCCTCGCCGCGCGGCCCTGCGGCTCGTCGCGGGCGTGTGCCCGGCCGCGCGCGCAGCGCCCACACGCCGGCGAGATCTCGCGAGCACGTGGCATTTCGCCGCACGCGCGGCGCTGGCCCGACCGTCCAGCGCCGGCTTGAATCCCATGCGAGGCCCACCTGACAGGGCGCTCCGGATACGCCCAAACTCGCCGAGTCGTCGGCCGTGAACGCTGGATCCAGCTTCTGACGTCCTGATAGCATGCGAATCCCATGGCGCTCGACAGGCCGCCCGGTGCGGGCTCTGCTTCGCGACTCGGCAACTATGAGCTGCTGAGAGAGCTCTCCGGCGGCGGCATCGGCTCCACGTGGCTGGCGCGGGCGTCCTCCGACGAGGGCGAGGCGAAGAGCGCGCCGCCCGTCACGATCCTGCGCATCTACCGGCACCTCACGAAGAAGGCCGAGACCGCCGACAGCATCCTCCGCGAAGCCGGGATGGCGCAGCAGGTCCGCTTCCCCAACGTGCTCTCGGTGCTCGACGCCCGCATCGCGGACGGCGAGGTCTTCATCGTCTCGGAGTACGTGGAGGGCGAGCCGCTGGGCGCGCTGGTGTCGGCGGCCGGCGCCGAGGGGCTGCCGCCGCCGGTGTCCCTCCGGATCGCGATCGACGTGCTGCGCGCGCTCGCGTCCGCGCACACGGCGCAGGCGGCGCCGCTCGTTCACGGCGAGCTGAACCCGACCCACGTCTCCGTCGGCATCGACGGCGTCACCCGGGTCGGCGGGCTCGGCGTCGCGCGGGCCATCGCCGGGCTCGCGCCCATGGGGACGAGGAACCCCGATCGGCTGGCCTATGCCGCGCCCGAGCGGGTCAAGGCGATGGCAGCGCACGCGGAAGCCCCGCTCGATCCGCGCGCGGATCTCTTCTCGGTCGGCGTGGTCCTCTGGGAGCTGCTCGCGCGGCAGCGGCTGTTCTCGTCGAAGCTGGAGGCTGCGGTCATCCAGAAGGTGCAGTCGGCGCCGATCCCGCAGCTCGCGGGGCTCGCCGGGAGCGCCGTCCCGGCCGAGGTCGTCGATGTCGTCCAGACGGCGCTCGAGCGCGATCCGGCGCGCCGCTTCGAGAGCGCCTCGGCGATGCTCGCGGCGCTGGAGGCCGCGGGAGCAGGGCGGATCGCCGGGGATGAGGACGTGGCCGCGGCGGTAAGCAGGCTGGCCGGCAAGACGATCGAGCCGCGCAGGACGATGATCGCGGCGGCCATGGCGAGCCCCGCTGGCGCGGACGAGCCGCGGCCGCCGCCGCGCGCGCGGGGGATGACGCTGGTGGGCGTGGCGATCCCCGCGGCCGACGGCGCGCTCTCCCCCCGCGGCGACAGCCCGCGTCAGGCGATCACCGCGCCGTCGCCGCGCGCGCGCGCGAACCCGGCGACGCCTGGCGCGCCGCCGGTGGCCGCGGGCGGCGCGATCGCCGCGAGCCAGGTTCGCCCGACGAGCGGCGCGACGGCGACGAAGGACGCCGCCGCGCCAAAGAACGGTCTGGGGGCCAAGCCAGCGGCCGGCGCAGGCGCGTCGAACGGCGCGGGACCCGCGGGCACCGATGCGGTGCACGCCAGCGTCGACACCGGGTGGGGCTCGGTGGACGAGGTCCCCGCCCGCGACCTGCCCGGGCCGCGGCGTCCCGCGCAGACCCTTCCGCGGATCGAGCTGTCGGGCCAGGGGACCGAGGATCGCGCCGCCGCCGGGGCGAGCACCGAGCGCGCCGCAGCGACGGGGGCGGCCACGGCGAAGGAGCAGCCGCCCGCGCGGCCCGCCGCGCCGCGCCCGGGCGATCTGGGCGACCCCCTCGTGGCGGCGCGGGCGACGCCGACACCGGCCGAAGGGACGGCGCCGAAGCCGGCCCCGGGAGGGCCGGCCCCGAGGCCACCTCGCCCGCCGCCGCCGGCTCGCGCGGCATCGCCGGCGCAGCCCGAGACGCACGGCAAGGTCGCCGCTGCAGCGCCTGCCGCCGTCGTGCCAGCGCTCACGCCGAGCCCTCCGACGCCTCGGGTACCTGTGCCGCCACCGGCCGCTGCGACGCGCCGCACGCCCGTGGTGCCCGCCGTGACGCCGGCGCCACGCGCGGCCGCCACGCCCGCGCCGCCGCTGGCGACGGCCACGAGCCGCGCGCCGGCGACACCGGCGGTGCCCCTCCCGCCGGCTGCGCCCGCGTCGGCCGAGCCCTCTCAGCCGCTGCCCCCCGTCGCGCCCGCGTCGGCCACCGCGCCTGCCATCCCTGTCGCAGCGAAGACCCCGCCGCCCCCGCCGGCGGCGGCCGCGCCTCCGGGGGGGGCGCATGCGGTGGCTGCGACGCAGGAGGGCGCGCGCGGCAACGGTCCGGCATCGACCTCCAGCAGGACGGTCGCCACGCCGACCGGGATGCAGGGCCCGAACAAGCTCTGGGGTCGCGCGGCGTCGGCCGTGGACCAGCTGGGCCCGGGGAGCACCCTCGGCCGCTACGAGATCCTCATGCCGGTCGCCAAGGGCGGCATGGCGGCCGTCTGGGCCGCGCGCCTCCAGGGCACCCGCGGCTTCAGGAAGATCGTCGCCATCAAGACGATGCTGCCCGACGTCTCCGACGACCCCGACTTCGAGTCGATGTTCCTCGACGAGGCGCGGGTCGCGGCGCGGATCCGGCACCCCAACGTGGTCGAGATCCTCGACCTCGGCGAGGAGGACGATGTCCTCTACATCGTGATGGAGTGGGTCGACGGCGAGACGGCCGGCACGCTGCAGAAGGCCGCGAAGCGGCTCGGGGGCATCCCGCAGCGGATCGTGCTCCGCATCGCCTCGCAGATCTGCGCGGGGCTCCACAACGCGCACGAGCTCCGCGACGACAGCGGCGTGCTGCTCGACCTCGTCCACCGGGACATCTCGCCGGCGAACGTGCTCATCTCGACCGCCGGGTTCGTGAAGATCGTCGACTTCGGCGTGGCGAAGTCGAAGGGGCGCCTGCACGTCACGCGCGCTGGCGGCATCGTCAAGGGGAAGACGCCGTACCTCTCGCCGGAGCAGCTCGGCGGGCTCCCCATCGATCGCCGGAGCGACATCTTCTCGCTCGGCGCGCTGCTGTACGTGCTCACGACGGGGCTGCACCCCTTCCGCGCCGAGACCGAGCTCGCGACCATCGAGAACATCACCATCAAGAACCCGCTCCCCCCGCGCGAGCTGAACGGAGCGATCCACCCCGAGCTCGACAGGATCATCCTCAAGGCGCTCGAGAAGGACCCCGAGAGCCGCTTCTCGACGTGCGCGGAGATGCAGCGGGCCATCGATCAGGTCGCGTCGACGCTCGGCGAGCCCACGACCGACGAGGACGTGGCGGCCTTCGTGCGGCAGGCGATCGGCGAGATCCAGTCGAAGCGCGCGCAGGAGCTCCGCGACGCGATCGCGGCCGTCGACGCAGGCGCGGCCGTGAACTCGGAGCGTCGGCCCGGGGCCTCTCTGGAGGGCCACGCTGCGCTGGCCGACGTCGGCGCGGGCTCGCGCGAGGGCGCTCCCGCCGCCGCGGCGGGGTCTCCCCCTGCGGCAGCGGCGCCAGCCGGCGCCGGCCCGGCGTCCAGCAGAGGGGCCGCATCACCGACCGCGGAGAAGGACGAGGAGCCGCCGGTCAGCCTGGAGCCGATCTCGTTCGAAGAGATCGCCGTGCCGGCGCAGCCTGCCGGGGTGCCGCCGCGGCTCATCATCGCGCCCGCCCTGCAGGCCGACGTCGCGCCCGGCGAGCCGGCCGAGCCGGCGAGCCCGCGGCCCGCCGCCCGCGAGGGCAAGCCGCTCGGCCCGTCCGCCAAGCGGATCCTCCCGGCGGCCGGCGTGCCCGCCACGAAGGTGCTCGCGGCGGCGGATCCGCCCGCGTCCCGGGCCGCGGCGCTCAGCGAACGCCTCGCGAGGCGCGGCTCGCGGAGCCTCGCCAACGACGTCGGCGAGGTCACGGCGGTCGACCGATCGTTCGAGACCGGGGAGCGGCGCAAGCGGCTCCAGCTGATCGTGGCTGGCGCGGCGATGTTCTGCGTGGCGCTCGGGGCCGTCGCGCTGGTCGTGCGCGGCGGCGACGAGCGCTCGCGTCCGGAGATCGGCAAGGCGCGCGTCGATGCGTTGCCCGCGGCCGCGGCGGCCGACACCACCGCCACCGCGGCTGCAGCGGAGGCCGTCCCGGCTGCGCCCGTTTCGCCGGCGGAGCCTCAGGCGGCGGAGCCGGCGTCGCCGCCCGCTCCCGAGGCGTCGTCGACGCCTCCCGAGGCGGCGCCAGCGCCCTCGCCGACGCCTTCCGCGGCGGAGCCGGCGCCTTCGCAGACGGCCAAGGCGCCCGCGGCAGCGACGGCGCAGCCCATCGCCGCGCCGCAGGCGTCGCGCCCACCGTCGACCGCGCGCCCCCGGACGACGTCCACGCCGGCGAAGCCTGCGCCCAAGCCGGCAACGACCGGCAAACCCACCCCCAAGAAGAAGTACAACCCATCGGGTATCTGAACACCGTGCGATCTCGACCCTGGCTCCGTGCGCTGCTCTTCGGTGCGGCATCTTGCCTGTGCTTGTGCACGCTCCCCGGGCCCGCAGCCGGCGCGGACGGCGCCGCGGCGACGCCCGCGCCGGACGCGGTGGAGAAGGCGCAGAACCACTTCAAGAAGGGCGCTGCCCTCTACGAGAGCAAGCGCCACGCGCTTGCGCTGGAGCAGTTCCGGGCCTCGTACGCCACCGTGCCGAGCCCGAACTCCCGCCTCTACATCGCGCGCTGCCTCGCGGATCTGGGCGATCACATCGAGGCGTACCTCGAGTTCGATCAGGTCGCGGCGGAGGCCGCGTCCCGGGCGAAGGACGAGCCGCGCTATGCCCAGACGGAGCAGACGGCGCAGCTGGAGCGCGACGAGCTCGCGCGCAAGATCGCCCTCGTCACGGTCACGGTCGCGCACCCGGACGCGGCGACTTCGCTCGCGGTGGCCGGCAAGGACGTCCCGCGCGAGCGGTGGGGCAAGCCGTTCCCGGTCAAGCCCGGCAAGACCGAGATCGTCCTGCGCACCAAGCTCACCTCGACGCCGCAGACCGTCGATCTCTCGGCGGGCGAAGCGAAGACCGTCGCGCTCGACGCCGAGCCGAGCGGCCCGACCGAGGCCGGCTCCGGCGCTCCGGCGCTCCTCGACGAGGGCCCGAGCCCGCCCTTCTCGGAAGCGCCCTCGCCGCGTGCGTACCTGCGGCCTTACGCCTACGCCGCTGGCGGCGTGGGTGTTGCGGGGCTCGCGATGTTCACCGTCGCCGGGCTGATGGCGAACAGCACCTACAGCGATCTCGCCGAGACCTGCGGGGGCCCCTGCCCCGCCGATCGCCAGGACGACATCGACGCCGGCAAGACCCAGAAGACGGTCGCGAACATCGGCGTCGTGGTCGGCGCGCTCGGGCTCGTCACGGGCACGACCCTGCTCATCCTGAGCTTCACCGGAGGCGGCGCTGGCGGCTCGCAGAGCGCCACGGCCTCGACGCAGCTGCTCGTCGGCCCCAGCTTCGCCGGTCTACGCGGCACCTTCTAGGCGCGGGGCTCACCCGCTGCGGATACGAGCCCATCTCGACGTTTTCGGTGCTCGGCGTACAGGAGTACGCCTCCGTGCCGAAAACGCCGATCTGGACCCGTCTCCTGTGCGGGTGAGCCCCGCGCGGCGACGGAGACGCCCGTGCTGGCGGCGCTCAGATCGTAGCCACTCAAAAAAAACGGGCAGGGCCGCTGCTGCGACCCTGCCCGCTTCATGTCGATGCGCTCGCGGTTGACGCGGAGCGATCAGCGACCGCCCGGGCCGCCCTTGGCGACCTTGGCCTTCTTGTCCCCGGAGTGGCCGTGGAACGTGCGCGTCGGGGCGAACTCACCCAGCTTGTGGCCGACCATGTTCTCCGTCACGAACACGGGAACGAACTTCCTCCCGTTGTGCACGGCGAAGGTCAGGCCGACCGACTCGGGCAGGATCGTCGAGCGGCGCGACCACGTCTTGATCACCTTCTTGGCATTGGTCGCCTGGGCCGCCTGGATCTTCTCCAGCAGGTGACCGTCAATGAAGGGCCCTTTCTTGATGCTCCTCGGCATGACTAACCCTTGGTCCCGCGCCGCCGGACGATCATCCCGTCGGTGCGCTTGTTGTTCCGCGTCTTGAGGCCCTTCGAGAGCTGACCCCACGGCGAGCACGGATGGCGCCCGCCGCTCGTCCGGCCCTCACCACCGCCCATCGGATGATCGACGGGGTTCATCGTGACACCGCGGTTGTGCGGCCGGCGCCCGAGCCAGCGCGAGCGCCCCGCCTTGCCGAGGCTGATGTTCGCGTGCTCGGAGTTCGACACCTGCCCGATCGTGGCGCGGCAATCGAGGTGCACCTTGCGGATCTCACCGCTCGGGAGGCGGACCTGCGCATAGTCGCCGTCCTTCGCCATGAGCTGCGCAGCCACGCCGGCCGAGCGCACGAGCTGACCGCCCTTGCCCTTCTTGACCTCGACGTTGTGGATCGAGGTGCCGGGCGGGATGAAGCGGAGCGTCAGGCTGTTGCCAGGCTTGATGTCCGCGTTCCGGCTCGCGAGCAGCGTCGCCCCCACCGCGAGGCCGTCGGGCGCCAGGATGTAGCGCTTCTCGCCGTCCACGTAGTGCAGGAGCGCGATGCGCGCCGTCCGGTTCGGGTCGTACTCGATCGCGGCGACCTTCGCCGGGACGCCGATCTTGTCGCGCCGGAAATCGATGATCCGGTAGCGCTGCTTGTGACCACCGCCGCGGAACCGCGACGTGATCCGGCCGTTGTTGTTCCGGCCGCCGGTGGACGTCTGCTGCTCCAGCAGCGACCGCTCGGGCTCGACCTTCGTGATCTCCTTGAAGTCGCTGACCGAGTAGTAACGCCGCGCCGGCGAGGTCGGCTTGAAGGATCTGATTCCCATCGCTATTCCGCCTTCTCGTCGAAGAACTGGATCTCGTCACCCTCCTTGAGGGTGACGATCGCCTTCTTCCAATTGCGCAGCTTCGCGTAGCCGCGCCCCATGCGCTTGTCCTTGCCGCGCATGATCAGCGTGTTGACGTCCACGACGCCCACCTTGAAGAGCGTCTGGATGGCGTCCTTGATCTGGATCTTGTTCGCCTCGCGGCGGACCTCAAAGATGACCTTGTTGCCTTGGTCGCGGAGCCGGCTCGACTTCTCCGTGAGGATGATTGGCCGGCGGATGATCTGCTCGGGCTGCATGTCGGACTCCCCTGACTAGCGAAGGCAACGCGCCTCGAGCGCCTTGGCGGCGTCCCTCGAGACGATGAGGTGGTCGTGCCTGAGGAGGTCGTAGACGTTGACCCCTTCCGGCGGCAGGTACTGGTGGTTCTCCAGGTTGCGGAGGCTCTTCACCAGCTTCTCGTTGCCGGCCGTGTCGACGACCAGCGACTTCCGATCCGCCTGCAGCGTCGTCAGCGTGGCAGAGATCGCCTTGGTCTTGATCTCGGAGACCTCCAGGCTGTCGAGCACGATGAGCCGCCCCTCCTTCGCGAAGAGCGAGAGCGCGCTCTTCAGGGCGCCGATCCGCACCTTGCGGGGCGGACGGTACGACCAGTCCTTCGGCTCCAGGGCGTGCGCCATGCCGCCGCCCGCGTGGTGCGGCGCGCGGATCGAGCCCTGGCGAGCGCGGCCGGTGCCCTTCTGGCGATAGAGCTTCTTCGTGGAGCCGGCGACCGCGCTCCGCTCCTTGGTGGCCTTGGTGCCCGAGCGGCGAGACGCGAGCTGCGCCTTCACGACCTCGTAGAAGAGGTGCTCCTTCACCTCGGTCCCGAAGACCTCGTCCGAGAGGTCGAGTTCGCCGACCTGCTCCCGCTTGAGGTTGTAAACGGTAACCTTCATGGTACCTGGACTCCTAGCTCTTGATCTCAACGTCGACGCCGGCCGAGAGGTCGAGCTTCATCAGCGCGTCGAGGGTCTGCTGTGTCGGCTCGATGATGTCGAGAAGCCGCTTGTGCGTCCGGATCTCGAACTGCTCGCGCGACTTCTTGTCGACGTGGGGCCCCCGCAGGACCGTGTAACGGCGGATCTCGGTGGGCAGCGGGATAGGACCCGCGACGTGCGCCCCGGTCCGCTTCGCCGTCTCGACGATGTCGCTCGTCGACTTGTCGAGCAGCTGGTGGTCGAAGGCCTTGAGGCGAATCCGGATCTTGGTTGTATCAGGCATGGTGCTCTTCCTACGCGAGGATCTTGGTGACGACGCCGGCGCCCACCGTCTTGCCGCCCTCGCGGATGGCGAAGCGCATCTGCTCCTCCAGCGCGACCGGGGCGATGAGCTCGATCGTCATCGTGATGTTGTCGCCCGGCATCACCATCTTCACCCCCTCGGGGAGGTTCACCGTGCCGGTCACGTCCGTCGTCCGGATGTAGAACTGCGGCCGGTAGTTGGTGAAGAACGGCGTGTGGCGCCCGCCCTCCTCCTTCTTGAGGACGTACACCTCACCGGTGAACTTCGTGTGCGGCGTGATCGACCCGGGCTTCGCCAGCACCTGGCCGCGCTCGATCTCTTCCTTCTCCACGCCGCGGAGCAGACACCCGACGTTGTCGCCCGCCTGCCCCTGATCGAGCAGCTTGCGGAACATCTCGACGCCGGTCACGACCGACTTCTTCGTGTCCTTGAAGCCGATGATCTGCACCTCGTCGCCGACCTTGATCACGCCGCGCTCGATGCGGCCCGTGGCCACCGTGCCGCGGCCCTTGATCGAGAACACGTCCTCGATCGCCATCAGGAACGGCTTGTCGATGTCGCGCACCGGCTCGGGGATGTAGCTGTCCAGCGCGCTGAGGAGCTGCTGGATCGTCTCCTCCCACTTCGGGTCGCCCTGAAGCGCCGGCAGCGACGCGCCACGGACCACCGGCGCGTTGTCCCCGTCGAACTTGTACTTCGACAGGAGCTCGCGGACCTCCATCTCGACCAGGTCGAGCATCTCCGGGTCGTCCACCGCGTCGCACTTGTTGAGGAACACGACGATGTGGTTCAGGCCGACCTGCCGGGCGAGCAGCACGTGCTCGCGCGTCTGCGGCATCACGCTGTCGAGCGACGACACGACGAGGATCGCCCCGTCCATCTGCGCCGCGCCGGTGATCATGTTCTTGATGTAGTCGGCGTGCCCGGGGCAGTCGACGTGCGCGTAGTGGCGGTTCGCCGACTCGTACTCCACGTGCGCCGCCGCGATGGTCACCGTCTTGGTCTCGTCACGGACCGTCCCGCCCTTCGCGATGTCGGCGTACGAGATCGCCTTCGCCAGGTTGCGCTTCGACTGCACCTTGACGAGCGCCGCCGTGAGCGTGGTCTTGCCGTGGTCGATGTGACCGATGGTGCCCACGTTCACGTGCGGCTTCGTACGAGTGAATTTCTCCTTGGCCATGGCGTCTTTTTAACCTCGCTGCTTGGCGACGATCTCTTCCTGGATCGCTGCTGGAACCGGTGCGTAATGAGAAAACTGCATCGAATGGGTCGCGCGGCCTTGCGTCTTGGAACGGACGTCGGTCGCGTAACCGAACATGGTGGCGAGCGGGACCTCCGCGCGGATCACCCGGGTGTTCGCGCGCTGCCCCATATCGAGGATGCGGCCGCGCCGCGAGTTGAGGTCTCCGATGACGTCCCCGAGGTAGTTCTCGGGCGACACGACCTCGACGGCCATCATCGGCTCCAGGAGCACGAGCCCCGCCTTCTTGGCGCCGTCCTGGAAGGCCATCGACGCGGCGACCTCGAACGCGGGCCCGGAGGAGTCGACCTCGTGGTAGCTGCCGAAGTGGAGCCGCACCTTGATGTCGACGACGGGGTAGCCCGCGAGCACGCCGCGGCCCATCGCGTCCCGGATGCCCTTCTCGATCGAGGGGATGAACTCCTTCGGGATGATGCCGCCGACGATGTCGTTCTCGAACACGAAGCCCGCGCCGCGCTCCGCCGGCTCGATGTCGATCCTCACGTGACCGAACTGGCCGTGTCCGCCCGACTGCCGGACGAAGCGCCCCTCCACGTCGGTCGCCTTCTTCGAGATGGTCTCGCGGTAGGCGACCTCGGGCTTGCCGACGTTGGCGTCGACCTTGAACTCGCGCTTCAGGCGGTCGACGATGATCTCGAGGTGAAGCTCGCCCATCCCGGCGATGATCGTCTGGCCCGTGTCCTCGTTCGTGTACGTGCGGAACGAGGGGTCCTCGTAGGCGAGCTTCTGCAGGCTGAGCCCGAGCTTGTCGAGATCGACCTTGGTCTTCGGCTCGATGGCGATCGAGATCACCGGGTCGGGGAACTCCATCCGCTCCAGCACGATCGGGTGCTTCTCGTCGCAGAGCGTGTCCCCGGTGCGGGTGTCGCGCAGCCCGACGGCAGCGTAGATGTTGCCCGCGTAGCAGACGTCGATCTCCTCGCGCTTGTTCGCGTGCATGCGGAGGATGCGCCCGAAGCGCTCCCGCTTGCCGCGCGTCGAGTTGAGCACGCTGACGCCGCTCTTCGTCGTCCCGGAGTAGACGCGGAAGAAGGTGAGGTTGCCGAACTGGTCGTTCATGATCTTGAACGCCAGCGCCGAGAACGGCTCGTCGTCGCCCGCCTTGCGCGAGACGACCTTGTCCTTCTTGTCGGGCAGCGTCCCCTCGACGGCCGGGATCTCGACCGGCGACGGCAGGTAGTTCACCACGCTGTCGAGCAGGAGCTGGACCCCCTTGTTCTTGAACGCCGAGCCGCACAGGACCGGGACGATCTTGAAGCCGAGGGTGCCCGCGCGGATGGCCGCGTGGATCTCCTGCTCGGTGATCTGGTCGATCTCACCGGCGATGAACTTCTCCATCACCTTGTCGCTCGCGTCGGCGCACGCCTCGATGAGCTTCTCGCGGAGCTCCTTGCACCGCGGCAGGAGGTCGGCCGGGATCTCCTGCCAGTCGTAGCGCTGGCCCTTCGTCTCCTCGTCGAACACGGCGGCCCGGAGGGTCACGAGGTCGATCACGCCGCGGAACGAGTCCTCCGCGCCGAGCGGGTAGTGGATCGCCACCGGGTTCGCGCCGAGGCGCTCGCGGATGGAGTCGACGCACATGTCGAAGTCGGCGCCGACCTTGTCCATCTTGTTGATGAACGCGATGCGCGGGACGCCGTACTTGTCCGCCTGCCGCCACACCGTCTCGCTCTGCGGCTCGACGCCGTTGCCGCCGTCGAACACCGCCACCGCGCCGTCGAGCACGCGGAGGCTCCGCTCGACCTCGATGGTGAAGTCGACGTGACCGGGCGTGTCGATGATGTTGATCCGGTGAGAGACGCCCTTCTCGGGGCCCTGCTCCGGCGCCCAGAAGCAGTTCGTCGCGGCGGACGTGATGGTGATGCCGCGCTCCTGCTCCTGGACCATCCAGTCCATCGTGGCTGCGCCCTCGTGGACCTCGCCGATCTTGTAGTTGACACCCGAGTAATAAAGGATGCGCTCGGTGACCGTGGTCTTGCCCGCATCGATGTGGGCCATGATCCCGATGTTGCGCGTCCGTTCCAGGCTGTACTCGCGTGCCACTTTTCCTTCTCCGTCGTGTGATGCGTGGGGTGAGGGTTCCGGACTCAGGATGCAAAACACCCTCTCCAGCCCGGCCCGCCTCCGTTATGGCGGGCACTTGAACCTGGAGAGGGTGTCGGGGTACAGCAGCAGCTTTTCTAGGTCCCGCGAGGGCGAGCGCTGTCGCGCTCCCTCGAGAGGACCGGCTCTGTAACCCGATCCTTATGTCAGCCGTGCCATCTCGCTCTACGCGTCTCCTCGCCTGGGGATGGGACCTGAAATGACGAACCAGCGCAGATCCGGGATCTGCGCTGGCCTCGCTGACCTACCAGCGGTAGTGGGCGAACGCCTTGTTGGCCTCCGCCATCTTGTGCGTGTCGTCGCGCTTCTTGACCGCGTTGCCGCGGTTCTGCGCCGCGTCGACGAGCTCGGCGGCGAGCCGCTCGCGCATCGTCTTCTCGCCGCGGCCGCGCGAGTAGGTCACGAGCCACCGCATCGCCAGCGCGACGCGACGCTCGGGGCGGACCTCGACGGGGACCTGGTAGGTCGCGCCGCCGACGCGCCGGCTCTTCACCTCGAGCTTCGGCTTCACGTTGTCGAGCGCCTTGCGGAAGACGTCGATCGGCTCCTCCTTGAAGCGGTCGCGCACGATGTCGAACGCGCCGTAGAGGATCCCCTCGGCGGTCGCCTTCTTGCCCGACTGCATCAGGGAGTTCGTGAACTTGGCGACGAGCTTGTCCTTGTACTTCGGGTCCGGAATGATCTTCCGCTTCGGGACTTCGCGACGACGGGGCATCTTCGTTCCTCTGCTCGGCTTTCGCGCGTTGAGGCTGTCAGGCCTTCGGGCGCTTCACGCCGTACTTCGAGCGCTTGCGGTTGCGGGTCGCTTTGTTGGTGGAGCTAGGCCCGGCAGCGCCGGACGCGTCGAGCGTGCCGCGGACGACGTGGTAGCGCACGCCCGGCAGGTCCTTGACACGGCCGCCGCGGATGAGGACGACCGAGTGCTCCTGCAGGTTGTGGCCTTCGCCCGGGATGTAGCTCGTCACTTCCATCTGGTTGCTCAGCCTGACGCGGCAGACTTTGCGGAGCGCCGAGTTGGGCTTCTTCGGCGTCGTGGTGTAAACACGTACGCACACGCCTCGCCGCTGCGGGCAGGACTTGAGCGCAGGAGAGGCCGTCTTGTAACGAGCGGCCTCGCGGCCTTGGCGGATGAGCTGGCTGATGGTCGGCATAGTGACGCGGATTTCCACCTGAGGGATGGGGACGCGCAGGATACCCAGGAGGCGACCCATGTCAAGCGGGACGACACCCGTTCGTGTTGGATGCGCCAGCGTGCCGTTCGTTCGCGTCGATCCCGTGCGTCGCGCCCGCTGCGTCGGTCGCATCGTTCACGTCGCTGGCGTCGGTCGCGTCGGTCGCGTCGGTCGCGTCGGTCGCGTCCGTTGCGCTGGCCGAGGCGCGGCATCGTTCGTGTCGGGCGCGTCGGTCCCGCCGCGCCTGCGGAGGCCGTGTTCTGCGCGTCCCGGCCCCGCGCGAAGAGCTCGTGGGTCGCGGCGCGCGGCGGGGGCCGTCCGTGCGCGTCTCGTTCGACGGGGCGCTCGGCGTCCGACCGCGGCTCCCGGGACGCGCGGGAGCCTGCGCCCGCCGCACGAGTCGGACGCCGACACGCGCCGCGGGCCCTTGGCGGCCCGCCTGCTGTTCGGTACGGTCGCTGCGTGGCGAAGAAGCTTTCACGCGCCCAGCGTAAAGAAAGCCGGCGCAAGGCGCCGCAGAGCAGCGTTGCGTCGAGGCCTGCGTCCGACGTGGACACGGGGGGCGCGGGGCCCTCGTCGCGCGGCGATCAGGGCGACAGCGCGACAGCGCGAGGCCCCGCGGTAGCGCGCGTCGATCCGACGGCGAGCCGAAGCGGCGACGACCCGCGCGTCGCGCGCACACGCGGCGCCGCCGCGCCGAGCAGCGCGGAGCCCGCGCGGGCGCGCGACGCCGGCGATCGATCCCATCGGAGAGGCGGCGTCGAGGCGCAGCCCGCGCGAGCGCGCGGCGGAAGCGCACAGACGAAGCCAAAGCGAGATCGCGCGCTCCTTGTGTTCCTGGGCCTCGTGGCGCTCGCCGCGGTGATCGTGTTCGCCGCGCAGTCCCCCCGCGCCCCAGAGCGCGCCGCGCCGGAGCCCGCGAGAGCCGCTCCGGCAAAGACACACGCCGCGGAGCCGTCCACCGCGTCCCTCGCCGCGCCGACGGCGACCGACGAGCTGCCGGCTCCACCTCCCGTCGACTCGTCACCGCCAACGATCGTCACCGCCGAACCGCCCGCAGCAGAGACGGCGCGCGCTTCAACCCCGCAGCGTGCTGCAGCCGGCGCCTCGCCAGAGGGGACGGCTGCCAGCGCTTCTCCATCAGGAGCAGCCACCGTAGCAGCCGCAGCCGCCCCGCCGAAGAAGCGCACCAGCGCACCGAAGCCGGCCGCCGCCCCGCCCGTGGCGACACCGACAGCGGGGGCGACGCCGGCAGCGGGGGCGACACCGGCAGCGGGGGCGCCGACAGCGGAGGCGGCGCCTCCGCCGGAGCCGGCGCAAAAGCCTGCCGAGCTTCCACACGAGTGATCGCAACCGCCGTGATGAAAGGACGCCCGAGATGCTTCGCTTGAATGCTTCGCCCGACGCCGCTCGAACGCCGGGCCGCTCGCCGCGCTCCCGCGCGCAGGCGCTCGCCCTGCCGCTCGGCGTCGCGCTGTCCGGCCTGCTCGCCGCGGCGACGGCGGGCGCGCAACCGGCGCCGCCACCCGCTCCGCCGGCTGCCTCCGCGCTGCCCGCTGCTTCGGCGCCGCCCGCTGCCTCGGCGCCGCCCGCTGCCTCCGCGCCGCCCGCTGCCTCCGCGCCGCCGTACCCGGCGGTCCCCTACCCGGCGCCGCCGCAGGAGGCCCCGCGGGCTCCGCCAGGGGCCTCGCCGGGCTATCCGCCGCCTGGTCCCCCGGGCGGCTACGCTCCGTACGGCGGCGCCTACCCTCCGCTCCCGCCGGGCTACCCGGTGACCCCGGCGGAGATCCCGCCTGCTCCGCCCCCGGTTCCCCTGCGCCGGAAGAGCCCGGGCCTCATGCTGGGCGGCATCGCGCTCACCGCCGGCGGCACGATCGCGTTCTTCACCGGGACGGGCCTGCTCGCGTCGGCGAGCAACCGATACGAGATCTACTGCGATTTCGGGGGCTTCACGGGCATCTGCGAGACGCGCTCCGACGGGCGCCGCCAGCTCGCCGGCGCGCTCGTCTCCGTGGCGGGCGGCATCATGATCGCCGTGGGCATCCCGCTCTGGGTCATCGGCGGGAAGAAGGTGCCGATCAGCGACGCGACGCCCAAAGCGTCGGCCCAGACCACGCTCTCGCTCGGCCCCGGCTCCGCCGCGTTGCAGACGCAGTTCTGAAGGGCTCCCCGCGCGCGAGGTCGCGGGGAGGCCTCTACCGCTCCTGCGCGTCGTCGCTCAGGGCAGACCCTTCTTCTTCTTGGCGCCCTTGCGGTGGCGCGGCCCGCCGTCGTCCGTGCCCGCGGGCATGCGGAGGATGTGGAAGCGCCCGCCGCCGCGCGCCAGCGGATCGCTGAGCTTCACCCGCTCGCGCGCGAGCTCGATGAAGCGGTGCTGCGACCGCAGCTGGGGGGCGCCGGCGGGCTGCTGGAGCTTGTGGTAGCTGCCGTCGCTCGCGAGCTCCCAGGTCTTCGCCGTGTCGGACATCACGGTGTTCAGCATGTCCTCCACGCGCGCGCGGGTGGCGGGCTCGATGATCGGGATCATCAGCTCGACGCGGCGATGGAAGTTGCGCGGCATCCAGTCGGCGCTCGACATGTAGATCTCCTCGCTGCCGCCGTTCGCGAACCGGAACAGGCGCTTGTGCTCGAGGAAACGATCGATGATCGCGCGCACCTGGATCCGCTCCGACAGGCCCGGGATCCCCGGCCGGAGGCAGCAGATGCCGCGCACGGCGAGCTTGATGTCGACCCCGGCCTGCGACGCCGAGTAGAGCGCGTCGATGACGTCGACGTCCACGAGCGCGTTCATCTGCGCCACGATCTCCGCCTTGCGCCCGGCCCGCGCGTGGGCCTCCTCGCGCGCGATGAGGCCCAGCACCGCCTCGTGCAGGCCGAGCGGCGCCACGAGGAGGCGGTTCCATTTGGGCGGCGCGCTGTAGCCGGTCAGCAGGTTGAAGAGCGACGTCATGTCCTCGCCGATCTCCCGGTTCGCCGTGAACAGGCCGATGTCGGTGTAGAGCCGCGCGGTCTGCGGGTTGTAGTTGCCCGTCGACAGGTGCACGTAGCGGCGCAGCTTGTCCTTCTCGCGCCGCACCACGAGCAGCGCCTTCGCGTGCGTCTTCAGCCCGAGCAGGCCGTAGATCACCTGCACGCCGCTCTGCTCGAGCGTCCTCGCCCACTGGATGTTGCTCGCCTCGTCGAACCGCGCCTTCAGCTCGACGATGGCCGTCACCTGCTTGCCGCTCTCGGCCGCGCGCGCGAGCGCCTTCAGGATCGGCGAGTCGCCGCCGGTCCGGTAGAGCGTCTGCTTGATCGCGAGCACGTTCGGGTCGTCGGCGGCGCGGGAGACGAACTCCGCGACCGGATCGAACGACTCGTAGGGGTGGTGCAGGAGCACGTCCTGCTCCCGGATGACGGCGAAGATGTCCTCGACGTCCCGGAAGAGCGGCGGGACCTGCGGCGCGAACGGCTCGTCCCGGTACTCGCGGCGCTCGTCGTCCGCGACGATGCCCATGAGGTCGGCGATGTGGAGCGGCCCAGGCACCCGGTAGACGGCGTGCGACGCGTCGACCTTGAGCGCGCGGCAGAGCCGCTGGACCGAGGTGCCGGCGCCCTCGCCGAAGCCGATCTCCAGGCGCACGGCGTTGCCGCGATCGCGCCGGCGGAGCTCGGCCTGGATCGTCTCGAGCAGGTCCTCGCCTTCCTCCTCGTCGATCTCGAGGTCCCAGTTCCGGGTGACGCGGAAGGGGTACGTGCCGCGCAGCCTGCCCGAGGGGAAGAAATCCTTCACGTGCCGGGCGATCACGTCCTCGAGCAGGACGAACGCGCGCGTCGCGCCCTCCACGCGGACCCGCATCAACCGGCTCAGCCCCGGCGGCACCTGGATGACCGCGAAGCCGGGCTCCTGCGCTTCATGCTCCCGGGAGAACATGATCCCGAGGTTGATCATCTTGTTGCGCAGGTGCGGGAACGGGTGCCCCGGATCGATCGCGATCGGCGTGAGGATCGGGAAGATGTCCGTGCGGAACCGCTCGTCGAGCGCGCCGAGCTCGGTCGCGTCGAGCTCATCGGGCCGGACGATCACGATGCCGGCGCGCTGGAGCGCCGGGATCAGATCCGAGTGCCACAGCTGGTAGGCGTCATCGACGAGCGCGTGGACCCGCGCGCTGATCGCGACGAGCTGCTCGTGGGGCGTGAGCCCGTCCGGCGGGACCTCCGCGATCGTGCGCTGCGTCTGCGCCTGGAGGCCGGCGACGCGCACCATGAAGAACTCGTCGAGGTTCGAGAAGAAGATGCTCAGGAACTTGAGGCGCTCGAACAGCGGCACCTCGTGCGACCTAGCCTCCGACAGCACCCGCGCGTTGAACTCGAGCCACGAGAGCTCGCGGTTCAGGTAGTGCGCCGGATCCCCCTCGATCGGGATCACCCCCGTGACGGCCGGTATCGACACCGGGCCGCTGGACGGGGCGGAGCTCCCACCGGACCGCGCGCTGGAGGGGCCATTCGGGCGCGAGACGGGCCCGACGGCCTGAGCTGAATCCACGTCGCCTTCGGAGTCGGGCGCGACGGTGTTGTCTGGGGTGGACGGCGGGTCAACCATGATCGAAGCTCCGGTTTTACCGTACGTCTGATAGGGTTCAATTATGGAGTTTTGGCGACAGCCTGGCGAGCTCAGGGTGGCGTGCGACCGGGCGCGCGCGACTGGACGCCGCGTCGGCCTCGTCCCGACGATGGGCGCGCTCCACGCAGGCCACCTCGCCTTGATCGCGGAGGCGCGGCGGAGGACGGACTTCGTGGCCGTGACCGTCTTCGTCAACCCGACCCAGTTCGGCGCGGGAGAAGACCTGGCGCGCTACCCGCGGACGCTCGAGCGCGACCTCGCCGCCTGCGCGGAGGCCGGCGCCGACGGTGTGTTCGCGCCGGACGTCGCGGCGATGTACCCGCCAGGCGAGGAGACGCGCGTGCGCGTCGGCGCGACCGCGGGCCCGCTCTGCGGCGTCCATCGGCCCGTGCACTTCGAGGGCGTCGCCACCGTGGTGACGAAGCTGCTCTCGCTCGCTGGCCCGTGCGTCGCCGTCTTCGGCCGGAAGGACTACCAGCAGCTCCAGGTCATCCGGCGGCTCGCCGCCGACCTGTTCCTTCCCGTCGAGGTCGTCGGGGCCACGACGGTGCGCGAGCCGGACGGCCTCGCGATGTCGTCGCGGAACGCCTACCTCTCGCCCGAGCAGCGGAGCGCGGCGCGCGCCATCCCGCTCGCCCTCGCCGGCGCGTGCGGCGCCTTCGCCCGCGGCGAGCGGCGCGCCGCGGCGCTCCTCGAGCCCGCGCGCGCGCGCCTCGCGGCCGCCGCGACGAGCATCGATTACGTGGACCTCGCCGATCCGGAGTCCCTGGCGATCTGGAGCGACTCCGCGGCGATCGGCGATCGGGCGCTGCTGGCGGTCGCCGTCCGCGTCGGGACGACGCGGCTCATCGACAACGTCGTGCTCGGGGAGGACGCGCCGCCCGTCGCGGAGTCGAGCGAGGAGGCGAGCTAGATGCCGAAGACGAGAGGCGAGCAAGAGAGCCCCGCGTCGCGCCCGGCGGGGGAGGCCGGCCGTGGCGTCTTCGTGGTGTTCGAGGGCATCGACGGCGCCGGCACGAGCACACAGGCCGAGCGCTACGCGGCGCACCTCAGGGCGGCGCGGCGCATGGTCCACGTCACCCGAGAGCCGAGCGCCGGGCCGGTGGGCGCGCTGCTCCGGCAGGTCCTGACCCACCGGATCTCGCTTCCCGGCGCCCGCCAGGCGGAGGTGATGGCGCTCCTCTTCTCGGCCGATCGCCTCGATCACCTCGGCGCCGAGATCGAGCCGCTCCTCCGTGACGGATACGTCGTGATCTCGGATCGCTACGACCTGTCGAGCCTGGCCTACCAGTCCACGACGGCGGGCGAGGACGGGGCGGGCTCCGGGGCGATCGTCGAATGGATCCGTGAGCTCAACCGCCACGCCCTGAGGCCCGACGTCACGGTGGTGATCGACGTGGCGCCCGAGATCGCCGAGAAGCGCCGCCGCGGCCGCGGGGGGGCGGAGGAGCTGTTCGAGAAGACCGAGCTGCAGGCGCGGCTCGCGGAGGCATACCGCCGGGCGGAGGAGCTCGTCCCGGGGGACAGGGTCATCCATATCGACGGGGATGGCGCGGTCGACGAGGTCTCCCGGGCGATCACGGCGGCGCTCTCGGCCGTCGTGGAGCGGTGAGCCAGGGTCCCCGCTCGAACATCGGAGTCGAGCTGCCGAGGGCGCAAGGTCCCTGAGCCTCCCCGCGCCCCCGTCGCGCGCTCTACGGACAAGCCGCGTTCGCGATCTCCACATCGTCGACGTTCCAGCTCGACACGGTATCGACGAAGGCTTCCCGCCCGATCTCGTAGCCGAAGCGGACGCGCAGGCCGGCGTTCTTGTAGGGCGTCAGGTCATGGACGACCTTCGTCCAGGCCGAGTCGCGGACGCCGGGGTACGCCCCCGACTCGAAGAGCACCTTCCAGCGGACGCCGTCATAGACCTCGACACGGTTCGTCATGTGAGGCGTCTCATCGCTGTTCAGGAGACGCCAGAACGTCAGGTACACGCCGCCCGCGACATCGGCGTTGACGACCGGGCTCGTCAGGTAGAAGTATGGGTGGACCCCGAGGGGCGCGTTCCCTCCGATGACCACGCCGGCCACCCCGTTGTCCGACGTCGCCGTGTGATCGAGCGCCGGATCGGCGTGCCCGTAGGTCTGCCCGGTTGACGCCTTCGCCGCGCCGATCTGCCAGGTCGGACCGAGCTCCCACCCGGCCCCGTCGCTCTCGAACGTATCCCGGAAATAGACCACCGGCGTCCCCGCGGCGGCGCCGCCCTGACAGACACCAGCCAGGCAGGACTCCCCCACGGTGCACGAGTCGCTGTCGACGCAGACCCCGCCGTCGGGAACCGGGCGCGCCGTGCACACCCCGGCCTCGCTGCAGACGCCGCGCGTGCAACCGACCGCCTGCGAGAGGCACGACTCCCCCGGGGTGGGGATGGAAATACAGGCGCCGCTCTCGTCACAGACGCCACGATTGCACTCGTCGGTCCCAGAGAGGCAGGCGCCGCCCGGTCCGATCGGCTCAGCATAGCAATTGCCAGAGCCCGGATCACAGGCGCCATCGTTGCACCCGACGCTCAGCGCGCTGCAGTCCTTCGGGACGCCCCCCTCGCAGCGGCCGCTCTGGCAGGTCTTGCCGACCATGCAGAGATCGCCGGAGTCCGCGCACGGCGCCCCCTCGTTCCCCGGAACCGCCTCGCACGCACCGGTGGCCGGGTCGCACGCACCAACATGACAGGAGTCCGGCACGTGGAAGAAGAAGCAGTCCCGCGGCGTCCCGACGCAGGCGCCGTCCAGGCACGCCGCGTCGAGGATACAGCGGTCTTCCGTCGCGCACGGGGCCCCGTTCGCCCTCGGCTCCACCCCGCAGCGAGGCGCGCCGCCCGCGTCGACGCACGTGACCACGTGACAGGCGTCCGGCGCGAGGCCGCAGTCCTCCTGGGCCCCGCCCTGACAGACACCCTCCTCGCACGTCTCGCCGACCGTGCAGGCGTCCCTGTCGTCACAGGGCTCCCCGCCCGCGCTGGGGACGAGCTCGCAATCGCGCGTCGCCTCGTTGCAGACGGCCATGACACATTGCGAGGTCGGAACGAGCGAGCAGTCTATCCGGCACGGCGCGCCGTCCCCGCCTGCGCCGCCCCCGCCGCTCGAGACAGCCGCCCCAGCGGCGCCGCCGGCCCCCGCCGGGCCCGAGCTGCCCGCGGATGTCGCAGTCGAACAGCCGAGATCCGTCAGGGCGACAGCGGAAAGTACCCATGGAATCCACCTAGTCATGTTCGCCTCTTTCCAGCAAGCGTGACGCACCTCGTGGGAATTACGCGTCCTTCGCGGCTGCGCAAGGAAACATGATGTTCCGGCGCGCGAGCACCCGGAACGGTCGGCGCGCTCAGCGACGAGCAAAGACGCCGAGCCCCGCCGCGCCGGCGCGCGCACGAGACCGCGAGAGCAACGAGAGCTGCAAGAAGCAACGAGAGCTGCGACAAGCGACGAGAGCCGCGACAAGCGACGAAAGAAGAGAGAGCAACGACAGCACGACACGAGCGGGGCTTACAAACCGGAGAGCCCCTATCGCGCCTCGATCGAGAGCTGCATACACTGACGAGATCGTCTCGGAGCTCGGCCACCCCTCGATAGACAGACCACTTCGCGCGTGGAGCCCCGCGGCAGCGAGCCACGTCGCACCCATTTTCAGAGGAGCGCAGAGATGTCCTTCCGACGTCATTTCGTGTTTGCCCCTTTCCTCGTCGCCACCGGGATCGCGGCGCAGTCGGGCGGCTGCGCGGCCACCGAGGACGAGAAGCCCGCGACGATCCCCCCGCCGGATGACGCCGCGAGCGGCGGCGGCGGCTCCTTCGGCGTGAGCAGCGCGAGCGGAGACACGTCGCTCGGCGAGGGGGGAGGGCTCGGCGGCGCCGGCGAGGGCGGCCTCGGGGAGGGGTCCTCCTGCGCCCAGGCGAGCGCGGAGGCCACGCTCCTGCCGCTCGATATGCTCATCCTGCTCGACCGATCCGGCAGCATGCTCGGCTCGAAATGGGTCGGCGTCACGAACGCGCTCTCGGCGTTCGTGACCGACGCCGCCTCGGCCGGGATGAACGTGGGGCTGACCTACTTCCCGCGGAGCAGCAATGGGCAGAGCGACTGCAACCACACGAGCTACGACGAGCTCGCGGTCGCCATCGGCGAGCTGCCGGTGAACACGCCGGAGCTCACCGCCTCCATCCAGAGCACCTCGCCCGGCGGCGGGACGCCCATGCGCCCGGCGCTCCAGGGGGTGCTCACGAACGCGACCGCCTACAAGGACGCGAACCCTTCCCACAAGGTGATCGTCGTGCTCGCGACCGACGGCGATCCCTCGGGCTGCTCCGGAAACACCGTCGCGAGCACCGCGGAGATGGCGCAGAGGGCCCTCCGCTACAACGGCGTCCAGACCTACGTCGTCGCGGTGCAAGGCTCGACGCTCACCAACCTGGACCAGATCGCCGACGCCGGCGGGACGACCCGCGCGTTCGACGTCACGGCGGACATCACGGCGTTCTCGGCGAAGATGGCCGAGATCCGCGCGTCGGCGCTCCCGTGCGAGCTCCTCATCCCCGCGCCGCCCGCGGGCGCGGTCCTCGACACGAGCCGGGTCGCGGTCAGGTTCGCGCCCGAGGGCGCGAGCCCGCTGGAGGTCCCGAAGGCGGACGACGCAGCGGACTGCGGCACGGGGCCGGGGTGGTATTACGACGACGATGTGCTCCCGAAGAAGATCATCCTCTGCCCCGCGTCCTGCACGACGGTGCAACACGAGGTGCGCGCGGAGCTCGACGTGCTCTTCGGGTGCGCGCCGACGCTGAACTGAGCCGCGCGGGCCCCACCCCCGTCGCCCGCGCGGGGCTCACGGCCGCTTCGGCGCCGCCGTCTTCAGAGCGTCGAGCGCGGCGAGGAGCTCGGCCTCGGTGAACGGGAGCCTCGCGAGGGCCGCCTGCTCGTCGGCGAGCGCGAGCTCTATCTCGCGCTGCGCGTCGCGGGCGCGGAGGATCCACGCCGACGACTCCCCGGTGCGGTCGCCGAGGCGCACGGTGCCGGCGAGCATCTTCTGCCCCTTCTCCAGGAGCACGCGGTAGCGCAGCCGCATCGCCCCCTCGAACAGCTGCCTCTCCCTCGGGGTGTCGGCGCTCCGCGGCGGCGGGACCTGCATCACGTCGCGGTGGAGCTCCTTGTAGAGCTGCCCGATGCGGTAACCCGCCATCGCCGACCAGTGGGCGTCGAGGCTGCGCATGGCCTCGGTGTAGGCGCTCTGCGCGTCGAGCAGCCCCTGGCAGCGGCGCTCGAGCGCCTCGGCGAAGCTCGCCGGCACCGGCACGAAGGAGATCGCCTCGCTCCGGCGCCGCCGCACCTCGCCGAGCGCGAAGCTCACCTGCGCGAGCTCGATCGGCGGCTTGCCGGACTCGCCCAGCCGGTGCTCCTCGATGAGATCGCGCGCGAGCGCGACCTGACGCGCCGCCTCCTCCACGAGATCCTGCTCGACCAGGCCGAGCGCGAGCGCGCCGCGCGCCTCGATCGCCTCCAGCACGCTCAGATCGCCGAGGCGGAGCAGGCGGCGCGACACCTCGACGAGCTCGGGCCACCGCTCGAGGGCGGCCGCCGCGCGCGAGAGCCGGAAGAGCGCGCCGCGCGCGACCGCGTGGTCCGGGAAGCGCTGCACGACCTCGCGGTAGCGCTCGGCCGCGAGCGCGCGGTCGCCGAGCGCCTCGTGCGCGAGCCCGGCGTTGAACAGGCTCGGGGGCGCGACCTCGCCGGCCGGCGCGAGGCGGGCGAGCCGCTCGAACAGGGGCGCCGCCTCACGCGCCTTGTCGGCCAGGAGCAGCGCGCGTGCCCGCTCGAACTCCGCCGCGAGCTCGGCATCCGAGTAGGGCGACACGACGACCGGCGCGAGCTCGACCGGCGCGCGCGCCGAGGCCGGCTGCGGCGATCGCGCCCGCGCCGGCACGTTGGCCTCCGAAGTGCATCCGCCCAGGACGACCGCAAGGGCCAGAAGGGCGACCGAGGTGGCGCTGGAGCTCGACATTGCCGGGGAAGAATAGCCCCACGCTCGAGGTTGTTCCGCAACGTGCATGTACGGAGAGTCCGGCCCGGCCGTCCGGGACACCGGTGGATTGCTGTACGCCGTAGGGCAATCCCTGACTACAACGGCTGCTCTGTGAAATTGCAGAATGGCCTCGCCCGACAAAAAGCCTGCATGGATCCGCCATGTTGCGGTAATCTCGCATTCGTTCATCAGGCCGCTGTCTCGGCGTGTAGCTCGGTCGGCGGCGTTCTCCTCTCCAGCGACGATCAGAACGAGGGCTTCTGTTGTGGGCCCTCGAAGGCATCACGGCCCCGTTGTGGGGCCTTGGAGGTGGGCACATGAAGCATCAGATCATCTCTCCTCGCGCGGTGAATGGAATCGGCCCGGAGCAGCGGCTGAGCATGGCGGAAGCGCGTCATCGCGAGCTCGACTCACGCCTCAGGCAGCTGGGTCGACGGGCGTTCCTGACACCGGGGGAGAGAATGGAAGCTGCCCAGCTCAAGAAACGTAAGCTCGCCGCGAAGGACGAGATCGAATCCCTGCGCCGGCGGTTGTCGTAGCGAGCGACCCCTCGCCGACCCTCGATCCTGCGCCACACACGGCGCACCCCCCGCCCCTTTCCGTTCTATTCCAGACATCCCGCGCGCCCACGCAATGGGCCGCTCGCACGCTGCGCGCGCCGCACGGATCTGCGCGCGCTGCTGGGACGCGCGCGCGCCCGATCGCCACGGCGGACGTGCCGGCGGCCGGGGACACGCGCACGCAATGCGCTGCTCGCACCCGATTCGATGCCCGCGAGGCGCGACGAGCGGGGACGTCAGCGCGCGGCGGTCAGAGCGTGGGCGCCGACGGCTCCGACTCCGACGGCGGCTCCTCGGGCGACGCGGGAGCGTCGGTCTGCGGCGCGGCGCCCCCCTCCGGCAGCGTCTCGGCGCCGCCGTACACGTCGCGGTTGAGGTCCGCGAGGGTCTCGGTCAGGCGGTTCTTCTGCTCGCTGGTGATGCCGCCGGGAGCCAGCTTCTCGGTCGCCGCGGCGAGCCCGAGCCAGTGGCGCGCGTTGTCGCGGTAGCCCTTGCGCGGATCGGCGACGCCGGTGCCCTGCGGCGCGAGCTCGGCCAGCCGGTAGTCCGTCATGCCCCGGAGGTAGGCGTACTGCGCCCGCTCCGGGACCGAGAACGAGTCCTGATCGTGCTCGAGCACCCGGAACAGCGCCAGCGCCTGCTCGAACCGGTTCGCCTCGTAGTGGCTGCGGGCGCGATCGAGATCCTGCGTGTAGGTCGCGCAACCCGACGCAAGGGCGAAGGACGAGAGAAGGAGGACGCACGGGACCAGGCGGCGCATGCGCGCAGGGTATCTCCCGTGTCGCCGGGCGATCAAGCACGAAGGCAGCGCGCCACACACCACGCGCCACGCTGGCCGCTGACGCACGGCGCGCCGCCGCACGCCGCTCCGCATCCAGCGGACCGCCGTCAGCGCAGGAGCGTCGCGGCGAGGACGCCGCTCACCGCGAGCAGCGCGACCGCCAGCAGAACGACCGCCCAGACGAGGCCGCGCGCGGGCGCAACAGGGCGCGCGGCCGCGACCGCGCCCGGCCCCGTCGCCGACGACAGGGGGGCGACCGGGGGCTGCGGCGCAGCCGGGGACTGCGGCGCAGCGGCGACCGGCGCCTGGCCGTCGCTGGAGGGCAAGGCCACCGTGTCGGCCGTCTCCCACACCCCGGCAGGGGGGCGCACGGCCGAGGGCGGCTTGCCGTCCGGGAGGCCCGTGGAGGAGCCGCGATCCATCGAGTCGGCGACGCCCGACGCCACCATGAACGCCTCGGAGAGCTCCCGGGCCGAGGCGAAGCGCGCGTCCGGCTCGACGGCGAGCGCCTTCCGCATCCAGGCCTCGACCTCCACCGGGATGCCAGCGCCCGGCGCCGCCGCGGTCAGCGCGGGCGGGGGCGTGCCCAGGATCTTGGCGATGAGCGGCCCGAGCGCCGGGGCGGTGAAAGGACGTTCCCCCGTGAGACACTCGTAGACCACGACGCCTAGGGACCAGAGATCGGACCGGTGATCGACGCTCTTCAGGCCTTTCGCCTGCTCCGGGCTCATGTAGTAGGGCGTCCCGAGGAGCGCCCCCGTGCGCGTGGGATCCATGCCGGTGATGGCGAGCGCGTCTGTCACCTTCGCCACGCCGAAGTCGAGGATCTTGACGATCTCCCCATCATCCTCGCGCGCGATAAAGAGGTTCTCCGGCTTGATGTCGCGATGGACGAGCCCGACCTCGTGAGCGCGCGAGAGGGCGCGGCAGACGTGAGAGACGATCGTCGCCGTCTCCGCCGGCGTCAGGCGCCGGCGCGCGGAGAGGCGATCGCGCAGGCTCTCGCCTGCCAGACACTCCATCGCGATGTACGGTAATCCATCGTCGGTGAGGCCATGGTCGAGCACCTTGACCACATGGGCGCTGCGGATCCGCGCCGCGATCTGCGCCTCACGATCGAAGCGCGCCCGGGCGGTCGCGTTCTTCGCGGCCTCGACGTCGATGAGCTTGATGGCCACCGGCGTGCGCAGCGACAGGTGCTCTGCCAGCCACACCGAGCCCATCCCGCCCCTGCCGAGGAGCCGGGCAAGACGGTACTTCCCGGCGATACGTTGACCTTCCATGGCGCGGGAGCAGGGTAACGCGGGGCGCGCTCGCCGTCAGTACGGGAGTTGGTCGACGATCCCCCGCGCTTGCGTCGCCGGCGCCGGCGGCGGCGGCGGTGTCGCCGATGTCGCCGGTGTCGCCGGCGCCTTCAGCGTGCCAGAGAGCGCGCTCGGTGAGGGCCGCCTGGACGACGACGCCGCGGACGGCGCGACGCCTGCGACCGCAGGCTCGTCCCGAGCGGGAAGGGGCGGAGCGGGCGAGCTCGACATGGATGCTGCAGGCACCGCGACCGCCGCGGGCGGCTCCACCACCGCTTCCGCCGAGGCGGGGACCGGAGCGGCAGGCCCGTCCGGCGGCGGGGGGCGGAGCGCAGCGAACACCGCCACGAAGGCCACCACGAGGAGCGCCGCGAACGCGAACGCCCTCTTCAGCGATCGCGCGCGCACGCCGGAGGCCGCGAGGGCCGGAGGCGCCGCGACGGCTCCCGAGCTCAGAGACGCGGCGAGCGGCGCGAGCGCGCCGACGACCTTGCCTCCCGCGAGCGCGCCCGCCGACGTGGGATCGGTGTAGCGGCCGAGGACCTCGACGAGCGGCGCCAGATCGTCGAGCCGATCCTCACGCCGCTTTTGCAGGCAGCGGTCGAGCACCCCGGCGACGTCCGCGGGCAGGTCGGGCACGGCCGAGCGGATCGACGGCACCTCGCGCTGCAGGAACGCCGTGTACATCTCGCCGAGGTTCTCGAACTCGAGCGGCCTCCGGCCGGTGAGCGCCTCGAAGAGGATGACGCCCATCGCCCAGATGTCCGCGCGATGATCGATGTCCTTCTCGCTCATCGCCTGCTCGAACGACATGTAATGAGGCGTCCCGAGGATCGAGCCGGTGCTGGTGTTGCCTCCCTGCGTCTCCGAGCTGATGGAGGTCGGGTCGAGCACCTTGGCGATCCCGAAGTCCAGCACCTTGGGCACGCACCCGCCGGCCTGCGGCTCCGAGAGGAAGATGTTGTCCGGCTTGAGGTCGCGGTGCACGATCCCCTTCTCGTGCGCGGCGCGGAGCGCGGAGGCGACCGGCACGAGGAGGCGCGCCGCCTCGTACAGCTGCAGGGCGCCCCTGCGCTTGCGCAGCCCGGAGAGCGGCTCGCCGCGGAGCAGCTCCATGACCATCACGGGCGTGTGGTCCTCCTCGAAGACGTCGAGCACCTCGATCACGTTCGGGTGCTGGATCGCGGTCGCCGCCTTGGCCTCGCGGAGGAAGCGCCGGGTCTGCGCGGCGTCGGCGACGCCGCGGATCATCTTGAGCGCGACGTCGCGCCCGGTGCCGACGTTCCTGGCCGCGTACACCTCGCCCATCCCGCCGCGGCCGATGAGGCGCTCGATCCGGAAGCGCCCGGCGATGATCTTGCCGGCCGGGAGGGAGCCCTGGAGATCGTCCGACACGAGCGGCAGCGTACCGTGGTTCCCAGCCGGACGCAGCGGTTCGCGGTCGCCGGCCGGCCCCGATCCGCGGCAGCGCGGTCACATCGGCTGCGCGCAGCGGAAGCCGGTGGCCGGGTTGAACGCCGACGCCCTCTCATGGCTGCGCGCCGTGGCCCGGGCCCCCAGCTTGTAACCCGACCAGGAGCTCCCGCGATAAGAGAAGCCCGGCGCCGCGCCGGGGGCCGGCGCGCGACACACCGGATCGACGAGGAGCGGCCCGCCCGACTGCCAGCAAGGCGCGGCGTAGGGAGCGAAGGTGTCGGCCACCCACTCGGACATGCTCCCGGCGAGGTTCCGGATGCCAAGGGCGGTCACGTCGCTCGGGGCGCCTCCGGCGACAGGCCCCCAGGGCACCGGCGCGTCGAGCGGGCGACAGCCGGAGTTCTCGAACACGTCCTGGTCGACCTCCCCGCCGCCCCGGCCCCTGCCGAGGAGCGCCATCGCGCAGAGATCCCCGCCGTTGCCCCAGGGATAGGCGGTCTCGTCATCGAGGTTGCCGGCCGCGTACTCCCATTCAGCCTCTGTGGGGAGCCGCAATCCCCGCGCGGAACAGGCCTCCTCCGCCAGCGCGTGGGTGACGCAGTTGACGGGCAGCGCGTCGTTCGCGCCGTCGGACACGCCGAGATACGTGCAAGCGCCCAGATCCGACCCCGGCGCGTCGATGTCCCTGGCCACGGGCGCTGATCGGATCTGCCCTGTCGCCACGAGCTCCCGGACCGTGCCCACGGTCACCTCGTCCGCGTCGAGCGCGAACGCGCCGAGCTGCACGAGGCGCTCGGGCTGGCTCAGCTCGTCGAGATCGATGGTGTATCCGGGTCGCGGCGTCCCGAGAAGGAACACCCCTCCGGGCACACACACCATCCCCGCCGGAGCCGGCCCCTGGCAGGGTACCGGGGCCGCGCTCGGCCAGGAGCCGGGCTCGGGCCGGGCCTCGACCTCCGAGAGCAGCGGGAGCACCGGCTCCGGCGCGAGCGCGCCCGCCTCCGGGTCGCAGGTCGCGCGCTGCTCGGGGAGGCTCGGGACACCGAAGCAGCGCATGGACAGATCGAGGGCCACGTGTGTCTCGCCATCGAGCGGCGGGAGCCTGGCCACGGCGTCGATCAAGGCCGGACCGCGGGGAAGGCCGTCGGGGCCCGCCTGCTCGGCCCGGTAGAGCCGCGCGCGGACCCGCACGGCGGCGCCTTCCTCCCGCGGGACAACGCCGAAGCTGACGGGCAGGCTGTCCGGCCCATCCACCCCGATGAGCCGCATGCACCCGGTGCAGATCGCGCCCTCGCCCATCACCTCGAGCAGCAGGTGATCACCGAACCGGGGCGCCGGGGCGTCCGTGGAGACGCTGACGAGCCACTGGCGAGGCTCGGGCTCGCACGCCGAGAGCGCCGAGAGCAGAAACCCGGCGGCCGCGAGCGCCGTCGACAGGCCACGAGCCGTCACGGCGCACCTCCCGCGTAGACGCACCGGAAGCCGTGAAGCGAGTCCAGGACATCGCCTCTCCGGAACGCGGGCCTCGTGTTCGCGGGGCCGCTGGCCCAGTCTCCACCGCGGGCGGCGCGCGCGTTGATGCCTTCATCGTCGCAGCGGGGCTCGACGAAGATCCCCGGCGCGCTCCAGCAGCCCTCTCCGTACGGAACCAGCTTGTCGGCGCACAGCTCGCTCAGGCTCCCGCCGAGGTCCAGGACGCCATCCCTGGAGCTGTCGCCCAGGCCACCGCACGTCGCCGAGGGCCGATGCGAGCCGACCTCCTCCGGCCCCGGATCGCCAGGGCACAGCGTCCCCCGCCCGGCGCTCGCCGTGCAGCACGCGGGAGACGCGTCACCCCAGGGATAGATTCGCCCCTGCCCTCGACCCCGCGCGGCGTGCTCCCACTGCGCCTCCGTCGGCAGATCACCGCCGCTCGCCCTGCACGCCTCCCGGGCAAGGCGCCACGAGATGCAGTTGAGGGGATATCCATCGTTCGCTCCGTCGGCGGCGCCAAGCCAGCGGCAGTCTGCGAGCCCCGCCCTGCTCGGATCAGGCCCGGCGAGGTCATCGGCCTCCGCGTGGAGGAGCCCCTCGTTCAGCAGCGCACGGAGACGGCCGACCGTGAACTCCGTCCTGTCCATGAAGAACGGGCCAACATGCACCGGCCGCGGCGGCACGACCGAGACATAGCTCTGCTCGTCGACGCCGGCGAGCTCGGCCTGGCCGATGACGCTGAATCCGCCGGGGATGCAGGCGGCATCGGCGCCCTCGGGCGCGGCGCCGCAGGGGACCTCCCGCGCGCGCGACCACGTGCCGGCGCGCGTCGCGCCCATCTCTGCCCCTGATCCGACGAGGACACCCTCCGATGGGACCGCCGTCCGCCTGGAGGCATCGATGCATGTGTGCGGCGGCTTGCGCAGCGACGCGGGCACGCCCAGGCAGTCGGCCGAGAGCGTGAGTCGCACCGTCACCACGCCAGACGCGGGGAGCGCGACCTCGATCAGCCGGTCGATGGCGGCCTCTGGCGGAGGATCGATGGTCGAGAACACCCTCCCCTCGATGGAGTCCTTACCCCGCGCCGCGACGGCGCCGCGGAACGCCCGGATGCGCAGGCGGAGCACGGCGCTCCCCTCCTCCGGCGCGGCCACCCCGAAGGAGAACGGCCAGGACGAAGGGTCCGGCAGGACGAAGTTCGCCGTGCAGTCGACGTCATCGATGCAGCCGGGGCGCCACGCGCCGTCGAACCCGTCGATGCGCACCGTATCGATGACCGCCTCCGGCGAGATGGAGGGGTCTGCCAGGAGCTGCGCGGCGACCGGCGCGTCGGTGTCCACGACGACGAGGAGCTGCGGTCGCTCTCGCTCGCCGCAGGCGCCGGAGAGCCCCGCCGCAGCGAGCACGATGAGGATCGAGAGCGCGCGTGTCGGTTCGACCACCTGCCGCCTTTCGCCTTTCCCGTTGCCGCCCGACAGAACCCAGGGGTAGTCTCCTCGCTATCATCGAGGAGGGGCGAGGCCAAGAGGGTTCTTTCGCTTCTTCATCCGAATCCCTCGTCACCCGAATCACCCGAATCACCCGAACATCGCTCTGCCGCTCGCGAGGAGATTGTATGTCGTGGGTCACCCGGCCAGTGCTCGCCGCGCTCTCCGTAGCCACCGCGGCGGCGCTCTCCCCCGCGTGCGACGGCGATTCCCCATCCGGAGATCCGGGAGCGGCGGCGAGCACGGGATCGGGCGCCGGCGGCGGCAACGGCGGTGGCGGCGGTGATGCCACGTACGGCGCGAGCGCGTGCGGTACGTGCGTGGAGCAGACAGCGTGCTTGTCCCAGGTGAACGCGTGCGCGGCCGACCCGGGCTGCGCCGCCTACCTCGACTGCCTCGACGCTTGTCCGCTGGGCCCGAGCGGAGACGCGGACATCGCGTGCGAGCAGGCGTGCCCGCCCGTCACCGGCTCTCTTGGCCAGAGCGCGAAGCAGGCCTTCATCGACTGCCGCCTCGCCGGCCCGGGCGCGGAGTGCGCCGGTTGCGGTCAGATCCCCGCCCCGACAGACCCGGATTTCAACCAGACGTGCTCGCCGTCGACGGATCCGAACACCTGCTACAAGTGCGAGGACGAGCGCTGCTGCGAGACCTACCAGGCTTGCAGAGACGACCAGGATTGCCAGGACCTGGTCACGTGCGTCAAGGCGTGCGCCGAGGACCCGGATGACGCGGCCTTCTCGCCCTGCGAGAGCGCGTGTTACCAGGCGCACGCCGCCGGCTACGTCGCCTACAGCCACCGGATGGCGTGTATGCAGTACTTCTGCTTCGACGACGACGCTTGCGGCAACGAGCCGCTGGACCCCTGCGTCAAGTGCCAGAACCTGCACTGCGCCGATGAGATGGCGGCTTGCCAGCATGAGATCGAGTGTGCGTTGCTGGACAACTGCAAGGTCCCGTGCGACGTCGGGGACCAGGCCTGTCTCATGGGGTGTGACGCGATGTTCCCGGACGCGGTGGCGACCCACGAGGCCGGGCTCGATTGCGCGCTCGCCCACTGCGAGATCGCTTGCGGCGGGACGGACTGAGGGGGCAGCCAGGGACGAGGGGTACGATGCGGACACGATGGATCCTGGGTGGCCTGGTCATGGCGGCGGTCGATCTCTCGACGGCCGGGCGCGCGCGCGCCGAGGCGCCGGCCCCGGCGGAGGCGCCGGCGGTCGATGAGCGCACCGCGCGCGGCAGGGCGGCGTTCCTGCTCGGCGTGCAGCGATCGAAGGACGCGCAGTGGGGCGAGGCGCTCGCCGCCTTCGAGGAGGCGGCGGCGGCGCGGGACGCGCCCATCGTCCAGTACAACATCGGCTTCTGCGAGCGCGCCCTGGGCCGCTACGTCGCCGCGCGCCGCACCTTCCGCCGCGTGCTCGCGGGCACCGAGGGCCTCGCGGCCGCGCAGATCGACGACGCGAGGGCGTTCGTCGCCGAGCTGGATCAGCTCGTGGTCCGGGTGGCGATCACGCTGGATCCCCCGGGCACCCCGCTGACCGTCGACGGGCGCGCGCTCCGGCTGGCCACCGACGATGGGACCCGGGTCTTCGTGACGCTCCCCGGGTCCGCCGAGCGCGCGGCGGCGCCGGTGGAGAAGAGCTTCACCGTGGAGCTCGACCCCGGGGTCCACCTCTTCCGCGCGGCGCGGCCAGGGCGCCAGGATGCGTTCGTCCAGAAGACCTACCGGCCGGGGGAGAAGGCCACGCTCGATCTGCACCTGGACATCCTCCCCGCGCGCGTGGCCGTGCGCGCGGAGCCGGCGCAGGCGCTCGTGCGTGTGGACGGCCGCGAGGCCGGGCTCGCGCCCATCGACCTCGAGCGGCCGCCGGGGAAGTACAGGATCGAGGTGGTGCGGGACGGGTTCGAGACGTACGCGGCGACGCTCGATCTGCACGCGGGGCAGCGGGCGGATCTGACGGCCAAGCTGATCCCGGTGCGGCCGTCGCTGTGGACGCGGTGGTGGTTCTGGACGGGCGCGGCGGCCGTGGTGACGGGAGGCGTGGTGCTGACGTACGCGCTGACGCGGCCGGAGCCGGACTACAACGGGGGGAGCCTGAACTGGGTCGCGGAGCCGGCGGCGATCAGGTGGTGAGCGGCATCGGGCGCGCGAGGCGCCCAGATGCCAGGGCCGCCGTGCTGCGCGAGGCAACCGAGCGGCGCGCGTACGGTGGTGGGGCAGCTAGAAAGGCCCGGCAACGGTGCCCGCACCGTGTCGCTGCGCGAGGTCGACGCGGTTCTCGAGACCACGGCCAGCGAGGCCGCCGAATGACCGGAAGGCGGCTCTACCTACGCGCAGGACGCTATGCGGAAGGTCCGAGTGACTACGACTTTCTCTTGCCGCTCCTCGTTGGGCGGAGAGGAAGAAGGAAAGATTCACAGGGAGGCGGGGAGGCGGGGAGGCGAGAGATGGGGATCAGTCGTTCGAGCCATCAGGCTTGCGACCTGAACGCAGTCAACCCCCAAGCGAGCAGCCTCGAAGAATGGCCCACCTCTCGCCTCTCCACCTTGGTCTATATATATATCTCTCCTCCCCGCCTCCACGTCTCCCTGTGTAATCTCTCTTTCTCTGTCTCCCTCCCAACAAGCCGCTGCTGCCGACCGCGCTTCGCGCGGCGGCACACCGGCAAGACGATCGACTGCTGTCCTCGCTCGCGTTGTCGCTATATTTCCCGGCGCCTGCGATGTCGAGACCGAGGCGCGGATGCTGGTCGACGGCGAGATCTTCCGGACCTTGCTCGGCAGCGGCGCGCAATCAGCTCTTCCCGCCGAGCCAGAGCGCGAGGCCGATCCCAAGCTGACGCTGGGGCGCCTCTTGAAAGAAGGAGGGATGAGACGAAAGCCCGAGCGCCTCTACCGCTTGTTCGGCGAAGAGGTCAGCCTCGAGGCGCTGCGCACACTGCCGGCTTTTCAGCTCTTCGAAGCGGAGCTCGTCGAAGCAATCCGCGCTGTCGCGCGCTCGCAGGGATGGCCCCGATGAGCTCCACCTCTGCTCACCCCCCGAGCCGCCTCCCGAGGAGCCGCGCGGCGAGCTTCCGCAGCCAGTCCGCCCGCCGCGCGTCGGGCGCGACGAGCCGCCCCGTGCGCGCGGCCTCCAGGATCGCCGCCGTCTCCGGCGTCGGGTCGGCGCACGCCTGCAGCACCCGGAAGACCGTCGCGTCCTCGTGCGCGACGCCCGCCTCCTCGACCCAGGCGTCCACCGACGCCGCGAACGCAGGATCCCCGGGGAACGGCTGCTCGACCGCGTTGCTCGGGCCGAGCCCGTTGATGCCGCTGATCACGAGGTCCTTGCGATCCTTGTAGGTCAGCCCCGCGAGCTCCTCGGGCAGCAGCGGGCGGCCGATCCAGATGTCCTGCACGCCCATGCCGAGCGGGAACTCGAGCCGCCGATCGAGCGGCTCCGGCGGCAGCGCGGCGGAGAAGCGCACCGGCACCACCGGGACGCCCACCGCGAGCGCCATGTCGATGAACGAGCCGCTCATCTTGCGCACCGGCGTGCGGCACTCGAGCGACCGCGTGCCCTCGACGTGCACCATCACGCCCTTGCCGGCCCCCTGCATCTCGGCCCCGAGCTCCGCGATGATGCTCCCGAGCGACGCCTTGTCCTCGCGATCGAAGTACGTGATCACCTTCGGATCGCGCGCGCCTGGGTACGCGAAGCAGTGCGCGAGCATCGTGCCGAGCCACGTCGTCCGGTGCTCGGCCTTGGCCAGCGTGACCGTCGAGACCTCCGTCAGGCCGGACACGGCGATGCCGAACAGCAGCGACTCCACGCCGACCTGGTGGTTGCCGAGGTAGAGCAGGCTCCGGCCCTTCACGGCGCGGAACGCCTCGGGATCGACGACGTGCACCCGGCGGATGAACCGCTCGATGAGGCCGAAGTACAGGTCCTCCGCCGGCCACCGGCCGATGCCCATGGCCGCGCCCCAGTATCGGCGGACAGGCTCGATGTCGATCACGGGCGGGCCCGCGTCGCGGACCACGACCTCGGAGCCCTCGCGCGCCACGGTGAACGGCCAGCGCGTGAGCGGCTGCGCCGAGGAGACACCGGCGAGGGACACGGTCGACGGGTGCACGCCCGCGCGCCGCGCGACGTGATCCTTCACCGCCGCCGCCTCGACGAGGTCGCCCGACGCGGCGTAGAGCTGCGCCACGGTGCCGGGCATCCAGTCCATCGTGCGCACGTCGGCGGGGCTGCAGCGCGCCTCGCGCGACGCCGCGTCGACGCGCGAGACAGCGAGGTCGACCGGCGCGCGATCGCGCAGGAACGCCCGGCGGATCCCGGGAGGCGCGCCGCCGATCGGCCCCTGCGGGAGCAGCACCTCGACCAGCCGGAGCTCCAGCCAGACGCGCTCTCCCGCCGCGGCCCCAGCCTCGGCCCCGGCCTGCGCGATGGCCTGCACCCGGAACGAGACGAAGCGATCGTCACGGCCCTCGTAACGCACCTCCACGCGCACCGGCGACCCGGGCGCCGGCCCGTACAGGCGGAGCGACGGGATGCGCGACGGGAACGCGATCTGGGCGGGCGGGCACTCCGGATCCCACAGCGACAGCCGGTCGTGCGGGATGGTGTGGGTCAGCGCGTCGAGCATGCCCTGGTGCAGCGTGCCGGGAGGCACCGAGCCCCTCGCAGGGTCCAGCACCGCCGATGACCCGCGCGCGCCGAGGCGGAGCGCGGTCAGGTACTGGAACGCAGGGCCGTGGAACAGCGTCCCCGCGGCGTACGGATCGTCCGCCTCCGGCGCGTCGAGCGCCGGCTCCGGCGCCGGGGCGGGCGGGTAGTCACGGGCCACCCGCACGCGGCCGGTGCACACGGGCTCGAACCGCGAGAGCGCCGGGTTCGATGCCTCGCGCCACGCGAGCAGCCGGACGTCGAGGACGTCGCCCGATCCGGTCGCCTCGGCCTTGACGCGCACCGGCCCCGGCACGGGCAGCCAGCGCTGCACCACCACGTCCTCCACGGCCACGACCACGCTCCCCGGGCGCGCCCGCAACGCGGCGCCGGCCAGCCGGTCGACCATGCTCATCCCGGGGAGCGCCGGGACCGTCCACGTGGGGCGGTGGTCCGCAACCCACCCGTCCGGGTCGAGCACCTCCTCGACGTCGTCGAGCGCCGGCGCCGGCGCGGCCTTCGCCGCGGGCTGCTCCTGCGGGCGCAGGCGCGGGCTCCCGCCCACGGCGCCCGGGAGCGAGGCGAGGCGGCGCGCGCTCGCGCGCGGGTCGAAGCCGACGTCGCGCCGCGCCCGCGGCGAGGCGCCGTCGACGATCCGCACGCCGAGCGTCGCGCCGTAGATGCGCAGGCCGTCCACCCAGAGGTAGGACTCGGCGATGACGTAGGGCCCGCGATCGTCGCGGCCGATCTCGAGGATGTCGGTGTCGACCGTCACCCGCCGGCTGGCCGGCAGCACCTGGCCCCGGTACCGCCAGGAGTGCTCGTGCCCCGTCATCACGGGCTCGAACCGCGGGTCGCGGAGGCCCGCGTGGAGGTCCTGGTGCAGCATCCAGAACTGGATCGTCTGCAGCATCGCCTCGATGCCGAGCGAGCCTGGCTGCACGGGATCGCCCAGGAAATGAGCCTTGAAGAACCACTCCGACGCGTGCACGTCCCGCCGCGCGCGGAGCCGGCCGAGCCCCTTCCGGCCGCCGGCCTGCCACAGGCCGTCGATCCGGTCGATCATCAGCAGCGACGGCCGCGCGAGCCCGAGCTTGCCGCCGCAGTACCGCGCGGGGCGCTCGCGGAGATCGACCTCGAAATCGGACGGCTCATCGAGCGCGGCGACCTCCTCGGGCCTCGGCGGGATCCCGATCTGCGTCGCGAGCGCGGCCTTCGGGAAGAAGCCGAACACCGTGTCGAGGTCGTACACGCGGGCGCCGCCGAGGCTGCACTCGACCCGGAACGAGAGGATGATCATGCCGCCCGATCGGGACATGTTCGTGAGGCGCGATCGGGTGCGCAGCGCGCCGCCGGCCGGCGCCGGCAGGACCTCGGCGTGCAGCGTGCCCTTGCCGTCGAGGTTGCGGAAGTACAGCGCGCCGTCGGTCGAGAGCGCGCAGCCGGCGTAGCTCGCGAGCCAGCCGCACGTCTGGAGCGCGGCCTCGAGCACCACCGCGAACGGCATCGTGAGGCTCGCGTTCTCGTCGAAGTACCACGCGTCCTCCGGGACGTCGTACTCGACCTCGACCTCGGCGCCGGCCTTCATCGACGCCATGGGGCGCGAGACCGAGAGGACCCGGCTCATGAAGTGGTACGGCGGCCCCGGGAGCCGGGCGACGTGCTGCCCCCCGTCGAACCTGCGGTAGAGCGGGCCGAACGCGTCCGACGGCCTGCCCCAGGCGCACGAGAGCAGGCTCCGGTAATCGAGCGGGAAGCCGCCGGCGTCCGCGCGCCCCGCCGAGACGGCGCCGTCCGGCGGCGGCGCGCCCGTCTCGGACCAGGGGACGCGCGCGACCGGCACCGGCTCGACGTGGCCGTCGAGCAGCTCGGGGGCGCTCGTCAGCGGCCAGTCGGGGCTGAGGCGCAGGCCCACGCGGCGGGCGTGGAACGCCTTGAGGCCGTCGACCGTGCACAGGAAGTCGGCGAACACCGTCGGGCACGGGCCGTCGTGGACCTCCTCGACGAACACCTCGTACGTGAGCACGCGGCTCGTCGGGACCACCTGGCCGCGGCAGCGGAGCAGGTACGGGATCTCCGGCACGGGCTCGAAGCGGAAGCCGTCCGCGTCCACCGTGAAGCCCATGGCCGCCATGTAGAACGCGAGCGCCTGCAGGCAGCCCTCGAACATGAGCGTCCCCGGCATGCAGGGGTCGTCCTTGAAGTGGCCCTCGAAGTACCAGCCGTCCTTCGTGATCGGCAGCGTGGCCCGGAGATAGCCGCGCTTCCACGGGCCGCCCGCCGGGTCGAACACGTCGACGCGATCGAAGAACAGCATGGGCGGGGCGCTGATCCGCGGCGTCCTGACGTGGGTGCTCAGACGATCGAAGCCGGGGCCGAACGCCGCCGCGCCGTCGCCGGCCGCGAACGCGAGGAGGTCGGCCCGGTCGAACGCGGACTTCCCGCACGCGATCCGGGGCGGATCGAGGCGGGCGGTCGTCGCGTGCTCGGCGGTGTCCGCGTCCCAGAGGACGCCGCCGGAGCTCGCGAGCTCCTCGTCGGTGAAGAAGCCGGCCTGGCCCTTGCGCGTCTTCAGGCGCAGCTCGCCGCCGATCCGGCAGTCGTAGTGGAAGAAGAACAGTCGGACGTCGCCGTGCTTCGCGTGCCCGTCGACGTGGATGTCGTAGACGAGCGTGTCGCCCGGGCGCGGCAGGCCGCCGTAGAAGGTGAGCTCGCAGCCGAGCAGGCGGTAGACGCGCTCGCCCTTGTTCTCGAAGTCCGCGCCGAGCCAGCTGATGAGCAGCAGGTCGGCCTGGCCGCTCTCGATCATGACGCCGGCCGGCATCGCGCCGTCGTGCAGGTACCAGGAATCCCACCGCACGTCGGTCTCGGTCCACATCGTGCCGAGCTTCATCGAGCCGGGCTCGGCGTCGATCCCGGTGACCCGATCGGCGAGGAGGAGCGGCGGCATGGGCATGCGCACCTGGCGGCGATAGGCGTCCTGCCGGGCGAAGAGCGGGCCGAACACGTCGGAGATCCGGCCCGAGGCGAGGTGCTCGAGCTGCTCGCGGCTGAACCGGGGGCCGCGGGGCGCAACGGCAGGCGCCGCGGAGAGCACCGGCTGGGCGGAGGGACGCGGCGCAGGCGGCGGCGCGGCGGAGGGGCGCGGCGCCTCGACGACGCGCGGCTCGAACGAGCGCGGCGCCTCGGCGCGGGCGGGCTGCGGTGGCTCGGCGCGGACCGGACGCGGCGCGTCGATCGGCTGCGGCGCAGCGGCAGGGCGCAGCGCCTCGATGCGCGCGAGAGGCGGCGCATCGATCGGCTGCGGCGCAGCGGCGGGACGCGGCACCTCGACCGGGCGCGAGGCCTCGGTACGGACCGGCGCGGCGTGGGGCACCTGCGCCAAGGAGGCCTCGACCACCACCGCGGCCGCGCCCGACGACGCCTGCACGAGCGAGTCCAGCGCGCGCTGCCGCATCTGAAGGAACCGGCGGTGGACCTGGGCCTGCTGCTCCGCCCACTCCTTGTGGATCTGCGCAAGCTGCACGGTGAACGCCGCGGCGCCGGCGATCACGTCGCCCGGGATGTCCACGGCAGCGGCCGCGACGACGGCCGGTCCGACCGGCGGCGGCTCGTCTGCGAGGCTCGCGGCGACGGCCGTGACGACCGCCGGCCCGACCGGCGGCGGCTCGTCCCAGGACGGCGCCCGATCCGCGTCGGCGGCAGAGAACCCCGTGGGGCCGGGGTACAGCGGCGGCAGGTCGTCGAGAGCGGACGGCAGAGGCGGCGCAGGTTCCATGGAGTCTCCGGGGGATGAACAGGAGGCCGCGCCGGGCACGACGATCGCCGGCGGGTGGGCGGGGAGCGTCAGCGTCGGCCCCTCCGCCGATCGCGGCGGCGGGAGCGGCGCGGCGGGGCCGCCGGCCCCGATGCGGACCGACAGCGAGCCGCCGCCGAGGCCGGCGCAGCGGACCTCGGCGATCCGGATCTCGTCGGACCACGGCGCCCCGTCGGGCTTGCGGCCGTGACGGCAGGCGAGCACCGCGGCGGCCACGTGCAGCAGGCCCGAGGCCGCGTGCGCGTGGCCGAACCGCGGCGCGAGATCCGTGGACGACAGGACGAGGCCAGGGTCGGCCGGCTCGTCCACGACCACGGCCAGGACCGGGTGCCGCTCCCGGACGGCGTCGTCGAGGCGCTCGATCACGAGCACCACGGCGGCGTCGCCGGGGGGCAGGCGGACGCCGAGCGCCTCGAGCGCGGCCGCGTGGGCGGCCTCGCACGAGAGATCCACCGCGCCGACGATCGCCGCGTCCACCGTGCCGGCGCGCAGGGCGCGGGACGCGACGCGCAGCGCCCAGGGGCCGGACAGCTCCTCGGCCGCGATCGTGAACGACGGTCCACCGACGTCGAGCTGGCTGTTCAGCCGGTTCGCCGGGATGTTGGGCATGTTCCCGACGACGCCCGCCGCCTGCAGCGCAGGGATGATCGCGTCCTGGAGCGCGCCGACGTCGACCGACGGACCGAGCCGCGCCGGCGCCGTCTCGGCGAGCCGCCATCGCGTCATGTACCGGCACACCTCGGTGTCGGCGCCCATGCCGATCAGCACGGCGGTGCGATCGCGCGGCAGCGCGAGGCCCTCGGTGGCCTCGATCGCCGCCTCGAGCAGCAGCGTCTGCTGGGCGAGCGCCTGCTGCAGATCGCGCGGCGGGAACCGGAGCCGATCCGCGGGCAGCGCGACCGCCGCCCGGCGGGGATCCGCGCCGCGGCCCGAGAGGAGCGGCTCGGCGAAGGCCCGGACGCCGCTGAGCTCACCGACGCACAGGCCCATGGCCACCACGGCCAGGGGGCCTGCCGGCGCGGGATGCGCGGCCGCGACAGCGCGCGAGGCCTCTGCGGCGGGCTGCGGCGCGGCGTGGGCCGCGCGGCCCCTCGGCGAGGACGGCTCGTACGCCTCCACGAGGAGGTGGGCGTTGTTCCCGCCGAACCCGAACGCCGACAGGCCCGCGAGCCGCCGCCCCTCCCACGGCTCGGCGCGCTGCAGCACCCGGAAGGGGCTCGAGGCCGCCGCCTCGCTCAGCGGATCGGCGTGCAGCGTCGGCGGGCGGACGCCGGCGGCCATGGCGCCGAGCAGCTTGAGGAGCCCGGCCGCGCCGGCCGTCGTGACGAGGTGACCGAGGTTCGACTTGAGCGAGCCGAGCGGGACGTCGCGGGAGCCGAACACCTCCTTGAGGGTCGCGATCTCGGTCGCGTCGCCGAGGGGCGTGCCCGTCGCGTGGCACTCGAGCAGCGACACCTCGCGGGGATCGAGGCCCGCCATGGCGTACGCGGCCCGCATCGCGCGCAGCTGGCCCTCGACGGAGGGCGCCAGGAGGCCGCGGCCGCGGCCGTCGTTCGACAGGCCGATCCCGCGGATCACGCCGAGGATCGGCCTGCCCGCGGCCTCCGCGTCCGACAGGCGCTCCAGGACCACGAACGCCGCGCCCTCCGCCGGGACCAGGCCGTCGGCCTCCGACGAGAACGGGCGGCTCTGCCCGGTGCGGCTCATGGCCGACAGCGCGCAGAACCCGATGTGCATGAAGAGGTCGTCCGAGCGGCACACCGCGCCTGCGAGCATCCGGTCGGCCTCGCGGTCCTGCAGCCGCTCGCAGGCGAGCGCGATCGCGTACAGCGACGACGCGCACGCGGCGTCGAGCGCGAACGCCCCGGCCCCGAGGCCGAGCACGTCGGCCAGCAGGTGGGCGGGCAGCCCCGACATGAACCGGTTGCGCGGATCGGGGCGCGGGACGCCGGCGAGATCGCCGAGCCACGTCGACTCGACCCACGCCGACATCGCCGACGACGGGAACGAGAGGTTCCCGAGCACCGCGCCCGCGCGGTCGGACCGGCCCTCGTGCCCCGCCTCGCGCAGCGCCTCGCGGCCCGCGTGGAGCACCCACTGGAAGAGCGGGTCGAGCGCGAGCAGGGACTCGGGCGGCCCGCCCCGCCGCGGGAACGGGTCGCTGGCGAGCACGCGGCGGAAGTGCTCGTCGAACCCGGTGACGTAGCCGCCGCGGTCGCTCCACGCGCGGTCCTTCGCGTCGCGCACGTCGCGCGCGCCGCGCGCGACGTGCGCGAGCGCGCGCTCACGCGAGAGGCGCCAGCGGCCGTCGGGCGCGGCGGACAGGAGGTCCCTGCCGGCGAGCACGTTGTCCCAGAGGGCCGCGGGGTGGAGCGCGCCCGGGAGGACGCACCCGCGGCCGACGATCGCGATGGGCTCGAACACGCTGGCCTCGATCACGCCTGGCCGCGCGCCGTGTCGGGGCGCAGGACGTACTGCACGTCGCGCAGCTCCGCGACGAGCGAGCCGCGGTCGTCGACGAACGCGATGTCAGCCTTCGTGCGATCGCGGGCCACGATCTGCCCGCGCACCACGGCGCGCAGCGGGCCGTCGGACGGCCCCTCGGCGAAGGTGTGCAGCGCGCCCACGGACATCGGGAGCGCCGCGCCGCCGAGCACGTGCTGCGTCCACAGCGTCGCGAGCTGCAGCCCGCCGTCGAGCGCCGCCGGATCGGTCTTCCACGGCTGGGCCACCCAGCCGGCCTCGCGGAGGCCCACGACCGTCCCCGCGATCCCGTCGCGGCTCACGCCGTCGAGCTGCCGGATCACCTGGAAGTCGCGGCCGTGGAAGAGCGTGCGGCCGTCGTACAGCTCGCCGCCGGCGGGCCACGGGCCGAGCTCCGGCGCGGCCGGGCCCTTCGGGGCCACGCGCCCTTCGGGCGGCTGCATCTGGATGGTCGCCGCGTAGTGCAGCGCCCCCTGCGGCCCGCGCAGCTCCGCCGCGAGCACCGCGCCTTGGCCGTTGCTCACCTCGCGGCAGTCGACGCGGAACACCTCGCCGCCGGACTCGTACGCCGCGAGCTTGATCCCGCGCAGGACCCGCACGTCGCGGAGCTCGGTCACGACGAGATCCGGGCGGCACGCGCGCGCGGCGCGGGCGAACCACTCGAGCGCGATCACCACCGGCACCACGGGGACGCCGTTGATGGCGTGATCGCCGAGGTAGGGGTGCGTCGCGCGGTCCGCGCGGACGGCCAGCGCGACCCGGCCGCCGTTGCCCTGGGCCGCGAGCGCCTTCGGCTCCGCGCCGAGCACGAGCTCGACCGCGCCGGGCGGGGCGCCGCCTTGCCCGCGCGCGCCGCGATCGCCGCGATCGCCCGAGGCGTCGCACAGCTCGTCGAGGAGCATCTTCGCGCCCGCGGCGAGCGGGATGAGCGGCACGCCGAGCTGCGCGAAGTGGGCCTCGAGCGCCGCGTTCACCATGCCGCCTTGCCAGGGGCCCCAGCCGAGCGACTTCACCCGGCAGCCCGGGCGGCGGGCTGCCTCGGCGGCCGCGACCTTGTTCAGGACCTCGTTCGCCATCGCGTAGTCGCACTGCCCCTTGTTGCCGCCGCGCGCGGCGATCGAGCTGAAGAGGACGATCGCCTTGAGCGGGTCGCCCGCGGTCGCGCCGAGCAGGGCCCGGAGGCCGTCGACCTTCGTGCTGAACACGCGCTCGAACTGCTCGACCGTCTTCTCGGCGACGAGCTTGTCGGCGAGCACGCCGGCGCCGTGGACGATCGCCGTGACGGGGCCGAGGGCGCCGCGCACGCCGTCGAGCGCCGCGGCCACCGCCCGCGCGTCGTTCACGTCGACAGGGACGTAGAGGGCCTCGCCGCCGGCGGCGCGGATCGCGTCGAGCGTCGCGCGGACCTCGCGGTTCGCGAGGATCTTCGCGACGCTCCGGCCGATCTCCGCCGGGGTCACCCGCTGGCCCGCGGAGGTCGCCGCCTTGACGAGCGCCGCCTTGAGCGCGGCCTCGCCGTCGGCGCCGCGGCAGGCGGCCGGCTCGTCCTCGAGCGCGGTGCGGCCGAGCAGCGCGAACCGCGCGTGGCTGGCCCTGGCGAGCGCGATCAGCGTCGCCGCGGTGACGCCGCGGGCGCCGCCGCTCGCCACGACCACGTCGGACGGCCCGAGGGGGAGCGGCCCGGGCTGCGCGTCCTGCCGGACGCTGCGCGGGGTGGTGCGCCGGCCGTCCGCGCGCAGGCCGATCTCGAGCTCGACGCCGCCGGACAGGAGCTCCGAGGTGATGGCCTCCGAGAGCTCGCCGTCCGAGCGGCCGGCGCGCTCGAGGTCGATCGCGCGGCAGGACGCCTCGGGCCACTCCAGCGCCGCGGTCTTCACGAGCCCCGTCAGCCCGCCGATCCAGGCTCGGTCCGAGCCGGCGAGGCCGAAGTCGCCGCCGGTGTCCTGGACCGTGACGAAGAGGGCCGGCTTCGCCGCGATCGCCTGGGCTGCGAGGAACGCCTCGCGATGGACGGTGAGCGCCTCGTCGGCCGTGGCCAGCTCGCGCAGGCCGCCGAGGAACACGGCGCCGCGCGCGCCGCGGGGCACGGCGGGGGCGTACTCGGCGGCGATCCCGCGCGCCGCGAGGGCCGCCACGAGCGCGGGGCCGATCGCGTCGTGGCCGGTGACCACGAGGGTGCCTGCGTCGAAGAGGCCGGGCATCGTGAGGCCGGCGGCGGGCGCCGGCTCCTCGACGAGCGTCCACCGGCCGAGGGGCGCGGAGGCCGGCTCCTCGGCGGGCGCCGCCGGGGCAGCGCCGGCGGTGACAGCGGCGGGACCGAGGCTCGCGCGGAGGTGGTCGACGACCTGCCCCAGCGTGCGCAGCTGCGCCAGCGCCGACGCGTCGACCTCCGCCAGCCCCGGCGTCCGATCGCGGACCGCCGACAGGATCTCCACCCGCTTGATGCTGTCGATGCCGAGGTCGCTCTCCAGCTCCATCTGCAGCCCCAGCATCTCCGCCGGGTAGCCCGTCGTCTCCGCGACGACCGCCATCACCACCCGCTCCACCTCGGCCGCGCCAGGCGCCGCGCCGGACGCGCCGGCAGGCGCTGCGATAGCAGGCACGGCGGCGGCGGTGGGCGTGACGACTGCCGAGCTTGCGCTGGCGGCCGGCAGCGAGGCGCGGAGGTGGTCGACGACCTGCCCCAGCGTGCGCAGCTGCGCCAGCGCCGAGGCGTCGACCTCCGCCAGCCCCGGCGTCCGGTCGCGGACCGCCGACAGGATCTCCACCCGCTTGATGCTGTCGATGCCGAGATCGCTCTCCAGCTCCATCTGCAGCCCCAGCATCTCCGCCGGGTAGCCCGTCGTCTCCGCGACGACCGCCATCACCACCTGCTCCACCTCAGCCGCGCCAGGCGCAGAGGCGGAAGCGACGGCAGGCGCCGCGACGGCAGACGCCTTCGCGGCGGGCGCGACGGCCGCCGGACTGGCGCTGGCGGCAGGCAGCGAGGCGCGGAGGTGGTCGACGACCTGCCCCAGCGTGCGCAGCTGCGCCAGCGCCGACGCATCGACCTCCGACAGTCCGGGCGTCCGGTCACGGACCGCCGACAGGATCTCCACCCGCTTGATGCTGTCGATGCCGAGATCGCTCTCCAGCTCCATCTGAAGCCCGAGCATCTCCGCCGGATAGCCCGTCGTCTCCGCGACGACCGCCATCACCACCCGCTCCACCTCGGCCGCGCCAGGCGCCGCGCCCGACGAGACGGCAGGCGCCGCGACGACAGGCGCCTTCGCGGCGGACGCGGCGACAGCCGGATTGGCGCTGGCGGCAGGCAGTGAGGCGCGGAGGTGGTCGACGACCTGCCCCAGCGTGCGCAGCTGCGCCAGCGCCGACGCGTCGACCTCCGACAGCCCCGGCGTCCGATCGCGGACCGCCGACAGGATCTCCACCCGCTTGATGCTGTCGATGCCGAGGTCGCTCTCCAGCTCCATCTGAAGCCCGAGCATCTCCGCCGGGTAGCCCGTCGTCTCCGCGACGACCGCCATCACCACCCGCTCCACCTCGGACGCGCCAGGCGCCGCGCCGGAAGCGACGGCAGGCGCCGCGATGGCAGACGCCTTCGCGGCGGGCGCGACGGCCGCCGGACTGGGGCTGGCGGCCGGCCCGGCGGCCGGCAGCGAGGCGCGGAGGTGGTCGACGACCTGCCCCAGCGTGCGCAGCTGCGCCAGCGCCGAGGCATCGACCTCCGACAGCCCAGGCGTCCTGTCACGGACCGAGGACAGGATCTCCACCCGCTTGATGCTGTCGATGCCGAGATCGCTCTCCAGCTCCATCTGCAGCCCGAGCATGGAGACGGGGTATCCCGTCTTGTCCGCGACCACGTCGAGGACCAACCGCTCGATGTCAACACGCGGCGCAGCGGCGACCGCCGCCTGCGTTGCCACGGCGACCGCTGGCGCGGTGACGGCCGTAGACACTGCCATCGCAGGCGTCGCGGCTGCGGTCTTCGCCGCCGCAACAGGCGCCGAGGCGGCCGCTTTTGCGGTCACGGCGGGCGCTGCAACCGCCACCTTCGCTGTCACGGCAGGCGCCGCCTGCGCCGGCAGCGCGACAGGCGTATGGAGCTCCCCGCCGGCACCGTTCAGGCCGTCCAGGGCCACGTTGCTCCTGCCCTCGCCGGAGCGCGCGGTCGGCGCCCCTGCGGGCCGTAGGGATGCCTCCGAGACAGGCCCCACATGCACCGGAGCGAGGAGAACCGGCGGAGGCCGTACCTCGGACACCGTCGTCGGAGCGACCGGGTACGGAGCGCCGGTCGCCAGCGCAGCAAGCCCTGCGAAGGACGCCTCGGCGGCCTGAAGGAAGGCGATGTGGCTCTCGGCCATCGTGCGCTGGTACACGCTGTGGGCTTCCGCCGTGGCGCGCTGCGCCTCCTGGTACGCGGCCAGCCACGACGCGCTCGCCGCCGGCCGCGATGCGCTCACGACAGGCGCCGGCGCGCTCACCACCGCCTGCGGCACGCTCACCACCGCCTGCGGCACGCTCACCACGGGCGCCGACGCGCTCACTGCCGAACGCGACGCGCTCACGATAGGCGCCGACGCGCTCGCCACCGCAGGCGCCGGCGCGCTCACCACAGGCGCCGGCGCGCTCACCACAGGCGCCGGCGCGCTCACTACCGGCCGCGACGCGCTCACCACAGGCGCCGGCGCGCTCACTGCCGAACGCGATGCGCTCACCGCAGGCGCCGGCGCGCTCACCGCAGACGCCGACGCGCCCACCGCCGCCCGCGGCGCGCTCGCCACAGGCTGCAACGCCGCCCGCGCCCCCTCCGGCGCCGGCTTCTGCGCCGCCCGCGGCGGACTCGCCGCCGGCAGCGCCTTCGCGCCCCCCTGCGGCGGGTACGGCTTCCCGTAGTTGCTGCCGTTGATCTGCAGCGCCAGCTTCGGCTTCGGCAGCGCCCGCGGATCGCTCGGCGCCGCGAAGCCTTCCCACAGGACCCGCGCGTCCAGCGGCACCCCGGCCACGGCGAGCCGCGCCACCGCCTCGAGCAGGCTCGTCACGCCGTGTTTGCCCTTGCGGTCGAGCGCCACCGCCCGGTGCGGCCGGCCGCTCAGGATGTCGCCGACCAGGTTCGTCAGCACCGAGCCCGGCCCGACCTCGACGAACGTGCGCGCGCCGTCCGCGTACATCCGCTCGATCTCCTCCACGAACCGCACCGGCTCCGCGAGCTGCCGCGCCAGCCGGTCGCGCGCCGCGTCGCCGCCGCCCGCGTACGGCTCGATCTCCGCGTTGCTGTACACGGGCGCCGCCGGCGCCTCGACCGCGATGCCCGCCAGGAACTCGCGGAGCGGCGCGCTCGCCTCCGCCACGAGCGGCGAGTGGAACGCCGCGGCCACATCGAGGCGCCGCGCCTGGATCCCGACGCCCTTCAGCCGCTCCTCCGCGGCCTCGATCGCCGCGACCGAGCCCGACAGCACCACCTGCTTCGGGCCGTTGTGGTTCGCGATCACCACGCCGCCGAGGCCGAGCGCCCGCACCTCGTCGATCCCCCGCGGGACCGCGATCATCGCGCCCCGCTCCGACGACGCCGCGCCCATCAGCTCGCCGCGCCGCCGCGCCACGCGCAGCAGGTCTGCCGCGGACAGCGCGCCGGCCGCGTGCAGCGCCGTGATCTCGCCGAAGCTGTGGCCCGCGAACGCCTCGGCCCGCACCCCGAGCGCCGCGAGCAGCGCGAGGTGCGCGAGGCTCGTCGCGCCGATCGCCGGCTGCGCCCACCGCGTCTCGCGGAGCCGCGCCTCCTGCGCCGCCCGGTCCTCGTCCGAGAACACCGGCCGCGGGAACACCACCTCGTGCAGCGGCGCGTCCGCGATCGCGACGCCCGCCGCCGCGTCCCAGGCCGCGCGCGCCGGGTCGAACGTCATGAGCGCGTCCGCGCCCATCCCGACGTACTGGCTCCCCTGCCCCGGGAACAGGAACGCCACCCGCCCCGGCGCCTCCCCGCTCGCGCAGTGCACGAGCGGCGCCGAGAGCGCCTGCTCCGGCCTCGCCTCGAGGTGCGCCGCGACCTGCTCGAGCTTCTTCCTGAGATCCGCCTCGTCCGTCGCGCACAGCCCGAGCCGCGCCGGCCTCGACGCGTCGAACGAGAGCACCGACTCCCGCGCCAGGAAGCGCAGGATCTCGGGCACCTCCGCCTCCTTCGCCAGCGCCCGCGCGCGATCCGCGAGCGCCGCCGGCGTGTCCGCCGACAGGAGGAACAGCTCCGCCGGCAAGGCCCGCACCCGCCACGCCTTCGGCGCCGGGCCCGTGTACTCCTCCAGCGCCACGTGGAAGTTCGAGCCGCCGAAGCCGAACGAGCTCACCGACGCCCGCCGCGGGTGGTCCCCCGGCCGGATCCACGGCCGCGCCTGGGTGTTGAGATAAAAAGCGGTCTTTTCTATGTCGAGCTTGGGGTTCGGCTTGTCGACCTTGATGGTCGGCGGGAGCACCTTGTGGTGCAGCGCCATGATCGCCTTGAACAGGCCGGCCGCGCCGGCCGCCGCCTTGGTGTGGCCGATCTGCGACTTCACGCTGCCGAGCGCGCACCACTGGCGGTCTTCGCGCCCCGACTCGTCGAACATCGCGCGCAGGCCCTCGAACTCGGCCGCGTCGCCGGCCTTCGTCCCGGTGCCGTGCGCCTCCATCAGCTCCACGGTCTCGGGGCCGTACCCGGCGGCGGCGTACGTCCGGCGGAGCGCCTTCGCCTGCCCTTCCGGCACCGGCGCGTACACGCTCTTGCTCCGCCCGTCCGAGGACGAGCCGATCCCGCGGATCACCGCGTAGACCCGGTCTCCGTCGCGCTCGGCGTCGTCGAGCCGCTTGAGCGCCACCATCGCGATGCCCTCGCCGAGCAGCGTGCCGTCGGCCTTGTCGGAGAACGGCCGGCAATCGCCCGACTTCGACAGCGCGGGCGTCTTGCTGAAGCACATGTACATGAAGGCGTCGTTCATCGTGTCGCAGCCGCCCGCGATCACGAGATCGGACTGGCCGAGCGCCAGCTCGTTGATGGCCATCGACATCGCCGACAGCGACGACGCGCACGCCGCGTCGGTCACGCAGTTCGTCCCGCCGAGGTCGAGCCGGTTCGCGATGCGCCCGGCCACCACGTTCCCGAGCAGGCCCGGAAAGCTCGACTCCTGCCATGGCACGTAGTTGCCCGCGATCTTGTCGCAGGCGCGCTTCACCTCGTCCTCCGGATACCCGAGATCCCGGAGCGCCTTCGCCCACACCGGCCGCTGGATCCGGCTCACCATCGAGGCGAGCAGCTCCTGCGCGGAGGTGACGCCGAGGATCACGCTCATCCGCTCGCGGCTCATCGACTCGAACTGCCCCTGCGCCGCGTCCTCCAGGACCCGCTTCGCCACGATCAGCGCGAGCAGCTGCGTCGTGTCCGTCGCCGGAACGATCGAGGGCGGGACGCCCCACTCGAGCGGATCGAACGGCACATTCTTGAGAAAGGCGCCGCGCTTCGCATATGTCTTGTCCGGGGCGGACGGGTCGGGATCGTAGTAGTCCTCGACCAGCCAGTGGGTGCTCGGGACATCCGTGATAAGGTCTGTCCCGGACAGGATATCGCGCCAGAAGCCGTGCGCGTCGACCGAGCCGGGGAAGATGGCGCTCACGCCGACGACGGCGATGTGCGGGATACGCGAAGACGAAGGGTGCATGAGGACCTCGGCAGGTGGTCAGGCGCTCAGGCGAGCGGGCGAGGAGTGAAGTGGAATGCGGCGCTCGGCACGGGGACGCCGTACGTCCGGAGCTGCTGCGCGCGCGTGACGACGGCCGCGCCCTCGAGCAGGTTGCGCGCGACCTGGACCGCGGTGCGGCGCGCCGGGTCCTCGAGGAACGACCCCTTGACCCAGCGGTTGAACGCGCCCATGGCCGGGCCGCACCAGATCTGGTAATCGGCGCGGCGCTTCGGGTCCCCGGCGATCGCCCACTTGCTGGACATGCCGAGATACCAGCGGAAGATCAGCGCCATCTTGTGCTTCGGCTCGCGCGCGGCGCGCTCGAGCTCGGCCGGGTCGCGCTCGGCGAAGAACCGCTCGCAGCCCGCCCACACCTCGTCGCACGACATCTGGAACAGCTCCCTCTCGATGCGCGCGCGCACGTCGCTGGGCAGCGACTCGATGGAGTCGTGGGCGACGTAGAGGTCGTAGAGCCGCTGCGCGCGGACACCGAACATCGTGCCGCGCTTGAGCACCTGGACCTGCACGCCGAGCTCGAACATGTCGGCGGCCGGCGTCATCACCACGTCCGGGAGATCGGCCTGGGCCAGCATCTTCTTTCCCTCGTCGGACAGGCCCGACTCGATGCACGACTGGTTGACCGAGCCCGTGAGCACGTACGCCGCCCCGAGCGCGAACGCGGCGGCGACCGACTCCGGCGTGGAGAGGCCGCCGGCGGCGCCGACGCGGATCGGCCGGTGATACCCGTACTTCGCCGCGAGCTCGTCGCGGACGCCGAGGATCACCGGGAACAGCGCGACGAGGGGCTGGTTGTCGGTGTGACCGCCGGAGTCCGCTTCCACGGTGATGTCCTCGGCGACCGGGAGGCTCCGCGCGAGCTCCGCCTCGTCGCGGGTGAGCCACCCGTTGCGAACGCAGGTGTCGAGGATCTCGGCCGGCGCGGGCGACAGGAAGCGCGCGGCGACCTCCGGGCGCGAGATCTTCGCGAACAGGTGGTTCTTCCGGTCGACGCGGCCGTCGGGCAAGCGCTTGACGCCGCTGTAGGCGAACCGCACGACCATCGGGTTCAGGCCCATGTAGGCGGCCGCCTCGGCCCGCCGGACTCCCCTCTTCAGGTAGAGCTCCACCGTGTCGCTCTCCAGCCTGGGCTGGTTCGGAGCGTGGATGAGGTTGCAGCCCCAGGTGGGGCCGTCCGTCCCGAGCGCCGCCGAGATCTCGTCGATCGCCTGCTCGATCCGGTGCAGCCCGAGCCCGGCGGCGCCGAAGAACCCCATCATGCCTGCCTTGGCCATCGCGATCGTGAGCCGCGTGGTGTGGATGCCGTTCGCCATCGCGCCGGCCACGTAGGGGAAGCGCAGGCCGTGGACCTCGACGAAGGAGCGGTCTCCGAGCCACTCCGGGTACAGGGCGGGCAGCGTTCCGAGGAGCGGGAACGTCGGGACCCCGTTGACCTGATCCTCGCGGAGGACAGCGCCGCCCCGGGACACGCCGACGCGCCCATCCGGCGTCTCACGCACCACGTGCACCGGCTCTCGCACGCAGGAGACGGCCTCCCGCAGATCTGTCGATGTGAACGCGGGGAGCCAGGGCCCGCTGCGCCAGATGCCGATCGGCTGGAGGCCGGCGCTGCGGATGACCTGCGGATCCTCAATCATGCTGGGCTGCCTCCTAATGACAAGCACGGCCTCTATAACACCCGTCGTGAGCGGCCCGCGGTAATGGTTCGGTCACGGCGCAACGGCGGGACGGACGCCTTCACCAGGCGATGAAAGCGCTTTCCCTCGGCTCCTGCGGGCCTGACGCGCCCTCGTGACGCACCGCGCCTTTGTTTCGTATCTGTCACACGCGCCGCAGCGCGGCGCTCACCGCACCGGCGACGGGCCCGTCGCTCTAGAGAGAGTAGCCACCATCGCTGACGAGGAGCGCGCCAGTCATGGTGGCAGAGGCGTCGGAGAGCAGGAACGCGATGAGCCCGGCGATCTCGTCGGCGCTCGCGTAGCGGCCCAGGGGCGTCGACATCGCCGCCATCTGATCGAACGCGGCGCGCTCGCTGCCGGCCGTCGTGACGAGCGCCTGGAAGAAGGGCGCCTGGGCCCAGATCGGCGTCTCGACGCCGCCAGGCAGGACGCCGTTCACCCGGATCTTGTCGCGCGCCCCCTCCTTCGCCGCGACGCGGACCAGCTGCGCCGCGCCGGCCTTGGATGCCCCATAAGCACCGATCCCCGGCTCGGCCTTGACCGCCGCGATCGAGGAGACGACGACAGCCGTCCCGCCACGACCGGTCTTCCTGAGCAGACGAAGGCCCGTCCGGAGCGTCAGAAAGACCCCATCGAGGTTCACGGAGAGGACCCGCCGCCAGTCGTCAAACGACGTCTCCTCGATCGGCGCGCCGTGGGCGATACCGGCGTTCGCGACGACATGGTCGAGCCTCCCGAAGCGACCCTCGACAGCCGCCTCGATCTCGACCCACGCGGCGTCGTCCCCCACGTCGGCCTCGCGCAGCAGGAGCTCCGGCCCGCGGAGATCGCCCGCGAGGGCGTCGAGCGCGTCGCGGCGCCGATCGATCAGGACCAGGCCGGATGCGGTCTGCGACAGCTTGCGCGCGGTCGCAGCGCCGATACCCGACGCCGCTCCGGTGATGAGCGCGACTCCCTCCACCATGGGCGTACCTCCTCTCCTGTAGCACGGCGGAGCCGCCGCGCGCAGGCGCCAGTGCAGAGCTTTTGGGGTTCAGGGCCAGTGGGACGAGGCCAGCGACGCGCAGGCCAGCGCCGCCGGGAGGGCTCGACGGGACCGACACCAGGCGCTACCACAGCGCCCAGCGGCGAGGTGAGCGGCGGATCCGACGCGCCAGCCTGCTCGGGCGTCATTTTACACGACCGCACGCGCTCGACCGCGGCGTCCCGGTGCTGAGCAGGTTTGATGTCGCCCGCGCTCGCCTTATGCTCCTGTGACGATACGACGATGAGACGTCTCTACCGCCTCTCTGCCAAGATCAGCAGGCTCCTCACGGCCCGTCGGACGCGCGAAGCACGCGCGCGGACGCCCCGTGTGGCGCCGCCGGACGAGGCCTCGACTGGCACCGCCGCCCAGGAATGGGCGCCGGCGCCCGTCGATCAGCAGCAGGCGGTGCTCAAGTACGTCATCGCCAACGTCCCCCACGCCATCTTCTGGAAAGACCGTCATGGACGGTTTCTCGGGGGAAATCAGAACTTCCTCAACGACACCAACACGAAGGTGCTGGAGAACCTCGTCGGCAAGACCGATTTCGACGTGTGGGGCAGCAAGAACGCAGAGTGCTTCGTGCGCATCGACCGGGAGGTCATGGAGGGCGGCACCCCGGTCCTCGACGTCGAGGAGCCGCTGCTCCGCCCGGACGGCGAGCAGCGGTTCCTGCTCACCAGCAAGGTGCCCATCCGCGACGAGGGGGGCGACGTGACGGGGATCCTCGGGATCTACGCGGACATCACCGAGCGCAAACGGATGGAGATCGAGCTCCAGAAGGCCAAGGAGGCGGCGGACGCCGCGGCCCGCGCCAAGGGAGAGTTCCTCACGGTGATGAGCCACGAGCTACGGACGCCGCTCTCCCTCATCCTCGGACCGCTCGAGTCGCTCCTGTCCAACCGGGACGAACCGCTCTCGCTGCGGGTACGGGCGGACCTCGAGCTCATCCAGCGCAGCGGGCGGCGGCTCCGCCGGCTGGTCGACGATGTCCTCGATCACCAGAAGATCGAGGCCGGCAAGATGCAGATCGACTGGGAGGCCGTCGACGTCGGAGAGCTCGTCTCGGACATCGTGGAGGAGGCTCGCCCGGCGGCGGCGCGCGGCGGGCTCGATCTCTCGATTCACGTGGATCCCGAGCTGCGGAGGGTCCCCGCCGATCGGCGCAAGCTCGAGAAGATCGCGCTCAACCTGCTGGGCAACGCGCTGAAGTTTACCCCGCCTGGCGGGCGCGTCACCGTCGACCTGCGGGCGCTCGATGGTCTGTTCGAGCTCTCGGTCGAGGACACCGGCCCTGGCATCCCGGCGGACAGGAGACACCTGCTCTTTCGACGCTTTCAGCAGATCGACGCCTCGGCGACGCGAAAGCACGAGGGGACGGGGATCGGGCTGTCGCTGGCCAAGGAGCTCACGGAGCTCATGGGCGGCACGGTCGGCGTGGAGAGCGAGCCCGGGGTCGGCTCTCGCTTCTTCGTGCGGCTCCCGCGCGCCGCGGATTTCCTGGCAGCGCGGCGGGCGACCGCCGCGCCCGAGCCGCCGAGATCGCTCAACGGCGCGGGTGCCTTCGAGCCTCCCCCGTCGTCGGTCAACCTCCGCGGCTTCGAGGTGCCTCCGCTGCCCGCCGCGGTCGCGCCCCGCGCCGACGGCGGCGCGGAGGGGCCGCGCGTGCTCGTGGTGGAAGACAACCCGGACATGAGATCGTACCTGGCGGACATCCTGTCGGCCGGACACGAGATCGTCCTGGCGACGAACGGCCGGGAAGCGCTCGAGTCGATCGCGGCGAAGCGGCCCGATGTCATCGTCTCGGACGTGATGATGCCGGAGATGGACGGATTCGAGCTGGTCAGGCGTCTCAAGGGGGATGCCGCGCTCCGGGACATCCCGGTCCTCCTCTTGACGGCCAGGGCGAGCGGCGCGGAGGCCGTGGGGGGGCTCGACGTCGGCGCCGACGAGTACATGAGCAAGCCGTTCGACCCCCTGGAGCTCAGGGCGCGAGTCCGCGCCGCCGAGCGGCTGCACCGCGCCTATCTGGAGCTCGCGGCGAAGAACGGCGAGCTCGCGGCGGCGCTGGAGCGGCTCTCGGAGACGCAGCAGGAGCTCCTCCAGGCGGGCAAGATGGCGGCGATAGGGACGCTGGTGGCGGGGCTGTCGCACGAGATGAACAACCCGGTGTCGGCCATCCTGATGAACGCCCAGCTGCTGCTCAGGCGGCACCGGAAGGGGCACGGCCTGCCCGACGAGGCCTCGCTCCTGAAGGCGCTCAGCACCATCGAGCGGCAGGCGATCCGGTGCTCGGATCTCGTGACGGCGCTGCTCGAGTACGCGCGCGGCAAGCCGATCGGCCGGGAGCCCTGCGACGTGCGCGCGGCGCTCCGCCGCGCGGTCGACCTGTCCGTCCCGCGGGCGCGCGAGCGCAGGGTCCACCTCGAGGCGGACGGCACCTCATCGGAGCTGCCCGAGGTGCTCGTCAACGCATCGCAGCTCGAGTCGGCCTTGCTCAACGTGATAGGCAATGCGCTCGACGCCAGCCCGCACGGCAGCGCCGTGGTGGTCGAGGCTCGCCCGCTGCCGCGCGGGGACATCCACGGCGTGGAGATCGACGTGCACGACCACGGCTGCGGCATCCGCGCCGAGGACCTGAGCCGCATCTTCGAGCCGTTCTTCACGACGAAGCCGCCCGGGCAAGGGACCGGGCTCGGGCTGTCGCTGACGCACCGGTTCATCGAGGAGCACCACGGCAGCATCCGTATCGAGAGCGCGCTGGGCGAGGGCACGACGGTGCGCATGTGGCTGCCCGCGCGGCAAACGGAAGGGGCGGAGTGAGGCGAGGGAGCGCGTCCACGCCGGCCACGCCGGCCACGCGGGGTCAGCTCGCCGGCGAGGCGCGGAGCTCCGCGGCGAGCGCCGCACCCAGCGCGAAGAACGCCGGACGGGCGGGCTCCGGGCCGCCGCCCAGCCGGCGCTCGAGCCGCGCCGGATCCCAGCCGCAGGCATCGTAGGTCTCCAGCGCGTGCCGGTCGCGCCTGGACAGCCGGGCCCTCGCGCCGTGGAGCGCTGCGGCCATGGCCGGCAGCACCGCGGAGAGCGCGAGGCCGGTCTCCCCCCAGTCGTCGAGCGACGATGGGCTCTCCAGCACATCGACGACGAGGCCCGTGAAGAACAGGCCGACGACGGCCTCGCAGAGGCGATCCAGCGCGCCGCGCACGGCGTCATCGCCCATCGTCCAGAGCGCCGGGTCCGGGTTGAAATAGCCCAGGAACGCTTGCAGCATGAGCATCGGCGTCTCGGGCATCAAGAAGCGACGCTCGCCCCGCTCGCGCGACCGCCTGCGGAGCACGCGCATCATCGAGATCATGATCTCGCCGACCGCGAACCCCTGCTGCGCCTGCTCGGCGAGATCGTCGCCCATGTCCACCTCGACGCGGACCCCGGGGGCGAGCCGGGCGACGAACGAGATCCCGAGCGGGTGCACGAACAGCGTCCTCGTGGCGAGCATCTCGACGTCACGGAGGACATCTGCGGGGAGAACCGCCGCATAGGCGACGAGCGCACGCTGGACCGCGCCGGTGATGAGCGGGTCCTCGGGGACGTCGTCGACCAGGTCGCCCAGGCTCATGATCGACTCCGCATGATCGCGGAATAGCACAGCTGGACCTGGACGAGGAGCGGCGCCCGCTTCGCGCCGAACGCTCTCGATGCCGCCGGCGGCAGCGCGACATCGGATCTGTCATTTATTTGCGGCGAGCGATCTGTCATTTATTTGTGACGAGAGATCTCGTCATTTATTGATGACGAAGAGGGAAGGAGGCCACGGCGCCCCGCGACCCCCTCGATCCGACAGCGCACCGCATCAAGCTCGCCCTCGAGCCGGAGCTCGATCTGCGGCGCGCGCGCCGTACGGGCGCCCCTGTGTGGTAGCTTCGGCGCATGACCAGCGCGGGCGCGACGCTGCCAGTCCCGGTCGCGACGCCGCGTCGAGCCGCGTTGCGCGCCCATCTCACCGAGTTCCTGCTCGTCGGGGGCGCGACGCTCGTGCTCTTCCCGCTCGCGTGGCTCGCCCGCAGGGCCGTCGGGCTCGACGCGGCGGAGCTCGCGATCGGCTTCCTGACGTTCCACGCCGCGTCCGTGATCAACGATCCTCACTTCGCGGTGACGTACCTGCTGTTCTACAAGGACGCGAGGCGCCGCGCGTTCGGCGGCGCGTTCGCCCCGGCGCAGCGAGCCCGCTACATCCTGGCCGGCCTCCTGGTCCCGGTCGCGCTGCTCGCGTGGGCGATCGGGGCGCTCTCGACCGGCTCCGCGCGGTCCATGGGCTTCATGATCCAGCTCATGTTCCTCCTGGTGGGCTGGCACTACGTGAAGCAGGGCTTCGGCGTCCTGACGGTGCTCTCGGCGCGGCGTGGGTTCCGGTTCGGCTCCCTGGAGCGCAAGGTGATCCTCGCGCACTGCTTCGCGGCCTGGGCGTACGCGTGGGCGAGCCCGGCGGATCCAGGTAGAGAGGTCGAGGAGAAAGGCGTGGTCTACACGTCGCTCGGGCACCCGCCGGCGCTCGAGCCCGTCACCGGGCTCGCGTTCGGGCTCAGCGCGCTCGCGCTGCTCTGGGTGATCGCGCGCAGGTGGCGAATGGAGCGGCGCCTGCCGCCGCTCGCGCCGCTGGCCGGTTTCCTCATCACGATCTGGCTATGGACGGTCTACTCGAGCCTCGACCGGCTCATGGTGTACGTGATCCCGGCGCTCCACTCCGTTCAGTATCTGTATTTCGTCTGGCTCATGAAGCGGAACGAGGCGCGCGACGCCGAGGGCCCGCCGCTGTTCGGGCGGCCGACCGGCCTGCGCCTCGGGATCCTGGCGGCGACCGCCGTCGGCCTCGGGTGGGTCGTGTTCCGCGGCGCGCCCGCGCTCCTCGACGGCGCGCTGGTGCTGAGCTCGAGCGACGGCGAAGCGATGTCCGACCTGGGCCCGACACCGTACTTCGCAGCCGTCTTCGTGTTCGTGAACATCCACCACTATTTCATGGACAACGTCATCTGGCGCCGGGAGAACCCCGAGACAGCGTATCTGCTGCGACAGGACGACCGAGGCAGCGCGACCGGTTGATCGAGCGACCCGGCGCGGCGGCGCTCCCGCCCCGGCCCTGCGAGGACCGGAGCGCCGGGCGCCCCTCGAGGCCGCTTCACGCCCTCCTCTTCGCGACCGCCCCCGCCGCGCGCGCGGCGAGCCGCGCGGCGGCCGCCGCGGCGCCGAGCGCCGTGGCCGCGACAAGGGAGAGCCGCAGCCACGCAGCGGCGACCTTCTCCGGCCGGTAATCGGGCAGGTACGGCCGGGCGGCGCGCGGCAGCACCCAGGCCTCGCTCCCGGGGCCATCGCCGCCGATCGCGTGCACCGCGCGCGCGAGGCGGGTGCCGGGATACGAGCGGCTCTGCAACCAGGGGATGAACCGGAAGAAAGGGACGTGGCCAGGCGCCTGCCGCTCCATCCAGGCGAGCGCACGCTCCAGCTCGGCGGCCGTCGCGCGAGCGCCGCCGTCGCCTTCGAGGCGGCGCCATTCGCCATGGCCGGGCAGGAGCCACGCGAAGCGGAGGTGGCCAGCGCCCGCCAGCGCGACCAGGCGGCGCACGGAGCGGATCTGACGCTCCCAGTCGTTCCAGCACTGGAGCCGGAACGCCACGATCTGACCGATGCGGCGCGAGTAGGCGAGGTGGTCGCCGGTGAACAGGAAGCGGCCCCGGTACAGCAGGCACATCGAGCCCGCGGTGTGGCCGGGCTGCGAGAGCACGGCGAGCTCGGCGCCGGCGAGATCGCCGTCGGCGAGCGGCGAGCCGTCGAGGGTCATGGGCTCGAGGCGGTCGCTGAGCTTGATCTCCACATCGGAGGTGGCCGGATTGCGCCCGTCGCCGCGCGGGTTCACGTCCGCGGCGCCGAGGACGCGGCGACACCCGGGGAAGCGCGCCGCGAACTCGGCGTGGTGCGCGGTGTGGTCGCGGTGGGTGAGGAAGATCCACCGCACGCCGCCGCGCTCTTCGAGGAAACGGAAGACGGCCTCGGTCGGGCTCGGCAGGTCGACGAGCACGCCGCCGCCGGGGCGCTCGATGAAGTAGGCCGTCGCGCCCGCGTTCTCGCGCGCGGGATGGCCGAGGGCCCAGACGTCCTCTTCGATGCGGCGCGGCCAGGCGCGGAACGGGGCGCCGAGCGCGCCGGGCCGCGCGCGGCATGGCGACGACGATCGGAGGCGCAAGGCGTTGACCGGACAGGCGGCGACCGCCGAGCGCGCCGCCTCGAGGTCGGCCCGGCTCCGGGGCTGGCGCAGGATGCCGGTGAAGGCCCCTTCATCATAGGTGCCCGCGAGCACCGCGGGGCCGCGGCCCCGGACGTCGCCGTCCATGGCTTCCCAGTGCGCGGGCGCGACCTCGCCCAGGAGCTCTGGAGCGAAGTTCCTGCAAACGCCTGCACCACAGCAGGCGCGCGTGACGTGAAGTCGTCCCCAGTCTCCTTCATCGACACCGTCGTCCTGCGCGTTGTCCATAGGCGCGCAGACTACCACGTTGACCGAGAGCAGGCATGTGCGCCGACTCGCCTCGAGCGGCCGGACGCACCGAGGCGGCCCAATGCCATGACGCCATCACCACACCACCCGATCGTCCAAGTTGCACACCACCGTCTCCTGCATCGACGACATTCGCGGCGGTGCAGCGCCGTCACATCGCTCCGGCGGCGGTCGAAGAAGGCAGCGCTGCGGCGCCTTCGAGCGAGCTCACGACGAGCACCCTCACCGCCCCCATGAGCGCGGCCACCGCGCGAGGCTGCCCCGGGCGGAGCTAGCCCACAACCTCATCCGTCCAGACGCGGAAGCTCCGCAACGTGTTCTCGCCGAAGGTCGTGGTGATCGCCACGTCGGCGGCATCGCGCCCGCGGGCGATCAGCACGCGCCCGATGCGAGGCACGTTGTTGCGCGCATCGAACGTATGCCACTCGCCACCGAGATAGGCCTCGAACCAGCCGGAGAAGTCCATCGTCCCGTGGGGAGGAGGTACGCCGATGTCGCCCAGGTAGCCGGTGCAGTAACGAGCCGGAACGTTCAGGCAACGGCAGAGCGCGATCGCGAGGTGCGCATAATCTCTGCAGACGCCTCTCCGATCGTTGAACACCTCCTCCGCCGTCTTGGTAGGGCTCGCAAACTCGTATCCGAAGGCGATGTGCCGATGAACGAAGTCGCAGACGGCCTGCACGCGACCCCAGCCGGTGGGCGACTGGCCGAACAGGTCCCACGCCGCCTCCGACAGGCGATCCGTCTCGCAGTACCGGCTGCCCAGCAAGAACACCAGCGTCTCCTCTGGCAGCGCATCGACGGGGTGTTGCTCGGCCGATGTCACGACCCGGTCCGGCGCGCCCGTGTCGTTCACCACCGCGTCGGAGGAGATCTTCAGCTGACCCGCCGGCGCGACGATACGGCTACACCAGTTGCCGAAGGCATCCCGGTAAGCTCGGACCGGGATCGACGGGCTGGTGAGCATGTGATCGGGCCGCACCAGATCCGATGCACGCGAGTAGTGGACGCTCAGCGTCAGGATCACCGGCGTCGGTCGTGGGAATTCATAGAGCAGCTCGTATCCTACGCGGATCTGCATGCGTGCACCTCGATGTGATCGCGCGGCTCCAGTCACGAGCAGGACGCAGCGAGGCACCCTGTTCCTGCGGCGCACGAGCCGCCGCGCGACGGCCGGCCGCGCCAGCTCCCCGCCGCGATGGAGCGCTCGGACGAGCTATCCCACGTCAAGCTCGATGAGCCCGCACCGCGCGACGCCGCTGCGAACCCCTGGACCCCGAGCGCGACGAATTCTTCGGCACACGCTCGAATGGCTTACTGAAACATTCTGTACGCAGCGCCCATGTATGTCAAGAACGATCCGCCGCCGCTGACGGTCTCAACGTTCGGCTCGTCGTGATAAGGCGGCGTGCGACGTCGCTTGCGTGATGCCGTGATGCGCTATACCTGGAGCGACGCGGCGCCTGTCAGCACAGTATTGTTTCCGGTCGATGAACTCGCCCGTTACGGACTCGCCTCCACGGACGAAATCGCGTGGCGTAAGAACGCGCTCGCACGAGCGACGCGGCAACGGACCTCGCGAATCGTGACCGTGAGCTGACCGCATGTGGGCCCAACCTGGGTGTACAAGCGAGCCATGGAATTCGTCGCCATCCTGATCGCCCATTCGACGCTATCGGTCTTTTTCCAGACCTTCTTCCTGCACCGGTACGCCTCGCATCGGATGTTCACGATGTCGAAGCGCTGGGAACGGATCTTCCATCTCCTCACCTACGTCACGCAGGGCTCCTCGTACCTTGTGCCCCGGGCGTATGCGATTTTGCACCGCATGCACCACGCGTACAGCGACACCCCGAAGGACCCGCACTCGCCACGCTACTACGCGGAGCCAGTCTCCATGATGCTGTCGACCGCGAAGCGCTACGACGCCATCTGCGACGGCACGGCGGAGGTGGAGCCGCGCTTTCTGGGCGGTTACCCCGAGTGGCGCGCGCTCGACCGCATCGGCAACTCGTGGGCCAGCCGCCTCGCATGGGGGACGGGCTACGCGCTCTTCTACATCGCCTTCGCCACGCAATGGTGGCAGTTCCTGTTTGTCCCGCTCCACTGGACGATGGGCCCGCTCCACGGCGCCATCGTGAACTGGTGCGGCCACCGCTACGGTTACCGCAACTTCAACAGCGACGACGACTCGCGCAACACGCTCGCCCTCGACCTCGTGACGCTCGGCGAGCTCTTCCAGAACAACCACCACAAGTACCCGCAGAGCCCGACTTTCGCGGTGCGCTGGTTCGAGATCGACCCGGCCTACCAGGTCATCCGCGTGATCGCCTGGATGGGCATCCTCCAGATGGCCGGCAGGCGCCAGGTCGCCCGGTTGGACACCGGGACCACGGGTGCCGAGGGTTGAGCTCCCCTCCCTGGAAGAGACATCTCTCATGAGGCCCGGGGCGCCGCGCCGCGAAAAAGCATCGTGCCGGTGAAATCGGTGTGTGCTCCGCCGATAAACGTGGTGCAGCGGCCGTCCTTTCTGCTATACATTGTTTGCGCACACGCAGCGCAGTTGTCGGCGATGCCGTCTGGGCCGTCGGTCCTGGAGCGGCAAGCACGGCCGTCAAGCGACGTTCGAGGCAGTTCATGCACAGCCCCGGGATGCACGCGCCTTGCGTGCTTTCCGCCTTCGGGAGAACGTCGAGATGATCCACGTGTTTACGCCCAGCATCACCGCCGCGCCGAGCAGCGCGAGGCCGGGCGACGGCCTCGTGTCGATCTCGCCGTCGCGCGTCGAGCGGACGCCGACCGTCCTGCGCGCGCTCCGGGAAGACCTCCGATCGTGGCCTCGCTTCCTCCCGAGCGCGCTGTTCGCGCTCCGCTGCGCCGGAGGCCCGTCGCCGCTCTCGGGGCAGGACGAGGGCTTGGATGGTGGCGGAGGTCGAGGCCGACGTCAGGGAGGCGCGCGCCCTGGGCGAGGTACGGACGGGAAGGCCGCGCTCGCCGATCCCGCCGCGTCCGTCGCTTCCTCCTCGCGAGCACGCGCGCTGAGCGCAGAGAGCTATAGGCCATGAAAGTGTTGTTGTCGCGGGTCGTGGACGGTGTGGAACAAAGGCTCTGCTGGCGTTTCCAGGTGCATGGGAAGAGCGATGCCATGTACGAGCCGGCGAGCGAGCAGCGCGGTCCATTCGATCGCGACAGGCAGCGGCACCTCAAGGCGGGCGAGACGTTCAAGCGGCTCGACCGCTCGGGCTCTCCCCGGAGGTACGACGGGCTCTCCTGGCAGCCGACGAGCGCGCTCGCCGGCGCAGGCCCGTGATCGCCGGCTCCGCGAGAGCTCGGCCGCCGGGCAGCCCCGGAACGACGCGTCGCACGGGAACTTGCAAGGTCCATCAACGGAGCTGTTCATCACCGCCATGTCCATCCCCCAGAAGCCAGTCGCCTCCTCCCTGTTGCTCTCCACCGCTGCCCACCTCCACTTCCGCGCCACGGCGCGCGACCGAAGCGGCTCGACGCTCGGCGTGCTCATCGACCCGTCGGGCGCTCGGCAGCACCTCGTGATCGAATCGGGCGGCGCGGAGGGCACCTGGACGCTGTCCAGCGCGGTGCCCACCGGTCACTCCTCCTTCCTTCTGTACGAGAGCGCCGCCAACGTGTTGCGCGGCGGAAACATGAGTGAGGACGGGAGCATCTCCTACCAGGGAGCGCTGTACACCATCGAGTCGTCGCTCGACGGGAATACCCGTACAGCGAAGGTGAGCGGCAGCGTGTGAGCGGTGCCATCGCCGGTCCACGGCGGACGCGCCGCGGCGGCGCGGTGATCCGGTCGCCTGGTAGGCGAACGAGGACGAAGGCGCGCGCGGGTCCGGCTGTCCGGCGTGGTGCTCGCCACGGGCCAGCTGCGGGTGGCGGGCGGTAGGAACCGCTTCCGCCGCGACGCATGGATGGGTCGCCACCTCGGCCGCCGAGGCCATGCGCTCAAGCGCGCTCGCTGGATGCAACCCCATCAACGAAGAACCGGTTAAGAACCTGTCCCGGCAGGGCTCCGGGACAGGGCGCGCCGGCGGCAGCCGGCCGAACCTGCCGGCGATGCGCTCGCGGTGAGCCAGCTGCACGGTGACGCACCGCAGCATCGCGCCGAGGGGCGCTCGGGGTGAAATCGGCGCGAAGCCCGGTGCGGCGCACCTCTCCCCTGGTGAGATGGCCGTTGACACTGAACCGATTAACACGCTTTAGTGTCGCCTCGTCACTGGCACCGTTCGCAGGGGAGAACCCATGAATCTTGTCCCGCTCAGTCCACGCGTTTATGCCGCATTCCTCCTGTGCTTGACGGCCGCCTGCGGGTCGTCGGACGAGGACACGCCGCCGGGAGGTACCTCGTCGGGCTCCTCGTCGGGCTCCTCGGGAGGCGCGTCGTCGAGCACCTCGGGAGGCACCTCGGGAGGCGCGTCGTCGAGCACGTCGTCAGGCACGGGAGGCGCGCCGGGAGACACGCCGGAGTTTCCGGACACGCCGAGGGGCGACCTCCTCGAGGACCTCTGGACGTCGTCTCGAGCCGGCAAGTTCCGGTTCGGTTACGAGAACGCCATCACGTGGGGGCTCTACGATCCGGGCACCAAGCAGTTCGTGTCGACCAACGACTGGTTCTCGAGCATGGCGGGCGCCGCCAGCCGCGGCGAGCGGGGCTGGTCGTCGGACGCCGGCGCCACCGTGGGAGAGAACCCCGGGTTGCTCGGCATCTCCCTCGACGCGATGGTCTTCGATCCCGTCCCCTGGAATCGCCGCGACGTCACCGCGGACGCCGCGGCGTACATGCTGGAGCAGCCGGGCGGGATGGTGGCCTTCGACTGGCACACGCCCCCGTGCAACTACGACATCAGCACGTCGGACTTCGCGGACGCCATCGAGACGCCGCTCGCCACCCTCTCGGTCGACGGACAGAGCGTCCCGATTCACGCCCAGGGCGGAGGCACCCCGTTCTACGCCGAGACGTACTATTCGCGATCACTCGGCTCCAGCGCGGACATCCCGGAGAACCTGAAGTGCATCTGCAAGATCGCCAACGACGTGCCGATCGAGCAGGGGACCCACGCCGGGATCTCGGCGCGCGACTGGCTCGTCGCCCACGCGAAGTACGTGGCCCAGTTCTTCCGCGAGCACGGGCTCGACGGCAAGCCGATCGTCCTCCGTCCGTTCCACGAGCACACCGGCGGATGGTTCTGGTGGGGTCAGCCCTACTGGAACTGCCAGGCCCTGCTCGACGACGATCAGGCCGTCACCGGCCCCGCCGCCTACAGCGCCGCGTACCGCACGTTCGCCGAGGCCGTCCGGAGCGAGCCGGGGATGGAGAACGTGATCTTCGCGTACTCGACGGACAAGGTGCGAAAGCTGAGCGACAGCTCGGTGACGCCCGCCGAGGCGAAGGTCAGGGATCCAGAGAGCCTCTCTCGCGACATGCTCCGGGCCCGCCTCGTCGAGGAGCTCACCGAGCTGGGCGCGGCGTACGAGAGCCCGCCCCAGGAGGCGATCGCGGCGCTCGAGAACGACGGCCAGCCGCCGTCCGCGCTGCTGGAGGAGTACTACCTCGAGGCGTACCCTGGCGACGACCTCATCGACATCCTCGGCATCGATCTCTATTACCCGTACGAGCGCGCGGCGTCCCCGGCAGATCTCGAGGACATGAAGGCGATGGCGAGCGCCGTCGCGGCGATCGGCGCGGCCAAGGGCAAGCCTCACGCGCTCACCGAGACGGGCACCTACCGGCTGCACCTCCTCCACCGGGTCAGCAAGCTCGCGGCGGGCGCGTCGCTCACGCTCTACCCGGCAGACCACGTGAGCAAGTGGCACGACACCCTGTTCGATGAGAGCCTGCGGACGGAGTTCCTGGCCAACTACGGCCTCAGCTCGGCGGGCGCCGTCGCGCTCTCTTCCGCCGAGGTGACGAGCCTGTTTCCGGACGCGGGGCAGGGCGCGCTCACCGAGGACTGGTACAACACCCACCTCCTCGATCTCGCCAAGAGCGCCGGCGTCGCTTACGCGCTGACGTGGCAGACCTACTACGACGGCAGCGACTTCGACAACAAGGCCGTCTACTACTACGTTCCCTTCCCGGGCCACCCGGAGGCGGACAACTTCCGTCGCTTCGCGGACGATCCGGCGGTCTGCTTCGGCGCGACAGCCTGCCAGTAGCCCGGCGAGGAGGCGAGGAGCGGAACGCGGACATCCGCTCTAGACGTGAAGGAACCGCCGAGCCCCAGGCCTCGCGGTCAGGTGTCGAGGTTCAGGCGGTTCCAGGCGGCGCAGAGCCGTCGGAGCGAGGGAGCTCCGGCGGCTCTTTCACTGTCATCGTCGCCGCGGCCGAGGGCTCCCTCCCTGGCGCGCGCTGGCCTCGACGACGGCGCTGGAGTAAGGGGAGATCGTTCAGGAGGCACCATGGGCATCTCCATCGCGTACTCGGGCAAGCTCCGCGACCCGATCGTCGTCCCCGAGCTCGTCGCGGATCTCGCCGCCAAGGCCGCGGCCGCCGGCTGGCCCAGCAAGACCATGAAGGAGCTCATCGCCGATCGGCGCGTGACGTGCTCGGGTCTCGAGGGGATCACGCTCTATCCCCACCGCGAATGCGAGCCTCTCCACTTTCACTTCGACGGTGAAGGCACCTTCATCAACCACACGTACCACGCGCTGCTCAGCGACTCGAAGATGGCGGACATGATGCGTCAGGCGCTGGCGGAGTCCGCGGCCATCACGCGCAACCTCACCCGCGCAGCGCAGGAGAAGGCGGGGCGCGGCGGAGGGCCGCGCGTCAGCGTCAGCGTCCCCAGCCTGCCAGAGGCGCCGGGGGTCGAGTTCTTCAAGGAGGGGAGCCGCTACAACTGGACGAAGACGCAGTTCGCCGGCCCCAAGGTCCACGTCGCCGTGTGCGCCATCCTGCGGTACGTGAAGCAGCGCTATGCGCCCGAGCTCGACGTCAAGGACGACAGCGGGTACTTCGTCGACGGGGACTACGAGAAGCTCGAGGGCCAGCTCGCCTACGTCGAGCGCCTCACCTCGCTCGCGTCGCAGGCCATCGAGGCCGCCGCCGCCGCGAGCAAGGGCCCGATGACCCTCGACGCGTTCGTGGACCGGATCAACGAGGAGCTCGCCGAGGCGAAGGACAGGCTGCACTGACGAGCGCCCGCGCCGCCGCCGGCGGCCGCTTCGAAGCCTGCCAATGCAGTTGATGATTGCGTCATCACGACCCCGATGCGATCGACGATCACATCGGCCGCACGGAGGTCCCATGTCCATCGCCCTGTCCGCCCCCGACTTCGACGCCGCCCTCGACGCCGCCTTCGCCGGCGCGGGGGGCGCCTCCACGGGAGCCGCTCGCGGAGCGCGCGCCTTCGATCACCCGATCGACCTCGAGGCCGAGTACGGGTTCACGCCGCTCGCGATCGAGGGGACGCTGCCCGAAGGCCTCGAGGGCACGCTCTTTCGCGTGGGCCCGGCCCGCGCGACCCTCTTCGGCGTCCGCGTGCCGCACGCCTTCGAGGCCGACGGAGGGGTGCTCGCGGTGCGGCTGTCGGGCGGCCGGGCGGAGGGCGCGCACCGCCTCGTGCGCAGCCGCGGCCTGCTGGAGGAGCTCGCGGCCGGGCGGCGGCTCTATGGCTCGACCCTGCCCTGGCCGAAGCGGGTGCTCCACGCGCTGCAGGGCAAGGGCAAGGGCAAGAAGGGCAAGAACGTCGCGAACACGAGCGCCTTCCTCGCCGGCGGCCGGCTGTTCGCGCTCATGGAGGCCGGCAGGCCGACGGAGCTCGATCCCGCGACGCTCGACACGCTCGGCGAGAGCGATCTCGGCGGCGCGCTGGGTTCCACCTTCTCGGCCCACCCGCACCGGGTGGCCGCCAGGAAGACGAGCTACAACTTCGGCGTCCGCTACGGGCGCAGGACCCAGCTCGACCTCTACGCGGTCGACGACGACGGGCGCGCGCGCTCGCTCGGCGCGGTGCCGCTCGCGGCGCCGGTGATGCTCCACGACTTCTGCGCCACCCGCCGGCACCTCGTGTTCTTCGTCTCGCCCGCGATGATCCGGGTGGGGCGCGCGATGCTCCAGTGGGGAGGCTTCGAGTCCTGGGTGCGCTTCGAGCCCCGCCGGGGCACGGAGGTGATCGTCGTCGACATCGACGACGTCTCCCGCGTGCGCCGCTTCGGCGTCGACGCGTTCTTCCAGTGGCATTTCGCGAACGCCTACGACGACGGCGAGGACCTCGTCGTCGACCTCGTCCGTCACAGAACGCTCGCCACGCTCGGCGCGATCGGCAAGGACCCGGATCGGCCCGAGCTCGCCGCCGTCGAGGGGGGCGTCCTCATGCGCCACCGCGTGCGCCCGAGCCGCGAGCAGCTCCTCGTGGAGGACCTCGGCGGCGTCGTCGGCGAATACCCGCGCGCCGACCCGCGGGTCGAGGGGGAGCGGCACGGCGTCGTCTTCCTCGCCACGAAGGGGCGGGCCGACGACCCGCACGGAAACGGCATCGCGCGCGTCGACGTCGACACGGGCGCGATCACCCTGGCGCGCGTCGCACACCACGAGCGCCCCTCGGAGCCGGTCTTCGTGCCGCGCGCGCCCGGCGCCCCCGAGGGCGACGGCCACGTGCTCGCCCTGGTCACCGACGCGAAGGCCGGGAAGAGCGCCATCCACGTCTGGGACGCTGCGCACCTGGACGATGGGCCAGCGGCGCGGGTCCATCTGCCCCACGCCTCGCCCCAGACCTTCCACGGGGCGTTCCTGCCCCGCGCGCGCTGAAGGCCGCTGCTTCCGCCCCGGCTGGCGCGTCGCCGCCAGGCAGCGAGAGGAGGTGGCACCGCGCCGAGCGAGAGGCTCGTCGGGCCTCGAGACCGCGGTGAGACGCGGCGCTAGAGCGACAAACGGGTTGAAACCACGAGAGAAAGCAGGAATTTCACAGGGAGGCGGGGAGGCGGGGAGCGAGAGACGGCAAGAGCGAGAGATTCATTTTTTCTTCCTCCCCGCCTCCCCGCCTCCCTGTGAAAATTCTCCGGGTTTCAACGTGATCGGTAATCTAGAAGATCGGGAGCCCGCTCATTGTCGAGTTGGGCACGGAGCGCCGCGAGTCCCAGTGCTCGACGATGTCGCCGCCCTCGACGCGGAACAGATCGTAGAAGCCAAAGGCGGCGTTGTTGCGCTTCCCTTCCGACAGGGTGAAGACGAAGTTCCCGTCGGCGATGACGTGGTGCACCTTGACGTAGCTGATGCCCTCGTCCTTCACGTACTCGACGAGCGCGGCGGGGCCGCTCGCGTCGGTGTCGCGGTGCTCGACGTAGCTCGCGCCGAGGAACTCCGACGCTCGCGCGTGCGCCCCTCCGATGAGCACGGCGTCGATGAAGCTCAGCACGTGCGCGCGGTTCTGCCCCGTGAGCGCCTCGTCCTCGACGTCCTTCGGGCCGTCCGTCGCCGAGGCCTGGTTCGAGTCGGAGTCCCAGTGCTCCATGATCCTGTCGTCTTTCACGCGGAACATGTCGAAGATCACGCCGGTCTGCGAATAGCGGCCCTGCACGACCACGAGATCGCACTCGCCGAACGTGCGCAGGCGCTGGTAGCTGAACGACCCCGACGTGACGATTCCCCGCATCAGGTTCTTGAGCGTGGCGACGCCGCTCGTCGCGATCGGGTTGTGCTGGAGGTAGGGATCGGCCCAATAGCGATCGATCGCCGAGACGTCCTTCTGGACGAACAGCGCGTCGATGGCCTGCGCGACGAGGGCCTTGTTCGCGCGCGACTCCTCCGGATCGCAGCGGCTCCCGGAGCCTCCGGCGCCGCTGCCCCCGGCGCCGCTGCCGCCGACGCCGGCGCCGCCCTGCGCGCCCCCACCCGAGCCATGCGCGTCGCCGCCCGAGCCCTGCGCGTCACCACCCGAGCCCTGCGCGTCGCCGCCCGAGCCCTGCGCGTCACCACCCGAGCCCTGCGGCTCCCCGCCGCTCCCCGCGGAAGCGGGAAAACCAGCCGAGGACGTCGAGCCCGAGGACGTCGAGCCCGAGGACGACGCATCGCCCCCCGCGCCGCTGCTGCCCGCCGACGCTGCTGTCGTGTTGCCGCCGGTGGTGCCGCCTTGATCGTCAGGCGTATCGCCCGATTCGTCTGAGCACGCCACGAAGAGGCAGACGGCCGCCAGCCCGATCCAAGGAGCGCTCTTCATCCACGCTCCCTATCGCGCCGCGCCCCCGGAGGCAATCCGCGGCGCGCCGGCCGCGGAGCGTTTCAAACATGCTGAAGTTCTGAAGGAGCCTTTCGAATGGCGAGCTCAGCGCCTGCGCCGAGGAGTGGAGCACCACCCCCACGCTCGAACGCTCACCGTCGCGTCGCTCGCTCTTTGGCGATCTCGTCGCGGCCACCCTTCTCGACGAGCGCCGGGAACATCCTGCCGAGGCGCCAGAGGAAGCGTGCGCGCGCGGGGAGCACGATGACGGGCACGTCGTCGGCCGCCGCATCGAGCGCCTCGCGCGCGAGCGCGTCGGCCGGGTAAGGCGGGCCGGCAAGGGCCTCGAGCAGGCGTCTCGCGTTCGGAACCCACGGGATCGCCGGCAAATCGCGGGGGGTCTCGGAGTCCAGGATCGGGGTCTCGACCGCGGCCGGGCAGAGCACGCTGACGTGGACGCCGTATGCCGCCGCCTCGATTCGCAGGCTCGTGCTGAGGCCGACGACGGCGTGCTTGGTCATCGCGTACGGCGTGAAGAGCGGCGCTGGGCCCAGGCCGGCGAGCGAGGCCACGTTGAGGATATGGCCGCTCTTCTGGCGCACCATGATCGGGTAGCCCGCCACGATGCCGTGGAGCACGCCGCGCACGTTGACGTCGAGGACGCGGTTCCAGTGCGGGAGCGGGATCTCGTGCGCCTCGCCGGCGACGCCGATCCCCGCATTGTTGATGAGCAAGTCGAGGCGCCCGCCACGCGCTGCCGTGTCTTCGATGGCCTCGCGCATGCCCGCTTCGTCGCGCACGTCGAGCATGCGCGACGAAGCACCGTTTCCAGCCTCGGCCGCCACCTTCGCAGCGGCGTCGCCGTTCACGTCCGTCACCGTCACGCGCGCTCCGCGCCGCGCGAGCTCCAGGCTGAGCGCTCGACCGATCCCCGAGCCGCCGCCTGTGATGAAGGTGACTGCATCTTTCCACGTTTTTCTCATGGGCTCTCCGAGCAGGACAGGCCATACGATAACCTCACTCGTGTCAAGCTCCTGCTCGGCGCGCCGAGCGCACGCGCTCTTCGCGATGCCGTCGGTCGACGCGTGGACGCTCGGCCACGTGGCCTATGGCGACACGCCCGTACCAGCGTGCCGATCTTCGTGGCGCCGCGCCCGCCCAACGTCTTGCCGGTGTGCCGCCGCGCGAAGCGTGGTCGGCACTAGCGGCTTGTTGGGCGGGAGATAGAGAAAGAGAGAGTACACAGGGAGACGGGGAGACGGGGAGGAGAGAGATATACAGACCAAGGTGGAGAGGCGAGAGGCGGGGACCATTCTTCGAGCCTGCTCGCTTGGGATCGGCTGCTTTTAGGTCGCTCGTTTGCAAGGTGGTTCCCGGCGATAGCGATCTCGCGCAACCAGGGCTGGTCCCGCGTCGACATATAGGCATGAGCATGGATTTGGCACAAGAAGACAGGGAAACGAGAATATTATGGGATCTGTCCGAGCGAGTCATCGGAGCGTGCATCGAGGTGCACCGTCACCTCGGCCCCGGGCTCCTGGAGTCTGCCTACGAACAATGCTTGTGTCATGAACTGTCGCTCATGGGCTTGAGCTTCGCGAGGCAAAGGCCAGCTCCAGTAACCTACAAGGGAGCCACGCTCGACTGTGGTTATCGACTCGACCTTGTCGTCGAGGAGAAGATCGTACTGGAGCTCAAGGCCGTCGATCACCTGCTGCCAGTCCATGAAGCTCAGGTGCTCACATACCTGAAGCTGACGGACCTGGACGTCGGGTTGCTCGTCAACTTCAACACACCGGTGCTCCGCCGCGGGATCCGACGCCTGGTACGCCGCGGTGCAAAGGCTGTCCGGGTCTCCCGATATCGCACCGAAGACGATCACCCTGGCACCACCAGCCGCCCCGCATCGATGCCGCCCGAAGCAGTCGGCGCCGAGCCTGACGGTTCGAACGACTGAGCCCCATCTCTCGCCTCCCCGCCTCCCCGCCTCCCTGTGAATCTTTCTTTCTTCCTCTCCGCCCAACGGATAGTCGACTGGTCAACCGAGGCCGGTGGACCAGCTCTGTCGATTCATGCGCCTTGGGTGATCTCCCGCACGGAAGATCATACGGATCGGCGCTGCACCGCAACCACCGAGCGCTGTCCAGAACCGCAGGGTAGATCCGTCCAACACCGGCGGCAGGCGCCGATTCTCCGTGGTACCAGGGTGCGACGATTCTCTATCGGACCAAGGCCGCGGCCTGCGCGGCCACGGCTTCAGGGCTCGCCGGCGAGCTTCTTCACCGCGGCGAGCAGGAGGTCCGGCTTGAACGGCTTGATGATCCACCCCTTCGCGCCGGCCTTTCGGGCCTTCTCGATGAGCTCCGGCTGCCCCTCGGTGGTGAGCATCAGGATCGGGACGCCCGACGCGAGCCCCTTGTCCCGCAGGCTCTGAATCATCTCGATCCCGTTCATCACGGGCATGTTCACGTCCGCGATGATCATCGCCAGCTCATCCTTGTGGGCGGCGACCGCGGCGACCGCATCTCGGCCGTTGTCCGCTTCCAGCGTGCCATAGCCCGCCCCCGACAGGAGAATGCCGACCTGCTGGCGGACCGTACTCGAATCCTCGACGAGAAGAATTTTCTTGGCCATGTGACGTGTCTCCTCTTGCGTGTACGGCCATCCGGCTCAGAACAGCAGCACTTCGCCCTCGGGCTGCGGATCGGGCATGTTCACTTCCTCGAGCTCCAGCGCGTCGTCGGGCGCGAGCGCGTCGAAGAGCACGACGAGCCGGTCGGGCCCCGCGGCGAACAGGAGCCGTCGGAAGCCCTCGCTCTGCTCCTCCCTGGCGCGCAGGTGCTCGCCGATCGCGGCGCTCGGCGTCGAGAGCACGATGACCAGCCCGAGGTGGCGCAGGCGGTTCTTCACCCGCCCGAGGAGCTGGTTGGCGAGCTCGCTCGCCCAGTCGCACACCATGTCTTCGTCGATCTCGCGCTGCTCCCGCAGCGGGTGGCTGCGCGTGATGAGCGCCACGGGCGCGACGATGGTCAGGCTCCCGCGAAGGTGGTCGCCCGTGAAGCCGATGAAGGAGACCACCGCGTTGCCCGGCGTCGCCTCCGACGTCCCGTCGTCCAGCCGCCGGAGCTCGACGCCGTTGTCGCGAAACAGGTGGACGCACGACGAAGCGAGCTCCTCATGGATGCGGTCCCAGCTCTCCGAGTTCATTCCCCTCTCCTCGATATCTCGCTCTGCATTGTCGATGTGCTCACCGTGTCACGCGCTCCCCGAGGCCATGCCCGGGCTCGATCCGCCCCGCGGAGGAGGAGGCACCAGCGAGCCCCGCCCGCTCGGAGGCGGCAGCGAGGCAGGGAGCGACACCCCCGCGGCGTCGCTCGGATCCCGGGGGAACCGGAAGCGGAAGGTCGTCCCCTGGCCGCGCTCGGTGTCGAGCTCTATCCGGCCCGCGAGCCGCCGGCACTCGTGGAGCGCCACGCCGAGACCGACGCCGCGGCCGGAGACGTCCGTGACCTGCTCGGCCGTGCTGAAGCCGGGCGCGAACAGCGCGGCCTCGAGATCGCGCCGCGTCGCCCCCGAGAGCCCGACGGCCACGGCCTTCTCGCGCACGCGCTCCCAGTCGATGCCCGCGCCGTCGTCGCCGATCTCGATGACGATCTCGTCCGCCGTGATCCGCGAGCGGAGCGTGAGCGTGCCCCTCGACGGCTTGCCCGCCGCCTCGCGCGCCTCCGGCCGCTCGATCCCGTGGTCCATCACGTTGCGCACGACGTGGCCCAGCGCCTGCCACATCCCGGCGAACCGCGACGCGGGCAGCCGGACGCCCCCGGCGTCGATGCGCACCTCGGGCTTCGGCTTGCCGAGCTTCCGGGCCAGCGTCTCGGCCTGGTCCTTCATCCGGCTGAACCGCACCTCGGTCCGCTCGTCGCGGAGGGCCGCGATGGCCCGCTCGATCTCGGCGGGGTCGCGGCGCTGGCGCACCATGGCGAGCAAGGCATCGACCTCTTCATGGCCGACGTCGGCGCGCGAGGACTGCGCCGTCGACGCGAGCAGGACGCTCACGCGCCCCACGAACGCGAGCCACACGTCCCTCAGCGCGTCGATCTGCTCGTCGGACGGCAGCGCGCGCTCCTCGACGACGAAGCTCTCGATCTCGTGCGCCACCCTCGCCACGCTCGTCACGTCCCAGAGCCCGGCGTTCCCCTTGATCGTGTGCACGAGGCGCATCACCTCGTCCACCTCGCCGCTGGACCGCGCGCTCACCGCGTCGACGAGCTTGGTCGTGTCGTTGACGAAGCCGACGAGGCCGAGCCGATCCTTCACGGCCCGCTCGAACACCTGGATATACTCGTGCTGCTGCTCGGCCTCGCGCACGGAGGCGATCGTGGACGTGACGTCCGTGATCACCATCAGCGCCCCGTTGAACTGGCCCTCTCCCGACAGGATCGGCTTGAAGCCGAGCGCGAGGTAGCGGCCCTCGCGGTGCAAGGTCTTCGGGAGCTGGTCGAGGACGACCTCGAGCGGGAGGAAGTCGTCGCAGGCCGCCTCCCACCCCATCCTGAGGAACGCGCTGGCCCGCGGATCGTGGCCGGCGATGCGATCGGCGAAGTGCTCGTCGCGCGCCGGCACGCCGAAGAGGCGCTCGAAGGCGGCGGAGTGCACGGGCTCCATCGTGCCGTCCCGGTGGAGGGTCACGAGGGCCTGATCGACGTTGTCGAGGACGAGGCGCATCTCCCGGTTGCGCTTCTCGAGCTCCGACGTCCGCTCGGCGACCGTGGCCTCGAGGTTCTGCCGGTGGCCCTCGAGGACCTCGTCGCGCGCCTGGATGCCCGCCAGCATCTCGTTGAAGGCGTCCGTGAGCGCCCCGAACTCGTCGTCGGCGGTCTTGCGGGCGCGCGTCGTGTAGTCGCGCGTCCGCCGGACGTGGGCCGCCGCCTCGCCGAGGACCTCGAGCGATCGGGAGATCCCCCGCACGAGGACCAGCGCAAGCGCGACCGACACGAGGAGCACGAACGCCGAGACCGCGACGCCGTCACGCACCGTCCTCCGCGTGTCCGCCACCCTGGCCGCCGCGGCGCGCCTCATCCCGGAGATCGCCTCCTGCTCGATCGCGGCGAGCCCGTCGACGCGCCCCTGCTGCGCCTCGAACCACGCGTCGTGATCGATCGCCAGCGCCTCGTCGGTCGACGCGATCGCGGCGGCGCGCAGCTCGTCGGCGCGCCGCACGCGCGGGTTGGAGCGGGCGGCGTCGTAGAGCGCCCGCGCCGGCTCCGACGCGTTGGCGATGAACTCCTCGTGATAGAGCTGCTCCTCCGTCATCAGCGTCACCAGCGTCTTGAAGGCGCCCGGCTCGAACTGCGTGGACGCGAAGGCGTGCGCGAGCAGCGCGTGCTGGCGGCTGGCGCGCTCGGCGAACTCGTGGACGGCGACGATCGACTGGATGCTGCGCAGGAGCTCGCCTTCGTCGCTCAGCTCGGAGAGGCCGGCGTTGGCCCGGATGAGGCTCACGTTGATGCCGCCGAAGACCCTCAGCACGCTGTCGAGCGACACCGTCTTCGCGTCGGCCTGACCCCGGAACGCGCCGAGCTCGCCGACCTTGGCGCGCCCCTCCGCGAGATCGCGGGCGAGCCGGCGCGGCAGCCCGGAGAGGTCGCGCGCGGCCAGGAACGCGTCGAGCTGGGCGAGGCTCTCGTCGGTCGCCGCCCGCGCGTCCCGGAGCTGGCCACCGGCGCGCAGGAGCTCCGCTGCGCGATTGAGCGGCGGCGCGGCGCGCCGCTCGACCTCGACGTCGGTCGTCTCCGGAGGACGGGCCTCCAGCCCCTCGACCAGCGCGGTCCACGCCCGCTCCTTCTGGAGGGCGTGCAGCGGCTGCGCCATGATCGAGGAGAGCTGCGCGAGGTCCTCGATCGAGCCTATCCCCGCCGCCCTCGCCGCCTGCTGCCGCGCGTCGCCGACGATCATCGCCGCCAGCAGCAGGGCCCCCGCGACGGGGACGCCGGCGAGCGACCACAGCTTCAGTCGAATCGAAGCGCTACGCAATGTCGGCATGCCCCCGTCCCCCCGGCGTGGCCCGCGCGGCGCGGCGCCCGCGCGCATCTCGTGTGCTTCGTGACGAGGGGTCTCGCGCGAACGCCTGTCCCCCCGCGCGGCGCACTCAGCACGAGCCCCGGGCGAGCTGCCCCCCGCGCGCGGCGCGGATGATGCAAGTGATGCAAGTGATGCAAGTGATGCAAATGATGCAAACGACAGTCAACACGTGCACACGTGGAGTCATCATCATCGTTCGCCCGCACACCATGTACGCTCCCCTGATTCACGTTCTTTCCTGTTGTGATGTCTCACCCAGTTGTGGTGCACCGGAGCGTCACGGAGCGCGTCGAGTTCACGCCCGCCCTCGTGGCCGTGTATGCTACGCGTGAAGTTCGCGAGTCCGCAAGAGCGCGTGCGACGTCGGCTGGAGCCGCAACGAAGGCTCTGCGAACGGGGAGAAATCAATGATGATGGGTCGGAGTTCACTGCGGCGAGCGCGGACAGGTCGCCTCGCGCGCGCTTCGAGCGCAGCCATCGGAGCAGTGCTCTTCACGGCATCTCTCGCGCACGCGCAGAGCCCTGGCGCCGGCGTCGCCCCGGCGCCCGCCACGACCGGAGCGCCCGCGCCCGCCACGACCGGGGCGCCCGCCGCCACGCCTGCCGCGACCGGAGCGGCCGCCGCGCCCGCCGCGCCCGCCGCGCCTGCCGCCACCGGAGCGGCCGCGGCGACCCCCGCCGCCACCGGAGCGGCCGCCGCCGAGCCCGCCACCGGAAATGATGCGATGGCCGCGCGGCTCGCCGCTGCAGAGAAGCGATCGGCGGAGCTCGAGAAGCGCCTCGAGGCGCTCGAGGAGGCGCAGGCCCCGCCAGAGCAGGACGACAACAAGGATCTCTTCCGGATCTACGGGTTCGTCGACGTCGGCGTCCAGCGCACATGGGTCCCGGAGAACTCGGGCCTCGCGGCCGCCCTCCCGCAGGCGAACGCCCTGAACTTCGTCGTGGGGAACTTGAACCTCTACCTCGACGCGCAGCCGACCGATCACTTTCGCTTTCTCGGGGAGCTGCGGTTCACGACCGCTCCCGGCGGCTCCCCGGTCCCGGCGGACGCGGCGACGCTGCCGCCCGGCGTGGTGGGCCGGACGACCACGCAGCCGTACGGGACCTTCGACTCGACGGCGATCGCGCTCGGCTCGCCGACCACCTATGGGGGGCTCGTGTCGATCGAGCGCGCCCACATCGACTGGACGCGCTTCAACCTCTTCAAGGTGCGCGTCGGGCAGTTCTTCACCCCGATCGGCATCTACAACGTCGACCACGGGAGCCCGGTGCTCATCACCGCCGCCATCCCCTATTTCATTACATCCCGCCTGTTTCCCACGCGGCAGACCGGGATCATGATCTATGGCAGCACGTTCACGGGCCCGTGGGAGCTCGGGTACAACGCGTACGTGAGCAACGGGCGCAACGAGGACGCGCCGTTCGCCTTCGACGACAACCGCGGGTTCGGCGGCCGCCTGCACGCCAGCTATGAGGACCCCGGCAAGATGACCTTGAAGCTCGGGGCGTCGTTCATCGCGAGCAGCTCCCGCGACTGGGTCGCCGATTACAAGGTCGGAGAGTTCAACCCCGACATCCATGCGACGTGGTCGTTCCAGGAGTACACCGGGGCCGGCGACGTCTCGCTCGACATCGGGACCACCCGCCTGCGCGCGGAGGCGGCGGTCGTCCGCGTGGTCTACGACGAAGGGAAGCGCCAGGGGGGGTTCGGGGTCTACGCGCCGGACGCCTGGAAGACCTCCACGTACGCCGTGGCGGCGCACCGGCTCGATTTCCTGGACATGGAGCCGTTCGTCATCGGCGCCGCCCTGCACGCGCCGTTCTACGGGCACGACACCATGTTTCAGCTGGGCGGCGGCTTGAACTTCTACATCACCCCGGACGTCACACTTCGGACCCAGGTGCTGCGCACGATCATGACCGCCCTGCGCGATCAGCCCCCGGGGGTGCCGGAGATCGAGGACTTCCACACCACGAGCGCGCTCGCGCGTCTGATCCTGGCCTTCTGAGAGAGGTTCGACGCACTATGAAGCGTTACTCCCTGCTGCTCCTCCTGGCCCTGCTCGGCATGACCCCATCGGCCTCGTCCTTCGCGGTGGAGGACGAGATCGTCATCGTAGTCAACCAGACCAACCCCGCGCGGGCGGCGAGCCGCGACACACTCCGCCCGATCTTCCAGACGACGCGCACCGAGTGGTCCGGCAGGTCGATGATGCCGGTGAACCTCCCCGAGGACTCCGCGCTGCGGAAGCGCTTCGACATGGCGGTGCTGGGCCTCGATCCCGAGGGCGTTGCCCGCTACTGGATCGACAGGAAGATCCGCGGCGGCGAGCGGCCGCCGCGCAAGGTTGCGAGTCCGAGCGCCGTGCTCCGCGCCGTGGGCGAGGAGGCGGGCGGTATCGGCTACCTCCTTGCCAGCGACGTGAACCCCACCGTCAAGGTGATCGCGCGCATCCGCGACGGCCAGGTCTTGCCGCCGTGAGTCCGTGGAGAGAGGAACGAACGATGGTCATTCACCCGTCTCGCATCATGCCGCCCACCCGTCGCGGCGCCCTGGTCGTCGCCCTCGGCGCGATCTCCGCGGCGATGCTCGTGGGATGCTGGGATTCCGACCCCTGCGACCCGGGCCAGCAGGTCATCGGAAACGCGTGCTTCGCACCGTTCCCGCCGCCCGGCGCCACGAGCAGCGGCAGCGCCGTCGGCAGCGGCGGCAGCGACGCCACCAGCAGCGGCGCCACCGGCAGCGGCGGTAGCGACGCCACCGGCAGCGGCGGCAACGGCGCCGGCGGCGCCACCGGCAGCGGCGGCGCCACCGCGGGCAGCGGCGGTAGCGGCGACGGTGGCGCTGGCGGCGGCGCCACCGGCAGCGGCGGTACCGGCGGTACCGGCGGCGGCAGCCCCTAGACTGCGCGGCGCGGGCGCCGCGCAAGAGGGCTCAGAACAGGATCACCTTGCCATCGAGCGGAAGCGGGGACGAGTTCGAGAACACCAGCGAGCTCTCGTCGAAGTCGCCGCCCAGCGTGACGACCACCTCGCCCTTCAACGTCCGGAAAGCATAGCAGAACTGCTGTTTGCTGCCCCGGTACCGCCGCGCCACGTCGCTCGCGCGGCGCAGCTGCGGCAGCTCGGCGTGAAGCGCTATCTGGAACCGCGCGAGGCGGCTCTTCACCTTTCCCATGAGCTGATTGACGACCTCACGCATCCAGTCGTCGACGCTGTCGAGCGCGGGCGGCAGCCCCGTCATCGCGCGAAACACGCCAGGGTGCGCCGACAAGGCCAGCAGGCCGGAGAAGCCGGGCGCAGAGAACTCGACCGTGCTCGCGGGATCGCTGTGAACGAGCGCCTCGTCGCGGCTCTCCCCGATGTCCGCAGGCGCTATGGCGACGCCGTAGAAGTGGAAGAGCTCCACGGTCGCGCCCTGAACGAGGACGTCGATGGTCCGCACCTTGCGCGACGAAGCAGACCTTGGAGCAGGCGACGGCTCGCTGGACGGGCCGGAGCGCCCAGGCCCGGAGGATGGCTGCCCGGATCGGGGCGGGGGGAGCGAGTCGCGACGCTCGGCGCCGGGGCGGTCAGGGATGCTGTGCCCCGACCTCATGTCGGACTCACCCTCCGGTGTCGTGCTCCGCCGCCGCATGACAAACGCTCAACTTAGCTCATCTATCCCTCGAGGACCAATGCGGTCCTCGGACAGGACGCACGAGCACGCGACGGCCTATCTATCACATCTGACCACGCCTGACCACGCTTAGCCGCACTTGACCACGCACGTCAACGCTCGGCCACGTGTGAGCACACACACTTTCCCCACTCACCGGACGCCGCGCTTTGCGCTTTACAGGCGTGGCCGGCAGCGCGCGAAGCGGCGGGGTCCACGAGGAGATTGACATCAGCGAAAGTTCCAGGATTCCCTGATCGCCCGATGCTGAAGCGCAGAGATTTCCTTCGAGCCACGCTCGTCACCGCCGGCGCGCTGGTCGTCCCGGCCTGCGGCGATGACCCCGAGACGATCAACCCGCTCGACGACGAGCGCGAGCTCACGGACGGCTCCGAGCACTTCCCCCAGTCGGTCGCCTCCGGCGATCCGCGCCCCGGCAGCGTCGTCCTCTGGACCCGCGTGCAGGACGGCGCAGGGGATCTCGATCTCGAGGTCGAGGTCGCGACCGACGCCGGGTTCGCGCAGCGGGTGGCGCTCGACGCCGGACAGGCGAAGGTGAAGGCGCTCGCGAGGCACGATCACTGCGTGAAGGTGAAGGTCCGCGGCCTCGCGGCGGGCACGGTCTACTACTACCGCTTCATCTACGTGAAGGGCGACACGAGCTACGTGTCTCGCGTGGGGCGCACCAAGACCGCCCCGGCCGAGGAGGCGGACGTCAAAATCCGCTTCGCCTACGTGTCGTGCCAGGATTACGTGGGCCGGTACTACAACACCTACCTGGCGCTCGCCCAGGAGGAGCTCGATTTCTTCGTCCACCTCGGCGATTACATCTACGAGACGGACGGCGATCCGAGCTTCCAGAGCACGACCGGGCGCCGCGTCGTCTTCACCGACATGGCCGGCAGCATCTCCCTCGGTGACGGCGACGGCGCCTACCACGCGGCGAGATCGCTCGATAACTACCGGGAGCTCTACAGGACATACCGCTCCGACGCGAACCTCCAGAAGGTCCACGAGAGCTTCCCGATGATCGCCACGTGGGACGACCACGAGTTCTCGAACGACTGCTTCGGCGCCACGGCCACCTATTTCGACGGCCGGCAGGACGAGACCGACGCGGACCGGCGCAAGGCCGCGAACCAGGCCTGGTTCGAGTACCAGCCCGTCGATTACGGCGACGACGTCGAGCTCGCCCCGGACGCCTCGCTCCCGGACGAATTCCACATCTACCGCGACTTCGTGTTCGGCCGGCACGTCCACCTGGTGATGACCGATCTGCGCAGCTACCGGCCGGATCACCTCATCCCCGAGGACGCTTTCCCCGGCAGGGTCGCGCTCGATCAGCCGAAGCTCGTGGCCGAGCTCGGGGAGGTCCCCGCGGCCGCCCTGCCCTACGTGGACGTGGAGACCTACGGCGACGGCATCTATGCGCCGGTCCTCCTCGGGGCCGCGGAGACCGTGGGCTACGACCCCGCCGAGGTGACGGGGAAGATCAGCGTCGCCTTCATCAACGAGATCGTCGCCGCGGCGAACGAGGACCTGCCCGCGGACATGCAGATCCCGCTCATCGACGCCGCGGAAGCGGGCCTGGAGCGAGGCATCGCCTACGTGGATTTCGGCAAGATCAACGCGTACGGCATGATCGGCAGCCGCTACTTCATGGCCAAGGACACCTTCGATATCTACGCTGCCATCCGCTACAAGGAGACGCAGGGCGCGAGCGAGGACATGATGGGCGCCGAGCAAGAGGCCTGGTTCCTCGACACCATGGAAGGCTCGAAGGCGACCTGGAAGGTCTGGGGTAACGAGTTCTGCCTCGTCCAGCTCGCCGTCGATCTCAGCCCCTATTCCCTCCCCGCCCAGTTCAAGCGCAGCTTCTACACGACCACCGACGCCTGGGACGGCTTCCGCAACAAGCGGGACGAGCTGCTCGAGAGGCTCGTCGGGCTGGGGGGCGTCGTGGCGATCACCGGCGATGTCCACGCCTTCTACGCTGGCACGCCCGGGCCGAGCGGCGATCCCACGAAGAAGATCGTCGAGCTCGTGGGCGGCGCCGTCTCCTCGGCGTCCTTCCGCGAGATCCTGACGAGCCAGGTCGCGAGCGATCCAACGCTGCGCGCGCTCCCCGGCGCCGCGGCGCTCGCCCTCAGCATCGACACGCTGCTCACGTCGCCCGAGACGAAGATCAACCCGCACCTCGCCCACGCCAACAGCAGCGCCCACGGCTATGTGGTGGTCGAGGCGAGCGGGCAAGAGCTCGTCGCCGACATGCGGAGCATCAAGGCCACCGAAGCGCAGACCGACTACTCGGGAAAGATCGGCGACCTGAAGATCAGCAGCAAGCGCTTCCGCACCCTCCCCGGGGAGAGCGAGCTCTACCTGGACGACGACGGCGCCTGGAAGCGCTGGGATCCCACGACGCAAGCGTGGGTCTGACGCCCGGCAGCCCGCGACAGACCGTTCAAGGCATCAGGTGGAGCATCGCCATCATCCCCAGATCCGCGTGGTCGAGGATGTGACAGTGGAACATCCACATGCCGGCCCGGTCGTCGAACGGGATGGCGATCCGCACGGCCTCTCCAGGCACGAGGTTGACGGTATCGCGCCATGCGCGCACGGGCGGCTCGGCGCCGTCGATGTCGAGCACCTGAAAGAAGAACCCGTGCAGGTGGAACGGGTGATCGTAGTTGGTGGTGTTCGTCAGCGTCCAGATCTCGACCGTGTTCGTCTTTGCAGAGAACATGAGAGAGCCGTCCGTCTGGCCGTTGATCCCGAGCACCGCTCCGTCGGAATCGCCCTGCTCCATGAACTCCACCGCCTGTCGTTGCGCGCCCGTGATGTCGATCGAGGCGATCTCGGCCAGACGCTCGGGGAGCGTCGGTGCGCCGCTCCCCGGAGGCTCGTCGGCCAGCTCGAGACGCATGAGGTCCTTGGGATCAGCCTCGTTCGGCAGGTGGAATCGATTCGCGTCGAGGAGCGGGATCACCACCGGCTCGCCCTCGACGGGCAGCATGGTGAGCTCCGCGCGCTCCCCCGGGGCGAGCGTCACCTCGTCCACGGGTAGCGGGCTCTCCGAGAGGCCACCATCTCCGCCGATGAGCACGAGCGGCTGGCCCGGCACGGCGAAGCGGAAGTAGCGGCTGCGCGCGGCGTTGACCACCCGCCAGCGCTGCGGAACCCCCTCCCGCGCCGCGACCGTCGGCAGGATCTTCCCGTTGACCAGGACCGTCCCGCCCTCGCGCCCGAAGTAATCGCCGAACCATCCGCTCTCGTCCGCGGGGGTGAGCGAGCCGTCTTCCTCGACGCCGATGTCGCTCATCACGAGCAGCAGCTCGTCGCCGAGCGTCGCCTCCTCCGCGGCATCCTCGACCACGAACGCGCCGTAGAGGCCCGCACCGACCTGGGCGCTCGAGCGAAGGTGGGGATGGTACCAGAACGTGCCGGCGTCCGGCACCGTGAAGGAGTACTCGAAGCCCTCGCCCGGCTCGATGGGCTTCTGCACGTGCTGCGTCCCATCCATGGCCGCCGGCACGCGCAGACCATGCCAGTGGACCGTCGTCGCCTCGGGAAGGTGGTTCTCGAGCTTCACCACCACGCGGTCGCCCTTCTTCGCGCGGATCGTCGGACCGGGGAGCATCCCGTTGTAGGTCCAGACCTCGGTCGTGAGCCCTGGGACCACCTCGATCGCGGCCACCCTGGCCTCGAGGTGCACCTCGACCACGTCGGGCGCGGGGTCGTGATCCTCGGCATCCGGCAGCCGCAGCGCGTCGTCCCAGCCCGCCGGCTGCCGGAGATCCGGCGGCGCCACTTCCGCGCCGCACCCCGCGAGCAGGGTCATGAGCGATAGGAGTACCGCAATCTCTCCGGCAAAACGTGCCGAGGACACGCACCCTTTGCGCCATGCACGGGGCAAGGCGCATCCGATCCAGCGCATGCGCCGCCCTCTGCAAGGCGCGATCCCTCACGGGCGAGCCGACCTGGGTTGTGTGGGGTGACCCCGCGGGCCGTGGAGTGAGCCTCGCCGCGGGACTGCACGGCGCGGGCTACCGCCCGAACGCGCCGATCGTGAGGGTCGCGCCGTCGTTGCGCGCCTTGGCCTGCTGGTGCGGCGTGTACTGGTGCTCGACCGGCGGGAGGCCGTCGAGCGAGGCGCCAGCGCCGATGAGCGGCGCGCTCGCGGCCGGCATGAAGTCGTGGTCTGCCGCCGACGCGAACGCCGGATCGACGCCGAAGATCGAGTCGTCCAGGCCGTCCACCTGCCCGATCACCTTCACCACCTCCCGGACGGGATCGAACGGCAGCCACCCGTTCGTCACCCAGTTCCCGGACAGGGTGAGGGCCCCGGCGGCCACGCCGTCGCGGTCCCCGAGGAAGGTGACCGCGCGGAGCTCGGTCGGCTCCAGGCTGCTGGCGAACACGTTGTTGCGGGCGTCGATCTGCTCGTCGTTGGTCGAGGCCTCGAACATCGCCGAGCGATCGTAGTCCTCGTAGTTGTCGTTCTTGACGAAGACGGTGTTGGAGAAGAAATGGAGCGTGCCCTTCCTGTAGTACTCGGTCTCCCCGCTGTCCCCGCCGTAGTGGATCATGGACGCTCCGTAGCCGTTGCGCAGGAGCACGTTGCCGTAAATGAACGTCTCGTGGAACGACGGCAACGCGACCGAGTCGGTCGCCTCCTGCGCGTCGACGAGGTCGATCAGGTGGGCGCCGTCCTCGATCCAGTTGTACCGGATTACGACGCCGGCCGAGCGCTCCTTGATGTTGTTGCCGTTCCCGCCGCGCGTGGGGCCGAAGCGGTTGAACTGGTAGATGACGTTCGAGGCCTCGTTGTAGACGTTGTGCTCGTTGTAATCCTCGAGGCTTCCATTGTCGTGGATGTAGTTCGACTCGATGAGCACGTTCGTGGTCAGGATATCCCCGCCGGCCGTGCCGATGAAGAGGCCATTGGCGTTCTCGTGCACCTCGCAGGCGCGGATGGTCACGTGATCGCCGCGCTCCACGAAGATGCCGGCCGCGGGGTCCGAGTAGGCCGCTTCCGAGCCCGACTTGTCGGTGAAGCGGTGGGGGCGCGACGCGTTCTTGATCTCGAGGCCCTCGATCGTGATGTGGGTGGGCTCGAGCTCCCACGGGTCGTCGTGCTTGTGCCCGACGATGATGAGCCCCCTCACCTGGTGGCCGTCGAAGGGGAAATCGAGCTCGGGCCGGGTGGTCGCGTCCTGACCGTCGATCACCGGCAGCTCGCCGTTCGGCCCCGGGACGCCACAGAGCCGGATCGGCTGCTCGGACGTCCCCTGGCCCCCGAGCATGATCTTCTCGTGGTACGCCTCGGCACGCCAGAAGATGCGCACCGTGTCGCCGGCGACGAGCGATTCAAGCGGGACGTCGCCGATCGCCTCGAATTCCTTGCCAGGGCCGACCTGGTAATCCTTGCCGCTTCCGACGTGGCTGCAATCGACGTGAATCGGCGGAATGTTCACGACGGGCGGAGGGAGCGGCGCCGGACCGCCGTCGCCATACGTCGTTCCGCCAAGCTCGCCGGTGCACCCGGCGGCGAGGAGCAATCCGGTCACGCAAGCTCGAACCCTCACAGAATTCTCCACCATATGGGCCATCAAAGCTCCATTGTAATTTTACACATCGCGAGGCCTTCTCGCCTCGGTGAGGCAAGATGACACGCCGATCCACTTTGTCATGCGACCAGACATTGCTGTGGTCGCATCTTCCGCCCCCAAGGTAGCAGGATGTAATCCAGACTCGCGCCGGATGTCGCTTTCGCGAGAGGCTTGCTAACGGGTCGTTCGTTACATCGAACCATCTTCCTTACATCGAACCATCGATGATAACGGCGCTCCTGTGAGAAGAAGTTGAGCCGCCAGGGACGCCAAGAAGGGATTTTTCTCGCGTCTCTGAGGGTTTTTGGGGTCCTGTCGGCTCTCTTCAATCAACGGCCCTCGCGTCATTCGAGACGATGACGTAGGCTATGCACAGGGTGCATGAGCTCCATGCGGCCTGTGAGCTGGATCCCGCCGATGAGTCAGTCAATTATCCACGATGGATAGAAGCCCCGGTTCGGCGATCGCTCGATGCCGATCCCCGGCGGACGGCGAACACGCAGCACAGCGTGGCTCGATAATTCCCGGGAGAATCGAGCTGAGGCCCCTGCGATCCAGCCCGCTGTGTTCAGCGACCGCGCGAGGACTGAAGCCATGAAGCGAATGAAGCCCGACGGCGTGAAACCCCTCGACGTTCTCGATAGATTCACCGCGCCAGGGCGGCGCGCGACGGCGCTCGCCGGCGCGATTGTCCTCGCGGCGTCCCATCTGCTCTCGGGCTGCGTCGGCGACCTCGGAGGCGACCGCGGCGGGTCGCCGAGCGCGAGCGGGCTGGTCGACGTCGCTCCAGCGGGGATGCGCCGGATGACACCGGAGCAGTTCACGAGCTCGATGCGCGACCTGTTCGGCGATCCGGGGCTCGAGCTCGACCTCGACCCGGACGCGGGAGAGGTCGCCTCGCTCCTCGCCGTCGACAAGCTCAATGCCGCGGCGGAGGCGATCGTCGCGCGGCGCGCGTCGTGGGGGACACCGGTGTTCCCGTGCGACACGAGCGGCGCGGACGACGAGGCGTGCGTGGACAGCTTCGTGCGGACGTTCGGGCGCCGCGCCTTCCGGCGCACGCTCGACGAGGCCGAGGTCGCGATGCTCAAGGGCCAGTACGCCCGGGCGCGGAAGGAGCAGTCGTTCGAGGACGCCCTCCTCGTCGTGCTCGAGACCATGATCCAGTCGCCCAACGTCTATTACTTCGTCGAGCTCGGCCGCGACGGGGACGGGAGCGAGCCGCTCGCCTCCGGCGTCCGTCCGCTCACGGGCTGGGAGCGGGCGTCGCGCCTGTCGTATTTCCTCTGGAACACGACGCCGGACGACGCGCTGCTCGACGCCGCGGAGTCCGGTGCGCTCGACACGGCGGAGGGCGTGCGCGCGCAGGCGGAGCGGCTCCTCTCGAACGACCGCGCCCGCGCCACGGCGAGGCGCTTCTTCGCCGATTGGCTGGAGCTCGACGGCACGAACAAGCACGCCTCGCTCGAGAGCGCGCCGAAGAGCCCCGAGATCTATCCCGAGGATTCACCCGCGCTGCGCGCTGCCATGCGCACCGAGCTCGAGGCCCTCGCGGAGCGCGTGCTCTTCGAGGGGGACGGCAGGTTCGAGACGTTGCTCACGACGACGGACGCCTACGTGAACGGGCCCCTCGCCGCGCTCTACGGGGTGGAGGGCCCCGCCGACGAGCGGACGTTCTCGTGGGTCTCCCTCCCCCGCGATCAGCGCGCGGGGATCTTCACGCGGGCGGCCTTCCTGAGCGTGTTCGGCAGCATCGAGGTCAAATCGCCGATCCGCCGCGGCGCGTACATCCTGGAGCAGGTGCTCTGCCGCCCCCTCGGCCCGCCGCCCCCCAACGCGAGCGACGTGCCGGTCAAGGGCGGAGCCGTCGAGGAGAACGGCGAGGTGGTGCACAGGACGATCCGCCAGGACGTCGAGGCCAAGACGTCGAGCGGCGCCTGCGCGAGCTGCCACAGGACCATCAACCCGATCGGCTTCGCGTTCGAGCATTACGACGCGCTCGGGAGGTGGCAGTCGCAGGAGGCGGGCGGGGACGCGCAGGCACCCTACCTGCTCGACATCGACGCACGCGGCAGCCTCCCTGCGCTCCCTCCGGACGAAGAGGGCGTGGAGGTCGACGGCGGCGTCGGGATGTCGGCGGCCCTCGCGGCGAGCCCCGCGGCGCGCGCCTGCCTCACGAAGCGCTTCTTCCAGACGGCGCTCCGGCGCGTCCCGATCGACCAGGATCTCGCGTCGATCGAGGCGGCCACGCCGACGCCCGAGAGCGGCGGCAGCGTGCGTGATCTCATCGTCTCCCTCACGACCAGCAACGCCTTCTTGCACCTGCGCCAGATCGAGGAGTGAACCCATGAGCCGCGCCGCTTTCAGCCGAAGGAATTTCCTCCGCACCGCGACCGGTCTGTGCATCGCCCTGCCGCTGCTCGAGGCAACCCATGGAGACGTCTGGGCCGCGAACGGCAGGGCCAGGCGGTTCATCGTGTTCTTCAGCCACGGCGGCACGATCACGTCTCGCCACTCCTCCGGGGAGAAGGGGGATCCCTGGAAGCCGGGCGCCTGGAGCATGCTCGACCTCTGGGCGCCCGGCGGCGAGGGGTCGGCGCTCGAGGTCCTCGGCGAAGAGATGGCTCCGCTCGAGGCCCACAAGGGCGACCTCACCCTGCTCCGCGGCGTCGACGACGCCGCCGGGATGCTCCAGGGAGACTACGGCGGGCACCACGGCTGCTCCAACGCGACGGTGCTCACCTGCGCCGATACGACCTCGGGAGGCGACGACGCCAGGGCGCTCGGCCCATCGATCGATCAGGTGATCGCGCAGCGGCTCGCCGGCGAGAGCCCGGCGCCGTTCTCGTCGATCGATCTCATGGTCGACGGACACAACTACGGAGAGCCGCTGTACAACGCGGCGGGCGAGCAGGTGTCCAGCGAGAAGGACCCGACGAGCGCCTTCGACCGGCTCTTCCAGGACGTCACGGAGACCGGGGCGGGTCCGACGCCCGAACAGCTCCGGCTCCGCGCCCACCGGAAGAGCGTCCTCGACGGCGTGAGCGAGCACCTCGCTGCCCTGAAGGGGCGCGTGAGCGCGGCCGACAGGCACCTGCTCGACGCGCACGCCGAGCACATCCGGAGCCTGGAGAAGAAGCTCGAGGGCATCTCCAACCTGGCGGCCTGCACGAAGCCGGATGTCGGCGGAGCGCCCGTGTACCAGGGATACGGATCCTACACGGGAGGGGGAATCAAGGAGGCCGCTCCCCTGCTGGTCGACGTCCTCCTGCATGCGTTCCGGTGCGGTCTCACGCAGGTGGCCACCTTCCAGGTGGCCGACGTCCTGACGAGCTGGCTGCCCCAACCCTACAGCACCGACCTCGGCCACAGCCTCGGCCACGCCGCCCTCGACGTCGGCCCGAGCGGCGCGGAGCCCGACAGGCTCGAGGACTGGCGCGCGACCATCCTCGCGAACCGCAACTGGCGTATGGAGCTCTTCGCGCGCCTGCTCGACGGGCTGAAGAGCACCCCCGAGGGCGACGGCACGATGCTCGACAACAGCGTCGTGCTCTTCACGAGCGAGTTCGGGTGCGGCGGCGGGCACTCGCCCCGCGATATCCCCGTCCTGCTCGCCGGCAAGGCAGGCGGCAGGTGGCCGGGCGGCCGCCACGTCAACTACAACAAGCGCGCGAGCGGGGATCCCTCCCAGTCCGACTACGAGACCGACGTCTCGATGCACAACGTCTACACATCGATCCTGCGCGCCTTCGGCTACGAAGACGAGCACTTCGGAAACGACACGGCATACAGGAAGGGCCCGCTCGCGGAGCTGCCGTGAGAGACGTGCGAGGCGCCTTCAGCGCGCCCCGCGGCTGGGAAGCACCGCGGCCCCGGAGAAGGCGGGGTTGTCGCGCCTCGGGGGCAGCTTGCTCATCGCCCGCTCCGCCATGGCAGTGATGGTGAGCGACGGGTTCACGCCCAGGTTCGACGGCACCATCGAGCCGTCGACCACATAGAGGCCCTCGTGGCCGAACACCTGGTTGCGCTCGTCGATCACCCCGCGCTCGGGGCTCTCGGCGATCGCGCAGCCGCCGAGGATATGCGCCGTGGTCGGCACGTTGAGCACCGCTTCGTTGATGGCGTTGCGCGGGGTGCCGTCCATCAGCACGGCCAGCCGCTTGCCGACCTCGTTGGCGACGGGGATGTACGCCGGAGGCTTCGGCTGGTCGGGCGGCCTGCGGGTGGTCATGCCGCCGCGTTTCCAGACGAGCTGCATGTAATTGTCCAGCGTCTGCATCACGAGGAGGATCGTGGAGCGTCTGGCGAATTTGAACGGCAGGAGCCCCGAGATCAGGTCGATGGGGTGGAGCAGCCGCCGCCCCAGCCAGCGCAGCCAGCGCGGCAAGCCCGGCGCGTCGTCGGTGAGCACCGTGCCCAGCGCGCCCATCACGTCCGAGCCGGCGGGGTAACGCACCGGCTCGATGTGCGTGCGCGCGTCGGGGTAGATGCCGCTCGTGATCGCGATGCCGCGGGAGTAATCGACCCGATCGTCGCTGGCCGTCACCCCGAGGATGACCTCGCTGTTGGTGCGCACGTAATGGCCGAGCTGCGGGGAGAGATGGGGTAACCGGCCCTCGGCCCTCGCCTTCAGCAGGAGCTTCACCGTGCCGAGCACGCCGGCGCTGAGCACCACACCGCGCGCCCGGAGCGTGCGGCGGCGCTTCCTGAGCAGCGCGGTCGAGCGCTCCAGGGTGAGCTCGTAGCCGCCGCCCGGGAGCGCGTCGATGGCGGTGACCATCGTCTCGGGCTGGATGGTGCAGCCCTTCTTCTCGGCCAGATAAAGGTAGTTGAGGTCGAGCGTGTTCTTGGCGCCGAAGCGGCAGCCCACCATGCATCCGCCGCAGTGGACGCACGTGGCGCGGTCGGGCCCCTCGCCGGCGAAGAACGGGTCTGGCACGCGCTGCCCTTCCTGCTCGCCCTCCCTCGCGAAGAGGACGCCCACGCTGGCGACGTGGAACGTGTCCCCTCGGCCCATCTCGTCGGCGATCTGCCGGAGCTGCCGGTCGGCCGGCCAGAGCTTCGGGTTCGCGGTCACGCCGAGCATGCGCTTCGCGAGCTCGTAGAAGGGCATCAGCTCGTCGCGCCAGCTGGTGCCGGCCGGCCAGCCTGGGCTGGAGAAGGCCTCGGGCGGGGGCACCAGCAAGGTGTTGGCATAGACCAGCGAGCCGCCGCCCACGCCCGCGCCCGAGAGGATGAGCGTGTCCCTGAGCAGCGTCAGCCGCTGGATGCCGTGACAGAGCAGCCTGGGCGCCCAGAGGAACTTCCGTACATTCCAGTTGGTCTTCGGGAAATCCTCCTTGCGCCAGCGCTTGCCGCACTCGAGCACGGTGACGCTGTAGCCCTTCTCGGTGAGGCGCAGCGCGGAGACGCTGCCGCCGAAGCCCGAACCCACGATGGCGAAGTCGACGTCGAAATCCATGCCACCCACTTCTCGGGGCGGAGTATGGCCCAGCCGGTCTCCAGAGCCCACCGGCGGGCGCGGCTCGGCGTCGCGCCTCGCGCCTCGCGCCTCGTTGACCGCGCGCCCGCGCTCCGACGCCGCCGCCGCCGCGAGCGACGCGCGCCGTCCTGGCGAGGCGCACGCCTCCGCGGGGATCTCGGCGGCCGGAGGACGCTCTCGACGTCCGCGCTGCGCCCAGGTCAGCGCGGGTGCTGGTCGGCTGCTCGCTGCGCAGCAGCGTCGCGCGACGGCGCCCGGCGCAACACCTCCACCCGTGGCTTCCACCGCTGGTACGCCCCGTGCGTAGCGCCACCGCGGACGAGGAGACGCGAACCATGGGCCATCCGACCATTTACCCCACCGGGGTCACCCTCTATGACCCGGACCGGAGCTGGAACGGCTATACGATCTTCCAGGCTGCAGGGCTCGGCGCGCTGCTCATCGACATGAACGGCCGGGAGGTGCAGCTCTGGAGTGGACTGCACGGGTTCCCCAACAAGCTCTTGCCCGGTGGACAGGTGTTCGGCAGCACCGGGGAGCGCGACCCGCGGCACGGGGCGCAGGACCAGCTCGACCTCGTCCAGGTCGACTGGGAAGGCAACGTGGTGTGGCGCTTCGACCGCCTCGAGCACATCCACGATCCCGGCGAGGCGCCGCGCTGGCTTTCGCGCCAGCACCACGACTTCCAGCGGCAGGGCAATCCGGTCGGCTATTACGCGCCCGGCCAGGACCCGCTGGTCGACCGGGGGAGCACGTTCCTGCTCGTGCACGAGAACGTGCAGAATTTCGCCATCTCCGAGCACCCGCTGCTCGATGACAAGATCATCGAGGTGGACTGGAAGGGGAACATCGTATGGGAGTGGCGCGCCCATGAGCACGTCGAGGAGCTGGGCTTCGATGAGGCCGCGCGCGCCGCCCTGCGCCGCGATCCCAGCCTGCGCGCGCCGGGCGGCAGCGTCCTCGGCGCGAGCGCCGCGGCCGGGGGGATCGGCGACTGGTTGCACATCAACTCGCTGTCCCTGCTCGGGCCGAACCGGTGGTACGACGCCGGGGACAAGCGCTTTCACCCCGACAACCTGATCTGGGACGCGCGCGAGGCGAACATCATCGCGATCGTCGACAAGAAGACGGGGCGGATCGTGTGGAAGCTCGGCCCGCGGTACGACGGCAGCGAGGCGGAGCGCCGGCTCGGCTGGATCATCGGCCAGCACCACGCCCACCTCATCCCGCGCGGGCTGCCGGGCGAGGGCAATCTCCTCGTCTTCGACAACGGGGGCTGGGCCGGCTACGGCGCCCCCAACCCGGGCGCGCCGAGGGGCCTCAAGACGGCCCTGCGCGACCACTCGCGGGTGCTGGAGATCGACCCCACCACGCTGGAGATCCGGTGGCAATACACGCCCAGGGAGGCGGGCTTCGTGATGCCGCTCGACGCGGCGCGCTTCTACAGCCCGTTCATCAGCAGCGCCCAGCGGCTGCCCAACGGCAACACGCTCATCACCGAGGGTTCCGACGGCCGCATCTTCGAGGTCACCGCGGGGCACGAGATCGTCTGGGAGTACATCAGCCCTTACTGGCGCAAACCGCCGCTCAGCCTCAACCTGGTGTACCGGGCCTACCGGGCGCCGTACGCCTGGGTGCCCCAGCTCCCGGCGCCCCGGCAGACGCCGGTGCCGCGGCTCGACGTCACGACGTTCCGCGTCCCGGGCGCGGCGCCCCTCGGCCGGGACCGGGTTGTGGAGCTCCGCGGCGCCCAGGGCTACGCCGCCGAGGCGGATTTTTGCGTCGCGCCCACGGAGGGGAGCGAGGCGCAGAGGTGATCGGCGTCAGGCGGACCTGCGCGCGGGCGCCCACGTGCCCGGCGCGCTCCCGTGCGCCTCACGGCGCGGCGAGCTGGCCTCGTCGGTCGCTGCGCGGAGCGAGGAGCGCGCGCTGCTGGTGACCGGCGGGGCGCTCGCGGGGGCGTGGGAGGCGCTGCGCGTGGCGGCCGAGCCCGGAGGCGAGGAGGCGTCGGCGGCCCTTCTGTGGTGGGGTGCGTGGCGGCCTGCTCCCGCCGAGCGCGCGGTCGCCCGCGGCACCGGCGCGGAGCCGAAGCGCCGCGACTCGGCCCCGGTGCGCCGGGAGGGGTGAGCGCCCGGCTCCGTGCCCTCCAGCGGCTGCGCGCCATCCGGAGGCGCGGCGTCCCCCCACCGGTCGTCCCAGGCCTCGATCCTCGCATCCGCCAGCTGGCGCGCGACCACCTCGAAGAGACGATCGAACGCGGAGCGCTGGGTCTGATCGCGGGCCGTGCGGTCCCGCTCCCCCGCAGGATGGGGGAGGAGGAGAATCGAAGCTATCCGGAAGTGAAGGCCAAAGGCGAGCACGACCTCGGATGCCCCAGCCGATCCTCGGCGGGCCGCCCCTCCTCTCGGAAATTCCCCCGAACCCGAGCACGCCGCCGGGGCTGCCGCAGCGACGGCAGCAACCCTCGCAAGAAATAAGGATTCCCGCCTCATACCCGTACGTACCCCGAGCGTTCTCGTTCGGCTCAACGAAAACGCCGCGGCAACCCCGGCGGAAGTTTCTTGTCAGGAGCTCTTCCTTTGTGACGGCGAGGCGGTCCGCGGGAGAAGAGGGGGCGCAGCACGACGATGACATTCCGTGTCTGCCGGAGGTCGTGGACGGCGCAGCCTACGGTACGCGGCTCGTTGAGGCTCATCACACCTCCGATGGATCGACGAACGCCGGAACGGCCCCCTCTTCCGTGTCCTCGACCTCCTGGTTCCGTCCGCCAGAGGTCCGGCCAGGGATCCGGCGAGAGATTTCAACGCAAAGTCGCAAAGACGCAAAAAAAATGCAGACTATGTTATTCTTGCGTCTTTGCGCCCTTGGCGTCTTTGCGTCAAATTCTCGCTTCGTTCGCGAGACAGATCCCTGGGATTTCTGACACGCGGAACTAGCGACAGATACCCGTGACGCAGTTCTGTCCGTCGGTGCAGGCGGTGCCGCACGCTCCGCAGTTGCTCTCATCGTTGCTGAGATTCACGCATCCGTTACCGCAGTACGCCAGCCCCGCATTGCACGTGCACTCGCCAGCGGTGCAGAACGAGCCGCCGCCGCATGTGTTGCCGCACGCCCCGCAGTTGAACTGATCGAGGTTCGTGTTGACGCAAAGCGGATCGCAGTAGGTCTGCCCCGCCAGCGGGCATGTGCAGGCGCCGGCCTGGCAGGTCGAGCCCGCTTTGCAGGTGGTGCCGCAAGCCCCACAGTTCATGCTGTCTGTCTGTGTATCCACGCACAAAAGGTCACAGAACGTCTGGGTCGGGGGACACGGAGGTTCGCTGACCCCACCCTGTCCCCCCGAGCCGTCGAGGCCGCCTTGTCCCCCCGCGCCGCCGGTGCCACCCGCGCCGCCGTCACCGCTCCCGCCTTGCCCTCCGGCCCCCCCGAGCCCGCCCGCGCCGCCGGTGCCCCCCGCGCCGCCGGTGCCCCCCGCGCCGCCATCACCGCTCCCGCCTTGCCCTCCAGCGCCGCCGAGCCCGCCCGTGCCCCCCTGCACGTCTCCACCGCTCCCCCCGTCCCCGCCAGTAGCGCTACCCGTGCTCGTGGTGGTCGAGCCTGACGTGGCGCTCGCCTCCTCCTGGGTGCTCTCGCCGCCGCTACATCCGACCATCGGTACCGAACAGATGCCCACGCCCGCCAGCCAACCCAGGATCCACATGTTCACGCGCGCACGATGCATGTCGTCCTCCAGATGTAAGAGGTAAGTGGAGTCGTGCCAACATCATGACTTGCTCTGGACAGCTTCGACGACTCCCATGGACCGCTGTCGCTGCGGACGGCGCGTGCGGCTCAGCTTTTTCTCATCTCGGTTCCGAAAGAACGACTGCCTCTGTTCGGGGCACCACAGAGAGCCCAGAACGAGCCCTTCACCCGAAGCCTCGCGTCCCCCATCACAGGTGCGCCCGCATCGCTGCAGGACACATGGGCCTCAACACCGGCCGACCGGCCCCGTCCTTCGCAAAGCGTGGAGGCGCTCAGCTCCCACTCTTGCGACGCCACGACGGTATCGGTCCACGACCAGGGTCGGCGACGCACATGCGGCGATGGGCGCTGCGCCTAGCGCAGGCTTGGCTCCCTCTCCCGATTCGACAGCACCGTGGCGGCCACCGTGCGTGCGCGGGCGGAGTTCTTCAGAGCCCGAGCATCGCCCGCTAAGCAGCGGACGGCGCTAATCCTCCTCGTCACTCTCCATCTCGGTGTTCGGCGTCGGCCGAGAGACATCGTCTTCCTGCCGCAGCCCCGAATACACAATGAAGGATCCCGCGACCGGCAATAGCCATATCAGCGCGCTTTGCAGGAGCTTCTGGTCGCGCGAGTACAGCTCGCTCCGCCACAGGCGCACGGTGATGAACGCCTGAGCGAGGATCGCCGCGGCGACTGTTATCCACGCAAGGATCACACGCATGACCTACAGCGTAGCCGCCGTCCGCCACACGCGCCCAGGCCAGCGCTCAGCCGGCGTCTTGGCCGGGATCCAGCGGCGCGCCGCCGGCCGCGCGCGGCCGCCTCCGGTAGAGCAGCCGGCTCACCGGCAGCCCGTCGGCGATCGCGTGGTGCTCGCGGGGGCTCCTCGCGCCGTAGGGGTTCTCGGCGAGGTGCGGCGAGCCGGGCGCGTCGCCCGCCGGCTCGAACGCGGGGTGCGCGCCGATCTGCTCGGCGTAGAGCACACCGCGCTCCTCGACGTCGGTCTGCACGAAGAGCTCGCCGCCGTCCACGAGCAGGCGCGCGAGGCTGTCGAGCAGCGCCGGGCCCATCACGAGGCGCTTCTCGTGGCGCTTCTTCCACCACGGATCCGGGAAGTGCAGGAAAAACCGCGCGATCGACGCGTCGGGGCGGAGCCGCGCGAGCGCCTCGCGCGCGTCGGCGTTGAGCGCCCGCACGCGGCCGCCGAGGCCGCCCTTCCTCAGGCGCCCATCGACGAGCGCCGCCCATTTCAGGCGGATCTCCAGCCCGAGCAGCCGCGCCTCGGGGCTCGCCGCCGCGCGCTCGAACAGGAAGCCGCCGCGGCCGGGGCCGATCTCGATCTCGACGGGGCCGGCGCCCGGGATCAAGGCGTCGATGGAGACGTCGTCGCCGTCAGGGAAGCGAGGCGCGTCGGCGTAGGGGTGGTTCGGGCGCGGCTGGAAGACCATGGAGCCCCGGCGCTCTACCAAATGCCGGCCGCCCCCGCGCGGGAAATCCGCCGGCCACCCGGCGCGCGAAATCGCTGTCCCCGGGCGGCGCGGTGGTATGCGTCGGGCCCCATGGCGGCACCTCCGGCCCCCTCCCGGCTGCGCGCCCTCGCCGCGCGCGCCCTCCCCTATGCGCCCGCCCTCGCCGCGAGCGGCGCGCTCGGCGCGCTCTGCGTCAGGGCGATCCTTGCGCAGGCCGGGCGCCCGGCCCTGCCGCTCGACGACGCGTTCATCCACATGCAATACGCCCGGCGGCTCGCCGAGGGCGGCTTCTTCAGCTTCGTCGCAGGCGACGGCTACTCGAGCGGCGCCACCAGCCTGCTCTGGCCCGTGCTGCTCGCCCCCTTCCACGCGCTCGGCCTGCGCGATCTCTCGCTCGTCTATGCGGTCTGGGCGCTCGGGCTCGTGTTCCACGCCGCGCTCGCCGTCGAGACCACGCGCCTCGCGCGCCCCCTCGCCGGCCCCGCGGCCGCCGCCGGCGCGGGCGCGATGTGCGCCGGGTTCGCCGCGTTCGCGTGGTTCGCCTGGAGCGGGATGGAGACGGTCGCGTTCGCCTGGATCCTCACCCGCACCGCCCGTCTGGCAGCGGCGCTCTGCGAGCCGGCACCGCCAGAGCCCGCCACGGACAGCGCTGCCCCCGCGCAGCCGCCCGGCGCGCCCGCGCAGCCACCCAGCGCGCCCGCGCAGCCACCCAGCGCGCCCGCGCAGCCGCCCAGCGCCTCGATCGCCCGCTCCCTCGCCGTCTGCGGCTTCGTCGCGCCCCTGCTCCGCCCGGAGGGCGCGCTCGCCTCCCTGCTCGCCGCGATCGCGCTCGCCCTCTCGGCGTCACGCTCCGCGCTCCCAGCGCCCCTCCCGGCGCCGCCCCTCTCCGCTCCATCCCCCTCCCGCAGCGGCGCTCTCTGGCACTCCGCGCGCTCCGCCGGGCGCCTGCTCGCCCTCGCGCCGCTCCTCGGTCCGCTCGTCGTCCCGGCCTTGAACCAGCTGCTCGCGGGCCACCCGACCTCATCGACGACGTCCGTCAAGTGGCTGATCGGCAACCCCAACTACGACGGACCGACGCTCAGGGCCGCGCTCCTCGACAACGTCCGGCTGCTCGTGACCGACGTGATCGACGGCGGCCAGTGGACGGCCGTCTTCCTCCCCGAGGGCTCCGCCGCCGTGATCGCCCTCGGCGCCGTCGCGCTCGCCGTGGCAGCGCACCGGAGGGGCCGCCCAGCGCACGCCGCGATCGTGGGCGCCCTCGCGCTCGGCGCGCTGCTGCCCTGCACGTACCTCAGCTTCCTCTGGAACCGCGTGCGGTACGTCTGGCCCTTCGCGCCGGCGTGGATCGTCATGGCCGCCTGCCTCGCGCGCGAGCTCGGCGACGCCGCCCAGCGGCTCCGGCCCTCGCTCCACTACGTGACGCCCCTCCTCGCCGGCGCGTTCGCCGGCGCCCTGGCCGCGCGGCTGCCGTGGGCCATCGGCGACCTCGCCAACTCCGCCCGCGCCATCGATCGGCAGCAGGTCTGGCTCGGCCGCTGGGCCGCGCAGCACCTGCCGGAGGACGCCAGGATCGGCGTCAACGACACGGGCGCGCTCGCCTACTTCAGCGGCCGCAGGACCTTCGACGTCGTGGGCCTGACCACCGAGGGCGAGGCGCGCTACTGGGTGGCCGGCGCCGGCTCCAGGTTCGAGCACTACGAGAAGCTGCCCCCGGAGCGCCGGCCGACCCACTTCATCGTCTACCCGCACTGGATGGCGTGCGCGCCGGTGCTGGGGCGCGCGCTGGTCGACGCCACCGTCGAGGACCAGGCCATCCTCGGCGGCACCACGATGATCGCCTACGAGGCGCGCTGGGACCTCCTCGGCTCAGGGGCGCTGCCGGTGCGGTCCGTGCCCGGCGAGCGGATCCTCGACGAGCTCGACGTCTCGGACCTCGAGTCCGAGGCGGCGCACGCCTATGCGCTCGATCCGCTCGCGGACCAGCGCAACATGGCGATCGCGCTCGCCGCGCCCGAGAGCAGCGCGCCAGGGGAGCTCGACCTCACGCGCACGGAGCTCGCGGACGGCGGCCGCTACCACCGGACAGCCGATCGCTTCGTCGCCCACCTCGCGGCGCTCCCCGCCGAGGCGCACCTCGTGCTCCGGGTGGCCTCGGACGACGGCGCCGAGCTCGCCGTCTCCGTGGCGGGCCAGGCGATCGGCACCATCGACGTGCCGCGCGGACCGTGGGTGGAGCGGGCGCTGCCCCTCCCCGCCGCGCGCCTCTCGACGCCGGCGCCGATCGCGATCACCCTGCGCCGCGGCGCTGGATTCCACGCCTTTCATTACTGGATCACCGGGCGCTGACGCCGGCCCCCCGCGCGGCCCGCCCACCGGGGAACACCACACCTTCTCACATCGACTCCCGTCGAGTCGCGCCCCGGGTGCAACTCCCGCTCCCAAGATGCGCTCTCGAGAGTCGAGAGCGCGCCAGCGGGCTCGCGGCGCTCCACGTCGAGCGTTCAGGACAGCCGTTGACGCATCCGGGTATTCGTGTAACATCGGGATGTTCGCGCAATACAGCAAGTCAGCGAACAGATCCGTTGCAGACTCGTGGGGGAGACCGGGCGGCGCGCGCCCGCTGGCGCCGCCGCGCACCGCCATGGCCGGCGGTCCAGGCGTGCTCCAGGACCTCGGGCCACCGGCACGCCGGCTCGCCCCGATCCTGTGCGCCCTGCCCGGCGCTCGAACGTGGGGAATCGATGCGCAAGTCGGCTTTGCTCCTCTGCTCGCTGCTATGCCCTCTCGGGGCGGCGGGCTCCTCCTGGGCGCAGACCCCGGGGAGCGAGGCGCTGGCCAGCGGCGATGACGGCGGTCAGGGGCAGTTCCTCTCGCTCGATCTCGAGGAGCTGCTCAACGTGAAGGTCTCGTCGACTGGCTTCTTCGAGACCGAGAGCAAGACGTCGACCGGTCAGGCGCGCCTCTATGATGCGCGCACGCTGAAGCTCTACGCCGTCCGCTCGCTCGACGACCTCTTGCAAGCCCACCAGCCCGGCGTCCTGATCGGCGAGCACGAGCGCACCTCGCGCCTCATCGGCGTGCGCGGCGTGCTCATCGACAACAACGCCAAGACGCTCGTCATGGTCGACGGCGTGAACACGAACATGCGCGCCCATTTCGGCGCCATCGGGAGCACGCTGGCCGTGCCCCTCACCGGAGACATCGAGCGGGTCGAGGTGATCCTCGGCCCCGGCGCCATCGTCCACGGCTCCGGCGCGATCAGCGGCTTCGTCAACGTCCTCAGGCCCACGGGGATCACCCGCCCCGGGCTCTGGGGCAAGGCGTCGTATGCCTCCGGCGACACGCGCACCCTGGAGGTCAGCTACGGCGGCCTGCTCAGCGAGAAGCACAACGCCGATTGCTTCCTCTACTTCGGCCACGCCGACAACGAAGGAGAGCTGCCCCAGGCGCCCCGGCCGAACACCGCGGAGCTGTATGGCAAGGCCTACGCAGGCGTCACGACGTCTCCCTTCCTGCGCCACACGCGCGTCAACGCCCTCGGCGAGCCGAGCTACAAGGGCTTCGGCCGCTTCCGCTACGGCTCCGAGCGCAGCCCCGTCAGCGTCGATCTGCGGCTCGACTACGCGCAGACGTCGATGATGGGCAACGCCCCGAACAGGGCCATGACCCGCGAGCAGCTCGCGGGCCAGTGGTCCGACAGCAACACCGGCCATCTGCGACAGAGGACGTTCACCGTCACGCCGGAGATCCACGTCCACCTGTCCAGGCAGCACAAGGTCGAGCTGGTCCCGACCTTCTCGGCCTTCGAGACGGCCCTCGTCCCAGCCGACTGGGTCGCAGACGAGATGGCGAAGGCGTCCAATCCGGTCCCGGGCGCAGGGGTCCTGCCGGTCGGGGGCCTCGGCGAGGAGCACCGGGACATCAAGGCGGTCTACAAGACGACGGCGCTGCCGAACAGCCAGCTCGCGATCGGCGCGTCGGCGAGCCACAAGCGCTTCAGCGGCCAGCGGTCCCGCTGGGGACGGCTCTACGGGACCGCCTTCGAGTCCCCGGAGAGCTTCTCGTGGACCGAGCTCGCCGCCTTCGGCGAGAGCACCGCCACCTTCCGCGATCTCACCATCTCCGCGGGCCTGCGCTTCGATCACACCGAGTTTGGAGAGCTGAACCTCCGCGGGGGCCTCTCGCGCGAGCCCGAGCCGGTGAGCAGCCCCTCCTACCGCGTCGCGGCCGCCTACGCGATCAGCGACACGCAGAACGTCAAGCTGTCCTACCAGAAGGGCTTCCGCTTCCCGGACGCCGCTTACTTCAACTGGCTCGAGCAATTCAACGCCGCCTTCGAGGACGAGCCCATCGCGCCGCTCCCCTCGCTCGTTCCGGAGTCCTCCCACCTCGTGGAGCTCGACTATGTCGTGGGCCTGCTCGACGAGCGCCTCGCCCTCGACGTCGCGGTCTTCTATGAGCGCTACAAGAAACCCCTCGGCTGGGTGTCGTGGGATCAGGTGCGGCCCGAGGACTTCGAGGACCACGTGGCCCACAACCCCAGGCACCCGTCCGCGGGCGGCTGGTGGGGCAGCTTCTCGAACAGCACCGCGGACGTCGACGCCCTCGGCGGCGAGATCGGCGCGATCGGCGACCTCGGCGGCGGGTTCGCGGGGGACCTCTGGTACAGCGTGTCGAAGCCGTTCGGCCCCGAGAGCGACCTCAACATCCTGACCAACTGGGACGGCGAGACCTGGGCCAACTACCCCATCCACCTCGTCAAAGGCCACCTGAGCTACAGCGCCAGCCGGTTCACCGCCGGGCTCGCCGCGACCTTCCGGACTGGCATGAACAGCCACGGCTCCAGGGACGCGCCCGCCCACGACACGGACGATCTGCCGCCCAGAGATCGGATGGCGGCGCGATCGGCGTTCAACCTCGACGCCGCTGTATCCTTCTCGCCGCTCGAGCGCGTCTGGGTCTCCGTGTTCGGCAAGAACCTCACCTTCAACAAGGTCCCTCCACCGTCCTACGCCTCGCACCGGCTGATCATCACCACCGGTCGCCCCTACCTGGGCGCCTCGGTCGAGGCGTCTTACTGACGCCGCCGGCCTGCGCGGGAAGGCGGCCCGCGCGGGAAGGCAGCGCGCACGACAGCGACAGCAGAACCGACATCAGAAATCTCCTGACACCACGCAGCCCGATACGAATGCACCTCCCCGGCGTCTGCCCTTGTGATAAATCGAGGACACCTTGTCCGAAGCAATCAGCCAGGTTCACGATCTGCGCGACGACGCCCCGGACAAGGGCCTGCGCGAGAGGGCCGTTGTCGATTTCCTGCTCTTCGACATGGGCTCGGTGACTTTCGCGCTGAGGGCGCAGCAGGTGGAAGAGGTGATCGCGTGGCGCGCCCCCTTGCCGCTGCCGCGCACAGGCCCCCGGGTGATGGGCATCCTCCAGGACCGGGGGAGGATCATCGTGATCGTGTCGCCCGTCCTCGCGGAGCCGGCGGCTACCCCGCTCCGCATCGTCGTCTGCCGCGCTGCGCGCGGCTACCTGGGATTGCCCGCCGGCAAGACGCGGTGTGTCGCCGCGGTCGAGGTGTTCGGGGAGCCCGTGCCGAACGCTGTCGTCGACACCAGCGAGGGAGCAGTGACCTTCCTCGACGTGACCCACCTGGTCGACGCTTCCGGCGTTGCGCCTCGGCCCTTCGTGGCGACGCGCGAAGCTCAGGGCATCTGGTCGAATCCATGAGCGTTCCGAGCTCCCGATCACCTGCGTCCAGGGCCAGACCGCCGCTCGATTCGGCCGATGAGGCGTCCCCGGCGAGCGCGGCTCCGCTGTCGCGGTCGCCGGCGAGCGCGCCGGCGAGCACGTTGACAAACGCGCCGGCAAACGCGCCTGTGCTCGTGATCGACGACAGCGAGATCGCCCGAGAAGAGGTGTCTCGCGTGCTGCGCTCCGCCGGTTTTCAGGTGCTCGCGCTCCCCTCCCCCATCGGGGCGACGCAGGCCATCGTGCGGCACCAGGTGCGCATCGTCGTCCTCGACGTCTTCATGCCCACCATCCGTGGGGACCGGCTGCTCACCCTGTTCCGGAAGAACCAGCGGCTCGGGCAGCTCAGCGTCATCCTGATGTCCGGACACTCCGAGCGGGAGCTCGAACAGCTGAAGCTGGAGGTCCAGGCGGACGCGGTCCTCTCGAAGCGCCACCTCGATCGTCTGCCGGCCCTGGTCAAGCGGCTCGCCGGCAAGGAACGCTGACGTGGGGACCGCGGTCGCCTGATGCCACGCCCGTCGAGGATCCGTCCGCGATCGTACACAGCTCGCCAGCGGAACATGGTGTCTCCGATCTCGTCGATTCGAATGCTGATGGCCGCGGCGCTCTTCACGACCGTGAGCACCGAGAGCCGCTCTGCCGCCTCCGTCCCCTACGAGCTGCGGGGCGCCATCCTCCTGCGGTCGATCGGCTACGAGAGCGGGTTCGCGAGCCGCGCGGGCACGGCCGTGCTCGCGGTCGTCGGGGCGGAGTCAGGCGCGAGCGCGGAGGACGCGAGCGCGATGGCGGCCGTGCTCTCCAGGCTGGCCGCGAAGACGACCGTGGCCAAGCGGCCGGCGTCCGTCCTGCGCGTGACGTACAGCGGAAGGGCCCAGCTGCAGGAGGCGCTGCGCGCCGCCGGCGCCGAGGTGGTCTATGTGGCGCGGGGGCTCGCCGCGGCCATCCCGGACATCCCGTCGCGCGAGGGAGCCGTCGTCCGCATCGTCGTGTGTGGCGACGGCGACGACACGAAGCGCGGCTGCGCCGTCGCCGTGGGGCTCTCGGGCGCGAAGCCCGAGCTCCTGCTGAACGTGAAGCACGCCAACGCCGTCGGCCTCCGCTTCGACCCGCAGCTCCTCCGGCTCGCCCGCATCGTCGACTGAGGCCCTCGCGACGTCCGTCACCGGACACCGCGCATCGCCGCTCGCAGGTTCACGGCTCACGGTTCACGACTCGCGATCTCCCATCGCCCATCCAGCGCCCCTCGTTCAGCGTCCGCCATCGCCGCCCCTCACCCGCCATGCTCAACTTTCGCTCTATCCGCTGGAAGATCGCCGCCCTCGTCGCGTCGGTGGCCATCGTGCTGTCGGCGCTCGATCTGTGGCTGATCCCCGAGCACGCCGCGCGGGCGAGCGAGGCCGAGCTGCGCGAGCGCGCCGGGATCCTCGCCACCATGCTGAAGGAGCCCATCGGCGTGGCCATGGACCTCGAGCAGCCGCCGGAGACCTTCCCGGACACCCTGCGCACCGCGATGACCGATCCCCTGGTGAGCTGGGTGTCGGTCTACGACGCGAGGGGGCAGCGCATCGCCGCGATCGGCGCGGCGCAGGCGCCCGAGGGCGCGCGGGGCCGGGGCGACGCCGGCGTGGTCGTCAGCGAGGCCCCGATCCGGTCGCGGAACGGCGATCGCCAGCTCGGGACGCTGGCCGTCGGGCTGCGCAGCGACCGGATCGCCGAGCGCCGCGCCGACGCGCGCAGGACCATCGCCCTGCAATCGGCGGGGATCGCGCTGCTCGGCCTGGGCCTCGCCTGGGTCATCTCGGCGCGCATGACGCGCTCGATGGCGCACATCAAGGAGGCGGCGGACCGGATCGCCCGCGGCGACGTCTCGGCCCGGCTGTCCCTCAGGATCTCGGACGACGAGCTCGGGGACATGGCCAGCGCGTTCGAGCGGATGAACACCCAGCTGCGCGAGCTCCAGGAGACGGCCGCGCGGGTCGCGGGCGGCGATTTCACCTGCAAGATCACCGGCGACGGGGAGCTGTTCGCCGCGTTCCGCTCCATGGTGACGAGCCTCCAGGAGCTCGCCTCGCGGATCGGCAACACCTCGGCGGAGGTCGCGTCGGCCGCCGCGGGCATGTTCTCGTCGGTGCGCGAGCAGGAGACGAGCGCGAGCCAGCAGAACGCGGCGCTCGAGGAGATCCGGCGGACCGTCGAGGCCCTGACCGCCAGCGCGGATCATATCGCGAAGGACGCGGCCACCGTGCACGAGACGGCGCAGCGGAGCCTCGTCAGCGTCCAGCACACGGCGGAGCAGACGCGCCTCGTCAGCTCCCACTCGGACCGCATCGGCGAGATCCTGTCCTTGATCCAGAGCATCGCCGACAAGTCGGACCTGCTCGCGCTCAACGCCGCGCTCGAGGGCACGAAGGCCGGCGAGGTGGGGCGCGGGTTCTCGCTCGTGGCCGCCGAGATGCGCCGCCTGTCCGAGCACGTCATGGACTCGGTGCGCGACATCCGGAGGCTCGTGGCGAACATGCACGCGGCCTCCCACGCGTCCGTGCTCGCGACCGAGGACGGGATCAAGCTGGCCCGCGACACGGCCGCGGCCGCCGCGCAGATCTCGGACGCGGTGGACCACCAGCGCGAGGGGACGGCGCGGGTCAAGACGGCGATCGTCAACATCGTCGGGGCGGTGAACGACACGCTGACGAGCAGCGTGGCCGCGACGCGCTCGGCCGAGTCGCTGCTCCAGCTGTCGCACGTGCTCAAGACGACGGCGAAGGCCTTCCGGGTCAAGCCGCTGGGGGCGAGGGCCGGCAAGCCCGAGAGCGCGGAGGCGGACGCGGATGAGGAGCCGGGCTGATCTCGTCGCCGCGTTCCACCGGACCATGCCGGACCGCGTGGCCCAGGCGACGGACCTGTGGCTCGGCTACGAGCAGGGCCAGAGCGGCAACCTGCAGGTGCTGCGCCGGCTCCTGCACACGCTGAAGGGCGAGGCGCACATGCTGGAGCTCGCCGCGTGCGGCGACCTGGCCGAGCTGGCGGAGGACGTCATCGACGCGGTGCGGGGCGGCGCGCGCCCCACGCAGCTCACCGGCGACAGCCTCCTCGGCGCGCTGGAGGGGCTAGGGCTCCTGTCGGCGAGCCCCGGCGACGAGGCCGCGCCCGAGCTCGAGATCGTGAAGGAGACCCTCCGCGCTGCGCGCGCGGAGCTCGGCGGCGGCGGCCCGCCCGACGGCGAGCTCGCGCCGCCGCTCGTATCGGCGCCTGATTCCGTGCACGAGAGCGTCCTGCCGCCGCGGCTGGACCAGCCCGACGCGCCGCCCGACCCCGCCCAGCCGACCGCCCGCGCGGCCCTCGACGCCGAGGCCGTCGGGGCGCTCTTGCAGGAGCTCCAGCGGCTCCACGGCGAGCGGGAGGTCATCCAGCGGCGGCTCCGCGAGTCCCAGCGCATGCTCCGCGCGCTGCTCGTCGAGATCGACCCCCGCGGCGCGGATGTGGATCGATTTGCCGAGCGCATCGCGAAGACGCTCGGCTATGGCGCGGAGATCGAGCGCCTCCTGAGCGCCGTCCGGGCGGACTGGTCCAGCAACGAGTTCGCGGCGGGGCGCGCGCTCGGCGAGCTCGACGAGGTGGTCCGGAGGGCGTCGGTCGTGCGCACCGAGCGCCTGCTGAACCAGGTGTCGCTCGCCGCCCGGAGCGCGGCGCGCATGCTGGGCAAGGACGTCGAGGCGCGGGTCGAGGGGACGGGGCTGCTCGACGCGGCCGTGGAGCGCCGCCTCGAGCCGGCGCTGCTGCACCTCGTGCGCAACGCCATCGACCACGGGATCGAGCCGGCGGACGTCCGGGCGCGCCGCGGCAAGCCCGCGCGCGGGACGGTGGCGGTGACCGTGGTCCAGACCGACGCCGCCGTGCGGGTCGAGGTGAAGGACGACGGCGGCGGGGTCGACTTCGCCCGCCTGCGCGAGGTGCTCGCGCCGTCGGTCCCGGGCGCCTCGACCCTCGACGACGCCGAGCTCATCCCGTACCTGTTCGCGCACGGGCTCACGACGAGCCGCAGCGTCGGCGCGATCTCGGGCCGGGGCGTCGGGCTCGACATCGTGGCGCGCGAGATCGGCGCGCTGGGCGGGCAGGTACGGGTCGACTCGAAGCCCGGGCTCGGCACGACGATCGTGCTCGTGGTGCCGAAGAACCTGCACGGCGAGGAGGTGGTCCCCATCTCCAGCGGGCGCTTCCGGTGCGCGGTGCCGACGCACGCCGTGCACTCCGTCGTGCTGCTGGAGGACGAGGAGCTCCTGCGCGCCCCCGACGGGCCGCGCGTGCGCCTGACCAGCGGCGCCGGCGCGGAGCTCGCGCCGCTGTACGCGCTCGGGGCGGTGCTCGGCGACGGAGGCCTGCCCGAGCCCGGGGACGCGGCGCTCGTGCTGCACCACGCCGCGGGCCTGTTCGCGGTGAGCGTGGACGGCTACGAGAACCCTCGGCTGGTCGCGCTCGTGCGCTCGGAGGAGATGCCCCTCACCTCGCCGCTCGTGCGCGGGGTGGCGCCGACGGCGGACGGCGAGGCGATGCTGCTCCTCGACGTGGAGCGGCTGTTCACGTACGCCCGGCAGGCGCCCCGGGACGCGCCCTTCACCGCCGCCGCCGAGCAGAAGCGGGAGCCGCTCGCGCTGGTCGTGGAGGACGCGCCCGTCGCGCGGGAGCTGCTCTGCGGCATCCTGCGGTCGATGGGGCTGCGCGTGGAGGAGGCGAGCGACGGGCGGGAGGGGCTCGCGCGGGCGCGGGCGGCGCCGCCCGACGTGGTGCTGACCGACCTGGAGATGCCCTACATGAGCGGCCTGGAGATGGTGGCGGAGCTCAGGCGCTCGCCCGGGCTCGCCCGGGTGCCGGTCGTGGTGCTGACGACGGCGGCGCAGGAGCAGAGCGAGGCCGCGCTGCGCGGGCTCGGCGTGCGGGCGGTGCTGTCGAAGCAGCGGTTCGTCGAGGAGGAGCTGCGCCGGATCATCGCGGCCAGCCTGGGGTGCGCGTGACGGCGCGCACGTCCAGCGCCCTCGCGACCGTCACTTGTCCGCGGAGGCCGCCGGCAGCGCGACGGAGATCTCGACGCGCCCCGGAGGCAGCTTGGTCTCCCCGAGCGCGGCGGCCGCGGGGTCGTGCTCGGCGTACCCGACCGCCGACAGCCGGGCCCCTGCCACCGCGCACTTGTCCTGGAGCGTCTGCGTGACGGTCGCCGCCCGGACAGCGGAGAGCTCCCACGGCGTCGGATAGGCGGCCTGCAAGGGGGCCGGCACCGAGGCCGGAGGACCGCTGACCGCGCCGACGCGCAGCGCCGCCTGGCCGCCGCCGCTCGCGGACAGCGCGCCCGAGACCTGGCACAGGAGGGCTTGCCCCTGCGGGCTCACGTCGACCGTGTTGGGGAGGAACACCGCGCCCTCCGAGAGCGCGACGAACGCCTGTCCCTCCGCGACCGCGACCGCCGCGACCCCTTTCTTGACGTGTTTGTCGAGCTTCCCCGCGAGCTCCGCCTTGATCTGCCCGATCCGCTCGACGCCCGACTTCTTCGCGGCCTCGGTCTGCTGCCGCTCCGCCTCGCCCTTCTCGATCTGCGCCGTCTTCGCCTGGAGCTCCCCGCGCACCTGGCTCAGCGTCTGTTCGAGCTCTTTGGCCCTCTGGTTCGACTTCCGCTGCTCCTCCAGCAAGAGCACGTGAGCGCGGTGAAGCGGGACGTAATATGCCGCCACGAACGCGGCGGCCGCGACGAGGAGGAGCGCCGGCATCACGCGCATCCAGCGTCGGAAGCTGGACGATCCAGCGCTGTTGCCGGCCGCGATCGCCTCATCCGCGATGTTCATGACTGCCTCCATGCTCCGCCGCCATCGCCGGCGAGAATACCGGCATGGCGAGGATCCCGCCAGCGCGACGGGTCACACCTCACTCATTGCAAAAATCCGCACCGTCTCGAAAGCACGCGGGGCCTCATGTCGGTGTGTACGGTGCGCTCGCGCCGTGGCATCCTCGGGGACGCAAGGGAGGACTTTGTATGAAACCGCCGCCCCTTCCGGCCAGGCGCCCGGCGCCGCCCGTTCCGGCAACCGATGATCGCGAGAGTCTCTGGCATGTCGCGATCGCGCCTGACGACATCAAGGTGCTCACGTTGGACAAGCTCGACGATCTGTTCCGTCTCGACGTGATCGACGAGACGACGAAGATATGGCGCCCCGGGATGGCCGCCTGGCAGCCGCTCGGCGTCGTGGCGGGAATCGAGCCGACGCCGCCCGAGCCGGCGCAGGTCCAGGGTCCTCCGCCGAGCACGGCGCGCCGGGGCCCGCCTCCGCCGCCCCCGCGCGTCCCTGCGCGGCGGAGCATGGACTCCGACCATCCGACGCCGGTGGCGTCGAACATGTTCTCCACGATGCCGCTCGGCGCCACGATGCCGATCGGAGCGCTGGACGACAGCTCACCTCACCTCGTGACGCGGACCGAGGTGCAGGCGCCGCCTGCGGCGATGCTCGCGGCGTCTCGGCCCACCTCGCCGCCGTGGATGCCGGAGGTGCGGGAGCAGGTGTTGCTGAACGAGTCGCCCTACGCTGCGCCCCGCGCGCGCGACACGGGCCGGGCGCAGCGCCTGACGCTCGCGCTGTCGGTCGTTGCGGGGCTGGTCGTGACGCTCTACCGCAATGACGTCCTCCTCGACGCCGCGCGCTCCTCCGGGCATCAGGGCGTGTATCTGAAGGTCGAGACCGCGCTCGGCGGGCCCGGCTTCGGGACCCCGCGCTCGATCGAGAAGCTCGACGTGTCCGCAGAGCCGGCGCCGGCGAAGTAACCCCACCGAGATCCAGCGCTCCTTCGAGCGCTGCGCGACACGCGACATCGCGAGCTCGGCCGCGCTGCGACGCTCGGCCGTCCTGGCACGGCGACCCGGACACGAAGGCCGCCGAGGCGCAAGCGACGCCACGAGAGTGAGCAGGGCGCGCTCCTCGGCGTCCCGGCGGCTCGCCTTCGTCTCGTAAGAGCACCTCCGCCGCGCCACGCGCTGTCAGCGGTGGATCGCCCCGACGCTCGCCGCAACGCGCGGTGGCGCCTCGCGCTGGGCTTCGAGCCGACCGGAGCAGCCATGTCCGCGCCAGGAACGACACAGTGGCTCGTTCACGCACAATGTCATCCACCGACATCGTAAATCAACGTTGTCAGTGCGAGCGAGCTCCGCATTTGCTATAGTAAAGACCTTACTCTAATCGGGGAGGGCCCTACCGGATGTCTCGCAATCCCCGGTTGTATGCCGAGATTTTCCCAGCGCGTCCGCCACGCCATGGCGCGGTGGGATCGGGTCAGCACCGACACGTGAAAGTCCCTTGATCGAGACAGGGAGGTAGTCCTATGTCGCCCTTTATCTCACGCAACCTGGCTGTTGTTCTGGCTCAAGTTGGTTTGCTCACCACGGCTTCGTGGAGCCTCACCGGATGTGGCCAGGCGGGTCCCCCGGACGAGCCGCTCGAATCCGATGCTCAGGCCATCGTCGCCGAGGAGGCCGAGGATCCCGGTGACGCCGAGGATCCCGGGGATGCCGATGAGGTGTGCTCCGGCGAGGAGCCGACCTTCACGTCGCGCGAAATCGTACGGGATCTCTCGTTTCCGATGCGGATCGTCTGGGGACCGGATGACTATCTGTGGCTCACCGAGCGCACAGGGAAGCGGGTCGTGCGCGTGAGGCCGGAGGACGGCCTTCAGAAGACCGCGATCACCATCCCGGAGGCGTTCCAGTCGGGAGGTCAGGACGGGCTGCTGGCCCTGGCGCTGCACCCGGATCTGCTCAAGCACAAAGGGAAGGACTACGTGTACGTGTCCTTCACCTACAACGTCGCGGCAGATCCAGCGGTGGACCGCAGGACGAAGATCCGCCGCTACACGTACAACCGGGTGACCGAGACCCTCGGGAGCCCTGTCGACGTCATCACGGGCCTGCCGGGGAGCGACGATCACAACTCCGCGCGGCTCCTGTTCGGCCCCGATGGGAAGCTCTATTACACCATCGGGGATCAGGGGAACAACCAGTTCGCCAGGATGTGCAACCCGAACCGCGCGCAGGAGCTGCCGACGGCGGCCGAGGTCGCGGCGCAGGACTGGCAGAAATACGTCGGCAAGATCCTGCGCTTGAACGTCGATGGCTCGATCCCGAAGGACAACCCGAAGATCGACGGGGTCCGCAGCCATATCTACTCGTACGGCCATCGCAACGCGCAGGGCCTCACGTTCGGCCGGGGCGGCAAGCTCTACGCGAACGAGCACGGGCCGAAGAGCGACGACGAGCTGAACCTCATCCAGGCCGGCAACAACTATGGCTGGCCGTACGTCGCCGGCTACCAGGACGACCAGGCGTACACGTACGACAACTGGTCGGCCTCGAGCCCGACGCCGTGCAACGAGCTCTTCTGGAGCGACTGGGCTCCTCCCGAGTCCGTGCCGCGGCAGCTGGAGAGCGCCTTCAGCCATCCGGACTTCAAGGAGCCGCTCCTCACCTTCTACACCGTCCCGAGCGACTACGTCTTCTTCGACTGGGCGTGCGGCTTCAGCCAGTACATCTGCTGGCCGACGATCGCGCCCTCCTCGCTCCACTACTACCCTGCCGGGCACGGCATCCGCGGGTGGGATCACTCTCTCCTGATGACCTCCCTCAAGAAGGGCGCCGTGTACCAGGTGAAGCTGAGCCCGAACGGGAAGACCGTGCAGGGCGAGCCGGTCGTCCTCTTCCAGACCACGAACCGGTACCGCGATCTCGCGATGAGCCCGGACCGCAAGACGTTCTACATCATCACGGACACCACGGGGAACACGAGCGGACCGACCGGCGGCGTGACGACGGTCCTGGACAACCCGGGGGCGATCCTCGAGTTCAAGTACACGACATCGCACTGAGCCAGCACCGGAGCCGCGGGCCTGCGTCGTACCGGCGCAGGCCCGTCAGTTCCAGAGCCGCGCGACGAGGCCGTGGGTGGGAAACGTCTGCCGGGTGCCGGCCACGAGCAGCTTGCCGTCGGTCGAGAGCGTCATCGACTGCACGAAGTCCTCTTCGCCGAGGAAGAGCGCCTGAACGCCCTTGTCGCCGAACGTCGGATCGAGCGCGCCGTCGGGCAGGAAGCGCACGAGGGTGGGCTGGCTGTTCGCGCCCTGCCCCACGTTGCCGGCGACGACGATGCGGCCGTCGGGCATGAGCGCCATGTCGACCGCCTCGCCGCCCGCGAGGCCGGCGAGCGCGAAGCCGTCCTCTCCAAAGGTCGTGTCGAACTGGCCGTCGGCCTCGAGGCGCACAACGAGGAAGTCGCTCGATCCCGCCTCGGTGCTCCGGGCGCCCACGAGGATGCGGCCGTCGGGCTGCACGACCACGGCCACCGGCTCCTGTTGACCGGGCCTCACGATCGTCAGCTCTCCCAGCCCGCTGACCGCGCCGTTCGCGGCGAGCTGCACCAGCACGATGTCCCGATCGCCGCCCTGCTCCGCCCAGCCGGCCACCAGCAAGCCGTCCGGACGTGCCGCCAGCGCCGTGCCCGCGCTCGGGCCGACGCCGAGCGGCGCGATCCACCCCTCCGTGGCGAACTTGTTGTCGAGGTAGCCGTACGTCGGGTTGATCGCCGCGACGAACAGCTGCGCATCGCGCTCGCCGGTCACGAAGAGCTGCTCGGACGCCGACAGATCCATGGCCGCCACGTGCTCGTCGCCGCCGAGATCGATCAGGCCCTTGCCCGTGTTCGCCGAGTCGATGTTGTCCTGCGTCCCGTTGTCCCGATAGCGGAGGAAGGCGATGTCGTCCGTGGCCTCCCCGCTGGCGTAGCCGGCGAGGAAGACGGTGCCGTTGATGAGGCGCGTGATGCCGCGGATCTCCTGGTATTTCGTGCAGCCGCAGAAGGCGCTCGTCACGCGGCCGCCCGCGAACGCGGGGTCGAGCGCGCCGTCGCGGAGCAGGCGGAAGCCCTCGAGCTTCGACCCGCCGAGGCCGCCGATGCTGTTGCCGGCCGTCAGGATCTGCCCCGACGCCGCCTGGCGGATGTCGTGGAGCCCTCCGCCGTCCGAGGCGAGGTTCCACGAGGTGATGCCCGCCGCGCCGAAGCTCTCGTCGAGCGTGCCGGGCTTGCCCGTGACCACGGCGCGCGCGCTGTCGGTGCGCGCCGTCCGGCCGGAGGTCGCGATGAGGTCGAGGTCGAACGCCGTGCCCAGCGTGAGCGCGCCGGAGGCGCCGACCTCCAGCCTGCCCCTGCTGCTGCCCGACGGGATGGTGATCGGGCCCACGACGAGGCCGGCGGGCGGCGCCTGCGCGTCGACCACGACCGGCTCGTCGAAGCCGTCGATGCGGGTGATCGCGACGGTGACGTGGTTGACGCCGTTGTAAGGGACATCGACCCAGTCCGCCAGGATCGCGAACGTGAAGTCGCCCTCGGCCTGGCCCCCCTGCCCGCCGCCTCCGTCGGCCGTCCCCCCGCCGTGCGTCGAGGTCGAGGCGGCCCCGGAACCAGAGGGGGACGAGGACGACGAGGCGCCGCCGCCGGCGCCCGAGTCGAGCGACACGTCCTCGATGCCGAGGAGCGCCTCGCAGCCGAGGAGCGCCGCGGCGCCCCCCAGGAGGGCCGCGCGGGCGGCCACGCGGGCCAGGGCGGCGGTTCTTCGATGGGTTGTGCTGTCCACGGCCCGTCAGGCTAGGTCACCCGCGGGACGACGTCGAGACGGCGGCCGCATCGCGGGCGAGCCCGCGCAGGCGCTCAGGCGCTCGCGGGCGCCCACCTCGGTCTCGCGGACGAAGTGGTCGGGCAGCGGCGGGCTCGCGAGGGCCGCCCGGATGACCTCGGAGAAGTCGCCGCCGCGCACGCGCCGGCCGCCGGGCACCGCGGTGACGCCGGCGGTGAACAGGCGATCGCGGTAGGCCTCCTTCGGGACGAGCACGCAGTTCGAGGTCATCAGGATCGGCCCAGAGAACGCCAGGAACTCGACCTTCTGGTGCTGCCACGCGGAGCCGTAGTGACCGACGAGGTTCGGGTGGCCTGCGAGCTCCGGATACGCGTGCGCCGGCAGCATCTCGCCGTGGGTGTACACCCTCACGCCCGTCCCCTCGCACTGCCGGAGCAGCTCGGCGAGGTCCGAGAGATCGTGCCCCGAGACGAGGATCCCCGGCCCCGCCACGGTGCCTTCCCGGACCATCGCCGGCTGCGGCTCGCCGAAGCGCATGCGGTGGCCCTCGTCGAGCATCCTCATCACAAGGAGGTTCACCTGGCCGCACTCCAGGCAGAGCTCGAGGAGCGCCTCGGGGTCGAAGCTCACGTTGGTCAGCGTGGAGAAGAGCGCCTCCTCGAGGAAGCCGTTCACCCGCTCGTCGCGCATGCCGAGCTTTCGCGCGTGGTGCGCGTAGGCGGCGACGCCCTTCAGGCCGTAGATCAAGAGCTCCTGGAGCGACTGCACGTCCTCGTCCTTGCCGCAGACGCCGGCCGTTGTGCACCCGGTCCCGTGGGATGCTTGCTCGCACTGGTTGCAGAACATGGTCATGACGGACCTCGAGGGTTGTGGACCCACGCGCGCTGCGCGGGCGCCGGCCGGAGAGCGCGCCTGGGCCGCAGCGCGGCCGCGCAGGGCGCGTCCTCGGCGGCCACGGGGCCAATCAACGTTCGTGCCGCCGGCTCGCCCCGGATCCGGAGAGGCCAGAAGGGGACAAGGCCGGGCTCCCGGGCGCCGCCCCGCGCCGGCCGAGGCGCAATCACGGCGCAGGGGTGCAAACGGTGCGCGCGCCCGAAACGGATAGCGCGGCAGCCCTGTGTGTCAGTAGAATGGAGGATCCTTGAACTCTGAATGAGGTCGCAGTGGAAAATCATACCATGGTCAAACGAGGGCGCTTTGCCCGGTTTCACCGCTCCATCTCGCTCGCCCTGATCTCTCTGAGCGTTGCTTGCGGCCAGGGCCAGGCACCGGCTGGCGACGGCAACGGCACCGCGGCGCCGCCCCCGTCCCTGATCGGGGATGTGTCGTTCTCCACGCCTAGCCAGACGTTCAGAGATCAGATCCAGGTGGGGATGTCCACCGCGATCGAGGGGGCAGAGATCCGCTACACGCTGGACGGGCTGCTGCCGACCGCGTCCTCCACGTTGTACACGGGCGAGCCCGTGACCCTCACTGAAACGACGCAGGTCCGCGCGCAAACGTTCGTTGGAGGCGCCGCGAGCGGCGCGGTGAGCACAGGCCTCTACATCGCGCGCACCTTCGACGCGACCTCCGATCTTCCCATCGTGATCATGGACGGTTACGGCATGGGCAAGCCGACCGACAAGGAGGTCTACTTCGACGCGGCGGTGATGATCTGGGAGCCGGTCAACGGCGTCGCGTCGATCGCCTCGCTGCCCACGATGGCGATGCGCGGCGGGTATCACGTGCGCGGTCAGTCGTCGCAGAACTTCCCGCAAACACCGTACAAGCTCGAGCTGTGGGGCAACGACGACAAGGACCTCGACTACCCGGTGCTGGGCATGCCCGCCGACTCGGACTGGGCGCTGATCCCTCCCTACTACGACCGCACGTTGATCCGCAATCCGTTCACCTTCACCCTCGGCCGCGACATGGGGCTCCAGGCGCCACGCGTCGAGTTCGCCGAGGTCTATCTGAACTACGACGCGCGCGTCGTCGGCGAAGCGGATTACCAGGGCATCTACTGGATCTCGGAGACCATCAAGAACAACAAGGTCCGCACCGATCTCAAGGAGCTCAAGGAGACGGACCGGGCACTGCCGGACATCAGCGGCGGCTACATCTTCAAGTTCGACCAGGCGGCCGCCGAGGAGCCGAAGCTCACCTGCACCGGGTCGGATCCCCTCCCGTCGTTCAGCTTCGGCGGCGGCGGGGGTCCCCGCCCCGACGAGGGCGGCACGTGCTGGATCGATCTCGAGGTCGTGGATCCCGACCCCCTGAACGACGAGCAGACGACCTGGCTGACTCAGTACATCCAGCAGTTCCACGACAGCATCCACCAGACGCCGATCGGCGATTACGCGTCGTACATCGACGTGCCGTCGTTCATCGATTACCTGATCATCAGCGAGCTGACGCTCAACGTGGACGCTTACGTACGGAGCGCGTATTACTTCAAGGATCGCGATCAGAAGCTCAAGGCCGGGCCGCTGTGGGACTACAACTTCGCGCTCGGCGGGGTGGGCGCCCAGAGCGCGACACCACAATCGGAGAACGACACCGGCTGGCGCTTCAGCGGCACGAGGAACGTCAACAACTGGTATCAGAAGCTCACCGCGGATCCGAGCTTCATGGCGCAGGTGAAGGCGCGCTACACGGCGCTTCGCCAGACGCACCTGTCCGACGCCGCGATCGAGCAGCGCATGAACGAGCTGAGCGCGCCGCTCTCGCAGGCCGTGGTCCGCGACTTCGCCAAGTGGCCGGTGTCGAGCGTCATCGAGTCGAGCGAGGGTTTCCTCGGCGGCCCCACGGCGCCGACGTGGGAGGGGCAGCTGCAGGGCATGCGCGACTTCCTGCGGGCCCGACTCGCGTGGATGGACGCCAACTTGCCGTGACGCGGCGCGAGCCGCCGCGCAGATCGCGCGGCCCTTCTCGACCGTGCGCGGCGAGGAGCTAGCCGCGCTGCAGCCGGCTCACGGCGAACGCGCCGTCGCCGAGGAGGGCCTGCGCGCCGAGCGCGATCATCAGGAAGGCGACGTACTCCCAGCCGCCCCCCTGGCCGGCGAACATCCAGCCGTTCGGCAGGTGCACGAGCAGCGCGCCGATCATCACCGGCAGGAGCAGGAGCGAGACAAGGCGCGTCCTGAGCCCGGCGAGGAGCGCCGCGCCGCCGAGCAGCTCGGCGAGAAACACCGGATATGCCGTCCAGCCCGGGAAGCCGCTCGCCGCGAAGAACGCGACGGTGCCCGGCAACGTGAACACGAGCGGCTTGGCGAGCGCGTGCGCCAGGAACACGGCGCCCAGCCCGAGGCGCAACATCAGCGCGGCCAGCTCGGCCGAGCGGGGAACGGAGAGGATCGTTTCGACACGGTTCATGGGTGATGCCTCCATGACCCGAGGAGTAAGCCCCGGCGCGGCGCCACGGTAGAGCGCGCCCGGGAACGAATTGTTCTCCGGAGAGAACGATCTGCCGCTACGCCCACGAGATCCCGCGGAATGCGGCCGCCAGGTGCTCGACGAGCCGCCGCACCCGCGCGGGCGGGCGCCGGCCGGCCGCGTGCACCGCGTAGATGCCCATGGGCCGGGGGGCGAACGCGTCGAGCAGCGTGACCAGCCGCCCGGCCGCGAGATCCTCGTCGACCATGAAGCGCGGCAGCACCGCGAGGCCGATCCCGGACACGGCCGCCTCTCGGAGCGCCGTCCCGTTGCTCGCCGTCAGCGGGCCGGAGACGGGGACGGAGATGCGCCCGCCGGCCCCGTAGAAGCGCCACTCGTCCTCGACGCGCAAATGGAGGTAGCGCAGGCAGTCGTGGCGCAGGAGATCCCCCGGCTGCTCGGGCCGCCCCCGCCGCTCGAGGTAGCCCGGCGCGCCGACCACGTGCAGCGCCGTCGTGGCGAGCTGGCGCGCGACAAGGCTCGAGTCCTTGAGCTTCGTGATCCGGATGGCCAGGTCGACGCGCTCCTCCACCAGGTCGACGAGCCGGTCGTTCAGCATGAGCTCGACGTGCGCGCCCGGGCTCGCCCTGAGGAACCGCGCGAGCGGCTCCGCCAGGTACATCTGCGCGAAGCTGACCGGCGCGTTGAGCCGGATGCGGCCCCGGTCGGCGTCGGACGCGCCCCGCACCGCGGCCGCGGCCTCCTCGAGCACACGCGCGCAGCGCGCATAGAGGTTCATGCCGGCGTCCGTGACGGTGAGCTTGCGCGTGGTGCGCACGAGCAGGCGCTCGCCGAGGCGTTCCTCCAGGCGCGCGACCCGGGTGCTCACCATCGACTTCGACACCCCGAGCTCCGCCGCGGCCGCGGTGAACGAGCGGCGCTCCACGACGCGCGCGAAGCACAGCAGGGCGGGCAGATCGTCGAAGAGCGGGTCGACCATGCGCCCACTGTGCGCGGCGGGGAGGATTGTTCGCAACGGCGAACATCCCGGGATCGGCGTCGCCCGCCACGGCCCGGCGAACGCGACGCCGCGCGGCGGGCGGCCGGGCCGCCCGCGGAGCGCGACGTTCATTCAGAGGAGACCAGGCGACAACGCCGCGACGCTCCGCTGGCCGCGTGACGCGGCGCGCGACCGCCGCACGCCTGCTCTCGACGCGCCGGCGCCGCCGGTGGTGGCGTCGCTCCGCGCGCGGGATCCCTGCACGCCAGGGGCAAGCCCCGTGCCCGGGCATGCGAACGGATAGCAACAAGACGGCGTTCGAGCAGGGCCTCCCACACCACGTCGCCGCGATCGCGCGTAGCGCACGGATCAGCGCCCCGCTATAAAGGAACAAACCACGAGGGGGTCCCATGGCCAGTTCATTCGGTTACCTGAGCACGAGCGTCGACGTCTCGTCCGTATCGTTCGACGCGATCAGCAAGTACATGCAAGTGCTCCTCCTGCGGAACATCGCGACGGGGACCTGGGTCTTCAGCAAGGGCGCGATGCAGTCCGTCAAGGGGTGTGTGCTCGCGTCCCCGTCCCTGCCGGACGACAGGGGTCAGACCGACCAGGACTATGTGCACCACTGGATCCGGGACGCGGCCATCTGCATTCCGGAGGCGCTCGACAACCCGGTCTTCACTGCGCGGACCCTCTGCGAGGATTACACGATGTTCTCGGCGCTGTGCCAGGAGAACGCCGAGCGAGCGAGCAGGTTCGCGCTGGCGTGCTTCCACATCGACGGCACCGTGCGCGACAACTGGACATCGCAGACGGATGGCCCGGCGCACCGCATCCTGTCCCTGCTCGCCATCGAGGATCGGCTCTCGCTGCAGGCGCTCGCAACGGCCAGATCCATCATCGAGAAGGACACCCGGTACCTCCTCTCGGCCTACAAGGAGCAGACGCACAACCTCTGGGAGGAGACGGCCGGGTTCAGCTTCTATGCCCGCTCCGTGCAGCGAAAGGCGTTCCTCTCGCTGATCAGCCGCGCCGACGAGCACGGGCTCTCTCCGTACATCAACGACATGTGGGCGGCCGCAGAGTGGCTGGGCAGCCAGATGGCGACGCACCAGGGCACGTACGACGGGCAGCCGTACTACGCGTCCATCACGGGGCCGAACGGCAGGCCCGTCGAAGGCAGGGGAGCGACGCTCAACGTGGATGTCGTCATGTCGGCCGTCTACGGCTCCACGAACTGCGCGGACCCGGTGCTGCTCTCGACGGCCGCGCTGGTGCGCGAGGCGTTCGCCCAGGGCGAGCTGCGGTACCGCATCAACGACGCCGATCGGGCGCTGCCTCGGAGCAGGGGGCCGATGATCGGGCGGTACCCCGAGGATACGTACGACGGCAACCTGTCGGATCACGGTCCGGACGCCGGTCACCCGTGGGCGCTCACGACGTGCAACTTCGCGGAGCTCTACTTCATGCTCGCGGCGAAGATCAAGAGCTCCCCCGGCGCCGTGCTCGTGAACACCACGACGCAGAAGTTCTTCGCGCAGGTGGGCGTGAGCGATCCCGCCGATCCAGACATCGCGGCGAAGCTGATCGACGCGGGCGACAGGATGCTCGAGGCGGTGATCTACCACTCCGATCGCCTCCAGCTGAGCGAGCAGTTCGATCGCGACAACGGGTACGAATGCAGCGTGAGCGATCTGAGCTGGAGTTACGCCGCCTTCCGGAGCGCGGTCAGGGCGCGCGAGGCCGCCGTGGGGGATTTTCCAAGCCGCCACGGGTAGCCAGCGCGCGGCGCGACCGTACGAGAGGTGCCCGGCGGCGAGGCTCGACGCAGGTCAGGTCAGAGTGTTGTCCTGACGGTTGAGCACGGCGTTGAAGACGACCGCCGGCACCCGAAGGCGCTCGTCGCCCTCGTAGAGCTGGCGCAGCTCGGCGAAGCGCGCGTCGGGCGAGCGGGTGATCGCCGCGAGCCGGTCGAACAGCGCGAGCTGGTCGTCCCGCAGCGGCTCGTCGGGTCCGATCATCGCACCCCAGTCGTCCCACGGCAGCATCTCCATGTTGTTGAGCGCCGCGAGATCGCGCAGGACGTTGCCGCTGATGAACCAGAGCCCGCGCATGTCGAACATCCCGAACTTCGACGGATCGGCCTCCCCGGCGCGGCACTGCGCCCAGGCGTCGCCCGCCACCACGAAGCGGTGGCGCGGCACGTCGAGCACATCGAAGTCGGGCTTCAACGCCGCCCGCTGAACGTCGTCGATCTGCGCGTCGACGAGGACCCAGCGCTCCTCGGCGGCGTTCCAGTGCTCGCAGACCCAGTGGTCCACGAAGTCGCCGGCGTGGAAATAGCCGCCGAAGCCGCAGCGGGCGCGGGCAGGGATCCCCTTGGCGCGCAGAAAGGCCACCAGGAGAACCGTGAAGTCACGGCAGGAGCCGACGAGGCGCGTGTCGAGCGGCCGGGCGGCGGAGAGCGGCCGATCGTCGTGGGCGAAAAGGCGATCCAGCATCCGGTCCGTCGGGCGGAGGTGGGACTCGGCGCGGCGCTCGTCCGAGAGCTCCACGCCGTAGGCCTGCGCCCAGTGCACGTGCAGCAAGAGGCCTTGCACGACGCGCACGAGCGAGGCCACGTCGCCCGGCAGCTCGTCGAACCGGGGCGCGTGCGCGCCCCCGGACGTCATCGCCGCGGGGCGCGTGTAGAAATCGAGGATCTCTCCGGTGGTCGTCATCGTTCGTTCTCCACGAGGTAGGCCGTCCAGGGGGATGGTGCCAAATCCTCCTTAGTGTAATCGATGACGCTGTCGGCCCCCAGCGACTTCACCAGCCCCAGGTTCGCGGTGCTGCACACGCCGGTGACCTCCGCCCCGAAGTGCTTGGCGAGCTGCACCGCAGAGGTGCCTATGCTTCCGGAAGCGCCGCCGCCGGCTGCGCGACATCCGCCCGCTCGCCCGGTGCGGCGCTGGACAGCCAGGCGCCGCTCGGGGAACACTCGGGCATATGGGATACGAGGGGGACGACGATAGCGCTCAGCTGGTTCGCCGCCTGGAGGCGATGGAGCAGGAGATGGAATTGCTGCGGGCGGACGCACGCAGATGGCGCGCGCTGATGGCGGCGCGCTGCTTCAGCGTGTCGATCCACCACCCCGTCGGCAGGACCCACGCCGTCAACGCCGGCTGGGAAGCGCTCTGGCGGGCCCCAGCCGAGGCGTTCTTGCAACTGAACTACAACATGCTGGAGGACCCGCAGCTCGTCGAGAACGGGATCATGCCGCACGTCGAGCGGTTCTTTCGCGGCGAGGAGGTCGCGATCCCGCCGATCAGCTACGACACCGACCTTGTCGAGGAGCTCACGGGCAAGAGGGGCGGAGCGGTGTGGGTCTGCTCCTTCGGCGTGCCGGTGCGCGACGCCGGGGACGGCTTCGAGGGCGTGCTGTTCCAGTTCGCCGTCCCGGAGGCGGCCGAGATCCAGCACAAATACGAGGCCCTGATCGAGGACCAGCGGGCGCTCCAGGCGTCGCTGGAGGCGCGCAACCGGGAGCTCGAAGAGACGGTGCGGGTGATCGCGGCGCAGCGGGATGCGATCCAGGCGATGAGCGTCCCGGTGATCCGCGTCGCGGACGGCGTGCTCTGCCTCCCCATCGTGGGCATGATCGACGACGCGCGCGCCAGCGCGCTCCTTGAGCGCCTGCTCGAGGCGATCGCCGCGCAGCAGGCGGCGCAGGTGCTGCTCGACATCACCGGCGTGCCGGCGCTCGACGCCCGGGCCGCCGCGCAGCTCGTCGGGGCGGCGTCGGCAGCGCGGCTGCTCGGCGCGTCCTGCACGCTGGTGGGCGTCTCGCCCGCGCTGGCGCAGACGCTGGTCGAGCTCGGCGTCGACCTCGGCGGCCTCGACACCGCGGCGACGCTGGCCGAGGGGCTGACCCGGGCCCTCGCCGCGCGCCGCGGGGCGGCGCAGCGGAGCGCGGCGGTCGCGGCGCAGCGGAGCGCGACGGTCGCCGCGCGCGCGCCCGAGCGAGGCGAACGTGGAGAGGCGCATCGGCCGGCGGCGCTGCCCCGTGGAGAGGCGCATCGGCCGGCGGCGCTGCCCCGTGGAGAGGCGCATCGGCCGGCGGCGCTGCCCCGTGGAGAGGCTCCGTCCCGCAAGCGGTGAGCGCTCGCCCGGCCACAGCAAACAGCGCGGCGGGCGGACCTATGCCCTGCTGTCCAGCATGAAGCCATCGAGCGCTCGCAGCAGCGCCGTCGCCTGCGCCCCGGCGTGCCCCTCCAGGCCGGCCCGAGGCGACACCACCCGTCCCGACCGATCAGGTCTTCACCGCGCCCGCGGTGAGGCCCTGGACGAGGTAGCGCTGGAGCAGCAGGAACCCGGCCACCACAGGCACGCTGACGACCACCGAGGCGGCCATCATCTGGTTCCAGTAGATAGGAGCTCACCGCCTATCGGAGAGCCGAAGTCGAACGCCGTGCGGTAGTTGGAGAGCCGCGCGAGCACAGGCAGGCTACCGGCGCAAACCACCTCCAGCGCCGGGCGCAGGACGTGCCCAAGGGCGTGCCCCCAAGACCCGCAAGAAGCGCGCGCGAGCACAGCACTTAATCGGTTTATAGTCAACGGCCGTGAGCGGGCGTCGCGCCCCGCCCGACCCGGGATCGCGGGCGTCGAGGCGGCGGGGCGCCGTGGCCGGCGCGGCGAGCCGCGGGGGCGGGCGGCGCTCCTTCGGCTCGCCTCCGGACCCAGGCTCGTGCGACGCGGTCGTGGCGATCTGGCGACGGCATGCACGCCTTGCATGAGGTCCATGATGCATTCGAGTTGGAAGGAGGCTAACCGTCGGCATAAAGACCCTCCGTCGCACCGATACGACGCGGGGGGCGCGAGGCGTCGAGGCCTTCGGGGCGACAGGAGAAGCAACCAGTGCGCTCATCTGTATATGCTTTGCTCTCATTGTGCTTGGCCGCCTGCAGCGTGGAGGGCTACGGCGAGACCTCCGAGGAGATCGGCGCGGCGGACGACGCGCTTATCGGGGGGCAGCCGGCGCTAGAATCGCAGTATCCGTCGACGGTCCTCGGCCCGGGGTGCACCGCCGCGAAGGTCGGACCGCGCCACTTCCTCACCGCGGCTCACTGCGTCGATGACGAGTACGCCGCCACCGTGGCCGCGGGCTACGGGCCGGGCGGCTCGTACTCGGTCAGCGCCGACAACACGCCCCCGATCTCGCCGTACGTCAACCTGACGATCCAGCAGACGTACATCCATCCGAAGTGGCTCGAGGTCTGCGCCGCCGCGCTGGCGGGCGGAGCGACCGATTGCGGGGTCAACGTCCTGAACCCGGGGTACGCGCCCGACCTCGCGGTGGTCGTCGTCAACGAGCTCTCGCCGACGATCCCGGCCGCCGTGGTGGACGGGGCGCCGGTCGCGGTGGGGGATCCCGTCGTGGCGACCGGCTATGGCTGCGAGAACCCCGGCGGCGGGGGCGGCGGGCTCTTCAAGCTCCAGGACCTCAGCGCGTCGCCTGCCTCGATCCTGGATCACCCGGGCTCGTACGTCTCTGGCACCGCCATCAACGATGTCGCCGCGGCCTACGTGCTCACGCCGGGTTATGCCAGCAGCACCACGTACGCCAGCCTGTGCCCCGGCGACTCGGGCGGCCCGCTCTACCGGCAGAGCGCGACCGACCTCGTGGTCGTGGGCGTGAACGCCTATTACACGTTCCCGTCCGGCTGGAGCGGCCCGGCTCCCTCGCAGACCAACTGGCACACGCGGCTCGACACGGCGGCGCGCTACCCGGTGACGACGTGGCTCCAGGGCCTCGGGGTGAGCGTGATCAACGGCGGCGCCGCGCCGACCTGCACCGACGGCGTCAAGAACGGCACCGAGACGGACGTCGACTGCGGCGGCACGTGCGCGGCCGACTGCGCGAACGGCCAGGCGTGCGTCACCGGCGCGGACTGCACGAGCCTGAGCTGCGTGGCCGGCGTCTGCCAGCCCAGCACCGGGACGGCGCCGTGCAGCAGCCTGTGCACGGGCCCCACCGTGTTCTCGAGCGCGAGCTACAGCTCGGGCAGCCTCGGCTCCGGCGCGCGCTGCTTCGAGACCACGGCGAGCCTGAGCGGCGCCAACTGCGGCAACTTCGCGGGCGGCCGCACGTTCGCGGTCAACGGCACGGCGGTGGCGTGCAGCGGCGGCAACATCACCCTGCCCGCGAAGCGCAACGGCGGATACTGCTTCCAGGCCTCCGCCGGAAACGAGGCGTGGGCTTACTTCACCACCTGGTGAAGCGAGACACGCAGCGACCGGACCGCGGCCGCACCCCGGGCGGGGGCGGCCGCGGCCGTTCCATCACCGGGGCGCCGCGTCGTCCTTGGCGGGCGGGGCGCCGAGCCCGAGCTCCTTGAAGAGGAACGCGAACACGTCGGCTTGCTCCTCGATCTCCTCGGAGAGCGGTGTCCCGGCCCCGTGGCCCGTCGAGCCGCTCGCCCGGAGCAGGATGGGCGCCGAGCCCGACGAGGCCGCTTGCATCCGCGCCGCCATCTTGCGCGAGTGCCATGGATCCACCCGCGGGTCGTTGGCGCCGGTCAGGAACAGGGTCGCCGGATAGGCGGTCCCGTCCTTGACGTGGTGATACGGCGAGTAGGCGTAAAGGGCCTTGAACTGCTCGGGGTCCTTCACCGTGCCGAACTCGGTCACGTTGAACGCCCCGTTCGGCGTGAGCTCCACCCGGAGCATGTCGTAGATACCGACGTGCGACACGACCGCCTTGACCATCTCCGGGTGCTGCGTGAGCAGCGCTCCCATCAGCAGACCGCCGTTCGAGCCGCCGCGGATGGCGAGCCGCGCCGGGCTCGTGACGCGCCCGTCGATGAGGTGCTGCGCGCACGCCGCGAAGTCGTCGAAGACGTTCTGCTTCTTCGTCAGGTTGCCGCCGCGGTGCCACGCCTCCCCGAACTCGCCGCCGCCGCGCAGGTTGGCGATCGCGACCACCCCTCCCTGGTCGAACCACAGCCGCCAGAGCGGGTTGAACCCGGGAGCCATGCTCGTCCCGTAGCCGCCGTATCCCGTGAGCAGCGCCGGCGCGGTCCCGTCGAGGGGCGCGCCCTTCCGGCGCAGGATGTTGAGGGGAACCTTGGTCCCATCCTTCGAGGTGCACGCCTCCCGGGCGACCTCCACGTCGGCATAGGAGACAGGGGCCGTCATCGCGAGCGGCGTCTTCATCACCTTGCCGTCCCTGGCCGAGTACGTGAACCAGGCCGCCGGCTCGGTGTAGCTCACGCCGCGAAAGAGCATGTCGTCGCCTTGCGTGCGCACGAGCTGCCGCACCGAGGAGACCTGCGGGATCGGCACCGTCCCGAGCGCCTTGCCCTTCAGATCGAAGACGCGGACCTGCGACGGGCCGCCGAGCAGATCGCGGACGTAGAGCCGCCCTGTCGTGGGCAAGAAGTCCTGGATCACCGCCTCGCTCTCGGGCACCACGAGCTCCGCCCTGGCGAGGTCCAGCTTGCCCGGCGAGAGGCGCAGCACCTTGCCGCGCGGCGCGTCCTTGCGCGACAGGAGGTAGAGCCGGTCGTCGGCGCCGAACACGACCCGGATGACCTTGTCGGGCAGGTCGGCGAAGCGCTTCCACTTGCCCGAAGCGTCGAGGAGATAGTGCCAGTACTCGCCTCCATCGCCGTTCTGCACGCTGGCGAGCACGAGCTTGCCGCTCTCGCTCGTCGTGAGCTCCACCTCGGCGATGCGGGGGAATTCCGTGCCGAGCGCGTACTTGTCGTCCTTGTCCGGCGTACCGAGCTTGTGGAAGTAGATCTGCTGGAAGAAGCCCATGTCCTCTCGCGGGCGCTCCCCGGGCCGAGGGTGCCTTGTGTAGTAAAACCCCTTGCCATCGCCGGTCCACGCCAGGCTGCCGCCCGCGGTGCCGCTGTTCGCGTAAGGAACGGTGTCGCCCGTCTCCTTGCCCGTCGCCACGTCGTAGACGCGCACGGTCCCGCTCTCGGTGCCGCCTTCGGACAGGGAGACAGCCACCTTCTTGCCGTCGCGCGACGGGACGAACCAGTCGATGGCCGTGTGCCCTTTCGGGTCGATGACCTCTGGATCGACGAGGGTCCGCGCGGAGGCGGGGTCGTTCACGGACCTCAGGACGACGAGGAAAGGCTGCTGCTTCGGCGGCTGGTCCTTGAGCGCGAAGATCTGCCCGCCGGCCTCGTCGAGCGCGTAGTGGTTCGCGGAGGTCGCCGACAGGATCTCCTGCACGCGCGCCCGGATCGCGCCGCGCGCCGGCACGGCGTCGAGGGCGCCGCGCGAGAGCTGGTTCTGCTCGGCGACCCAGCGCTCCACCTCGGGGGAGCTCCCGTCCTCCAGCCACTGGTAGTCGTCGACGACCCGGGTGCCATGGTACTCGCTCGCCACGGGCCGCTTCGCGGTCGCCGGATAACGAAGCCGCCCCGGTCCGGAGGGCGCTGCCGGCGCAGCGTGCGGCGGCGGGGTCGCGGCGGCCGGGGACGCGGCCGGCTTGTCCAGCGGCCTCGACGCGGGGGCGCTGCACGCCGCGAGCAGCGGCAGCGCCAGGATGAAGGCGGGGGTCGTACGCAGGCGGTTCATGTCCCCGACGCTAGCCGGCGACAGGGCGGTCACGGAAGTGGGCGAGCGCCGTCGCGATCCTGCAACCGTGCAAGCCGGATCCTCGCAGAATCGAAACCCGCGCGATCGGCGCCCGAGACATAAGTAGGGGAATTTCCGAAGGGTGTACCTGGTACGGAGAATGCTTAGTCTTGGGCCAGCTCCGCCGGCGGCCTCCGCCTAATCCCCCGAGGCGCCCGGCGGCGCTGCTATTTTGTCTGCCTGATTTCGGGCAGCCGCTCTGGTCGCGGCGCCTCGATGGCTGAGGCCGCGGGGCGCCGACGCCCCTGCGTCGATGGCTGAGGCCGCGGGGCGCCGACGCCCCTGCGTCGATGGCAGAGGTCGCCTGGGCCCCCTGGGCCCCCGAGCAGCGCGAGGCGCGGCGCCCTTCCTGCTACCGTGCGTCGCATGGCGACACATGGGAACGAAGGGGCGGCTGCGAAGGGCGAGGTCAGCGAGGTCGACGAGAGCGTCCTGAAAGATCTCGAGTCGAGGTACGCCGAAGTGGCTTGCCCGGTGCACGGCGAGCCGCCGAGCTTCGAGCTCGCGCCCGACGGCTCCGTGGTCGAACGCTTCTGCTGTCCAGCGCTCCTGTCGATCGTCCGCGAGCTCCAGGTCGCCGCGGGCGAGCGCCCTCCGCCTCCAGAAGGCGAGGACGAAGAGGTCAGAAGCTGATCCCCGTCGCGCAACGAGGGGTGCGCATGAAAGCGGGGGGAGGACCGTTCCCGGCCGGCGCGCTTTAAGCTGCGCGCCATGCTGGACATCGATCGCCGCACCTTCATCGCCGGCGCCGCGGCCTCCGGACTGCTCGCCTCGTTTCCCCGCCTCGCCAGGGGCGCGAGCGGCAAGGCCGTCGACCTCTCGCCGGTATACGACAAGATCGCCGAGCAGCGGAGTCAGTCGATCGAGCGCATCCAGCGCTGGATCCAGCAGCCGTCGATCTCGGCGCAGAACGTCGGCATCGCCGAGTGCTGCGACCTGACGATGGATCTCCTGCGCGACGCCGGCTTCGGGACGGTCAAGAAGATGAAGACCGACGGGCATCCGGGCATCTTCGCGACGCTCGACGCCGGCGCGAAGCAGACCATGGGCTTCTACTTCATGTACGACGTCCAGCCGGTGGAGGAGAAGGAATGGTCCTCGCCGCCCTTCGCCGCCAGGCTGGTCGACAAGGCGGACGTCGGCAAGGTCATCCTGGGGCGCGGCGCGGTCAACCAGAAGGGACCGCAGGGGGCGTTCCTGGCGGCGCTGCACGCGGTGCGCGCCGCTGGCCTGAAGCTGCCGGTCAACCTGGTGGTGGTCGCCGAAGGGGAAGAGGAGCTCGGCTCGCCGCATTTCTCGCAGGTGGTGAGGAACGATGACGTGATGAAGGCGCTCGCGAAATGCCAGGGCGTGATGATGCCGGCGGCGAACCAATCGCTGTCGGGCACGGTCAACGTCGTCCTGGGCGCGAAGGGCATCGTCTACGTCGAGCTGGAGGCGAGCGGCGAGGCGTGGGGGCGCGGCCCCCGCGACGGGGAGATCCACTCCAGCATGAAGGTGGTCGTCGACAGCCCGGCCTGGCGGCTGGTGCAGGCGCTCGGCACGCTGGTCTCGGCGGACGGCAACGAGCCGATGATCGACGGCCTCACCGACGCCGTGCGCCCGGTCTCCAGCCAGCAGAAGAGGCTGCTCGACGACCTGTCGGCGCGCTGGGACGACGCCGACTGGAAGAAGGTCTTCGGGGTCGACAGGTGGGTGAACGACCTCGACGAGCGCGCCATGCTCGAGCGCTACGTCTCGCGCCCGTCGGTGAACATCGACGGCCTCTACGCCGGCTACATCGGAGAGGGCTCCAAGACCATCCTGCCGCACCGCGCCTTCGCCAAGATGGATATCCGGCTGGTGCCGGACATGACCGCAACGGACGTGCTCGCCAAGCTGCGCAAGCACCTCGACAGGCGCGGCTACAAGGACATCGCTATCAAGAACATGGGCAGCTACGACCCGACGGACACCGCGCTCGAGGCGCCGCCCATCCAGACCCAGCTCGCCGTCTACAAGGCCGCGGGCCTGAACCCGGTGATCTGGCCGCGCCTCGCCGGCTCCTGGCCCGGCTACCTCTTCACGGGAAAGCCGCTCGAGCTCCCCGCCGGCCACGTCGGCCTCGGCCACGGCTCTGGCGCCCACGCCAAGGACGAATACTTCGTCATCGAGCCCGCCGCCGGCAAGAAGTACCTCGGCCTCGACGGCGCGACCCGCTCCTTCGTGGATTTTCTGTTCGCTCTCTGAAGCGCTCCGAGCTCCTGATAGCGCTACTCGTCGAACGCCGCGCCCGCGATGACGTCGCAGAAGTGGATGGGTCGAAACCCGTCGAGCCTGCGCTCGCCGACGTCGGCCACGACCGGTGAAGTGGCCGCGGCCGCCTCGTTCCGGCGGAGCAGCCCGCAGAACGCGGAGGTCATCGCCTCCTTGAAGCCGAGCCGCGGGTAACGCCCGAGCGCCTCCTCGACGAGCCGGTCGGGCAGGAGCGTCCGGGGCGCGTAGCCGACGTCGATGGCCGCGCCCATCTGGCAAAGGGCGATCTCGGGGCGCTTTCGCTGGGGTATCACCACGGTGGTGTGCAGGGCGATCGCGTCCCAGACGATCTCCTGCTCGCGCGCGCCGACCCCGCGCGCGGCAAGGAAAGCGCTGGCCGCGTCGGCCCCCTCGACCTCGAAGCGCGTCTCGACGGGGGCCGAGTCGGTGAGGCCCAGGTCGTGGAACACACACGCCAGATAGAGCAGCTCGCGGTCGTACGACAGCCCTCTCCTCCGCCCCAGCGCGTCGCCGAAGACGTACGTGCGCGCCACATGGTTGAAGAGGAACGGGGCGCTGACCGCCCTGGCGTGCTCGGTCGCCTCGGCGCAAAGGGCGCTGTCCGGAATCTCGGGTAGCTCGATCGCATTCATTGGCTCCTCCCGGGTTTGCTTGGGCCTGGCTCGGGGCGCGGTGAAGGCAGCGCGGCGCCCGGGCGCGCGGACGGCCCGCCGCCGCGCCGCCGGCGCCTCGCCACAGTGGGTACTGGACGGCGTGTGTGTCCGAAAGGACAATGGAGCCGCAATTTCGGCCACGGCTGCTCCGCTCGATCCGTGGCGAGCGCGGTCCGGTTGCAGCCCGATACTCCGCCGGCAGGAAAGCGAGACCACCCCGCAGGCCGTAGCTCGCGCGCCCCTCCGGTGGGGTCGCTTGAGGCAGCCGCCGCCACGCTCTATCCTGGTCGCCGGCGATGCTGCTCGGACACGACGCGCTCAGGAACCTCTGCCGGGCGCGGGACCTTCTCTCCGAGGTGCGCGAGTCGAGGTTGTCGATCGAGGACGTGGCGCGGGAGGTGGCGATCTCACCCTACCACTTCATCCGGCAGTTCGAGGCGGTGTTCGGCGTGACCCCGCATCAGTACCGCATCCGGCGGCGCCTTGATCTGGCCAAGCAGCTCCTGGCGGCTGGACATCACTCGGTGACCGACGTGTGCATGGAGGTCGGGTTCTCCAGCCTCGGCAGCTTCAGCGCGCTGTTCGCTCAGCGGATCGGCGTGCCGCCGTCGGCGTACCGGCGCCGCGTGCGCGCGATGGTCCAGGTGCCGGGGAGGCTCCCGTGGGAGCTCGTCCCCGGCTGTCTCACCCTGATGGGCCGGCTGCCGCCGGGCGCGTTTCGCAGTTTTCGAGAAGCGTGAGCCGGGCGGCCCTGGCAGAGTCGGCCCGAACCGTCAGCTCAGCGAGGCGATCGATGAGGATCAAGCTCAACAGCATCATGGTCGAGGACCAGACACGCGCGCTCAAGTTCTACACGGAGGTGCTCGGCTTCAAGAAGAAGAGCGATTTCCCGGTCGGAGAGTACCGGTGGATCACCGTGGTCTCGCCGGAGGGCCCCGACGACCTCGAGCTCGTGCTGGAGCCGAACGCCAACCCGGCGGCGAAGACGTTCCAGCAGGCGATGTTCGCGCAGGGCATCCCGCTCACCGCGTTCGAGGTAACGGACCTCAAGGCCGAGTTCGCTCGCCTCAAGGAGCACCAGGTCGCGTTCACCCAGGAGCCCACGCCGATGGGCCCGGTCATGATCGCGGTGTTCTCGGACACCTGCGGGAACCTGATCCAGCTGTATCAGCCGCTCTGATACCACGGCGCCAAGGGCATCCCCGGCCTGATAAGGTGTTGTCGCCCAGGGACGAGCGGCTCGCGAGGCATTGCGCGCGTCACCGCAGCGGCGCTGGCTCGGGCTCGGCCTTGATGTCGCCGTCCGGCTCGGGCCGGTCTCGACGACACGGGCCGAGGTTCTTCAGCAGCTCGACGGGCAGCGCCACGTCGACCGAGAAGCGCTGCTCCTCCGGCTTGCTCGCCCAGGGAGGGCGCCGCGCCTGCGTCTCCACCCGCGCGTGGTCGAGCAGCTCCGCGAGCTCGTCATTGTCTTCGCGCTTCGCGTTGAGCCGCCCCATGGAGAGCGCGGCGCCGAACAGCTTCGACAGGTCCTGCATCTCCTGGCCAGCGGGGCCGGCGACCTCGGCGACGACGGCGACATCCTCCGAGGCGTCGACGTGGATCTCCACCCGCTGGACGGTCTCTCGGATCCGCTCGGCGAGCTGGTCCTGGTCCGACGGCAGCATCTTCGAGAGATCGTCGGGCGAGAGCACTCCATAGACGTCGCTGTAGGCCTGGTATTCCTGAAGGATGGATCCCTGCGCGGGATCGGTCGATTCGAGCCGATCGATCGCGTCCTCGACGAGATCGGGCTCGGCACGCGGGTTCAAGATCAGGACGTCAGGCCCCCACGTCGCGACGCCCCTGCCCGTGTCCTTTTCCTCGTAGAGGACACCTCTCTCCCCGTACGTCCGCGTGGACCATCGCTCACGCTCGAACCTCGCGCCCTCGAACGATCCCTGGAGCACCATGAGCCCCGTGCTCGACGCGGCGATGCGCTCCACGTCCTCCAGCACGTCGATCCCGTATCGGTCCTTCAAGCGCGCGAAGCCGGCGCGCTCGTCGCCGCGCGACAGCATGCAATCGAGCCAGATCTGCATGATCGGCGACTCTTTGAGCGCCTCGATCTCGAACACCATGGCCGAGCGCTTCGGATCGGCGGGCAGGGCGGCGAGCACCGGGTCGCGCTTCCATTGCGGCGTTTCGACGCCGGGCGGCGGGGCGGACAGCGGCGGCAGCGTGCGGCGACGGCTGGCGCGCTCCACCTCGGCCGGCTTCGGATAGCGCGGAAACTCGATCTTCCGGGGCCGGACCGTGGGCTTCTCCTTGTCACCGCGCGACATCAGCCACGCGGCGAGCGCGAGCAGGACCATCGCCGCCGCGAGCCACACGCCCCGGTTCTTCATCGGTCTCATCGGGTCGTCACCCCCGCCCAGGCGCCGCGGAGCTGCCGATGTCGATCGCTCACCGCCTCGTCCAGCATCGCCGCTCCACCCTAGAAATCCTTCTCTTCGAACACGTGGATGCCCACCGCGAGCGCGGCCAGGCCGAAGAGGAGCAGCCCCGCCACCTGGCTGGCGAGCACATCCCCCTTGATCGCCGTCGCCACCGCGAACTCCGCCGACGCGTCGGCGAGCGCCGACACCCGCGGCAGCACGAGCGTCGCCGCGCGGAAGGCCCCGCGGGCCAGGCCAGGCTCGAAGAACGAGTCGAGCTGCTCGCGGTACCCCGCGACGATGCCGATGATGAACAGCGCGATCCCCACCGCCGCGGACAGCGCGGCGCTCCGCACCATCACCGCGGTCGTGAGCATCGCCCCGTAGATGCCGGCGAACGTGACGCTCGCGAGGAGCGCCGCCACGATCGGGCTCGCCATCCACACGCCCGCCCTCAGCCCGAAGATGACCGTGATCCCGAGGGCGCCGTACAGCGTGCTGAGGAGCGAGAGCGCGAGCACGCCGAGGAACGTGCCTAGCAGGAGCTCGAACCGCCGCACGGGCAGCGAGAGCAGGTGCTCGATGCGCCCCGGCGCCAGCAGGCTCGGGCCGAAATCGGCGCAGGAGACGATCCCGAACGCGAGCCCCCCGTAAAACAGCACGTACGCCAGCGCGCGGCCGACGTAGCGGAGCGCGACGTCGACCGAGCGGATGTCGCCGCGGCCGACCTCCTTGCCGAAGAGCCGCGTCGCCGCGAGCGCGCCGTCCACCACCTCGAGCTGCAGCGCGCTCCCGATCACCACGAGCGCCATCGTGACGCCGATCCCGAGGGCGAGGAACCACCGCCGCGACGAGGCTTCGCGCAGGAGGTCGCCGGCGACGCTCAGCGCCGCCCTCACGCCACACCTCCGCGGGCGCCGCCCGCGCCCAGCGCCTCCGCCAGCACGTCCTCCAGATCGCGCAGGTCCCGCGACAGCTCGACGAGCAAGGCGCCGGCCCGCCGCGCCTCGTCGAGCGCCTCGTTGAGCGCCGCGGGGCTCTCGGCCTCCAGGCGCCACCCGCCCTCCCCGTCGACCGGATGGAACCCGAGCGCGGCGAGCCTCGCCGCATCGGCGCCGTCCGCGAACCGCACGCGGTACGCCGTCTCGCTGCCGCACAGCTCGACGAGCGCGCCCTCGCGCACGAGCCGCCCGCCCGCGAGGATGCCGATGCGGTCGCAGATGCGCTCGGTCTCCGACAGGAGGTGCGAGTTCAGGAACAAGGTCGCCCCCCGCGCGCGCTCTTCGCCCAGGATCCTGCGGATCTCGGCGCGGCCGAGCGGATCGACGCCGTCGGTGGGCTCGTCGAGCACGAGCAGCTCCGGCTGCCCGAGCAAGGCCGCGGCGAGCCCGAGGCGCTGCCGCATCCCCTTCGAGAACCCGCCGATCTTGCGGTCCGAGTCGACCCCGAGCCCTACCCTCTCGACCAGCGCGCGCAGCGCGCCCTCGCCCGGCGAGAGGCCCTTCATGCGGGCCACGCTCGCGAGGAACTGCCGCGGCGTGAACGCGCTGGGCAAGAAGAGCCGCTCCGGCAGGTACCCGATCCTGGCGCGCACGCCCGGGTCCTCCGGCTCGCCGCCGAGCACGCGCACGGCGCCGCTCGTGGGGCGCACCACGCCGAGCAGCGTCTTGATGAACGTCGTCTTGCCCGCGCCGTTGAGGCCGATGAGCCCGAACGCGGCGCCGCGCTGGATGGCGATGTCGAGGCCCGCGAGCGCCGTCTGTCCGCCGCTCCGGCGGAAGAAGCCGCGGTAGACCTTCCTCACGGAGGACGCTTCGATGGCCAGCACGGCGGCGTAGTCTGGCCGGCCGACCGCCGCACGCAAGCGGAATGCCCGAGGCGAGGGAGAGCGGGGCAGGAATCCTCCAGTCGCGACGGCGCGACCAGGCGCGCGCCGAGTCGACCTCGAAACACAGGTTCAGAGCAAAACACGTCGTGAGGGAGCGGGAAGTCCAGACGCTCCGGAGGCGTTCCGGCCCCATCCTCCGCCCGCGGGCAGCGTCAAGCGCCAAGGAGCACGTGGTTATGACAGACCATGTCCGACCGGGTCCACGCCTCGATCACACCCCGTCCTCTCCAGTTCTCCACAGGGGTTCTCCACAGGACATCCCCTGGAGAACAGCTGGATTCTGTCGATTACCTTTGCCGCGCGCGCCTCCTCTCGTCATGGCCACTCGCGCGGCCCGGAGCAGCCCCGCGCCGCCGGGTGAACCGCGCCCGGCCACCCGCATAAACATTCGTAATTACAAAACTTTTTCGACCAGCGGCGCATCCGTCCGCCCTCGACAGGTTGGGACAATGTCCGTCCGACCGATCCCTTTCCTGACGGGTCGAAGATGACTATCCATGGTAGACACCAAGGACGCGGCGCGACGGCGTGTCTCTCGTACGACGCGTGTCGATGGCGCGCCGGAATGCTTCGTTTTGCAGGAGACTTCATGGAAAAGATCTCGCTGACGTACTTTGTCGACTTCGTTCTCAAGGCCGGGACGCCCAAGCTGACCGGCGTCAGGGAGTTCAAGGAACGGAAGGACGAGCTCTACACGGACTTTTACAGGCAGGTGCGAGAGGCGATCGTCGACATGCACAGGAGCGGAAAGCCCACCAGCGTGCTCGACGGCTTCCTCGCCGCGCAGCACGACGAGCGGCGCCGCCGCATCTACCCGTCGGTGGTGAATGGATATCGCAAGTTCCTCGCCTCGACGAAGATGACGTGGTTCGAGCCGCCGGCGTCGACGTACCGCCTGGGCGATCTCGAGATCAACGTGAATCCGGAGCTCGGGCTCGTCATCGATGGGACGCCCCACGTGATCAAGATGTATTTCCGCGGCGAGCCGCTGTCGTCCAAGCGCGTCTCGGTCGTGCTGAACCTGCTCATGAACGGGCTCGCCGAGAGCACGCCGGGCGGCGCCTTCGCGGTGCTCGACGTGCGGAACGCCAAGATTCACACCTTCAAGGTGCCGAACCCGCGTCTCAGCCTGCTGCTCCGCGGCGAGGCGGCCTCCTTCGCCACGATCTACACCGGGCTCTGATCGCGGCGGCGCCGCGCGGCGCGAGGCGGCGCCGCGCAGCGCGGACATCACGCCACGTCAGCCGTCGATCACCTTTCCGGGGTTGAGGATGCCGCCCGGGTCGAAGGCGTGTTTGATGCGGCGGTGCAGCGCGAGCGACGCCGCGCCGAGCTGGCGGGTGAGGAGGCCGCGCTTGAGCGTGCCGACGCCGTGCTCGCCGGTAATCGTGCCGCCGAGCTCGAGCGCCTGCGCCATCACCTCGTTGAAGGCCGCGACCGCGCGCGCCTCGGCCGCGGCGTCGCTTCCATCGAACACGACCAGAGGGTGAAGGTTGCCGTCGCCCGCGTGCGCCACCGTGGCGATGGTGGTCTGCGTCGCGGCGGCGATCGCCTCGATTCGACGGAACATCTCCGGCAGCTGCGGCAGCGGCACGGCGACGTCGTCGACGAGCACCGTGCCGAGCTCCGCGAGCGCCGTGAGCGCGAGGCGGCGCGCGGTGAGCATCATCTGCCCCTCGCTCTCGTCCTCGGTGGTGGCGATCACCGTCCCGCCGGCGGCCTCGCAGGCCGCCTGCATGCAGGAGAGCTCGGCGGACCCGGGCGCGTCGCTCTGCGCGATCAGCATCGCGGCAGCCTCGGTGTCGAGGCCGAGCGGGCGGAAGCGCTCGACGGCGCGGAGGGCCGTGCGGTCCATGATCTCGAGCATCGACGCATCGACCGAGCGGACGATCGCCGCGACCGCCCGGCCCGAGGCCTCGAGCGAGGTGAACGTCGCGACGAGCGTGGTCGCCGGCGGGGGCCGCCGCCGCAGACGCAGCGTGATCTCGGTGATCAGCGCGAGGGTGCCCTCGGAGCCGACCAGGAGCCGCGTCAGATCGTAGCCTGCGACGTCCTTGCGGCTCCGGCCGCCCGTGCGGAGCACCGTCCCGTCGGCGAGGACCGCCTCGAGGCCGAGCACGTAATCGGACGTGACACCGTATTTCACGCAGCACAGGCCGCCGGCGTTGGTGGCGACGTTGCCGCCGAGGGTCGAGACGGCGTAGCTCGACGGGTCGGGCGGATACCACAGCCCCCGTTCGTGCGCGGCGGCCTTGAGCTCGCCGTTGAGCGCCCCCGGCTGGACGACGGCGAGCATCGCCGCCTCATCGATCGCGAGGATCCGGTTCATGCGCTCGAAGCTCACCACCACGCAGCCGTCGCTGGCGGTCGCCCCGCCGGCCACCCCGGTCCCGGCGCCGCGCGGCACCAGCGCGGTGCGGTGCCGGGTCGCCCACTGCGCCAGCGCCTGCACCTGGGAGGTCGAGGCAGGCCGCGCCACCGCGACGGGCCAGCCGCCAGGCGCCCAGAGGGCCTGATCGCGGCGATAGCCCTCCAGGATGTCCCGGTCCGTCACCAGGCCGTCGCCCAGGACAAGCGCAAGTTCGTCGAGCGGGGTCATGTGCCGTAGAACTCCGAGAGGTGCGCCCTGAGGAGCGTCGCCGCCGACTTCGCGTTACCGCGCTCGATCGCGCGCAGGAGCGCCCGGTGCTCCTCGACCACCCGCGGGCGGATCGCCGCGAACGAGCGCGGCCTCAGCGCCTCTTCGAGGTGGAGCCGGATGCTGTCCTTGACCGCGACCATCACGAGGGCGAGCGCCTGGTTGCCAGAGGCCGCGACCAGCGCGACGTGGAATGCGATATCGACGTCGTGGAACTCGGTGGGGGAGATCTGCTCCCGCTCCATCGCCTCGAGCGCGGCGCGCGCCTCGTCGAGGTGAGCGGCGACAGGCGCGGCCGCCGAGCGGGTCATCGCGGCGGTCTCGATCGCGACGCGCAGCTCGATGAGGTCCGGGAGCGACACATTCCGGAGCTGGACCACGTGGGTGAGCGCCTCGCAGAAGCGGTCGACCGCCGCGTCAGGGCTCGCGGCCTGCATCGGCGAGGTCCGGCCGCGCGACGCGAGCAGCCCCTGCGCCTGGAGGTGGCGGAGCGCCTCGCGGATCGTCGCGCGGCTGACCCCGAACTGCTGAGCGAGCTCGCGCTCGGGCGGCAGGCGCTCACCTGACGAAAGCGAGCGATTGAGGATCGCGTCGCGGATCTGGTCGGCGACATCGACGTAGATCGCCGAACGGGACACCGTCCGGAAGCGGGGGGAATTGGTCATGTTGTCCGTTGGTCAGACCAACGTACCGGCGGCAATCCTCGCCGTCAAGACAGAATCGGGAATCCATGCCGGTCAGGTGGGGGGCTCCGGAGGGGTTATTGCCCTCGCCTCGGGCCAGGGAAGGAAGAAGCCCAAGGACGAATTTGCGGTGGCGAACCGGCGCGAGCCGTCGGATCCCCGGCGGTTTCGGGGGGACCTGACGACGGATCGGCCCACCTCGGAAGGCATGGCCCCAGCGCGGGCCCCACCGGCGAGCCTCGGGATCGGAGAGCTCGCGCCGGCCGACCCGTCGCCTGACGCCGCCGTGGTCGCCTCGCTGGCCAGCGCCCTCAGCCGCGCCGTCGCCCTCGGGGATCACGTCGCGGCTCGTGTCGTCCACGAGGCGATCGGCCGGCTGCTCGGGCTTCCACCGCCCGTCGACTCCGCTACCCGCCATGATAGAAGCCGCGCCCATGACATCGACTTGCTTCCGCTCTACCGCCCCGTCGCTGCGACGCACCGCCCTGGCCCTCGCCGCCGCTGCCCTGACCCTGACCGGTTGCTCGTCGGGCGGCGACTCGGGCGGCAACTCGCCGGCGCCCGCCGATCCCGTGCCCCTGACCGCGTTCTGCGCCGAATGGTCCGCCGCCCGCTGCGCCGGGGTGCAGCGCTGCTGCACCCAGACGACCGGCAAGTACGCCGACGACGCCGCCTGCGCCGCCGGCGAGACCGCCCTGTGCGAGGCGACGATGCTGCCCGCCCTCGGCAACCCCCAGTACATCTACGACGAACAGGCCGGCGGCGACCTCATCGCCCGCCTGCGCCGGTCCGGCGACGGCTGCCGCGAGCCCGACGGCGGCCTGGACATCACCGCCCTGCTGAAGCCGGCCCTGGAACCGGGCAGCGCCTGCGACCTGGCCGGCGCCGCCGCGCTGGGCGGGAACCCCTGCAAGGGGACCCTCTGCCAACCGGCCAGCTCCGGGTCGACCGCCGGGACGTGCCTGGTGCTGCCCGCCGAGGGTGAGCTCTGCCCCGACCTGCTCTGCGCCGCCGGGCTGGCCTGCACCAGCGAGACGGACGGCCGCCGTTGCCGCCCCGCTCCGCCCTTGCCAGCCGAGGGGAGCCCCTGCGACAGCAACTCTGACCTGTGCGCGCCCGGGCTCCGCTGCATACCGACCACGGCCGCCCTGCGCGCCTACTTCTCCGGCGGGGACTATCCCGAGGAGCACACCTGCCAGCCCCTCCACAAGAACGGCGAGCAGGCCCTGGACCCTGGCGACTGCGCCAGCGGCCTCATGAAGATCACCTCCCAGGCCAGCCTGGCCGCCACCTGCACCGCCTGCCGCAGCCACCAGGACTGCTCCAGCGAGAACACCGACACGTTCGACGGTCTGGTCAGCGTCGACAACTACAGCGGTTACTGCGACCAGGGCGTCTGTCACGACGGCCTGAACGACGTCGCCCCCGGCAGCAAGTCCGAAGGCGCCATCTGCTTCGACGTTGCGGAGTGCCGGTCCCTCAGCTGCGACCGCACCCCCAGCGCCTATGGCCACTGCCAGAAGGCGAATGTCGAGGCGCTGTTCTGCACGGCGCCGTTCACGGGCGGCGGCGCCGCCCCCGACGGGGAGACGGCGCTCACCACCTCCAGCTCGGGGTCCCAACCCGCACCTCGCCCCTGAGGCCGGCGGCGCCGGGGCGGTGACCCGGCGGGGTTTGCGGGACTGCGCCGGGACCTCGCCGCCGCTGCTGATCGGGCGCAGCCCCGCAAACGCCTCTTCGTTGGGGCCGCGTTGGGCAACGCTGGAAGAGGATCCAGCCGCTTGTGCCCGGTCCGATCGGAGATCCCGAGCCGCCGCGTCGGCGGGGCGCGAGGTCAGAACTGCGTGAAGAAGCTCCAGATGGCCGAGCTCGCGAAGCTCGGCGTCTGGTGGTCACCGGCAAACTCGCAGCGGTGCACCGGGTATCCCTCCCGGCACCCTTGATAGGCGACGCACGAGTTGGAGCCTACGGGGCTCGTCTCGGTGCTGCAGCCGTTCTTGCGCACGAAGACGTCGAGCGCCGCCCTTCCGGCCGAGATGGGGACGACGCTGTCGGACAGGCCGTGCGACATCCAGACGGCGACGGGCTGGGTGTTGGACTGGTTGCAGCCGCTGTAGAGGGCGCCGGACATGGGCGCGATGGCTCGGAAGACGTCGGGCATATCACAGCCGAGCGCGTTCGACATCATCCCCCCGAAGCTCCACCCGGTCGAGAAGACGCGGCCCGTGTCGACGCACAGGTTGGCTTTGAGGGAGTCGACCATGGCGCGGGCGAAGGCGATGTCGCGCCCGCCCGTGTTGGCCCAGCCGTTGTCGATGCCGTTCGGCGAGACGAAGATGGCGCTGTTGTTCGCCAGCGCCTTGAGCCCATAGTACCCGTTGTTCACGACGTCGTTGGCCGATCCGCCACGCCAGTGCCAGCCGAACACCAGCCGATACGCCCTGTTCGGGTCGTAGTTCGCCGGAATGTCGAGCACGTACTGGCGCGTGGTGCCGTTGACGTTGATGGTGCGGTTACCGCTGGTGAGGGAGGTGGGAATGCCGCAGCCGGCGCTGCGCGTGCCGGCGGAGCCGCCGCCGCCGGAGCCGCCAGTGCCGCCGGTGCCGCCGGTGCCGCCGGTGCCGCCGGTGCCGCCGGTGCCGCCAGAGCCGCCGGTGCCGCCGGTTCCCGAGCCCACGGGCGTGAGTCGGAATTGCTGATTGGTGCCGCCGTTCGACGCCCATTGAATCACGGCGGTGCCGTCCGCGGTGCCGCGGCCGTAGACGTCCAGGGACTTGCCGCTGTGGCGCGCGGTGAGGCGCACGACGCCGCTGGCGACGTCCGTGAACGACCACTGCTGGTTTGTCCCGGTCCAGCAGGAGTATTGCTGGACGGCGGCGCCGTCGCTGGTGGACGCGCCCGCGACGTCCATGCAACGGTTGCTGTTGACGTTGCGGATGCGATAGTAGCCGCCGCCCGCCGATTCCATGCGGAACTGTTGCCGCGTCGAGCCGTTGCAGCTGGCGATCTGCATGGCCGCTGCATCAGCGGTGCTGCCTCCAGCCACCTGCACGCATTTTCCACTCTGGACGCCGACGATCGTGTAGACCGCGCTCGTATCGATCGTGATGGCGCCCTCGAGCGAGCCTGCCTCCTCGATCTCGGCGTCGTACGCCCCCTCGGGGCCGATGACGCACGACACGGCGAGGACGCCCGTCGCCGCCGCAAGCAAGCTCTGCTTGGTTCCGAATTTCATCTTGTCCTCCTCGTCATATTAAGTAAGTAAAACTGGAATCTTCTCACTGCTCAGCGCTGCCCTTGCGTAGGTCGGGGTCGCTCGCCGCGCGCTCAAGGCATCGAGCAGCTGGCGTTGCCGTACAACACAACCAGAATGTTCATGGTGCATCCCCCCGGAGAGCCTGCTGCTGGGCGGGATACGTCGGGTCGCTTCCGGGGTTCCCGCCGCTGCCGGCTACACCGGAGTCCCACCGCCGCTAAGATCGTTGCTGCAGCCACGGTCACCACTGGCCAGGACCGCGATCCCAGCCGCGAGCAACATGACCGATCGCTACTTCATGACCGTCTCCTGGATGCGCATGACGGCCCATCCGGAGCGAAGCAAAAGCATGACGACCGGCCGATAGTGTGAGCGTTCACATGTCCGGTGTCAACTTCGATCGACCAGCCTGCCGCCCGGCTAGCGAGGTGCGCGCTGCTGTGAACATTCATAATTTCACCCAGCCAGCGCGCTCGCGTGCTGAGCCGCGGCACGCCATCCAGCTCGCCCCTGCTTCCGGGCTCAGCGTGGGCCCGGGCCACTCGGCACGACCCCCGCGCGACGAGGGACGACCTCGGACGTCACAGCGCTACGGCTCTCCGCCGCCGGCGCTCTCCTGGCGCTGCCGGACCGCCCGCGCCCGCCGCTCGCGGTTCCTCGCCACGCGCGCCGCCCGGCTCGCCAGGGGCTCCAGCGGTAAGAACATCCCTGATGCGAAGGAGTGGAGGTGTGCCCTACACGTGACCACCACGAGATTGATGAGCCGCGGCGCCCCGTCGGGCGCACTGCTGCAGGAAGTCGAGAGGATGCCACGACCGAGCCGGCGCTGGCCGGCGAGGCACAGGATGGCAACGGAGGAACCGATGATCCGTAGGACTCGTATCGCGCTGGTGTCTCTCACGCTCGCGCTCCTGCCCGCCTGCGGCGAGGCCACGGCGACGGCCAGCGCGGAGATGGCCCTGAGCGAAGAGCTCGGCGCCGCGGCGCTGGTCGAGGAGCACGACGAGGGGAATGTCGCCTGGCGCATCGACGGCGACGGCCAGGTGAAGGCCGCGATCACCGCCAGCTCCGGTGTGCGCATCAAGGAGGACGTCGGCGGCACGCTCGTCTGGAAGCTGCCGTCCGGAGAGGCGCGGACGATCCCGCTCGCGATCGACGCGAGGACGGGGCTCCTTGTCGCGGCGGGGCCGAAGCTCGAGGCGGACCTGACGGAGATCAGCTACACGCTCACGATCTCGGGCAAGCCGTGGAGCGGCGTGCTGCACGTGCCCGCGGGCGGCACGGCGGAGCTCGTGGCGAGCGCCAGGGTGAGCGCGGAGAGCAAGGTGTCCGAGGTCACGGTGGGCCCCCACGGCGGCTCCGTCCAGGTGGTCGGCGACGACCGGCTCGAGATGGTCGCCAACGAGGCCACGGGAGAGGTGCGCGTCTATGTGCTCGATGCTCACCTCAAGCCGGTCGCCATCGAGGGGCGAACGCTCAAGCTGGGTCTCGTGGCCGAGCGGCCCGAGGTGCTCGTCCTCGCGCCGGCTTCTGCCGGATTCTACTTCGTGGGCAAGCTCGCGGCGGTGGTCAACCCGCTCCGACTGACGGTCGCGCTCGGATTCCGCGGCACGACGCGCGTGGCGCTCTGGGGCTACCGGCCGGGCGTGCGCGTGATCGCGACGGCCGCGCGGGCGCCGCGGGTCAACATCCTCGTGAAGAGCTTCGTCGATGGGCCCGACGTCGACGTGCACGCGGGCGCGCATGCCGACGTGGATGTGAAGGTTCACGGCCATGATCGCGGCGGCGACAAGGTCAAGGTCATGATCCACGACAAGGACCATGGCGGCGGCGACAAGGTCAAGGTCATGATCCACGACAAGGACCATGGCGGCGGTGACAAGGTCAAGGTCATGATCCATGACAAGGGCCATGGCGGCGGCGGCACCAAGGTCATGATCCATGACAAGGACCATGGCGGAGGCGGCACCAAGGTCATGGTCCACAACAAGGACCATGGCGGCGGCGGCAAGGCGAACGCGCATGGGAGCAGCGGCGGCGCGGCAAAGGCAGGCGGCGCCAAGGGCAAGCGCTGAGCTGCGCCGAGCCCGCAGGTGCCGCCGTCGGGGCTTGACGTCTCCGAGGCATTCGGACTTCCCTCCCCCGGCGCTGCCCGAGAAGGATTCGATCGAGGTGAGCTGAACTTCGACATGCTCGGCTCGCCGCGCTGCGCACCGGGCTCATCCAGGCCTCGCGCGCTCACGCGGCCTCACGTGCCGGGCCTATCGCGCGCCGCCCGCTCGATCTCCTCGATGACCTCTTCGGGCCGGACATCCCTCTTCAATTCGTCCAGGGTTGCGTCCTGTCCGCTGGTGACACCGAGATGCCGAGCGATGTCGTCCACGAGGCCGATCAAGCGCGTGACCTCGTGCTCGGCGAGGAGGTTGATGTGGAGATCCAGATCTGCCCGTTTGTCCGCGAGCGCCTGCATCCGGTTCTGGCTGATGAGCACGAAGGTCGACAGGAAGATCGCCTCGACCGATGCGATCATCGCCAGCATCACGAAAGGGAATGGGTCGAAGGGCTGGATCCCGGGGACGACGCCCAAGTTCAACAGGATCCAGCCCCCGAACAGGAGAGCATGGATATAGACGAAAGTCATGCTCCCCGCGAAGCGGGTGATCGCGTCCGCCACCGTCTCTTGATGGGTCTTCCCACGTTCCATCTTCTCTTGTACGGCGATCAGGGTCTCTATGTTGCGCCGGACCAGGTTGTTCAGCTCGCTCGTGTTCGCGTGATGTCGATTCCGCTCCATCGGGGCCATGCGGGATGCAAGTTTCGCCCCCACCGGACGACCCGCGCCCTTCCCGGCGCGGGCCGTACCCGCAGGGGATGACTGGCTGCTGCGCCAGCCCGCCGGGCGTCGGGAGGGTGTGGCCCCAACCCGGGCCCAACCGCCGGCGCCCCGGCCTGGTGCGCGCCAGCGAGCTCCCGCCCTCAGGGCGTGAACATGCCCGTGTACGTCTGTGCCTGGGCCAGCGTCGCTCCTCGGTACTTGAAGGGCGCCTGTCGCGTATGCGTGCCCAGGTACGCGGTGATCTGCACGCTGTAGTACCGCCCGCTCTCGAGCACGCCCTCCGGCACCTTGACCGTGGTCGCCGTGGTGTCGACGCTGAGCACGCTGGTGCGCTGGCTCAGCACCGCGCCGTCCGCGTCCTTGACGTCATCGTAAAGGAAGACGACGACCCGATAGCCGTCCGGCTCGCCCAGGTCCGGCGGCTCGAAGGTGATGGTCGGTGTCGCGCCGGCGCCCTCGGTCACCGTGTCGACTGGCAGGCTCACGCCGTCGATCCGCGGGTCCCGCGGCAAGCCGAGCAGCGGCTCCACCGCCGCGCCGTTCGCGTCCTCGGCGCTCCTGACGACCGAAACGAAGCCGCGCAGGCTCTCCTGGACCTCATCGACGGGATGCATCACCCGCGTGCGGAACGCCACCCTCACGTCGAGCAGCTCCATGCCTCTCTCGGCGTACGGGTTGCCGTACCGGTACGTCGCCGCGTGGTCGCCGGGGTGGAACGTCGTCAAGGCAGCGTTGCACCCATCCGGGCAGAGCTCAGCGTCGCACGTGTCGTCCGTCGAGAAGCAGGTCGGGTCGACCGGCTCCTGGCCGCTCGTGACCTGCGCCTGGAGCAACGTGGGTGTGCTTCCATAGAGGGGCACGCCGGTGCCGGGCTCCTGGTACATCGCCATCGAGGTGACCGTGCTCGAGAGGACGGCCGGCGCGTTCGCCGTCACCTGCGCGATGAACCGCGAACTCCTGATATCGGCCGCGAAGCTCGACAGCTCGAGCGGCGCGAACGAGCCGCCCAAGGCGATCGCCTCCCCGTCTTGCATGTTCACCTCCCGCGTCGAGAACGACGCTTCCGCCGCCTCGTAGGTGAACGAGGACCAGGGATCGTGCGGGTCCGCCTGCTCCGGTGGCGAGCCCGCCTGGTGCTGGACGAGCTGGGTGACGTGCAGCACATCGCCCCGGGAACCATCGACCAGCGGCCGCCCGCCGTCGTGCGACGCCGGGAAGACCTTCGCCCGCCAGTTGAACGCCCAGCCCGAGCAGGCCGTGTCCCCGTCGGCGGGCGCGCCTTTCGTCCCCTCCTCCGGGACGAGCGAGGCGATCGCGTCGACATTGAAGCTGTAGAGCTCGAGCCTGTCCTGGAGCGGCTGGACCACCGCGCCCTCCGCGTCGAAGCTGAGCTGGTGCCAGGGCCTGAGCCCGTCCGCGGTGAGCGCAGCCTCGGTATCCTGCGTCGCATTGCTGTTGTCGGGGCGCCCGGAGTACGCGCGACCGAAATCGACGGTGCGGGCCGTCGCCTGCAGCATCACGCGGCTCTTCGGCGCGTTCGTCGCGCGCTCGTCCGGCGCGGTGGTCGTCACGATCCAGTACTCGCCCTCGGGCACCGCCGGGATCTCCCAGCGCGAGCCGTCGGCCGACAGCGCGCCCGGGAAGGCCTGCACCGCGCCGTCCGCGGCGATCACCTGGGCCTCGACGGACTCGTACTCCGACATGTCCCGGCTCACGGTGATCTCGCCGCCCTCGGTGACGTACCGATCGGTCAGGCCGAGGACCACGCCCTCGAACGTCTCTCCGTCATCTCCACATCCCGGCAGGGCCGCAAGGATCGCTATCACCAGCACGGAAGAGAGATGAGTCCACGTGCGCATCGTCCCAGTAGACGAAAGCGTGCGCAAGCAGCGCAAGCGGAAAATTCCGTTCGACGCGTTTCTCCCGGAGACGCGCTCGCGGCCAGGCGCGCTCGCCGCGGCCGCTCACGCGGCGACGAGCATCCGTTCCCCGTCGCGCCGCGCCGCCGCCCACGTCTCGTCCCAGGCGGCGTCGGCCTCCGCGCGCCGGAGCCGGCCGAAGGCCTGCACCTCCTTCCGCTCGCCCTCGACCTCGGCGTCGTCCGCGGGCGGCGCCGGCGCTGGCCCCGTCATCGCGTCGCCGACCGCCTCGCGCACCTCGCGCCCGCCCTCGGCCAGGCAGTAGGCGAGCACGCGCCACCCGAGCTCGGCGTGCAGCGCCTCGTCGCGCGCGATCTCGCCGAGCGCCACGCGCACGCCCGCGTCCCTCGCCCCCGCGAGCGACCGGCGCGCCCGGGCCGCCGCCGCGCCCTCGCCGAGACAGCCGTCGTGCCACGCCTCGAGCGCCATCCGCACGAGCGCCGCCTGCCGGTCCGCGTCGCGCGCCGCCGGAGGCGGGAGAAGCGCGGGCCTGAGGCGCCACCCCGCGAGCGCGCTCGCGATCTCGCTGCACCGCGCCGTGTGGCGCACCTCGTCGCCGAGCGCGCCGAGCGCCCGCGCCACGAGCGACGCGGGCGCGCCCACAGCCGTGAGATCCCGCGCGAGGGCGAGGAACGCCGGGATCGAGCCGCACTCGGCCCGCGCGCTGTCCAGCCACGCAGCCGCGAGCGCCGCCCGGGTCGCGCGATCGAGCCGCGCCGGGCGCGACACAGCGGGGCCCAGCCCGAGCGCCGGCGGGAGCACCACCCCATCGGCCGTGCGCAGCGGCCGGCCGTCGATGGCAGTGGACCGCTCTCCGAAGATCGGAGCGGCGTGGACGCCCACGCCCAACATCCCCTCGGGGGCGAACGGCTCGCCCGACAGTGGAATGGCCGCGCCCGCCGAGAAATCGACGACCGCCGGGTCGAGCAGGCTGGCCATCACACCGACGTGGAGACCGTGCTGCCCCGGGAGCAGGTCGCGGTAGGGGGTGCGGTACATCCAGCCGAGCTCGCCGTCGATGCTGGCGTCGCGCGACAGATCCCCGCCGCCGTGGGTGCCGATCGCGAAGCGGCCGGCAGAGAAGTTGAGCCATGTCGCCTGCGCGAACGGACCGAATCCCATGTGCCCCGAGTCGAACGCTCCGGGCACGCTGCCCTCCATGAGGAACGTCGCGCGGAGGTCGGCGCCCAGCCCGAAGGCGACGAGCTTCTGGCCGAAGGAGACCGACAGGGAGACCCCGACCGACATGGCAAAAGGCTCGTCGGCGCGCGCCTGGCCGGGCAGCGAGACGAGGGCGGCGACACCGAGGGCGGCGAGCGTGGGCGGGAGCGCGCGGGAACAAGAGGACATGGAACCTCCGTAAGCCAAAAGGGAGACCAGGGATCGGTCTCGGCTCCAAATTTACCAGAGGGCGCGAACCGGCACGGCCGCGGTGGATGACGGAAAACGGCTCTGGAGGGCGGGAGCACGCGCCACGCGCGGTCCGTTCGGAGCTCCATGTCGCCGTGCGACCGGCGGCGAGCGAGCGCGTGGCGGAGAAGATGTGACGCGCAACGGAGCGCGTCATTCCGGGCGGAACATCACACCCAACAGCCCGCGAAAAAAGATTGACTCTCGGTCCCGCGGCGCCGCCACATAGCCATCTGGGTGTTGCAAAAAATTTGCCGAATTGAGAAATTCCCCTCGCCAGGCGGATGGGGCACCAGCACCCTCGGCTGGGTTGTGGGCCCCCTGTCTCTCGCCTGCTCGACCTCGGGGGTGCGGCTGGCAGCAACGCTCCTGCTTAACACGAGAAAGGAAACGGAGACCATGACACGCACTTATCGCCACTTGCTGCTGCCTCTGACCCTCGCGCTCTTCTCGCACGTGGTCGGCTGCTCCGGTTCAGACTCGGAAGCGGACGCCTCGACCAGCGCCTCGTCCACCTCCGGCGGCACCACCTCATCCACCTCCGGCGGCAGCACCACCTCATCCACCTCCGGCGGCGGCACCACCTCATCCACCTCCGGCGGCGACACCACCTCATCCACCTCTGGCGGCGACACCACCTCATCCACTTCGAGCGGCGACACCACCTCATCCACCTCGAGCGGCGACACCACCTCGTCCACCTCGAGCGGCGGGACGACCGAGAAATTCAGCTTTTTCGTGACCAGCCTCGCCGCCATGCGGGAGCTGTCGGGCTCCCAGGACGGCTTCGGGGGCGACCTCCGCTTCGGTGAGACAGGGCCGGGCGCCGGTCTCCGCGGCGCGGACAAGATCTGCGCGACGATCGCCGAGAAGAGCCTCCCGGGCGCAGGAAGCAAGATGTGGCGCGCGTTCCTGAGCGCCACGGCAGGCGAGGACGGGAAGCAGGTCAACGCGATCGACCGGATCGGCGAGGGGCCCTGGTACGACCGGCTCGGCCGGCTGGTCGCGAACGAGAAGGAGGAGCTGCTCAACACGCGCCCCAGCGGGGCCGACGAGGCGATCATGAACGATCTGCCCAACGAGGACGGCGTCCCCAACCATCAGCCCGACCCGGGCCAACCCGAGGTCGACAACCACGACACCCTGACGGGCTCCAACACCCAGGGGCAGCTCCAGGGCGCCACGGCGACGTGCAAGGACTGGACGGCCAAGACGGGAGACAGGGCCGAGGGGGGACCGCAGCTCGGACACTCGTGGCCAAGGGGCGGCGGCGGCGGCCCGGGCGGGGGCGGGGGCGGGTCCCACTGGATAACGTCCCACAATGCACCGGGGTGCGCGCCGGGGGTCAATATCGTGGACTCGGGAGGCCCGGCGCCGGGCTCGAACACCGTCGGCGGCGGCGGCGGCTACGGCGGGATCTACTGCTTCGCCCTGACGCCCTGACGCAGGCAACCCGGCGCGCGCCGCCTCCCGGCCGACAACACCATGCGCCGCCTCGAGCTGCCGGCTGAGCGACGAGCTCATCGAGCTCACCGCGGGGCCGTCGTGCCGGCTCGGGCACCCCTCCTCCCGGCGTCAGCGACCGCCGAAGCCGGGAGCGAACAGGGCCGTCATCCGATCCGGACGGCTGGCGCCGAGGCGGACCATCGCGTCGTCGGCCGTCCGGACGAGCGCGCGGCCCTCGTCGCCGCCTAGCACCTCCCCTAGCCGCCTGCGCGCCGCCGCGGCGCTCAGCGCGACCTCGCTCGCGTCGAACCCGGCGATCGCCGCCTCCAGGTGCGTGCGCGCGAGCGCCGCGTCGCCGCGCGTCCAGGCGACGGCGGCCAGCGTGAGCCACGCCTGGGCGCTCGCCCAGCCCACCCGCTCCCGCAGGAGCACGCCGGCCACGCGCTCGGCGATGCGCAGCAGCGGGGCCGGATCCGCCGCGCTCGCGACCGCGTCGAGCGCCGCCCGCCCGCGCAGCTCGATCGCGCCGATCCGCATCGGGCTCATGCGCAGGTACGTCGAGTCCTCGACCGCCGGCCACGCGGCCGTCAGCCGGCGCCACGCGGCGCCTGGGTCCTCGCAGTACAGATCGATGAGCACGTCCGCAAAGAGCCCGAAGAAGTGCTGAAGCTGGAACCCCTGCTGCCGCCATGCCGCGAGGGCCTCCGCGAGATCCGCGCGCGCCCGCGCCGGATCGTCCGCGGCGAGCGCGACAAGGCTGTGGCCCCCCGTGACCGTGCGCAGCGACGTGACGGCATACCTGTCGCCGCGCGCCTCCGCTTCCTTGATCCACGTGGAGAGGCGCTGGGCGAGCCGCCTCAGATCACCGAGCTTACCGAGCCCGATCATGCAGATGGTCTGCGCCGTGCCGATCTCCCAGGCCACCCCGGTGCACCGCTCGCGGAAGATGCGCTCTGCCTCCTCTGCGTGCATCACCGTCTCTCGAAACGACGTCTCGTGCGCGGCGATCGCCCGCTGGATCCGGAGGACGCCCTCGACGCGCGCGTCGCCGGAGCGCTGGAGGAGCGGCGTCACCGCGGCGATGGCGCGCTCGACGGAGCTGCCCGCCGGCTTGCCGATGATCGACGCGAACAGCGCCATGAACGCGAGCCCGAGCGCGACCCGCCCCGGCTCCCTCGCGGCCAGCGCGAGGAGGATGTGCTGCGCGTGAAAGCCCACCGCGCGCACCGGATCGACCGCGCAGAGCCCGAGAAACGCAGAGAAGCAGACGTCGACGCGGCGCAGCTCGGCGGGATCGATCTGGCTCGCGTCGCGCTCCTTGAACCCGAAGCCGCGCAGGGCGAGCCGCGTCCGGTGAACGAGCGCCGCGGCGAGGGCGCGGCGCTTCGTCTCGGGGTAACGCAGGCCCGTCTCGGAGAGCACCTCCCGGAGCACCGCGACGCCCTCTTCCGTGTGACCGCTCGTCAGGAGCTGCTCGGCCGCGAGGCGCTTGCAGTCGAGGACGACAGAGGGCGCCGCGGCGCCTCGCGCGGCGTCCGCCGCGCCGAGGTAGGCGCGGGCGGCGTCGGCGCCGCGGCCCGCGTTCGCGAGCGCATGGCCGAGCTGCACGAGGAGCCCGTGCCGGCGGCCGCTGCCCGCCGGCGCGCAGTCGAGCGCGAGCTGGTAGAGCCGCGCCGCGTTCTCGAAGGCGAGCGCAGCGGCGGCCCTGTCCGCCGCCTCCGCGGCGTACACGCCCGCCCTGTCGAGATCGCCTGCGCCATGGAAGTGACGCGCGATCTGCTCGGGATCAGCGCGCCCCAGGGCCGCGAGCTCCTCGCCGAGGCGGCGGTGATGGTCCTTGAGCCGCGACGGCTCGATCTGGCCGGACGCCGCCTCGCGCACCCGATCGTGGTACGCCTCGACAGGATCGGCCTCCTCGAGCCCGCCGGTGCGGACCAGGTGCCATGTCCGCAAGGCGTGCAGCGCCGACGCTGCGTCCCCCTGCAACCCGGCGGCCCTGAGCGCGACGCGCTGCTCGATGGGGAGCCCCGCGACGGCGATCACCTCGAGGAGCCGCCGGGCGTCCGCCGGCAGATCCGCGAACCTCGCCAGGAGCAGCGCCTCCAGCGACACAGGCGGCGCCGGGGAACAGGCGTCCTCGTGGCCCGGGTGAACCGGCGCTGCGCGGCCCAGGTGGAGCGCGAGCTCCGCCAGGAAGAAGGGGCTGCCCTCGGACTCGCGGGCGATCTCCGACGCCTTGTGCGAGGGGCCGTGGCCGCCCAGGAGCGAGCGAGCCAGCGACTCCGCTTCTTCAAGAACGAGCGGGCCGAGGCAGAGCTTCCGGTGCTCGGTGGCCCCCGTCCACCTGGGCGCCGGAGCGCCGAAGAGCTCCCGCAGGAATGGACTCGATGCCTCGTCCTCGGACCGATACACGCCGAGCATGAGCATCGAGGGCGGATCGGGCGGGCCGAGGAGGTCGGCGAGGAGCAGCGCGCTGTCGCGGTCGCCCCACTGCAGATCGTCGATGGACACGACGAGCGGCCCCTTGTCGGCGAGCGCCGACAGGAGCTCCTTGAGCGCTCGAAACGCGCGGAACCGGAGCTCCTGGGCGTCGTGGATCTCGAAGGCGCGCCGCGGGACGTCCTCGATGGCCGCGACGACGCGCAGGGCGGGGAACACGCGCACGAGCTCGTGGATCCCGCGCGGCAGGAGGCCCGCGGCCTCGGACCGCGGCAGCCGCTTGAGATGGCGGCTGAGGGCGTCCAGCACGCTGTCAAAGGCCTTGAACGGGACGGACTCGCGCTCATAACACCGGCCCGCCAGGACCACCGCGGCGCGGCGGCCGCGCAAATCGTCGAGGAAATGCTGGACCAGCGCCGACTTGCCCATGCCGGAGCGACCATGGACGTAGACCGCCACCGGGCGGCCAGCGCGCGCCTCGTCGAACGCTTCCTGGAGCGCTCGCAGCGGCTCGCCGCGTCCCATGAACGGCGCGCGAGGGAGCGGCGTCGGCGCCTCGCCGCCTGGCGGCGGAGCGCCGGGCCGGGGAGCGGCGCCCGGCGCTGCCGCGAGGGCGACCGCCGCCTCGCGGAGGACGCGCAGCGCGTCCGCGCCCGTGGCCCGCGCGCGCGGGTCGCGCTGGAGGAGCTGCAGGCACAGATCGCTCAGCGCCCGAGGTGCGTCCGGCGCGATGAGGTGAGGAGGCGGCGGCTCGCCGAACGCCTTTGCCTCGACGATGTCGAAGAGACTGCCGCTGAAAGGCGCGCGGCCGGTGAGCGACTCGTAAAGGATCACGCCGACCGCGTACCAGTCCGCGGCGGCGGACAGCTCTCCACGCATGTGCTCCGGCGCCATGTAGATGGGCGTCCCTGCGATCGGGGCGTCTGTCTCGGCGGTCGCGAGCGCCGTCCTGCGAGCGCCGGTGTCGCGGGCGATGCCGAAGTCCAGCACGACCACCCGTCCGCTCTGGTCCACGAGCACGTTCGAGGGCTTGAGATCCAGGTGCAGCTTGCCCGCGCCGTGCAGCGCCTCGACGGCGTGCACCAGCTGCTCGAGCGCCTGGCAGAGGCGCGCGACGTCGACCTTGGGCTGTGACGCGGGCTCGCCGCCGGAGGCCGTCGGCGCCGCGCCGTCGGCGCGGGGCGAGGGCGCGTGGCCGTGGAGGTTCACCTGACAGGTCGTGGCCGCCGCGGGGGAAGTCCGCTCCGGGACATGCGCCGGCGAGCCCGGGGCGGCGGCCTCGCCCCCGCGGACGTACCTGGTGAAATTCACGCCGGAGACGAGCTCCATCGTGAAGAACCAGCGCCCCTGCGCGGAGATGAGCTCGTAAAGCGTCACCAGGTTCGGATGGGCGATGTCCGCGATGGCGCGGAACTCGCTCTTGAGACGGAGGATGTCGGCGGCCTCCATCCGGAGCAGCGTCTTGAGCGCCACATCGGCGCAGCGAAGCCGATCGTGAGCGTGATAAACGACCCCCATGCCGCCCGCCCCGAGGCGGGCGCGGATCTCGAAGCGGTCCGTGCCGCCGAACCCCTCGGCGGCCGGACCGTCAGCGACGCTGTCCATCTGAGCCGTCCATCTGACCCGTCCCTGCCTCCGCGACGCGCCATCCTAACAGGGCGTTCGCCGCGCGCCAGAGCGCACAACGGCGATGAAGGCAGACGACGCGGCGTGCGCCGTCGGCTCAGCGCTCCGAACGGGCGGGCTGAATCGAGGAGAGAGGGGAGACGCCGTCCGCTGGCGTCTCCGAGGAGCGGGCTCCGCGATCAGTTACACGGCCCGAGGTCGGCCCACTCGGCCGGGCACCAGAAGGTCGGGTTGCTAGGCGGGCACTCCGGGTGCGACCACCAGATCTGCTGGGTCGCCGACCAGAGGTGGCCGCCGTTGGTGACCAGCGTGGAGGGCGTATACACCTGCCCCGACGACCACGCGGGCGTGCTGCTGCAGTCGTTCGCGGGCACGGTCGACGTGCAGGCCTCCCAGGTCGACGGCGACGCGCCGAGGTTCTTGTTCTGGTAGACGTAGGGCTCGGCGTCGTGGAACGACCAGGTGCTCGCGCCCGACATGTTCTGCCAGGCGCCCGAGGTCGTCTTCACCTGCTGGCGAAGCATCTTGATGGGCGCCTCGCAGGAGACCTGCGGCTCGGGGTACTGCGGGCCCACGTCGGCGAAATGCTCGATGTCGTGCGCGTACATCTCGACGGTGCTGCGCGCGTCCTGGGCGAGGAACTGCCAGCCGGCGCCGTCCTTCATGTCGACATAGAGGCAGAGCTGGGCGCCGGTGACGCTCGCGACGCGCTCGGGCGTGCACCACTCGTACTTGAAGACGACCTGCTGCCCGGGCTGCAGGCCGCCGAGCGAGCCGCCGCAGGTGCCCCCCGAGCCCCACTGGGTGTTGCAGCTCGAATGATTCCCCGTGACGCCGTTGTCATCTCCGAAGTAGTAGACGAACCACCCATCCGGGCTGTGGTAAATGCCGGACTCTAGATTGTAGTACCACTGGCCCACCGCGGTCCAGGCCGTGGACGCGTTCAGAAGCTCGGGTACCTGCCACTCGATGAGCCAGCCGCGGGTGTCTCCGACGTTGCCCGTGTAGCTGCTCGTCAGATCGTAAGTTCCGCGCTGGCTCGCGACCCCGAGGCTCTCCTCTTCGTCCGCGCCGGCACCGGCGGTGCATGCAGCGGCGCCGAGGGCGCCGAGAAGCAACAACGCCGCGCCGATTCGCGGCAGAGCAGCGCGTGACGGATGGAGAGAACAGGTATGCATCGACAGAGTGCTCTTCTCGATCATAAGGATTCTCCTGAGAGCGAGGTTTTCCCCCGCGGCGCTGAATAGCGCGGACCGAGGCCGCCCACCGTTAAGTCGTGTTAAGCCGAACGACGTGATTCAGGGGTGGGGCGCTGGGCGCGCGGGGCCGTTCGCGGGGTAGGTCGATGCGCTGGTGGCGACATGGAGGGCTGCTCAGCCCGCGTCTGCGTCGATGATCTGACGCGGCCCGGTCACGGCAGCTCGAGGCCGAGGCCGAGGTCGAGGATCGCCGACACCGGCGACGCACGGAAGACGTCGCGCCGCTCCCCCGCCTCGTCCGTGTAAAAATACACATCGCGCGCGAGCGGCACCGCGATCCCGAGCCCGACGGCCCCGAACAGCGGGCCCACGAAGCGCCGCCGCACGCGCGTGTCGAGGCTCAGATCGAACACGAGCCGCTCGTGCCGGAACCTGCTCCGCACCGCCGGTCCCTCGACGCGCAGCGATCCGACCATCGCGCCGGCGCAGCCCGAGAGCGTCGTCCCGCCGCGCGCGATCTCGACGGGGCACACGGACAGCCTCCCGTACGCGAGCGAGAACGCGGGCGATCCGGGCACCTCGCCCGCGACCGAGCTCTTCCACAGCGCGCCGCCCAGCGCGAACCCCGGCCCGCGCGGCGGCGTCGCGTGCGCGCGGACCCCGACCCCGACGTTCGCGGGCCCAGGCGTGAGCCCGAGCCCGCCCACCGCCTCCACCGCGCCTCCCTCACCCACGCGAGCGACGAGGCGCGCGGCGCCGCACCTGCGGGACGATCGAAGCTGCCCAGCGCGGCCCCGACGAGGAGCGCGAGCGCCGCGGATCTCATGCGGCAGCTTATCCAGGCGATCGCCGACGCCGTCAAGCGCGGGACGCATCGCGTTCGCGAGAGCAAGCGCTGCACAACATCGCTGTCACAAGACACCGAGACAGCAGCTGCCCGGACCTTGGCTTGAAATACCCACCGACGCAGGCGTCGCCGAGCGCCCCAGCGGCCCGATGCGGTCTACCCCCGGGGAGACATCGATTCGGCCGAGAGCCCGCTCATCGGCGCGCCGTCTCCCATTCGGGGCTGCTCAGGAAGTACGTATCGTAGAGCTCCTGCACGTCGCGCAGGGTCTCGGGCGGCTCCTCGCCGTGCGCGATGCGCGTCAACTTGCGAAAGTAATCGAAGCGCTCGACCCCTGGCGTGATGACGACCAGGAGCTCTGCGCCCTTGCCGCGCGCGGCGGCGAACGCGTGGGCGACCCGCGGAGGGACCACGAGGAGGTCGCCCTTCTCGGCCGTCACGATGTCGCTCCCCGAGAGGACCTGCACGGCGCCGTCGAGCACATAGAACATCTCGGCCGAGGCGTCGTGACGATGGGGCCGCGCGCCGTCCGCGTCCTTCGCGAGCGTCACGCGTACGGTGGAGAGGGCTCCGCCCGTCGCGCTGCTGTCCGCGAGGAGCTGGATCCGCGCGGCGGGAGAGCCGACGATCTCAGCGTCAGCGCCGCGGACGACGACCGACCGATCGAAACAAGGCTGGATGATCGACATGCCGCCCAGTGAAGCACCCGCGGGGCGAGCGCTCACCTGGAAAAGCGTACGGAGCGCGCCCGCAGCCGGGGCGCCCCATGCGCTGCGTTCCGCGCCGCCGACGGGAGGCGGCGCCTGCTCAGGTGAGCGGCAGGGCGCCCCCGGTGTTCAAGACGCCCTCGCCGAAGCTCTTGACGTCCTCGAAGCCCATGTAGTGGAAGCAGCTCACGAGCATGTCGGCGAAGGAGCGATCGCCGCGGAAATCCACGAGCCGCCCGCGCCGGAAGTGGTCGTGGGCCTTGCCCGCGAAGACGACCAGGTTGTCCTCGATGCTGTGGCTGTCGCCCTGCCCGAGCTCGTTCCAGTGCACGACGAGCGTATGATCCCAGAGCGTGCCGTCGCCGTCGCTCGTGTTCTTCAAGATCTCGTAGAGCTTCGTGTTCTGCTCCCAGAGGTGCCTGTGGATCTTGCGCACCTTGGCGAACGAGTCGTCGTCGCTGTTGTGCGAGATGTCGTGGTGTCCATCGCTGAAGCCCAGGTTCGAGTAGACGCGGTTGCTGGTGTTGCCGCTCCAGTTGAAATGCACCACGCGCGTCAGATCGCAGGCGAACGCGAGGGCGCTGATCCTGAAGAACAGCTCGCCCATGATCGCGTGGTTCTCGTCGGCGTAGGGGTCGAGCCGCTCGCCCAGCGGGGTCTTCACGCACGCGGCCGCGCCGTTGCCGGCCTGGAGCGCGCGCTCGACGTCGCGCATCGCGTCGAGGTGCTGCTGGATCTTGGCGCGGTCCTCGGCGCCGACCCTGGTGAGGAGGGAGTTGCCCTCTTCGCGCACCAGATCGATGGCCGACTGCTTCTTCGCCAGGCGCCTCAGCACCTCTTGCTGCGCGCCCCCGTCGTCGGGCATGGAGGCGAAGATCCGGGCGTAGGCCTCGTACGGGTCGGTCTCCGGCGGGATCGGGTTCTGCTCGCCCGCGGGCCCCGCGTGGGAGTGCGTGTTCCAGATGTCGTTCCACTTGTCCCCGACGCGGTACACGAGGTGCCGGTGGGCGATGCTCTCGTTGGCTTCCAGCACGCGACCGCCGATCGCGTAGTCGGCGCTCGGCCCCTCCACGTAACCGATGGTGCTCTCGGTGCCGCCGATGGGGAACGACCCGGTGCCGGACTTCCACGGAGCGAGCGAGCTGCCGCCCTGCTGGTGGTTGTCGGCCCGCTCGGACTCAGGCAGATCGTAGAAGCGCTTGTGCAGGTTGTTGAGAAAGAGGAGATCCTCGCGGTACGGCTCGAGCGGGGCGAGGAATTCGCCGAGCTGAAAGGTCGTCTCACCGCGGGCGTCGAAGCGCCTCTCCGTCTCGTCGCCGTTCGCCTGGAACACGAACATGATACGGCGCGGGGACGGCGCCGTCTGGGCTCGCGCGCGACTCGAACGCATCGCATCGAGGAACGGGAGCGCGAGCGCAACTCCGGATGCGCCACGCAGGAAGGTACGGCGGCTCAGAGGTTTCATTGTTTCTCCGGGACGATGACGGGGCGGTAGCGGAAGGCGTCGGTCTGCGTGAGCGCGACCAGGAGCTCGGACAGGCTGTAACCGCTGTCCTTGAACGCGAGCGAGAGCGACGCCATCGAGCAGCGATCGGCGTCCGTCTTGTCGCGACCGTAGAAGAAGCGGAAATTTTGCAGCACGTAGCAGGCGCGCGCCTCCTCGCTCTGCGCGAGGCGCTGGCCCAGCTCGGCGGCGTTCGCCACAGGGCCGTTGACGTCGCGCGTGCTCGAGATGGCGCTCGAGGTGTCGATCGGCCTGCCGGCCTCGTCCGTGGTGCGGGGGCGGCCCACGGCGTCGAACGACTCGAACACCACGCCGATGGGATCCATCAGCGCGTGGCACCCCGCGCAGCTCGGCTCGGTGCGGTGGAGCTCGAGGCGCTCGCGCTGCGAGAGCCCCTCTCCCAGGCCCTCGAGATCGAGCTTCACGTCGTTGGGCGGCGCGGGCACGATCTGACACAGGAGATCGGTGCGCACCTTGAGGCCGCGGCGGACGATCGAGGTGCGCGTCGCCTTGTCGCGCGTGAGCATCATGCCCTGGGTCAGCACGCCCGAGCGGCCAGGCATGTCGACCTTGATGAAATCGTCGCCGCTCACCCCGCTCACGCCGTAGTGCTGCGCGAGCGCGCCGTTCACGAAGCTGTAGTCGGCGGCGAAGAGGTCGTCGAGCGAGCCGCTCGGGCTCGCGAACAGGTCCTTCACGAACGTGCGCGTCTCCGCTCGCAGCAAGGCGGGCAGGTCGCGCGAGAGGTCCGGATACACCTCCGGATCGCGGTTCATGCTGCCCAGGATGTCGGTGTCGAGCCACTGGTCGAAGTACTCCAGCAAGCGCTCGGCCCTGGGATCGGCCAGCATGCGCCGCACCTGGGCTTCGAGCTGCTCTGGCGTGCCGAGCTCGTCCGCCTCCGCCGCCCGCGTGAGCTCCTCGTCCGGCTGCGACTGCCAGACCAGGTACGAGAGCCGCGAGGCCATCTCGTACGGCGTGGGCTCGGTGACGTCCCCCGTGCTCGCCTGGCCGAGCTCGACGCGATAGAGCACGTTCGGCGACTGCAGCATGCTGAAGACGACCCACTCGATGCCGTCGTCGAAGGTGTACCCGTCCGATCCTGCGGTGAAGCGCTCCTCGTAACTCTGGACCTCGGCTTCCGTGAGCGGCCGGCGGTACGCCCTGGCGCCGAAGGTGCGGATGAAGTCGCGCGCGCACTCGATCTCACCGATCTCCTCCGGATCGCAGGAGACGAGGCCCGAGGCGTGGGCCGCGACAGCGGCGACCTCCTCCGCGGCGTCGAGGAACTTCTGCGCGACGAGCGAGCCGACGTTCAAGAAGCTCGCGTTGTTGCGGAAGCCGAGCGACTCGGACTCGTTCGGAAATGTGGCGACCACCTTGTCGACGGTGGAGGCCACGCCCGGGACGCCGGAGAAGAGATCCTTCACCGTGTTGGCGTACTCGTAATTGCTGAGGCGGCGGAGCGGCGCCGTACCGGGCCTCGGCGTCTGGCAGAACGCCGAATCCAGCACGTCTTCCGGGGGCTCTACGATCCCAGGCTCGTCCCCGCCGGGGCCCGTGCCAGACCCCGTGGACTGGCCGGACCCGCCGATCTGGCCGTTACAAGCCGCGACGAGCGCGAGCAAGAGCGGCGCAGCGTACCTGAGTTGTGAGCCGAAAAGCTCGAGAGGCCAGCGATGCGTGTGTTGCTCGGGGTTCACCGTGTTCTCCACGCCGCGCCCGACGAAAGGCACGAGTTGGTGCGAGCGCCGACCACATGGATCGGCACCTGCACGGGTTCCCGACGCTGCGACTCAACAGCGCCGATTTGACATGATGTACCAGAACCTGTCCCGTCCGGCTCACGGCAGAGGTCGATCACGAACACTTTTGTGCCCCAACGACCCACCAACCCACCCATTTTATCTACTGACGTCGCGTTTTTGAACCTCGACGGTAGCGGCGCGCGACACCTCACGAAACATCACTGCTGACAGCAAATACTTCAACTACCAACGATTTCGACGGCTGGACGTGGGGACGTGGGCACGTGGAGCCGCCGGAATCGCGCTGGAGGAGCAGGCCCCTTCCTTCCGTCATGAGGTCGTGGCACCATCGCCACGCCAGGCGCCGTTCGAATCAACAGGCGCTCGCGGAGGTGCGGCCGATGGGGGTCAAGGTTCTCTTCATCGTCAAGGAGATAGAGGGGGCCGAGCCGCTCGGCGCCCTGTACGTGGCGGGCTGTCTGGAGCAAGCAGGCCACGAGTGCAAGTTCATCGGCACCCGCGGCAACGATGTCCTCGCCGAGGTGCGGCGGTACGGGCCGGACGTCATCGCCTTCGGGGCGACGACCGGGCTCCATCGCTATTATCTCGGGCTCAATCACCACATCAAGCAGCATTACCCGAAGGCGGTGTCGCTGATGGGCGGGCCGCACGCGACCTATTACCCGGAGGTCATCCAGACGCCGGGGCTCGACGTGGTGTGCCAGGGCGAGGGCGAGGACGCCGCCGTCGAGCTGTGCGACGCGCTGGCGCGCGGCGACGATCACCGCGGTATCCGGGACCTCTGGGTCAAGTCGGAGGGGAAAATCTACAGGAATCCAGCGCGCGGGCTGCGCCGCGACCTCGACGCGATCCCCTTCCCTCCGCGGCGTCTGCTCTACGAGTACGACGACAGCCTGCGGCGGCGCCCCCTCAAGTCGTTCACCACGAACCGGGGGTGCCCCTTCCCCTGCAGCTACTGCTTCAACCCGTCGCTGGTCGAGCACTACGGCTCGAGCTGGAAGAAGGTGCGCGTCCGTAGCCCCGAGAACGTCGTGGCCGAGCTCGTCCACGTGATGAAGCAAGGCCCGCTCCAGTTCGTCGGCTTTCGCGAGAGCATCTTCGTGTACGACGCCGAGTGGCTGAGGCAGTTCGGAGAGCTCTACCGTCGTGAGGTGAAGCTGCCTTATTACTGCCACCTGCGCGCTGACATGATGACCGAGGAAATGGTGGATCTCCTCGCCTGGTCTGGCTGTTACACCGTCAACGTCGGCATAGAGACCGCGAACCCCGAGCTCGCGAACGGCGTCTTGCGGCGCCAGATCCGGATGGACCGGCTCGTCCACGGGATCCGCCTCCTCAAGAGCGCGGGGATCGTGGTCTTCGCCGACAACATCCTCGGCATCCCGGGCGGGACGCTCGCCGACGATCTGGCGACGCTGGAGCTCAACATCGAGCTCGACGTGGACTACGCCGCCGCCACCTTGTGCACGCCCTATCCGGGGACAGGCATCGCTGCGTATGCGGTCGAGCATGGCCATTTCAGCGGGGACTTCGACCTCATCGATGACAGCTATTACACCGAGTCGGTGCTGCGCTTCTCGTCCGACGAGGAAAAGCGGCAGATCGAGAACCTGCACAAGGTGTTCGCGGTCACGGCCGCCATTCCTGCGCTGCTGCCGCTCATGAAGCGGCTCATCAGGCTCCCGCCGAACGATTTCTTCTATGCGATGTTCCGCGCCTGGTACCTCGTTTGCCACATGACGGACGTGATGCCGCGCCGGCTCGAGCTCGCCGAGCTCTTCCACAGCGCGTTATCGATCTTCGGGGTGTACCGGGGCGCCGACGAGAACCGGTATCCCGCCCCGGCCCCCGCAGCGTTGCCCATCGCGGCGCCGCCGGCGCAGGCTGCCTGCGGGGACACGAGGACCATCCAGCTGAGGCGCCGCCCGCGGATCGCGGCGGAGAGCGAGGAGGCGCCGGATGTTCGCTGATCCGAAGAAGGTCGGGCTGCGGCGGCTGAAGCGGCGGCTCAAGGCGGGCGCGTCGATCGCGATCGCCATGGCCGCCGGGGCGTTCCTTGCCTGCAAGGGCGGCGCGAGCGACCCGGGCGCGTCACCGAGCGGCCCCGACGCGCGGACCGGCCCTGACGGGCGGGGCGCGGCCGGCCGGAGCAGCGGCCAGAGCGCGCCCGCCCCGCCCAGCGGCTCCGTGAGCGGGGGCGCCTCCGACGGCGGCGATGGGATGGGTGCCACGGCCCCTGCGGACGCGGAGACCGGCGAGGCCATCGTGGTCCGCGACGCCGGCGCCCCCGCGGACGCCGGCGCAGGCGGGGCGATGATGGTCCCGAGCGGCAAGCCTGCCGCCGGCGTGAAGCCCCGCGCGCCGCACGTGGACAAGGAAGAGCACCGCAAGGGGATGCCGGTGCGGGACAACCTCCTCGAATGATCCCGGGGCGCGCGGCCCCGAGATGCGCCGCGCTTGCGGAAAAGGAGCGTGTCTGCCGGCGCGGAGGTCACCCGCGCGCCGTCGCGCCGCCGCACTCGGGCCTCGCGGACGGGCGCGCGCCCGCGAGGTAGGCCCGCGGCGTCACCCCGAGCAGCGATCGGAACTCGGCCGTGAGGTGGGCCTGGTCGTAGAAGCCGGTCTCGAGGGCGAGCCGCGCGAGGCTCGTCGTGGCGAGGCGCTCGGCGGCGCGACGGATGCGCGCGATGCGCGCGTAGCGCTTCGGCGATATGCCGATCTCCTCGTGGAAGAGCGCGCGCAGCGTCCGCTCTGCGACGCGGAGGTGCCGCGCGAGCGCGGGGATGGAGGCGTCCGAGTCGGGTGCCAGCGCGGAGGCGTCGAGGGCATCGACGGCGCGGCGCAGGAGCGCCCGGCGCGCGGAGGCGTCGGCCCTCGCGCCGACCGCGCGGCAGAGGGCGTCCTCGAGCAGGCGCACCGCCGTGGCCGGGTCCCCGCCGGCGCGAGTGAGCGCATGGCGAAGCTCGCGCGCGCGTGCGCCCCAGAGGTCGTCGAGCGGGACGACGCGATCGACGAGCTCGTGGGCGGCGACGCCGAGGACGGGCCGCGCGCCCCCGGGGTGGAACGAGAGGCGAGCATAGAGAGGCACCGCGCCCGAGGGCTTGAACGTGGCGCGCTGAAGCGGCCCCACCGCGGCCACGACCGGCTCGCCGCCGGTCCAGCACGCGACGAGCGACGTGGTCCCGCTCGGCAGCCGCGTCCACCCCGCGGGCGGCGAGGGGACGGCGCTCATCACGTGGACGTCGGAGAACAAGGAACGGAGCGGCGCGCGCGGCGAGAGATCGCGGCTGTCCGAGCGGGAGGGCGGTAGCAAGGGCGCAAGCACGAAGGCATTGTAGCGCGCGCCGCCTCGGCCGCCTCGGCCGTTGCGCGCCGGTGGGCCCGCACGTCGTGCCGGAATCTCCAAGAGACGGCTTCGCCGAGACAGCAGGCTTCGCGCTCGAAACGGAGGTGTTCATGATCCTTGTTGCTGGTGCGACAGGCACCATCGGTCGCGCGCTGATCCCACAGCTGCTCGCCGCCCGGGCCGACGTTCGGGTGCTCACCCGCGATCCCGCCCGCGCGCGTGCGCTCTGGGGAAACGACGTCGAGGTGGCCTGCGGAGACTTCACGGATGCGCCGTCGCTCGGGCGCTCGCTCGAAGGCGTCGACCGCGTCTTCTTGCTCACGGCGCCCGGGCCGACGGTGGCCGACCACGACCGCGCGATGGCCGCGGCGGTGATGCGCTCGCGGGTCGAGCAGATCGTCAAGCTCTCGGCTTACGGCGCCGAGCAAGAGGACCTCATCGCGTCCAGCTGGCATCGGGCAGGAGAAGAAGCGGTGATCGCGACGGGGCGCCACTTCACGCTGCTCCGGCCGGCGGGGTTCCACTCGAACGTGCTCGCGTGGGCCGCGAACGTGCGCGCCGGCGCCCCGATCGAGGTCTCGACCGGCACAGGCAAGCACGCGGTCGTCGACCCGCGCGACGTCGCGGCCGTCGCCGCCCGGGCGCTCACGTCGAACGATCACGACGGGCGGGCGTATACGCTCACGGGGCCCGCCGGCCTCGACGCACACGAGCAGATCGCGATCCTCGCCGAGGCGCTCGGGCGCCCGATCGCCGCCGAGGACGTCACCGTCGAGCATGCGACGGCGAAGATGCGGGCGGCCGGCGCCCCGGAAGCGTTCGTCACGGCGGTCCTCCAGGGCCTCACGTTCCTGCGCGACGGGCGCGCGTCGGCGCCGACGGATGACGTCGCCGCCGTCCTCGGCCGCCCGCCGCGGCCCTTCGCGGCGTGGGTCCGGGATCACCTCGACGCATTTCGCTGAGCGCTCGCAGCGCCGCGGCTGAGCCCTTGGATCGGCGATCGGCTCGGCCGCGCGCGGCGAGCGCCTCCGGAGCCACGCCGCGAGCGTTGGACCATGGTTTCGACGGCGCGTGATGTGCTCGACGTCCAGGGCTGTCTGCATACGCGGGACCTGCATCGCGGCGCGCTCAAGGGTGGCTGCGACAAAGGCGAAGAACTGAGCAGCACAAGCGGTCGGTCCCGAGCGCTGCTCCTCGGACCGAACCGGTGCAAGACGCATCCGTCCGACAGCGCGCATGAAGCGGAACGTCGCAGGCACGGCGCGCGATGCCTTGGAGCATTGCTGGTGGTGCCCGCGCTCTACTCAGCAAGAGATCAGCAACACGCATGCCACAAACCGTCCAGTCGGACGGTTTGCCTTCACCGAAGTCAATGATACTCTCCTTTCCAGGGCTCTCGCATTCCAGGTTCGACCTGCGCGTCCGGGGGTGGAGAGCCGCTGTTCGACCTGGCCGATCGCACGAGGGCATCCGCCACGTCATGGGCTCGCTCTCGACGTGAGGCCGTGGGAACGAGGACGCCAGTTCGCGTGAAACAAGCAGTGAGGTGGACCCATGGCAATCTCTTCGAATGCCGGCTTCTATGTCTCAGCCATCATGATCTCGCTCCCCGCTGCTGCAGGCTGCGGAGGCGACGCCGAGATGGCAGCGTTCGGAGAGGTCGGGGAAGCGCTCTCGGCGTCCTCTCACCCCAACAACCCGAACCCTGGCCTCGTCGTGAATCCAGGCGCCCGCGGCGAGCTGTACAGCAAGCTGGCTGCGCGTTGGTGGCAGTGGATTTACTCCATCGAGGGCACCAGGAATCCCTTGTTCGATGCCACAGGCGAGCACGCGCTCGAGGGACAGACGAGGCCCGTGTACTTTCTCGCGGGGGTGTTCTGCATCATCCAGCCCGACGGAAGCTGTGCCCCTGTGGAGGACACGGTCGTCCGTCGCATCCAGATCCCGCCCGGCGTCCGGCTGTTCTTTCCGATCGTGAACACCGAGATCGACGACTTCAACCTTCCCGCTTTCCTCCCGCCGCAATGTATAGAATTCTACGATCCCGAGACCAACACCATCACCGACAAACCTGCGTGTGCGACGGCGGTAACGGATCAGTTCAGCTTCGCGTCCGCGACGATCGACGGTGTAGAGATCGCTGGGCTGAATCCGCCAGGGGATTCGATTTACCGCGTCCAATCTGGCGAGTTCAGCTACACCGTGCCGGATGACAACGTCTTCGACGTCCTCGGCGTGGAAGCGGACGCGATGACCGTCGGGCCGGCGATCACCGAAGGCATCTACCTGCTCCTGAATCCGCTGCCGCCGGGCGAGCACACCCTGCACTTCGAGGGCGCGAGCGAGGAGCTCGGCTTCAGCTTGTCGATCACGTACATCATCGAGGTCACCCGCGGCCGCTGAGGGGCCCGGCCTCAGGCGATCATTTGTAGAAGCCGACATCGTCGATATAGACGTCGAAATCCTCCACTTCCGTGAACCCGAACTCGATCGCGAAGAGCCCCGTGAGGTCGATGCCCTCGCCGGTTGGTTCGGCGTCCCCGCCGCCGCGCGCGAACAGCTCGAAGGGGATCACGACCGGCGCCCACGCCGTGCCGAGGCGCGCGGTGAACGACCAGTCGTCGAAGCACGGATTGGCCACATCCTCTCCCGATTCATCGCAGATGCCGCCCGCGGGATCCGAGGTCTTGTCCGTGATGTTGACCTTCATCGCCGTCGCCGCGCCCGCGTCGCCGAGCCTGGCCCAGAACACGATACCGCTGTACGCCGACGCGTCGTAGGCGAGCAGGCCCCCGTCGGGGCCGTTCAGGGCGAAGCCGAACCCGGCGCCCCACTCGGTGAAGCCGGATCCGAACGTGTGCATCGCCATCGTGCTCTCGCCGCGCGGCTCCGCGAGCTCCTCCGGGATGAACCCGACGGGATTCTCTTCCGTGTAGACCGGGGGAGTCTGCGTGCCCGTCCCATCATTGAAGCTGTACCAGTAGCCGACCCTGCCACCCGCCTCTTCGATGGCGCTGTCGCCGTCTTCCATGTCGTCGATCAGCTCGACGTCGGTGGGGACGACCACCTCGCCCCCGCCCGCCCCCGCGCCGGCCTCGCCCCCCGCGCCTGCGCCGGCCTCGCCCCCCGCGCCTGCGCCGGCCTCGCCGCCCGCTCCGTCCACCAGGTGGTAGCTGTCGTCCAGCCCCACGAGCGTGGTGCATCCACCGGCTGTGAGCGTCCACGCCGCGCACATCCATGCTGCACGCCTCTTCGCCATATCTTCTCCTACCACCACCGCGTGGGCACGGTCCACCGCGGGCCCACCGCGCCCACGGCACCCAGGAGAGGCAGCGACGACCGCCGGCGTTGGACGGATCTGCCCTGCGGTGCTGGACGACACCCGGGACTTGCGGCGCAGCGCCGATCCGTGAGACCTTCTGTGCGTGAGGTCCCCCAGAGCGCCTGAATCGACAGACCTGGTCCGGCGGCTTCGGTTGACCAGCCCATTATTCGTTGGGCGGACGAAATGACGGTTGAAGACATAAGGCGCGGCCTGGACGCCGCCCGCGAGGAGCTGTCGGCTGCAGCCGCTGCGCTCTCCGGAAAACGCGGAGACGGGGGATGGGCCCGTTACCAAACCGCGCACGACAAGTGCATCTCGCTCGAGCGAGATCTCGCCCGCGCAACCGGGGAGGAGTGCGCCGTCGAGATCCCCTGGCAGCATCCTTGGGATGTCGGCGCCCCACTCCCGCATGTTTTCTCCTCGGGCTCCAGGACTCTCGTCGTCTACAACATGCGCGAACCTGACCCCACGTGGGATGGATCGTATGCGACCGTGGTCGATCCCGCCAGCGCCGACCTGCGCCTGATCGCCATCGTCGAATTCGAGCGATGCCTCGCCCACAAGCTCGGTCCGCCGAATGACGAGGTTCTCCACGGACATCCCCTGCACGGCCGCGGGTTGGTCGGGTATGCTGCGCACGTCGTGGAGAGGTCTCGATGGCTCGCCGAGCTGATGAAGATCAACTCGGTTCACAGCCAGTACAATCCAGATGGGTGGAAGCAGTATCGACACTACTTGCTTGCCTTCCACGACGAGACGTTCGAGTGCATCGCCCGGAGTCATTCACTCAAGCAGACGATGTCGTCGTTCCCCGAAGCGCTCCACTCGTGCACCAAGAGCCTCCTGGCGTGACGCCGCCGCCCAACAAGCTGTTGAAGCAAGCGGCCGCACGCCAGTCGTTGGGCATGACGAAGCAGAAATGGCTACGGAATTCCATCCAGGGCGTTCGAGGGTCCCGGAGGAGATCGTGCACCGACCCAAATACGGACAATACGCATATTATGGAGTTCTGTTGATCTCTTCGCTGGCCGACGGTGAGCCGTTACAACCGTGAGGTGTGAGCGCTACACTGAGCTCAGCCCATATGCCCGTCCATGCCATCCGAATCGAAGAGCGCCTCTGGTCGAGCGCGTCGCCGCTCCGCAGACAGGAGTGGCGCACGATCACGACCGATATCGTCTCCGGCGAGCCGCCCTGGCCCTCGCGCGAGCCCTGCACCCTCGTCGCTGGTTGCGACGACAGAGACCTTCACTTCGTCTTCACCGGGAGCGCCGTCTCGGCAGACACCCTCGCCCTCGCGCGGGCGGAGGTCGCGCCGCTCGTGGGCGAGTACGTGGGCCTCATCCGAAAGCTCTCCGGGGGCGACCTCTACCCCGCCCACATCGAGCCCATCGATATGGCCAAGCGCGTCCTCCACGACGCCGGCGCAAGGCAGATAGGCGCCCTCCTCCCCGACCTGAGCCCGAGCTTCGAGACGCGCCGCCGCTTCTTCTCGCTCGTCGTCTCGCTCCTCGTCGACACGACGCGGCTCGGCCCGCTCCCAGCACATCAGCATGATCCGAGGCGCGTGCGGTAGCCGGGCGCCAGCCAGAAACAACGACGAGCGGCGGTCACCCGCAGCGGGTGCCCGCCGCTCGGATCAGCGGGCGCCCAGGAAGTCTAGCTTGCCGATCTCGAGCCCGTTGTGGCGCAAGATCGCGTAGGCGGTCGTCACGTGGAAATAGAAGTTGGGCAGCACGAAGTGCAGCAGGTAAACCAGGCCCTTGAATTGCAGCGGCTGATCGCGCGTCGGGATGGTGATATCGCGGTCCTCGGAGCCGTCGATCTGCTCGGGCCGGAGGCTGTTCAGGAACGCGACGGTCTTGGTGATACGGGCCTCTAGCTCCTGGAAGCTGGCCTCGTTGTCCTCGTACTTCGGCAGGTCGGCGGCCGCCAGCCGCGCCCCACAGCCCTTGGCCATGTCGGTGGCGATCTGCACCTGGCGCGTGAACGAGAGCATGTCCGGGGCGAGGCGCGCGTCGAGCAGGACGCGAGGCTCGATCTTCTTCGCCTCGGCGTACGCGGCGGCCTTGGTGAGGATCGCCGAGAGGTTGCCGAGCATCCTGACGAGCACCGGGACCGAGGCCTGATACATCGAGATCGTCATCTTCTCATCTCCTTGCTATCGCACGGTTCAGGCAGCGCGTTCCCCGCACGGCGCACGCGGCGCGGCGCCGACGCACCCCCCGGCGGGGACGCGAGCAGGCGCGAACATAGGGCATCCTGCTCGCCAGGCAAGCTCGCCTTCTCACGCAGGGGCCGCCCGCGACCCCCGGGCGCCCGAGCACGGCGCTCGTTCACGCTGATCCACGGACTCCAGCGCTGAGGACACGCCCGCCGGGCGCTCCGCGTCATGACGCGCTCGTGAAGTAATGTAAAGAGCATTGACGAACGAGATCCGATGACGGGGTGCCGCGGCGCGAGGCTCCGTGCCGGGGAGGGAGCGCGACGGAGCGCGCCGTGATGGCCCTCGACGGCCGCGGGGGCGGCGCGTTATAGGGGGCGCCGATGCGACACATCCTTTTCCTCAGCTTGTTCACGGCTGCGCTGGCGACCGCATGCGGCTCCTCGACGACCGATCCGGAGCCGACCGGGAGCGGCGGGTCGTCCGCCAGCTCGACGAGCGAAAGCTCGACGAGCGCCAGTTCGACGACCTCCAGCTCGGCCACGGGCGCAACCTGCACTCCTGGAGAGACCATGTCCTGCACCTGTCACGCCGCCAGCGCGCCGGGCGTCGCGACGTGCCTCGCCGACGGCAGCGGCTACGGGCCGTGCATGGAGCAAGGCGGCGGCGCCTGCCGCTGTCCCCTCGGGCGCAGCGACGGCTGCTGCCCTGGCGACGGTATCTGCTGCGCGTGCGTGCAAGGCTGCGATCCGAGCACGGATCCCCTGCAAGATCCCGAGACGGACGCGCTCATCGCCTGCGTCTGCGCGGCGGGTGTGTGCGCCGACGAGTGCGAGAGGGAGTGCGCCGGCCAGGGCATCGCGGCGGACTGCAGGGCGTGCGTGCAGCAGGCGGGCGCGGACGCGTGCAAGGCGGAGTACGAGGCCTGCGGCGGGACGTGAGCCCGCGCCGCGCATCGCGCGGCGCGCGGCGCGCGGCGCGCGGCCAATGACGCGCAGGAGGCCGGCGCCGATTCCCCCCTTCCTGACCGGCGCCGATTCCCCCCTTCCCCGCCCCGGCCCGCCGCTACATCCTCTCGGGCTCTGCCGCTCTCGCCTGCAGCAGCGCCTCGATCCGCCGGAGCAGCTCCGCCGGGTCGATCGGCTTCGGCAGGACGCGTCCCCCGTGAGCCGAGAGGAACCGCCTGCTCACCTCGCTCGTGCCCCCTCCGGTCATGAACAGCACCCGGTCGACGAGCGCCGGCAGCTCCGCCTCGAGCCACTCGTGGAGCTCTATCCCCGTGCCCTCCTGCATCACGATATCGCAGAGCACGACATCGAAGTTTGCGTCCAGCCGGAGCGTCCTCTGGGCCTCTCTGCCCGAGCGCGCGCAAACGACCTCGTGCGACGCCTCGAGGAGCCCGCGCAGCGCGCGCAGGAGGAGGGGCTCGTCGTCCACGATGAGGATCCGGGCGCGCCGCGCCGGCTCCTCATCCCGCGCGGGCGCGGGCGGCGCGCGACGAGGGGTGAGCTCGGCGCTCGACCAGGCGGGCAGCCGGACGCGGACGCAGGTGCCGACGCCGGCCTCGCTGCTGACGCCGATGGTGCCGCCGCACGACTCGACGATGTTGCGGCATATCGCGAGTCCGAGCCCCGTCCCCTCCCCCGCGCGCTTCGTGGTGAAGAACGGCTCGAACAGCCTGTGCATGTGCTCTTCGGGCACGCCGCAGCCGGAGTCCACGATCTCCGCGACGACCTCCCGGCCCTGATCGCGGGTCCGCACCTCGACGATGTTGTCGGCGACGCGCCCCTCCCGGATCGACTGCGCCGCGTTGATGAGCAGGTTGACGAACACCTGCGTCAGGCGCCCCTCCGCGCCGCTCACGGGCGCGACCGAGGCGAGCTCACGCACGACCCGCGCGCGGTGCTTCATCTGGGGATGCACGATGTTGAGCGCGCTCTCGATCACCGCGTTGACGTCGGTCGGCCCGATCGCCTCGTTCGCCTCCGCGCGCGCGAACACCCCGAGATCCCCGACGATGTCCACCACCCGCGCAGCGCCGTGGCGGGCGTCCGCGAGCGGCTGGGCGAGGTGCTCGGTGGCGACGCCCTTGTCGGCAAGCCGCCGCACCTCGCGGGCGAGCAGCTCGAGGTTGGCCACCACGTACGCGAGAGGATTGTTGATCTCGTGGGCCACGCCCGCCGCGAGCTGGCCGACCGCGGCCAGCCGCTCGCTGCGCTCGAGCCGTGACCTCAGCTCCTCGGCCCGGCGCCGCCCGGTCACGTCGCGCAGGAGCGCCATGCGCGAGGGGCGCCCCTGCCAGTCCACGCCGACCCAGCGAACGTCGATGACGACCTGCTGCCCTCCGATCTCCAGGCTCGTCTCGCCGGCGCAGAGCGCCGCCGGGCAGCCCCGCCCGGCGACGGGGCGCCCGTCGCCCAGCAGCGACTCTGCAGCGGGGTTCGCGAAGAGCACCGTCCCGGAGGGATCCAGCACGATCACCCCATCGGCGCTCCGGGCGATGAGCTGGTGCAGGTTGGCCTCGTTCTCGCGGGCTTCGGCCATCGCCCGCGCGAGCTGCGTCAGGAGCTGCTGGCGGCTGACCGCATAGCGGATGGCTCGCCACAACGTGTCCGCGTCGAGGCCCCGCTTCACGAGGTAATCCTGCACCGAGGCGCCGAGCGCGCGCTCCGCGAGGCGGACGTCGTCGTGGCCCGTCAGCACGACGATGGGCACATGGGGGTCCACCGCCCGCACCCGCTCGACCACCTCGAGGCCCTCGCCATCGGGCAAGGAGAGGTCGAGGAGGACGACATCCCACCCCTCGTTCACGCGCGCGAGCCCGGCGGCGAGCGTCTCCGCGTGCGCGAGCTCGGCGCGCTGCCACGGCACGGCGTCGAGGTGGCTTTGCACGACGGAGGCCGCGATGGCGCTGTCCTCGATCAGCAGGAGGCGAAAGCAAGGCGCAGGCGGCGCCCGGCTGGGTTCAGCGGACATGGTGACCCCCTGATGGCTAAGGAACTCCAACGCTTTCCCGGAATCAAGCGCCTCGCGCCCTCGCCGCCGCCGCGCCGGCGGCTCGCAGCGCGGGCGGAGCGGGATTGCCGCGCTCCTCCGCAGCGGACGACGCAACGCACCATCCCGGCGTCGGTGGTGGTGGTCAACTTTGCCCGAGAAAGATCACAGGGAGACGGGGAGACAGGGAGATTCATTGAGTTTTTTCTCCTGCCTCCCCGCCTCCCTGTCCAAATTCGACCAGCACGCCGGCGTCCGCGGACCGGCCGCGCCATCGGCGCTATCGTCGCCGGAACCGGAGATGGAGTTCCTCCCCTTCCCGAAGATGCCGTGCCTCGGCGCGAGCGACGCTCCGACCTGGGTCGCGCTCGAGAAGATCCACGGCGCGCAGCTCGTGATCGGCGTGGACGCGGCCGGCGTCCATTTCGGCAAGCGCAAGGAGTGGCTCCGGGACGAGGACCCCTTCTTCGGCTGGCAGCTGCTCCGCGCGTCGCTCCGGGACGCCGCCCGCGCGGCGTACGCGGCGGTCGGCGCGGCGCGGCTCGTCGTCTACGGCGAGCTCTTCGGCGGCGGCTACCCGCATTCTGACGTGCCCTCGGGCGGCGTGAGCGCGGTGCAGACCGGGGTCTGGTACGCGCCCGACCTGCGGTGGGCGCCCTTCGAGCTCCGCGCGGTCGACGGCGGCGAGGACGCCTTCCTGGCCTGGAGCGAGGCAGCCCCGGTCGCCGCCGCGGCGGGGCTCATGATGCCCCCGCTGCTCGCCCGGGGGCGCAAGGCGGAGATCGCCGCCGTGCCCGAGCGCTTCCCGTCGCGCGTCGCGTCCGCCTTGGGGCTGCCGCCCCTCGGCCCGGAGAACCTCGCGGAGGGCCTGGTGGCCAAGCCCGACGTCCGCATGCCGGCCGGGGCGTACATGGCCTTGAAGCGCAAGATCGCCGAGATGCGCGAGGACCGCTTCGACGAGAGCGCGCCGTGGGACCCGGAGCGCCCGGTCGACCTCGCGACGCTGATCCGCTGGGGGGAGCGGCTCGTGAACGGCCCGCGCCTCGCGTCCGCCGCGTCGAAGGTGGGGCGCCACGATCGGGCGGCCGTCGACGAGGAGGCGGCCCTCGACGTGCTCGTGGACCTCGAGGCGGCGTTCCCCGGCGCGATGCGCGCCCTCGCGCCCGAGGACGGCGAGGCGCTGGAGCGCGCCGTCAGGGCCGCCGTCGCGGCAGAGCGGCTCTGAGCCGCGGGGCCGGGCGCTCGCGCGCGCGACGCCGGCCGCGCGCTATCCTCGGCTCGATGCTGCCCCACCCGCCGCGCGTCGTTCGACTGGTCCTCATCACCGCGAGGGGTGAGCTCGTGGGCGCGCTGCCGTCCTATCCGGTCGCGACGCCCTGGTGGCAGGACGCGCGCTCGGTCGTCAAGGGTGCCCGCGAGCGCTTCGGCCTCCAGGTGACGGTCCTCCGGATGCTCGCCGCCGAGCTCCCGATCCCCCACGGCGGGACGGTCACCTACCTCGCGGAGGCGGAGATCGACGCGCCGCCGCCCGGCGTCGAGCCCTGGCGCGGGGCGCTCGACGACCACCCGCTCCGGCAGCCGTGGGCGCGGCCGGGCGGGCCTGCAGACGACCTCGCGTGGGCGGACGCCGTCCTGCGCGATCGGGGCCTCGCGCGGACGGCGCCCGCCGAGCAGATGCGGTCGTGGAACCTGTCGAGCCTGTGGCGGCTCCGTGCTGGCGACCAGACGGTCTGGCTGAAGCACGTCCCTCCGTTCTTCGGGCACGAGGGGGCTGTGATCGCGCGGCTCGCGGGCGGGCCCGTGCCGGCGCTCCTCGGCCACGACGACCGGCGGATCCTGATGCTGGAGATCCCGGGCAAGGATCTCTACGAGGCCGAGCTACCTATCCGGGAGAGGCTGGTCTCGTTGCTTGTCGGGCTGCAGCGCGACGCGTGCCAGCAGCTCAACGAGCTCCTTTCGCTGGGGCTGCCGGACTGGCGCGCGCCGGCCCTGCTCCAGCTCATCACGGACGTGGTGGCTCGGACGCCCGAGCTGTCCGCCGGGGATCGGGCGACCCTCGACAGCTTCGTCGATGGCCTGCCCGAGCGCTTCGCTCGCCTGGCCGAGGCCGGGCTGCCCGACACGCTGGTTCACGGCGACTTTCACCCCGGCAACGCCCGCGGTGACGAGACGTCGGCCGTCCTGCTGGACTGGGGCGACAGCGGCGTCGGGCATCCGCTGCTCGATCAGCCAGCGTTCCTCGACGGGGCCCCGCCCGGCGCGGTCGAGCCGCTCCGGAGCTCCTGGAGCCGCGCGTGGCGCGCCGCGATCCCGGGCTCCGACCCCGAGCGCGCCGCCGAGCTGCTCGCGCCCGTCGCCGCGGCCCGCCAGGCGATCATCTACCGCAAGTTCCTCGACAACATCGAGCCGTCGGAGCACCCCTACCACGCGAGAGATCCCGTGGCGTGGCTCGCGCGGACAGCCGCGGTGGTGCGCTCTCGATCCTGCTAGCTAGGTGAGCACCGCTGCCACCTAGCTCTCGGACGATCGACGACGCGCGCTCGCGATGAAGCTGCAGGCGTGGGAGCAGGCGAACCACGAGGGCCTGTCGCCCACGCAGGGGCAGATCCTCGCGACCCTCTCGCTCGAGGGGCCGCTCAGCGGGAGCGAGCTCTCGCATCGCCTGGGCGTCACGCTGGCGACCATCAGCGATTCGGGCCGAACGCTCGTGGACAAGGGAGCTGTCGTCAAGCGCCCGGACCCGCGCCACCCGCGGGCGAGCCTGATCGGGCTCACGCCGCACGGGGCGCGCGCTCGCGCAGAAAGTGACGACGTTGCCCGACGCCATCGTGTCCGCGGTGGGAGCGCTCTCGGCGCTGGAGCAAGAGGCGTTCCTGGCTGGCGTCGTGAAGATCATCCGGTCCTTGCAGCTCAGCGGGCATATCCCGGTGAGCCGCATGTGCGTCAGCTGCAAGTACTTCCGGCCGAACGCGCATGAAGGGGCGCTGCCCCACCACTGTGCTTTCGTCGACGCGCCGATGGCGGGCCGACACCTGAGGATCGATTGCGGCGAACACGAGCAGGCTGAAGAGCAGCAGCGCGAAGACGCGTGGAGGCGCTTCGCCCAGCCCGAGTAGAGCGGTGCTCATCCCCGCGAGATGAGGGGATAGCTTTCCCGAGGCCTGTCGCTGGCTCCTCGCTCCGGGCCTGCGCTCCCGCGATCTCGGAGCGCAGCCGGCTCGCGCGCCGGCCCTGTCGTGAGGAATCGAGGCCGAGCTTCGGCGGAGCGACCTACCGGCCCGTCGCCGTCGCGACGACCGTTTCGACGCCCCGAGCACGTCGCTCGGGGTGAGCGCCGCGTCAAGAAGAACAAGACGGACGGGGCGCCGTCGACCGACCTGGTGCCGTTTCGAAACCTCTTCGCGCTCATCTTCCCGGTGACGTTCACCCTGAAGCCGTTCCTCGCCAGGAAGGGCCACTCCGCCGAGGAGGTCGAGAGGATGCACGCGGCGTGGGTCAAATCCTGCCTGCTGCAGGTGACGCTGTGGAGCTACCCCTACGTGAAGGAGGGAGACTTCTGACGCGCTGGCCGCCCTGCGCCGCTGCGCGTGCTCTGCGCCGCGCCTCGAGGCGCCCGGACCCCCTCTGCGCGTCAGGCGCCCTTCGGATGGGGTCTGTGGACCAGCACCCCATCGCCCGCTCGCCGGTGTGGTAGACAGGGGCTGGATTTCCTCGCTCAGGGGTGACCTATGGCCCGTGTCTTCCCGTTCATCCGCCGCGTGTCGCCGGTCGGCAGGAGCGACAGCAGCGCTTGCCGGGCCTCCGCCTCGCGAGCGATCGGCCTGTGCAGTTCCGGCAAGTCACCATGTTCCGAGGCCCCGTGTCCCTCGATGTCGCCTGGGACGTCAAGGATCAGGGATCGAGCGCGTGAGGAACGTGCGGAAACGCAGGTGAGCTGGTGAGCGCGCTGCTACCCTGTCCTGCCGCGGTGGCGGAGAGGTTGAATGTATCCCGTCAAGCCGGGACAGGTGGCGCGGTCGGGGATTGACATCTCCGAGGCGTTCGGATCTCATCCTCGCGCATGATGCGCGAAAAATTCGGACACGTCGGAGGATCGGGCGCCAGGCCCAAGCTGGGTTTCATTCTGGGGCTCCTCCTCGTCGCGGCCTGCGGACAGAAGGTGCGAACGTTCGAGTCGTCGTCGAGCTCCAGCGACGTGGGGAGCGGCGGAGGCGGCGGTCATGCGGGCAGCGTCGGCAGCGCGACAGGCAGCGACGGGACCGGAGGCGACGGAGCGGGTGGCGGCGCGGCAGGCGGCGACGGAGCGGGCGGTGACGGGACCGGGGGCGAAGCCCCCCCGCCTCACTGGGATACGTTCGAGCGCGTCGGTCATGACGATCTCGCCAATCAGATCTCGAATTTCCTTCCGCAGGTCGCGGTCTCGGCCAACGGCGATGCGCTGCTCGTGTTTTATGATCAGGACACCGTCTGGGCGCGCCGCTATGTCAAGAAGAGCGACAGCTGGGACCCGCTGCTGCAGATCAACGACGCGGCCACGAGGGGCGTGAACGCCAGGGTTGCCATCGACGCCGATGGCAACGGGGTGGTCGTCTGGTATTCGGCCTCGGTGGGTGGCGCCGTGTTCGGCAAGCGGTTCACGGCATCGCTCGGATGGCCCGCCGGGTGGGGCACGGTCGAGACGATCGCCGAGGGCACCTCGGGGGTCTCGAAACATTCGACGACGGTCGCGATGACCCCCGCCGGCCATATCGCCGTGGGGATCGACGTGAACACCGCCGACACGTCGGCGCGTGAGGGATACCTGGCCATTTACGAGGGCGGGCAGGGCTGGCAGACACCGGTGAAGGTGTCGGGGAGCACGACCAGCTGCAACGGCACGGCTGTCGGCGTCTCGACCGTGGGCACGACGCTGCGCGCGGTGGCCGCGTGGTACCAGTCGGACGGCGGGCGTCTCAACGTGCTGGGCAACGTGGTTACGTACGATCTGATGACGCACAAGGGCAGCGCGGCAGGCCCGAAGCCGCTGGAAGCGGATGACACGCTCGACCATTTGAGCCCACGCGTCGTGATGGACGGCAACGGGAACGCGATGGTCGTCTTCCTCCAGCGCGACTCGACCTCCTCGGTGTCGCACGTGATCGCCAATTCCTATTCAGGGGGCGTGTGGGCCGGAGCCACCGGCGTGGATACCGCGGGCCAACGAGCGACTGACTACTCCGTCGCGATGAACGCGGAGGGTGACGGGGGCGTGGTGTTCCGTCAGTGCGGCGCCGGCTGCGCGATCTGGGCGCGGCGCTTCTCGGGGACGACGTTCCAGCCAGCCGACAAGCTCTCGGCCGACGAAGATAGTGTGAGTGGTCCCGAGATCGCCGTGGATGGGGCCGGGCGAGCGCTCGCGGTGTGGACCCAGAAAGCCGCCGCCCTCCGGTCGATCTTTGCCAGCGAGCTCTCGCCCGCGCAGGGATGGACGGAGGCCCACGCGCTGGAGGACGACAACGCCGCCGAACACGGGGAGCCGACGGTGGGCTTCGGCCCGAACGGGACGGGGATCGCCGCGTGGGTGCGCGAGACGACGACGAACGACATCATGCGTCGCTCGATCTTCGCCGATGTTTACAAATACTGAGGACGGCGCTGGGCGCCCGCTCCACGAACATCTGAGTCCAGGCGTCCACGGTCCTGGTGGGCCCTCAGCGGGGCTTTAAGAGCTTTTACGCGCTCATCCGCAGGCCGGCGCACGCAGAGGGGCTCAGGGCGGGGGCACGTTGATCAGGCGGGCCGCACACCGGCCGCCCTGGCAGAGGCAGCCGCCGCCGCAGTCCATCGTTCCGGGCCGGCACTCCTGCGTGCACATCAGGCCGCGATCACACATCGGCGCGGTGGCCTTCGCGATGCACGCGGCCGCGTGGCACGCGCACACGGGCACACAGTCTGCGTCGCTCTTGCACGGATCGCTGCCCACGACGATCCGCTCGCCCATCGGGGCGGCTGCCGGAGGCGCGGCGGGCTCTTCCGCCGGAGGCGCGGCGGGCTCTTCCGCCGGAGGCGCGTTCGTGCCGGGAGGCGCGTTCATGCCGGGAGGATCGTGCGCGGACGCCCTGCACGCAGCGCTGCAGAGCCCCGCGGCCAGGATGACCCCCATCGACCCATCGAGGATGTGTCTCATGCGCGTGCTCTCTCACGGATCGCCACGACGTTCCACCCGGCCCGCGAGCTCATCGTCGCCCGGCGCCGCCCCGGGGCGGCGGCCGGCGGACCACGGCGGCCGCCCGGCGGGCTGCCGCCCCGCCCCCCTCGGCCGCCCCGGCGACCCGGGAGCCCGGCCGCCCCGGTGGGTCGAAAAAAAATCGTCGACCCCATGTCGAGCCGGCGCACCGTGCTCCGACATCCAGGCAAAGCGCGGTCGCGGTGACCGCGCCGCCCTCACCTCACCGCCGGGCCCGACCCCGGCCAGGAGCCCCGATCATGACCACCACGCAGAAGATCAAGACGTGCCTCTGGTTCAGCAACAACGCCGAGGAGGCGGTGCAGTACTACCTGTCCATCTTCAAGGGCTCGCGGATCCTCTCGGAGCTCCGCTCGGGAGACGCGGGTCCGGGGCCCAAGGGCTCGCTCGTGATGGCCGAGTTCGAGCTGAACGGCCAGCGTCTCATGGCCCTGAACGGCGCCCACCAGAAGTTCAACGAGACGTTCTCGCTCGTCGTCACCTGCGAGACGCAGGAGGAGGTCGACGAGCTCTGGAGCAAGCTCACGGCCGACGGCGGCGCCGAGAGCCAGTGCGGGTGGCTCAAGGACAGGTTCGGCGTGTCCTGGCAGATCGTCCCGTCCGTCTTGATCCGGCTCATCCAGCACCCGGACCCGGCCAAGGCGGGGCGGGTCATGCAGGCGATGATGCAGATGAAGAAGATCGACATCGCGCGCATCGAGGAGGCCGCCCGATAGGCGCCCTCGTCCGGCCCACCAGAGGTCCGGCCATGGCTCGCCGGACCGGGCCCCTCACGCGAGCGCGCGGATCGCGCGCAGCACCGCGTCGACGTCCGCCTCGGAGTTGAGCAGGCTCGGCGCGACGCGGACATACGAGGTCGCGTACGGCGACGTCGAGGCGATGATCTTCCTCTCGCGGAGCCTCCCCACGGCGGTCTCCGGCGTCATCCCCGCCACCTCGAAGCACACGATCCCCGCGGAGAGCGCGTCGTCGAGCGGCGTGTGCAGGGTGACATGGCCCATCCCCTTGAGCCCTTCCTTGCACTGCCGGTTCAAGGCGTGGATCCGGGCCGCGACCCTGGCCTTGCCGATGCCCCGGTGGAACGCGAACGCCGCGGGCAGCGCCCACCGGTGCTCGAAGGAGTGGAACCCTCCGGGAGACATCATGTCCGCGGTCGTGGGCGGCGGCGGCTGCTGCCGGAGCCAGGCTTCGTATGCAGCCCTTCCGAAGGGCGGGATGCTCGGGCGCAGCATCGGCCAGAGCTCCCGCCTGCCCCAGAGCACGCCGGTGCCCCGCGGCCCGAACATCCATTTGTGACAACCCGCGGCGAAGAAATCGCAGCCGAGCTCGGCCATCGTGGCGTCCTCGACCCCGAAGCCGTGCACGCCGTCCACACAGCAGACGACGCGCTTCGCCGGCGCCCGGCCCTGGTTCGCCCTGGCGACGACCTCGGCGATGGCGCGCACCGGCGTCTTCACGCCCGAGCTCGAGTGCACCCACGTGATCGCCACGACCCGCGTGGCCGGGGTGAGCGCCGCCTCGATCGCCCCCGCCATCGCCGTCGCCGTCGCCGTCGCGGCGCTGCTCCTCCCATAGAGCGCGATCTTCCGCACCACCGCGCCCGTCCGCTCCGCGGCGAGCCGGAGCGACTCGTGCGTGGAATAGTGATCGTGCTCCGTCGTGAGCACCTCGTCGCCGGCCTCGAGCGGCAGGCCGAGGTACAGCGACGCGAGCCCCATCGTGGTGCTGTCCGTGAGCGCGATCTCCTCGGCCCCGGCGCCCATGTACGCCGCGGCCGCCTCCCGCACCGGCGCCGGATCCTCGCGCGCGTGGAGCGCGTCCACCGGGTTCTCGTCGAGCTCCCTCCGCAGCCGCTCGATCGCCTCGCGGACGGGCCGCGGGTGCGAGGCGAGCAGGAAGGCCGTCATGTGGATCCACGCCGGCGACAGATCGAACTCGTCCCGAACGCTCTGCCACGGATCGGCCGGCGCCTTCCGGCGAGCGCTCGCGGTCGTCATCGCCCCCGAGCCCGCACAGCCCGCGGCGCCCATCACCAGCAGGCCAGCGAGCAGGCTCCGCCTGGGTAGCTTGGTCGTCATCTGATCCCCCTCCGTGCCGGCGCGGCGGCTGCCCACCGGCGCCGCAGCATCGCTCGCCCGGGAGCGCCGCGCTCCCGCGAACCGAGGGGATCGGACCGCGCCGCCCCGGGCGAGCGGCGCCGCCGGGGCCGGCGAGATCAGGGCGCCGGGTTCGGGTACCGGGCGTGGATCTGCTCGATCTCGGCGAGCACCTCCGCGCCGAGCACCACGCCCGCGCTCTTCACGTTCTCCTCGAGCTGATCGAGCGTGGTCGCCCCGAGGATGGTGCTCGCCACGAACCAGCGGCTGCGCACGAAGGCGAGCGCGAGCGACGCCGGGCTCAGGCCGTGGGCGCGCGCGAGCTTGACGTAGGCCTGCACCGCCTCGTCCACGTTGGGCTTCCTGTAGCGCTGGCCGAAGGTCTCGAACCGGGCGAAGCGCGAGCCCGGCGGCGGCCCGCCCAGGTGCTTGCCCGTGAGCAGGCCGAACGCGAGCGGGCTATAGGCGAGCAGCGGCACGTCCTCGCGGCGCGAGGCCTCCGCGAGCGCGGAGTCGAACGTGCGGTTGACGAGGCTGTAGGCGTTCTGGATCGACACCGGCCTGGGGAGCCCGAGCTGCGCCGCGACGCGGCTCCACTGCGCCACCCCCCAGGCGGTCTCGTTGCTGAGCCCGAAATACCGGACCTTGCCGTCTCGGATCACCTCCGCGAGCGCCGCGAGCTGCTCGGCGATCGGCGTGCTCGAGCGCTCGTTCGCCGGATCGTAGGCGGTCGCGCCGAACTGCGGCACGTACCGATCGGGCCAGTGGATCTGGTAGAGATCGACGTAATCGGTCCTGAGGCGCCGCAGGCTGTCCTCGACCGCGCGCCGGACGTTGGCGCGGTTGATCGCGAGGGAGCCGCCGCGGACCCACGGGATCGGGCGGCCCGGCCCCGCGATCTTCGTCGCGACGATCACCTTGTCGCGCGGCCGCTGGCTCAGCCACTCGCCCACGTAGCTCTCCGTGCGCCCCTGCGTCTCGGCGCGGGTCGGCACCGGATACATCTCGGCCGCGTCGATGAAGTTGATCCCCGCGTCGAACGCGTAGTCGAGCTGCGCTCTGGCGTCCTCGAGCGTGTTCTGCTCGCCGAACGTCATCGTCCCAAGGCAGAGCTCCGAGACCCGGAGCTCGCTGTCACCCAGCTGTCGGTAGTGCATGGCTGTCCCGTCCGTTGGATACCCAGTACCACGGGGCAGCGCCGACGTCCACTATAACGGACAACATTTCTTTTATAACGGACCAACGCCTCTCCGCGCTCGACCGCGCCCGGAGACCTGGAGCTCGCCTCCCGCGGCGGGGGTCACCGGTCGCTGCCGCCTCGCAGAGGAGAGTCCTCGCGCCGAGGAGCGGCGTCTCCGGAGGCGGCCTTGCGAGGGATCAGGGCATTCCCAAGCAGTAGCGAGGCCCTTCGAAGCTTCGTATGGATTGACCATCCTCGCTGACGTTGAGCGTGAAGTAGCTATAGGCGGACCCCTCCTCGCATTGCGCTCCGTACTCTTGCGGACCAGCCGTCGTTCCGCCGATGGGATCGAGCCATTGTTCGACGCTGGGCGTCGACGATTTCCATACCTCGGGCGTCGAACAACCAAGCTGGACCTGGTACACATGCTCCGCGTCGTACGTATACCTGAACGCCACGACATTCCTGGGGTAGTCGCAGAATTTGGAGACGTGCGAGCCCGTCATGCTGCCGGTCACGGGGCCGGCATCGTACCCGTCCCCCGTGTGACCGTCGCTCTGAAAGTCGGCGCAATGAAGGACGAACCCGTTGAGCCACGCGTCACCCCAGACGCGGGCGCCCACGGCAACCCCCTCGCCGGGCACGCACTCTTGGACCATCACGTCGCCGCCCATTGCGCCGCCGCCCGTGCCACCCCCCGCTTCGCCGCCGCCGCCGCCGCCGGCGCCGCCCGCCTCGCCGCCTCCCGCTTCGGCGGCGCCGCCGCCGGCATCGCCGCTTCCGCCAGCTCCTCCAGCGGCCTCACCGTTGAACTCGAGTGTTCCTACTCCCGAGACCAGCGTGCATCCCGCGGTCGCGGCGAATCCTGCGACCAGAACACCCATCCTCGCAATTCGCATGCGTTGCATATCCATTGTTCCTTCCTGCGTCAGAAGCTGCCTCGCGCTCCGCAAGCAGGTGACGCTGTCCTACGAGCCGCCCCCGGACGGCACCTTCTGGCCAGAAGCTCATCCTACGTCGCCGCGGCTCACTCGGCCCTGAAGGCCGGAGGCTCCTCGATGAGCGCCATCAATCGATCGATCTGGATGGGCTTGACGAGGTGTGTTTCGAACCCCGCCCGCTCCGAGCGCCGGAAATCCGACTCTTGCCCGTAACCGGTGATCGCGATCAGGCGAACCCGCTCGCCCGCCGGCTGCTCGCGGAGGCGCCGCGCGAGCTCGTAGCCGTCCATCACCGGTAGCCCGATGTCGAGCAGCGCGACGTCGGGCGCGAACTCCTCCGCGATCCGGATCGCGGACGGGCCGTCGGAGGCGACGCGCATCGTGTAGCCCATGGCGCCCAGCGACTCGGCCAGGAGCTCGGCGGCATCGAAGTTGTCGTCCACGAGCAGGATGCGGCGCTGGCCGGCCGGAGACGGCGTCCGCTGCGCCCCGGGCGGAAGGAGCGCCGGCGCGGCCTCGGGCGAGCGCACGGTCGCCGCGGCCGGCAGCTGGATGGTGAACTCGCTCCCGCGCCCGCGGCCCTCGCTGTGCGCGCTCACGCGGCCGCCGTGCATCGCGACGAGGTTGTGAACGATGGCGAGGCCCAGGCCCAGGCCGCCCTGCGATCGGTCGAGCGCCTGCCGCTCCTGCACGAAGCGCTCGAAGACGCTCGGCAGCATCTCGGGGGCGATGCCGATGCCGTTGTCGCGCACGGAGAGGACGACCTCGCCCTCCACGCGCCCGGCCCGGACGGCGATCTCGCCGCCGCTCTCGGTGTACTTCGCGGCGTTCGTGAGCAGGTTCGAGACCACCTGGGCGAGCCGCATGACGTCGCCGTCCACGGCGAGGCCGGCAGAAGGGACAGCGATAGTGAGGTGGTGCCGCCGCTGCTCGAGCAGCGGGCTCGCCAGCTCGACCGCCTTGGCCACGACCTCCGCGATCTCGATCCGCTGCTTCTTCAGCTCGACCTTGCCCCGCGTGATGCGGGAGACGTCGAGCAGGTCGTCGACGAGCGCCGTCAGGTGCTTGATCTGGCGCTCGATGACGAGCCGCTCGCGCTCGGCATGCCCCCCGGCCCGCAGGCGCATCAGGTGGAGCGCCGTGACGATCGGGGCGAGCGGATTCCGCAGCTCGTGGCCGAGCATCGCCAGGAACTCGTCCTTCGCGCGGTTCGCCCGCTCCGCGTCGCGCCGCGCGTCCTCCGCGCGGCGCAGCAGCTCCTCGCGCTCCCGCGCCGCCGCCTCGAGCTTCTTTCGCGCCCGCACGTACTCGGTGACGTCGAGCGCGACGACCAGGATCCGGGCGACGGCAGCGCCCGGGTCCCGCATGGGGAGCAGGTTGAAGCTCCAGTACGACTCTTCCAGCACGCCGCGCCCGCGATCGAGGTCGAACCGGTAGTCGTGGGTGACGAACGGCTCGCCCGTCGCATAGGCCCGGTAGAAGACCTCGAGGAACGACGAGCCGACGACCTCAGGGAAGGCCTCCTGCAACGAGCGTCCGAGCACGTCACGGCCCACCATGGCCACAAAGTGGGGGTTCGCTACCTCGATGATGTGCTCGGGGCCACGGTAGACGGCGATCCCGACGGGCGCCTGCTCGAACAGCGCGAACAGCTGCTCGCGCTCCCGCTCCGCGGCGCGCCGGTGCGCTGCGAGCTGGAGGTGGGTCGCGACGCGCGCGACGAGCTCGCGCGCCGAGAACGGCTTCACGAGGTAATCGTCGGCGCCAGCCGCCAGCCCCTCGACGCGGGACTCCTCGCCCGCGCGCGCCGAGAGCATGATGACTGGCACGCCCCGCGTCGCCGGATCGGCGCGCAGCGCCCGGAGCAGGCCGAAGCCGTCGAGGCCCGGCATCATCACGTCGGCGATGACGAGATCCGGCGGCGAGCGCCGGGCGATCTCGAGCGCGGCGGCGCCGTCGCTCACGGCCTCGACGGTCCACCGCTCCTCGAGGATGCGCCGCACGTACATGCGCATGTCGGCGTTGTCGTCGGCGAGGAGAACGCGCGCGCTCGGGTCGAACGGCGCCGAGACGTGGCCGGGCCCGGCGGGATCGGTCGAGGCGAGCGCCAGGGCGGGCGCCTCGTCGACGAGCTGCCACCGCAGCGCCTCCTCGACGTAGGGCGCGGCGCCGGTCGCCGTCGACGAGAGCATCTTCTCGGCGCGGATACGCTCCGGCGGGAGGTGCGCGGACCCGCGCGGGATCGCGACCGTGAACGCCGTCCCCTCGCCCACGCGGCTCCCCGCCTGGACGCTTCCGCCGTGCAGGCGCACCAGCTCGTGCACCAGCGCGAGCCCGATCCCGGAACCCTCGTGCGTGCGCGCGCGCGCTCCCTGGACGCGATGGAAGCGCTCGAAGAGGTGCGGCAGCTCGTGCTCGGGTACACCGGTGCCCGTGTCGCGCACCACGAGCTCGACGTGGTCCCCGCAAAGGCGCAGCGACATGACGATCTCGCCCTCAAACGTGAACTTCAGGGCGTTGGACAGCAGGTTCAGCACGATCTTCTCCCACATGTCCCGGTCGACGAAGACCGGCTCCGGGAGCTCCGGGCAGTCCACCTTGAACGCGACCCCTGCTCGCTCTATCGCGGAGCGGAACGCGCTCGCGAGATCGGCGGTGAAGCCCGCGAGGTCCGTCGGCTCGTAGGACGCCTGCGCACGGTTCATCTCGAGGCGGGAGAAGTCGAGCAGCGCGTTGACCAGCTTGAGCAGGCGCAGCGCGTTGCGGTAGGCGAGCGAGAGGTGCTCGCCGCAGAGCGCGCGCTCCGGCGACGCGAGCGCGTCCTCCAGGGGGCCGAGCATCAGCGTCAGCGGCGTCCGGAACTCGTGGCTGACGTTGCTGAAGAACAGCGTCTTCGCGCTGTCGATCGCGGCGAGCTCCTCGGCGCGCCTGCGCTCCTCCTCGTAAGCGCGCGCGTTCCCGATGGCGGTCACCACCTGATCGGTGATCAGCCGGAACAGCCCGCGATACGGCTCGTCGAGCAGGCGGCGCGGGCTCACGCCGCCGATGAGGAAGCCATACGGACGAGGCTGCCCCGGCCGCGAGAGGGGCAGGACGATCGCCTGCTCCGGCGCGCTGCCCCAGCGGCCGAGTGGCAAGGCGCCGAAGCGGGCCGCGAGATCGCAAACGAGGAGCTCGCCAGAGGCGCGCGCCGCCTCCGCGAGCGGCCAGGCCGAGGCCTCGCCGCCTCGGTCGTGGAGGGAGATGCGCGCCGGCTTCGCCGCCCCCTCGTAGCCGTCGAGCCCGCTCGCGCCGGCGAGGCGCGCATGGCCCGTATCGCCGTCCAGGAGGTAAAGCAGCGAGAACGGAAGATCGGCGACGTTCGCCGCGAAGATCTCCGCCGCTGTGGAGCACGCCTCCTCGGCAGACTTCGCATGGGCGGAGCGCGTCGCGAGATCGCGCAGCATGCGGAGCTGGCGCGCGTCGAGCACTTGCTCCGTGGTCTCCTGCACCGTGATGAGGACGCCGGCGACCCGCTGGTCGTTGCCGGGTATCGGGCTGAAGGAGAGCGTGAAGTACGTCTCCTCGACGAAGCCTCGCCGTTGCAGCGGGAGCAGGAGGTGCTCGCTCCACGTCGCGGGCCCCCCGTCGAGCACGGTCTGCGTCATCGGGCCGACGACGTCCCAGACCTCGGCCCAGACCTCGCGCGCCGGGGCGAGCACCGACGCAGGGTGCTTCATGCCCAGGATAGGCCGATAGGCATCGTTGTAGATCTGCAGCATCTCCGGCCCGACCAGCATGATCATGGGAAACCGATTGCCCAGCACGAGGCCGACGACGGTCTTCAGGCTGATCGGCCATGTCGCGACGGGGCCGAGCTTCGTCTTCGCCCAGTCGATCGAGCGCAGCAGGGCGCCCATCTCGCCGCCGCCGGCGAGGCAGCCCTCGGCGCTCGCGTCGAGGGCGCGGCCATCGGGCGAGGGCTCGACGACATCTGGAGACTTCTTCCGTATGCCGGTTGGCCGCATGCAGCGCCATCGTGGATGAAATCCACGGCTTTCGCCACCGGGACAGGGCGCATGCGGCTCTGGCGCCGCCGGCCTCGAGGCGCCCCGGCGGCCAGGACACGGGCGAGCGCGGCGGCCTCCGGGGACGGCGCGGCGGCGCGGAACGGCAGAGCGTGATCGCCTGAGAGGGGTGGGGCGAGCGGCGAAGCCTGCCAGTCCGCCGAGGTCGCTACTCGACGATCACGCTCACGACCGCGGTGGGCAGATCGACGGGCGCCGTGACGGACCACGAGTCGGTGGCGGTGAGGGTGTCTTCGTCATAGCCGACCATGAAGGTGGCTGACAGCTCGTGCGCTCCGTTCACGACGAGCTGGGTGAGCCCGCATGTCGTGTCGGGCTCACCCAGCTTCATCCGCGGTCGTGCTCTCGGGCGCCGCGAGGCGGCGTCACTCGCGGAGCCGCGTATCCGTGTTGTAGCCGCGCGGCGCGAGCGGCGAGAGCCTCTCCAGCCAGATCTGCTCGAGCAGCGTGAGCTCGTCCGCCACGGAGAACCCCGGCTCGTCCTTCTGCTGCACGACCTCGAGCACCTCGAACGTGAAGGCGTCGGCGCCGTGCTGCTGCCAGTCCCGCTGGAGAGCCTGGTTCTGGTGCGCGCCGATGGACAGCGCGAAACGGTGCTTGTTGAGCGGCCCATGGAGGTTCGTGCTGCTGCCGAGCAGGACCTTGCCGTTCACCGTGTTCTTGACCTGGAAGATGCCCGCCTGCTTCGGGGTCTCGAGGTACTTCCGCTTCAGCTCCTTGCGCGTTTCCATCGTGCTCGCTCTCGCCTTCTTCGTCCCTGACCCGGGCGTCGTGTTCTCCGCCTCGGGTGTCGTGTCCTTCGCCCCGGGTGTCCTGGTCTGTTCCGCGATCAGCTCGTAGTGCAGGCCGTCGCGCGTCATGTATCCCTCGTCGACGAGCATGCGCCGGATCGTGCAGTGGTCGGGATACAGGGTCTGGATGATCTCGTTCACCTCCTGCTCGCGGTAGCGCCGGCCCGCCTGGAACTTGCCCAGGAACTGCTCGAGCACGATGCGCCGCTTGCGCCATTGCTTCGGCATCTGGACCAGCACGCCCCCGCGGAAGAAGGCGCGCATCACCTGGCTCCGGGCTCGCTCCGCGCGCCGCCGCGCAGCGCCGTCGGCGGCGGAGGGCAGCGAGACGAGCTCCTTCAGCGTGAGGCGGAGCAGATCGTCGCGCAGCGCATAGACCAGGTAGTACTGGGTCTTCTGCTTCGTCACCAGCCCGGCCTCGTCGAGCTTCCGGAGGTGGAACGAGACCGTGGAAGGCGCGCGACCCAGCCGCTCGGCCAGCTCCTCGGCGCAGTGCGGCCGCTCGATCAGGGCGTTCACCACCTGGAGCCGCGACGCGTCGGCGAGCGCCTTGAGCACGCCGATGCGCGCCTCGACGCCCAGCTCACGCGCCGGGGGATCTGCTTCGATGGTCATCAAAGTGAATCTAGGCGGCGCGGGGGCGCCGTCAATCTGTTTCGACAGTCATCGAACCGAAACCTCGCGGGACGAGCGTCGCTCGTTCAAGCGTCACCGTCGAGAGCACAGCCGGGCTCGGGCGTGGGCGGGATGCCGGCGGGATGCGGGCGGGATGGGGTGGGAGATGAGGAGCGCCGAGCCCGCAGGGGCGGCGGGCGCCGCCTGGGGACCCCACGTCAGGAGATCACGGCGAGCGGTGCTGCGTCGCGGTCATGGACGGGCGCTGGCCGACGACGTCGAACCAGCGCGAAAGGCCGCTCCGGCCGCTTCGCCACGCCCGATCCGGCCAGCGGAAGTCGAGGTAGCCGAGCGCGCAGGCGACCGAGATCGCGCCGATGTCCGCGAGCGCTCCCGACAGCGTACCGGCGTCGCGCTCCAGCCTGTCGAGGCTGGCCTCGATGGCAGCCGCCTGGCGCTGCATGACGCTGCTCGATCGCTCGTCGGATGGGCGATGCTCGTCGGCGAAGAGGCGCCCGGCAGCAGCGCTGATACCGTCCGCGACGCCCTGCCGGAGCAAGGCGCTCCACCGCGCCTCTCCCGGCGCTGGATACAGCCCGCCAGCCGCGAGGTGATCCAGGTATTCGCAGAGGAGCGCCGACTCGAAGAGCACCTGTCCGTCCCCCAGCACCAGCGTCGGGACCTTGGCCAACGGGTTCAGCGACCGCAGCGCCGCGTCCGACCAGGGATTGACCAGCACAAGCTCGATCCGGTCTCCCAGCTGCAGCTCATGCGCGGTGACCCGCACCTTGCGAGCAAAGGGGGATGTGGAAGCGTAGAAGAGCCTCATGGAGAACAGCTCCTGACAAATCCACTCATTTGTTGGTATCTCAGCAAAGAGAACTTGAACAGGGAGGCGGGGAGACGGGGAGATTGCTGGGATTTTAAGGCGGCGGCCAGCGGACGCCGAGCCCCTGGTGCGGCGAGTCGGCGCTCAACCGGACGTCGTCCGCAGGGGCCGGCAGCGCGCGCCACACGTCGGGGTGCTGATCGGGCTGCTTGCCCTGGCTCTCCGCGAGCGCCTCGTAGAGCGCGCCCTGGTGGAGGACGTGGGCTCCCTTGGGGTACGTCACGGCGCGCTCGTCCGGGCTGAGCGTCGCGCGGTCGGTCCACCACTCCAGGCGCCGGTAGTCCTCGTCGAGGCCGCTTCCCATGAAGTCTCGGAAGCGGACCCGCTCCACCGCGACCGTCGGATTGTCCTCGGCCTGCACGCTGTCGAAGAGCCACTTGATGAACGGATAGGGCCCGTCCACCCGGTTGCCCTTCAGGATGTGCGGGTTCGGCGCGTTGCTGCCCACCGCGAAGACCTGCACCGGCTCGTCCGCGTCGGGGTACACCTCGCCATAGTTGAAGTGGAAACCGAGGAAGACGTTGCGCTCGAAGCGTATCGTGGCGCCGGTGTCCACCGCGTGCGTGTACACCCCGCTCAGCGACGTGTCGGCGAAGTAGTTGTCCGTGAACGAGATCGTGTCCGACGGCGAGCGCGGATCGCCGTCCACGCGCGTCGGGAACAGCTCGACGAAGAGGTCGCCCGTCCCGATCACGAGGTTGTGGTGGAAGCTCGAGCTGCCGTAGCGCTGGCCGAACTGCACGTTGCCGTCCTGGTAATGGTCGAACGCCGACCGCCACCGGACCGCGCCCGGTCCTATGACGTTGTGGTGGATCTCGCAGTCCGAGCCGAGCTGCCCGACCTGCAGCGCCTCGGTGCCGGTGCGCAGGAACCGGTTGTCGTACACCTCGAGGCGCTCGAACGCATGCTGCGGCTGCGCCTGGGTGCTGCCGAAGTAGATCCCCTCCGAGCCGACGTCGTGCACGTAGAGGTCGTGGATCTTCACGTTGCGCATCGTGGCCTGCCCGTCGTCGTCGGTCTTGGCGACGATGCCGGCGAACTCGGCGCGCGCGACCTCGAGGGTATCCAGCTCGAAATCCGACGCTCCTCCGCCGATGGCCAGCCCCGAGAGGCCCTCTTTGCTGAACGCGTCGTCGATGAAGATGCCGTACGTCCCCTGGCCATGGGCGAACGCGCCCTCGGCGTGCCCCCGGAACCCCTCGTCTCCGGTCTTCGAGACAGGGTCGTGGCGGCCCGTCAAAATCCAGCCCTTTCCGCCCTTGATCACGAACACGTAGTTGGCGGCGTCGCCCCCGACCTCGACCTGTCCGCCGAGGTTCGTGATCACGAGCGGGCGCTCCGCGCTCCGCTCGGGCAGGCCGCCGAGCAGGATGCTCCGGTAGTGGCCAGCCGGAATGTAGAGCCGGTCGAGCGCGCTCCAGTCGACCTCCGGGAACGACCCGGCGAGATCGGGATAGGCGATCTCGGGGAGCTCACCCTCCCTCGGGGCCGGCTCCGGCAGCGTGAAGGTGGTCGTGGGCTGACCGAAACGGCCGTAGGCCGGGACGCCCGGCGTGGAGCCCCCCGCGCCAGGCGAGGAACCACCGGCGGCGCCCGCGCCCGACGTGGAGCCTCCGGCGGCGCCCGCGCCCGGCGCGGCGCCTCCGGCGCCAGCGGTGGACTCCGCATCATCGCCATCGCCGCCGCACGCCGCCATCGCGACGAGCAGGACACCTATCCTCGCGCCTTGCCGCATCCGCAGGAGGATACGGCATCCGCTGGGCGGGCCGCGCCGAAAGCCACGCACCGCGCGCCGGCGCGTGGGAGCTGGTGCTCAGATCCGGGTGGACATGATACCAGCTGCGCCGCAGAGCAGCGCTTCCCTCTCGTCAACCTGCGCGTCCGACGGTGTGCGCGCCGTCGTGCTCTCGCCGCCTCGCCTGCCGGTAGCCGAGGGGGCTCACGCCGTGGGCGCGCGCGAAGGCGCGCCCGAACGCGGGCTCGCTGTCGTAGCCGACGCGGGCGGCGACGAGCTTCACCGGGAGCGTCGTCTCGCCGAGCAGGACCGCGGCGCGCTCGAGGCGCAGCCGGCGCACGTGATGGCCGAGCGGCTCGCCGAGCAGCGCCGTCGCGCGCGCCGCGAACGCGGATCGCGAGAGCCCGGCCGCTCGCGCGAGGTCCCCGAGCTCCCACGCGCGCTCGGGCGAGGCGCGCACCCGCGCGAGCGCGGCCGCGATGGGCTCGTCCCGGAGCGCGTCCCGCCGCGGCAGCGACGCCGCGGGGTCGCGCAGCGCGCTCGCGAAGAGCGCGTGCGCCCACGCCTCGCCGACGGAGCGGCGCAGCGCCGCCGACAGGGCCGGCGGGCCGGCGAGCAGCGCGAGCGTGTCGTTGAGCCAGCGCGCGAGCCCCGGCGTCGCGCCCGCGACGTGCACCGCCGGCGGCAGCAGGGCGACCCACGGGGCGCCCGCCGCGTCGACGTGCAGGTCGACGACGACGAGGCGCGTCTCCGGCGGCGCCTCCGTGGCCAGGGCGTCGTCGGCCACGGCGCGCATCCCGCGGCAGAGGGCCTCCGGGTGCGCGAGCGAGGTCGTCGGCCGATCGCGGATGGCGTGCTCCTCGGCGCGCGGCAGGAACACGAGCTCTCCCGCGCCGAGCGCGAGCCGCCGGCGCGCGACGTCGATCCACCCGCCGCCGCCGAGCGCCGCGTACACCCGGGCGGAGGCGCGCTGCGCCGGCTGCCGCTTGCCCCAGCGATCGCCGAGCGCGAAGCGCCTCACCTCGGCCTCGCGGAGCACGACGCTCCGGGCCAGCTCGTCGAACGCGGCGGACATGGCGCGATCGACTCTACATCACGCGGCGGGCCGCGCCACGCCGGCGCGCGCGACCCGCCACGCGGGCGGCGCCGGCCGTGGACCGTGGACGCGCGGATCGTGGAGCTGGACGCGCGGCAACCGCGGCGCCCCTACGCTGGCCTCGTCGACACGAAAGGAAAGGACATCCCATGACGCCCCCCCTGCCGCATTCCCGTCCGCTCGACGCCGCGCAGGCGCTCGACGCGCTCCTCGATCTCATCGGTCGTGACCTGGAGCGCTGGCTCGACCTCTTCGCCGACGACGCAACCGTCGAGTTCCCGTATGCGCCGGCGCTCGGCGCGCCGGCGCGCCTCGAGGGGAAGGCGGCCATCCGGCGCCATTTCGAGGGCATCCTCCAGAGCTTCCACGGGCTCGAGCTCCGCGACGTGCGGCGGTATCCGACGACCGATCCCGACGTCGCGCTCGCCGAGGTGCACGGCTCGGCGACCATCGGGCCCGCGCGCAAACGCTACGAGCAGGACTATGTGATGATCGTCGCGACGAGGAACGGCCGAGTCGTGCGCTACCGCGAGTACTGGAATCCAGCGCCCGTCCTCGAGGCCTTCGGCGGCGAGCTCGACGCCCATCGCGAGGGGGCGTCATGAGGGCGCGCGCAGGGAGCGATGGGCCGCTCGTCCTGATCACCGGCGGGACGGGCACCACCGGGCGAGCCGTCGCCGCGCGGCTCGCGGCCGGCGGCGCGCGCGTCCGCACCGCGAGCCGCGCGGCGCCCGCCGCCCGCGACGGCGTGGAGCACGCCCGCTTCGACTGGGCCGACGCCGCGACGCACGACGAGGCGCTCCGCGGCGCCGATCGCGTGTACCTCGTGGCGCCCGCGATGGTCGAGGATCCCTCGGCGCTCATGCTGCCCTTCGTCGAGCGCGCGCTCGCGCGCGGGGCTCGCCGCCTCGTCCTGCTCAGCGCGTCGCCCGTGGCGGAGGGCAGCCCCGGGCTCGGCCTCGTCCACCGCGCGCTCCGCGAGCGCGCTCCAGAGTGGACCGTCCTCCGACCGTCGTGGTTCATGCAGAACTTCATCGACCCGCGCCACCCGCACGCAGCGGCGATCGCCGGGCGAGGCGAGCTCACGACCGCGACGGGCGGCGGCCGCGTCGGCTTCGTCGACGCCGACGATATCGCGGAGGTCGCCGCGCGCGCGCTCCTCGACGGCGCGCCGCACAACACATCTCACGTCATCACCGGCCCGGAGGCGCTCAGCTACGATGACGTGGCGGCCATCGTGTCCCGCATCGCCGGCCGGGCGATACGCCACGTCCGCGCCGGCGAGGAGGACGCTCGGGCGTACCTCGTCCGGGCGGGTATCCCATCGCCCTACGCCGCGTTCCTTGTGAGCCTCGATCTCGCCATCCGCGACGGGGCCGAGGACCGCGTCACCGACGTCGTTCAGCGCGTGACAGGCCGCGCGCCCCGCGCCTTCGGCGACCTCGCGCGCGCCCACGCGCACGTCTTCCGTGGGGAGCCCAGCGCGCACCGAGGCGGCCCGGCCGCGTAGCGACGTCGAGCCGCTGAGCCCGCCGCATCCAGCCGACAAGCGAGCTCCACGACGACTCGCCTTCACGCTCTCCCGATGTGCCCGACCCCACCGCGACGACCACACCGCTCGTCCAGCTCCTCGTTCTCCTGTAACCTGAGCAGCTGCGGGCAGGCAGCGCCTTCGCGGACACCGCACCTCAGGCGCTCATCGGGCCGGACAAGTCAAGGTCGAAGCACGACCGGGGGAGATAGGCGATGGGGACGAAGGACCGCGTGGAAGACTGGCATGATGTCCTGGACAACGCTTCGCTGGGCGTCCATCTGGTGGGCGCGAACGGCAAGATCCTGTGGGCGAACAAGCTCGAGCTCGAGCTCCTCGGTTATGCGCGCGAGGAGTACATCAATCGACATGTCACCGACTTCCACGTCGACAAGGACGTGATAGACCAGATCCTCTGCTCGCTCGCGGGCACCGGCAAGCTGGCCTCCTACCCGGCCCGCCTCCGCGCCAAGGACGGCAGCATGAAGCACGTGCTGATCAACTCCAACGTCTTCAAGCGGGACGGCCAGTTCGTCCACACGCGCTGCTTCACGAGCTGTATCTCGGAGACGGTCTATGAGCAGCTCAAGAGCGAGATGCTCCGGGGGCGTCGTGCCGGGTGAGCGGGCGCAGGCGATCCTACGCTACATCGAGCAGCTCAAGGAGGGAGACGCGGACGCAGCCTTCGCCGAGGGATCGGACCCTGGCGACGATCTCGGCGCGATCGCGGCGGCGCTGGGGGAGCTCGGGGATGCGCTGAGGGAGCGGGAGGAGCTCGTCCAGATCGCCCAGGCGGTCGCGGCGAGCGACCTGAGGCGGCTCGACGACCTCGCGCAGGAGCTCTCGCGCACGAGGGCCCTCAACGCGGAACAGCAGGCGACGATCCGCGCGCTGTCGACGCCGATCATCCAGGTCTGGGAGGGCGTGTTGATGATGCCGGTGCTCGGCGCGGTCGATCACTGCCGGGCCGACCAGATGATGCAGGGGCTCCTCGGCGCGGTCTCGAACACCCATTGCAGGGTGGTGATCATCGATCTGACCGGCGTCGACTCCATCGACGCCTCGCTCGGGAACATCCTTCTGTCGCTGGTCCGAGCGGTGGAGCTCCTCGGGGCGAAAGGGATCATCGTGGGCATCCGGCCCGACGTGGCGCGCGGCCTGCTCGTGGACGGCGTGGACATGTCGCGGGTATCCACCTTCGCGCGGCTCCGCGACGCGCTCGTCCTCTGCATGAAGCAGGCGCCGCGGCGCGCGGGCCAGCTCAACTGACGCGCCGAGCAGCGCGCTGGAGGATGCCCGGCGAGGCACGGGGCATTACCCGCGCCAGAGCTCCTTCGCGCCGTCGGCCATGAACTGGACGGCGATGGCGGCCAGGATGAGGCCCATGACGCGCTCGAGCACGGCCACGCCGGACGCCTTGAGCGCCCGCTGCACGAGCCCCGCGCCGCGCAGCACGAAGTAGGAGGCCACGAAGGTGATCGCCACGCCGGCGAGCACCAGCGCCATGGCCACGAGGTCGCTGCCCCCGCGCGCCATCAGCACCATGACGGTGGCGATGGCGCCCGGCCCGGCCAGGAGCGGCATCGCCAGGGGCACCAGCGCCACGTCCTCCTTGGCGATGCCCTCCTGCTCCTCCGACGGGGTGGTGCGCGTCGCCGAGGAGCGGGCGCGCAGCATGTCGAGCGCCGTGACCAGCAGCAAGAGCCCGCCCGCCACCCGGAACGCGGCCAGCGAGACGCCGAAGACCTTGAAGACGACGCCGCCGAAGAGGGCGAAGAACACCATGAGCCCGCCGGCGACAGCGCACGCCCGCCGCGCCGTGCTGCGGACCTTCTCCGGCGGATCGCCCGCGGTCATCGTCAGGAACAGCGGCACGATGCCGATCGGATCCACGACGAAGAAGATCGCCGACAGCGACACGAGAAAGACCGAGACGTAATGGGCCATGCTCATCGGATGCGTCGCGGCCCCCGCGGGCCAGGCCCATCTCCCACATCCCGGGCGGCCGCGCCAGAACAGCGTCGCGGAGGGACGACGGTGCGGCAGCGAACCGGCGTGATCCGTCGGATGCCCCGACGGGTGGAGATAACCTCCCCTGCTGGGTCCAGCTTGACCAGGGTTTTTTGGGGGATTCACAGGGAGTCGGGGAGACGGGGAGTAAAATCCCACAAATCTCCCCGTCTCCCCGTCTCCCTGTTCAATTCCCGCTAAAAATGCCAATAGCGAGCGATTTGTCAGCGTCTTCTCCTGATCTCCGCGCTGCTCAGTCGAGCGGCACAGGCGAGGACGCCGAGGCGACCAGGTAATCGCGCGCGAAGGCCCCGCGCTCCTTCGCGAGGGCGAGCGGGACAGGCCGGTAGAGCAGCGTGGCGGTGACGTTCGCGGTCGCCGAGCAGCCCGCGGGGATCGCGAAGCCGTGCGACGTCACCGCGACGCCCCCCGGCGCGATGCGGTTGTCGCTGGCGATATCGACGGCGCGGTGCTGCGGCGCGTGCCGCGCGCCCGCCGGATCGACGAGCACCTTGGCGAAGGTGTAGCCCGCGGCGCCGGCGAACGCGGCCGCGGGCTGGCCGTCGGCGGGCGCCGCGGCGAGGGGCGCGCCGAGGTAGACGATATCCCCGTCCTGCGCGGGGATCGCGCCGCTCAGGGTGATCGCGCCGCCGCCCGCGGCGACCACCCGCGCCTCGCCGACCGGCGCGCGGACCTCGAGGCCCTTGTCCGCGGCGTCGAGCGACGGGTCCGCGAAGCGGCCGATGCCGGTGTAATCGTCGTAGACGCCGGTCGGGCGGACGATCCGCACCACATCGCCCGCCCTCGCGCGCGTCGCGCCCTCCTCCCAGGCGAGCTGGGCGCCCGTCAGGGCCGCGCCCTGGCCCACGCGCGCCTCCGCGAGCGCGCCGCCGGTGTCGTTCACCGTCATGCCGCTCGACGGCGAAAGGGGCGCGCCGCACGCCTCCGCCGCGACGAGGAGCACGAGCGCGCGCATCGGCTCCCCGGTCGGAACGGCGTGGCCCGCCGCGCCTCCGGCCAGGGAGACCGTGACCGCGAGCTCGCCCGGCGCCGCCGAGGCGTCGATGCGGACCTCGACCGCGCCCTGGATGAGCCGCGGGGACCCCTCCAGCGGGCCGCGGAAAATATGGGAGCGGACCGTCCCCGCCGGGCGGACGAAGCCGAGCGAGACGCTCGCGTTCGCCTCGTTCGTCACGTCGAGGCTGCTCTTCAGCGAGAGGACCCCTGGCATGTGGCAGGCCTGGCATTGCGTGGCCGGGCGGTTCCAGGAGCTCGCGGCCCACTCGGAGAACGTCTGATGGATCGGGAGCCCGTCTGGCCAGCGGACCGGATCGAGCGCCGCGCCCGGCAGGAGCGCCGCCTGCTTCTGCTCGTGGCAGCCGCCGCAGAACTCCGAGGCCGAGAACTTCGGCTGGTAGCTGCCGCCCATGAACCTGTTCGGCACGTCCGGCCGCGGGCCGAACATCACCTCCAGGAGCCTCGACGAGGGATCGGGGGAGCTCCTCTCCTGCGGGCGCTGGACGATCAGGGCGCCGGCGACCCCGGGCGGCTTGCTCAGATCGACGTCGCGGATCTTGTGGCAAGCGTCGCAGTGGTCGCCCTTCTCGAACGCGATGCCGGTGGCCTCGAGGAGGTCTCGCCCGCCCGCGGGGCCGTCGATCCCCGCGGCGTGGCAGTCGGCGCACGCGCCGAACGCCGCCGGGCGCACCGCCTCGGGCAGCGCGGGATCGTCGCACGAGGGCTGCGCTCCCCCGCCGCAGGACGGGTTGAGATCCGGCAGCACGCCGCTCCCGAGATAACACCGCATCGCGGCGCCCCCCTCGCTCCCAGGGACGCGGCCGGCCTTCCATCGCCCGCCCGCGGCGCCGCACGAGGCCTCGTCCGTGTGGGCCATCGAGACCCCGGCGTAGATGGCCTGGAGGAGCGGACTCCTGGCCGACCGCGCGTGCCCCGACTCGAGGAACTGGGCCACGAGCGTCGTGTGGCAGTGATCGCAGAACCGCGTCGAGTTGTGCGGGTCGCCGTCGCCCGGATCGCCGTAGGTGTAGCCGAGCGCGTTGTCCGGCGGCGACGCGCGGCGAAGTGCGATCTCCACCGGCCCGTCGGGGACGACCTCGAATTCGATGCCGTCCGTCCGGTATCCGATCTTCGCCGCGACAACGGTCGGCTGGCCCGGGATGTCCCGCGTGATCTCGATGGAGAACGCGCCGTCCGGGCCGGTCACGAGGGCCGGCTCCCCGCCGGCCTGCATCACGATGGCGCCCTCGAGCGGCGCCGCGCCGTCGGTGACGACGCCGGTCACCGTGAACACGCGCGGCAGCTCCTCCAGGGCGCCTCCAAAGCCCGTGGCCACGCTCACGTACGTGGTCGTCGTCACCGGGTGCGCGCCCGCGCCCTGGCCACCACCGCCGTGGCCGCCCGGCGGCGCCTCCGAGCACGCGCCGCCGAGCACGCAGGCGGCGAGCGCCGCCGGAAGCGTGGATGTCCGCAGCCGGGTCAGGGGTCGCGCCGCCGTTCGCATCCCGGGGATCGCCACCGTAAACCCGGCTCGACCGCCTGTCGATGGCGAGAGGCTACCGCGACAGCAGGAGCTCCGAGGACGGAGACTCCGGCGCTCCGGCCTTCGAGGGCTGCGCTACCGGTCGCTGCGGCGACGGCGAGGACGGCGGGACGACCCCCCACGACATCGGCCCCCGCGACGGCGGGGGCGCCGGCGGCGGGGGCGCCGGCAGCAGGGGCTGCCCCGGCAGATCACCCAGCTCGGCCGCGCTGAGCTGCTGCGTGCTGCCGTCCCCGGACAGCGTTGTCTCCGTCGCGGCCGCGTAGGCCTCGGCTTGCTCGAGGACCCGCACGAAGTTCCCGCCCAGCAGGCGGAGGATGTCCGCATCCGAGTACCCGCGACGGATGAGCTCCAGCGTGATGTTCGGGGCCCCGGCGCTGCCTGCGAGCCCCTCCTTGAGCGCCTCGCTCCCCTCGAAGACGGAGCCGAGGGCGACATGCTCGATCCCCGCGATCTTCACCACGTGGTCGATATGGTCGACGATCCGCCACAGCGGCGGCGTCTTCTCCCCTTCCTGGGTCCTGAGCTTCTCGATCTCCTCGCGGAGCGCCTTCGTGTCGCCCGGGAGCCTCTCGCCGAGCTCCTTGAGGTGCGCCCCGTACTTCTGCGCGAAGCGCGCCGACTGCTCGGCATACGCCTCGTCCAGGAAGAGCGCCCACGAGTTCACCATGACGAGGCCGCCGTTCTCCGCGACCGCGCGCAGCATGTAATCGTCGAGGTTGCGGCGGCGGTGGCCGGCGGCGGGCATCGTGGAAGAGGTGATGATCGGCGCCTTGGCCACCTTCATGACGCCCTGGAACGTGCTGTCCGATCCATGCGAGACGTCGACCAGCATGCCGATCCGTTGCATCTCGCGGACCACGGCCTCACCGAAGGGGGAGAGGCCGCGGTCGCGGACGTACCCGGGATCGAGCGCGCCTCCCGCGGAGCCTGCCCACTCGTTCGTGGTCATGTGCGTGAGCGCCATGGTGCGGACGCCGAGGCGGTAGAACGAGCGCAGCGCAGGCAGGGAGTTCTCGATGGCGTGCCCGCCCTCGATGCCCATGATCACGGCGATCCGGCCGTCGCGCTCGGCGCGGCGCATGTCTTTCGCGTTGCGCACGAGCATCAGCGCCTCGCGGTGGCGCTCGACCTGCCGGTGGGTCGCTTCGATGAGATCGAGCGCGCGGCGCGCGGCGCTGCCGCCGAGCCTCGAGGACGAAGGCGGCGCGGACGGGCCGACGTGGATCGGGAAGAACGCGCCGGTGACGCCCGCCGCCTTGATCCTGGCGACCTCCGCGGCCATCAGCTCGTCGTCCGAGCTCACCTGAGCGAACGAGCCGCCGAGGAGCAGCGAGGGCACGCCGCTGTGGCCATCCACGAGGATCGCCCTGGCTTGCAGCCGCGCGGCCCGCTGCTCCGGTGCCTCGAGCCCCGGTGGGATCGCCGTGAGATCGGGCGCCGACGTGTACCAGGGCCCGACGTCGGCGGCGGACGGCGCGAAGACATCGGGCGCCGCAGCGGGCGCAGGGGAACGAACGCAGGCCGCGAGCGACGCGGCGGCGAGCAGCGCGAGCATTGGCGAAGTGCGCATGACCGGATCGTACCATGCGAGCTCGGCAGGAAAGCCAGCCATGAAGGCGGCAGGATCGTGCGCCGGAGCGGCGAGGCAGCACCGCCGCTGGGCGCCGACATATCGGCACAGGTGGCCCCCAATGCCGCAACGGCCCCCATGGGACGCCACCGTGGCATAAAGATGGCGCCGCCAGCGGGCGTCGTCTTGCTCTCTCTTGCCTCGTCGACGCGGGCGCCCCGCAGCTCGACCCCCCAACGGGAGCCCGGCCGGCCGGCGAGGACCATCGCGCCGGCCTCCTCTTCAGCCCTCGAAAGGGCCCCGAGGAGAGCGTTGATCATCGGCTCGGACACGGGGTTCGCCCTGCCATCGTCCACGCGCACAACCACGGTCGTGCCTTCGAGCGTGGTTGTCAGCAGCTCAGTTGCCATGGCGACCACGCCAACGCGAACACCCACCAGCAACCCGAGCCAGCGCAACGTGAACAAGCTTACACGAACAGGCGGACTCGCTGTGCGACGAAGGCGGCCCCGCTCGGCCACGAGGGTGCGACGCCGCCGTTCCGGCCGAATGCGTGCGACGAGTCGGTCTCCAGCCATAGAATGCATATGAAAAGCATCTTTGTTACGAGCTCTATCAATCGCGCGTTCGCCTCGGTGCCCAATCGGGATCTCGACATCGCGCCCCAGACACGCTGCCGCGCCATCTCGGCGGCATGTCACTTGACAAGAAGAGACATCTTGTAATGCTAGAAAGCATGTACGGACCGCTATTTCGACATGTTCTGTTCCCGTTGTACGAAACCCACATACGGAGACGGGCAACCCTGACGCGACTGCGTGAGATCGAACAATCGCAGTGGCGCCCGGAGCGCGAAATTCGAGAGCTGTCCTTTCGAAGGATGCTCGACGCGCTCCGCTTCGCCGAGCAGAAGGTGCCTTTCTATCGGCGCCGCTTCGCCGAGCATGGGGTACGTGTAGCAGACGTGAAGGCACCAGAGGATCTCGTGCGGTTCCCCGTTCTGACCAAGGCAGATATCCTCGCCCACGGGCGCGAGCTGCTCGCCGAGGGCTACACGGGCAAACTGATCGCGAGCGCGACGGGCGGCTCCACCGGGGAGTCGCTGCGGTTCTACCTGGACCACGGCACCTACGAGCATCGGATCGCCGCGGCGATGCGGTCGGACGGCTGGGCTGGGGCGAAGGTGGGGGAGAAGGAGCTCCACATCTGGGGGACACCCATCCTCCAGGAGAGCCGCCTCAAGAAGGGGAAGCGCGAGCTGCACGAGGCCATCCTCCGCAAGAAATACGTGAGCGCGTTCGACCTGTCCGAGCAACGGCTCGCCGCCGTCGTGGACGACATCGTACGCTACCGACCTAACTTGATCATCGGCTATACGAACCCGCTCTACCACACGGCGCGCTTCGCCCTCGAGACGGGCCGCAAGCTGCCGGCGCCCAGAGGCCTCGTGTGCTCCGCCGAGCGGCTCTTCGAGCACCAGCGCAGGACCATCGAGCGCGCCTTCGACGCACCCCTGTTCAACCGATATGGATGCAGGGAGGTGATGCTGCTCGCCTCGGAGTGCGACCGGCACGAAGGGCTGCACATCAACATGGAGGGGGTCTACCTGGAGCTGGTGCACGATGGCCGGCACGCAACGCCTGGCCAGCCTGGCGAGGTGATCGTGAGCGACTTTATCTCCCGGTCGATGCCGCTGCTCCGCTACAAGAACGAGGACATCGCCATCGGGTCCGCGTCGGCGTGCTCGTGTGGGCGAGGTCTGCCGCTCCTCGCCTCGGTCGAAGGGCGGGTGCTCGACATGATCGTGGGACCGGACGGACGGCTCTTGGCGGGCGAGTTTTTCCCCCACCTGCTCAAGGACTACCCGTCGGTGAAGCGCTACCAGGTCCACCAGGATCGGAGCGGGGCCATCACAATCAAGATCGTCCCGGCGAAGGATTACCAGGACGAGCACGCGCGCCTCATCGAGCAAGCCATCCGCAAACAGCTCGGCGACCGAGCCGTCATTCGGACTCGCGTGGTCGACGATATCGCGCTCACCCGCGGCGGCAAGCACCGCGTGACGATCTCCGACGTTCCGAGCAGGCTCGACGCGCGGAGGGATCCACCGCAAGCGAGCACGCTGGCGGCCTCCGCGGGGAGCGGCTTGGAACACCACTCCAACTGATCGACTTTCTTCGGCGCCTCAGCCAGTCAGGCCTTGTGTTCTCATGCAGGACGACAGGGCGCACATCAAGAGCGACGACCGGTTCGCGCGGGTCGTGAGCCGGGCGTGCAGCTCCAGCACGTCCCTCATCCGCCGCCATGGTCCAGCGCGCCCGCCATTCAGACGGCGGACCGCAGACCAGCGCGATGAGCGCGGTGGTCTGTACGCTAGCTGAGCGTGGTCGTCTGTAGGTTATCGAGGAGCGCGGAGCGGAGCGTCAAGATGGGGGCGCGGAGCGGGTCGCGAAGGTGTCCCGCTGCCTCTCGGATCGCCGAGATCGCCCACGCCCCCTGCGACGAGCTTGCCTCAGGCCACGGCCCGCGCGCTGTCCCCGAATGCCGCCTGCGCGAGCAGCCGCTGCAGCTCGCCCGCGCTCTCGTCCCACGATGGCGGCGCCGCCTCGGCGAACGCGCGCTCGTCCCAGGGCCGCGCAAGCGCCTCGCGGAGCGCCTTGGTGAGCGCCCTCACGTCGCGCGGCGGGACGAGCAGGCCTGTGCGACCGCCGGTGACCACGTCCGGGATGCCTCCGACGCTCGTAGCCACCACCGGGCGGCCGACGGCCAGCGCCTCGAGCACCACATTGGGAGTTCCTTCCGCCCAGCTCGGTAGCGTCAGCAAATCGGCGGCGGCGATGTAGCGCGCGACCGAACTGAGCGGGACCTCGCCAGCCGCGATGATCCGACCGCCCGCGCCCCGAGCGGCCTTGTGGCGCGCAGCGGCCTGGTCGACGGCGGCCCGGGCCGGTCCGGCGCCGACGAGCACGAGGTGGGTGGGCTCGCCCCCCTGCCGGGCGAGCGCCTCGAACGCCTCGAGCAGATCCAGGGTGCCCTTCGTCGGCTTGAGGTCACCGACGAAGGTGATGATGCGGCCGCGCTCCGGGAGGCCGAGCTCGCGCCGGGCGGCGAGCCGGTCGCTCGGGTGGAAGATCGCGCGGTCGACACCATTGCGGACGACGACCGCGCGGCCCGGCGCCGCGCCGAGCGCGGTGAGCAGCTCGGCCATCGGACGACTCACGGCGATAGCGTACGAGGCGGACCGAACCGCGGTGGCGACGAGCGGGCGCACCGAGCGCCAGCCAGCCACGACGTTCACGTCCGTGCCGTGCGCTTTGACGACGTAAGGAAGGCCGAGCAGCCGCGCGAGCAACGCCGCCGCGCAGGCATCCGGATACAGCCACGCTCCGACCACGACGTCGAACCGCCCGAGCAGCCGTGGGATGTGGGGCACCAGCCCCGTGAGGTAGAGCGGCGCGTTCACGGGCGCCAGGAGGCTACCCGCGCCGGGCAGGTACGGCGCGCGCGGGTGCACCACCGAGATGCCGTCTATCACGTCGCGCTCTGGCACCTCCGCCAGTCGCCCCGTGCGCGTTCGCGCGCCCAGCAGCGAGATCCCCGGGTGGTAGGGGATCGCCGCGAACACCTCGACCGCGCAGCGGCGCGAGAGGGCCGCGAGCTGCTGGCGCTGGAAGGCACAGGCGAACGGCTCGACTCGGTTCGGAAAGAGGCGCGTCACCCAGAGGACACGCGGCCTTCTTGGTCGTCCCTCCCCATTCAGCTTGGAGCTCGGGCTCACTCGGGGGCTCGCATTTGGATTGGGATCCGTGAACAACATATCCAGCATGATGCACCCTTCCTCCGGGGATCGGCGCGAGCTCCGTGGTGCGTCCTGCCACTCGACGTCGGCGCCCGTGCTGCGTGCGACCTCGCTCACCAGGCGTCTCAGCACGCAGAACGGCTCCCATTCGCTGGCAGCGAGCGAGTCGTCCCCCTGCACGAGTGATACCGCATACGAAGCTCGTGTCGAGTGGTTTTTCCAGTGTTGTGAGGTTTCAAGCATTGCTCGACGTGGGATGATCCGGGCGTCCTGCGTGCTCTCGTGGAGGGCGATCGAGCCTGGTCGGCGTCCCAGACACTCGGCTCAGGCGGCTCTCCTTGCGTCCAGACGGCAGGCGGCGCACCGCGGCGCCGGCGCGCGCCACGAAGACCATCGTCGGTCAGATTCGAGCAAAAGACCTCATGTCGCTATCGAGCTTGGCACGATGGTCGTACCCCTGTGCGAGCCATCACCAACTCCATGCGCTCCTCGACCCTGGCCTCCATCATCTTTCCATACCTATCTTGCCGAACGACGAAGGGATTGCCGCTCGTTGCATTCATCGATCGCGCTCTGGATCTCGGCACCAAGCCTGATCGACACGACGGTCTCCTCCCGCTCAACGCGCGCGTGCCGGCGCGCGCCACGGAGGCAGCGATCGGCTAGACTCGAACAGGAGACCCTATGTCGCTCAGACAGCGCGATTACATCCTCCGCATGATCGAGCAGCTGGCCGAGGCCATCGGCCGGATCGCCGGGCTCCGGCGCGCCGGCCAGCTCGACGAGGCGGAGCTGCTCGTCCGCACCACCGCCGACGGGCTCTTCGGCCCGATGCGGGACATGCTCGACCGGCTCGACGCCGCGGGCGCGGCCACCCTGCTCGGCGACCACGAGAAGATCGGCGCGTACGCGGCGCTCTGCGCGGAGCAGGGCGAGATCCTCGAGCTCCGGGGCCGGGCCGCGCCGGCGCTCGCGGAGCGCAGGCGCGCGCTCGAGCTCTACCTCGAGGCGGTGAGCCGCGCGCCCGAGGGCAGCCCCGGCGCGCAGGAGGCCGCGCGCGCGCTCCTCGGCCGGCTGGACGCCGCGCGCCTGCCGGAGCGGTACCGCGCCCTCGCCGCGAAGCTCGGCTGATCGGGGCAGCGGGGCTCGCCTGCCGCGCGCGCTGCGCCCCGCACCGATGCCGGTTGCAACGGCGCCGGTGCGCGACCATGACATGGGGAGCCCCTGTGGAGACGACCACTTCGTCCGCCAGCTTCGCCGCGCTCGGCATCGCACCTGCCCTCCTCGGCGTGCTCGCCGAGCTCGGTTACGAGGAACCCACGCCGATCCAGCGCGAGGCGATCCCGCACCTCCTGACCGGGCGCGACCTGCTGGGGCAGGCCGCCACCGGGACCGGGAAGACGGCCGCGTTCGCGCTGCCGCTGCTCCAGCGCCTCCAGATCGGCGGCGAGCCGCCCGGCCCCCCCCAGGCGCTCGTGCTCGTGCCGACCCGCGAGCTGGCCATGCAGGTGGCCGAGGCGATGCACCGCTACGGCCGCCGGCTCGGCGTGCAGGTGCTGTCCGTGTACGGCGGCCAGCCCTTCGGGCAGCAGCTGCGCGCGCTCCGCCGCGGGGTCCACGTCATCGTGGCCACGCCGGGCCGGACGCTCGACCACATCGGGCGCGGCACGCTCGCGCTCGACGGCATCCGCACCGTCGTGCTCGACGAGGCCGACGAGATGCTCGACATGGGCTTCGCCGAGGCGCTGGAGGAGATCCTCTCGGCCACGCCGGGCGCGCGGCAGACCGTGCTCTTCTCCGCGACGCTGCCCCCGCGGATCGCCGCGATCGCCGGCCGGCACCTGCGCGAGCCGGTGCGGGTCAAGATCGCGGGCGAGAAGGCGGCCCCCGGCGAGCTCCCCCGCGTCCGCCAGACGGCGTACATCGTGCCGCGGGCGCACAAGTCCGCCGCGCTGACCCGGGTGCTCGACATGGAGGACCCGTCGTCGGCCATCCTCTTCTGCCGCACCCGCAACGAGGTCGACGAGCTGACCGAGGCGCTGCGCGCCCGCGGCTACGAGGCCCAGGCGCTCCACGGCGGGTTCTCGCAGGAGCACCGCGATCGCGTGATGGCCCGCTTCCGCGCCGGCACGGCCGAGCTGCTCGTCGCCACCGACGTCGCGGCGCGGGGGCTCGACATCGAGCATGTCTCGCACGTCATCAACTACGACGTCCCCTGCGCCCCCGAGGTGTACGTCCACCGCATCGGCCGCACGGGGCGCGCCGGCCGCGAGGGCGCGGCGATCACGCTGGTCGAGCCGCGCGAGCACTACCTGATCCGCAACGTCGAGCGGCTCACCGGGCAGCGCATCGAGGCCGCCACCCTCCCGACCGTGGCCGACCTGCGCGCGCGGCGCCTGGAGCTGACGCGCGCCTCGCTGCGGGAGGCGCTCATCGAGGGCGGCGCCGAGCGGTTCCGGGTCGTGGTCGAGGGGCTCGCCGACGAGTTCGACGTGATGGACATCGCGGCGGCGGCGGTGAAGCTCGCCCACGACGCGACGGAGGGGGACCGGGAGGACGACGAGGCGGAGATCCCGTCGTTCCGGCCACCTCCGCGCGGGCCGGACCGCGCCCGCGACGACCGCGCGGCGCGCGGCCCCGCGGGGCCGCGCGGGCGCCCGGGCGAGGCGCAGGCGCGGCCGCGGCGCGAGGGGCGGGAGACCGACGGCAACATCGCCCGGCTCTACATCAGCGCGGGGCGCGCCGCGGGCATCCGGCCGGCCGATCTGGTCGGCGCCATCGCAAACGAGGCGTCGCTGAGCTCCCGCGACATCGGCGCCATCGAGATCGCCGACGGCTTCTCCACGGTGGAGGTCCCGGCCGACGCGGCCGACGCCGTCATCGAGGCGCTGCGCGCCACACGGCTGAAGGGCCGCAAGGTCCAGGTCCGCCGGGACGACGCCGGGTCCCGCGAGGCGCGAGGCGGCGCGGCCGAGACGCGCGGCGGCGTGCCTGGGGCTCGCGGCGAGGCGGCCGAGGCCGGGCCGCGCGCCGGCTCAGCCGAGCCCCGGAACGGCGCGGCGGGGATGGCGCCCCCGCGGCGTCGCCCACGGGCCTGAGCACCACGGTCAGACCAGGATCCCTGTGGGATCCCCCACACGCACGCTCGGAGTAAGGGTCTCCTATGCGGCAATGTTAGCCATGGCCTTTCGTTGCCCTTCGAATCGGTAGGATCCGGACCCGCGACGTCGTCCCATCGACGGTGACAATTGCACCGCGGTCGAGCTCGTCGTCATGCTCGCGAAGCACGCGGACGATATCGGCCCCCATCGCGTTCGGGAGAGGATCCAGGGTTCGAACCTGCAGGATGCTCGGACCGCTGGCGCCGGTTGTAGCGAGGATGATGCTGAAATCGAGGTCGTGCGTGAAGACGATGTACCCGCCCTGGCGTGCCCAGGCCATCAGCTCTCGATCCTGTGCTCGAGGGTCGCCGACTGCAGACCAGTGAACGGCCTCTATCCCTTCGCCCTTCAGGAACGGTGCCCAGGTCGGCGAGAGGTTCATGTCCACCAGAACTTTCATGAGGCCTTCAGCGGGAGCTCAACCTCCTCGACACGCCATGCCGCATAAGAGAGCGCCGCCATCACGTCGTCCCTCTCGAGGTAGGGATAGAGCTCGAGCACCTCCTCGACCGGGTGCCCCGCAGCCAGCAGTCCCAGGATGGTGCCCACCGTCACCCTCATCCCTCGGATGCAGGGCCGGCCCCCCATCACGGCGGGGTCGTGCGTGATCCGTTCCAGCAGCTCCGTCGGCATGCTGGCGAGGCTACCTCATCGTCGGCTCCTCCGCTCCCGTCAGTTGGTTTCTCGGCGAATGCGCGACCGCACCGGCGGGCGGCACGGCCGGCGCCCAAGCTGCCGCGGCCGGTCGCGGTGGCAGTAGCGGCGCGTTCCATGCTCACAGCAACGCGGGCATGGCGCCTCCGCGGCGCTGCCTTCGGGCCTGAGCGCCGCCGCCCGAGGCGCCAGGCTCAGTCGGCGGTGGTCTTCCGCCGCTGGAACTGGGCGAACAGCGCGGCGCGGACGTCGTCGTGCAGCGGCTCGCCCGGGAGCCCCTGGAGCGCGTCGATCGTCAGATCCATCTGCTTCAGGTAGGTGCGGCACCTGTCGCACCACGCGAGGTGCCGCGCGCAGCCCTCCTCCTGCTCGGAGGACAGCTTTCCCTCGCTCCTGTCGGTGATCATCTCGGTCAGCTGACAGCACGTGACGATCATGCGCGCTCACCCCCTCGTCATGTAGCGCTCGAGCGCGGCCCTGAGCTTCGATCGGCCACGGTGCAAGAGGACCCGCTGGTTCGCCTCGCTGATACCCAGGATCTCGCAGACCTCGTCGGACGGACACCCCTCCACGTCGCGCAAGAGGACCACCGCGCGCTGTCCAGGCGCCAGCGTCTCGAGCTCTCGCTGCAGCACGGCGCCTATCTCCTTGCGCAGCAAGAGCACCTCCGGGCTCTGCTCCGTCCACGGAACAGGCGGAGCCGCCCAGTCACCGGTGCTGTCGAATCGGGCCGGATCGACCGCCGGCTCGCCGCCGTGATCCCCGTCCTCCACCCAGGAGACAGGGACCATGCGCTTCTCTCGAGTGCCCCACGTCCTGGCGCGGTTCGTCAGGATCCTGAACACCCATGTCTTCAGCGCGGAGCGCCCCTCGAAGCGCACGAGCCCATCGAAGACCGCCGCCCAGGTCTCCTGGACGACCTCTTGCGCGCCCGCGGGGCCGGCGACCGCCCGGGCGAGCCGGAGCATGGGTGTGTGGAGCTGGGTCACGAGCTGCTCGAAGGCCTGCTCGTCGCCCGCGAGCAGCCGGCGGACGAGCGCGATGTCGTCCGCCGGCGCCGCGCAACCGGGCGCAGCCGCGTTGCCCGGCGCGGCGGGCGCGAGGAGCGGGCCTACCTCGGCCGATGCGCGCTGCGCCGTTGCGGCCTGTTTGCCGTCGGCGGCGGCCGAGGGGTCATGGGACACGCGGAGCACGGTATCACGCCGCCGAGCCCCGCATCAATCGACGTGGATCCGGGGCGGCTCGCCCCGCGGACGACGACGGCCGCCGCCCCGGTCAGAGCGATCTCAGCGCGTCCGCGACCTCCTTCGGCTTCGTCAGGAAGGGGGCGTGGCCCGCGTCGATCGAGATGACCCGCTCGCAGGGCAAAGCCGTGTACTGCTGCTTCTGCTCTGCAGGGCTGATGGCGAGATCCTTGAGCGCCTCGACGTAGACCCGGGGGACCCTCCCCCACCTCTCCTCCGTGACATGGATCGGCTCGTCGAACGGCTTCGCGGGCTCCTCGCGCAGGTGGCTCTCGAGCCGCGCGACGTCGTCCGGAGAGCAATCCTGGCAGAAGGCGTTCGCGGCCCACCCCTCCTTGAAGGTCAGCGTCGTGCCGTCCTCCGAAGGGGCCGCGTACGCCTTGATCGCGGCCCCTTCATCGTCGGCCCACTCCTGGCTCAGCGACTGGCCATCTTTGAGCAGGAAGGCGGTCAGGTAGACGAGCTTCTTCACCTTGTCGGGCCGCTGCTCGGCGGCCTGGCTCACCACGGTGCCGCCCATGCTGTGGCCGACGAGGATCACGGGGCGCGAGGCGCTGTCGATGGCCTCCACCACGGCGTCGGTATAGGCCTCTAGGCCGGCGTCCGCGACGGGCGTCTGGTCCTCGCCGTGAGCGGGGAGATCGAGGGCGATCACCTCGTTGCCGCCGGCCTCGAGGAGCGGCACCACCTTGTCCCATGCCCATGCGCCCACGAAGGCGCCGTGGACGAGGACATACGTGTTCTTGTCCGAGCCCTGGGAGCCGCCGCCCCCCGTGCCCCCGTCCGTGTCGCTGCCGCCGCAGCCGGGCAGCGCGGACGACATGAGCGCAGCGGCCGAGATCATGGTGCCAGACCGCAGGACCTTGCGAAGCAGACCGTTCATGGATGTCTCCTCATCGTCGCGAGGCTCTCCTCGAGCGCGACGTCATCGGTATTTCGACGTGCGATGGATGCGCGCGCCCCTGCGCCCGGGCGTGTCCCCGGCGCCGCGACGGCTATCCCGCTACCTGCACAGTCTCGGGGGGGGCCCGAACGTTACAGCCTGTTCAAGGAATCGTCCGGAGGGGGCCGGGGCCGCGTCCCGCCGGCGGGACGGCGCCGGACGCGGAGGCCGCCCGCGCGCCCGGCGGACCTGGTGGCGATGGGCGTTCTGGGCTAGACGCGTCGCCATGCCATCGGAGAGCGCCATGCCTGGCGGAGACGATCTCGTCGCGCGCGACCGCCGCTGCGTGATGCACCCCTACGCCGCGCCCATCTCGAGCGCGCCGCTCTTCGCGGTCGAGCGCGCGGAGGGCGTTCGCCTCACGCTGACCGACGGCCGCGAGCTCATCGACGGCATGGCGTCCTGGTGGGCCGCCATCCACGGCTACGCGCACCCGGCGCTGACGGCGGCGATCAGCGCCCAGCTCGGGCGGATGAGCCACGTGATGTTCGGCGGGCTCACCCACGCGCCCGCGGTCGAGCTGTGCGAGGCGCTGGTGGCGCTCACGCCCGAGCCGCTGACGCGCGTCTTCCTCGCCGACTCCGGATCCGTGTCGGTCGAGGTGGCCATCAAGCTCGCTCTCCAGTTCTTCATCGCGCAGGGGCAGCCCGAGAAGCGCCGCCTGATCAGCGCGCTCGCCGGCTACCACGGCGACACGTTCGGCGCGATGGCGGTCACCGATCCGGTCAATGGCATGCACCACCTCTTCCGCGGCGCGCTCGTGCAACACCTGTTCGCGGAAGCGCCCGGGCCGGCGTTCGACGCGCCCTGGTCGCCGGACGCCCTGAGCAGCATGGCCGCGCTGCTCGAGCGGCACGCGCACGAGGTCGCCGCCGTGATCCTCGAGCCGATCGCGCAGAACGCCGGCGGGATGCGATTCTACCACCCGCAGTACCTGCGCGAGCTGCGCGCGCTCTGCGACCGCCACGGCGTGCTGCTCATCTTCGACGAGATCGCGACCAACTTCGGCCGCACCGGGGAGCTGTTCGCGTGCCAGCACGCGGGCGTCGCGCCGGACATCATGTGCCTCGGCAAGGCCCTCACCGGCGGCACCATGACCCTGGCCGCCACGCTCTGCACGGAGCGCGTGGCCGCGACGATCGCCGGCAACGAGCCGCGCGTGTTCATGCACGGCCCGACGTACATGGGCAATCCGCTCGCCTGCAGCGCGGCGCTGGCCAGCGTCCGGCTCCTGCTCGGCTCGCCGTGGCGCGCGCGCGTCTCGGCCATCGAGGCGCAGCTCCGCCGCGAGCTCGCCCCTTGCCGCGCGCTCGACGCGGTGGCCGACGTGCGCGTGCTCGGCGCCATCGGCGTGGTCGAGCTCAAGCAGCCCGTCGACACGGCGCGCGTGCAGCCGGCCTTCGTGGAGCGCGGCGTCTGGTTACGGCCTTTCGGGAAGCTGGTCTATACCATGCCGCCTTACATCATCGAGCCAGCCGACCTATCGCGTATCAGCGAGGCGATCGTGGGCGTGCTGTCGGGGATTTGACGCGGGTCGACCATCAGCGTTCGTGTTGCAGCGGAGCGTCCCCACGCTGGCTGGGCGACCACATCCGCATTCATGCTCCCAATCCAAGGCCAACCGATCGCGTCCCGAACGTTCGCGCCATGTGTGAAGGTGCGTACACCACTGAAGCGAACGCTTCGGATGGCCCCGCTTGTGGACCCGGCTCGTTGGACCATAGACTCGTACGCGTGAAGTATTGCACCAAGCCTTCCTGTCCTCACCGACTGCGAACGCGCTCGCCGGCGGAGTTCATGGACTCCGTGGCGGTCTGCAGCGACTGCGGCACGCAGCTCGTGGCGGCCGACTCACCCGAGCAGATCGAGAGCATCGTCGCGCAGGCGGACGAGGGCTCAACCAGGGGCACGGGAGACGTCCCGACGGGCACCGGGGACGAGACGAGCGCGCTCAGCCGCACGAGGAAAGACAGGTGGGTAGGGACGGCATGCCTGGCCGGCGGAATCCTCTTCGCTGCATTGCCTGTCATCGGTGGCAGCCGCCGTGGCGACGGCAGCATCACGCTAGGTGACCTCGTCAACGCGCTGTTTCAACTTGGTATCGCCGCATACCTCGTCCGAAAAGGCATGTCGCTCCGTCGAGCTCCGTCCAGATCGTGAGATCCTCCAGAGCAAGAGCCCGGAGCGCCTCGTCGTGAGGTCGTGAGCTCGGCTCCGACGCTTGACGCGGGCGCGGGCGCCCGCGTCGAGCGTCGGATCGGGACGCGCCTGGCAACCCCGCCGTGCTAGCGTGCACGCCCAGGCCATCGCTCCTGCGCACACGGAGCACCCACGACCACGGGAGATGCGAACATGACCAAGGGCGCGTGTCTATGCGGAACGGTCCGCTTCGAGATCGACGGTCCGTTCCAGACCATGCTGAACTGTCACTGCTCGATGTGCCGCAAGTTCAACGGCACGGCGTTCACCACGGCCGTCGTCGCGCCGCTGCCCGGCTTTCGCTGGCTCGCCGGCGAGGACGCCATCCGCCCGTCCTGCGCGAGCGACCGTCGCTCCTTCTGCGGCACCTGCGGCTCGGCCACGCCGATGCTCCGCCCCGAGAGGCAGCTCGCCGTGCTCCATGCCGGCAACCTGGAGGGCGATCTCGGGATCGAGCCGAAGTTCCACCAGTTCGTCGGCTCCAAGGCGCCCTGGTACACGATCACGGATTCCCTGCCGCAATTCGAGGAATGGCGGCCCGAGATGCAGGCGCCGGTCGTCTCGCGCCCCGTGGCCCCGCCGAAAGAGGGCGTCACCCAGGGGAGCTGCCTGTGCGGCAGTGTGGCTTTCGAGTTCGACGGCGCGCCCCTCCGCATGGTGAGCTGCCACTGCACGCGCTGTCGCCTCGGGCGCAGCGCCGCGCACGCGACCAACGTCTTCGTCGCCCTGGACAGCTTCCGCTGGATCCACGGTGACGCGCAGATCGCGAGTTACAAGGTGCCCGACGCGCGGTTCTTCACCGTCGCGTTCTGCAAGCGCTGCGGCGGCGCGGCCCCGCGCCAGTCACCCGAGCGCGGCTTCGCCGTGGTGCCCGCGGGCACGCTCGACACCGATCCCGGCATCCGCCCCGCAGCCCACATCTTCGTCGACTCCAAGGCGAGCTGGTTCCCGATCACGGACGACCTGCCGCGGTTCGCCGAGTACCCGCCCCAGGCCTGACGCCGCGAGCGCGCGATCGGCTGAGGCGCATCACCGGAAGCACGGTCTGCGGCTCCTCGGGGCTCGAGCCGAAGCCGCTCCGCCTGGCGCTCGGTGCCGACGCGGTGAGCGGCGTCCGCGCGAAGCTCGCCAGCGTTGCGGCCGACGTCGACCGGACCGAGGCGTTCGCGCTCGACACCGCGATCGACGCCGCGGCGACCGGCGCGTGACACGACAGGAGGAGCAGTCGCTGCATGAGCCCCCTGTGCCGAGCTCGCGCGTCGAGCGCTTCGAGGTCCGCGCGCCGGCGGCGTCGTAGACGTACACGATCGCCCTGCCGTTGACCTCGACGCGCCGCAACGGTTCCCAGCAGGGGTGCGGAGACGGTCGAGGGTAGACGTATTCGAGGGCAGCGAGCGCTTCGTTCCGGCGCGATCACCTGGCAGTGCGCCGAGCGGATCCGACTCTCTCCGTGCAGCGCCTCGGGTTCGGCTGGGGCATGCTCCCGCTCGTCGAAGCCACATCGGTTGGCGCTCTAGCGGTGTTCGTGGTAGCTAGCTCCTCCAGCGCGATTCCGGATTGTTGGCCGCCAGCGAATATCAACGGATCCGCGGGAGATGCGCCGCAATGCGCGATATGCGCCATGCGCATGTCCCGACTCCCAGGCTGGCTCCGCGCGCTGGCAAGGGAGGGTCACACATGACGTTTTCTCGTTCTGCCTTTGTCGTTTCCATGTTCGTCGCGGTGCTCGCGGTCGGCTTCTCCGTCGCTCCTCCGGAGGGAGCTGCGGCTGAGGACGACGATGTCCTCCGATATGGTACGACGAACGACTATCTCTATGTCTCCGATTCATTCGGCGACACGGTCGTTCGCTTCGATGCAGAGACAGGCGCCCTTCTCGGGACGGTCGAGTCAGGCCCTGCGCTGCGGAGGCCGAACGGGGTCATCACCATCGGTCGCGGCTCACTGCTCGTCGCCAATCAGAACGCCGCGCTGCCCGTCAACGGCGAGATTTTGCGCTACGTCGGCCCGACCGGCCGGTTCACACGCGCGATCGTTCCGAGGGACGATCCTGACGCCCCGCTGACACCTCGGGGCATCGTCGTTCGTTCAGGCATTCTCTACGTGGCCAACCAGGGCCAGCCCGCCACCGGGGAAGAGGGGTCGATCTCTCTCTATCGTGTAGGGAGCGGCGCGTTCTTGGGCGACCTGAGCACGGCGGGTTATACGGACGACTTCTATCCTACCGGCATCGTCTTCGGTCCGGACGGCGATCTGTACGTCACCGTCAGGAACGCGGGAGGGGGCACTGCCCCCGGCGGAAGAGTGCTGCGTTTCGATCCTGAAAGCGGATTCGTGGAAGTCTTCGTCCCCGAAGGCGACTTCCCGTGCGACCTCAACCGCCCTGAAGGTCTGGTCTTCGGCCCTGACAACCGACTCTACGTAGTGAGCTTCCGGGCGAGCCCGAGCGACCTCGACCGGATCCTGATCTTCAACGGTGACACCGGCGAATGCGTCGACCAGATCCCCCTCAACGAGCCTGGTGCGCCGCGCGAGTTCGCGCAGGCCCTCGTCTTCGGCCCCGATGATTTCCTCTACGTGACCGTCATCACGTCGACGTTGCCGTTCGCTGGTGAGGTGCGCCGTTACGATGTAACCACGAAGGAGTATACCGTGTTCATCCCGGAGGGCATCATTGAGGCGCCGAACTACCTCGTCTTCGGCAGGAGCGATCCAGCCACGCTGGCCTACGGTCGCCATTAGAGCAGCGCTGGCGCGGCCGGCGGCGCCTTGCGCCGTGGGTCCTCCTCTCCATGCCACGTGATCGTACATCCCTTTGGCCTGGCCGCATTCGCGCGCCGACGCCAGGCAGCCGGCGCGCGCCGCGGAGGCGGCCGGTGTCATGCGACCGGGCGCCGCCTGGACCGGAGCGCGTCCCGCTGAGCGAACAGCCACGCGCCGCAGCACGCCGACGACGGCGCGCGCCCGTTCTTTCGTGACTTCCCTGTGGCGTGGCCCCTCCGGCTCCCTCGATCCAGCCCTCCCCTCACGCCACCGCCGCGGAGCGGCTTGCCCGACGGGACCGGATCCGCACGGAGGTACTCCGGCACCCGCGCGAGGTAGTCGTTGGTGTCCCCGTCCGCGCCCACCAGAAGCCCGAAGGAGAGGACGATCCCGCTCGCGAAGCCCCGCTGGATGACCTCCCTGACCTCGCTCAGCTTGTTCTGGCCCTTGTTCATCGAGCTGATCGACTCGGGGTTCAGCGACTCGAGCCCGGTGTAGACATAGCGGCAGCCCACCCCGCCCCATGAGGCGGACCAGTTCCGGGTCGCGCAGCACGTTGAACGTGAGCGCGCAGCCCCAGATCTTCTTGAGCGGCATCAGCGCCTCGCAGAGCTCCCGCAGGTAGCGGGGCGAGCCCCCCAGGTTGTTGTCGAGGAAGCTGAACACATCGTTGGTCACCCCCGGGATGCGCTGGTTGAAGATCATCCGGTCGCGGATGTCCCGGATCACGTGGTCGATGAGGCGATAGCGATACTATTGACGAGGGGGCGAGCAGGAGAGCCACGAATGCGCCAAACGCTGGGCAGGGGTCAGTCCAGGGAGCACTCCACACGACATAAGGACACAGGAGGAACCTTGGTCGGGTCAGCGCTGCGGCGGCGCGCCCCGCGCCAATCACCCGAGCGCGGCTTCGCCGTGGTGCCCGCGGGCACGCTCGACACCGATCCCGGCATCCGCCCCGCAGCCCACATCTTCGTCGACTCCAAGGCGAGCTGGTTCCCGATCACCGACGACCTGCCGCGGTTCGCTGAGTACCCGCCCCAGGCCTGACGCCGCGATCACGCGATCTGCCACGGCACCGTCACCGTACGAGCTGTCCTGAAACGCCCCCGCGCACACGCGCGGTCACTCAGGTGCCCGGGCGCCGCCCGGCCCGGAGCGCGTCTCGCCGAGCGAGCAGCCACGCGCGCGCCTCGCCCTCGGTGTCGAAGAACTGCTGAGGGTAGGGCTGTCCTGTGAGCATTTGCACGCCCTTCGCGAGGAGCGCCACGATCACGCGCATGGGAAAGCTCGCTCCGACCATCGCGACCGCATCGACACGCGCTCCCCGCATTTCTTCCGTCACCGCCTTGCGCGCCTGCGCCGAGACAGGTCCCATGTGACGCGCGTCGGCGAGCACCAGGACGTCGCGGCCGCTCTCCGCCACGCGCCGGATCGCGCCGAGGACAGCGCGCACTCGGCCTTCCGTGACCTCGCCGTGGATCTCCACCCGCAGGATGCCGTCGGGCTCATCACGAACATCGGGGCTCGCGTCCTTGGCGCCGAGATCGCTCATGCCAACCATGCTAGCGCCTCCGCCGCGCCGCGGGGCGCGCACTCTCACGGTCCGCCGGGCTCGACTGGATGTCCGAGGCGAGCCCGACCGCTGCGAGCGCGCGGATGAACAGGAAGGCGAGGTCGTGCTGCCCCGGCGCCATCGCTTGCCGGGCGGCGCGCGGGAAGGCGTGGTGGTTGTTGTGCCAGCCCTCGCCGAAGGTCAGGGCCGCCACCCAGCCCACGTTGCGGCTCCCGTCGCGGGTATCGAACGCGCGGCCGCCGAAGCGGGCCGCGTGGCAGACGGAGTTCACCAGGTAGGTCGCGTGCATCCAGCACACGAGCGGCACGAAGAACACGAAGGGCACCGCGGCCCAGCCGAGGGCGAGACCCGCGAGCAGCAACGCCGCGACCTGCGGGGCGAAGCGCCAGCGGAGCAGCCACCGGTAGTAGGGATCGCCGACCAGATCGCGGCAGTATTTCTCCGGATCGCGGGGGTCGGTCGAGCCATCGTCGAGGATCCACCCGAGGTGGGCGTACCAGAGGCCGCGGCGCGGCGAGTGGACGTCGCCTTCGCGATCGGTGTGGGCGTGGTGCCGCCGGTGCGTGGCCACCCACGCGATGGGGCTGCCCTGGCCGCTGATCATCGCCACCGACACGAGCGCATACTCGACCCATTTCGGGCAACGGAACGCGCGGTGCGAGAGCAGCCGGTGCAGGCCGACCACGGTGGAGAGCTGGAGCGCCGCGTAGAGCGCGGCGGCGACGACAACGAAGCTCGCCCGGATCGGCAGGAACAGCCCGAGGATGGCGGCGGCGTGCACCAGGGCGAAGTAGGCGATCGCGACGAGGCGTGTGCGGCCCTTCATGGCGGATCCCCTCATGGCCTCACGCGGCCGCGCTGGTGCGGCCCGCCCGGCGGGGCCGGATCCGCGCGAGGCCGCGCGGATCCGCTCTGCAGGACGACGCCTCGATGCGCTGCGGCTCGAGGCCGAGCTCCCGCATCTTCTCCGCGTCCCAGGCCTCGATGGGGTCGCGCCCGGCGATGTAGCTGCGTGATCGGTTGGCGAGCGGCGCGCGCAGGCTCATCACCTCGGGCGCCGACATGACGACGCACGCCTTGTAACGGGGCAGATCGCTCGTCATCAGCCGATTCCACACGTGGCGGCCCACGTTGTGGAGGCTCCCCAGCGCGCGGCTCAGGCGCTGGAAATGGTCGATCACCTCCGAGGGGTGCAGCCGGGGCGGGCGGTGGCAGAGGGTGTATCCATCGAGGTCCCGGCTGATCACCCCGGGAAGGAGCCGGCCCTCGGCCGCCACCTGCGCGAAGAAGGGCGTCTCCGGGTACGGGCAGACGATGCCCAGGAAGGTGGGGCAGTGATCGCCGAGATCATGGAGGTACTCGGGCACCCGCTCGAGGTAGTCGTTGGTGTCCCCGTCCGCGCCCACGAGGAGCCCGAAGGAGAGGACGATCCCGCTCGCGAAGGCCCGCTGGATGACCTCCCGGACCTCGCTCAGCTTGTTCTGGCCCTTGTTCATCGAGCTGATCGACTCGGGGTTCAGCGACTCGAGCCCTGTGTAGACGTAGCGGCACCCTGCCCGCCCCATGAGGCGCACCAGCTCCGGGTCGCGCAGCACGTTGAACGTGAGCGCGCAGCCCCAGATCTTCTTGAGGGGCATCAGCGCCTCGCAGAGCTCGCGCAGGTAGCGGGGCGAGCCCCCCAGGTTGTTGTCGAGGAAGCTGAACACGTTGTTGGTCACCCCGGGAATGCGCTGGTTGAAGATCATCCTGTCGCGGATGTCCCGGATCACGTGGTCGATGGGGCGATAGCGATACTGTTCGTGCCCGGTCAGAACGCAGAAGTTGCAGGAGAAGGGGCAGCCGCGCGACGCCTCGATGCCGGGCAGGCGGACGAGGTTGTTCCGGTAATCGACAAGGTCATAGCGGTAGGTGGGGATCTGCTCCGGGGGCACCGGCGGGAGCGCATAGACGGGCTGGAGCTCGCCCCGCTGGAAATCGGCGATGAGGGCCGGGAGGTTGGCCTCCGGGTCCTCCGCGACCACGGCGTCGAAGTACTGCAGCGCGTCCGCGCGGAAATGGCTCGCGTGCCGCCCGCCTGCCACGGTGGTCATGCCTTGCCGTCGAAACAGCGTGGAGAGGACCTTGGTGTGCTCGTAATAGGCGTGCAGGTACGAGAAGAACACCAGGTCCCAGTGGCGATCGAGCGGGATGTCCTTTTCCTTCTCGTTGTAGAGCTCGATCTCGGCGTCAGGCGGGCACAGGGCCGCGAGCAGCTCGGGCACGGACGATTGCATGATCGAGCGCTCCTTGCGGAGCAGACGGCTCGGGTGCGTATAGGTCGAGATGATCGCGATGCGCATCGAGGACACTCCTGTTCAGTTCAGGACGTATCACACCCTCGAGGCAAGCAGGACGGAGACAGACGAGGGGGCAAGCTGGAGGACAACGAATGCGCCATGCGGTGGGCAGGGGTCAGCTCAGGGAGCACTCCACGCGACATGAGGACACAAGAGCCACCTCGGCCGGGTCGACGGCGCCACCCCCGCCGTCACAACCTCGGCGAACGCGACAGCGAACCGCACGAGGACGTGTCTTCTCTGTTGCGATTCCCCGACAAACTTATCCTCGAATCGAAACATCTCCTCGCGCAGCATCCCGGGCTCCGGGGGTCGGCCGGACTGGCCAGTTGCGATTTCATGGAGACGTGACATTCACAATGCACGTTCCGGCGTAGCGTGAAAGTGGCCGCTGCTGTCTGCTTCGGCCATTTCTTGCAATCGTCTTCGAAGGCCAACAGGTGTCATGGTGCTAAAGTCATCCTTGTTCCCGCGCGCCCTCTCGCGCGCGGGGTATTCTCTTCTCCGGCGTGACCGCGTTCGATGGACGGCGGCCATGGCGCTCGCGACCGCCTGGGGCTGCGGCGGCTCGCCGGACCCAGGTGAGCTCGGGACCGCCGAGCTCGCCGCCTCCCTCCCGAGCGGGCGCGTGGTCATCAGCCAGGTGTACGGCGGCGGGGGCAACGCTGGGGCCGTCTACACGCACGACTTCGTCGAGCTGTTCAATCGGTCGAACAGCCCGGTGTCGCTCGCGGGGTGGTCCATCCAGTACGCGAGCGCCAGCGGCACGGGCGCCCTCGGGGCCACGACGACGCAGCTCACGGAGCTGCCCGCGATCACCCTGCAGCCCGGCCAGTACTTCCTCGTCCAGCAGGCCGGGGGCTCTGGCAGCGGCGCGCCGCTCCCCGCCGCCGACCTCGTCGATGCGACCCCCATCAACATGAGCGGCTCGGCCGGCAAGGTCGCCCTCGTCCGGCAGGCCACGGGCCTCGGCTGCAACGGCGGCACCGCGCCCTGCTCGGCGGCCCAGGAGGCGCTGATCGAGGATCTGGTCGGCTTCGGCGGGGCGAGCTACTTCGAGGGCGCCGCGCCGGCGCCGGCGACCGCCAACGCGACGGCGTCGCTCCGGCAGGGCGCTGGCTGCCAGGACACGGGCAGCAACGTCGACGACCTCTCGACCGGGACGCCTACCCCCCGCAACACCTCGACCGCCGCGCTCGAATGCGGCGGCGACACCCCGCCGGCGGTGACCTCGACGGCGCCCGGCGACGGCGCCACGGGCGCCGACCCGACCGCGAGCCTGAGCGTGACGTTCAGCGAGGCGGTGGCCGTCGCGGATGCCTTCGAGCTCTCCTGCGGGGGCAGCGCGCGCCCGTTCGTGGCCAGCGGCGGCCCCCTCGCCTTCACGCTCACGCCGGCCGAGCCGCTCCCCCCGAGCGCCGCGTGCCTCCTCGTCGTGCGGGCGAGCGGCGTGCAGGAGCAGGACCCGGGGAGCAACGGGACGATCGACCCCTTGCCCGCCGACGTGTCGGTCTCGTTCACCACGGCGCAGGCGGCGCAGGCGCTCGCGATCCACGACATCCAGGGGCGCGCGCACCTCTCGCCGCGTTCGGGCGCGGTCGTGAAGACGACGGGCCTCGTGGCGACCCTGCGCAGCAACGGCTTCACCGTGGAGTCGACGGCGCCGGACGGCGATCCGGCCACCTCCGAGGGGCTGCTCGTCTTCACCGGCGCTGCGCCGTCGGTGAGGGTCGGCGACCTGGTCGAGCTCACCGGCGAGGTCACGGAGTACCGCGCCGGCTGCGCGGACCCGTGCACGCCCTCCCGCGGCAGCGCGTACCACAACCTGACGGTCACCGAGCTCGCCCGCCCGCAGATCACCGTCCTCTCGAGCGGCCATGCGCTGCCGGCCCCGGTCTCGATCGGCTTCGCGCCCGGCGCGCGCCGCCCCCCGACGCAGATCATCGAGGACGACGCCAGCGGCAGCGTCGAGGCAGCGAACGGCTTCGACCCCGAGTCCGACGGCATCGATTTCTGGGAGAGCCTCGAGGGCATGCGGGTGAGCGTCAACGCCCCGGCCGTCGTGGGCCCCACCCGCGAGTTCCCGAGCTCCGGGACCGCGGAGATCGCGCTGGTCCCGGGCGACCGCGACGCGGCCACGGGCGACGCGGCCGGCCTGCGCAGCGCGCGCGGGGCCGTCGTCGTCAGCCCCGGCGACTTCAACCCGGAGCGGATCCTGCTCCAGATCCCCCTGCGCGCCTCGCCGCCCGCGCTGGACGTGGGCGCCACGTTCGCCGGGCCCATCGTGGGCACGGTCGACTACAACTTCGCCAACTACAAGCTCCTGCCGGCCGACGAGGCGCTCCCCGCGGCGACCTCGACGCTCTCGCGCGAGGTCACGTCGCTCGGACCGCGGACCGCCGACGACCTCGACGTGGCCGCGTTCAACGTCGAGAACCTCGATCCGGGCGATCCGCAGGACAAGTTCGATCGACTCGCGCGGATCCTCGTCGAGAACCTCGGCAGCCCCGACCTCGTCGCGCTCGAAGAGGTCCAGGACAACAGCGGCCCGACCAACAATGGAGTGGTGGACGCCTCGACCACGTTCGCGCGGCTCATCGCCGCGATCGCGGCCGTGCCGGGCGGGCCCAGCACCTATCAATTCCGCAGCATCGATCCGACCGACGGCACCGACGGCGGGGAGCCCGGCGGCAACATCCGCGTGGGCTTCCTGTTCCGGACCGACCGCGGGCTCGCGTTCGTCGATCGCCCGGGCGCCGGCGCCCTGACGCCGAACGAGGTGCTCGGCGGCGCGGGCGGCGTGTCGCTGCGCTACAGCCCCGGCCGCATCGACCCGGGCAATCCGGCCTTCGCCAGCAGCCGCAAGCCGCTGGCAGGCGAGTTCCGCTGGAACGGACAGCCGCTGTTCGTGGTGGCCAACCACTGGAACTCCAAGGGCGGCGACGAGCCGCTCTACGGGCGCTTCCAGCCCCCGACCCTCTCGAGCGAGGTCCAGCGGCGACAGCAGGCCACCGTGGTGGCCGGCTTCGTGCGGCAGATCCTGGACAGCGATCCTTCCGCCAACGTCGTGGTCCTGGGCGACCTGAACGACTTCCAGTTCTCGGCGCCGCTCGGCATCCTCAAGGACGCCGGGCTGACCACGCTGCTCGAGACGCTCCCGCCGGAGGAGCGCTACACCTACGTGTTCGACGGCAATGGCCAGTCGCTCGACCACGTGCTGGTCAGCGCCAACCTGGCCGGGCCGAAGCTCATGGGCTTCGACGTCGTCCATGTCAATGCGGAGTTCGCCGACCAGGCCAGCGACCATGACCCCGGCGTCGCGCGCTTCCGCGTCGCGCCCGCGCCGGACATGGATGGCGACGGCGTGCCCGACGCGAGCGACAACTGCCCGGCCGAGCCCAACGCCTCCCAGGTGGACTCGGACGGCGACGGCCTCGGCAACACCTGCGACCTCGAGTGCGTCAGCGTTCGTCGCGGCGCGTTCGGCGGCGTGCAGGACTCCTTCGTCGAGGGCCCCACGACGGGCTGGGCGTACGGCGCGTATCCCTACCTCATCACCAGCGCGAGCGCGGTCCAGCCGGCGACAGCGGTCCTCGCGTACGATCTGTCGTTCATCCCGGAGGGCTCCAGCGTGACCTCGGCGACGCTATCGCTGTCCTATGCCTGGAAGCCCGCGGGCAGCGTCGTGACCGTGCACCGCGTGAACGGCGCCTGGGAGGAATCGACGCTCCATGGGGGCGGGTTCAGCGGGTACAGCCCGGCGGTCGAGGCCTCCCTCGCCACGCTGGCGCAGACCGACGCGTTCGTCACCGCCGATCTGACGTCCCTCGTGCAGGGCTGGGTCGATGGCGCGCAGCCGAACCACGGTGTCGCGCTGGTCGACGCGAACAACAGGACCGACTTCCGCGCGAGCGAGTATCCCGACGCCGCGCGCAGGCCGAGGCTCGACGTCTGCTATCACGCGGGCGAGTGATCCGCCGGATCGACAGCGCCCGTCCGCCCCATCGCTCTCGGTGACATCCCTCAACCGCCGCGCCGCCCGCGGCTCCCGCGCCTGCGCAGGAAGTCGATGAACGCCGAGAGCTTGGGCGGCACGTGCGCCCGGCTCGGATAGTAAAGGAAGTACCCCGGGAAGGGCGGACAGAAGCCCTCGAGGACGCGGGCGAGGCGCTTGCCGTGGAGCTCGTCCCGCACCGTCGCCTCCAGGACGTAGGCGAGCCCGATGCCGTCGACCGCGGCGCGGACCATGAGATCGGGATCGTTGCACACGAGAGGACCGCTCACCGCGATGTCGAAGTCCTTCCCGTTCTCGGTGAACTCCCACCTGTAGACGTTCTGGCTCGTGATCTGCCGGTAGTTGATGCACTCGTGCGCGTGCAGGTCGCGCGGGTGCTTTGGCTTCGCGCGCGCTGAAAGATACGCCGGCGACCCCACGACGGCGATGCGCTGGTCCTCGCTGATACGGACCGCGATCATCTCGCTGTCGAGCGTCTCGCCGAGGCGGATGCCCGCGTCGAACCCTTGAGCGACGATATCCGCGAGCCCGTCCTCGATCGCCACGTCGACGCGGATCTCCGGGTAGGCCGCGACGAACGCCGCGAGCACCGGCTCGATCACCTGCCGGCACGCGATCCTCGGGACGTTCAGCCGCAGCGTCCCGGCGGGCCTTTCGCGCAGCTCGTCGAGCGCCTCGAACGAGGCGCGGACCTCGGCGAGCGCGGGCCGGAGCCGCTCGAGGAAGCGGGCGCCGGCCTCGGTCAGGCCCACGCTGCGCGTCGTGCGCTGGAGGAGCCGCACGCCGAGCCGCCGCTCGAGCCCGGTGATCGTCTGGCTCACCGCCGAGGGCGTCACGCGCAGCTCCGCCGCCGCTCGGGTGAAGCTCCGCTTCTCGGCCACGACGAGGAGCACCGACAGGCCCGCCAGGTCGTCCTGGATCATGAAGCGCAGCTTAACATCCCGTGCAGATTCACCCCGTTTTTCGGCACAGCGCCGCGGCGTAGGCTCCCCGTCGAAGGCAGAGGAGAGAGACCCATGAGCACTGCAAACAGCGGATCCAGGATCTGGTTCATCACCGGCGCGTCCTCGGGCTTCGGCCGCGCGATCGCCGAGGAGGCGCTCCGGCGTGGCGACTCGGTCGTGGCGGCGGCGCGCGGCGAGGGCGCGCTCGCGGGCCTCGCGGCCGAGGCGCCAGGGCGCGTCGAGGTCGTGAAGCTGGACGTCACGAAGCCGGACGACATCCGCCGCGGCGTCGCCGCGGCGCTCGCGCGCTTTGGCCGGATCGACGTGCTCGTGAACAACGCGGGCTACAGCCTGGTCGGCGCGGTCGAGGAGACCAGCGAGGAGGAGCTCCGCGCCGCGATGGAGGCGATGTTCTTCGGCGCCGTGGCGCTCACCCGCGAGGTGCTGCCGCACATGCGCGGCCGCAAGAGCGGCGCGATCGTCCAGATCACGAGCATGGGCGGCCTCACGACGGGGCCCGGCTTCGGCGCCTATTGCGCCGCGAAGCACGCGCTCGAGGGGCTCTCGGAGTGCATGGCCGCCGAGCTCGCGCCGCTCGGCGTCCGCGTCCTCATCGTCGAGCCGGGCGCGTTCCGCACGCGCCTCTTCGGGGGCGCCTTCCGGTCGATGCCGGCGCTCGACGCCTACGCGCCCACCGTCGGCGCGACGCGCGCGTACGCGGCCGGGTCCGACGGATCGCAGCCGGGCGATCCAGCGAAGGCGGCGCGCGCGATCATCGATGCGATCGGCCTCGACCCGATGCCGCTCCGCCTGCCGCTCGGCGCCGACGCGGTGAGCGGCATCCGCGCGAAGCTCGCCCGCGTCGCGGCCGACGTCGACCGTACCGAGGCGATCGCGCTCGACACCACGGTGGACGCCGCGGCGAGCGGCGCGGAAACTTCCTAGCCGTGAGCACGGCCGACCTGTTCACCGAGAGCTTCACGTTCGACGCGGCCAAGTGGCAGGACGGGGACATTCCCACGCTGAATTAGAGCGCTTCAGGCTGGCGCCCTCGCCTCGGGCCAGCGCGTCACTTCGCGCCGGCGCGCCGCAGCACCTCGGCGCGCTCGGCGTCGGTCGGCTCGCGCTGGCAGTCCTTCCCGGCGCTCTGCAGGACATCGAGCTGGCGGACGAGATCCTGGGGATCCACGCTCAGGCATCCTTCCTCGAACTCGGAGCACTCGGCGACCGAGAGCGCGGTCCCCGCGACATAGCGGCAATCGGGATCCCCGGGTGGGTACCTCAGGAAGGTGGAGGCGTTCGTGACGAGACACGCCGCGTCCGACGGCGTGTTCGCCTTCTTGCAGCGCGCGGCGGCGATGCGCGCCATCCGGTCCAGCTCGGCCGCCGGATACATGGGTATCCGGGGGCGGGCGGGCTCGGCGCTCGAGGCGCCCGCGGCCCGCGGGCCCGCGGCGGGCTGCGGCGCTCCGGAGCACGCGCCCGCGAGGAGCGCGCATGCGCCGGCGAGGACGAGCAACAACCCCCCAGGCATCATCACGCGAGACGTATCATATCCGCCTCATCACCCGCAATCGAGCCGCCCCGGACCGGAGGCTCGCTGGCCCGACGTGGATCGGGTCGCCGCCCTTGCGGCGGCGGCGAGCGAGGAGGCAAGCTCCTCCTCGATGCTCCCGGACAGCGTGATCGACGGCCGCTTCGAAGTGAACGCGCTGGCCGGCGCCGGAGGGATGGGGACGGTCTACCGGGCCCGCGACCGGGCGAGCGGCGCGACCGTGGCGCTCAAGCTGCTGCGCGAGGCCGACGCGCACTCGGCGGCGCGCTTCGTCCACGAGGCGCACATGCTCTCGGGCCTCGAGCACCCGCACATCGTGCGCTACGTGACCCACGGGACGGCGCCGTCGGGTCAGCCGTACCTCGTGATGGAGTGGCTCGCGGGGGAGACGCTCTCGGAGCGCCTTCTGCGCGGAGCGCTGCGCCTCGAGGAGGCGCTCGCCGTCGTGCGCGCCGCGGCCGGAGCGCTCGGGACGGCGCACGCGCGCGGGATCGTCCACCGCGACGTCAAGCCGAGCAACCTGTTCCTCGTGGATGGCTCGATCGAGCGCGTGAAGGTGCTCGATTTCGGGATCGCGCGCCTGCACGCGGCGGCGACGCGGCTGACGCAGACGGGCAACGTGCTCGGCACGCCCGGGTACATGGCGCCGGAGCAGGCGCGTGGGGACCACGCGCTGCTCGACGCGCGCGCCGACGTCTTCTCGCTCGGCTGCGTGCTGTTCGAGTGCCTGACCGGGCTGCCGGCGTTCCACGGGCAGCACGTGATGGCGCTGCTCGCCAAGCTGCTGATGGAGGAGCCGCCGCGCCTGCGGGAGCTGCGGCCCGAGATGCCCGCGGAGCTCGATCACCTGGTGGCGCGGATGCTGGCCAAGGAGCCGGCCGCGCGGCCGGGCGAGGGCGCCGCGGTGGCGCAGCTCCTCGACGGGATCAGGGACGCGAGCGGCGGCGCGACCCCGGCGGATCGGAGCGTCGCGCCGATCACCGGGGACGAGAAGCGGCTGATCTCGATCGTGGCGATCCAGCCGGTCCGCGAGCGGCCGAGCCCCTTGCAGGAGACCGTGCCGCTCAGCGCGGTGTCCCTCGACGCGCTCGCGCAGGTGCGGTGCGTCGCGGCCCCGCTGGGCGCGCGGGTGGAGCAGCTCTGCGACGGGACGGTGGTGGCGACGGTGACCGGCGCGGGCAGCGCGACCGACGCGGCCTCGCTCGCGGCCCGCTGCGCGCTGCGGATCCACGCGACCCTGCCGACGGGCGCGTGGAACGTCGCGCTGGTGACGGGCCGGGCCGAGGACACGGGGCGCATACCGCTCGGCGAGGTGCTGGAGCGGGCGGCCTCGCTGTTCGAGGCGCCCTCGCGGGCCGGCCGCGCGGACGGGCGCGAGGAGCGCCACGAGGGCGTCCAGATCGACGCGATCACGGTGGCGTTGCTCGACATGCGCTTCGACGTGCTGGAGCAAGGGGGAGCGCTCTGGCTGCTTGCGGAGCGCGAGGTCGGCGAGGCGGCGCGCAAGCTGCTCGGCAGGCCGAGCCCCTACGTGGGCCGCGACCGCGAGCTGCGCGGCCTCCTCCAGACCGTCGAGGGGAGCTTCGAGGATCGGCAGGCCGCGGTGGCGCTGGTGACTGCGGCGGCGGGGATGGGCAAGTCGCGCCTGCGCCACGAGCTCTTGGAGCTGCTGAAGCGGCGCTACCCTGCCATGGACCTCGGCGTGGGCCGCGGCGACTCCATCGGCGCGGGCTCGGCGTTCGCGATGCTGGCCGGGGCGCTGCGCAACGCGCTCGGGATCGCGGCGGGCGAGGCCGCCCCGGCGCGCCGCGAGAAGCTCGAGCGAGCCGCGTGCCGCCTCCTCGCCGAGGCCGATCGCCCGCGGGTGGCGGCGTTCCTCGGAGAGCTGATCGGCGCGCCGTTCCTGGACGATGACCGGCCGCTCCTGCGAGCGGCGCGTCAGAGCCCGGCGCTCATGGCGGAGCGCGTCGAGCAGGCGTACCTCGATCATGCGCGCGCGGTGACGGACGCGCAGCCCATGCTGGTGGTGCTGGAAGACCTGCACTGGGGGGACGCACCCTCGGTGCGGATCTTCGATCGGGCGCTGCGTGAGCTCTGCGATCGGCCGTTCGTGGTCGTCGCCTTCGCGCGGCCCGAGGTCCACGACCTCTTCCCCCGGCTCTGGGTGGAGCGGGGGCGCTCGGAGATCCAGCTGCGCCCCCTGCCCGCCCGGGCCGCCGAGCTGCTCGTGCGGAGCGCGCTCGGCGAGGCGATCGACGCGCAGACCGCCGCCACCATCGTGGCGCAGGCCGACGGGAACGCGTTCTACCTCGAGGAGCTGATCCGGGCGGTCGCCGAGGGGCGGGGCGGCGCGCTGCCGGAGACGGTGCTGGGGATGGTGGAGGCGCGGCTCGCGGCGCTGGGGTCGGAGGAGCGGCGGCTGCTCCGGGCCGCGAGCGTCTTTGGCGAGGTGTGCTGGACCTGGGGCGTGCGCGCGCTCTCGGGCTCCCCGGCGCCCGGCGCGCGGGAGAACGACGCCTGGGCCGAGCTCTTCGAGCGCGAGATCCTCGAGCGCCGTCGGACGCCGTGCTTCGCGGGCCAGGAGGAGATCGCGTTCCGGCACGCGCTCCTGCGGGAGGGCGCCTACGCCATGCTCACCGACCGCGACAGGCGCGTCGGGCACAGGCTCGCGGGGGAATGGCTCCTCCAGGCGGGCGAGCAGGATCCGATGGTGCTGGCCGAGCATTTCGAGCGCGGCGGGGAGACGGCGCGGGCGGCGGGGTTCTACCTGCAGGCGGCCGACAAGGCGCGGCTCGCGGCCGATGTGCCGGCGGTGCTCGCGCGCGCCCGGCGGGGTATCGCCTGCGAGCCCGCGGGGGAGGTGCTGGCCGAGCTCCATATCCTGCTGTCGGAGCTGCTGTTCCACCTCGACGACCTGGCGCAGTCCTGCGCGCACGCGCTCGCTGCGCTGGAGAGCTTGTCGCCAGGCAGCGAGCACCACGGGAGGGCCCTGGCGATCGCGCTCCTCGGCGCGGTCTACGCGGGTGACCGGCAGGCCGCCCGCGACCTGATCCAGCGCGCGCCCCCCGCGGATCTCCCCGTCGATCCCCGGCTGGTGCTGGTCACCTGGACCCCCATCACCTTCCACGCCGTGCTCTGGGAGGGGATGCCCGACCTGGCGCGGCGCTACCTGCACAGGATCGAGCAGGACGTCGCGCCGATCGCGGGGGATGATCACATCGCCTGGGCCGCGATCGACATGGTGCGGGCGTGGTGGTGCGCCCACGCCGAGCGAGATGCATGGGGAGCGCTCCAGCGGTGCCGCACCGCGAAGGAGCACATCGAGGCCCTCGGCGATCGCTTCCACATCATGATGGTGCGGCTGTATGCGGCCCAGAACGAGCTGAGGCTCGGCGCTTTCGAGCTCGCCGAGCAGGCCTTCGACGCGCTGCTCGCGGTGGAGCACGCGCCGGCCTACGTCGCGCTGACGGCGCTCTCGTTCCGGATCATGGGGCTGCTGGAGCAACGGCGGGTCACGGAAGCGCAGGAGCAGGCCGGCACGATGCTCCGCAGAGCCTCGGCCTCCAGCGGGTTCTCTTACACGACGCAGGCGCGCCTGCTCCTCTCGGAATGCCGCCTCGAGCGAGGGGATCTCGCCGGGGCGGAGGAGGAGGTGCGCGCCGTCGGGGATGCCGCCAGGCTGGTGCCCTTCTTTCAGTCCGTGCGCCTCTCGCTGCTCGCCGAGATCCGGCTCCGGCAGGGGCGGGCGGCGGAGGCCGCCGCGCTGGCCCGCGAGGCGTTCGCCCTGGAGCGGTCGACCGCGTGTCTCTTTGTGCTGCGGCAGGAGGTGGTCCCCGCGCTGCTGGCCGAGGCGCTCCACGAGAGCGGCGAGGTCGAGGCGGCCCGTGAGGTCCTCCGCGAGGCGCGCGCCGAGCTGCTCGCCCGCGCCGACAAGATCGCGGATCCCGCCTACCGGCGGAGTTTTCTGGAGGACATCAACGCGCACGTACGCACGCTGGCGCTCGCGCGCGCGTGGCTCGAGACGCGAGCAGACGGGGGCGGCGCGACGAGGTAAAACCAGCCGCAGTGAACAGGGAGAGAACCGTGGCCGCCGCGAAGTCCACCCGGAACGATGTACAGGGCGCCCTGGAGCTCGCGGTGTTCGCCGGGGGCCGCGTGACGCGGCACCCGCTGCCTGCCGAGGGCCGGGTGTCGCTCGGCCGGTCGCCGGAGAACGACGTCCCGATCGACGACAGCTCCGTCTCGCGCCGGCACGCGATCATCCACCTCGGCCCGCCCATCGCGATCGAGGACCTCGGGAGCGCGAACGGGACCCGCCTCCGCCGCGAGCGCAGCGCCGGGCCGACGACCAAGCTCCTGGAGCTCCAGCCCGAGCAGGGCAAGACGATGGAGCTCGCGGTCGGGGACGCGGTGAACCTCGGCTCGACGCTGATCGTGATCCTGCCGCGCGAGGGCGCCGCGAGCGCGGCGCCGGGCCAGGGGCCGGGCCAGCCCATCGTGCTCGACCCGGCCATGGAGCGGCTCTACGCGCTGGCCGAGCGCGTGGCCGGCGCGCCGATCACCGTGATCTTGCTCGGCGAGACGGGCGCCGGCAAGGAGGTGCTGGCCGAGCACATCCACCGGCGCTCGCCGCGCGCGCAGGGGCCCTTCGTGCGGCTCAACTGCGCGGCGCTCTCGGAGTCGCTCCTCGAGAGCGAGCTGTTCGGCCACGAGCGGGGCGCGTTCACGAGCGCGGTCCAGGCGAAGCCGGGCCTCCTGGAGACGGCCGAGAAGGGCACGGTGCTGCTCGACGAGGTGGGCGAGCTGCCGCCCAGCATCCAGGTGAAGCTCCTGCGCGTGCTCGAGGAACGGAAGGTGATGCGCGTCGGGGGCCTGAGCCCGCGGCCCATCGACGTGCGCTTCCTCTCGGCGACGAACCGCGATCTGGCCGCCGAGGTGAAGCGGGGCGCTTTCCGGGAGGATCTGTTCTTCCGGCTGAACGGCATCGCGCTGACGATCCCGCCGCTCCGGGCGCGCATCGCCGAGATCGCGCCGCTCGCGCGCGCGATCGCCGACCGGACCGCGAGCGCCGTCGGGCGCCCGGCGCCGGCGTTCGCCCCCGAGACGCTCGCCGCGCTGGAGGCGCACCGCTGGCCCGGCAACATCCGCGAGCTGCGCAACGTCATCGAGCGCGCGGTCGTGCTCTCCGGCGGGGACACGCTGCTCCCGGAGCACCTCCTGCTCGACGCCGCCGCCGCGCTGCCGCCCTCCGAGGCGCGCCTCGCGGCGGGGCCCGTCGAGGCGCACCCCGCGGCGGCGCCCGCCGAGGCGCGCTCCGCGGCGGTGCCCGCCGAGGCCACCGCGCCACCCCCGGCCGAGGGCGCGGGCGGTCTGCGGGGCGAGCTCGACGCGATCGAGCGGCGGCGGATCGTCGACGCGCTGGAGCAGTGCGCGGGGAACCAGACGCAGGCCGCGGCACTCCTCGGCATGCCCCGCCGCACCTTCGTGGCCCGGCTGAGCGCCTACGGCATCCCGCGGCCGCGCAAGGGCAAGGCCACGCGCTGACGCGCGCCGGGCCTCACTTCGTGCCGAGGAGCTTCAGCAGCTCTGCCCGCTCGGAGTCGGTCGGCTCGCGATTGCAGTCCTTGCCGGCGTTCTGCAGGGCCGCGAGCTGGTGGTCGAGATCCTTCGCGTCCACGCTCTGGCAGCCCTCCTCGAAATCGGAGCACTCGGCGACGGACAGCGCGGTCCCCGACACGTAACGGCAATCCGGGTCCTCGGGCCGGTATTTGAGGAATGGTGTGGCCTCGGTGAGGAGACACGCCGAGTCCGAGGACGCATTCGCCTTCTTGCAACGCGCGGACGCGACGCGGGCCACCCTGCGCAGCTCTTCCAAGGGGTAGCGGCGGCTCCGGGGACCGGCAGGGCCCGCCGCGGCGGTGTCGCCGGCCGGGGCCGCCGGCTGAGCGACGGCCACTACCGGGGCACCGCCCCCCAGGCGCTCCGGCGTCGAGGGCGAGGGCGGCGAAGAGGAGGCGCACCCACAGGCGAGAAACGCGGCAACTGTGATGAGATGAGTTCCCCCAACCTTCATGGGCGACATATATCACACCTTGTCTCGCACTTTCAATGCAGAGCTCACCCGCCGAGCGCCGATCCCACCCATCAAGTGTGAGCAAATATTTACAGCATGAACATCCTGTCGGACGGCGAGGTGAGGTCCACACTCGGGAAGGCTGATTGAGGATGCGCCGCGCGGCGCTCGCGCAAGCGCCGCTCGCGCAGGTCTTGCTCAAGTCGAGCGAGGGTGACCCGACCTGCGGCGCCGCGACGCGAGAGCGCCTCGGATCCTGCACGGATCCTCGTTTCCTCGCGGTGGCACGACGCCTGCTGAAAGGCCAATCGCCGCGCGCAGCGCCGCTATCTCGGCAGGAGAGCGCGCAGGCACACCTCGAAGGGAGCTCTATCATGATGCGTGCACTGTTCGCTTCGTTGTCCTTCTCGTTGCTCGCTGGTTGCGCCGTGACGCCCGCTGGAGAGTCGGCCGCAGAGGATCTCGCCCCGCCGGACGCGGTCGAGCAGTCGGCGGCCAGCGACGCTGTCGCCTTCTCCTCGGCGGTGACGTTTCATTCGGAGACGCCGTTCTACGTCCCGCCGCGCGTCGGCGGTGATGCCGACTTCGGCGGTCACGGGCCGCGCACCACGCTGGAAGTGGAGCTCCACGTCTTCAATGGCAACGAGGTCTGGGCGTCCGTCCATATCGACGCCATCGAGACGAAGAGCGACTGGACGCGCGCCGAGGGGACCGGCTGGTTCCACCTCTACACCGCGCCCCGCGAGATCACCGGGATCCTCGGCCCCACGTACTTCGAGCACGAGTACCTCGACACGAACCACGCCCACGACCTCTTCTCGTTCTCCACCGGCAGCCTGGTCTCGCTGCTCGACTATGTCGGCGACACGAAGGGCAACGAGGCGGGGACCAGGACCGGCGTCCAGGTCTTCTTCCAGCCCATCACCGTGGGTCTCCTGTGAACCCCCGGCGCGAGCGCGCGCCCGGCGAGGTCCGCCCCTCCGGAGGTCGCGCTCGCGCCGGACAAACCGGCCGACATTTCGAGGTTCCACGCACGAGACGAGGAGTTCATCAAGCCATGAACATTGTATCAAGCACGGGCGAGCTGGGTGTCACGCGGGGATACGTCTTGCCCACGGGGTCGGATCAGCCGGACCAAACGCAGATCCCCATCGACTCGAAGCTCCGCTTCATCGAGACGAGCACCGGGAACCCGCTCCTCCACGTGGCCGTGACGGGCATGACACCCCCCGGCGGGTACACCGCGAAGACCGAGTACTGGTCGAGGCTCGCCCCCATCAAGTCGAGGTTGATCACCCTGGTCTCGTTCGGGTTCACGAACCGCCCGGGAGCGCCGGATTACCCCAGGGAGTTCCGGGACTGGCTCGTCGGGGGCAGCGTCCTCGCGACGGGCCAGGAGGCGTCGGCGCAGCAGTGGACTCAGGGCATCTACCAGCCGACCTCTCCGGCCAGCGCGCTCTACTGGGCCGTCGATCCGGACGGGCCGCTCGGGCGCCGGATCGGCCTCCTCGTGGAGCTCGGCAGCGCCGGCGAGCTGCGCAACGCGATCTGGTACAAGATGGATCGGCCCCAGAACGGCCTCATCTTCCAGAGCACCCCGAGCAAGGTGAACTTCACGCAGGTGTTCGTGGGGGATACGCCGTCGATCGATCCGCGCCACATCGACCCTCAGGGCGCCTGGCACCACTACCATGGCGTGATGAGGCCCGCGTGAGCGGCCCGCGCGCTTGACGCCTCGCCCGGGGGCGCCGCCCCAGGCGCGCCCGGGCAGGCCTCCAGCGCAGGGAGGCGGAGCGCTGCGCCGCTCACCCCGGCGCCGGGCGCGCCAGCCGAAACCCGATCCCCCCGAAGCGATCCCCGGGCTTGCCCGCGAAGCGCCCCGCCGCCCGGCAGAGGTTCGGCGACGTCGACCACGCGCCGCCCCGCGCCGCGCGGAAATCCGCGTCGCCGTCGTCCGCCGGATCGAGCAGCACGACCCCCGCTTCGGTCCGGGCCCCCTCGCGCTTCCACGCGTTGATGCACCAGTCGCGCACGTTGCCCGCCGCGCCGCGCAGGCCATAAGGGCTCTCGTCCTGCGGGAAGTCGTCGACGGGCCGCCGGCCGGCGACGCCCTCGTGGCTGCCCAGCATGCAACCCCAGGTCGGCTCCAGGAAATCACCCCAGGGCATGCACCGGCCGTCGACGCCCCGCGCCGCCTTCTCCCATTCGAGCTCGTTCAGGAGGCGCCACGGCGCGCCCGTCCCGGCGGCGTACCACGCCGCATAACGCATCGCCGCCCGCCAGTGGACGAACGCGACGGGCATCCTCGGCTCCTCCTGGACGTCGGTCTGGATGCACCCGAGCCGGAAGCGGCCGTCGTCTCCCCGCTCGAACCGGAGCGAGTCCGGGCTCGATCCCGAGGCGGCGCGGCCGAGCGAGAGGCGCGGGCAACACTCGAGGGCCTCGGCTTCCCGCCCGCTCGCGACGAGCGCGTTGAGGAAGCGGAGGTACTCGGCGTTGGTGACCGGGTGCCTCCGGACGATGAAGCCGTCACACCAGAGCCGCGTCCGCGGGAGGCTGTCCCCCGCGTCCGGATCGCCGCCGGCGAGGAACCAGCCGGCCGGCACGTAGAGGTCGTCCTCGCCGAGCTCGCCGAGGCGAAGGAGGCGCACCGGGTGGGCCCCTTCCCCGCCTGGCCGGACGCCGTCCCAGCGCCGCCCGCGCTCGATGAGCACGGGATAACACGCGTCGTGGTACCCCGGCGCGCGCAGCGTGAGGAGGTAGCTGCCGCGCGGGAGCGCCAGTTCGAGCAGGGGCGTCGGGCCGAGCTCGCGCGCGAGCTCGGGCACGAGCCTCCGGTCGCGCTCGACGTAGCGGTGGAGGGAGACCTGCGCCCCCGCGGGCACGGTCGCCAGCGTGAGCGCCCCGTCGCCGGCGAGCAGCACCGCGTGGCGCCCGCGGTCGTGCTGCCGGAGGAGCGCCTCGGCGCGCGCCGCGCCCCGCGGATCCCGCGCCTCCTCGGCCTGGGCGAGCTCCTCGGCGTAGTGATCGGCCAGCGCCTCGTGCGCCTCGCGGAGATCCGGCGCCTCGTTCAGCGCCGAGCGGAGGACCTGCATCCACTCGACCTGGCCGAGCGACGCCTCCCGCTCCAGGCGCTCCGCCTCGTCCTCGAGCCGCCACCCGCGCGCCTTCTGCTCGGCCGGATCGAACGAGCTCAGGCCGTCGAGGATCGCCCGCGCCTCGTCGCGCAGCGCCCGGGCGCGCGCCCGGGTCGCCTCGATCTCCGGCCGGATCGCGCGGGCATGGTCCACGATCGCGAGCGCGCGCTCGCGCCGCCGCGCGCCGTCGAGCCAGCTCCTGACGTCGGCCGCGAGCGCGGCCGCGTCCGGGTGGCGAGCCTCCGGGGCGAGCGCCATCGCGCGGGCGCAGATCGCCGCGAGCTCCGCGGGCACCTCGTGGGGGGCGCTCGCCTCGACCGGCCTGAGCCCGCCGGTGAGGAGCGCGCCCCAGACCGCCGCGGGCTGGCCGCCGTAGGGGTGGCGCCCGGCGAGGATCTCGTAGAGCACGACGCCGAGCGCGTAGACGTCGCTCGCCGCACCGAGGCGATCGCCCTCGCCTCGCGCCTGCTCCGGGGCCATGTAGAGCAGCGTGCCCAGCACCTCGCCGGGCTGCGTGAGCGGGGCCGCCTCGATCACGTCCGCCGCGCCCGCGGCCCCTGGCGAGGCGCGCAGCGGCGCGGAGGGCCGCGCGAGGCCCCAGTCCATCACCAGGACCTCGCCGAACTCGCCGATCATCACGTTGGCGGGCTTGAGGTCGCGGTGCATCACGCCACGGCTGTGCGCGTACGCCACGGCCTCGCAGACGCGGAGGAACGTGTCGATCGCCCGCCGCAGCGCGACGGGCGAGAGGCTCCCGCCGCCGGCCGCGTACGCCTCGGCGATCACCTCGCCGAGCGTGCGCCCGCGGACCTCCTTCATCGTGAACCACAGCCGCCCGTCGGCGAGCTCGCCGCACTCGTGCACGGGAACGATCCCGGGGTGCTGGAGCGCCGCGGTCAGGCGCGCCTCGGCGAGGAAGCGGGCGCGATCGGGCGTCGCGTCGCGCGTCTCGGCCGACTGGATCTTCATCGCGAGCACGCGCCCCAGGATGCGATCGCGCACGCGGCGCACCTCGCCCATGCCCCCGCGCCCGATGCAGCCGAGGTCCTCGTAGCGCTCCTCCGCGGACAGGCGCTCGGGGGCCGTGACGGAGATGGGCGGCAGCTCGGGGGCCGTGGCGCCCGGGGTCTCGCGCAGCCTGAACGTGACGTCCGACGCGGCGCCGGCCGGCGGCGCGCTTCCCGACTCGGTCGAGGCGGGCGCGCCGCATGCGGGCTGCGTCAGCGCCATCCGCTCGCGCTCGCTGAGGCTCATGCGTCGTCCACTCCGCGGATCGCGCCGGGGAGCTCCCCAGGGCCGAGGTCCGCGCCGACTGTATCGTCCGGGCGCGCTGGGCTCAACCCGACAGGCGCTGAAAGACCCGATTTTCGCCCCCGTTGAGTCTATCCTCTCGCAAGCGATCGCTCTTCGCAAGACTGGTTCTTCGCGAGCGTGGACTCACCTTGTCCGCCCCGCCGCGCCGACCCGGACCCGGGCGCGGCGGCACCCAGGAGGACTCCATGAGCGACGTCACCATCCTCTTCGGAAGACCCCATGTCCCTCAGTTCGCCGAGGATCGCTTCGAGATCGACGTGCTGGCCGCCGAGGAGCTCGGCATCGAGTCGTACGCGATCCCGCTCGACCCCGTCGTGAATGGCGAGCCGGAGCGCGCATTGCGCCGGCTGCCGAGACCCCGGCACCGGACATGGCTCTACCGGGGATGGCTGTTGAGCGAAGAAGAATACACGGGCCTGTACGAGGCCATGCAGGACCGCGGCGAGGAGCTCGTCGTCGATCCGGAGAGCTTCGCCGAGGCGATGTACATGCCCAATTACGTCCCGCTGCTCGGCGACAAGACGGCGCCCACGCGGTGGACCGAAGGGGAAGACATCCGGGAAGCGTGGGAGGCGGCCCTGGAGCTCGGGCCGCCGCCGTGGGTGGTCAAGGACCACGTGAAATCGGTCAAGGAGCTCTGGCATCGTGCGTGTTTCGTGCCCGAGGGCGCCACGTACGACGATTTCGCCGAGGTGTGCGAGAAGATCCTGGAGCTCCGCGGGGACCGCTTCGAGCGGGGGTTCGTCGTGAGACAATACCTCGACCTCGCGACGCTGCCCGGCTGGGCGCCCGGCCAGCGCCGCGTGACCGACGAGCACCGCCTCGTGTTCTGGGAGGGGCGGCTCGTGGCGCACGCGCCGTACTACGACGTGGACTCGACGCTCGAGCATCCGGGGCAATTCGCCCCTCTCGGGCAGGTCATCGGCTCCCCGTTCTTTACGGCGGACGTGGCCCGGCTCGAGCGCGGTGGGTATACGGTGATCGAGATCAACGACGGCGGCTGTTCGGCCTTCCCCGAGCAGATGGATCCGCGCGACTTCTACGGGGCGGTGCTGGGTTGAGCTGCCGGGCGGACGGCAGGCGCGAGGCTCTCCGGGCCCGAAAGCGGCGGCGCGTAGCGCGCTGACCTTCCAAGGTCCTGCCGAAAGTGAGGAGGACGCTGCGCGCCGGGAGCGGGCCCGTCGAGGGCGATGGGCGCCGGCAGCCTAGTTCCATCCACCAGGAGTCCAGCCAGGGATCCGGGGAGAGATTTCAACGCAAAGGCACAAAGACACAAAGGCGTAACAATGAGCAAATACCATGCATTTTTGCGCCTTTGCGCGCTTGGCGCCTTTGCGTTCAATCTCTCTCCGCTCGCGCTGCAGAGCCCTGGCAGGATTTCTGGCCCGCGGTATCAGCCGCGCAGCGCGGCCGTGGCCTGGGGCCGAAGCGCGGCGGGGCGCGGGCGCTTGGCCATCTCGGCCTTCCTCGGCACGGACGGCCTCGCATCGGCTCTCCAGGGCTGGAACCGCTCGTCCTTCCACATCACGAGGCCGCCCGACAGGGGCGCCTCGGGACCCGCATCGTCCTCGGACCGCAACCAGACGAGCGGGCGCGCCTCGAAGACGGGCTGCGTGCACGCGATGTCCTCGAACGCCGCGGACCAGGAGCCGGTGTTCCCGAAGAACACCCCGCCTTCCCAGCTCCCCTCCGGGTTGTGGGTGTGCCCGAAGATCACGGCCTTGGCGCCGTGCGCCCTGGCCACGGACCGCGCCGCCCGGTTCACGCCCTGCCAGACCGCGTCGAGCGTGGGCTTCGGGACCGTGCACTCGTACGCGACGAGGAGCGTCGGCGCGAGCAACGCCGCCGCCGCGAGCCCCCCCGGCATCCAGCACAGGCACGCGAGCGCCGCGAGGATCCCGACCGCCGCGAGCCCGAGGCGATCCAGCCAGAGCTCGCGCGCCACGCGGCCGAGGCAGTCCTCGGCCGGCCGCGCGAACAGCCGCGCGTGCTTGACCACGGCGGGGAAAGGCGCGCCCGTCTCGCGGGCGGCCGCGGCGAGGTCCGCGCGCCGGAGCGCCCGGCGGCTCGGGTCGCGCCGGCGCACGAGCTCGATCATCGTGCGCAGCGCGCCCACGCCGAAGGCGAGCACGAGGGAGCGGCCAGAGAACAGGTAGTACCGCGTCCAGTGAGAGAGATAGCCGAAGCCGGACAGCATGAACGACGAGTCGACGTGCGGGTTGAAGTACCCCATGCGCGACACGAGCAGGCGGCTCACGAGCGAGCCCATCGTCGGCTGGATCTCCCCCGGATTCCGGCCGAACGGCGCCATCGGGTAGCGATAACAGCAGTACGAGTCGTACTGATTGCCGTGCTCGACGATGACGCCGTCGTGCGTGCGGTGGAACCAGGCGCGGAAGACCACCCGCGCCGCGAGCGCCGCGCGGAGGTCCTCGGTCGATCCCGCCGGAAGGCCGCCGTCCCGGATCGCGAGCTCGTGCATGGCCGCGTCCACGACGCTCCGCTGCACCGCCTCGCGCACCTCGGGCAGCGTGAGCTGGATGTCGTGGTTGCCCGCCACGAAGACCGCGGTGTGCCCGTCCGCGACGATCCGGCCGACGGCCGCGACGAACACCGGGTGATCGCGCAGGATGGCCTCCATCGCCGGCACGGCGTGCTCGGCGGTGCGCGGCAGGTCGTGGACCACGCTCTCGTTGCCGATCACCCGAGGCGCATCCAGGTCGAAGATGTCGCCGTTCAGGACCAGCGTCAGCTCGTCGCGCTCGGCGCCGGGCCCTCCGGAGCTGCCCGCCCCCTTCCGGACCTCTCCCCGGAGCGCGTCGAGCATCGCCGCAATCTCCCCGTCCGGAGAGTACGGCGCCTGCCGATAGCGCATCCAGAGACCGTCGGACGGCTCGAGCTCACATAGATGGATGTCTGAGATAGCCACCGTGTGATGCATCGGCGGGAAAACTGACATGAACACGTCTCCACGCCAGCCACAGGACCGTCAAGACTTGGTGTCACCGGGCGTGGAGAGCGCCCTGCTGCAGTGCGCCCGGAGCGTGATCCAACGCGCAATCACGTTCAGCACACCTGTTCGCCACGGTGCATTCCCGTGAATGTCGCGCGCCCGCCACGAGCGAACTCGGAACGATCGACCACGAGGCGCATTGAGATCTCGGCTCCTGGATTCTCACCAAGAGAGCAACTGGCCGAGCGGCCCCCATCTGGTTGGGGCTCAGTCGCGCCGGAACACATGATGTGGTGGTCCCCCCGGACGCGGCGAAGCCCTGGCGAGCTCGGCGAGCGGCCCCATCTTTCCTGGGCGGTCGCCGGCGCGATGTTCCGTCCGGGGGCGCGCGAGCCCTGGGGGCGCCGGCCTCTGGTACGATGCACACTGGCGGAGCGAGGTGGACGCAAACCATACTGGGTGGACGGACTGTTGAGCCCGTGTGGTGTTCCGCGGGGGGAGCTCCGCGACAGAGAGGTGACCATGTCGACCCATTTCATCGACGGCAGCTGGGTGACCGGCGCGGGCGAGCCGTTCGCGAGCCGGAACCCCGTGACGCAGGCGGTCGTCTTCGAGGGGCGCGCCGCGAGCGAGGAGCAGGTCGACGCGGCCGTGACGGCGGCGCGCGGCGCGTTCGCTGCGTGGCGCGATCGCGGCCTGGAGGAGCGGGCGGCGCTGGTGAAGCGGTTCGCCGGCCTCCTGGGCGAGCACAAGCCCCGGCTCGCGGACGTGATCGGGCTGGAGACGGGCAAGCCGCGCTGGGAGGCGCTCACCGAGGTCCAGACGATGATCGGCAAGATCGACGTGTCGCTGATGGCCTGGCGCGAACGGACGGGCGAGCGTCAGGCCGAGGCGGGCGACGCGACGGCCGTGGTGCGCCACCGACCGCACGGCGTGGTCGCCGTGCTCGGGCCCTACAACTTCCCGGGCCACCTGCCGAACGGCCACATCGTCCCGGCCCTGATCGCGGGCAATTGCGTGGTGTTCAAGCCCTCGGAGCTCACGCCGAGGGTCGCGGAGGAGACCGCGCGGCTCTGGGAGGAGGCGGGGATCCCGGCCGGGGTGCTCAACCTGGTCCAGGGGGGGAGGCGCACCGGCGTCGCGCTCGCCGATCACCCGGGCATCGACGGCCTCTTCTTCACGGGCAGCTCCGGCACGGGCAACGCGCTGCACCGGCAGCTGGCGGGCCAACCGGAGAAGATCCTCGCCCTGGAGATGGGCGGCAACAACCCGCTCATCGTCCAGGACGTCGCGAACACCGAGGCGGCGATCCACCATATCCTTCAGTCGTCCTTCATCTCGGCGGGCCAGCGGTGTACGTGCGCGCGGCGGCTGCTGGTGCCGGCGACGCCGGAGGGCGACGCGCTGTTGGCGCGCCTGGTCGACGCGGCGTCCCGGCTCAAGGTGGGCAGGTACGACGACGCAGAGCAGCCGTTCATGGGCGCGGTGATCTCGCTCGCGGCGGCGGATCGGCTGCTCGCGGCGCAGGCACGGCTGGTCTCGCTCGGCGGCGAGGTGCTGCTGGAGATGCGCCGGCTCGAGGAGGGAACCGCGCTGCTCTCGCCCGGCATCCTCGATGTGTCGGCGATCAAGGAGCTACCGGACGAGGAGCATTTCGGGCCGCTCGTGCAGGTGCAGCGCTACGGGAGCTTCGATGAGGCGCTCTCGCTGGCCAACCGCACGCGTTATGGGCTCGCGGCCGGGTTGATCTCGGATCGCAGGGAGCTCTATGAGCGGTTCTGGCGGGAATCCCGGGCGGGGATCGTCAACTGGAACAAACCGCTGACGGGGGCGTCGAGCGCCGCGCCGTTCGGTGGGGTCGGGAGCAGCGGGAACCACCGGCCCAGCGCGTATTACGCGGCGGACTACTGCGCATATCCGGTCGCGGGGCTGGAAGCGACGGCGGTGGCGCTGCCTGGACAGCTGGCGCCGGGGATGCGGCTCAACAACTAGAACCTGGACCAGGGCGCAACGGCCGCCGGGGAGAGGGGAGGGGGCGCGCGGGGGCGAGGGGGGCCCTTCCCGCGGACTCGCGCCTTGTGGTGGCTATGGCCGGCTGTGCGGGAGAGGAAGATCTGGGGGGATTGGCTGCGGAGCGGGCCGGCGCTCGGATCCGCGGGGCCCTTCCCCCTCGCCCCCGCGCGCCCCCTCCCCTCTCCCCGGCGGCTCCATATTGGAACTGGCGGGTTGGGGAACGATTTGACAGGAGGGGTCAGGAGGCAGAGCTCTGCGGGCCTAGCTCTATCGGGAGGGCGGTGAGGCCGCGCATGCCGGGGTTCATCCGCCAGGTCAGCGGCCCAGGGGAGAGCTCGGCGTCGGGGAAACGGCGCAGGAACGTGGAGATGGCAGCCTGGGCCTCGACCCGGGCGAGCGCGGAGCCGGCACAGTAATGGACGCCCACGCCGAGCGAGATGTGACGGATGTCGGTGCGGCGGAAGTCGAGCTTGTCGGGGTCGGGGAACTGCGCGGGATCGCGGTTCGCCGCGCCGAGCACCAGAAAGGCGCGATCACCCTTCGGGATCCGCACGCCGTCGAGCTCGATGTCGTCGAGCGCGACGCGGCTCATCCACTGCACCGGAGAGTCGTATCGGAGCAGCTCCTCCACCGCCGGGCCGATCAGCGACGGGGTACCGCGCAGCGCTTCGCGCTCGGAACGGTGGAGAAGGAGCGCGAGCAGGCCATTGCCGATGAGGTTCTTCGTCGTCTCGTGGCCGCCGAAGAGGAGCATGCAACACGTCGAGAGCAGCTCCTGCTCGCCGAGGATCATGCCCTGCTCCTCCGCGAGGATGAGCTGGCTGAGCAGGTCGTTGCCGGGGCTCTGCCGCCGGGCCGCGATCACGCCGCGGAAATAGTCCTCCAGCTCGGCCACGGCGCTCAGCGCGCCCCCCGCGATCTCCAGCGTCGGCCGGCCCGCGCCAAGGAAGCCGCTGAGCGCGTTGGACCAGCCCTTCAGCCGGTGCCGGTCCTCGGCGGGTACACCGAGCACCTCGCCGATCACGAGCAGCGGCAAGAGGTCGCCGAGATCGCGGAGGACATCCATCCGGCCCGCCGGGGCGACCGCATCGAGCAGCTCGTTGACCAGCGTCTCCACCCGGGAGCGCAACCCCTCGACGAGCCGCGGCACGAACGCCTTGTTGATCAGCGAGCGGATGCGCGTGTGCTCCGGCGGATCGAGCAGCAAGGCCCACGACGCCAGGTTGCGGCGCAAGGGCTCCAGCCGCTGCCGCACCTCATCAGGCAGCTTCGTCACGAAGGCGCTGGAGCGCTTCGCCGACAGGCGCGGGTCACGAAAGCCCGCCGCAACCTGGTCGTAGCGGGTGACGAGCCAGCCGTTGTAAGCCGCGCTGAAGTACACGGGCGCTTCCTGGCGCAACCTGGCGTACACGGGGTACGGGTTCGCGAGGGTCTCCGGTGACTGGAGGCGAAACGGATCGAGATCAGCGTCCGCCGCTGGATTGGCCGCGGGCGGTGCGTCGGGCTTCGGTGCGTCGGGCGAGTTCATCGGGTCAGGGTACGACGGTCACGCCCGCTTGGGAACCGGCGCGACCCACGCCCGCGCAGGCCCGCCCCAGGGTCGGCGAGTCGTCTCAGGCGAGAAGGCGGCCACAGGCGAGAAGGCGGCCAGGCGAGGAGGCCGCGCGGGCGAGGGGGCCGGCCTCCCCACCGGCGCACGGGCGCGCGGCCGCGCTGGGCTAGGCCCAGAGCTTGATTCCGCCGAGCAGGCCAGCGACGTTGTCCACCACGACGACGTTCTCGGGCAGCCGCGAGGCATCGAGCAGGCGCGCGTTGCCGCCGCCGAGGTAGAGCTTGCGGTAATTGAAGATCGGCTCGACCTGCTCGATCATCTTGCGCACGCGCTTGTTCCAGCGCTTCGGGCCGATGCGCTTGCACTCGGCGTCGAACACGCGGTCCTCGTACTTCAGGTCCCTCTTTCCGTACGGATGGTGCCCGAGCTCGAGGTTCGGCACGTAGCGGCCGTCGATGTACAGGGCGCAGCCGAGCCCCGTGCCGAAGGTGAGCACCATCTCGAGCCCCTTGCCCTCGATGACGGCGAGCCCCTGGATGCCCGCGTCGTTGGCGACGCGGACAGGCTTGCCGAGGCGGCGCTCGACGGCCTCGCCGAGCGGGTAGCCCTTCCACTTCTCGTTGTCGAGGTGCGGCGCCGTCTTGGTCACGTTCTCCATCACCACCCCGGGGAAGCCGATCGAGACGCGATCGAACTCCCCCTGCGCCCGGGCGATCTCCTCGATGAGGTCGAGGATGGGGTCCGGCGAGGCCGGCTGGGGCGTCGACACGCGCACGGGATCCGTCATCGGAGTCCCCTGCTCGTCGAGGATGGTGGCCTTGATCCCCGTTCCGCCGATATCGATACAAAGCGTGCGCATGGATCCCTCTGTCTCCCCCCGGAGCTCTTCCTCCGGGGCCGCCGCGGATGCGCCCACGCGCCCGCGTTCGCGGCGGACATAATCTAGAGCTCTGGCTGCGCGTCAACTGGCGCCGCGACGGCGCACGCCTGAGCGGGCGACCACGCCCCCTGCGCCCGCCCTCGCGCGCACACTCCGCCCGGCGCCGACCAGCGCGCACCCCGCCCCTCGGTGCCCGGCCGCCGCGCCGCCCGCCCCCGGGCGACGCTCAAGGCGAGCCGCAAGCGTCGCACGCGACGCTCGGCGGCGGCGCACCGTTCGCGAGCCCGTCGAGCCATTGCACGAGGCGCGCTCCGCGCGACTCGAGGGTGTAAAATTCCGGCCGCCAGAGGATGCAGTGCGCGGAGCCGGCGGCAAGGAACGACCTGAAGTTCGGCGTCGACGCCTCGATTTCGGCGATCTCTGCCCTCATGGCGTCTGACCACGCCTGGGCGTCGCCGCCGCCCATCGCGTTGAAGAAGAAGACCTGGTCCTCATCATAGGCGGTGTTGTACTGCGACAGGCGCATGTCGGGGTAATGGGCGCCGATCTTCTCGTAGAGCACCGACAGCCGCGCGAGCTCGGCCGGGTCGAGGCCAGGTATCCATGTGGGATAAGCGCCCTCGGGCTTCCAGGAAGGAAGGCTGTCCCTGAAGAACGTCTCCGTGATGATCCCTGCCCCGCTGTCCGCGAACTCGATGACCGACGCGCTCTTGTAGTGCTCTCGCAGGTGCGCGGACCAGAGGATGGCGCCATACGCGCCCGCGCTGCAGCCCGTCACGAAGATCTTCTCTGGCGCGGGGACGTTCTCGTAGATCCAGCCGAGCGCCGCGCGGACGTTGACGGCGCCCTTGTGCTGGATGGTGACGGCCTGGCTCCCCTCCCCATACGTGGCCACGTTGTCACCCCAGTGGACGTCCCCGGTGCAATAGGGGATGTACACATGGTGCCACTCCTTGAAGGGGTTGTCCGGGTTCTCATGATCGTAGATCCCGGTCGTCAGGGCGTCCTCGCCGACCGTCTCCTGGAAGAGCGCTCCCGCGAACGAGCACGTGGTCGCGTCCCAGCACGCGCCGCCGCCGCGGAACTCGACGATGAGGCGATTGACGGTGCCCGGACGGACGAAGTACTTGAAAGGATCGCCGCGCGAGCACGTCGTCTCGCCGCCCGGCTCGATGGAGCTCCAGCCGGACGGCAGGCTCAGGATCCCGCCCCGCGGCTCGCTGCTCGGGTCTTCGTGCTCGGCGGACGTGCCGCCACAGCCGAGGACGGCGAGCGGGCAGAGCAGGAGTTGAACCGGAAGGGGCGGAACGATCTTGAATCGCATGGAGGGCAGAGAATACCACTCCATGACGCGCGGGCGGGCATCACCCGCCGGTGACGGCCCGCTCGACGCCCGCTCGGCGGTGCCGTCGCGTCATGGCACAGGGGCGTGCTCTGCCCACAGCTGCGCCGCGGCCTCGCCGACAGCGCGGCGGATCGACCCCTCGTCGAGGCGGGCGCGGTCGCGCGGCGCGAGGGCGGCGCAGATGCCGAGCGCGACGAGGTAGAGGGCGCCGATGAGGCCGATCCAGCGCAGGCCGGACGCCCCCAGGCGTGAGATGATCTCGATGGGCACGATCTGCGCGCGGATCTGGACGGCCCCGATCACGAGCACGGCGCGGTCTCCCTCCTGGAGCTCGATGTCGGCCGGGCCCGTCAAGAGGCGCGCGAGCCCGTCCGCGCCGTGAAGGCGCGCCCGCGTCCGCCGCGGGACGTGCAGCACGTAGCGGGCGCCGATCACCTCCGCGATGACCGGGGCCGCTCTGTCGAGCTCCCCCGACGGCACGCGCACGATGGACGCGGGCGTGTCGCCGATGTGCGCGCGCCCCTCCGCGAGCACGTGGCGGACGCCGAGCACGTCTTTGCCTCGGACGGCGACGAGCTCCAGCGCGCGCCGCGCAGAGGAGCTCGCCGCGGGCGGCCGCGACCTCCGGTCGCGGATGGGTTCGGCCGCCGACGCCTCATTAGGCCCTTTCGCCATACTCTCCAGCCCCCTTCGTCGGCCACCGGCAGGGCTCGACTCGACATGTCACCTGAAGACCCTGCCCCCCGCGGCGCCGCCCCGCGCGCTTCCGCATCACTCCCCTTCCCTGGCTCTCTGGCATGGAGCGTTCCGTGGCCGAGCGCGCAGGGACGTGGCGGCCCGACGACCCGCGCCGGCGCGTGAGGCTCCGGAGGACGCGCCCTGCCACCGCGCGCCGAGGCGCGACGGGGGACGCCCGCCCCGGGGCAGCTCTCCGCCGCTCCGAGAGGGGCGCGCGACGCGGCGCGCCGTGCCCGGAGCTCCGCCCCTATTTCGTGGCGCCCTCCCGGCGCTGGTGTAGATCGCCGCCCGTGAGGAAGCGCCCCCTCGGCAAGACGACCCTTCAGGTCTCGGAGCTCGCCCTAGGCACCTGGGGACTCTCCGGCGACGGCTACGGTCCCGTCGCCGACGTCGAGATCGATCGCGTCATCGATCGCGCGCTCGCGGTCGGCATCGACCTCTTCGACACCGCCGACGTCTACGGCCGCGGCGAGATGGAGCGCTGCCTCGGCAGGCGGCTCCAGGGCGCCGGCACGACGTTCGTCGTCACCAAGATCGGCACCGTTCGCGACGGCGATCCCCCGACGAAGCGGTTCGACCCGGCCCACCTCCGCACCGCGTTCGAGCGGTCGCAGGAGCGCCTCGCCCGCGAGGTGGTCGACGTCGTCCTGCTCCACAACCCCACCGTGGCCGCGATGCAATCGAAGGAGGCCCTCGCCTTCCTGAAGGAGCTCAAGCAGGCCGGGAAGATCCGCGCCTACGGCGTGAGCGCCGGCTCCGCGGACGTCGCCCGCTCCGCGCTGCGCGACGAGGTCGACGTCATCGAGATCGCCTACAACGCGTTTTTCCCCGGCGACCTCCACGACGTCGCCAGCGACGTCTCCGAGTCCGGCGCGGGCGTCCTCGCCCGATCGGTGCTCGCGCACGGGCTGCTCGCCGGCCAGTGGAGCCCCGAGCGCGAGTTCTACCTCGACGATCACCGCTACCAGCGGTGGACCCGCGACGAGCTCAAGACCCGCATCCGCCAGCTCGACGCGCTCAGGCCGCTGGTCTCGGGCGCCGTCACCTCGCTCCGCTCGGCGGCCCTGCGCTTCGTCCTCGCGAACCGCGTCGTCTCGTCCGCCGTGCTCGGCCCCCGCTCGGTCGCCCAGCTCGACCAGCTCGTCCGCGAGGCCGGCATGCCGCCCTACCTCCAGGACACGGCGCTCACGGAGCTCTCCGCGCGCCTCAAGCAGGCCGGGATCGAGGTATGAGCAGGATGGACCAGAACGACAGGGAGCTCGACGAGATCGTCCGCATCGCGCGCGCCGCGGCGGCGATCGTGATGGACGTGTACGCGACGCCGTTCGCCGTCGAGATGAAGGGCCCCGGCGACCCGGTGACCCGCGCCGACCGCGAGGCGAACGCGCTCATCTGCAGCGCGCTCGAGGCCGCGTTCCCCGGCGAGGCGATCCTCGCCGAGGAGAGCGTCCCGACCGGCGACGAGCTCGCCTCGCGCCTGCGGAAGGAGCGGGTGTTCTTCGTCGACCCGCTCGACGGCACGCGGGAGTTCGCGGACAGGAACGGCGAGTTCGCCGTGATGATCGGGCTCGCGGACCGCGGCCGCGCGGCGCTGGGCGTCGTGGTGATGCCCACGACGGGCGAGGCGCTGGCCGGCCGCGCCGGCGAGGGCGGCGCCGCCTTCCTCGAGGCGAGGGACGGCAGCCGCAGGCCGCTCCGGGTCTCGGCCGTGAGCGCTCCGGCCGACGCGACGCTCATCGTCTCGCGCTCGCACCGGCCGAAGGAGATCGAGCCGCTCCTCGCGCGGCTCGGCATCTCGAAGGTCGTCCCCTGCGGCTCGGTCGGCGTGAAGATCGCCCGGATCGCGACCGGCGAGGTCGACCTCTACGTGCACGGCGGCGGCGGCGCCAAGCTCTGGGACAGCTGCGCGCCCGAGGCCGTGCTCCTCGGGGCGGGCGGCAGCTTCACCGATCTCTCGGGCGCGCCCATCGACTACAACGGCCCCGGGCTCAAGCTCGGCCGCGGCATCATCGCCTCGAACGGCGCCCTCCAGGCCGCCGTCGTCGCCGCGGCGAGGGCGGAGCTCGGCTGAGGCGCGATGCGGGGGCAGGCCGAGATCGTCATCATCGGCGCGGGGATCATGGGCCTCGCGATCGCGTACAACCTCGCGCGGCACCACGGCATCACCGACATCGTCGTCGTCGACCGGAGCTACCTCTGCGGCGGCGCCAGCGGGCGCAACGGCGGCGGGGTCCGGGCGCAGTTCTCGAGCGAGGGCAACATCCGGCTCATGCAGGAGAGCATCCGCATCTGCCGGGATTTCGCCCGCGAGATGAAGATCAACATCTGGTTCCGGCAGGGCGGCTACCTCTTCCTCGTGCGCAGCGAGGCGGGCCGCCGGACGCTCGAGAAGAGCGTCGCCGTGCAGAACGCGTGCGGCCTCGGGACGCGGATGCTCACCGCCAACGAGGCGCGCGCGATCGTGCCGCAGCTCTCGACCGACGGTGTCGTGGCGGCGAGCTACAACCCCGACGACGGCGTCGTGTTCCCCTGGCCGTTCGTCTGGGGCTACGCCGAGCGCGCGCAGAAGCTCGGCGTCGACATCGCCACCTTCACGAACGTCCTCGGCTTCCGCACGCAGGGCGCGCGGATCGACGCGGTGGTCACCGATCGCGGCGAGATCCGGACGAACAAGGTCGTCAACGCGGCCGGCGCGTGGAGCCCCGAGATCGCGCGCATGCTCGGCGTGGAGCTGCCCAACCACCCGCACCGCCACGAGATCTGCTCGACCGAGCCGCTCAAGCCCTGGCTCGGCCCGCTCGTCGCGGATCTCTCGAACGGCCTCTATTTTTCCCAGTCGATGCGCGGCGAGATCGTGGGCGGCATCTCCAACGAGGACGTCCCCGACGGCCTCGACATGGGGTCGAGCCACAAGTTCCTCTCCCTGTACGCGCGGGCGCTCGTCGCCGCGTGCCCCCTCCTCGGCAGCGTGAAGGTGCTGCGGCAGTGGGCCGGCTGTTACGACCTCACCCCGGATCAGAACCCGATCGTGGGCGGGGTCGACGAGGTCGAGCACTTCTACCAGGCCTCCGGGTTCATGGGGCACGGCTTCATGATCGCGCCCGTCATGGGCAAGCTCCTCGCGCAGCACATCGCCGAGGGCGCCTCCCTCCCCCTGTTCGATCGCTGGAACCTGCGGCGCTTCAGGGAGGGCCGGCTCCTCAGCGAGGCGATGATCATCGGCTGAACGCCTGCCCCGGCGGCGCGGCGGCGGCGGCGCTTCGACGCGCCGCGCGCGCCGCACATGCCGCGCGCCCCGCCGCGTCGCGCTTCGCCTATACTCGCGCCCCTTCGTCATGGGTCACCTCGTCCTCGTCACCGGCTCCTCGAGCGGCATCGGCCTCGCGACCGCGGTCGCGTGCGCGGCCGCGGGCCACCGGGTCATCGCCACGATGCGCCGCCCCGAGAAGGCCGGCGCGCTCCTCGCCGCCGCCGGCGCGCGGGGCGTCACGCTCGAGATCGAGCAGCTCGACGTCGCCGCGGCGAGCGCGCCCGACAGGGTCGGGGAGATCCTTCGGAAGCACGGCCCCGCTTACGCCCTCGTCAACAACGCCGGCATCGCGGTCGGCGGCGCCTTCGAGGAGCAGGCGGACGGCGACGTCCGGGCGCAGTTCGAGACCAACGTCTTCGGGCTGATGGCCGTGACGCGCGCGGTGCTCCCGGCGATGCGCGGCGCGGGGCGCGGCCGCATCGTCAACGTCTCGAGCCTCTCCGGGCTCGTCGGCCTCCCCGGCGTGAGCGCCTACGCGGCCACGAAGCACGCCGTCGAGGGCTTCAGCGAGGCGCTGCGCTGGGAGGTCGCCCCGTTCGGCGTCCATGTCTGCCTCGTCGAGCCCGGCACCTTCAAGACCGAAATTTTCTACGAAAACCAGCGGCGCGGCGCCCACGTCTCGCTCGAAGGCCCTTACGGCGCGATGACCAGGGCGATCGAGCAGATCGTCCTGAAGGACGCCGCCAAGGCGCCGCCGCCCACCCCGGTCGCGGCGGCGATCCTCCGCCTCATCGACGACGCATCGCCGCCTTTCAGGACCCTCGTCGGCCGGGACGCACGGGCGCTCGTCGCGCTGCGCCGTGTCATCCCCGACCGCCTCTTCGCCACGGGGATCCGCCGGCTCGTCTCGGCGCCGCGCTCGCGTTGACACGTTCTCTGGCGGCGAATAGCGTCGGCTTCGCCGTTTCCAATGGCGGAGCGGCGCCACGTCGTGGCCGAAGGGGGGCCGCGCCCCCTGCCGCGCGCTGTTTTTGTCCGCTTTCGTCCCCTCAGGCTAACGAAGGCTAGCCGCTGACCGCCTCTCCTGAAGCGCACCGTGCGACGGCGAGGTCAGGCCGGCAGCATCACCGAGGTCCCGGAGGAAACACCATGTCCCGCTCAGCACGCAGCATCCTGCCGCTCCTTCGCTCGCTCCTCCTGGGGGCCGCCACCGCGTCGTCGATGGCGCTCTCCGCAGGGGTCATCGTCGGATGTGGCGACGAGAACGACCCCGAGACGCACGTCAAGCGGCTCGACGACCCGGCCACGCTCACCGCCTCCGTCAACCGGCTCGTCCAGTTCTTCGAAGACGCGATGACGCGTGACAACAAGGACCGGACCGGCCCGACCGTGAAGCCGCTCCTCGACAAGATCATCGAGCCGATGACGCAGAAGTGCGTGGCCGGCGATCTCGACGAGCGCACGAACTCGAAGCTCATCAAGTTCATCTCCGACACGAGGGACCCGCGCGGCGAGGCTTGCCTCATCAAGGCGCTCAAGGACTACAAGCCCGAGTCCACCGAGGAGGACGTCCGCTGGGCCGTGCGCGGCCTCGGCGCGATGAAGTCGGAGAAGGCCGCCGAGCCGCTCATGGCCGTCTTCTCGAAGCTCCAGCACGGCAAGCCCAAGGGCTCGACGATCTCGCGCGACGTGCACGACGCGATGGTCGACATCAACAGCAAGTCCTGGGAAGACGGGCTCATCACGATGATCGGGCGCCCGATCAACGACCCGAAGGACGTCAGCACGATGCGGAACGAGCTGTTCTGGCAGATCACCGCCGCGGAGCTGCTCGGGTGGCAGCGCAGCGAGAAGGCGGTCGTGCCGCTGCTCAAGGTGGTGCTGTCGCCGTTCAAGGCGGACGCGGCCACGACGGCCATCCTGGCGCTCACGAAGATCGGCAAGCCCGCGATCCAGCCGACGATCGCGCTGCTCCAGGGCGACCAGAAGGAGCTCGTCGAGTACTCGAAGGTCGAGAACCTGAAGGGCGCCGGCGGCGACAAGGCGAACGCGGAGCAGAAGAAAGCCGCGGAGACCGCCCACGTCGCGGCGGCCGCCCTCGTCCTGGCGACGATCGGCCGGCAGGAGTCGTCGCAGCCGCTGCTCGCCGCGCTCGAGAAGGCCGACGACGTGCCGCGCGCCATCATCGCGCGCGAGCTGACCAAGGTGCCGAGGACGCCGGAGACCCTCGCGGCCTTCCAGGCGGCCTACGAGAAGACGCCCGCGGGGCTCGAGATGCCGCCGGCCGGCATCAACGCGCGGGTGATGCTCGCCGAGGCGGCGAGCAACTTCTTCGACGCGAGCCTCGTGCCGTGGCTCGTGAAGACCGGCCTCGAGGCGCGCGGCGAGGAGGACGACGTCGCGCAGATCCGCGACGTCTCGCTGCAGACGGCGCTCAAGCTGATGAAGCCCGACCAGATCGCCGACGTCGATCGGCTCGCGGGCACCCGCACGAGCGGCGGCGGCACGGTCGGCAAGTCGATGGAGAAGGAGATCAAGATCGCGAAGGAGCTGCTCGGGGCCTGCGGCACCAAGCTCGAGTGTTACGTCGGCAAGCTCGGCGATCCGGCGTCGCAGGCGAAGGAGACGCAGTTCCAGGGGATCAAGTCCGCCTACATGGCGGGCGTGCTCGGCACCCCCGAGGTCCGGCAGCAGATCATCGACGCGATGCCGAAGGTCTCGAACGCGGCCGTCCGCTTCGTCTCGGTCTCGGTCATCGACGCCCTCTCGCCGAAGGGCGACGCCGAGGTCGCGACCAAGCTGCAGAAGATCGTCGACGACGGCGAGGCCTCGAAGGATCCCGAGAAGATCGCCGGCAACGCGCCCTTCAAGACGGTCATCTACCGCCTCACCGCCCGCGCGCAGTGACCGCCGCAGCGCCGTGCGCCCCGTCCGCGGTCGGGGCGCACGGGGCGCATGGAGCGCGCAGGCGGGCACATCACCTGGATCCAGATTTTCCTTGATTGGCGCCATTCGGGCGCGATGCTTGCTCGAAGGTCGCGCGAAGCTCGCGCGACGCTTGCGCGAAGCTTCACTGACGCGCCTGGCTCCTGATTTTTCCTGGCGTCTCCGCCGTCTTGACGGTTTACTCCGGCCCTTGTCACGGGGTCTTCCCGGCTGAAGAACGAACCATGATCGTGCTCGAGGTAACCCAGGGTCTCGCTGCCGGGCGCACCTTCGAGCTCCAGGGCGAGCTGATCACGCTCGGGCGCTCGTCGGACAACCGCGTCGTCCTCGACGATCGCCACGTCTCCGGGGCGCACGCGCGCATCGTGAGCGGCGCCGACGGGGTGATCCTCGAGGATCTGCGCTCGACGAACGGCACGAGCGTGACGCGGCGGGGCGAGCGGCTGGAGCTCGGCGCGGGGCGCAGCGCGCTCGCCCTCCAGACGGGGGACGTCATCGAGCTCGGCTCCGGGGACGCGGTCACCCGGATGGTGGTGAAGATCCCGGAGGAGGCCGACGACGCGCGGGTCGTCTCGATCCGCCGCCTCGACGAGATCGAGCCTGCCGAGGCGAAGATCGAGCGCGACCCGAGCGCGCTGTCGGCGATGTACGCGGCGCAGAAGCGCATCGGCGCGGCGACCGATCTCGACGAGGTGCTCGCCGAGATCGCCGACGCGGTGCTCGCGCTGGTGCCGAGCTCGACCCACGTCACGGTGGTGCTGCGCGACGACGACCAGGAGCCGGGCGCGGCGCCGGCGGCGTTCGTGCCGGTGCTGACGCGGGTCAGGTCCGCGTCGGGCAAAGGGGGGCCGCCTGCAGGGCCGGTCCCGATCACGCGCAGCGTGTACCGGAAGGTGATCAAGGAGCGGGCTGCCGTGCTCGCCGCCGACGCGCCGATCGAGGTCGGGCAGTCCGAGTCGCTGATGGGCGCCTCGATCCGCAGCACGCTCGCCGTCCCGCTCTGGAAGGGCGAGGAGATCATCGGCGTGCTCCAGGCCGACAACCGGAGCGTGCCCGGGATGCTGAACGCCGGCGACCTGGAGACGCTCCTCGTGCTGGCCGCCAACGCCTCGCTCGCGGTGGCGAACGCCCGGCTCATCAAGCGGCTCGTGCTCGCGGAGGAGCGGCTCCAGAAGGAGAACAGCTTCCTCAAGGGGCGCGAGGAGCGCCGCCGGGGCGGCAGCGGGGGCGCGGTCGACATCATCGGCAACAGCGACGCGATGCGCAAGGTGATCGGGCAGCTCGACAAGGTGGTCGACACGCGCGTCACGGTGCTGATCGAGGGCGAGACGGGCACGGGCAAGGAGCTCATCGCCGCCGCCGTCCACTACCGCTCTCGCCGCCGCGACAAGCTGTTCGTCGCGCAGAACTGCGCGGCGCTGGCCGAGAGCCTCCTGGAGAGCGAGCTCTTCGGGCACAAGAAGGGGTCGTTCACGGGCGCCACCGAGGAGAAGAAGGGGCTGTTCGAGATCGCCGACGGGGGCACGCTCTTCCTCGACGAGATCACCGAGACGCCGCTGTCGCTGCAATCGAAGCTCCTCCGGGCGCTCCAGGAGGGCGAGATCCGCCCCGTGGGCGCGACGAGCCCGAAGCACGTCAACGTGCGCATCGTCGCCGCGACGAACCGGAACCTCGAGGACGAGGTGGCCAAGGGGCGGTTCCGCGAGGACCTCTACTACCGCCTCAAGGTCTTCCCGATCCGCCTGCCGCCGCTGCGAGAGCGGCGCGACGACATCTCGCTTCTCGCGGCGCACTTCCTGGAGCGCTACGCGGACGAGATCGGCAAGCCCTGCGGCGGGTTCAGCCAGCAGGCGATGGAGCTCATGATCGCGTACGACTGGCCGGGCAACGTCCGGGAGCTCCAGAACGAGGTGCAGCGGATCGTCATCCAGCTGGAGCCGGGGGCGTTCGGGACGCCAGAGCTGCTCTCGCCGAGGATCCGGCAGGTCGAGGGGCTCATCGCGCGGGCGGGGACGCCGAAGGGGTCGCTCAAGGAGATGATGGACGCGGTCGAGAAGTTCTTCCTCCTGGAAGCGCTGCGCGGGCACAACAACAACAAGACCAACGCGGCCAAGTCGCTCGGGATCACGCGCGAGGGGCTCCACAAGAAGCTCCGGCAATACGGGATCTGACGGGACACGGGACGGAGAGGGCTCTCCAGGACGCGGGGGAGCCCTCGGGAGGGGGTGTCGCGCGCGGGGCCGACGGGGGGCCCTTCCCACGAACTCGCGCCTTGTGGTGGCTATGGCCGGCTGAACGGGGGAGGGAGAACCAGGAGCGAGTGGCTTCGGTGCGGGCCGGCGCTCGGGTTCGTGGGGCCCTTCCCCCGCCGGCCCCGCGCGCGACACCCCCTCCCGAGGGCTCTTTCCAAGGGATGGGAAAGAGCGGTCTCGAAGGTGCGCGCAGGCGGGCGGGGGCGGGGGAAGAAGCGGGGGGATTTGCTGGGGGTGTCTACGCAGCGTGGCGGGGACGCCGAGGTCTGGCCGCGGGGGCGGGAGGGCGGCTCTGCTTATCGCTTCGGATTGGCGCGCATCTGCTTCGAGATCTGCTTCCAGCGCCGCTTCTCCTCGATCCTCACGCGCACGTCCTGCTGCCCGGCGAGGTGGCGTCGCTCCGCACCCAGCTTGAGGTAGGCGCCGAGGCGCTCGGGATCGAGGTCGCCGTCCTTGATGGCACGGAGCACCGCGCAGCCGGGCTCGCCATCGTGCGCGCAGTCCCGGAAGCGGCAGGCCGCGGCGTGGGCCTCGACGTCGTTGAAGCCGGCCGGGGCGCTGCCGCCCGCAGACCAGACGCCGAGCTCCCGTATGCCCGGCGTGTCGATGAGGAGGCCACCGCCAGGGATCAGGAACAGCTCCCGGTGAGCCGTCGTGTGGCGGCCACGCTCGTCCGAAGCCCGGATCGCGCCCTCGAGCTGGACCTCCGCGCCGAGCAGGCGATTGCTGAGGGCGGACTTCCCCACGCCGGACGAGCCGACGAGGGCGATGGTCTCCCCTGCCCCGATCTCGGCGCGGAGCGCGTCGAGGCCGGCGCCGGAGAGCGCGCTGACGAGCGCGATCGGCGCGGCAGGGGCGACGTCCCGCGCCGCGTCGATGTACCGCGCCGGATCCGGGCAGACATCGGCCTTGTTGAGCACGAGGACCGGGCGAGCACCGCTGTCGAGGACGGCGTCGATGTAGCGCTCGAGGCGGCGCAGGTTGAAGTCGGCGTTCAGCGACGTGACGATGAACACCTTGTCGATGTTGGCCGCGAGCACCTGGGCCTCCACCGTGGGCCCAGCGGCCTTGCGGCGCAGGCACGTGCTCCGCGCGAACGTGTGCACGATGTACGAAGGCCCGGCGCCGTCGCCAGGCCTGAGCCCCACCCAGTCACCGACGGTGGGGAGCGCCGCGCGATCCGCGGCCTCGTGCGCGAGGCGACCGCTGACCACCGCGAGGCGCGGGCCATCCGCGGTCTGAACGTGGTGCCTGGACGCAGAGGCGAGGACGACGCGCGCAGGCTGCACGGCATCCTTGAGACAGGCGAGCTGGCTCGCGAAGAAGGGAGTCCATCCAAGCCCGACCAGATCGGGCTGCATTTCGTGCTGCGAAGACGGATCAACGAGAGAATCGAGGTGAGTTTGCATGACGGACGAGCGCTCCATGGCGTTCGGCCGCGCCCGAGCTTCGGCGCGCGGCGATCGACGGACAGGGCGCGGCGGCGCACAAGCGCGCACGCGCCGGCCATTCCACGCGCGGGGCCGCCGCGGAGCGGAGCTCGTCGATCGATCAGGACGTCACGCCAGAAGGCACGCCCGGCCAGGGCAGATCCCTGGAAGGGGCACGCGCTCAGGGCACACACGCACCCCTCAGGGCACGCGGGCGACGTCGCGGAGACGTGGAGACGAGCTCAGCCGGCCGCGGCGGAAACGACGGCGGCGGCGCAATGGGTGTGCGATGTGTTGGCACTCATGACCTGACCTCCGCGTTCGGCTCACGTCACCACGACGCGACAGCACCTAGAATCCTATGGCCCCGCGCCGACGTCAAGCGCTCTCGGCTCGGCCCGGCCGTATGGCCAGCGAGCACAGCGCGCGCGTACGGAGCGCGCTTCATGCAACGAGCGCGCGGAGCCCGCGCTGGGGGTGCAACGAGCGCACGGAGCCCGCTCTGGGGGTGCAACGAGCGCGCGGCGAGGTGCGGCGCATGCGGCGAAGCGGGGACGAGCGTGGGCCGGACGGAGGGGCGCGGGACGTGGGGCGCCCTCGTTCCAGGTGAACGACAGTGGGTCGACAATTTCCGCTCGGCCGATGGTTGCCAATGGTTGCCGATAGTTGGAAGACCGACGAAGCCGTACGAGACCGCGCCTTCCCGGCGAGGCGCTCCTCGCAACCTCCGGCCCTGACGGCCGCGGAGGTTGCGAGGAGCGCCTCGCCGCACTAGGGTCCTCCGCTCCATGCCCACACACTTCGAGCTCGTCTCCGAATTCAAGCCGTGCGGTGACCAGCCTCGCGCGCTCCAGGAGATCTGCTCCGCTTTCGAGCAGGGCGAGGCCTTCCAGGTCCTCCTCGGCGTCACGGGCAGCGGCAAGACGTTCACCGCCGCCAAGGTGATCGAAAAGCTGCAAAAGCCGACCCTCATCATGGCGCCGAACAAGACGCTGGCGGCCCAGCTCTACGGCGAGATGCGGGAGCTCTTCCCCAACAACGCCGTCCACTACTTCGTCAGCTACTACGACTACTACCAGCCCGAAGCCTACGTCCCGACGAGCGACACGTTCATCGAGAAGGACGCGATCATCAACGACGCGATCGACCGCATGCGCCACGCGGCGACGCACGCGCTGCTCTCGCGGCCGGACGTGATCATCGTCGCCTCCGTGAGCTGCATCTACGGCATCGGCTCGGCCGAGAGCTACCACGGGCTCCTGATCAAGCTCGAGCGCGGCACCGAGATCCGCCGCGACGAGCTCCTGCGGCGGCTCGTCGACATCCAGTACACGCGGAACGACGTCGATTTCCACCGCGGGACGTTCCGCGTCCGCGGCGATGTCGTCGAGATCTTCCCGGCCTACGAGGAGGCGCTCGCGATCCGGGTCGAGTTCTTCGGCGACGAGATCGAGGCCATCAAGGAGGTCGACCCTGTCCGCGGCAAGGTGGTGGGCCAGCTCGATCGTTACGCGGTCTTCCCCGGCTCCCACTACGTCACCGAGCAACAGCAGCTCAGGCTCGCGATCCAGGCGATCCGCGAGGAGCTGCGCGAGCGCATCGACTTCTACGACAGGGCCGTGCGCTTCCTCGAGAAGCAGCGCATCGAGCAGCGCACGATGTACGATCTCGAGATGCTGGAGCAGATGGGGTTCTGCAACGGCATCGAGAACTACTCGCGCCACCTCTCGGGCCGGAAGGCCGGCGAGCCCCCGCCGACGCTGATCGACTATTTCCCGAAGGACTTCCTCCTCATCATCGACGAGTCGCACCAGACCGTCCCGCAGGTCGGGGCGATGTACCGGGGCGACCGGGCGCGGAAGGAGACGCTCGTCGAGTACGGGTTCCGGCTCCCCAGCGCGCTCGACAACCGGCCGCTCAAGTTCGAGGAGTTCGAGCAACACTACGCGCAGGTCCTCTTCGTGAGCGCGACGCCCGGCGACTACGAGCTGCAGAAGTCGGCCGGCTCGGTCGTCGAGCAGATCATCCGGCCGACCGGGCTCATCGATCCGCAGATCCACATCCGCCCGGTGTCCGGTCAGGTCGACGACCTGCTCGCGCGCATCCGGGAGCGGGTCGGCCGCGGCGATCGCGTGCTCGTCACGACGTTGACCAAGCGGATGGCCGAGGATCTGACCGAGTACTACACGGAGCTCGGCATCCGGGTCCGCTACCTCCACTCGGACATCGACACGCTCCAGCGCGTGGAGATCCTCCGCGATCTCCGGCGCGGCGAGTTCGACGTCCTGGTCGGCATCAACCTGCTGCGCGAGGGGCTCGATCTCCCCGAGGTGTCGCTGGTCGCCATCCTCGACGCCGACAAGGAGGGCTTCCTCCGGAGCCCGCGCTCGCTCATCCAGACGATCGGCCGCGCCGCACGCAACGTGCACGGCGAGGTCGTGATGTACGCCGATCGCATCACCGAAGCGATGAAGCGCGCGATGGACGAGACGAACCGGCGGCGCGCGATCCAGGAGGCGTACAACAAGGAGCACGGCATCACGCCGGCCACGGTGAAGAAGGCGATCCTCGACCTGTCGCCCACCTCGGGCACGCGCGACTACTACGCCGTCCCGAAGGGCCCGGCGAAGCCCGCGGCCGAGGCGGCGCGCGCCGCGATGGATCTGGTCGACCAGATCGACGCGCTCCGGCAGGAGATGTTCGCGGCGGCGGAGAACCTCGAGTTCGAGAAGGCGGCGCGGCTGCGCGATCAGCTCCGGCAGCTCAAGGCACAGCAGGGGGACGGGGACGCCGGCGCGGCGCGCGAGGCGGCCGAGGAGAAGCCGGCGCGGGCTGGGCGGCCGGCGAGCCGGCGCGGTCCGGGCGGCAAGGGGGGCGGGCGGCCAGCGGCGGGCGGCAAAGGGGGCGGACGGGCGGCGGCGGGGCGAGGGGGCGGGCGCTACCGATAGCTACGGAGCCCGCGGGGGAGGAGGCTGCGCGCGCGGGGGGGCGGTGGGCCCTCCCACGAACTCGGGCCTTTTGGGGGGCTGGTGCCGGCTGGACGGGTGAGGGAGGACCGCGCGGAGATCGCTGCGCTGCGGGCCGGCCCTCGGGTTCGTGGGGCCCGCCCACCGCCCCCCCGCGCGCGCAGCCTCCTCCCCCGCGGACTCTTTGTGGGGGGATGGGGGGATGGGGGGATGGGGGGATGGGGAGGCTGCAGGCGCGGCGGGCCATGCGGAGCAGGAGGTCGCCGGGGCGTGGAGCGCGAGGGGGAACGGTGGCTTGGCAAACGCTCTTCCGGTGAAGCATCGTTTTGCTTCGTGCAGCGATCTATCGGCGTCGACCCTGCCGCGCGGCGCTGTTAAGGGGGCTCCGGCATGACAGTCTCGTCCGATCCGATACTCGTCACCGTCACCGGCAGGGACCACCCTGGCATCACCGCTCGACTTACGGGCATCCTCAGCGATATCGGCGCCACGCTGCTCGATATCGAGCAGGTGGTGGTCCACGGAAACCTGAACCTCGCGCTCCTCGCGCTCTTCCCCGAGACACGCAGCGGACTCAAGGAGCTGCTGTTCGCCGCGAAAGAGCTCGGCGTGACGCTCGACTTCAAGCCGCTCGACGGGGGCGCGCCGCGGCGCGCGCCCGGGAGCCGCTACGTGGTGACAGCCATCGGCCGCGAGCTCGGCGCAAAGCCGCTGCACGACGTGGCCTCCACACTCGCAGCCCACGGCGCGAACATCGAGAAGATCGCGCGGCTGTCGGTCGAACGCCTCTCGTCGGTGGAGATCCAGGTGCTGCTCCAGCGCGAAGAGGAGGCCGACGCCCTCAAGCAGGCCCTCCTCGCCCTCGCGACGCAGAACAGCTTCGATCTCGCGCTGCAACGCGAGGGCCTCTTCCGCCGGAGCAAGCGGCTCGTCGTGATGGACATGGACTCGACGCTCATCCGGATCGAGGTGATCGACGAGCTGGCGCGCGCGAAGGGCGTCGCGGAACAGGTGGCGAAGATCACCGAACGCGCGATGCAAGGGGAGATGGATTATGACGAGTCGCTCCGCCAGCGGCTCTCGCTGCTCCGCGGCCTCGACGTCGGCGTGCTGCGGAAGCTCGCCGCAGAGCTCCCCATCACCGAGGGCGCAGAGACGCTCATCCGGGTGCTGAAGCGGCTCGGCTACCGGACCGCGGTGATCTCCGGCGGCTTCTCGATCGCAGCGGAGGCGCTGAAAGCGCGGCTCGGGATCGACTACGCCTACTCGAACGCGCTCGAGGTCGTGAACGGACAGCTGACCGGCCGGGTCACAGGGCCGATCGTCAACGCGCAACGCAAGGCCGAGCTGCTCGAGACCATCGCCCAGGCAGAAGGCGTGTTGCTCGATCAGACCATCGCCGTGGGCGACGGCGCCAACGACCTCCTGATGCTGCAAAGGGCCGGCCTCGGCGTCGCGTTCCGCGCAAAGCCCAAGCTGCGAGAGGCCGCCGACACGTCCCTCTCCGCAAGCGGCCTCGACGCCATCCTCTTCCTGCTCGGCATCACCGAACGCGAGCTCCTCGAGGTGGCGTGAGCAGCGCGACACGGCCCGTCCGCCCAGCAGCGGAGTCCCACGGGACGCAGCGCCGCGCTTGACAGCGGCGCGCTGACCGGGCCCCCCCGCGGCCGTCCGGCGCGGCGCCTGGCCCGCCCCGCCTGGCCAGGCGACGGTGTGGGAGGGGCTGCGCTGGGCTCGTCGCTCGCTCGCGGCGCTCGGCCCTGCGCGGCGTTCGGCTCGCCAGCGGGCCGTCGTGCTATCCAACCGGGGCCATGCGGCAGAGCGGGTTCACACGGCAGGCGCGCTCCGTCGCCTGGAGCGGAGGTGATGCGTGAAGCGTCCGACGATCACGGACATCGCGTGGCGGGCGGGGGTATCCAAAGGAGCGGTGTCGTATGCGCTGAACGGCAGGCCCGGCGTGTCGGAGCCGACGCGCGAGCGGATCCTGGCCATCGCGGCGGAGCTGGGCTGGCAGCCGAGCAACGCGGCGCGGGCGCTCTCCGACGGCCGCGCCGGCGCCGTCGGCCTGGTCATCGATCGGCCCGCGCACATGCTCGGCATCGAGCCGTTCTTCATGCAGCTCATCTCCGGCATCGAGGCGGAGCTGTCCGAGAAGGCCGAGGCGCTGCTGCTCAAGGTCACGGAGGATCGCGTGGCCGAGGTGGAGACCTACCGCCGCTGGTGGGCCGAGCGGCGGGTCGACGGGGTGATCCTCGTCGACCTCTGCGACGACGATCCGCGCGTGAAGCTCATCGAGGAGCTGAAGCTCCCGGCGGTGGTGATCGGCGGGCCGGCGGGCAAGGGGCAGCTGCCCGGGGTGTGGAGCGACGACGCGAGCGCCATGCGGGCCGTCGTCGACTACCTGGCCGCGCTGGGCCACCGGTCGATCGCGCGGGTCGCCGGCCCGGCCGAGTTCGTGCACACCGCGGTCCGGACCAAGGCGTTCACCGCGGCCGCGCGCCAGCGGCGCCTGGATCGGGTGCAGACGGTCCACGCCGACTACACGGGCGAGGCAGGCGGCCAGGCCACACGGCGGCTCCTGGCCGAGGCCTCGCCGCCGACGGCCATCGTGTTCGACAACGACGTGATGGCCGTGGCCGCGCTCGCGGTCGCCCACGAGATGCGCGTCCCCGTGCCGGAGCGCCTCTCGATCGTGGCCTGGGACGACTCGGCGCTGTGCCAGCTCGTCCACCCCGCCCTGACCGCGGTGCGCCGCAACATCGCCGAGCACGGCTCCCGCGCCGCCGCGCTGCTCCTCCGCCTCGTCGCAGGAGAGCCGGTCACCGACGACGAGTGCAGCGCGCCGACGCTCGCGACGCGGGGCAGCACCGCCCCGCCCCCCCGCGCATGAGCCGGCCTGGCCCGAGCGAGGGCCCGGCCCCCCGCACGGACGCATAGACTGAACCGATTAAGTAACGTAAGCTGAACCGATTAAGTCACCTGCCCGCCGCTCGCGCCTCGAGCGCGCGGCCCGCGCCGCGAGCACGGGGACGGACGGTGTTCGAGAGCGCCGCTCTGCATGACCAGGACGTGAGGACTATGCACCGCAATTTCGCCAAAGTCGCAGTTCGTCAACAGGCGGTCGCCTGGCTGGGGGCCAATTTCTGGTCGCGGCGCGGCGGCCCGCTCATGTGGCAGAGCTATGATCCGTTCGTCGTCCGCGAGGAGCTCCGGGTGCTCGCCGATCACGGCCTGACCATGACCCGGTCGTTCTTCTACTGGCCGCACTTCATGCCGGAGCCGGACCGGATCGACGAGGACTGCGTCGCGCGTTATGCCGATTTCCTCGAGGCGCACGTCGAGGCGGGCCTCACGACGATCCCGACCCTCCTCGTCGGCCACATGTCCGGCGAGAACTGGGACCCGGCATGGCGGCGCGGGCGGGACCTCTACGGCGACGTGTGGATGGTGGCCCGGCAGGCCTGGTTCGCCGAGCAGATGGCGCGGCGCTTCGCGGGGCACCGGGCGGTGACGGGCTGGCTCGTCTCCAACGAGATGCCGATCTACGGCGAGCGCGAGCGCTCGATCCGCGAGAACGTCACGAGCTGGGCGAGCCTGGTCCTGCAGGCGCTGCGGGCCGGCGGGGCGAGCCAGCCGATCTCGATCGGCGACGGCGCGTGGGGCATCGAGGTCACGGGGAACGACAATGGGTTCTCTGTCCGCGATCTCGGCGCGCTCGTCGACTTCCTCGGCCCGCACGTGTACCGGATGGAGAACGACCTGACGCGCCAGCACTACGGCGCGGCGTTCGTCTGCGAGCTCACGGGCTTCCTCGGCAAGCCCGTCGTGCTGGAGGAGTTCGGCGTCTCGTCGGCTTTCGCGTCCGACGAGAACGCCGCGCACTACTACCGGCAGGTCCTCCACAACACGCTGCTCGCCGGCGCCACCGGGTGGATCGGCTGGAACAACACCGATTTCGATCTCATCGACCAGGATCCCTACAGGCACCACCCCTTCGAGCTCCACTTCGGGCTGACGACCGTCGATGGCCGTCCCAAGCCGCAGCTCGAGGAGATGGCCCGCTTCGCCAAGGTGCTCTCCGACATCGACGTCCTCGGCTGTGAGCGCGAGCCGGCCGACGCGGCGCTGATCGTCCCGTCGTACCTGGAAGGCGCGTTCCCGTTCACGGAGGCCGAGGACCGCAGCTACCTGTTCACGATGCTGCGGCAGGCCTACATCGCGGCGAAGGAGGCGGACCTGCCGGTCGGGCTGACGCGGGAGCGGGACGGGATCGCGGAGGACTGCCGGCTTTACCTGCTGCCGTCGGCCAAGCAGCTGACCGCGCCCACATGGCACCTCCTGGAGCGGCTTTCGTCCGCCGGCGCGGTCGTCTACGCGTCGTACTGCCACGGCACGCACGGGTCGCAGCGCGGGCCGTGGTACGCGCACCTCAACGCGATGTTCGGCGTCGAGCACCAGCTGCGTTACGGGATGATCGATCCGATCGAGGACGATTGCGCGAAGCTCACCTTCGAATGCGAGTTCGGCACGATCGCGGCGGGCACGACGCTCACGTTCCCGGTCTCCGGCACCGAGCACAGCCGCGCTTACCTGCCCGTGCGCCCGAGGGGCGCGGAGGTCGTCGCGGTCGACCAGCGCGGCCGGCCGGCGCTGCTGCGGCGCAAGATCGGGAGCGGCAGCGTCGTGCTCTGCACGTACCCGATCGAGCACTTCGCCGCGGCGACCCCGCGGATCAACCCGGAGCCGACCTACAAGATCTACGACGCGCTCGCCGAGCTCGCCGGCGTGAAGCGACCGGTGACGGTGGACGACCCGCGCGTCGCGGCGGACACGCTGCGCCACCGGGATGGCCGCCGCTTCGTGTTCCTTGTCAGCCAGGCGGATCAGCCGCTCTCGGTGAGGCCCGCCGCGGCCTCGGGGCACCTGACCGAGCTCGGCGGCAAGTCCCCGGTCCACGCCGTGGAGCTCGCGCCGTACGACGTGCGGATCCTCGAGCTGCGGCCGGGGCCGCGGTAAGCGCGGGGCCGCCGGCCGTCTCCTCAGTACCAGCGCGGCGTGCCGCAATCGATGTGCAGGTGGTCCCGGTGGCTCGCGTCGAAGTCCGGGCCGAGGACGCGCGCGGCCGCCCCCTCGGCGCGGAGCCGGCGGGCCACGCCCCGGAGGAAGCGGCCCTCACGGGTGCTCGGGTCGTCTCCGTGGAGCACGTAATCGCGGAGCACGCTGATCGCGCGGCCGCGCTTCGGCGAGAAGCGCGCGATATCGAATGCATTGCCGAACGAGTGCTCGCTCAGCCCCTCGCTCCACGGGCGCATCCTGCCGACCACTTCGCGGCAGGCATAGCTCCCCAGGGTGTTGATGCGGACGATCTGCGAGCTCAGGTGCGCCTCGGCCTCTTCCTGGATCACGCGCTCCATATCGCCCAGCCGGAGGGCGAGCGAGCAATCGACTTGCAGCGGCGGCGAGTAAACGATGCCGGTCGGCCCGCGGCTCAGCAGCACGCCGTGGGGGATGCCACACCCCTTCTTGTTGGGCTTCACGGTGTCCGGCAGCGACTGGAACCGCGCCCCCGCAACCTTGAGGGCATCGCGGCAATCCGCCCCCGCGGCCGCGGCGATGTGGTTCCACTGGCGCTGCGCCCGCGGAGGCCGCTCGCGGAGGCCGGCAGCGTCGGCGAGGTGCTCGATCCAGGGGCCGGCCAATCCCGGTGATGTCGGCGGCGTCACGGGTGGTCCTGCGGCACCGGTGGGCGCTGCTTCCGCGGAGACCGGCGCGCCCCCGGCCTCAACCGGTGCTGCTCCAGCGACTCCAGCGAGGGCAGGCGCTCCGCCGGGGGCCGGCGCCGCGAGACGGCCGGGCGCGGTTCCTCCGCGCTCCGCGAGCGTGGGACCGCCGTGAGAGCAGGACAGCGCCGAGGTCATCGCCGCCGCAGCGAGCCCCAGAAGAAAGCGTACGTGCACATCGATGTCCGTACCGCCGCGAGCGGCCGGCGCAAGGTGCGCGATTCCCCTCCACGCGCTCTCGCCCACACCGCTGCCGCGTTCGCCAGCCTCAGCCCTGTGCCGCGCTGCCTCCGCCGGCCGCTCCCCCGCGACGCTCGCGCTCGTCCATCTTCGCCTTCCCTTCCGGTTCCGGTTCCGGCGCGCTCGGCGCCGAGAACCGGAGCAGGAGCAGCCCGGCCAGCGAGACGACCATCCCCGCGAACGTCACGCTCCAGGGCAGGAGCTCGCCTTCGAGGAGGCCTTGCGCCCATGACGGCTTGAAATAGAGGAGCGACACCGCGAGCCCGTTGTTCAGGGCGTGAAGCAGCGCCCCGGGCAAAACGGAGCCGGTGCGGTGGCGCGCGTAGCCGAGCGCCAGCCCGAGCGAGAACGTCGGCAAGAGCCGGTACACCGACCCGTGCGCGAGCCCGAAGAGGAGCGCCGATACGCCGATCGCCACCGCGGGCCCGGCGCGGCGCAGGCCTGCGTAGACGAGGCCGCGGAACAGGAGCTCCTCGCAGACGGCCGGCGTGACGGCGACGAGCAGCAGGACGACCGGGTACGGCTGCCCGCCGAGCAGCACGAGCTCACCCAGCTCACGGGCGAAGGGCTCCGGCGCGGGGAACCACCGGAGGACGGTGCCGCCGATCGCGGCCCACGCCGCGACCCCGAGGAGCAGCGCCCCGGCGAGGCCCCGGACCGAGGCCGGCCTGAGGCCGAGCGTCGCCCGCGGCGAGTAACCGAAGCCGGCGACCAGCGCGAGGGTCGGGACCAGGAAGAAGCCGACCTGCGAGACCGCGAGCTGGACCGCCACGCTGGTGCGGGCGATGAGCAGGCTGCCATAGAAGAAGAGCACCTGGACGCCCGCGAACGCCGCCAGCGAGAAGCCCGCCGAGGGCGCCCCGCCGGCCCGGCGCCCCAGGCCGAGCACGGCGCGCGCCGGCTCGTGCCCCCCGAGGAGCACGCTCTCGCGCTCGAAGACGCGCGCGGCGAAGAGGAGCGCGAGGCAGGCATAGAGCGCCGAGGAGACGAGCGCCGTGAAGAGGAGATCGGCCGGCGCCTCTCCGACGAACAGCGCCTTGATCAGCACCGCGATGTTGAGGACCGGGGCGTAGGCCGTCCACGGGTTGAGCTCGACCACCGGCAGGGCCGTGATGCCGGCGAGCAGCGAGAGCGGCAGGTACGCTGGCATGAGCGCGTTCTGACCGTCCTTGAAGTCCTTCGCGAACACGGCGAGCGCGAGGAACAGCGCCGAGAACAGGAGCGTGACCGGCACGAGCAGCACGAACGTCAGCGCGAAGGTGCCGGGGCCGACGACCATCGCGTCGGGCAGCAACCGGCTCACCGTGAGCGACATGCTCACCACGTTGCCGAGCGCCGTGAGCAGCGAGATGACCCACACGGCCAGGAACTTGCCCGAGATGATCTCGATGGGCCGCACGGGCGCGCACAGCAGCGTCTGCATCGTGCCGCGCTCCTTCTCGCCCGCCGTCAGATCGATCGCCGGGAGGAAGCTGCCGAGGAGCGACATCAGGATCAGCAGCATCGGCATCATCGCGCCGAGGATCTGGCCGACCTTGCGGCTGTCCGCCGCGACGTCGCGCGGCACGACGTCGAACGCGCGCGAGAACCCCTCGGGCAGGCCGCGCTCCGCCTCGCGATCCGCGACGATGGCCCTGCGGGCGCGCTGCAGCGCGCCCTCGAGGCGCGCCTCTGCCGTGGCCGAGTCGGCGCGGACCGAGTCGAAGTAGATCGCGACGGCGCCCTTCCCGCCGCGCCCGAGCTCGGCCCCCATCGATGGCCACGGCACGAGCACCGCGTCGATCTTGCGCTCGCTCACGGCGGCGCGCGCCGCGGCGAGCACGGGGTTCTCCGGCTCGATCCACCTCGCCGGCTCGGCCTCGGCCTCGGGGGGCGCCGCCTCGCCGTCGTCCGGCGCGGCCGCCGGCCCCGCCGGCGGCGCGAGCGCCCCGGAGAGGAGCCCCTCGCGCACGTCGGGGGGCGCGCCGGCCCACGGCGCGAGCTCGATCTTGCCCGCCGCGGAGAGCCTCGCCTGCAGGCCCTCGGCGAGCTCTCCCCAGACCGCGATCCTGGACGGGCGCGCCTCGCGCGCGGCCGCCTCGACGCCGACGAGCTTGCTCATCGCGAGCGCGAAGAGCGGATAGAGGAGGAGCGGGACCACGACGAGGCGCACGAGCGTGCGCCGATCCCGGAGCGACTCGACGAGCTCCTTGCGGAGGATCGTCCAGACGATGGCGAGCCTCACGGCGCGTCAGCCCCCTGGCGCGGGCGCGCCGGCGCGCTCGGGCGTGTCGCGCGCCGCGCTCGGGCGGCTCCGCTCCACGTGGTGGAGGAAGGCGTCGGTCAGGTTCGTGGTGCCGGACCGCCCGAGGAGCTCGGGCAGGGCGCCGGCGTCGACGACGCGCCCCTCGTGCATGAGGGCGATGCGGTCGCAGAGGTATTCGGCCTCGCTCATGATGTGCGTCGAGAAGAGGATCGCCCTGCCCGCGGCGCGCTCCCGCCGGATCGACGCGACGATGAAGCGGCCGCTGAGGATGTCGAGCGCGGTCGTCGGCTCGTCGAGGATGAGCACCTCCGGCTCGTGGAGGAACGCGCGCGCGATGTTGGCGCGCTGCTTCTGCCCCGTGGAGAGCGTGCCGCACGGCCGCGAGGCGAACGCGTCCATCTCCAGGTCGGCCACGAGCGCGTCGATCCGGCGCGAGAGCGCCGCCTCTTCCATGCCGTACAGCCGACCGAAGTAGCGGAGCACCTCGCGGGGCGTGAGCCGCTGGTAGAGCTGCGTGTCCCCGGAGAGAAAGCCGAGGCGCTGCTTCGCCTCGAGCGGCCTCGCGGCCAGATCGACGCCGCCGACCAGGATCTGCCCCTGGTCCGGCGACAGGATGCCGGCGAGCATCCGCAAGGTCGTCGTCTTGCCCGCGCCGTTCGGCCCGAGCAGCCCGACGACCTCCCCGGCGTACACGGCGAGATCAACCCCGTCCACGGCCGTGACGCCGCCGTACCGCTTCACCAGACGCTCGGCGTACAGGGCGGGGCGCATGGAATCGTCTCCTAGTTCGGTCCGCGGCGCGGCGCAAAGCGCCCGTCGGACGGACCCGCACGCAGCGCGTGCCGCGGCGCGCCGCCCCTCTGCTCGCGCCGCCCGGTCGCCTCCGTCCAGGCGGCGTCGCGGCGCCGCCCCCTCGACGTCCGCCGCGGGCCCCCTAGACTACGCTGACGTCCATGCCAACGAGCCCGTCGATGCCCTATCGCGACCGTACGACGCCCGAGCCGGTCCAGTGCCCCTGCGGACATGGTCGCGATCATTACATGGTGAGCGCCGAGGCGGAGTACCGAGTCCTCGGGTACATCCAGCTCGCGTTCGGGATCTCGGCCCGGCCGACGAAGGTGAAGTACAGGTGCCGGCGCTGCGACACGGTCTTCGCGACGACGAAGGATCCCGCGGTCCTCGACAAGCATTACTGACGCCGAGGCCTCCAGCGCGATCAGGCACCTCCCCCTGCCGTGGTCGCCTCGCTCGGCGCGCCCTGTGGCATACTCGTCGCCGATGCGGCAACGGCTCTTCGCGATATCGCTCGTGATGCTCGGCGCGGCGGCCCTCCCGGCCGGCTTCCTGGCAGTCGCCTGCTCACCGGCGGAGCGCTCGTTCGGCGACAGCGGCGGCGGCGGGACCGGCGGCGCGTCGCCGACCGGCAGCGGCGGTGCATCGCCGACCGGCAGCGGCGGCGCGTCGCCGGCCGGCAGCGGGACTGGCGGCGGCGTGAGCGCCGGCGAAGGCGGGGGAGGAGGAACGGGCGCAGCTGGCGGAGGGGACACGCAACCATTGCCTCCGGAGGTCATCGCCACGGGCCTTGACGACCCGTACTCGATCGCGGTCGACGACCAGAGCATCTTCATCCTCTCCGCGTCCACGCTGCTGCGGTGCTCCCTGGCAGGCTGCCCGGCTCCGGTGGTCCTCGCCGAGGGGCTCGGGCCTCCCTCGGGCGCCGCCATCGCCTCTCCATACCTCATCGCGGTGGATCCGAATTTCGTGCACTGGCTGAGCTCCCCGAACGACGGAGGGTCGCGCCGTTACTACAGATGCCCAGCGGCCGGTTGCTTCGGCAAGTCGCCGGTGGAAGTGTGGGAGTCCATCGTGGGCAACCTGAACCAGATCCAGGTGAGCGATGACGGCGTGGCGCGCATCTCGGACAAGTTCGATGTCCTCGAGTGCGATAACGGCCAATGCCAGCGGATCCGCTGCGTGAGCGCGGACGGGATCCGTTCGTTCGTCATGGATGGGACGACCGTGTACTGGGCCCACGCCACCGATCCAGGAGGCGTCTATTTCTGCGATCCCGGCAATGCCGACGGCGCGATCCAGCTCCACGCCGAGCACGGCGTCGTCATGGCCATCCACGACGGGATTCATTACGTGATGAACGCGGTCAAGAATACCATTTTCGCGTGCAAGAAGACCGGGTGCGGCGGCAGCCCGACGACCTTCGTCGAGGGCGAGCCGTCATTGACCAGCATGGCTGTCGGCCCCACAGGCGTGTACTGGACCGCTCTCGGCACGGGCATGAGCGCAGACGGCGTCGTCAAGATGTGTCCGCTGGACGGCTGCGGCGGCGGCCCTCGGGTCATCGCCTCGAACCAGGCGCGGCCGACGAGCGTCCGCCTCCGGAACGGCTTCGTCTACTGGTCCAACCGCGGCTTGTCCGGGAGCCCGATGTCGGGTGAGATCGTGCGCGCTGGCCTCTGACGCACGGCCGGGATCGCGGCGGCGAGCAGAGCGCTCGACCTGCCGCCGGCCCGACCTCCGTGGCCGGCGGCCCTCTCGCGCCGCCAGCAAGAACCCCTCGCCACTCGCTGCATTTCAGGACACCCTGCGCGCTCGCCATGCGCGCCTCTCGCAGCTCGCTCCCCGCTCTCCCAGCGCACCTGCCGCGCGGGGGCCGACCGGCCTCCGCAACTGCCCGCCGCCGGAGCGCGCCATGAAAGGACGCGTCCTCATCGTCGCCGGCTCCGACTCGGGCGGCGGCGCAGGAATCCAGGCCGATCTGAAGGCGGTCACCGCGCTCGACGCGTTCGGCGCGACGGCGATCACCGCGCTCACCGCCCAGAACACCCGCGGCGTCGACGCCGTGTTCCCGGTGCCACCCGACTTCATCGGTCGCCAGATGGAGGTCGTGCTCGACGACATCGGCGCGGACGCCATCAAAACCGGGATGCTCCACTCGGCCGAGGTCATCGACGAGGTCGCGCGCGTCTACGAGCGCCTCGGCCGCGGCGCGCCGCTCGTGGTGGACCCGGTGATGGTCGCCAAGGGCGGCGCCCGGCTGCTGAAGTCCGACGCGGAGGGCGCCCTGCGCGCCCGGCTCCTGCCGCTCGCGGCGCTGCTCACGCCGAACATCCCCGAGGCCGAGGCGCTGACCGGCGTGGTCATCGACAGCGTGGACGCCATGCGCAGCGCCGCAGCGCGGCTGCTCGCCATGGGTCCGCGCGCCGTGCTGCTGAAGGGGGGCCACCTCCCGGGCGCGACGGTCGTCGACGTCCTCCGGGTCGCGCCGGGGCCCGGCGCCTCCGGGCTGCCGGAGGGCGAGCAGCTGTTCGAGGACGCGCGCATCGAGACGCGCGCGACCCACGGCACGGGCTGCACGCTCGCCTCGGCCATCGCCGCTGGTCTCGCCCAAGGCCTCGCCCTCGTCCCGGCGATCGGGCGCGCGCGGCGCTACCTCCGCGAGGCGATGCGCTCCGCGCCGGGGCTCGGCCAGGGCCACGGGCCGCTGAACCACGCCCACACGGCGCGGCCGTTCCCCTGAACAGCGCGGCGCGCCGCGCGCGTCTGTGGACGGCCGCGACGACCACGGCGGCCCCGCGCCGCGGGCCCCGCACGGCGGCCTGGCTGCTCTGCGAAGGAGCGGCGGGGCGGTCCCGTAGGGCGCCGAACGGGCCGCGTGCAGCGCTTGTGCAACGACTCGTTGCGCCCGGCGCTCGAATGGACGACCCTGCGCGCAGTCCGTATCGGCGTCCCGGCGCGTCTCCTTCGGCGCCGTCGCGGAGCTCTTCCTCACCCTTCGTGCGCCCGTGGCCGTGACCAAAGATCCCCTCCCTCCCATCGACGTCGGAACGGTCATCAACGACCGCTACGAGGTCCTGAAGAGCATCGGCAAAGGCGGCATGGGCGAGGTGTTCTTGGCCTTCGACCGCCTGACCCAGCAACAGGTGGCGCTCAAGGTGGTGCCCGAGGCCTCCGCCATGCCCGGCGACGACGAGGCGCTGCGGCAGGAGGTGATCCTCGCGCAGAAGGCCCGCCACCCGAACGTCTGCCGCGTGCACGACCTCGCCCCGAGCCCATGGGGGCCCATCCTCGTGATGGAGTACATCCCCGGGCAGACGCTCCACAACCACATCCGCAAGCGCAAGACGTCGGGCGGGTTCAGCGCCGACGAGTTCCGAAAGATCTCGACCGACGTCTGCGCGGGGCTCGCCGCGATCCACCAGCAGGGGCTCGTGCACGGCGATCTGAAGCCCGGCAACGTGATGGTCGCCGACGATCGGGCGGTCATCCTCGACTTCGGCTTCGCGAAGGAGCGCGCCCGCGCCGCCGTGCGCAAGCCGGGGGCGCCTCCGGACGGCGGCACGCCTCACTACATGTCGCCGGAGCGGCTGCGCAGCGGCGGCGCGAGCCCGGAGGACGACGTCTACGCGGCGGCGCTGACGCTCTGGGAGATGTGGACCTGCCGCGTCCCCGAGCCCGGCTACAAGCCGCGGCTCAAGACGATGAAGCAGCAGATCACGTTCGATGTGCCCGCCGCGCTGACGAACGACGAGATCAGGCAGATCTTCCGCGCGCTGAACCCGGATCCGCAGATGCGCCCGCAGGCGCGGCACATGCGGTTCTTCAACCCGACGCAGACCGCGACCGCGCCGATCCAGCTGCCGCGCGAGCGCATCGATCCCGGCCCCGCGCCTGGGCGAGCCATCAAGACGCAGTTCACGCCGGGCGCGCAGTCGCTGCTCATCACGTACGCCACGAACGCGCCCGACAGCGTCGCCACCCTGTTCCCGCTGCAGAAGCCGGTGCTCTCCATCGGCCGCCGCAGCGATCAGGACCTCGTCCTCGCCGAGGCGACCGTCTCCGGGTCACACGCGCTCCTCCGCTGGCAGACGGGCTCCTGGCTGGTGGAGGATCTCAACAGCACGAACGGCACCTACGCGGACTTCCCCTTCGAGCGCAAAGCGCAGGTCTCGCTGCTCCATGGGGCCGAGGTGCAGCTCGGCGAGTGCCGTCTCATGGTGGTCACGTTCGGGCCCGACTCGCCGCACCACGACAAGGCGAAGCGTTACCTCGCCCGGCGCGACGGCCTCACGGGGCTGCTCGTGCGCGAGCACCTGATGAAGGCGATCGACGAGGATGGCTTCTTCGCCGAGTGGGGCGAGGTGCCGATGCAGATCGCGCGCTTCGAGCTCCGCGGCCAGAACGGCCTCGTGAGCTTGCGACCGACGATCCTCGAGATGCTCGCGCTGCGCAAGGCCGCGCTTCAGGTCGTCGATTTGACCCAGACGTTGCTGCTCAGCCTGACGCCGGCCGCCGCCGGGCGCACCGGCCCGCTCACGTTCGTCGTCTCCATCGTGGGTCCCAACCTGGACGAGGCTCAGCACGTGGTCGAGCAGGTCGTCGCGCAGGTGCAGGGCACGCTCCCCGAGACGCTCGAGCTGACCGCCACGCTCGTGAAGTGCGAGCCTGGCCGCCCCGCGCGCACGCTGATCGACTGAGGCAGACCGCCGGGGCGTTGCTCGACCGTCGCTCAACCACCGGGCGGTGGTTCGATCGCGTGTTCCGTCACGAAGACACGGAGCCCATCACCAGGCGCACCGCGCCGGCAGCACGCCGCGCAGCGCCTGCACCCTGCGAGCGCTCCTGCGCAACGGGGCCGCTCCCAGGCCGGAGCAGCAAGCGGCTACTGGGCGGCGAGCGGCTGCTGGGCGGTGAGCGGCTGCTGGGACGGCCCGCTGCAGGCCTCGCCCGGAGCGGCGACACGATCGAGCACCACCTCGCCGGCCGACTTCCGGACGTCGATCTCGCCCTGCCAGACGAGCTCTGCGCTGCCCTGAGCGTCGACGACGTCGCGCAGCAGCCGCACGTAGACCTTGCGCTGGGCGACCTCGGGGATCGCCACCGCGAAGTCGAACGCGCAGACCGAATCACACCTCGGATTCGCCGCATCGGGCTCGTCCCGCTCGGTGATCTCGTAGATGCTGTCGATCCTGTCGACGTGCATCGCGCGCTGGCCGCAACAGTTCAGCAGGAGCCGGCTGTCCGCGATCTTCAGGGCGCCGCTGGAGTGGTCGTAGCGCCAGCGCAGGACCTCGGCCCCGCAGTAGCTCTCCTCCCCCTCGGAGGCGAGCCGCCGCTCCGGATCCACGAACCCGCCGGCCTCGCTCACGAGCCCCACCTGCGCGGGCTCCGCCTCCAGGCACGCGCTCAGAGCAAGCAGCGACCCCACCATTGCAAGCGCTCCACAGACCCCCAGGTACTTCATGCCCCGATTTCCTTGGCTGTCCCGCGACACTGTCAAAATACGCCCAAAAGGCAAAGAACCAGGGCCTCTAGAAACGCGCTTCACGTGTCCGCTACTTGCGCCTAGGGATTCAGCTGCAAGCCAACGTACATAAGGTGCGCACATGCGCCGCACCCCGGAGCAGCTGCACGCACATTCGAGTGTGATTTACGGGTTTCTGGAAACCTTGTCCAGGCGAAAGTGGCAGAGTTAGCCCGATTCTCTGACCATGAACGTCATGGTCGACCAAGCTCCTCCATCATCCTCCACCATCCCACCCCATGACGCGCTGCCATGCGCGCCGGGACATTCACGAGCTCCCCCTGCCGACCGCGGACGCGAGGTGCTGCGGAGCGATCCGGGGGCGTGTGCTCAGCGCCTCATCGCGCGGCGACCGTCTTGCTGCGCTGGCGCGGGGAGCCCTTCGCCTGGCAGCCGGCTTCCGCGGGGGTTTCGTCGAGGACGACCGCGCCGGCGGAGACCCCCAGATCGAGCGAACCGCTCCAGATCACGGCCGGGCCGCCCTGTTGATCGACGACGTCGCGCAGCAGCTTCACGTAGACCTCGCCCTGCGGGACGCCGCGCACGCCGACGGACAGATCGAAGGCGCACTGCTCGCTGCAGCGACCTCCGGCGCCGTCCGGCGCATCCCGCTCGGTGACCTCGAAGAGGCTGTCGATCCTCTCGACGTGGATCGCGCGCTTCCCGCAGCAGTCGAGCATCAAACGGGCATCGGCAAGGCGGAGCGTCGCCGCCGGCTCATCGTACTGCCAGCGCAGCACCTCGGCGCTGCAGTAACCCCCGTCCTCTGCCGCGGCGAGCCGGTGCTCCGGGTTCCTGAACCCCCCCTGCTCGCTGATCCTCGCCTCCTGAACCGCCGCCACCTGGCTGCAGCCACCGGCACAGAAGGCCCAGACGATCGCGATGGCGGTCCAGATACGGCTCGACACCATGCACTTCTCCATTTCCTCTTGGCTGGCTGGCCAGGGCGGTTCGTCCCAATTTCGTTGCAATTTTCCAGCCAACTCTCCCCCTGAGCAGTCCGGAGGCTAACCGCGACCGACGCGGTGGGCCAAGGAAGCGGGGCTGCTAACGCGGTCTCCCTTCATCGTCGTCGCTCGCAGCAGCGGCGCGGGAGGGCGCGCAGGAACTACCCACGTCAGACGTGCCGGGACGTAAAAAGTTGTCGGAGAGAGAACGCCTGGCTCAGCCACGATGCGGGCGGCCCTCGATCGGACACACGCTGGATGTCCGGGCCGTGCCCCGCGGCTCGCCCGCGTCAGTTCTTCGCTTCGACGGCCTTGCCGGGCGGCAGAGGATCCCAGCGCAGCGAGTCCCCAAGGAGGTTCGAGATGCGCTTCGGGCGCTGCCCGTCGACGCGCATGACGTAGAGCCCTGGCCCCTCGCCAGAGGTGCGCGTGGAGAAGAACGCCACGAGCCGCCCGTCGGGACTGCAGGCCGGGTACCCGTTCCTGCCCTGATTCTGGGTCAACCGTACGAGGCCGCCGCCCGTCTCCCCCGAGGCGACGAGGTCGGTGTTCTTTCCCACGCCGACGGCATAGACGGCCTTCACGCCGTCGGGGTGGTTGCAGAACGTGGGCGCCGAGGCGAAGAGCCCGTCCGGGGAGATCGCCTTGCCACCGACGTAGATGCGCTGTCCGTACCTGCCCTCGCCGGAGAAGGCGAGCTTGCCGGTCGGCGTGAACACCGGGTGGAGCGCCATCCCCACCTCGGACGCCGGCTTGATGCTCTGGAGATCGGGCCCGGAGAACAGCTTGATCGTCGACCCCACCCCGATGCTGAGGGCGACCTGGGCGCGATCCTTCGAGAACGCGATCCCGTAGACCGAGCCCTTCACGGGCAGCGGGAGCGGGCCGCCGGCGGGCGTGAAGACCTTGTACTCGTCGCCCTTCACGCTCGCCGCGTAGTGGAGCTGCTCGTTCTTCCCGAACGCAGGGGCGATGGCGGTCTGGTCGGGCGGCGAGACGGCCCTGGCGTCATGGCCGTCGGCGTCGATCGTGAAGACACGCCGCAGCGAGCCCGAGCCCGAGGCGAACGTCATGTGGCTGGCGAAACCGCCGTTCTGGCCGGTGAGGGCGCCGATCAGCTGGTCGGCCACCCGGTGCGACTCGAAGCGCACGTCGCGGAGGGGCACGATGAACTTCTTGTCGAACACCGGGGCCTGCCCGCGGTTCACCAGGAACGCCTGGCCGACGAGCTCGACCTTGTCAGCGGCGACCTTCTTGCCGCTCACGCTCACGACCGCCTCGACCCCCTTCGCGGACCACGCCTTCACGTCCACGGGGCTGTCGGAGAGGTACAGTCCGTCGGGCGCGGCGCTGTCGGGCAGCACCTCGAACTCGCCGCACAGCTCGAGGTCGCGCCGGACCACGCTGTGGATCGTCACGTCCTCGGGATCCGAGACGAGCGACGGCAGGACGCCGATCTTCGGGAGCGGGCGCGTCGCGCCGGCCACGACCGTGATGTGGCCGAGCAGTTCGTCCGGGTTGGGCGGCGCCGCCGAGGAGGCCGGCGCCTGCGCAGGAGCAGGGGGAGCAGCGAGCGCGGCGGCGGCGAGCGCCAGGGCGCCGAGGGCGTATCGAGCTAGTCGCATGTGGTCTCTCTACAGACGAACGTGACGCTGACCTGCTTCTGCCCGAGGTTGGGATAGTTCTCGGGCGGCGGCGGCAGCGCCTGCCCCTTCGCCGCCTCGAGGGTCGCCTGCGCGGCCGCGTCGAAGGCGGGATTCCCGCTCGGCGTCAGCGTGTAGCTCACCATCTGCCCGTCGGACAGGACGATGACCGCGCGCGGCTTGTGCTTCGTGAGCTCCTCCGGCGGGAGCCCCGAGCCGTTCACGCGGAACCTGCTCGAGAACCAGCCCGCGATGCGGGCCAGGTACAGATCCACCGCGCGCGCCTTGAGGGGATCGGTCTCGGTCCCCTCCTTCACGCCGTCCTCGTGGCCCTCCTGGTCGACGTTGGCGGCCGGGGCGGCGTCGGTCTTCGGATCGAGCTCGGTGTCGACCTGCTTCGCGATCTCGGCGTCGGGCGGCGGCGGCGCGGTGCCCGCGTCCGCGATCTTGACCTCCGGGGGCGGGATGTCCGCCTCGGTCTTGCCCGCGCTCGGCGACACGAACGCCTTCTGCTCGACGCGCGGCTTGGGCGTCTGGCGCACCCACCGGTCGGGCAGCTTCATCTTGTCGCGCTTGCCGCCCAGCTTGAGCAGCGGCGTGTCCATGTCGAGCACCGGCACGACCTTCACCGGGACGCTCGGCCCCTTGTCGATCTCGGGCGCCGCAGCGGGCACGGCGAGATCGGCCAGGCTGACCGCGACGGCGGCCCCCGCCTGCACGGCCATCGCCACCGCGACGGCGAGCGCGATGTCCCGCGGGCGGAAGTCGCTCGCCGGCCGGCGCTGCCCCGGCGGCGTCCTCGGTCCGGGCGCGCGCGCCGCAGCCGTGCTCACGGCGCCGCACCTCCGGGCCGCGGCGCGGCTCCCCCGGGTCGCGGCGCCGTTCCCCCGGGCGGCGGCGGCGCGCCCTCCGGCTCGATCTCCGGCTGGACGAGGAGGTTCAGCCCCTCGACCCCGGCGGCCCGGGCGGCGGCGACGACCCGCGCCACGGCGCCGTAGCGGGCGTCCTTGTCGGCGCGGATGTAGAGCTCCTTCTCCTTCTGCACGCGCCCGTTCGAGGCGAGCACGGCCTCGATGTCGGCGGTCGCGTCGTCCTCGCCGAAGAGGATCTTCTCTTCCTTCGTGACGGTCACGACGAGCTTCGTGTCCTTCGTCGGCGCCTCCTCGGCGGAGACGTTGGGCAGCTCGACCCGGAGCCCGGCCGTGAGCAGCGGGGCCGTGACCATGAACACAACGAGGAGCACGAGCATCACGTCCACGAGCGGCGTGACGTTGATGTCGCTGAACCCGCCGCCGCCGCGCCGCCTGCGCCCTCCACCGACCGACATGCCCATGATCGGCCCCGCCCCTCAGCCCTTCGGCATCACCGGCGTGGGCCGGTCGCTCGACCGCTGGAGCGCCAGCGGGATGGACTCCTGCATCCCCCGCGCGGAGAGCGACGCGATCTCCACCCAGCCCTCGCTCGCGGCCTCGAGCGCAGCGAGCAGGTCATCGATGCGCTTGTTGATCCCGTTGTAGGCGATGACCGCGGGGATCGCGGCGAACAGCCCGATCGCGGTCGCGATGAGCGCCTCGCCGATGGCCGGGGCGACGACGGGCAGCGACGCGCTCTTCTGCTGACCGATGCGGAGGAACGCGTCCATGATCCCGTAGACCGTGCCGAACAGGCCGATGAACGGCGACGCCGCCGCGATCGACGAGAGCGTCGGCATGAGCGCGCTCGCGCGCTGCGTCTCGGTCACGATCGCCCGCTTCGCGATCGAGTCGAGGAGCCGGCTCGTCCCGACGCGGCGGCTGAGCTCCATCACGACGCGGGCGCCGGGCGCGTCCGCGTGCCGCTGCGCGAGCGCGAACAGCTGATCGGGCGAGTGGGCGTGCGCCGACTCCTGCTCGAACCGCGCCTGCTGCGAGGCGAGCCGCGCAAGCTGGAGGACCTTGAGGACGGCGATCACCCAGACGAGGATCGCCGCGAAGATCAGCAGCCAGACGACCAGGAAGACCGGACCGGAGGCGTGAAGGACCAGGGAGACGGGATCGAGCTTGATCGGGACCGCCGTCGCCGGCTCGGGGGCGCTTTGCAGGAAGGCCATTTCGATCTCTTCAGGTCAGGGAGTCGGCTCGTCAGGGTTCCGCGCGCGCGGCCCCGTTCAGTGGAGTTTGCGGCCGCGACCCCCTCTCTCGCCTGGAAGCGCGGCCGTGGCCCTCTTCAAGTTCGCCCAGCGCCGCACGCGGCGCGTGCGCTCAGTCCGCGAGCAGGATGTCGACCTTCCGGTCGCGCGCCCAGCCCTCTTCGTCCGTGCCGGTCGCCTCGAACTCGCCCTTCGACGAGGTCGCGATGCGGCCCTGCTCGAGGCCCTTCTTGCCGAGGTACTCCGCGACGCTGCCGGCGCGCTTCTGGCCGAGGCCCAGGTTGTACTCCGTCTCCCCCCGGGGGTCGGCGTGGCCGATGAGCTTCATCCCCTTGCCCTTGAGCGGACCCGAGACGAAGCAGCGCGCGAGCGCGTCGAGCGCGCCCGCCGCCTCACCCTCGATCGACGTCGAGTCGAACGCGAAGCGGGCGGTCGGTAGATCGCCGCAGGCCTTGAGGATCTTGTCGTCGATGCGGATCGATCCGCTCGTCGGCTTCTCGGTGTCCTGCTTCGGGGCAGGCGGGGCAGCGGTCTTCGCCACCGGAGGGGGCGCGACGTCGCTGGCGACATTCGCCGGCGGCTGCGGATCGGAGCCGCAGCCGGCCGCGAAGGCGGCAAGGGGCGCCGAGACCACGAGGATCAACGCAGGCAGTTTTGTCATGGGCATGCCGTTACCACGCCGGGAGGCGCGTTGCAGCATTTTGAGCGCCCGCCGGCGAGCCGGCGCGCCTGGATGACAGGCATTCCGTTAAAGTGCCGCGATGCATCGCTCGCTCCAGGCGCGGGAATATTTGGGGCACCAACGGTTGGCCAGCCGCGCGCCCCCTCGACGCTGGCTATTCCTCGCTGGTGTCCGCCTGGCGCTGCGTCTCCGCAGCCGCCGGGGCCGGGGGGTCGGCGACGGCTGCAGCCATCGCGTCGGTGAGCGACATCGGCGCCTGAGGCCGCGACACCTCCTCGGACGCGAGCGACGGCGACGGCTGACGCTCAGGCCGGGCGCGGGCCCCCGGAGCGGCGGGCGGGCGCAGACCCGCCCCGGAGGCCTCGCGCGCGCCCGCCTCCGGTGCGGCGCGCGGCTGCGGCGCCGTGGCGGGCTCGGCGGCGCTGGCCTCGTCCTCGTCGGCCGCTCGCGCGCGCGCGTCGAGCCCGCGCAGCGCCGTCCTCCGGGGGCCGGGCGCCTCGAGCGGCACGCGCACCTCGCGCGCGATCTCCCCGGCCCGGGCCACGCCGCGCTGCGCTGCAGGCGGCACGTCATCCCGCGGCGCACGCGACATCCGGCCGGCGATCAGCGTGAGCCCGACAGCGATCACCAGGGCGCCGGCCACGGTCGCCGCCGCGAGGATGCGCACGCGGGCTCGTGATCGCGCCCACGAGGGCACCGCGACGGGCACGAGCGCGTCGTGGACGCGCATCACGTCGCTCACGCTCGGCGCATCGACCACGACCGGCGCCGTACCCGCGAACGCGCTCGAGGCGGTCGCCGCAGTCGACTCCACGCCCCGGATCGCCTGTGGCGTCGTCAGGCCCACCGCCGCCGGAGCGACCGGGCCGCTGCCCGGCGCGACCGAGCCCGCCGCCGACGCGCTCGACGTCGTCGTCGCGGCGGGAAGCGTCGCGATGAACGACTTCAGCGCGAGCGACCGGAGATCCATGATCGTCGGGTCATCGTCGCTCCGTGGCACCGAGGGCGCGCTCGATCGCCGGAGCGGCGGAGGAGGCCGGCTCGATCGCCGGCCGGCGCCTCCCGCCGGGGGCGCTGCCGCACCCCTCCCGTGCGCACGGAGCATCGCACCGCCGCAGACGCTGCACTCGAGCGCAGCCCCGCCGCGCGCGTCGCTCGACACCGTGGTGACGATTCCGCAGATTTCGCAGGTAACGTCCATGAGCCCCCCGCAGGCCTCGCGACACGACAACGGCGAGCGCCCGCCACGCCAGATTGTGATTCAAATTACATCTTGAGTATGGCGCGCGAGGGGCGGCCATGCATGCGGTCTCCGCGCGGCATTTCCGAGAATCGAGCGCGTGACGGCGTTGCGGTGCCATCCCGGACGGTCGACATCGGACGAGAGCCGTCCTGGACCGAAGGTTTCCCGGGTGGGCGCTTGCGATGCCGGCCTTCGGGCCGCTGTGGTAAGAGCCGCGCTTCGATGTGGTCGGGAGCGGACCACCGGTCCGCTCGACGTGGTCGCGGCTCCCTGCCGGGGGTCACGCTGACATGGGTGTGGGGGCCGCGACCGGCCTCCGAAGCGCCCGGAGGAGTTCGAGAATGGGTCTCAGCGAAACGCTGCTCGATGCGAACAAGAAATCCAAGGTCGTCGCCGACTGTTGCACGCTGGTCGACGAGGAGGTGGCTTCGAAGAGCGGACTCTCCGGCCTGGCGGTCAAGGCCGGCTACGCGGCCGTGAAGGGCATCAAGCCCGGCTTCATCCAGCAGGTGGTCGAGAAGCTCCTGCCCGAGTTCGCCAAGAAGCTCGATCCCATCTGGACCGAGGCCGCGAGCAGCGGCAACCCGAGCTCCTTCTTCACGTCGAACCGCTCGCGGATCGCCGACGCGCTCCTCAGCATCACGGACGAGAAGGCGAAGTCGTCGTCGAGCGGCGTGGTGCGCGGCACCTACGAGAAGCTGCGCGGCTCAGCGAAGAAGAACGTCGAGGAGGCCGTTCCGCGCCTCGCCCAGCTCATCCAGAAGCACTCAGCCTGAGCGGCTCGGCGCAGCAGGCCCGCTTCGCGCCGGCCTGCTGCGCGCCGCAGCGAGGCGCCCCCGCGGCCGCGTGCGCAGCGGAGGGCGCCCCTGCGATCGGCTCTCAGCCAGGCTCGCCGAAGCTGCGCGCGAAGAGGTCGCGGATCGCGTCGCGGCCGGCGTCGTTGAGATCCTGCGTGCCGATGCCGGCGAAGTTCTCGCAGGTGATGCTCGGCTGCCGCGCCATCTCCCAGGCCGAGCCGCTCCAGCGGAACCAGCCGCGCTTCTCCTGATCGTAGACGAACAGCTGCTTCTTCCAGAGGCGCGCGAGCTCCGCGCCCCAGCCGGTGCCGCCGCGCACGGTGCCGTCCTCCTGGAGCGTGCCCACGACGAAGACCTGGCTGGCCGCGTTGATCTGGTGCCAGATCGTCTGGAGGATGTTGCGCACGAGCGGGATCTCGCTCAGCACGCGGCCGAGGCGCCGCGACACGTAGACGAGGCTGAAGTCGCCCTTGCGCAGCTCGTCGTCCCCCAGCACGACCACGCCGCGCTGGCGCTCGAGGAGCCGGTGGCCCTCGAAGCTGTAGTTCAGCTCCTGCACCCCGTACCGCTCGGCGCACGCGCCGAACTCGGCCTCGGCCCCCTTGGCGCCGCCCGAGTGCACGCGGAAGCTCCGCGGGTCCTTCGGCCGCTCCGAGGGGGGCCGCACGTCCTCGTCGATGACGCGCATCGAGTGGGGATCGAGCCGCAGGTGGAGATCGGCGAGATCCTCGTTGCCGTGGTCCTTCAGCAGCCGCAGGCGAACCACGTCGCGCTCCGGCTGCAGGTAGACGACCACGTTGAGGTGCCGCTCGACCTTCTGGAGCGCGGCAGGCAGCTTGCCGGGAGGGCTCGCCTCGTCGACCTGGGCCGCGACCCAGACCTCGGCGGAGCGCTCCTTCGCGAGCCGCCCGAGCGCCTCCATCGCCTGCTCCGACGCGACCGCCACGTCGAAGCCGTCGACGATGATCACGTCGGGCTCGAAGTGGGCGACGCCGCGCGCGAACGCCACCGTCTCGAGCATCTTCTCGACCCACAGGCGCGCCGCCTCTTCGGGCGCGTCGGCCGACGCCTTCACGTGGCCGAGGTGCGAGTAGATCTGCCGGTGCCGCTCGACCTCGAGCCGGACGGCCTCCGGCTCCTCGAGCCGCATCGACTGCGCGAGATCGTGGAAGATCTCGTCGTAGTACGCGCGGACGTGATCGACCGCGTTCTCGTGCGAGATGTGGAGGACCCGGCGATCCCGCAGCAGATCGTCGAGCGCGATCTGCACGAGCAACGCCGTCTTGCCCACGCCGGGCCGGGAGACGATGACGCCGACGTTGCCGCGACCCAGCCCGCCGTGCATCGACCCCTCGAAGACCCGCATGGGGCTCCGCTCGTTTACCTCTTTGCGGTACATGCCGACCCCCTCACTTGGCCTTCTTCGCCTGCTCTTCCCGGTATTTCTTGATGAGCTCCTCACCAAGCGCCGCCGGAAGAGGAGCATAGCGCGAGAACTCCATCGTGAACTCGGCTTTGCCCTGGGTGGCGGAGCGGAGGACGGTCGAGAAGCCGAACATGTCGGAGAGCGGCACCTCCGCCTCGACGCGGCAGAAGCCGTCTGCCTCGGTCGAACCGACGATGATGCCGCGCCGCTGCATGAGGATGCCGACGATGCCGCCCTGGTACTCGCTCGGCCCCTCGCAGCCGACCTTCATCAGCGGCTCCAGGATCTGCGGGCCGGCCTTGGGGTACGTCTCGCGCCAGGCGCCGCGCGCGGCCTCCTGGAAGGCGATGTCGGACGAATCGACCGCGTGGGCCGCGCCGTCGTTCAGCGTGACCGACACGCCCGTGACGGGCGCGCCGATGAGCTGCCCCTTGGCGAGCATCGACACGAAGCCCTTCTCGACCGCCGGGATGAACTCGCGCGGGATCGCGCCACCGACGACCTGGTCGTCGAACCGGAACGGCGCCTCCGTCCAGGGCTCGATGAAGCCGCCGACCTTGCCGTACTGGCCGGAGCCGCCGGTCTGCTTCTTGTGCGTGTAGTTGAAGTCCACGCGGCGCGTGATCGTCTCGCGGTACGCGACGCGCGGCGGGCTCGTGACGACCTCCGCCGAGTACTCGCGCTTCATGCGCTCGATGTAGACGTCCAGGTGGAGCTCGCCCATGCCGTGGATGACCGTCTCGCCGCTCTCCGGATCGGCCCCGACGCGGAAGGTCGGGTCTTCCTTCGTGAAGCGGCGCAGCGCCTTCGACATGTTCGCCTGGGCCTTGTTGTCCTTGGGCGTCACGGTGAGCGAGATGACGGGCTCGGGCACGTGCATCGACGTCATCGCGACGCTCAGGGTCCCGTCCGTGAAGGTGTCGCCGGAGTTGCAGTCGATGCCGAACATCGCGACGATGTCGCCCGCGCCCGCGGAGTCGATGTCCTCCATCTCGTCCGCGTGCATGCGGACGAGCCGGCCGACCTTGTGGCGCTTGCCCGTGCGGGTGTTCGTGATCTCGCCCCCGCGGGCCAGGTTGCCCTGGTAGACCCGCAGGTACGTGAGCTGGCCGAAGCGGCCGTCCTCGAGCTTGAACGCGAGCATCACGAGCGGCTTGTCCGAGTCGCTCGACAGGACGACCTCGGCCTCGTCCTTGTCGAGATCCACGGCCTTGTTCGTGATGTCGGCGGGCGTCGGCAGGTAGCGGGTCACGCCGTCGAGCAGGACCTGCACCGCCTTGTTCTTGTAGGCCGACCCCATCATCACCGGGACGATCTGGAGCTTCACGGTCGCCTCGCGGATCGCCTTCTGGAGCAGCTCCTCGGTGACGCGCTCCTCGAGGATCGCCTCCGTGAGCTCGTCGGAGTACATCGAGAGCGCGTCGAGCATCTCCTCGCGCGCCGTCTTCACCTCGTCGGCCATCTCGGACGGGATCTCGCCGACGACGATCTTCTCGCCGTTCGCCCCCTCGAACCGGTAGGACTTCATCGCGATGAGGTCGACGACCCCCTCGAACTTGTCCTCGAGCCCGATCGGCAGCTGCAGCAGCACCGGGTTCAGGTTGAGCTTCTCGCGCAGCTGCGCGCGGACCCGCAGCGGGTTCGCGCCGGCGCGGTCGCACTTGTTCACGAACGCGATGCGCGGGACGCCGTAGCGGCGCATCTGGCGGTCGACCGTGAGCGACTGGCTCTGCACGCCGGCGACGGCGCAGAGGACCAGGATCGCACCGTCGAGCACGCGCATCGCGCGCTCGACCTCGATCGTGAAGTCCACGTGGCCGGGCGTGTCGATCACGTTGATCTGGTGCCCGTTCCAGAAGCAGTGCGTGGCCGCGGACTGGATGGTGATCCCGCGCTCGCGCTCGAGATCCATCGAGTCCATCTTCGCGCCGACGCCGTCCTTGCCCTTGACGTCGTGGATGGCGTGGATCCGCTTGGTGTAAAAGAGGATGCGCTCGGTCAGCGTTGTCTTGCCCGAATCGATGTGGGCGCTGATCCCGATGTTGCGCAGCTTGGACAGTTCGCTGATCACAGAAGGCTCCCCGCCGCGCACCCGTGGGGGCGTGCCCGTGGAGGGCGTGCGGCACGCATCGAACGTCAGCCAGGCGGCGCACTCTTGCGATCGCCCAGTCAGAAATTCGGCGCGGCTCTTAATTCGGCCCCATGGACAGCGCCAGGGGGAAAATGATCGCGCGTGAACATTTCACGCTACTTGGCTTGAATCCTGGAAAGCCCGACCGTCTCGTCCCACTCGGATCCGTAGCCGTCGTAGTGGATGCGGTAGCGCTCTTGCCCCACGATGCCCGTGACGACCGCCGGGTACATCTGCCCGTGCCACTCGACGCGGACCCTGTCGCCGATCTTGTAGACGTTGGTCTGCGACGCCTGCAGCCCCTTGCTCCGGACCTTCGGCGGCGGCGGCGGGTGGACGACATTGCCCTCGACGAGGCCGCGGATCCGTTCACGAGGTACAACTTCGTCCCAGATGTCGTCGTATCCCTGGTAGTGGATCTTGAACTTCGTCGGACCCAGGACCTCGATGACCTCCGCCGGGTAGACGTTCCCTTCCCACGTCACGAGGACGTGATCGCCGATGGCGTATTGGCGCTTGCAGCCCCCCAGAACCAGGGCGAGGGCCAGGAGGAGGGCCGCGGCGTGAGCGCGCGCTGCGGGCATACTTCCCGCCCGCCTTACCGTCCTCGCCGGCGCCCCGCAAGAGGCTTCGCTCAGGGACGCGCGCGGGTCGGCGCTGGACGGCGCGACGGCGCCGGGCCACGCCATGCCGTGCCGGGCCGTCCTGCCGCAGGCCGCGCCATGCCGTGGTGAGCCGTCCTGCCGCACGCCCGCCGCGCCCCATCTCGACGCCCCCCAGGGCGCTGCAGCGGGGCACGAACCCGTGTAGAGAACGCCCATGACCCGAGATGTTCGTCCTGGTACGGGGACCCTCTCCCGCCCGTGCCCGTGCGGCTCGGGGCGCTCGTACCGCGAGTGCTGCGCCCCCTGCCATCTGGGCGATCGCGAGGCGCCCGACGCCGTGGCGCTGATGCGCTCGCGGTACGCCGCGTTCGCCGTCGGAGACACCGCCTACCTCTGGCGGACGCTGCACATGGGCCACATCGACCGCGGGCGCGACAGGGATCAGGTGCTCCGCGAGTTGAAGGTGACGATCCACCACCACCGGTACCGGGGCCTCCAGATCCTCGACAGCCTGCAGAGCGGTGACTCGGCGTCGGTGCTGTTCCTCGCCAAGATCTTCGAGGCAGGCGTCGATCGATCGTTCGTCGAGCTGTCCGATTTCCTCCACGACGGCGAGGGCTGGCGCTACCTCCACGGCGTCGCCATCCCGCGCGCCCGCATCAGCGTCCCGCCCGACGAGCTGACGATCGCCCGGTTCTCATCCCTCGCCAGCTGACCGGCCCTCGCCGGCCGAGCGGGCGCTCGGGCGGCCGATGCGCCCTGGGCCCGCTGACCAGGCCCTCGGGTGGGCGATGCGCCTCAGCCAGCCGACGGGCCCGACGCGCGGGCCTCGTGCCACCCCATCGCCTCGACCACGGCGCGGTTCTTGTCCATCCACACCGCGATGCGCTCGCGCGTCGTCCGGTAGGCGTACTCCAGGATGGCGCGCCGCGCGCGCAGGTTGGCGGGGTTGTGGAGGAACAGCAGCGCGTCGTTCCGCGCGGGCTCGAGCACGAGGACCTGCATCTTGCCCTCGGCGAGCGCGCGCCCCACCGCCTGGTGGAGCCGCGCGTGCGCCCCGATCCGCATCGCCTGGTTGAAGATCCAGAGCATGCCCTTGTCGCGCACGCTCTCGCGCACCCCGTGCCCTGTCGGGACGGGGCGGTGCGCGGTGGAGACGGGCACGAGCGGGCTCACGACGATCGTGAGGTCCACGCCGGCGGCCTGCGCGAGATCGAGGTGCGCCACGTGGCCCAGCCCGCCGTCGAGGTAGTGGCGGTGCTCGACGCGCACCGGCGAGAAGAACAGCGGGAGCGCGAGCGACGCCGCGCAGGCGAGCGACACCGGGACGTGGTCGAACCCCTCGGCGCCGAAGACGACGCGCTCGCCCGAGTCGAGGTCGTGCGCCGGGATGCGCAGCGTCCGCGGCATCGCGCGGAACGAGTTCGGGATGCCGCGCCTCAGGAAGAACTCGCCGAGGAACCGCTCGTAACGATCGAGCTGGAAGAGCCCCGCGGGGAGCGAGTCGTTGAAGCGATCGAGCTGCTCGAACAGGTACTGCTGCGCCGGCGCGTTCGGGGTCGCGTCGCCCCGGGTCGTGAGCCGGACGATCGCGTGGCGGAGCGCGACCAGGCTGGTGCTGAGCGCGCGCCGCCACTCGCCGACGTCGATGTGGAGGAGGTGGCTGCGCTCCAGCGGGAAGAAGTTGTCGACCGGATCGAGCAGGGCGCGGTAGAGCCGCTCGATCGGGATGCCGCCCGCCAGGGCCGCGGCCACCGCGGCGCCGCTGCCGTGGCCGAGGTAGAGCGAGAAGCTCTGGTTGTCGATCCCCTCGACGCCATCCTCGAGCGCCGCGAGCGCGCCGATCTGGTAGAGCGCGCCCGTCAGGCCGCCCCCTGGCAAGCAGAGGCTGACGCGCGCTCGCTTCGCCCCGGCGCGCGGAGCGGCGCGGCCCTGGCCGCTCGCGTCCACGGTCCCGGAGGAGCGGCCCTCGCCGTCCCCCGCTGCGATCTGCGCGGATCGGCTCTCGCCGCCGCCTTGGCTCCCGAACGCCGGCATCATGAGAGGTCCTTTTCCCTCGCGCGGGCCGCCCCCTCGGCGCGACGGCCGAGGACGCAGGCGAGCGCGGTCAACACGAGCGCAGAGGCGGAGCTCACCGCCACGAGCCACACCGGGCTCGCCGCGGCGTCGGGCAGCGCAGCGCCGGCAGCCGAGGGCGCGCCGTCGGCGGCCCCCGCGCCCGCCGCGGAGAGGAGCGAGAAGCACTGGATGGCGTTGTAGGTGCCGTGGAGGAGGATGGACGGCAAGAGCGAGCCGCTCGCGACGCGGAGGACGCCGAGGGCTGCGCCGAAGATGCCGATCGGCAGGAACTTCTGCCACCCGACGTGGGCCACCGCGAAGAGCGCGGCCGTGATCGCGATCACGAGCGGCGCGCGGTGCGTCCAGCGCAGCGGGCGGGCGAGCGCTCCCCGGAAGAAGACCTCCTCCAGCGCGGGGCCGAGCACGATGAAGATGAGGCCGAGCGCGGCCCGCTCGGGCGCGCTCGCGTCGACGAAGACCCGGACGAGCTCGGCGTCGTCGATCCCCGACGGCCAGCGCGCCTCGATCGCCGTGTAGAGCGCGGCGATGGGCCCCTCGAGCGCGAAGCCGAGCGCGATCGCCAGCGGATAGAACGCCACGTGCGTCCCGCGCACGCCGAGGAACTGCCGGATCGACGCGCGGGGCGCGTGCACCTGGAGCACGCCGAAGAGCCCGAGCAGGTACGCCGCGGCCTGGCACGCGAAGCTGCCGATGACGTCGAGCTTCGGCGCCGCCCGGAACGAGCCCGCGCCGTCGAGCGCCGGCTCCATCCGGAAGGAGGAGATCAGGCCGAGCAGGAACAGGAACAGCGCGGTGACGCCCACGGTCCAGCCGATGGCCCCGGGGATCGACATCGGTCGCTCCTCGCCGCCTCGCCGGACGAGCGGACCGGGCCCTCCGCCGGTCGGCGGAGGGTCGGGGGTGCCGTGCAGATCGCTCATCGGCCTCGCAGATAAGGCAGGACGCCCCGCTTCACGACCGTGTCCGTGCCGAGGCGATCGCTCGTCTCCGGGTAGTCGATCGTCGTGTGCAGCCCCCGGCTCTCGTGCCGGGCGGAGGCGCAGCCGACGATGAGCTCGGCCACGGTGGCGATGTTGCGCAGCTCGAGCAGATCCCGGGTGACAAGGTGCTTCCAGTAGTACTCGCGGATCTCCTCCTGGAGCAGGGAGATCCGCCGGGCGGCGCGCCGGAGGCGGGCGTCGGACCGGACGATGCCGACGTAGTTCCACATGGTGCGGCGCAGCTCGTCCCAGTTGTGGGCGACGACGACCTCCTCGTCGCTGGCGACCGCGTTGCCGACCTGCCACTCGGGCACATCGGGGAACGCGCTCTGCCGGAGCTCGGCGATCTGGGTGCCGAGGCGCGCGGCCGCGCGGTGGCCGAAGACGAGCCCCTCGAGCAGCGAGTTCGAGGCGAGCCGGTTCGCGCCGTGCAGCCCCGTGCACGTGCACTCGCCGATCGCCCAGAGCCCGGGGATCGTCGTCCTGCCGTAGAGATCGGTGGTGATCCCGCCGCACATGTAGTGGGCGGCCGGCACGACGGGGATCGGCTGCGCGGTGATGTCGATGCCGTAGCGCAGGCACTGCGCGTGGATGGTCGGGAAGTGCTCGCGGACGAAGCTCGCGGGCCGGTGGGTGATATCGAGCAGCACGTAGTCCGACCCTGTCCGCTTCATCTCGAAGTCGATGGCCCGCGCCACGATGTCGCGCGGCGCGAGGTCCTTGCGCGGATCGTGGCTGGCCATGAAGGCCGTCCCGTCCGGCAGCCGGAGGATGGCGCCCTCGCCGCGCAGCGCCTCGCTCACGAGGAAGCTCTTCGCCTCCGGGTGGAACAGGCACGTCGGGTGGAACTGGTAGAACTCCATGTTCGCGATCTCGGCGCCTGCCCGGTAGGCCATGGCGACGCCGTCGCCCGTCGCGACGTCGGGGTTCGTCGTGTAGAGGTAGACCTTGCCTGCGCCGCCGGTCGCGAGCACGGTCGCCCGCGCGAGGTAGGTCTCGACGACGTGCGGCTTCGAGGCTGGCCGGTGCCGGGGCGCTGGCCGCTCCGAGTCGCGCGGCCGCGGCCTGCCCTGGTTCAGCGCGGCGTCGGTCTCGTCGAGCACGTAGGCGCCGGCGCAGATGTCCGGCCCCCCGAACCGGGAGAGCGGGATGAGGTCGATCGCCGTGTGGTGCTCGGCGAAGCGGATGTTCGGGTTCTGCCGGGCCTGCTCGAGGAGCGCGCGCTCGATCTCGAGGCCCGTGGCGTCCGCGGCGTGCACGATCCGCCGCGCGGAGTGCCCTCCCTCGCGCCCGAGGCGCACCTGGCCGTTCTCGTGATCGAACTGGGCGCCCCGCGCGATGAGCTCGCGCACCCGCTCGGGCCCCTCCCGCGCGCAGATCTCGACGACCACCTCGTGACAGAGGCCCGCCCCCGCCTCGAGCGTGTCGGCGATGTGCGCCTCGGGGGAGTCGTCCGGGGCGAAGACCGCGGCGATGCCGCCCTGGGCGTACTTCGTGTTGGATTCGTCACGCGCGCGCTTGGTGACGATGATCACCTCGCCGTGCTCGGCCGCCTCGAGCGCGAAGGTCAGCCCAGCCACACCGCTACCGATGACGAGGAAATCGGTCGTTATCGCCACGGCCAGGAGGGTAGCAGGAGCGGGGCGCACGGAGGTAGGCCGTGGTGCGCTTCCTGCGTGCGACGGCGCTGCGGCCGGGCGTTCGGGCGGGAGGCCGGTGTGGCCGGGGAGAGCCGAGCGCCGGCGTGAGCCTGCGCGAGGTGAGGGCGCGCGCACGGGCTGATCGCGCTCATGGCGGAGCGCCTCGGCCGTTGCCGACGCGCGCCGGGGCGCATGTCGCGCGCTCGGGCTCGCAGCGCGAGCTCATGAGCGCAGTCCATCCATCAGAAGCCGCGACTCGCGAGACGGAGCGGGGATGCCGGAGATGCGGTGTCCTGGCACAACACGACAGGTTCCCGGAGAGCACATCAGAGCCGGCGTCCCCCACACCATCGGTGTCGACTCGCTCGATCCAACCCCTTCGTGAAGGGGCCTCTCGCTCAAGGGTCCTCGCCTTTGCGGTGCACCGAGGGAACGAGCATCAGCTTGGGGCGACGCTTGCTTCGCGCTTTAGGACCACCTGCCGGGCGTGGGTTCTGCGCCCACAAGAGGCTCTGCGACACGGGCAGTCTGGGCCCTGACGGCGGCGCAAGCTCCTCCGCCGCCGCTTCGCGAGCTTCCCGCTCTGCGATGCAGTGCACGCAATACTTCTCGGGATCCCAGTCGATGTCCTCGAGACCCAGCCTCCGTACCCACATCCGCTCCCACTCCCCCATCTTGCTCAAGCTGGGGCGCTTACCAGAGGGAGGAGGGTCGTCTCCGCGGGACCTTCGGTGCTTCGGCATGGGGCTCCTTGAATTCGGGCGGCGCCCATTCTGCCGGCAACGAATGAGCTCGCCAAGGGGTTTCTTCGAATCAGGATTGCCGTTTTGCCGAGTTACGTTCAGCCGTCCGAAATTGCCACGAAATCATACCGCCTCTCATTTTTTCTACAGCGCTCGCCGTCATCAGCAGTCCAGCGGGCTCTGCTCGCCGCTCCACCCCCTCCCCGGGTAGCCCGCTGCAACCGCGGGGTTCGCCGCTGCCTCCGCTCGCTCTGGCGCCGGCCTGGCTCCCGGGAAGATCGCTTCCCCGCCCTTCGCGCCACGACGTTCGCCCCCAAAGAACGCTGCCCACCCCCGGCCCGTGCTCGGCCCTCCGGGCCAGAGGCCCCCCGAGCACGCGAGGAAGATGTCGCCCGGCTCCGTGTTCTCGACCTGGGCCGTCATCTCCACCGCTGCGTCGCAGCCGAGCGCGCGAGTGGCCGCGCTGGCGTGTTGCCCCAGCACGGCTGGGGCATCCGGCGAGCTGAATCCGTCCAACGCCCCACCGTCGAGCTCCGCATCCTCACGCGTTCGCGCCTCCAGCTTCCCCCCACGGAACCGGTAGATGTGCATATCGCCGGCGCAGACGATATACGCCGCCCCTGGCGCGAGCAGTACACCGGCGAAGGTCACCTGCACGCCGCTCGGTCCCGGCCCCGGACGTTCGTCCTCGGAGCGGCCTGGTCGACGCGGGCTCATCATGAGCCGCACTTCGTCCCGGCACTGCGGCGCAATCATCTCACCAGCACCAAGGTCGTCCACGCTGGCTGCCTCGACAGCGGGATGCACCATCTCGATCGCCGCGCGGGAGACGACCTCTCCGCCAGGCCGGCCCGTGACCAGGAAGAGCCCCAGGCAAGGCAACTCCCCAGAGCGCTCCTCGTTGCTCGCACGACGCCTCGACACGAAGGCCTCCGCCCCTGCCTCGATGGCGATCGTTGGACGCACCATCCTCCACCTCGCACGCTCGTCGCAAAGACGAGCCGAGTCAGCGCGCACCACGCTCGCGGTGCGCCGGTCTCCTGTTCTGTCGCCCAGCGCGCCGCGCCGCCGCCGTGCGCCCTCTCGGCGTGCTCAGGCCGTCAGCGGCTGCTCGCTCGAGCTGGGAGCTCGCGACGGGACCTTTCGCTCAAGCGCTCAAAAATCATCGCGCACGAGACGCGCCAGTCGCACCATCTTCAGCAGCAGCCGCCTGCAGCGGCCCTTGCTCCGCCTGCTTCGTCTACCCGCCCTCGGTGGAATCTTCTCCCACCCAGGGCTCAGCCGCAGCTTCGGTCGGCTCCCCGACCGTGCGGCAAGCTCCTCCATCACCGCTTCCCAGGCCGCTCGCTTCGCGATGCAGTGCTCGCAGTGCAGCTCGGGGTCCCACTCCACATCCTCGAGGCCCAGCCTGCGCACCCACATCCGCTCCCACTCCCCCATCGCGCTCGGGCTGGGGCGTCTTCCGGAGGGAGGGACATCGTTTCCACTGGAATTCCGGCGCATCGGCAGGGCGCTCCTTGGATCGAGCGGCGCGCATACTGCCGGTCACGAAAGAGCTCGCCAAGCGTTTTCGTCCAGAAATCGATATCTTTCGACTACTTACGCGAAGCCAGGCCGGGTCGTCACAAAATCGTACGGTCATCCTCACTTTCTCCACCGCTCGCCGGTGGCAGCAGTCCAGCGGGCGCTGCTGGCCGCCCCATACCCGTCGCCTGCGGGAGACGCCTCGCCTCCTCAATGGCGCGTCGCGCGATCGTCGGGGTCCCCTCCGCCACGCTTGGCGACGCCAGGCGGTACCAGCGACGAGGCCGCCCGTTACCTCGTCGCTCACTTACGGAAGTTGCTGCTCCGCAGCCGCCGTGCCTGCCGCGCCCGCGTTGTCCGCCACGTTGTTGCTGCCGCCGGGGCCCCCGTCGCCCGGCGTGCCGGGTTCCAGCGTGGTCTGCCCTTCCTGCTTCACCGCCTCGCCTCGGTAGGCGATCGCGAACGACGGCCCGCCGAGGCCTCCTCCTCCAGGACCGCCGTTGCCTCCCTGGCCTCCATGCCCGCCAGCGCACGCGTGCTTCGACCCGCCGACCCCTACGCCACCAGCGCCGCCGAGCCCGCCCGATCCACCCGGCTGCAGGTCGCCGCCAGCACCTCCCTTGCCCCCATCGCCTGCCTTCAGCACGCAGTCCTTCAGCGTCACTTTCCCCTCCACGCTCGCCAGGGCGATGCTCGCTCCGCCGGCGCCGCCGCCTTGGCCGGGCTGCCCGCCGCAACCACCAGGGCCGCCGCTGCCGCCGCTCGCGCCAGCTCCCGGCATGGCGCCTGGGCAGATCGCCGCGCCACCCTTCGCACCACCGCCTCCGCCTCCACCTTGCCCGGGCTTGCCCGCGCCACCGGCTCCGCCGCTCACGCCCACGTAGCCCGACGAGCGCAACGCGCCGAGGCCGCTCGCGGCGACGCCGGCGTCGCCGGGGGAACCATTGTCGCCACCCTGGCCGGTGCCACCCGCGGCACAGCTCCAGGCGCCTGTCGCCGGCTCTCCGGAACCTGCTGCGCCGAGGGCGCCCGACGCTCCGATGTCGCCGCCAGTGCCATTGGTTACATTGCCATCACCACCACCACCGCCGATCGACAGCTCCCCGCCGCACTCGTTGACCACCTGGGCGCCACCGGACAGCGTCGCGTCCGGCCCCGGCGTGCCATCGAGATCGCTGCACGCGTTCGTTCCGGCGTTCCCAGGTGACGCCTGCGCCGGCACCTCGCTCGGCGCATCCTCTCCCTCCGCACCATCCGCTCCGTTCCCCGCAACCAGCTCGCACCGCACCAGCTCGGCTTCCGCGCCATCCACCAGCACCGCGATCGACGACGCCCCCGGCGCCCGTGCATCCGTCGCGCGCACCGACACGTCCTCGATCCTCACCGCGCCCTCGCCCCGCAGCACCTTCAGCACGATCCCGTCCTCCCCTGGGGCCACGACCGTCTTCGCCGTCTTGCCGATCCAGGTCCACCCGTTCGCGCAATCGAGACCGCCGAACAGCTTGGCTCCCGCTGGCAGCTCAACCGCCTCCGTAAACGTTTCGGCGCACGCGTAGACTCCGCGACCTTGCTCCTCCGCGCGCCGGAGCGCTTCGGCGAGCGTCGCCACCGGCTCCGCCCGGGTACCTGCATTGTCGTCGTTGCCGCTCGAAGCCACGAAGATCCCGCACGTATCGTCCGCGGCGCCCTCGATCTCGCTCGGCACGCACCCGGAAGGCACAGCCTCACTGCCCCTGCCCCGGTACTCCTCGCAGGTGAGCATGAACTCGCAGTCGTCCTCGACGTGATACCAAAGCCCGTCGCAGCCGCCGGGGACCAGCGCAATGGCGGCGGTCGTTCCAAGCAAGGTTCGCCTGAGCGTTCTCATCGTTCTTCCTCCGGTTCCACTCACCATGCGTTCACCATCACGACGCTGACGCCCTGTGCCCGCGGCTCAGGAAGCACGAGCAACGCTTTAGAGCCCTGCGCGCTTCTCCTGGGCCACAGGGCATACGTCACAGCGCCCGTCGCCAGCAGGCCCGATAGGACGTAGCTGCCTAGCGCGATGTCCCCCAGACGACCGGCGCGCTCGCCGGAGCGTTGGAGCTCGGCGCATCGCTCGGCGAACGACGGTGACGCCACGCAGCCGCCGCCTGCAGCGAAGATCTGGCGCCGTTGAGCACGACCTCCCGAGTTCGCATCGTTCGACGCGACGGTCATCACCACCCCCACGCCGAGCCACACCGCGCTCACTGCTCCCAACGCGATCACCGGCCCCCAGTTCCTCTTGTTCGGCAGCGGTCGCAGCTCGCTCGGCACCGCCAGCAGCCCCGCTACGGAGCCTCCGGCCCCCGCGCCCGCCGCGCTCCCGCCCTTCTCCGTCGTCACACCCGCTGCCGGCGGCCCCTCGGTCGTCGCGAGCGCCACTTCGGCCTGCGCTCCCTTGGCCACCGGCACGCGCTCTTCGCACCACCCCACACGCGCTGGGGCGCAGCATAGAACTAACACGACAAGATAGCTGCCCACCCCCGGCCCGTGCTCGGCCCTGCGGGCCTGCGCGCGGTCCGCCCCTCCCGTCCCGCGCGTAGCGCGGGACCTGGGAGCGGCCTCGCTTGCAACCGCGGTTCGGGATCCAGCGCCACTGCGCCCCTGCCCCGCCTCCACGGCACAGCAATGCTCCGACGCCGAGCAAAAACGATCTGCTGCCGGGCTGCCTTCAGCGACCGTAGGATGGTATCCGGGTTTGCGGCCCGACGCAGAAGCAGTCAGCAGATCATCGGTCCCTCCGCCCGCGCCTCTTCCGATCCACGCTAGGGTGGTGAAGTCTTCAGCGCCGGGCAGCCCACCGTGCCGCGTCTCCGCGACAAATGAGTCCCTATCACCCCGGCTCGGGGCGTGTCCATTCATTTCTTGTCTCCTCCTTCAGCTCAGCTGCTCACTGACCGCAGCCCTCGTCTTCGACCAATCGCATTCCCTCGATCCCTACACAATTGTCACTCGGCAGCATGTATTCTCGCTGCCCAGGCGCCCGCAACCGATTGCATTCCTTTGAGAGCTGCGAAATTCTCACACGACACCGCTTTTTCTCTCACTGCCCACAGCTCTCGTTTCCACCAAAGTTCCGGCACGCTCCGCTCGCCCTCAGTTCGCCAGTGTTCCCGCCCGGCCTCGCGTTGCCGCCGTCTCCTGCAGCACCGGCGGAGCATCCACTTGCCGCCGCGCGGGTCGCCCTCAGGACGCACCTCTCCCCGTCGATCGCGTTCCATGCGATCGCCAACACCTTCTTCCGCCGCACTTCGCGCCGGCGAGCGACGCCGCCTGCTACCTCATCGGTCGCTTACGGAAACGCCTGCTCCGCCGCTGCAGTGCCTTCCGCTCCCGCGTTATCCGACGCGTTTTTGCTTCCGCCGGCTCACCCCAGCGCCCGGCGTGCCGGGTTGTAGCGTCGTCGGCCCTTCCTGCTTCACCGCCTCGTCTCGGTAGGCGATCGCGAACGACGGCCCTCCAAGGCCTCCTCCTCGAATTGCATTCCGTTGAGCTCTACGAAATTGCCACGCAGCAACACCTTTTTCTCACTGCCCGCAGCTCTCGTTTCCACCAAAGTTCCAACACGCACCGCTGGCTCCGGGCGTACCCGCGTTCCCGCCGGGCCCCGCGCTGCCGCCGTCCCCAGTTGCGCCTTCGGTGAAGCCCTTCAGCGCGACCGCTGCGCTCGGCGCCGTCGCGTACGCGATGCCCACCGCATGCCCACCTCGGCCGCCTGCCCCGGGGCCGCCCGTTCCACCTTGACCGCCTCTGCCACCATCGCAGCCGATGGATCCACCAAGGTGCGAAGCGGTACCTCCGGTCGCGCCGCTGCCTCCAGCGGCACCACCTAGCCCGCGGGCTCCATCTCCCCCCTTCCCCGCCTTGCCGACCGCGACCGTCACCTCCGTCAGCACAAGCTTCGTCCCCAGGCTTACGATCCCGATGCTCGACCCGCCGGCCTGCCCGCCTCCGCCTCCCTTGCCGCCGCAGCCTCCAGCGCCACCGCCGCCGCCGCTCGCGCCGACGCCGTCCACCGTGGTCCCGCCGGGGCCCGGGCAGAAGACGCCCGCCTTCGCTCCTCCTCCGCCTCCGCCCCCTTGCCCCCGTTTCCCGATCGTGCCGCTCTGGCCGTTACCACCAGCGATGCGCTCCAGCGTCAGTTCCGTGCCGTTGCTGGGCTCGCCGGCATCGCCGCTAGCGCCGGGCAAGCCATCTTCTCCGCGCCTGCAGTTGGAGGCGGCTTGTCCAGCGCCACCGATCCCGTATTCGTCGGGGTTCGGCTCAAGCACCGGCACACCATCCGCCCCCTTCTGCCCGTTGCCCTCGTTGGTACCCGTGATCCCGCCGAGCCCTCCGACTCCCCCGCGCGTCTCGCCGTCCTCGCACACCGTCACGCCGGGATCGCCGCCGTACACCAGTGCGGTGCACGCATTCGACACGTTCGTCGGCGCGCCCGCCCCCGCCTGCGGCGCCTCCATCGGCGTCTCGCCGTCCGCTCCATCCGCCCCATCGCCCGCAGTCACCTCCACCTGCGCCAGTTCCGCCTCGATATCCGCCACCGCCACGCCGATCGACGACCCCCCCATCCTCCATCGCGTTCGCCGCGCTCACCGCAAAGCTCCTCACCTTCGCCCCGCTTGCGCCTTCCCCGAGCGTCAGCGCCACTGCGCCAGCAGGCCCCTCAATCGCGCTCCGCGCCTCTTCGCTCCACGTCCACTCCACCTCGCAGTCGAAGCCCCCGATCACCTCGATCCCTGCTTCGATCGCCACGCTCTCGGCGAACGCTCCGCTCGTGCACGCCAGCACCCGCTTGTTCCCCGCGTTCACCACCGCCTCCCCGAGCGACACGTACGGCCTCGCCTTCGTCCCATCTCCACCCGGCTCCGCCGTCGCGCTCGCGAACACCGCGCACTCGTCCGTCACCGTGCTCGCGTCCTTCGTCGGATCAGCCTCGCATGCGGGGTTTGGCGCTCCGCCGCCTGCTGCTTCTAGCCAGTCGTGTTCTGGGCACGTCAGCGTGTAGTCGCAGTCGCTGGTCAGGCCGAGCGACAGCGCGTCACACCCGACGGCCGCAAGCACCGCGCAGAGGGTGCCAGCCGTGATGCCAATAGGTTTTCTCACGTTCGCATCCTTTCCTTCCCGTCGCCGCTCACCACACACCAACGACTCCCAGACCTCGCTCTCCCTGCGCTATCCAAGCGGTCGGCAGCACACCCACCGCGTTGCTCGATGCAGATGAGCGAGGCCACAGCGCATAGACCAACGCGCCTGCGGCCAGCGCACCGGACGCCGCATAGGCCACGATGGCGCCGGTGCCCAACGTTCCAGCTCGCCCCGCTCTCTCGTCGAACGTGCTGCACGCACTCGCAACATCGCTCGGCACGTGAACGCACCCAGGCCCCTGCGACAGGATCGCAGCGCGCTGCGCATCCGCTTCGCTCCGCGCATTTCTCGACGCCACCGTCATCCCGATCCCCACGCCGAGCCACACCGCACTGGCCGCTCCCAGCGTGATCACCGGCACCCAATTCCTCTTGTCCGGCGGCAGCCGCGGCTCCACGAGCACCGCCGGCGGCCCCGCCACCGCCACGACGATCCCCGCACTTGTCGCGCTCCCTGCCCCCTCCGTCGTCGCCCCCGGGGCTGTCGACGCCTCGTTCTTCGCTAGCGCCGTGTCTCACCAGCTACGGCAGTTCGGGTGCCAGCGAAACCACGCCTCCGTCCCACCGCTACGGCACCGCGCAGTTCTCTCGCCGCGCAAAAGCAACCTGCTGCCGGGCTGCCTTCAGCAACCGTCGGATCACATCCAGGTTCGCGGCCCGACGCAGAAGGACTCAGCAGATCTACGGTTCTTCCGCCCGCGCCTCCGGCAGTCCACTCCAAGGTGGTGAAGTTGTCAGCGCCGGGCAGCCCACCGTGCCGCGTCTCCGCGACAAAAGAGTCCCTATCACCCCGGCGCGGGGTGCATCCAACCATTTTCTGTCTCCTCTTTCAGCTCAGCTGATCACGGTTCAACGCGCTCGTCAGTCGTTCGTCCGCATTACGTTCAGCTCGACGAAATTCTCATCCAACGTCACAGCTCACATCTCGGCTCACTTCACTGCCCGCAGCTCGCATTGCCCGTGAAGTCCCAGCACGCCCCCGTTGTCCCCGGGTTACCGGCGTTGCCATCCGGGCCCCCGATGCCACCCTCACCCGCTGTACCCGCCGTGAAGTCCTTCAGTTCCACCGGACTGCTCGGCGCCGCCGCATACGCGATACCGACTGCATGGCCGCCTCGACCGCCTCCGCCGGGACCGCCGGGACCGCCTCGACCGCCTTTGCCCCCGTCGCAGCCGGGGACGGAGTCCACGTTCTCCGAGGCGGTACCTCCAGTCGCGCCCATGCCTCCATCAGCGCCGCGTCTTCCGCTGGCGCCCTGTCCACCCTTCCCCGCCTTGCCGACCGCGACCGTCACCTCCGTCAGCACAAGCTTCGTCCCCAGGCTCACGATCCCGATGCTTGACCCGCCCGCCTTCCCGCCACCGCCGCCGTTGCCTCCGCAGCCGCCGGCTCCGCCTCCGCCACCACTGGCGCCGGGGCCATCCAGCGGGTTCGCGACGGGCCCGCAGAACAGCCCTGCTTTCGCGCCTCCGCCGCCACCTCCCCCTTGACCTCGCGTCCCAGTTCCGCCGTTGCCACCGTCGCCGCCCGTGATGCCCGCCAGCGTCAGCGTCGTCGCACTACCGGCCTCGCCGGAACCGCCGAGAGTTCCTGGCGTGCCATCTTCACCCCGCCGGCAGTTGCCCGCGACGTCGGTTTGCCCAGCGCCGCCGATGCCATACTTCTCTGGGTTCGGGTCCAGAAGCGGCGCACCATCCGTACCCTTCTGCCCGTTGCCCTCGTCGGTACCCGTGGTACCGCCGAGTCCACCGGTGCCGCCGCGCGTCTCGCCGTCCTGGCACATCGTCACGCCGGGCTCGCCGCCGAAGACGACCTCGCACGCATCCGACACCATCTCCGACGCGCTCGCCCCCGCCTGCGACGCCGCCGTCGGCGTCTCGCCGTTTACGCCGGCCATCCCGTCGCCCGCGGTCACATCCACCTGCGCCAGTTCCGCCTCGATATCCGCCACCGCCACGCCGATCGACGACCCGCCCAGTTCCGTCGCGCTCGCAGCGCGGATCGCGAAGCTCCACAACTTCGCTCCGCTCGCGGCCTCCGACACCGTGAGCGCGATCTGGTTCGCGGGCGCCTCGATCGTGCTCCGCGCCGCATCGCTCCACGTCCACTCCGCCTCGCAGTCGAATCCCCCGATCACCTCGATCCCTGCCTCAATTGTCACGCTCTCGGCGAACGGCTCGCTCGTGCACGCGAGTACCCGCTTGCCGTCCGCCTTCGCGACCGCTTCCCCGAGCGACGCGTATGGCTTCGCCTTTGTCCCGTCTCCCCCCGCTTCCGCCGTCGCGCTCACGAACACCGCGCACTCGTCCGTCACCGTGCTCGCGTCCTTCGTCGGATCCGCCTCACACGCGGGGTTCGGCGGACTGCCGCCAGTACCTCCGGATGCGAAGTGATCGCACGTCAGCATCAGCTCGCAATCCTCATCCATATTGTCCCAGAACCCGCTGCACCCGCAAACTGCCGTGGCGAGTCCCAAGCCTGCTACGATCCAACACCTTCGGCCCATGGTCGTTGTTCCTTCGCTCGAGCTCACCACGCACCCAACACATCGACTCCAACACTACCTGTCTGCACCCGGGGCAATGCGCGAACGCGCTCCATCGTTGTCGCTTTCGGTCGAGGCCATAAGACATATGTCACCGCAGCGATCGCCAGCGCTCCCGATGCGATGTAGGCTACTCGCGCAGCGTCGCCCAACGTCGCGCCTCGAGAGCCGATACTCTGAAGCTCTTCGCATGGCTTGACGAACGTAGCCGAGGGTGTCGCGCATTCTCCGCCGGCTCGAAGGATCACTTCGCCTTTGGAGCGTGCGTCATCGTGCGCGCTGTTCCTCGCCACCGTCATCCCGATCCCCACTCCGAGCCCCACCACGCTCGCCGCGCCCAGCGCTATCACCGGCACCCAGTTCTTCTTCGGCGGCGGCTCCACCGGCACCGCCGGCTGCCCCGCCACGAGCCCCACAACCCCCGCTCCCGCCGCGCCTCCCTCCGTCTTCGCGCCCGCCACCTGCGCCTCGCTCTTCACCGGCACCATCGCCAGCCCCGCGTCCGTCGTCTCTCCCTTGGCGCTCTTCACCGTCTGGCTCACCGGCGCGTACCCCTCCAGCCTCGCCTCTACCCGGTGCTCCCCTGGCTCGACGAACACCTCTCCTTCCAGCGGCGCTCGGCCCACGGCCTTGCCGTCTACAAGCACTTCCGCCCCCGCCGCGCTGACCGTCACCCTCAGCGCACCCACCTGCGCTCGCGACTCCGCCAGCCGCTGCTCCGCCGTCGGCTTCAGCTTCGCCACCGTCTTGACCAGCGGCCAGTTCCTCAGCGCGAACGACAGATGCTCCGCTGCTTCTCGGTACTTCTTCAGCTGGTACTTCGTGTTCCCGAGGTTGTACGCCACGTCGAACGTCGGGTTCAGCTCCCACGCAGACTGCAGCTCAGCCTCCGCCTCCACGTACTTCCTCGACGCCATCGCCGTCGATGAGCCGCGCTCTTGGCACCAACCCACACGCGCAGGCGCACAGCACAGAACTGCCGCGAAAACATAGCTGCCCACCCCCGGCCCGTGCTCGGCCCTGCGGGCCTGCGCGCGGTCCGCCCCTCCCATGTCCCGCGCCGCGCGCGGGACGGGAGGGGTCTCGCTTGCAACGGCGGCTCCTGTTCCAGCGCCACGGCGCCTCTGCCCCGCCGCCACGGCACCGCAATGCTCCGACGCGGCGCAAAAGCGATCTGCTGCCGGGCTGCCTTTAGCGACCGTAGGTTGGTATCCGGGTTTTCGGCCCGACGCAGAAGCAGTCAGCAGATCATCGGTTCCTCCGCCCGCGCCTCTTGCAGTCCACTCCAGGGTGGTGAAGTTTTCAGCGCCGGGCAGCCCACCGTGCCGCGTCTCCGCGACAAAAGAGTCCCTACCACCCCAGCGCGGGGTGCGTCCATTCATTTCTTGTCTCCTCCTTCAGCTCAGCTGCTCACGGAGCACCGCGCTCGTCAGTCACACATATGCATTCCGTTCAGCTCTCTGAATTTCTCAATCCATCTCCGCCATCGTCGACCTTCACTGACCGCAGCTCGCATTGCCCGTGAAGTCCCAACATTCTCCGCTCACGCCCATCTCACCGACATTTCCCATCGGCGCCGTGCCTCCGCCCTCGCCTGCTGTCCCCGCCACGAAGTTCGCCAGTGTTACGGCAGCGCCCGGCGGCACCGCGAATGCAAGCCCCACCGCATGACCGCCTCGACCGCCTGCTCCGGCGCCGCCCATGCCTCCTTGACCGCCTCGTCCGCCATCGCAGCCGGCCGAGCCGCCAAGAGGCGACGGCGTTCCACCGATTGCGCCGCTGCCGCCAAGCGCGCCACCTAGCCCACCGGCTCCGTTGCCCCCCTTGCCCGCCTTGCCCACCATCACGGTGACGTCGATCAGCACAAGCTTCGTTCCCAGGCTCACGATCCCGATGCTCGAACCGCCCGCCTTGCCGCCGCCGCCGCCCTTCCCGCCACAACCGCCGGCGCCACCGCCGCCACCGCTCGCGCCCACGCCGTCCACCTTGGTCCCGCCTGCCCCCTGGCAGAACACGCCCGCCTTCGCTCCCCCTCCACCTCCTCCCCCTTGACCCTTCTTCCCCGTTCCACCATTGGCTCCGTCGCCTCCCGCGATGCCAGACAGCGTCAGCTCGGTGCCGCTCCCCGCGTCACCGAGACGGCCGACGGCTCCTGGCCCCCCGTCTTCGCCACGCCTACAAATTCCTGCTGCATCCGTCTGCCCAGGACCGCCCAGTCCGTAGTTGTTCGGGTTCGGCTCCGGCAACGGCGCTCCATCTACACCCTTCTGCCCGTTGCCCTCGTCGGTCCCCGTTATCCCGCCGGGCCCACCGGCGCCGCCGCGCGTCTCGCCGTCCTCGCACGTCGTCACGCCTGGCTCTCCGCCAAACACTGTGTTCGGCGCATCGCACGCCTCTGGCACCACAGTCGACGCGCCCGCCCCCGCCTGCGGCGCCTCCGTCGGCGTCGTGCCGTCCTCCCCAGCCATTCCGTCTCCCGCCGTCACCTCCACCTGCGCCAGTTCCGCCTCGACGTCCGCCACCGCCACGCCGATCGACGATCCGCCCCGCTCCGTCGCGCTCGCAGCGCGCACCGCGAAGCTCCGCACCTTCGCCCCGCTCGCGGCCTCCGACACCGTGAGCGCGATCTGGTTCGCAGGCGCATCGATCGCGCTCCGCGCTTCTTCGCTCCACGTCCACCCCGCCTCGCAGTCGAAGCCCCCTATCACCTCCACCCCGGCCTCGATCCTCACGCTCTCCGTGAACGGCTCGGTCGCGCACGCAAGCACCCGCTTGTTCCCCGCGTTCACCACCGCCTCCCCGAGCGACGCGTACGGCTTCGCCTTCGTCCCGTTTCCTCCCGCCTCTGCCGTCGCGCTCGCGAACACCGCGCAGTCGTCCGTCACCGTGCTCGCGTCCTGGGTCGGATCTGCCTCGCACCCGGGGTTCGGCCCACCTCCGGTGCCATTCCACAACCCGCGGTGGTGGTCACACATGAGTGTAAACTCGCAATCCTCCGCGACATTGCTCCACACCGTGTCGCAACTGGCAACACAAACGACAATCCCCAAGGAGCACAGCTGCCAGCGAAATCGATTCCTCATCATCGTATCCTCGTGTCGGCTCTTCACCATGCCCCCTGCACCACAATCCCGCGGTAACCGACGTGCGTCTCGGGCAGGACACGCACCTTGCCTGACGCCTTGGCCCCCGAGCGCGGCCATAGCGCGTAGGTGACGGCTGCAATTGCCAGCACACCCGACGCCGTGTACGCCACGGTGGCTGCATGCGCGAAGGTATCGACCCGCGAAGCCGTCGACCGGAGATCAGAGCACGCTTGACTGTATGCGGCCGGTGCATCCGGGCAGCCGCCCCCCGCCTTGAGGATCGCATCCGCTTGCGCGCGCCCATCCGCGCTCGCGTTGTTCGACGCCACCGTCGTCCCGATCCCCACGCCAAGCGCCACCGCGCTCGCCGCGCCCAGCGCGATCACCGGCCCCCAGTTCTTCTTCGGCGGCGGCTCCACCGGCCCCGGTGGCAGCTGCTCCACCACCGGCCCGCCGACCCCCACGCCCGCCGCGCCCATCCCCCCCTCCGCCATCGCGCCCGCCACCTGCGCCTCGCTCTTCACCGGCACCATCGCCAGCCCCGCGTCCGTCGTCTCTCCCTTGGCGCTCTTCACCGTCTGGCTCACCGGCGCGTACCCCTCCAGCCTCGCCTCTACCCGGTGCTCCCCTGGCTCGACGAACACCTCTCCTTCCAGCGGCGCTCGGCCCACGGCCTTGCCGTCTACAAGCACTTCCGCCCCCGCCGCGCTGACCGTCACCCTCAGCGCACCCACCTGCGCTCGCGACTCCGCCAGCCGCTGCTCCGCCGTCGGCTTCAGCTTCGCCACCGTCTTGACCAGCGGCCAGTTCCTCAGCGCGAACGACAGATGCTCCGCTGCTTCTCGGTACTTCTTCAGCTGGTACTTCGTGTTCCCGAGGTTGTACGCCACGTCGAACGTCGGGTTCAGCTCCCACGCAGACTGCAGCTCAGCCTCCGCCTCCACGTACTTCTTGTCCGAGTAGAGGCGCAGCCCTCGTCGATAGGACGCATCGGCACGTGTCACCGCGTCGGCGTTGGCGGGCGCGGCCTGCGGCGTGGCGGGCTGCGCGGCAGCGATCTCAGGGACGGCGATCAGCGTCGCGGCACTGAACAACACAGCAAGGGATCGGCAGTTCATCATCATGGCTCCACGCGGTTTCACTCCATCACGTCATCGGCGAGCGGCTTCTCGGTGGGCGCAGGCGCGACGGGCGCCTGCGGAACGTGCGGCGCTGCGTGCGTCGGCCGCGCAGGCACAGGCGACACTGGCGGTGGCGGCGCTGGCGGCGCTGGCGGTTGGCTCGCGGACGCGGTGTCGTCGAGGCTTGGCTCGACCGCCTCCGGCGGTGCCGGCGCCACCGGCGGCAACAGCTCCGAGGCTTCCGGCGGCGCCTGCGTGCTATGCGCTGGCGCCCCGCTCGGCGGCAGCGCCGGCTCCTGCTCTTTCGGCGGCGTCTGTCGCCGCAGGAGCATCGCCAGCACGAACGGCATGCTCACCGCGAGCACTGCGAGCACCACCATGAGCCACGTCGGCATCCAGGGTCGACGCCCTCCCGCCGCGTGCGCTGCAGGCGGCGGCTTCGGCGTCACCACCGGCGGCGGCGTCACCGGCAGCAACGACGACGGCAGCAGCGCCTTGTCGATCGGCGGCAGCGCACGGTCCGCCCACTGGCTCTGCGCCATCGCTCCCGGCTGCACCGGCGCGCCCTGCGGAGCCGCCGCGCCCCCGTATAACGGCACACGCTGCGTCACCTGCGGCCCCTGCTGCACCGGCGCACGCTGCGTTGCCGTCGCGCCCTGAAGCGGCACCGCTGCTCCCGGCAACGCCGCCCCGTGCTGCTGCGCGACCGCCCCGTGCTGCTGCGCGACCACTCCGTGCTGCTGCGCGACCACTCCGTGCTGCTGCGCGACCACTCCGTGCGGCGCTGCCTGCTGCGGCGCCTTCGCCGAAAATGGCGGCGGTACCGCCTGCACCGGCAGCGGAGTTCGCCCCGCTTGCGCCGGATACGGCGGCGGCACCGCTTGCGCCGGATACGGCGGCGGCACCGCTTGCGCCGGATACGGCGGCGGCACCGCTTGCGCCGGATACGGCGGCGGCACCGCTTGCCCTGGCAGCGGCGGAGGTCCCGTTCGCTCCTTGGGCAGCGCCGGCACCACCGGGAACTGGAACAGCGGCTGCCCCGTCGGCTTCTGCTGCTGCATCTCCGACAGCGCCCGGTCCAGCTCCGGGTTGTTCAGCGCCTGCTGCAGCTTCCGCTCGGCCACCTCGGGATCCGCCTCGCGCCGGATGCTCTCCAGATCCGGCAGGTACTGCCGAATGTCGTCGCTGTCCTTGTTGCTGCCCATCTCGAAGACCTCTCTCCTCAGCGACTAGAACGGCCTGCATCCCACCGCAGGGCACGGCTTGGCTGGCTTCGTGCCCCCTGTTTGCGCTGGCGCTGCCGCCTTGGCCGGCGCCGCCTTCTTCCGCTCCTCGATCACCCGCAAAAACGATGACTTCTGCCGCTTCGGCATCGGGTAGAAGTCCTCGTCGTCGTCCGTCGCGGCCGGTGCTGCCTTCACAGGCGCGGCGTTCGCCACCGCCTGCTCCTTCGCCGCCGCCGGTTGCTCCTTGGGAGCAGGCGCCTCGGCGGCCGCTGCCGCCCCTGCCTTCTCCGCTGCTCCGGCCTCCACCGCCGCCTCGGCCGTGCTCGCCGCCGCCGCGCTCGCCGTCGCCTCCGGCGCGGGCGCAGCGGGGCTCGCCTCGGGTGGCGGCGGCGCTGGCGCGACCGCTGTCCGCGCTGCGCTTGCTGTCGCTGCGCTCGCCGCCGCTGCGCTCGCCGTCGCGCTCTCGACCGGCGCCGCCGAGGCCGCCGGCTCTCCTGTCACCGGTGCCGGCGCCGTGTCGCGCGCCGAGCGGAGCGCCAGCACCACGCCCACGCCTCCCAGCGTGAGCGCCAGCGCCACCAGCGGCGCCAGCACGTAGGCCCGCGGCGCGCGCCGCCGCTGCGTGAGCAGCGCCGCCGGAGCCGCCGTCATCGGCGTCTCTTTCCGCAACGACTCCGCCGGTCCGGCACTCGGTGCGGTCACCGAGCTCGGCTCCGCTGGCCGCGCCGCGACCGGCAGCGGCACTCCCGCTCGCGGCAGATCCATCGCCGAGAGCTGTGGTGTCACGTACGGCAGCTCCAACTCCTGCGGCGGTTGCGGTGCCGCTCGCTGCGCCTCTCGCCATGACGTGGCGTGCTGCGTCTCGATCACCGGCAACGGCGCCGACCCACCATGCCCCGGCGCCCCCGCAGGCGACGCCGGCCCACCGTACGACTGCGGCAGCGGCGGCGGGCCTGCGTACGACTGCGGCCCACCGTACGACTGCGGAAGCGGCGGCGGTCCTGCATACGACTGCGCCAACGGCGCCGACCCACCATGCCCCGGCGCCCCCGCAGGCGACGCCGGCCCACCGTACGACTGCGGCAGCGGCGGCGGTCCTGCATACGACTGCGGCCCACCGTACGACTGCGGAAGCGGCGGCGGGCCTGCATACGACTGCGCCAACGGCGCCGACCCACCATGCCCCGGCGCCCCCGCGGGCGACTGCGGCCCGCCGTACGACTGCGGCAGCGGCGGCGGCCCACCGTACGACTGCGGCAACGGCGACGGCCCCCCATACCCCTGCGCCCCCGCAGGCGACTGCGGCAACGGCGACGGCCCCCCATACCCCTGCACCCCGGCCTGCACCTGCGGCATCGGCGACGGCCCCCCATACCCCTGCACCCCGGCCTGCACCTGCGGCATCGCCGGCGACCCCGTCCGCTGCGCCATCCGCTCCGCCCACGTCCCCCCGAGCTTCGCGGTCGACTCCAGCGGCTTCAGCGCCGGCAGCGGCTCCGTATGCCCCACCCCCCGCCCCCGCGGCAGCCTCGACGCCGGCGCGAACGGCAGCGCGCTCGCCGGCGCAACGAACTGCTCCAGCGGCGCCGTCTCCACGTGCACCACACGCCGCGCCCGCTTCTCGCCCTCCGCGCTCCCTCGCTGCATCCGGCCCTCCTGCCCCGCCTCCTCCGTCTCCTCCTCGCCCGCTGCGCCCTTCTCGTCGTCCACCGGCGCGCTGTCCTCCAGCGCCACCCCCGCGAACGCCGCCTGCCGCTCCGCCTCCATCCGCTCCCGCGCCAGCCGCTGCGCCAGCACGTGCCCCGCCGGCACCGTCTCTCTCAAGAGCCCCCGCAGGTCCCGCGCCACGTCGTCGAACCTCGGATACCGCTCCTCCCGGTCGATCGCGATGCACCGCGCCACCACAGGCCACACGAACTCCGGGCAATCCGGCACGATCTCGTGCACCGGCTCCGGCGCCGCCACGAGGTGCCCTGTCAGCGTCTCCTCCGCCGTCGCCGGCTCGCTGTCGTCCAGGAACAGGTGCTTCCCCGTCAGCACCTCATAAAAGATCGCACCGAACGCGTAGATGTCCGTACGCCCATCCGGCCTCGCCCGTTCCACGCGCTCGGCTTTCCGCGAGCTCGTGTACAGCATCTTCACCTGCTCCGGCGAGATGTACCTGACCGTCCCCACGTCCGGCAGATCATCGGTGTTCATCCCGCCGTCCGCGAACTTCGCTATCCCGAAGTCGAGCAGCCACACGTGCCCTTTCGCGTCCGCCTTCGTCCCGACCATGATGTTCTCGGGCTTCAGGTCGCGGTGCCATATCCCCTTCGAGTGCACGAACGTCATCGCGTCCGCCACCTGCAGCATCACGTGCATCGCGCTCAGGAAGTCGAGACGGTACGCCTTGTTCAGCAGCTTCCTCAGCGTCCTCCCCTCGAGGTAATTCATCACGATGTACGCCACGTGGTCTGGCGACACCCCGGCTTTCCTCATCCGCACGATGTTCGGGTGCTTCAGCTTCGGATAGAACTTGCACTCCTGCCGGAACCGCCTCGCGAAGTCCTCTCTCTTCAGGTGCCGTGGCAGCATGCACTTGATCGCCACGACATCCTCCGAGTAGTCCTCCACCGCCCGGTACACTTCCCCCATCCCACCCGCGTCGATCACCTCCGTGATCCGGTAGTCCAGGAACACGTCCCCGGCCTTCAGCGCCTCCCGCGCCATCACAGGACCCCCATCCCGCGCAGCACCAGCGCCGCCAGCACCGAGAACACCACCGTGCTCGCCAGCGTCAGCCCCGCGAACAGCCGCGCGTCCACCGGCGCCGCCCCCGCCTCCACCGCCACGCCCGCGCCGGCACCCGCCCTGCTGCTCCCCTCCGGCCTCGCCTCGAACCACGTCCTGCTCTGCGGCCCCCATCCCGCCTGCGCCTCCGGCACCCGCCCCGCTCCTCCCCACGCCCCCGCCCCGCCCGGCCCTTCCACCACCCCCAGCTCCGCCCCGATCCGCCCCAGCTCCGCCCCGATCCGCCCCAGCTCCGCCGCGAACGCCTCGGCGCTCTGAAACCGCTCCTCCGGGCGCTTCGCCAGCGCCTTCAGCACCGCCCGGTCCAGCGCCGCCGGGATCCGCTGCGCCGCGTACCGCGACGGCGGCGCCGGCGTCTCCACGACGTGCGCGCGCAGCAGCGCCAGCGCGTCCTCGACATGGGCGAACGGACCGTGCCCCACAACCAGCGTATACATCAGCAGCCCGACCGCATACACGTCCGCCCGCGCGTCCACCGGCTGGCACTGCGCCTGCTCCGGCGAGGCCGTCCGCGGCGTCCCCACCAGCAGCCCGGCCTCGGTCGGATACGCCGGCGCGGGCACGGACGCCGACGGCTCCGCCCCCGGCGCCGCCTCGGCGACGGCGCCGTCGAGCACCTTTGCGACGCCGAAGTCGAGCACCTTCGCGACCCGGGCGTCGCCCGGCGCCGCCGCCCCCGGCGCGCACAGGAACACGTTGTCGAGCTTCACGTCGCGGTGGACCAGCCCCACCCGGTGCGCCGCCGCGAGCCCCGCCAGCACCTGCCGCACCAGATCGATCGCCTCGGCCACCGGCAGCGGACCGCGCCGCTCGAGCTCCTCCCCCAGCGTCGTCCCTCGAAGCCGCTCCATCACGAAGTACGGGCGCCCCGACGGCGTCTGTCCCAGATCGAGCACCGACACCACGTGCGGCGACGACACCGCCGCCAGCGCCCGCGCCTCCACCTGCAGCCGGTCCGCGAACCGCGGATCATGCGCCAGCGCGCGGCGGACGAGCTTCACGACGACCCGCTTCCGGAGCGCGCGGTGCTCCGCCTCGACGACCTCCCCCATGCCCCCACGCCCGAGCACCCGGACCGCCCGGTACGGCGTTCCTTCCAGCACATCCCAGGCGCCACCCGAGCGCCCTGAGCCGTCTGTGGTGCGGCGTTCCACCAGCGAGGTCTCCTGAGATGGAAATCACGACCAGGGGGCCGGTTCAGACAAAGAAAATGCACCCCCCCGCGTCGATTCATGAAAACCTACATCAAATCAAGGTGTTGCCAGCCCACCGGGACCTCGGCCCAGGCCTCCGGCCCGCGCCCGACCTGGCCCCGCCGCCGGGCGCGGACAAAAGATCCCCGCGCGTCGCTTTCCTTGTCTGAAACGCCCCCTTAGCAGTGATTTAGGAGAAGGAACGGGCGCCGCACGCGGGCCCCCTCTGCTCGAGGTCACCATGACGCACGACGCTTCCGACGAGCCCGACGCGCTGGAGCCGCCCGGCGGCGCCGATCCCCTCCTGGAGGCCTGCCTCGCCGACGCGCTCGGCCCGTACCTCGGCGCGCTCTCCCCCGAGGAGCTCGAGGACTACCGCAGGCTCCTCACGATCTTCATCAAGACGCACCCCGTCGCCGCGCCGCTCTACGACCGCTTGCGGGCCAGGCCTCCGGTCCCCTCCGAGAGCGGCGAGGTCGCACGCGACGCCTCGGGCGCCGGCGGGCCCGCGGCTGGCGAGGCGGCGGCGCGCCGCGACGGCACCTTCGGTGGGCGGCGGTGACCCGCGGCCAGCGCCCGTCTCCACCTCTCCCTGACCAGGAGCGCGTGCTGGAGGCGCTGCCCATGGCCCGCCACGTGGCGCGCACGACCGCGCAGGTCCATGGCGTGCGGACGTCCCAGCGCCTCGAAGATTGCGAGCAGGCGGCCTATCAGGCGCTCCTGGAGGCCAGCCCCGGATACGACCCGACCCGCGGCGTCCCGTTCAGCGTCTATGCCTGGAAGCGGGTCGCCGGCGCCGTCATCCGCCTGATCACCCGCGAGGCGTCGTTCCAGCGCGCCGGGCTCGACGCCTTCCTCGATGCGGCCGAGTCGGTGCGCGACACGAGCGACCCGTTCGGCGACGACGACGCCGACGCGCGGAGCCAGCTCCTGGAGCCGTGCCGCGCGCTCGCCTTCGCGCGCTTCGTCGCGCACACCGGCGAGCGGCTCAAGGCGCGCCCCGAGGACGCGCTCACGCGCACACGCGCCTTCGAGGCGCTCGGGATCGCGCTCCGCGGCCTCGAGGAGCGGGAGGCGCGCCTCATCGAGCTCCGGTACTGGCAAGACCTCTCCTGGGCCAAGGTCGCGGCCGAGCTCGGCGTCCACGAGAAGCACGCCATGCGCATGGACGAGCACCTGCGCAGGCGGCTCCGGGGCGATCTGCAGGCGAGCCACGTCGAGGAGCCGCCGCCGAGCGACGGGACCTGAAGGGACCTCCGCGCCGGACCACCCGAGCTTCCGGAGCAAAAGGCAATTACAGGCGATAACACCGTCCTCCCCTCTTGAGCCCCTCTTGAGCCGCGAATCAGCAGTAATCGAGCCGTAATTGAGCCGCGGCGCCCCTCCCGGACGCGCCGCGGGCCGACTCGAAATCTCGCGCCGCGCAAAAGCGGCTTTACAATGCCCATCCGGACTGAGAGCTTGACGAATGGTGCATTCCCCGGCGCGTCGCCGGAGGACAACCAAGGAGGCACCATGGCCCTCAAAGACCTCTCTCCTCGCCAAATGGTCCAGATCACCGGCGCCTGGCTCGACCCGGAGCGCGAAAGGCCGCGCCTCGTGTCGCTGAAGCGGTGTGCCCCGCTCATCGACGATATCGAGGAGGCGCACGAAGGCGTCTTGAAGTCGCACCGGCGGCAGAAGAAGGCGGACGACCAGATCTCCGAGATCCAGCAAAAGCTGGTCGCGACCGATCAGATCCATGATCGCAAGGCCCGCGGCGCCCATGCGGTGCTCACCGGCTTCGCCGATCTGGCCGACGAGCCCGAGGACGCGGCGATCTACCTCGAGATTCGCGATCAGCTCTTCGCGGATGGGCTCAAGTTCATCGGGGCGAGCTACAGCGATGAGGCCGGCGAGGTGAAGCTCGCGCGCGACCGGCTGACGCCGGAGTCCAAGGCGGCGCTCCGGGCGCTGCCGACGCCGGGGGGCAACCTGCTCAAGGCGGTGCAGGCGTGGTTCGCCGCGGGCGACGAGCTCGGCAAGCTCGACGCGCAGCGGATCCACCTTTCGGCGGAGGACCGGCCGGGAGCGGCCGAGTCGCCCGGCGGGCAACTCCGGGCGCGCAACCGCTGGATCAAGGTGGTGCGCAGCGTCCTCCAGATGCTGGAGCTCGAGGAGGCCGGCGAGGAGACGGCGCGCCGGCTGCTCGCGCCGCTCCAGCGGGAGACGGCCAAGGCCGAGCGCCGGCGCTCGGGCGGCAAGGAGGAGACCGACGTGGAAGGCGGCGCGCCGTCCGACGCCGGCGAGAAAGCGATCGACGAGGGAGCCCCGGCGACCGGCGTGGATTGACGGGGCCGCCCCTCCGCCGGGCCCTCCGGGCTGACTCGATCCGTTAACCACCCCCCTCCGCCGGGCCCTCCGGGCTGACTCGATCCGTTAACCACCCCCCTCCGCCGGGCCCTCCGGGCTGACTCGATCCGTCACGCCCCCTCTCCGCCGGGCCCTGCTGACTGACTCGATCCGTCACCAACCCCCTCCGCCGGGCCCCGCTGACTGACTCGATCCGTCACCAACCCCCTCCGCCACCCCCCTCGCAACGGATCGCATCCGTTACGAACCCCCTCCGCCATCCCCTCACAATGGATCACCTCGCCTCTCCCGCTCCGCGAGACCCCTCACAATGGCTCGCGCCCTTCGAATAGGCCGTCGCGTCTGCTTGACGCACCACGTCGGCGCTGCCATGACCGGCTCCCTCCGCCTCGGGCGTGCTGTTTCAGCCGCGCGCGCCGGGTCCACGCATGGGGCCGCCGGCCCGGCTGCCGCAGGCGTGGCGCGTCCTTGCCGAGGCGGACTACGCTCTGCGTTACCACACAGCAACAGGAGCCACCGAGCCGTGAAGATCCTCGTTCCGCTCAAGCGCGTCGCCGATCCGGATAACGCGAACAAGGTGAAGATCCCCGCTTCCGGGGACAAAATCGAGACGACCGGGCTCGAGTGGAAGCCGAACCCGTTCGACGAGTACGCGCTCGAAGCGGCGCTCCGCCTGACCGAGGACGGCAAGGCGCCGAAGACGCGGGCGGGCGAGGTCGTCGTCGTCACCTTCGGACCGAAGGAGACCGAGCAGACCCTCCGCGCCGCGCTCGCCACCGGCGCCGACAAGGCCATCCGGGTCGACGTCACCGACGACAAGCTCGACGGCGACCTCGTGGCCCGCGCCCTCAAGACGCTCGTCGAGCGCGAGAAGCCCGACGTCGTGCTGATGGGCAAGCAGGCCGTCGACGGTGACTCCAACCAGGTCGGCCAGATCCTCGCCGAGCTGCTCGACTGGCCGCTCGCCACGTTCGCCGCGACCATCAAGGAAGAGAAGGGCGCGCTCCTCGTCGGCCGCGAGGTCGACGGCGGCGTCTCCACCCTCCGCGTGCGCCTGCCGGCCGTCGTCACCGTCGACCTGCGCATCGTGGCGCCGACCAGCGTCTACTCCCAGAAGACGGCGCCCGCGTTCAAGTACAACGACGGCGTCCGCTTCGCGGCGCTCCCCGCGATCATGGCCGCCAAGAAGAAGCCCCTCGCCGAGGTGAAGCTCGCCGACCTCGCCGCGGACCAGGCGCTCAAGGTCCAGTACAGCGCGTTCCAGCCGCCCCCCGCGCGCAAGGCGGGCATCAAGGTGAAGGACGTCAGCGAGCTCGTCTCGCGCCTCAAGAACGAGGCGAAGGCCATCTGACAGGACGCAGCAGGGACAAGACCGGACGCGACAAGAGGTCGAAGACATCGAGGGTGCCGCCGACGCGGACCCCGACCCGCAGCGGCGGGTCGTGCAGGAGGGATCATGGCTGACGTTCTCGTGGTGGCCGAGGCCGCCGATGGAAAGCTGAAGAAGACGACCCACTCCGCTGTCACGTTCGCGAGGCAGGCGGCGGCGGCGCTCGGCGGGACGTACTCGATCCTCGTGATCGGCGACGCCCTCGGCGACGCGGCCGCCGAGGCGGCGACGCTCGGCGCGGCCAAGGTGCTCGTCGCCCAGGCGAGCTCGCTGAAGGACTACGTCGCCGAGCGCTACGTGCCGACCGTCGCGGCGGCCGCCAAGGGCGCCGCCGTCGTCGTGGGCACCGCGAGCGCCTACGGCAAGGACCTGCTCCCGCGCGTCGCGGCGCGGCTCTCGGCAGGGTTCGCGAGCGACATCTCCGAGCTCCTCCCCGAGGGGGGCAAGCTCAAGTACAAGCGCCCCATGTACGCCGGCAACGCGTACGGCGTCTGCACCGTCTCGACCCCCGTCCAGGTCGTGAGCGTCCGCCAGAGCGCGTTCGCCGCCGCCGAGCCCACCGGGTCGACGTCGCCGATCGAGCAGGTCGCGGTCGTCCCGCCGAGCGCGGCGGCCGAGCGCGTCGAGTTCGTCTCCTTCGACCAGGTGAAGAGCGAGCGCCCCGAGCTCACCGAGGCCAAGGTCGTCGTCTCCGGCGGCCGCGCCCTGAAGGAGCGCTTCAACGAGGTCCTCGACCCGCTCGCCGACGTCCTCGGCGCCGCCGTCGGCGCCAGCCGCGCCGCGTGCGACGCCGGCTACGCCGCCAGCGACCTCCAGGTCGGCCAGACGGGCAAGGTCGTCGCCCCCTCGCTCTACGTCGCCGTCGGCATCTCGGGCGCCATCCAGCACCTCGCCGGGATGAAGGGCTCGAAGGTCATCGTCGCCATCAACAAGGACGCCGACGCGCCCATCTTCCAGGTCGCCGACTACGGCCTGGTCGCCGATCTCTTCGCGACCGTGCCCGAGCTCGTGAAGCAGATCCAGGCAGCCCGCAGCTGATCTTCGCGCGACCGTCCTCGCGCGACCGAGACGGCCGACGCAACCAACGCAACGGACGCGACCGACGCGACCGACGCGACCGACGCGACCGACGCGGCCACCACAACCGACGCGACCAGCACAACCGACCCCGCCGGGGTGCACCTCGTCCGCCCTCCAGCGATGCGAGCGTACCCCGGCTCACCGGATGAGTCCGTCCAGCGAGAAGTTCACGTTCACGGGCGCGATTTCCGTGTCAGGTCGCGCACGTAGCATCTTGTTCGCGTCCTGCGGCCGTGGGATCCCTTGAGCTCTATGCCCGAACGCCCGGACATGCCGATCGTCGCGGCGCTCGCGCAGGCGCGGGCATTGCTGTACGACACGGCCACGACCACGGAGCAGCGGCGGCTCATCGGCCCGACGGTCATGGAGATCGACCGCGCGATCGTGAGCCTCGATCCGACCGCGAGCGCCTCCTTCGAGCTCACGCCGCTCGCGGCGTCGGTGCCGCCGGTCGACACGGAGATCGAGGCGCTGCGCCGCGAGGTCGAGCGGCTGCGCGTGATCACCCAGCACGAGCGCGGGCTCCTCGACGCGCTCCTCAGCGAGAGCCCGCACGGCATCATCGTCTCCGACAGCCAGGGCAAGCTGATCCTCCAGAACCGCGCCTCCGAGCGGATCTGGGCCGGCAGCTCCACCGCCGAGAACGTCGAGGGCTGGGGGCGCTACCGCGCGTTCCACCCCGACGGGCGGCCGTTCGAGGGCGGCGACTGGTCGATGGCGCGGTGCCTGTCGCGCAGGGAGACCGTCCCCGCGGAGGAGATCCACTTCCAGCGCTTCGACGGCACCCACGGGATGCTGCTCGGCAGCTGCGCGCCGCTCTTCTCGCCGGAGGGCGAGATGCTCGGCGCGGTGTCCATCTTCGCCGACATCACCCAGTTCAAGCAGCTCGAGGCGGACCTCCGGGTCAGCAAGACCAAGTTCTCGACCACCCTGAAGAGCATCGGCGACGCGGTGATCTCGACCGACGGCACCGGGCGGATCGACTTCATGAACGCCGTGGCCGAGACGCTGACCGGCTGGACGCTCGACGAGGCGAAGGACCGCCGCCTGTCCGATGTCTTCCGGATCATCTCCGAGCAGACGCGCCACGACCTCGACAACCCCGTCACCGAGGTGCTGCGCCACGGCGGCATCATCGGGCTCGACGACACCACGCTGCTGCTGCGCAAGGACGGCTCGGAGCTCGCGATCGACTCGAACGGCGCGCCGATCCGGAGCGAGGAGGGCGAGCTCGTCGGGCTCGTGCTGGTCTTCCGCGACGTGACCGAGAAGCGGCTCGCCGACAAGCGGCGCTACTTCATCGGCGAGGCGAGCCGGCAGCTCGCGCTGTCGGGCCTCGACTACGAGAGCACGCTGGCCAACGTCGCCCGCCTCGCGGTGCCGCACATCGCCGACGCCACGGTGGTGGACATCGTCGAGCCGGACGGCTCGCTGGGCCGGCTCGCGGCCGTGCACGCGAGCGACACGAAGAAGGCGCTGGGGCGGGATCTCCCGGCCCGCTACCCGACGGATCCCGAGGTGCCGCGCGCGGTGCACGCGGTGCTCCGGTGCGGCGAGTCGCTCCTGCTCCCCGAGGTCGAGGGCATGGCGTGGCAGCGCGCCGCGTCGCTGAAGCCCGGCAACGAGTGCTGGTCCGGCGCGCACGACCCGGCGTACCTCGCGCTGCTCCGGGAGCTCGGCGTCCGCTCGGCGATGATCGTGCCGCTGCGCGCCCGGGACCGGACGCGCGGGGCGATCACGCTGCTCTCGACCGAGCCGAGCCGGCGCTACACCGTCGAGGATCTCGCGCTCGCCGAGGAGCTCTGCAACTTCGCCGCGCTCGCGCTCGACAACGCCCAGCTCTACCGCGAGTCGCAGCAGGTCAACCGCGCCAAGGACGAGTTCCTCGCGACGCTCTCGCACGAGCTCAGGACCCCGCTCACCGCGATCCTCGGCTGGGCGCGCATGCTGCGGCAGGGCTCGCTGAAGCCGGACACGCACGTCCGCGCGCTGGAGGCGATCGAGCGCAACGGCACGCTCCAGGCGCAGCTCGTCGAGGACCTCCTCGACGCCTCCCGCATCATCACCGGCAAGCTGCGGCTCGACGTGATGCTGGTCGACCTGCCGCCGATCATCAACGCCGCCATCGACGCGGTCCGCCACGGCGCGGACGCGAAGGGGATCGAGCTGCTCGTGCAGCTCGACCCGAACGCGGGGCCGATCTCCGGCGACCAGACGCGGCTGCAGCAGGTGGTGTGGAACCTCCTGTCGAACGCGATCAAGTTCACCCCGCGCGGCGGCAAGGTCTCGATCCAGCTCGGCAGGGCCGAGGGCCTGGCCCGCATCCAGGTGAGCGACACGGGCCAGGGCATCGTGCCGGAGTTCCTGCCGTACGTGTTCGACCGCTTCCGCCAGGCCGACAGCACGAGCACGCGGCCGCACAGCGGGCTCGGGCTCGGCCTTGCGATCGCCCGCCACCTCATCGAGCTCCACGGCGGCACCGTGAAGGCGGAGAGCGCCGGGGACGGCAAGGGCGCGACGTTCACGGTGGACATCCCGCTCGCGCCCCGGGGCGCCATCGCGGCGCTCCGGAGGGCCGACGGGCTGGTCCCCCTGTCCAACGAGCTGGAGCCGACGCTCCAGGGCGTCCGGGTGCTGATGGTCGACGACGAGCCGGACGCGCGGGAGCTCGTGACCACGGTGCTGGAGCGCAAGGGGGCGAGCATCACCGCGGTCGCGACGGTCGACGAGGCGCTGTCCGCGATCGAGCGCGAGAAGCCCGACGTGATCCTGAGCGATCTCGGGATGCCCGGGGAGGACGGCTACAGCCTGATCCGGCGCCTGCGCGCGCAGAGCCCCGAGCAGGGAGGGCGCATCCCCGCCGCGGCGCTGACCGCGTACGCGAGCGCCCAGGACCGTACACGCGCGCTGCTGGCCGGGTTCCAGTCGCACGTGCCCAAGCCGATCGAGGCGTCGGAGCTAGCGGCCGTGATCGCCAACCTGGCGGGCCGCACCGGCTAGGACCGCCCCCGACCACGCCCCCCAACGTGGACGTCAACGTGGTCGTGGACGTCAACGTGGTCGTGGTCGTGGTCGTGGACGTGGACGTAAACGGCCAGACGTCCACGTAGACGCCCACGGCCAGGAAGCCCCCCCCGCTCCCCGTCTTCCCGTCGGCAGGCCCGAACGACGAAGGGCGGCCATCAGGCCGCCCTTCGTGGATCCCCAGATGAACTGAGTCGGGGCGAGAGGATTTGAACCTCCGACTCCTCGGTCCCGAACCGAGTGCGCTACCAGGCTGCGCTACGCCCCGTTCGCTGCCCCAAGAGCAACGCCCGCTGAACAGCGGGCGCGCAACATCGCCAAGAGCGAGCCGCTTGTCAATACGAAATGATCAGGGCTCCACCGCTGCACCGCGGGCTCGCACGGCATCCCCGGGAGCGCCCGCGCACCACATGACCGTCAGATGACAAAAAGTGGCAAGAATTCGCTCACTTCGGGGTCGCCCCGGCGCCCCGGACGTTTCACGAAGCCAAGAATCGTGGGAGCGCAAGAAAAATGTCCCGTCCTGACTTGCTCAGGCCGTGTTAAAGTGTCACTGGAATCCCGATGTTGCCGAAAGGAAGCAGAGAGCGAGGCGTCTGGTGCGCCGGTGAGGGCCTCGCCCCCTGCTCGCGCAACTTGAGCAGGGGACCGCACGGGCGGCCCCTTCCAGAACGGACCAGGGCGACCGGCCGGCTCCGGCGGTCGTGACGTGAGAGGAGGAACAGGTGGCAATTGAGCTTCCCGCTGTACGCATTCTGATCGTCGACGACGACCGCGCGATCTGTGACTACATGCAGACGCTTCTCGAGCGCGACGGGTACCAGGTCAAGACGCTGGGCGACCCCACGACCGTGGAGGAAGAGGTCCGCACGGGCGGCTATCACCTCATCATCCTCGACCTGATGATGCCGAAGCTCGACGGCATCGAGGTGCTCAAGCGCATCCGCAAGGTCGACAACGACATCGCCGTCGTCATCTTCACCGGCTTCCCCAACCTCGAGAGCGCCGTCGCGTCTATGAAGCTCGACGCGGTCGACTACATCAAGAAGCCGTTCAACGTGGACGAGTTCCGCGAGGTGCTCGCCCGCGTCATGCGCAAGAAGGGCCTCGCGCGCACGCCCGAGGAGCAGCTCCACCGCGTCATCGGCGACACGATCAGGAACCTCCGCAAGGACAAGGACCTCACGCTGAAGCAGATGGCGCGCCGCACGGGGCTCAGCGTGTCGCTGCTGTCGCAGATCGAGCGCGCCGAGTCGTCGGCGTCCATCTCGTCGCTCTACAAGATCGCGGTCGCGCTCGAGTCGCGCATCCAGGACCTCTTCGGCCACTACTGATCCGCTCGCCGAGCGGCGACGCCTGGCCCGCCGCGCGCGCAGCGTGGACGCGCGCGCGCCCGGGCCAGCGCCGGCTCAGCGCCGCGCGCCGCGCTCGATCGCCGCGTCGAGCTCGTCGAGCGCGAGGCCGGCGATCGCCTCGACCCGCGCGCCCGACGTGTCGAAGACGATCACGTACGGCAGCTTCGAGACCTGCTTCAGGTACCGCCGGGCGAGCGGGCTGTCCCAGTCGACGATGTCGAGCTTGCGGTACGCGACGTCCTTGCGGGCCTCGAGCACCGTGACCATGTGCGCGTCCAGCTTGCGGCAGGGCATGCACCAGGCCGCCACGAAGTCGATGACCGTGACCTTGCCCGGGACGATCTGGGCGCCGAGGTCGGGGATGTCCGCGCCGCCGTCCTCGATCGTCCGGGCGTCCGCGCCCTCGGGGAACGTCGCCCAGCCGAGGTACTGCCCCTGGCCGGCGCCGAGCACCGCCTCGAACCCCTCGTCGGCGGCGAGCCGCTTCACGGTCCCCGCGACGTCGAACGACCGCGACGCGGTGACGGAGATCTCGGCGCGGCGCCTGTCGAAGGCGGCCGAATAGACGCCCGGGCGCTCGCGGAGATCCGCGACGAGCTCGGCGCCGCACGCCTCGCAGTCGATCTTCCGCAGCGAGACGACCGTGGTGCTCGCGCCCTCCGGGGCGGGCTGCGCGCCGCCGCAGGCAGCCGCCAAGCTGCCAAAGGCGACCAGCCAGCCGCCGCAGGCAGTCAAACCAAGGGCCGAAGAGAGGGCGTTCGCGCTTCGCACCGCGTCCTTCGAGGTACCTTGCCCGCCTTCTCCGCGCGGCGCAACGTCGTGTAGGCTGGGCCGCGATGAGCTCCGTCGTGACCCGCACCCTTCCGGCCGATCACGTCACGCCGGTCCGCGCCTACGCCGCGCTCCGCGCCCAGTCGCCGGGCCGGTCGTCGTTCATGCTCGAGTCCGCCCTGCCCGGCGAGCGCTGGGGCCGCTACGCGATCCTCGGCTACGGGGCGCGCGCCGAGACCCTCCTCCCGAGCGGGTTCGACCCGTTCGCGACGCTCGCGGACGGGCTCGCGCAAGCCGCGGCGGCGGACACGCGGAATGCGCCGGACGCACAGGGCACGGCGCGCGACCTGGCGGCCCGCGTCTGTCAGGCCTGGGTCGGCTTCCTCGCGTACGATGCGGTGCACCTGCTCCTGGGCGTCGAGCCGTGGCCCGACGAGGCCTACCTCGGACGGGTCATGAAGGACGCGACCGTCGTCGTGTTCGACAGCGTGGCGCAGACCATGACGATCGCCGGCCAGTCGCAGGGCGCCGTGAGCCGATGCGCCTGGGAGCTGTCGCACGGGCCAGAGCAAATGAGCCTCCCCGCGCTCGATCCGCACGCCCTGCCAGAGCACGTCGAGACGCCGGTGGCCGACGAGGACTTCGCCGCGAAGGTGGCCGCGGCGCACGAGCGCGTCGCGGCCGGCGAGGCGAACGAGGTCGTGCTCGCCCGCAGGTTCCGAGCCCCGCTGCGCGGCGCGGATCCGTTCGACGTGTACCGGGCGCTGCGGGTGCTCGCGCCGTCGACCCACCTCTACTTCCTCGACTTCGCGGAGTCGCCGTTCGCGCCGGGGCTCACCGTGGCAGGCGCGTCGGGCGAGACGCTCGTCCGTGTCGAGCGCGATCCGTCGGCGGGGCCGAGCGCAGGCGACGCGTCGCCCGTCGAGGCGCTGCGCGCCGCCTTCGCGCGCGGCAGCGCGGTCGGCGCGCCGGCGGCGCACGCGAGCGGCGTCAGCCGCCGCCTCGAGGTCGGCCCGCGCCAGATCTACGGCGGCTCGGTCGGGTACTTCGGGCCGGAGGGCGCGGAGATGGCGCACACGCTCGGCGCCGTCTGGGTCGAGTCGGGGTACTTCGAGACGATGACCGGCGCGCGCATCGGGAACGGGAGCGACCCGCGCGCGGCGTCGGAACGGACGCGCGGCGACGCGCGCGCGGCGCTGTCGGCAATCCGCGCGGCGCAGGAGGCGCGCAAGGCGAGCGACGCGGCCGCGGAGAAGAGGGCCGCCGCCGAGAAGGCCGCCGCCGAGAAGGCCGTCGCCGAGAAGGCCGCCGCTGACGACGACGCGGTCCGGAGCGCGTAGCGCGCAGCGCTCAGTCGTGCAGCAGGCTCTGGCGCACGCGCGCGCCCGTGGGGGCCGCCCCCGTGGCGGTGCCTGGCCGCGCGAGGCGCGACGAAGCGGCGGCCTGGGGCGCGGTTGCCGCCGCGCGGGCGCCGCGCTGAGGAGGCTCGGGAGGCGCCGGCCGAGCCGGCGGCGAGGCGATCGCCTCGAGCGCGGCGGCGCGCGCCGCCTGGGCCTTGCCGGCGGCGAGCACCGCCGTGAGCACGGCCGCCCTGGCGCCGGTCGCGGCCATCGCAGGCCTCGGGCGCTCGGGCCGCGTGAGCGTCACGAACGTCGCGACGCCCATCAGCGCGACGAGGCCGACGGGGAGGAGCCAGCCCAGGCGCGCGGGCGACGCGAGCCCGCGCAGCACGGTGGCGCTCTCCGCGCCGAGCAGCGTGTCCGGCGGCGTCGTGCGGCTCGCGGTCGGCGGCTCGGAGCCGGCCTCCGGCCCCACGACGGCGCGAGGGGCCGCCGCGTTCCCGTGCGCGAACGCCGCGACCGGCGCCCGCACCGAGGCGATCCCGGAAGCGCGCGCCGACAGGGACGGGCGCTGGAGGCCAGAGGAGGGCGGCGGCGCGTGCTCCGCGATGCGAGCGAACGACGACACCATCTCCTCCACCGAGCGGAAGCGCCGGGCCCGGTCGCGCGCGAACGCCTTCTCGAAGAAGCCGTCCAGCGCGGCAGGCAGCCTCGGCGCGAGCCGCGTCGCGATGGGCACCGGCGCGAGCAGGATCTTCGAGGCGACGACGCTGGCGATGTCGCCGGGGAACGGGAGGTGACCGGTCACCGCGCGAAACAGGATCGAGGCCAGCGACCAGAGATCGGTCTGCGCGTCGAGGGTCCGCTCCGCCCGGATCTGTTCCGGACTGAGGTAGTGGAGCGCGCCCGCGCTGATCTCCGCCGCGATCTCGCCGACGAGCCGTGGCGCGACCGCCCTCGGGAGGCCGAAGTCGAGCACCTTCACGACCTCCTCGTCGCCCTCCAGCGCGAGGAAGAGGCTCTCCGGCCGGAGGCCCTGGTGAAGGAGGCCCGCCGCATGGGCGGCCTGCAGGGCGTCGCCGGCCTGCGCCGCGACGCGCGCGGCCTCGTCCAGCGAGAGCCGGCCGCGCCGGACGAGGCGCGCCGCGAGATCCTCGCCGGAGAGCAGGTCCATCGCCAGGTAGACCACGCCGTCCTCGGTGCCGTGATCGCGCACGCTCACGACGTGCCGCGACGAGAGCTCGGCGGCGGCGCGGACCCAGCGGTCGAGCCAGAGGATCTCCCCCGTGGCGCCGGCGTCGGGGTCGAAGAGCTTCAGGGCGACGCGAACGCCCAGCTGGAGCTCGCGCGCGGCCCAGACAGAGCCGCGGTCGCGCGCGATCCGCGCGAACGGACGCGCGAGCTGCCTCTCCAGCAGATACTTCCCCCCAACGATGGTGCCCGGTGAGATATCCATGGGTTACCTGAGCCTCCTCCCCCACCGTAAAGTTGCACATACGCCATGCGGCGCAATTTGGCGTTGCGGATCGCTGCACGGTTTGCTTGTGCGACCGCCTCGACCGTGCAGGCGGCGGGAGCGTTCGCACCGCACGCCGCGCGCGGAAAGAGGCGAGTCGTATCGCGGAGCACAAGGAGCCCGTCCCGGTTGGGGCAGACCGAACCCGGCCTCCGAGGTCGGTGCAGCGTCAGGCGCGGAGAGGAGCCTTACCTGGCCAGGCGGAACCAGGGCGGTCGCGAAGCGGACACCGGGGCGTAGAACGGGACGTGGAACGGAGCGAAGCCCCGAGGAAACAGAGCCGGTTCCGCCCGCGCGACGTCGCCTTGAAGCGGCGCAGAAATCCGGCCAGAGATGGCCGGACTTCTGGCGGGCGGAACTAGGGTGCTGAGGGCTGCGGGTCGGGCGAAAACCGGAGCGGTACGACGAAGCGCAGGTCGCCGCCCTCCGGCGCCGGGAACGTGAGCGCTCGCGCGCGCCGGAGCACGCAGCGGGTGAGCCGTTCATCCGGGAAGCGCGACTCGGCCTCGAAGGCCTCGTCGACGGCGCCGCTGTCGGTCACGTGGAAGCGGATCGCGAGGCGGCCCCAGAGCGCCGGCGCGCCCGCGAGGGCCTCTTCGTAGCAGCTCCGCCACACGGGCAAGGCCTCGGCCAGGGCGGCGGAAATCGCGTCCGGCTGGAGCTCGCCCGGGCCAGGAGCGAGGACGGACGGCGGAGGCTCGACCGGCTCGTCGCCCGGATAGACCTGCAGCGTGGCCACGACCGTCGAGCCGGCCTTGGCCCCGGGGAGCGGGAGCGACCGCGCGCGCGCGGTGAGGCACGAGACGACGTCCGGCGCGGAGAGCGTGGACGAGGTGGCGCGCGCCCGGGTGACCTTGCCGGCGCGGCTCACCGTGAGCCGCACCGTGGTCTTGCCGTGCAGCGTCGGGTCCCGGTACGCGCGCAGGCGGTAGCACGAGTAGACGTGGATCCAGAGGTGCCGCCGGGCGATGCGCTGCACCTCGCTCGCCTTGAGCGGACCCTTCACGTGGTCGATGTCCACGATGATCCTCGGCAGCGGGTGCCCCTCGGTCGGAGGCGGCGGCGCGGGAGGATCCCCCCTGCCCCCGGCGTTCCAGCGATCCCGCTCCGCCGCCTCGGCCTGGCCGCGAGGCACGAGGTGGCGCCCGAGCTTGTAGGGCGGATCGATCGCGATCGAGGGCCCCTGCGAGGCGCCGCGCGCGTCGCCCTCGGCGAACGCCGCGGACGGGTCCCCGAGGGAGGCGCCCGGCGCCGCAGGAGAGACCGCCGGAGGCGCGGCCGGGGCGCGCAGCTCAGTGGAGGAGGCGGCGGCCGCCAGCGCGCCCACCCGCCGGGGCGGACGCCCCGGCTGGGCGGCGGCCGGGGCGGAGAGGCCGGCGGCGCGCGGGGCCGGGCGCGGCGGCGCCGGCGAGGCGCACGCGGCGAGCGCGATGGCCATCGCGAGGAGCGGACCGTACGCGCGGCCCGCGCCGCGCCGGGAGGCCGCGCTCAGAACCGGAGATCGCCGCGCGGCGCCTCCACCTTGCCGTCGAGCGCATCGATCGCCTTCGCGACCTCGGGGTCGTCGACGGTGGGGACGTGCACCACGAACTTCACGTAGAGATCCCCGGGCTCCTTCGCCTTGCGGGCGATGCCCTTGCCGCGCAGCCGCATCACCTGGCCGGTCTGGGTGCGCGCCGGGATCTTGAGCGTCACCTCGCCGTCGGGCGTGGGGACGCGGATCTTCTCGCCCCGGTAGGCCTCGCCCAGGGTGACGGGGACGTCGAGGTGGAGGTCGTCGCCCTCGCGCTTGAAGAACGGGTGCGGCGTGACGTGGATGTTGAGCAGCAGATCGCCGGGCTCGCCGCCGCCCATGCCCGGCGCGCCCTGGCCGCGGATGCGCAGGCGGCTGCCCTCGGCGGCCCCGGGCGGGACGCGCACCGTGACCGGCTCGGGATCACCCTCGCGCTGGAGCTGGAGCGTCGTGCCGCGCACCGCCGACACGAAATCGATGGTGAGGTTCTGCTCGATGTCGCCGCCGCGGCCGCGCGCCGGCTGCGGGCGGCGGCCCGCGCCGCCCGCGCCGGCGCGGCCACGGCCAAAGAGGTCGCCGAGGATGTCGCTGAGGTCGCCTCCGGCGGGGGCGTTGCCGAAGATCTCCTGGACGTCGAAGCCGCCGGGGCCGCGGCCCCCGCCGCCGGCCCGCGCGTTCGCGTAGCGGCGGTAGGCGCGGGCGCGCTCGGGATCGAAGTTCTGCGAGAGGCTCTCCTCGCCGAACTCATCGTAGAGCGCGCGCTTCGTCTTGTCGCTCAGCACCTCGTGAGCCTGGTTGATCTCCTTGAACTTCTGCTCGTTGGCCTTCCCCGGGCTCTTGTCCGGGTGGTACTTCATCGCGAGCTTGCGGAACGCCTTCTTGATGCTGTCCTCGTCCGCGTCGCGCGAGACGCCGAGCACGGAGTAGAGATCACGAGCCATGGTCGTCCGTCATCGTTCTGGTCCGCGGGAGGTGCGAGGCGCGCGGACCGCTGCGGGCCTTCATCGGGCCGAAACCTAGATCTCCCGTCGGTCCTCGTCCACTGGGGGCAGCCGCCTGCACGAGCGTCAGCGGTGGAACGCGCGCGGCGCGGCGCGCCTCAGGCGCTCACCCGGAATGTCGTACCGGTGGGAGAGTCGGCAACCTCGATGCCGTCGCGCTCGAGCTCCTTCCGGAGGGCGTCGCCCCGCGCGAAGTCCTTCGCGGCGCGCGCCGCGGCGCGCTCGGCGAGCTTCGCCTCGATCGCCTGCCGGGTCGTGCCGAGGAGCCCGAGGCGCTGCTCCTGCGTGCGGGCCTGGTAGACCGGAGACGGCGTCTGCAGCAGGCCGAGGACGTCGAGCGAGGACCGCAGGGCCGCGTGGAGGCGGCGCGCGAGCGGCGGGGCGGCGCGGGCGACGTCCTGGTCCTTCCCCCGCCGCTGCGCGGCGTCGGCGAGCTCGTTGGCGGCCTTGGCGACCTCGGCGATGATCGAGAGCACGACGGGGGTGTTGAGGTCGTCGTCGAGCGCGGCGGCGGCGCGGCCCGGCGCGCCGTCCGCGAGCGCGGCGAGCGCCGCGAACCCCTTCGGGAGCCGCGCCGGCAGCTCCGGCGCGGCGCCCTCGCTGGCGGGCGGGCCGGCGAGCGCGGACAGCGCGGAGAGCCGATCGAGCGTCGCATACAGGTAGTCGACGCGGCGCTCGGCCTCGACCACGCCGGGGAACACGACCCGGCCGTCGTCGCGCTTGTGGGTGTCGAACTCGAGCGGGCCCCGGTAGTGGACCGTGAGCAGGAAGTAGCGGAGCGCCTCCGGGTCGTTGCGCGCGTAGACGTCGCGGAGCTTGACGAAGTTGCCGAGCGACTTCGCCATCTTCTCCTTGTCGACGTTGACGAAGCCGTTGTGGATCCAGATCGAGGCGAGCGGCGCGCCGTCAGGATGGGCGGCCTCGCTCTGGGCGATCTCGTTCTCGTGATGGGGAAAGACGAGATCCATGCCGCCGCAGTGGACGTCGAAGCCGGCCCCGAGATAGCGGCCCGCCATGGCAGAGCACTCGATGTGCCACCCGGGGCGCCCCTTGCCCCACGGGCTGTCCCAGCCCCACCCGCCGGGGGCGACCCCCTTCCAGAGCGCGAAGTCGAGCGGATCGCGCTTGTCCTCGCACGGCCCGACGCGCGCGCCGACCCGCAGCTCGTCGAGGTTGCGCTTCGAGAGCTTGCCGTAGGAGGGGAAGCTGCGGACCGAGTAATAGACGTCGCGAACGTCGCGAACGTCGCGAACGTCGCCGGGCCGCTCGACGACATAGGCCACGCCTCGCTCGATCAGCCGCTCGACGAAGGCGATGACCTCCGGGATGTGCTCCGAGACCTTCGGCTCGACGTCGGGCGTCAGACAGCCGAGGGCGGCGACGTCCTCCTGGTACAGGCGAGCCATCCGCGCCGACAGGTCCATGGGGGGCTCGCCGGACTCGGCCGACCGCTGCAGGATCTTGTCGTCGACGTCCGTGACGTTTCGAACGTAAACGACGCGGAGGCCGCGCGCCCTCAGGTGGCGGACGAGGATATCCGGGGCGAGCGCGGCGCGGCCGTGCCCCACGTGCGCGACGTCGTAGGTCGTCGGGCCGCAGCAGTACATGCGGACCTCGCCAGGCCGCCGTGGGGCGAGCGGGGCGAGCTTCTGGGTCAGCGTGTCGTGGAGGCGCAGGGCGGACATCGGCCGGGGGTCTATCAAGGCAGGCGGATGCTGTCACGGGCCCGCGTGCTTAAGGTGATCGCGATGCTGCCCGTCCGTGACCAACTGCCCACCCGCAAGCTGCCGGCCGTCAACTACCTGCTGATCGCGCTCAACGTCCTCGGTTTCTTCTGGATGCGATCGACGATCGCGGCCGGGTTGCCGCCCGACCGGCTGCTCTCGGCGTGGGGCCTCGTCCCCGAGCAGCTCCTGGAAGCGCCGAGCGACGCGTGGTGGACGGTCTTCAGCAGCATGTTCCTGCACGATCCGACGGGGTGGGCCCACCTCGGCGGGAACATGCTGTTCCTCTGGATCTTCGGCGACAACGTCGAGGACGCGCTGGGCAGCGCCCGCTACGCGGCCTTCTATGTGCTGTCCGGGATCGCCGCCGCGGGCGCGCAGGTCGTCATCGATCCCGGCTCGACGATCCCGATGGTGGGCGCCTCCGGCGCGATCTCGGGCGTGCTGGCCGCGTACGCGTCGCTCTACCCGCGATCGCCGATCACGGTGCTGAACCCGATCTTCCTCCTGTGGTTCATCTTCGGGCTGTTCCTGGAGCTCCCGGCGTGGCTGGTCATCCTCGAGTACTTCGTGGTGAACCTGCTGAACGGGCTCGGCTCCATCGGCGTGCGCGGCGGCGGCGTGGCGTTCTTCGCGCACCTCGGGGGGTTCGTCGCCGGGCTCTTCCTCGTCCGCGTCTTCATGACAGGGCGCACCCGGCGCGAGCACGAGCGCTGGCAGCACTTTCGCCCGTCCCCCCGGCACCCCGCTGCCCGCCGGGCCCCGCCGTGGGACGCGCCGCGGCGGCGAGACTCCTGGTGACGGCGAGGTGCGACCAGGAGCGACCCGAGGTGCGGCGCCCTGTACGCGGCGCGCGGCGAAAAAGCCGGTGAGATCCGAAGGATCTCGCCGGAACGGCCAGGCTGCTCGCGGTTCGCCCAGGATGCAAAAGCGTGATAGCGTCGGCCCGCAGCGATGCGACGACCCCTTCGAAGGCGCCTCACCGCCGCGGGTTCTGCGGGCGAGGCAGCGGACCCCCGAGCCTGGCTGCTCGCCGTCGCGATCGCGCTCGCCGGCTGCGGAGGGTCGTCGTTCGACGGAACGGTCTACCGCGGCACGGACGTGGCGTTCCGCGTGCCCCCGGCGCCGGCGAGCTGGAAGCGGCTCGAGGTGTCGGACGCGGCGGTGGCGTACCGCGACGACGCGAACGGGGCGACCATCGCCCTCAACGGGCGCTGCCGGAACGAGGAGGACATCCCGCTCGTCTCGCTGACCAACCACCTCTTCCTGCACTTCACCGAGCGCGAGGTGCTGAAGCAGGACGTCGTGCCGTTCGACGGCCGCGAGGCGATGCACACCGTCATGTCGGCGAAGCTCGACGGGGTGCCGAAGGTCTTCGACATCTGGGTGCTCAAGAAGAACGGCTGCGTGTACGACATGCTCCTCATCGCCGATCCCGCCGGCTACGCCGCCAGCGAGCCGGCGTTCACGCGGATGGTCCGCGGCTTCTCGACCCTGCGCACCGATGACCGATGACGACTGATCGCAAACGGCCCGTGGCGGCGCCGCCGCCCGCCTCGAACGGCCCGCCGGCCGCCTCCTCCGGCGGGGGCTCCACCAGCGTGCCCCCGCAGAGCCTGCAGCCGACAAGCGTGCCCCCGCAGAGCCTGGCGCCGAACAGCCTGCCTCCTCCGCCGCTCCCCCCGCTCCTCGCCAGGATCAACGAGAACGCGGTCGGGTTCGTCGAGCACCTCGGGCAGTTCGGGCGGATGACCTGGGGGGCGCTCAGGTCGATGTTCGAGCGGCCGCTCGAGATCCGCTCGACCCTCTATCAGATGGAGGCGCTCGGCGTCCGCTCGGCCGCCATCGCGTCGGTGACGGCGCTCTTCGTCGGGATGGTCATGGCGGTGCAGTTCGCCATCGGCCTGCAGAAGTTCGGCGGCATGGAGTACACCGGCCGCATCATCGGCCTGTCGTTCTCGCGCGAGCTGGCGCCGACGCTCACGGCGGTGATCGTCGGCGGCCGCATCGGCGCCGGCATCGCGGCCGAGGTCGGGTCGATGGCCGTCACCGAGCAGATCGACGCGATCCGCGCCCTCGGCGCCAGCCCGCTGAAGAAGCTCGTCTTGCCGCGGCTGCTCGCGAGCGTCGTGGTGATGCCCGTGCTCGGCGCGTTCGCGCTCGTGCTGGGCTTCGGCGGGGCGATGCTGGTCTGCGCGACCGAGTTCGGCATCCCTGCCGGCTTCTTCCTGCGGACGGCGCTCGGATCCGTCACGTTCATGGATTACTTCAGCGGGATGTACAAGACGCCCTTCTTCGGGGCGATCATCGCGCTCGTCGGGTGCCACTTCGGGCTCATCACGCGGGGCGGAACGGAGGGCGTCGGCCACGCGACCACGCGCACGGTGGTCGTGACGTCGATCACCATCCTGATCGCCGACTTCTTCCTGACCAAGATGTCCATCCTGCTCTTCCCGACCCGGTGAGCAGGGGCGGTCCGGGAGGCGCCCAGATGCCGCCGCCGACGTCGCAGCGAACGCTGGCCGGGCTCCTGCCGGTGCTGCTGTTCGGGGTGCCGTTCGGGGTGACTGCGTGCCAGGGGGACGCCGGGAGGGAGGGCGGGGTCGCGGAGGCGAGCGACGGCGGCGCCGCGCTCCCGGAGGGCACGCCGGTGCCGCGGCGGCCGACGCGGCACTACCACCTCCGCCGGACGGACGACGGGTGCGAGATCTTCTGGATCGACGGGGATCTCGTCTCCGCGTCCCAGGCGGTCGTGTGCCCGCCCGACCTCGAGGTGGGCGAGCGCCTCCGCCTGACCGGCAAGACATGCCTCCGCGAGTCGGCGCAGACCCCCGCGCGCGCCGTGCCCGTCGTCTGCCCGCTGCCGCTCATGAACATGGAGAAGGCGGACAGGGCGCCGCCCGACGCCGGGGCGCCGCCCGACGCCGGCAAGCGAGGCGGCGGGTAAGCGACGGGGAAGCGACGAGCGAGAGGCGGGGCCATCGAGGGCACAAGCGCGCAGCCGACCACGTCCCTGGAGCATCGTAGTCCGGAGGGGTAGCGTCATGCGGCACGCGGATACCGTCGTGATCGGATCGGGCGCCGGCGGGCTCACTGCGGCGCTCGCGCTGGCGCGCGCGGGACAGAAGGTGCTCGTCGTCGAGCAGCACTACCTGCCCGGCGGGTGGACGCACAGCTTCTCGTTGAACGGGTACCTGTTCAGCCCGGGAGTCCATTATATCGGCGGGCTCGGTCCGGGGGGCGCCGTGCGGCGGCTCTACGAGGGGCTCGGGCTCTCGGGAGATCTCGAGTTCTGCGAGCTCAACCCGGACGGGCTCGATCACCTGATCATCGGCGACGAGCGGCTCGACGTGCCCAAGGGCCTCGATCGGCTCGTCGCCCGGCTCACGGCGCGGTTCCCGCACGAGGCCGCGGGGATAGCGCGGTACTTCCGTGTCCTGCGCGGGGTCAACGACGATCTCGGGCGGCTCGAGGCGATGCTCGAGTTCCCGAGGGTGCTGCTCGCGCCGTTCAAGGCGCCGAGCCTCGTGCGCTGGGGCCTCCGCACCCAGGAGGATCTGCTGGACGCGACGATCCGCGATCCCCTGCTGCGCGCGTTCCTGTCGGCGCAGGGGGGCGATCACGGGCTGTCGCCGTCGCGCGTGGCGCTGCCTGTCCACGCGGGCATCGTTTGCCATTACATGGATGGCGGGTACTACCCGCGCGGGGGCGCGAAGCGCATCCCGCTCGCGATGATCAGGGCCCTTCGCCGGCTCGGCGGGCAGGTGCGGACGCGCGCGCGGGTGAAGCGCATCCTCGTCGAGCGAGGGAGAGCGGCCGGCGTCGAGCTGGAAGGGGGAGAGGTCCTGCGCGCGGCGAGCGTCGTCTCGAACGCGGACCCGGCGATCACCTATGGAGAGCTGCTGCCGCCCGAGCTGACCGCCCGCGAGCGCCGCAAGGTCCAGCGGATGGAGTACTCGGTCAGCCTGCTCAGCGTGTTCTGCGCGGTGGACATGGACCTCCGGTCGATGGGTTACGACTCAGGCAACTACTGGTGGTACCGCGAGCGAGACGTGGGGCGCCTCTACGAGCGCATGGAGCACCAGCTGCCGCGCGGGGCGGTGGACGGGCTGTTCCTGACCATCACGACGCTGAAGGACCCGGGCCACCCGACCCGGGGCAACCACCACACGATCGAGATGTTCACGTTCGTGCCCCACGGCCCCTTCACGCGCTGGGAAAAGACCCGCACGGGCGAGCGAGGGGCGGACTACGAGGCGTTCAAGGAGTCGATCGGAGATCAGATGATCGCGGCGGCGGAGAACGTCATCCCAGGCATCTCGCGCGCGCTCGTGTTCCGCTCGGTGGCGACGCCGCTGACCAACGACTTCTACTGCGCCACGTACCGCGGCGCCGCCTACGGCACCGCCAAGACGAGGTGGCAGCTCGGCCCGCTGTCGTTCTCCATCGGGACGAGGATCCCGGGGCTGTACCAGTGCGGGGCGAGCACGCTGAGCCACGGGGTGGCAGGCGCCGCGATGTCAGGCCTCATGGCCGCGCAGCGGATCACGGGCGCGGCGCGCGCGGAGGATCTGCTCGGGCCGGCCGACGGCTCGCTGCGGACCTACCCCGCCGATCGGCCGGAGGAGTGGCTGCACGAGCGGAGGAAGGCGAGCGCGGCGGCGCAGGCGGACACGGACGACGAGGTCCACGAGGGGACGTGAGCCGCGCTTGAGCCGCGCTGCCGCCCTATCGAGCGCTAACCGGCCGGCGTCCTGGACCGGAACGTGATCTGCACGAGCGGCATCACGTCGGGATCGTCCTGTGTCTCCCGCTCGAACTGGAGCACGTCGTAATAGCCGCACCGCGGCCTGCCCGGGTAGTCGCGGCAGACCTCGGGCCGGGCCTCGTAGATGGTGCAGCCGCGGGTCGTGAGATCGAGGAAGCGGCAGACCCGGCCGAGCACCGGATCCGACTGCCGCCGGAGGATGCGCTCGTCGTTGTAGCGCTTCGTGAAGCGCTCCTCGGCGGCCTCGAGCGTGAGGCCGAAATGGCGGGCGAGCCGCCGCAGGTCGCGCGGCGTGACCTCGACCCGCTCGTAGATGGAGCAGCAGTAGGCCGGGCACTTCGAGCAATCGTAAGAGACGCGGGGCTTGGCCTTGAGGGTCGTCGTCATGGATCGTGAGGGACGTGCAGCCGATGCCGGAGCGAAGAGGCCGAGCGCTCGCTGTCAGGCAGCGGAGCATACGCGGCCGAGCAAGCCTCCGCGACGGCGAAGTGCTCGCCACGGCGCGCGCTCAACATAGCGCCACGGTGCAATCGTGCGATGGGAACGCGATGGGAACGCGATGGGAACGCGATGGGAGCGCGATGCGCGAGGACGGTGGCACGATGACGCGATGAGGCGCGGGCGGCGCGCAGCCACGAGCGCACAAGCGCCCGCCCGCCTTCACTCGTTGAAGCCGAGCTGCTCCCGCGCCTCGGTCAGGCCGTCGCTCACGGCGAAGACGATGAGGTCGCGCGCCTCCGCGTTGCGCCCGATCCAGGTGACGCGGTCCTTGCCCGCGGCGGGAGGCGCGTTCGTGTTGCCGCCGGACCAGGCGATGCCCGTGAGGACGACGTTGATGTCGCCCACGGCGAGGAACGCGGCCCGGTTCCCCCAGCCGTTGATCGCGGTGTTCAACGTCGAGGCGCGGTTGCCGATCGAGCCGATGACGTCGGCGGCGAGCACGCTGATCTTCGGATCCACGCCGCCCGCCATCACCCGCTCGATGCGGCCGTGGTACTCGCGCAGGCGCCCGGCGTCCGCGCCCTGCGGCGACCACGTCGGGACGAACGCCTTCAGGTAAGCCGCGAGCAGCGGCCAGAGATCGATCGGCGCCGTCCGCGAGAAGGCCGAGGCGTTGGTCTGGAGGATCTTGACGGCGCGGTGGATGAGGGCGACCCGGACGTCCTCGCGCGGCGAGGTGACGAGCGCCTGGCCGAGGACGATCTTGGGCGGGCTCGTGGACGCCGGCACGCAGACGGCGCCGAGCGCACCCGTCATGTAGACCTGCAGGCCGGGGAGGCCGTACGCCGCGCCGATGCCGCGCGCCAGATCGGTGATCTCGGCGTGCTGGGGCGGCAGCGGCGTCGCGCGGATCGAGTCGAGATCGAACGGCACCGCGGCGTCGAGCAGCGGGCCCGTCTTGAGCAGGAGCTCCCGGAACGCCGGGGTCATGAGCTCCGGCGCGAGGTGGGCGTCGAGGCGTGCCGCGCCGGCGGCGTTGCCCGCGCCGCCCATCGCGGCGTCGCGGCCGTCGAGCGCGTCGACCGTCGCGCGCGCGATCTTCGCGGCGCCGGCGCGGCCGCGGAGCTCCGCGACCGTCGCGACCGTCGAGAAGAGGTAGGGCTCGAAGCGGCCGGTGTTGAGCGCGCGGCGCGCGTCGGCGAGGGCGCGATCGAGCAGCGTGGTCGCCGCGGAGGCCTGCTCGGTGCGCTGGTAGTAGCGGGCCAGCGCGCCGAGCGCGAAGTCGTCCTTCGGCCACGTCTTGCGGGCGGTGAGCAGCGTGGCCTCGGCCTTCTTCGCGTCCCCCATCGCCTCGTAGATCTCGGCGAGCTCCGCGGTGCGGCGGCACTTCTGCTCGGGCGCCTCCGCGGCGTTGATGAGGAGGTTCTGCTGCTCGAGCGCGCGGGCGCCGTCGCCGGCGCGCTTGTAGAGCGAGACGAGGCGCTCGCGCGCGCTCACGTCGCCCGGCGAGCGCTTCAGGATCTCCTGGTACGCGAGCTCGGCGCGCTCCGCGTTCGGGAGGTGCTCGTCGTAGAGCTCGCCGAGGCGGAGGTAGATCGCGACCTGCTTGGCGGGCTCGGGAACGAGGCGCGCGAGGCGGATCCACGCCTGCTCGGCGCCGGCCCAGTCGCCCTCGCCGGCGCAGACGTCGGCGAAGGCGGACAGGGCCTCGACGTGATCGGGGTTCGCGTCGAGCGCGGCGGCGAGCGCGCGCTTCGCGGCCGCCGCGTCGCCGACGTCGGCGAGCGCCCGGCCGCGCAGGACCTCCATCTCGACCCGCTCCGCGGGATCCGTCACCGCCTCGAGGCGGCGCTCGAGGAGCGCGGCGAGCTCGGCGCGCGCCCCCTCGGCGATGTAGATGGCCCTGAGCCGCGAGAAGACGTCGGCGTACGACGGATCGACCGTGGCGACCGCCTCGAGGACGTCGCGCGCCCGCGCGACGTTCTGGACCTTGTCCTGCCAGAGCACGGCCGCGGCGTAGAGCGAGTGCGCGCGCCCCTCGGGGCCGACGCTCGCGCCCGCGGCAGACTCGAGCGCCGCGGCGGCGGCCGCCGGGTCGCCGCCGCGATCGAGCGCGTCGGCGAGATCGAGGTGCGCGACGAGGTAGTGCGGGACGAGCGTGATCGCGTGCCGGAAGAAGGCGACGGCGTCCTCGATCGAGCCCGCGAGCAGGGCGTCCCTGGCGGCGCGCACCGAGAGGGCCGCGGCCTCGGACGGGCGATCGGTGCGCTCGATGAGCTGGCGATCCGCCTCGATCGCGAGGGCGTGATCCGCCTTCGCGCGGGCCTGGGCCGCCATCTGGCGCAGCGCCCAGATGCCGCGGGGCTCGTTCCTGTACGCGATCTGGACCGGCTCGAGCGCCTCCTCCCACGGGAGCACGCGCAGGCGCAGCCGCGCGGACAGGAGCGCGTGGGCGATCGCCTCCGGGCCGTCGAGGACACGCGCGATCTCCAGGGCGATCGGCTCGAGCTCCTCGTCGCGGCCCTCGCCGATGAGGTAGGAGGCGACCCGGCGGAGCGTCGGCAGGTGGTGCGGCGTCTCCTCCAGGATGGAGCGGCGCCAGAGCAGGGCGCTGCCGGCGTCCTTGCGCCCGTGCTCGTCCAGCTCCGCGAGGCGCTCGTAGATGTCGAGGCGCTCCGCCGCGTCCGCCGCCTCACGGGCGCGCGGGATCAGGGCGTCGACGAGCTCTCCTGTGCCGTGGCCCGCGACGGCCGCGCGGTAGAGGGCGATCGGCGCGAGCGCGTTGTCCCCGGCGGCGATCGCCTGGCGGGCGCACGCGGCGGCCTGCGCGAGGTCGCCGGCGCGCTCGTGGTCGAGGGCGGCCTCGAGCGCGAGGCGAGCGGCCTCGATGCCCGCGGCGGCGCGGTCGTCACCCGAGCGGCCCGCGTCGCCATCACCGCCTGCGTCGAGGGCGCGCAGGAGCTCGGCGGCGCGCTCGGCGCGCCAGGAGGCGCGGTCGGCGGGCGGCTCCGGCGCGAGCCGCTCGAAGAGCTCGCGCAGGCCGATGTCCTGGGGGCGCGAGCGGTGCGCCGTCTCGAGGAGCGACGCCGCGGCCGCGGGGTCGGCCTCGGCGACGAGGAGCGCCTCGCGGACGAGATCGTGAGCCCGCTCGAGGGGGTCGGCCGCGCCCTCGCGGCGGGTCCTGAGCCACTCGAGGAGACCGTCGCGGTCCACCCGGGCGCGCGCGCTCCGCTCGCCGAGGTGGAGCGCGACGGGGAGCTTCGGATCGATCTGGGCGGCGCGCGAGAGCAGGCGCTCGCCCTCCTCGTTGTCGCCGCCGTCGAGCAGGCGGATCGCGGCCTCGGTGACGAGCACCGCGGCGCGCGGCCCCTCGTCGAGCGTGAGCGCGTGCTCCGCGAGGATGCGGGCCGCGCCGACGCCGCTCTCCTGCGCGGCGCGGGCGCGCGCGGCGCCCTCGTGCTGCGGGTCCGCGGCGCGGGCGCGATCGAGATCGCTCATCGCCGCGCGCTGATCGCCCGCGATCTCCGCGAGGACGGCGGCGGCGAGCGCGCTGTCGCGCTCGGACGCGACCTCGCGCAGCGACGCCACGGCCCTGGCGACGCGGGCGCCGCGATCGCCGTCGAGATCGAGCTCGAGCGCGAGCGCCCGGAAGAGCGGGCTCTCCGGCGCGGTGTCGCCGTACGTGACGACCGCGCGGGAGAAGGCGTCGCTCGCGTCGACGCCGCCCTCGGCGGGGACGGCCTCGCGCGAGAGCGCGCGGCCGAGGGCCGCGGCGGCGCGGGCCCTCGGGCCGCCGAGGGGGCGCACACCCCTCGACGCGGGCGCGCCGTCCACCGCGGCGTCGCCGCCGGCGTCGCTCAGGGCGGCGCTCGCCGCGGCGCAGAGCGGCGCGAACTCGGGATCGTCGGCGAGGGCGTCGAGCCACGGGTCGATCTCGCCCGCGGCGCCGCCGGCGAGCGCCGAGAGGACGATGCGATCGGCCGGCGAGAAGGCGCCGCCGTCGTCGAGCGTCGCGTCGCGCACGGCGGCGGCGTCGCCGAGCTCGATCGCCTGCGCCGCGAGGGCGCGGCGCGCCTGGCCGCCGTGCGAGCCGGCGGCGACGTTGCGGAGCGCGCCGAGCGACGCCGGGCGGGTCTCCTTGCGCGCGGCGCTCAGCGCGGCGGTGAGCCACGCGACGGCGGGCGCGAGCGAGGTGCCGCGCAGGGGATCGAGGGTCGCGAGGCCCTCGGCGAGGTCGCCGGCGCCGAGCAGGGCGCGGGCACGGAGCAGCGCCTCGTACGGCGTGGCGGGGGCGGCGCGGCCGCGCGCCGGCCTCGGGGCGCCGCGGTGCGCTGCGACCTGAGTGCTCGCCGCGGCGAGCGGCGCGAGCTCGGGCGCCTCGGGGAGGCGGAACTTCGCGAGCACGGCGGAGGCCGCCGCGTCCGAGTCCGGCGCGGCGAGCGCCTCGCAGAAGCGCTGGACGTGCGCGCGGGGATCGGCGGGGTGCGTCCGCGCCGCGAGCTCGAAGCGTTTGTGGGCGCCCTCGGGATCCGCGAGCGGGATGCGGCAGAGCTCCGCGCCGAGCACGAGGTTGTGGCAGCGCGCGGCCGGCGTGCCGAGGACGCGGGTCTCGCTCTCCAGCGCCTCGAGCGCGGCGGGCAGATCCCCCTCGCGCATCAGGAGGCCGCGGAGCTGGCGGTGCGCGAAGATCAGGCTCGGGGCGAGATCGCGCGCCTCGGCGGCGATGGCGCGGGCGGTGGCGTCCTCCCCGGCCATCACGTAGAGCTCGGCGACGGGAAGCAGCGCGCGCGCCCGGGCCGCGGGATCCTCGATGAGCTCGGCCTCGGAGCGGAGCCACGCGGCGCGCGCCGCCCACACGTCGCGCTGCTGCGACTGGACGAGGATCGCGCTCGCGTCCTGCTCGCCGTCGAACACCGAGGCGGGCGGCGGGATCGACGGCAGCGGCGGGAGGCTCTCCGGCGCGCGGGAAGGCGACGACGACGGGCCCGCAGGAGGCGCCGACGGGACGCGTGCTGACGAAGACGGGCGCGGCGGCGACGACGACGGCACGCGTGACGACGACGGCACGAACGACGACGACGGCACGAACGACGACGACGGCCGGACGTGGGACGCCGCGAACGGGCGCGGCGGCGACGACGAGGGGCGCGGCGACGACGAGGGGCGCGGCGACGACGAGGGGCGCGGCGACGACGAGGGGCGCGGCGGCGACGACGACGCGCGCGGCGATGAAGGCGGGCGCGGCGGCGCGAAGGCGACGCCGCTGTCGGGTCTCCGGGTCGCGACCCGCGTCTGCGCGAGATCGTCCTCCAGCTCTTCATCGGTCGGCTCGGTCGGCCCGCCGATCAGGCTGGACTCGTCCACGAGCTCGCCGGGATCGCTGTCGGCGGCGGGCTGATCCCAGCGGCTGGTGGAGGCGGACGACTGGCCGGCGTACGACCGGGTCGTGGGCCCGGGCTCGTCGAGGGCGTTCGTCTCCTCGTCGTCGAGGCCGTGCGTCTCCTCGTCGTCGAAGGCGTGCGCCTCCGCGAACCGGCCGCTGCTGGCGCCGCTGGGCGGCGCGAACTCGAACGGGGAGTCGCCGCCGTCGGGGATGGGCGTCGCGCGGTCGCCCGGCTCGGCGGTGTCCTCCTCGAACACAGGCTCCCGGCGCACCGACGGCGGCGGCAGCGGGGGCGGCGGGGCGGCGGGCTGCGGGCGCGGCGCCGTGAACCTCGCGGACGGGGCCGGCGGCGGGATCTTCGGCGTCCGATCGCCGGGCGTGAGCTCCGCGCCGAGCGACGCCTTCACGTCGCCCGGCCTGCTGCCCGAGCGGGGCTGGGCGGCGGGGCGGGGCAGCGACGGGGGGCGCGGCGGCGGGATGGGCGCCGGGGGCCGGCGCGTCCCGTGCAACGCCGGCGCCGAGGTCACGACCCCGTCGTCGACGTCCTCGGCGCGCTGATCCTCGAACAGCATGTCGAGCAGCGCGTCGCTCTCTCCGGCGCTCTGCGCGGGCCTCGCGGGCACGGGCACGGGCTCGCGGGAGAACAGCTGCTTCAGGCCGCCTTCGCCGGCGCGCTCACCCTCCTCGGCGCCGCGGATCGACTGGATGAGCTCTTCGGGGATCTTCGCGAGGAGCGTGGCCTCCTCGACGTCGCCCTCCGATACCGCCGCGCCGTACATCGCCGGCGGGGGGACCGTGATCTTCTCCTGCGACGGCGCGCCCTCGTCGCCGCCGCCGCCAGAGGAGCTCTTGGATTGCGGATTCTTGCTCACCGGACCCCCATGCCGAGCTTCTTCCGGAGCTCGAGGTAGCTCTGCGAGAGGACGAACGCGACCAGCTGGCGCGCCCGCTCGCTCTCGGCGACGACACCGCCGAGCTGCTCGCGCGGGGTATTGAGGATGTCCGAGAGGACCAGCGAGACGTCGCCCGCGGCGATGACGGCCATGCGGTCGATGCTCCTGCGCGCGGCCTGCGCCCAGCGGAGCGGGTCCTGCTGGCTCGAGACGATGCGCTGGCAGACGTCGGCGATGGCCTTGCGGGTCGCGCGCGACATCTCCTTGTGGATGGCGCGCGAGACCTCGCCGAAGACGGCGTAGGGCGGCTGCGGGACCGTGAAGCCCGCCTCGATGCACGCGGCCGCGACGAGCGAGGCGACGGTGCTGTCGTCCCGCGTCCTGAGCGATGAGATGCCCCGGCGCAGCGCGAACGCCTCGCGCGCGATCGCCGAGCGCGAGGCGGCGTCGAGCGGCGTCGTGATCTCGGGGCCGAGCACGAGCGCCGGCAGCTGGCCGTAGACGCCGGTCGCGCCGCGAGGGCTCGGGCCGCCGACGTAGAGCTCGAAGTCCGTCTCGAAGCTGAGCGCGCCCATCCACTCGGCGACCGCCACGCGCAGCGGGTGGCCGCCGCGCGAGTCGATGCGGTCCTTCTTGCCGACGCCGAGCGACACGAGCGAGGGGCCGAGCGCCATGCAGATGGTCTCGGCCATCTTCGCGAACAGCTCGCCGACGGGCCCGGTGTCGAGCGGATCGGCGATGTCGGCCATGGCCTTGGCGTCGAGGGCGATCTGCGGCCGCGCCGGGACGCGGGCGTCGATCTTCCTGAGCTCCGCGGAGATGCCGTCGTCGATGCGGACGAGCGAGACGAGCGCGCCGAGCGTGGCCTGCCGGAGCGCCGCGTCCTGCCCCGCGCCGGCGATCTTCGCGAGGAGCGCGACCCGGTCCGCGTCGATCGGCTCGGACGCGAGCGCCTGGATCAGCGTCGCCTTGGCGCGGCCGAGCACACGGGTGCGGAAGGCGGGCTCGTAGTCCGTCGTGAGGACGAGATCGATCGCCTCGCCGTCGTCCGGCGCCTCTTCGAGGAGCTTCGCGACGGCCCGCTCGGCGCGGCGCGGCGCGCGGAGCTGATCCCGGTAGATGGCCATCGCGAGGCGCGCCGCCTCGATCCGCCCCTCGGGGGTGTCGCGCTCGACCATGAGCTCCTCGAGCAGGCGCGTCGCCTCGTCCCAGGAGCCGACCCGGGCGGCGACCCGGACGAGGCGCTCGCGGACGACGGGCGTCGACAGCCCGGCCCGGTGCAGGCCGATCAGCACCTCGAGCGCCCTGTCGTGCTCGCCGAGCTTCTCGTAGGCGTCGACGGCCGTGATCCCCGACATGAGGCGCTGCTCCCCCGGCGCCTTCGCGACGCGCGAGAGCTCGGCGTAGAAGGCGGCCGCCTGGCCGAGGTCGCCCTGCGCCTTCGAGATGTCGGCCGAGAGCGCCAGCGCGCCGATGTGGTCCGGCTCGAGCAGCGTCACGTTCTCGAGCGCGGCGAGCGCGTCGTCGAGCTTGCCCTTCTTGCGGAGCACGCGCGCGCGCTCCCAGAACAGCTTGCAGAGCTCGAGGTCGTTGTCCGCCACGCCGAGCCGCTTCTCGATGATGTCGAGCAGGCGATCGTCCTCGTTGCGCGCGCGGACCCGGCGGAACAGCCGGTCGAAGGCGACGCCGCGCCGCGGGTCGCGCGTGAACGCGCGATCGAAGGCGATCTCCGCGTCCTCGTCGGCCTCGGTGTGCTGGAGGAGCAGGAGCCCAGCGCTCTCCCAGAACCCCGCGCCGCGCGCGTCGTCCTTGCAGAGCGCCCCGAGCTGCGCCGAGGCGAGCGCCGTCGACACGGGGTCGCGGAGCGCCTCGGACGTCGCGCGGACGCCCTCCCAGGCGGCGACGTCGTCGGGCCGCCGCTCGACGACCGCGCGGAACGCGGCGAGCGCGCGCTCGTGATCCCCGGCCGCGAAGTCCGACCAGCCCGCGAGGCCGAGCGCGGTGAGCTGCGCCTCCTCGCCGAGCGCGTCGCCGAGCCCGTGCAGCGCCGCGGCGCGGCGCCGCGGATCGCAGCCGGGGAGCGCGAGCTCGAGGTTGGCGAGCTGCGCGGGCGCGTGCTCGCCGGTGAGGAACGGCCGCGGCAGGTTCGGCTGATCGAGCGCGCCGACGATCGCGGCCGAGGCCTCCATCGCGGCGCGGGCCTCGCCCTCCATGTGCCGCGCGAGCGCGCTCCGCGCGGCGACCTCCGCCTCGCGGTCCTCGGCGCCGAGCGCGGCGCCGAGCCACTCGAGCTCGGCGTGCGGGCTCGGGTCGGCCGCGGCCCACGCCGCCGCGCGCGCCGCGGTGCGCGCGCGATCCTGGTCCAGGGTCCGCGCGAGGCGGAAGCGCTCGGCGTGCGCGATCGTCGCGGCGCCGTCGCCGCGCTCCTCGATGTAGTCGAGCGCGCGCTCGACGGCGCTGCGCTGCTCGAGGGCCGGCTGCCAGAGGAGGCGCCCGAGCGCGGCGGCCAGGGCGAGGTCGTCGCTCGCCTGCGACTCCAGCGCCTCGAGCGTCGCGAGCGCCTCGTCGGCGTCGCCGCCCTCGGCCGCGCCGACCTCGAGGCCGAACCGCGACAGCGCGAGCGCCGCCGGGTCCTCGCCCGCCTCGCCGGCGACCTCGAGGGCGCGGCGCCGGCTCTCCAGATCGCCCGCCTCGTGGCCGCGAAGGGCCCAGGTGAGCGCCGTCGCGCCGGCGCGCGGCGCCTTGCCGCGCGCCGCCTCGAGCTCCTCGACGGCGCGCCCGCGTTCGCCGGCGCGCCAGAGCAGGATCGCCGCCTCGATGTGCAGCGCCGCCGAGAGATCGGCGTCGTCGATCGCCGCGGCGCAGGCCGAGAGCGTCGCGGCCGCGGCGGTCGGGCTCCCGGCGCGCCGGTGGAGCTCGGCCAGGAACACCGCGATGACCTCGTCGTCCGCGGATCGCTCGAAGAGCGCGCGGAGCCGGCTCCGCGCGCGATCCAGATCGCCGCCGCGCGCGCTGCGCAGGGCAGCGACGAGCCACAGCCCGCGCGCGGTCTCCTCGCCCTCGACCTCGGCGAGCGCCTCGATGACCGTCGGCGAGCGCCGCGGGCCCGGGGCGCCGGGCTCGTCGCCGCGCTCGCGCCGGCTGCGGACGAGATCGACCGCGAAGGCGCCGAGCGCCCGCCCGAGCCACGCGTTCGGCGTGGCGCCGTCGTCGGCGCCGGCGTCGGCGAGCTCGGCGAAGGCGCCCTCGGCGCCGTCCGCGTCCCCCCGGAGGAGGCGGCTCCGGCCGATCTCGAACCACAGGCTCGCCTTCTCGGCCGGGTCGACGCCCGTCGAGAGCAGCCGCTTCGTCGACTCCTCGTACCAGGCCGCGTCGCCGCGGAGGGCCGCGAACGAGCGGCCGAAGCGCGCGAGCACGCCCGGGTGGACGCCGGCCATGCCGGCCTGCGACAGGGCCGCCTTCGCCGCGCCGACGTCGTCCGTCCGCACCGCCCAGACGTAGGCCGCGAGGAGCAGCGCGCGCCCCCGCGCGTCGTCGCTGGCGTACGAGGCCGCCGTCGCCTCGAGCGAGGCCGCGAACGCGGACGGGTCCTGACCGTCTCCGAGGAGATCGATCTCCAGCGCGCGGGCCGGGATGCACTGCGGGTCGGCCGCGAGCGCGCTCCGGAGCGCCGCGAGCGCGGCCTCGCGATCGCTCGCGAGCGCCGCCGCCTCGGCGACGCGGAGCCACAGGGCCGCAGCGCCGGGCCCGCTCGCGCCGCGCGCGATCTCCTGCTTGGCCAGGCTGGCGGCGGCCTCGGCCTCGCCGGCGGACTCGAGCGCGGCGATGCGCGCCCGGCCGAGCAGCGTCGACTGGGGCAGCCGCTCCGCGGCCCGCTCGAGGAGCGACGCGAAGCCGCCCGTGCCGGCCCGCTGCGTCAGCTCGGCGGCGCGGAGCCACGCGTCGGCCGCGTGCTCCGGCTTGCGCATGGTCCGCGGGACGCCGTTGGCGTCGCCGCTCGCCTCGTCGTCGAGCGCGTCGGCGATGAGCTCCGCCTGCCCCTCGAGGGCGCGCGCGAGCGCGCCGAGGTCCTCCTCGCGCCGGGCGATGACCTCGAGCGCGAGCTGCGACCTGAAGCGCGCCCGCCCCTCCAGCGCGGCGGCCGCGTCGAGCAGCTCGTAGGCGCGCTCCACGTTCTCGGTCGCCGCCGCGAGGTCGGCGAGCTCGATGAAGAGCAGCCCCTTCCACGTCGCGTCCGTCGCGAGCTCCGCGCGGGCCTCCAGCGCGCGCATCCGGCCGGCGAGGTCCCCTTCCTTGGCCGCGATGAGCTCGAGCTCGAGCCACGGGGTCGCGTCCTCCGGGTTGCTGAGCGCCGCCTCCTCGAGCGCCTCCTTGGCCGCCGCGAGGTTCTGCTCGTGGTCCTGGAGGTACGCCGCGCGCTCCCAGAACGAGCGCGCCCGCTCCTCGGGGGTGGCCGCGGCGCGCGTGAGCGCGTCGAGCAGCTTGCCGAGGTTCTTGATCGACTTGCGCCGCGTGAGGATGCGGACCAGCGCCTCGAGCGGCTCGCGGAACTGGGGATCCGCGTTGAACGCGGCGAGGTAGTCGCGCGCCGCCGTGGGCTCCTCGCCGAGCGCCTCCTCGAGCGCGCCTAGCTCGTGCAGCAAGAGCGCCTGGAGCTGCCGCTCCGGTTGCTCGCCTTGCTCCGCGCGGAGCCGCGCGATCAGGGCCGTCATGCTCTCCGCCTGCCCCTCGGGTGCCTGAACCGTCATCTCGCTCGCGACGCCTCCGAACGGGGTCTCATCTGTGCGCACCGCATGACGATGGCGGAGAGTAGCGAACCGAACCTGACGGAGTAAAGCGCGCCGGGCAGGGAGCCGGCTCGAACAGCGTCGCGCCGCGTCGAGTAGCCTGCCTGGCCGCGCGCGATCGGTGGGTCGAGCGGCGGACACGAATGTGCGCGCGCCCGCGCCCGGCGAGGAGATCCGCGGAGCGCGCCGGTCGACCGCGTACGCCGCCGGAACCGCTGGAAAACGAAGAACGGTGGGCGCGCTCGCGCGCGGCGCGACGCGCGCGAGGGGGCGGAGGTCGCTCGCTCGCGAGGAGGAGGCGGGGTTGCGGCGCTGAGCAGGAGGGCGCGCGTGTCGGCCGGGGCGCCGCGCGCTGCGGGGCGGCGCGGTCGATCGAGCCGCCGGGGCGCGCCTGGCCCGGCTGCCGGGCTAGGCCCTGCCCAGCACGGCGTCGAGCTTGTCGTTGACCTTCGACTCGACCATGCCCTTCATCGCCTTCAGCAGGAACGGGAGATCGATCTCCACATGGACCGCGGACGCCTCGACGCGAACGAGGCCCTTCGTCCCCTTCGCGGCGCCGCCCGGCGCCTCGAACCGGATGACGTCGCCATCCCATCGCCACTGGATGCCGAGCTTGTCTTCCATGCCCCGCGCGAGCTCTTCCGCGCGCTTCCTGGCCTCGTCCTTGGTGAGCGCGTGCTGCCGACGGATGTCGATCGTCGCCATACGGTATCTCCACTCGTTCGCGTCCACGGCGACGCGCCGGGTGCGGTACGCTCTACTTACTCGATCCGACGCGCGATCCAAAAGCCGCGCGGCGTGTCGACCGGGCCGCTCACGCCCCCCTTGGGGAGGCTGAACAGCTCGTACTCCGGCGCGGGCTCGAGCACGCCGCGCGGGATGTAGCCGAGGTCGTCGGTCGACCCCTTGTCGCCCTTCTCGATGGCGGCCTTGAAGTCCGTCTTGGCCACCTCGGCGAGCTCCCTGGCGAGCGCCAGCGCGGCGTCCTTGGAGCGCGCGGTCGGCGCCGCGCCCTGCGCGCCGCGGTACTGGATGAGCACGACGCCGAAGCGCACCTTCTTCGGCGCCTCGGCCGGCAGCGAGGGCGGCGCCTCTCCCGAGAGGAGCGTGACGCCCGCGTCGGATCGCCCCGCTGGCTCGGGGCCGCGCTCCTGGACGATGCCCTCGGCGCCGGCGTCGCTCCCCGCGTCGGCGTCGCCCGCCGCGGCCGTCGCAAGCGATGCGGCGGCGTCGGCGGCGTCGGGGCCTGCGTCGGCGGGCGCGCTGGCCGCGCCGCGCCCCTTCGAGCCGCCTTGCGTGATGACGAACGCCAGCGCGCCCGCGAAGAAGAGCGTGTAGATGACCGCCGTCGAGCGCTGCATGAGCGGCAGCGCGTTAGCACAGGTGGAGGACGCTTGGCGAGGCCGCGATGGCGACACGCGCCGCCTGCCAGACGGCGTCGCCGCTCCGTTACCGTCCCGCTACCGTCCCGCCCGTCCCCGCGTCCCGCCGTCCCCGGCCGCCCCGCGACTGCGCGCTGTCCGCTTCCTGCTTCCGGACCACGTACGCGACATGCCCGAGGAAGTCGCCGATTTGAGGGCGCCCGGCAGAAGAGGCGATCCTAAGGACCGCAACCCCTGCTAGTAAGGAGAGCGGATGTCGGGGCATCCCGGCCTTTCGCAGGCCGAACGAGCGTGGGGCGCCTGCGAAGGCGCTCGCAGCGCCGGCATCGGGTCGGGAAGCATGATCAAGGTCGAGTGCGACGGGTGCAAATCGCCGTACCAGGTCGACGAGAAGCGTGTCCCCCCTGCGGGGCTCAGGATGCGCTGTCCGAAGTGCGGTACGAGCCTGCTGGTGACCAAGGGGGGCGCAAGCGCAGCGCCCGCGCCGACGCCTGTGCCCACCCCCCCGCCGCGGGCCGGGGCGGGGGGGCTTCAGCTCTCGGAGCGGAGCGCCCCGGCGGCGACCGAGGACGCCGATCTGCCCATGGCGGCTCCGGAGGACATCGCATTCCCCGCGGTCGCGCCTCCCCGACGCCCCGGGCCGGCGCCGGCGCCGGTACCGACGCCGCCGCGCCGCGCAGCGCCCGCGGTGCCTGCGCCGCCCGCGCCGCCTCCTGAGCCGCCGGGTCCGGAGGTCTTCGGCGAGATCGGCTTGCCGGACGTCCCCGATCGCCCCGCCCCGTCCGATCGGCGGAACGCCAAGACCGTGCCGCAACGGCGCGGCTTCGGAGAGATCGATCTCATGGTCGAGCTCCCGAGCCCGACGGACGCCGAGGTGCAGGGGCTCAACCCGGACGATCTGCCGGTCGTCTACGGCAATGCGCCCGGGGCGTCGGTGGCGCTCCCGGCGCGATCGCGCGCGGAGTCCCGAACCGCCCCGGCGACGCCGACCGCGTTCGCCGGTACCGACCTGCCGGCGCGGGTCGAGCCGCTGCCTCCGAGCAACCGGCGCACCCTCGGGTTCGGCGAGCGAGAGTCGGCGCCGGGCGCCCCCTCGGGGCCTGGTGCGCGGGACGCCGGGCTCGGCGCGCGAAACGCCGGGGCCACCACGCAGCCCCTCGGTCGCGGGCGCACCCGCGGTGCGGGGGACGCGCCCCCGCGCGTGGCCCCGGAGTACGATTTCGGAGACCTGGACGACGACGCGCCCCCGGCTCCTCCGGCGCGTTCCAGCAGCGGATCCATGTCGTTCGGCTTCGGTGAGCTCGAGCTGCCTCTCGAGGGCGACGGCGACGCCGAGCTGCCCGCGACATCCGCGGGCGACCTGCCCATCGTCGCCGGCGATCTGCCGAGCTCGGCCCCGGCCGTCATCGGCATGCCCGCCCCGTTCTCGAACACGGGCTTGCCCACGCCGGCTTCCGCGCCGCTCCCCTCGCCGGCGCGCGCCGGGCTCCCGACCGCGGCCCAGGCGGGCTTCCCTGCTCCGACCGCCGCGGGCTTCCCCACGAAGGCCACCGGCCCCGCCCTCCCCTCGAAGGCCACCGGCTCCGCCCTCCCCTCGAAGGCCACCGGCTCCGCCCTCCCCTCGAAGGCCACCGGTGCCGGTTCGCCTGCAGGACCGGGGACCATCGTCGGCGCCGAGCTCTTCGACGAGGCCCCGCCGGACTACGACGACTCGCGCGTGGGCGCCGCATTCCAGGCGCCCGGGCCGCGCCCCCTCCCGCCGCAGGCGGCGCCGGAGCCGCCCAGCAGCGGCGCCATGCCGCCCGTCGACTTCGGCGCCGTACCCCCCGCCGACTTCCTCGCCGCGCCGCCCGCCGACGTCCGCGCCGCGTCCACCACCGGCTTCGGCGCCGCGCCGCCCGCCGACGCCCGCGCCGCGTCCACCACCGGCTTCGGCGCCGCGCCCACCGCCGGCTTCGGCGCCGCCGATTTCGGCGACGAGATCGCCCTCGGCGAGAGCGTCACGCAGCTCGCCCCCGGCGCCGCGCCCACCCCTTACGATCCGTCCGACCGATCCGCGAACTTCACGCAATCGCTCGCGGACGCCGACGATCGGGGCATCGAGCTCAGCGAGCCGCACCCCAGCGTCGGGGACGAGGTCGACCTGACCGGCGCGGGCACCGAGATCGGCGACCTGAGCGCCGGTCCCGGCGCGCAGGCCGAGAAGCCCGCGGCGACCACGGAAGCACCGCCGCCAAAATCGAAGATCAAGCGCTACGTCGTGGCGGCGCTCGCGGTCGCCGCCGTCAGCGGCGGCGCGCTCGCGCTCGTTCCGGACGTCGGCGCCTTCGGCGTGAACCTCATCAGCGACCGGCTCAACGCCTTCGCGCACGAGGGGGCGCTCGCCGAGCTCCGCCTGCGGACCCAGACGGCCTTCGCGAAGGACACCGCGTCGGCCGCCAACGGAGCGCTGAACGACGCGAACGCCACGCGGGCCAATGCGCCGCGCCACCGGGCGACCATGGCCTACGCCGCGTACATCGCCTTCGCGCGGAGCATCCGCTTCGGGCACCGGACCGTCGACGACGCCTTCGGCAAGGAGATGCTCACGCTCGCGAGCTCCCATCCGGGCGACCTGCTCTCCCTCGCCGTCGCGGCGCAGGCCGCGGCCAGCGGCGAGCTCCCGCGCGCGCGACAGGCCACGCAGGCGCTCGCCGCGCAGCTCAAGGACGACATCGACCTCGCCGTCCTCTCGGCCGAGATAGAGCTCGCCGCCAGGGACGCCCCCAAGGCGATCGCGGCGTGGCAGCACGCGAGCGGCCTCCAGAAGAGCGCGCGCACGCTCTACGGCCTGGCCCGGGCGCAGCTCCTCGCCGGGGACACCGCGGGCGCCGAGGCGAGCGCCCGCGGCGCGCTCGAGGCCTCGCCCGACCACGTCGGGGCCCGCACCCTGATCGCGTCGGTGCTCTGGCAGACCCCGGGCCGTGAGCAGGAGGCGCTCGATCTGCTCGGCAAGGTCACCGGCGACGGCCCGACCCGGGCCGCCGCGAGCGACCCCGAGATCGTCGACGCGTACACGCTGCTCGGCACCATCCACCTCGCGAGGTCGCGCATGAGCGCGGCGGAGCAGGCCTTCGCCGCCGCGGTGAAGCTCGACCCGCAGGCGGTGCGCGCCCTGATCGGCAACGGCGAGGTCCTCTACCGGTCGGGCCGCTACTCCGAGGCGCAGGCGCGCTTCGAGGCCGCGGCCCGCGCCGACGCCCAGCGCCTCGCCGCGCAGCTCGGCAAGGCGAAGACGTGGCTGGCGCAGGAGCGCATGAAGGAGGCGAAGGACCTCCTGAAGGAGCTGCAGAAGACGCACGCGGCGGCCCCGCAGGTCGCTTACTGGCTCGGGCGCACCGAGCTCGCGCTCGGCAACAAGAAGGACGCGGAGCAGGCGTACCTCGACGCCGTGAAGTCGACAGAGGACCTTCCGGAGGTCGTCGACGCTTACGTGGCGCTGGCGTCGCTCCTGTCCAGCATGGGCCGCAACGAGGCGGCGGCGGAGAAGCTGTCGGAGGCGACGGCGAAGTTCCCGGACCTGCCCGCGCTGCACAAGGCCAAGGCGGAGGTCGCGCTCCAGACCGGGCGGTACGACGAAGCCCGGCAGGAGCTCGAGCTCGCGCTCGCGAAGGAGGATGACCTCGGCAGCCAGTTCAAGCTGGGCGTGGCGTACCGTCGCCTGCGCCGGTTCGAGGACGCCGCGAAGATCTTCGACAAGGTCACGGCGGCCGACAAGGACTACCCGGGCCTCGCGCTCGAGCGCGGGCTCCTGTTCGAGGAGACCGGCCAGAGCGAGCGCGCGCTGGAGATGTACGCCGACGCGCTCCGCAAGGCGCCGAACGACATCGACCTGAAGCTGCGCGTCGGCTCGACCCAGGTCATGGCGGGGCACGCGAGCCAGGCGGAGCCCATCCTGCGCGACGTGCTCAAGGACCGCGCGAACTCCGCCGAGGCGAACCACTTCCTCGGCCGCGCGCTCCTCGTGCGCGGCACGAACATGGCCGAGGCGCTGCGCTTCCTGGAGCGCGCCGCGGAGCTCGATCCGAACCGCGCCGAGTACCACCTCTACGTCGGCTGGGGCGCCAACGAGACGGCCCAGACCGCGCGCGCGGAGATGGCGCTGAGGCGCGCGCTGGAGCTCGACGCGGAGCTCGGCGACGCGTACTGGCAGCGCGGCGTGCTGCTGCAGAAGCAGGGGGCGAGCCGGGACGCGCTGGCGGATCTGAAGATCGCGCTGGAGAAGCGGCCGTCCCGCTACGAGGCCTACGCCACGATGGCGCTCTGCTACCAGGATCAGGGCAACTGGGCGGCCGCGGAGGAGGCGTGGCGCAAGGCGATCGCGGCCAACGACAAGGTCCCCGAGTGGCACTACCGCCTCGGCAAGATCTACGCGTCGCGCGGCAACCGGGCCGGGACCGCGAGCGAGATGGAGCAGGCGGTCGCCCTGGGCGAGGCGCCGGACCGCTCGAGCCCGCCGTGGCTGTTCGACGCGCACTTCCTCCTCGCCGAGGCGCTCCGCGCGGCGAACAACCGCGAGAAGGCCATCCACCATTACCAGCGCTTCCTGGAGACGGCGCCGACCGACAACGCCTACCGGCGCGACGCGGAGCAGGCGCTGGAGGGCCTGGGGGCGGGAAAGGGACGCTGAGGACGCTGAGGCGGAGCGAGCGGCCGGCGCTCGGCTATCCTGGCGGATGATCCCCTCCGTCAACGCCCGCCTCGCGGTGCGCGCCGACATGCCCGAGGTGGCGAGCTTCGCCGCGCAGCTCGTCCGCCTGCACCACGCCCTCGATCCGCACCGCTTCATGTGCCTGGAGCCGCTCGAGCCGGGCTACGAGCGGTGGCTCACGAGCGAGCTCGCCGACCCCGACGCCGCGATCGTCGTCGCCGAGCGAGCGGGCGCCGAGCCGGCGCTGGTCGGCTACGCCTACGGCCGCCGGGAGCCGCGCGACTGGAACAGCCTCCTCGACGCCTGCGGCGCCCTCCACGACATCTATGTCGCCGAGCCCGCGCGCCGGCTGGGCGCGGGCGCTATCCTCCTGGAGGCCGTCATCGCGCGCCTCCGGGCCCTGGGCGCGCCGCGCGTCGTGCTCCACACCGCGACCCAGAACGCCGCCGCGCAGCGCCTGTTCGAGCGGTTCGGCTTCCGTCGCACGATGATCGAGATGACGCTCGAGCTCGAGTGACCGCGGCGTCCGCCACGCTATCAGCGCGTCGGCCGCGCCTCGATCCGAACATCCGAATCCGACGGCGCTCCCGGCGCGCTGGCGGAGGGTGATGGACTCACGAGCTCCGGCCTCCCCGGCGCGATCCTGGGAGCTCCGCGGCCGTCTGCGCCCACACCATCGTGTCGCGAGGCTCGCCCGCGGGCGTCAGGGCGTTCGCCTCGAGCGTCGTCACATGCCGGTACCCGAGCCGCCGGGGCACGGCGGCGCTCGCGGTGTTCCGCGGATCGCAGCGGATCTCGACGCGGCTCACGCCGAGCTCCTCGAGCGCGACCCGGGTCAAGCCTGCCACCGCCTCGGTCGCGTAACCGCAGCGCGTCGCCGTCGCCCGGAGCCAGTAGCCGATCTCGATCGCGCCCGGGCCGATCCGCGGGTGGAGCCCCGTACCCCCGAGCACGGCGCGCTCGTCGCGCGTGAAGATGCCATAATGAAAGTCGCGTCCTTCCGTGAAGTCGTCCCGGAACTTCTCGAGGAGCGCGGTGGTCGCCTCCATGGAGGAAGGCTCGTGCACGGCCCACGGCATCCAGGGCCGCAGGTGAGCAAGGCTTGTGTCGATCGCCTCCCTGATCAAAGGCGCATCCTCGGGCCGCCATGCTCGCAGCGTCAGCCGAGCGGTCAGGATGCGGTCCGGCGGGCGTTCACCTGTCATCGCGTCGCTCCATGCCTGTCGCCGTCATGCGCTTGACGACGAGGACGCTGTCTTGCCAAGGCCATCGGCCCACGCGACGGTCACGTCCCGAACCATGCGAGCCATGGAGTGCTCGGGCGTCGAGGCGAGCAGGCGTCACGGCACGCACCTTACAACGAAGACAGCCCTCGCACATCCGGTCAATCCCAGCCTCCGCAGCGATCATCGCCGTTGCACACCGGTCCACACACCTCTTGCCGAGGACATCGACGCTACCGCGGAGCGTCTTGACATGTCCGTCATAGCAGACTATTGTCCGTCATAGAAGAGTAAGGCGGAAAACATCAGCGCGCCCTCCCGGCACACCGGGAGGAGGTCCACGTCCACGCCCGCGCGTGGACGACGGATGACCGCTCGAGCAGAGGTGCCATTGGCTGAGGTGGCGCGGGCTGCGAACCATGACACGAGGAGGAAGGATGAAGATCTGAGCGCGCCTCATCCCGGCGGACGCGACGTCTCCCGGGTACTCGACAGGGGTCGACCATCCATCAGCAGAGGCCTTCCCTCGCCCCACGCCGGATTCATTGCTGCCTCAGCAGCACATCACAAGCAATCCCTGCTCCCGTCGCAGCAAGCGCGCGGCCAGCGCGAACGATTGTGATCCGTTCCTGCAATAGAGCCCTGGCACGCTCCCTGCTCCCTGCCACGACGACGGCCCGTTAGCGGAGCGCCCCCTCTGCCTGAGAGCAGGAGAGCTCTTCGCGTGGCGCACGCCGTCAAGGAGAACAGGATGACGAAGCTGCGACTCTACAGCGCGAAGGCGTGCCCCTTCGCCCACCGCACCCGGCTCGTTTTGCAGGAGAAGGCGATCGACTTCGAGCTGACCGAGGTCGATCTGCAGAACAAGCCGCGGGCGTTCGTCGACGCCTCGCTCTACGGCAAGGTCCCGGCGATCGAGCACGAGGGCCACCGTATCTGGGAGTCGGCGATCATCAACGAGTACCTCGAGGAGGTCTTCCCCGAGCCACGGCTCCTGCCCAGGGAGCCGGGCAGGCGCGCCCTGGCGAGGATCTGGATCGATTACGCGAACACGCGCCTCGTGCCGGCGTTCACCCAGCTGCTCAGGGCCGAGACCCGGAACCAGGAGGCGGAGGGGCGCAAGGCGCTCGGCGAGGTGCTCGCGTTCATCGAGCAAGAGGCGCTGGCGAGGTCGTCGGGCCAGGGGCCCTACTGGCTCGGCGCCGAGGTCAGCCTCGTCGATCTCTCCTTCTATCCATGGTTCGAGCGGCTGCCGGCGGTCGGCCGCCTCCGCGACTTCTCCATCCCCGCGGAGCTCACGCGGCTCCGGGCGTGGATCGAGGCCGTGCAGGCGCGCCCCGCGGCCAGGGCCATCCAGAATCCGGTCGAGTTCTATGTGGAGCGCTTCGCGAAGTTCGTGAAGCCGGCGGCGACGACGGCCGCCTGAGCGGCGCCGAGGGACAAGGGACATCATGTTGAGACTCTGGGGTCACAAGAATTCTTCGAACGTGCAAAAGGTCCTCTGGGCGCTCGACGAGCTCAGGCTCGATTTCGAGCGCATCGACGCCGGCGGACCGTTCGGTCGCGTCAAGGACGCCGACTATCTCACCCTCAACCCGAACGGGCTGGTTCCGACGCTCGAGGACGGCCCGCTGGTGCTCTGGGAGTCGCACGCGATCGTGCGTTATCTGTTCTCGCGCTACGGGTCGCCGCCGCTCCAGCCGAGCGATCTCGCCGACAGGGCGCGCGCCGACGCCTGGACCGACTGGCAGTTCGGGACCCTGTGGCCCCCGATCCGGACGCTCCTCGTGCAGCTCGTGCGCACGCCGGAAGAGCGCCGCGATCAGGGCGCGATCGACGCCGCCCGCAGGTCGGCGCTCGCCGCGCTGGGGATCCTCGACAGGCAGCTGTCACGGCACCCGTGGGCCGCGGGAGAGTACTTCACGTTCGCCGATATCCCCCTCGGGGTCGCGGCGCAGCGGTGGTACAACCTGAAGACCGAGCGGCCCGCGCTGGAGCACGTCGACGCGTGGTACGGCCGCATCAAGCGCCGGCCTGGATTCGAGCGGTGGGTGGATCTGCCCCTGGGATGAGAGCGGGGCGCATCTTCGTGCGCTACGGGCTCATCCGCGTCTCCTCTCGCGGACGGCCCCTCAGAACATCGGCAGCTCGGTGTCCAGCCCGAGGAGCACACGGCCCTGGACCTCGCGCGTGTGCGGGGCGACGAGGGCGTGCTGCGTGACGGCGTGAACGTCGCGGAAGCTGCGCTGAAGAGGGCTCTCCGCGTAGAGCGCCGTGGCGCCGCCCGCCGTGAAGGCCAGATCGACGGCGCGCGCCGCGCCGAGGGCGGCGTTCGTCGCGGCGAGCCGGACGCGCGCCCGCTCCCGCAGCGAGATCGGCCTGCCAGAGACCGCGACGTCCCAGACGGCGCCGACGGCCTCGAAGAGGTAGGCCCTGGCCGCGCCCAGCGTGGCCTCGGCCTCGGCCACGGCGAGCGCCGTCGAGGGCCGCGTCGCGAGCGACGTCGTCATGCCGCTCGGCCGCTTGGTCGCCGCGAGCCGGACCAGCTCATCAATGGCCGCGCGCGCCATCCCGAGCGCGGTCGTCGCGACCGCGCTCGCGAGGAAGCCGAAGAGCGGGAACACGAAGAGAGGCCCTGGATGGGTCGGAGACGTCATCGGGAGCCGGATGCACCGGCTGCTCGGCACGAAGACGTCGACGACCGCGAAATCGTGGCTCCCGGTGCCGGCAAGGCCGGAGACGCTCCACGTATCCAGGATCTCGCACTCCGAGGCGCGGAACATCGGCACGACGGCCTCGGGGACGCCCCCGGGCAGCATGCGCGGGGCCATCCCGTCAAAGACCACCGCGGTGCCGCCCAGCCAGTCGCAATGATGACAGGCGCTCGCCATCGCCCACCTCCCGGCGACCCGATATCCTCCCTCGACCTCGACGGCGCGCCCGCTCGGCGCGAAGACGCCGGCGGTCACGACATCCGGGCTCGCATGCATCTCTTTGCCCCCCTCCGCCGGGATGTACGCCTCGAACGCGCCGGTCGTGCCGCAGATCATGGCGCACCACCCTGCCGCGCCGTCGGCGCGCGAGAGCTCCTCGATGACCTGCAGCGCCGTGAGGGGGTCGGCCTCGAGCCCGCCCAGCGCGCGCGGACGACACATGCGGAAGATGCCCGACTCCCGGAGCGCCCTCGCGACCGGATCGGGCAAACGGCGCTCGCGCTCTCCCCGCTGGGCGTGCTCCTGGACGAGCGGGACGAGGCTCCGCGCCGCGTCGAGGAGCGACGCGGGGGCGGCAGAGGACATCGTGGTCATGGTGCTCGACTCACCCCTTCCTTGGCGGCTGCGCATAGCGCGCTTCTTCAGCGTAGTACTCGGGGAACCCGACGATCTCCTGGAGCGCCGCGAAGCTCATCCGCGGGTCGGGGTGCCGGCCGGCGCGCAGGGCCGCGAGCGCCTCGCGCATGGCGGCGGCGGCGACCGAGAGCAGGGTGAGCGGATAGGCCGCGATCTTGTAGCCGATCGCCCCGAGCTCGGCCGGCGGCAGCACCGGTGTCCTACCGTGATCCACCATGTTGGCCATCGTCGGCTTGCGCACCTCGCGGCAGAACGTTCGCATCTCCTCCACGCTCTCGGGCGCCTCCAGAAACACGATGTCTGCCCCGAGGTCGGCGAACGCCCGCGCGCGGGCCAGCGCCTCGTCGAAGCCGTGCGTCTGGCGGGCGTCGGTGCGGGCCATGATGAGCACGCCGGCGCCCTCGTCGCGCGCGTCCACGGCGGCCTGGACGCGGGTGAACGCCTCGTCGCGGGGCACGACCTGCTTGCCGCGCGTGTGGCCGCAGCGCTTGGGAGCGACCTGGTCCTCGATCATGACGCAGGCCAGCCCGGCCTGCGCATAACCGCGCACCGTGCGCTTCACGTTCATCGCATTGCCGTAGCCCGTGTCGCCGTCGCCGAGCACCGGAATCGACACGGCGCCGGAGATCGCCCGCGCCTGATCGACCATCTCACCATACGAGATGAGCCCCGTGTCGGGCGCGCCGAGGCGCGCGGCGGAGACCGCGAAGCCGCTCATGAACGAGAGCGAGAAGCCGGCCTGCTCGATCAGCCGCGCCGACAGCGCGTCGAAGCAGCAAGGCATGACGAGGAGGCCGGGCGAGGCGAGCAGATCGCGGAGCTTCTGAGCGGGGGACACGGCGGGGACGATACCGCGATCGGCTGCCCGTGAGGCAAGCGCGAAGGGCCGAGAGGCGCCGCGCGCCCGGCCAGCGCCCGCACACGCAAGAGGGAGGGACGGGGGCGCGCGCCGGCGTGCGTTCCTGTTGCGGGCCCCCGGCAGCCGGGGGCAGGATGGGCCCCGCGATGATTCCGCACAGGAGAGGGGCATGAGCACGGTTTCGGTGAAGGAGATCGCGATCGACGGCCGCCCTGCCAGCGTCCACGTGGGCGGGCAGGGCGAGCCGCTGCTGCTGGTGCACGGCGCCTGGGGCGGGGCGCCTCTGCACTGGGCGCCTGTCTGGGAGCGATTGGCGGAGCGTTTCCAGGTGATCGCGCCCGATCTGCCCGGCATCGGGCGCACGGACGCCCCGGGGCTCGGCGCCCTGGACGCCTATGCGCGCTGGCTGGAGCGGCTCCTGGACGAGCTGGGTATCTCCAGCGCGTGGTGCATCGGCAACTCCTTCGGCGTCTCGGTCGTATCGAGCTTCGCTAGCCTGTTCGCGGCCCGCTGCCGAGGGCTCGTGTTCGTCAACGGCGTTCCCATCCCCCCGCTGCCGCGCCTCGTCGGCTGGCTCGGAGCGCGGCCGCTGCCCCGCCGGATGCTGCGCGCGTTGATGCGGAAGCAGACCTATGGCCCGCGGGTCCTGAGCCGCGCCTACGCCGATCCCGGCCGCGCCCCGGCTGCCCTGCGGGACGTCCTGGAGAGCGCCAATCCACCTCAGCTGGAGGCGGTGCTCGACGCCGCCATCCACGGAGGTCCCAGGGCCCCGCTCAGCCTGAATCCGCTCCTCGTCTGGGGCGAGGCGGACCAGCTCCTCGGCAACAGCGCGGACGACGCGAAGAAGCTTCACGCTTCGCTGCCGGGGTCGCAGCTCACCTTCATCCCGGCGACAGGGCACATGCCGCAGGTGGAGAACCCCGAGGCGTTCGTCGACGCGGTGTCGCGGTTCATCGAAGCGCGCGCGACCGCCGCCCGTCCGCGCGGCTTCGGCGGCCAGGCCAGCCCGGGCGCGTGAGCGCCTGGGGTGCACGGGCGCATCGCCCTCAGGGCATCGTGGTGACCCGAGCGCGCTTTCCGAGCTGGACCGCAGCGTAGAGCAGATAGAGCCCAGCGATCCCGACGAGCACGTAGATGATGCGGCTGAGCGCGCTGAGCCTGCCGAAGAGCGCGGCGACCACGTCGAACTCGAACAGCCCGACGAACCCCCAGTTGACGGCGCCGATCACGACGAGCGTGATTGCCGCCCACGTTAGCCCTGAGATCCCACGGTTGACCTGCTCCATGACCGCGGCAGAAGCACGCGCCGCGCCGCGCGATGCGTGCACCGCGCGCCCGCTGCGGCGCGACCGCGCGTCGCGCTGACGCCGCCGGCTCGCCTCGCCGTGCTGACGCCGCCGGCGCGCCGCGCCCGTCAGGCCGCGGCGCTCACGCCGGCGTGACGTCGAGCAGGGAGGGCAGGATCGCGCCGGAGCCGCCGGTGAACACGACATCGCAGAGGCCGGAGATCGCGCTCGGCTCGACGTTGACCTCGGCGATGAGGGCGCCGTGGCGCTTGGCCATGGGGACGAAACCGGCGGCGGGATACACCACGGCCGACGTACCGACGACGAGCAGGAGATCGCAGCCCTCGACGCCGGCGGCCGCCGCGGCGAGATCGCTCTCCTGGAGGGCCTCGCCGAACCAGACCACGTGCGGGCGAAGGACGCCGCCGCAGCCGCAGCGCGGCAGCTCCGCCGCCGTGAAGCGGCGGGCGGGGGCTTCCGGATCGGGGGAGCCGCTGCCCGCGAAGGCGGGCGTGATGGGCACGTCGCGGTTCTCGGTCACGCTCCCGCACGAGAGACAGCGCACCTGCCACAGCGAGCCGTGGAGGCGCACCGGGCTCCGGGAGCCCGCCTGCTCGTGCAGGCCGTCGATGTTCTGGGTGATCAGGGTGAAGACCCTGCCGGCCTCCCGCCACCGCGCCTCCAGCTGCGCCAGCGCGTGATGACCCGGGTTCGGGGCGCAGCCGAGGGCGCGCTCCCGGCGGTGATTGTAGAACTCCCAGACGAGGCCCGGATCGCGCCGCCACGCCTCGGGCGAGGCGAGGCTCGTCGCCTCGTAACGCCGCCACAGCCCCCCAGCGCCGCGGAACGTGGGGATACCCGACTCCGCCGAGACGCCTGCGCCGGTCAGGACGGCGATCTTCCTGGCGCGGCACAGGGTGGACTGGAAGCGCTCGCGGCTCGTTTCGCTCATCACGGACCCCTGAGGATAGATCGAGAGGGAGGCGGGCGGAGGACCCGACCCGAGCTCCCGTCGATTTCGGGTGTAAGCCGGCCGAGACGACCGCGTTTCTTTGGCACTCGGACGCGCCGAGCCCCGCCACAGCGGGCCCCGGCCGCGAGAGCCCCTTCGTCGGCTCGCCGGACGACCGGCGACACGCGGCGTTCACACAGCAAAAGCGGCGAAGGGCCCGTCTCGCCCGTGGAAAATGCACCATGGGGCAGCCGCGCGTGCGGCCCCCGCAAGGACCTGTGTGTGGCGATCGGCGATGGCCGACCCACGAGAACGTACAGCAGGGATCCGCCCTCGCGATCCCCTTCAAGGAGGACACCTCATGCGCACCCGGCCCCTCGATCTCGTCGCCCCCGCCCTCGTCACCGCGCTGCTCATCGGCTGCGGTGGCTCCACGCCTGCCCCCACGGCGGCGACCGCATCGGCCGCGTCGACCGAGGCCCCCGCCGGGCAGGCCATGCAGCCGGAGTTCGACGCGCCGCAAGACGAGGGCCGCACGTCCACTGCCAAGCGCGAGGAGGCCGCGGCGAGCGACGCGGTCGACCGTGACGCCGCGCCCGCGGAGGCCGCGCCGCCGCCGGCCCTGCCCGTGGCGGCCGCCCCTGTGGCGCCCTCGCCGGCCTCGCCGGGGCCCGCGCAGTCACGGGCGACCAAGGCGGGCGCCGCGCCCGGGGCGGACGCGCGCGTCCGCGTGACGGGCGGCGCGCCCGCGCCCAAGAAGGCGCCCACCCCGGCGGCGACCGCCGTGGCGCGCCCCGCGCCCCCGCCCCCGGCCGTCGCCGTCACCGCGCCCGAGCCCCAGGGCAGCGAGACGTACCGGGACTACGGCGTCAACCCGGTCGAGGACCCCGCGAAGGACCGGCTCTCGACGTTCGCGATCGACGTGGACACGGCCTCTTACGCCATCGCGCGCCGCAAGATCATGGATGGCGCGCTGCCCCCGTATCAGGCCGTGCGCGCCGAGGAGTTCCTCAATTACTTCGATTACGGCTACGCGTCGCCCGCAACAGGCCCGTTCGCCGTGCACCTCGCGGCCGCGCCCTCGCCGTTCACGTCGGGCCACCACCTCGTGCGCGTGGCGGTCCAGGGCAAGCGCGTGCCGGTCAAGGAGCGGACCCCGGTGCACCTCGTGTACCTCGTCGACACCAGCGGTTCGATGCAGTCGCCGGACAAGATCGAGCTCGCGAAGAAGAGCCTGAAGATGCTCACCGACACCCTCAAGCCGGGGGACACCGTCGCGCTCTGCACCTATGCGGGCAGCGTGCGAGAGGTGCTCGCGCCGACCGGCATCGAGAGCAAGGGGAAGATCCTCGCGGCCCTCGCCGACCTCACCGCGGGCGGCTCCACCGCCATGTCGAGCGGCATCGATCTCGCGTACAGCCTGGCCGAGCGGACGCTCGTGAAGGGGCACGTCAACCGCGTCATCGTGCTCTCCGACGGAGACGCGAACGTCGGCCCGACCTCCCACGACGAGATCCTGAAGACCATCAAGCGCGCGAGGGACAAGGGGATCACGCTGTCCACCGTCGGCTTCGGCCAGGGCAACTACAAGGATCTCATGATGGAGCAGCTCGCCAACCAGGGCGACGGCAACTACGCCTATATCGACAGCGAGGCGCAGGCGCGGCGGGTCTTCTCCGAGCAGGTCGGCGGGATGCTCCAGGTCATCGCCCGCGACGTGAAGATCCAGGTCGAGTTCGACCCGAGCTTCGTCAAGAGCTACCGGCTCATCGGCTACGAGAACCGCGACGTGGCCGACCGGGACTTCCGGAACGACAAGGTGGACGCCGGCGAGATCGGCGCAGGGCACAGCGTGACGGCCATCTACGACGTCGAGCTCAAGGCCTCCGCGCCGAAGGGCGAGGGCGCGGCGCCGGTCGTCGTGCGCCTCCGCCACAAGGCGCCGCTCGGCTCGAACACGGCCGAGGAGACGCTGGTCAAGATGGCCCCGGGCGCCATCGCCCCCACCTTCGACGCGGCGCCGGCCGACCTCCGGTTCGCGTCCGCGGTGGCAGGGTTCGCGGAGGTCCTGCGCCACAGCCCGCACGCGCGCTCCTGGAGGCTCGCCGACATCGAGAAGATCGCGAGGGCCGCCGCGTCCAGCAAGGGCGATCAGCAGGAGTTCATCGGCATCATCCGCCGCGCCGGCGCGCTCGCCAATGGCAAGACCGACGCCGTGGCCGTGAACGCCGACTGACGCGCGCGGCGTGGGCGGACGGACGGATCGATCGGAACGCACCTGACGAGCCCCGTTGGCCAGTCGCCTCCGGGGCTCGTCCGTGCCCTCTGTCGACAACACTCCTTCCAGCCGGCGCCGTGCGCTCGGGGGACCCGGCCGGCGCCGCCTCGTTCGTGGTATGCGGCGGTGATGGGATTGCTCGCGATCTGCGGCTCGATCACCGCCGATCTCATCGGCTACGGCCCGCGGCTGCCGCGCCCCGGCGAGTCGGTGCTGGGCCGCCGCTTCCTCGTCGCGCCGGGCGGCAAGGGCGCGAACCAGGCGGTCGCGGCGGCGCGCTCCGGCGCGCGCGTGCGGCTCGCGGGCGCGCGCGGCGACGACGCGCACGGCGAGCTCTGCGCGGCCGCGCTCGCCGCCGACGGGGTGGAGCTCTCCGCCGTGGCGGTCCACCGCGGCGCGACGACGGGCGTGGCCCTGATCTGCGTCGACGAGGCCGGAGAGAACCAGATCCTCGCGATCCCCGGCGCCAACGCGCTCGTCACGCCGCCCTCGCCGTGCGGGGCCTCGGTCTGGCTCTGCCAGGGCGAGATCCCGGCCGCGGCGATCGACGGCGTGCTCGCGGCAGCGCGGGCCGATGGCGCGCTGTCGATCTGCAATCCGTCGCCCGTCAACGCCATCGATCCCGAGCTCGTCGGCCGGTTCGATCTCGCCGTGGTCAACGAGCTCGAGCACGAGGCGCTGCGCGGCCGCCTCCCGGAGCGCGTGGTGCTCACGCGCGGCGCGCGCGGCGCGGTGCTGCTGCCGTCGGGCGAGGAGTTCCCCGCCCTGCCGGCCCGCGCTGTCGACACGACGGGCGCCGGGGACGCCCTCACGGGCGTGCTCGCCGGGGGGCTCGCGTCCGGGATAGCGATCGAGGCCACACTCCGGTTCGCGATCGCGGCGGCGGGCATGTCGGTCGAGCGCGAGGGGTGTCAGACCTCGTATCCGACGCGCGCCGAGGTGGAGCGCCGCCTCCAGCGCTCCACGGTTCCGTGACGGCCTCTCCTCCCGGCGTCACAGGGCACCTCGCCCATCACGCCCCCTCGCGGCGAGCGCCGCGCCTCCGGGACATGACGCTGCACCTCGCCTGCAAGGGCGGCTATCCTGGCGGCATGACGAACTTTCGCGGGCCTGCGATAGCAGCGCTCGTCAGCCTCTCGGCCTGCAGCGTCCAGGAGCGCAACTTCGCTGGCGCGGGCGGGTCGGGCGGCGGTGATGGCGCCGGGACGACCGAACATTCCAGCGCGAGCGCCGGCACGAGCGCGAGCGCCGGCACGAGCGCGAGCGCCGGCACGAGCGCGACGACCGGCTGCACGCAGGTCGAGGATTGCTTCAATGGCGGCGACGACGACTGCGACGACGCCGTCGACTGCGCGGACTCGGACTGCGCGGAGGGCGCGGTCTGCCTGACGGCACCCACGAACTTCGAGCTTGGCGTCGTTGTGGACGCGACCGAGCCGTGCCCTGACGGGTTCACCGCGAAGGAGACGCTCCTCTTCCGCGGCCTCTCCGGCAGCGGCTGCGAGGGCTGCGGCTGCACGCCGAACCCCACCGACTGCGCGGCGGATCTCCACCTCTACGCCGACGAGTCGCAGTGCGAGGCCGACGAGGGCGGGACGCGCGGCACGCTCGCGAAGCGGGTCGGGTTCACGTGCGACGCGAAGCCGATCAACAACGGGTTCGTCGACTGGGGCGGCGTGCGCGTGGGCCTCTTCGACGTGATCCAGAGCTGCACCGCGACCGGCACGGCGATCCCCGCGCCGGCGACGTGGTCCGAGTCCAGGAAGTTCTGCCACGCGAGCGCCGGCGTGGGCTGCGGCGCCGGCGAGGCCTGCGTCCCGAGGCAGGCCTCGCCGGCGACGCAATGCGCGCTCGTGTCCGGCAGCGCCACCTGCAGCGGCTATGCGCGGCGCGAGAGCGACTGGTTCCGGGGGTACAACGACACCCGGACGTGCTCGTCGTGCTCGTGCACCGCGAGCGGCGGCGACTGCAACTACGTGCGCGTCGAGCTCGGCAACGACTACAGCTGCTTCGATCACGCCCAGATCTCGCAGGGCGGGCGGTACTGCGGGTACGCCTACTCGCCCCCGGCTCACCTCGTCGGCACGCCGACCAGCTCCACCTGCACCGCGCGCACGAACCTCAGCGGCTCGCTGGATCCCACGGGGCAGTCGACGCTCTGCTGCGTCGAGTAGCGGATGCTCGTGCCGCGCGCTCGCAGGCAGCTCCTCGCCGCGCTCTCGGCCGCCGCCGCGGCCGGCGCGCTCGCGGTGGCCGGCTGCGCCGAGCCCGCCGCGGTCCGCGCCGCGCCGGCCTCGCCGCGCAGCGCGGCGTCGACCGGCGCCGGCGACGCGTCCTCGCCCGCGGGCCCCCCGGCGGCGGGCGCGGGCCCGGCGGCGCCGGCGGCGGGCCCCGAGCGCCGGGCCAGCCTCCAGTACCACCTCAACGATCGCGCGTTCCCCTCGCCGCTCATCGACGCCGTCGTGGCGGGCCAGCCGGCCGTGCTGATCGTCGACACCGGCGCCTCCCACCACGTCCTCGCCCGCTGGCTCGCCGACGAGCTCGCGCTGCCCCTCTCGACCGCAGGCGACGTCGCCGTCGACCACGCGGGCAGGCCCCTCGCGGTGTCCCGCCTCGAGGACGCGAGCTTCGCGCTCTCCGGGTGGGGCCGGGTCGAGGTCTCCGCGCTGCTCGTCGTCCGCATGCCCGACGTCCTGCAGCGCATCGGCATCGGCGGCATCGTCGCGCCTCAGGAGCTGGCGGGGCCGGGCCGCGCCGTCGTGCTCGACCTGCGCGAGGGCCGGATGACCGAAGCTCCGCGCGACGAGGCCGCACGCACGCTCCGGGCACGGTTCGGCGAGGCCGCCATCGTGGAGCTCGCCCGCTGCGGCGGCCCGAACCAGGGCAGCGAGCTCACCGCCAAGGCGAGCGTCGAGGGGATCGACGTCACGCTGAAGATCGACTCGGGGGCGTCGCAGAGCTCGCTCTTCGCCGTCTCCCCCGCGGGGAAGCGGCTGTCGCGCCGGGCGACCGGCGCCAGGAGCGCCTACGCCGCCTCAGGCAGGCACACCGTTCCCGTCCTTTCGGGCGCTCGCCTCCGGATGGCGGGGTTCGACGCCGCCGCGGATATCGATCTTCTGCCCGGCGAGCGGCGGGCGACCTGTCCGTCGGACGGATTTGCCGGCATGGATGTGCTCCGCACCTGTGTGCTGGTGCTCGCCGAGGACGGCGGCGTCGCGGCCTGCGCCCCGCGGTGACCCGGTGAAGGACCACGCGACGTGCGTTCGGCGCGAGCGCGGCGCGTGATCGACGAGGCGCGCTGCGGCGACCGCGGCGCGGTCAACGAGGCGCCCCGCGGCAACCGCGGCGCGATCGGCGCCGAGCCAGCGGGCGGACCGCCATGCCTCAGCGGAGGCGCGATGCGTCGTGGTAGAAGGGGCGCACGCGTGGACGCCTCTGTCGCCGCGGCGGGGGGGAGAGATCCGTTCCTCTGCGAGTCCGGGGCGCCCGCGGCGCTCGGGAGGCATCATGACGACAGGTTTCGAGTTCTTGACCCAGGACGACGAGCGGCTGCTGCTGGAGAAGTCGAGCTGCGTCACCTACCGACCGGGCGAACAGATCCTTGAGGAGGGCTCGCGAAGGCAGGGCATCTTCATCGTGCGCAGCGGCCTTGTCGGGGTCGAGGTCGCCCACCTCGGGCGCGGCGTGGCCCTCCGCCAGCTCGGCCCCGGCGCCATCTTCGGCGAGATGTCGTTCCTCGAGAGCGCCGCCGCGAGCGCCTCCGTCGTCGCCCGCGAGGAGTGCACGCTCGACGTCATCGAGGGCCCGTATGTGCACTCGCTCCTCGCCTCCGTCCCCGGGCTCGCGGCGCGCTTCTACCAGTCGCTCGCGATCATGCTCGCCCAGCGCCTCCGCGAGAACACCGCGATGCTCCCGCCGCTCCTCGTCGAGGACGTGCCGCAGGTCAACCGCTTTCACGCCGCGAGGACGGGCCAGGCCGGCACCAACAACATCCCTCCGAAGCTCATCGACACGGTCGAACAGTTCAAGTTCGAGATGATGATCGCCGACAGGATGGTGAAGGAGGCCAAGCAGCCCGAGGCGGAGATCCAGGAGAAGGTGAGCGCCGCGTGCCAGACGATCGTGTCCGCGCTGCGCGAGCACATCGAGCGCGAGCGCCACCTCGAGAAGGGCATCGGCGCCTATGTCTTCCGCGAGACGTTCTCGCTCTTCATGCTGAGCCGCACCGTCGACCGGTGCTACACGAAGCCGCGCGGCTACGCGGGCGACTTCTACACCATCGAGATGATGTACAACGACGAGCCCGCGGGCGACGGTCGCCTCGGCCGCTTCATCGACCAGTGGGGGCTCGCCATCGACGCCTGCCGCGCCGTCAAGAACCGGAGAGGCGTGCTGAGCCGCGCGATCCGGGACGCCTGCAGCGGGCACGCGTCCGGCCCGGTCCACATCACCAGCCTCGCGAGCGGCCCTGCCCGGGAGCTGTTCGACCTCTTCGCGGAGGGGGGCGAGCTGCCCGACATCAAGGCGACGTGCATCGATATCGACAACCAGGCCCTCGCCTACGCCGCCGGCATCGCCGACCAGCTCGGCGTCATGGACCGCTTCAGCTTCGCGCAGGACAACGTGGTGCGGCTGGCCCACGGCCGCGGCAGGACGGTGCTCAAGCCCCAGCACATGATCTACAGCATCGGGCTCACGGACTATCTCCGCGACGACCTGGTCGTGAGCCTCCTCAATTGCATGCACGACAAGCTCCTGCCCGGGGGCGTCGCGGTCGTGGGCAATTTCGGGGTGAACAACCCGAGCAAGGCGTTCATGGACCACGTCCTCGAGTGGGAGCTGATCCACCGCAGCACCGAGGATCTCAGGACGCTATTCGCCCGGTCGAAGTTCGGGAGCACCCCCGTGGAGGTGCTCGCGGAAGAGGCGCAGGTGAACCTGTTCGCCTTCTGCACCAAGTGGTGACGCGCCCCGCTTCAGAGCAGCGGTCACCCGCACAGGAGACGGGCCCAGATCGGCGTTTTCGGCGCGGAAGCGCACTCCGGTGCGCTGAGCACCGAAAACGTCGAGGTGACACGCTCCGCTTCAGAGCGGCGGTCACCCGCACAGGAGACGGGCCCAGATCGGCGTTTTCGGCGCGCAAGCGTACTCTTGTACGCTGAGCACCGAAAACGTCGAGATGGGCCCGTATCCGACGCGGGTGACCGCCGCTCAGCGGAGCCAGCGCACCTCGTACTCGCACGTGGGGTGTCCCTCGAACCGGCACTTCGTGTGGAGGCTCTGGCCGCCTCGCGCGCCCGAGAGCCGGAGCGCGTTCTCCTGCCACGCCGGCACCGCGTCTCTGCAGATCTGGCGCCCCGGGTCGGACTGCGGGTCGACCCCCAGGTAAAGTATCAGCCGGAAGAACCGCTCTCCCTCGGCGAGGGGCGCGAGCCGGCCGCCGTTGAAGTACATGCCCCACATCACGCCGGCCTGCCGCATGACGAGCGCGGGCGTGCCGAGCTTGAGCAGCACCTTGTGCGCGAGCGTCAGGTCCTGCTCGGCCACGTAGGCCGCGAGATCGCGAATGACGCCGGACCGGTTGGGCCACCGCGAGATCTCATCCGCGATCGCGTTCCAGACCGAGATGGGATACCAGCTGTGCGCCGCGAGATCGGGCGCCGTGAAGACCGCCCGCGCAGCGGCGGGCAGCTTGGCGTCGAGGGCGGACATGGCCTGGCTCCCCCACCGCGTCTGCAGGTAGGTCCTCGTGTGCATGAGCGCCGACCCCCGGATCTTCATCGCCAAAGCCGCCCGTCCAGGATAGATGCACCCGGGCGGTGGGGGCCAGCGTGGCGCGCTGCGGGCCGCCGCGCACGGGCGCACACACGCCGACGATCGCGCGCGAACGCGCCGCGAGCCCGCCTCCCGCGGCGCACGAGCGCGCTCACTGCAGGCGCTCGGCGGTCGGAGCCGGCGGCGGGGCGTCGCCGGAGCCCTTCGCCCGTCGCGCCTGCGCGGACGCGTCGAGCACGGCGCGCACCGCCTTCGCGAGCTGCGTCGGCGTGTACGGCTTGGCGAGGAAGTGGGCGACCCCGTCGAGCAGATCGGTCTGGAGGAGGGCGTCCTCCGTGTAGCCCGAGGCGTAGAGCACGGGCAGCGGGGCGCGCGCGCGGGCGAGCATCGCCGAGAGCGCGGGGCCGCGCGCGTCCGGCAGGACCACGTCGCTCACGAGCAGGTGGATCGGGCCTGGATAGGCGGTCGCGAGCGCGATCGCCTCCTTGCCGCTCCGCGCCGCGAGGACCGAGTAGCCGAAGGAGCGCAGCGCGGCGACGCAGAGCTCGCGCACCTGCGCCTCGTCCTCCACGACGAGCACGGTCTCCACGCCCCCGACGGCGGCCGCGGTCGCCCTCACAGGCTGCTCGCAGGGCACGCCGCGCACGCGCGGGAAGCAGATCGTGAAGCGCGTGCCCTGGCCGGGGGCGCTGGCGAACCCGATGTGGCCGCCGTGCTGCTTCACGATGCCGTGGCACGTCGCGAGCCCGAGTCCCGACCCCTTGCCCGGCTCCTTGGTCGTGAAGAACGGCTCGAACACGTACTTCTGGACGGCGTCGTCGATGCCCTGCCCGGTGTCCGTGACCGTGAGCTCCACGTAGTCGCCGGGCTCGATCTCTGGCCCCCACCCCCGGTCGTCCCCGCCGAGCGCCCTGTTCGCCGTCTCGATCACCAGGCGGCCCCCGCCGGGCATCGCGTCGCGCGCGTTCACGGCCAGGTTCATGAGCAGCTGCTCGAACTGCCCCCGATCGATGTGGATGGGCCAGATCTGGCTCCCCGGCAGCACGACGAGCTCCACGTCCTCGCCCACGAGCGGGCGGAGGAGCGGCTCGACCCCGAAGATCAGCGCGTTCGGGTCGACCACGCTCGGCTGGATCAGCTGCTTGCGCGCAAAGGCGAGCAGCTGCCGCGTGAGCGCCGCGGCCCGCTCCGCGGCGGTGCCGATCTGCGTGAGGTGCTCGGCGACGGGCGACGCCGCCGGCACCTTGCGCACCGCGAGCTCCCTGTGCCCGAAGATCGCGGTGAGCATGTTGTTGAAGTCGTGCGCGACCCCGCCGGCGAGGCGCCCGATCGCCTCGAGCTTCTGGCTGTGCAGGAGCTGCTCCTCGAGGCGCCGGCGCTCGGTGATGTCGAGGCTCGTGCCGACCAGCCCGGTGATCGTCCCGGCGTCGTCCGTGACCAGCTGCGCCGCCATCTGCACGTGGCGCAGCTCCCCGCTGGACGGGCGCACGACGCGGCACTCGACGGGGCTCGCGATGCCGAGCGGCGACGCGGTCTCCGCGCCGCCGAAGACCCGGTGGCGATCCTCGGGGTGGATGAGGCCCGCGAAGAGCTCGAACGTCGGGCGCACCGAGGGATCGACGCCGAGGATGTGGTAGAGCTCCTCGGACCAGCGGATCGTCCGCGACGCGATGTCGTAGGACCAGCTGCCCACGTGGGCGATGCGCTGCGCCTCCTTCAGCATGCGCTCGCTGCGGCGGAGCTCCTGCTCGGCGCGGCGGCGCTCGGTGAGGTCGACGACCGCGCCGAAGAAGCGCGACGGCGGCCCCGCCCCCTCGACGAGGGGCAGGCTGCTCAGCAGGCACTCCCGCACCGTTCCATCCCGGTGGCGCACGCGGAACGCGATCGCGCCCGACCCCTCTCCTGTCTCGTTCGCCAGCTGCAGGCCGGCTTGCAGCCGCTCCCGGTCGTCGGGATGGACGGCCTCGAGAAAGGTCTCCGTCGAGGGCGTATCCGTCTCGGGATCGCGGCCCAGGATCCGGAAGAGCTGCCGCGACCAGATGGTGCTGCTCTGGCCGAGCTCCCAGAGCCAGTTGCCCATCTGCGCCGCCTGCTCGCCCTCGTCGAGCTGCCGCCGCGCCTCCTCGACCAGGGCGGAGCCCCTCGCGCTGCCCGGGTCTCTGGCCGGCGCGTCCGGGCCTCGCGCAGCGGCGCTCCGACCTGGCGCGCGAGCGTGGGCCAGCTCCCGCTCCAGCTCGGCGACGCGCGCGCGCAGCGCGTCCAGCTCACGGCTCCCAGCGGTGCTCATGGCCGTCCCGTTCCTCGCTGGGGCAGAGCGGTGCTCATGGCCGGCCATTGTATGCCGCAGGCGGCCCGCCGGGGACTCCTCATTCTGCGGCCCCCGCCTCGGGCGCGCCTGGTTTCCTCGGGGCTCCGCCCCGCTCCGCACCCCGGCGTCCGCTTCGCGGCCGCCTGGTTCTGTCCGTCAGCAATCCCGCCCAGTGATTGCTGACGCACAGAACTAGCTCCGCCGGCGCAGGAGCAGCGTTCGCGTGATCTCCACGACCTTTTCCTTCACCCTGCCCTCGGCCTTGCCGAGCTCGGGTGTGAACAGGTCGGCGCCCTGCTCGATCAGGGCGCGCGGCGGCGTGTTCTTCACGCCGACGATCCGGAAGGTGACGCTCCCGGCGCCGCTCTTGGCCTCTTCCCTGGCGATCACCTTCGACGCGGCGAACAGCGTGTCGCCCGCGAGCACGCCGCTCGGGTGCGCCCCCTCGTCGAGGCCGAGGTCCCAGACGCCGCACCCGGCCGTGTCGCGGCTCGAGAGCGCGAGCACCCAGGACAGCACGAGCCCCCCGTGGACGACCCGCGTCTTCGCGAAGGAGCTCGACCTGGAGTACTGCTCGTCCACGTGCAGCGGGTGGGAGTTGCGCAGGAGGGTCGCGAGCTGCATGTGCTCGCTGTCCCCGATGGTCCTGCCGACCTCGTGGGTGATCACGTCGCCGACCTCGAAGTCGTCCCACGCGCAGGCGAAGCCGCCCTGGCGCGCCGGCGGCGGCAGCGGGCCGTCGAGCTCCTCCGGGAGGCGCGCCGGCTGCGCGTCCGGCTGCGCGACCGCGTGCGGCGCGTCCGCGGGGCGCTCCGCGACGCGGCCAGGGGGAACGAGCGCCTTGCGCTCGAACGAGCAGACGAGCAGCCCGTCCTGGTTCACCACCTGGGTCCTGACGTGCACGACGCCCTTGTCCCCCGTCGAGACCGGCTTCTTGCCGATGACCAGCGAGCTCGCGCGCAGCGTGTCCCCCGGATAGCAGGCCGCCGGGAACCGGACGTCGGTGTAGGCGAGGTGCGCGATCGCCTGCTCGCTCACGTCGTGCACGCTGAAGGAGATCCCGAGGTTGAGGAGCAAGAGCGGGCTCACCGGCCTGTCCCTGAGCCCCACCGACCGGGCCGCGACGCGGCTGGCGTAGGTCGGGATCGCGTCCTGGAACGAGGCCGCGAAGAGCGCGAGCATCCCCTCGTCCACGGTGACGTCCCAGGGGTGGGCATACACCGCGCCGACCGTGAAATCGTCGAGCTTGCGGCCGTAGCGAGGAGAGCGGACGCGGACCATCGGTCCGCGCGATCATGGCACAGGCGCGCTCGGCTGACGACGGCGCGCACGCGCGCCGCGCCTCCGCGCCGCGCACACCACGCCACGCCTCTGCGCACGCGCTCGCTCGCTGGCTCACGCGCCCGGCCGCCCGTTCGCGACCCCCTCCTCTCGTGCCTCCGCGCAGCAGCGCGCCGCGGCGGAGCTCGCCTCAGGGCAGCGGCCCTTCGAGCAGGGCGCGCGCGATGCCCTGCGCGAGCACCTCGTGCGGGCCCAGCTGGAAGAAGAGGCTGCGGGCGTCGAGCAGGAGCCTCGCCGCGGTCGAGCTCTCCGCGTAGCCGCTCGCCCCGTGGAGCTGCATGCAGGCGTCGGCCGCGTCCCAGGCCACGCGGCTGGAGAAGAGCTTCGCCATCGCCGACGTGAGCTCGCACGGCTGCCCCGTGTCCGCCACGTGCGCCGCGGCGCGCGTGAGCTGCCGCGCGGCGGCGACGCGCGCGATGAGCCCTCCGAGCCGGTGCGCCACGCGCGGGAAGGAGATGAGCTGCGACCCGAACTGCACGCGCGTCTTCGCCCGCTCGAGCGCGAGCTCCAGCGCGGCCTGCGCCACGCCCACGCCGCACGCGGCCGCGTAGGTGCGGCCGGTCACGAGCGCCCGCTGGATCTGGGCGATCCCCTCGCCCTCGCGCTCGCCGAGCAGGGCCTCGCGGCCGATCTGGAGCCCCTCGATCCGGAGCTCGTAGTGCCCCATGCCGCGCTGCCCGAGCGCCCGCAGCTCGGTCCCGGCGATCCCGGCGTCCGGGAAGTCGGCGCCTGGCGCGCCGCGCCGCTTCGCGATGACGAAGAGGCTCGGCCCGAGCGGCAGCTGCCCTTGTCCTCCCGGCGTCGTGGTCCTCGCGAGGGTGAGCACCAGGTCGGCGCGGGACGCGCCGGTGACCCACGCCTTCTTTCCGATGAGGAGATAACTGCCGTCGGCCTGGCGCTCGGCGCGCGTGACGACGCGCGCGAGGTCCGACCCGTACGCCGGCTCCGCGAACGCGAGGGCGCAGCGCGCCTCGCCGTTCGCGATGCGCGACAGCCAGGTCCGGCGCTGGAGGTCCGTGCCGGATCGGGCGAGCAGGTCCGACGCGATGGAGGCCGTCATGGTGAGCACGCCGAAGCCGAGCGAGCCGCGCGCGAGCTCCTCGATGGCGGTCGCCATGGCGGCCACGCCGAGCCCGTCGCCCCCGTGCTCGGGGGCGGTGGCGAGCCGGAACACCCCGAACTGCCCCATGCGGCGGACGATCGACTCGGGGATGAGGCCGTTGCGGCGGTGGATCTCGGGGGCGAGCGGCTCGACGAGGCGCTCGACGAAGTCGCGCATGTTGTGCCGGATCCAGCCGATGCGCTCGTCCTCCGCGCCGGCGCTGGCGGGGATGCCGTGCTCGGCGGCCGCGCGCGCGATCGAGGCGACGGCGACGCTGGAGCCCGCGTCGCGCGCCCACGCCGCGACCGCCGGGTGGCCGATCGCCTTGGCGACCTCGTCGTCGCGGAGCTCGAGCTCGCCGAGCGGCGCGATCTCCCCGCCGCCGAGATCGACGCCGCCGCGCAGCGACAGGAGCAGCGCCCCTGCGTGCGCCTCGGCGACGGCCCTGGCCTCCCCGCCGGCCTCGCAGGCCCAGCTCGCGAGCGAGCGGCAGGCCTCGATCTCCGCGTAGAGGTGGGCGAGCGCGTGGGCGGCGACCTGGTGTCGATCGAGCAGCATCCGCGACACGTGCAGCGGCACGGCGGCGCCCGCCCGGACGAAGCTCGCGCTCCTCGGCGCACCCCGGAGGGCGGTGCCCACCGCGCTCCCGACGTCCACCACCCGGTCGCGGAGGCGCCCGCGCGCGACGCGCGCGAGCTGCTCGGCGGAGGTGATCGCCTCGCGCATCCCCCCGGGACTGTCGGCCTCGAGCTTTCGAGAAACGATCGTGGCGTGTTGCTCCCGAATCGCCCTCATCCCACAATCCCCCCGCTCGCGGACTATGACCCACGCCTCGCTTCACGGGACGCAGGACACAGCGCCTTTACACCGCGCCACAGCCACGCTCCCCGCGGCAGACGCGGAAAGGCCCGCCGAGGATGCCACCCCAAACCGCGTTCGTCGAGCCTGGGCGCAGCCTCACTATCGCGAGGCGACAGCGCATTAAGGCCCTCCCTGAATTTGCCTCACGTAGGGTTCACGTAGGGTTCACGTCGGCGTCGCGCGTTCCGTCCTGCGGCCCGCAAACAACCCAGCTCCACTCCCGATCATCAGTCTCAGACGTCCCCAGTCCCCCCCGACGGCCGCCCCTCTCGGACGCACGTCAGGCCGCCCGAGCCGTTACATGGAGCTCACGGTCGGAAGCGCCGCCGAAGGCCCCCTGCAGACCCGGAGGAGCCTGTCCCCCAGCTCGACGGCCCACGACCGCACGTCGTCCGCCCGCGGGCACTGCGGCACCGCCTCGACCGCGTCCTGGATGAGCCGCTGCAGCAGCCGGGTCGTGCCGGAGAGCCCGAGCTCCAGCGCCGTGTTCGGGCGCCCGAGCGCCCCGTCGCGCCCCGCCGGTTTGCCCATGTCCTCCGGCTTCCCGACCAGGTCGAGCACGTCGTCCGCGACCTGGTACGCCTCGCCGATGCGCTGCCCGAGATCGCCCCAGGCGGCCCCGTCCTGGCCTGCGGAGAGCGCGCCGAGGGTCGCCGCCGCCTCGAAGAGCGCGCCTGTCTTCGCGCGCCGGTAGGCCGAGAGCGGGACCTTCGCCTCCGACTCCCACGCCTGCCCGGCGATGATCCCCTGCGGCATCCCGACGCCGCCCCCGAGCACCTCGAAGAACCGGACCGCCCTGCGCGCGTCGGTCACGCCGCTCGCCATCGCGTGGAAGGCGCCGCGCGCGAGCGCCTCGAAGGCGAGCACGATGAGCTGATCGCCGGCGAGCACCGCGATCGGCTCGCCGAAGGCCCGGTGGACCGACGGCCGGCCGCGCCGGATCGACGCGTCGTCGAAGCAGGGGAGGTCGTCGTGGACCAGCGACGCGCAGTGAATGAGCTCCACCGCCGCCGCCGCGGCGTCGGCGGCCTCCGGCGCGGGATCGCCGTACGCCGAAGCGACGGCCAGGCAGAGCCGCGGCCGGATGCGGGCGCCTCCAGGGAAGACGGCGTGCTGCGTCGCGGCCAGGAGCCCGGGCGGCGACGCGGGCGAGGAGAGCGGCTCGATGGCGGCGAGGAGGACGCGCTCGATCCGGCGATCGAAATCCATGGGGAGCGAGTCTTGGCGAGCCTCAGGGGCTTGTCAATAGTTTGAACATTAGTTAAACAAAGTATAGACAAACTACCTCCGACGCGTACACTCCGACCATGGCGGACAGGAGGGATCGCGTCGTGGTGATCGGCGGGGGTATCGGCGGTCTGACCTCGGCCGCGCTCCTTGCTTCGAGCGGGCTCGACGTGGTGCTACTCGAGCGGGCGCCGCGCGTCGGCGGAAAGATACGCGAGGTGGTCCTCGGGGACCGCCGCGTCGACGTCGGCCCGACGGTGCTCACGATGCGGTGGGTCTTCGACGAGATCTTCGCGTCGCTCGGGCTCCGCTTCGGGGACCACGTGCCGCTCCGCCAGGCCGAGACGCTCGCGCGCCACGCCTGGCCGGACGGCTCGACGCTCGACCTCTTCACGGACGTCGAGCGCACCGCGGACGCGATCGGCGCGCTCGCGGGGGCGCGGGAGGCGGACGGGTACCGCCGGTTCTGCCGGTACGCGCGCGAGATCTTCGACGTGGTGGAGGCGCCGTTCCTGCGCGCGGAGCGGCCCACGCTCAAGACGATCCTGAGCACGGCGGGCAACCTGGGCCTCGGCGGGATGATGAAGATCGACGGGCACCGCACCCTCCACCGCGCGCTCGGCGACTTCTTCACGGACGCGCGCCTCCTGCAGCTGTTCGGGCGCTATGCGACCTACTGCGGCTCGTCGCCGTACCTCGCGCCTGCGACGCTGAGCGTCATCGCGCACGTGGAGCGCGAGGGCCTCTGGCTCCCCGAGGGCGGCATGAGCCGCGTCGCCGAGGCGCTCGCCGCGGCTGCGGCCCGCGCCGGGGCGACGCTGCGCTGCGGCGCGCACGTCGCCGCCATCGAGGAGGGCCGCGGCCGCGCGACGGGCGTCGTGCTCGAGGGCGGCGAGCGCATCGAGGCCGACGCCATCGTGCTGAACGCCGACCCCGCGGCGCTGCGGGCCGGCCTGTTCGGCCAGCGCGCCGCCCGCAAGGCGCCGGGGAGCGAGCCGCGCTCGCTCTCGGCGGTCACCTGGGCGCTCGTGGCCGAGGCGAGCGGCTTCCCCCTCCTCCGGCACAACGTCTTCTTCTCCGGCGACTACGAGGCCGAGTTCCGCGCGCTGTTCGACCGCGCCGAGCTCCCGCGCGACGCCACGGTCTACGTCTGCGCCGAGGACCGCGGCGACGCGCCGGCGCACGAGCCCGGCGGGCCCGAGGCCGGGGCGCGCCCGGGCGCCGAGGGCGGCGGAGAGCGGCTGTTCTTCATCCTCAATGCCCCTGCGACCGGTGATAAACACACCCCCTCATCCACGGAGATCCACGAATGGGAGCAGCGCGTGTTCCAGCAACTGCAGCGGTTCGGCCTTTCGCTGAAGAGCACGGGCGCCTCCCCGGTGGCGACGACGCCGTCGGACTTCGAGCGGATGTTTCCGGCGACGGGAGGCGCGCTGTACGGGCCGGTGTCCCACGGGTGGAACTCGACCTTCGCGCGCCCGGCCTCGCGCTCGAAGCTCCCGGGCCTGTACTTCGCCGGCGGGAGCGCGCACCCGGGGGCGGGCGTGCCGATGGCGGCGCTGAGCGGACAGCTCGCGGCGCGGAGCGTGATGGAGGACCTCGCTTCGACCTCGAGATCCCGAGCGGCGGCTACGCCTGGTGGTACCTGGACGCGGTGAGCGACGACGGGCAGAGCGCGATCACGATCATCGCGATGCTCGGGAGCGTCTTCTCGCCCTACTACGCCAAGGCGCGATCGCGCGGCGCCGCGGACCCGCTCATGCACTGCGCGATGAACGTCGCGCTGTACGGCGCGCGCGCCGATCGCTGGGCGCTGACCGAGCGGCCGCGGGGCGCGGTCTCCAGGTCGCCGCGGTCGCTCGCCATCGGACCGAGCCTGATGGAGTGGTCCGGGGGTGAGCTCCGCGTCTCCTTCGACGAGATCACGGCGCCTCTGCCCTCCCGGCTCTCGGGGACGGTGCGCCTCCGCCCGTCCGTGCCCGGGCCCGCGGCGGACGGCGCGCACGATGGCGTCGCCCTGGACGGGCGGGGGCTCCACCGCTGGACGCCCATCGCGCCGATCGCGCGGGCCGAGGTCGAGCTCGCGCACCCCTCGCTGCGCTTCTCCGGCAGCGCCTACCTCGACACGAACGCCGGCGACGAGCCGCTCGACCACGCCTTCGAGCGCTGGACCTGGTCGCGCGCGCTCGGCTCGGACGGGATCGCCCTCACCTACGACGTCCGGCGCCGCGACGGCACGCGCATGCTCCTCTCGCCCGCGTTCGACGCGGCGGGCGGCGCGCGCGAGCTCCCGCCGCTCGCCCCGCGGCCGCTCGGCGACACGCGCTGGGGCATGGCGCGGGAGATCGCCGCCGACCCGGGGTCCGCGCCGCGGCTCCTCCGCACCCTCGAGGACACGCCGTTCTACGCGCGCTCCCTCGCTGCCGCGACGTTCGGCGGCAAGCCGGCGACGGTCGTCCACGAGGCCCTCTCGCTCGACCGCTTCGCCAGCCCCTGGGTGCAGCTCCTCCTGCCGTTCCGCATGAGGAGGGCGCGATGACGCTCGCGATCTGGATCGGCACGGCGCTCGCCGCCTTCGCGATCATGGAGGTGTGGGCCGCGCTCCTCCACGGCAAGGTCTGGCACCACGCGCTCTGGCGCATCCACCGCTCCCACCACACGAAGCGGCGCGGCGCCTTCGAGCAGAACGACGCGCTCGCGTTCCTCCACGCCCCGATCGCCGCCGGGCTCATCATCTACGGCTGCGACGGCGCGCCCGGGCCGCTGCGCGAGGCCGCGTTCGGCTTCGGCCTCGGCATGACCGCCTTCGGCCTCGCCTACGTCCTGGTCCACGACGGGCTCGTCCACGGGCGGCTCCCGGTCTCGGGCCTCGCGCGCATCCCGTACCTCGCGCGCGTCCGCGACGCGCACCGCGTACACCACGGCACCGGCGGCCCGCCGTACGGCCTGTTCCTCGGGCCCCTCGTCCTCGCGCGGCGCGCCGCCGCGGGCGGCCGCGCCCAGCGCTCCGCGCAGCGGGCGGGGTAAAGCTCCAGCGGGCGCGGTAGAGCTTCAGCGGGCGCGGTAGAGCTTCAGCGGGCGCGGTAGAGCTCTCTCGCGAGCCCCGCACCCCAGCGGCCGATGGCCCGGAGCGGCAGCGCGCTCACGACCTCGCGGTACACCTCGGGCCGCCGCGCCGCCGTCTCCCGCAAAAACCTCACGAAATCGGCCGGCTGCATCTCGTCGCGCAGCAGCGCCGCGTACGCATCGTTGCCCATCGCGTGGAGCACGGCGAAGGCCGTGTTGAGGAGCGCGTTCATCTCCCCTGCCCTCGCCCCGCCGGCGGGCTTCGCCATGAGGGCCGCGAGCGCGCCGGTGCCCGAGTGCACCGGCGCGTCGCGCGCCGTGGCCAACGTGCGACGCGCGCCCGGCTCCCGGACCGCCCGCGCCAGATCGGCGGCCGTCGCCGCGAGCTCACGCACGTTCGCGCCGAAGCCGCAGAACGTCAGCGGGGAGTGCCGCGCCGCCGCGTCCCCCACGAGCCGCACCCGGCGCCCCGGCGCGCGCGGCGCGGCCGACAGCCGCGACCAGCCGGGGATGAAGCCGAACGTCGGGCGGACGAGGCGCGCGTCGCCCTCCTTGTAGCGCGAGAGGAGCCGGAAGAACCGCGCGTAGAGCGACAGGAGCGCGCCGGGCCCGACGTCCCCGGAGCGCGCGTAATAGAAGAGGTAGACCGTCGTCTCGCCCGGACGCCCCGGGAACGCCTCCCAGAGGTGCTGCCTGCCCTCCTCGACGTCCTCCGTGGTGGCGAGGATCTCGCCGACGTCCGGCCGGATCCGCCGCTCCCCGTCGCCCTCCGAGAGCCCCGTGAGCACGCCACCGACGGTCGGGCAGAGGAGGTCCGCGGTCGCGTAGGGGCTCGCCGCGCCGCGCGCGTCGACGAGGAGCCGCGCGGACAGCGCGCGCGGCGCGGCGCCCGGCTGCGCCTCGGCCACGGCGAGCGCGACCGCGTCCGGCCCCTCCGCGTGCCCGAGGAGCGCGTGCCCGTCGAGCAGCGTCACCCCCAGCGCCTCGGCCCGGGCCCGCGCCGCGGCGAGCAGCCCCGCCGCGTCGATGGCGTGGTCGAGCACGCCGCGCACCGGGTACGTCCCGCCGCCGTGCCAGCGGCAGAGCCCCTCGACGTAGCGGGCGATGACGAGCCGCTCGATCTCGTCCCTCGCGAAGATCCCCGACGCCGACAGCGCGGCCACCTCGGCCGTCCCGGCGTTCCACTCCCGGTGCGCGGCGCCGATCCGCGCCCGGTCGAGCACCGCGACGCGCAGCCCGGCCGACGCGAGCAGCGGCGCGAGCAGGAGCGACAGCCCGCCGCCCGCGACGACCACGTCGTAATCGGCGGTCGCGCCCCGATCCGGCGGCCGCGGCGAGGGTCCCGGCCGAGGCGCCGGGGCGGCCCGCACCGCGTCGAGGTGCTCGAGGCGCGCGAGCAGCGCCTCGCCGCCCGCCTCGCGCACGCGCCCCCGCGCCGCGTCGATCTCCCGCGCGGCTGAGCCCGGCGCGCCGCCGGCGCTCATCGCGCCGCCTCCAGGAGGAAGCGGACCTCGTCGAGCGGCGGCGCCGCGCCGTGCTCGCGGGCCTCCGCGGGCGCGACGGACCTGCGGAGCAGCGCCCGCAGCACGAGCCACGCCTTGCGGCCCGGCGACACCACGGCGCGCGTCGACACCGAGTCGAAGCCGCGGCGCGCGATGACCCGGCCGATGTCGGCGTAGATGAGCCGCGCCGCCTGGATCGCGGGGCGGCAGTCGCGCGGCAGCATCGGGATGCCGGCGCCCGCGCGGAGGTAGAGCACCTCCGCCTCGGCGAGCAGCCGCGCCACGAGCCGCCCCAGCCGGTCGTCGAACACCGGCCGCGCGAGCCACCCGTCCGGCGCGATCCCGGCCTCCCGCATCCAGGCGAGCGGCAGGTAGATCCGCCCGCGCCGCGCGTCCTCGCCGACGTCGCGCGCGATGTTCGTGAGCTGCATGGCGACGCCCAGGTCGCACGCCCGCGCGAGCGCGTCGGGCCCCCGCGCCCCCATGAGCGTCGACATCGTCGCGCCCACGGTGCCCGCGACGCGCGCCGCGTAGGCGTTCAGGTCCGAGAGCGTCTCGTAGCGGCGCCCCTCCGCGTCCCACGCGAACCCCTCGAGCAGCGCCTCGATGAACGCGCGCGGCAGCCCGTGCTCCGCCATGACGTGGGCGAGCGCGCGATCGACCGGGCTGTCGTCCGGCCTGCCCGCCGCGGCGCGCGCGAGCCGCTCCCGCAGCGTCGCGACCGCGGCCGCGGCCGCGGACGGCGGCGCGTGCTCCCCGAGCTCGTCGACCGCGTCGTCGGCGACCCTGCAGAACGCGTAGAACGCCGCCGCCGGCTCCCTCACGCGCGCGGGCAGGAGGAGCGCCGCCGCGGCGAAGCTCTTCGACCCCTTGCGCAGCAGGTCCCTGCACGCGGCGAAGTCCGCCGCCGACGCCTCAGGCGAGCTTCGATGCATCCGGGACCACCCGATCCAGCACGCGGGCCGACGAGAGCACCCCGGGCAGACCGGCGCCCGGGTGCGTGCCTGCCCCGACGAGGTAGAGGCGCTCGACGTCCTCGCTCGCGTTGTGGGGCCGGAAGAAGGCGCTCTGCGCGAGCACCGGCTCCGGCCCGAACGCCGCGCCCCGGAACGACAGCAGCCGGTCCTGGAAGTCCTGCGGCGTGAGGAGCCGCGAGCTCGCGAGCGCGCCCTCGAGCCCCGGCAGGAGCGTCGCCTCGAGCAGCGCCGAGATGGAGCGCCGGTACCGCTCCTGGGCCGTGGGCCAGTGGGTGCCGCTGAGCAGGTTCGGCACCGGGGACAGCACGTAGAACGCGTCGCAGCCGGGCGGGGCGAGCGCCGGATCGGTCGCGGTCGGGCGGTGCAGGTACAGGCTGAAGTCGTCGGCGAGCACGTGCTTCTCGAAGATGTCCTCGAGCAGCGGCCTGTACCGCGGGCCGAGGAGGATCGTGTGGTGAGCGACGTCCGGGTACTGCCGGCGCGTGCCGAAGTACCACACGAAGAGGCTCATCGAGTAGCGCTGCCGCTCGATGCGCCGGTCGGTCCAGCGCTTCCGCGCCTCGGGGGGCACGAGGTGCCGGTAGGTCCACGCCGAGTCCGCGTTCGAGACGACGACGTCGGCGGCGAGCCGCTCCCCCGACGCGAGCTCCACGCCCCGGGCGCGGCCGCCCTCCACGGAGATGCGCCGCACCTCGGCGCCGCACCGCACGGAGCCGCCGAGCCCCTCGATGAGCGACACGAGCCCCTTCACCAGGGCGCCCGTGCCGCCGATCGGGAAGTGGACGCCCCAGTTGCGCTCGAGGAACGCGATCAGGCTGTAGATCGAGGTCGTCGAGAACGGGTTCCCGCCCACGAGCAGCGGGTGGAAGCTCAGCACCTGGCGCAGGCGGTCGTCCTTCACGTGCTTCGCGACGAGGCCGTACACCGTGCGATAGCTCTCGAGCCGCACCATGTCCGGCACGATGCGCGCCATGTCCAACCACGACCCGAACGGCACGTGCGCGAGCTCCTCGAACCCGACGCGGAAGATCTCCTCGCTCCGCCGGACGAAGCGCTCGTACCCCTCGACGTCCCCGGGTGACAGGCGCCCGACCTCGGCGCGCATCGCGGCGGCGTCGCCCGTGTAGTCGAACGTCGCGCCGTCGTGGAACCGGATCCGGTAGAACGGCGTCACGGGCCGCATGTCGATGTCGTCGGCCATGTTCCGGCCGCAGAGCTGCCAGAGCTCTTCCAGGAGGAACGGCGCCGTGATGACGGTCGGCCCCGCGTCGAAGGTGAACCCGTCCTGGCGGTGGACGTACGCGCGCCCGCCCGGCTGGTCGAGCTTCTCGACCACCGTGACGTCGTAGCCCCGCACCCCGAGCCGCACGGCCGCCGCGAGGCCCCCGAAGCCGCTGCCGATCACGACGGCGCGCGGCGCGCGCGCTCCACGGAGGACGCCGGGCGCGCGCGCCGCTCGCGGGGGAGCGGCCACCTCGTCGCCCGGCGAGGCGTCGGGCCTCGCCGGGTGCGCCGGATCCTGCGCCGAAGCGCTGGTGTTTTGCATGACGCGCAGTATAATGTTTGTCCTAGCCTTTGACAAAGGCGAATGACCAAGGTGAAAGACGTCGGCAGGAGGGGGTCTTTCTGGGCCTCGCTGCCCGCCGTTCCGATGCATCCCGGTGCGCCGGGCCGGCGCGGACGGCCGCGGCTCGGCGGGTCCTAGCAAGGTTTATCCAGTTGAGCCGCTACAGAATCCATGTCGTCTCGGAGATGTGTGGCGTGTCCTCGGCGACGCTGCGCGCGTGGGAGCGCCGTTATGGCGTGCCGTCCCCTGCGCGCACGGCGTCGGCGTATCGCCTGTACAGCGACGACGATGTGGCGGTGATCAAGAAGATGCGCGACCACGTGAACGGCGGGATCGCCGCGGCCGAGGCGGCGCGCATGGTGCTCGAGGCGGCGGGGCCGCGCGTGCCGGTGGGCACGAGCGGCGGCGACGCGTTCGCCGGGGCGAGCGAGCGCATCGTCGACGCCGCGGTCCGGTTCGATCCTGACGGCCTCGAGGCCGAGGTGAACCGGGCCCTCTCGCTCGGCCCGGCGGTGACGATCTTCGAGCGCGCGCTCGGCCCGGCGCTCGAGCGCATCGGCGATCTCTGGCACGCGGGGAAGATCACGGTCGCGCAGGAGCACCTCGCCTCGCAGGTCCTCGGCGCGACGCTGCTGCACCTCCTGCGGCTCGCGCAGCCTGGCGAGAGCGGGCGGCGCGTCCTGCTCGCGGCCTTCGCCGACGAGGATCACGTGCTCGGGCTGTTCGGCATCGGCCTGCGCTTCTGCTCGTGGGGCTTCCGCTCCGTCGTGCTCGGCGCGAGGACGCCGCCCGCCGCGATCGCGCGGGCGGTCGAGGCGCTCGCGCCGGACCTCGTCGCGCTGACGGTCGCGATCCCGCCGCTCCCGCCGTCGGCGCGCGAGCTCATCGACGCCTACGCGGACGCGTGCCGTGGCGTGCCGTGGATCGTGGGCGGCGCGGGCGCCGGGGCGCTCCGGTCCTTCATCGAGGCGCGCGGCGGCCTCGTGGCGGCCGCGGAGGCGGCGGAGATCCGCGCGCAGGTCGAGTCCGCGCTGCACGCGCGGCGGCGCCGCAGGGACGGGCGCTGAGCGCGCGCGCCCCGCCGGCCGGGGCGTTCGCTGCGGTCAGCCCTCGACTTCCTTGCGGAGCAGATCGAGGACCCTGCTCTGCGACTCCGGCGTGAGGGCGCCTTCGGCCGCGAAGAGCACGTGGCCGTTCTTGCCGACCACGACGACGTTGCTGACGCCGCGGCGGAGCTTGTAGGCCGTGCGGAAGGAGCCGTCCCAGTCGCAATAGATGGTCCCGCCGACCTTCCTCGACTCCTCCCGGATGGCGTCCTTCACGAACCCTCGCGCCGGCCAGAAGTCGTAGGAGCTGACGTCGGCGATCGCGGCGACGGCGATGCCTCGCCGGTAGCGGTCGCCTTTCGTGAGCTTCGCCAGCGCGTCCTTGAGCGCCTGGTTCTGGGTCTTCGAGTCCTTGTCCTCGTAGACGATGAGGATCGGCTTGCCTTGAAGCGCCTTGAGCTGGAGCGCGCGGCCGTCCGCGTCCTCGACGCGCGCGTTCGGCGCCCGGTCCCCCTCCGAGGGCAGCGCCAGCGCGGCGCCCGAGATCAGCGCCAGGGACAGCGCCGCCGCAGAGGAGACCGAGCGGAGGCGGGCGGCAAGGACGCCGCGGCGGCGGGAGGCGGGCGGGCAGGGCTGCATGTCCGGGTTTCTAGCGCTTTCCGGGATGCGCTCCCAGGGATGTTCGAGGTGTTCGAGGCGGCAGGCTCCACCGGGCGCCGGCGTGGCTGGCTCCGCCGACTGCCTGCGCTGGCGTGGCTCGGCCTGCGGGGCGGTAGCCGGCGGGAGGCGCATGGAGCTGCTCCGGGGAGCCGGAGAGGTCGCGCTCGCCCGCCTTTCCCTTCGCTCTGACGAGTCCGGCCGCCATCGCCACTCCCGCCGATCTGCCTCGGGGGGACGACGGCGCGCCGTGCTCTTGACACCCCACGTGCCGTGCAAAGATTGGGCGGTGCGAAGAGACCGGCTCTCGGAGCCAAGGTCCCGTAACGCTACAACAAATCGGCCGTCACGAGCAGGTTGACGGCGCCGCGGGCGGAGCCCCGGCGCGCGCCGCGCGCGGCGGTCATGGAGGATTGACCATGCTGCACCGAACCACGGATTTCGATCGCGCGTTTGCCATGATGGATGAGCTTCGCCGGCGCCTCGATTGGGTGTTCGAGGAGGCGGACGCGCCCCGCGCGTCGCTCCGCGGCGACTTCGACCAGACGTCCCGGTACGTGGGTGGTCCGCGCGTCTACCTGTTCGACACGGGGAGCGCCCTTGTCGTCAAGGCCGATGTTCCGGGTCTGACGGAGAAGGATGTCCAGATCTCGCTGAATCAGGACGTCCTGACGGTGAGCGGCGAGCGCAAGTCGGATGCGCCGGAGGGCTACCTCGTCCACCGCAGGGAGCGAGGCGCGGTGCGCTTCAGCCGGAGCTTCACGCTGCCGAGCAAGGTCGATCCGGAGAAGACGACCGCGGTCCTGAAGAACGGCGTGCTGACGCTCACGCTGAACAAGGCCGCCGAGGCGCAGCCGCGTCAGATCGCGGTGACGGCTCGCTGAGGGAGCTGAGAGCTGAAGAGCGAACGAAGAGGAGAGCGACGATCCTGCGATGAGCGGATCTGGAGTGTACAGAGGAAGGAGCGATGAACATGAGCACCGATCGAAGCTTGACCCACCGTGCCGAGAGCAACCCCGAGAAGATCCAGCAGCGCCCCGCCGTGGCGCCGGCGGTCGACATCTACGAGAGCGCCGAGGAGCTCCTGGTCGTGGCGGATCTCCCGGGCGTGACGCAGGATCGCCTGGCCGTCCGCGTGGAGAAGGGGGAGCTCACCTTCGAGGGCCGGCGGACCGAGGCGGCCGAGCGGGAGCAGGGCGTCGAAGGCCTGCCGGACTTCCGCCGCAGCTTCGTGGTCCCGCAGGGCATCGATTCCGAGAAGATCTCCGCGGATCTCCGCGCGGGCGTCCTGCGGATCCACCTGCCGAAGAGCGCGTCGCTCAAGCCGCGTCAGATCCCGATCAGCGCGAGCTGAGGCGGTGTGCCAGGTGTCGAGGCACCGTGTCGCCGATCACCGACGGCCCCCTCCGGGGCGGCGTCGGGGCGGCGCGCGGTGCCTTTCGCGCGCTCCGGGGCGCCCTCGGCCGAGGAGCCCCTGTCCTGGCGGCGCGGCTTTCGGCTACGGTTCCCGCGTGCCTCTCCTGCGCCATACCCTGCCCGCGTTCGCGTCGACCGCGCTGCTCGCCTCCGGCTGCGGCGCGCTGATCGGGCTCGACGAGTTCACCGACGCTCCGGCCACCGCCGGCTCCGGGGGCGGCGATACGACGCCTTGCAAGGAGGGCGACTCGCGGGCGTGTTACGAGGGAGCGAGCGAGACCGACGGCGTCGGCGTCTGCGCGCCAGGCACGCAGACCTGCGGCGCGGACGGGCGATGGGGGGACTGCGAGGAGCAGGTGCTCCCGGGCGAGGAGGACTGCAACGAGAGGGGCGATGAGGACTGCGACGGCGTGGGGTGCAGCGACGTCGCGTGGGCCAGGATGTTTGAGGCGGGGTCCTTCGGTTTGGCGACCTCAGTGGCGATCAGCCCGAAGGGCGATCGGATCGCCATAGCAGGTCTCCACGAGGGCACGATGAACTTCGGGCCGGATGCCACCACGGTCCTGCCGGAGCAAGCCGATGAGAGAGGACTCTTCCTTGCTGTGTTCGACAGCGAGGGGAACCATGTATACAGCATCGCGCTGCCGCGCAGCGGGGACAGCGCTGCTGCCGTGGCGCTGGACGCGGAGAGCAACGTGCTATTCGCGACCAAATACACGAGAACCGTGAACCTCGGCGGCAACGATCTCCCGGCCAGCGGGACCACCGACATGCTTGTCGCCAAGCTCGACGCGAACGGCGGACATGTGTGGAGCAGGCAGTTCGGCGGCCCGCAAGGCCAAACCACACCGATCGACATCGCCGTGACGCTGGACGGCGACGCCGTGATCACCGGGAGCTTCAGCGGAGCCGTGACCTTCGGGGGCTCGGCGCTCGAGACCGCGGAGGCGTCGGACACCGACGGCTTCCTGGTGCGATTGAGCGGTGAGGACGGCGGCCATGTCTACAGCGTCCGGATCGGGGACCGATCAAGCGACACCCCGGGGTACCAAACGGGTAAGGGCGTCGGGGTCGATGCGATGGGCCGTGCCGTGGTCGCCGGCACGTTCGAGAACTCGGTCGACTTCGGCGCTGGCCACACCCATGGGTCCGCCAGGATGGGACAGTCCGGCTGGGTGGCCAAGTTCGACGCCGAGGGAGTGCCGCTATGGAATACGACCTTCATCCACGGCGACGGCAGCACGCTCGATATCGCCGACGTTGACGTTGACGCTACGGGAAACGCCGGCATCGTCGGGAGCTTCTCCGGTACGGTCACCTTCCAGGGCACGAACAATGGGGTAGACGTGCCACGCAGGACGACCGGCAGGGAGGACGACGACCTGTTCGTCGTGCGCCTGTCGTCGACCGGCGCCCACTCGTGGTCGAAGCAGTTCGGAGATGCAACTGCGCAGATGGGCGGCGAACCACGTCTGGGCGTCGCGCTCGACAGCGAGGGCGAGCTCGTCTTCGCGGGCGGCTTCCGCGGAAAGGTGGATTTCGGTGGCGGAGATCTGACGGCCAGCGACTACGACTGGTTGATCGCCAAATTCGACCCTTCGGGGGCTCACCGGTGGAGTCATCGCTATGGCGGCGCCGCGGCGGCCCAGATGGCAACCTCCGCGGCTATCTATAAGGAGACGCGCGAGATCGTCGTAGCCGGCGTAAGCGACGGCACGATCGACCTGGCGGATCCGCCGCTGATGATGGACAATCTCAGCGTGGTGCTAGCGCGAATGTCGCCGTAGATGCGGCGCCTGATGAGGAGCGCTGTCCCGGACGAAGCAAGATCGAGGTGAGCCGGCGCTGATGTGTGGTGCGCACAGGCTCAAGGATCTCTTATGTGCCGGTGACCGGCCTGCGGGCTGCGCGTGCAGGCTTAAGGCTCTATCAACGCCGCATTGTTGCCGAGGAGCGTCAGCGTCCACTTCGCGTCCTCGCCGCACGCGGTACCCTCCACATGCCGCACCTCGAGGATAAACCAGAGCTCATCGGGATCGGCGAAGCGGTCGTTCCACGTCACGTAAAATGATTCGGGCGTGCCCTGCCCTCTGACGCCGGACGCAAAGCAATTCGGTGCATCAACTTCAATTTCTCCTTGGTAAGCGATCAAATCGAAGTTCATCCCCGGCGGAGACTCGAGCGTGGCACGGAAGTGCTCGGAGCTGGCCTCATCTGCATTGTCGACGATCAGGATCTTGAACCACTTCGACGTGGTCCCCGTCACCGTCATCGAATCAGCCTCGACGTCGCCCGAGATACTACCGAGATCCTCTGCTCCCGTGCAGGTATTGGGCGCCGCATAGTCGCACTCGGCCACCGCTCCCCCGCCGCCGTCGCCTCCGTCACCTTCATTGCTTCCGCCGTCGCCGCCCTCGCCCTCAGCACCGCCGGCTCCGGTGGAGCCGACGCTCACGCTTGAGCTCGAGCTCGCGGACAGGTGTTCCCCTCTGGCACCGCCATCACCGCCGAGTCCGCCTCCGCCGGCCTGCTCCTCGTAATAGCCGGGCAGCAGATCGTCGGTGCCGTTGGCGCACGCGGCGAGGGTGAGAAGGACCGCAGGAATGACAAGCAGCCGGCCGGGCGTGTGCATTGCACGCATTCTATCTGCTCTCGCGACAGCGGTCCAAGGAAGCCACGAGGCAACGTGAGATACCGTAGCGTCGTTCATCACCGCCGGAAACGGCGACAACCGTTCAAGTTGTTTTCATTACTACGGACCTGAATTTCCGCGAATATCGATGAGGACTCGGCCCGAAACGAGGGGCTGGAACGTCCACGATACACATCTGGAACTCGATGCCTCGCGTGCCGCCGTAGAACGAGAATGAAACCGCGCCGCCTGGCCCGCCCCGGAGACCCCTCCACGCGAGCGCGGCCCGGGCCGGGCCAGGGGCACCGCGCCGCACCACGCCGCCGCGCCCCCTCCCCCACCCGCCGGAGCCCGCGCCGTCCCGGCTGGCGCCGGCGCGCTTCCGCGCCGTCCCGCATTTCGATAGTCTCGGCGCCGCTGAAGCCCGCCCTCGACGCCTTGCTCTCACTGCGCGCGAAGACGCTGCTGGCGATCGCCGCCACGCTGCTCGGGCTCAGCTTTGCCTTGTACGGCGTGTCCTCGAGGGCGCTCCTCGCCAACTCGATGGCCGCCGAGGCGCAGGACACCCGCCGTACCGTGCAGGTGGCGCTCAACCTCTTCCGCCAGGCCAGCAGCGACTTCAACGCGCGCTGGACCGACTGGAGCCAGTGGGATGACGCCTACGCGTTCGTGCAGGACGGCAATCAAGAGTTCGTTCGCTCGAACCTCGTCGCCCAGCTCTTCGACATCGCCCGGATCGATCTCGCGGTCTTCGCCGGCGCCGACGGAACGCCCGTGTACAGCACCGGCTACGACCACGCCACGAAGAGCTGGGCCCCCCTGCCGCGCGGCATCGCCGAGCGGCTCCGCCTCGGCGATCTCCTCTTCGGGCGGGACGCGCCCAGCAGCGCCGTCCGAGGCGGCATCGTCCTCCTGCCGGACGGGCCGATGCTCCTCTGCTCCCAGCCGAGCGTCGGCAGCTCCGGCCGCGGACCGGTCGCCGGCACCGTCACGTTCGGGCGCTTCTTGACCGACGCCGAGATCAAGCGCCTCACCGAGCCCGCCGGCCTCTCGCTGGCCGTGCACCGCCTCGACGATCCCCAGCTGCCCGACGACTTCCGCGAGGCGCGCGCCGCCCTGTCCGACCGCGACCCGATCCTCGTCCACCCGCTCGGCAGCGACCGGATCGCCGGATACACCGTGCTCAACGACATCGACGGCAAGCCGGCGCTGCTCGTGCGCGTGGACAACGACCGGGCCATCCTCAGGATGGGTCATGACACGTTGCGTTATCTCGTGCTCGTGACCGTGGTCGTGGGCCTGGTCTTCGGCGGCGTGACGCTGCTGCTCCTGGAGAAGCTGGTGCTGTACCGGCTCGCCCGCCTCAGCCGGGAGGTCACGGAGATCGGCGGCGTCGGCGACCTCTCGGCGCGGGTCGCGATGCCGGGGACCGACGAGCTGTCGCGCCTCACCGGCTCGATCAACGGCATGCTCTCGGCCCTGGAGGCGAACGCGCGGCGGCAGAGCCAGCAGAAGGCGGCGCTCGAGCAGGCGAAGGCGGCGGCCGAGCAAGCTCATGAGCGCTCGGACCGGCTCCTCCTCAACATCCTGCCGAGGACGATCGCCGATCAGCTGAAGGAGCACGAGCAGCTCATCGCCGAGCACTTCGAGGAGGTGACCGTCCTCTTCGCGGACATCGCGGGCTTCACCCCGCTCGCCGCGCGGCTCCCTCCGGCGGAGCTCGTCGGCCTGCTCAACCGGATGTTCTCCTCGTTCGATCAGCTCGCCGATCAGCACGGCCTGGAGAAGATCAAGACCATAGGAGACGCCTATATGGTCGTCGGCGGGCTGCCGGCGCAGCGCCCCGATCACGCGAGGGCCATCGCGCGGATGGCGATCGCCATGACGCACACCGTGCGCCAGTTCGTCGGCGACGACGGCGAGCCGTTCCAGCTCAGGATCGGCATCAACACCGGGCCTGTCATCGCCGGCGTGATCGGCAAGAAGAAGTTCAGCTACGATCTCTGGGGCGACGCGGTGAACGTGGCGAGCCGCATGGAGTCGAGCGGAGAGCCCGGCCGGATCCAGGTGAGCGAGGCGAGCTATTCCCTGCTCGCGCGAGATTTCCTCCTCGAGGAGCGGGGCCTCGTGGCGATCAAGGGCAAGGGCGCGATGAAGACCTATTGGCTCATCGGCGAGAACATACCGCAGTAGCGCGGCGCGCCGGCGCTCGTTAGCCCGCGATTGACAGGCCCCCGCCGATTGACGGGGCCCCCGGCCGATTGACAAGGCCAGGCGGGCGTGCAATGGCTGCCCGCCCGATGTCAGACCAGGAGCGACGCGCCCTCATGGACAAGCAGGCCCCGAACGAGACGACGCTTCCCGTCACCGTCCGCGAACCGGGCCCCGGAGAGGACCGCGACGAGCTCGTGCGCCTCCTCTTCGGCGACGCCGCGGCGTCGGCCAGGCGGCCCGAGGAGTACGAGGCGCGTTATCCCCGGCGCGCGCTGCCCAAAGGCGCGATGGTCACCCGCTACGCGCCGAGCCCGACCGGGTTCATGCACATTGGCGGCATCTTCGTGTCGCTCATCAACAAGCGGCTGTCGCTCCAGAGCGAGGGCGTCTTCTACCTCCGCCTCGAGGACACCGACGTGAAGCGCGCCATCCCCGGCGCGCTCGACACCATCGTCGACTCCCTCGCGCGCTTCGATCTCTCCCCTCAGGAGGGCGTGCTCCGCGCGCCGGCGAAGGACGGAGACGCGTCGTCGCGAGGCGAGTTCGTGCAGCAGGGCAGCTACGGCCCCTATATCCAGACCGAGCGGGTCGAGATCTACAGGGATTACGCGATCGATCTCATCCGCCGCGGCTTCGCCTACCCCTGCTTCTGCACGGTCGAGGAGCTCGACGCCATCCGGCAGGAGCAGATGGCCCTCACGGTGAAGCCCGGGGTCCACGGCCGGTGGGCGAAGTGGCGCGACGCGCCGCTCGCCCGGGTGAAGGAGGCGCTCGCGGGCGGCACCCCGTTCGTGCTGCGGCTGCGCGCCCCGGACGACGTCTCCGGCCGCGTCGAGTGGAAGGACGGCGTGAAGGGCGTCATCTCGATGCCCGTCAACGATCTCGACACCATCCTCCTCAAGTCGGACGGCATCCCGACGTACCACTTCGCCCACGCGATCGATGATCACCTGATGCGCACGACGCACGTGATCCGAGGCGACGAGTGGATCTCGTCGATGCCGCTCCACCTGCAGCTCTTCCGCACGCTCGGCTTCAGGCCGGTCGAGTACGCCCACGTCCCGCCCATCCAGAAGCTCGATCGCGTGGAAGAGGTCGACCCGGAGACGGGCGAGACGAAGGTCTCGGACGCGCGGCGCAAGCTGAGCAAGCGCAAGGACCCCGAGGCGAACATCGCCTATTACCGGGAGATCGGCGTCCCCGAGACAGGCACCATCGAGTACCTCCTCAACATCGCCAACTCCGCGTTCGAGGACTGGCGCAAGGCGAACCCCGACAAGCCCTATTCCGCGTTCCCCCTCAAGCTCAACAAGCTCGCCCCCGGCGGCGCGCTGAGCGACATGGTGAAGCTGAAGAGCGTGAGCCAGGCGGTCGTGAGCCGGATGAGCGCCGAGGACGTCTATGCCCAGGGCCTCGACTGGGCCAGGGAGCACGACAAGGAGCTCGCCGCGCTGATGGAGCGAGATCCGGAGTACACGAAGCGCGCGCTCGGCATCGAGCGCGGCGGCAAGAAGTCGAACAAGCGCATCACCACCTGGCCCGACCTGCGGGCCCAGCTCTTCTTCTTCTACGACGAGCTCTACAACCGCCTCGACGCGCTCGATTTCCCCGAGAACGTCCCGGAGGGCGATCGCCAGCCGCTGCTCCGGCAGATGCTCGACACGTTCGACCCGGCCGACTCGAAGGAGGCGTGGTTCGAGAAGATCCGGCAGATCGCGGTGGCCTCGGGCTACGCAGGCGAGGTGAAGCAGTACAAGGCCTCTCCCGAGTCGTGGAAGGGCCATGTCGGCGACGTCTCGATGCTCCTCCGGGTCGCGGTCTGCGGGACGAGGAACAGCCCTGATCTGACCGAGGTCATGGCGGTGCTGGGCGAGCCGCGCGTGCGGGCGCGCATCGCGCGCTTCCTCTGAGGCGCGGCGTGACGAGCCCGCGGGCCGCGCGACGAGGGCGCGGCCGGCAGCGGCAGGAGGAAGAGCGATGAGCGAGGTGTGCCGGTTCGCCCCGTCGACCACCGGGCCCGCCCACCTCGGCACGCTCGCCGCGGCGCTGCTCTCCTGGCTGGACGCGCGGTCGCGGGGCGCGCGGCTGCTCCTCCGGCTGGAGGACCTCGATCCCGACCGCTGCCGGCCCGAGTTCGCGCGCGCGATCGAGGAGGATCTCGCGTGGCTCGGGCTCGATTTCGACGAGCGCGTCGAGCAGCACGCGCGGAGGGCGCACCACGAGGCGGCGATGGACCGGCTCGAGGCGCTCGGCGCGCTGTACCCCTGCTCCGCGACGCGCGAGGAGGTGCGCGCGATCGGCCGGCGCGCCCCGGACGGCGGCTTCGCCTACGACAACCGCGCGCGCGGCCGCGCGCTGCCGCCCGGCGGGTGGCGCGCGAGCGTGGAGCCGATCCGGGCGCAGCTGCCGGACGGCGTGTTCCGGCCCCTGGACGAGGGCGGGCTCGACCTGTCGCAGGAGCCCGCGCTCGCGATGGGCGATCCCGTGGTTCGCCGGCGCGACGGCGCCTTCTCCTACCAGCTGGCGGTGGTGGTCGACGACGGCGCGGCGGGCGTCACGCGCGTCGTCCGGGGGCGCGACATCGCGCCGAGCACCGCGACGCAGGCGGCGCTCCAGGCGCTGCTCGGGCTGCCAGCGCCGGTCTACCGGCACCACCTGCTCCTCCTGGAGGAGCGCGGCGGCAAGCTGGCGAAGACGCACGGCGCGGCGCGCGGGGCGGCGCTCGCCCGGAGCGCGCCCGCGCTCACCGGCGCGCTCGCCTGCTGCGTCGGCCTGCGGGATCGCCCCGATCCGTGCACGCCGACGGAGCTGCTCCGCGAGTTCGACTGGTCGCGCGTCGCGACCGCAGACCGCGTCGTGAGCCTCCGCGACGGCTCGCTCACGCTGACGGCGAGCGGGCCCTGAGCGGCGCGTAGATCAGGCGGGCAGCGGCGAGACGGCGCGTCCCAGCATCGGGAGCCACGTGAGGATCGCGTTCGGCCGCGGGAAATCGTCGTCGTCGTCGTCGTCGCGCCGGCCATCACGCCCACGGCGGGAGCGGCTGCCAAACAGCGTCCAGGCGCGCCACGCCTGCTCGGCGAGGTCGCGCGCCCGTCCCGACGAAGTGTCATGTCCAAGGAGCATCATGTGTGGCTGCCGCTTACCACAGGTCCAAGTCGGCGCGCCAGTGTTCCACGCCGAGGCCACGCGAACGTGACCGTCCCGATGACCGGCCGTGGTGCCCGGACCGTCCCTGCTCTCCCTCACAGTGCCCGGGATGCAACCCCTCCACGGCGCGCGGGGTGGAGCGACCCGGCGCTCGATCTCCCGGCCCGTAACCGCAGCATCGCAGCCTGGCGACCCTCGCTGGAATGCGCCATGAACGTCGCCCGGACTCGTTCATGGCCACCGCCCCCGCCGCCCTGAAGCCGTCGTCGCCCTTCGCCGCCTTCACATCGCCCGATTTTTGCGTTTACGCGGCGGCCCGCCTTCTGGCCACGGTGGCCTACCAGATGCAATCGGTCGCCGTGGGGTATCAGATCTACGACCTCACGCGAGATCCGCTCGCGCTCGGTTATGTGGGGCTCGCCCAGTTCCTCCCTGTCGCGGGGCTGTCCCTCGCGTCGGGGCACGCGGCGGATCGCTTCGATCGGCGGCGGATCCTCGTCCTTTGCTACCTCACCTCGGCGCTCGCGGCGCTCGCGCTCTTCTTCCTCGCGCGCTCGCCGAGCCCGAATTTGCCGGGGATTTACGGGGTCCTCGTGCTCCTCGGCACGGTGCGCGCCTTCCAGGGGCCGGCCGGCTCGGCGCTCCTGCCCACGCTCGTGCCGACGGAGCACTTCCAGAACGCGGTGACGTGGCAATCGACGCTCTGGCAGGTCGGCGCCATCGGCGGGCCGAGCCTGGGCGGGCTGCTCTACGCGCTCTGGAAGGCGCCTGCGCCCGTCTACCTGAGCGCGAGCCTCGCGCTCGCCGCGGCGTGCGCCGGGCCCCTGGCCGTGCGGGCGCCCGCCGGCCGCCTGGAGAGGAAGCCGCCGTCGCTCGCCACGGCGCTCGCCGGGCTGCGCTACGTCTACCGGAAGAAGGTCCTCCTCGCGTCGATCTCGCTCGATTTCGCGGCCGTCTTCCTGGGCGGCGCGGTCGCGCTGCTGCCCATCTACGCGACCGACGTGCTCGGGGTCGGCCCGCAGGGGTTCGGCTTCCTGCGCGCCGCGCCGGCCGTCGGGGCCGGGCTCATGGCCGTGGTCCTCGCCTTCCGGCCCATCACGCGGCGCGCCGGGCCGAGGATGCTCCTCTGCGTCGGGCTCTTCGGGCTCGCCGCGGTGGTGTTCGGCCTGTCGCGGAGCTTCCCCCTCTCGCTCGTCGCGCTCACCGTGATGGGCGCCGCCGACATGGTGAGCGTCGTCGTGCGGATGACCCTGGAGCAGCTCGCCACGCCGCCCGAGATGCGCGGCCGCGTGAGCGCGGTCAACATGGTGTTCGTCGGCGCCTCGAACGAGCTCGGAGAGCTCGAGTCGGGCACCCTCGCGAGGCTCATCGGGACGGTGCCCACCGTGGTGTTCGGCGGCCTCGGGACGATCGCGGTCGTGCTGCTCTGGGCATGGCTGTTCCCCGAGCTGCGCGCGGTCGACCGGCTCGAAGACACGCGCGCGACCTCCGAAGAAGACGCCGCCGAGAAGGCCTGACGCGCGCCTCGCGTCGAGCGCGCGCGCAGCACATCACCGCTCCCAGCCCGGTGAGGGCCAGTCGCTCTCTCGAGGACTGGAGAGGGCCACTCCATTCGTGAGCCCCGCGGCGAGAGCACGAGACAACTCGGCGCGAATTTAACCGCGAGCACACCCGCAATCTCGCCAGGCCGAGCGCAACAAACGTAACAAACGTAACTGAACACAACCGAACACAACCGAACACAAATCCAGTGCGAACCAGTGCGAAAACGATTGCGCACCACGTACGACGCACCGCTTCCCAGATCATTCGCAATTTGACGAGGACGTTATAATGCACACTGAGCGGCACGCCATCATACAACGCACGACGACAATCCCAGCCAGGCTGTCCGAATTGCTTGACACAGAGGTAGCCCATGACCTTACATGTCTTATGGATACGATTATCGCGTGGGCTGTTGGTATCATGATGACATGGGCCCCGCCTGGGAAGAGCTTCATCAAGGACGCGGTCGAGACGCCCGAGGAAGGCCGCGCGCGCTACCACGAGATCGCGCGCGCGGCGGCGAAGGTTGCCTATGATCCCGCATTGAAGCCGCTCTTCGGCGGCCCGCGCGGTCGAGCCGAGACGATGGCGCTGCTCTTATCGATCGCGTATTTCGAGAGCGGTTACCGTCGCGACGTGGACCTCGGGCTCGGGAAGCTCGCGCGCGGCTCGGGGCTCGACTCCTGTCTGCTCCAGGTCCGCGTCGGCGCCGGCAAGACCCGGGAGGGGTGGTCGCACGAGGATCTCGTCGGGGATCGAGAGAAATGCTTTCGCGCGGGACTCGCGCTGATCAAGGGATCGTTCGGGGCGTGCCGCAAGCAGGAGCCGCGCGACCGGCTCAGCGCATACACGCGCGGCAGGTGCATCGACAACGACAAGCATTCGAGGGCGCGCATTGGACGCGCGCTGAACGTGCCGCGCGCGCCGATGACGGACGCGGCGGTGCTCGCCGCAATGCCCGGGCGCGCCCCCCTCCCCGCGGCGCCGCCGAGCGCGCCGTCCGCGACCGGAGCGGCCAGGACGGTCGCACCAGTCGGAACCGCCGGAAACGACAGCTAACGCGGCGAGGAATGAGGGGGATTGGCCAGCGCGCGAGCGCGTCGCGATCGCCCCGCGCACGACCGCTCCGGCCGCGCCTGACGACCCGCTGGAGGCGCGCGCTCAGCCCCGGATCAGGTTCGTGGCCGCCTCGGCGGTGAGATAGCTCTTGCTCTTCATTCCCAGGCGGATCGACGACAGGCTCACGTCCGTCTCGCCCTGGAGCGCGGCGATCGTCAGCGCGTTGTGGCAGTAGATGTTGATGAGCTTCGGGCTACCGCCGCTCCTCGCGTGCAGCAGCTGCTGCGACGCGAGGCCCAGCTGGAGCCCCCGCCTGCTCCCTCCGACCGAGCACATCCGGAAGTCGATGTATTCGATCATCTCCTGCTGGGTCATGCCGGGCAAGAGGAGCGACTGAGCGCCAGAGTAGAGCTCGCGCGGCACGCCGTTCGAGGCGAGGGTCGCGGGGAGATCTGGGGCGCCCACCAGGATCATCGAGAGCCTGCCCGCCGGGGCGCAGCGCAGGATGTCATGGAGCTCCATCAGGAGATCGTGATCCTCCGGATCGACGCCGTCGACGACCAGCACCGCGATCGCGTCCGACCCGGCGCGGAGGAGCGCTTGCCCGAGGAACGCGTCGACGAGGAACTGCTGGCTCAGCGTCGGTGTGATGGCCGTCGCCCCCACCTGCCTGCACAGCGACACGAGCGGCCGCGTCCCGAAGAGCAGCTGCGGCTCGACCGAGAAGACATGGATCCGCGGGACCTTGTTCTTGATCATCTCACAGACGAAGGTCCGGCCGCTCCCCGGCTTGCCCACGAGGATCGCCGGGCGCTGCCCGGCCACGATCTGCGACGCCAGCGTCCTCAGGATCCAGGCATAAGGGCCTGCGTCCCAGAAGAAGCTCGGCTGCCGGATGTCGCTGAACGGATAGCCGGTCAGCCCGAAATGATCACGGTAGCTGTACTGGCCGGTGAAGTGCCCGACGGCGGTCGAGCTGTTCACCAGGATCGTGCCCGTCGGCGTCGCGAGGGGGCCCCTCGGCGGCGCTGGGAGCTCGCTTATCCTCGTATCGGAGAGATCCACGGGCGAGCCGAGCAGCGCGCTCTTCGGCTCCGACATCTCTCGCGGCCTGACGCTGCTGCGCCGGAGCATCAGCATGTCCTCGAGGAACGCCACGATGTGCCCGGCCGACGGCCGCTCCTGAGGCCTCTTCGCCATGCAGCGGCGCAAGAGCTCCGCGAGGAGCGGGTCGATGTCCGGCATCGCCAGCTTCGGATCCGGGACGGGCGCGTGGCAGTGCGCCTGGAAGCAGCCAGCGAGATCCCGCGCCGAGAAGGGCGTCCTGCCCACGAGCAGGTGGTAGAACGTGCAGCCGAGGCTGTAGATGTCCGACGGAGGCGCGATGTCCTGCCCGGTCCATTGCTCCGGGCTCATGTAGAACGGCGTGCCCTCCAGCGTGCGGGCGGCGCTGCCGCCGAGCGGACCGCTCTCCGGATGGGACGCCAGGCCGAAGTCGGCGATCTTGAGCGTCCCCGACGCATTGAGGAGGAGGTTGGCGGGCTTGACGTCGCGGTGGGAGATGCCGAACGACGCCGCGAGCTCGAGCGCCGCCGCGGCCTCGCGCATCTTCTCGATCCCGAACTGCTCCGGCAGGCGGCCGCCGTGCTGCTTGGCCGCCTGCGCCATGGTGAGGCCGTGGACGTACTCCATGGCGATGTAGCGGACGTCCTCGTCCTCGCCGACCTGGAAGATCTGCACCACGTTCGGGTGGAGGAGGCGCGCCGCCGCGCGCGCCTCGCGCAGGAAGCGGTCGCGCCGCTCGGGATCGGTGTCCGCGCTCCCCTTCGCGATCAGCTTCACCGCGACGTCGCGCTGGAGCACGCTGTCCCTGGCCAGGTACACGGCGCCCATCGCGCCGATGCCGAGCAGCTGGATCAGCTGGAAGGGTCCCAGCCACTGTCCCGCCAGGTGGGTCAGCGTACTCGCAGGCTCCGCGATCATCGGGCTCTCATTCCCATCTTGCCATCAAACCCGTGCGCTCGCCGGGCGAATGCGTCGGCTTCCAGTCCACGACCCGCTCACGACCCGCACGAGGAGCTCACAGCTGCCCCGCGCCGGGCCCCGCGTCGCTCCGCGCCCGACCCCGCCCCAGGATGTGTCCCATCGTGAACGCGGAGAGGACGAGGACCGTGACGATGATCGGCACGGCGTAGGTCGCGAGGGACGCGATGTTGGGCGCGGCGCCCGCGCCGGCCGCGGCGCCCACGCCCGCCGCAGCCTTGTCGGCGCCACCCACCGTCATCAGGATGGCCGTGGCCATCGAGGCGGCGATCGAGAGCAGGGCGATCGCGAGCCCCGCGGCGAGGCCGCTCGGGCCAGTCGGCTCCAGCACGACGGGCGCTGCGACCGCCGGCGACGTAATCCCGGGCGAGGCGACCGGGACCGTCACCAGCGGACCGTCCAGCTTGACGTGGACGTTGACGACCATGTCCTGGCCCGCCCACGGGATGACGAGCCCCTGCGGGCTCGCGCTCGCGACGGCAGAGGGCGCTGCAGATGCCGGGCGCGCCGCCGCCCGGGACTCCTCGTGGTGGATACCGCTGGTCATCATGGCCTCATGGGCAGGGTTGGTCTGGTAGTGCAGCGTGTCGGCGTCCTCGTCGAGCGGGCCCGGGCGCCTCTTCGCCGGCATCACCTCCGTGACGCTCGACGGCGCCGGCGCGCGCTGCTCCGAGAGGGGCGGCCGCTGCGCGGGCGCCCGCTCCCGCGCGGGCGCGGCGTCGGCCTTGCGACCGCCCCCGCTCGCGACGTGATCTGCGGCCGCCTTCTTCATGACGTCCGCGATCACGCCGTAGACCTCGGTCCATGCCGACTCGACGTCGCGCGTGAAGCCGTCGCCCAGCCCTTCGCGCAGCGTCCAGAGCAGCGCCTCGCCCACCACGTCGTAATGCCGATCGACGACCATGTAGCCGTGGTGCCGCACGCCGAGCGCCTGGAGCACCGGCACGAGCCTGCCCAGGTTGTTCAGCCCATCGACGGCCACGGCGAGCGTCTGCATAAGCTTCTTCTTCTGCTCGGCCATGTCGTTCTTGAACAGCGGCCGCACCGACGGTTCGAGCTCGAAGAGGCGGTCGTAGAAGAGCGCCGCCGCGGCGTCCGAGATGGGCATCACCTTCGCCCACGATCGCTGCACGAGCTCGATGGTGCGCAGGCTGATCGGCGCGCCCGCGGGCGCCGCAGCGGGCGCGGGCGGCGGCGGGTCGCCCTGCCAGGGCGGCACGACCCCGACGAGCGTCCGCGAGGCCTTGGTCGACGAGGGCGGCGGCACCGACTTCGGCATCTGCACCGCCTGCTCCACGGGCGCCGAGCGCTGCGCCGGTTGCGAGGAGCCGATCCGCGGGGCCTCCCTCCCGGCCGGCGCCGGCGAGGGGTGCGCCTGCGCGCCGCCCACGGCCGCGTGGGCCGCGGCGGCCTTCTTCATGACGTCCGAGACCACGCCGTAGACCTCTTTCCACGCGGACTCGACGTCGGCCGAGAAGGAGTCGCCGAGCCCCTCGCGCAGCGTCCAGAGCAGCGCCTCGCCCACCACGTCGTAATGCCGATCGACGACCATATAGCCCTGGTGCCGGACGCCGAGGGCCTGGAGCACCGGCACGAGCTTGGGCAGGTTGTTCAGCCCATCGACGGCCACGGAGAGCGTCTGCATGAGCTTCTTCTTCTGCTCGGCGATATCGTTCTTGAACAGCGGCCGCACCGACGGTTCGAGCGTGAACAGCCGCTCATAGAACAGCGCCGCCGCGGCGTCCGAGATGGGCATCACCTTCGCCCAGGACCACTGCACGAGCTCGATGGTGCGCTGGCTCAGGAGCTCCGGCGGCTGCGCGCTGCGCGCCTTGTTGAGGAACTCGGGCGCGCCGTAGGCCCCCGGCCCTCGCTGGGTGGCAGGCCCCGCAGAGGGCAACGCACGCGCCGCGGGCGCGGGCGCGCTGGCGCTGCGTTGCGGCTTGGCAGCATCCCCCGGCGTCGCGGCGCCGCGCGTGTTGGTCGAGGGTGCGAAGGGATCGTTCGGTTTGGCCATCGTGGTTGTCCGCTGGAGGTTACCGGGAATGCGCCGGTGGGGTGCGCGCCGCGGCGCGCGTGTTCAGAGCACAGGAGCCGCCTCTATCGCCATCCTACATCACGGGGCCGGCGCCTGCCTACGGCGCGGCGAGAGGGCTGCGCCGCCGGCGCGAGACGCCCGTGGAAGCGCGCGCCATGTCCACCAACGCCCGACCAAGGCGCAACGAACGCACGACGAACGCGCGCAGATCGCGGCGACCTCGCCGGGGGGCGCGGCTGCGCGACGAGCGGACCGAGGCCGCGGATGTGGCGCTGGCGAACCGCACCTGTACCGGCTCCGTAGCGCTGCGCACTTCCCGAGCGACACCGCCGACGGACAGGGCATCGGAGCGGCAGCGCGCCGGAGCCGCAGAGAGCGATTGAGTTCACGCTGTCGACGCTCGATGTTCCAGAAGGGGTGTGCCCCTCATCGCCCTTGCGCTCGAGCCGCTCCGCGCCGCCGCGCTCCGATGGAACGACTGGGACCCAGGGCGCGCGAGGCCGCCGGGACGACCAGGACCTCTCCCGAGAGGCACACACCAAGCGAGCAGGCAGAGCGCACGACGAGCAGCGCTCGCCTGAAGGGGCCGGACGGCGGGATCGCTCAGACCGCCTCTCCGGTCTCACGCTCGGCGTCAGCGGACAGACCCTGAAAACGAAAAACGCGAGGTGGCCTTTCCGGCCAATCCTCGCGTCCTCTTGCTACTTGGGTCGTGGTTGCGCGGGCGGGATTTGAACCCACGACCTTCGGGTTATGAGCCCGACGAGCTACCAGGCTGCTCCACCGCGCGAGAGGGAATCTACTCACGGCCTCGCTCCGGTCAAGGATTCTCTCACGGCCCGGTGTCGATTGTGTCCATTCCCCTTTCCGATGCCTTCCGAGGGCGGCGGCACAGCTCGGCTGCGCTCGAGCGGTCCCTTCGTCCCCCTGCCCCTCAGCCCAGCCAGTCCGGCACGAGCGGCGACGGCGCCGCCGTCGAGATCACCCAGAGCTGGTGCGCCGCGCGCGTCGCCCCGATGTGGAGCAGGTGCCGCGACTCGTCGTCGGCCGAGTAGGTCGACGCGTTCACGTCGACCAGCACCACGTAGTCGTACTCGAGGCCCTTCACCTGCCGGACCTCCGTCACCTCGACGCCGGGGCGGAACGCGAACTCGTAGGCGCGCACGCGCCGGAGGTTCGGGATCTCGGCCATCCTGAGGGCGTCGTAGTAGACGTCCGCCTGCTCGGGGTGGCGCGCCAGGATCGCCAGCGTCGCGCGGGGCTCCCGCGCGAACAGCGGGCGGATCGCGTCGGCCAGGAACGCGACGGCCGCACCGGCGCTCGGGAAATGGTGGTGCTCGACCGGCGCCCCGCTGCGTGGGGCGAGGGGCGGCGTCGGATCCGCCAGCGGGCCCAGCACCGCGCGGGCGAACGCGAGCACCTCGCGCGTCGAGCGGTACGCGATGCGCAGCGGCTCGACGTCGACCCGCGACAGGCCGAGGTCGTCGAGCGTCACCCGCCAGTCGCGGAAGCCGGAGTCCATGAAGAGCCGCTGCGCCGTGTCGCCCGCCAGCGTCACGCTGCGCGGCTCGGCCACGACGCCGAGCAGCACCGCGAGGTCGATCGGCGCGAGATCCTGCGCCTCGTCCACGAAGAGGTGCTCGTAGACGAGCACGTTCTTCCCCTTGCGGAGCTCGCCCCGGAGCAGCTGGTACGCCCGCAGGAGGAGCGCGTCGTCCTCGGGGTCGAGCACCGCGCGGTCGTCGCTCGAGACCTCGCGGCCGTCCCCGCCCCGGTCGTCGTCGTCATCCGCGGGCTCGTCGGCCATCGCCGCCTTGCGCTCGGCGCGGTCGCCGGGGTCGAGGTCGAGCACGGCGGGGCAGCGGTCCGCGCACCAGCGCCACGCGCGCTTCACCTGCTCCGGGCCGAACTCGGGGTCGCCCGCCGCCTCGAAGGCGGCCATCACCCGGTCGAGATCGGTGAGCACGTCCGCCCAGAACGCGAGGGTGCCGCGCGAGTCGCGCCGCGCCCGCGCGTCGTCCTTGAGCTCCGCCGCGCGCTGCTCGAGGAGGTGGAGCATCGCCGGGTGGGTCTTGTAGCGGGTCACGACGGAGGGCGTGTTCTCCTCGATCGGCGCCTCGAGCCACGGGAACGCGCGCTTCCGCGCCGCGCGCGCCCACTCGGAGAACGTCTCGACCGCGATGCCGCCCAGGCCGAGCGCGGGGAGCGCCTCGCTGATGTACGCGCGGAGCGCGGGGCTGCCGACGATGACGAGCATCTTGTCGGCGGTGAAGCGGCGGCCTCCGTTGTAGGAGAGGAAGGCGAGCCGGTGGACGCCGATCGTCGTCTTGCCGCTGCCGGCGCCGCCCTGGATGACCACGATGCCGGCGTCCGGCTTCGAGATGAGCTCGAACTGCCGCGGGTCGAGGAGCGCCGCGATCTCCGGGAGGTGCCGGTCCTCGCGGGCGTGGAACGCCGCCCCGGTCCCGAGCCCGCCGCGCGCGCCGCCCGCCGCCGCGCGCGCGATGTCGCGCATGTCCTCGGGGCGCACCGCGCTGCCCTGCCCGCCGGAGAGCTCGGTCGCCCGCGTCGCGATCTCGCGGAAGCCGCCCGAGGGCCCGCGCACGAGCGTCCCCTGCGGCGCCGAGATGCGATAGAGCTCGCCGTCGTCGATGGTCACGGTGCGCCGCACGAGCACGGTGCCCTCGACGTCGCGCTCGCCGAAGGTCTCCTCGTACTCCGCGCCCTCCTCGTAGCGGTAGTAGATCTGGCTGACCGGGGCGTGGCGCCAGTCGACGATCCGCACGCCCGCGCTCGCGTCGACGAGCGTCGTGCGCCCGATGAGGACGTCGCGCTCGGGGCGGCCCTTCTCCCGGAGGCGCAGGTGGCCGAAGTAGGGCGACTTCGGATCGACGGGCTCGACGACGTTCTCGTTCCGCCGCGCGGCGATCCCTTGCAGGCGCTCCATCTGCTGCACAAGCGCCGGCACGTCCTCCAGCCGCGCCGCCGCGATCTGATCGCGCAGCGAGAGGAGCTGCTCCTCGTAGTTCTCGGCAGGCGGCGGGCGCGACGGCTTGGTCGCGGCGGCGGCGAGGTGCGCGGTGACGCGGGCGAGCAGCGCCTCCTCCTCGTGCACGATCGCCGCGCCGTGCTCGCTCAGCCCGGCGCCGGGCGCGCCGTCCGCAAACGTGGGAGGCGTGGGCGGCGCGGGCCGGGTGGACGTCGTGATGGTGGCCGAGGACGGCGCGGTGGACTGCTCTCGGGTGGGCGTGGGGCTCGTAGAACGATTCGCGGTCACGGGGATGCCGATGCGATGGTGGATGAGGTGACAGGCTGAGCCGGAGCGTCAGCACGCCAGACATCCGTCGCGGCCCGTTGACGCAGGAGGGTCGGACCTATTGACCGATCCGGCACAGCTCCGCAACCGCCGCGTGGGGCCCCCCACGCTATCCGCGTTTCGGCGCGTTTTCACGGGCCGGCGCGCGCCTCGACGGGGCGGTTCGCGCCTCGGCGTGCCACCGCGCGCCACGCGAGCGCCCTCGGTGCGTAACGTGCCCCGCGTCCGAGGGCGGATCCGCCGCGGGCGGTGGCGTTCTGGATTGAGGTCACGTGGGCGGACGCCGTACAAGGCAGCGATGCAAAACTGCGCGACCCGGTCCGACCGGCTCCTCGAGCTGATCCTCTTCTCGCTGCGCGATCGCGGGGCGCTCTGCGCGCTGGTCCTCGCCGCCTACCGGGTCGAGCTGACCAGCCTGCTCGACCGCGTCTCCTCGGGCTCGATCGGGGACGACGACGATCGGGAGGTCGCGCCGCACGCCCGGGGGGATCGCGCTTCCGGATCTCCGGCGCGCGCCCGCGCCGAGGGGCGCCGTACGGAGGCCCGGATCAGCGAGGAGGACGCGTTCCTCATCTACGATCTCGCCGGGTGCATCGCCGAGGCGGCGGGCGCGGCCCGCCTCCCGGTCGTCCGCCGCGACGCCCTCGCCCTCCGGGAGAAGGCGGCCGAGGTGCACGCCGGCGGCGAGCGCGCTGAGCGGGACATGTTCGCGGCCGGGCTCAGGGTGATCGACCGGATCCTCGACGCGGCCCGCGCGCAGCCCTCGCCGCGGAGCGAGCCCGCGAGCAAGGACCTGAACTGAGCGGAACCGAGCGGGACCGAGCGGGACCGAGCGGGAGCGTGCACGCCGGGCGCTCCATCGATGGCCTGCTCTCTGCACCGGGTGCCGCCGCGGGGCGCTCCGCCTCGGTCCCTGGGGCGGGCTCGCGTCCCGGCGGGTCGCGCTCGCGCCGAAGGACAGCATGAGCACCCCCTGCGCCGGCTCCCTCTCCGCGCCGCGAACGCTGCGAAGCCCGCTGTGGCGCGCGGCCTCGAGCGCGCCGATGCGCGTCTCCTTCGCCGGAGGTGGCAGCGACCTGCCCGGCATCGCCCGACAGGACGGCGGGCGCGTCGTGGGCGCCGCGATCGATCTGCGCGTGCGCGTGATCGTCGAGCCGTTCGATCGAGGCTGGGTGCGGCTCGAGCTCGCCGCGCGCGGCGAGGGGCGGGCGGAGCCGCGCCCGACCGAGGGCGCCGGCGGCGCCGGAGGGGCGCGCGTCCTCCTGCGGCGCCGCGCGGATCCTCCGCGCGACGATCTCGCGTTCCGCCTGGTCGAGGCGACGCTCTCCGCGGCGGGCGTGGGCGACGGGGTCGCCCTGCGGGTCGAGAGCGAGACGTCGCCCGGGGCTGGCCTGGGCGGCAGCGCGTCGGTGGCGGTGGCGGCGCTGTTCGCGCTGCGCGCCTCGCTCGGAGAGGCCGTGGCGCCGGAGGCTCTGGCGCGCGAGGCGGTCGCGATCGAGCGCGAGCGCCTGTGCAACGCGTGCGGCGCGCAGGATCAGGTGTTCGCGGCGTTCGGGGGGCTGCTCGATCTCGCCTTCGACGCCGGCGGCTGCTCGGGGGTGCGTCCGCTCGCGATCGGCTGCCCGGACCTCGTGCCCGCGCTCTCGGCGGGGCTGCTGCTCGTGGACACGGAGGTGCGGCGCGTGTCGGGCGAGGTGCTGGATCGGATGGACTCCGGCTCGGCGTGCGACGCGAAGGGCGAGCTCGTGGCGGCGGCCGGCGAGGTCGCGCGCGGCTTCGAGATCGGCTCGCTCTCGCTGGTGCTCTCGGGCATGCGCCGGGGCGCGGCCGCGAAGGTGCGCCTCTCGAGGGCGGCGAGCGCGCTCGCGCTTTCCCTGGAGCGGCGGCTCGACGGCCTCGGGGTCGAGGTCCTCCGGGTGTGCGGCGCAGGCGGCGGCGGGCACATCCTCGTGTGGGCGCCCGCCGAGCGCCACGCGCGCATCCTCGAGGCGCTCGGCCCGCGCCTCGTGCGGCGCCCCGCGCTCGGCGCCCCCGGCGTGCGACTCGAGGGGGCTGACGCGGGCTGACGCGCGCCGCGCGGCGCTAGGCGCTCGTCCTGAGGCGGGCCTTGCGCGCGCCGCGCTCGAGCGCGAGCCCGATGAGGCGCTCGATCAGCTCGCGCGCGGGGATGCCGCTCGCCTCCCAGAGCTTCGGGTACATCGAGATCGCCGTGAAGCCGGGGATGGTGTTGATCTCGTTCACGTAGAGCGCGCGATCGGGCGAGAGGAAGAGGTCGACGCGGGCCATCCCCGACGCCTCCAGCGCGCGGAACGCGCGGAGCGCGACCAGCTGCACGGCGTTCGCCTCGGCCGGGGAGAGGTCCGCCGGGATCCGGATCGTGGCCCCGTCGGCGTCGATGTACTTGGCGGCGTAGGAGTAGAAGCCGTCGGCGTGCCCGACCACGATCTCGCCGGGCACGGAGGCGATGGGGTCGTCGTCGCCGAGCACGGAGCACTCGATCTCGCGCACCCCCTCGATGCCCTGCTCGCAGACGATCTTCAGGTCGAACTCGAAGGCGTGCTCGACGGCCGCCTCGATCTCGGAGCGCGCCTTGACGCGCCGGACCCCGACGGACGACCCGAGGTTCGCGGGCTTGACGAAGATCGGCCCGAAGCCGGCGCCGCCGGCGGAGAGGGCGGCGATCTGCTCGATGCACGCGCCGCGATCGCGGTCCCACGCGGCCCGGCGGAGGGTGACGTGGGGGACGATCGGGATCTCCGCCTCGCGGAGCAGGCGCTTCATCACGTCCTTGTCCATCCCCACGGCGGAGCCGAGCACGCCGGAGCCGACATACGGGACGCCGGCGAGCTCGAGGAGGCCCTGGACGCAGCCGTCCTCCCCGGTGGGCCCGTGCAGGACGGGGAAGACGACGTCGATCGGGGAGCGCGCGCCGCCCGGCACGGTCAGCGTGGCCTCGCCCGCGGGCCCGGGGTGGGCGTCGAGGGCGATCTCCGGCATCGCCTCGTTCAGCCGGGCGAGGCGGGGGTCGCGCGCCGCGCCGAGGAGCAGCGCCTCTTCCTGGAGCAGCCAGCGGCCGGACTTGTCGATGCCGATGAGCACCGGCTCGAAGCGGTCGCGGTCGAGCGCCTCGACGACGAAGCGGGCGGACAGGAGGGAGATCTCGTGCTCGGCCGAGCGGCCGCCGAAGAGGACGGCGACGCGCACCTTGGCGGGGTTCCGCATGGCGGCACCCTAGCCGCGATCGCGCGCGGGGGTGAAGAAGCCGGCGGCTCGAGCGACCCGAGCGACTCGAAGAAGACGGCTACTCGGAGAGGACGCGGAACGACTTGCGGACGGTCGCCATCGCCACGCGCGCGACGTGGCCGTCGGCGAGCTCGACGTCGATGGCGGTGAGCTGCCCCTGGCGCTCGATCAGCCTGGCCACGCTCACCCTGGAGCCCCGGGCGACCTCGGCGCGCGCGACCTTGACGTCCGCGAGCGCCTCCAGCTGAGCGCCGACGGCGATGCCGTTCGCCATCTTTGCCGGCGTCTCCTCGCTCGCGCCCGCCTCTCCGCCGGGGACGACCACGGCGAGCGCCGCGACGACCGCAACGAGGAGGCCGCCCGTCGTGCTCCTTCGACTGCAGGTGAGCATCGGGCCGATTCTACGCGGAAGGAGAGCGATGTCACCTGCGATGTCGCCGGATCCGGCGGTCCGTCCAGGAGGCCATCCGCGACGACATCGAGCGCGCCTGTCGGCACAGAACGCAGAGGCGCATCATCCCCTTGGGGCGGCCCGCTGGAGCGGGCACCCCGGGCGGGCGCTCCGCGCGCTGTCGCCGCGGCCGCGCCGGCGAGCTCCGCGACGCGACATCGAGCTCGGCAAAAAGGGTCCCAATGCGCGGTCCTCGCTCGTGTCCGATAAAGGCGAGGAGGCATGATGAAGTCGCGATCGCTTATTTCAGTCACAGCCGCGCTGCTGTTTCTCTGCGTCTCGATCCCCGAGGCCGCTGCGCAGGACAAGACACCGACCAAGCAAGAGAATTACAGCTACACGTTCACCGACGATCTGCTGGATGCCTCGAACAGCTCCGCGACCGGCGCCATGCTCCAGGTCCGACAGCCCGGGCGCCGCGACAGGCTGCTCCGGCCGAGACTCCACTTCATCCCGGAGATGCTCAAGTCGGTCGAAACGATGTGATGGGCCGACTCGCCTCGTCGGCCGCGGAGGGGGTCGGGTAAGGTGAGCGAGAGCCTTCGTCCCCGCGCACGCGGGGTCAACTCCCACGAACACCGCGGCATCGACATCCTCGCGAGGACGCGCGAGCGACGCGCGACGTTGGGATGACATTGAGCGCTCTTCGCTGAACGCGACACTTCGCCCTGGTAACACTTCTGACCGGGAGCCTGAGAGCGGAGCGACCCGTAAGGTGCTGCGCACGTCCCTGCTTTGCCCTGGAGCGATTCAGCGTGCAAGGCGCGGCGACATGGCGTATCAGATGAAGTATCCGACGCGGGGAGGCGATGCGTCGAGACAACCATCAAGGGTAACAGCGAGCCCAACCACGCAGGGATCACCACAGCCCTCTGCGCAGCTCGCCTGCTCGGCAAAAGGATTGCAACCCCGATTTCCGAGAGTCGTTGTTCTGTGGGGCGGTCCACCAACAGAGCCGTGGCGTTTCTCCCGAATCCCGGATACGACCTCGACATGCTCTCAAGGACTGGAGAAGCCATCGAGGTTTCAGGGGTCACGCTGGACGTGCTCGTCCATCAAGGGATCGAAACGGCTCTGTATCGAGGTCGTCGTCGCGGAGACGGTGCGCCCGTCGCCGTCAAGGTCACACAGAGCGATTACCCGACCTTCCGCCAGCTCGCCCGGCTCCGGCGGGAGCACGCGATCTTGCGCGATCTCTCCATGCCAGGTGTGCCGCGGGCGCTCGACCTCCTCCCGCATGGCCGCGGCCTCGCGTTCGTGCTCGAGGACCTCGGCCCGACAAGCCTCGCCGATTTGATCGCGAGGCGCGGGCGGCTCGAGGCGAAGACGACGCTGCGCATCGTGGCGCCGCTCGTGCGCACGCTCGACACGCTCCACCGGCGGCATATCATCCACAAGGACATCAAGCCGCGCAACGTGATGATCGACGAGGCGGCGCTCTCGCCGCGTCTGATCGATTTCGGCATCGCCGCCCGCCTGGCCCAGGAGACACAGGAGGCTTCGGCGATGGAGGAGCTGGAGGGGACGCCTGCGTACATCGCGCCGGAGCAGACGGGCCGGATGAATCGACCTGTCGACCGGCGCTCGGACCTCTATTCGCTCGGCGTGACGCTCTACCACATGCTGACCGGGGCCACGCCGTTCCAGGCTGCGAACGCGACGGAGGCGATTCACGCGCACCTGACGCGGGTGCCGGCGCCGCCGCACGCGGTCGTCAAGGACGTGCCGCGCGGCCTGTCCAACGTCGTGATGAGGCTCCTGGCGAAGGCCCCGGAAGATCGCTACCAGAGCGCGAGGGGGCTCCTTTCGGATCTGGAAGAGTGCCAGCGGCGGCTCGATGCGAGCGGGACCGTGGAGCCGTTCCCGCTGGGCCGGGACGACCTGGTGGAGGACGTCGTGTTGCCCGATCGGCTCGTGGGTCGCGAGGCCGAGCTCGGCGCGCTCAAGGCCGCGCTCGATCGAGCGCGTTCCGGCGCGGCCGCCCTCTCGCTCGTGGTGGGCCCGCCCGGCATCGGCAAGTCGGCGCTCGTGCGCGAGCTCTGTGCGACCCAGGCGCGCGAAGCGTACTTCGCCCCCGGCAAATTCGACGCGATGGCGAGGAGCATGCCGCTCTCGGCCTTCTCGCAGGTGATCCGCGCGCTCGTGCGGCAAGCGTTGGCCGAGCCGCCCGACACCCTCCTGGCGAAGAAGCACGCCATCCAGGCCGCGCTCGGCCAGTACGGGCGGGTCGTGACCGACCTCTGCCCGGATCTCGAGCTCGTGATCGGGCCGCAGCCGGAGCTACCGGCAACCAGCGCGAGCGAGGCGAAGAACCGCCTGGCGCTCCTGATCCGGCGCTTCCTGTCCGTCTTTTCGCGTGAGGACGCCCCGCTGGTCATGTTCTTCGACGACCTGCAGTGGGCAGACCTGGCGTCGCTCGACCTGCTCGGCCGCCTGCTCATGGATATGGATGCGCGCCACCTGTGCGTGGTCGGCGCCTACCGCGACGAGGAGGTGGACGCCGCGCACCCGCTCACCGCGACGATAGGCACGCTGCGCGAGGCGGGGATCGAGCCATTCAAGCTCACGCTGGGGCCGCTGCCGCCCGCGGCAGTGACGGAGATCGTGGCCGAGGCGCTGCATGCGGACCTCGGGCGAGCCGAGCCGCTCGCGGCCCTGATCCGGGACAAGACGCACTCGAATCCGCTCTTCCTCGGCCAGTTCTTGCGTGAGCTAGAGAGCGACGGGCTGCTCCGCTTCGACCCCGAGGCGCGCGGGTTCGTCTGGGACCTCACGCGCGTCAAGGGCGCGATGGTCACCGACAACGTGCTCGCGCTGATGGCGCGCAAGATCGAGCGGCTCGCGCCCGCGACGCGCCGCGCCCTGATGTGCGCGTCGTGCATCGGCCCGTCGTTCGATCTCCGCACGCTCGCGACGATCGTCGAGAAATCGCCCGGGGCCGTCGCCGCGGATCTGCGGGAGGCGCTGCGCGAGGGGCTGGTCCAGCCGCTCGGCGGCAACTACCGGCTCCTCGAAGAGGCCGGGGACGCGCTCGAGCCGACGGACGTCGCGGTCCCGTACCGCTTCCTGCACGACCGGGTGAAGGAGGCCTGCTACGCGCTCGTGCCCGAGGCGGAGCGGCCGGCGGTGCACCTCGCCATCGGCCGGCTGCTCATGGCGCGCGGCGGCGGAGCCCGGGGCACAGCCGGCTTGTCCGTCTCGTCCGGCGGCGCCTCGGATGTCAGCGGGCAGGTGCCGGACGAGGACCTGCTCGAGGTCGTGCGCCACCTGAACCTGGGCGCGCGGGAAATCACGGACGAGACCGAGCGCATGGACATCGCACGGCTCGATCTACGCGCCGGCCGGCGGGCCATGGCCGCCACGGCCTTCGAGGCGGCGGCGAGCCTCTTCGCGGCGGGCCGGGCGCTCGCGTCGGAGAAGGGGTTTTCGTGTGATCACAAGGCGTGCTTCGCGCTCTGGCTCGAGGGGGCCGAGGCGGAATACCTCATCGGCGCGTTCGAGGAGGAGGAGGCGCTCACGGCCACCGCGCTCACGCGGGCGGAGAGCGCGAGCGAGCGCGCGAGCGTGCACAGCGTCCGCGCCCGGGCCCTGACCACGCGAGGTCGGTTTGCCGACGCGGTGCGCGCGGGGCTCTCAGGGCTCGCGGAGCTCGGCGTGACGATGCCCGAGGATCCGGCCGCGCAACAGGCGGCCTTCATGCAGGGCGTGGGGGACGTGGATCGATTGCTCGCGGGCCGCTCCATCGAGGCGCTCGCCCACGCTCCGGTGACCGAGGATCCGGAGGATCGGCAGATCTTCACGCTGATGGCGGAGATCTGGCTGCCCGTGTACTTCGTGAGCAAGGCGCTGTTCGGGCTGGTGATCGTCGAGCAAGTGCGCCGCTCGCTCGCGCGTGGCCAGTCCGAGACCAGCGCGCTTCCGTACGCAGGCTATAGCCTCATCCTATGCGTGATGATGGGGCGGCACGCCGAGGGGCACGCGTTCGGCCGGCTCGCGGTCTCGCTGTGTGAGCGATGGAAGAGCCCGACCATCGCCGCGCGCGTGCACATCACGTGGGCCACCGCGCTCTACGTGTGCGAGCCGCTCCGTAACGCGGTCGATCATGCGATACGGTCGCGAGACGCCGCGCTGGAGGCCGGGGACAATCTCTACCTCGCCATCAACCTGGGCTACTGCCTGCTGCAGTGGCTCATCGCCGCGGGCGTTCCGCTCGAGGAGGTCAAGGCCGAGGCCGACCGGTCCGCCGTCTTGGCGCGACGAACGAAGGACCCGGTCGCGATCGCGGCCGTCACCGTGTCGCGGCAGCTGGTCGCCTGTCTGACCGGACAGACCCGGGGCCGGACGAGCCTGGACAGCGACGGCGTGGTGCTCAGCGAGGAGCTCGCGGCGCTCAACGAGAAGGAGCACGCGATCGCCTTCTATTACAAGCATGTGTACCTCCTCTTCCTGCACGTGCTCTACGGCGAGCACGAAGCCGCGCTCGAGGCGGCTGCGGACGCGGCGCGGTTCGCCGCGGACGTGACGGGCATCTACTGGCCGGTGAACGCGGCCTTCCTCGAGGCCCTGACCCGGGCCGGGCTTGCGCGCGAGGCCGCGGATCTCGAGGCGCGGAAGGAGCACGAGGCCGCCATCACACCGCTGAGGGCCCAGCTCGAGGCGCTCGCCCGGAGCTGTCCGACAAACTTCCAGCACAAGCTCGCGCTCCTCGACGCGGAGCTCTGCGCGCTGCGGGGCGAGCGCTGGGAGGCGATCGAGCAGTACGACCATGCCATCGAGCTGGCGCGCGAGCATGGGTATGCGCAGGACGAGGCGATCGCGAACGAGCGGTGCGGCCGGTTCCTGCTCTCGCTCGGCCGCGAACGGGCCGCCCAGGGGTACCTCGCCGACGCCTTCCGTGGTCATTTGCACTGGGGCGCGACGGCCAAGGCCGAGGCGCTCCTCTTCGAGTTCCCCGGCCTCTCCGCGCGTATCAGCAGGCGCGACGCAAGCTCGCAGAGCAGCACGTCGGAGTCGGCGACGTCCCAGACGACGCTCCTCGGTCGGGCCACGATGGGGAGCCTGCGCGACGCCGCGCTCGTGCTGCGCGCGGTGCAGATGATCGCGGGCGAGGTCGTGCTCTCCCGGGTGGTGAGCCGCCTCATGCAGATCGTGCTCGAGAACTCGGGGGCGGAGCGAGGCATCCTGCTCCTCTCGCGTGACGACCGGCTCTTCGTCGAAGCGGCCTTCCGGGCCTCGCCGGAGTCGATCGAGGTGGGGCAGAGGCGGCTGCTCGAGGACGAGCCGGAGCTCGCGCAGCAGGCGGTGCTCTACGCGTGGCGCACGCGCGAGGCGCTGGTGCTCGACGACGCGGCGGGCGACTCACGCTTCGCGTCGGACCCGTACCTCGCGGAGCGCAAGACGCGCTCGATCCTCTGCATGCCGGTGAGCAGCCAGGGGCGCACGGCGGGGATGCTGTATCTCGAGAACAACGCGACCGCGGGGGTGTTCACCGCGGTGCGGGTGGAGCTCCTCGGGCTCCTCTCGTCACAGGCATCGATCACCATCGAGAACGCGCTGCTCCTCGAACGGATCCAGGAGGCGAACGAGGAAGCCCACCTCGCGAACGCCCGGCTCGAGCGGGAAGTCGAGCAGCGGACACGCGAGCTCGAGCGCTCGAATGCCGAGCTCGCGCGCGAGCTCGAAGACCGGACGCGCGCCGAGGCGGAGCGCGCCACGCTCCAGGAGCAGGTGGTGGAGGCGCAGAAGGCCCGACTCTCGGAGCTCATGGCGCCGCTGATGCCGATCAGCGAGGACGTGCTGGTGATGCCGATCATCGGCACGGTGGAGGCGGAGCGGGCGGCGCAGATCATGGAGGTGGCGCTCACGGGAGCGCAGCAGACCGGCGCGCGGGCGCTGATCCTGGACATCACCGGGATGCGGTACGTCGACACGGCCGTCGTGAGCGCGCTCGTGTCGGTGGCGAACGCGCTGCGCCTGCTCGGCACCGAGCCGCTGTTCACCGGCATACGACCCGAGGTGGCGCGGACGATGGTGGAGCTCGGCGTGGATCTCCAAGCGATGACGACGCTGTCGACGCTTCGGGCGGGTATCGCGCGCGCACTTTCAGGGTCGGCGATTCCAAGGAGGGGCGAGGGCTCCGGCCCGCGCGCTGAGTTCATTCACACCAGGATCGGCGGGTGACCCGGGGCTTGTTGCTCGCCGTGGTCAACAAGGCTCCCTCTCCCGGGCACATGGCGCGAGCGCTAGGCGTCCCGTCCCCGGGAGATCGAGTCTTGTTGTTTTGTTCGTGGACGCTCCGCCGACTGCGTCTCTGACATGGCCATTTTCGGCTGCACGTTATGCCATCGGCCCACTCGTGCCCCCTGGGCGCGAAATCCACGCTAAAGCACCCAAACCCCGACGCCGCGGAGCGACACCAGCACGCCGACCGGCGGCGAGCTGTACGCGACGCCCACGCCATCCACCGAGAAATCGCTGCGCCGGAGCGGCAGCAACGCGGAGGCGCTGACGTCGAAGCCGAGCGGACCTGACAGCCTCGCCAGCGACAGCTCGAGCGGCACCGCCAGCCACATCTTCTCGGCAACGTCGTTCCGCGTGTAGCCGCTCGCCGCCGCCTTCAGCCAGCCGGCGTGAAGGCCAGAGCACACATCGAAGCGCAGCGCCTCTGAGCCCGCGGCAGCCACGCAGGCGCGGACGACTCCACCGAGCATCGTTTCGCGGAGCTCGCCCGGACCGTGCTTCAGCGTCTGAGGAACGAGCCAGAGCGCGCCCATCGTCGCTCGAAGTCGCGCGCCGCCGATGCCTACCTCCGCGGAGAGCGCGGGCGCAAAGGGGCGCACCACGCCGAACAGGCCAATGGCGCCGACCGCCAGCGTGAGCCGCGTCGGAGTACGCCCCGCGCTCGGAGCCTCGCCCGTCCGCTCGCCGCCGCCAGGTCCCGCGGGCTTGGGCGGCGAGGTGGCCGCCGCCGCCACCGCCTCGGGGGCAGGCGCCACCGCCTCGGGGGCAGGCGCCACCGCCTCGGGGGCAGGCGACGCCCCGGCGCCCGCGCCGGCCTCGGGAGCCTGCGCCGACGGCTCCCGCGCGTCGGAGTCGAGCAGCAGCGCGAGCGTCACCGCCGTCGCCTGCTCGAGCCCGGCGCAGCTGCGGCTGCGATCGCGCAGCTCGCGCGCGCCGCTCCCGCTGCGGATGGACGCGCGGAAGCCGTCGGTATCCCGGGTGAAGTCGACGACGTAGGAGCCGCTCGCACCCGTCTCCGGCCGGCCGCGCAGCTGCTCGACGCGCTCGATGAGGCGCGCCGCGTCCGGGCAGCTCTCGGCGCCAGCGCCGCGCGTCACGCTCAGGAACGGCTCGGTCTGCGCCGTGGCGGTCCCCGAAGCCGCCAGCATCGCACCAAGAACCACGGGAAAAGCGCGACGCCTCCGCATCGGGACGACGCGAGGGTAGCCGCCGCGCGGAGCACGCGCATTTATTTGTGATCGTCTCGGCCCGGCGTCCCCACTAGGAGACCGAGTGGTATCGTCCCTGCACAATTCCGCGCTCGAGCTGGCGGCGTCTGCTCGTCTCGTTCGCTGACAGGTCACCGGGACGTCACGGCATGAGCACACCGGACCCCGAGTTTCGAGCCCTCTACGACGCGCACTTCAACTTCGTCTGGTGCTCGCTCAGGCGCCTCGGGGTGCGCGAGGCGGACGTGCTCGACCTGGCGCAGAAGGTGTTCTTGACCGCGCATTTCAAGCTCCCCGAGTTCGAGGGTCGATCGCTCCTCACGACATGGCTCTTCGGCATCTGCCAGCGTGTTGCGAGCGACTACCGGCGCTCCGCGCGGTTCCGGCGCGAGGTCACGACGGACGCCGCGGAGATGGACCTCTACGGCGGCGCGTCCGAGGAGCTCGCGCTGAGCGCGGAGTCGCGGCAGCGCGCGCAGGCGGCGGAGGCCATCCTGAACAAGCTGCCGGAGCCGCAGCGCCTCGTGTTCGTCCTGTTCGAGCTCGAGGAGAAGTCGGGCCAGGAGATCGCGGACCTGCTGGGCATTTCCGTGGGCACCGTGCGCTCGCGCCTCCGCCTGGCGCGCGAGACCTTCTCGCGAGAGGTCAAGCGCCTCGCGCTGGCACAGGACACGAGCCGAAAGGAGGCCGTGTGATGGGGGATCCTGAACGGCTGCTGAGCATCAAGAGCGGGGCTGACCCGCTCGAGCGGGAGCTCCTGGGAAGCGTGCGCCACGTGGGTCCGCCCGAGGGCGCGAAGGAGCGCGCATGGCGCGGCATCGCGGGCCAGCTGGCGGCGGGGACGGCCGTCGGCGCCACGGCCGGCGCCAGCGCCGCCGCTGCCACGAAGGCTGGCGTCGGTTCGCTGTTGCCGTCGGCGCTCTCGGTCAAGGCAGCGGCGGTGCTCGTGGGCGGCGGCCTGGTGCTCGGCGGAGGGTACTGGGCCCTCTCCTCCCCGGACGAGCCGCCTGCGCCGCCCCGCGCGGCGGCCCCGGAGCGCGCGCCCGCGGAGGTGCCGCAGACCCCTGTGGCGCCTCTGGAGGAGCCCAAGGCGCTTCCGGAGCCGCCGCTCGATGGTCCCACCGCGGGAGAGCCATCCCGGAGGCCGAGCGGGCCGAAGCCGACGGAGACCGATCTGTTGCGCGCGGAGAGCGCGCTGCTCACGGAAGCGCGCGCCGAGCTGCGCTCCGGAGACGTGGCGGGAGCCACGGCGCTCCTCGAGCGCCTGCGCGCGCAGTTCCCGAACGGCGTGCTCCGGCAGGAGCGCGAGGTGCTGGCCATCGACGTGCTGGCCGCGCGCGGCAACGCGCAGGAGGCGAAGCGGCGGGCTCAGGCCTTCGTCAAGCAGTATCCCAAGAGCCCCCACAGCGCGAAGCTAAGGCGGTTCCTGGATCAGCCGTGAAGCGCTGCTCGGCCGCTCGCATCATGGCGTTCGGCTGCCTTGCGGCCTCCGGGTGTGATGCGGAGATCACCTCGGTCGGAGCCTGGGCGCCGGTCGTGTCCGGATCGTCTTCTATCGAGGCGGAGCTCGGAGAGCTGAGCGACGGCTTCACCGTCGGTGAAGACAGCCGCGCTTCCGAGGGCCGCTTCATCGCGCCCCCTGGCGGAATGCCCTCGGACGAGGTGCCGGGGCTCGCGCGAGCTCGCTACCGCTTCGAGACGCCGAGCGGGGCAGAATACGTGATCTGGGGGCGGATCCACGCTCCGAGCGCCCTCAACAACCGCTTCTGGTTCCAGGTGGACAGCGGCCCCTGGTACCTCTGGCGCATCAGCGTCGGCGACATCTGGTTCTGGGACGATCTCCACGACGACACGCGCTATGGCGAGCCGCTCCGCTTCCCCCTCTCGGCCGGAGCGCACGAGCTCGTCCTCGCGAACGCCGTCGAGGGCGTCGGGCTGGATCGGCTGTACTTCACGCCGGACGGCGACGAGCCCCCGGGCAACGACACGCCCTGCGATCCGCCGCATTCGATCGAGGTCGAAGGGGAATGCCTCCCGAGCTGCGGCGCCTTGAAGGGAACCGCGTGCGGCGACGTCCCGTGCGCCGGGCGCGAATTGCTCGAAGCCTACGATTGCGCGGTGTGCTGCAGCATCGAAGGACCGTGAGCCGGCGGCGCTCCCGCCATCGGGTCGGAGCTCGGCGACCATAGACCCACCTCTTCGTACCAATCGAAACGTCTCCACGCTTCGACGACGAAAAAGGTGATCGCGCCCGAGCGGGTCTCCCACCGAGGCTGAGTAGCCAGCAGCCTCGAGCGGAGCCCTGAATGACTACATCATCGATTGAACAATTCAAGTCGCACGGAAGCGTGGGCCTGCTCGCCGCGGCGCTCGCGCTGTCGGCGTGCATCGGCAACCTGGGCAGCGAAGACGGCACATCGCCGGCGGAGGGCACGAACGGCACGAGCGGCAGCTCGAGCAGCGGAGGCTCGGGCTCGGGGTCGGCGGGCCCCGGCGAGCCATTGAAGTGCGACGCGAGCACCATCGATCCTGGGCCTTCGCCGATGCGGCTGCTCTCGCGGGAGCAGTACCTGAACACCGTGCGCGACCTCGTCGGCGACGTGCCCGGCCTGGATGCGGCGCTCGGCCCCGCGATCGAGGCGTCGGCGTTCGGCCTCTTGCAGCCGGACGTGACGCAGGTCGAGCTCGAGCATTTCCAGGCCGCGGCGGACGTCATCGCCGCGGCCGTCGCCGGCAATCCGGCGGCGCTCGACGAGATCGCGCCTTGCGAGGCCGGCGCCGAGCCGAGCGAGTGCGCGCGCCGGCTGGTCGTGGGCTTCGGCGCCCGCGCCTACCGCGCGCCGATCACGGACGCGGCGGACATCGAGCGACACCTTCAGCTCTTCGACGTCGGCGCGGAGACGAGCTACGAGCACGGGGTCGAGCTCCTGCTCCGCGGCATGCTGCAGTCGCCGCGCTTCCTCTACCGCGTCGAGATCGGCACCTCGGAGAAGGTGAGCGAGCGCGCCGTGAAGCTCTCTCCGTACGAGGTGGCCGCTCGCCTCTCCTACATGCTGTGGGGCACCCTGCCGGACGCCAGGCTGAACGAGGCCATCGAAGACGGCAGCCTGACCACGAAGGAGGGCGTCGCGGCGCAGCTCGACTGGATGCTCGAGGACGAGCGCGGCCAGAAGCTGGTCCATCGCTTCCTCGGCAGCTGGACGCACCTGAACGGCCTGAACAGCGTGGTGAAGGACGCGGACGCCTTCCCCGAGTGGCAATCGCGGTCGTTCCGTGAATCGCTGCGCGGGCAGGCCGACGCCTTCTTCGACCACGTGCTCAACGACGAGGGAGGCAAGCTGAGCGCGCTCCTCACCTCGACGACGGTCTTCTACAACAAGGATCTCGGCGGGTACTACGGCGTCACCGGCGACGAGTCCTTCCAGGCGCTGAAGCGCACGGACGGCGCCACCTCGGGTATCCTGACGCTCCCGGCGCTGCTCGCCGTCCAGGCGAAGCCCGCAGAGAGCTCGCCGATCTACCGAGGGAAGTTCGTGCGCGAAGCGCTGCTCTGCCAGCAGCTGCCGGCCCCGCCGGCCAACATCCCCAAGCCGCCCGAGGTCGACCCGAGCAGCTCGACCCGAGAGCGGCTGTCGCAGCACGAGGTGGACCCGAGCTGCGTCGGCTGCCACCAGCTGCTCGATCCGATCGGCTTCGGCTTCGAGCACTACGACGCGATCGGCCGCTACCGCGAGCTCGACGGCGGCGAGCCGGTCGACGCGAGCGGCAAGGTCATCGCCACCCGCGACATGGACGGCGAGTTCGAGGGCGTGGCGGAGCTCGGCGAGAGGCTCGCGGGCAGCGCCGATGTGGAAGAGTGCGTTGCGCGCCAGTGGTTCCGCTTCGCCATCGCCCGCTTCGAACAGGACATGGATGGTTGCTCGATGGAGAGCTTGCTCGAGACCTTCAAGGCCGCCGGCCAGGATCTGAACGCGCTTCCCCGCGCCGTCGTCGAGACGGACGCCTTCCTCTTCCGCCGCGCGATCGACGCGCACACGAAGGAGATGCCATGAACCGAAGAGGCCCTATCGACCTCCGCACCCAGATCAGCCGCCGCAAGCTGCTGGGCGGGCTCGGCGCCCTGACCGTCGCGCTCACGAGCCCCGTCTGGCGGAGCGCCACGGTGTTTGGTCAGGACGCGAAGCAGCCGGGCGCCAGGCGCTTCATCGGCATCTTCTCGGCGAACGGCACCGTGCCGTCGGCGTTCTTTCCGGCAGGGGACGCGCACGAGGCGCCGCTCTCGCTCGGCCCGATCCTGGCGCCGCTCGAGGAACACAAGCAGAGGATGCTTGTGCTCAAGGGCGTGCACATGAACTCGACGGTCGAGGACGAGCTCGGCGTCCCGAGCGAGAACAAACCCGGCGGCCCGCACATGAAGGGCCCCGGCGCGATGCTCACGGGCGGCTCGCTGCTCGCCGGCAGCTTCACGGGCGCGGGCGGCCCCGCCGGCTGGGCGGATCGCATCTCGGTCGACCAGCACATCGCGAGTCGCATCGGGGGCAACAGCCAGTTCCCGTCGCTCGAGTTCGGCGTGCGCATCGAAGGGCAGGAGCCGCTCCGCGTGATCTCGTACCGCGGTCCGAACCAGCCGAACACGGCCGTCGACGATCCATTCCAGATGTACTCGCGCATCTTCGCCAACGCGGATCTCTCCGAAACGGAGCTGCAGCGGCTGATCGCCGAGCGCCAGAGCGTGCTCGACTTCCTCAAGGACGATATCGGACGCCTGAAGGCGCGCGTCAGCTCCGAGGACAAGGCGCGGCTCGAGGCGCACCTCGGCGGCATCCGCAACATCGAGCAGCGGCTGCAGAGCTCGGCGGTCTCGTGCACGCCGCTCACGATGCCGGAGAAGTTCGACACGCGAGCGATGGAGAACTACCCGAAGGTCGGCCGGCTGCAGACCGACCTGATGCTGCTCGCGCACATCTGCGGCATGACCCGCGTCTCCACGTTCATGTGGGCCAACGCCGATAGCTGGCAGTACTATCCCTGGATCGGGGTGAACGAGGAGCACCACGAGCTCTCCCACGCCGGCGACAACGATGCGGTCGCGAACGAGAAGCTCGTGAAGATCAACGTCTGGCACAGCGAGCAGGTGAAATACGTGCTGGATCAGCTGGCGCTCGCGAAGGAAGTGGACGGCAGCTCGGTGCTGGACAACACCCTGCTGCTCTGGGGCAACGAGCTCGGCGTCGGCAACACGCACACGTACAAGGATATCCCGTGGGTGCTCGCGGGCGGCGCGGGCGGCTACTTCAAGATGGGCCGTTACATGAAATACGCCGACCTGCCGCACAACAACCTGCTCGTGTCGGTATGCAACGCCATGGGCCTCGACGACGTGACCACCTTCGGCATTCCCGGCGTGTGCACCGGGCCGCTGCCGGGCCTCCTGGCCTGAGCCGCGGGGAGAGGGCGACCTGCCGGCCGCCGGGCTGGATTCGGTCGCGAAGCTCCGCGCCAGGGGACGAGAAGGGATACAGCCGTACGCGGCCCCGGAAGAAACCCGACATTCGCGCCGAGGCAGGAAATCGCGGACGGATCCCGTCCAGCCGGAGCGAGCGCGCGGCCCGGCCCGGCGGCTGGGGCGCGCCGCGCACCGACGCGGCGGCCAGCGCGCGGTCGCGCTCGCCGATCGCGCTGTCGATCTGAGCGAGCGCTGCGGCGCAACTCGAACTCGCCTCGGCCCTGCGCACCCGGAAGCCGGCGGGCGCGGTCCGCGGGGACATGCCTACGACGTCACAAGGTGTTCGAGGAGAATCTTGAACCCGAGTCCGATGAGAACGACCCCCCCAGCGAGGTCGAGACGCTTGCCGAGCATCGCCCCGAACCGCCGTCCCGCGAAGAGCCCCGCTGCGCTGAGCAGCGCCGTGACGACGCCAATCGTCACGACGGAGATCGCGAACGGGGCGTTCAGCATCGGCAGCGTGATGCCCACGGCGAGGGCGTCGATGCTCGTGGCGATCGCCAACACGAGCATCGAGCTCAACGCGAAGGGATCGACCGTGGTCTCGCCCTCGCCACCGTCGTCGCCGCGGGCTTCCCAGAGCATCTTTCCGCCGATGAACGCGAGCAGCACGAACGCGATCCAGTGGTCCCACGCTTGCACGCGCGGACCGATCCGCTCTCCGAGCAGCCAGCCGATGACGGGCATCAGGGCCTGAGCGCCGCCGAAGAACCCGGCGACGAGCAGGACATGGCGCGCCCCAATCGCCGGGACAGACAGCCCTCGTGCCGCCGCGACAGCGGTCGCGTCCATCGCGAGCCCGAGCGCGAGGAGCAAGATCGCGCTGAAACTCACGAGCCCCTCCGCGCGTCACCGGCAGAGAGCGGGTGAACCTCGACCGTGACGTGCTGGAGGCTAGCGATGGGGACGAGCGCGTCACGGTAGGCGGAAGGCGCCAGGGGGCTCGGTACCGCGACCGAAACGATGCAGGCGCGCGCGCCGGGACCGATGTCCCACAGGTGGAGATCGACGACGCTCGCTCCTGCGAAGGTAGACTCGATGCGATCGCGGATGCGCTGAGCAAGGGACTCGGAAGGGACGACGTCGAGCAGCTGCCTGGCCGCCTGTCGGCAGAGTCCGTAGCTCCACTTCGCGATGACGAGCCCGCCGACGATGCCCATCGCGGCGTCGAGGAACGTCCAGCCAAGGTAGCGCCCGCCGAGGAGGGCGAGGATCGCGAGCACGCTGGTCAGCGCGTCCGCGAGGACGTGGAAGTACGCCGCACGCAAATTGTGATCGTGCCCGTGGTGGTCGTGGCCATGGGCGTGCTCGTCGTCGGGATCGTCATGGCCATGGTCGTGGTGATCGTGGTCGGGATGGTCGTCGTGCGCCTCGTGATGGTGCTCGTCCGCGTGGAGGAGCCGCACGCTGACGAGGTTGACCGCGAGACCAACGACGGCGACGGGAAGCGCCTCGGAGAAGGCGATCGACTCGGGATGGAGGAAGCGGCGCAGCGACTCGACGACCATGAGGAGCGCGATGAGCGCGAGCACGACCGCGCTCGTGTACCCGGCGAGGGCGTGCACCTTGCCCGTGCCGAAGGAGAACGCGCTCGACCCGGACTGCTTGCGCGCGAACCAGTACGCGAAGGCCGCCATGCCGAGCGCGCCCGCATGCGTGGCCATGTGCCAACCGTCGGCGGTGAGCGCGAGCGATTTCGTCGCGTAGCCGACCACGAGCTCCGCCACCATCATGGCGAAGGTCAGCGCAACGACCCACCGGGTCCTGGCTTCGTGCGAAGACGCGGCAGCGCCGTGATCGTGGGCGTGTCGAAACTGGGCGAGCCGATCGGATCCCGTGGAGTCGCTCATCGTTGCTTCCTTCACTTCACATACGCGCGGACGATCTGGACCAGCTCCTCCGCGGCCTCCCGCTGAGGTGCCGTTGCACGCTCCCCGTCGATGACGTGCGTACGGATGTGACCCTCGATGAGCTCGCCCACGAGGCCGTTCAGCGCGCCACGCGCCGAGGTCACCGTTTGCAGGACCTCCGAGCAACCGGCCTCGCCCTCGAGGGCCCGCTCCACCGCTTCGAGCTGCCCGCGGATCCGCCGGACGCGCGCGATGAGCTTCTTCTTGTTCTCGACCGTGTGCACGAATATAGCATAGGGGGGTATACTATATGGGTCAAGCGCCGCGCGCTGGCTCCTCTCGGAGGCCGACGACGGTGGCTCGGTCAGGCGCGGATTCGCTGCCACCCCTCGGGCAGGTGATGCTTCGGGGCAAATCCGGGCCAGTGGCCCCCATGATTCTGCCGAGCACATCGCACACATTACCACATTTCACCAGCATCCACACGCGGCAATGCCGCACGCTTTCGTCCATTTCAACCAAGCGTCCGGGCGCGCGCGAGCGGAAGATGGATGCTTCGAGCAGCGAGCGCCGCTCGAAGCACCACGGTGAACATCGTGGTGTTCACCCCGTTCCCATGGAGGGAAGCGCCTATGCTGGGATGGTTGGGATTTCTCGCGGGCAGCGCCTTCGGCGCGTACGACATCACCTCGGTCGAGGTCACGCGACCGCATCCATCGCTCGAGAGGGTGGTCTACGAAGTGGAGGCCGGGGACAGCCCCCTCGATCGATTCTCGATCATCCACGTGAGCAAGCGCGGGGCCGGCCGCGGCTGCGGCGAGCCCGTGATCCTCTTCAGCCCATTCACATTCCCGGGCGAATTCTACGAGATCAGCGAGACCGGGAGGTACGCGAAGTCCGCGGCCGGCGAGCTCGCCATGGCCGGTCACGACGTCTGGCTCGTCGACCAGCGGAGGACCGAGCTCCCGCCCGGCGCGTGCGAGTCCGGCGCCGCCGATTGCAGCGTGATGGCCGACTGGGGCTTCGACACCCTCTCGAACGACGGGCTCTTCGCGCTCGCCCTCGTGCGCTCGCAGAACCCCGGCGCGCGGCCCGTCATCGGAGGATTCTCCGCGGGCGCCAACACGGCCATGGCGCTCGTCAATCACGCGCCCCGCGCCTTCTCGGGCGTGTTTCTCTACGAGGGCACCTTCTACACCGAGGATCCGGAGATCGCCGCGCACAACGACGCGATCTGCAGCAACCTCGAGGGGGCGCTCGCCGCGGGCTCGACCTACGATCCCAGCATCGCCGTCCTCGGGCTCGCGTTGCGCGGCGCCGCCGCGGATCCTCAGGGCGCGTTTCCTCTGCCCATCTTCCCCCCGGGCACGACCAACCAGCTCGCCATGCTGCTCGTCTTCGGCGCCCCGCCCCCTCCGGGCGCGCTCGCCCCGACTCCCTCGTTCGTCCGCGCCGTCGCCGATTTCGAGACCCAGAGCCTCGTCTATAGCGATGAGGCCCGGCTCGAGCTCGTAGGCCCCCTCTTCGACAATTACGGCTCCCTCGCCGCCGTCCGCGATCTCGCGTGCGGGCTCTCGGGGCGCGACGCGAGCCACTTCTCGAACCTCTCCGCCTTCCGCGGCGACGTGCTCATCTACGTCGAGGGCACCGGCTTCGGCCCCGCCATGTTCGACACCGCAGGCCTCTTCGATCGCGCCGCGTCCGTGACCATCGATCACAACCCCGAGCTCGGCGAAGCGGACGTGTACTTCAACGTCCACTGGAAACGGACCTTCCTAGACCCCTTCACGCGCTGGCTTCGCCAGAAGATCTAGGACGCATTCCGATCAGGGGCGTCAAATTTCCAAAAATAATCGACCTATTTCCGCCGTTCTCGCGCCCATGGCACCTCGACATCCCGGAGCCAGAGGGATACACGCGGCCGAGGCATGCAGGTCTCGACGACGCCCATCACGTCGATCTCCGCGAGCGACGTGAGCTGGCTGCTCGCCACGGAAGCGGGCAGCCGGCTGCTCTCCGGCGCTGATCTCTTCACCTTGGCGTTCGCGCTCTCGGGCCGGTCGCACCAGGAGCCGCTGACGCTCGACGAGGCGCGTGACCTGCTCCTCGCGCACGGCCTCCCACAGGCGCTCGCGGGCAGCGCGCTCATCGAGCGGATGCGCGAATCGACGAGCGCGGATCCGGCGTTCCTTGTCTACAACGCGAGCACGTTCTGCATCGACCGCAACGTCGGTATCCCGCGCCGGCTGGGCCAGCTCGTCTTTCGCCACGACGTCCAGCGACTCCTCCTGGCTCATCGCGCGGAGCAGCCGTCGCCCCCGGAGCGCCCTGTCACCCGCGCTCGGGCTCGCTCACCCGCGCGGGCTCGGCGGACCGAAGCGCCCGCCGCGCCGCCACGAAGTCCCCCCGCCACCCCGACGACCCCGGAACGCCCGCCGCGCGCCCGCGCTGCCGGCCCGCGCGGCACGCCCGCCGCCTCCCGGCCGCCCGCCGCCTCCCGGCCGCCCGCCACCTCCGGCGCGGCGGAGCCGGCGCCACCGCCCGAGCCGGCTCCTCTGCCGGCTCCGCCGCCCAGGAAGCCGGCGCCGCTCCTGATGTCCGGCCTCGACCGATCCGAGCTGCTCCAGCGGCTCGCGGGCCCGCCCTCCTCGCTCGCGGCGGTGAGCCACGCGCTGCGCGCCCACCTGCTCGCCTCGGCCGAGCAGTTCGAGGAGCTGCTCGCGCTCGCCGCGCTCACCGGCGTCGAGCCGCACCGCTACCAGATCGAGACCGCGCGCCGCGTCCTCCGCGTGTTCCGCGGGCGCGCGCTGCTCGCGGACGAGGTCGGTCTCGGCAAGACGGTCGAGGCGCTGACGATCCTGCGCGAGTACCAGCTCCGCGGGATGGTCCGGCGGGCGCTCGTGCTCGTCCCTCCTGCGCTCGTCGGCCAGTGGACGGGCGAGCTCGCGGAGAAGGCCGGGATCGCCGCGCGCACGACCGACGACGCCGCGCGCACGGCGGACCCCGAGGCCTTCTGGCGCGATGAGGGCGTGGTCGTCGCGTCGCTCGCCCTCGCGAGGAGCGCGAAGCACGCGCCGCTCGTCCAGGCCGCCTCGTGGGACCTCGTGATCGTCGACGAGGCCCATCACGTCAAGAGCCGCACGACCGCCGGCTTCAAGCTGGTCGACGGCCTGCACAGCCGGTTCCTCCTGATGCTCACGGCGACGCCGATCGAGACCGATCTCGAGGAGCTCTACAACCTCGTGACGCTGCTCAAGCCCGGGCAGTTCGCGACCCCGGCGGCCTTCCGCGCGCAGTTCGTCGACCCGAAGGACCCGCTGTCGCCGAAGAACCGGGAGCGGCTGCGCGCCCTGCTCGCCGAGGTGATGGTGCGCAACACCCGCGCCGACAGCGGCCTCGCGCTGCCGCCCCGCTATGTGAGCACGGCGCTGGTCGATCCGCTCCTGGAGGAGCGCGAGCTCTACGAGCGCGTCCTCGCCCTCGTGCGCGCGCACGGGGCCGACGCCGGCTCCCGGATGCTGGCCTCGACGCTCCTGCTCGGCGCCGGCTCGAGCCCCGCCGCAGTTCGCGGGAGCCTCGAGCGCATGAGCGCGAGCGAGCGGCGCGTCCCCGGGCTGCGCGCCGCGCTCGCCGCGCTCGCGAAGCTCGCGGCCTCGGTCCGCGCGTCCCGGAAGGGCGGCGCCCTCGTCGATCTCGTGCGCGCTCACGACGAGCAAGTCCTCGTCTTCACCCGGTTCCGCGACACGCTTTCGTACATCGAGGCCGTGCTCCGCGAGGCCGGCGTCGAGCCCGTGGCGTTCCACGGCGGCCTCTCCGCCGCGGACAAGCGCGCGGCGCTCTCGGCGTTCCGTGACGGCCGCGCGCGCGTGCTCGTCTCCACCGACGCCGGCGGCGAGGGGCACAACCTCCACCACTGCCATGTCCTCGTGAACTTCGATCTTCCCTACAACCCCATGCTCATCGAGCAGCGGATCGGGCGGCTGCACCGGATGGGCCAGCGAGAGGAGGTGCGCGTCTACAACCTCTGCGCGCGGGGCACCGCCGAGGAGCGTGTCCTCGATCTGCTCGACCGCCGCCTGCACCTGTTCGAGCTGGTCGTGGGCGAGATGGATATGGTCCTTGGCAACATGGCGGACGAGCGCGATCTGGAGGAGCGGATTGTCTCCCTCTACGCGACATCGCTCTCAGAGGAGGAGATCGCGAGCGGCTTCGACGCCATTGCCGAGGAGCTCGCCGCGGCGCGCGGGCGTTACGAGCAGGTGAAGCGCCTCGACGCCAAGCTCTTTGGAAAGGACTACGAGGCGTGACCGCGGCGCTGGGGATGCTCTCGCCCACGGAGGGCGCGCTGCCCTCTCCGCTCGATTTCGTGGTCGAGGCGCTCGCGGAGGCCGGAGCGCTCGCAGAGCGGGAGGACGCGCGGGCGGTAGCGCTCCTGCCGGCGCGGCTCGCGGCCGAGATCGAGGTCCCGGAGGAGTGCGCCCTCGCGCTCTACCCCGATCGGGACGGGGACGTCGCGTGTGGCCTTGGCTCCACGCTGCTCGAGCGGCTCATCGCGAGGGCGCGCGGGCGGCCGGTGTCCACCTCGGTGCGGCTCGCCTCGGATCCGCCGCGGCCTGCCCACGTGCGGGCCGCCGCGGACCGCTTCGTGCTGCGCAACGGGCTCTGCGAGCCCGGTCAGGTCTCCACGGGCGCGGCGGTCTACGTCGCGGCCATCGTCGCTTATGGGGTCGAGGCCGACGACCGGCGCGAGGGGCTCGTTCGGGTCGTGGTGAACGCGCACGACGGCGGCGAGCCGGACGCTGCGGTGGGCGCGCACCTGGATCTGGCCTGGCCGAGCGCGCTCGTGCAGCCGAGCGCCGTGCCCCTCTCAACGGACGATCGCGCGGCGGACTGGATCGCGCTCCGCGCCGAGCGGGCGGTGCGGGCTGCGGTGCAGCCGCTGCTTGGCGAGGTCGAGCGCAGGCACGCGCGGGATCACGATCGTATCGTGTCGTATTTCGCGGACCTGATCGCCGAGGCCCGGGCGCCGCGGCGGCGCGCGGATCCGAAGGCCGTCGAGGCCAAGGTCGCGCACCTCATCGCCGAGCGGAACGCGAAGCTCGAGGCCTTGCCCGCGCGGTTCGCGGCGAAGGTGACGTGCTCGGTCGCGGCGCTGGTGAGCGCCGAGGTCCCGGCGGCGCTCGTCAACATGCGTCTCCGGCGGCGCAAGGAGTCGCGGGACATCGTTTTGCGGCTCCCGGCGGGCGCCTCGAGCCTGGACAGGCTCACGTGCGAGGCGTGCGGCGCCGCGACGGCGCGGCCGGCGGCCTGCGACGATCGGATGCACCTGCTCTGCGAGGCGTGCGCGCCGAACGCGCAGGGCCGCATCGCGTGCCCGGCGTGCGCGAAGCGGCGCTGAGGACCTGTCCAGCCGCCGCCGCCAAACCGCTCCACGCTCCGCGGTTTCCTTTTCCGCCTCCGATCCCAGGTGGCCCTGGCGATGGCGCCCTTTTCGCTTCGGTCCCCTGGTGATTCCCGGACTAGCCAGCGGGCGCGTCGAGCACGGGGAACTCCTTCACGGAGCGGCCGCCCGCCTGCTCGACCGTCAATTCGCTCTCCACGTAGAGGACCTGGAGCCTGCTCGGCCCAAGGTTCTGGACGAAGACGACGTTGCCGTTGGGCTGGTAGGTGTCGGTGTGGCCCGTCTGGATGACGACGTCGGTCCAGGCGCCGACGTTGAGAATGGTGATGTTGTAGGTGGTCGCGCCGCCTCCGGGGTTGCCGGTGTTGTAGACGTGCATCGTCCCGGGGATGGGGCCGAGCTTGTAGATGACCTGATTGGGCGGGATATTGACGACGGCCATGGTTGTCTCCTGTCTTGTAACAAGGCACGACGAACAGGTCGTGCCGGTGCAACACGCGATGGCAATGAATAGCAACGTCAATGCCAGGACATCGTCCTTCAGGGGCTCCGGACGACGAGCAGGGGGAGGATGTCCGCGCCGGCCGACACGGCCATGGCCCAGGGCTCGGAGCCCCAGCTCCACCCCGCATTGATCTCGAACGCGAGCCGGCGGACGCTCTCTTGGCCCAGCTCCACGAGCACGCCTGGTCCTGGCGACGTGGTGGCCGGGTCGCCGGGGCGGAGGCTCGACGCCGCGAAGACGAGGAGCACCGTCTCCATGGGATAGAAGACCTGGCGGGTCTTGCCATAGAGCGGAAAGGAGGCGATGGGCGCGGCGGTCTCGCCGAGGCGCTGCGCGAGGCCACAGGTGAACGGCGTCGACGTGTCGTTCTGTATCGAAATGGCGTTCGCCGGTCCCCCGAGGAGCACGACGCCGGTGCCCGTCGGCTCCTGCACGTACAGCACCTGTCCGGGCTCGATGTCGTACGAGGCCGAGGCGTCCACCCGGGCCGACGGCAGCAGCGTGCGGGTCGCGGTGTAGGCCCGATAGAGCGCCGCCCACGACAGGGTCGTGGTGAGGGAGTAGGTCCTCGATTGGAACCACACGAGCGGCACGCCGGCGGCGTCCTCTGCGCCCACCGCTTTGAAGGCGTACAGCGAAATCTCGGAGGCGGCGAGCGCGCTCGCCGTCTCGGCGCTCATGGAGACGATCAGCCGTCTCTCGGTCGGCGCTGAGGAGGAAATGGGCGGAGCGGCTTCGTCGACGCGCGCGGCCTTCGATGTCGCCGCGCCTGGCCGCTCGTCGGGCGTCCTGAGACCCGTGCCGCACGTGAGGGACAGCAACGACGCGGCGACGAGCGCGGCCTGTCCACGAAGAGGTCGTCGCATGAGGCCTCCTTGCCGCGTCGCGCTCGTCGCCCGACCGCGGAGGGTGAACCGGCAGCCGGTCCGCCCCGCGGGCGCCACGTCAGGCCTGGATCAAGCCGCCATTGCTGCGGGAGGCGTGGCGCGCCTCCGGCGCCGGTGCGTGGGCGCTTTGCGCCGCCAGGATCCTTCGGTTCAGGCTGGCGGACGACTGGAGCAGGAGCGGCGCGAGGTTGGTGCCCGCGGGGACGAGCTGAACGTTCGGGTTGCCGCTGGAATTCCAGCCTGCGTTGATGTCGAAGCTCAACGAGACCTCGGGCTCGCTGGTGAGGTTGATCAGGGCGGCCTGGCTGAACGCCTGGAAGATGACCGTCCCCGTGTTCACCGCCGTCGTGGCGAACTCCAGCAAGACGAGCTGGATTGGCGCGAAGACATCGAGCATGTTGCCGTAAAGCGGGAAAGCGCAGAGAGGCGTCGCCACCGCGCTGCCGCTCACCGACTGCACCTGCGAGATGCCGCAGACCATCTGCGTCGTGGTCTGGTTCGCGATCGAGATCGCGTTCTGCGTTCCACCGGTCACGACGGTGCCCGTGCCCGCCGGGCTCGTGACCTGGAGGATGTCGCCGAGGTTCATGTCGTAGGACGCGCTCGCCTTGATCTTGCCGCCGGGGATGATGGCGCTCTGCGAGGTGTACCCCTGATACTGCTCCTCCCACGAGATGGTGGTATCCAGGGAGAAGTTCTTGGTCTGGAACCACACGAGCGGCGCGCCGCCCTGGATGCTCGTCTGCACCCCCTTGAATCCATACAGATAAAATCCGCCCGACTCCAGGGCGTTGAAGGTGTTCTGGTCCATAGCAATGTCGATCGAATAGGGCGTGGCCATGGCGATGCTCTCCTCTCCGAGAAATCCTTGTGCATTCGCCTGGAGCCGCCGGCGCCGCGCATCGACGCAGGTCATGGGATCCGAGCGATGCTGCGTCCAGAATTGCAACAAGAATGCCAATCGAAAACGTGGCATCACGGACGCGCGACCGGGAGAGAGGGCAACAACTTGCCCGGCGGCCCCTCCCCTGACGGCAACCCTTTGCCCAGGGCAACAACTTGCCCTCGCCCCCGAGACAACCATTGACGGCGGACGTGAGGAGGGCGACGTCGGCGCTTGAATGAACGCAGCCGACCGCTCGCTCCCCGAGCGGCTCGGCCCCTACCGAATCAAGCTCGCCCTCGGCCAGGGGGCATGGGCGTCAGGGCCGTGAGCGCCGGGGTGGGGGTGTGCGCGGCAGCGCGCGGGGGGCGCGCTGGAGCACCGAACGAGGTGCCATAAGGTCCCAGCAGGCTCCACGTCCCAGGCGCGCCTTGTGTGGCGCGCAACGGAACGTCTCAGAGGGCAAGGCCCGAAGTGAGACATGCCGGGCGGTGTTTCATGCGCAAGCTCTCCCGCCCCTGTCTTGGCGGATGGCCAGCGCCCCCCGCGCGCTGCCGCGCACACCCCCACCCCGGCGCGTGCCCCCGGATCCCCCGTCAGTCCTCCCGGGACCAAGGCATCAGCCCGGTCGCCAGGCACTTCACCGCCGCCGCCAGCTCGATCGGCTCGATCGGCTTGGGCACGTGCATCTGGTACCCGGCCGCGAGCGCCCGCACCCGGTCCTCGGTCCGCGCGTACGGCGTCAGCGCCAGCGCCGGCGTGCGCCCCACCTTGCGCGGCAGGAGATCCCGCACCCGCCGGATCAGCGAGTAGCCGTCCTCCCCCGGCATCCCGATGTCGACGACGAGCAGCGCCGGCTCCGACGTCTCCAGCAGCTTCAGCGCCTCGTTGCTCGACGTCGCCGTGCTGACCTCGGCCCCGCAGCGCCGCAGCACCGCCGAGAGCATCGCCAGCGTGTCGGGATCGTCGTCCGCGATGAGCACCCGCACCCCGGTGAGCCGCGGGAACGGGTTGCGCGGGTCGGGCGCGATGCCCGCGTTCGTGAGCGCCGTCGCGGTCGCGCCTGTCGAGAGCGGCAGTTGCACCGTGCACGTCGTCCCGCGCCCCGGGCCGGCGCTCGTCACGCGCACCATGCCGCCGTGCAGCCCGACGATGTGCCGCACGATCGACAGCCCCAGCCCGAGCCCCCCGTGCCGGCGCGCGCCGCTGTTGTCCTCCTGCCGGAAGCGCTCGAAGACGTGCGGGAGCGAGTCCGCCGAGATGCCCTCGCCGTCGTCGATCACCTTGACCTCGGCGAAGCGCTCGTCCTGCGAGAGCTGCACCTGCACGAGCCCCCCAGGGCGCGCGAACTTCACCGCGTTCGAGAGCAGGTGCCACACGACCTGCTGCAGCCGCGCAGGGTCGCCCTCGACGAACACGCCCTCCGGATCGAGCCTCGTCTCGATCGCCACGCCCTTGCCCGCGGCCGACGGGAGGATCGACTCGACCGCCGTCTGCACCGGCAACGTCAGCTCCACCGCGAGCCGCTCGATCTTCAGCGTGCCCGTCACCACCTGCGACGCGTCGAGCAGCTCGTCGATCAGCGTCACCTGGTGCTCGGCGTTGCGCTCGACCGCCGACAGCGCCCGCGTCTCCGCGACCCGATCGAGCGAGCCCGCCTGCATCATCCTCGCCCAGCCGAGGATCGCGTTGAGCGGCGTCCGCAGCTCGTGCGACACCGTCCCGAGGAACTCGTCCTTCAGGCGGTTCGCGTCCTGCACCTCGCGGTACAGGCGCGCGTTGTCGAGCGCGAGCGCGGCCCGGTGCGCCACCTCCTCCGCGAAGGCGACGTCGGACCGCTCGAAGAACCGGCCCGACTCCGACGACACGAGCGAGATCGCGCCGAGGATCCGCCCGCGCGCCCGGAGCGCCACCACGAGGTACGAGAGCGGCGCGAGCGTCCGGTTGGCCGTGGCCTCCTCGCTCGTCATCGCCTCGTGCAGCAGCACGTCCCCGCGGACGTCCGCGTAGAGCTCCGACCGGCCCGTGCGCAGCACGCGCGCCACCGGGCCCGGCTCGCCGTCGACCCGGCTCGGGTGGAAGTACCGGAGCAGCGGCTCCTTCAGCGGGCTCACGTGCGCGGCCGCGACGTGGCGCAGGCCGAGGCCGTCGTCGATGTCGACCAGGCAGAAATCGGCGAGCACCGGCAGGACGAGCCGCGCGAGCGACTGGAGCGTGGCCGTGAAGTCCAGCGACGCGGCGAGCGCCGTGCTGAGCTCGGCCAGGAACGCGAACCGCCGCGCCGCCTCCTCGGCCTCGGCCCGCGCCGCCTGCACCCGGATCAGCCGGGCGCGCTCCTCCTCGGCCCGCTTGCGATCGGTGATGTCGCGGTGGATGCCGACGAGGAACAGCGGGCGACCCTCCTGGTCGTGTACCGCGTACGCCGTGATCTCGATCGGCACCTCGGAGCCGTCGCGCCGCACGCACGGGACCTCGCCGACGAAGGTGCGCGCGTCCTCGATCTGCTGGAGGATCCGGGCCGTGCTCTCCTCGCGGACGTCGTCGCGGTGGAGGAGCGCCATGCTCTTGCCGACGATCTCCTCGGACAGGTAGCCGAAGATCGACTCGGCCTCGCCCATCCAGTACCGGATGTTGCCCTCGACGTCCGTGACGAGGATGGCCTCGGGCATCTGCTTCAGCACCTCGTGCGAGAGGTGCATGGCCTCCTCCGTCTGCAGCGCGGAGAGGCGCGCCCGCTCGAGCGCCTGCGCGCTCTGCTGGACCAGCGCGAGCATGAACGCCCGGTCGTCCTCGGTGAACGACTGCGGCGCCGAGAAGCCGAACCCCACGGCGCCGAGCACGCGCCCCTCGAGGAAGAGCGGGATCGCGGCGTACGCGCGCTCGCCGGTCGCGACGCAGCACGACGCGAAGCCCGGCTCGAACTCGCCGAAGCGCTCCTCCGACTCGAGGAAGATCGGCTGGCGCTCCCGGACCGCGCGCGCCAGCGGCAGCTCCGCGCCGAGGTCGAAGCTCTTGAAGCGCGCGATCTGCGCCTCGAGGTAGCCCGTCGAGCGCACCGTCTCGAGCTCACCGCCGAGCCCGGCGCGCAGCGCCACCACGCCGGTCATCGCCCCGGCGGCCGCGACGACGTCGCTCGCGAGCACGCGGAGCACCGCGGGCGGCGTGATCGCGTCGGACAGCGCGGCCGTCACCGCGAAGAGCCACGCGGCCCGGTCCGCGCTCCGCTCCGCGGCGTGGCGCGCCTCCTCCGCCTTCCGGTAGAGGTAGGCGTTGTCGAGCGCCAGCGCCACGCGGTGCGCGAGCTCGGCCGCGAGCACGAGATCGTCCGCGGAGTAGATGCGGTTCGACTCCGAGACGCCGAACGACAGCACGCCGAGCTTGCGGCCGCGCGCGATGAGCGGCACCGCCATCGCCGACCGCGTGCCGAGCTGCTCCAGCGCGGCGGCGCGCTCGGCGGCCTCGTCGCTCTTGTCGCGATCGAGCTCGTGCAAGAGCTCGGACTCGCCGCTGTGCAGCACCTTGGCGATGCCGAGGCGCTCCTCGGCGTCGGGCGAGATCGCGCGCAGGAGCCCCTCGCGCTCGGGGTTCACGTGCTTCGCGGCGACGCGGCAGAACCGCCGCCGCGTCGCGCCCGCCTGGCCCGCGCGATCGGAGCCCGCCGGGTCGGAGTCCGCGGCGGCGCGATGGCGCCGGGCCGCGTAGATGCCCGCCACGGGCGCCGGGTCGATCCCGTCCGGCCCGGCCACGAACGTGGGACCGCCGTCCGACGGCGGCGGCGGCGGCACGGAGCCGACCAGGCCCATGGCGTCCGCGGCGCCACGCTCGATGAGATCGACCGTGCACCAGTCCGCCAGGTAGGGCACCGACAGACGCGCGAGCCGCTCGAGGATCGTATGAGGGTCAAGCGATCCGGTGAGCTGCTCGCTCGCGTCCGCCAGGAACATCAGCTCATTATGGATCGCCCCTCCGCGGGGCGGCTTCAGGACCTGCCATGCCATGGCGGTCTCGCTAGGGTTGCCTTCACGCTCCATGGGGTCGCCGGCGGCCCGCATCGTAGCGAGGGCCGATCGCAGAAGCCAGCGGCGCAGGAGAGAGCGCGGCGCTAACCGTCGGCGGCGAGCCGCGCGCGGGCGCGGTGGACGAGCGCCTGGACGGCGCGGTGCGATTCGTCGCGCACCTCGCCGACGTCCTGGCCTACCGTGGCGATGGGCGCGCCGACCTCGAGCGCTACCGGGATACGTCGCGCACGGCTCACCCGGGCCATGTGCGCCGTGAACGACTCGTCGACGTAGGAGGACTCGGCGCCGCCGTACACGAGCCCCACAGGGACGATCTCCGCGCCAACGCGGCATGCCGCGGTGAAGCCGCCCGCGCGGAACGGCCGCACCTCATCTCCGGAGAACGTGGTCCCTTCGGGGTAGACCATCACACCACGGCCGCCCTTGAGCGCGGAGCACATCGCCTGGACGACCGCAGAGCCGCTGCGCTTGCTGGAACGGTCCACGAAGAGCGTTCCGACGCGGCGCGCCGCCATGCCGATGACCGGCCATCCAGCGAGGTCGGCCCGGCTCACGACCGTGGCCTCGAAGAAGGCGAGCGTGATCATGATGTCGAGCGCAGAGCGGTGGTTCATCACGAACAGCCGGCCGAGCCCAGCGGCGTCGCGTCCAGGGCAGTATCCGGCGCCCGCCGGATCGGCCGCGCCGTCGGCGCGCCCCGCCGCGAGCTCACCCTGGAAGAGGCCGCCCGCGCGCACGTCGAGTCCGTAGAGCTTCAGGAGCGCGCGCCCATACCGGCGCATCCATGTGTGGAGGACCACTTCGCGGTCGGCCGCGGGCGAGATCGCGGTGTCGACCTCGAGCAGGCCGTACATGCCGAAGGTGAGGCCGACGAAGCCGGCCGTGCGGAGAGGGAAGCGGAGGGCGTCGAGGGGGCGAGCGCTGAGCATGCGTCGGATGTCCTTCCCGCTCGGGGCGATCGTAGAGCCAGGGCTTCAGCGAGGCGGAGGCGCCGGGCGCGCCCCGGCTCGCGCGGCGAGAGCGCCGGCCGGCGGCACCCTATTTCACGCTTGCGCTCGGAGAAAGCCCCGTCACCCGCCCGTGGCGGGAGCTCCCTCGAGCAGTCGCTTCAGCACGTCGTTCACGACGGCCGGGTTCGCGCTGCCCCCCGTCTTCTTCATGATCTGGCCGACGAAGAAGCCGAACAGCGCGGTCTTGCCGCCGCGGTACGCCGCCGCCTGCTTCTCGTTCGCGGCGATGACCGACGCGGCGACCGCCTCGATCGCGGCCGCGTCGCTCATCACGGCCATGCCCTTGTCGCGGACGATGTCGCCGGGCGCCCGGTCCGTGCCGGCCATCTCCATGTAGACCTCCTTGGCCTGCTTGCCGCTGATCGCGCCCTCGTCTACGAGACGGAGCAGCGCGGCCACCTGGCCGGGGGCGACCGGGAACGCCGCGGAGAGCCCCGTCGTCCGGGTGTCGCGCAGCACCTCGCCCTGGACGAAGTTCGCGACCTTCACGGCGTCGCCGTGGAGGCGCGCGGCCTCCTCGAAGAACGCCGCGATCTGCGGGTGGCCGGTCAGGACCGACGCCGCGTACGGGGTGAGGCCGAGCGACTCGGTGAAGCGGCGCCGCTTGTCGACCGGCGGCTCCGGGAGCGCGCCGCGCACGTCGGCGAGGAACGCCTCGTCCACGACGAGCGGCGGCAGATCCGGCTCGGGGAAGTAGCGGTAGCCGGACTCGTTCTCCTTGTCGCGGAGGAGGTACGTCTCCTTCTTCTCGGCGTTGTACCCGCGGGTCTGCTGCCGGACGCGGCCGCCCTGCTCGATGAGCGCGATCTGCCGCCGGATCTCGAGGTCGATCGCCTCGGCGACGAAGCGGAACGAGTTGATGTTCTTGAGCTCCGTCCGCGTGCCGAGCTTCGTCTCCCCCACCTTGCGGACCGAGACGTTGGCGTCGCAGCGGAAGCTGCCCTGCTCGAGGTTGCCGTCGTTCACGCCGATGAACATGAGGATCTCGCGCAGCCGCTTCAGGTACTCGGCCGCCTCCGCGCCCGAGCGGAGGTCGGGCTCACCGACGATCTCGATGAGCGGCGTGCCGGCGCGGTTGAGATCGACGACCGACAGGCCGCCGATGCCGTGGACGTTCTTGCCGGCGTCCTCCTCCATGTGGACGCGCGTGATCCCCGCCCGCATCTTGCCCGCCTCGGTCTCGATCTCGAGCTGGCCGCGCAGCGCGAGCGGCCGATCGAACTGGCTGATCTGGAAGCCCTTCGGCAGGTCGGGGTAGAAGTAGTTCTTCCTCGCGAAGACGCTGCTCTCCTGGACGGCGCAGCCGAGCGCGAGCGCCGCGCTCACCGCCATCCGGACCGCCTCGCGGTTCAGGACCGGGAGCGCCCCCGGGAGGCCGAGGCAGACCGGGCACGTGTGCGTGTTCGGCGGGTCGCCGAAGCTGGTCGCGCAGCCACAGAACGCCTTGGTCCGGGTGAGGAGTTGCGCGTGGACCTCGAGCCCGATGACCGCCTCGAAGGAGCCGTACGTCGTCGCCATGACCCGCCCTTCTAGCAGAACCTCAGCCGGACGAGAGGCGAGATGCCTGGGCTCCGCCGCGCGCCAGGCGGCGCAACGGCACGGCCTACCGGGGGAGGAAGACCGGCTCAGTGCTCCGCGTGGTCGCGCGAGAGGCCAGGGTGCGTCGGGTCGCCCGGCTCGTGGCGCTTGTTCGCCGTCAGCCGCGAGCCCGACCGATCGGAGAGGCTCATGAGGAGATCGCGCCGGTAGATGAACTGCTCGCGCGAGTCGTAGGGCACCGCGTGGAGGCCGGTGTCCATCCGGATGGCGTCGACGGGGCACGCCTCGACGCAGAACCCGCAGAAGACGCAGCGGAGCTCGTCGATGACGAAGCTGCTCGGGTACCGCTCGTAGCCTTTCCGCCGATCGCCGTCGGGGTACTCGGCCGGCTCGATCGCGATGCACTGCGCCGGGCACGCCGTCGAGCAGCAGAGACACGCGACGCAGCGGGGCGAGTTGTCCTCGCGCAGCGTGAGCCGGTGGATGCCCCGGAAGCGCTCCGGGTAGGGGCGCTTCTCCTCGGGGTAGCTGATCGTCGTGACGCCCGGCTCGAGCGCGTGCAGCACCGGGTCGGGCTTCTGGCCGAGCACCATCTCCTTCGTGTTCTTGAAGAAGTGCTTCATCGTGATCCCCAGGCCCTTGACCATCTCGGGGATGTAGGCCTGGACGTCAGCGCTCCGGACCGGGCGCGGAATGGGCTTGCCGGCGACCGGCCTTCCGGCCGGCTTCGTCCACGTGGTGCTGGGGGTAGCTCTCGCCATGAGATCCTCCTCTACGCCTGCTGCGGCGACGCCTTGGTGCCCCCCGCCGCGGCCGTGAACCGGGAAGAGGTGGAGTTGACGGTGCGCTGGCGCTCGACCGGCTCGAGCAGGCCGGCGATCAGCGCCACGACCGCCGCGAACCCGCCCAGGGCGACGACCGCGTGGGTGACGTCGGCCGCGACCTGGAGACCGCCGACGAGCCCCGCGGGCGCCGAGTCGACGGCCAGCACGACGATGCCCGTGACCATCATGTTGACGATCGTGAGCGGCAGGAGCTTCGTCCACCCGAGCCGCATCACCTGGTCGTAACGGAAGCGCGGCAGCGTCCAGCGGAAGAAGACCTGCACCCACGCCATGAGGATCGTCTTGCCGAAGAACGCCAGCACGTAGGTCAGGCTCACGGCGAAGTGGGTCATCTTGTACTGGAAGAGCGTCGCGTCGCCGAAGGCGATGTTGATGCCGTCGCGGTCCAGGAACGGCAGGTGGTAGCCACCGAAGAAGAGCGTGACGAGGAGCGCGCTCGACGTGATGAGCTCCACGTACTCGCCCGTCATGAACATGCCGAACTTCATCCCGGAGTACTCGACGAAGTAGCCGGCGACGATCTCGCTCTCGCCCTCGGGCTGATCGAACGGGATGCGCTTCGTCTCGGCCGCGAGGGCCGCGAGGAACAGGACGAACGCGAGCGGCTGGACGAAGATCCCCCACGTGTGCTCGGCCTGCCACTGCACCATGTCGCCGAGCCGGACGCTGCCGTAGATGATGAAGAGGCCGACGACGCTGAGGCCCATCGCGACCTCGTAGCTGACCATCTGGCTCGCGGCGCGCAGGCCGCCGAGCAGCGAGAACTTGTTGTCGCTCGCCCAGCCGGCGAGCGCGGCGCCGATGATGCCGGTGCCCGCCATCGCGAAGATGTAGAGGATGCCGACGTTGAGGTCCGCGACCTGGAGGTTCACGACGTGGCCGCTGCACGTGAACGCCTGGTCGACCGTCCGCTTGAGCAGCGGGAGGTCCCCGAAGCCGAAGACCCCGTCGCCGTTGTCCTCGAAGCAGAGCTTGTCGCCGAACGGGATGACCGCGAACGTCACGAGCGCCGGGAACATCGCGAGCAGCGGCGCGAGCGAGTGGAGGAGCCGGTCGGCGTTCTTCGGGATGAAGTCCTCCTTCCAGATCATCTTGATCGCGTCGGCCGCGGCGTGGAGCGTGCCGAGGAGCCGCAGCGGGATCTTGCCCTCGGGCACGCGCAGCGCCGCGTAGGCGCCCGTCACGAGCAGCAGCGCGCCGAGCAGCACACACGCGATCCGCGCGACGACGGGCGCCGCCGAGAGCGGGACCGCCTGCGTCAGGAAGAAGACCGCGACGTGGGCCATGACGCCCCCGTAGAAGATGTTGCGCGGCTCGACGCGGGCGAGCGCCTCTTCAGCCGGGTTGATCGGGCCGCCGCTGCGGGCCGACGCGCAGAACACGATCAGCCCGAGCCAGGCCACGGCCACCGCGAACTGCGCGGCGGCCACCATCGTCTCGGCCGCGGCCGGCGCGGACGCCGGGCGCGTCGCCGTGAACACGGACAGCGCCGCGAGCAGCGCCGGGGGGAAGAACACGATGCCCCGCACGACCAGGGACGGCAGGTAGACGACCGCCCGGTTCGGGCCGACGCGGTCCTGCACCATCGCGCCCTGGCGCCGGTCGGCCCAGGTGGCGATCGCCGCCATGTTCAGCAGGAACAGGACGACGATGAGGATCTTGACGATCGCGAGAACGAGCTCGACGCTGGTCATGCCGTGGCCTCCGTCTTCTTCGGCTCGACCCGCGCGCCGTCGGCGGCGGGCGCCGGCGCGGCGTGCGCGGAGGGCGCCGCTGCCCCGCCGAGGGCCGCGCCGGGCGGCATCGCGCGGCGGAGCTCGGCCAGGGTCTTCCACCCGGTCTCGTATCCGAGCACGCGCCCGAGCCGGCCGATGAGCTCCCAGGCCGGGCGCGCGTCGCCGTGCGGGAGCAGCGCCCGCTCGCTCCGCTGCGCCAGGCCCTTGCCGTTCACGTACGTCCCCTCGGCCTCGGCCCAGGAGCACGCCGGCAGGGCGACGCGCGCGGCCTTCGCGAGCGGCCCCTCGTGGGCGGCGATCGTCACCACCCCCTTCAGCCGCGAGAACGCCCGCTGCGCCTCGCCCGCGTCGACCTCGAGGTCCGACCCGAGGGCGACCACGTACGCGTAGTGCCCGGACGCGATCCCCTGGATCAGCTCCGCGACCGGGCGCGGCGGGGTCGCCGCCGCGATCTGCACGGCGCCGCGGGTGTTCGGGTTCTTGTCCTCGCTGATGAGGATGTCGTCACCCTGGCCGAGCGGCTTGCCCGACACGAAGAAGTCGGTCGCGCCGAGGTACGTCGTGGCGAGGTGGTAGAGCGCGAAGTTGTCCTCGTTCGAGTGCTGCGCCGACAGGACGATCGCGACCTTCTGCGGGTCGTCGCCGTGGCCTGCGAGCTGCTCCTTGGCCGCGGCGAGCGCGTCGTCGACGCTCGCGTCGTCGTTGCCGACGAGCGCCGTGAGCAGCCGCCCATCGACCGCGTGCCGGTACGAGAGCATGCCCTCGTCGCACATCCAGTACGTGTTGACCGCCATGTTCTCGCGGGGGCGGTGCCGGTACGGGGTGTTGTTGCGCGGATCGTAGTCGAGGTAGGCGTTGCAGCCCGTCGCGCAGCCCTGGCAGACGGTCCGGGCGCTGCGGAGGAACCAGACGCGCGCCTTGAACCGGAAATCGCGCGACGTGAGCGCGCCGACCGGGCAGACGTGCTCGGTCATGAGCGTGTAGTTGTGGTCGAGCTCGCGCCCCGGCGAGACCGTGATCTCCCCGAGGTTGCCGCGCTCGCGGACGGAGAGCACCGGATCCCGGGCGAGCTCGTTGCAGACGCGGATGCACCGCGTGCAGACGATGCAGCGCTCGGCGTCGTACACGATGGTCGGGCCGAAGGTGACCGCCTTCGGCTTGTGCACCGGCTCCTGCCGCATCCGCTTGCCCTTGCGCTGGTGCTCCAGCCAGTAGTCCTGGAGGCGGCACTCGCCGGCCTGGTCGCAGATCGGGCAGTCGACCGGGTGGTTCAGCAGCAGGAGCTCCTGCACCGCCGAGCGCGCCTCGGACACGTGGTCGCTGTTGTCGGACAGCACCTCCATGCCGTTCGCGCAGGCCATCTGGCAGGCCGGCTGGAGCTTCGGCTTCGCCGCCGGCACGTAGTCCTGCTTCGCCGCGTCCCAGCGGAGGATGTCGAGGCTCATCGCCGGCCGCCCCGGCGGCGGCATCACCTCGACCAGGCACATCCGGCAGTTGGCGGCGACGCTGAGGCCCGGGTGCCAGCAGTAATGGGGGATGTCGATCCCGGCGCGGTGCGCCGCGCGGATGATCGTGTCACCGCTCTCGAAGGGGATCTCCCTTCCGTCGATCTTGATCGTAGGCATCGTGCTCTCGATTCCCGGCGGGGCCGCGGAGGGCCCTTGCTTTCCTAAGTCGATGACGGGAGCGCTCCTCGCGCCGTCGCTAGTGGTCGCACTCCCCGCCGATCATGTTGAGGGAGCCGAAGGTCGGCACGACGTCGGGGATCATCAGCCCGGTGATGAGCTGGGAGAGCCCCTGCGTCGTGGCGAAGCACGGCGGGCGGATGCGCACGCGGTACGGCGTGCCGCTGCCGTCGGACACCAGGTAGAAGCCGAGCTCGCCGTTGCCGGCCTCGGTGTACGAGTAGCACTCGCCCGCGGGCACCTTGATGCCCTCCATGACGATCTTGAAGTGCTGGATGGTCGCCTCGATGGTCGTGTAGACCTCCTCCTTCGGCGGCAGCACGATGCGCGGATCGTCGATGTTGACGGGCCCCTCGTCGGGCATCTGCTCGAGCGCCTGCTCGATGATCCTCCCCGCCTGGCGGATCTCCTCCTGGCGGCACATGAACCGATCGTAGTTGTCGCCCCGCGTGCCGACCGGCACGTCGAAGTCGAAGCGGTCGTAGACCATGTACGGGTTCGCCCGGCGCACGTCGTAGGGCACGCCGGTCGCCCGGAGCACGATGCCGGTCCAGCCGAGCGCGAGCGCGTCCTCCTGCGAGATCTGCCCGACGCCGTCGAGGCGGTCGAGGAAGATGCGGTTCTTGAGGATGAGCTTCTCGGCGTCGTTCACGAGCGCGAGCACGCGCGCGAGGCCCACGCGGACCATCGCCTTGAAGTCGGCCGTGGGCGGCCGCGCCATGCCGCCGACGCGGCCGAAGCTGTGCGTCAGGCGCGCCCCCGTCTCCTCCTCGAAGATCTCCCAGAAGATCTCGCGCGCGCGGCACAGGTAGAGGAACGGCGTGAAGGCGCCGAGCTCCATGCTCATGGCGCCGCTGCAGATCATGTGATCGCAGATGCGCGCCAGCTCGCCGAGGATCACGCGGTAGTACTGGCAGCGCTCGGGGACCGTGACGCCGAGCATCTTCTCGACCGCCAGCGCGAAGCCGACGTTGTTGAGCATCGGCGAGACGTAGTTGAGCCGGTCGACGTACGGGAAGACCTGCGACCACGTGCCGCGCTCGCACATCTTCTCGAAGCCGCGGTGCAGGTAGCCGATCTGCACGTCGGCCTTGTTGATCGTCTCACCGGACAGCTCGAGCACGATGCGCACCGTGCCGTGCATCGCCGGGTGGGACGGCCCCATGTTGAGGAGCATCGGCTCGCTCGGTAGGTCGAGCTCGGCCTCGTCCAGCTCGCGATCCAGGGGTTCCATGGGTCAGCTCCGCTCCTCCAGCGCGCCCGCGCGCTTGCCGTTGCTCACGGCCTCGTCTCCGTCGATCGACGCCCCGGGGCCTCTCCGCGCGAAGTCGTGCGACTGGCGGCCGAAGCTCATGCCCTCGTCGGGGCCGAACGGCGGCAGCTTGCCGGTGTTCGGCACATCCCGGAACGGGATGAGCGGCTGGATGCGGTCGGCCGGATAGTCCTTGCGCAGCGGGTGCCCCTCGAACTCCGGGTACATCAGGATGCGCCGGAGATCCGGGTGCCCCTTGAAGACGATGCCGAGCAGGTCGTAGCACTCGCGCTCGAACCAGTTCGCGCCCTTCCACACCGGGACGATCGAGTCGATCTCGGCGCCGTTGCCCTCCTCGTCGCCGACGCGCGCCTTGATCCGGATGCGGTGGTTGCGCTCGAGCGACCGCAGGTGGCAGACCACCTCGAAGCGGGGCACGTCGCCGCGCCAGAGGTAGTCGACCGCGGTCAGGTCGACGAACATGTTCATCAGGGTCCGCGGGTCGTTGCGGAGGAACAGGGCGGCGTCGCGCCACACGGCGGGATCGAGCACCGCCGTGTCGTCGCCGAACTGCGAGTGCGTCTCCAGGACGGCGCCCGGGAACTGCGCCGTGAGGAGCTCTAGGACCTTCTTGCTCATGGCAGGCTCCGCTCCTTGCGCTGGAGGGTGACGAGGTGCTCCGTCGTCTGCGCCGGGTCCTCGCGCGGCTTGACGATCGCCGGCGTGCGATCGCCGCGCGCGATCTTGTCCTGGAGCAGCATGAGGCCGTCGAGCACCGCCTCGGGGCGCGGCGGACAGCCGGGCACGTAGACGTCGCAGGGGATGACCTTGTCGATGCCGGCGACGGTCGTGTAGTTGTCGTAGAAGCCGCCGCACGAGGCGCACGTGCCGAAGGCGAGCACCCACTTCGGGTCCGCCATCTGCTCGTAGATGCGGCGGAGCGCCGGCGCCTGGCGCTGGCTGATGGTCCCCACCACCCAGAGCAGGTCGGCCTGGCGCGGCGAGAAGCGCGGCACCTCGGCGCCGAACCGCGCCATGTCGAAGCGCGGGCTCGCCATCGCCATGTACTCCATGCCGCAGCACGCCGTCACGAACGGGTACTGGAACAGCGAGTACTTCTTCGCCCAGTTCAGCAGCGCGTCCACGCGCGTGGTCGCGAAGCCGTGCTCGGAGCCCTCCATCACCCGCGTCGAGGGCCCACCGGCCTTCACTTCTCCCATTCCAGAGCTCCCTTCTTCCACACGTACACGAGCGCCACGACGAGCAGCGCGACGAACGAGCTCATCGTCGCGAGGCCCGTCCACCCGAGGGTCCGGAACTGGACCGACCACGGGTAGATGAGCACCGCCTCGATGTCGAACACGACAAAGAGGATCGCCGTCAGGTAGAACTTCACGCTCGGCTTGACGAACCGCCCGCCCGTCGAGTCGCTGCCGCACTCGTACGGGATCATCTTCTCGGGCGTCGGGTTCTTCGGGCCGAGCAGCGACGTCAGCGTGAACATCGCGAGCGCGATGATCGCGGCGACGAGAAACAGCAGGAACAGGGGGATGTAGGTGGCCATCGAGAGAGCACTCCTACGCGTCGACCCCCTGGAGGGGTCGACCATCTCGCCGAGGCGCGCGGCGTCTCGGGGCGAGACCTCGGGGCCCACGGCCCCGAACCATGCAGTCCAAAAAGGTGAGAGCGACGCGGCGATGCTGCCTGAAGCAGCAAAAATCCGAGCGATCCCGGCTTAATCCGCGCCGGATCTAGTCGGCCGCCGCGGGGGTGTCAATGGAGGCGGTCGGCCAACCAGCGGGCCGCAAGTCTAGGAGCGGTTCGCGGCCAGGACCAGCCCTCGCCACGCGGTGAGCGCCGTCCCCAGGCTGGCCTCGATCTCCCGGATCTCCTCCACCATGTCGGCGTCCGCCACGCCCACGCTCCGCGCCTCGCGGACGCAGGCGAGGGCGGCGACGAACTTCTTGCGCTGCACGAACGCCCGCGCGAGCAGCGGCCAGATCTGCTTCGGCGGGGCGCCGAGGTTGGCGGCGCGCCGGAGGGGGCCGATGGCCTCGCCGGCCCGGCCGTCGTCGAGCATGGCCTCGCCCAGCCGGCGGAAGATGTCGCCGGCCGCGGCCCCGTCGTGCGCATACTGGACGGCGAGGCGCATGACCTCCTCGCCCTGGTGCTCCTCGCCGAGCTTGACGCACGCGGTGCCGAGGAGGCCGAGGCCCTTGGCGATCAGGCTGCGGGCGTCCGGCGTGAGCATCTGCCCCTCGGGCGTGCGCAGGAAGATCGCGAGCGGGGCCGGCCAGGTGCCGAGCAGCTGGATCACCTTCGGGAAGTCGCCGCGCTGCGAGGCGACCTCGGCCTCGGCGACCTTCGTGAGATCGATGGCGGAGCGCGCGCCGGCCGAGGCGCGCTCGAGCTCGTCGCGCACGTGCGAGCGGATGCGGGCGCGGAACTCGTTGAGCTCGTGGGTCTCCTCGATGCCGTCGCGCAGGAGGAGGAGGCGCGAGGTCTTCCCCTCGACGGCGAGCTTGCGGAGGCTGTAGCCGTAGAGCGGGGCGAGCAGCAGGTAGCGGACGCCGATGTGGAGCTGGATGCCCTCGAGGTCGGTGTCCCGCTCGGGCGCGGGCGGCGTCGTGTCCTCCGTGAGGAGGGCGCCGACGAGGCGGTGGCGGAAGTCCGCGAGCGTGAGCCGCTGGACGTCGCCGTCGATGTCCTCCTCGCCCGGCGGCGCGATAACGAAGTCGACCAGGGTGTTGTCCGGGTTGCGGCGGTCGACGGTGAGCGCCGTGATGCGGGCGCCCGTAATCATCGAGAAGGCAAAGAACGCCTCGCCCACGATCTCGCAGAGCGCCTGGAAGCTGCCGATGCCGTCGCCTATGCGCTCGAACCAGCCGTCGGTCCGAACGGCATCGAGGGAGAACACGCGTTCCTTTGGCATGGTTCGACCCGGATCACAGGGGCGCGTCCCGGACGACGGGCGCAAGTCCCAAGGGGGCCGAGACTCGCACGGGCGGGCGCCGCTCTCAAGAAAACTCCTAGGGCGTGCGCGTCGACACGTCGCCCGCGTCGCTCACCGACGAGAGCGCTGGCCGCCTTCCATGGCTCCCTATCGTTCCATGCCGCTCCACCTGCCCCCACGCGCGCCGATCCGCGCCTCCCTCCCGGCCCGTGACCCACGAGCCCCGGCCGGGCCCGTCGCGACGGCCGACCCGCCACAGCAGCGGTGCCGCCCCGCTCCCGCGCCCCTCTCCCCGCTGGCCGACGGGTCGCCGAGCGGGCGCGCCCCGCTCAAGGGATCTTTGCGATGTTGAGGGTGAGGTTGCCGGAGGAGGAACGCCGGCTGTCGCCGATGATCGTGATCACCTGCCCTTCGGTGAGGGTCACGGTCACGCGCGAGCTGGCCATGACCGCGTTGTCGTTGCACGCGAGCTCGGGGCCGGAGCAGCTGTCGCCGTCGTGCACGTGAAGGACGGTGTCGAAGTTCGACGACAGCGTGTCGATGACGTAGGTCCCGTCCGCCGGCGCGGTGAAGCGATAGACCCTGTCGTTGCCGCTCGACGGGACGCAGCTCGGTGTGGCCAAGTTCGGCTGGAACAGGGTGGAGCCCGTCGTCGTCTGCGGGACCGTCGAGCCGAGATCGACGGGGTTCCCGCAGATGCCGTCCTCCTGGAACAGGCTGATGTTGAGCTTGAACGCGCCCACGGCCTGAGGTTTGGCGCTGGCGCCATCGACCACGACGACGGTCTCCTGCCCCGCGGCGAGCGGCACCACGATCCGCGACTGGACGCCCGTGGCGTTGTCGTTGCAGCCGAGCACCGCGCCGCCGCACGTGCCGGCGTGCACGTGGACGACCGTGTCGAAGCTCGCTCCGAACGTATCGAAGACGTACAATCCGTCGGCCGGCGCCGTGAAGCTGTACGCCCTGTCTTCGCCGCCGGGCATGCCGCACGGCGCGCTCACGTAGTCGCCGGCGCCGACGGTCGTCCCCGACACGGTCTGCGGGACGACCGACTCCAGCGCCTTCTCCGGGCACGGGGGGCCCGGGGTGCCGCTCACGTTGAGCGTGTACGCGCCGTGCTTCCCGGACGCACCGTCCACGACCACATACGCCGTCTGCCCCTGCGCGAGGGGCGTGGACACCTGCGATTGGTACGACAAGCCCTCCGCGTCGTCGCTGCACCCCAGCAAGGCGCCCGTGCAGCTGCCGTCGTGAACGTGGAGCACCGTGTCGAAGGTCGAGCCGATCGTATCGAATGTGTACCGGCCGGCGATGGGCGCCGTGAAGCTGTAGCTGACCTCGGGGGAATTGCCCATGGCGCAGTCCGCCGGGGGCTGGAGGACGCCGTCGAGGCCTGACGTGCGGCCCGTGACCGTCTGCGGGTAGGTGGAGCCGAGATCCACCATGGGGCACGCGGGCGGAGCCCACGCGGCGACGTTCAGCGTATAGGGCCCACGCGCGCCCTCGAAGCCGTCGATCACCGCCACGACCTTCTGGCCGGCGCTGAGCTCCACCGTGGCGCGCGACTGCGACCCTTCTCCTGAGTCGTCGGAGCAGGTGAGCACGTCGCCATCACACGCGCCGTCGTGCAGCTCCAGGATCGTATTGAACCCGGAGCCGAAGGTATCGAATACATACTTCCCGGCCGCCGGCGCCGTGAAGATGTAGCTCGCGTCGGGGCTGTCTGCGCCTCCGCACGTCGGCCTGATCGCGTCGCCGAAGTGCTCGGTGTTGCCGGTGATGGTCGTCGGGAGCGCAGCGTCGATCGCCCACCCAGGGCACTTCGGCGGATCGGCCCTCGCCATGTTGAGCGTGAAATCGCCTTCCCCTCCGTCGAAGCCGGTCACCACGATGAGGACCTGCTGGCCCGCCTCGAGGACCGCGCGGACCCTCGATTGGGCGACCCCGGTGGCAATGTCATCGTTGCAGGCGAGCTGAGCGCAGGTGGTCGACCCCAGCACCCCGATGGCCGTATCGAAGGTGGACCCGACGGTATCCAGCGTGTATGTCCCCGCCACGGACGGCGTGAAGCGGTAGACCCGCTCCGACGAGCCGGCGGCCACGCACGCGAGATCGTAGTTCGTCTCGCCGCTGATGGTGGTCCCCGTGATCGTCTGCGGGAACGTGTTGCCGAGCTCATCATACGTCCCGAGGACGCAGGTGCAGGCGCCTGCCTGGCATAACGCCCCTCGCTCGCACGCGACGCCGCAGGCGCCGCAGTGGAGCTGGCTCGTCTGCAGATCGGCGCACGCGCCATCACACGCCGCGAGACCGGCCGGGCAGGTGCAGACGCCGTCGACGCACAGCTGGGCAGGCGCGCAGCTGGATTCACACTCGCCGCAGTTGCGCCTGTCGCTCAGCACATCCACGCAGGCGCCGTCGCACTCCGTGAGATCGCCCGCGCATGCGCAGGAGCCGTCCGCGCAGACGTGCCCCTCCGCGCACTCGACGTCGCAATCGCCGCAGTTCCGCAGGTCGGTCTGGAGGTTCACGCATTTGCCTGAGCAGTCGGTCTGGCCTTCTCCGCACTTCTCCCCGCCCCCGACGCCGGCCCCTATACCGCCGCCGCCCTCACCGCCGCCCCCGCTGCAGCGGCCCTTCACGCAGAGCTGCCCCTCCTCGCAGGCGTCGCCGCACGCGCCGCAGTGCTCGGCGTTCGCCTGGAGCTCGACGCACTCTCCATTGCACCGCGACAGCCCGTCAGGGCACTCGCTCGACGCGTCGGGGCTCTCCGCGCAGGACGCCGCGAGGACGACCCCCGCAGCCAGGAGCAGCGCGGCGGACGACAGGGCGGGCCTGGGGCGCGATCCGGATCTGTTCATAGCCATCCTTGGGGGGGTGCGTGGCCGCTCGAGGCGAGCGGATAACGAGGCGAGCGGATAACGAGGCGCGCGCCAGGATACGCCTACGGCCGGCGCATCCGCAACCGGCGGGGGTGCTCGGCTGGCGGCGCGCAGGTCGAGCCGCGGCCCGGACCGCGCTCGCCGCGCCGCGCCGCGGAGAGGCGCCCTCGCGGGCTCGACGCGACAGACACCGTCGCCAGGCCGGCCAGGGCACCTCCAGCGCGGACTCAGAGCTTGGCGATCTTCAGCGTGAAGTCGCCGGACGCTCCATTATACCCGTCGACGACCACGGTGATGGTCTGGTTGGGGGCGAGCTCGATCTGTACCCTCGACGCTTGTGAGCTCGTCAGATCGTCGTTGCATTGTAGCTCGATGCCGACGCAGCCACGCGTGTGGACGTGAAGGACGGTGTTGAACGACGAACCGATCGTATCGATGACATAGGTGCCGCGGATCGGGGCGGTGTAGGTGAACACCGTCTCCGGAGAGGACACGGACGCCGCGGACACGCATTTCGGCCTCACCGCGTCGGGCTGGCCGCGCGTGGTGCCGGTCCTGGTGAGCGACAGCGGCGATCCGAGGTGGATCGCGGTCGCGCAGGTCCCCGGGCCGGTGAACCGGTCCACCTGGAGCACGTAGTCGCCGGAGCTCGTGCCGAGGCCGTCGACGACGACGAGGACGGTTTGATTGGCGGCCAGGCGGAGGGCGACACGCGACTGCTGACCGTCCGTGTTGTCGTTGCACGCGAGCGACGTCCCCGTACAGCTCTCCTCCAAGATCTGGAGTATCGTGTCGAAGCTCGATCCGAACGTATCGAAGATGTAGAGCCCGTCCTCCGGCGCGGTGAAGCGGTAGATCATGTCTGGAGCATTCGACGAGGAGCCGCAGGCCGGGCGAACGGACTCGGGCCGCTCCGCGGTGCTCCCTGTCACGAGCTGCGGGACGACGGAGCCGAGATCGATCGCCGTCGAGCAGGTGCCGCCGCCGGAGAACGGCGCAATGTTGAGCGTGAAATCGCCCGACGCGCCCGCGGCGCTGCCGTCCACGAGGAGGACGATCGTTTGCCCCTCGGCGAGCTCCAGCGTCAGCCGCGACTGCTCGCTTCCCGGCGCGTCGTCGTTGCACGCGAGCTCGGCCCCGGAGCAGCTGCCGTCGAGGACGGAGAGCGCCGTATCGAGGCTCGATCCGAGCGTATCGACGATGTAGGTGCCGGCCGCGGGCGCGGTGAAGCGGTAGGTCACCTCGCCGGCGCCGCTGCCGCAGCTCGGGCGCAGGACGTCGGCCGCATCCGCGGTGCTCCCCGTCACTGTCTGAGGCACCGTCGAGCCGAGATCGATCAGCGGGCACGGGAGGACGAAGGTCTGGCTCACGTTGAGCTTGAAGGCGCCGGAGGCGACTGGAGCGTAGCCGTCCACGACGACGGAGATGGTCTCTCCCTCGCGGAGCATCACCTTCACCTGCGATTGCGGGCCAGAGGTGTCGTCGTTGCACGCGACGCTCTCGCCGCTGCATGTCCCCTTGTGGACGTGCAGGACCGTGTCGAAGGAGGAGCCGAAGGTATCGAAGGTGTAGAGTGCGGTCGCCGGCGCGGTGAAGGCATAGGTGGCCTCGGGGCCGCTGTCCCTGGTGCAGGGCGGCTGGAGGGCGCTCACGCGATCCGGGATAGCCGTGGTGCCCGTCACCGTCTGCGGAAACGTGGCGTCGAGCGTGAGCTCCGGACATGGAGGCGGCACGAACTCGGAGACGTTGAGCGTGAATGGCCCGGATCCGCCGTCGACGCCGTCGACGACCGCGACGACCGTCTGGCCCTCGGCGAGGTTCGCGACGAGGCGCGACGTCTTGGCTCCCATGGCATTGTCGTTGTCGTTGCAAGAGATCACCGTCCCGGAGCAGGACCCCCTGCGCAGCTCGAGGACGGTATCGAACGTGGATCCGGACGTGTCGAAGACGTACCCGCCGGCGCGCGGCGCGGTGAAGCTATAGCTCGCGTCGGAGGTGTCGATTGAACCGCAACGCGTCGAGACGGCGTCGCCGAGCCCCCAGGTGTCCCCGGTGATGCTCAGCGGGAGCGCCGTCGCGAGGGTGTCGAGCGGGCACGCCGGCGGCGCCATCCGGTCGAGGTGAAGGGCGAAGTCGCCTTGCGCGCCGTCGTAGCCCGAGACGACGAGGAGGACGCTCTGCCCTTCCTCGAGGGCCACCGAGGCGCTGCCCGTCACGGCTCCCCCGCGATCGTCATTGCACGCGAGCTCCTCGCAGGCGTCGAAGTCCAGGACGCCGATGGCGGTGTCGTAGCTCGACCCGGCGGTGTCGAACTTGTAGCTGCCGGCCTCCTCCGCCGTGAACCTGTAGACGAACTGGGTCGAGCCGACTCCCATGCAGGCGAGCGGGAAATAGGTCTCCGCGCCGACCGTGGTGCCCGTCAGGAGCCGAGGGACCGTCGAGCCGATGTCCTCGTAGTCGCCGGCGGCGCACGCGCACGCGCCCTCCCGGCAGAACAGCCCCGGGGCGCACGCCGCGCCGCACGCGCCGCAATGCGCCGGGTCGACGGCCAGATCGACGCACCTGCCGCCGCAGACCGCGAAGCCCTCGTCGCAGACGCACGCCCCCTCCACGCACGTCTCGTGGAGGGGGCAGCGGGCCTCGCAGGTCCCGCAATGCAGCGGATCGCTCTTCACGTCCACGCAGCCGCCGCCGCACGCGGTGAAGCCGGAGGCGCAGCGGCAGGAGCCGCCCTCGCACCGCTGTTCGGCCGCGCATTCCTGGCCGCAGCCCCCGCAATGGGCGGCGTCGGTGGCGAGGTCGACGCAGCTGCCGCTGCACGCCACGAGGCCGGAGGCGCACAGCTCGCCGCCCGCCCCGCCCCCGCCCCCGCCGACGCACACGCCCGCCTCGCACCGCGTCCCGCTCGCGCAGACGCCCTCGCAGCCGCCGCAGTGGTCCGGATCGGCCTGCGTGTCGAAGCACGCTCCCCCGCACGGCGTGAGGCCGTCATCACACGGTGCGGCGGCCGAGTCCTCCGCGCAGGACGCGGCAAGGGCGAGGAGGGCCGCGACCGTCAGCCAGAGCGCCATCGACGACGGCTCGAATCTGGCGCGCAATCCGGGGTGACTCATGAACATCCTTCGGCGGACAGGCCGGCCACCGCGTGGCTCCGAGAGATCCGGCGCCGAGGATACGCCTCTTCGCTTTCGCTCTGCAATCGTCGATCACCGCACTTCCACACGCGCGATCGACCTCCACGGGCGTCAGGCGGCCGGGAGATCCGGCATCGGAGCGGTCTCGTCGGATGTCGGCTGACGCGCCTGGATGGCCTCCAGCGCCACAGCGCCCGTCTCGGGCCCGGGCGCGTCTTCGGCCTGCAGATCGGGGCCGAGGAAACGAGCGATCGGCTCGAAGAGCTCGACGCCGGTATAGGCGCCGACGGCCAGATCGCCGTGACCGTAATCTTCCCGCGCCCCGAAGTCGCGCCCGAGCACGAGAAAGCGCTTCGGCGTCTCCGGGCGGTCGCGCCCCCATGCGTCGAACGCCGCGCGCACCGCCGAGGCGGGGGCTATCCTGTCGGCGCTGCCCGCGATGAACAGGGCCGGCGCCCCGACCGAGGCGAGGCCGTCCAGGACCCTCTCGCCGTCCACGCGGATCTCCCCGTCGCTCGCCATCCACGCGGCGAAGTCGGCGTTCAGCGCTGCAGGGATGTCTTCGATGCAGTTGACGAGCGCGAGCCGCGTGACGCCGGGAGGCACGTTGCGCGGGTTGGCCACGGCGTGATGGATCGGCGTCGGCAGCCACTCCGACGCGAACGCGACGCTGCGTGCCATGAGGCGGAGCGGGACGCCCGGCAGCAGCCGGCCCGGCAGGAAGCGCATGAGGCGCACCGGCGTGGTGAGCCGGCCAGGCGAGCCGACGATGACGACGCGGCGGACCCGATCGCCGGCGACGCTCCGGCCAAGCGCCGCATAGAGGAGCATGCCCCCCATGGAGAAGCCGACATAATCCAGCGAACGGGCGCCGGTGCGCTCCAGGATCGCCTCGATGGCGCAGGGAAGATCGTACCGGACCATGGCGGAGAACCGGACGCTGCGGCGCTCGGCGCGGGTGAGGAGGCGGCCGCTGCGCAACGTCAGCAACCACACGTCGCGTCCGAGCGTGGCGAGGTGGCGAGCGAGCGAGTAATCGGGGTGGATGTCCTGGTTTCTGTGGTTCGCGGCGAGCCCGTGGACCAGCAGGATCGGCGGCAGGTCCGGCTGCGCCTCCGCGCCGTCCGGGCGCGGGACGCGGCGGATCTCGATCGGCGCGCCATCCTCGGTCCGCAGGACCTCTTCCACGCTGTACTCGAGCGGCAGCGTCAGCCGCTTGACCCAGTAAAGGAGGTGCGCCCACAGCCCGATCGCCGCCAGCACCGCGAGCGCCAGCGCCACCAGGAGCGTTGCCCCGAATGTCCAGACCATACGGTCAATCTACCTGCTGGCGCTGCTTCCGCATGCAGGCAACCTCGACATTCTTTTTCACCAGGATGGACGGAACACAGGCCAGTCGCTCGTCGAGGCCGCAATCCAGCTCGCTCGTCTGGATGATCATGAATCCATGGGAACAGCACGTTTCACGATCATCTCCTGCAGCGCGTGAAAAAGTCACACAGCGTTCCGGAAGCCACTCCACCCCATCGCGCCGGACAGCGCGTGGGGCGACTGCCCCTGGCGGAAACGCACGTTGGCAACGGCTCGTTTTCCCTGGGATTCGCGTCTCGCGGGGACATGACCATGTGCCCAGGCCTACCGCGACGCGAGATCGAGAGCTCCAGCACAGGCGTGCACAAAGGTTCCAGATCTACCAACCCGGAACGTGGCATGCGGATCGCAACACACCAGGGCGAGGAGAGAGCTGGCAAGGGTCCCGTAAGCACCCGGGAAAGGGGGCACGGCAAGAAGAACGCCGCAGCAGAGCTCGGGGGGGCTCGGTTGCGGCGCTCTTCTTGCCGTACCGTCTGCCGGACGGCCGAGCTCATGCGCTTGCCGGAGACAAAATGAAAAAAGCGCCTCGCGGACCTGGGGGGGGAAGGTCTCCGCGACGGCGCTCGCCTGTCATTTTGCAGGCTCTGTGCCGTCCCACGCAGGATAGAATTTCAAATACTTACACCAAACACAACCAGCCACTATTGCACGATTGCAAATCACAGTTGCAATCTGATTCAAATTCGAAGGCCTTCACGTTCTCGAACTGATCGGGGTTGTAGCTGTTCCGGACGGAAATCTGCCGTGCGGGGCGTGTTCACTCGTCCCAGTGGCGGCAGACCGGCTTCACGCCGCATCCCTGGCAGCGGACCGGATCGCGCCGCGACGGGCATTGCTGGAGCATGCCGAGGTGGCAGAGGGCGAAGTCGTACTTGACCGGGTCGGCTGGATCGAAGCCGCGGAGGGCCGCGGTGATCTCCTCTGCCGTCTTCCAGGTGGCGCCCCTGCGATCGGTGAGCCCGATGTTGTAGCCGAGCTTCTCGATGTGCGTGTCGACCGGGATGAGGAGGGCCGACGGGGGCACCGGCCACAGGCCGAGGTCCACGCCGTCCGCAGGGCGGATCATCCACCGCAGCAGGAGCATGAGCCGCTTGGCGGCGCTGCCCTTCTCGGGATCGGGGAGGATGTGCGCGGCTCCGCGGTCGTCCGGACGCCGGTCGAGGCCGCCGGCGCGTCGGATCGCCCGCACCCAGGCCCCGAGGGCCTGGCGCAGGTCGCCGGTGCGCGAGAGCTCGGCCGCAAAGGCGGCGCCGAGCGAGCCCGAGGCCCGCTGCACCCGCCGCGCGCCGACGATCAGCCCGACGAGGTCGCGATCGCGGTAGATCCGGTGGCGGAAGCCGCGCAGCCGCGCCGAGACGGCCCGGGCGTCGTCGGCGGCGAGGGCGATCTCCGGCCCGAGGCGATCGAGCGCCTCGCCGATCTTGGCGTGCAGCGCCTTCACGTTGCCGAAGGCGAGCGACGCGGCGATGAGCGCCACGAGCTCCTGATCGGCCGGGTCCGTGTAGCGATGGACGAAGGAGACCGGGTCTCGCGCGCGGCGCTCCTCGACGGCGCACCGCGCGCGCACCCCGTCGAGCGCCGCCTTGACCGCGGCGCCCCGCGCGGCGTCCCTCCGCCGGGGCGCCGCCTTGAGCGCGGCGTCCGTCCTCCGGGGCGCCGCCTTGACCGCGGCGTCCGTCCGCTGCTGAGGCGCCGCCTTGACCGCGGCGTCACTCCGCCGGGGCGCCGCCTCGCCGCTCCCGCGCGCCCTCACGGCGACCCCGCGTCCGGCGCCGGATCGGTCACGACCGGCTCGGCGTTCGCGGCGCGCTCTTGCGCCTCCCGGTCGTGCTCCAGCGCGGGGAGCGACACGACGAACGCGCTGCCGCGCCCGTCATCGGTGAGCGGGCTCTCGACGCGCACGGCGCCGCCATGGCTCTCGGCGATGTGCTTCACGAGCGCGAGCCCGATCCCGCTGCCGCGCACCTGCCGCTCGCTCGCCCGCCGCCCGCGCGCGAAGCGCTCGAAGATGTGCTTCTGCTCGTCGGGATCGATGCCCGGCCCGCGGTCGCTCACCCGGATGGTGACCTGCCTCGCCTGGCGCGTCAGCGCGGCGAGGCGCCCGCCGCCCCCGCCCTCGGCCTCCACCGCGACGGCGACGCGGCCGCCGTCCTTCGCGTACTTGAGCGCGTTGTCGAGCAGGTTCACGAGGGCGAGCTCGAGCGCGCGCGCATCGATCAGCGCCTCGGGCAGCCCCTCGGCGATCGTGAGCTCGACGGTCATCTCCTCGCGCTCGGCGCGGTAGCGGTACATGTCGACGGCGCGCGTCGCCACCTCGGCGACGCTCCCGCGCGCGAACTCGTAGGCGGCCTTGCCCCGCTCGACGCGGGCGAAATCGAGGACGTTCTCGATGAGCGCGGTGAGCCGCTCGCTCTCGCTCACGATGATCTGCAGGTACTGGCGGCGCTTCTCGTCGTTGGGGACGCGGCCGCCGAGGAGGAGCTCGCCGAACATGCGGACCAGCGAGAGCGGCGTCTTGAGCTCGTGGGACACGTTCGCGACGAAGTCGCTCTTCAGCGCCGCGAGCCGCCGCTCGTTGACGGAGGCGAGCACCACGATCGCGAGCCCGGCCAGCGCCACCAGGGCCGAGAAGCCGACCATCAGGATCTCGATCAGGCGCTGCCGCTCGACCTTCTCGCCGAGCTCCTCGGCCGTGGTGAGCGCCATCTGAAGGCGCCAGTTGTAGAGCGTGGTCGGGAAGGGGCGCCCGACGGTGAACTCGCCGCCGATGATGGGCGGGCCGAACACGATGCGGCCCTCCTCGTCGATGACGTTCATCCGGCTCTTCTCGCGATCGAGGTCGCGGAAGAGCCGGGGCATCACCTCGTGGACCAGGCGCGGCACCTCGTGCCACGCGACGATGAGGCACCTGCGCCCCACGTGCTCGCGCTGCCAGTAGCTCACGAGCAGGCTCTGCTGATCGATGACGTGGTGGAGGTGGCGCAGCTCGGTCGTGTCGCCGGCGAAGTTCATCTGCGGCAGGAGGCGGGCGAGCAGGAGCTTGCGGAAGGCGTCGTCCTCCCGCCCGGACGCGCCGCGCGAGGCGAACGCGAGCACGTCGTGCGCCTCGTTGTCCATGTCGAGGACCAGGATGGCGCGCACGGTCGGCGTCTCGCGGGCCGCCGTGGGGAGCCACCGCCGCGCGATGACCGAGAGGTTCGCCACGTCGACGTGCGCGGCGACGACGTTGTCCTGGGCGATGATCAGCTTGTCGAGCCGGTCGACGCGCTCGTCGGCGAGGGTGAGCGTCGCGTCGAAGACGGTCTGCTGCCGCGCCTTCTCGATCTGCAGCGTCGTGCGCAGGGCGATCCCGCCGAGCACGAGCACGGCGACGACGATGGCGGGGACGAGGGCGAAGTACGGGACGCGATGGCGCTTCCCAGCGGAGGGGAGGAGGTCCATCGCTCGGCTCCGCTAGCGGGCGGCCTTCTTCGCCCCCGCGGTCACGAGGCCGGGCTCGAGGACCACGCCGCGCGCCCCGACGAACTCGGCGAACTGCTGGCCGATGTAGGTGAGCGCGTTGCCGTCGCTCTCGGAGAACGGCTTGCCGTCGAGCGGGTTTCCGATCTCGAGGAGGCCGAGGTAGCGGCCCGCGAGCTCGACAGGCGCGCAGATGACGCTCCGGAGCTCGACGCCGATCGCCTTCCACCGCTCGTCCATGACGCGCTCGTCCTTGGCCGCGTCGGGCACCACGACGGCGCGCCTCGACCGCATGGCGGCCAGCGGGAGCGGCGCCCGCTCGGACAGCCTGGCGAGGAGCGCGCTCTTGCCGCCGTACTGCCGGACGACCACGAACTCGCGCCGGTTGATGTCGAACAGCGACACGAGGCCGAGGGCGCACGGGATCTTGTCGAGCGTGAGCGCGAGGATGAAATCGGCGCCCGCGAGGGTGTCCTGGAGGAAGTGCAGGTCGCTGCACGCCTCGAACAGCTCGGCGATGAGGTCGTCGCCGGAGAGGCGCCCGGTCTTCGGAGGGAAGGAGGAGCGCCGCCGCGGCGGCGCCGGCGTGGGGGCAGCGACATCGGGCGGCTCCGGGACGAGCTGGAGACGTGGCGGCGCCCTCTGCTGGTCGGCCGGCACGGCGAGCAGCACCACGTCGGCCGGCGGCGTGAGGGCTGGCCGCGGCAGGTCCGCAGAATACGCGGCGGCCGGCGGTGGCACGTCCGCAGGCGGCGCCGCGTCCGCAGGCGGCGCGGCAGCAGGCGGTGCAACGGCCGCAGGCGGCGCGGCAGCCGGCGGCGCCACGTCCGCAGGCGGCGCAACGGCCGGCGGCGCCATGTCCACAGGCGGCGCAACGGCCGGCGGCGCCACGTCCGCAGGGGGCGCGGCGTCTGCCGGCGGCGCGGCAACCGGCGGCGCTACGTCCGCAGGCGGCGCAACGGCCGCCGGCACGGCAACCGGCGGCGCTACGTCCGCAGGCGGCGCAACGGCCGCCGGCACGGCAACCGGCGGCGCCACGTCCGCAAGCGGCATGGCCGGCGGCGGTGCGGTGCCGCCGGTGCGCGGGCGGAACTGGATCTCGGGTTCGGCCGAGCGCCAGTCTTTCCAGGCGAGGGTCGCGAGCGGGCTACGCTGAGGCCGGCCGTCGAAGACGTGATCGAACACGGCGATATGGATGAACTTGCCCGGTCGCGCGTCGTCGATGCGCTGCCGTGCGCGCTCGAGCCGATCGATCAGCAGCGCGCTGACGAGATCGCGCGGGGTGCCGGTCGCGACCGCATAGACGAACTCTCGGTACGTGAGCGGCGAGCGCTCGGACGGGTTCTCCTCGCGCTGTGAGATGAGCTGATACGGCGGCAGCTCCGCGGGCGCTCGCTCCGGCTCGGCGCCTCGCTCCTGCGGCGCATCCCGCCCCGGCGCCGCCTCCCCGCCTTTCGCCTGTTGCGCCTGGGCGCCCGCTGGCTCCGAGACGAGGAGCGCGGTCCCCATCGAGATGAATGGGACCGTGGGCGCGATCGGGCGCTTCCCTGCGACACGCCCCGCAGGCTCGGCCGGCTTTGGAGAAGCCGCCCCGGCCGGGGAGGCGCCCGCCGGCGTGTCGGTCCCGTCCGTCAGCGCCGCGTCGTCCGGGGCGCGCTGCACGACGTACCGCACGCGCGTCGCCGGATCGATCGCTCGGTAGCCGCTCTCCAGCAGATCCACCGAGAAATTGTTGAGCGGGCCCCCATCGCCGCGGAGCGCCCGGGCCTTCTGCAGCGCGGGCTGCCACTGCGGGGCCTCGACGCACACCTTCCTGCTCGGCGGAGCGTTCTGGCCTAACGACGAGATCTCGACGAACCAACGCATCGTTTGCGGTTCCAATCCGCGCGGGCGCTGACTGGGTGGCGCGCTCTGGCGCGAAGATCGTTCTACTCGACGCGCGCGAGAGGGGTCAACGCGCAGGCCGCACGGGAGCGCGTAGAGAGCGCGCGGACGCCTTTGGAGGATGGCGCGAAATCTTCTCAACCGGGACCGGCAAGGAGAATCGGGCCTGTCCTGAAATCACGCCGCCCGCGCCGCGAGTCGCCGCGGACGAACCCGTTCGTCCACTGAACGGCCGCCGGGTATCCCCGCGGGAGCAGGAGGTCACCCGCTGTCGAGCCGCGCGCGCCATGGAGCGCGCGGTGAATGGGGCCACCCCGCGCCGCTCGTCTCCAGGCGATCGCCGTCCTGCGCGCAAGCGGGATACCCGGCGTACATCCGATCCAGGCCGGGGGACGATCCGTGATGCGCAACTCTGCATTTCGCTTCGTGCGCAGCTCGACCCCTGCAAGGGGGTCCGCCCACGCTCGCTATCGGGTCCGCAGGATGATGTGAAAGCCGAACGGCGTCTCCACGATCCCGCTCAGCGCGCCGACAGCGACCTTCTCCACCGCCTGCTCGAACTCGGGCACCATCATCCCCTTCGAGAAGGTGCCGAGGTCGCCGCCGCGCGCCGCCGCCCCCGGCTCGTCGCTGTACTGGGCCGCGAGGTCCTCGAACCTCGCCCCCTGCTGCGCTCTCTTGAGCACCTGCTCGGCGAGCGCGCGCGCCTCGTCCCGCGTGCGAACGACGCGCGCCGGGGCCCGCCGTGACCCCGCATACATGATGAGGAGGTGCTTCGCCCCCATCTGGCCGGCCGTCGCAGGGGGCTGGGCCGCCGCCGGCTGCGCAGCGCCCGGCTGGGCCGGCGCCGGTGGCGCTGCCCCCGGCTGGGCCGGCGTCGGCTGCGCTGCACCCGGCTGGGCCGGCGTCGGCTGCGCTGCACCCGGCTGGGCCGCGGGCTTGCCCGCGCCGTGAAGCGACTCCTTCGTGGGGGGATCGTGCGGGCCGAGCGCCCTGTCGACGAGGCGCTTGAAGTGCGCGGTCGACTGCGCGCCGCCGAGAAAGTAGTCGTTGATGGCGAAGGACGGCGTGCCGGTGATGTGCAGGCGCTCGGCGAGCTTCCGGTCCGCCTCGACCGCCGCGCGGTGCGCTCCCGAGTCGAGCGCGGCGCCGAACTTCGCCACGTCGAGGCCGATCGCGGCGGCGTGGCGCTCGAGCGCCTCGCGGCCGAGCCCGCTCTCGGACTGGTCCTCCCACAGGCGCTGCGCCATCGCCCAGAAGCCGGCGTCGCCCTTCTGCCGGAACGCCTCGATCGACGCCTCGGCGGCGAGGGGCGCCCGCGTGTGGAAGGGGAGCGGCAGGTGCCTGAAGACGACGCGGACCTTGCCCGGATAGGCGGAGATGACCTCGTCGATCGTGGGCTGGACGCGCTTGCAGAACGGGCACTGGAAGTCGGCGAACATCTGGATCGTCACCTTCGCGCCGGGCTTCGCTCCCTTGCCGGGGTTGTCCTTGGTCGGCGCCGGGGCGAGGATCCGCTCGGGCGCGTTGCCAGCCCTCGCTTCCTTCTGCAGCGCGTCGTAGACCTTCGCGGGCGGGGTGCCCGCGGCCACGAGCTTCGCGGCGTGCGCGATCTGCTCATCGATGAGGGCCTCGAACTTCTCCGCCGGCTGGGCGCCGGCGAGACGCCTGCCGTTGATGAAGAAATGGGGCGTCCCCCTCGCCTGGAGGTCGTCGGCGAGGCGCTGATCGCGCTCGATGCGCGCCGCGTGGCGCCGCGCGGCGATGGCCCTCTGCGCGCGGGCCACGTCGAGGCCCAGGGACGTCGCGTGCGCCGCGAGGTCAGCGTCCTCGAGGCCCCCGGACTTCAAGAGATCGTACGCCTTCCAGAACGCCGCGTCGCCCTTCTGCGCCTTGGCCTCCAGCGCGAGCTCCGCGGCGGGCTCGGCCCGCTCGTGGAAGGGGAGCGGGTTGTGCTTGAAGACGACGCGCAGCTGAGCGCCGTACTTCTTTTCGAGGCCGTCGACGGTCGGGGCGGCCCTGCGACAGAACGGACACTGGAAGTCCGAGAACATGACCAGCGTCACCAGAGCGCCCGGGTTGCCCCGGATCGGCGATCCGTCGACAGGCACCTTCCACACGGTCGTGTCCTCGGGGGCCGGGGCCGTGGGCGGCGTCGGGGCCGGAGCGCGCGCCTTGTTCTGCTCGGACAGGGCCGCGTAGATGCGCTCCTGCGGGACGCCGGATCGCCGGAGATCCTCGGCCGCCCGGAGCTGCTCGTTGACGAGGGTCCGGAAGTCCTCGATGGGCCGCGCCCCGCTGACGAACACCCCGTTCACGAAGGTGGCTGGGGTGCCCCTGACGCCCGCGGCCTGGCCGGCCTCGACGTCCCGCTCGATCTTCGGCGCGTGCTGCTGCTGCTCGAAGGACGCGCGGAACGCCGCCCGATCGACGCCCGCCTCGGCAGCCCACGACTCGAACGACTCCGGCGCGAGCGAGCGCTGGTTGGCGAACGCGAGCCGATGGAACTTCCAGAACGCCTCGGGCCCGCCGAGCCGGAACACCGTCTGGGCCGCCAGGTGCGCCGGGCGCGCATTTTTGTGGAACGCGAGCGGGAAGTGCCTCCAGACGATGCGCAGCCGCTCGGGGCCGTAGGCCTGCTTCAGCTGCTCCAGCGTCGCCATGTGCCGGGAGGTGAAGGGGCACTCATAGTCGCCCCACACCACGAGGGTGACCGGCGCGAGCGGCTCGCCCCACCACGGATCCGCGCGGGTGACGGGCACGGCGGTGCCCGGCTCCGGCTCCGGCTCCGGCTCGGCCGCTACAGCAACCGTCGGCGCGGGAGCGGGGAGGACCACCGTCTTCGGCCGCTCGACCGCAGACGGGGGCACCGCGCCCGACGCGCAGGCAGCGAGAAAGCACCAGAGGAACTGCAGCAAGAACAGACGAGAAAACGGCGGTAGCGCAGGCATGAGCCCCCTCGAGTGTCGCGGTCCGTGGACGGGATCCTACACGGACGGCCACAGCTCAGGTCGCCCGGGCCGCGGCGAGCCATCGCTGCAGACGGGCGCACGACGGGAGCCCCGGCGAGCACAGACGGCGAGCGCCTGCCAAGAAACACCCGTAGATCCGTCCGCCAGCCATCCGACCAGCGAGGCAACGGAGAAAAAAAAGAGCGCCCGCTCGACGGCGGGGGGGGGAGACCGTCACGGGCGCTCTGCCTGCTCATTGAGCAGGATGCGGGCCAGGAGCTTCCCTTCCAAGTTCGGGGACTTTCGCTAGTAAAATGACTTTCCCATTTCAATCCTGAACAGCCGCTTGCAAACGTGCTGGGCAGAGCTGGCGGCCTCAGCCTTCGCGGGCGGGCTCCTCGGGTCAGGCTGCGTGAAAGTCGTGTAAAAGAGCCGCGTGTCACCGTCCAGCGCCGACCCTGGTTCCCCCTCGCCGCCCGGAAGCGCAGCGCCCCGACCGAGCAGCGCCTCCCCCGACGGAACGGACGGAACCGAGACCGCGGCCTCCCGGGGCGCCGGCCCGGCGGTGCCACCCGGCTGGCTCGATCGCCTGGTCGCGGCCTGGCCGCGCGTCGATCCGGTCCTGTTCGCCGCCTACGCCGGCGCATGTGTCCTCTACGCCGCCGTCGCGTTCTACAGCGCGATGCACCAGCAGACGGGCGGCATGTGGTCGGCGCCGCTCGACGACGTCTTCATCCACTTCGATTACGCCCGCGCCACCGCGCGCGGGTACCCGTTCGAGTGGTCCGAGGGCAACGGCTTCTCGAGCGGGAACACGAGCCTGAGCTACCCGTTCGTCCTCGCCCTCGGCTATCTCGTCGGCTTCCGCGGCGTCCTGCTGATGCAGTGGGCGGCGATCGTCGCGTGCACCTCGACGCTCGGCTTCCTGCTCGTCGGCGCGCGGCTCCTCGAGCCCGTCGGGCGCTGGGCGAAGTACCTGCTGCCGCCCGTGGCGCTCTCCATCGGCGCGCTCGACTGGTCGCTGTTCAGCGGGATGGAGAACGCCTTCCACCTCGGCGTCTGGGCGCTCGCCACCCTCGCCGCGCTCTCGGTCGCCCGCGCGGCCGACGCGCCACGCGAGCCGACGACGCAGGCGACGCGGACGACGCGGACGGCCGATGACACGCGCGCCGCGGCGCCGCCGAGGCGCCTCGCCCACCTCGGCTGGGCCGCCGGCCTCGCCGGCGCGCTCCTTTACGCCACCCGGCCGGAGTCGGTCGTCTGCGTGGCGGCGCTGAGCGTGTACGCGGCCATCGCCGTGAAGCGGGCCCACGGCGCGCGCGCGGCGATCGCGACCCTGCTCCGGACGTCGGTGCCCGGCGCGCTCGCGTGCCTCGCCCAGGCGGTCGCCAACCGCGTGTTCACCGGCGAATGGGCGGCGAGCGGCGCCATCGCCAAGCTGGCGCTGAACAACCCGTACATGACGTCCTCCGAGAAGTGGGACACCTACGAGTTCCTCGCGACGTACGTCGTCGCCCGCAACACCAACCACCACTTCTCGGACGCCCTCCCCTGGGGCTGGCTCGTGCCCGCCCTCGCGCTCATCCCCCTCGCCTCGCGCAGGACCCGCGGGGCCGCGGTGCTGCTCTGGATCCAGGTCGCCGGGTGGCTCGCGCTCGTGGCCCTGAACGGTCAGGTCCGCTGGCAGAACGAGCGCTACACCATGCCCGCGGTCGCCTGGCTGCTGGTGCTCGCGGCGATGGGGCTCGCGCTGCTCGTCGCGCGCGCCGCATGGGCCAACGGCGGCGAGCGCCGCCAGGAGCGGCCAGAGAGCGCCCCGGCCGGGATCAGAGCGCGGCTCGGGGCCCTCGGCGGCATCGCGGCCGCGGCCCGCGGCGGCGCCCTGGCGCGCGGCCTCTGGTGCGCGCGCGTCGCGCTCGCCCTCGCCGTGGCCGCGCTCTTCTGGGCCCACCAGCTGCCCAGGATGCGCGACCAGATCTGGTTCTTCGGCCGCGCCAGCCGCAACATCCGCGATCAGCACCTCGTCGCCGGCAAGCTCCTCGCCCAGCTCGACGTGCGCCGCGTCCTCGTCGGCGACGCGGGCGCGCTCCTCTACGCGTCGGACCGGCCCGGCCTCGACATCATCGGGCTCGGCGGCTACCACGATCTCCCGTTCGCCCGCGCGGGCGTCCACGGCCTGGGCGCCTCGCTGGAGCTCATCGAGCGCATCCCCGCCGACGACCGCCCCGACACGCTGGCCATCTACCCGGGCTGGTGGGGCGACCTCCCGGCCATCTTCGGCAGGCGGATCGCCGCGATCCCCGTCGTCGGCAACGTGATCTGCGGCGGCGCGGAGAAGGTCATCTACCAGGCCGACTGGAGCCCGCTCGCGCACGGCGAGGCGCCCGCGTCGATGCGCGAGGACGAGCGGGTCGTCGACGAGCTCGACGTCGCCGATCTCGTGAGCGAGCGGGAGCACGGCTACGCCTTCCCGCGGCCTCAGGCCGGCTTCGTCGGCTTCAGCGTCCTCCCGGATCCGCGCGGATCAGGGCACGATCGCTTCGACGCGGGGCGCGTCATCCCGGGCGGCAGGAGCGAGGCGGCCCGCCTTCACGCCCCCCGCGAGGGCCAGGGCAGGCTCGTGGTCCGCACCGCCGCGCCCCGCGCCGCCACGATCCGCGCGACGGCGGACGGCCGGGAGATCGGCCACGTCGCGCTCAAGAGGGGCGACGGCTGGACCGAGGCCTCGCTCGACCTCCCCGAGGGCTTGCCCGAGACGTTCACGCTCACGCTCACGCCGGTCGACGGGGAGTGGGTCGATCACCACGTCTGGATCCTCGATCGCCCCGCGCGCGGCGTCGGCGCGCGCCCGCTCGCCGGACAGTGACGTGCGCGCCGGCCTGCCCCGCGACCCCGCGCAATGGATCGCGCTCGCGCTCGCCCTCGCCGCGCTGCTCGCCGACGCCTGGCTCCTCCGCCGCTCGCCCGCCACCGCGCGGGCCGGCCCCGCGCCTCCACGCCCCGGCGCCGCGCGCTCGGGCCGCGATCCCGCGCCCCGCTCCGGCGCGGCCCTGGGCGCCGCGATCGCCGCGACCCTCTCGGTCGTCGCGGCGCTGCTCTCGGCCGCGTACGTCGCGGTCTACCTGCGGGGCGGCCCCCGCATCATCGACGCGACCAGCTACTGGCTCGAGGCGCGCGCGATGGCGGCCGGCTACCTCGCGTGGCCCCTCGATGAGCCCGCGGCCTCCGTGCTCGGTCGCTTCCTCGTCCGCAGCGACGCGATGGCCGGGCGCGGCGCGGCCGAGGTCGCGGTCCTCTTCCCCCCGGGCTACCCCGCCCTGCTCGCGCTGGGCTTCCTCGCGGGCGCGCCGCTCGCGGTCGGCCCAGCGCTCGCCGCGGCGCTCGCGATCGCCACCTACGACCTGGCCGCGCGGTTCGCGCCGGAGGGCCCGGCCCCGTCCGGGAGCGCCGCGCCGATCCGCTTCGTTCCGCTCGTCGCCGCGCTCTTCTCGGCGCTCTGCGCCGCGCTCCGCTACCACACGGCCGACACGATGTCGCACGGGCTCGCGGCCCTCTGCTTCACCGTCGCGCTCGCGTCGGCGCGGCGCGCGCTCGACGAGGCCCGCGCCGCCGCATCGACGGGCGCCGCGACGGGGCCCCTCGGTCCGGAGGTCCGCGCCGCCGCGCTCGGCGGGCTCGCCGCCGGCTGGCTCGCGGCGACGCGCCCGCCGAGCGCGCTCGCCCTCGCTGCGACGCTGCCCTTCGTGATCCTGCCGGCGATCGCGCCGGGGAGCGCGGCGGCCGGCCCGCGCGAGGGCGATCCGCCGCCGCGCCCCTCGCCGCGGCTCGCGCGGCTCGCCGCGGCGATGGCGATCGGCGCCCTCCCCGGCCTCGCGCTGCTCGCGGCCCACCAGCGCGCCGCGACGGGCGCCTTCGCCTCGTCGCAGGCCGCGTACTACGCGGTCTCGGACGGCCCGCCCGGCTGCTTCCGCTACGGCTTCGGCGCCGGCGTCGGCTGCCTCGGCGAGCACGGCGACTTCGTCCGTCACAACCTCGCGGAAGGATACGGCTTTCTGGCGGCTGCCGGCACGACGCTGCGCCGCCTGAAGCTCCACCTCGTGGACGCGCTCAACGCCGAGCCGCTCGCGTTGCTCGTGCTCGCCGGCGCCGTGATCGCCTGGCGGCGGCCGCGCTCGCGCGCCCTCGCGATCGCCCCGCTCCTCCAGGTAGCCGCTTACGCCCCCTTCTATTTCGACGGCAACTACCCGGGAGGCGGCGCGCGCTTCTTCGCCGACGTGCTGCCGGTGGAGCACGTCCTCGCCGCCATGGCCGCCCTCGCGCTCGCCGAGCGCGCGGCGACGGCGGCGCACGCGGAGCGCGGCCCCGCGCGCCGGCGTGGCGCGCTCCTCCCGGCAGCGCTCCTCCCGGCAGCGCTCCTCGCGGTGGCGCTCCCGCTCGCCGGCTTCGCCTTCCGCGCGGGCTTCGACCACGCCGCGCTCCGCGATCGCGAGGGCGGCCTGCCCATGTTCGACCCCGCCGCCGTCGCGCGCGCGGGCGTCTCGCGCGGCCTCGTGTTCGTCGACACCGATCACGGCTTCAACCTCGGCTTCGATCCCGCCCCGGAGGACGTCGCGGTGCTGCGCTACCGGGGCGACGCGATCGACCGCATGGCGTGGGAGGCCCGCGGTCGCCCCCCCGCGTACCGCTACCGCTTCGCGATCCCGGACGGAGGCGGCCTCGCCTCGGTCTCGATCACGCCGCTCGTCTTCGACGCCGAGCCGCCCGGCGAGGCCCGCATCGAGGGCGAGTCGCTGTGGCCGCCCCGCGACCAGCGCGGCGCCTTCGCGCTTCCCGAGCACGCCGGCGGCACGTGCGCGTCAGGCGGGCGCCTGCTCGCGGTGCACGCGGCGGGGCGCGGCGAGGCCGTCGTCCGGGTCGGCCTGCCCGCCCCTTGGCTCCGCGGCGCCCGGATCAGCCCGCGCGTGGCGCTCTCGGGCGACGGCGCCGGCGAGGTGCGCCTCCTCGTCGACGGCGCCCTGCTCCACGTCTGGCGGGTCGAGCCCGCCGCGCCGAGCCCCCCCGGCGCGGCGCTCGCCTGCGCCGAGCTCCCGCCGTATCCGATCCCCGAGGATGCCGTCGGAATCGAGCTCGCCCTCGCCCGCGAGGACGCGGCGACGGCCGGAGAGACCGGGCAGGGAGAAACCGGAGCCCTCTTCGCGCTCGACGCGCTCTCCGTTGTGGGCGGGAATTCGGTTGACCGCTAGTCCCGTAACATGCGAGCTTTTCATAGGATTCTGTTGTCGTGCGGCTCCTGGAGCGGCGCATCCCCTGGAGCTCTGCGGTGGAAAGCGGCAAGTCGAGCGCCGGCGGCGGTCCGCTCGGGTGGGGGAGGTGGACCATGACGAAAAGCGAGCTCATCGACGCGATCGCGGGACGGGGGGAGCTCACCAAGGCTCGAGCGGAGCTCGTGGTGAACTGCGTCTTCGACGCGATGACGCAGGCGCTCCAGCGCAACGAAGGCATCGAGATCCGCGGCTTCGGCAGCTTCACGGTCAGGCCGTACAAGCCCTACAGCGGCAGGAACCCGCGCACGGGCCAGCCGGTGCCCGTGCCCGCCAAGCGCCTTCCGTTCTTCAAGGTCGGCAAGGAGCTCAAGGAGCTCGTCAACGCGAGCCGCGCGTACGCGATCTCGGGTGACGACGACGACGAGGACGAGGACGACGAGGAGACCGACGACGAATGAGGCGGCGCGCGGCGCGTCCGTGACGTGACGCGCCCCACGGCGTGGCGGCGTGACGACGTCGCTCGCGGCGCCCTGGTCGCTCCCTGCGCCCTCTCCGCGCGCGCCGAGGCGCGTCGCCCCTCTGGCGGGCGGTTCCGCTGCGCGGTAGAAGCGGGCCCCCATGGTCCCCGCCGAACGTCAGCTCCAGATCCTCTGCAAGGGTGTCGTCGACCTCCACGTCCGGGCCGAGCTCGAGGAGCGGATCCGCGAGGGCAAGCCGCTGCGCGTGAAGGCCGGCTTCGACCCGACCCGACCCGATCTCCACCTCGGCCACACGGTGGTGATGCAGAAGATGCGGGAGTTCCAGGAGCTCGGGCACCACGTGGTCTTCGTGGTCGGCGACTTCACGGCGATGGTCGGCGATCCGACCGGCAAGAACGAGCTGCGCCCGCGGCTCTCGCGCGAGGAGGTCGTCGCCGCGGCGGAGACCTACCAGGCGCAGGCGTTCAAGGTCCTCGACAAGAACAGGACCGAGGTCCGCTACAACTCCGAGTGGCTGAACAAGCTCGATCCGACGCAGATGATCGAGCTCTGCGCGAAGTACACCGTCGCCCGCATGCTGGAGCGCGACGACTTCAAGAAGCGCTACGAGGAGGCGCGGCCCATCTACGTGCACGAGTTCATGTACCCGCTCCTCCAGGCCTACGACTCGGTCGAGCTCGAGGCCGACATCGAGCTCGGCGGCACCGATCAGCTCTTCAACCTGCTCGTGGCGCGCGACCTGATGCCCCGCTACGGCAAGCGCGCCCAGATGGTGATGACGATGCCGCTCCTCGAGGGCACGAACGCGCGCGTCGAGGACGGGAAGGTCGTCGGCGCCAAGATGTCGAAGAGCGCGGACAACTACGTCGGCATCACCGAGCCGCCGTTCGACATGCTGCAGAAGCTGATGCTCGTCGATGACGGCGTGATCTGGCGGTACATGGAGCTCCTGTCGTCGCGCCCGCCCGAGGAGATCGCCGCCCTGCGGGGGGCGGTCCTCCGCGGCGAGCAGGGCGTCATCGCGGTGAAGGAGCTCTTCGCGCAGGAGATCGTCGCCCGCTTCCACTCGGCGGAGGACGCGCGCGCGGCCCTCGAGCGGCGCCGCAGCGTCGCGGCCGGCGGCCTGCCGGAGAACATCGAGGAGCTCCAGGTGGCGAGCGACCGCGACACGATCCCGATCGGCAACGCGCTGGCGCTGGCGGGGCTCGCCGAGTCGACCTCCGCGGCGCGGCGCCTCGTGAAGGGCGGCGCGGTGCACCTCGAGGGCGAGGTGGTCAAGGACGAGCAGCTCAAGCTCGAGCGTGGGAAGCGCTACCTGGTCCGCGTCGGCTCGAAGAACCGCCGCTTCGCCTACCTCGTCGTTGGCTAACGCGCCCGGGCGAGCGCCTCGCCGGCGCGCCGTGCTCGGCGGCGTCCTGGGCTGCGCCCTCGGCCTCGCGCTGCCCTCGTGCGGCGGCGCGCCGCGGCCGCCCGCCCGGCCTAGCCCGCCGCTGCCGCCGCTCGCCACGGCGGACCTGACGCGCCTCCTGCCGCAGGCGGGGCTCAGGTGGCTGATCCTCGTCCGGCCCCGCGAGGTCGCGGCGGTGCCGTGGCTCATCCCGTCGATCGCGCTCGTGGCGCCCGAGGAGAACCTGGCCCGGCACGCCCGCGCGACCGGCGTCGATCTGCGGCAGGTGCGCGAGGCGGCGATCGCGTCGTACGCGGGCGCGGGGCCGGCGGGCGACGCCACGCTCTACGTGGCGCGCCACAGCGGCGATCCGCGCGCCATCGAGCGCCTCTTCCGGCGGCGGCTCACGGGCAAGGAGCGGCGCGCGCTCGATCGCCCGGACGTCGTGCGCGTGACGGGCGACATCGGCACGAAGCCGCACGCGCTTGTGCTGCTCGGCGAGGACGTGGCCTGCGTGCAGGACGGCGGCAGCCCGCTGCGCGGGCCGGCGCGCGTCGCGTCGCTGTACGCGCTCGGGCGCCTCAAGCGCTCGCCCGCGGCGCTCTCGGGCGGCCCGCTGCGCGCGCTCGAGGCCCGCCTCGGCCCGGCGCCCGTGCGCGCGTTCGCGCCGGGGCCGTTCGACGGGGAGCTCGCCCGCGGCGCGCGGGGGCTGCTCGCGGCGGCGACCGCCGTGGGCGCGGCCGCGAGGCCGAGCGCCCGCGAGGGGATCGCGCTCGCGATCGCGGTGGCGGGCGACTTCTCGACGAGCGGGGAGGCCGCCTCGGAGGAGCTGCTCGCGGCCTGGAACGAGCTGGCGGGCGGCTCGTTCGGCCACCTGCTCGGGCTGGACGCGCCGGTCGAGCCGCCGCTCGCCACCCACGCGCCGGACGCGGTGGCCGTCGCGGTCGAGCTGAACCCGCGGGCGCTCGCCCGGGGGCTCGCGGCGTCGACGGGCGAGCGGCTCGCCGAGATGCTGCGGTAGGCGCGGCGGCGCGTCGCCGGTAAATTGGGTGCCGTCAGCGCCATGCCCACCACGACCAGCGGCTTCTTCCTGCAATGCGCCTCCCGCGGCACGCTCGAGCTCGTCTTGCCCGCCGCCGACACGCCGTTCGGCGTCGAGCACCACCGCCGCGAGGAGGCCTCCGGGCCGTGGCGTCACGTGGCGACGTTCGCCAGCGGCCTCGGCCCGGTCGAGGCGGTGTCGCTCATCCAGAGCAACTTCGGCGATCCAGGCCACCTCGAGGCGGTGGCGCGCATCGGGGATCGGCTGGCCGCGTTCTGGTGCGCGCCATCGAGCGAGCCGTCGTGGAGCGAGCCGCGCTTCTTCGCGGAGGGCGCGGCCGGCGACCCCGCCCTGATTCAGGGCTGCTTCGGGGGCAAAGGCAACTTCGAGCTCGTGGTGCCTCACGCGCGCGGCGGGATCGCGCACTACCACCGCGACAACGACACCGCGGAGCTCGGCTGGCGCGGCCCGGTGATCTTCGGCGAGGGGCTCGGTCGATTCGAGGCGGTCGCGATGATCCAGCGCGTGGCCGGCGCGCCGCACGGACCCAACGCGCCCGGCGACCTCGAGGTCGTCGCGCGCGTCGGCGATCGCCTGGTGATGTTCCGGCGCTCTCCCGGGTCCGGGGCTGCGTGGCACGGCCCGGAGGAGGTGGTCTCCGGGGTCCGCGGGACACCGGCGCTCTTCCGGAGCACGATCGGCGGACCTGGGACGCTCGAGCTGTTCTCGCCGCTCGCGCGCGTGGGGCTCGCGCGGTGGAGCCGTGACGACGGCGCCCGCTTCCGCGGTCCGACGGTGTTCGCCACCGATCTGGGCCGGTGCGAGGCGGTATCGGTGATCGAGAGCTGGCCGCTCGGGCGAATCGAGCTCGCCGTGCGCGCCGATGGGCGGATCGTCCACGCGACGCGCGACGGCGCGGTCTGGTCGCAGCGCGCGATCGGCAACACGTCGCCTTCCCCGGCAGATGTCCCCTCTCCGGCGACGCTCCCTCCGCCTGCCACCACGACGAATCGCCCGCCTGCAGCGACGACCTCTCGCCCACCCGCCGCCACGACGAATCGCCCGCCTGCAGCGACGACCTCTCGCCCGCCTGCAGCGACGACCTCTCGCCCGCCCCCCTCGATGAGCTCGCCTCCGCCTGCGCCGCTCCCCACCGGCGCTTCGCCGCGGCTGCGCGCCGGGCCGCACCGGGCGGGGTTCCGGCGCATCGGCGCGCTCTCGCTGTCGGCGGACGCCTGCTACCCCGACACGTGGCCGTTCCAGGGCGCGCTCTACCGATGCCCCGCGCGGAGCGCCGCGCTGCTCTACTACCCCGCGTCCGCGGACGGCGAGGAGGCGCCGCTCTCGCCGGAAGGCCCGTTCCCGGTCATCGCGATCGCCCACGAGCGGCGCCTCGCCACGAGCGCGGCCACCGCCGGGTCGCCCGCGGGTCTTGCCCAGGACTACCGCCAGCTCGCCGGCGTGATGGCGCACCTCGCGCGCTGGGGCTTCGTCGTCGTCGCGCCCGATCTCTCGTGGCTCACGCCCGACGACGCGCCGCTGCGCCGCGCCGCGGTGCTCCGGGACGCGCTCACGCACCTCCGCGCCGGCTCCCGGGGCCCGCTCCTGGCCGACTTCGCTCGAGTGGGCCTGCTCGGCCACGGGCTCGGCGCGCAGGCCGCGCTCGCGCTCGCGCTCGACGCCGCTTGCCCGTTCGATGTCCGCGCCCTCGCGCTCCTCGCGCCGGCGGGCGCCCCCGAGCGCGCGCTATCCATTGACGCGCTCGCGCCTCGGCCGGCGCTCGTCGTCCGCGGCACCGCGGACCCCATCGCCGCCGCGGTCCCGGCGTCGCTCTACGACCGCGCGCGCGCTCCGAAGCACCTCGTGACCCTGCCCGGCGCGAACCACTTCGGCTACACGACGTCGCTCGGCCTCGCCGAGCCGCTCGACGGCCACGCCGGGCTCCCGCGGCGCGAGCAGCAGGCGATCGCGATGGGCTACCTCGCCGCGTTCTTCAATGGCTACCTCCGGGACGCGCGCGGCGACCTCGACGCGCTCTCGGGCAAGGCGTCGCTCGAGGGGCTCGAAGCACGTGAGATCCCGGTCAGCGCCGAGGTGCCTGACGGAGCGGCTGGCTCCTAGGCGCAGCCGGCGGGGCCGCGGCCGGACGCGCGATCGGCGCGATGCTAGTTTCCGTCGCGTGTACCAGCTCGGCGGCCTCGTCGTCACGCTCGTCAACGGCCTCCTCGGCCTGATCCTCTGGCGGCGGCTGCGCGCGGCGTTCCCTCGACATGGGGCGCTGATCAGCGGCCTCTGCGCTGCGGGCCTGCTGCTGGCCGCGCTCCCGGCGCTGCTCATGGCCGCGGCGAGCTTCTCGGGGCTGCGCGCGCTCCAGCGCCACGCGCCAGAGCCGCTGGCGCTGATCGCCATGGGCGCGCAGGTGGGCCTGCTCCTCTATGGGTTGCTCCTCGGGCTCGCCACGCTCGCGTGCGCGGCCGTCCGGGCGCTCCGCCGGCTCCGGCCGCCCCGGAACGCCCGGCCTGCGGCCGATGCCCAGCCTGCGACGAACGCGCAGGCCAGCGCCGGCGCTCAGGCCGATCCAGCCGCTCAGGACATCCGCGTGCCTGCCGATGTCGAGGCCCGGCCGGAGGCCGTCGATGAGCGCCGCCGCCGCTTCGTCGTCGGCGCGACATGGGCGCTTCCCGCGGCGGCGGTCGCGGTGTCGATGGGCGGCGTGCTCGCGTCGCGACAGCGTCCGGCCGTCGTGAGGCTCGCGCTGCCGGTGCGCCGCGAGCTGACGAGCCTGCACGGCGTCACCATCGCGCAGCTCAGCGACGTGCACGTCGGCAGCTTCATGGATGCGGAGCGGCTCGACGAGCTCCGCGACGCCATGAACGCGATCCGCGCGGACATCCACATCGTCACCGGCGATCTGCTCGATCACCACGTCTCGCAGCTCGAGCTGTCCGCGCGGCTGCTCCGGGGCCTGCGCCCCGCCCGGGGGCAGCTCTTCTTCTGCATGGGTAACCACGAGTACATCGCCGCCCGGTCGGCCAGCGTGGGGACGATCGTGAAGGGCCTCGAGGAAGCGGGCGCCCAGGTGCTCGTCGACGAGGCGCGGGAGGTCCGCCTCGGCGGCGATCGCCTGTGGATGGGCGCCATCGACTACCCGAGCCGCGCGCGCCCAGGAGAGCCCGCCCGGCGCCCGACGCGAGACGGACTCGATCGAGCGCTCGGCCAGATGCGGGACGACGGCGCGCCGCGCGTCCTCCTCAGCCACCACCCGGGCACGTTCCGGGCCGCGCGCGAGCTGCCGTTCGATCTGATGCTGTCCGGTCACACGCACGGCGGGCAGATCTCGCTCGGCCGGATCGGCGATTACGCGCTCACGCCGATGTTGCCCGCCGGGCTCTACCACAACGGGCATTACGAGCACCGGGGCCGTCGCCTCCACGTCAACGCCGGCGCCGGGGGCTGGCTGCCGGTCCGCATCAACTGTCCACCGGAGATCACGCTCGTCGAGCTCGTGCCCGCCTGACGCCGCAGGAAGGGTCCCACCCCCTTGCGCCCGTGGAGCTCTCGACCGGTGGACGCGTTCCGTCTCCCGGGTGAAACTGCGGGACATGGCACAAGCCGCGGTCCGCACCGGCCTTTCGCCGCAGGAGTACCTGGACTTCGAGCGTTCGTCGCCGCTTCGCCACGAATACGCGGACGGTGAGCTCTTCGCCATGGCGGGCGGCACGCTGGAGCACAGCGCGATCGCCGCGAACATCATCGGTGAGCTGCGGAACGCGCTCCGCGGTCGGGGGTGCCGGGTGCTCACCTCCGACATGCGCGTCAAGATCGCCGCCATACGCCGCTACGTGTACCCCGACGGCGCCGTCGTTTGCGCGCGTCCCGAGTTCGAAGACGAGCAACGCGACACGCTCCTGAACCCACGCGTCCTCCTCGAGGTGCTCTCCGACTCCAGCGAGGCCTATGATCGAGGGGACAAGTTCGCCCAGTACAGGACGCTACCGTCGCTCGAGGAGTACGTGCTCGCATCGCAGAAGGCGCCGCGAATCGAGGTGTTCACGCGGCAGCCAGACGGCAGCTGGCTGCTCCGGATCCACGGCCCGGGCGAGCAAGCAGAGCTGTCGTCCCTCGGCGGCGCGCTCGACGTCGACCGGGTGTACTTGGACGTCTTCGAACGGGATGCGATGGGAGAAGCGCCGAAGGACGCGCCCTGACGCGCTGACGACGACCGGCGTCTCCCGCGCCCAGCCGCCCTCGGCTACAGCGTCACCTCGAACGGCGCGCGCGCGAGCTCTTCGCCCGTCTCCGACCGCACGACCGCCGTCCACTCCCCCGCCTTCCGCGCCCCGCGCGTGAACGCCCACGTCCGCCACCGCGGCGACGGCCCGACCCCGAGCGTCACGTTCCCGACCGGCTCCCCGCCGCCCGGCGGGACGAACGCCACCGTCACCTCGCCCTCCACGTCGCTCCGGTTCTCGACCTCCAGGTACGCATAAAGCCGCGGTGTCTCCGGCGCGTTGAACGTCGTCCCCGGCGCCACCGGCTCGCGGTCCTTCACCCCCTCCGCGATCACCAGCCGCTTCACCTTCAGCTCCGCCGCCCCCCTCCCCTTCTCCTTGGCCTCACGGCTCCCCTTGCCCCCCTTGTCCGCCACGACGTTCGCGTCCGGCGCGGGCGCCGTCACCGTCGCGGCCGGCAGGCCTGCGGGCGCCGCCGCCGTGGCGGCTGCAGGCTCGGGGCACTGCGTCGCCGCGGGGCTCGCGGCAGCGGCCGGCGCCGGAGGCCGCGCGTCGTGACGCTCGCCGCAGCCGGCGAGCGAGACCGTGCAAAGCGCCAGAAACGTCATCCGTCGAGCCATCTTCATTGCCATCGAAGCACTCCTCCGCGATCCGGGGCGTCCCGGCCTCGCCACCGGATATGGCAAGGCGTGGACCGCTTCTGGCTCATTGAAATCGCTGAAGATTTTGGCTGACCTGTGGTCGATCGGCCGCGCCCCGTGTGTCCATCGAGACGGCCGACCCGCGCCGCCGCGATCGACCCGAGCCCCAGGCCTCCTCGAGTCGACGCGCGGACGAGATGCCGATCGCGAGCCTTCGCTCACGTCGAGAGATTCACCCGCCCGGCTTGCCTCCAGAAGCGGGGACAATCCCGTCCGCCCGCATCCGCTCGGCGCTCGCCGGCCCGGCCACGGTGCCGGCCGGGTGCACATACCACCCGGCCGGATCCGCCTTGTCCGGATCGTCGCGGACCTTGAGGACGGTGAACATTCCCCCCATGTCGATGTACGAGAACGGCCCGGCCCCGCCGCGCATCGGCAGGCTGTTCGCGGGGATCGGCATGGGCATCTCGCCCATGCCGCCCATCCCCGTGGTCCCCATCGTCATGTAGCCGGGCATCACGCGGCTCATCCGCCGATCGAGCGCGCGGGTCTCGGCGCCGACCATGTTCGGCAGGCCATGGCCCATCTGCATCATCGTGTGATGGGTCATGTGGCAGTGCACCGCCCAGTCGCCCGGCTCCTCGGGGACGAACTCGATGACCCGCGTGCTGCCGACCGGGACCAGGACCGTCGTCTCCGGGTACTGGGCCGACTCGGGGACAAACCCGCCGTCCGTCGCCGTGACCTGGAACGACAGGCCGTGCAGGTGGATCGGGTGGTGATCCATCGGGCCGAGGTTCCCGAGGCGCACGCGCACGCGCTCGCCGCGGCCGACGACGAGCGGCGCCGTCGCGGGGAACGCCTTGCCATTGAACGTGAGGACGTTGAAGTCGCTCATCGCGTTCGGGTCGGGCCGGCGCGCCCCCGCGTTGATCTTCCACTCGTGCGTCATCAGCACGAAATCCCGGTCCACGCGCGGCCCCCTGGGCCTCCTCGGATGCACGACGAACATCCCCACCGCGCCCAGCGCGATCTGGGTCATCTCGTCGAAATGCGAGTGGTACATATACGTCCCCGGATACCGCACGACGAACTCGTAAACATACGTCTCGCCGGGCTCGATCGGGCGCTGGGTGAGCCCGGCGACTCCATCCATGCCGTTCGGCAGCACGAGGCCGTGCCAGTGGACCGTGGTGGCCTCCGGCAGCGAGTTCGTCACGTAGATGCGCAGGCGATCGCCCTCGACCGCCTCGATGGTCGGGCCGGGCGTGCTCCCGTTGTAGCCCCACACCTCGCTCTTCAGGCCGGGGGCAATCTCGTGCTCGAGGGGGCCGGCGACGAGGTGGCCGACCTTCACGCCGTCCACCACGCGCAGCGGGAGCGTGCTGCCGTTCGGCGTCACCGCGGCGGGCTGCCCCCCGGGCGCCGCGGTCCGGCGAGGCGGGGGCGTAGCGGCGCCCGCGGCGGGCGGCGCGCCAGGGCGCTGCTGCGCATGGGCGAGCCCTTGCGTGAGGATGGCGGCGCCGGCGGCCAGACCGCCCGCGTGGATGAAAGCACGTCGGTCCATGTCAATGCCCTCCTTCGCCGGTGGCCGAGGCCCTCGGCATCGCCGCGGGAGCTCCGGCCCCCGCGGCCTCGACGCGGCGCCCTGCCAGGAGCGCGTCGAACGCAGCCTTCGCCGTCCAGTGCTCGCGCAGCGCCTCGACCGCAGCGAGCTCGGCGTCGAGCTGCTCTCGGCGCGCCGAGAGCAGCTGGAAGACCCCGACCTGCATCGCGTTGTACTGGAGCAACGTCTGCTCCAGCACCCGCTTGCGCGCCGGGAGGATCACGCGCGCGTAGTGCCGCGCGCGCGCGTGCGCGAACAGGAGCCGGCTCTGCGCCTCGCGGACCGCCGAGCGGACGTCGACGGCGCGGCCGTGGTAGCGCTCGAGCAGGCCGTCGAACTCCGCCGCCTGCGCGACCTCGGCCCCCTGACGCCGATCGAAGAGCGGGAGCGAGAGGCGGACCCCGGCGCCGAGGACCCACGGGTGCTCGTGCGCCTCGCCGCTCGCGCCGAGCTCCCGCTCGCCGTGCACGCCGATCGCCACGTCCGGCACCCAGCCCTCGGCGCGCAAGGCCCCGGCGCGCCCCGCCGCCGCCTCGAGCCGGCTGCGCAGCTCCGCGAGCTCGAGGCTCGCCCGCAAGGCCAGCGACTCCGCGCGCGGCGGCGTCGCGAGCGCCTCGGGCGCCGCAGGGACCGCGCCGGCGATCGTCCAGGAGGTCGCCGCGCCGGAGAGGCCGAGCAGCCGGGTGAGCCGCTCGCGCTGCGAGAGGAGCTCCAGCTCCATCTGCGCGGCCGTGACGCGCGCCTCCTCGTAACCCGCCTCCTGCGTCGCCACGTCGAGCTCCGGGACGTTGCCCGCCTCGAAGAGCGCGCGGGCGGCGTCGCGGGCCGCGGCGAACGCGTCGAGCGCGCGGTTCGCGATGCCGAGGCGCTGCTCCGCCGCCTGCGCGGCGTAGAACGCGGCGCGCACCTGGTAGCCGAGATCGACGACCGCGCCCGCGGCGCGGTAGCGCGCGGCCTCGTGCTCCGACCGCGCCGCCTTCGCGTGGAGCGGCGAGAGGAGCGCCGACGTGAGGTCGATCTCGACCTCGAGCTCGAGGTGCGCGTGCTCGACCCCCTCCTGCAGCGGCGTGACCCCGATCGCGATCTCCGGGTTCGGCAGCTTGCCCGCCTGCTCGAGGTTGCCCCGCGCGACGCCGACCTCCTTCAGCACGGCGCGCAACTCGCGGTTGTTGAGCAGCGCGATCCGCACCGCGGCGTCCGCGGTGAGCGGCTGCCGCGGCGCCTGGCCGAGGGCGCGCGCGCCGTCGGCCGGCGCCGGATCGACCTCCTCCGACGCCGCGCCCTTCGGGAGCTCGACGCGGGAGAGCTCGCGGATCCGCGCCATGTCGGCGGTCGACGACGGGGCGGCGCAGCCGGCCGCGGAGAGGAGCGCGAGGCCCGCCGCGAGCGGGGTGAGGCGCGCGGCGAGCGCGCGCGAGCGCCGGGGTTCAGTGCGCATGGGCGGGCTCCCTGGGCGGAGGCGGCGCGTCACCGCTGGGTGGCGCCTGGGCCGGCGCATGACCGCTCGGCGGCGCCTGGGCCGGCGCGTGGCCGCTCGGCGGCGTCCGGGCCGACGCGTGGCCGTGGTGATGATGGTGATGGTGCTGGTGAGGATCGGCGCCGCCGCCCGGCGCCGGATCGAGCCCGATCCAGGCGGCGGCGGGCTCTCCGGGCAGCGGAGGATCCTCGGCGAGGGCGACGCCGATCCGCGGCGAGGGAGCTTCTGCTGCCTGCGGTGACGCAGCAGACGACGCGGGGAAGCTCGCGGGAAGGCTGCGCGGCGCGCAGCCGGCGAGCGCAGCGACGAGCATCAGCAGGGCGTTCAGGCCGGCGAGGTGAGGTGATTTCATGGAAGCCGCTCCAGCGTGGCGAGTGCGATCACGTGCGGGGCCCGAGGGCGACCGCGCCCCGCAGCGGCTTCATGCCGCATTTGAGCTCGAGCGCTCCAGAGCTCAGCGCAGGAAGTTGGATCGCCAACAGCATCGTCCCGGGTTGCATGCATGGCCGACGCGCGCGGCCCGGCGGTATTACACGCTCCTGGCCGCGCGCGGTCAGGCGTGGATGTACACGAGCGTCCCGCCCTTGTCGTTGAACGCGGCGTGCCAGCCCTCGGGGACGGGGGGATCGGTCCACGCGAACAGCCACGCCGCGTCGGCGGGCGCGAGGTTCACGCAGCCGCTGCTCCGCACCTTGCCGAACGCGTCGTGCCAGTAGACGCCGTGCAGCGCATAGCTGTTGTGGAAGTACTGGACATAGGGCACGTCCCGCAGGTCGACGGACGACTCGCTGAGCTCGTCGCCGTCCATCGTCGCCGTGACGTGCTTCTCGCGGATGAAGAACGTGCCCTGCACGGTGGCGCTGGTGGTCGCGGGATCGCCGAGCTCGCCCCTGCCCGTCGAGACGAGGGTCGCGAAGACGGGGCGCTCGCCCTCGTAGGCGACCAGCGTCTGGAGCTCGATGGAGATGTCGATCCACTTCCTTCCGCGCGCCGCGTGCCCCCAGAAGTCGCGGCCCAGCCGCGCGACCCGCAGCGCGGACGCGGGGATCCACACGCCCGCGTCGGTCTCCGCGTAGGCGCCGCCGGCGGCCGTCTTGCCGGTGAGCACCCAGCCGGAGCGGTGCGCCGCCCAGCCGTCCGGCTTGAGCTCGCCCGAGGCGTCCGGCTTCAGCGTGCGCACCCCGTGGTGCATGACGAACGCGGGCGTCCCCTCGCTCTTCACCTCCACGCCGCGCATCGCCGTGGGGGTGACGGCCGAGGTGCGATCGATCGGGATGAGGTCGAGCTCGGTCGTCAGGCCGAAGCGCCGCCCGGTCCACGCGAAGGTGGAGATCAGGCCGAAGGCCGAGTCGGCCCGCGCGCGCCCGCGGTGCGCGGGGAAGCGGACCTTCTCGGCAGCGCCTACCGGCTTGGGCAGGTCGCGGCGGCTCGCGAAGAAGGGCGTGAGCGGCTCCGGCTCGCCCAGGAGCGCCTCGTCGCGGCGGGACCACGCGGGGGTGCCCTGGGCGCGCGAGCGCCCCTCGACGCGCCGCTGCTCGGCCTCGCTGGGCAGGTGGACATAGAGGTGCGGCGGCGGCTTCCGCGACACGACGTACCGGTACGGATACGGCTCGCCCCGTCGCGGGCCGGCCGGCGTCGCGGCGACGATCTCGTGGTCCAGGTCGAGCGAGGCGCCCCTGCCGACGCACACGAAGCCGCGGGGATGGATGGCGTACCACCCGCCGGCGCACCCCGCGTCGCCCGACGGCGCCGCGGCGCGCTCGACGAGCGCGCCGGCCCGGAGGTAACCGAGCTTGAGCGCGCCGCGCTCGGGCGCGGCGTGCACGAACGTGCGCATGGCGATGCTCGCGAGCTTGTCGCCGCGCCCGGGCCGCAGCGCCTCCCTGGACGCCGCGGGCTCGGCCTCGACGGCCGCGCCGCCGTCCAGCGGCTCCACGACGCCCGCGGCGGCGAGCGCCGGCTCCAGGGCCGCCGGCTGCGCGGCGGCCGAGCGCCCCGGCGGCTCCTCGCCCGGGCCGCAGGCCGCCACGAGCGCCGACGCGGCGAGCGCCGACGCGCGCCGCAGCCGATCCAGACCACTGCGGCGGCGCGCGCGCGCATCCGGGAAAGAGCAAGCCATGACGAGCAACGGGCCTCGTCTAGCTCAGAGCCCGCCCGCCGACCAGATCGCCCGCGGCGCGACGTCTCGACCCGCCGAGCAGCCGCGGCAGTTCAACGCGCGCGCTCCCCCTCGCGTCGCCGAGCGGCGTTTACCAGCGCGGGTCGCCGTCGATCAGCCAATCCAGCGCTCTTCGGGTCTCCTCGGCCACAGGCCCGTCGTACCGGTGGCCGGCCTCCTTGCTGCGCGCCACGCGAGCGAGCACCCCCGCTTTCTCCAGGCGCGCCGCGGCCGCCGCAGCGGCGCCGCCGCACCCGGCCTGCGCGCACACGAAGAGGACCCGCTGCCCGCCGCCGTCCGCGAACGCCTTGGCCGTCGCCGGGGTCCACTTGTCGTGTCCGCCCTCGACCAGCACGAGGCGCGGGAAGAGCGCCGCCCGGCGCGCGGCGATCGCAGAGCCCATGATCGCGCCCAGCGAGAAGCCTGTATAGAGCACCGCGCCGGGATCCACGTGCTCGGGAAAGCGCGCCCGCAGCGCCGCGAGCCCCGCGTCGATCTCCTGCTCCAGGCGGGCGTTGCTCTCGTACGTGAAGCGGACGTCGCTCGCCGACGGCGAATCGGGCCGCGCGACGCCCCTCGGGCACAGGACGAAGACGCCGTCTCCCACGATGTCGCGCCACACCTGGCACTGCCACTCGGGCCGATCGTAGTTGCCGTGCGACGCGATGAGCACGGGACGCCGCGCGGTGGCGCCGATCGGCACCGACACCACGGCGCTCGGAAACCCCTCGACAGGGAGCTCCACGAACGGCGCGTCCGCGCGGAGCGGCGCAGCCCCCGCAGCAGCGGCCGCCGCGTCCCCGGCGGCGGCCACCGGTGTCGCGCCGCCGTCCGCGGCCTGCGCCGCCTCTTCCCGCGCCGGGGCGGGCGCGACGCTGGGCGGCGCGGGCGCCGGACCGGCGGAGCGGCCTGGGCGGTCACAGCCGAGCGCCGCCGCCGCAAGGAGCGGAAGCGACACGAGCGAGAGGAAGAGGAACGCGACGGGGGGCGCCATCCGACCCAGAGGATGACGCTTTCCTACGGGAGCGCCTCCGCGAGCTTGTCCGCGAGCGGAGCGCCCCAGCCGGTCGGATAGTCCCAGCCGGGCCCCGCGCTGAACCCCTCGGGGGTCTTGCCCTCGGTGATGTCGCGGAACGCGGCCTGCACGCCCGCATCGGTGTAAAGCGCCCGGTTCAGCCACCCGGCGACGGGCTTGCCCTGCGCGATCCGGTGGCTGTTCACCGACGCCATCAGCCCGGCGAACACCGGCGCCGCAAACGAGGTGCCGCCGCGCTGATCCCACTCGCCCAGGAAGTAGAGCCAGTACGGGGAGTCCGACGACGCGCTCAGCGCGACGTCGGAGACCGCGCGCGTGCCCTGCGCGTCCGTCACGACGCTCTCCTGCCACCACGGCGTATCGAAGGCGCGCGATCGGCCCGAGCCGGAGCCGCTCCACGCCACCTCGCGCGCGACCTCGCCGCCGTCGCCGAGCTCGAGCACCGTCCCGCCGACGCACGTCACATACGGGCTCGACGACGGCACGTCGGGCCTGCTCGAGTCGCCGCTCGCGACGACGATCGTCATCCCGAGCGCCGCGCCCATGCGCGCCGCCTCGTTGTATTGCTCGCGGATCGGCTGCGCCTCCGTCTCCTCGCGGTGCGCGAACGACGTCGAGAGCACCGACACCTCGCCGGCAGCGATCGCCTCGTTCCACGCATAGAGGATGGAGTGGGTGCGCGCGTCCGGCCCCTGGTACGCGATGAGCTCCGCCATGGGCGCCATCACGCCCGACCATTGCATGTCCAGCGTGCTCTCGACATACCGCGTGGAGATCGGATCCGCGGTGACCACTTCCTCGGGGTTGTCGCGCGAGACGCCGAACGACCGCCAGAACGACTGGAGATCCCGGGTCTTGAACGTCGCCCCGACAACGACGCCGAGCTTCACGCCCTGCCCGCTGTGGCCGGCGGTGTGGAGCGCTTCGGCTCCATAGGCCCGCGCGATCTGCGCGGGCGTGTACCCCTGCTCCGGCTCCGGCGGAGGGTCCGTCTCGATCGCGCCTCCCTCGGCCGGGAGCGGATCGGTGTCGGCGGGGATCTCGACCGAGATGACGCCCGACGCGAGGTCGATGATCCGCTGCGGCGGCCTGAGCGGATCGAGCGCGCCGAACGTGCGGAGCGGCTTGCCGCCGGCCGCGGGGTTCTCGCGCTCGAAGTCGCGGAGCTCGGTGTCAAACGCGGTATTGAACTGCTCGACCGTGCCCGCGAACTCGAGCAGGAGCCGGTTTTTGGACCGCCGCCGGATCTCCATCCCCTGCTGGACGAGCCAGTCTTCGACGGCCGCGACGTCGCTCTCGGACGGGGCGTGGCGCTCCATCCAGGTCTCGACCGACATGTACTTCCGGAACGTGTCCGGCTTCCCGGGATCGTACATGGCCTCGATCGCGCTCTCGAGCCCGGGGACATCCCGGGTCGGGAACCCCATCAGCGCGCGGAAGCGGCCCTCCTCCGGCGCCGCGCCGAAGTCCATGTAGATCCCCGCGAGCGGCCGGGGAAGGCCGCTCGGGAGCACGGGCCCGTCTTTTCCGCACGCTGTGCCCCCGAGGGCGAGCAGCGCAGCGCACCAAACCGAGAGCGAACGCATCAACGAGGCCCTGCGAGGGGGGAAAGAGTCCGTCAGGCGCGTCTCAGCACCACACGTGCTCGATGAGGTAGCAGGTGTAGGTCCCCGGCTTCCATGTCTCGGGGCGCCCGCCGGTCGTGTTGTCGGTACATACCTCGCAGTAGGCGTGGATGCAGTCGGGGTCGGTGCTCTGCGGCTTCGCCCCGGGGGCGGACGGGGGCTCCTCGGAGTAGAAGAACCCGTCGGTCCTCAGCTGGTCGAGCTCGCTCTCCGACAGCTTCCCGAAGGCGGACTCGTCCGAGGAGATGCTGAACCGATCGTCCGACGCCTCGGTCAGGACGGGCGCCGGGTAGTCGCCGTAGTCCGCCTGCTCGATGGCGGCCATCTGCTCCGAGAGCAAGATCTCCTTGCCGTTGCCGGTGGAGAGCTTGATGCGCGCGTAGTCGATGGCCCCCCCCGAGTAATCGAGGGCGTAGACCGTGTCTCGGCTCATGTCGAGGTTCAGGAACTCGCTCGTCTCGAGGGCCTTCGAGACCTCCGCCTGGGTGATCCGCTCGTGCGCCACCGCGTCATCGACGGGAGCCTCCTCCGACGCGCCGCATCCGGTAAACCCGGCCGCTGCGATGACGCCAAGCGCAACACTGAGAGCGAGCGATTTGGAAGAACGGATGGACTGTCGAATCATGATGGCGTTCCTTTCTTATGGGCTCACTGACGGCGCTCGCCTGGCCTCGCGCGGGCCAGCGGGAGCTCCCCCATGTCGGTCCTGCGTCGCTCCTGCAAACGATCGCTTGCTTGTCGGACCCCACGACTCCGGCGAGTCGAGTGGAATGAGGGGAAGATGAATTCATTTCAACGGTGCCGCAGGCCCCCCATACCTGGCAAGTAATTTCCCGGCGCGAAAGAGATTTCCATCGTTCTTTCTGCCGCACAGTGGTCGGGACGGTGCACCGTGCGGGGCCTCGCTTACCCCGAGCCGCAGACGGGCCATGACCCGACTCAGGGGTTGCCGTGGAAACCGGCCGCGGACATACCGGAGCCTACATGGAGGACGTGGCCAGATCGCCGCTCGGTTCAGCTGCTGTGTCCGCCGAGGCTGCCATCGTGGTCCTCGACGGCCCGCTCGGGACCGAGCTCGCCGCGCGCGGGGTCGAGACGCCTGCGCCGCTCTGGAGCGCCGCGGCCCTGCTCGATGCGCGCGGCCGCGACGTGGTCCGCGCGATCCATCGGGATTACGCGCGCGCAGGCGCGACGGTGCACACGGCCAACACGTTCCGCACCAGGCGGAGGCAGGCGGGCGCCGCCTGGGCCGAGCTGACCGCGCGCGCGGTCTCGCTGGCGCGCGAGGCCGTGCGCGACGAGGGCCCACGGCACCGGGTCGCCGGCAGCATCGCGCCGATCGAGGATTGCTACCGGCCCGACCTGAGCCCGGCCGACGCGCGGCAGGAGCACCGCGAGCTCGCGCAGGCGCTCGCGAGCGCGGGCGTCGACGTCCTCCTCTGCGAGACGTTCCCGCACATCGGCGAGGCGCTCGTGGCGCTGGAGGAAGCGGTCGCCACGGGCGTCGAAGCATGGGTGTCGTTCACGGCCGGTCCGGGGTCGGATCTGCTCTCGCCCGAGGACATCGGGCTCGCCGCGCGGGAGGCGGCCTCCCGCGGCGCGAGTGCCGTGCTCGTCAACTGCACCCCGGCGACTCGCACGCTCGCGCACATCGAGCGGCTCGCGGCGTGCGGCGTCCCGTTCGGGGCCTACGCGAACGCGGGCGCGGAGGCCGAGGGGCTCGGCTGGGGCGTTGGCGTCGACCAGCGCGGCTCGGCGGCCGCGCGTTATGCGGAGCTCGCGCGCCGCTGGCTCGAGGCGGGCGCCACGATCGTGGGCGGGTGCTGCGGGACGGGGCCCGGGCACATCGCGGCGCTGCGCGCGCTCGTCGACGGGGCGAGGCCCGCGCGCGAACCGACGGGATCGCCGCGCTGAGGCGACGCGCCCAATCGCCGGTTGCTCCCCACGGGGCGACGTGCCACCGATTGTCCGACGAGCCGGGCGACGCCAGCGCGAAGCGGCGCGGCGCCCGGCAGACACGATCCATCGCCTGAGACAGCACGCCGTCGCGATCGGCGACGGCCCACGGACACGGAGCGCAAGATGATCGATCTCTATTACTGGCCCACCCCGAACGGCTGGAAGATCAGCATAATGCTCGAGGAGACGGGCCTCCCCTACAAGCTCGTCCCGGTCAACATCGGGCGGGGCGAGCAGTTCAAGCCGGAGTTCCTCGCGATCAGCCCCAACAACCGGATGCCCGCCATCGTCGATCACGACCCTCCGGGCGGCGGGGCGCCGATCTCCGTGTTCGAGTCGGGCGCGATCCTGCTCTACCTCGCGGAGAAGACGGGCAAGTTCATCCCCTCGGACGTCCGCGGTCGTTACGAGGTGACCCAGTGGCTCATGTGGCAGATGGGCGGCCTCGGACCGATGAGCGGCCAGGCGGGCCATTTCAATCACTATGCGCCGGAGAAGATCCCCTATGCGATCGAGCGCTATACCAAGGAGGTACGCCGGCTCTATGGCGTGATGGACAAGCGGCTCGCGGACCGGCCTTTCCTGGCTGGCGAGTACTCGATTGCCGACATGGCGAGCTATCCCTGGGCGATGCCGCACGAGCGGTACGGGGTGTCGGCCGACGAGCTCCCGAACTTCAAGCGGTGGCTCGATGCGGTGCGCGCGAGGCCCGCCGTCGAGCGCGGGCTCGCGGTCGGAAATGAGCTGCGGAACGCGAGCCAGCCGATGGACGACGAAGCGAAGAAGTGGCTGTTCGGGAAGAAGCCCGAGGCGTGACCCGCCCGTCCCGCACGCGCAGGGGACGCGCCCCCCGCGATTGCGCGGCGGTGCGCCCTGGGCGCGCGGCGCCTCGCTGACGAACTGCGACCAGGGCGGACAAACCAAGCTCCAACGCGCCGTCCAGCGCGCCAGCGCGCCACGCGCGACGCACCCCAGAGCGTCCTGAGCAGGGCGGGGCCACCAGCGCAGCGCGGCCTGCCGTCAGGGCTTCACCGGGCGCGCCGGGCCGCTGGTGCGCCCTGGCTGGACCCGACACGTCCTCTCGCCGGAGAAAAGGGGAACGAGCGCTCCTCGACGATCCGCTCGGCCCGGATCGCGCGGGCTCCGCTGCGGGGCGCCGCTCGCGCGAGCGCGCTGCATTGACGCCCTCGCGGACGTCAAGCACGCCGGGAGCGGAAACGTCTGCACAGCTCCGCCAGGCACACACTCTGCTCTGCGGTGAGCCGAGATGTCTGGGCCTAGTGGGCCCTCGCGGACATCGGGGGGAAACGATCATGTCGATGCATAGCAAGATGCTGGTGCCTGCATTTCTTTTTGCTGCTCTGGCCGCCGGTTGTGCGGTGAACACGGACGACGCGGACCTCGATCAAAGCGATCTCGGTGACGACGAGATCGGGGCCGTCGAGCAAGCGTTGGAGGAGGAGCGAGGCGGATACCTGGGGATGGGCGCGGCGCAGCTCGCGCCCGGACAGGCCCAGATGGGCCCGAGCAAGGGCGGGATGTTCCCCAGCAAGGGCGCGCTCGGACCGAGCAAGGGCGAGATGTTCCCCAGCAAGGGCGCGCTCGGACCGAGCAAGGGCGAGATGTTCCCCAGCAAGGGCGCGCTCGTGCCGAGCCAGGCCGGGATGTTCCCCAGCAAGGGCGCGCTCGGACCGAGCAAGGGCGCGCTCGGGCCCAGCAAGGGTGAGGTGTTCCCTGGCAAGGGCGCGCTCGTGCCGAGCCAGGCCGGGATGTTCCCCGGGCAGGTGCCGTCCAAGGCCGGGTTCGGCGGTTATTCCGGCCAGCAATCCAGCCAAGGGATCCAGGGCTATGCTGGTCAGCAGGCCGGCCTCGGCCAGGCCGCCATCTCCCAGTCGGGCGCTTATGGCCAGTCGGCCGTCCTCGGGCAGCTCGCGCCCGGCCAGCAAGGCCAGATCACCGCGCCTGGCCAGCAGGGCCGGCCGTAACGCCTCGCGCGCGCGCTCATCGGGCTCCCAGGAGAGCGCGCCCGGCCGCGCGCACCTCCCCCGCGCTCGATCGCCCAGATTGCCCCGACTGTCCCACGGCCTGGGTCGGTCGGGGCATTGTCTGGAGATCCACAGCGGTCTCCGCCCCCCTCTGCACCATGCCGAGCAGAGCGACGGTCTCCCGCACAGGAGACGGGCCCAGATCGGCGTTTTCGGCGCGCAAGCGCACTCCGGTGCGCTGAGCACCGAAAACGTCGAGATGGGCCCGTATCCGAAGCGGGTGACCGCCGCTCTAAAAAACGACGGTGCGGCGGCCTTCGACGATGACCCGCCGCTCCAGGTGCGCCCGGACGGCGCGAGAGAGGACGAGCCGCTCCACGTCACGCCCCATCCGGGTCATCTCCTCGGGGCCCATCTGGTGATTCACGCGCGCCACGTCCTGCTCGATGATCGGCCCCTGATCCAGGTCCCGCGTCGCATAATGCGCCGTCGCGCCGATGAGCTTCACGCCGCGCGCGTGCGCCTGGTGGTAAGGCTTCGCGCCCTGGAACGCGGGCAGGAACCCGTGGTGGATGTTGATGACGGGCGGCGCCTCATCGAGCATCTGCTCGGAGAGGATTTGCATGTACCGCGCCAGGACGACGAGATCGACATGGTGCCTCTTCAGCAGGTGAAGCACCTGACGCTCCTGCTCGCGCTTGGTCTCCGGGGTGATCGGGATGCAGAAGAAAGGGATTCGAAAGCTCTCGGCCACCGCCTCGAGCGTGGGGTGGTTGGAGATCACGAGCGGGATCTCGCAGCGAAGCTCGCCCGCGCGCTGCCGGAGCACCAGATCGTAGAGGCACGCAGGATCCCTCGTGACGAGGATCGCCATCTTCGGGACGTGATCGCTGTATTCCACCGACCATCGCGCCGAGAGCGACGCGGCGAGCTCGCGAAAGGCGGCCTCGATCGCGCCGCGGGTGGCCGAGCCGCCCAGGGCGGCGACGGCGGCCGGCGAGGCGAGGCCGGACAGATCGACGACGAGACGCATGAAGAAGCGCGGGCCCTCGTCCATGAACGCATCGGTGTGGTTGCTCGCGTCGATGATGTTCAGGCCGATGTCGTAGAAGAACCCCGCGAGTCGCGCGACGAGACCGGGCTGGTCGGGAGCGGCGATGAGGAAGGTTGCGTGAACGGGACCCATCATACGGGTCATGTAGCTCGCCCCGAGGCGGAGGCGCAAGCGCGAGGGCCGGGAGGGACCGCGGGCGGGCGGCTGCCTGTCTGCCTGGCCGCGCGTGCTAGCGCCCCTCGCCGCTCTCGGAGGACGGCGGCCCAGACGGATCATCCACGAGCCTCGGCGCCAGCGTGGAGAGCTCCGCCCAGGGGATGCGCACGGTCCGCTCGACGTCGCGCAGGTGCGCGCTGTCGTTGTAATAGATGAGGTGCCAGGCCTCGGCCCGACCCCAGCGCCGCCTTCGCTGCCAGTGGGTGAGCGAGGTGTGGCGGGTGGCGAAGTGCGCGCTCGGGAAGGCGAGCGCGTTCATCCTGAAGAAGTGGAGGAACGCGACGTCGATGAAGCCGCCGTGGGTGACGACGACGATCGTCCGCCCCTCGTGCTCACGGGTGACGCGATCGAGGGCGACGGAGACCCGCAGCATGAACTGAGCCCAGCTCTCGCCACCGGGGCTCGCGGGCCGGTACGGCTCGCGCTCGAAATCGATCGCGTAGCGCACCATCGCCTCGCCGACCGGCATCCCGTCCGCCTCGCCGGGGCGGAGCTCCTGGACCTCGTCGTCGAGCGTGACGGGCAGCCCCAGGGCGGGAGCGACGATCTCGGCCGTCTGCTGCGCCCGGCGATAGGTGCTGGCGATCAGGACGTCGGCGGGGATCTCGCGCGTCGCGGCCAGGCGATCGCGCAGGCGCTCCGCCTGGAGGACGCCGAGCTGCGTCAGCCCGGTGTCCCCGCGCATCCCGCCCACGATATGGTTCACGTTGACCAGCGCTTCTCCATGCCGGATGAGATAGAGGTTCGTCACGATCTGAGCCTCCGAGGCGCGCGACCTTGTGGGGGGAGGGCCGCGCGGGGCGGTCCGCGCTCGCTAGGAAGAGCAAGGCCCCCCTCGAATGTCAAGGGTTTGTACCGCCGCCGCGCGGGCGCTCAGGGACAGCCGTGGAAGAGCGCGAAGATGGCCGCGCTCTCGGAGCAGACCTGCTCGTCGCGCAGGGCGCTGCAGAAGTCGTCCTCCGTCAGGAAGGTCTTCTTTCCCGTGCTGCCCTCGATGCAGGAGATCGAATAGCCGAACCGCGAGGCGCCCTCCCCGGGCAAGCCTGGGATCTCCAGCTCGGAGCCTTCGCCCACCTGCGAGCCGCTGCCACCCGCGTCCTCCGGCGGATCGACGCCGAGCAACGGGAGCACCAAGATGGGCAAAATGCTGAAGAGACCGGCTACGAAATTCGGGATCATGGGTTTACCTCCAACGTCGATAGAAAGGCATCCTCGTACGAGGTGGCCATTGCAGCTGTCGAATCGAACATGCATCCGACAGGCCAGCTCCGGTCCTGTCCGCCCATTGCACAGCGCGCGCGAGCGCGGGGCGAGCCCGCGCGCGCCATCGATCGAATGCGCGGGCCGCCTGCCCCGTCCGGGTCGGAGGGGGCGCGCGGGCCGCCGCCGCGTGATCGCGGCGGGCCGGACGGGCCCGCCTGGGCGCGGCGCGCCGGACCGGCCCGCCCGGGCGCGGCGCGCTGCGCCGCCCTTGCCAGCTCGCTCGGACATGGCCTACAAGGCGGGCCCTCTGAAGGAGACCCTCATGCACCGTCGCAGCTTCATCGCGGCCGCGCTGCTCGGCTTCGCGGCCCTCGCCGGGTGCGGGCCGCGCTGGCGCGTCGTGACCCAGGCGAGCCCCGACACGTTCGTCGGCCAGCGGTATTTCGCCCTGATGCCCATCGACTACGTGGGCCTCTTCATCCTCGACCAGCGCGAGGACCAGTACCTGGCCGGCAAGGACGCGGACGATCACCAGCGCTTCGTGGCGGACAAGGAGTCCATCAACGAGGAGTTCACGAAGGCCCTGGTCGCCGCCGCCCAGGAGGAGGGCATCGAGGTCGCGCCGTCCGACGGCCACACGTCGGCGCCGTTCGTGATCAAGCCCTATATCGGCTACATGAATCCAGGCTTCTACGCGGTCGTCTCCTCGGCCCCGAGCCAGATCCGGCTGACGCTCCGGCTCACGACGCCGGACGGCCGGGTGCTCGATGAGGTCCAGTTCTCGAGCCGCACGGCGTCGCCCATCCCGAACACGAGCCTGAGCTCCGCGGACGCGGACAAGCTGAAGCCCGGCGGCCGCTGGCGCGAGGACGCGCGCGTGATCGGCGCGTATGTGGCGCGCTACCTGGCGTCCCGCGTCAGCCCCTAGGCCCCCGCCGCCCGGGCGCTCCCCGGCCGCGCGCTTCGGGGAAGCCCCCGGGGAGGGCGCGGGGGGGCGCTCGCCCGCTTCACAGCAGCACACCGCGGAGCAGGAGCTCGGCCACGCTGAAGTAGATCACGAGGCCGGAGACGTCGACGAGGGTCGCGACGAACGGGGCCGAGGCGCTCGCCGGGTCGAAGCGCAGCGCCCGGAGCACGAACGGCAGGAGCGCCCCCGCCAGCGTGCCCCAGGTCACGACGCCGACAAGGCTGATCGCGACGGTCAGGGCGAGGAGCGCGTAGTGCGGGCCATAGGCCTCGAAGAGCTTCTCCCAGGCGATGACGCGCGCGAAGCCGATGGCGCCGAGGATCCCGCCGAGCGCGAGGCCCGACGCGAGCTCCCGGCGGCTGACGCGCCAGAAGTCGGCGAGCCGGATCTCGCCGAGCGCCATCGCCCGGATGACCAGCGTCGTCGCCTGAGAGCCGGAGTTGCCCCCGCTCGAGATGATGAGCGGCACGAAGAGGGCGAGCACGACGGCGCGGGCGATCTCGCTCTCGTAGTGCCCCATCGCCGTTGCGGTGAGGAGCTCGCCCACGAACAGCGCGGACAGCCAGCCCGCGCGCTTGCCGAGCATCCTGGAGAGGGGGGTCCGGAGGTAGGGCGCGTCGAGCGCCTGCATGCCGCCGAGCTTCTGGATGTCCTCGGTCGCCTCCTCTTCCACGACGTCCACGATGTCGTCTGCGGTGACGATCCCCTTCATCCGACCCTCGCTGTCGACGACGGGTATCGCCACGAGATCGTGCTCCGCGAAGGTCCGCGCCACCGCCTCCTGGTCGGCGTCCTCGTTGACCGACACGACGTCGGTCTTCATCACGTCGCTGACGCGCCGGTCGCCGGGGGCGATCATGAGCTGCCTGAGCGACACCACGCCGCGCAGCCGCTGCTCGGCGTCGAGCACATAACCGTAGTAGATGGTCTCGAGGTGATCCCTGGCCTGCCGCTTGAGGTAGCTGATCGCCTGGTCGACCGTCGCCTCCGGCCGCACGCGCGCGAACCACGGGCTCATCAGCCCGCCGGCCTCGTCCTCGGCGTACGCGAGGAGCGCGATCACCTCGCGCCGCGTCGGCTCGTCCAGCAAGGAGAGGAGCTCCGCCTGGTCGGCCGGCGACACCTCGAGGAGGAGGTCCGCCACGTCGTCGGGCGCGAGCAGGCGGATCCACAGCCTGCGTTCGCCCTTCGTGAGGCCCGCGAGGAGCGCGGCCTGGTCGGCCGTGGGGAGACCCTCGAAGAAATCCTCCGCCTCCTCGCGCCGCAGGCGGCGATAGGCCTGCACCCGCTCCTCGTTCTGCAGGGCCGACCAGGACAGCGTCAGATCAGCCGCCGTGAGCGCCTCGGCCGCGTTGAAGGGCGGGCGTTCCATCATCGCCTCACCTCGTCGAGCGCCTGGCCCGCCCCGTCGGCGTCGCCCGGCAGAAGATGCCCATTCGTGAGGGCCCAGCGGCAGGCTCGACCCTGGAACCACGATTAGCAACGGGCGCGCCACGGCCGCCCCTCCCTGAGAGCCCCGGCGCGCACACAGCGCCGCGGCCCCCCCCGCCCGCGCCGTCAGACAGCACAGCGCCTGGGGCAGCCGGCAACTTCCTGGTTCCCTGGGGCTTCTCCCTCGGTGCTCGGATCGCGCCGACGCGCAATGGCGCGGTTTGGCGGGAACCTACCGTATCTCCCAGGATGCAGGCTCTCTCTCGGCCTGCGTGGAGCCTGCCGGCGCTCTCTCTGACGCCTGCCTGACGCCTGCGCTCACGCGCGCGCGGGCGGGGCGAGCGGATCGACCCCGAAGCGGCGCAGGAGGCGGCAGAGCGGGACGAGCGGCAGCCCCACGATGGCCGCCTCGTCGGCGTGGCGCACGTCGTCGAACAGCCACGGTCCGTGCTTCTCGAAGAGGTATCCTCCCGCGCTGCCGATCGGCCGATCCAGCTCGACGTAGCGGCGGATCTGCGCGCGGTCGAGCGGGCGGACGCGGAGCTCCACCGAGACGCACTCGGCCAGCGTCCGCGGCTCGCCGGCCGCGAGCGGCACCCCCGGCGGCGCGTGCACCGCGACGGCGGCGTGGAGCGCGTGGACGCGCCCCGAGAGCCGCCCGAGCTGGTCTGCCGCCTCGTCGAGCGAGGCCGGCTTGCGGAGGAGCTCCCCATCGAGCTCGAGCGCCTGATCGGCGCCGATGATCAGGGCGCCTTCCCGCGCGGGCGCGAGGCTCAGCGCCTTCCCCTCCGCGAAGAGGCGGGCGCACGCGAGGGGCGACATCCCCTCGGGCGCGATCTCCTCGAACGCCGGCGCGACGGCCTCGTAGGCGAGCCCGAGGCGATCGAGGAGCGCCCTCCGGAAGGGCGACGTGGAGGCGAGGACAACCGGAAACATGGTCGGCTCCATGACACGGAACGACGCGCGCGCCGAGAGGAACCGCCCGCCTCGCCCCGCGCGCTCCTCCAGCCCCTCGCGCTCCTCCCGCTCCTCCCGCGCTTCACCCGCTCTTCGCTGCTCTTCACGCTCTTCGCGGCGTTCGCACCGACTTGCTTTTATTTACCAAAATTTATCGAGAAATGGCAGACGGCGAGGATTCTAAGCAATGGTGAAAGCCGCTGGGCACACGGGAATAACGGCAGGAATTCCTGCCGTCAGGTGTCGCCTGAATTACCCATCATGCATTTCATTAAAAAGCAGCTTGCACTCGGACTCTACAGCACGCGACAGTACGCCAATGCAGCAACTCAACACAAGGCACCTCGTCACACTCTCTCTCGTCGCGCCGGGCATCGGGCTCTCCGTGCTGCTCGCCGCCTCGCCGGCGAGCGCAGCGACGTACGAGGTGGGGCGGGGCAAGCCTTATGCGAGCCTCGCGGAGGTCGCCCCTCGCCTCGCTGCCGGGGACGTGGTTCTGGTCGAGGGCGACGCGACCTATCCGGGGGATCTGTTCTTCAAGAAGTCGGGCACCGAGGCGCAGAAGATCACGATCCGCGGCGTTCGCGTGAACGGCCGCCGCCCTGTCCTATCGGGGGGGACGAACACCGTGGTCTTCGCTGGCAATCACTATACCTTCGAAGGCTTCGACATCACCGGCGGCTCGGGCCGCTGCGTGTTCAACAAAGCGCACGACATCACGATCCGCGACTCGGTGGTGCACGATTGCGCCGGGCACGGGATCCTCGGCGCCGACTCCGAGTCGGGCTCCCTCACGCTGGAGTACGTCGAGGTCTATGCCTGCGGCTCGGGCGACACCAGGCACCCCATCTACATCGCGACCGACGAGGAGACGCGCCTCGGCTCGGTGTTCCGCATGCGGCACTGCTATGTGCACGACGGCAATGGCGGCAACAGCGTGAAGAGCCGCGCGGAGCGGAACGAGATCTATTACAACTGGATCGAGGGCGCGAAATACCACGAGCTCGAGCTGATCGGGCCGGACGGCCAGGACGAGGGGCTCGCGCGCGAGGACTCCGACGTCGTCGGCAATGTCATCGTCAAGACCGGCCAGCACTTCGCCGTGCGCGTCGGGGGCGACGGCACGGGGCAGACGTGGGGTCGCTTCCGGTTCGTCAACAACACGTTCCTGCTCGCCCCCGGGTCGCGGCCGGCGATCAGGATGTTCGACGGGATCGAGAGCGTCGAGCTGAGCAACAACGTGTTCTATCGGCGCGGCGGCGGCGGCGTGGAGGTCTATGTCGACAGGAGCGCGACCTGGAAGACCGGAACGGCGTTGATCTCGGGCGCCAACAACTGGGTGCCCACCGGCTCCTCGGCCATCCCCGCGGCGTGGACAGGCACGGTGCAGGGCACCGACCCCGGCTTCACCAACCTCAGCTCGCTGGACCTCCGCCCGGCGTCGAACAGCCCGCTCGTCAACGCCGGCTCCAGCGCGACGCCGAGCCCGGCAGGGTACCCGTTCCCGAAGCCGCTCACCGCGCCGCAGTCCTCGCCCAGGAGGGGCAGCCGCGGGGCCAGCGGACCGCTGCTGCGGCCGGTCGCTGGCGCGATCGACATCGGAGCCTACGAGTCCGGCTCCAGCCTCGCGGCGTTCGCCATGAGGGCCGCGGACAGCGATCGGGACCTCGACGACGGCGACAGCAGCGCCGCGGAGGAGGCGTGGAACGTCGGCCGCGATGCCGCCCCGAGCGACGGTGAGGCGGACGCCAGCGACACCGACGACGGCGATGCCAGCGACGTCGATGGCAGCGACGCCGACGCCGACGCCGACGCGTCCGCCGGCGACTGCGCCGCGGACGGCGACGACACCGCAGCGCGCGCCGCTGCGTGCTCCGAGGCCGCGCAGGGCAACGCGGGCGCTCCGCACGACGCCCACGCCAGCGCGTGCAGCGTCGGCGGGGGGCTCGCGGGCGGCCCGGTCGCCGGCTCGGGGGCTCTCCTCGCCGGGGCGGCGGCGCTCCTCGGCGCCGCCCTCCGGCGGCGCGGTCGCCGCGCCAGGGCGTGAGCCCTCAGGCGACGAGCGCGCGCAGCAAGCGACGCGCAGACGCCGGGTCGGGCAGCTGAAACGCCGCGGAGCTCTCCCCGCCGCCCACGTGGATCGTGAGCGCGGTCGGGGGGAGCGCCGCGAACAGATCCTCGTCGGTCCTGTCGTCGCCGAGCGCGATCACCACCGCGTCGGGCCCCATCATGGCGAGCACCCGCGGCACGATCACCCCCTTGTTGACGCCGCGGAGCCGCACCTCCAGCACCTTCCGGCCCGGGATGAGCTCGAGATCGTGCTCGCGCAGCGCCTCGCCGAGCTCCAGGGGCACCTCGCGGGCCGTCTGGCTGGCGAGCTCCGGGTCGGCGGCCCGGTAGTGCCACGCGATCGAGACCATCTTCTCCTCGATGAAGCTGCCCGCCGTGCGGTCGACGAAGCCCTGGAGGACGTCGCGGACCCTCGGCTTCCAGTCGAGCGCGGCCTCGCGGAGCGCGACCCAGGGCTCTCCGGGCGCGGCGCGCGAGAAGAACCCGTGCTCCGCGTGGAGGCTGATGGGCAGCTCGCCCAGCCACCGCTCGAGGTCCTCGCGCGGCCGGCCGCTCACCACGTGCACCTGCGTCCGCGGGCGCGCCGCGAGCTCGCGCAGCTCGGTGACGAGCGCCTCGTCCGGCTGAGCGAGCTCGGGCATGGCCTCTAGGGGGACCAGCGTGCCGTCGTAGTCGAGCATCACGATCAGCGACGGCGCGCTGCGCGCGCTCGCGATCGTGCTCCCCTGGGGCGCGCCTTCCGGCCGCCGGACGGCCCCCACCGCGGACAGGACGCCGCCCGCGCGCTCGAGATCGTTCAGGAAGCGGTGCGACCAGCGGTGCGCGTCGTGCGTCACGACGCGACGCCGGAGCGCCTGCATCCGGACGCGCTGCTCGGACGGCGACATGACGAGCGCCCGCTGGATCGTCGACGCCACCGCGTCGATGTCGTGCGGGTTCACCAGGAGCGCCTCGATCAGCTCGGCGGCCGCGCCCGCGAACTCGCTCAGCACGAGCGCGCCGGTGTCGTCGAGCCGCGAGGCCACGTACTCCTTGCAGACGAGGTTCATCCCGTCGCGCAGCGGCGTCACCATCATCACGTCGGCCGCGAGGTAGAGCGCGACGACCCCGGCCATGGGCATCGACCGGTGCAGGAAGTGGATCGGGACATCGTCGAGCGTCCCGTAGCTGCCGTTGATGCGGCCGACGAGCTCGTTCACGACGCGCCGGAACTCGGCGTAGGCGTCGACGTTCTCGCGCGTCGGCACCGCGAGCTGGATGAACCGGACCTTGCTCCGGAGCTCGGGCTCGCGCTCCAGGAAGCGCTCGATGGCGAGCATGCGCCTCGGGATGCCCTTCGTGTAGTCGAGCCGATCGACGCCGAGCACGATCTTCCGGCCCTGGGCGCTCTCGCGGATGCGCCGCGCCTCGGCGCGGACCTCCTCGTCGCGCGCGAGCCGCACGAACTCGTCGACGTCGATGCTGACCGGATAGGCGCCGAGCCGCACCCGCCGCCCCTCGTACGCGAGCGTCTCCAGGTCGGGATCGAGCCCGAGCACGCGCGCGGCGGAGTAGACGAAGTGGTACCGATAGGCCGTCGTGTGAAACCCGACGACGTCGGCGCCGAGCATGCCGCGCAGCACCTGCTCCCGCCAGGGCAGGATCCGGAAGACCTCGGCCGCGGGGAAAGGGATGTGCAGGAAGAAGCCGATCCGCGCGTCGGGGATGCGCCGCCGCAGCATCGCCGGCACCAGCGTGAGCTGGTAGTCGTGGATCCACACCCTGTCGCCCGGCCTGTACCGGGCGACGATGGCCTCGGCGAAGCGCTCGTTCACCTCGCGGTAGCTCTCCCAGTCGTGCCGGGCGTCGAGGTGCAACTTCTCGACGAGGTAGTGGAACAGCGGCCACAGGACGCTGTTCGAGAAGCCGTCGTAGTAACGGCTCACCTCGGCCGAGGTGAGGTGCACCGGGGCCGCGCCGAGCTGCTCGAGCCGATCCTCGACCTCTCGGCGCTGCTCCTCGGTGAGGCGCGCGAGGTCGCCCGGCCATCCGAGCCAGAGGCCGCCGTGGCGCTCGTGGGGGCCCCGGAGCGCGGTCACGAGGCCGCCCGCCGAGGGGACGACGGAGACGTCCCCCTGATCGGCGTGGACGGTTACCGGAAGGCGGTTCGAGACGATGAGCAGGCGGGACATGCGCGGCCAGGAAGCTAGCGCATGGCCCCTGCACCACGCCCTTGAGGCGCGGTGAAATCAGGGGCTAGCCGATGGTGCTCGTCGGGCGCGCCCTGATCGCTACCTGTCGATCCGGATCGACGGCGCCGTGTTCTCCGGAGGGCTGGGCTTCGACGTGGCCGTGGGCGCTGCGGGGCGAACGGGCCGGCCCCAGTTTCGCCTGCCGCCCGAGCTCGTGTTGGACGGCGCGTCGTCGGTCTTCGCAGGCGCGGCCACCTGCGCGAGCCGCGCGACGGTCTGCACGGACATCTCCGACGGCCCCTGCACGATGGAGTAGGGCTGAAAGCCTTCCTTCTGCAGGGTCAGCCGGCGAGGCGACGCGCGCACCTGCTCGTTCGCGATCGAGAGCTGGAGCGGCGTCTGCCCGAGCGACTTCCCGTCCTCCAGGACGTCGGCGCCCGGCGGGATCGACTCGATGATCAGCATGAACGAGGGCGCGCCCTTGTGATCGCCGGGCGTGCCGGTCGCCGCGGGCGCGGTCGTGGGCGCGGTCGCGACCTCGGGCGTGGCCTCGGTCTGAGCGGGCTTGCGGGTCAGCGCGAACGCGGCCGCCGCCACGACGACCGCGCCGATGGCGGCGAGGATCACCCCCTTGCGACCGCCGCCGGAGGGGGCCTCCTGCGCGCCGGTCGCGCCCTTGGACGCGCCCGCCGCGGTCGCGGCGGCGCCCGGGCCCGAGCCGACGCCGGAGGTGCGCCCGCTCGGATCGTCATCACTCGACGGCGCCGGGAGCGTCACCGCGTCCTTGAGCGCTTGCACCGTGGACGAACGCGACGAGATCTGCACGCCGGGCAGCGACTCGAACGAGGTGATCTGCGTGCCGCCGAACGCGGTCGTCACGCCCATGCCGCGGGCGCACTCGCCGAGGCCCTGGATGAGGGCGTCCATCGTCGCGGGCCGGCCGTCCGGATCCTTCGCGAGACAGCGCATCACGAGCGCCTCGAGCGGCTCCGGGATGTCGACGTCCGGGTTCCGCTCCTTCATGCGCGGCACCGGCTGCTGGAGGTGCGCCATCAGGATCTGGATCGACTTCTCGGACTCGAACGGGACCTTCCCGCAGAGCATCTGGTAGAGGATGACGCCGAGCGAGTAGATGTCGGTCCTGAGATCGACCTTGCCGTGCGAGATCTGCTCCGGCGACATGAAGCGGGGCGAGCCCAGGAACGCGCCCTGCTGCGTGAGCTCCTCCGAGTCGTCGCCCAGCTGCTTCACGAGGCCGAAGTCGAGGATCTTGACCGCCTCCTCCGCGTCCTCGTTGGAGACGAGCATGATGTTCGACGGCTTGAGGTCGCGGTGGACGACGCCGTGCTTGTGCGCCTCGCGCAGCCCGCGCGCGATCTGCCGCGCGATGCGCATCGCCTCGGGCGGCGGCAGGCGCCCCTGCCGGCGCACGCGCCGGAAGAGCGTCTCGCCCTCGAGGAACTCCATCGCCATGAAGAACCGCTCCTGATCGTCGGCCTCGATGCGGCCGTAGTCGAAGACGGTGACGATGTTCGGGTGCTGGAGGCGCGCGAGGATGCTCGCCTCGAGGAAGAAGCGCTTGTGGAAGTTCGGGTCGAGCTGCCGCGAGGCCTGGTTCGGGATCAAGACCTTGATCGCCACCTGGCGCCCGAGCGGGATCTGCTCGCCGCGATAGATCGTGCCCATGCCGCCGGTCGCGAGCTGGGAAAGGATCTTGAACTTTCCGTTGAGCACCTTTCCGAGCAACGGATCGATCGGCTCGCTGCGCGCTACTTCATCGACGACGTTTTCGTTGGCACCACTCATATGAACTCCGTCGCCTTCCCCGTGCGGGCGCGGGCGAGCCCTCCCCTCGGTGACGATGCCTCGCGATGCGTGAGCCTGGACCTCATGATCGTGGGGAGCGTCGGCGCGTGGGGCCGTCGGGGCAGTCTAAACGGAAGAAATGTCCTTGGCGACCTTTCCTCGATCGCCTCCACGATCGCCCCGTTCGTGAGGCAGGGGCCCCCGCTCGAGAGGCCGATCGTGAGGCCGTTCGGGAGGCGCCGCACCATGCGCCGTGCGCCATAGCCCCGATCGACGGGAACCGCCAGTTGCTGGCATCGAGCGTCTGCATCGCACCTTCGCGCCACGAGATCCTGCGAGCAGAGTACACTGCTCCGCGCCCGCGCGATGCTCTTCCGATCATCCTTGTCGGGTGCCGCCGCCGGACGCCGGCCGGTGCGCGCCGGACGTCCCTGCCGGCCTTCTCGCCCTCCCGGGTGGGGACGAGGTAGTAGAGGAGGATGCGACCGGATCGCGCCGTGCTGCGCTGGTGGAGGGGGAGAGAGTACCGGCGCCTACTCGACGTGGCCGCGTCCGAGCTCGCCGGCTCGCGCCACGCCGACGCGGAGGCGACATGCGCGCGGGCGCTCCGGATCGCCGAGGAGATCTACGGTGACGGGGACGCCGAGCTGACGGCGCCGCTCTACGCGCTGAGCTCGGCGCGGCTCGCGCAGGGGCGGCTGGACGAGGCGCGCGCGAGCTCCGCGAGGGCGATCGCCATCGCCGAGGCGGCGGCGAGCACCGATCCGCCGCTGCCGAGGCTGCTCGAGCAGCTGGCCGCCATCCTCGAGCGGCAGGGCGAGCTCGAGGACGTCGAGGCGCTGTTCCGCCGGATGCTCGCGGGCTACGAGCGGATGCGCGACCCCGACCCCATCGAGCTGTCGGCGCTGCTGAACCGGCTCGGCCTGCTGCTCGGCAGGCGGGGGGCCCGCGCCGAGGCGGCGCCGCTCTTCCGGCGGGCGATCGCGCTGCGGGAGGGGGCGCTCGGCGCCCGTCACGCGCTCGTCGCAGAGGCGCTCTACAACGCCGCCACGTTCCTGGAGCTGGAAGAGGACCTCCCGACCGCCGAGCGGGAGGTGATGCTCCGGAGGGCGCTCGAGATCGCCGAGGCGGGGGCGGGCGTGGAGGGGGGCCTCCTCGCGTCGATCCTGCACAACCTGGCGGCCGCCCGGGAGGCGCTCGGGGACACGGCCGAGGCGGCGGCGCTGTACGAGCGCGCGCTCTCCGCGCGGGAGGCGCTGGCCGGGGCCGCCCACCCGTCGCTCCGGCCGACGCTGGTCCGGCTCGCGCAGGTCCACCACGCCGCGGGGCGGCCGTCCACGGCGCTGCCGCTGTACGAGCGGGCGCTCGCGCTCGCCGAGGCGGAGCTGGGGGCGGATCACCCGGTGGCCACGGCGATCGGGGCCTGGATGGCCGAGGCGCGGAGCCGGAGCTGACCCTGCCGCTCCCGTCGATCAGCGCTCGGACGACGGATCGCCGCCTTCGCGCCAGCGCTCGACGAGCTCCGGGAGGACGGTCGAGGCCATCTGGAGCAGGTGCGCCATGTGGTGTTCGGGCGTGTTGCCCCGGAACCCGCGGACATGGAGCTCGCCCACGCTCGCCTCGGTGGTCGGGATCATCTGCTTCTCGAGCTTCTTCGAGACGGCGCCCTCGGCCGCGCGCAGCCGCAGGTGCGGGGGCGCGTCCGACGCGGGCGACCGCTCGACGTGGCGCCCTGCCGCGGCGTCGAGCAGGTAGCTGGCCGTGGCGGAGGAGCTGGCGTACGCGATCGGGTCGATCTCCGAGTGCGTGATGGTGAACAGCAGCTCCTCCGAGGCGGCGAGCTGCGCGGCGCGCGCGAACGAGGCGAGCTGCAGCGGGTTGAGCCCGCTCGGCTGCTCCGGGACGAAGCCGCAGTGGATGCCGTCGGTGACGAGGATCGCGTCGAGGGGCTCGGTGCCGCGGCGGAGCTCGAGGATCTTGGCGACCGCGCCGTAGCCCGCGCTCCACGAGGAGAGGGCGACCCGGCGGAGCCGCGGGGTCGGCAGCCCGCGCTGCGCGAGCGCCCGGTCGATGTCCGCGAGCAGGCTCTCGTAGACGCCCGGCGTCGCGTAGAAGTCCTCGTACGCGCCCGAGCCGATGCCGAGGTTGATGACGGCGACCGCGGCGTTCAGCCCGGCGACCTCGGCGCTCTCGCGGACGAGCTGGGTGTTGCCGTGGAAGTGCAGCAGGAGATCGTAGCTCGACCCGGCGGGCCTGAACGTGTCGGGCGTGAAGAGCACGCCGCCGCGGATCGACGCGTATCCCTCGTGCCGGATCGCGGGCGGCGGCGTCACCGGCGCGGGCGGCGGCGCCGGCGGCTGCAAGCGCGCGAGCCCCTCCGGCGCGACGGCCGCGCTCGCCCCGGCGTCCTCGCGCGAGGAGCGCAGCGCGAGCAGCGACGCGCGGTTGACGGGGGTCATGGCGCGGAAGGCCTCGGCGGAGGCGATCGGCATCCGCGCGGCGATCCCGCGCGCGGCGGCGGCGACGACGACGATCACGGTGGCCGCGGCCAGGACGAACGCCCCGAGGGCGCGCCACACGCGCGCGCGGCGCTCGTCCGGCGAGGGCGCGGACCAGGAGCCGTACGGCCCGGCCCCGGCCATGGGGAAGGGCGGCGTCCCCTGCGGCGTTGGCGAGGCGAAACCGGGAAGGAACGCTTGCTCCTCCGGCGCGGGGGCCATGCCGAGGGGGGGCAGGTCGAGGGGAAGACCGCGGTCCGGGCAACCCTGGATCACGGTGACGGGCGGCGGCGTGGGCGTCGGCGATAGGTCCGCAGGCGACCCGTCAGCGCGCACGTTTCCCTTCATTCGATACCCCTCCCTTACAACGGGGATGTAGCGCCCAGCCCTGGCTCGCCAGGCGCTGCGTCTGTTCCGTGAGCGCGCCGCATGGCGGCAGCGCGCTGCGTTTCTGCTCCTGCCGTGAGCCCGGAAGGCGTCGCGGCAGGCGGAGCATCGACCAGTACGGTCTCGAGCTCAAGCGACAACCATTCCGTACGCGCATATTTAAGCGTGGCCGTAATACCCTGTCCCCTGCTGGAACACGCGTGGGTGAGCCTGTCGGGCCGTAAAGCGAGGGAGCGGGTGGGGTGTGCCCGGGGCTGCGCAGGTGCGCGCGAGCGGGGACGTGAGCACGCCGGCGACGAAACGCGCACTTGCGCCCCTGTCCGGCACCCACCAAGGTGCTCGGCGCTTGCTCTCCCGCGAGGTCCGCTTCCTGCTCGCAGCGACGCTGCTCCATGCCGCCATCCCGCTGCTCGCGCGGATCGCGGGCGCCCCGGGGCCGGTGCTCGAGGCCCGCTCGAGCGGCGCGCGCCGCGAGGTGGAGATCGAGATAGAGCCCGTCGCGCCGCGCGAGGCGGAGCAGGACGAGGCGCGCACGCCCTCGCCGCGCACGCCGGACGAGGCACGGCCGCGCGAGGCGGAGCCGGTCCTCGGCCGGACGGCGCGCCGCGAGCGGCGGCCGCTCGATCCATCAGCGCCGCCGGCGCCGACGGAGGCGCCGGTCGAGCCGCGGGAGGGTCCCGTGGCGCCTCCGGCCCCGGCGCCATCGAGCGAGTACGACGGGCCGCCGAGCGCCGAGGCGCCGCGCGGGGTCGCCGGCCTCGGGGGGGCGCCGGTGTGGCAGCTGCCCGGCGTTCTGCCGGATCGCGCGCCGCCGGCGCCGGCGCCGACCACGCCGGCCGCGCCGCGCGAGGTCTCGGCTGACAGGGCCGGCGAGCTGCTGCGCGAGGCGATGCGCGATCGGGACAAGACGCTGGGGCTGGATCTGCCCGCCGCCGGCACGGTCGCGTCCGTGGTGGCGGACGCGGTGCGCTCCGCCGAGACGCCCGCGACGGCGCGCGCGGTGTTCGAGGTGCACCTGAGCGGCGCCGGCGCGGTGCTCGGCGTGCGCGCGCTGTCGTCGACGGCCGGAGCGGCGACGCTCTGGGCGCGGGTGGCGCGCGAGGCGGCGGCGCAGCTCGCCGGGCGCGTGCTCGCGATGACCGCCGCGTTCGCCAAGGGGGCGAAGGTCTACGTCACGGTGAGCTCGTCGGTGCAGATGCCGAGCGGCGCCACGTCGGGCGGGATCCACCACCAGGGCGCGGGCTTCGGGTTCGACGTCGCCGACATCGGGGCCCGGCCCCGCCGCCTGGTCCAGTCGAGCTTTCGCGTCGAGGCGATCGACTGAAGCGATCGCAGAGGCGGAGGCGCGCGACGCGCGCGAGCTCGGGCGATCAGCGGCCCCGGCGCGCCGTCCAGCGCCTGTAGCGCGCGGCGCTCGCGGCGAGGCCGATCCAGAGCAGCCCGAGCAGGCTCAGCGCCGCCGGGACGCCGGTGAGCCAGACGAGCGCTGGCAGCGGCGGGCGCGTCGGACAGGGGCGGCGCGTGTCGAAGCGGCAGGCCTGATGCCGATCGAGCTCCTCCGCAGCGGCGCGGACCTCGGGGACGTCGTCTGGCAGGCCCCGCAGGGCCGCGGAGGCCATCATGTACGCCGCAGAGGCGGCGCGATCGTACGCCGGGTCGGCCGGCACGCGGTCGCGCACGAGCTCGCTCAGCCGGGCGGCGCGCTGCGCCGGCGCCTGCTCGGCCAGCGCTCCGGCGAGGTGCCGAGCGAGCGCCTCGTCGAGCTGCAAGGCGCAGGCGACGGCGCGATCTTCCCCAGGCGTGAGGTAGACCGTCTCGCCCGACGCCGTCTGGCGCGGCTCCGTGCCGGACGCCGCGACCGGCCTGCGCAGCGCCACCCGCGCCCCGCGGACACAGCCCGGGACCCTCGGGAGGGCGCGCAGGTGCACCGCGGCGTAGCGCTGGTATGCGACGCCGGCGATCGCGCCGAGCGAGAGCGCCAGCACGAGGAGCGCGGCGACCCTGCGCGCGCCGGCGCGCTCTCCGGCGCCGGCGCGCGCTGGCGGCGCGGCGCGCTCCTCGCCGGTCTCCGGCGCGGGAGCCGGCTCGCCGGAGGGCTCTCGGGACGACATGGCCGGCGGTATGGACAGCCGCGACGACGCTGTCAATGCGCCGTCACGAGGGGGGCTCCGCGCCGGCGAGGCGCGCCACCTGCGCCCACGCGCGGGCCGCCTCCCCGTGCCCGGTCGCGGCCGCGAGCTGCGCCAGGAACTGCGCGCACGCCTGCTCGCCGTGGGGATCCTCGGCCTCGCGGGCGCGCGCGAGGGCGCTCAGCGCCTCGAGGAGCGCGCCCTCCGTGCGGCCCGCGGCGGCCAGCGCGACGCCGTACGCGAGCAGCGCCCGGGCCCGCTGCGAAGGCGACGCGTCGGCCTCCGCGGCGATCCGGAAGCGCCGGAGCGCCTCCTCCTTCGCGCCGCGCCCGAGCGAGATCAGGCCGGTCATGCGCTCCGCCAGCTCGAGGTGCTCGCCGGTGCGGCGGAGCTCGCCCACGAGCCGCTCGAGCGTGCGGAGGTCGCCCTGGACGAGCGCCTGCTTGGCCAGCTCGGCGAGGCGGACCGCGATGTCGTTCATCGACAGGACGGGCGACTCCGTGGTCTTCGCGAGCGGATCTCCGGAGGCGTCGCCGCACGGAAGACCGACGTCCGGGGAGGTCGCGTCGGAAAAGTCCTTAGACGTGTCGTCCGGTTGCGCCGCGGGCGCGCCGGCCACGTCGCCCGCGCCCTCGCCGCGCTCGCCCTCCGCGGGGAGCGCGGAGCGCGCCGCGCGCTGCGGCTCCGGCGCGTCGCCGACCACCTCGATGGGCGTGCGGTAGGTAGGCGGCTGGCTCGACGAGCTGTCCGGCGCCCCGTCCCGATGATCTCTCGCGGTCTCCTGCTCGTCGGCGAACGCGAGCAGCTCCGCGGCCGAGCCCTCGAGCAGCGCGTCGCCGGCCGCGCGCCCGGCGCGCCCGGCGAGATCGGCCGCGGAGCGCCGATCGCCCGCCTTCGCGGCGTGCCACGCGGCGTCGGCGAGGCCGAGCACGCTGGCGTGATCCTCGACGACCCGCGCCGCGGCCAGGTGCCACGCGGCGCGCTCGCCCGGCGGGACGCCCGCGAGCAGGGCGTCGCGCAGCGTGCGCGAGGAGAGCCGCAGCCAGCCAGGCTCCGGGCGGAAGACCCAGCCGGCGCCGAGCAGCGCCGCCTGGACCGCGGCGACCTTCGGGGCGCCGGTGCCGTCGCACAGCGCGTCGATCGCCGCGTCCGACGCGTCCCCGCCGAGGGTCGCGAGCGCGGTGAGCACCGTGCGCTGGCCGATCGCGAGCAGGCGCAGGCGGGCCTCGATCGAGCGGAGCGCGGGGGGCGCGACGAGCTCGGCGCCGGTCATCGTGCGCGGGGGCCTGCCCCGCCCGGCGCTGCGCCGGCGCGGCCCGACGCTCCTGTTGATCCAGCGCAGCGCGCCGCTCTCCAGCGCCTCGCAGAGGAGCTCGCGCACGGCCAGCGGGAACGCGGGCGCGCGCGCGGCCCAGCGGCGCGCGCCCGCCTCGTCGATGCAGCCGTCGAGGAGGCGGCGGACGAGATCCTGCGCGCCCGGCGCGGAGAGCGGCCCCAGCGTGACCGTCGCGGCGGGGGTGAGCCCGGTGAGCGGCGCGGGGAGCGGATCCGAGCGCCCGAGCCGGGCGACGGCGCGCAGGCCGCCGCCCGGCGAGAGGGCGAGGGCGATCGCGTCGAGGCTCGCGGCGTCGACCTCGGAGGCGTCGTCGACGGCGAGCAGGCCGACGCGGACGTCGGACGGGGCGAGCCACACGGCGAGCACCTCGGCGGCGATCCTCGGCTCGACGCCCTCGCCGGCGAGGAGCCGGGCGAGCGCGGGCTTCAGCCGATCCGGGAGCACCGGCGCGCGGGCGCGGCTCTTCTCGGCGCGGAGCGCCGCGCGCGCGAGGGCGCGCCGGAGCGCGCCGAACGGCTCGCGCGAGGCCCCGATCGGCGCGACGAAGAGGCTCCGCGACGGCGCGAGCAGCCTCTCCAGCTCGAGGAGCAGCCGCGTGCCGCCGGCGCCGGGCTCGGCCCGGACGATCGCGAGCGAGCCGGGGGGCACGGCCAGCTCGGCGAGCTCGGCGTCGCGGCCGATGAGCGGCGGCTTGCACAGGCGCGCCACGCTCTCGGCGACCTGCCTGCGCAGCGGCTGCTGCGCGTCGAGGCGGAGGCCGCGCACCCGGCGCGCGCCGTCGATGCCGCGGTGGGCGCCGAGGGTCATGAGCTCGCCCGAGATCACGGCGGCGAGCGCGGGATCGAGGAGCACGTCGCCGGGGAGCGCGACGCGGGCGAGCATGACGGCGACGAGCAGCGGCTGCCCCCAGGAGAGCGCGGTGAAGCGCCCCGCCTCGCCGACGTAGGTCATCTCGCCCTGCGCGATGCCGACCGCGAAGCGCGCGTCGGGGTGCACGGCGGCGTCCTCCGCGGCGAGCGCGGCGAGCAGCACGGCCTCCTCGACGTCGTCGGGGGTGAACTCGAACGAGAAGGTCTGCGCGCTCCAGGCGCACAGGGTGGCGCCGAGCGCCTCGGCGCGCTTCTTCAGCGCGAGCGCCCTCGCGAGGTAGCTCTCCTCACCGCGCGCGGCGCCGCCGGCGGCGCGCGCGGCGCCCTTCTGGCGCGACGGCGGCGCGGGCGCCCGCGGCGCGCCGCGGCGGCCGGGCCACGGCGCGACCGCGTCCGTGCTGTCTGGCTGCGAGAGGGCCGCAGTACCTCGAAAGGACACGACGATGCGCTCCGGCATTGCGGCGAGTGTAGCGGGGCGCGGAGGGCGCGTGGGCGGTTCTCGGCGCGCGCCGCGGTACGATGGATCCTCGATGCGACCGCCTCCCCCGCGCGCCGTGAGGCCGGGATCTCGCCCGGCGCGCGCCGTCGCGCTCGCCGCCATGGCGCTCCCCTCCCCTGCGGCCGCGAACGGCGTCTTTCCCTCGGCGGACCAGCTCGTGTTCGACCCGGCGGATCCAGCGCGCGCCGTCGCCCGGATGACGTACGGCCTGCTGACCACGCGAGACGGGGGCGCGAGCTGGCGCTGGATCTGCGAGGGCGCGGTCGGGTACGACGACACGGCCGGCCAATCCCCGCCCATCGCGGCGGCGGCGAGCGGCCGGGTGCTCGCCGCGCTGGCCGACGGGATCGCGGTCGGCGCCGAGGGCGGCTGCGCCTGGGCGCGCGCCGCGGAGCTCGCGGGGCGGGAGGTGATCGATCTCTCGGTCCGGCAGGGCGATCCGTCGCACGTCGTCGCGGTGGCCACGGGGACCAGGCACGGCCTCTGGGCGTCGCGCGACGGCGGCGCGAGCTGGACCGGCGCGGGGGCGCCGCTCCCGGCGGGCTTTGTGGCCCGGACGGTCGACGTCGCGCCGTCGGATCCGCGGCGGGTCTACGTGAGCGGCCTCGCGAGCGAGGGCGGCGCCATCAAGGGGGTGCTCGCGCGCTCGGCCGACGGCGGGGAGACGTGGCAGACCGCGGCGGTGCCGGGGAGCACGACGTCGCGCGAGCCGTACATCGCGGGGGTCGATCCGCTCGACGCCGACGTGCTGTACGTGCGGATCGCGAGCGCGCCGGGGCGCCTGTTCGTCTCGACGGACGGCGGGGCGGCGTTCGCGCCCGTGTTCACGACCGAGGGCTTCGTGCGCGCGTTCGCGATCTCGCCGGACGGCGCGACGGTGGCGGTGGGCAGCGACGTCGACGGCGTCTTCCGCGCGCCCTCGTCGACGCTGGCCTTCGAGCGCGTCTCGAGCGTCGCGCCGCGCTGCTTCGCCTGGACGGATTCGGGCCTCTACGCGTGCGCGAGCGAGTTCCTGGACGGCTTCACGATCGGCCGCTCGCTCGACGGCGGCGCGACGTTCGAGCCGCTGCTCCAGCAGGGGTGCATTCGTGGTCCTCTGGAGTGCGCGGCGAGCACCGCGGTCGGAGCGGTCTGCCCGACGGACTGGCCGAGGATCGCGCTGATGACGGGCCACCGGGACTGCACGCCGGACGCCGGTTCACCCGCGGCCGGCAGCGGCACGAGCGCTGTCGCGACCGGCGCGACCAGTGCGACCGGCCCCGGCGCGGCGGCGGCGAGCGGCGGCGGCCAGGCGAGCGCCGCGGGTCTGGGCGGAGCGCCCGACGGACCAGGAGACGGGGCGCCGCCTTCTGGCGGGGCGCGGCCGAGCGAAGCGGGCTGCGGTTGCCGTACCGGCGGCGTGGAGGAGGGCCAGGCCGGCGCCCTTGCCGCCGCATGCCTGATGGCGGCCGCGGCGGCGCGACGGAGGTCTCGGCGCGCTGGCGTCATGTACGAGGGGTGCTTGGCTGAGCCAAGACCAAAACGGACAGCCTCGAGGGCCGCTCCTGAGAGGTCGCGACGTGCCGGCCCCCCCTCGCGAGGGGGGCACGTCGATCTGGAACCGAAATCGACGCCCTCGGGCGCCGCTCCTGAGAGGTCGCGACGTGCCGGCCCCCCCTCGCGAGGGGGGCACGTCGATCTGGAACCGAAATCGACGGCCTCGAGGGCCGCTCCGACAGGTCGCGACGTGGCGGCGCCCCCCCCGCGAGGGGGGCGCGTCGATCCGGAACCGCAGTCGACCCCCTCATGAGGCCGCTCCGACAGATGATGAGTCAGGGAGAGATGACGACCCGCTGCGCGGCCATCGCGACGTCGCCGTTCGGGTCCTCCAGGGCAACCTCGATATCGAGCGCTTGCCCCCGGACGGCCTCGACCGGGAGCCCCCGGTCCACCTGAAAGCGCACGCCATCGATCTCGCAGCGGTCCTCGCCGGCCTTATGCATCGTGACCTGCGCGGTGAAGGGAAGGAGCTCGAACTCCAGCTCGGGGAAGTGCCCCTCCACGGTCAGGCGCGAGCCCATCTGCCGGAGGCCGGTCACGCGCAGCGCGAGCCACACGTGATGGCCCCCTTGATGGCCCGCCTCGATCGGCACCACCTCGCCATGCTCCAGCGAAGCGAACGCGCTTTCCCCCTGCCCGATCACAACCGCAGGGTCGCCAGAGCCCGGCGTCTTGCACGCATCGCTCGCCGACGCGATCCACAGCGGGTCGTAGTCGGTGAGGGCGGAGGGGGCGATGAAGGGCTCGACGCACGCCCCCGCCGCGCAGGTCGCGCTCGCCGCGCAGGTGGTCGCGCAGCACGCCTCGTCGAGCGAGACGGGCAGGAGCAGACTCCGCCCGCCAGCCGCGCGGGTCGCGCCCCTCCGCGTCACGATGGGAGAGGCCTCGCCGTCGCGGAACGCCGCGATGGACAGCTCGATCTCCGCGCCGTCGGGCGCTGGCCCGACCACGAGCTCGGCCGGGAGCGACAGCTCTCCCCCGCCATACGAGAGACGCTCGGTGCCCGTGACGACGCCATCCACCTTCGTGGTCGTCTCGATGTGATCGAACTGGAAGCCGACCGCCATATCCGTGGTGAGGCCGATCACCACGAGCGCGTCAGCCGCCTCGCTCGCACAGCCCGCGGAGCACAGGAGGAGCAGCGCGAGCAGCGTCTCGTGGGTCGGCCGCACGCTCACCTGGGGACGCTCAGCCCGACGTGCGCGATGAGCGCTTGCGGCGCCGCGCAAGCCAGCCTGCCGCCGCGGCGAACACGGCGAGCGGCGCGGTGAGGGAGGCCTTGCTCGCAGGCCTGGCGGCGCACATGCCGGCTGAGAGGTTCCCGTCGATGCCGTCTGGACCGATGGTGACCTCCGCTTCGGCCTTCACGCTGACGCCCTGCGCGAGCAGCGCGTTCACGCACGCCGGGATCTGCGATCCGGAGATGATGTACTTCCCATTGCAGAAGAGCGCGCCGTCGCCGCTGCAGGAAGCGTCGCAGTTCGCGCGGAACTCGTGCTCGCAGTCCTCGAACTGCATGTCCTGGCAGGTGGTCTGGCAATCCATGTTCGCGTCGGCCGTGCACGAGCCCCCGCAGCACTCGATGCAGTGCTGGTAGCAGCCGCCATCCACCGTCACGCACTTGGCGCCGCACTCGCTGTCGCAGTTCGCGTCCCACGTCGCGGCGCACTGGGCGGCGTCGACGGCGCCACTGCACTCGACGTCCCGCGTGGTGGTGCACTCGACGAAGCAGTTGTGGGAGCAGATGACATTGATGCCCCTGTCGCAGTCCGCGCTGCACTGCTCGGTGCAGCTGTCCGTGCAGCCCGCCTCCGCCGAGAGGGTGCACTCCGTCTTGCAGACCGGCACGAGCTTCGTGGCGCACGCGGTCTTGTAGATCCCGAGCTCGCTGCAGCCCGCGGTGCACTCGCCCGTGACGCGCACTTCGCAGTTCGACAGGCCCTCGAAGCGAATGTTGCCGCACTCCGGGACACCCGCGCTCGCCGGGAGAGCGGCCGTGAGACAGACGGTGATGCTCGCCAACCCGAACCACATGGATCTTCGCATAGATGCACTCTCCTCCTCGACGGCCGCGAAAATACGATCCTACACAAGGCGTTCGCCGCGAGGAAGCGACATCGCCGCGGCGCACGTTTGCGGCGCACGGGACGCGTTGTTGTGTACGCGTGCACGCGGGCACGCGTACACGCGTAGCGCATGTGGAGATGTGGAGACGTCGAAACGCGTGTTGAGGGGGATCGACGTGAATGGGGGTCACGGGCGCGGCGCGCTGGTGTCACCTCGCGCGCCTCGCTGTCACCTGGCGCGCGTCGCCGTCACCTGGCGCGCGGCGCGCGGGGCTCAATCGGCGGGCCAGGGGTTTGGCGGCTCCGCCGGCGTGTAGGGCTGCACGTTCGCCTCCGCCGTGATGAGGTTCTCGATGAACAGATCGACGTAGCGCAGGTCGTCCTCGACGTCGGGGTCCGGATGATCCGCGAGCCACGCCTCGACGTTCGGCCGCAGCGCCTCGAGCGTGCGCCGCGCGGTGCGGGGGTCGGCGTCCGCGGCGAGCTGGGCGGCGAGCTTGAACCCGGCGAAGAGGTTCAACATGACGAAGCCCTTCTCGACGGTGTCGCCGGAGAAATAGCCGGCCTCCGGCGGCGCGTCGGGCGCGCTCGGCGCCTCGATGTCGACCTCCTGCGCGTGCGCCTCGCCCGTCAGCGGGTGCCGCCACGACAGCGCGAGGCTGCCCACGGCGCGCGGGTCCTCGACGCCTTGCTGGTCGGGCTTCGGCACGAGCTCGAGCAGGATGGCGCCGCCGCCGCCGCGCCGGCCGGAGCCGAAGGGCTCCGCGGCGCTCGTCCGGCCGGCGAGGAAGAGGCTCGGGATGTGCACGGCGCCGCCGCGCTCGCCGCCCTGCCAGCCGTTCGTGCCGTACGCGCCGCGCACGACGTAACCGTCGCCCACGGCGACGTCGAGCTCCACGTCGAGCGCCAGGGGCACGAGGAACGTCTTCACCTCCTCGGCGAAGACCTCCTCCACCGCCTTCGGGTCCTCGAGGAAGTAGAAGTTGCCCGCGCCGACCTCGCTGATCCCGCGCATCGCGTCGACGTCGAACTCGGCCCCGACGCCGATGGCCGTGAGGCCGATCCCCTTCTCCGCGTACCCCGCCGCGAGCGACACGAGGCGCTGAGGCGAGGTGAGCCCGGCCGTGGCCACGCCGTCGGACAGGAAGATCACGCGGTTCTGCCAGGCCGGATCGAGGTGCTGCTCGGCGAGCGCGTACGCGGTGAAGAGCCCCTCGTACAGGTTGGTCGACCCCCGCGCGGTCAGGCCCTCGAACGCCTCCGTGAGCGCCTCCCTGTCCGAGCCCTCCGCCTGCTCGAGGACGACCTCGGCCGCGTCCGCGTAGCGGACGAGCGAGATCCGGTCGGTCGGCTGGAGGGCGCCGATCATCTCGACGAGCCCCGCCCTGACGTAGGCGATCGGGTCGCCTTCCATCGAGCCGCTCGTGTCGACGGCGATGACGAGGTGCAGCGGCGGCCGCTCGAGCGCGCCGAGGTCCACGGGCGAGTTCATCCCGATCTGGATGAGCGTGCAGGGCGAGCCGCTGATCATGTTGCCCATGATCCCGAGCAGCCCGTGCATGCACACGTCCTCGCCGCAGGTCGCGGCCGGGTAATCGAGCTTGTGCTCGGCGAAGAAGCCGACGTCGTCGAGCGTGTCCGGCCCGGGGATCTCGCCGTCCTCGAGGATCTGCCGGAACAGGCCGAAGTCCTGCGCGCCGCCCTGGGAGACGCCCACGCTGCCCGGGGGATCCGTGGGTGCGGCGACGCTGCCCCGTGCGTCACCGGAATCGGCGCAGCCGGCCGCGCCGAGCGCGGCGGCGGCGCCGAGCGCGAGGACATCATGGATTCGGAGCTTCATGGCGTGACCTCCTACGGCGCCGCGGTGGCGGCGACCAAGACCGACTCGAGCAGGCGGGGTTGATCGACGGGAACGGTGAAGCACTCCGCGTCGCGCACGGGCATGTCGTCGGCGCGCACGAGGAAGACCGCGCCGGCGCCCTCGGCGAGCTCCGCGCTCTCGCCCGTCCGCAGCGAGACGACCCCGGAGATCCCCTCGCCGAGGAGCGACGCCTCGAGCGGCGCGACGAGGCTTCCGCACGCGTCGTGGAACGCGTCGCAGCCCGGGAGCGGCGAGAGTTCGGCCGAGAAATCGGCGGCCGGCAGCCGGCCCACCATCGACCAGCGGGCGAGCACGTTGCCTCGCAGCGCGAGCACGGCGTGCGTCGCGCTCTCGATGTGGATGCCGCGCGCGAAGGCGAGCTGGTCCCGCGGGAGCTCCGGGTACCTGCCGCCGTCGATCGCGACGGAGCTCACGCGGAGGACGTCGCCTTCGCTGAACGGGATCGCCTCGGCAGGAGCGCAGAGGAAGAAGGTGTCGCCGCGCTCGAGCGTGAGGGCATGACAGCCGTCCGGAGACGACGTCACGCCGGTGAGGACCCCTGCCCCGGGGACGGGCAGGGTCCAGTCGAGCCCGCTCCCCGTGGCGTACGCGCCGCACGCGCTCACGGGCGACGGCGTCTCGATAGGCGGCGCCGGGAACACCGCCGGGTGCTCGGCGAGCTCGAGCCTGGCCCCGGCACGCTGCAGCGCGATCATCCGATCCGGCTGCGGGTTCTCCGTCGACGTGACGAGCAGCTGCTCCGGAAACTCCGCCGCGGACCACGCGAGGAGCGTGAGGGGCAGCCCGTCGGCGTCGATCAGGGTTGCGTCGCACCCCGCGTTGCCCAGCGGCAGCGCGCGGCCGGGCGCGATGAGCCAGGTCTCGGCGTTCGCGAACAGATCGCGCGAGAGGGCGCTCGTCGGGTCGTCGAGCACGACGCCGCAGTCGACCCGCACCGACTCCCGCAGGCGCCGCACGCGGATGAGCTGCTCGGTCCCGGTCGTGTTGCCGATCACGAGCGACGCGAGCTCCTGCGGCTGCGGCGGCGCGCACCCCTCGGCCTCGCCGCACGGAGGCGGATCGTAGCTCGTGGCCACGCAGGACAGGCTGCCCGCCATCAGCGCCAGGCGGTGGGCGACCGGGCGCGCGGGCTCCGGCCGCGCCGTCGCCTCGGCGAGCACGCGGTACGAGGCGAGGAGGACCGGCAGCGCGATGAGGTCCGTCGGATCGACGGTGATCCGCCACGGGAGCGGCGTGAGCGCCATGAGCCCCTCGACCGCGCGGGCGGCCTCCGGAGCGAGCTTGATGGCCGAGAAGACGACGCCGATGACGACGTGCGCGCCGAGGAATCCCCGGCGCGAGGTCACGCGGAGCAGCGAGGCGAGGACCGCGGGCGCGACCAGGAGCCCCGCGAAGTCGCTGAGCTTCCCGGTCAACCACCCAGGGAGCACACCAGAGCCCTTGAGGGCGTGATCGTTGAGGACGAGGAGCGCCAGGGCTCCTAACCACAAGGGGTGAAGGAGCGTTCGAGTTGAGCGCAGATCTCGGGCCATCGGGAGCTCTCCTTCCGTGCGATCAGAGGCCATCGCGGGTGGCCGAGCAAGCGAGCGGGGCGCTCGCCGAGGTTCGGCCCCAAGCAAGCGCCATACCCTGAACAAACAAACATCAATTCAACCAATTACAACGCAACGCGGCCGCGCGCCCCTGACGCCGGTGTCAGGCGTCAGGGCTGCGGCGGGCGATGGTTCGCGTGTCCGCGGCGCCCGAGCCCCTGGGCCGCTCTCGAGCGCCGGATCGACCGGTGGAGCATCGCCCGCCGACGAGGGGCGTGGTGGCGGTGCTCGAAGGGCGGAGGGCGCATGACGGCGCGCCGGACGGGCGCCGGAGGGGCGATCGGCGCGCTACGTCAGGGCCTGAGGACGACCTTGACGCAGTCGTCGAGCTTCTTGTTGAAGATCTCGTAGCCTTGCGGGGCGCGCGAGAGCGGCAGGCGGTGGGTGATGATGTCGTCCGCCCGGAGGTGGCCGTCCTCGATGTGCTTGAGGATCCGGTCGATGTAGTTGTGCGCCAGCGCCTGGCCGGCGCGGAGCTTCAGGCCCTTGTCGAAGAGCTGGCCCAGCGGGAAGTTGTCGTAGGACACGCCGTAGACCCCCACGACCGGCACGACCCCGCCCCGGCGCACGGCGCTCATGGCGAGCCGGAGGGCCGATATCGTCCCGACCTGGCCGTGAAGGGCGCTGGAGGCCTTCTCGAGGAGGCCGCGGTGCGCCTCCATCCCGACCGCGTCGACGCACACGTCCGCGCCGCGCCCGCCCGTCATCGCGCGGATCGCCTCGACAGCGTCGACCTTGTCGACGTTGACGGTCTCGGCCTTGGCGACCTCGCGGGCCGTCTTCAGGCGGTACTCTTCGCGATCGACGCCGATGACGCGCGCCGCGCCGCGGAGCCAGGCGCACTTCATGGTGGCGAGGCCGACAGGCCCGCATCCGAACACGGCGACCGTCTCTCCACCCTTGAGCTCGGCCCACTCGATCGCCGTCCACCCGGTGGGGAGGATGTCGGTCGCGAAGAGGACCTGCTCGTCGGTGAGGCGCTCAGGCACCCTCCGTGGCCCGAAGTCGGCGTAAGGGACGCGCACGTACTCGGCCTGACCTCCGTCGTAACCGCCGTAGAGGTCCGTGTACCCGAAGAGGGCGCCGCCCTTGCCCTCGAGCGTGCCGCCCTCGGGGCCGTAGTGCTTGGGGTTGGAGCTCTCGCAATGGACGGGGAGCTCCGCCTGACAGAAGAAGCAACGCCCGCACGCGATGGGGAACGGGACAACGACCCTGTCGCCCTTCCGCAGCTTCGTGACCTGCGGGCCGATCTCCTCGACGACGCCCATGAACTCATGGCCGAGCACCATGGGCTTCGCCTGGGGAAAGAAGCCGTTGTAGATGTGCAGATCCGAGCCGCAGATCGCGGTCGCGGTGACGCGCACGATGACGTCGGTGGGCTCTTCGAGCCGGGGATCCGGGACGTCCTCGACGCGGACGTCCGAAGGTTTGTGGAAAACCAGGGCCTTCACGGTGCCTCCTTTCGGCTGACACATCGGTACGGGGCGCTCGGCGGCTCCACCGGCCGAGCCGGCGCACGGACAGCGGAACCACAGCGCTGGCTCGCATAAAGCGAGCCACGGAGCAGCGGCGCGCCCGCAGGCGGGGGCCCGTCAGCCACGGCGAGCGCGAACGGGGTGCCCTGCCCCACCGTGGCGGTCTGTCTCGACGCCGGGGAGCGACCGCGGCGACCACGGGCCGGGCGCGGCCGGCGCCCCTGCCGAGCGCGGGCCGCCGCTGCTCCGCGACCCCGCTGGCACCCCCGCCCGCGCCGATGTCTACTGCTCTCCGATGCTGCCCTCGTCCCCCGAGCCGCTCCTCGGCGCGAGCTTCGTCCGCGAGCTCGAGGTGCTCCAGCGGCGGCTCGAGATCCGCGCCCGCTCCGGCGGCGCCGGCGAGCACCTCGCGCGGCGCCGCGGCGGCTCGGCCGAGTTCAAGGAGCACCGGGCGTACGCGCCCGGCGACGACATGCGGCGGATCGACTGGGCCGCTTACGCCCGCACCGGGGAGCCGGTGCTCAAGCTGTTCCGCGCCGAGGAGGACGTCATCGCCCGCATCGTGTGCGACGCGTCGGCGTCCCTCGACTTCGGGGAGCCCACGAAGCTCGACGCGGCCCGCCGGCTCGCGGCCGCGATCGGCTACATGTCGCTCGCGCGCTCCGAGCGCGCGCAGCTCTTCGTGGCGGGCGACGGCATCGCCCGCGAGCACGCGCCGGTGCGCGGGCGCGCGGGGCTCGCCGCGCTCCTCCGCGCCCTCGACGGCGTGAGGGCCTCCGGCGGGACGCACCTCGCGCGCGCCATCGACGCCGTCGTGCGGCAGAGCGCGCGGCCAGGCCTCCTCTGCGTCGTCTCCGACTTCTTCGACCCCGGCCCGCTCACCGCCGCGCTCGGGCGCGCGGCGCAGGCCGGCCACGACGTCGCCGCCCTCCAGGTCGTCGCCGCCGACGAGCTCGAGCCGAGCTTCGAGGGTGACCTGACGCTCGAGGACGCCGAGACGGGGGCGCTCGTCGACGTGACCCTGGACGCCGCGGCCCTCGCCGCCTACGCGGCCCGCTTCGCCGGCCTGTGCGAGGCGCTGCGCGCGTTCGCCCGCCGCCACGGGGCGACGTACGTGCGAGCGCGGAGCGACGAGCCGCTCGAGGGCGCCGTCCGCCGCTTCGTCGCGAGGAGCGTCGACTGACGTGGCCGCCCCGCTCGCACAGGCCTCCGCGGGCGCCCCGCTCGCGCTGCTCTCGCCCGGCGGCCTGTGGCTGCTCGCGCTGCTCGGCCCGCTCGTCCTGCTCTACATCCTCAAGATCAAGCGGAGCCGCCGGCGCGTCCCCTCGACGTGGCTCTGGGCCGCCGCGCAGCGCGATCTCATGGCGCGCGCGCCCTTCAGGAAGCTCATCGCCCAGCTGCCGCTCGTGCTGCAGGCGCTCGCGCTCGCCCTCCTCGCGCTCGCCCTCGCCCGCCCCGCCTCGCGCGGGCGCGAGCTCACCGGCGATCACGTGGCGATCGTCCTCGACACGAGCGCCTCGATGTCCGCGGCCGCTCGAGGGCCGGCCGGCGAGGCGACGACGCGCGTCGAGCTCGCGAAGCAGCTCGCCAGGGACCTCCTCTCCGGCCTCGCCCCGGGCAGCGACGCGCTGATCGTCGAGGCGGGGCGCGACGCGCGCCTCGTCGCGGCGCTCGATCGCGATCTCGTCCGGCTCAAGGCGGCGATCGACCCCATCGCGGCGCGCGACGTCGAGGGCGACCTCGAGGCCGCGGTGGCGCTCGGGATCGACCGGCTCCGCCAGCTCGGAGGCGCCCGCCGGGTCGTCGCGATCACCGACGGCAATCTCGCCCGCCCCGCCTCGCTGCGCGGCGCGTCGCTGCCGGTGGAGGTCATCACGGTCGGTGATCCGGTCGACAACGCCGCCATCGTCCGCGTCGACGTGCGCTCCGGGAGCGCAGCGGTCGGCGCGAGCGGCGCGAGCGGCGCGGACGGCGAGCGATCGGAGCATCGCGAGGAGGTGCAGGCCTTCCTCGTGATCGCGAACTTCGGGGCGCAGCCGCGCGACGTGTACGTGACGATGCGGCAGGACAACGCGTCGGACGTGCTCGGCTCGCGGCGCGTGCTGGTCAAGCCGGGCGAGCGCCTCCCGGTCGTGCTCACGTTCCGCCCGTCGCCCGGCGACTACCGCAAGGGGCTCGTCTTCGAGCTCTCGCCGCGCGACGCGATGCCGCTCGACGACGTCGCCTACGGGCGCGTGCCGGCCGGCGACAAGCTCCCGGTGTTCCTCGCGTCGGCCGGCAAGGGCCAGGGCGGCGACGCCCAGGGCGCGCAGCCGGGGGCGCCCTCCGGCGGCTCCGTCTGGATCGAGCGGGCGCTCGCGTCCGATCCGATGACCTCCGTGACCTCGGGCGCGCTCGCGGACCTGCTCGGGAAGCCCGGGCTCGATCCCGACACGTTCGTGGTGATCGACGGCGCGTGCCCGCCCGATCCTCCGGGGGGCGATCTGCTGATCGTGAACCCGCCGCCCGGGCGCTGCGCCGGCACGCTCGTCGGGCAGACGCTCGAGCGCCCCACGCTCACGTCGTGGGACACGGCGGATCCGCGGCTGCGCTTCCTCACGCTGGACGGCGTGAACCTCCGCGTGGCCTCGTCCCTCAAGCCGGAGGCGGCGACGCAGGAGCTGATCCGCGCCCAGGAGGGCACGATCGCGACCGACATCTCCACCGCCTCGCGGACCGGCACGCTGCTCGGCTTCGACGTGGGCGAGAGCGACTGGCCGCTCAAGGCGTCGTTCGTGCTCTTCGTGCGCAACCTGCTCGAGCAGGCGCGCGCCCACCGCGCCCACGGCATCACCGGCCCCGCGCGCACCGGCGAGCCGCTGCGCGTGAGCGTCCCGGCGACGGCGCGGGACCTCCAGGCCATCGGCCCTGCGGGCGAGCGGCTCGAGGTCGCGCAGCGCGCCGGCGTCGCGGTGGTCGCGGAGACGCCCCGCGCCGGCTTCTACCGCCTCGCCTGGCAGGGACCGCAGGCCGGGTCCGTCGTCGTGCCGGCGAACCTCACGAGCGTCGCCGAGAGCGATCTCACGCCGAGGCCGCTCGCCGCGGAGGGAGGCGGCGAGGTCGCCGTCTCCAGCGCGGCGGGACAGCCGGACGCCCACGTCGAGTGGACCTGGTTGCTGGCGCTCGCGGCGCTCGGCTTCGTGGTCTTCGACGTCTGGTACTTCACGCGCGTGCCGATACGGTCGTGAGTTTCACGCGCGTGCCGATACGGTCGTGAACACGCTGCGGTTGCAGGAGCGCCATGTGCTCGGCGAGTTCGCCGATGCACGCGAATCACTGCTCGAGGGGCGGAACGCACCCCGAACGACGAACCACACCCTGCTCTGGACAACCACCCTCACAGCGACCCCGTGAGGCTCCCCTCGGGTGGACTCCCGTATCCACGGCTTTGAAGGTTCCTGGTAATCTCGATGAGCTTGGCTCCTGTCCTTTTCCACCGGCGGGCGTCGCCCGCGGGCGCATCCCCCGGAGGACCCATGGTTACCCAGCGCCGCCCGTGCCGTTCCGGTCGCGGATTCCCCACCGGACCTCAGCACCCGCCCCCTTCGCCGTGGGCCGCGCGCACCGGCCTGGGTGCGTGGCCTCTCGGCAGCGCGGCGTTGCTCCTCACGCTGCTCGCGGCGGCATGCGCCGGGGGCGAGATCGGGGGTGGCGCGAGCGGCGGCAGCACGGGCGGCACGCGCAACCCGATCTGCGAGGTGGGGACGAGCGCCGGCGAGGTGCAGGCGCCCGAGCACCGGATGGTCCTGCCCGGGCAGACGAGCTGGTACGCGTCGCCGGTGGTGATGGACCTCGACGGCGACGGTCGGAACGAGCTCATCGCCGCTTACTATGCGCTCTTCGTCTTCGACTCGAACGGGAAGGAGATCGATCGCGCCGAGGCCGGGGAGGACCGGGTTTACGCGCCGCACGTGGTCGCCGACCTCGAGGGCGACGGGGCGATCGACATCGTTTATGGCAACGGTCCTCAGGTCTTCGCATTCGAATGGAACAACGGGCTCGCGCTGAAGGCCGGGTGGCCGGCGGACACCACCACGGCCGGCAGCGCCCCCGAGGTGCGCGGGCTCGCCGCGGCGGATCTCGACGGCGACGGCACCATCGAGGTGGTGGCGACGACGACCCAGACCGCGAGCACCGAGGACGGCGGCGCGCAGGTCTTCGTCTTCAGCGCGGATGGGTCGCTCTATCGACCCGCGCCCGGGGGCGCCGCCTTCGCGGCCTGGCCTCGGTACAACAACCAGAGCGGCCCGGGGAACGACGCCGATCGCAACGGCATGGGGCACTCCGGGTTCGGGTGTTATGGGCTCAACGTCGGCATCGGCGACATCGACGACGACCCGGAGCTCGAGATCCTGGCCACCTACGACAACCACCACATCCAGGCGTTCAACCACGACGGCGTGGCGGTCGACGCCGCGCCGTATTTCAAGAATCGCGACGAGGCGTTCGCCGACCAGCCGCTGACCTGGGGCCAGTTCATCCGCTGGGCGGACCCGAAGGTGGAGGGCGAGCATTATCATCTCCATGCCGGGACGTGGCCGCACCCGAGCTCCGCCGAGTGGCTGCAATGGACCGCGTCGCCGCCGAACGTGGTCGATCTCGACGGGGACGGGCGGAACGAGGTCGTCGGCGTACCGAACGTCGAGATGCACGAGCCCTACGAGACGCAGGCTTATGCGGTGATGGTGCTCGAGGGCGCGCACGGCGACGGCAGCCGATCGGCGATGCGCAAGCCCGGGTGGGAGACGCTCCCGCGCGGCGAGAGGCCGCTCGAAATCGACGGTTATTACCCGCCCAACGGCGTGCCCTCGCCGACGACGGTGAACATCCAGGGGGACGCGCGGCCCGAGATCATCGTGCCGATGAACGACGGCTACCTCTATGCGTTCGGCCCCGATGCGTCGCTCCTGTGGCGATACGACTACATGCACGGCAAATCGATCCTGTTCGCGACCGAGGCCACCGTGGCCGACCTGAACCAGGATGGATCACCCGAGGTCTTGCTGGCGACCTACGGCGCTCCCGACGTGCTCGACTCCGGCAACCTCGTGATCCTCGGCGCGAACGGCGCGGTCCTGCACGACGTGCCCCTGCCGAACCCCGGCAGCAACGGCAACGGCAACGGCGCGCCCGCCTCGCCGGCGGTGGGTGATCTCGACGGAGACGGGCAGCTCGAGGTCTTCGTGCAGACCTTCGAGCATGGGATGGATGTCTTCACGATCCCGGGATCGGCGGCGAATTGCATGCTCTGGCCCACCTCGCGAGGTGGCCCGCTGCGCACGGGTCAGCCCTCGCGGTGACCCGCGCTCGCATGACGGACGGGAGGCCGTGAGCGGCGCGCTGGCTCGCGGCGGTCCGGGCGGAGCGAGCCAGGGCGGTCGCCGCGCCCTCCTGACCTGCCGCAGGCGGGCTCCATGGCCCGATCGGCTCGACCACGAGGCGAGCGCAGTCCGCCTCGGTGAGCTGACGCCTCAGGGCGCGTCGCTCTCGTCCTCGTCGAGCCCTTCCCACCACTCGGCCAGGTCGATCTCGACGTCCTCGAACGGCGCCGCGCGCACCTTCTCGTCTCGCCCATGCAGCCCCAGCTCGACCCACCGCCCGTTCTCGAGCTGGCTGACCAGCAACGTTCGCCGGACGGGATCCACGTACCAGAGGTGAGGCACGCCGATCTCGGCGTAGAAGCGGCGCTTCACGAGGTTGTCGTAGCTCGCCGTGCGCGGCGAGAGGATCTCGCAGCACCAGTCGGGAACGAGGGAGATGGGTTCCGCGGGCCGCGGCGGCGCGGGCATGCGCGCGCGGCGCCAGCCCGCGACGTCGGGCGATATCTCCGGCGCGCGCTCGATCTGGATGCCAGGCTCGGAGAGGATCCACCACCCTCCCGGACCGCCCCTGCCCCGCTGGTAGGGGTTCTTGAGGTCGGCCGTGATCAGGTCCTCGATGTTCGCGTGAACGAAGCGGGGACGCGGAAAGGCGTACAGCGTGCCGTCGATGATCTCGCCCCGCCAGCCGGGCGGCAGCTCGTCGAGATCGGCGAGCGTGGCGGACCGGACGAGCTTCTCGGCGAGGTTCATGCGCGGCCTGTCGCCAGCGTACACCGCCGCCACTCCCGCCGCTCGACCCGCGTCGCGCTCGCTGCCACCAGGCGAACGCCGACCGCTTCAGGGGGCTCTCTCAAGGGCAGGCCGTCTGCTCGCCGTGTGGCCGGCCCCGGTGCACCCGGTACACCCGGCGGCGCGACGACCACCGGCGGCTCGGCCGGCTCCGCTCCTCCACCCAGGATACGCGCGGCGTCGAGCCATTGCCCGCAGGCACACAGGGCTCCTCGCAAGGAAGCCACTCCCCCTGGAGCGATACGCCGCGCGCGTCCTCCAGGACGCCCCGCGCCCTTAGCCACGCGGCGAGCGCCTCGCCGAGCTCGCGCATGCTCGACCAGCGCGAGGACGGCTCCTTCCGCAGCCCGCGCTCCACGATCGCCCAGAGATCCGCGTCGAGGCCGCACGTGTCGACGAGCGACGGCACCGCGTCCTGCAGCACCGCCCGCAGGCCGTCCAGCGCGTTCCTTGACGAGAACGGGGGCCGGCCCGACAGGAGCTCGTACAGCATCGCGCAGAGCGACCAGATATCGGCGCGGCGATCGATGTCAGGGACGGCGAGCACCTGCTCCGGCGGCATGTAGTCGGGGGTGCCGAAGACCTCGAAGCTCGCCGACGCCTGGCTCGCCTCGCGCTCGGAGACGATCTTCGCGACGCCGAAATCGACGATCTTCGGCTGGAGCCGGCCGCCGCCGCGGCGCACCAGCATCACGTTGTCCGGCTTGAGGTCGCGGTGGACGACCCCCTTCTCGTGCACCGCGTGCATCGCGCCCGCGACCGGGAGGAGCAGCGCGATCGCCCGCTCCGGCGTCATCGCCGCCTCGCGCGAGAGCGCGCTCCGCAGCGACTCGCCCTCGATGAGCTCCATCACCAGGTAAGGGTCCCCCGCCGCGGTCTCGCCGAGGTCGAAGATCCGGACGACCTCCGCGTGGTTCAGCCGGCCGGCGGCGCGCGCCTCGCGGACGAAGTACTCCGCGAGCTCCGGCGACCGGAGCTCGGGCCGCATCAGCTTGATCGCGACCTCCGACCCGAGCGCCACGTGCGTCGCGATCCAGACCGTGCCCATCGCCCCCTCCCCGATCCTGCGGACCAGCCGGTACTTGCCCGCGATGAGATCCCCCTCCTGGCAGTGCACGCTGCGCGCGGGCTCGCCGAGGCCCTCGTCGAGATCCCACGCGCCGCCGCCCGTGCCGTTCCAGGTGTCCGTGGTCTCGATGCGCGACATGATCTCTCCTGCGCCGACTGCGCGGCCTCGCCGCGCCCATGACCCGCGCTCAAGCAGACTGCGTGCCATCCCTGACAAACATGGAAAGGTGCTCCGATGCGCCGGAGCGCCCCATGAAACCCGCTCGACACCGACAGAGACGCCCCACGGCGTCGCCGATGGGGCACTCGGCCACACCCGCCGAAGCGGCGTCCCCGGGCCCGCGCAAAGATGATTTACTGCGGCTCCCCCGCATGCGGACCGAACGGAGGTTTCCCTGATCCCGGCGGCCGCGCTGCGCGCCCTCCCCTACGCCGCCACGCTCGCCGGCGCGCTCGTCTTCGCCGCGCTGCTGCGCCTCGCCCTCCGGCGCGGCGCGCTCCGCCGCCCGATCCTGCTCGGCTGGATGGTGGCAGGCGCGCTGCCGGCGCTCTACGTGGGCCTCGTCTGGTGCGGCCTGCTCCCGGACGCCTATCTCCGGCTCGCGCGGCCCTGGGGCGCGCTGCTCGCGCTGGGCGCCACGTCGTTCATCGCGCTCCGGTACCTCGCGCTCGCGCTCGCCTCGGCGCACGCCCGCCGGCAGGGGGCGTGGCGCTCGCGGCTCGGCGACTCCCTCGCCCCCTTCGCCGCGTTCGCCGCGGCCATGGCCGTGGCCGGGCCAGAGCTTGGCCGGCCACTCGACCGGCTCACCGTCCTGGTCGCAATCGATCGCAGCCGCTCGATCGACCTCGTACCGAGCGCCGACCGGCGTGTCGCGCAGGAGCTCTCCGTCGCCGAGCTCGGCATGCGCGAGGACGATCGGATCGCCACCATCGCGTTCGCCGCGGGCGCGGCGACCGAGGATCCGCCGCGCCCGCGCTCGCAGCTCGCGGCCCCGCAGCGGGTCGCGCTCGGCCGGGACGGGACGGACCTCGCCGCCGGCATCCGGCGCGCGCTCGCCGAGGTGCCGCCGGACTCCGCGGCGCGCGTCGTGCTGCTCAGCGACGGCGTCGCGACCCGCGGCGACACGATGGCCGCGGCCGCCGCCGCCGTCGCCGCCGGCCTCCCGGTCGACGTGATCCCGCTGGAGCAGCGGCTCGTCCCCGACGTCCGCGTGGTCGCCCTCCGCGCGCCCGCGCGGGCCGACGAGGGCGAGGCGCTCGATCTGCGGCTCGTCACCTCGTCCCCGTCGCCGGCCGAGGTCGAGATCCGCCTCCGCCGCGACGGCGAGCTCATCGCCCGCACCGAGGCCTCGATCGCCGCGGGGGAAGACGTGCTGCGCATCCGGGAGAAGGCGCCGGGGCCCGGGCTGCACCGCTACGACGTCGAGATCACCGCGAAGGATCCGAGGCTCGACGAGGCCGCCGAGGACAACGCGGCGAGCGCGTTCCTGCGCGTCCGCGGGGCCGCGGCGGCCCTCGTGCTGGAGGGCGACGCCGGGCAGAGCGCGTTCATCGCGCGGGCGCTCGCGGACGGCGCGTTCCGCGTGGACGAGGGCGGCCTGAGCCGCGTCCCCGCCGATCTCGGGGAGCTCGCCGGCTACGACGTCGTGGTGCTCAGCGACATCCGCGCGTCGGATCTCTCGCCAGGCCAGATCGACGCGCTCGCGAGCTACGTCCGCGATCTCGGCGGCGGGCTCCTCCTGATGGGCGGCGATCGGAGCATGGGGCCGGGCGGCTACGCGCGGACGCCGCTCGAGGAGATCTCGCCCGTCGCGTTCGACCTGAAGCAGGAGCGGCGGCGGGCGAGCCTGGCCGAGGTGATCGGCATCGACATCTCCGGGTCGATGGCGGCGACCGCCGGCGCCCACACGAAGCTCGAGCTCGCCAACGAGGCCGCCGCCCGGTCGGCCTCGCTGCTCGGCCCCGGCGATCGGATCGGCGTCGCGCACGTCGACACGGCGGTGCGGTGGAGCGTGCCGCTCGGGCCGGTCGCGGACGGCGCCGCGATCGAGAAGGCGATCCGCGCCGTGGGCCCGGGCGGCGGCGGCATCTACGTCGACATCACCCTCGAGGCGGCCTACCAGGCGCTCGACCGGGACACCTCGAGCCTGAAGCACGTGCTGCTCTTCGCCGACGGGTCGGACGCGGAGAACATGGGGCCGTGCCGCGCGATGGTGGAGGCGGCGATGCGCCGCGGGACGACGACGAGCGTCGTGGCGCTGGGCCAGGGCAGCGACGTGCCGGAGCTCGAGGCGCTGTCGCGCATCGGCGGCGGCCGCTTCTACCTCGTCGAGGACGCCACGCGGCTGCCCGCGGTGTTCACGCAGGAGACGATCATGGCGGCGAAGAGCGCGATCGTGGAGGAGCCTTTCCACGTCGCGCTGGGCGCGCCGTCGTCGATCACCGCCGGCGTGCCGTTCGGCGAGGCGCCGCCGCTCGGGGGCTACGTGGTGACGGTCGCCAAGAGCCGGTCCACGGTGCTGCTGTCCGGGCCGGAGGGCGATCCGGTGCTCGCCGTGTGGTCGGCGGGGCTCGGCCGGGCCGCCGCGTTCACGAGCGATCTCAAGGGCCGCTGGGGCGCCGCGTGGACGCGCTGGCCCGGCGCGGCGCGGATGATCGCGCAGGCCGCGCGCGACGTGACGCGCAAGGAGGAGGATCCGCGCGTGCGCCTGGAAGCGGACGCGTCGGGCGGCGAGCTGTCGGTGCGGGCGAGCGTGATCGGCGACGACGGGCGTGCGCAGTCGTTCCGCCGGCTGGTCGTGCACGTCGCGGGGCCCGACGGCTTCTCGCGAGAGCTCCCGCTGGAGGCGACGGGCGCGGGCGCGTACACGGCGAAGCTGCCGCTGTCGCGGCCGGGGACCTACGTGGCGGTGGCCCGGGACGAGCTCACGGGGGAGGCGGTCGGGACCACGGGGGCGGCGATGACCGCCGGCGAGGAGCTGCGCCCGACGGGCAGCGATCTGTCGCTGCTCCGGCGGATCGCGGAGTTCACCGGGGGCAAGCGGCGCGACACGCTCGCGGGCATCTTCGAGGATCGGGCCTCGAAGCGGTTCGCGTACCGGGACGCGACGCCGAGCCTGGTGTTCTTCGCCGCGCTCGCGCTGCTGCTCGCGGTGGCGGCGCGGCGGCTCGCGCTGCCGGAAGCGGCGGCGGCGTGGCTCGCGCGGGCGGGAGAGCGGCTCCGCGCGGCGCGGTGGGGAGCCGCCGCGGAGCCGGCCGCCGCGGGCGCGACCGTGGGGGCGCTGCTGTCGGCGCGGGAGCGGGGGCGCGAGCGGCGCGAGGGCGCGCAGGCGGGACAGGCGCTGCGCGATGACGGGCGCGGCGGGGGCGAGCCGGCGCGGGCGCCGACGCAGCCGGGGCAGACGGCAGCGCAGCCGGCGTGGACGGCGCCCACGCGGAGGCCAGCGCAGGCGGGATGGAGGGCGCCGCCCGAGGGGCCCGCGCACCCGGGATCCGCGGGGCCCGAGCAGGCGGGATGGCCGGCAGACCAGGCAGCCGCGCGGCCGGAGCAGCGCGGAGCGGCCGCAGCGCCGGCGGCGGGGCGAGCCACGCACGAGACCGCGGCGCCCGCAGACCGCGAGGCGGCGCGCGAGGGGCGGCCGCTCACCGCGGCGGAGAAGATCCTGGCGCGCCGCCGCGGGCGGCAGTGAAAGTGTCGCGCAGGCCCCGCCTCGTGAGCTCTCGTCGGGGGCTCGACCCGCTCGTGAAGGCGGAGGGCGAGCGCACGCTGAGCGTCGGCGTGAAGGCGCTGCGGAGCGTGCTCGGGGCCGCGGAGGCTGCCGGGATCGACGGGAGCTCGCTCGCCCGAGCGCACGGGCTCACGCCGGAGGAGCTGCGCAACCCCGACTTCCGGCTCTCCTATCGCCGGTGGATCGCGCTCTGGGACGATGTCGTCGAGAGGGCCGGCGATCCGGGCGTCGGGCTCCGCGCCGCGGAGGCGCTCTCGATCGGTCACTGGGATGTGATGGACTACGTCGTCGCGTCGAGCGACACGGTGGGCGACGCCTTCCAGAGGTTCTCGCGGCACTTCGCCGTCATCAGCACGGCCGTGCGCCATGTCCTTCACGTCGATCGCACGGAGGCCCGGCTCGTCCGGGAGCACGTCCCCGGCGCGGCCCCGCACCGGGTCGCGACCGAGTTCGGCTTCGCGAACATCGTCCTTCGCTTCCGCGCGCTCGCCGTCACGCCGTGGTCGCCTTCCTCGATCCAGTTCCGTCACCCGCGCTGCGCCGAGCTCGAGGCGTACACCCGGATCTTCGCTTGCCCGGTTCGATTTCGAGCGCCCGGCGACGCGATCGTCCTCCCGCGCGCGGCGCTCGCGACGCCGATGAAAGGGGCCGCCCCCGAGCTCTGTGCCGTCCTCGAGCGCCACGCCGCCCTCCTCGTGCAAAAGCTCCCGCCCGCCCACGCGAGCCTCGTGGAGCGCGCGCGGCACGCGCTCGCCCTCGAGCTGCACGGCGGTGCTCCCAAGCTGGCGACGGTGGCGAAGCGGCTCGGGCTGAGCGCGCGCACGCTGCAACGACGCCTCTCGGAGGACGGTTTTCCCTTCCGAGCGCTCGTCGAGAAGACCCGCGAAGAGCTCGCGCTGCGCTACCTGGAGGATCCCGCCATCGGGCTCGCGGAGATCGGCTCGCTGGTGGGCTTCTCCGATGTGAGCGCGTTCTACAAGGCCTTCCGGCGGTGGACGGGGAGCACGCCGGGCCAGCTCCGCGGGCGCTCCGTGGCGTAGCCGAGGGCGCCGCCGGACAATCGATTGGCGCGGCGGCACAATGCCGGGGGCGGCCCGGGTTCGTACGCTTCGGTCATGCGCTCCTTCGCCCGCCGCTCTTGTCTCGCTTGCCTCGCGTGCCTCGTGCTCGCCTCGGGCTGCCTGGATCCGGACGCGCCTGGAAACCTCGTCCCGAGGACGGTCGCGGAGGACGACACGCTACCTCGCTTCACCCTCCGCGACGGCGCCCTCATTCACCTTCGCACGCAAGGGGATCCGGAGAACCCCACCCTCATCACGCTGCACGGCGGCCCCGGCGGCGACATGCGCGGCATGCTCGGCCTCGGCGCGCTCTCCGAGCGGTACTTCGTCGTCCACTGGGATCAGCGAGGCACCGGTCTCTCGGAGCGCGTCCCTTCATCGGACTTCACCGCCGAGACGTACGCGGCGGATCTCCACGAGCTCGTCCAGCACTTCTCCCCCGACGCGCCGGTCACGCTGTTCGGGCATTCGTGGGGCGCCATGTACGCGGCCCTCTATATCCAGAGGCACCCCGACCGCGTCGGAGAGGCCGTCCTCAGCGAGCCGGGCTTCCTGAACGCGGCGATCGCGAACGAGACCGAGCTCTTCACGTTCGGCCTCACCGCCGAGGGGCTGAACGATCTCGGTTGGTCGGAATGGGCCATGAGCCCCGACGGAGACGCGCGCGCAGACTTCCTCCTCTCGCTGGGACAGGGCTGGTCGCAGCCAGGGTATTACGAAGACCCGGACGACCCCGACAACTTCAAGGCCTTCCGCCTGGGCGCGCGCGCGATGCGGGACCTGCAGAGCTCGGCGAAGACGGACGGAGAGTGGGACTTCGATTTCTCTTCCGGCCTCGACCGCTTCTGCAAGCCGGTGACCCTGATCGGAACGACGATCAACACCGTCATCGGGTTCGAGCAACAGGAGAGCCGCCACGCCCCTCTTTTTTGCGACGTCGAGCTCGTCCGCATCGAAGGCGAAGACCACGGCTGGGTGAACAAGCACCCCGATCGTGTCATGGAGGTCCTGCGCGCCCATCTCGGCGCATACGAGGGGGCGAGATGAGGGCCGTCGCCCTCGCCACGGCGATCGCCGCGACGGCGGTCTCCGCGGTCGCGTCGGCCGCGCCCATCAGCGGGTATCAAGGGGAGCGAGAGAACGCGACGCACGTCAATCTCGGATGGAACTCCGCGCCCGCTCTGGAGCTCGCCTACGGGCGGGCGATTCCGGTGGAACGGCTCGTGCGCCGCCTCGACCTCGAGATCGGGCTGACGCTGCCGGTCTTCCTCGTGCCGGCGCTCGACTCCTTCCGCCTGGAGCCGGCGGCGCGCGCGACGCTCTTGCAGCACGGCGGCTGGGGGCTCGCCGGGCGCCTGGGGCTGCCGGTGCAGACGGGCGACAACCAGACGTTTCGGTTCGTGAGCGTGGGCGCGCACCCCGGGCTCGCAGGCGGGTATTTCCAGCGCGGCTGGTTCATCGCGCTGGAGGTGGAGTACACGGCGATCCTGAGCACGTACATCGCGGCGAGCGGTCGCGCGCGCGCGACCTACGAGGGCATTCGCGACGGCTTTTACGCGCCCACGGGGGGCTACCTCGACGCGAGCCTCGCGTTCGGGTTGTCGATCGGCTCGAGCGTCGAGCTCGGGCTGCGCGCGGGCTATCGCTCCACCCACGGCCTCGAGCCGCCCCCGCTCGTCCCCTTCCGCGCCGAACTGGGCGTGTCCTACGCGTTCGGAACCTCGGCGGCGGCGCCGCCCCGAGAGATCACGCAGTAGCGTGGCGCACGGGTGGCCCTCTCCCGCTCGCCTGTGACATGGATTCTCGGCGGGCGCGAGGCGGACACGACGTCGAGGGAGACCGTGTGCTTGCGGCGGGTACAGACCGGGGGCCTGGGTTACAAAGTTGACCGGGACCCTAGGTGACAGATCTGACCGGGAGCCTAGGTAACAGGCTCCCGGTCTGTACCCAGCACCAGGCGCAGCTCGCGAGCAAGGCCTATGGCCCCGAGCGTCGCGCGCTCTCCGCGGCGCCATCCAGCTCCTCGACACGGCGGACCTCTGGTTCGGCGAGGGCAAGCGCACCGGCGCCTATCAGCTGCGGCCCATCGACCAGGTGATCAAGGCGAGCCGGCCCTGGCGCGCGCGCCTCAAGGCGTTCGCCGACCAGGCGTTCGCGTTCGAGCCGGACGTCGCCGAGCAGTTCGCCGACGTGAACACGAGCGGCACGCTCACCGAGGAGACAAGCGATCTCGCCATGTTGCTCCGGCTCGCCCAGCAGCACCAGGCCCGCCTTGCGCCCGTCGGCCTCACCGAGGATTTCCTGCGCGAAGGCAGCGCGCTGCTCGACGAGGTGAGCGGGCGCGACCTGCTCGGCATCCTCGGGTTGCGCAACCGGGAAGAGTCGATGGTGCTCCGCAACTCCATCGTGACGTACGCCACGCTGCTCGGGAACGAGGCGCGCGCCGCCGGCGTCAACGCCTGCTGGGACATGCACGAGGTCAAGCGCCGCTTCAGCGCCACCTCGTTCCGCGGCGCCCTGCGGCGGCTCCGCCCGAAGCGCCGCGGCAGCGCCGCCGCGCCCGACGAGCCGGCGCCGCCCGAGCCTGCGCCGGTCGAGCCGACAGGCGCGCCGGTCTGACGCCGCGCCGGATCGAGAACGCGGCGCGCTAGCGCTGCGGCTCCGCCGCAACCCCTCCGTCATTCCGGCAGGAGCGCCTCGCCCAGCCGGTCGCGCGCCGCCAGGGCCGGGCTCTCCTCCGGGAAGACCAGGTTGACCTGCTCCGCGCCCCGCGCCAGGCACCGCACGAAGTCGGCGAGCCGCCCAGGTTCTCATCGGCGCGCGCGCTGGCCGCTTCGGGAGCGCCTGCGAGGGCTGCGGCGCGGGTCTTCGGCCTGGGCGCGGCGCGGGCGGGAGCGGCGGGGAGACCGCGCCTGCGCCGAGGGCGCGCGCCGCGAGCGCTACGATGACGAAACGCGCTCCTCGGCGATGAAGCTGCGTCTCGCGAATGTTCGGTCACTCTCCGCGACTTCCCACCCCTCCTGCTGCTCCATTGGATACCCGAGGCCACCGACCTCCCATCCATTGATGGCGCCGCGGTAGCCGGCTGCCAGCCCAACCAGCGCCACCAGCATGGTTCGCACGAGCGCTACGCGGCGCAGGTCGGCGACCGTGTCATATCCGTTGGGGGCCATCAGTCCTTGATGCACTACGATATCTCGCCCATCCCCGTCGGCTCCGGGAACGCTGCGATCGTCGGGATGCACATCGCCGGGTTCGTGGTGGCCCCCTTCGACCAGACCTGGTTTCATTCGGTCGGTGACATCGAATCTCAGCTAGGAGTCACCGTTGCGTTTTGATTGGAGCCTCGCCGCGTCCCGACCGCTCGCCGCTTCCCTCCTCCTCGTGGCCGGGTGCAACGCTCGTACACCGGGGAGCGGCGGCGATGCAGCGACCACCGGCGCGAAACCACAGGGAGCCCCGGCCTCGACGTCGGCCGCGCCGTCGTCCTCGAGGCCGGAGACCGCCCCGGCGGCACGTCGATCGAGCGATGTCCCTCCCGCCGTTGATCGAGCGGCCTTCAGCCCGGTCACCCTCGAGACGATCCAGCGCGCGCAGCACAAGATCACCGGGGACCACGCGGTCGGCGTGAACCTGCAGCCCTACTGCGAGCCGGAGGTTCAGGCGCCCGGCAGCACGAGCCCGGTCGGCGAGATGGCATGGCCAGAGCTCCGCGTGACCGACTACCAGCCGCTGCACGATTTGCTCTCGAAGCACCCGTCGTTCATCGGGGTGGTGCCCGAGCGGCAGCGACGGTCGATCGTCGTCGTCTTCGAGCCGGACTTCCAGGATTGGGCATCGATCCAGGCCCAGATCCCGGTTCCAAGGCGCGTCCCGGTCGAGCTGCGTCCCGGCTGTCACACGCGGAAGCAGAGAGAGCTCGCGCAGCAAGCGCTCGAGGCGCTCAGGAAAGAGCCGGCGGTCGGCTCGGCGTTGCACGCATGGGCGCCCGATGCCTCGATCGCCGGCCTCCGTGTCTTCGTGCTGCCGGGAGACACGGCGACGGCGGCGCTCGTCGCCGAGCGGCTCGGCTCGATCGCGAACGTCTGGTTCAGCAGGCCCTTCGGGAACCACTGAGCTCCCGCTGCTCGACCGAGGCGCGGACCGCCGTCATCGTCACGCCGAGCGGGCGGTACCACCCCGTCCTGGAGTAGCCATCGCGGAGCCATCTCCGCGACCACGTAGAACCGTGGCGAGCTCCTCCGGATGCCCCGGCGGGAGCCCGATGCGCTGCCGCACCTGCGCGATGCCGACGCCAACGCCCCCTGCGGCGAGCGCGAGGGGCCAGGGCCTCCCGGTCGTCTGCCGGATGAACGCGCGCACCCGCCCGACGTCCTCGAGGACCGCCGTCAGCCGCGCCGGATCGTTGAAGTTGTTCACGAAGGCGTTGGCGAGCGCCTGCTGCCCGCTCGTGTTGTCCGCCCGCCCGTCGCTGCCGTATTGCGCCATGAGGAGGTGGGCCATCGCGGGCGAAACCCCGGCGAGCAGGATGTTGTTGAACCGGTCGGTGGGCCCGCCGTGCCGCGCGTAGAAGCGATCGAAGGTGCGCGTCATCCATTCGGCGTCGAAGGGGCGCTCGCCGTGCTGCACGATGCACTCGACCAGGTTGCGCGCCATCTTGTTGCCGTTGTTGGCGCCCTGGCCGCCGATCGGATCGATCGACATCGCCGTGTCGCCCAGCGGCGTCACGATCCGGCCGGAGGGCAGCCGTCCGACGGGCTTGCGCACCGCGGGGACGACCCGCCCGTTCTGCCATCCGTGCTTGTCCGACAGCTCGGCTCCCCTGAACCACTCGTAGTCCCAGGGGATGAGCTCCTTCACCAGCCCCTTCGCGATCGCGATGATCTCCTCGCCTGACTTCGCGCCCTGGAACCTGTCGAGCGGCCCTCCGGGCACCGCCTCGACGAGACAGTTCCAGCTCGGTCCCACGTCCTTGTGGTGGTAGGGCACCCAGAACGCCTCCCCGATGCCCGCGAACAGGTTGAACTTGACCGGGAGCATCGGGATGCCGTCGAACCCGAGCTTCGGGCCGGTCACGCACATCATGACGACGTTGCGCTGCGCCTCCGAGTGGACGCTGCGCGCGGCGTCTCGCTCGAACAGGTTGCACAGATCGCCCCGTCCAGCAGCGACGACGGTGAGATCGTTCTCGGCGGCGATCGCGTCGAGCCGCGCGATCGTGACGGGCTCGATCACGATCTTGCCGCCCCGCCGCTCGAGCTCGAGCATCCACCGGTGGCTCTGGAGCCGGAGATCGATCGCGAAGAAGTGCTGCTCGAGGCGGCCCGCCAGCGTCAGGAGGCGGTTGCCCGGGGTGGCAGACGCGGTCACCTGGGCGCCGTGGCCTCGGGGCGCGGCGTCCTCCCAGAAGGCCAGGCCGAGCTCGCGCTCGAACGCGAGCGCGACGTCGAACCGCGCCGCGGTGCCGGTCGGTTTCGAGTCGTTGAGCCACTGCTCGGGCGTGCGATCCGAGTAGAGCGTCACCTCGTAGCCGGCCTTCACCAGGGCGTGCGCCGCGAGCAGGCCGGCCTGTCCAGACCCCACGATAGCTATCTTCCGCATGAGGAACCCCCGGGTTGGTTTGGTCTGCGCTCGCCTCACGGGCGACGCGCGCCGAGCCATCCGAGTCGGTTCGCCGTCAGGGCCACAGCAGGCGTCGCGAGCAAGGAAAGCCCAGTCGAGAGAGACCGTATCACCCGAGCCAGCCCCGCAGGAAGCGCCCACCCCCGCGCGCTCGCAAGCTCCGTCGCCGCGCATCGTTCCCCGTTCCCTCCCCCTCGCCCCCCCGCGCTCCCCTTCCGCGTTTCCCGCTGGAGAGAGCCCTCGGGGGGAGGGGGCGTCGCGCGGGGGGGGGGGCGAGGGGGAGGGCCCCACGAACCCGAGCGCCGGCCCGCATCGCAGCGACGCCTCATGGACTCGGCACCTCCGTACAGCCGGCCATTGCCACCAAAAGGCGCGAGTTCGTGGGAGGGCCCCCCTCGCCCCCCCGCGCGACGCCCCCTCCCCCCGAGGGCTCCGCTGCAGTCAGTCCATGGAGCGCCCCCGCCACCGAGGCCGCCCGCCGGTTGCGAGGCGCAGCCGCTTGGAGTAGCGTCCGCGCCGCCGCGGGGCCGGGTGATCCAGTTCGCCCAGCTCCAGCGGACGAGCCGGGCGTCTGGTGCGCGCCCCGGCTCGCGCGGCTCCCTCCCGCGCACAGGAGACGAGAATGGCCCGAGGTTCGACAACGACGCGCAGCGAATCGGACGCTGCCGAATCGCTCATCGGACGGGGCGCCCGCATCCGCGGGCGCGTCCATGGCGACGGCTCGCTCCGGGTCGAGGGGAGCGTCGAGGGGAACATCCAGCTGGCTGGCGACCTCGAGATCGAGGACGGAGCGACGGTCACCGGAGACGTCGAGGCGAGCTCGCTCGTCGTGTCCGGCCAGCTCACGGGGGACGTCGCGTCGCGCGGCCCCGTCACGATCCGGGCGACCGCGCAGTACGCCGGAAACGTGGGCGGCAGCGAGGTGATCCTCGAGGAAGGCGCGGCGTTCGCCGGCCGCATCGAGGCGGAGTTCGACCTCCCGGCCGAGCTCTCGGAGCGGACGACCGGCGGGCGCGGGCAGGCCCCGCGGCGTGAACCGGCAGGGCGGTAGCGCGCGTTGACGGACGAAGAATCGCGCCGCGAGGGCGCGGCGAGGAGCACGAACGTGGCGGGTACGATCATCGGAAACGGGCTCACGATCGAGGGCGAGATCACCTCCGACGAGGAGGTGATCGTCGCCGGGACGGTGCGCGGAAAGCTCACCGTCGAGGGGCCTCTCACCATCGACGCAGGGGCGCTGATCGAAGCGGACATCGGGGCGGCGTCGCTCCAGGTGGGCGGCAACGTGACCGGCAACGTCACGGCGGCCGATCGCGTCGATCTCCTCGCTGGCGGTCGCCTCGTCGGCGACGTGAAGGCGTCGCGGCTGACCATCGCGGACGGAGCCTCGTTCAAGGGCAACGTCGACATGGACGTGTAGCCGATGGCCGCCCAGTCCTCGATCGGGCCGACGACGGCCATCCGCGGCAACGTGCAGGGCGACGGGGATCTCGAGATCCTCGGCCGCGTCGAGGGGAGCGTCGTCATGACCGGCGACGTGACCATCGGCGAGGGCGCGCTCATCCAGAGCGACGTCCGCGGGCGGCGCGTCGTCGTCCGCGGCGCCGTCGCCGGGAACATCTCCGGCGACGAGGCCGTGATCCTCGAGCCCGGCGCGCGCGTCGTCGGCGACCTCGGCGCGCCGCAGATCGGCATCCACGCGGGCGCGCTGGTGCGCGGCAACGTCACCACCGGCGCGCCGCTCGCCGCGGTCCCTGCCCCCGCCCCGGCGCGGACCGCCGCCGCTGTACCTGCGCCGCGCGCCGCGGCGGCGCGGCCGGCGCGTGCGCTGGCGGAGCAGCGCGCGCCTGCGCCGCCCGCCCGGCCTGCGCCGCGCGCCGCGCCTGCCCCCGCGCGCCCCGCGCCGGCGGCGCGCCCGGTCGTCGAGGCGAGGCCCGCTCCTGCGCCGGAGCCGCGCCTCGCGGCCGTTCACGACGACGAGGAGGCCGATCTGTCGGCCTCGGCCGCCGGCGAGGGTGACGAGCCCGAGGCGTCCGAGGGCGCCGGCGGGCCGCCGCCGCCCGTGGTCCCCGCGCTCCGGAAGGGGGCCGCGAAGGCCTCGCTGCGCAAGCGGGGCGGCCGGTGAGCGCCGCCGACGCCTCGGAGCGGGAGCGGCTCGTCGCGCTGCTGCGCGAGCGCTCGTTCGAGCAGAAGCGCGTCGTCCTCGCGTCCGGCCGGGAGAGCGACTTCTTCATCGACTGCAAGCAGTCGGTGCTGACCGCCGAGGGCCACGCCCTCGTCGGCTCGCTCATGTTCGAGGCGCTCGGCGCGCTCCCGCGGTGCGAGGCCGTCGCCGGCGTCGAGCTCGGAGGGTGCCCCCTCGCGAGCGCTGTGTCGCTCACGAGCTTCCTGCGAGGCCGCCCCCTCCCCGCGCTCTACGTGCGCAAGGAGGTCAAGGACCACGGCTCGCGGCGCCTCGTCGAGGGCGATCGTGGCCTCGTGCCCGGGATGCCCGTCGCGATCCTCGAGGACGTGATCACGACGGGCGGCTCGACGCTGAAGGCGGTCGAGAAGCTCCGCACCGCGGGCGCCTCCGTGGTCGGCGTGATCGCCCTGGTCGACCGCCTCGAGGGCGGCGCGGAGGCGATCCGCGCCGCGGGGCTGCCGGTCGTCGCGATCTGCACCCGCCGCGACTTCATCCCGGACACCCCGCCCGGCTGAGGCTGCGCGACGCGCAGCCCGGCCGAGGCGACGGCGCGCTGCCCGCCGCCTCGGCTGCGCGCTACTCCGCCGCCTTCGCCTGCGGCTCGCCGAGGAGCGGATAACCGAGCGCCTCGCGCTGCGCGACGTACGTCTCGGCGACCGCCCGCGCGAGCGCGCGGACACGGCCGATGAAGCGCTGCCGCTCGGTGACGCTGATCGCGCCCCGCGCGTCGAGGACGTTGAAGCGGTGGGCCGCCTTCACGACGAAATCGTAGGCCGGGAGCACCAGCGCCTTCTTCGGATCGATCGCCGCCCCCTTCGCCGCCGGATCCGCGCCCCGGTACAGGAGCCGCTTCACCTCGGCCTCGCAGACGTCGAACGCCGCGAAGTGCTCGGCGATGTCGGCCTCCTCGAAGTTGTAGGTCGACCACTCCCACTCGGCGCGCTGGTAGATGTCCCCGTAGCGCACGATCTTCCCGCCCCTGTCCGAGTAGACGACGTCGTAGATGCTGTCCTTGTCCTGCAGGTACATCGCGATCCGCTCGAGCCCGTAGGTGAGCTCGCCGGACACGGGGCGGCAGTCGATCCCGCCGATCTGCTGGAAGTAGGTGAACTGCGAGATCTCGAGCCCGTCGATCCACACCTGCCAGCCGAGCCCCCACGCCCCGAGCGTCGGCGACTCCCAGTCGTCCTCGAGGAACCGGACGTCGTGATCGAGCGGGTTCGTGCCGATCGCCCGCAGCGACTCCAGGTAGAGGTCCTGGATGTCGATCGGGCTCGGCTTGAGGATCACCTGGAACTGGTGAAACTGCTGCATACGGTTCGGGTTCTCCCCGTAACGACCGTCCGCGGGCCGCCGGGAAGGCTCGACGAAGGCCACATTCCAGGGCTCGGGGCCGAGCGCGCGAAGGAACGTCGCCGGGTTGAAGGTGCCGGCGCCGACCTCCGAGTTGTACGGCTGCACGATGAGGCAGCCGCGATCGGCCCAGAACTTCTGCAGGGTGAGAATGAGGTCTTGGAAGGTCATGGGAGGGCCGGTTCTTAGCCTGGATCGCCCGCGCAGGCGACGCCCCGCGTAGCGTCGCCCGCACGGTCCGCCCGGCGCGCTGCCTCCGGGCCCGCGCGCCGCGCGCCGGACGCCGCACCGGCGCCCCGCCGCCATCCACCGCCGCCCGCGACCACCCCGTCGAGGACGGCCCGCCTCGATCCGCCCCTGCCCCTCGGAGGTCCGCAGACTGCTTGCGCTTGACCGGCGAGCGGCGTAGGTTCCCGCGCAATTATATGGGAGCCCATGCATCCTCGATGGCGCGCCGGAAGAGCCCCGCGCGGCAGGCCCCCGGCGGGCCCGACGCGCAGCGGGTCATGGATGCGATCCGCGCGATCGTACAGCGCCTGCGCGTCTCGTCGCGCGCGTGCGAGCGGCAGCTCGGCCTGAGCAGCGCGCAGCTGTTCGTGCTGCAGCAGCTCGATCAGGCGGCCGCCTCCTCGATCGCCGAGCTCGCGCAGCGCACGCTGACGCACCAGAGCTCGGTGTCGGTCGTGGTGACGCGCCTGGCCGAGCGAGGGCTGGTCACCCGGCGCGCCTCGCCTGAGGACGCGCGCCGGACCGAGATCTCGCTCACCGCTGCCGGCCGCGCGCTGCTCCGCCGCGCGCCCCGCACCGCGCAGGCCGAGCTCGTCACCGCCGTCGACCGCCTGCCCGCCGACGAGCGCAGCGCGCTCGCGCAGAGCCTCGCCACCCTCGCCCGGGCGCTCGGCGCCGGCGACGAGGCCCCCCCGCTGTTCTTCGAAGGCGAGGAGACCCCCGCCGGAGCCGAACCCGAAGCGACAGACCGCGAGGAGAGCTGAATTGTCCAGATTGAACGCCCCACCCCCACCAGTCACCGAGAGCATCCCGGTCGCCCCCTCGATGGGCCCGACCCTCGAGGACCTCCGCGTCCCCGCCCCCAGCGCCGCCGTCGACCGGCGGGTCGTCCTCGTCAGCGGCCTCGCGATCGCGCTCGGCGGCGTGGCCTTCCTCGCGGCGGAGCTGCTCACCACGCTCATCGCCGTCATCACGAACCTCGCCTTCTTCGGCCGGCTGTCCGCCGCCCCCGCGTCGCCCGCCGAGCACCACCTCGGCCTCCTCGTGCTCGTGGTGCCGATCCTCGGCGCGCTCGTCGTCGGCGTGATGGCCCGCTACGGCTCGCAGGCGATCCGCGGCCACGGGATCCCGGAGGCGATGGAGCAGGTGCTGTTCAACCAGAGCCGCATCCCGCCGCGGATAACGCTGCTCAAGCCGCTCTCCGCGGCGATCGCCATCGGCACCGGCGGTCCGTTCGGCGCGGAGGGCCCCATCATCGCCACCGGCGGCGCGCTCGGCTCGCTGGTCGGGCAGCTGCTCCGGATCACCGCGGACGAGCGCAAGACGCTGCTCGCCGCGGGCGCGGCGGCGGGCATGTCGGCGACCTTCGGCAGCCCGGTGGCGGCCGTGCTGCTCGCGATCGAGCTCCTGCTCTTCGAGTACCGCCCGCGCTCGGTGATCCCCGTCGCCCTCGCCGCGACCACGGCGACCGCGGCGCGCCTCTGCGCGGGCCACACCGCGCCCGCGTTCGAGATGGCGTCCGTGGCGCCCTCGACCGGCCCCGCGCTCGCCTTCTACATCGTGCTCGGCGCGGTCCTCGGCCTCGCGGCGATGGGCGCCACCCGCGCGATCTACGCGATCGAGGAGGCGTTCGAGCGGCTGCCGCTCCACTGGATGTGGTGGCCGGCGATCGGCGCCGTCGCGATCGGCGTCGTGGGTTACTTCGCGCCGCGGACGCTCGGGGTCGGGTACAGCAACATCGACGACATCCTGAGCGGCCGCCTGGCGCTCGCCGCGCTCGTGTCGCTCTCGCTGATGAAGTTCATCTCCTGGTCGATCGCGCTCGGCAGCGGCACCTCGGGCGGGACGCTCGCGCCGCTCTTCACCGTCGGCGGCGGGCTCGGCGCGATCCTCGGCCTGGCCGCGAGCGCGCTCCTCCCCGGGCTCGGCGTGGACGCGCGCGTCGCCGGGCTCGTCGGGATGGCGGCGATCTTCGCGGGCGCGTCCCGGGCGCTCCTCGCGTCCGTCGTCTTCGCCTTCGAGACGACCCGGCAGCCGATGGGGCTGCTGCCGCTGCTCGGCGGCTGCAGCGCGGCCTTCCTCGTCTCCAGCCTGCTGATGCGGCACTCCATCATGACGGAGAAGATCGCCCGCCGCGGCGCGCGCGTGACGGTCGAGTACGCGGCCGATCACCTGGCGCAGATCACCGCCGGCGAGGCCGCCTCGCGCCCCGCCGTGACGCTCGCCGCCGACGATACGGTCGAGACGGCCCGCGCCTTTCTGCTGTCGCAGGCGGCGGGCTCGCGCCACCAGGGCTTCCCGGTCGTGGACGATCGGGGGGAGCTCGTCGGCGTGGTCACCCAGCGCGACGTGCTCACCGAGCAGGCCGGTACCATCTCGATCCGCCACCTGGTCCGGCGGCCGCCCGCCGTGGTGTTCGAGGACAGCTCCTTGCGCGAAGCCGCCGATCACATGGTCACCGAGGGGGTGGGGAGGCTCCCTGTCGTGTCCAGGCAGGCCCCACGCAAGGTCCTCGGGATCCTGACGCGCAGCGATCTGCTCGACGCGCATCGGAGCCGGATCGACGCCGGCAAGCGCCGCGAGCAAGCCCTTGCCGCCGCGAGGCGGCGCGGAGGTCCGGCCATCCCGGACCGGGCCACCGTGGGGCAGAGCTAGTCCACGAAGTAATCGCGATCGCCCGCCAGACCCTGCTCGAGCGCGGCCATTCCCTTGGCGACGTCGAGCTTCACGCCCTCTCGCTGGAAGCTCATGCCCATCGCGTAGAGCGTCTTGAACAGGTTGTGCGAGCGGCACTGCTCGCCCATCTGGCCCACACGCACGATGTTGAGGCCGAAGGCGCCCGAGATCTCGACGCGGAAGGCCTTGGTCATGTACTCGCGGATCCGCGCGCTATCGACGCCGGACGGCAGCTTGATGGCGAGCACGCTGTTGAGGCGCACGTCCTTCGACGCGAACAGCTCGAGCCCCATGGCCTCGAGGCCCGCCTGCATGGCCAGAGAGCTCATCTCGTGGCGACGGAACCGCCGCTCGAGCGTCTCCTCGCAGACGAGGCGCAGCGCCTCGTGCAGCGCGAGCACGCCGGGCACCGGCGCCGTGTAGTGGTACTGCTGGTAGCCCCAGAACCGCTGCGCGCGCGTCGCGTCGTAGCACCAGTGCGGGCGCGGCAGGGGGCGCTCCTCGACGACCTTCCACGCGTCCTGCGAGAACGCGCAGGCCGAGACGCCCGGGATCGACGACAGCGCCTTCTGCCCGCCGACGATGCCGACGTCGATGCCCCACTCGTCCATGTGCACCGGCATGGCCGTGAGCGTGACCACCGCGTCGACGATCGTGAGGGCGCCCTGCGTCTTCGCGAGCTTGCAGATCTCCGGCATCTCGACCATGCGGACGCCGCAGGACGTCTCGCCGTGCGCCATCGTGACCACGTCGTAGCGCTGCTTCTTCATCGCCTCACGCACGTCCGCGAGCGACACGGGCCGCCCGGGCGGCCCCTCGAGGAAGGTGACATCGGCGCCCACGCCGAGCGCCATCTCGCCGAGGCGCCCGCTGAACGTCCCCACCTTCAGGCAAAGCACCTTGCGCCCGGGCCAGCACAGGTTCGCCACGGCCATCTCCATCGCCGCGGACGCGGGCCCGGCGAGGCCGAGGATCTTGTCGCTGCGCGTCTGGAACGCATAGGCCGCCATGTACTTCACGTTCTGGATGACGCGGTCCATGGTGGGGCCGAGGTGATTGATGATGACCCCGTTCGCCTGGGCCACCGCCTGCGGGATGGGCACCGGACCGGCGCCCATGAGCAGCAGCGGCTCGGACGGCAGGATCGCGGCGAGGGGCGTGATCGGCGGGGGCAGGATCGAGAACGACATGGCCAGGACCTTGGGCAAAAGCGCGGAGCCCGCTAGCAAGCCCAAAGCCTCCTGCGGCGTCAAGCGTTACCCGGCGAGCGGGCGCGGCGCCGGCGGAAATGCGGTGCCGGCGCCGGAGTCCGCGCCGCAGGCCGCCACAGGCCGCCGAAGGCCCTGCTCGTCGTACGACCCTGGGGGGTGGGCCGTGCGACGAGCAGGGCCCCCTCCAGCCTGCCGAGCGAGAGGGGAGCGCGCCGCGCCGCCTGAGCCGAGATCGCGCTCACGGGTCGCGGCGCCTCCTCCGCGCCTCCTGCTCTCGGCCCGAGGTGCTCCCGGACGTTACAGATCGCGGCGGCGGATCGAGGGCTCCTTCATGCAGCGCCATGGGCCGGTATCGGGCGTGGCGCCTCAAGAGAGGATCGCTCGGCCCGCTCATACCACCGTACGGCGCCGCGCGATCGCCTGATAGCCGGCGGTCAGCACGATGGCGCCGATGAGCGACATGAAGAAGCCAGCCGGCTCACCCTCACGGTACATGAACAACATGCGGCCGAGCAGCCCGCCGATGAAGGAGCCGACAACGCCGATGATCATCGAGACGACCCACCCGCCCGGCTCACGTCCAGGGACGATGAGGCGCGCCAGAGCACCGACGACGAGGCCAAACAGGAGAAAGAGAATGAACGACATGATGAACCTCCCAGAAAGGAGCGAAGTGCTCCTCGTTGCTATGCAGGCTGTTCAGCAAGCGCCGCGCCATGCCCTGGAGTCCCGGCTCTCCACAGACGCCCAGCCGAGCTGAACGCCGCGGACAGAGCGCTCGCATCGCCGCATTCACCGCGAAATCCGACCGCAGCGCGGGTGCGCCCCCAGGAGAGCGGGGGCCGTCCGGTCGGACCGTGGGATTGCTTGCTTGGCCGCCGCGTGGCGTATTGCCTCAGGCGAGCCGAGAGGCAGAGCGCGAGCGAGGTAGCCTGCCCCAATCGCCCTTCCGCGTCCTCGAAAAGACCGTTCGGCATGCGATGGCGCACCGGTTGCTAGATCTGGAGGTTGCCAATGCGAGGTCGACGGCGGCGGTGCGCCGCAGAGAGGCTCTGCGGAGGCCACGCCACGAGGAGCATGCAATGAGCAACGCAAGCGATCGCAATGAAGGGGCCGCCGAAGAGATGGGCGGCAAGATCAAGAAGGGCCTCGGCCAGCTGCTCGGCGACGAGCAGATGGAAGCGGAGGGCCGCGCCAAGGAGCTCCGAGGAAAGGTACAAAAGGAGGACGCCAAGGCGGAGGAGCGCGCGAAGGGCGCGGTCGAAGAGGCCGCCGGCGCGATCAAGAACCGAGTCGGCAAGCTGGTCGATAACGAGCAGATGGCCGCCGAAGGGAAGGCCAAGGAGCTCAAAGGAGAGAACCGCCAGAAGGCCAATCAGTAACCAGCGAGAGGGCGCGCCCTGGCGCCGCCCGCCGGAGGTCCGGCGGGGCGGGCCGCCTCCGGCGCCGCCCTAACCGCTCACCAGGCGCGCGAGGCCGTCTCCGGCGCTGGCCCGCGGGCCCGGCCGTCACGCCTCCGTCGCCGAGACGCCGTGCCGCTGGAGGAGCTCGCGCAGGTGGCTGCGGTCCATCCGCGCCGCGCGGGCCGCGCGCGAGAGGTTGCCGCCGTTCGCGCGCACGAGCGCCGTGAGGAACGTGCGCTCCCAGCGCGCCACGGCGCGCTCCTTCGCCTCGCGGAACGACAGGCTGAGCTCGTCGTCCCGGGGCGCCGGGAGCGCCGGGGCGCCGCTGTCCACCCCCTCGGAGCCCATCACGGCTTCGCGGAACAGCGCGGGATCGATCATCAGCACCGCGCGCTCCACCGCGCCGCGGAGCTCGCGGACGTTGCCCGGCCAGTCCTGCCGCATGAAGGCCTCCAGCAGCTCGCCGGGGGGGCTCTGGTCCTGCCCTTGCGCGAGCTGCCGGTAGAAATGCGCGGTGAGCATCGCGATGTCGTCGGGGCGCTCGCGCAGCGCGGGGACGCGGAGGCGGACGATGTTGAGCCGGTAGTAGAGATCCGACCGGAAATTTCCGCGGTTCACCTCCTGGCGGAGATCGCGGTTGGTCGTCGCGATGACCCGGATATCGAGCTTGGTCGGCTCGATCGTGCCGATGCGACGGATCTGCCGCTCCTCGAGCACGCGCAGGAGCTTCGGCTGCATGTCGAGCGGGAGCTCGCCCATCTCGTCGAGCAGCACGGTGCCGCCCCGCGCCGCCTCGAAGGCGCCGGCGCGCGCCGCCTGCGCGCCCGTGAACGCCCCCTTCGCGTGCCCGAAGAGCTCGGCCTCGATGAGCGTCGGCGGGATGGATCCGCAGTCGATCACGACGAACGGCCCCCCAGCGCGCGGGCTGCTCTCGTGGATCGCCTCGGCGAGCAGGCCCTTGCCCGTGCCCGTCTCGCCCTCGATCAGCACCGTCGAGTCCGACGCGGCGATCCGCGGCAGCGCCCCGAAGATGCGGCGCATCGCGGCGCTCTGCCCGAGCACCCGGCCGTACCGCTCCTCGTCGCCGAGCGGCTCGCGGATCTCCTCGGCCAGCGGCTCGAAGCGGAGCGTGGACTGCCCGACCCCGAGCAAGGCGCCCGGCAGGAGATAGGCCGCCTCGACGCGGAAGCCGGAGAGGGTCGTGCCGTTCTTGCTGCCGAGATCGCGGAGAAAGAACCCCCGCGGGGTGACCGAGATCACGCAATGGTGCCGCGACACCGCCCGGTCGGTGAGGATGAGCTGGTTGCCGGGCGCCGTGCCGATCACGAACTCCGTCGCGTCCGACGTCTGGGACGCCCCGGCGTCCGGGCCGGCGGTCACCTGCACGCGGAAGCGGCTGAACGCGATCTCCTTGGAGCGGACCTTGAGGAGCGCCGTCTCGGCGCTCGGGTGGATCTTCGGCTCGGACGCCATTTCGCCAGTCTACCACAGGGAGCGCGGCGCGAGATCGCCCGCCGGTCCGCTCTCCCCGGCGCGCGCAGCAGCGCCGCGTGGCGTTGACGTCAGCGCGCGAGCGCCGCGCCCCGGCGGCTCGCGCCGGAGAGCTCTGGCTCGCCACCGTCAGGGCCTTTGAACCCGTGACGATAACGTGCCGGAGAGGGGCAGTGTGGACCCCATCGTAAACACAATTTCTTTTGCTTTCTCTTCTAGAAGGATAGGAAGGATGGCCGACGGCCGGGCCCGGCAGTCACGGCAGGCGCGCGCGCTCGCCAGCGCTGTGGCGAGCCCGCCTCTCGCGGCGCCGCCGCGCGCGCGGACTCCCCTTGTCGCTGCGGCGCGCGGCGGCTAAGAGGTCTCCCCATGATGCGAGGCGCGCGCAGCGATATCACGAAGGCCGTCGGCGACACGCCGATCGTCAAGCTGAACCGGGTCACCGAGGGGCTCGAGAGCGACATCTATGTGAAGTGCGAGTACCTGAACCCGGGCGGCAGCCACAAGGATCGGGTCGCGCTGAACATGATCCGCGACGCCGAGGCGAACGGGCTCAAGCCCGGCGGGACGATCGTCGAGGCGACCAGCGGCAACACGGGCGCCGCGCTCGCGATGGTCGCGGCCATCCGGGGATACAAGTGCGTCTTCGTCATGCCGGACAAGATGTCGCAAGAGAAGATCGCGACGCTGCGCGCCTATGGCGCCCGCGTCGTGGTCTGTCCCACCGCCGTCGAGCCCGACGACCCGCGCAGCTACTACCAGGTGGCCAAGCGCATCGCCGACGAGACGCCGAACTGCTTCTACGCGAACCAGTACCACAACCCGTCGAACCCCGAGGCCCACGTCCGGTCCACCGGCCCCGAGATCTGGGCGCAGTGCGGCGACGAGCTCGACGTCTTCGTCGCCGGCATGGGGACAGGGGGCACCCTGAGCGGCATTGGCAAGTTCCTCAAGGAGAGGAAGCCAGAGATCAAGATGGTCGGCGTCGACCCGGTCGGCTCGCTCTATTACGATTACGTCAAGACCCAGCGGATCACGAAGCCATTTGCCTACAAGGTCGAGGGGATCGGCGAGGATTTCTTCCCGAGCACGATGAACCTCAAGATCATCGACGAGATCATCCGGGTCGACGACAAGGAGTGCTTCCTCATGACGCGGGACCTCGTACGGCTCGAGGGCCTCTTCGTGGGCGGCTCCGGGGGCGCGGCGGTGGCCGGCGCGATCAAGTATGCGCGGCAGAGCGGGAAGAAGGAGAACATCCTCGTTCTTTTGCCCGACGGCGCGTCCAAGTACATCTCGAAGATCTTCAATGACGACTGGATGCGAGAGAACGGCTTCCTCGAGGAGGACAAGGGCCTCGGGACGGTGCGCGACCTGCTCGCCGTCAAGCCCAGCGGGGCGGTGGTCACCGCCGACGCGAACGCCAGGGTTCGCGAGGTCATCGACATGATGAAATCGCACGGGATAAGCCAGCTCCCGGTGACCCAGGACGGCAAGCTGCGCGGGATGGTCCACGAGATCGACCTGCTCCGGCACCTCGTGACGGGGAGCGGCACGCTCGACTCGAGCATCGGCGGGCTCGTCGAGAGCGACTATGCGACCGTGACGCCCGCGACGAAGGTCGAGCTCCTGAAGGGCGTCCTGAGCGACGCGAAGATCGCGCTCGTCGTCGACAAGGAGACGGTGCTCGGCGTCGTGTCCAAGATCGACCTCATCGACTATCTTGCCCGCAAGGCGACGCCGGCCATCGGCTGAGCGCCCGAGCTCCGGCTGGAAAGGGACCATTGCGGTGACCTACGATCTCGACACGGTGCGGCGCGCGCTGCACGACCATATCGCGAAGGAGATCCTGCTGCGCAAGGCGCCGCTCGCCCTGGACGAGGATCTGTTCGCGGGCGGGTCCGGCTTCGACTCGATGTCGCTGACGCGGGTGCTCGTGTTCATCGAGCAGCGCTTCGGCGTGAAGATCCCGGACGAGGAGGTGGACCTCGACGCGGTGTCGACCGTGGACAGCATGGCGCGCTTCGTCGCCGGCCGCATCGCGGCCGCGCAGGGCTAGCGGGGAGCGGGTGGCCGGCACGTTCCGCCTGCGCGACGAGGACCTGGCCGCGCGCGGCGACGCCGTCGCGCTCGCGTCGCGCGGCGCCGCGATGACCTACGCCGAGCTCGCGGCGCGCGCGGCGGCCGTGGGCGTGGCGCTCGGCGGGGCGGGCGTGCGCCCGGGCGACCGGGTGGCGCTGCTCTCGCTGGGCCGGGCGCACGACGAGCCGGTGGCGCTCGCCGGGGTGCTCACGGCCGGCGCCGTGGCGGTCCCGCTCGACGCGACCGCGCCGCCGGCGCGGCTCGGGCGGATCGCGCGGGCCCGGGGGTGCCGGGCGCTCGTGCTCGACGCCGCGGCCGCGGGCCTCGCGGCCGGCATCGACGCCGAGCTCCGCGGGGGCCTGCCGCGCGTGGAGCTCGACGCCGAGGGGCGCACGCTGCGCGGGGCCGCGCGCGCCGGCGCGGACGGCGACGACGGGACGAGCGACGGCGGCGCCCGCGACGACCGCGCGCAGGACGTCGCGTGCATCCTGCACACCTCGGGCAGCACGGGCGAGCCGAAGCCGGTCCCCATCACGTGGGCGGGGCTCGATGCGTTCACGTCCTTCTGCATCGACCTCGTCGGGCTCACGCCGGCGGATCGGGTCCTCCGCGTGGCCGAGCTCGTCTTCGATCTCGCCTGGTTCGACCACCTCGCGACGTTCCGCGCGGGCGCGACGCTCGCGACGATGGCGCGGCGCGACCTCGCCTCGGGCCGCGCGCTCCGCGACGCGGTGAGCGCGCTCGCGCCGACGGTCATCTACGGCGTGCCGTCGATGTTCATGAAGCTCGTCGCGGCGCTCCCCGCGGCGGACGCGGGCGCGCCGGCGCCGGCTTTCGCGCTCTCGCCCGTGCGCGCCATCCTCTTCGCCGGCGAGGTCTTCCCGCCGCGCGAGCTCGCGGCCCTGGCGGCGCGGGCGCCCGGCGCGGCGCTCTACAACCTCTACGGCCCGACCGAGACGAACGTCTGCACGTTCCACCGGGTCGACCGCGCGGCGCTCGACGGGGCGAGCGAGGTCCCGATCGGCGTCGCGTGCCCCTACGCCGACTGCGCGCTGCGCGCGCTGGACGCGGGCGGCGAGAGCGGCCAGGTCATCGAGGGCCCCGGGACGGGCGAGCTCGTGGTCTCGGGGCCGACGACCGTGGACGGCGGCCCGTACCGGACCCGCGACCGGGTGGAGCGCAAGGCCGACGGGCTCTTCTACTTCCGCGGCCGCATCGACCGGATGGTGAAGATCCGGGGTTATCGGGTCGAGCCGGGCGAGGTCGAGGCCGCGCTGGCGTCGCACCCCGCCGTGCGCCAGGCCGCGGTGATCGCCGTGGAGGACGCGCGCCTCGGCAAGGCGCTGCGCGGCTTCGTCGCCCTCGCAGGGGACGCGGACGATCGCTCGCTCAGGCTGTACCTAGCGGAGCGGCTGCCCCCGTACATGGTCCCGGACACGATCGTCGCGATGGACGAGCTGCCGCGGACCTCGACGGGGAAGATCGATTATCGCGCGCTCCCCGGGTGAGCGCGCTCGGGTGGTCATCGAGGTGCCGTTCCACTCACCTCCGTTGAGCTTTATGCCATTGAGCTTCACGCCCTCGCCCCCATCGCGCCGCGGAGCACGCCGCGTCGCTGGGATGGCGGCGGTGACAGGCGCGCCCGTCACCGCCGCGCGTCGCATCAATGCGCCCCGATCTTGGCGCCCGCGCTCGCGCGGGCCGACGCCGACGCCTTGAAGCTCGGCTTGGGGATCGAGATCTTCGGCGCCTTGATCTGCACGTTCACGCTCGGCGGCGTCACGCGGACGCTCGGCGCCTTGACGTGCACGTTGGCCTTCGCGTTGGCCCTGGCAGCGGCGCCGGCCCCCGCGTGGACGTGGACCTTCGGGTCGATGTCGGCCTTCGCCTTCAGGTCGGCGTTCGCGAGCGCGTGGACGCGCGCGTCCCAGTCGGTCTTCACGCGCACCTTCACGCGCGGGGCGCGCGCGTGGACGGCGAACGCCGCCCCGGCCCGGTAGCCGCACAGGGCCACCGCCGAGCGACCCGCGTTCCGCACCGCGATGGTCAGCTTCAGCGGATCGGCGGCGAGCGCGAGCTTGCCGGTCAGGTACGCCCCCGCGGCCACCCCCGCCGCCGCGGTCGCGGCCACGTCCGCGGTCGCGACCGCCGGAGCGAGGACGACCACCTGCGGCGCCTCGGCCACCACGCCGAGCGTGATCTTGCGCTCGCCGAGGTCGATGGGCTTCAGGTCGGCGTCGAGCACATAGACGCGGACCTCGCCGGTCACCTCGTCGACCAGGAGCTCGAGGCGGTCGTCGCCCACGATCTCGATGCGCCCGCCGTGCGGGCCGAGCTTGCCCTCCGGCAGCCCGAGCTCCGCCGACGCCTTGGCGTTGGCGAAGAGCTCGGCGGTGCCGCCGGCGGGCACGTGCAGCGTCCCGTTCCACGGCTTGCCGGCGACGTTGAGCGTGTAGCCGATCTCGGTGAGATCCGCCTCCAGCTTGGGGCCGGCGGCGACCAGGAGGCCGGTCTTCGCGTCGAGCGTGAGCGGCACGCTCTTCTCCCCGGAAGCGTCCTTCCACACCAGCGTGCCGCTGACGTCCTCGCGGATCGGCTTGCCGTCCGGACCCGTGACCGCGGCCTTGACGTTCCCGTCGGCAGCGACATTGAAGGCGGCCTTGCCGCTCTCGTGCTCCTCGACGTAAGCGCCTTCGCCGATCGCCGATTCGGCGGTGGCGGTCACCTCGACCGTCGCGTTCGCCTCAGCCGGCTGCTCGCCCTTGCCGCAAGCAGCCGCGGCGGCGATCAGCAGCAGGGCGAGCACTCCGGAAACCTTGGTGATCTTCATGAAATCCTCCTCTGTGCCAGCGAACCCTCGGCGCGAGCCGCGACTTCGCTTGAGCCGAGACGCCGAGGGTTGAACCTCCCCGGGCGCGCCGGCTGCGGAGCCCATCATACGCCGAGATGCCCTGGAAGGCGCGGACGAGCACGAATATCGGTAGGAATCAAAAGATCCAGGGAAACAGAGGTAGGACAATGGCACTCACGGCCGCCAAGCGGCCGTGTCGTGCCTACCGGCGATTCGTTCAGGCAGCGAGCCGTGCGTCCACGTTGAGCGCGGTGATCGATGATCGATCGCCGATGATGGGTGGCCGCCCGCGCCCCGGCGCCGTGTTCAGGGGCTCTCGGCGCCCTGATCTCCGCCCACGTCCAGGATCTGCGGGCACTTGCGCGCCACCGCATCACACTCCGGAGGAGCCGTCTCGAGCGAGCTCAGCGCCGAGTCGCACGTGAGCGCCCGGACCCGCTGCGTCTGGGCGAGCAAGCAGACCTCGTACTCGGCCACCGTGGCGGAGCAGCCGGCGCGGTGCTCGGTCGGAGGCATGCAATCCGCTGCGTGGTCGTCCTGCTCCGCAGCCGCCTCGTCGGCCGTGGAGAGGCACTCGTCCTTCACCGTGCCGCACGGCTGCCCGACGGCGGGAGACGCGACGAGGCCCAGGTACTCACAGGCATCTTCCTTGGAGAGCTTCACCCTCGCCGCGAGCGAATCGCAGGCGGATTGGACGTCATCGGCCGTCAGATCCCTGAGCTGCTTGGAGCTCACGGCGCTGTCCGTCGGGGCGGAATCTGCACCTTCGCCGCCGCACGCAGCGAGGAACAGGACGGTCAACAAGGCCCCGAGATGAGTCGAATGCTTCATTCGTTGGTTCCCTTTCTAAGTGCGGCCGCCAGCGCGGGCCGTGAGCGCACCGGGAGCAAACCGTGTACCGCGAGCTCAGCTGTGCACGATGGGATCGCACGGCACGGTCGAAGCTCGATGAAACGGGACAACGACATCGGAGATGTCGAATCCACCAAGCGGGGAAAGCAGACGATCCCCGGCGGTCCGCTCGCCGCGAGAGACCGAGACGTCCCCGCCCGAGCGCCGCGCGGCTCGGCTCGCCTCGACATCGCGTCTCGACATGCGGCGACGACCGCGGCGGCAGAGCGCGCCTCCGCAGAGTCCCGGGTTCACCGTGTCTCGCGCGGCGCTGGCGTCCAGAGGGCGGCCGCGCGCCGGCGCTCCCTCCGTGCACGCGCCGCGCGGCCGCGCGGCGCGACGACGGCACGGCGCGGGGCGACGGCGCCTCGAGACGCGCCGCGCCTCCGCCCCGGCGCGAGCCTCGATAGCCACGCTCCGCTGGCTCATGTGTAGTCGCCTGTCGGTGCGGCAGCCCCGCCGCGCGGCGTTCGTGCGATGAGCTGGCCTCCACACAGACCTGTTGTACGGTCGGCCGCGCCGTGACATCATCGCGCGCCGTCGGGTGGATGTACTCAGCTCCAGCGTGGATGTCGGGAAGCCGCTTTTGACCTACCACCTGGGGCGAATCCAGGCCCGGGCCAAGGATGCGTCGGACCCTCGATGATCACGACGCCGAGCTCGGGACAGGCCAGGCACCCTCCGGATGTCCCGGTGTCCATCGGGCCGTGGCGGGTGCTCGCGCCGCTCGGCCGCGGCGGGATGGGGGTCGTCTACCGCGCTCAGCACGGCGTCACGGGCGCGCTCGCGGCGCTGAAGACCGTCTGCGTGGGCGACGAGAGCCTCGTCTCCAGCATCCGCCGCGAGATCCACGCGCTCCGGGGCGTCGAGCACCCGGGCGTCGTGCGGGTGCTCGACGAGGGGGTCCAGGGCGGGATCCCGTGGTACGCGATGGAGCTGATCGAGGGGCGCACGCTCCGCGATCACAACCAGGAGCGCTGGCGCGCCCGCGGGAGCGTGAGCAGCGAGCCGACCGTGAGCGTCTCCACGGCCATGAACGCGCAGGCCAGCACCGCGACGGCGGAGATCGCGCCCGCCTCGATCATCCCGCGCTCGTACCAGCCCTTCGCGCCGCGCCCGTTCCACCGCGCGGCGGGCGGCGCGCTCCGCCAGGCGCTGACGCTCCTCCGCGCGATCTGCCGGCCGCTCGCGTACGTCCACGGCCGGGGCCTCGTCCACCGCGATCTCAAGCCGGACAACGTGTTCATCCGCCCGGACGGCACGCCGGTGCTCTTCGACTTCGGCCTCGCTTTCCAGTTCGAGGGGCACACCGGGCGCGACGTGCTCCAGGCGGGCGGCAGGCTGATGGGCAGCCCCGACTACATGTCCCCCGAGCAGATCCGCGGCGACCTCGTCGACGCGCGCGCGGACCTCTACGCGCTCGGCTGCATGATCTACGAGGCCGTGACCGGGGGCGTCCCGTTCCTCGGCGACTCGAGCTCCGTCGTGCTGTCCATGCACCTCTACGCCGAGCCGCTCCCGGCCTCGGAGCTCGTCGCCGACGTGCCTCCCGCGCTCGACGCCCTCATCGCGCGGCTCCTGAAGAAGCGCCCCGAGGACCGGCTCGGCTACGCCGACGAGGTCGCGACCGCCCTCGCCGAGCTCGGCGCGGCCGACACGCCGCCGCACGACTGGAGCGGCGCGGCGCGCGCGCGCGTGCGCGTGCCGAACGCGCAGCCGTACCTGTACCGGCCGCGCCTCGCCGGGCGCGGGGAGGCGCTGCAGCAGATCACCGCGGCGCTCGAGCGCGCCCACGAGCGGCGCCAGGGCAGCCTCGTCGTCGTCGGCGGCGAGAGCGGCGTGGGCAAGACGCGCCTCGCCGTCGAGGCGGCGCACCAGGCGGCGCTCAACCGCATGGCCGTGGTCACGGGCGCGTGCGCGGCCGTGTCCGCCGAGGTCGAGCGCGAGGGCGCGGTCAAGGCCGCGCCGCTGCACCCGTTCCGCCCGCTGCTGCTCGCGGTGGCCGACCGGTGCAACGAGCTCGGCCCCGCGGGCTACGACGCGCTGCTCGGTCCGCGCGGCAGGGTCCTCGCGCCGCACGAGCCGTCGCTCGCCCAGCTCCACGGCCACGACCGCTACCCCGAGCCGCCCGAGCTGCCGCCGGACGCGGCCCGCTACCGGCTGCGGACCGCGCTCGCCGACACGCTCGCCGCGTTCGCCGCGACGCGGCCCGTCCTGCTCGTGCTCGACGACCTCCAGTGGGCCGACGAGAACTCGCGCGCCGTCCTCGAGCACCTCGACGCCGACTACTTCGCGGCCCATCCCGTCGTCCTCCTGTGCGCGTACCGGACCGAGGAGACGTCGCCCGCGCTCTCCTCGCTCCTCGGCGCCCCCTGGGCCTCGCGGCTCGAGCTCGGGCGGCTCGACCGCGGCTCGGTCGGGCGGATGGTGCGCGACATGCTCGCCCTGGACGAGCCGCCGGAGGCGTTCGTGCAGTACCTCTTCGAGCAGTCGGAGGGGAACCCGTTCTTCATCGCCGAGTACCTCCGGGCCGCGATCCAGGAGCGGGTGATCTACCGGGACGAGGCCTACGCGTGGCGGATCCGCGCGGGCGCCGAGGGCGCCGCCGCAGAGCGGCTCGCCCGCGCCGCGCGCGGGAGCCAGCCGCCCGCGCCGCTGCCGCTGCCGGGCTCGCTGCGCGAGCTCGTGGCGCGCCGGCTGTCGGGGCTGAGCCACGAGGCGCTCGCGCTCGCGCGGCTCGCCTCGGTGCTGGGCCGCGAGCTCGAGGAGCGCCTGCTGCTCGGCGCCGCGGGCCTCGCCGAGGTCGACGCCATGGACGCGCTCGCGGAGCTCGCCCGCCGCCACGTGCTCGAGGAGACGGAGCCGGGGCGGCTCGGCTTCGTGCACGACAAGCTGCGGGAGATCGTCTACGCGGGCATCCCCGAGTCGGAGCGGCGGGCCCTGCACGCCGCCGCGGCGCGCGCGATCGAGGGGCGCCACCGCGACGCGCCGGGCCTCGCGCTGTCGTACCCGCTCCTCGCCCACCACTATGGAATCGCGGGCGCCGTCCAGAAGACGCTGGAGTACCTCGACAAGGCGGGCGCCCAGGCCCTCGCGACGGGCGCCTCCGGCGACGCGGTGGATTTTTACAAGAGGGCGCTCGACCTCGACGGCGCGCACCCGCCGGAGGAGCGCGCGCCGCCGATCCGGCGCGCGCGCTGGGAGCGGCGGCTCGGCCAGGCCCACTACAACCTCGGCGATCTGCTCGGCGCGGAGCGCCACTGCGCGGCGGCGCTGGAGCTGCTCTCCCGGGACGAGGCCGCGTGGCTCCGCGCGGGGGAGCGCGCGGCGAGCGGCCGCGCGGGCCTCGGGGAGCGGCTGCGCCCGGCGATGGCCTCGCTGAAGCAGCTCGGCCTGCAGCTCGCGCACGTCGCTGGCCTGCCGGCCCCGGTCGCGAGCGACGCGGCCGAGCGCGAGCGCCTCGCCGAGGCGTCGCTCGCGGCGGAGAAGCTGTCGGAGACCTACCTGTTCCGCAACGAGCCGACGCTCGCCTTCCTGGCCGCGCTGGCGGCGACCAACGCCGCGGCGCGGCTCGGCCCGTCGCTCGCGCTCGCGCGCGGGTACGCGACCCTGAGCGTCGCGTTCGGGTACGTCCCGTGGAAGGCCGTCGTCGACGCGTACGCCGCGCGCGCGACGGCGGTCGCCGCGGCGCTCGACGACCCGCAAGGCGTCGCGTTCGTCTCGTGCCTGCGCGGGCTGACGGCGCTCGGCGAGGGCCGGTGCCGCGACGCGCGGGCGCTGCTCACCCAGGCCGAGCGGCTGGCCGAGGCGCTGCACGACCGCCGCCGCAAGGAGGAGTGCATCACGCTGCTCGCCGGCGCGGCGTACTCCGAGGGCCGCTGGAGGGAGGCGCTCGACCTGTACGGCGCGCTGGTGATCGCGTCGCGCGAGAGCGACAACGCGCAGGGCCACATCTGGGCGGAGAGCGGCCGCGCGCAGTGCCGGCTGCTGCTCGGCGACGGCGAGGGCGCGATCGCCATCTTCGACGCGCTGTCGGCCGAGGTGCAGCGGCTCGGCGACCGCACGCAGCAGATCACGCACGGCCAGGTCGCGCTGGGGCACCTGCTCCGCGGCGCGCAGGGCGAGGCCCGCGCGGCCGCCGAGCGGACGCTCCCCATGCTCCGCGAGGGACAGCCGGCGGGCTACCACTGCCTGTACGGGTACGCCGCGACGTGCGAGGTGCTGCTCGCGCTGCTCGAGGACGCCCCTGGCTCGGCGGAGCGGCGCGAGCTCTCACACCTCTCCGCGGAGGCATGCCGCGCGCTCGGCCGGTACGCGCGCATCTTCCCCCTCGGCCGCTCGACCTCGCTCCGCCTGCGCGGCCTCGCCGCCTGGCTCGCCGGCGGCCACGCGCGCGCGAGGCGGCTCTGGGCCGCGGCGATCGACGACGCCCTGCAGCGCGGCCTGCCCGTCGAGGAGGCGCGCGCCCGCTTCGAGCTCGCGCGGCACCTCCCGCGCCGCGATCCGGAGCGCGAGCGCCAGATCGCGCGCGCCGCCGCGGTCTTCTCCGCGCTCGATCTCCAGTACTGGCGCGACCGGGTGGCCCGGCTGCGCGAGCGCTAGGACCTCGCGTCCCGGACGAAGAACACAAAAAAGAGCGCCCATTCGACGGCGGGGGGAAGCCGTCACGGGCGCTCTGCCCTTCAGCTTTAGCAGGACACGGGCCAGGGCCCGACCTTGCTCGATTCATGGAGTTGACCTTAAGGATGCTCCTGACGTCTTTCGAACCTGAGATTCTCGATTGCAGGTCTGAACACGATGAATGCGCGGGGACGCGGCTCGATCTCCTCTGTCTGGAGCGGACGCCACTCGGGCGCGCCTGGCGCGGATGACCGCTTTGGACCGTGGTCACAGCCACAGATCGGGGCCGTTCACCGCAGCACGCACGGCGCGATGACAACCGCTGAATCCCCCCTCTCACGAGCGCGTCTAGCATCGCGTCCGATCGCGAGTCGGAGCGTTCCCGTCGCGCCGCTCATCGAGGCAGACCGAGCAGCAGAGAGAGAGAGAGAGAGAGAGGCTCGCCCCCGGCGCTCACCCGCCCTCACGTGGGGCGTAGAGGCCATCCGCCAGGAACTCCGGAATAATCCATGTGCCTAGAACACGCGACCTACCGCCGAGACGGAGCGAGAGAGGGCCGAGACGTCAGGCGATCACTGACGTTATCCGTTGGACAATGTACCGACCGAGGGTATACACCGACGATCATTGACGGCATGTTCCCAACACACCGGCAAAACACACAGGGAATCCATGCATTATCTCCGGCGCCCGTGCCCTGGACGACGAATTTCCGCGTCGACTGGGGGACGATAAGGCCTCATAAAGGAAGGCGAACAGGCGTCACCGCGCATCTCTCGGAGGATCGGAAAGTTCTACACGGTAGAGAGCCACCATCCATCACCGACGCAGGCGCCCCAAGCAAACAGGGTGAGCTACGTCCATAATCGCCAGTGACCGCGCGAAGCCAGGGCGACGCACCGGCGACAAGCACGTTCAACGTGCGGCACTCGACATCGTGAAACCTACTCAACACATCTCCTCTCGACCGCCCTACCTGCCCGCTGCCGCACCGGCATCGGAGCGGACTCCCTACCAGCCGATCTCGGCGATCGTCGGCTCATCGCACTATCGCGCGCTGTCGGACGACGCGTTGAAAGACGAGGACAACGCCGCGTGGGTGCTCGGCCTCGCGCCCGACGTGAAGCGGGCGTGGCTCGATCGCATCCGCTGGATCCGGATCGTCGATCGCCTCGCCGAGAACGAGCGCATCGAGCCCCACGCGCGGCGATTCAGCCGCTTCATGGTGGCGTGGAGGCGCGTCCGTTCCTGCGGCTTCGTCGATCCGTGCTGCCCCTTCGCGCGCGAGCTCTCTGCCATCCACGCGCTGTGGCTCCGCCGCCCCGCGCTCGATCGTCCCGACCTGGACGAGATGCAACCGCGCTCGCTCGCCGCCTGGGACGCCTACTTGCTCGCCCTCGCCGACTACCACGCGCCCAGCCTGCTCATCCGCACCCTGAAGGAGCACGACACGATGCTGGTGCGGCTGTCAGGCCATATCTTTCAGCTGGTTCCGTTCCTGACGAAGGAGCACTGGGACGCTGCCGGGGAGTTCGGCCGGCTCGATCAGTTCTTCAACAACCTGAGGGACATGCAGGAGGACGCCGATCGCGGCATCTGCTACCTGCCCGAGGAGGAGCTCGCGCGCCATGGGGTCACGCGCGCTCAGGTGATCTCCGGACGGTGCGTCGACACGCCCGGATACCAGGCCCTGATGCGGTACTGGCTCGATGAGGTCATGCCAGCGCTCTACGCGCGGGCGGCGCCGTTCATCGAGGCGCGCGGCCTCCACCCCTCGCTCCAGATCATGAGGGAGTGGAGCCTGCGCCGTTATGCCCGCATCACACGGGTGTTCCGCGCGACCGGCTTCGATCACCGCCGGTTCCCCGCGCGGTACTGGGCCGAGGTGCGGCGCGACCTCGCCGAGCGGCGGCAGCTCCTCCGCGCTCACCCCGTGTAACGCCTTACCGTCGAGAGGAGCGCGTCCGGCTCGAACGGCTTGCCGAGCCACGCGTCCGCGCCGACCTCGGCCGCCCGCCGGTGCGCGTCCGCCGCGGCGGTGAGCACGACGATGGGCGCCTGACGCCCGTGCCGGACCTCGAGCTCGCGCGCGAACTCCGGGCCGTTCATCACCGGCATCTTCATGTCGAGCAGGATGAGATCCGGCAGGTCGTGCTCCAGCTTGGCCAGCGCCTCGCGGCCGTTGCACGCGATCTTGACCCGGTAGCCGTCCTCCTGGAGCACGAGGGAGACGAGCGCCACGAGATCCGCGTCGTCCTCCACGAGGAGCACCGTCTTTGCGTGTCTGTCGCTCATCGTCGATCGGCCGCGGGGGCCTCGCTGCTGAGTGGAAGGGTGAAATAAAACGTGCTGCCGCTGTCCTCCTCGCTCTCGAACCAGATACGGCCGCCGTGGCGGGTGATCATGTCCTTCGCAAGGAACAGCCCTATCCCCATGCCGCCGTAGTCGTGTCGGGTGTCCGTGTGCGCGCGGAAGAAGCGCTCGAAGATCCGCTCCTGCCTGTGGGCGGGGATGCCGACGCCCTGGTCGCGCACGGACACGACCGCCTCGAAGCGCGGCGCCGCGCCGTGCCGCTGCGAGAAGAGCGCGGCGTCGCAGGAGGACGGCGGCGACGACGCCGGCGCGCGCTCGGCGACGGCGACGGTCACGTCGACGTCGCCGCCGTCGGGCGAGTACTTCACCGCGTTGTCGAGGAGGCTCGCGAGCACCTGGCGCAGCCGCTCCGGATCGGCGCGTACGACGGGCGGCCGCTCGGCGTCGAGCGACAGCCGCACCCGGTGGCGGCTCGCCGATTTCGCGACGCGATCGACCGACTCCTGCACGAGCTCCTTCAGATCGACGTCCTCCTCGGAGACCTGGAGCACGTCGAGCGTGACCTGCGAGATGGCCAGGAGATCGTCGACGATGCGGTTGATCCTGTCCGCGCCGCGGTCGATGGCCTCCAGCATCTTGCGGCGCGGCGCCGGCAGATCGTTCGAGTTGCGCAGGAGCGCGAGCGCGTATCCCTTCATGATCGCGACCGGCGTCTTGAGCTCGTGCGCGCCGACCCGGATGAACTGATCCTTGACGAGATCGAGCTCCATGAGCTCCGTCACGTCGCGGGCGACCGCGACCGCGCCGAGGACCGCCCCGCCCTCGCTGCGGATCGGCGCCGCGCTGGTCCGCAGGAAGACGTCGCGGCCCGCGCGGCCGTCCGCGAGCACCTGCTCTTCCTGCACGATGGTCTCGCCGGCGAGCGCCCGCACCATGGGCAGCTCGTCGCGCGTGAAGGCGCGGCCGTCGCTGTGGCGCACCCGGCCGAGGTCCATCACCTCCTCGACCATCCGGCCGGCCTGCTCCGAGCGGCCCGAGAGGCCGAGCAGCCTGAGCCCCGAGGCGTTGATCATCGTCAGCCGGCCCTGGCGGTCGCACGCGAACACCCCCTCGACGAGGTTGTCCAGCACGGCCCCGAGCTGCGCCGCGCGCTGCGCCGCGTCCTGCAGCAGGCGCTCGCGCTCCGCCAGGTAGCTCCGCGTGCGCCGGGACGACTCCTCCAGGCGATCGACCATCGCGTTGACGCCGCCCGCCAGCGCGCCGATCTCGTCCTTGAAATAGATCGGGATCCGCTCCAGCCGGTCGACCTCGCCGCGCTGGACGATCTTCTGGATGACCGCGGCGACCTGCTGGAGCGGGCCCGCGAGGGCGCCGGCGAGGAAGCCCGCGCAGACGGGCGCCCAGGTGACCGCGACCATCGAGAAGATCGCCAGGGTGAGCTTCAGGCCGGGCTTGGCCGGCCCCGCCGTCTCGCCGAGCACCATCGCCGCCATCCAGCTCGTCGGCGCGATGGCGAGGCAGGCGCCGAGGATCACGAGGCGGACGGCGAGCGAGTAACCCTTGCCGGGCATGGAGAGGCCGCGCTCGCGCGCGATGAGCGAGATCACGCCGGCGGCGGGGGCGAGCAGGCGGCCGAGGATGCTGTAGGCGAGCGGCAGCGCGGCCGCGAACAGGGCCAGCGCGAACAGGGCCAGCGCGACGCCGCGCTGGACGCCGAGGGGGCTCTGGTCCGGCGCGATGAAGTAAAGCGCCATCGTGACCGGCAGGTACAGGAGCCCCCACGACACGGCCCAGACCGTCGCGAACGCGAGCGGGGTGTCGTAGGCGGCGTTCGCCGCGGCGAGGACGACCTCCTCCGGGGGCGCCGCGCCGCCGCTGCTCGTGTCCTCGACGCCCGCGCCGCTCTGGAGGCGATGGGCCACGGCGTACTGCCGCAGGCGCTCGATCGGGCGCAGCATGTGGACGAGAAGCGCGATCAGCCCCCCCGTCTTGACGAGGTACATGAGCCCGATCAGCCCGAGTAGCCGCGCCTGGACCGCCGAGTCCACGACGCCGAGGAGGCGCAGGTGAGCGACCGGGACAAGCAGGCTGTACGGCAGCTCGATGCCGAATGCATAGGCCACGACCCGAGGCGTGAACGATAGAGTCCGCGACCTCCCCGGATTCCAGATTCTAGCCCAGGCGGCTCGGCTGATGGCCACGTCCGTCACCCCCCTTGTTGAAGCATGGCCGCGGGGTTCGCGCCTCTGGAGCCCCTCCGCGCCAAGTTGATGAGTCAGGTCGCCAGGCAGCTTTGCTATGAAACCAACGAGCGAGTTGTCGACCGTTTTGCGCAGCGGCTCGTGTCGATTCGATCGACTCCCACTCACACGTTCCGTCCGCGCGCGGGCGTTCTGCGATTTTCCTGATCAGCTCAGGGACTGCCTTATGGCGTTCCTGGCAATCAGGAAAAGGATGGTGAGCACGTGGCGCGCGCGCAGGCCGCTCGCCTCACCGCGGTAGACGGGACGCACGCTGACCTCGCAGACGCGGAGCCGGCGAGCCGCGAGGGCGGCGAGCAAGTCGTTCGGATAGCCGTAGCGGGGCCAGAGGCCGTCGAGGTCGAGCGCGTCGATCGCGCGGGCCGAGATGGCGGTGTACCCGCACTGGCTGTCGGAGAGGGCGTCGAGCCCCGCCGCACGGCGGGTGAGCGCGGCGAGCGCCGCCGTCGCGGCGAGCCGCTGGAGAGGCATGACACGCCACACGTCGGGGTGGCGCAGCCGATCGCCCTTCACGTAATCGGCTTCGCCCGAGGCGATCGGGGCGATGACGCGCGGGAGATCGCGCGGATCCATCTGCCCGTCGCCGGCCATGACCGCGACGGCCGAGGCGCCGAGGGCGCGAGCGCGCCGGTAGCCAGCGACGATCGCCGCGCCGACGCCGCGGCACTCCGGGTGGACGAGCACCTCGAGGCGCTCGTCCCCGACCGCGCGCGCCATCTCGGCCGTGCCATCTCGACTGGCATCGTCCACGACGATCACGTGGTCGACAAAGGCGGGGACCGACGCCGCCGCCTCGGAGATCCATCGCGCCTCGTCCCGCGCGGGGATGACCACTGCGACGCGCGCACCGTGGAGCACGCGGATTCCTAGCGGAGCGAGCGGTCTCCGGCAACGCGATCGACGCCGCGACAACACGCTCGGCGCCGCGCCGCGGGCCGTGCGCGCCGGACGTATTACCTGCCAGCGCTCTTACGGAGCTCGGCGTAGGAGCCGCCAGGCGTGGCCGTCTCGACGGGCAGCCCGGCCGGCCCCCACCCCGGCTCGGTGATCGCGCCGAACGCGTCGCGCGGCCCCTCGAAGCCTGCGCGTTGCTCTATGACGGCCGTGTAGCCGGCCGACACCATGGCCTCGGCCGCGCGCATCGAGCGCTGTCCGGACTTGCAGCCAACGATGATCTTCGCGTCTCTGGGATAGAGGGCGCCGACCACATCGAGGAAGTCGGGGTTCTGCTTCATGCCGCCGGCGCCGGCGTGCATGAGCGGCACGTTGTGCGCGCCGCTCGGGTGCCCGGCCGCATACTCGGGCTCGCTCCGGACGTCGAGGTAGAGATACCCCTCCTCGTCGATGAGCTTCTTGGCCTGCTGGGGGGATACACGCTTGATGTCCGCCATGGGGCGCAGTCTACCCCCGGCGCGGCGCGCTCGTCAGAACGTATGAATGAAGAGCCCGCTGCGGAGCTTCGGCTCGAACCACGTGCTCTTCGGCGGCATGAGCAGCCCAGCGTCGCTCACCGCGAAGAGCTCGTCGATCTGCGTGGGATAGAGGTGGATCGCCATCGTGAACGCGCCCGAGTCGACGCGTCGCTCGAGCTCGGCGACGCCGCGGATGCCGCCGACGAAATCGACGTGCTTGTCCCGGCGGGGGTCGCTGACGCCGAAGATCGGGCCGAGGATCTGGTCCTGGCAGATGGAGCAGTCGAGCGAGGCCACCGGGTCTTTCGCGTCGAACGACCCCGGGCGGACCCTGGCGGTGTACCAGCGGCCGCCAAGGTAGAGCCCGAAGGCCCGCGGCTCGGCCGGGGTGGCGGCCGCGCCGTCCCTCGCCGGCGCGACGTCGAGCCGCTCGCCGAGGGCTGCGAGCAGCGCCTCCGCGCTGCGGCCGGCGAGGTCCCGCACGACGCGGTTGTACGGCATGATGTTCATCTGGTCGTGCGGGAAGACCACGGCCAGGAAGACGTCGTGCTCGCCGCCGTCGCCGCGCAGCTTCCTGTGGACGCGCGCCGCCGCGGCGCTGCGGTGGTGGCCATCGGCGACGTAGAGCGTCGGGATCGCCTGGAAGCGCTCCTCGAGGTCGGCGGTCGCCGCGCGGCCGAGGACCCAGAGCTTGTGCGCGACGCCGTCGGCGGTCGTGAAATCGTAGATGGGCGGCGACTGCAAGGCCTCCGCGACGGCGCGGTCGATGCCCGCGTCGGCGCGGTACGTGAGGAACACCGGCTCGTCGTGGGCGCCGAGCTCCTCGATGTGGCGGGTGCGGTCGTCCTCCTTGTCGGGGCGCGTCTTCTCGTGCTTCTTGATGACGTCCTGCTCGTACTCGGCGACCGCGGCGCAGCCGACGACGCCGATCTGCCGGTGATCACCCATCCTCTGGGCGTAGAGGTAGAGGTGCGGCTCCGGGTCCTGCGCGAGGTCGCCGCTCGCGATGAGATCGGCGAGGTTCTGCGCGCCGCGGGCGTAGACGGCGTCGTCGTGCTCGTCCGTCCCCTCGGGCAGGTCGATCTCGGGGCGGGAGACGCGGAGGAAGCTGTGCAGGCCTCCCGCCGCGAGGACGCGCGCCTCGGCGGTGGAGATGACGTCGTACGGCGGGCTCGCGACGCGAGCCGCCTGGGCCTGGGGGGGTCGGTAAGCGCGGAAAGGTCGGACGGTAGCCACGGGGAGCGACTAGCCCAGCGGCCTGGGCGCGTCGAGGCGGCTCGCGCGGCGGGAGCTGCGGCAGGCGGGGCGGGCAGACCGCGCGGCCCTCGTCGCCGGCGCGGAGCCCTCGGCACCGGCGCGGAGCCCCGGCGACGGCGGCGCTGATGGCCGCGCGCGGCGCGTGCTAGGAGGGACTCGCGCCGCGAGCCGCTCGCATCCGCTCGCCGCCGCACCATCCCGCCCGCGCACTACCGCGCGCCGCACGAAGAGCACGAAGAGGAACCTTGTCCAGCTCCGGTGAGTCCTACCCTCCGCCGCGCTATTCGACCCTCCCGCCCGGCTCGGCGGACGACGATCTCCCTCTGCCGGGCGAGATCACCTCGTTCTCCAGCTCGCGATCCCGCCGCGTGATCGCCGTGGGGGGCGGCCGCGGGGGCGTCGGCAAGGCGACGCTCGCGGTCAACCTGGGGGTGTACTTCGCGCAGCTCGGGCGCGACGTGATCATCATCGACACCGACGCTTACAGCCCGGGGCTGCACGCCGCGCTGGGGATCGAGGCGCCGCCGCTCGTCACGCGCGAGGACATCGAGGAGGGCAAGGCCGAGCCGATCGCGACCACGGTGCCCGGGCTCCGGCTCGTCCCGACCGCGTACGACCCGATGACGGCCACGCCGCTCCGGCCGAGCCGCGCCGCCTACTGGATGAAGATGATCCAGGAGCTCGACGTCGACTACGTGATCGTCAGCCTCGGCGCGGCGACCGGCTCCTCGACGCTCGACCTCTTCCTGCACGCCGACGTCGGCATCTGCGCCACCACGCCCGAGCCGCTCGCGGTCGAGCACTCCTACCGCTTCTGCCGCGCGCTCTACCAGCGCACCTTGCGCCGGGCGCTCATGAAGGAGCGCTTCAAGATCCGGCTCGTGGAGAAGGTGGCCGCGTCGCTCCCGGCGCTCGCGACGCCGCGCGACTTCATCATGGAGGTGAAGCGGTTCGACGAGGGGGTCGCGTCGCTCGCGGCCGCGCAGCTGCCGCGGGTGAAGCCGCACCTCGTGGTCAGCCAGACCCGGCACCGCTCGGACCTGGAGCTCGGCCCCGCGATGAGCGCCGTCTCGGAGCGCTTCCTCGGCATCTCCCTCGACTACCTCGGCCACATCGAGCACGACGACGCGGTGTGGCTGACCGCGCGCCGGCGCCAGCCGCTCCTCATCGACAGCCCGACGTCGAAGAGCGCGCGCAACCTCGAGCGCGTGGCCCGGCGCATCCTCGCGCTGCTCGCCGCGCGCGACTCCCGCCCGGCCGAGGCGCACGCCCGCGCCCTCGCCGCCGCCTCGAAGAGCGCCGCGCCGCCGACGCTCTACGAGGCGCTCGGCCTCGCGCGGACGGCCGCTGACGACGAGATCCGGCGCGCCTACAAGCGCCAGCGCGACACCTACCGGGAGGGGAGCCTGCCCGTGGTCAGCGTGCTGAGCCCCGCGGTGCTCCAGAAGGAGCAGGCGCGCATCGAGGAGGCGCACGACACCCTCCTCGATCCGGTGCGCCGCCGCGCGTACGATCTCTCGACCTACCCGGACGATCCGCGCACGCAGCTCGGCCCGGTGCGCGCCGAGAACGCCGCCGCCGCGGCCGAGCTGGCCATGCTCCAGGCCGAGCTCGCGCGCGAGATCAACGCCGAGACGCAGTTCAGCGGCGCGCTGCTCCGCAAGGTGCGCGAGTCGCAGGGAGTCGAGCTCACCGACATCTCGCAGCGGACCAAGATCTCGCTGGCGCACCTCCAGGCGATCGAGAACGAGGCGATAGGCGACCTGCCAGCGACCGTCTACGTACAGGGATTCATTCAGGAAATTGCCAAGTACCTGCGGCTCGATCCGGCGCAGGTGGCGAAGACCTACATGCGTCGCCTGCGCGAGATCTCTGCCGGCTCGCGCGCCAAGCCGCATGGCTGAGGCGGCGCGCGGAAGCGACGGGGCGGCGCGGATCGGAGGCGGGCGCGGCACGTGCGGCACGTGCGGCACGTCAGAACGCGCCGGCGGGGATCTCGCGTTCTCGGCGCTCGCGTTCGCGCTCGCGCTGCTGCCGCGGCTCTACGTGGCGATCGCGTGGGCGCGCGAGCCCGTGTGGGACGGCCATTACTACGATTTCGGCGCGCGCCGCATCGCCGCCGGGCTCGGCTACTCGGACGATCTCATCGTCGGGGGCCAGGCGGTATGGCACCCGTGGTGCCATTATCCGGTCGGCTACAGCGGGTTCCTCGCCCTCGTCTACCGGCTGTTCGGCGCCGGGCCGCACGCTGCGACCGTCGCGAACGCGGTGACCGGCGCGCTGCTCGTCGTCGTGGTCCACCGCCTCGCCCGGTACGCGACAACGCCGGCGCGCGCCCGCGTGGCGGCGCTCCTCGCGGCGCTCTCGCCGGGGCTCATCGTCTATGCGGCGCTCCTCATGACGGAGCCGCTCGCGGCGCTCGGCTTGGTGACGGCGCCCTGGCTGCTCGCGCGCGACGCCGCGCGCGGTCGCCCGGCCCGCGGCGCGGTCCTCGCGGGCGTGGCGCTCGGGCTCTCGGCGCTGGTGCGGCCCCAGAGCCTGCTCTGCGCGCCGGCGCTCGCGCTGCTGGCCATGCGCGGCCCGGAGGCGTCCGTGTCCGGAGGAACGGCGGCGACAGCGTCTGGAGGGGCGGCCGCGTGGAAACGCGGCGCGCTCGCGGCGGCGCTCGCGGCCGCGACGGCCCTCGCGGTGGTGGCGCCGTGGACGATCCGCAACTGCCGCGTGATGGACGGCTGCGCGCTCGTCTCGACGAACGGCGGCTGGAACCTCGCCATCGGCGCGTTCCCGCGCGCGACGGGCCGCTTCGAGACGCTGCGCGCGGGCGACGGCTGCCCGATCGCGCGCGGCCAGGTGGCGCAGGACCGCTGCTGGATGGCCGCGGGGCTTCAGTGGATCAAGGATGATCCAGGTCGCTGGCTGGCCCTGATCCCGAGGAAGCTGGGCTTCACCTTCGATCACGAGTCGTTCCCGATCGGCTATCTCGGCGAGGCGAACCCTGCGGCGTGGCCCGAGGAGCGGCGCGCGGCGGGGCGCCGCGTGCTCACGGCGTCGCACCTCGGCCTGCTGTCCGCCGCGGCGCTCGGGGTCGTGGCGATGCCGAGGCGGAGGCCGCGGCGGGAGCTCGTCGCGCAGCTCCTCGCGCTCGCGGCGGTGCTCGCGCTGGCCGCGCTCGGGGTGCTCGGCGACGGGCACGCGTTCTGGCCGCTCGCGGTGGCTATCCCGCTGATCGCCGCGCTGCCGCTGCCGGGCCGGCCCGCGAACGGGGGTGTCGCCGGCTACCTCGCGTTCGCGGTCGCGTCGGTGGCGCTGACACACGCCGTGTTCTTCGGCGAGGACCGGTATCACATGGTCGTGACGCCGGCCCTGTGCATCCTCGCCGCGTGCGCGCTGCGGCGAGAGGAGGCGGCTGGGGAGCAGGCGGGCGATCGGTGACGTGACGCGGGCGGCGCCCGGAGGCGCTCAAGGCGACCCGTCAGGGCCTTGGCGCCGCCCCGCTCGGGCCGCCTGCTTTCTCTTTCTCCAACGCTTCCTGGTCCATCACCAGGCCGATCTCGATCCGCCGGTTCTTCGCCCGCCCCTCCGCCGTGACGTTCGTCGCCGCTGGCGCGAACTCCCCGTATCCAGCCGCGGACAGGCTCCCGGGCGCCATGCCCTCCGCGATCAGCGCCTGGACCACCGCCACCGCGCGGGCCGACGACAGCTCCCAGCTCGACGGGGAGCGCGCGCCCTTCGCCTTCTTGCTCTTCGCGTCGCCGCCGTCGTCGGTGTGCCCGGCGACCTGGAACCTGTGCTCCGGCATCGTCCGGAGCACCGCGGCGATCTCGGCCAGCACCGCGCGCCCCTCGCGCTGGATCTCGGCCTTCCCCGCGGCGAACAGCGCGTCGCTCGGCACCTCGATCACGAGCTGCCCGGCGCGGAGCCCGACACGGACCTTCCCCGCGAAGGCCGCGCCCTTCAGCCGGTCCACGGCGTCGCGGATCCCGGCCGCCCGCGCCTCCGCCGCCGCCTGCTTCCGGCGCAGATCGTCGAGCTTGGCCCGCGTCTCCGCGAGCTCCACCGACAGGCTGCCCCGCTCCCCGGCGAGCTGCCCCACGCTCTGCCCGGCGCTCCGGAGCCGCGCCGACAGCTCCTCGTTCATGGCGGCGAGCTCGTCGAGCCGCCGCGCGAGCCCCGCCTCGGCCGTCGTCGCCTCGGACACCCTGAGATCGCGCGCCCGGAGGTCGTCCGAAAGGCGCGCCAGCTCCTCCTCGATGGCGGCGACCTGCGCGGACCGCTGCGCGGCCTCGGCGCGGGCGCTCTGGGCCTCGGCCCGCGCCTTGTCGCCCGCCTCGCGCTCTCTCCGGATCTCCGCGCGCGCCTCGTCGTACAGCCCCTGCCGGACGAGGCAGCCCGGCGTCGCCAGCCCGAGCAGGCCGGCCGCGAGGAGCCGCGCCGCCGCAGGCGAGCGCCGCGAGAGCCACGTCGGGATCCTGCCGGCTGTCGTCGTGTCTTTCATGCGTCGCGCGCACTCTGGCACGAAACCACGGGCGCGACGAAATCGTGGCAAACGTTCCCCGCGCGCCGCCGCGCGAGCGGTCGCGAGCCGTCCCACAGCGCGCGATCCCCTGGTACCCTCGGCGGCGTGATGTCACGGCGAGCTTGGTTGTCCGTGGGCGCCCTCGCGGCGACGACGCTGGTCGGCAGCGCCGCGGCGGCGTTCCCGCACGTCGTCCGCGAGGGCGAGACGCTCGCGCAGATCGCGGAGCGCACCTACGGGCGCGTGCAGATGGAGCAGGTGCTCGTCGCCGCCAACGCGCTCGACGCGGGCGCCGGCGTGCCGATCATGCCCGGCCTGCGGCTGGAGGTGCCCGCGCTGGGCCACCACCGCGTCACCGCGGGCGAGACCTGGGCGATCCTCGCGGAGCGGCTGCTCGGCACCGCCGACCGGAGCGACGTCCTCGCGCTCTCGAACGACACGTGGCCCTGGCTCGAGCCGACCGACGGGCAGGAGATCATCGTGCCGTACAACCTGCGGTACGTCGTCGGCCAGCACGACACCTTGCTCACCATCGCCTATCGCTTCCTGGGCAAGCGGGACCACGCGTGGATGCTCGACAAGTACAACCACCTCAAGCAGGACCCGCTGCGCCGCGGCATGGTGATCCTCGTCCCGCTCACGGATCTGCCGCTCACGGCCCAGGGCAAGGCCGAGGCCGCGAGCTCCGGCGCGCTGGTGCGCTCCGAGGGGGCCGGCCGCGCGCGCGACGCCCAGCGCCGGGTCGACGCCGAGCTGCCGCAGCTCGCCGGCGACGTGCGGAGCGGCCGCTACATCGACGCCGTGGCGCGGGCGAGCCGCCTGCTCGGCTACGGCGATCTCGCCCGGGTGCAGATCGCCACGGTGCAGCGGCACCTGCTCGAGGCCTACGTCGCGCTCGACGCCACCGGGCTCGCCGAGACCGCGTGCGCCGCGTGGCGCGAGGCTGACCCCGCCGCGCGGCTCGATCCCATCGAGCTCAGCCCGAAGATCGTGCGCGCCTGCACCTCGTCGACGGAGCTGCACCTCAGGGCGCCTTCGCCGGACCCCGCGCCGCCGATCCCCGCGGACGCGGGCGGTGGGCGGTGACCTCGCAGCAGCCCGCGCCCGATCGCCTGCCCGCCGGGCACGGCGTCGCGTCGCGGTACACCGTCGAGTCCGTCATCGGCGAGGGGGCCTCCGGCGTCGTCTACCGCGCCACCCGCGACGAGGACGGCCAGCGCGTCGCGCTGAAGGTGATCCACAGGCACCTCTCGGGCACGCCCCAGATCTTCAGGCGCTATCACCGGGAGGCCGCCATCCTGGAGCGCGTCGAGGGCCCTCACGTCGTCCGGATGCTCGACTTCGTCGAGGAGGGCGGGCTCCTCGTGATCGCGCTGGAGCACATCGACGGCAGCTCGCTCGAGGAGCTCCTGCGGGACCACGCGCCGATCGAGATCGACCTGGCGATCGAGATCGCCCTGCAGATCTGCGCCGCGCTGGAGACCGCGCACGCGGCGGGCGTGGTGCACCGCGATCTCAAGCCGGCCAACGTGCTCATCGAGCGCCCGCACGGGCACGCGGGCGCCGCGCCGTCACCCTTCGCGGGCCGCGTCCGCGTGGTCGATTTCGGGCTCGCCAAGGTGGTGCACGGCGAGCAGCAGACGACCGGGCTCACCGAGAAGGACATGATCTTCGGGACGCCGGAGTACATGGCGCCGGAGCAGGTGCGCGGGGAGGACGTCGACCCGCGCAGCGACATCTACGCGCTCGGCTGCATCCTCTACGAAATGGCGGTCGGCGCCGTGCCGTTCAGCAAGCGGACGCCCATCGCCGTGATGACGGCGCAGATCGCCGAGCAGCCGCTGCCGCCGCGCGCCAGCGAGCGCTCCGGGCTCATCTCGGCCGGCCTGGAGGCCGTCATCCTGAGGGCCCTCGCCAAGAGCCCTTCCGAGCGGCACCCGAGCGCCAGGGCATTCGCCGACGCCCTGCGCGCCTGCCGAGAAGAACGGCGCGTCGTGCACCACACCCCCGCGAGCCTCGCGGACGCCGTCTCGATCACCGATCTCGCGCTCGAGCGGACCGGCCTGGATTACGCCGCGCCCCTCCAGGACGGTGCTTCCGCCCCGGGCGTCGGCCATGTTGGCCACGTCGGCCATCCGGGCACGCGTCCGGAGAGCGCGGTGGCGAGCGCGGTGAGGAGGGCGCTGCCGGAACGCACGGCCGCGGTGGTCCGCGAGACGCCCGCTGGCCCTGCGCCGCCGGCGGGCGGCACATCGCGTGAGCTCATCCTCTGGACCGTGGTGGCCATTCTCTGCGCGGCCGCCGGCATCGTGGTCGGCACGCTGTTCGGGGCGCGCTAGGACGCCGCAGGAACGCAGCTGGGACGTGCCTGGCGCGCCGCCATCGGGGGGGCTGCGGCTATGGCGTGGAGCGCGAGGATCGTGGTAATCGTTCTCATGCGTTCCTTGCTGTCCGGCGGCGCTGCCCTCGCGGCCTTCCGCTCTGCTCGGCCCCGGCGGCGGCGCGCTCTCCCCTGCGTCGCCGCCGCGCTCGCCCTCCTCGCCCCCGCGGCCGCTTCGGCCTATGACTCGCTCGCCGTGCCGTGCACGGACGACCCGCTCCAGTGCGCGCGGGGACCGCTCACGTTTCAGCGCAAAGACGCCATCCCGCTCGAGCTCGACTTCGATACAGGCTGGGTCCCGCCGGGCTCACCGCTCCAAGTCAGCCTCGGGGCGGCGGTCTACGCCGACACCCAGGTCTCGTTGAACGGAGCGCTCGAGGCGTCGTGGCCAGAGGCGCTCGCGCTCAAGGCGCCAGGCGCCCCGGATGGAGGCGCGTTCAGCTGCGATGTTGGACTCGATGTCAGCGCACAGGGACGCATCAGCGTTTCCGTCCTGGGCCAGGACTTCGACTGGACGGGTGATATCCCCTATGTGCCCCAGATCGATTTCCAGGTGCACGCGCGAGAGCAGTTCGACGCCTGGGGCTGGGAGCCGGGCATCACGCTGGAGAGCTCCACCGCGCTGCAGCGCGTTGCGTCCGTATCGCTCGGCGACCTCATCGGCGGCTCGATCCCCGGAATCGACGGGAGGTTCGAGCTCGACATCGCGATGGACGTCGCGGCCCGCTACACGACCCATCGCGTGGCCATCGAGACGCTCGATCAGGAGACGGTGAGCGGAGGCGACATCACCTCCGAAGGCGGAGCCTCCTCCGTGGACTACCTGGGAGGCCCGTCGGTCGAGCTCAACGTTCGTCCGGAGGGCTCGGTGCGGTACGACGGCACGCTCCACCTCGTCCCCGCGTTCGGCGTCAGCCTGCTGGGCCGCTCGTGGTCGATCCCGCTCGCCGACATCCCGCTCGCCTTTCCGCTCACCGAGCGGGAATGGGTCTTCGAGAGCGAGCGCGTCCATGTGCCGCTCCCGGACCTCGCGCTGGACAAGCAGGAGATCGATTTCGGCGCCGTGGAGGTGGGGCAAGCCAACGTGGAGCTCGTCCGGCTGTCGAACGCGGGGGAGGCGCTGCTCGATGCCGTCGTGACGACCGACGACCCGGAGAGCTTCGAGCTCGCGGACGCGGCGCTCGGGATCGACCCAGAAACGGAGATCGACTTCGCGATCCGCTTCGCGCCGAAGTCCAGCGGCGAGCTCGCGGCGACCGTCCTCGTCGAGTCCAACGACCCCGACCGACCCGTGCAGATGATCGCGGTGCGAGGGATCGGCGTCAGCGAGCCGGAGGCCCCGGCAGGCGGCGGCGAGCTCGCGGAGGAGGACGGCGGCTGCGCCTGTCGCGCGGCCGGGGGCGCGCCGCGCGGGAGCGCCGGCGGCCGGGCGTGGGCGGCCGCCGGCCTGTCGCTCGCCGCGCTCGCGGGCGGCCTCAGGCGCCGGCGGCGCGCGGCCTGAGGCTCACGCCGCGCTCGGCGGGCCCACGGCGATCTTCCGCCGCGTCGACACGGCCGCGACCTCCTCCAGCTCCTCGCCGCGCAGCGTCTCCTTGAGCACGAGCGCCTCCGCGACCGCCTCGAGGCCCTCGCGGCGATCGACGAGCAGCTGCTTGGCCTTCAGGTACATCTCGCCGAGCCGCTCCCTCACCTCCTCGTCGACCTCGCGGGCGGTCTCCTCGCTGCACGTGCGCTCCTCCTGGAGCACGCCGAGCATCGGCGCTCCGACGGTGCGCGCGAGCGCGGCCAGCCCGAGGCGCCGGCTCATCCCGAGGCGGGTCACCATCTCGCGGACGAGCGCCGTGGCGCGCCCGAGATCGTCGTGCGCGCCGCTCGACACCTGCCCCAGCGCGAGCTCCTCCGCCGCCCTGCCGCCGAGCATCACCGTGACGCGCGACTCGATCTCCTGCTCGGTGACCAGCTGGCGCTCGTCGCGGGGCACCTGGATCGTGACGCCGAGCGCGCCGATCGTGCGGGCTACGATGGACACCCGCTCCACCGGATCGGCGGCCGGCAGCGCGAGCGCGACGAGGGCGTGCCCGGCCTCGTGGTAAGCCACGCGCCGCCGCTCCTCCGCGGTCATGATCTGCCCGCGGCGCCGGAGCCCGAGCTGCGAGCGATCGAGCGCCTCGTCGAAATCGGCCTGTCCGATCTCGCTCGCGCCGCGCCGCGCCCCGGCCAGCGCGGCCTCGTTGACGATCTTCGCGAGATCGGCGCCGACCATGCCCGGCGTGCGGCGCGCCACGAGCCCGAGATCGACGTCGCTCGCGAGCGGCACCCGCCGCGCGTGGACGGCGAGGATCGCCTCGCGGCCCCGCAGATCGGGCCGATCGACGATGACCTGGCGGTCGAAGCGCCCGGGCCGCAGGAGCGCCGGATCGAGCACCTCGGGGCGGTTGGTGGCGGCCATCAGGATCACGGTGGTGCGCGCGTCGAAGCCGTCGAGCTCGGCGAGGAGCTGGTGGAGCGTCTGCTCTCGCTCGTCGTGGGTCGCGAGGGCGCCGAGGCCGCCCCGGGTCCTGCCCACGGCGTCGATCTCGTCGATGAACACGATGCTGGGCGCGCTCTTGCGCGCCTCCTCGAAGAGCTCGCGGACCCGCGCAGCCCCGAGCCCCACGAACATCTCGACGAACTCGCTCGCGTTCAGCGAGAAGAACGGCACGTTCGCCTCGCCCGCCACCGCCCGCGCGAGCAGCGTCTTGCCGGTGCCTGGCGGCCCGATGAGCAGGAGGCCGCGCGGGATCCGCCCGCCCAGCGAGCGGTACCTCGAGGGCTCCTTGAGGAAGTCGACGACCTCGACGAGCTCGTCCTTGGCCTCATCGACGCCGGCGACGTCCGGGAAGCGCACCGGATCCTGCCTGGATCGATCGTAGATCTTCGCCTTGCTGCGCAGGAACCCGAGCGGCCCGCCGGCCCCCTGCCCCGCCCGCCGCAGCATCATGAAGAACGCCGCGTTGATGAGGAGGAGCGGCAACACCCAGATCGCCACCTGCATCCACACCGACGTCTGGGGGCTCTTCGCCTCGATGCGGACCTGCTGGTCGAGAAGCGCCCTCACGAGCGGCTCGTCCTCGACGCCGGGCAGCCGCGTCACGCGGACGCGCTCCTCCGGTCGTTGCGGGCTCTCGCGGCGGATCAGCTCGATCTCGTCGGGCTTCACGATCGCCGCGGAGATCTCCCCGCGCCGCACCTCGGCGACCGCCTCGTCGTACGGCACGAGCGGGCGCCCTCGTGACCTGACGATCCCGGAAAGGACCAGGATCCCGACCGCGATCAGCAGGTACCCGAGCCACGCACGCGACGCCGGCCTCTTCTCGTCAGCCATTCCAAGGAGCTGATGTGCGGCGGGCGTCGCCTCGGCAAGCCCTCGCCCCCGGAAGAACGGGAAAGCCCACGAGAAAGCCGCGCGAGGGAGGGAGCCCAGGAGCGTCCCCGAGCGCGGCTCGGCGCGCCGCCGACGCACGGCAGCCGCGCGTCCACCGACAGCGCCGACGCACGGCAGCCGCGCGTCCACCGACAGCGCCGACGCACGGCAGCCGCGCGTCCACCCGCAGCGCCGACGCGCCGCTGCCGCGAGGTGATCGCCCGGTGGATCCAGGCTAAGAAGCGACACCGTGCCGCTCGCCTCCGACCGCGCCTCGCTCGCAGCGTTCCCCATCGACTGGGGCGGGCTCGCCCCGCTCCGCCTCAAGTCGCGCGCCGTCGCCGAGGGCGTCTACGCCGGCATGCACCGGAGCGTCCGCAAGGGCGCGGGGGTCGAGTTCGGCGGTCAGCGGCCCTATGTGCCCGGCGACGATCTCCGCTTCTTCGATCGCCGCGCCCTGCTCCGCCACGATCGCCTCATGGTGCGCGAGTTCGAGACCGAGACCGATCGCGCCCTGTGGCTGTGCGTCGACGCGACCGCCTCGATGTCCTACCGCGGCCGGCGCGCGCCCGGCGCCAAGCTGGCCTACGCGGCGCTCATCGCCGCGGCCATGGCCCGCATCGCGCTCGCCACCGGCGACCCGGTGGGGCTCGCCTGGCTCGGCGGCGCCGGCACCCACGGCCTGCCCGCGATGGCGGGGCGCGAGGCGTTCGAGCGGATCGTCGGCGCCCTCGAGGCCACCTCCGCCGCCCAGGACTGGAGCGGCGACGCCGGCGCCGTCGAGCGCGCGCTCGCGCCCATCGCGAAGAAGGCCCGCCGCGGCGCCGTCGTCCTCCTCATCTCAGATCTCATCGATCTTGCTCATGAATCCGGCGCGGCCCCGTCGGGCGCCGATCGCGCGCTCTCGGCGTTCACGTCGCTGAGCACCGGCGGCCGCACGCTGATCGCGCTCCAGGTCCTCGATCCCAGCGAGGCGACGCTCGACTTCGAGGGCAACGTGCGCCTCCGCGCCCTGGAGGGCGGCGCGGTCGTGGAGGCCGACGCGGGCGCGGTCCGCGCGCAGTACCAGGCGCGCCTCGCCGCCCTGGCCGAGGCCTGGTCGCGGGCGCTCGCGTCGCGCGGCGGCCGCCTGCTCCGCGCGACGAGCGCCGATCCTCCGACCGACGTCGTCCGCTCGCTCGTGCAGGCGATCGCCGAGGTGCGCCGATGAGCTTCGTCACGCTCGGCGCGCTGCTGGTCGCGCTGCTCGTCGGCGCGCCGGTCGCCGCGCACCTCCTGCGCCGTCGCCGCGCCGAGGAGCGGCCGTTCCCGCCGGCGCGCCTGGTCCCGCCCACGCCGCCGACGGCGCGGCGCCGGAGCCTCCTCGAGGACCGCGCCCTCTTCGCCACCCGGGCCGTCTCGGTGATCGCGCTCGCGGTGCTCGGCGCGACGCCGCTCCTGCGCTGCTCGCACCTGTCGCTCAGCCGCAGGGCCGGCGCGTCGGTCGCGCTCGCCATCGTCGTCGACGACTCGCTCAGCATGCGGGCGCGCACGGACGGCGCCGAGGGCGCCGCGCGCGAGGGGCGGTCGATCGACGATTCCTCGCACGATTCCTCGCACGATTCCTCGCACGATTCCTCGCACGCTTCCTCGCGCGATTCCTCGCATGCGCCCTCGCGGTTCGAGCGCGCGCTCACGGCCGCGCGCGAGCTCGCCGGCGGCCTCGCTCCCGGCGACGCCGCGGCGCTCGTCCTCGCGGGCGCCCCGGCCCGCGTCGCCCTCGCGTCGACCACCAACCTCGCCGCCGTCAGCGAGGCGCTCGCCGCGGCGGCGCCGTCGGACCGCGCCACCGACATCGACGGCGCCCTCGCGCTCGCCCGCGATCTGCTCCGTGGGCTGCCTCAGAGCGACAAACGCATCGTGCTCCTCAGCGACCTCGCGGACGGCACGCCCAACGCCCCGCCCATCTCGGGCACCCCCGACATCGCCACGTGGGTGCCGCTCCAGGAGCTCGAGGCGACGGGCCAGGACTGCGGGATCGTGCGCGCCGATCGATCCGGCCAGAAGGCGCGCGTCCGCGTCGTCTGCACCGCCGCGTCGACCGCGGCGCGCGGGCCCGACATCGCCGTCGCGCAGCGAGACGGCGGCGCGGACGCGCCGCCCGCCGCGGGCGCCGCCGCAGGCGCCTCGGCGACGGGCGCCTCCGCCGCGGCGGGGCGATCCCTCGAGGTGCGCGCCGGCGACGCCGTGCTCGGCAAGGTCGCGCTCGATCCGGCCCTGCGCGCCGAGGAGCTCTCGATCGACCTCCCGGCCGCGGCGCCCGAGATCCTGGTCGCCGCGCTCACCGGCGGCGACGCGATCGCCGAGGACGACCGCGCCCCGATCATCTCCGCCGGCGGCCCGCTCTCGATCGCGGTCGTGGTCGACCCCGCGACCACGCACGTCGAGACGGGCGGCCCGCCGCCGCTCGAGCAGGCCCTCTCGGCGCTCGACCTGGACGCGCAGATCAGGCCGCTGCCCTCGGTCCCGGAGCACGCGGACGAGCTGGCCGCGCACGCGGGGCTCATCGTCGACGACGCGCCCGGCTTCACGCCGGAGGTGCGCCGCTCGCTCGCCGCGTGGGTCGAGCGGGGCGGCGTCGCGCTGCTGACGCTCGGCCAGCGCGCGGCCGCGGCGCCGCTCGGCGCCGGGTTCGAGCCGCTGGTCCCGGGCGTCGTCCGCTGGTCGGCCTCGCCGGTGCCCGGCGTGGATCCGGCGACGGCGGGCTGGCTCGGCCCGTCCGCGCCCGGCCTCGCCGACGTCGCCCCGCGCGGCCGGGCGACGCTGGGCGCGGAGGCCTCGGAGGGCGCCGAGGTGCTCGCCCGGTGGGCGGACGGCGCCCCGTTCCTCGTGCGCCGCCCGCTCGGGCGCGGCGTGGTGCTGTTCATGACGCTGCCCCTCGGCACGGAGGAGAGCGACGTCGCGCTGCGGCCCGCGTTCCTGTCGTTGCTCGACGGCTTCGTCGGCGCTGCGCGCGCCCGCGGCGGCGCGCGGCGCCTCGCCGCGGGCGAGCTGTGGACGTTCGACGGCTACCACGACGTCAAGGTCGAGCGCGTGCGGGTCGACCGCGACGGCGCCTCGCAGTCACGCGAGGCGCTCCCCGTCGCCGAGGTCGAGCGGCGCCTGCGCGTGTCTCCGCCGCTCGCCGGCCTCTACGAGCTCACCCTGGACGGCGAGCGCTCGACGCGCGTCGTGTCGGTCCCGGAGCGCGAGATCGACCTCCGCCCGAGGCGCGTCGCCGAGAGCGCCCGAGCGGCAGAGCTGGGCGGCATGGCCGCATCCATCGACGGGTCGCCCTACGTCGCGCTCCTGCTGCTCCTGTTGCTCGCGGTCGAGCTCTTGCTGCGCGCCATCGGAGGGCGGCAGGAGCCGGCAGAAGGCCAGGCGAGCTGAGGCCGGTCCCCTCCGGGGCGCTTGCCCGCGCGGAGCGCGCGCCTGCCGGCGCGGAGCAGCCGGCGTCGAATCGAGTCAGCCGACCGCACCGCGCCGCGTTACCGCGCTCAGTGCGTCTGCCAGTGCGGGGGGATCTCGTCCGCCGGCGCGAACTCGGTCTTGGCCGGCGCGGCGGGCACGCTGGCGGCCCGGCGAGGCCCGTTCGGCTTGAAGCTGTGCTCTGCAGCGGGGAACGTGCGCGACTGCACCTCGTCCACGTAGGCGCGCGTCGCCTCCACGATCTGATCGCCGACCTCGGCGAAGCGCTTCGCGAACTTCGGCGTCAGCTCGCGGAACATCCCGAGCAGGTCGTAACAGACGAGCACCTGCCCGTCGCAGCCGGCCCCGGCGCCGATCCCGATCGTCGGGACGGAGACCGCGGCCGTCACCTCCTGCGCGAGATCCGGCGGGATGGCCTCGAGCACGATCGCGTAGGCGCCCGCCTCGTCGAGGATGCGCGCGTCGGCGATGAGGCGCTCGGCCGCCTCGTCGCCCTTGCCCTGCACCTTGAACCCACCCATCGCGTGCACCGACTGCGGCGTGAGCCCGAGGTGACCCATCACCGGGATGCCCGCGGCGACGATCCGGCGCACGTGCTCGGCGATCTCCTCGCCTCCCTCGAGCTTGATGCTCTCGAAGCTGCCCTCCTTCATCATGCGCCCGGCGTTCTCGAGCGCGTGCATCGGAGAGAGCTGGAAGCTCATGAACGGCATGTCGCCCACGACGTGGGCCCGCCGCGCGCCGCGCGCCACCGCGCGCCCGTGGTAACAGATCTCCTCGACCGTCACGGGGAGCGTCGTCGTGTGCCCCTGCACGACCATCCCCAGCGAGTCGCCGACGAGCAGCAGATCGGCGCCGCCCTCGTCGAGCAGCCGCGCCATCGTGAAGTCGTACGCCGTCACCATCGCGATCGGCGAGGCCCCTTTGCGGGAGCGGATCTCCGGGACCGTGACCTTCGTCGAGCGCTGCGCTGGCCTGCGTGCGCTACCGCCACCGTTGCCTTGCGGACCGTACATGTGCCTCCGGGTCGCGGCCGCACTCGCGGTCCACGCCTCGGGACAAGCTAGGGCGGCGCCCGCTGCGGGGCAAGACGCGGCGCGCGGCGGTCGCGGGCCGGTAAGCCGCAATCTTCAGCGTTCTCGCCTGGTTGCCGGCCGGTCGCCGGCCGGCAGGGGCGTGCGGCCAGGACGCCGCGCGGCGGCGCGATCCCAGGAGCGGCCGGATCAACCGTGGCGGGGGCCGGCGCCGCGGACGGGGTGCGCTGCCCCCGTCGTTCGCGAGCCGCCCGGAGGCGCGGACCTCGGGTTGGTCAGCGCGGTCAGGACGTGATCGCGCCACGCACCATCGATGAACAGGTAATCGCGCGCATACCCCTCGACGGCGAAGCCGAGGCGCCGGAGCAGCCGGCCGCTGCGCTCGTTGTGCGGCAGGTAGTTCGCCATCACCCGGTGGAAGCCGAGCGTGTCGAACATGTACGCGATCGCCGCCTCGATCGCCTCGAACATCAGGCCCGAGCCCACGGCGCGCTGGTCGAGCGAGTAGCCGAGGGTCGCGGCCTGGAAGGCGCCGCGGACGAACTGCGTGAAGTTGCAGACCCCGATCACATCGCCGCCGGGGGCGCCGCGCGACTGCAGCGCGAGCCGGAGCGCGCGATCCGCGGCGAAGTCCTCGTGGTCGCGGAGGAGGCGCTCACGCCAGAACGCCTCGGTGTAGAAGCCCTCGGGGCGCGGCGGATCCCACCGCGCCAGGTGGTCGCGGTTGCGCTCGAAATAGGCGAGGTAGCGGCCAGCGAACTCGACGGGAGGGATGAAGAGGCGCAGCCGCGGGGTCTCGATGCAGACGGGGCTCTTCAAGGGGTCTCCAGCGCGACGCGCCTAGGACAGGGTCCCTTCATCGAGGCGTCGCATCCCTTCGAGGAGCAGCGCCTCGGGTGACGCGGTGATGCTGCGGGTGCTGGGCGAGAAGCTCGGGTCGAGGCGGAAGTCGCCCTCCCGGAGCGTGAGCATCCGGTAGAACGCGTCCTCGCCCAGCGCGCCGGCCCAGAGCGCATGGACGACCTGTCCATCGGCGAAGTGGATCTCGCCGGCCATGGAGTTCGCCTGGATCTTGAGCGCGCACGTCTTCCGGCCGTGCCAGAGGATCTGGATCATGTCCGGCAGGCCCATCTCGGCGAGCGAGCCGGACACGCCGCGGGGGACGGTGGTCGTGGAGCGCCGCTCGATGAGCTGGCGGAGCTTGGCGGCCATGACGTCGGTCGACGCCGGCTTCGAGACGAAGTCGTCGACGCCGAGATCGAAGGCGCGCTGGGCGGTCTGCCGGTCCGTCTTCGCGGTGAGGATGACCCACGTCTTGTCGCGGCCGAAGCCGAGCTTCAGCGCGTCGGAGCGGAGCGTGAGGCCGGCGTCGGGCTCCTCGAGGTCGATCTCGCTGACGACCACCTCGATGTCCTTCGTCTCGAGCTCGCGGCGCGCCTGCGCCACGTTGCGCGCGATCGAGACCTCGAAGCCCTGCTCGAGCAGGCGCAGCTCGAGCACCGTCGTCTCCTCGGGATCGGGGTCGACGATGAGCGCCTGGTGCCGATCGGAGAGCAGCTTCGCGCGCATGTCGTCGCCCGTCATGACCTGGCGGAAGAGATCGACGATGTTCGGATCGAAGATGGTGGCGCGGTACTGGGCGAGCACGTCGCAGGCCTCCGGCGGGCGGAGCGCCTTGCGGTACGGGTTGCGCGGGTTCTGCGTGAGATCGGCGTAGGTGTCCGCGACCGCGAGGATGCGCGCGCCGAGCGGGATCTCCTTGCCAGACAGGCCATCGGGGAAGCCGCTGCCGTCGTAGCGCTCGTACATCATGCTGATCGCCGAGACGACCTCCTGCGGCAGCCCCACCGACTCCATGAGGTGCGCCGGAAGATCGACGCTCTTCGTCGCGGCGAGCCGGTGCCCCTCGTACTCAGCGACGTTGAGCGCGGTGAGGTGGTACGGGCCGTTCTTGCCGAGGTCGTGCAGGTAGGCCGAGGCCACGTAGCTCGCGACCGTCGTCGGCGGCAGGCCGATGCGCTCGCAGAGCTTGCGGACGATGCGGGCGACCGTGGAGGAGTGGCCTCGAAGGTCTTGCCGCGCGTTCTCGAGCAGGCTCACGAGGACGTTGAGCGTCTCGACGTACGCGTGGGTCGTCGTCGGATGCGGCGGCGGCGGCGGCGGCGCCGCGGCGACCGGCGCGGAGATCGGCGCCGGAGCGACGTGCTGCTGGGGGGGCGGCGATGGGGGCACCGGCGTGGGCGGGGGCCCGGCCGGGGCCACTCGGGGCGGCGCGGAGGGCGCCCGCATCACCGCGGGCACCTGCGGCGCCGTGACGAGCGGCGCAGGCACCGGCGCCGCCTGCATGGGCGCCGCGTGCGCCGGCTGCACGTGCATCGCCTGCGGGTGCATCGGCGCCGCCTGCGTGGGCGCCGCGTGCGCCGGCAGCCCGTGCATCGTCTGCCCGTGCATCGTCTGCCCGTGCGCCGGCTGCGGGACCACCGCCGGCACGTGCGTCATCGACGCGCGCTCGTGCGTGATCGATGCGCGCTCGTGCGTCATCGACGCGCGCTCGAAGGGGCTATTGCTGTTGGTGTAGAGGATCTCGTCGAACGAGTTGACCGGGCGCAGAAGCGAGCTGAACGCGGTCGTGTCGCCCCGGTAGTGGTACGCGATGGCCGCGCGGACCGCCGCCGGCCTGGCGACGATGGCGCGTACGTCCCGCACGCCCGCGGCGAGCCGGATCTCGTGCAGCGCGACGTCGTTGTCGGGATCCGCCGTCGCGACCGAGAGCGTCGTGTTCCGATCGTCGAGCAGCACCGGGAAGACGCCGTGCAACGTCGCGGTGATCGCCGAGACCTTGGCGAGCACGCGGGGCTCGATGATCGCCTTCGAGAGCTTCTCGGTCGAGACGAAGCGGGTGTTGTGGACGGTCGCGATGAACTTCAGGAGCTCGGCCTCGTTGACGATGTCGAGCTCGATGATGGCGTCCTCGATACGGCCGCGCGTACGCATCGCGTACTCCACCGCACGACGGTGATCGTCCGGGGTGATGCGCCCCTCGAGGACGAGGCGATCGGCAATCCGCTGGTTCAATCCTTGAACGGAAGCCATCGAAACCCTGATTCTACCCAGAAATTGGAGGTGGCGCGCCCAAGAACCCTCGCGGAACGGGAGCACGCGGGGAGAGCTGGCCAGCCGCTCGCGGCGTATGCAGCCATGGGGTGCGCTCGAGGAATGAGAGCAGAGCTCGGCGCGGCGCGCGAGCCCCGTGAGCATTCCAGCCGACGCCGGTTGGCTGGCGATGCCCGCTCGACCCGATACGCTGCGACGTGGAAGTGAAGACTGGCTCCGGGTAGGCGCGCGCGCCACGTCCGGCGCGGCTCGCCAGGCTGGTCACCTTGGGGCGACGGGCAAAACGCCTCCCGAGCGCTGCGAGCGCGCTTCGGGAGATGGGCGGCGCGCCCGGGGTCGGGGTTGGATCCCGCCCTGGGCGCGCCTGCAGGTCGGCTACTCCTCGTTCACGGCCGTGAGCGTCTCCTCGGGACGCGGCCTGGGGGCGACGTACGGCGCTTGCGCCACCGGCTCGCCCTCGACCACGACCTGGAGGCGCTTGTAGGCGGGCAGCCCCGTCCCGGCGGGGATCAGGCGGCCCATGATGACGTTCTCCTTGAGACCGCGGAGATCGTCCGTCTTGCCGTTGATCGCGGCCTCGGTGAGCACCTTGGTCGTCTCCTGGAACGACGAGGCGCTGATGAACGACTCGGTCGACAGGCTGGCCTTGGTGATGCCGAGGAGGAGCGCCTCGGCGATGGCGGGCTTGCCGCCGCGCTCGAGCACGGTCTCGTTCTCCTTCTCGAAGATGTGCTTCTCGACCTGCTCGTCCACCAGGAAGTTCGTATCGCCGACCTCGCGCACCCGGACCCGCCGGAGCATCTGCCGGACGATGACCTCGATGTGCTTGTCGTTGATGCCGACGCCCTGGAGCCGGTACACCTGCTGGATCTCGTTCACGAGCCAGGCCGAGAGCTCCTTCTCGCCCTTCACCCGGAGGATGTCGTGCGGGTTCGGCGGGCCGTCCTGGAGGGGGTCGCCCGCGCGCACCCGGTCACCCGGCTGCACCTGGATGTGCTTGCCCTTCGGGATCAGGTACTCGCGCGCCTGATCGCCGAGCGCGTGCCCGTCCGGCGAGTACGGCGTGATGATGACCTTCCGCTTGCCCTTCGTGTCCTTGCCGAACGTGACCTCGCCGTCGATCTCGCTGATGATCGCGTGATCCTTCGGCTTTCGGGCCTCGAACAGCTCGGCGACGCGGGGCAGACCGCCGGTGATGTCCTGCACCTTCGTCGTGTCGCGCGGGATCTTGGCGATGACCTCGCCGGCCTCGATGAGATCCCCCTCCTGCGCGACGATGTGGGCGCCGACAGGGAGCAGGTAGCGCGCCTCGAGCTCGCTGTTCGGGAGCTTCAGCGTCTTGCCCGACTCCGGGTCCTTCAGCGAGATGCGCGGGCGGACGTCGGCCGCCTTCGACTCGATGACGACCTTTCGCGAGAGGCCCGTCACCTCGTCGAGGCGATCCTGCACGCTGACGCCCTCGATGAGGTCGCCGAACTTCACCACGCCGGAGACCTCGGTGAGGATTGGCGTCGCGAACTGGTCCCACTCGGCGAGCAGCTCGCCGGGCTTGGTGCGCTCGCCGTCGGCCTTCTTGAGGATGGCGCCGTAGACGAGGCGGTTGTGCTCGCGCTCGCGCCCCGTCTCGTCGACGACCACGATCTCGCCGTGGCGGTTCATGACCACCATGGTGCCGTCCTTCTTCTTCTGGACGACCGCGCGGCGGAGGCGGACGGTGCCCTCGGTGCGGGCCTCGAGGTAGCTCGCCTCGATCTTGCCGCGGGCCGCGGTGCCGCCGATGTGGAAGGTGCGCATCGTGAGCTGCGTGCCCGGCTCGCCGATCGACTGGGCGGCGATGATGCCCACCGCCTCGCCGATGTTGACCCGGTAGCCGCGCGCGAGGTCGCGCCCGTAGCACAGCGCGCAGACCCCGCGGCGGAGCTGGCACGTGAGCACCGAGCGGATGACGACCTCCTCGATGCCGGCGTCCTCGATGGACCGCACCGCCTGCTCGTCGAGCTCGGTGTTCGCCGTGATGAGCACCTCGCCGGTGAGCGGGTCGACCACGTCCTCCAGCGCGACGCGGCCGAGGATGCGGTCGCCGAGCGGCTGGATGACCTCGCCGGCCTCCTCGAGCTTCGCCACGCGGATGCCGTCGAGCGTGCCGCAGTCGAACTCGGAGATGACCGCGTCCTGCGCCACGTCGACGAGCCGCCGGGTGAGGTACCCGGAGTTCGCCGTCTTGAGCGCCGTGTCGGCGAGCCCCTTCCGGGCGCCGTGCGTCGAGATGAAGTACTGGAGCACGCTGAGACCCTCGCGGAAGTTCGCGGTGATCGGCGTCTCGATGATCTCGCCGGACGGCTTGGCCATCAGGCCGCGCATCGCGGCCAGCTGCCGGATCTGCTGCGTGGAGCCGCGCGCGCCGGAGTCGGCCATGATGTAGATGGGGTTGAAGCTCGGCTCGATCGACTCCTTGCCCGTCTCGTGGTCGACGACCGTCTCCTTGCCGATGCCGGCCATCATCTCGGTCGTGACCTGGTCGGCGATGCTCGCCCAGATATCGACGATCTTGTTGTACCGCTCGCCGTCGGTGATGAGCCCCTCCTGGTACTGCTCGACGACGCGCTCGACCTCCTTCTGCGCCTCGCCGAGGAGGACCTTCTTGGCCGGCGGGATCACCATGTGATCCATGCAGATCGAGATACCGGCCCGCATCGCGTGGTCGAAGCCGAGCGTGCGGAGCCGGTCCGCGAGGAGGACGGTCTCCTTGTTGCGGTGGATGCGGTAGCAGACGTCGATGAGCGCCGAGAGCGCCTTCTTGTCGAGGGTCTTGTTCGCGTACTCGAACGCGACCCCCTTCGGGAGGACCTCGGAGATGATGACGCGGCCCACCGTGGTCTCGACGATGCGGCGCTTCACGTGGCCGAACTCGTCGAGCTGCGGGTTGCCGTCGTCGTCGATGATCGGGACGCGGACGCGGATGCCGGCGTGCAGCGCGACCTCGCCGTTGTCGTACGCCATCCGCACCTCCTCGAGGGAGGCGTAGATGCCGCGCAGGTAGCCCTGCGCCACGCCGTCCTCGCCGAAGGCGAGGGTGTCCGCGCGGTACGACCCCTTCTCGAACTTCCGCTCGCGGGTCGCGTAGTAGAGCCCGAGCACGATGTCCTGGGTCGGGTTGATGATCGGCTTGCCGCTCGCGGGCGAGAGGATGTTGTTCGTGCTCATCATGAGCACGCGCGCCTCCATCTGCGCCTCGACCGACAGCGGCACGTGGACCGCCATCTGGTCGCCGTCGAAGTCGGCGTTGAACGCCGCGCAGACCAGCGGGTGCAGCTGGATCGCCTTGCCCTCGATGAGGACCGGCTCGAACGCCTGGATGCCGAGGCGGTGGAGCGTCGGGGCGCGGTTCAGGAGCACCGGGTGCTCGCTGATGACCTCCTCGAGGATGTCCCAGACCTCCGGGCGCTCCTTCTCCACCATCTTCTTGGCGCTCTTGATGGTGTTGACGTAGCCGCGCTCTTCCAGCTTGTTGTAGATGAACGGCTTGAAGAGCTCGAGCGCCATCTTCTTGGGCAGGCCGCACTGGTGCAGGCGCAGCGTCGGGCCCACGACGATGACGGAGCGGCCCGAGTAGTCGACGCGCTTGCCGAGCAGGTTCTGGCGGAACCGGCCCTGCTTGCCCTTCAGCATGTCGGAGAGCGACTTGAGCGGGCGCTTGTTCGGGCCGGTGATCGTCTTGCCGCGGCGGCCGTTGTCGAACAGCGCGTCGACCGCCTCCTGCAGCATCCGGCGCTCGTTCCGGATGATGATCTCCGGCGCGTTCAGCTCGAGGAGCCGCTTCAGGCGGTTGTTGCGGTTGATGACGCGGCGGTAAAGATCGTTGAGATCGCTGGTCGCGAAGCGGCCGCCGTCCAGGGGGACGAGCGGGCGCAGATCCGGCGGGAGCACCGGGATCACGGTCAGCATCATCCACTCGGGCCGGTTGCCGCTCTCGCGGAACGCCTCGACGACCTTGAGCCGCTTCGCGAGCTTCTTCCGCTTGGCCTCGCTGGTCGCGGCGCGCATCTCCGTCCTGAGCAGCTCCGCCAGGCCGTGGACGTCGACCTGCTTGAGCATCTCGAGGATCGCCTCGCCGCCCATGCCGGCGCTGAACTTGTCGTCACCGTACTCGTCGAGGAGCTGCAGATACCGCTCCTCGCTCAGGAGATCGCCCCGCATGAGGCCAGTCTCCTTGGGATCGATGACGATGTACGCCTCGCAATAAAGCACCTTCTCCAGGTCCTTGAGCGTGATGTCGAGCATGTTGCCGATGCGCGACGGCAGGCTCTTCAGGAACCAGATGTGGGCGACCGGCGTGGCCAGCGAGATGTGCCCGAGCCGCTCGCGCCGGACCTTCGACTGGATGACCTCGACGCCGCACTTCTCGCACACGATGCCACGGTGCTTCATGCGCTTGTACTTGCCGCAGTTGCACTCGTAGTCCTTCACAGGCCCGAAGATCTTGGCGCAGAACAGACCATCGCGCTCCGGCTTGAACGTCCGGTAGTTGATGGTCTCCGGCTTCTTCACCTCGCCGTGCGACCACTCGCGGATCTTCTCCGGGCTCGCGAGCGAGATGCGGATGGCGCTGAACGACAGCGGGTCCTTGGGCTTCTCGAAGAAGCTGAAGATGTCACGCATGGAGACCTCCGGAGACAGAAACGAAACCGATGAACCTGTCCGCGCCCACTGCTCGAGTCTTCGGGAGCGCGCCGCCCGCGCGGCGCGCCTCCCCTGCCGTCACCGAGAAGGCGCGCGGCGCTCGTGACGTGACGAACTGCATCACTCCTCTTCCTCCGCGGCCGACGCCTCCACCCCTGCGCTCGTCTCGACCAGCTCGACGTTGAGGCACAGCGACTGGAGCTCCTTGATGAGCACGTTGAAGCTCTCCGGCAGCCCCGCCTCCAGGGTGTAGTCCCCCTTCACGATGGCCTCGTACATCCGGGTGCGGCCCATCACGTCGTCGCTCTTCACGGTGAGGAACTCCTGCAGCGCGTAGGCCGCGCCGTAGGCCTCCATCGCCCAGACCTCCATCTCGCCGAGCCGCTGCCCGCCGAACTGCGCCTTGCCGCCGAGGGGCTGCTGCGTGACGAGCGAGTAGGGCCCGATCGAGCGAGCGTGGATCTTGTCGTCGACCAGGTGGTGGAGCTTCAGCATGTACATGATGCCCACCGTGACGTTCTGATCGAACGCGTCGCCCGTGCGCCCATCGAAGAGGATCGCCTGGCCCGAGGTCGGGAGACCCGCGAGATCGAGGGCGCCCTTGATGTCCGACTCGTGCGCGCCGTCGAACACCGGCGATCCCATGAACACGCCCTCATCGACCGTCTTGACGAAGCGCTTGACGTCGCCGTCGTCGAGGTTGTCGAAGAAGCCGTTCATCGTCTCGTCGCCCGCATAGATGGCCTTCAGGTGCTCCTTGATCTCGGCGCTCGCCCGCTGCTGCTCGATCATCCGCTGCAGCTGGTTGCCGAGCTCGAAGGCGCCCCACCCGAGGTGGATCTCGAGGATCTGACCGACGTTCATGCGGCTCGGCACGCCGAGCGGATTCAGCACGAGATCGACCGGCCTGCCGTCCTGCAGATACGGCATGTCCTCCTCGGGGAGGATGCGGCTGATGACACCCTTGTTGCCGTGGCGGCCTGCCATCTTGTCGCCGACCTGGAGCTTGCGCTTGATGGCGATATAGACCTTCACCATCTTGATGACGCCCGGCGGCAGCTCGTCGCCCTTGGAGAGGCGATCGATCTTGTCGCGGAAGTGCTCCTCGCGCGTGCGGACGAGCTCCTCGAGGTCGCGCAGGATCTGCTGGACCCGATCGGCGTCGTCGACGGGGATCTCCCCCCAGTACTTGCGGGGGATCTCGGCGAGCGAGGGCTCGTCGATGATGGCGCCCTTCTGGAAGAGCACCTTGCCCTTGTCGTCGACGAGCTTGCCTGTCGCCTCCTTGCCGAGGAGGAGCTCGCGGATGCGGCGGAAGAACGAGTCGCGGAGGATCTTGATCTCCTCGTCGCGCGTCCGCTCGATCCTGGCCCGCTCCTGATCCTCGATGTCCCGCGCGCGGTCGTCCTTCTCGGTCCCCTTGCGCGAGAACACGCGGGCGTTGATGACGATCCCGCCGACGCCGGGCGGCACCTTGAGCGAGCTGTCGCGGACGTCGCCGGCCTTCTCGCCGAAGATCGCCCGGAGCAGCTTCTCCTCGGGCGAGAGCTGGGTCTCGCCCTTCGGCGTGATCTTGCCGACCAGGATGTCGCCCGGCCGCACCTCGGCCCCGATGCGCACGATGCCGGAGTCGTCGAGGTCCTTGAGCGCCTCCTCGCCGACGTTCGGGATGTCGCGGGTGATCTCCTCCTTGCCGAGCTTCGTGTCGCGGGCGACGCACTCGAACTCCTCGATGTGGATCGAGGTGAACACGTCGTCCTTGGCGATGCGCTCGGAGACCAGGATCGAGTCCTCGAAGTTGTAGCCCTGCCACGGCATGAACGCGACGAGCACGTTCTGGCCGAGCGCGAGCTCGCCCATGTCGGTCGACGGGCCGTCGGCGAGCACGTCGCCCTTCTTCACCACCTCGCCCGTCCTGACGACCGGCTTCTGCGTGTAGCAGGTCGACTGGTTCGAGCGCTGGAACTTCATGAGGTGGTAGATATCGGGCACCTCGGCGCCCTCGCCCTCGGCGCGGACGACGATGCGCGTCGCGTCGACGCTCTCGACGACCCCGGGGCGCCGCGCGATGACGCAGACGCCGGAGTCGCGGGCGAGCCGCTCCTCCATGCCGGTGCCGACGAGGGGCGCGTGCGACACGACGAGGGGCACGGCCTGACGCTGCATGTTGGCGCCCATGAGCGCGCGGTTCGCGTCGTCGTGCTCGAGGAAGGGCACGAGCGCGGCGGCGACCGACACCATCTGGTTCGGCGCGACGTCCATCAGCTCGACCATCTCGGGCGTGACGATCTTGAACTCGCCGTTGTAGCGGGCCGAGACCAGCGACTCCTTGAAGCGGCCACCCTCATCGAGGTTCACGGTCGCCTGCGCGATGTACTTGCCCTCTTCTTCGAGCGCCGAGAGCCAGATCACGTCCTCGGTCACCCGGCCGTTCTCGACCTTCCGGTACGGCGTCTCGACGAACCCGAACTCGTTCACGCGGGCGAACGTCGACAGCGACGCGATGAGGCCGATGTTCGGCCCTTCCGGCGTCTCGATCGGGCAGATACGGCCGTAGTGGGTCGCGTGGACGTCGCGCACCTCGAACCCGGCGCGCTCGCGGGTCAGGCCGCCCGGGCCGAGCGCCGAGAGGCGGCGCTTGTGGGTGACCTCCGAGAGCGGGTTGGTCTGGTCCATGAACTGCGAGAGCTGGGAGCTCCCGAAGTACTCCTTCACGACCGCGCTGACCGGCTTCGCGTTGATCAGATCGTGGGGCATGAGCGTGTCGATCTCCTGCGACATGCTCATGCGCTCCTTGATCGCGCGCTCCATGCGGACGAGGCCGATGCGGTACTGGTTCTCCATCAGCTCGCCGACCGCGCGCACGCGGCGGTTGCCGAGGTGATCGATGTCGTCGACCGAGCCGCGCCCGTTCTTGAGCTCGATCAGGTGACGCACGGTCTCCAGGATGTCCTGCGGCGTGAGCACCGTGAGGTCGAGCCCCGGCCGCTCGTCCTCGGGGACATCCCGGTAGAACTTGTAGTTCAGCTTCAGCCGGCCGACCTTCGAGAGGTCATAACGCTCGGCGTTGAAGAACAGGTTGTGGAACAGGGTCTTGGCGGTCTCGAGCGTCGGCGGATCGCCCGGCCGCAGCCGCCGGTAGATCTCCAGGATCGAGTCCTCCATCGTCTTCACCTTGTCGGTGAGCAGCGTGTCGCGGAGGTACGAGCCGACGTTCAGGCCGTCGATGAAGAGGATGCGGAACTGCTCGATGTTCGCGTCGCGCAGCCGCTCGAGCTTCGCCTCGGTGAGCTCCTCGTTCACCTCGACCACGACCTCGCCGGTCTCCGGGTCGACGATGTCGTGCGCCGCGACCTTCCCGACGAGCTCCTCCGGCTCGAGGCTGAGCCGCTCGAGCTTCGCCTCCTTCATCTTCCGGATGGCAGCGCGGGTGAACTTGGTGTTCTTCTTGACGATGACGTCGTTGCCGATCTTGATGTCGCGCGTCGTCCGCTGACCGGCCAGGAGATCGTACTCGATGCTCTTCGCGTACTTGCCACCCTTCTCGAGGTAAACGGTCTCGGTCGAGTAGAAGTAGTTCAGCAGGTCCTGCGTCGAGTACCCGAGCGCGCGCAGCAGCACCGTCGCGTGCATCTTCCGCCGGCGATCGATGCGAACATAGATGATGTCCTTCGGGTCGAACTCGAAGTCGAGCCACGAGCCGCGGTACGGGATGACGCGCGCGGAGTAGAGCAGCTTGCCGCTCGAGTGCGTCTTGCCCTTGTCGTGATCGAAGAAGACGCCGGGGCTGCGGTGCAGCTGGCTGACGACGACGCGCTCGGTGCCGTTGATGATGAACGTGCCCGTCTCGGTCATCAGCGGGAGCTCGCCGAAGTAGACCTCCTGCTCCTTGATGTCGCGCACGATCCGCTCCCCGCCGTCGCGGGTGTCGTAGATCATCAGCTGGTTCGTGACCTTGATCGGCGCCGAGTAGGTCATACCGCGCTGGCGGCACTCATCGACGTCGTACTTCGGCGGCTCGAGGTTGTACGAGACGAAGACGAGCTCGCTCGTGCCGTTGAAGTCTTTGATCGGGAAGACCGAGCGGAACACCGCCTGCAGCCCGACCTCCTCCCGCTCGTTCGGCGGAACGCTCATCTGGAGGAATTTGTCGTAGCTCGACTTCTGGATGTCGATCAGGTTGGGGACGTCGATGATGCGACGAACGCGACCCAGGTTCTTACGGACGCGGAAGTTGGATTGGACGACCGACGGCATCGATTTCCTCCGGCTCACACGAGCAGTGCGGGGCGGGCGCACGGCTCGAACCGAGCAACGAACACGAAGCTACGCACGAATGGCGAGCGAGCGTCCCCAGGGAATGAGGACCCAAAACATCTTGGTTGTGGGGGCAGAGCGGACCGCGTGGCGACCCATTGAGCTCCGACGTTGGCCGAGGACCCGCACCCGCGGTCCTCTTCAGGATTGACCGAGGACCCGTACTCGCGGCCCTCTTCAGCGTTGCGCGAGGGCCCGCAAACGCGGTCCCGTTCATCAGACAAAAGCGGGACGTGCGGCAGGGACGACCGCCCCTGCCGCCGTCCGCCGGCGGATCCCGATTTCCCTTGCAGGGAGCGGTGATCGTTACTTGAGCTCGACGGTAGCACCTGCCTCGACGAGCTTCTTCTTCATCTCCTCCGCGTCCGCCTTGGAAACCTGCTCCTTGACGGTCTTCGGCGCGGCCTCGACCAGGTCCTTCGCCTCCTTCAGGCCCAGACCGGTGATCTCGCGGATCGCCTTGATGACGCCGATCTTGTTGCTGCCCGCGTTCGCGAGGATGACGTCGAACTCGGTCTGCTCCGGGGCCTTCTCGGCCGGAGCGGCGGTCGCGGGGCCGGCCGCGACGGCGACGGCCGCGGGGGCAGCCTTGACGCCCCACTTGTTCTCGAGGTCCTTGATGAGCTCGGCGATCTGGATGACAGGGAGGTTGGAGAGGTAATCGACGACCTGCTCGCGCGTGATCTCAGCCATTGCAAGACTCCTTCAAACTCTTCTGCGCGCCCCGGGGAGGGGGCGATGTAAACCAAAACCAGACGGGCGCAAGGCCCAATTGATACGAAAGCACCCTCTCAGGCCTGCTTACCCGCTTCCTCTTCCTTCGCCTTCAGGAGATAGGCGAAATTCTGGAGAGGCGCGTTGAGCTGCTGCACGAATTGCTGGAGCGGCGCCTGCAGCGTCGCGAGCAGCGTGGCACGAAGCTCATCCTTGCCGGGCATCGTCGCGAGCTGCGTCTCGACGGCGTCCCCCGAGAGGATCTGCCCCTCGATGAGCCCCGCCTTGATCTGCAGCTTCTGGTTGTCCTTGCGGAACGCCTTGACGACCTTGGCTGCCGCGCTCGGATCCTCGTAGCTCCAAGCCACGCCGGTCATGCCGGTCAGGCTCTTCGAGAGGGTCTTCGCCCAGGGGTGCTCCTTGATGGCGTGGCGGACGAGCGTGTTCTTCACGACCCGGTACTCCACGCCGGACTTCCGGAACTCATCGCGAAGCTTGGTGACCGCCTCGACGTTCATCCCCTTGAAGTCCAGGAAGACCGCGGAAGACATCCGCTCGAACTTCTGCCGGACGGAGCCGATCAGCACTTCCTTCTGGGACCGTTCCATGGGCTACGCCTCCTCCGTCTTGCCGATGAAGTGGACCGGGTCGATGCGAACCCCGGGGCCCATCGTCGAAGACATCGTGATGCTCCGGAGGTAGATACCCTTGGCCGTCGCCGGCTTGGCCCGGACGAGCGCCTGGATCAGCGCGTCCGCGTTCACGTGAAGCGCGTTCTCCGCGAAGGAGACCTTGCCGATCCGCGCGTGCACGATGCCCGCCTTCTCGACACGGTACTCCACCTTGCCGGCCTTCGCCTCCGAGACGGCCGTCTTCACGTCGAACGTCACGGTCCCGACCTTCGGGTTCGGCATCAGGCCGCGCGGACCGAGGATACGGCCGAGCTTGCCCACCAGACCCATCATGTCGGGCGTGGCGATCACGCGATCGAAGTCCATGAAGCCTTCCTGGACCTTGTTCACGAGATCCGCCTCGCCGACGAAGTCGGCGCCGGCCGCCTCGGCCTCCTTGGCTTTCTCGCCCTTGGCGAACACCAGGACCCGAAGCGACTGCCCCGTCCCATGCGGGAGCACGACGGCGCCACGGACCATCTGGTCTGCGTGCCGCGGGTTGACACCCAGCCGGACCGCGAGGTCCACCGTCTCGTCGAACTTGGCGGGCGCCGCTTGTTTCACGAGCGCGCACGCCTCCTGCAATGTGTACTTTCGAGCGCGGTCGACGACTGCCCGCGCTGCGACCTTCTTCTTGGCGACTTTCGGCACATGCCCTCCTTCTTAACGGCTCTCGCCTCCCACGGTGCGCCTCAAACTACCGTGGTAAATCTTGCTTCTGGCCCGCTGGGCGCCGCTCTCGGGGCGCCCAGCGCGGCGGGGCGCATCCCCGACGGCGGGGAGCGCCACGACCACCTCAGTCGACGACGTCGATGCCCATCGAGCGCGCCGTGCCCGCCATGCTGCGCATCGCGGACTCGAGGTTCGTCGTGTTCATGTCCTGCATCTTGAGCTGGGCAAGCTCCTTCAGCTGCTTCTGCGTGACCTTGCCCACCTTGACCTTGTTGGGCTCCTTGGAGCCCGCGCCCGGCTTCTTCTTCGTCTCGAGCCCCGCCGCCTTCTTGAGGAGCACGGAGGCCGGCGGCGTCTTCATGATGAACGTGAACGAGCGGTCCGAGTAGACCGTGATCACCACCGGGATGATCATGTCCCCCTGCGTCGCCGTCCGCGAGTTGAAGTCCTTGCAGAACGCCATGATGTTGACGCCGTGCTGGCCGAGCGCCGGACCGACGGGGGGCGACGGGTTGGCCTTGCCCGCCGGAAGCTGCAGCTTCACGTACCCTGTGACTTTCTTCGCCATGATGAATCTCGCACCCTATCGAACCGCCGCCCGACGGGCGGTCTACTATTCAGAGAAACAGCGAAGCACCGCGGAGGCGCGGTGCTCGCCCGCAGGTTTGCAGCCGTCCGTTCCTGGCTAGCGCTTCTCCACGGCTGAGAAGTCGAGCTCAACGCTGGTGGGTCGGCCGAAGATGCTGACCTTCACCTTGAGCTTCTGCTTGTCCATCTTCACGTCATCGACCGTGCCGGTGAAGTTCGCGAAGGCGCCGTCGAGGACCCGCACCTCCTCACCCACCTCGAACGTGAGCCGCGGCTTCGGCTTGACCGCCCCTTCGACGATCCCCCGCCGGAGATTGTCGATCTGAACGATCGGGACCTCCTGCGGCGTCTGGTTGCCGATGAAGCCGGTCACCTTGGGCGTGTCCTTGACCAGGTGCCAGACCTGCTCGTTCATCTCCATCTCCACGAAGATGTAGCCGGGCAGACTGAGCTTCTGACGAACGCGGGTCTTACCGCCGGGACGGTTCTCCGTGACCGTCTCGCTCGGGATGAGGATCTCGCCGAACCGATCTTCCAGGCTGTACTGCTTCACGCGCTGCTGGAGCGCGTCGCGCACCTTCGCCTCGTATCCCGAGTAGGTATGGATGACGTACCACTTCTTGGCCATGGCGCTTGATTCCCTCAGGGTCTCCCTGCTTCAGCTTCCATCGCCGTAAACGATGTTGGTCACGAATGCCCAGAAGCGGTCGAGCAGCGCCAGGTAGAGGGTCGCCACGGTGGTCGTCGCGATGACGACGAACGTCGCATTCGTCACCTCTTTCTTGGTCGGCCACTTCACCTTCGCCAGCTCGGCGGCGACCTCGTCGCTCCAGGCGCGAAGCTCGGCGTTGCGGAATGCGCGCAACACGACGACCAGCGCGACGACGCCGCCGACGATCATGCCGTACGTCGTCTTGTCGTCGTCACCCACCGCGGAGAGCGCCGGCAGCGCCCGGCTGAACCAGTCCTTGTTGGCGAGGGTCGCCCAGACGCCATGGACGACCTTGCCGAGCAGGTAGGCGAGCAGCATCCCCGCGGCGAAGAAGCCGGCGAGCACATAGCGCTCCGAGCCAAGCTGAGCGGCCGCGACCTCCTCGTCCTCGGCCTCATCGGCGTCGTTCGATTCATCGGCACGCGGCGCCTCGGCGTCGTTCGCGTCAGCAGCCCCCGTCCCCTCGCTCTGCGGCACGAGGGACGAGTCCTCGGCAGGCGAGCTCGGTCCGGATTCTTCCGGCTCCTCGTCCTCCGCGACCTTCGTCGGCGGCTTGTCTTTTTGACCCTTCGCCATAACAACACCAAACGCGCCGACCCGCGGCAGACAATGGCCTGCTCGGTGAGGATCCAGGGGCGGCCCTGAGGCGCCCACATCCCCCGGCAGGGGCAGAGAGGCTCGAACTCCCGACCTGCGGATTTGGAATCCGCTGCTCTACCAACTGAGCTATACCCCTAGAATCGCTGCGCCTTCCTGAGCACTCGTTCACTTCGTCTCGTCGTGAACCGTGTGCTTCTTGCACTGCTTGCAGAACTTCTTGAGCGACACCACCTGGTCCGGCGCCTTCGTGGTCTTGTAGTTCCGCGACTTGCACTCGCGGCAGGCCAGTGAGACGGCGATGCGCGCCGCACGCCACCCACCGGCCTGCTCGCCCACGTCGGCCTCCTACGCGAGGATCTTGGTGACGACGCCGGCGCCCACCGTCTTGCCGCCCTCGCGGATGGCGAAGCGCATCTGCTCCTCCAGCGCGACCGGGGCGATGAGCTCGATCGTCATCGTGATGTTGTCGCCCGGCATCACCATCTTCACCCCCTCGGGGAGGTTCACCGTGCCGGTCACGTCCGTCGTCCGGATGTAGAACTGCGGCCGGTAGTTGGTGAAGAACGGCGTGTGGCGCCCGCCCTCCTCCTTCTTGAGGACGTACACCTCACCGGTGAACTTCGTGTGCGGCGTGATCGACCCGGGCTTCGCCAGCACCTGGCCGCGCTCGATCTCTTCCTTCTCCACGCCGCGGAGCAGACACCCGACGTTGTCGCCCGCCTGCCCCTGATCGAGCAGCTTGCGGAACATCTCGACGCCGGTCACGACCGACTTCTTCGTGTCCTTGAAGCCGATGATCTGCACCTCGTCGCCGACCTTGATCACGCCGCGCTCGATGCGGCCCGTGGCCACCGTGCCGCGGCCCTTGATCGAGAACACGTCCTCGATCGCCATCAGGAACGGCTTGTCGATGTCGCGCACCGGCTCGGGGATGTAGCTGTCCAGCGCGCTGAGGAGCTGCTGGATCGTCTCCTCCCACTTCGGGTCGCCCTGCAGCGCGGGCAGCGACGCGCCACGGACCACCGGCGCGTTGTCCCCGTCGAACTTGTACTTCGACAGGAGCTCGCGGACCTCCATCTCGACCAGGTCGAGCATCTCCGGGTCGTCCACCGCGTCGCACTTGTTGAGGAACACGACGATGTGGTTCAGGCCGACCTGCCGGGCGAGCAGCACGTGCTCGCGCGTCTGCGGCATCACGCTGTCGAGCGACGACACGACGAGGATCGCCCCGTCCATCTGCGCCGCGCCGGTGATCATGTTCTTGATGTAGTCGGCGTGCCCGGGGCAGTCGACGTGCGCGTAGTGGCGGTTCGCCGACTCGTACTCGACGTGCGCCGCCGCGATGGTCACCGTCTTCGTCTCGTCACGGACCGTCCCGCCCTTCGCGATGTCGGCGTACGAGATCGCCTTCGCCAGGTTGCGCTTCGACTGCACCTTGACGAGCGCCGCCGTGAGCGTGGTCTTGCCGTGGTCGATGTGGCCGATGGTGCCCACGTTCACGTGCGGCTTCGTACGAGTGAATTTCTCCTTGGCCATCGAGATGTCTCCTGCCGAAATGAAGTTCGCGACTGCGTTTCGCTGTCCTCGTTGGAGCCCACCATCGGGATTGAACCGACGACCTCGTCCTTACCAAGGACGTGCTCTGCCAACTGAGCTAGGTGGGCAAACGACCGACCACGGAGCGGGCGACCGGGTTCGAACCGGCGACGTTCAGCTTGGAAGGCTGACGCTCTACCAACTGAGCTACGCCCGCGGGCTTCCATCGGGAGTGACCCGGCGGATCTGGTTCCTGGTCGGACCGCCTTCGGAGCGAAACGTCGCTCCGGTGGAGGGTGATGGATTCGAACCATCGTAGGCATTGCCGGCAGATTTACAGTCTGCTCCCTTTGGCCGCTCGGGCAACCCTCCAGATTTTCTCTACTTATTAGATTTTGCCGACTTTGTCTCTGCCCTGACCTCCCGAACCACCGACCGGTCGCCTTGCATCGGAGCTGACGAGGGGACTTGAACCCCTAACCCCCTGCTTACAAGGCAGGTGCTCTACCGATTGAGCTACGCCAGCGGCATCCACCCGCTGCCCGTCCCCGGGCTCCGGGAAACGTGCGTGCTGACCTAGCGAAATGTCCCAAGACCGATCACTTCTGTGCGAGCAATCAACTCCCGGCCCTGCTGGACCGCCTGCCTGCACGGTTCGGAGTGTCCCGACCGGGCTGGACCGCAGCGAGGTGAAGCTGTTGGTGCCGCTCACGTCGCTCCGAAGGTAGACGAGTCCCGCGAAGGGAGGAGGCTCTTAGCCCCCTGCAAGAGACGTGTCAAGCGGTGTGCATCGTTTTCGTCCGTTTCGCTGGAATCGGCTGCGAGAGCGCGGTCTGGCCGCGCGGTCAAGCTGGGCGCTCCAGAGCACCGGCGTCCTCCGACGGCGCCGATCTCGCTCGAGCGCTCCCGGTTTTCAAGTGCGGACGTCGAGGAGCACGCTCCCGCGGCGCGCGGAGCGCAGCGGCGAGGCGCTCACGCAGCTGCGCTCCGCGCGCCGCGTGCCCGCGCCGAACGCCGCGCGCAGCGACGGCGCGCCTCGGGCGAGCAGCCGCGTGAGCGCGAACGCAAGCGAACGTGAACGAGGGGGCGAAGACGAGGACGACGAGGACGACGAGGGCGCGCGTCGGCGGCGCCTCGGACGAGCGAGAGGTCCCTTGCGCTCCGCTCGCGGCTGCTGCGATCCTGCCCGGCGCACGCTCGCCCGGGCGCGCCGCGGAGCGGCCCGAGGCGACGATCGCGTTCCGTCATGCTTCGGGGGTAGAGGTTCGATCGCATGGAATGTCCCGCTTGCCATCAGCCAAACATCGATGGGGCGCGCTTCTGCGCCACGTGCGGCGCGCTCCTCCCTGTCGCGCCGGTGGAAGCAGACCCGCTCATCGGCGCCATCGTCGGCGGCCGGTTCCGCATCATCGGCGTGCTCGGCGAGGGCGGGATGGGCCGCGTCTACAACGGCGAGCAGCCGATGGGCACGTCGGTGCGGAAGGTCGCCATCAAGACGCTCCTCTCGCAGCACGCGAAGGATCCGCAGGTGGTCGCGCGCTTCATGCGGGAGTGCGGCACGGTCAGCGAGCTCGAGCACCCGAACACCATCAAGGTCTACGACTTCGGGCAGACGAACACCGGGGAGCTCTACATCGCGATGGAGCTCCTCAACGGGCAGTCGCTGGAGACGGCGCTCGAGCGGGGCGGCGCGCTCTCTCCCGAGCGCGTCGATCGCATCATCGCGCAGACGTGCGGGTCGCTCCAGGAGGCCCACGAGAAGGGGATCGTCCACCGCGACCTGAAGCCCGCCAACATCTTCTTGACCAGGCGCGCCGGCGAGGAGGACTACGTCAAGGTCCTCGACTTCGGCATCGCGAAGCGCGACGAGCGCAGCGCCAAGGCCGAGCAGAAGCTGACCCAGCAGGGGACGGTGCTCGGCACCCCGCCGTACATGAGCCCCGAGCAGTTCACGGGGACCGAGCTCGACGCGCGGAGCGACGTCTACTCGCTCGGCGTGCTGACCTACGAGATGCTCACCGGGCGCCTGCCGTTCGACGCCGACACGCCGTGGGCATGGGCGACGCAGCACATGACGGCGCAGCCGTTCCCGTTCGAGGCCGTGCCGATGGGCGCCGCGGCCCCGCCGAAGATGAAGGCGGCCGTCATGAGAGCCCTCAGCAAGAGGCGCGAGGACCGGCAGCAGTCGGCGCGGGAGTTCTACGAGGATCTCACGATCGGCGCGGGCGCCCGCCTCTCGGTGCTCGCGGCGGCGCCGCGCACCCTCGTCGGGAGCGACGCGCCGACCAGCGGGACGGCGCTGATGCCGTCGCGCTCGGGTCAGACGCAGCTCGGGGAGCCGCTGTTCGTCGCGGGGCCGCCCACGGGATCGGGACCGGTGAGGACCGTCGTCAACCATCAGGCCCATCAGGCCGCGACGGTCATGGATCAGGCTGTCGTGCCGGCGCACCCGGCCGTGCCCACGGGCAGCGGCCAGGTGTTCCCCGCGCCGCCGCCGGCGCCGCAGAAGAGCAAGGCAGCTCCGATCCTCGCCGCGGTCGCGGCCGTCGCGGTGCTCGGCGTCGTGGGCGTCGTCATGATGACGAAGGGGAGCGGCGGGAGCACGACGGAGGAGAGCACGTCGACCGCGATCCCGCTGCCCACCGGCGCGCCGTCGGTCACCGTGGCGTCGGATCCCGTGGGCACGCCCACGAGCACGCCCACGACCACCCCGGAGCCTCCCCCGCCCGAGCCCACCGGCCCGGACAAGGCGGCTCCGGACACCCCGAAGAACACGTCGACTCCGACCGCGACCACCGCGCCCAAGGTCCCGCCGCCCGGCAACGAGAAGGCGGAGCAGGAGTGCAGGGCCGCGATCAACCTGGCGAACGGCGGCAACACGGATCTCGCCGTGAAGCGCTTCGCGTCCTGCGATGGCCCCAAGAAGGCCGAGGCGAGGGCCGCCATCAGCGCGAGCGCCAAGCGGGCCGTCGCGTCCAAGGGGTGCGCGGCGAAGTCCCACGCCTTGGCCGCCGCGCGGATCGGGGCGGGCGAGGCGATGTCCCAGCTGCCAGCGCAATGTCGATGAAGGAAGTGGGCCGGATCGGACACAACGCTCAGCGGGTCCGGGCTGTTCCAGGCTTGCCTTGACGCCCGATTTTGACCGGTGCTAGATCCTGCCCCGACAGTTCTGAAAGTTCAGTGCACGCCGCGCCCTGGCTTTGTTTGGTCGGCGCTTGACTTTGGAACATGGGGGAGAAGGTCGCTCACGGGAAATGGGCAGTAAGATTCGTTTGGTTGCGCCTCGAATGAGCTGGCGCGACATATGTCGATCTAAAGAGTTCGCTGGGCGATGGATCGCCCTTGACAATGTCAAATACGTTCAAGGCTGTTCCCAGCCGGCCGAAGCCGACGTTGTGGACGCCGACGATGACCTGGCCGACTTATGCGCGAGGATGCGCGAGGCCGACCGCACGGCGTGTGCGATCCTCTTCGTCGAGGACGACGCCGGAGTACCTGCGCGGGTCCAGCGACTGCCGCAGCTTTGGCGCCGCGTCGCGCATCACTGATCCGCCGGAACATCCTCATCCGCCCAGTCCGACCGTCTGACGACGCGAGCGCCCTCGGGAGCGTCTCAGCGAACCGAGCCTGGCTCGGCGAGCTCACGCTCCTGGCGTTCGCCGCCGAACGTCGGTCGCGCGTCGGTCCTCGCCTTGGGACGTCGCGTCCGCCCTGCCGCCAGCCGATCTTCGGCTCCTTGCCGATCTTCGGCTACTTGAGGATCGGCTTCAGCAGGGTCTTGCCGTCCTTGACGACGACATCGTAGTCGACGGACTTGGCCGGGTTCGTCGCACGCAGCTTCGCTGCCTGCGCGCGGAGGCTCTCGGCCAGGCGCTCGTAGGTGACGCCGGCCGTCGACTCACGCGCGGCGCGCTTCGTCTCGACGTACTTCGCGTAGATCTGACGCAGCCGCTGCTCCGGGAGCTCGTCGTCGCGCGCAGCAGATCGCTGCGGGGGCGCGGGTCGCGCGCGCACCGCGGCGTCGAGGCCGGCGCGCGCGGCCTCCGGGGGGCGCGACGGCGTCCGCGGCGCCGTATGCCGGGCGCCGCTCGCCGCGCCGGTCTCCGCGGCAGGCGGCGCGGTGGAGCGACGGCGCCGGGCCGACGGCGGGCGCTCCGAGTGGACGCGCTCCTGCCGCCTCGCTCCGGTGCCCTTCGCTTCGCCCGCCGCGGCGGCCGCAGCGACCGCTGGGGCTTCGGCCGGAGCGCCAGGAGAAGGCTTGACGGGGCTCAGGGGCGGCGGTCGCTTCGGAGCAGGCGGAGGCTCGGGCGCGACGTCCGTCAACGCGTCTGGAGGCCCGGCCGCGGCCTTCGCCGCGTCGCCGGTCTTGGTGCGCTGAGCGCGCATCTCCGCCGCGAGCTCGGCGAGCCGCTGACGGCTGTTCGCGCCCGCCGCAGGCTGAGCCTTGTCGACGGCAGGGCGCGCCGGCGACTTCGCGCCTGCTGGCGAGGCCTCGGCCGGCTTCGCCTCTGCCGGCTTGCTCTCCGCCGGCTTCTGCTGGGGCCTGGTCAGGCCGAGCCCCCGGGGCAGCCCTCCCAGCGGCGCGGGCTTCACGGCCGCGGCGGCCTGCGGCATGGCAGGCGGCGCGAGCGCAGGACGCACCGGCGAGCTGGCCGGCGCCGCGCTCGACGCCTCCGGTGCGGTCAGCGGCGCGACCGCGGCGCGAGGCGCGGCCTCCTCGGCGGCCAGCGCGGCCAGCGATCGCTTTCCCAAAAGCGACGCGGCGGGCAAGGGCGGGGGCGCCAGCGTGACCGCCTCGTCGTCGACGTCGATCTCCTCGTGACCGCCGCTGTCATCGGCGCGGTGGACCGGCTCGCGCGCCGTCTCCTGCTGCTCGGCGAGCTCCGCGTAGCGCTCTGCCCGCTTGCGGCCGACGATCGTGAGCGCTTCCTTCGCTCCGACCCGCTTCGCTGCGCGGATGACGTCGCGGCGGTACGTGCCGTTCTCGATCTCGCGCGAGATGCGGCCCCAGTACTGCTGGAACGTGTTGTAGCGCTGGATCAGCATCTGGAACTTGAACCGGAGCCCGGTGTTCCTGATCTGCTCCCGCCGCATCACCCAGATGCGACGCTCGACGTCCTTGCGCGGGATGAGCGGCTCCAGCCGTTCGATCCCCATGAAATACTGCTCGTAGAGCGCGCGCAGCCGCTCGATGCGCGTCTCCAGCTCCTCGAGCTCCCGTTCGACCTCACCCGATTCCATCGCGGCTAGAGGGGCGTGATGCGCAGGTTGTCGAAGCAGACCGGCGCATCCCATGCGTTGAAGCCCATGTGCTCGTGCCCTGGACCGGAGAGCGGAGCAGGGTCGCTGAGCTCCAGGTACTCGACGTCGTTCACCGACCAGGAGAGGGTCCTGCCGTCACGACGCTCTATCCGGAAGCGATACGGTTGTCCCGGCGCAACCGGCCGCGCGCGGTCGTCGTCGCTGTCCGGGTCCACGTCGATCTCCAGCCGTTCGGCGCTGTGCTCGTCGAGGCGCGCGAGCACGTGCTTCGTGTTCTTCCATCCTCCGAGGATCACGAGGTAGCTCGTCGCGTTCGTGTAGCTCGCCGCCGTCGCCCCGCTCCGACCGTCTCCCCAGAGCTCGGCCTTGAGATCGCCATCTGGGGCCTCGGCGATGGCGTCGAACTCGATCCGGGCGTTCTCCGGCAGCGGCCGCTTCAACCACACGCCGCGGTTCCTCGCGGCGCGCACGCAGAGCTGCCCCTCGTCGATGGCCCACTTGGAGCTCAAGGCGTTCCAATCGGGGCCGAGCGCCGGCCGGTTGAAGTCGTCCTCGAACACGCCCGCCCCCTGCGCTCCCGGAGCGGCGCCCGCGGTCGGCGAGGAGACCGACGACGCGACCGTCCCGGCTGGCCGCGCGCTCGCGTTCCCCGTGGCCGGCCCTTCGGGAACACACGCCGCGCTCACGAGCAGCCCAGGCACTGCGAAGACCCCGACGGTGGCACGGCCAGAGAGCACGGAATCGATGCTAGCAGCGGCGCGCGCGGACTTCGAGAGCCGCTTCGCGGGCGCCGTCGACAGGGTGAGGAGAACTTCGCGCTGCGCTGACGGCCCGGGCACATCGAGATCGCCCGGCGGCGCGGTTGGACCGGCGTCAGCGAACGCTTTGGCTCGCTGCGTCATGCGCGAGAGACGATGCTTGATGGTCCCCAAGCCCAGGCGTAAGGAGAGGCGCCATGCATCCCATCCTGTTCCGCGTCCCGCTGCCCGCCTGGACCGTGCCCCTTCTCTGGGTCTTCCTGATCGCTGCGGGCATCGCTTTCGCGGGCGCGATCGGGCTGCTCATCGCGAAGAACAAGCCAGGCGCGACGGCCGCGGGCATCGCAGGCGTCGCGCTCGCGGCGATCGCCTCCCAGGTCAAGGAGCAGACCTACACCCTGGGTCCGCTGCCCATCTACAGCTATGGTGTCATGCTCGGGCTCTCGCTCGTGGTCGGCTGGTACCTGACGCTCGGGCTCGCGGAGCGCGACGGCCTGCCGAAGGAGACGATGGCCAACTGCTACGTCGTCACCGCACTCGCCGCGGTCGTCGGGTCGCGCGTGCTCTACATCCTCACGAACCTCGACGAGTTCGACTCGTTCGGCGCGATGTTCGACATCCGCCGCGGCGGGCTGGTGGCGTACGGCGGCTTCCTGGGCGGCTTCCTGGGCTCGTACCTGTTCCTGCGCTCCCATCGCATCCCGCTGCTCCCCTGGGCCGACGTCGCCGTCCCGAGCCTCGCCTCGGGCCTGATGATCACGCGCATCGGGTGTTACCTCTTCGGCTGCGACTTCGGCCGGCCGCTCGGCGAGACGGCGCCCGCCTGGCTGAAGAAGCTCGGCACGTTCCCGCGCTGGGCCGAGGGCACGCTGGACCACGGCAGCGGGTCCCCGGCGTGGGTGCAGCACGTCAAGGAGCGCGGGCTGGATCCGAGCTCCGAGGCGTCGCTCGCCGTGCACCCGACGCAGATCTACGAGGCGCTCGTCGGCGCCGGGCTGCTCGCGCTCCTGCTCCTCGCGCGCCGCCGGCAGAAGTTCCGTGGCGAGATCTTCCTCATCTTCACGTTCTCCTACGGCGTCTGCCGCTACCTGCTCGAGCTCCTCCGCGACGACGCGGAGCGCGGCTCGATCCCGCCGTCGCTCCCGGAGCACGTGTTGCTCCCGGCCGGCCTCGTGATCTTCGCCGTGGGGTACACGATCGGGTTCTCCCACCTCCTCCGCGACAACATGGTGCGCAAGGTGACGCAGGTGCTCTCCTTCGTCCCCGCGGTCGCCCTGTACCTGGCCCTCAGGCCCGAGACGTTCGCCGCCTCCGCGACCCTCCAGTACTCGACCTCCCAGGCCGTCGCGCTGGCGACCGGGCTCGCCGCGTCGATCGCGTTCGCGGTCTATCACAAGGCCGCCCTGGACCACCCGGAGCAGGCGATGGCGCTCAGCCTCCCGGAGAGCCCCGCCGCGGCCGCCGACAAGCAAGCAGATGGCGACGACGACGACGAGGACCAGGACGACGAGGACGAGGACGACACGCCGAGAAAGAAGCGGAGCGCGCCGCCGAAGGCCGGCGACGCGCCGTCGCGGGCCAGGCGCGGCAGCGCAAAGGACGAAGGCCGGGCGACGGCCCGCGAAACCGGCGCCGCCGAGGCGCCCGACACCACCGGAGAGGCATAGACCGTGAAGATCGCATTCGGAGAGGGCAAGCTCGTACCGGCCGTCGTGCAGGATCGGCTGACCGGGCAGGTCCGGATGCTCGCGTACATGACGCGGGAGTCGCTCGCCAGGACGCTCGAGACGGGGCGCGCCACCTTCTTCAGCCGATCGCGCGGCGAGCTCTGGGAGAAGGGGGCGACGAGCGGCAACACGCTCGCGGTGACGAGCGTCCACGCCGACTGCGATGGGGATGCGCTCCTGATCCTCGCGGAGCCCCGCGGCCCGACGTGCCACACGGGGAGCGCGAGCTGCTTCTTCCGGCAGGTCGATGCCCGCGGCGACGGGGAGCCCGAGGCCGCCGACGAGGGGCAGGACGCGTCCGCGCTGCTCGAGTCCCTCGAGCGCGAGATCGAGGCGCGCAAGGCGTCCTCGGCGACGAAGAGCTACACCCGGAAGCTGCTCGACGGAGGCGCGCCGCTCCTCGGCGCAAAGCTCCGCGAGGAAGCCGGCGAGCTGGCCCAGGCGATCGCCGGGGAGAGCGACGAGCGCGTCGCGTCCGAAGCGGCGGACGTCATCTACCACCTGCTGGTCGGCCTCGCGTCGCGCGGCGTCCCGCTGCGCGCGGTGCTCTCGGCGCTCGCGTCACGCATGGGCACGAGCGGCCTCGCCGAGAAGGCATCGCGGGCACAGAAGGACAGCCCGGGGAAGCCGTGATGCGCCGCGCGTCGCTGCCTCGATGTGGCGGCGGCTCACGCTTCGTGATCCGCCGCGCTGCGCTGTCCGCGGCGCTGCGCGGTCAGCAACCGCAGAGCCCGTCGTAGACGGACGAAGCCCTGTCACCGCAACCGGGCTGCCGATCAGGATCACCCCGATGGCGGTGGCGCCCGCGAGAGCGAGGCGGCAGACGGCGAGGCTTCGCCGCCGCAGCTGCGCGCCGGCCCCCGCCCTCCGTGAGGGCGGCGGATGGGCTATTCTGGATGGGTGAGCCCGTTCCGTGAGCCGCCCGGCATCGAGCTCGGCCCGCTGGAGGTCGGCCTCGGGCGCGCGGCGCGGCGAGCCATGGTGGGCCTCATCCCGAGCGGAGGACGGCTCATCGCGCCGGACGGCTACGCGCGGACCCTCCACGGCGAAGACGGCTCCTGGCGCGGCCGCTCGCACACCGCAGGCGCGCTGGGCTCCCTGGGGCTCCTGCTGGCGTCGGCCTGCGCCTTCGTCGCGGCGACCGGCGGCTGGAAGCTGCACGGCCTCGATGCGACGGCGGTGACGGTCGCGCTGGTGATCGCGGGCGGGGTCTCGCTGGCCGCGGTGCTGCGCGCCGTCGATGCGCCGCGCGAACGGCTCACCGTGCACGGCGCGGTGGTCGGCAGGGCGGCGAGGCGCGCGCTCCGCAGGGCAGGGCGCCTCGCGCGCCACGCGGAGCGCGCGCCGGACAGGTTCGGCCCTCGCCGCGTCACCGCGCTGCGCAAGACGTTATCCATGCTCGCGGATCCGCTCATCGCGGACTGGATCCCCGCGGACGTGCGCGGCCGCGCCGAGCTCCTCCTTGCCCGCGCCATCGCCGCGAGCGTCGGCGCGCGCTGGGCGCGCGAGGCCAGCGTCCGGACCGAGGTCCGGGCGCTGCTGCTCGCCGCGGCCGATCACCTGATCGAGCCGACGCCGGCCCGGCTGGATCTGCTCGTGCTGGCAGAGCACACCGAGCCCGCCCCGACGCCGCGCGATGCACGTTGGCCACAGCGCGTGACCGCTGCGGCGCAGATCCGCTGCAGGGCGCCGTCGCCCCCTGTCCCCTCCGACGCCGTCGCCGAGGACGCCGCGGCGGGGGTCGATCTCGACGCGACCGATTCCTCCGGCGAGGAGATCGATCGTGCTAGGGTGCGCTGCTGAAGGGCGCGTCGCCGACGCCTCGGGAGGCTTCGGCGGCGTTGCAGGAATCCCGTGAATCCACCTCGATTCCGGAGCTCTTCACGCTCCCGGGCCATCCCCCTGCCCCCTGCGCTCGGCCGCGCCCACCTCGCGCTCTGGTGCGCGTTGCTCCTGGGGACGTGCCCGAGGCGCGCGCTCGGGCAAGGCGCGGTGGCCGCCGGCGCAGAAGCCACGGCGCAAGAGCGAGCGCCGCACGCTTCCGCGCCCCCCCTCGCGGCGGCGCCGTCGCCCGGCGCGGCGCTCCAGGAGAGGCATCGCGTCCGGTACACCCTCGACGGCATCGAGATCCGAGGCAACGTGCGGACCGCCGCGCGCGTGATCCTCCGCTACGTCAGGTTCCGCGCGGGGGACCTGCTCGACGTCGAGGATCCGGAGATCGAGCTCACGCGCTACCGCCTCCTCGGGACCGGGTTCTTCGCCTCGGTCGGGTTCTCGCTCCGCAAGGGGGTCGAGCGCGGGAGCGCGACGCTCGTGATCGACGTCGTCGAGCGCAACACGTTCGTCGTGCAGGACCTCTGGCTCGGCATCGCGGCCGACGAGGACACCGCGGGCAACGCGAAGCCGCTCTCCGCGTTCACTGGCGTGCAGGTCGCCGAGACCAACCTCGCCGGCACAGGGATCACGCTCGGCGCCGGCGTCGGGCTCGCGGCCGACCAGCTCGCGCTGAGGACCCGCTTCGTCGACCCCGCGTTCGTGGGGACCCGCTGGTCGGCCACGGTGACGGTGCTCTACAACGACGCCCGTGACTTCTTCGGCAACCGGGACGTCGTCTTCGAGTCCCCGTTGCTCGAGCAGCGCGAGGTCACGGGCTACGCCGTCGTCGCCTACAAGCGGTTCGGCGCGACGCTCGGCACAGGTCACGACGTCTCCTCCTCCTCGCGGCTGTCGCTCGACTACCACCTGGAGCAGATCGACGCGACCGTGCCCACGGTCGCCTCGCACATGCGCGGCAACAGCCGCGAGCCCATCGAATTCGACATCCTGGGCGGCAAGACGGTGCTCTCGTCGCTGCACGCCGCGATCGATCACGACACGCGCGACGCGCCCTTCCTTGCGACGCAGGGCACGCTCGCGTCGGTCTCGGTCACGGTGGGCGTACCGCCGTTCGGCAGCGACTACGGCTACCAGAAGTTCGAGTTCGGCGCGCAGCGCTGGTTCCGCCTGCCGCTGCGGCACGTGCTCCGCGTCGAGGCGTTCGCCGGCGCGATAGCCGGGGACGCGCCTTTCTTCGAGAAATTCTACGTCGGCGATCTCACCGACCTCCTGCCGGATCGGCTGCTCGACCTCGCGCCCGATCGGAGGCAACCGCCGAACTTCCTCAGCACGGACATCATCGAGGTCCGGTACGGGGACTTCGCCGCGAAGCTGGAGGCGGAGTACCGGATCCCGGTCTACGCCGGCCGCGGCTCCATCTACGGCGTCGATCTCTTCGGCGCCGCGGGCCTGTACGGCCTCGCGACGCGCCGCGAGTTCACCGATGCGCCGACCGGATACGAGGGCTTCGCCCGCGTGCCCGTGGACGTCACCTACAACCTCGGTCTGCGGGTCGACACGGCGGTCGGCGGGGTGACGCTCGCGTTCTCGAACCTGCTCGGGCTGATCCCGGCGCGGCGCGGTGAGCGGAAATGATCTGCTCGATCTGCTCGATCTGCTCGATCTGCTCGATCTGCTCGATCTGCTCGATCTGCTCGATCTGCTCGATCTGCTCCAATGCACATCGCGGACCGAAGCGCGCGACGCGCGATGCGCGGCGCGCGGGCGGTGGCCGCCGTGCCTGGCACCTCCGAGAGGCGCGGCGAGCGCTCGTGGCGCTCGGCCGCGGAGCGGCGCGCTGGCTCGGGATCGCGCTGCTCGCGACGCTCGCCCTCCGAGCGAGCTGGTCGATGGCCCAGGAGGGGCCGGGGCCCAAGGAGATCGCTGACGCGGACGCGCAGCAGGCGCTCGGCGCGCCGGCCGCGCTGCCCACCCGGGTGGCGAGCTTGACGCTCGACAAGACGATCGTGCAGCTGACCGTGGGCTTCCGCGACGTCGTCGACGGCGAGATCTCGAAGAAGCTGCTCAGCGGGCTCCCCACCGTCATCACGATGCGCGGCTACCTCTTTCACGAGAGCGGAGGCAACCCTGTCGCGCTCGCCGCCAAGAGCTGCCGGATCGTCTACGACCTCTGGGATGAGGTGTTCCGGATCCAGCTGATCCAGGCCGGAGGTCAGTCGAGCACGGTCGCGATCAACGTCGAGGGCGTGCTCCGCAACTGCGCCGAAGCCCGGCGGCTGCCGCTCGTGGAGCGGTCGCTCGTCCGCGACGGCAGCCGCTATTTCGTCGCCGTGCTGGTCGAGGTGAACCCCATGAGCGCCGAGATGCTCGATCGCATCAAGCGGTGGGTGACCCGGCCGCCCGGCTCGACGGCGATCGGGCCGGGCGACTCGCTGTTCGGCTCCTTCGTCGGCCTGTTCGTGACGCGCATCGGCAACGCCGACCGGAGGCTCGCCTTCCGCACGCAGCCCTTTTTGCCGCCGGTGCCACCGCCCAGCCCGCCTCCTCCTCCCCAGAGGTCTCCCGGCCGCTGAGCCACGCGCGCGGCGGCCTCGCTCGACGTCACGCCCCTCGCCCGCCGGGCGGCGCGTCGGTCTACACTCGTCTCGCGGACGCTCTGTTCGTGTCGGCTCCACCCCCATGCGCCTCTTTCCCATCGCGCTCGATCTCAACGGCCAGCGGGCGCTCGTCATCGGCGCGGACGGCGACGCGCCGTACACGGTGGAGCGCCTCCTCTCGGCGGGCGCTCGCGTCTCCGTCGTCGCGCCAGGGCAGGTCGACGGGTCCATCGAGCAAGCCAGCCGGGAGGGGCGGCTCGATCTGCACCGGCGAGCATTCCTGGACGGCGACCTCGCCGGGGCGGCGATCGTGTTCCTCGTGCCGGGCGACGAGGCGCTCTCGCGGCGCCTCCACGGAGAGCTCGCGGGCGCCGGGCGCCTCGTCTGCACGCTGGATCGCCCGGAGGTGTCGAACTTCGTCAATCCTTCGGTGGTCTCTGCCTCCGGACTGACGATGAGCTTCAGCAGCCATGGCGTCAGCCCTGGAACGATACGGCGCATCCGGGAGGACCTCGGCGCCCTCTTCTCGGATCCTCGGTTCGCCCGCTACATCGAGGCGCTGCGCAGGCTCCGCGAGAGCCTCCCTCGGGGCCCCGAGCGGGCCGCGCGCATGCGCCGGGCGACCCTGGGCTTCGGGCTGGAGGCGAGGCTTCGGTTCCCTGCATGGCTGGAGCGAGGCGACGAGCCTTGATGTCCGAGGAGGCCGCGCCAAAGCGGCGGGGGCGCGGCGGGGGTGCGGGCCTCGGCGCGGGCCTGGGCCAAGGCGCACGCGCCCCCGGATGAACGCGAAACCCCTTGTGTAGAGCGGCCTTCAAGGCTTAAGTGGGCGCCCACGCGACACTATCCGCGGAGGAGGGCTTACGGTATGCGTTCACGATCGGGCCGGCTGACGATGTTGACCTCGGCGGCGATGGTCTCTGGGCTCCTGACGCTGACGAGCGTCAGTCCGGCATCCGCGCAGACGGATGCCAAGCCGGCAGCGCCCCCGGCAGGTAAGCCGGCCGCCGCAGCGGCTCCTGCGAAGCCAGCCGCATCCGCGGCGCAGGCGCCCACCCCCGCTGCGACGCCGCCCGCGGCCGGCGCGACACCTCCCGCGGCCGGCGCGACGCCGCCCACGACCGGGACGCCCGCTGCGGCTCCCGCGAAGGCGGGTACGCCCGCGACGGCGGCTCCCGCGAAGGCCGGTGAGCCCGCGACGAAGGTGACCACCACCAAGCCGAAGAAGGCGCTGACCGAGAAGCAGAAGAAGGACGAGGCGAAGAAGCTCTACAAGGAGGCCGAGGCCAGGTTCGACAAGGGCGAGTACGCCGTCGCGGCCGACCTGTACCGCCAGGCGGACGAGTACGTGCCCGGCGCCGCACCGAAGTACAAGCTCGCCCTCTCGCTCGACAAGCAGGGCCTCGTCACCGAGGCCGTCGCGGCCTGGCAGGCGTTCCTCGATTCGAAGCCGGACGCCGAGAAGTTCAAGGAGAAGATCGCCGAAGGGCAGACACGCGTCGAGGCCCTGAAGAAGACGCCGGCGAAGGTGAAGGTCGCGACCGTCCCGGAGGCGCCGCCTGGCCTCAAGGTCGCGGTCGACGGCGTGGCCCAGACCGGCAAGGAGCTCTCGGTCCCGCCCGGCAAGCACACCCTCACCGTCTCCGCCGAGGGGTTCGCCGACGCGAGCCAGGAGCTCGAGGTCACCTTCGCCGAGGCGCGCGAGGTCAACGTCACGCTGACGCCGCAGGCGCCGGCGCCGGTCGCTGCGACGCCGGCCCAGCCCCCCACCCCGCCGCCGCCCGCCGACGTGCCGCCCGCGCAGCCGCCGCCGCCGGCCGCGCCGATCGAGCCGCGCTCTCCGGTGCCGGCCTACGTCACCCTCGGGCTCGCGGGCGCCGGCGTGGTGGTCGGGACGATCTTCGGCATCCAGGCGCTCGGCGCGAAGAGCGACTTCGATGACGCCCCGACGACCAAGACCGCGGACAAGGTCGATCGCTTCGCGCTCATCGCGGACATGTCCTTCGCGGTGGCGCTCACGTTCGGCGTCACCGGCGCGGTCCTGCTCCTCAGCGACGACCCGGCCCAGGCGAAGGCCGCAGCGTCGAGCGTGACGAAGAAGGCGTTCGTCACTCCGTTCGTCAGCCCGACAGGCGGCGGCGCCGCCGCGCGGTTTACCTTCTAAGGGGACTACTATGTGGAAGAAACAGCATCTTCTCGCGATGGCGCTCTGCGCTGGCGCGCTCTCGACTCTCGGGATGGGCTGCGAGCTCATCGCCTCGGTCGATCGCTCGCGCATCCCGGGGGACGAGGACGTCCCCGACGACGGATGTTCTGACGGCACGAAGAACAACGAAGAGACCGACGTCGATTGCGGCGGTTCCATCTGTCCGAAGTGCGACACCGCCAAGGCGTGCACCGCAGCCACCGACTGCGCGAGCGGCTTCTGCGCCGACGACGTCTGCTGCGATGCCGCCTGCGACGCGGAGTGCGACGCCTGCACCGCCGCGCTCAAGGCGTCGGGCGACGACGGCAAGTGCGGCCCCTCGAAGGCCGAGACCGAGTGCGGCGAGCCGACGTGCTCCGAGGGCGTCGAGACGAGCCGCGGCACCTGCGACGGGGAGACCGTGGAGTGCGGGCCCGGCGAGGAGAAAGCGTGCGAGGAGTTCGCCTGCGATCCGGAGGCCAACGCCTGCTTCACCGAGTGCACGGAGGACACGCATTGCGCGAAGTGCCACGAGTGCGCAGACGGCGCCTGCGAGCTGGCCGCGGCCGGCGCGGAGGACCTGGGCTGCGACGAGGGCCAGGCGTGCGACGCCGCGGGCGAGTGCAAGCCCGCGAACGGCGTGGAGTGCACGGAAGCGAGCGAGTGCGCCACCGGGCTCTGCGTTGACGGCGTCTGCTGCAACGCCGCCTGCGACACGGCGTGCATGGCCTGCAACGTCGCGGGGTCGGAGGGTACGTGCTCGAACATCCCGCTCGGCAGCGAGGACGGGGCGGACTGCAGCGGCATCAACGCCTGCGATGGCAAGGGCGCTTGCAAGCTGGTGGGTGGCGAGGAGTGCACCACCAACGAGCAGTGCGCGAGCGGCAAGTGCCTCCCCAGCCCCCTCTTCACGTGTGAGGAGATCCCGGAGACGCCTTGAGCTCTCTCCGGCTCCCGCCGGGCTCCCCAGGGAGCCCGGCGGAGCTCACGCCTCGAACGTCCCTCTCACACGCGCGCTGATCTCTCCTGCCCCGGAGCTCGAAGGCGGGCCCAGCACCGTCATCGACTCGGCTTCTCCCTCGAACAGCCCGCCGTCCCCGAGCTCGTCCTCCGCGGCTTCCGCCTCGTAGGCAGGCACCATCGCGGCCTCTTCCCAGCGGCTCTTGAGCCGCTCCGCGAGCTTCGCGAGCAGCTCCCGCGTCGTCTCCCGGTCCGTGGCGGACAGGACCACCGCATCCGGGTGCCCGAGGAGCAGCCGCCGCCCCTCCGCCGGGGCGATCAGGTCCGCCTTGTTGAACACCACGATGCGGGGGATGCCGATGAGATCGAGCTCGGTCAGCAGCGCCTCGGTCGTCTCGATGTGCTGGTCGCGCGCGGGATCGCTCGCGTCCACGACGTGGAGCAGGAGGTCGGCGTCGGCGGCCTCCTCGAACGTCGCCCGGAAGGCGGCGAACAGGTCCTTCGGCAGCTCCCGGATGAAGCCGACGGTGTCGGTGATCACCACCTCGCGCTCCTCGGGGAAACGGAGCCGCCTCGAGCGGGTGTCGAGGGTCGCGAACAGCTTGTTCTCGGCGAGCACGTCGGCGCCGGTCAGCGTGTTCAGCAGCGTGCTCTTGCCGGCGTTCGTGTAACCGACGATCGAGACCACCGGCACGCCGAGCCGGGCGCGGCGGCGGCGGCGCTGCTCGCGCTGGCGGGAGAGCCGCTTCAGCTGCGCCTCCAGGAAGCTGACGCGCTCCTTCGCGCGGCGGCGCCCGATCTCGAGCTTCGTCTCGCCCGGACCGCGCCCGCCGATGCCGCCCGTCAGGCGAGACAGGGAGTCGTCCTTCTGCCCGAGGCGAGGGAGCGTGTACTTCAGCTGGGCCAGCTCGACCTGGAGCTTGCCGTCCGACGACTCGGCCCGCTGGGCGAAGATGTCGAGGATGAGCTGCGTCCGGTCGAGCACCTTGAGATCCGTGTGCTTCGCGATCGCCGAGGCCTGGGAGGGGGTCAGATCCCGGTCGAAGACCAGCGTCTCCGCGTCGAGCTCCGAGGCGCGCAGCACGACCTCGTCCAGCTTGCCCTTGCCGAGCACGAGCCGCGGGTCGAGCCGATCGCGCAGCTGGAGGACCGTGTCCGCGACGTCGACGCCCGCGGTGCCGGCGAGCTCGGTCAGCTCGCGCAGGCTCTCCTCGGCCCGGGCGAGCGCCCCCACCTTGGATTTCTCGGCGACGTGGACGAGGATCGCGCGGCCGTCCTTCGCCGCGACCGACCGCGTGCGCGATCGCTTCGTGAACTCGTCCTCGAGCGCCTGGATGAGCGCGCCGAAATCGACGTCGGCGCGGCCGATCGCGACGGGGCCCACGGTCCGATATGGCAGCGCCGCCTCCCCGCGGCTGTCGCCGCGTCCCTCGGCCTCATCCACGGTCACCGTGACCGCTTCCTTCCCGTGGACCGGCACGTTGTACGCGTACTGGAGGGTCCGCGGCTCGCCCTGCGGGGTGAGCTGCACGGCCGCGACCAGGTCGAGCCGGAGACGGACGAGATCCACGAGATCGTCCCGGGTGAGCGGCTCGTTGAAGAGGTGCGTGTGGACGAGCCGGAGCGCCCTGAAGCGGCCCTGCGCGGCGCGGAGGCGCCCGATGTCCGGCAGCATCAGCCGGGTCGCGTCGCCGACGATGACGTAGTCGATCTCGCCCGAGCGGTGCACCAGCGCGCCGACCTGGCGCCCCGTCTCATGCGACGCCTCGGCGAGCGCCTTGATGAGCTCGGGCGTGGCGATGCTGGCGAGCGGGACCTTGCGGCGGTAGATGCGCTCGAGGGTCTTGGTGGCCTGGGGGCTGAGCCCGGTGGTGTTTCCGTAGAGGGTGGGCATTCGATAATCGAAGGGGGATGTCGCTCCCGCTCACTCGATTTCATAACGCACGCGGGGCCGGTCCGCGACCAGGGGCACCGCGGATCTTCGTGTGGAGCGCGCATTTTCTCACCGCTCGTCCCCCTTCCGTTGCCTCCCCGTCCCTCCTCGCCTCCCGCTCGGCGCGCTCCTCCAGGTTCCTGTAGAGACCGCGGGCGAGGCGAGGCTACCCTGCGCCGCGATGGCCATCCTGACCCCCCTCTCGCTCGCGGATGCCCGCCGCATCGGCGCGCTCTACGGCCTGGAGATCGCCGACGTGCGCGGCCTGCTCGCCGGGAGCGTCAACTCCAACTTCGCGTTGGCGCTCGCCGACGGCCGCGGACAGGTGTTCCTGCGGGTCTACGAGGAGCAGCAGCTCGGCGCGGCGTCACGCGAAGCCCGCATGCTCGAGCACCTCGCGGCCGGGGGCGTCGCCACCCCGCAGCCGCTCCGGCGCCGCGACGCGGCGTCCGGGTCGGAGGGCGCCGCGTTCGTCGCGGAGCACGCTGGAAAGCCGGTCGCGCTGTTCCCGTGGGTCGCTGGAGCGTCGCTCTGCCAGGCGCGCGTCACGCCGGACGCGACCCGCCGCGTCGGCGCGGCCCTGGCGCGGGTGCACCTCGTCGGCGCCTCGTTCGAGGGGGCGAACACCAGCCGGTTCGACCTCGACAGCCTCGACCAGCGGCTCCGGGGGCTCCGTTCCCCTGCGGGCGCGAAGTCGACGGCCCCCGCTCCCGCCCCGGCCCTCCCGCCCGACGTGGCCGCCGCCGTCGACGAGCTCACCGGCCGGCTCGAACGGATCCGCGCCGCGGCGCCGCGGACACCCGGCCCCCAGACGCTGATCCATGGCGACCTCTTCCGCGACAACGTGCTCTGGGAGGCCGGCGAGATCTCGGCGCTGCTCGATTTCGAGAGCGCCTCGCGCGGGAGCGCCGCGTTCGACCTCGCCGTCACGATGCTCGCGTGGTGCTTCGGCGACGATCTCGACCCGGATCTCGTGGCCGCGCTCGCCGCCGGCTACACGGCGGTGCGGCCGCTCTCAACCGAGGAGCGCGACCGTTTGTTCCACGAGAGCGTGATCGCGGCGCTGAGGTTCTCCATCACGCGCATCACCGATTTCGAGCTCCGCCCGAAGGGCAGCGGTGTCTACAAGGACTTCCGGCGCTTCCTTGCGCGGCAGCGGACGCTCGAGCGCCTCGGCCCGGAGGGGCTCCTCGCTCTGCTCGGCGTCTGATCCGCGTCGACTCGCGCCGACGTCTTCCGCTGTCTGATCACCGTCTGCTTGGCGCCTTCGCCGTCTGATTCAGATGTGAGCGGAGGTCGTCTGTGATTTTGCGTTAACTTCGCTGCGCGTGGCGATGGCGGCGTTGCGCGGTCCCGGCTAGGCCGTTACCTTCGCCGAATGGCACAGGTCGGAACGCTCGATTTCAAGGGCTTCATCGAGAGACGGAAGGGCCAGCGCGCGGGCGGCGGGGACGGCGCGGGCAACGCGTATGCCTACGTGTCCGACAAGAACACGCGGCTCGCCTTCGAGAAGATGCGTCCGGTCGAGCTCGCCGTGACCGCCGCGGTCAGGCTGTTCAAGACGGTCGGCAAGAACGAGCTGCTCGGCCACGCCGTCAAGGTCGGCCCCGCGCAGTTCCCGCGTGTCCACAAGCTCGCGGTCCACTGCGCCGAGACGCTCGGGATCGCGACCCCGACGATCTACATCGTCAACAGCCCCACCCTCAACGCGGCCACCTACGGGACGAACGACGACTCGTTCATCATGGTGCACTCGGCGCTGGTCGATCATTTCACCGACGACGAGCTGCTCAGCGTCATCGGCCATGAGTGCGGCCACATCCACAACAGCCACGTGGTCTACCTGACCGCCATGCACTACCTGACGCGGATGGCGTCGGTCTTCGTGAAGTGGATCGTCGGCCCGGCGATGCTCGCGCTCTCCGGCTGGTCGCGCCGGGCCGAGGTCACCTGCGACCGCGCCGGCCTGCTCTGCGCGAAGAGCCTCGACGTCTCGACGCGCGCGCTCACCAAGCTCGCGCTCGGCTCGACCAAGCTGTACGAGGAGCTCAACCTCGAGGCGTTCATCGCCCAGCACGAGGAGGGCAAGGGCGGCGTCGGCAGGTTCGCCGAGTTCACGGCCAGCCACCCGTGGCTGCCGAAGCGCGTCCTCGCGCTCCGGGCCTTCGCCGAGAGCGAGCTCTACAAGCGCCACGCCGGGCTCGGCGCAAGCGGCCTCTCCATGGAAGAGGTCGACGAGAAGGTGCACGAAGTCATCAAGATCTGGGGCTGAGGGGCTCCCGCTCCTGGCAAGGCGCAAGGCCGAGGTAGACGCACATGCTCGAATCCTTCCACAGCCGCAAAGACGACGTGACCGGGGCGCTCAGGGATCTCGTGACGTTCGCCGAGGCCCTCGGCGCCAAGAGCGTCGCGACGCGCATCACGAACGATCTCGTGAAGAAGCTCGACGCCGATCGCTTCCACCTCGTCGTGGTCGGCGAGTTCAACCACGGCAAGACGACGTTCGTGAACGCGCTGCTCGGCGCCTCGATCCTCCCCGTCGGCGTGACGCCCACGACGGCGGTGATCCACCACCTCGAGTACGCGGCCGATCCGCGCGCCGAGGTGGTCTACGCGTCGGGCGAGCGCACCGGCCTGCCGTTCGAGGACGTGCGGGCCTTCACCGTCGGCGGCGAGCGCTCGTCGAGCGCCGGCGAGGTGAAGTTCCTCGAGGTGGGGTACCCGGCCGAGCTCCTGCGCGAGCGCGTGGTCCTCGTCGACACCCCCGGGGTGAACGACCTCTCGCTCCAGCGGGCGGACATCACCTACAGCTACATCCCGCGGTCGGACGCCGTGCTGTTCCTCATCGACGCCGGCCAGCCGCTCAAGGAGAGCGAGCGGGTCTTCCTCCAGGAGAAGCTGCTCGGGCAGTCGCGCGACAAGATCCTGTTCGTCGTGACGAAGCGCGACATCTGGAGCCAGGACGAGGAGGTCGAGGCGCTCGCCTACATCCGGAGCGAGCTCGGGAAGCTCGTGAAATCGCCCGTGGTCTTCCCGATCTCGAGCGAGCGGGCGCTGGAGGGTGATCGGCCCGGCAGCGGGATGCCGGAGCTGCTCGATCACCTGACCCGTTTCCTCGCCGAGGAGCGCGGGCGCATTCTGCTCGACAACGCGCTCGGCGAGGGCCTCGAGTCCGCGCGCCTGCTCGGCAAGGGCGTGGACGCGCGGCGGCGGGCGACCGCGATGTCGCGCGAGGAGCTCAGCCGCCGCATCGAGATGATCGAGAAGGATCTGGCCGGCCAGTCGCGCACCATCGAGGAGCGGCGCGCCGGCATCCGCGAGGAGGTGAGCGCCATCCGGGCGTGGGTGCACCGCGATCTCGATCGCTTCGTCGACGATGTGCTCCGGCAGCTCCCGGCGATCATCGACGAGGCCCACACCGACGAGATCAAGGTCTACCTCGGGGCGTTCCTGGAGCGCACGTTCGCCGAGTGGGCGCAGGCCGAGACGAAGGAGATCGCCACGGCGCTCGAGGCGCTCGCCGAGAAGACGATCGCGCTCGTGCGCGAGGACGCGCACGACGTGGCGAAGCGGGTCAGCGAGGCGCTCGGCGGCGACGTGAAGCCGCCGAACGTCGAGGTCGACACGTTCGGCTACGATGTCGGCGTCTTCGCGCTCTTCACCATCGGCCTCGGCGTGATGTTCACGAACGCCCTGCTCGGCGGGATCCTGGCGCTCGCGGCGCCTGTCCTGGCCGTGTACGTGAAGGAGAAGGTCGAGGCCGAGACCCGCAAGAAGGCGAAGGAGATGGCGCCGATCGCGCTGCGCGAGGCCGCCACCCGGATCGGGCCGAAGCTCGACGAGATGATCCAGGAGTTCGCGAGCCGGCTCGACGCGTGGGTGGTCACGGCCGGCCAGGAGCTGCACCGGGAGGTCATCGAGGTCCTCAAGGCGGCGCGCGAGGAGCGGGTCCAAGCCGAGCCGAGCAGCGAGAGCCAGCTCAAGGCGTGCGACGCCCAGGCCGAGGCGCTCCAGGCGCTGACGTCGCGCCTGGAGGGGCTGCGGAGCGCGCTCTGGACCGTCGAAAACGGCGAGAGCAGGCCGATCCCTCCGCCCGTGTCCAGCGTGCCCAACGCGCCGGGCGGCTCGGCCTGAGCGGGGCGCACGCCTCCTGACAAGGGAGGAGACCCGGCCCAGCCCGGCCTCCTCCGCCATGCGCCGTGGCCATATCCAATCGTCGGGCGCTCATGCGAGAATGCGGCCGTGCAGCTCGACTTCGCAGCCCGTGAAGTGACGATCAAGCTCGTCTATTACGGCCCGGCGCTCAGCGGCAAGACGACGAACCTCGTCTCGCTGCACGGCCTCGCCGGGTCAGACGCTCGCGGACGGCTGATGACGCTCGAGACGCAGGACGATCGCACGCTGTTCTTCGATCTCCTGCCGCTCACCTTCCGCGCGAAGGACGGCGACGTCTCGCTCCGCATCAAGCTGTTCACCGTGCCCGGCCAGCCGATGCACGCCGCCACCCGGAGGCTCGTGCTCCAGGGCGCGGACGGGGTCGCGCTGATCGCCGACTCGCAGATCTCCGAGACGCAGCGCAACGCCGAGGCGTTCTTCGATCTCCGCCAGAACCTGCGAGAGAACGGCCTCGATCTCGCGAGGATGCCGCTCGTCATCCAGTTCAACAAGCGCGACCTGCCAGACATCCGGAGCGACGAGGAGCTGGCGCGGCTCGCCGCGCGGGGCAAGGAGCCGGTGTACAAGGCCGTCGCGACCCGCGGCGTGGGCACGGTGGAGACGCTCATGGGTCTTCTCCACCTCACGTGGGAGACGCTCGATCAGACGCATCAGCTCTCGAAGCGGCTGTCGATCAGCGGCGAGGAGCTCCTGAACAGCGCGGCGCGCCAGCTCGGGGTGACGAGCTCGGTGAACGACCTCCTCGCGAGGCGAATGGGCGGCAGCCTCGAGAAGAGCTCCCGGATCGTTCCATGAGGCCCGACGCCCACAAGGGGACGCCGGCGGATTTCGGTCTCGACGACGAGGATCTCCTCAGCATGCCGGGCTCCGCGCCGATGCCGTCGGCGCGCGTCGCGGACGGGCCCAGCTCCTCGAAGCGCGACGGCGCGTCCAGCGCGCCTGAGCCCTCGACGCTGCCTCCCCCCGCGGCGGCGCCGGTGGTCGACCTGGTCGGCATCGGCCCCCTCTCGCTCGAGGATCTCGTGGATCGCCAGGCCCTCGGGGAGATGGCGGCGTCATTTCACAAGCTGTTCGGCTTGCCGATCCGGATCCAATCGATCAACGGCGCCACGCTCGCGGAGTCGGGCGCGCTCGCGCCGCTCCCGCCGCTCAGCGGCCTGACCGGCGAGCAGGAAGGCCGGCGGGCGAGCGTGGCGCCGGCGGATCGGACGGCAAAACAAGGCGCGTCGGCCGGCAGCGAGGTCGCGGATCCCTGCTTCGAGGGCGCGCGCTACCAGGTGTTCCCGATCGAGTACGACGGGCGTGCGATCGGCCGGTCGATCCTGGGCCCCTACCTGCCCGACGGCCTCGACGATCCCCCTGTCGCGCAGATCGAGGCGGCGTCCCAGCTCGATCTCGCGCCTGCGGCGGAGGGGCGGCTGCGGACGCCGCGGCTCCGGCCGGAGCGGCTCGGCGCGATCGCGGACCACCTCCGCTCGGTCCTCGATCTGATCCTGTTCAGCGGGCACAAATCGCTCCTCACCTCGACGATGCACGTCGCGTCGATCCGCGAGAGCTTCCGTGAGCTGTCGCAGAAGAACGCGGAGCTGGAGCAGGCGTACGAGCGGCTGAAGGAGCTCGACCGGCTCAAGTCGAACTTCCTGGCCACGGTGTCGCACGAGCTCCGGACCCCGCTCACGTCGATCATGGGGTACAGCGAGATGCTCGCCGAGGGCATCGGCGGGCCTCTGACCGATGAGCAGCGCGAGTTCATCGATACGATCCGGTCGAAGAGCGAGCAGCTGCTCGGGCTCATCATGAGCCTCCTGGACCTCTCGAAGCTGGAGAGCGGCACATTGATCGTGCATCGCACCGAGGTGGCCGTCGGCCCGGTGCTCGTCGAGGCGGCGTCGACCATCGCGCCAGCTGCCTCGAAGAAGGGCGTCGAGCTCCGGATCCAGGCCGAGGACGATCTCCCGCCGGTGCTGGGGGACGGCGACCGGCTGCGCCAGGTGTTCATCAACCTCGTCGAGAACGCGGTGAAGTTCACCGAGGCGGGGGGCGAGGTGCTGCTCGTCGCGCGCGCCGTGAGCGAGGACATGGACGACCTCCCCGGGCTGGTGCTCGTCGCGCCTCTCCAGCAGGCGGTCGAGATCCGCGTCGTGGACACGGGCATCGGCATCCCTGCCGGCGAGCGGCTGAAGGTATTCGACCCGTTCTACCAGATCGATCAGAGCTCGACGCGGGAGCACGGCGGCACGGGGCTTGGTCTCTCGATCGTCAAGCGCCTGGTCGAGGCGCACAGCGGCACGGTGCGCATCGAGCCGAACGAGCCGCGCGGCACGGTGTTCGTGGTCAAGCTGCCGACGGTCGCTGGCTCGCCGGCGAACAGCGTCCTGCCGCCCATCTTCCAATGAGCGGGCGCTCCGAGTGGAAGCGCATCGACATGCTGCGCGCCGTGCTCGGGGGTGCGGCGGGCGATCATGTTCTGTGCGGCATCGGCGATGACGCCGCGATCCTCGCGCCCCTGGCCCCGCGGGGCGGCGCCCTCCCGGGCGCCCCGGAGCCGCTCGTCTGGACGGTCGACAGCGCCGTCGAGGGCGTCCATTTCCGGCGCGATCTCCTGGGCTTCGAGGATCTCGGCTACCGCGCGACGATGGCCGCGGCGAGCGATCTCGCGGCGATGGGGGCGCGCCCTGTCGGCCTGCTGGCCGCGCTGGTGCTTCCTCCGAGCGTGAGCGACGACGAGCTCGGCGCGCTGGCGAGGGGTCAGCGCGCCGCGTGCGACGAGATCGGCACGGCGGTCATCGGCGGGAATCTCTCGCGGGGCGGCGAGATCTCGATCACCACGACGGCGCTCGGCGTCGCGGCTCTGCCGCTCAGGCGCGACGGCGCGCGGCCCGGCGACGCGCTCGCGCTGGCCGGTCCGGTCGGCCTCGCCGCGGCCGGTTTTGCGCTGCTCGATCGCGGCATCGCGCCGGCCAGCGCCGCGGCCGAGCAGGCGATCCGCGCGTTCCGCCGCCCGGTGGCGCGCATCGACGCGGGCCTCCGCGCGGCGGGGCGCGCCCGCGCGGCGATCGACGTCTCCGACGGCCTCGTCGCGGATGTGGCGCACCTCGCGCGCGCGAGCGGCGTGCGCGCGCTGCTCGATCCTGCGGCGCTCGTGAGCGCCGACCTCCGCGACGCCGCCGCGCAGCTCGGCCTGGACGCGCTGGATCTAGCGCTCTACGGCGGCGAGGACTACGCGGTCGTGCTCGCGGGCCCCGACGTCGGGGAGCTCGCCGGCTTCGTGGCGATCGGCCGCTGCGTGTCGCGCGAGGAGGGCGCGAGCGACGTGGCGTTGCTCGGACCGGGCGGGCAGCTCACGAGCCTCGTGGCGCGGGGGTACGACCACTTCGCCTGAGCGGCCAGCGTGGCGCGGCCTGGCTCAGTTGCACTCGGCGGGCGCTGTGGTCCCGGCGAGGCTTGCTCGAATCTGGGTGAGCGCCTTGGCGCGCGGGGTTTTCCCGCTCTTCACGAGCTTCTCGATCCCGGCGCAGAGGTGGGATGCCGTCGCCGCCTTCGACTTGGCTTCCGGCGACTTGCCCGACTTGGTGGCGACCGCGTGGAGCGCCGTGCAGCACGCCTGGATGGAGGCGCCTCCCCCCCGTGACGTCGCCGTCCCCGTCGCCCCCTCGGCCGTCGCCGCCCCTGCATCGGCTGCCGCCGCAGCCCCGGCGGAAGCCGCCCCCGCGGGCTCCTGCCCCGCTGCGGGCTCCTGCGTCGCCGCCTCCGTCGGTGTCGCAGCGGGCGTCGGGGTCGCCGCCGGCACCGGATCGGCCGCCACGGGCGCGACCGTCGGCGTAGGCGCGGGGATCGTCTCCGGCTCTGCTTCTTCTTTCCGGCAGGAGCTCGACAGGATGCTGCAGACAAGAACGGCGAAGGCGATGGACGAACGCGACCGGATCATGCCCGTCTTCTACAGAGCTTCTCCGAGCGCATCCATACGGCTGCCCGAGTACAAGCCCGTACGGCCCCACCCGCCGTGCTCGCGCGCCCGCCCCACCCCAAGCGCTCCGCGATCGCCCCCCCTCCCCTTCCCCCCCGAGTCGGCGGGGGTGGGGGTGACGAGGGAGGGGCCGGCGGGGGAGGGCCCCACGAATCCGAGCGCCGGCCCGCATTGCAGCGAAGCCCCTCAGACCCGTCTCCCCCGTTCACGAGGCAATAGCCACGAAAAGGCGCGAGTTCGTGGGAGGGCCCCCCGCCGGCCCCTCCCTCGTCACCCCCACCCCCGCCCGTCGCAGCTCAGCTGCACCCCATGCTGTTGCCGCAGTTGAGGCACTTGTAGCAGGCCCCGTTCCTCACGGTGATGTGCCCGCAGCCGTCGCAGACCGGCGCGTCGCCCATCATGTCCTCGAGCTGCGCGTCGAGCGCGCTCGCCGTCCGCCCGCCGCCCTCGACCAGCGCCACCGCGGCCGGCGCGGTTTGCGAGAACGACGCCACGCCGCTCTCCTGCGCCCGCGACTCGACAGGGTCCTCCATGGCCGAGGTGACCGGCTGGACGTGGGCGAGGTCGTAGCGGTTCAGGTACTCGACCCCGAGCACGCGGAAGAGGTAGTCCACGATCGACGTCGAGATCTTCACGTAGTCGTGTCCCTCGACGACGCCCTGCGGCTCGAAGCGGGTGAAGGTGTACTGCTCGACGAAGGTCTCGAGCGGCACGCCGTACTGGAGCCCGATCGACACCGCCATCGCGAAGCAGTTCATCATCGAGCGGAACGCGGCGCCCTCCTTGTGGAGGTCGATGAAGATCTCGCCGAGCGTCCCGTCGTCGTACTCGCCGGTGCGGACGTAGATCTTGTGCCCGCCGACGCGCGCCTCCTGCGTGAAGCCCTTGCGCTTCCTGGGCAGGCGGAACCGCTCGGGCGCCGCCGCCGAGGGCGAGCGCGGGCGCGCCTGGCTCGCCAGCGCGGTCGCTGCCTGGACGACGGGCGCGGCGACCTCGGCCTTGTCGGCCTTGCCCTTGCTCTCCTTGCTGTCGCTCGAGCTAGAGGTCGACGAGAGCGGCTGCGACGCCTTGCAGCCGTCGCGGTAGAGCGCGACCGCCTTGAGCCCGAGGCGCCACCCCTCCTCGTAGATCCGCTGTACCTCCTCGACCGTCGCGTCGTTCGGCAGGTTCACTGTCTTCGAGATGGCGCCGGACAGGAACGGCTGCGCGGCCGCCATCATGCGGACGTGCGCCATCGGCGCGAGGTACCGCCGGCCCTTCTTGCCGCAGCGGTTGGCGCAGTCGAACACCGCGTAGTGCTCCTCGCGCAGGTGAGGCGCCCCCTCCACCGTCATGCGGCCGATGATCGTCTCGTTCGCCTCCTCGATCTCCGCGGCCGAGAAGCCGAGGTGCTGGAGCAGCGAGAAGCCGAAGCGCGCCCGCGACTCCTTGGAGACGCCGAGCCTGTCATAGGCCTCCTCGCCGAGGATCCAGGGGCCGAAGGCGAGATCCAGATCGAAGACGCCGGGGATCGCGGCCTCGACCTTCGCGAGGTCGTCGCTCGTGAGCCCCCGCGCCTTGAGCGACGCCCGGTTCACGTGCGGCGCCGCCAGGAGCGTGTTCGTGCCGGAGACGTAGGCGACGATCTCCTGCACCTCGGCCTCGGGGTAGCCGAGCCGCCGGAGCGCCTCGGGCACGGACTGGTTCACGATCTTGAAGTAGCCGCCGCCGGCGAGCTTCTTGAACTTCACGAGCGAGAAGTCGGGCTCGATGCCCGTCGTGTCGCAGTCCATCAGGAGGCCGATGGTGCCGGTCGGGGCGAGCACCGTCGCCTGGGCGTTGCGGTAGCCGTGCTCCTGCCCGATCCGGACCGCCTCGTCCCAGTCGGCGCACGCGGCCCGCCAGAGCGACTCCGGGCAGCGGTCGCGGTCGATCGCGTAGGCGGCGTCGCGGTGCATGCCCATCACCCGGAGCATCGGCTCGCGGTTCCTGGCGAAGCCGGCGAACGGCCCCTTCGCGGCGGCGATCTCCGCCGAGACCCGGTAGGCGTGGCCGCAGAGGATCGCGGTGAGCGCGCCCGCGACCGAGCGCCCCTGATCGGAGTCGTACGGGATGCCCTGCAGCATGAGCAGGGTGCCGAGGTTGGCGTAACCGAGCCCGAGCGGGCGGTAGTCGTGCGAGTTCTTCGCGATGCCGCGGGTCGGGTACGCCGAGAAGTCGACGAGGATCTCCTGCGCGACGAAGAACACCCGCACCGCGTGGCGGTAGCCCTCGATGTCGAACGAGCCGTCCTCGCGGAGGAACTTGGTGAGGTTCAGGCTCGCCAGGTTGCAGGCCGAGTCGTCGAGGAACATGTACTCCGAGCACGGGTTCGAGGCGTTGATGCGCGCCGTGTTCGGGCAGGTGTGCCAGCGGTTGATGGTCGTGTCGTACTGCACGCCCGGATCGGCGCAGCCCCACGCCGCCTCGGCGATCTGGCGCCAGAGATCCTTGGCGCTCAGCGTGTCGACGACCTCGCCGGTCGTCCGGGAGCGCGTCTCCCACGCCGCGCCCGTCGCCGCCGCGCGCATGAACTCGTCGCTCACGCGCACGGAGTTGTTCGAGTTCTGCCCGCTCACCGTGTGGTACGCCTCGCCGTTGAAGTCGGAGGGGTACCCCGCGCCGATGAGCGCCATCGCCTTCTTCTCCTCGCGGACCTTCCACTGGATGAAGTCGACGATCTCCGGGTGGTCCATGTCGAGGCAGACCATCTTCGCGGCGCGTCGCGTCGTGCCGCCGCTCTTGGTCGCGCCGGCGGCGCGGTCGAACACCTCGAGGAAGCTCATGAGCCCCGAGCTCGTCCCGCCGCCCGAGAGCTTCTCCTGCTTCCCGCGGATCGAGCTGAAGTTTGTCCCCGTCCCCGACCCGTACTTGAACAGCCGGGCCTCGCTCTTCACGAGGTCGTAGATGCTCATCAGGTCGTCCTGGACCGCCTGGATGAAGCACGCGGAGCACTGCGGCCGCTCGTAGGCGTTCCGGGTCTCGACGATGTCGTCGACCGCGCCCGCCCCGTTCGTTCGAGGCGCCGACGCCTTCCCGTTGGCGCTCCCGTTCCCCGCGTCGGCCGAGGCCTCGTTCCAGGCGTAGTTGCCGCCCGACCCCTCGATGCCGTACCGGTGGTAGAGCCCGCAGTTGAACCAGACGGGCGAGTTGAACGCGCCGTACTGATGGACGAGCAGGTAGGCGAGCTCCGCCTCGAAGGTGTCCGCGTCCTTCGCCGAGGCGAAGTAGCCACCGAAGTGCTCACCCGCTTCGCGGATGGTGCGCGCTAGCCGGTGGACGACCTGGCGGACGCTCGTCTCGCCGAGCTCCTTCTTGCCGTGGATCCCCGCCTTGCGGAAGTACTTGGAGACGACGATGTCGGTCGCTAGTTGCGACCAGCCGGCGGGGATCTCGGCCCCTTCCATCTTGAAGACGACCGAGCCGTCGGGGTTGGTGATGACGCTCGATCGGCGCTCCCAGGTGACCTCATCGAGCGGATCCGCGGCCCGGTGCGTGAACCGCCGGTCGAACCCGAGCCCGCGGGGGCGCGAGGCCCCTTTCTTCGCGCCCTTCTTCGAGGCTGCGCCGTCGACCTGCGCCTTGGCGGCCCCCCCGGTCACCGGACGAGCCCCCCCCTCTTCCTTCGTCCGTGCCGCCATCTTGCCGTTCCCGGCGGGGAGCTTACCGCCGTCACCCACAACTGCCGACTGGGCCATTTCCAAGTCCTCCTGTGAACCACCGCACCTGGCGGTGACCCGGGTCCTACCGAAAGCACAAAGAGTTCCCTGGAGAACTCCGAGGCCTCATCGCCTCGATCTCCACAGGTCTCATCGCTTCTCCCCTACTACCTGCTCAAACGTTCCGTCTTCAGACCAGTGAGCATAGTTTCAGGTGCCATGCCTGAAAGGCGTGCGCCGACATGCGGGAGCGCCTGACCGCTTGCTATCCAAACTCGCGAACGGTCCGTGCGTCAAGGAGAACCGCTACATGTTGGGATCTCCCTCCGAACAGGGCCCACATATAGGGCCTCTCTGTCCGGTACGGGATTCCTAGCGATCCGTGATCAGTTCTGAACAGGTGCTACCCACCGGGCGCACAGATTACGCACAGCTTCTCCCGCGAGAAAATCCGCCTCTTCCCGGGAATGCGCCTGACCAACCACCAGCTCTTCCATGGAGCCGTGGGCGTGGGCGCGTGCTGGGGCCCCGCCCGGCCGTCGCCATCTAGTCCAGGTCGTCGGCCTCCGCGCAATACGCGAGCACCCGCTCCCCCTCGCAGTGGATGGCGAGCGCCACCTCCTGGGCGATCCCTCGGAGCCCGACGAGCTCGAGCAGCGTGGGCACCGGCGCCGGCAGCAGCGGTGGAGGTGGGATGTACCGCGACGCGCGCACGATGGCCGGCTCGATGGCCGCCGCCTTGGGCCCGATCATCTGGCGCAGCTCGTGGAGCGCCCGCTCGAACCCGCCGAGCATGTCGACGAGGCCGCGCGCCTGCGCGTCGGCGCCGCTGTAGACGCGCCCCTGCGCGAGCGGCTCGATCTCCTCGACCGGGCGGCGGCGGCCGCGGGCGACGACGCGGAGGAACGCCGCATAGATCGCGTCGAGCTCGCGCTCCACCACCGCCCGCTCCCCCGCGTCGAGCTTGCGCGACGGCGAGAACAGGTCGGCCCGCGCGCCGCGCTTCACGACGTCGGTCGAGATGCCGAGGCGCTCGAGCAGCGGACCGAGCGCGAAGCGCGCCGAGACCACGCCGATGCTCCCCGTGATCGTCTGCGGCTGCGCGACGATCGCGTGCGCGGCCGCCGCCACGTAGTAGCCGCCGCTCGCCGCCACGTTCGACAGGCACGCGACGACGGGCTTCACCTCCGCAAGGCGGGTGACCTCGTGGTGGATCCTGTCGGACGCGAGCGCGGAGCCGCCCGGCGAGTCGACGTGGAGGATGACCCCCTGGACGCGCGGGTTCTGCCGCGCCGCGCGCAGGCTCGCGACGAGCCGCTCCTCGCTGGCCAGGGAGGCGCCCCGGAAGCGGGCGCGGCTGACGATCGCGCCGTGCACCTCGATGACGCCGAGGACGGGCCGAGGCCACACCGGCGTCATCGAGAGGGCGCGCCGCGCGCCCAGGTAGCGGCCCGCCGCCACGAGGCGGCTCTTCGAATGCCGCGCGGCAGCGCGAGCTCCTGCGCCTCCTCCACCCGATGCGCGGTCCGCGTTCTCCGCGCCGATCTCGGCGTGGCGCGGCGCCGCGGTCGCGCAGGGGAGCGACCCCGCCGCGAGCATGTGCTCGAGCTCGTCCTCGTACGCGACCGCGTCGACGATGCCTCGCGCGACGGCCTGCTCCGCGCCGAAGGGGGCCTCGTCGATCCACAGCGCGGCCGTCTCGCGATCGACGCGGCGCCCCTGGGCGAGCGCCGCGGTCAGATCCCCGAAGCGCCCGTCGAGCAGGGCGCCCACCTGCTCGCGCTGCGCGGCGCTCATCGTGTCCCGCACGAGCACCTCGCCGGCGTTCTTGTACATCCCCTTCGCGAACACCTCGGGCTCGACGCCGACCTGCTCCAGGGCGCGGCGCACGTAGCGGCCCTCCACCGCGAACCCGAGCGGCGACACCATCGTCTCGGGCCCGACGACGATGGCCCGCGCGGCCGAGGCGAGCAGGAGCATCGTGGTGTCGGCGCCCATCGGCAGGTAGGCGACGATGTCCTTGCCCCCCGCCCGGATCTCGAGGAGCGCGTCCCGCAGCGAGGCCGCCACCGCCGGCCCCGCGTGCACCGACCGCATCCGGAGGAGCAGCCCCGCCGGGCGCGGATCCTTCATCAGGTGCTTGCCGAGCTCGCGGACGCGCTCCACCGAGAGCGGAGCCCTCTTCCTCGGACGCCACGGGAGCGCGAGGCGGACCCGGGGGGGCTGCAGGTCGACCACGCGGCCATCGATTTCGAGGACGACATACCCGCCCCGGGGCGCAGCAAACGCCCAGCGGAGCGCGCTGACGGGGAGCAGCAGCAGGCGGAGGAGATTGACGAGCAGGGCAGCGATCACCGGAGGCTCCTCGGAATCAGGGGATGGGCGACGGAAAGGCGGCTCGGCGTCCGCCGGCGGTCACGATGGGGTGGGGGGAGACAGGGTGTGCAGGAACCGGTCCGCGCGGCACGAGATCCGGTGGTGAGGTCGGCGCCGCCTGGCCCCGGCGGTGGAACTGGAAAGAGAGAGCGTGACGCAAGGGGCCACCCTGTGGCTACACTGTCGCTCCAAGTTTCGAAGGGGACGGCGAGCCGATGTGGGTTACGTCTTGAAGAAGTCGTCCTCTCTCTTTCAGACCAGCTCAGCAAGCCGCGGGCCGTAGGCCCCCGGCGCCCTGGGTGGCAGAGCCCCTCCACCAAACGTGCATCCCGAGCAGAGCGCCCCCGCCCCGAGCCAGCTCCCCCCGCCAGCGCCGTCCACCCTGCGGCTCGTGCCCCTCGGAGGGCTCGGCGAGGTGGGGATGAACTGCCTCGCGCTCCAGCAGGCCGATGGGCTGCTGCTCATCGACTGCGGGGTCACGTTCCCGAGCACGGACCTCGGCGTCGACGTGTATCACCCGCGCTTCGATCACGTGCTCGCGCTCCGTGATCAGGTGCGCGGCATCGTGCTGACGCACGGCCACGAGGATCACATCGGCGGGCTGCCGTTCCTCCTGCGTCACCTCGACGTCCCCGTCTGGGGCCCGCCGCACGCGCTGGAGCTTGTGCGCTACCGGCTCGCGGAGCACGCGCTCGAGGACAAGGTGCGCCTGCTGCCCACGCAGGTCGGGCGCGAGGTCGCGATCGGCGGCTTCGTCGTGGAGCCGCTCCGGGTGACGCACTCGATCGTCGACGCGACGGCGCTCGCGATCCACACGGCCGCGGGGCTCGTCGTCCATACCGGGGACTTCAAGCTCGACCCGACGCCGCTCGACGGCGAGCCGACCGACGAGGCCCGCTTCCGGGCGCTCGGCGACGCCGGCGTCCGGCTGCTCCTGTCCGACAGCACCAACGTGGACTCGCCCGGCGAGGCGGGCAGCGAGCGCGCCGTCGCCCACGCGCTGGCGGAGCTCGTCGAGACCGCGCCGGCGCGCGTCGTGGTCGGCGTCTTCGCCTCGAACGTCCAGCGCCTCCTCGCCCTCGGTCAGGCCGCGATCCGCGCGCGCCGCAAGATCTGCCTGCTCGGCCGCAGCGTGCAGACGCACGTGCGGGCCGCGCAGGCCGTGGGGAGGCTCCCGTGGCCGAGCGACCTGCTCGTCCCGCCCGAGGTCGCCTCCTCGATGCCGCGCGAGCGGCTCCTCGTCATCGCGAGCGGCACGCAGGCCGAGCGGGCCTCCACGCTGACGCGGTTCGCCTCGGGGACGCACCCGCTCCTGCGCCTCGAAGAGGGGGATCGGGTCGTGCTCTCGAGCCGCGTCATCCCGGGCAACGATCGCCCCGTCGTCGATATGATGGCCGGGCTGCTCCGCCTCGGCGTCGAGCTCGTGACCTGGTCGACGGATCGGCGCGTCCACGCGAGCGGGCACGCGCACCGGACGGAGCAGGCGCGCATGATCGACCTCACCCAGCCGCGCAGCTTCCTCCCCGTGCACGGCGCGCTGCACCACCTGACGCGGCACGCGGAGCTCGCGCGGGAGCGCGGCGTGGCCGAGGTGCTCGTCGCCGAGAACGGCCACGTCGTCGAGATCGGCAAGACGCAGCCGCTCGGCCGGAGCGGCCGGGCCGTCACCGGCCGGGTGGCGACGGCGGGCGGCGAGGAGCTCGGGGAGGAGGTCCTCCGGGAGCGAGCGAACCTCGGTCGCTCCGGGGTGGCCTTCGTGTCGCTGGTCGTCGATGTGCACGGCGCCCTCGCGGCGCCGCCGCAGGTCCTCGCCCGCGGGGTCACCGGGGAGCTCGAGGGCGGCGCGCTGAGGGCCGCGGCGCGCGCGGTCGCGCAGGCGGTGAACGACTGCGAGCCGCGCGCGCGGCGCCGCGACAACGACATCATCGAGATCGCCCGGCTCGCGGCGCGCCGGACGCTCGAGGCGAAGCTCGGGAGGCGCCCGCTGGTGACGGTGGCGCTCACGCGCCTGTGACGCCGCTCGAGGGGAGCCCCCCGCCCTCGGGCGGCGGTGGCGCCGGAGCCGGCGACGGCGCGAGGCTCTCCGCGCGAGATTTCCTGGATCCAGTGCTGCTCTCCCACATCGAGCGCGTCCGCGCCGATGCGCGGCGCGTCGTCGCCGCGAGCGAGCAGGGCGAGAGCGCGGAGCCGGACGCGGAGGCGGTGCACGACTTCCGGGTCTCGCTTCGCCGGCTCCGGACGCTGCTCAAGCCGGCGCGACGCATCTACGGCAGGAGGCGGCTCCGCCCCGTGGCCGAAGGGCTCCGTGAGTTCGCGCGGGCGACCGGCGCGCTGCGCGACGAGGAGGTGCTGCGCGAGACGCTCACCGCGCTCGATCTGGACGAGGCGGCCCGGGCGGCCGTCGCAGGATGGGTCGCGCAGCGCGCGCGCCGCGAGCGCGAGGCGAGGGCCCACATCGTCGAGCTGCTCCGGCAGGATCGCCCGGACGACGCGGGCGCGACCCAGGCCGACGCGCCGGCCGCGGGGGACATGGGCGCGACGCAGGCCGACGCGCCGGCCGCGGGCGACACGGGCGCGACCCAGGCCGACGCGCCGGCCGCGGGCGAGCGGCTCCGGCTGGAGCCTCACCTCGCGCGCCTCGAGCGGCGCATCTCGCGCCGGAAAGCGAGGAAGCGCGGCGCCGAGGCGCTCGCGAGGCGAGCGATCGGTGATGCCCTGGACGACGTGCGCGCGCTCGCCGCGAGCGACCCGGGCGACGGCGCGGCCATGCACGCGCTCCGGATCCGCTTCAAACGGCTGCGCTACTCCGCGGAGACGTTCTCGCCGCTCTTCGGAGAGCGCGCCGAGCGCACCGCGAAATCCGCGTCACGGATGCAGCGCCGCCTCGGCCAGCTGCACGACGCCGACGAGGCGCTCGCGCAGATGAGGAGCGCTGAGGAGCTGGCGCCCGACGCGCGCGCTGCCGTCATCGAGGCGCTCGTCGCAGAGCGGGCGCGGCTCGCTCACAAGGCGACCGAGGAGCTCGCGCGGGAGCTCGAGACGCTCACATCGCTCTGGTCGGGCGATCCCCGCGCGCTCCCGAGCGGATGACGCAGCGCACGGGGCGCGGTGCAGCAAGGAGCGCCGCAGCAGGCGCGCTTCGGACGGGGCGAAGGGTCACCGAGATTGCCGGCTGCGGAGCTCGCCGTGCGGGCGGGCGCTTCGTGATACCGTCGGTCGGGCTCCTTCGAACCGAGGCGAAGCCCGCCGATCCCGGAGGTCGTGTTGCGCCGCTCTGCCTTCCAAAGCGTCACCGCGCTCGTCGCTCTCCTCGCGGCGAGCGCCTGCACCCAGGACTTCGACCAGTTCGAGCCCGAGCTCTTCCCGGGGCCGTCCGGGAGCGGCTCCGGCGGGGCCAGCAGCTCCGGCGGAGCTGGAGGAGGCCAGACGGCGGCTGGGAGCACCACGAGCAGCAGCAGCAGCGGCGGCGCCGGCGGCGGCGAGCGGTGCACCAACGGCGAGGATGACGACGGCGATGGCGCCGTCGACTGCGCCGACGACGACTGCGGAGGGTTCGCCTGCGTCGCCGTGCCCGAGGACTGGCAAGGGCCCGGCCTCCTGTACCAGGGCCCCGAGGCCGCGGACGTCGCCTGCCCCGAGGGCTTCTCCGAGCGGGTGGACGTGGGCGGCCGCGATCCCCTCGACACGCCCGCGACCTGCAGCCCGTGCGCGTGCGGCGCGCCGACCGTGGAGTGCGAGGCGCCCGCGGTCACGGTGTACGTGGACGGCGCGTGTGACGGGGGGAGCGCGACGCTGCCGGTGCAGGCGGAGAACTGCATCAACCTCGGCGACTTCCAGCCCGGCAGCTACAGCGGCGAAGCGCCCAACGTGGATTCGGCGGCGTGCGCCGCGTCGGGCGGCGAGGCGATGTTGCCGCCGCCGCGCTTCGGTATCGAGGGGCTCGTGTGCGCCCCCGGGGCGGACGCCGGCGGATGTGAGGCCGACGAGGCCTGCGCCCCGCGAGAGATCGATGCGCCGTTCGAGCAGGGCGTCTGCGTCTGGCGCGACGGCGAGCGGAGCTGCCCCGAGGGGTTCGGCGAACGACACGTGTTCGCGAGCTCGATGGTCGACAACCGCGGCTGCACGCGGTGCACGTGCGACACGGACGGCGTGCGCTGCGCGGCGACGCTGACGCTCTTCGAGCAGACCCGCTGCCGGGGGCCCGCCGAGACCGTGCCGTTCAACGGGGCCTGCGTCGGCGATCCGTCCCCCGCCGCCTCGGTGTCGATCGAGGTGACCGGAAGCGGCAGCTGCCAGCCGCGCGGCGGCGACCCCAGCGGCGAGATCGAGGAAGGCGACGACAGGATCACCGTCTGCTGCGCCCGCTGAACGAGCGAAGCACCGCGCTGGCCGCGCGGCGCTGAACGGCGCCGCGCGGCGCGCAGCGCGCCTACTGCCGGAAGATCTCGACGCGCTCGAGGACGACGTCCTGGTTGGGCCGATCGCGCGTGGTCGCCACGTTGGCGATGCGGTTGACGATGTCCTGCCCGCTCACGACCTTGCCGAACACCGTGTGGCGGTTGTCGAGGTGCGGCGTCGGCCCGTCGGTGATGAACCACTGCGCGCCGTTCGTGTTCTTGCCGGCGTTGGCCATGGAGAGCACGCCGGCGCCCTCGTGCCTCAGCGAGGGGTTGAACTCGTCGGCGAACTTGTACCCGGGGCCGCCCGTGCCCCAGAGCTGCGCCTTGTCCGAGTAGCGCGAGAGCGGGTCACCGCACTGGATCATGAACCCCGAGATCACGCGGTGAAAGCGGACGCCGTCGTAACAGGGCGTCCCCTGCATCCCCTGGCCGGTCTTCGGATCGGTCCAGTTGATGGTGCCCATGGCGAGGCCGACGAAGTTCTTGACCGTGTTGGGGGCGCCCTCCTCCTCGAGCCGGACCGTGATGTCACCGAGCGAGGTCTTGAGCCGAGCGTGAAGCTTGCCGGTGCCGGGCACGTTGATCGGGGGGAATTCCATCAGGCCTTCTCCTTATTCTTGGCCGCCGAGGCGGCGCCGTCAGTTCTTGGCCGCCGAGGCGGCGGCATCAGCCGAGGGAGGTGAGCCGCTGGCCCCCCTTCCTGCGTTCTGCTGCGGCGGTCTTATCTCATCTGGCGCCGCGAACGAGCGGCGAAATGACCTCACGCGCGCTCGAAGAGCGTCGCTATGCCCTGGCCGACGCCGATGCACAGCGAGGCGACCCCGACCTTGGCGCCGCGCGCGCGCATCGCATGCACGAGGGTGCACGCGATGCGCGCGCCCGAGCAGCCGATCGGGTGCCCGAGCGCGATCGCTCCGCCGCGGACGTTGACGCGCGCCGGGTCGAGTTCGAGCGCGCGCGAGCACGCGAGCGCCTGCGCCGCGAACGCCTCGTTGAGCTCGAAGAGGTCCACGTTGGGGACGCGCAGCCCGGTCCGCTGGAGGAGCTTCTTCACGGCCGGGATCGGCCCCTCCCCCATGAGGTTGGGATCCACCCCGGCGGTCGCCGTCGCGATCACCCGCGCGCGCGGCGTCGCGCCGGCGGCCTGCACGGCGTCGCCCGAGGCGAGCAGGAGGGCCGCGGCGCCGTCGTTGAGGGGCGACGAGTTGCCCGCCGTGACGGTCCCGCCCTCGCGGAAGGCCGGCTTCAGCTTCGACAGCGCCTCGAGCGAGGCGTCGGCCCGCACGCCCTCGTCGCGCTCGAACAGGACGGGCTCGCCCTTCTTCTGGTGGACGAGCACGGGGACCACCTCGGCGGCGAAGCCCCCCGACTCCCAGGCGAGCGTGGCGCGCTCGTGGGAGAGGAGCGCGAACCGATCCTGCTCGTCGCGGCTGATGCCGTGCTTCTTGGCCACGTTCTCGGCCGTCTCCCCCATCGACTGGAGCTCGAACCGCGCGGCCATCTTCGCGTTCGGATAGCGCCAGCCGAGGGTCGTATCGTAGACGGTCGGCGCGCTCCGATCGAAGCGCTCGGCCTGCTTGGGCATCGTGAACGGCGCGCGCGTCATGCTCTCGACGCCCCCCGCGATCGCGCAGTCGGCCTCTCCGGTGGCGATCATCCGCGCGGCGTCGGCCACCGCCTCGAGCCCCGAGCCGCAGAGGCGATTCACCGTGACGCCCGGGACCTCGTAAGGGAGGCCGGCGAGCAGCGCGGCCATGCGCGCGACGTTGCGGTTGTCCTCTCCGGCCTGGTTCGTCGCGCCGAAGACGACGTGATCGAGGCGCGGCGCAAGCGAAGGATTGCGACGCACGAGCGCGTCGAGGACGTGCGCTGCGAGGTCGTCGGGGCGGACCGTCGCCAGGGCGCCGGCGTAACGGGCGATCGGGGTCCGGACAGCGTCGACGACGAAGACAGGGCGCAGGGCAGCAGCCATGACGAGAGCGTAGCGTCGCCTGGTCAGCGCGCAGCGGGAGATCGCGCGCGCCCTGGAATCTCCGCTCGGTTCGACGCGCGCCGCGCCGGCGTCGATGTCGTGTGTGCCCGCCCGGTCACGCCAGGGGTGAGCACAGCGGCCGATCGAAAGGCCGGCGCGGACGCCGACCGATCGGCCCGATCCGTCCTGCACAGGGTGAAGAGGCGGCGCGCAGCGGCTCAGTAGCTATCGCTGGATCCGCCCCCGCCGGAGCGACCGCCTCCGCCGCCACCGAACCCGGACCCGCCGCCGCCGCTGCGGCCGCCGCCGCCACCTCGGAAGAGGATCGCCTGGAGGACGAGCCACAGGAACCAGCGGAAGGAGGGCGAAATCAGCGCCAGCACGAGCGCCGCCACGATGGCGACGACCGTCACGCCGACCTTGATCGGCGAGACCGGAGCGGGCGCCGGCCGGGCGTCGGGCGCCGGGCGCCGTTCCTCCTCGGGTGTCCCGGCGACGAGCGTCCTGGCGATCTCTGCGGTTCCCTGGTCGATGGCGTCGCGGAATCGATCCTGCCTGAGCAGCGGGTTGATGGTCTGCCGGATGATGTCGTTCGACTGGAGATCGGTGAGCGCTCCCCCCACGCCCTTGCCCGTCTCGATCCGGACGCGCCGCTCGTTCGGGGCGATCACGAGCAGAACGCCGTTGTCGGCCCCGCGCTGGCCGAGCTGCCAGGTGTTGAAGGCCTCGTAGGCGACGTCCTCGATCGTCTCGCCTTCGAGCGATCCGGCCACGAAGGCGACGATCTCGAACCCTGTCTCGCGGCGGATGCGATCGAGCTTCGCGTCGAGAGCGCGGATGTCGGGCGGATCGAGCCGCCCAGCGGTGTCGACGACGTGCCCCGTGAGCGCCGGCGGCGTGAAGTCGGCCAGGGCCGGCCGCGCGACGAGCGCGCAGACCAGCGCGAACGCGGCCGCCACGGCCCTGGCCACGGCCCGCAGCCGCGCCCCGCTCGTGCCGATCCGGCGCATCGCCGCGCCCCTCATCAGAACGAGACCTTCGGCCCCGACTGGACCTCGGGAGAGGCGGTGAAATAGACGCGCGGCTTGAACGGCTGGCCCGTCGCCTTGTTCACCACCTGGCCCCGGATCTTCAGGAGCTCCGCGTTGTACTCGCGCGCTGCCTGGTTGTACTCCTGGCGCGCTCGGAGGATCCGGTTCTCGATTCCCTCCAGCTGGACCTGGAGGCTGTGGAAGCCCTGGTTCGCCTTGAGATCAGGGTATTGCTCCTGCACCATGAGGAGCCGCGAGAGCGAGCCGCTGAGCTGCTCCTGCGCCTTCTGGAAGGCCTGCACCTTCTCCGGATCCGTCAGATCGTCGGCCTTGAGCTGGACGCTGGTCGCGCGGGCGCGCGCCTCGGCGACGCTCGCCAGCGTCTGCTCCTCGTGCTTGGCCGACCCCTTCACGACCGCCACCAGGTTCGGGACCAGGTCGTAACGCCGCTGGAGATCCGCCTCGAGATCGGACCATTTCTGGGCCGCGATCTGATCTTTCTCGACCAGCACGTCGTAGCGCTGGCAGCCGACGACGGACGTCATGACGGCGAGCACCGCCAGGAACAGAGAGGCCACCGCGAGGCGCTTCCGAAATGTCGATTTGTGAACAATCCGCATGACTGGCTCCAGGGTCGCTTGCATCACCCGTCGGGTAAGCGTCGCGAGGCGCCCTGCAAAACCCGGCCCCATGGCGCTCGCGGCGGGCTGGCGTGCTGCGGCGCGCCCGCGACGTGATACCCTTTCCCTGTCGTGCCCTCGGCCGGCGCGCTCCATGCACCGCGCAGGAGAGCCTCAGGGAAGCCACACGCGTGGCACGCCGCCACAGTCGCCCATGACGATGAGCCACCGCCCGCGCATCGCAGCCCATTCGCTCAGCCCCGCAGCTTATGCGCCGTACGGCGACATCCTCATGGCCTCGCCGCACGGCGAGCCCGGCAGGCCTGCCAACCAGGGGACGGCGCGGCGCTTCGATCACCTCGCCGCGATCGAGAACCTCCGCCCCGGGCACGCCTCGCTGAACGTCTCGGTGTTCCGCTGCGCCCCGCGCTCGAGCTTCCCGCTCCCGATCGCCCTGCTCGAGAAGCACCCCGGCTCGACTCAGGCGTTCGTGCCGATGAGCGCGCGGCGCTACCTCGTCGTCGTGGCCCTCGGCGGCGACAGGCCCGAGCTCACGACGCTCGGCGCCTTCATCGCCCACGGCGCCCAGGGCATCACCTATCGCCCCGGCGTGTGGCACCACCCCATGATCGCGCTCGACGCCGAGGCCGACTTCGTCTGCCTGGCCTGGGAGGACGGCTCTCCCGGCGACTGCGCCGTGGTCGAGTACGCAGAGAGCGAGCGGATCGCGGTCGCGATCGACGCGATCGGCGCGATGGGCGCGATGGGCCACTGACGGCCGGACGTCTCCTCCATCCTCGCCGATCCCGCGCGGCGCGATGGCCCGCGCCGCCGCTGCTGGGAGCGACCGATGCGGCCTGGGGGCGGACGCGTCCGGGCCGCGCTGCGCCGCAGCCTCCCGGCGCGCGCCGCGCTATAGAGGCGCCCCCCGCCATGCGCCGCTCGACCCCCAATTGCTCGTTCGTCGCGCAGGAGCAGCGAAGGCTGCTCGCCGCGCTCGACTCCCTCGACGTCGCCGACGTCGCCCGCATCCTCGAGGAGTTCGTCACGGACGAGCGCAGGGCCCGGCTGCGCGGCGTCATCGCGGCGCGGCTCGACGCCGTCACCGTGGCCATGGATGCGCCGCACGATCCGCACAACGGGGCCGCCGTGCTCCGCTCCTGCGACGCGTTCGGCTTGCAGCGCCTGCACATCATCGAGCGTGCCGAGCAGTTCCTGGTCTCGAACACGGTCTCGCGCGGCTCCGAGCGCTGGGTCGACGTGCGCACGCACGTGACCACCGAGGCCGCGATCGCCGCGCTCCGCGCCTCGGGGCACGAGCTCGTGGCGACCCACCCGGAAGGCGAGCTCACCCCGCGCGACCTCTCGAGCATCCCCCGCCTCGCGTTGGTGCTCGGCAACGAGCGCGACGGCATCCGCCCCGACCTGGCCGCCGCCTGCGCCCGCGCTGTGCGCGTCCCGATGCGCGGCTTCGCGGAGAGCCTCAACGTGAGCGTCACCGCGGCGATCCTGCTCGAGCACGCGACCAACGGCCGTCCCGGCGACCTGCCGGAGCCCTACCAGATCACGCTCTATGCGCGCGCGCTGGTGCTCACCGTCCCCCACGCGGCGGAGATCCTGGCCGCGCGGGGCATGCACCTGCCCCTGCCCCTCGGAGGAACGCCGCCCCCTCCCCCGAAGCCGCGCGGCCCCAAGCCGCGGAAGCCGCCCGCGCCGCCCACGCTCGAGACGCGCAGCGCCGGCGCCCCAAGGGAGCCTGAAGGCGGATAACATGCAGCCCCCCATGCGAAGCCCCGGTCCCCCGCAGCGCGAGCCGCGCGCCCGTCGCGCCGCGCCGCGCCCGCCGGCGCCTCACGGCCTCCGCGAGCGCCTCGCCCGCGCGGCGATCGACGTCGCGCGCGTCGCGCGCGGCGCGACCGCCCTCGCCCTGCTCCTCGCCGGCTGCATCGAGGTGCCGCCGCCCCCGCCCAGGCCGCCCCTCCAGCCGAAGGACATCAAGGTCCCCGAGGGCGTCGGGCTCGAGATCGCCTGCACACCGACGGGGGTCGAGCTCTGCTTCGACGCCCGCGACAACAACTGCAACGGCGTGATCGACGAGGGCTGCGGGCTCCACACAGGGATCCTCCAGTTCACGATCGCCTGGGAGGAGCCCGAGGCCGACGTCGATCTCAACGTCTATGACCCGGCGGGAGAGCTCGCGCGCGTCGGGGAGCCGACGGCGAGCGGCCTCATGAAGGACCGCGACTGCCCGCGCGTGAGCGGCGAATGCCAGGAGCAGAACGTGGAGAACGTCTTCCTCACCGAGGGCGAGCCGGCGCGGGGCCGCTACCGCGTCGTCGTGCGGCTCGACAAGCTGAACGACGCGACGGCCCCCATCCGCGTCCGCCTGAGCGCCCGGGTCGGCCAGCGCTCGTACAGCATGGCGCTCGATCTGTCTCCCTCCGCCGCGACCGAAGAAAAGAGCGTCGAGTTCACGCTCTGAGCCGCTCGCGGGGCGCGCCCCGCGCGGCGCGCCGCCCGCGCCCCCGCCGCGCGAGGAGCCCCCAGCGCGCACCGACGTATCCGCCCTTGCAAGAACAGAAATCCGGCAAAGGAGTCCCGCGCGCTCCCTCGCCGCCGCGCGGTTGACGTCCGGCAGCCGCCCACCTTAAAAGATGTGGCCATTTTACACCTGGAGACGCCCCGCGAATGAATCCCACGTGGATGCTCACATTGCTCGTCGGCCTCTTCGCCGCCTTTGCGTGGAGCGCCAACCGGCGTTGGCAGCTCCTCAAGGTCGGGCGCGGGGAAGACCGGCTCGACCGGATCGCCGAGCGCCTCAAAGGCACCTGGGAGTACGCCTTCCGGCAACGGAAGATGGGTTACTACCCGCTCGCCGGGCTGGCGCATAAGCTCATCTTCGTCGGATTCCTGGTTCTCCTGCTCCGGACGCTGATGCTGTGGGGGCGCGGCATCGACCCGTCGTTCGATCTGTGGATCCTGGGGCACGAGCCGGTGCGGCTTCCGGGCATCGGCGCGGTGCCGCTCGGCGGAATCTACGAGTTCGTGAAGGACGTCATGGCCACGCTGGTCGTGATCGGCGCGCTCGTGTTCATCTACTACCGGGCGATCAAGCGCGAGCGGCGCATGACCCTGTCCGGCGAGGGGCTCCTCATCCTCGGCATCATCGTCACGATGATGGTGAGCGACATGCTCTATGACGGCGCCTCGCTGGTGCTCCACCACCGCTGGTCCACGGCGGCGTGCGGCCCCGCGGACGCGGCGCTCTGCGAGCGCGTCGCCACCGTGACGGCCCCGTTCGCGGGCGTCCCCGCGGACCCGGCGGCGCTCCGCTGGCACCTGTTCCCGGCCCCGGCGGGCTCGCTGTTCGCCGTCCTCCTGAGCGGCGCCAGCCCGGGGACGCTCGTCGTGCTCGCGCACATCGGGTTCTGGACGCACGTCACGCTGGTGCTCGTGTTCCTGAACCTGCTCCCGCACTCGAAGCACTTCCACATCATCACGTCGATCCCGAACGTCTTCACGCGCAACATCGAGGCGCGCGGCCGGCTGCCGCTCGTCGCGGGCAGCGCCGAGGCGATCGGCGAGATGGTCATGAAGGCGGCCGAGGAGCCCGAGAAGGCCGCCCCGGTCGGCGTCGCGCGCATCGAGGACTTCACCTGGAAGGCGATCCTCGACTTCTACACGTGCACCGAGTGCGGCCGCTGCAGCGACAACTGCCCGGCCCACAAGACGGGCAAGATCCTGAGCCCCAAGCAGCTCACCCTGGACCTGCGCGATCACCTGTACGGCCGAGAGGGGGAGTTCATCAACAGGCCGGGCGGCGCGCGAGGCGAGCCGCGCGCCGACGGCCACGCGGCCCAGGCGAACGGGCAGGCCACCGACGGGGCGGCGGCGCAGGACGGCCAGGCAGCGGAGGCGGCGGAGACGCAGGAGGGCGCCGAGCACGCGGAGCAGGCGGCCCCGGAGAACCCGGTCCCGGTCCCCGAGGTCGCGTACAAGCCGGTCGACCTCGTGGCGAACGTCGTCCATCCGGACGTGCTCTGGGCCTGCACGACGTGCCGGGCCTGCGAGGAGCAGTGCCCGGTGATGATCAGCTACGTCGACAAGATCGTCTCCATGCGCCGCCACCTTGTCCTCGTGAAGGGCGAGTTCCCGGCGGAGCTCGGGAATCCGTTCAACGCGATGGAGGTCAACGGCAACCCCTGGAACCTCGCGCGCATCGACCGCGGCAACTGGGCCGAGGGGCTCGAGATCCCGACCATGGCCGAGAAGCCGCAGGCCCCCGTGCTCTACTGGGTCGGCTGCGCGGCGAGCTACGACGACCGCGCGAAGAAGATCGCCCGCGCGACCGCCAGGCTCCTGAAGGCCGCCGGCGTCGATTTCGCCATCCTCGGCCAGGAGGAGACCTGCACCGGCGATCCGGCGCGCCGCGCGGGCAACGAGTACCTCTTCGCGATGCTCGCCGAGCAGAACGCCGCGACCCTGAACGGCTACAAGGAGCAGGGCGGCGTCCGGAAGATCGTCACGACCTGCCCCCACTGCTTCAACACGCTCGCGAACGAGTACCCCGACTTCGGCGCGAAGTTCGAGGTCGTGCACCACACCGACTTCCTGCTCGGCCTGGTCGCCGAGAAGAAGCTCGTCCCCAGCAAGCCGGTCGAGGGGAAGGTGGTCTTCCACGACTCCTGCTACCTCGGCCGCTACAACGACGTGTACGAGCAGCCGCGCGACATCCTGAAGCGCATCCCCGGGTTGCAGCTCGTCGAGGCCGAGGGGTGGAACCGGCAGAAGGGGCTCTGCTGCGGCGCCGGCGGCGCGCAGATGTGGATGGAGGAGCAGAACAAGGACCGCGTGAACGTCAAGCGGACACTGCAGCTGCTCCAGACGGAGGCGAAGACCATCGCGACCGCCTGCCCGTTCTGCCAGACGATGATCACCGACGGCCTCAAGGATCAGTCCAAGGAGGAGTCGATCCGCCAGCTCGACGTGGTCGAGCTGCTCGAAGAGAGCTGCGCTCTCGACCGCTCGGCCGGCAGCCGCTCGGCCGCCGTCCAGGACGCCGCCGAGACGGCCGCGTCCGCCAGCGCCTGATCCGCCAAATTCCGCCACCATTGCACGCTGGAGCGGTACGTCATGCAGGCCATGACGCGCCGCTTCAGCGTGTTCGCCTACATGCGCGCCCTGGAGCAGGCCTGATGGTGTTCAGGCACAGCCTTCTCGTGCGTCCCGTCTCGGCCTGAGCTAGATTCGGCCCTGCCGCCGGAGGTGGATGTGATTGAAGGCGCTCTGAAGGGGACCGCGAACCTGGACCCCTGCCCTACGCCGGAGGGGACCGCAAGTGCGGATTACCGGCTCACAGGGACACTGGCCCATCCGATTTGCGTCTCGGTCGACGCGATCGCCGACAATGCGCTGCGCGCGCGTCAAGCAGCCTCAGGCGCAACCGAGCTCCGCTGCGACGTGTGCAACGTGGCCATCACGGGGGAGCCCCACGGGCGCGGCCTCTACGTGTGGTCGCGCGGCGACGAGCTCCGGTTCGAGGAGCCTGCCCTCTGCTGCCTCTGCTCGGTCGCCATCGGGATGACCGCGCTGTCCGCCTGGAACGTCGAAGAAGAAGAGGGCTGATCGCCCGCGGCCTGCCCGAAGGCGTGGGCCCCACCGCCCTCCGGCGCCCGCCGGACGGATCACCGCACGTCAGAACGCCTCGCCGATCGCCAGGTTCACGGCGATGGGCAGCACATCGAACAGCTTGCCCGGGGGCCGCTCGTCCTCGGGCCAGCCTGCTGCTTCTGTCTCGTTGCAGACGCCGAGCACCTGCAAGCAGGGGATGCGGTAGCCGACGTCGAAGCGCAGCGGTCCGACCGGGGTGACGTAGCGCAGCCCGAAGCCCGCCGAGAGGTGCAGGCGCTGCGCTCCCGAGCGGAACAGCCGGTGCTCCCGGGTGACATCGCCGGCGTCGGCGAAGATCACCGTACCGAGGCTCTCGCCGAGCGGTATCCGCAGCTCCAGGCTCGTCTCCCACAGCAGACGGCCTCCGATGGGGACCAGCGGGGCGTCCTCCTCGTCGGCGCTGTCGCCGGCTGTCAGGCTCGGCACGCGGGCGTGCGGGCCGACCTCGTTGTACCCGTATCCGCGGTTGCTGGTCGCGCCGCCGCTGAAGAACCCGCGGAACTGCATCAGCTGAAGGTCGGCCCCCACGTCTCTCCGGCAACGGTCCCTGTCCATGCCCGCGAGGGCGTCGCACTGGGCAGGATCCACGGAGGCGTCGCCGTAGTCGCCCGTGAACAGCCACCCGGTCATCAAGCGGAAACCCAGCGTCCATCTCCTCGAAACAGGGAAGTAGGCGCGAAACTCGGGCTGAAGGCGGATGTCGCGCGCGGAGTGAAACCGCCTGTCCCGCTCGTCCTGCGCCTTCTCGCCGACCAGGGCCTCTGCGATCGCGGTGTCGAACGCCAGATAGCCGGCCAGCTGCGTGTCCAGCGCGATGTAATAGCCGTGATGGGGGGTGACCCTGTCGGGCTTCCCCGCCTCGTTCAGCCGGCGGTCATAGGACACAAGCGCCTGGAGGTAAGGGATGAAGAGGGTCCCGAACCCGGAGGGCAGCCGCGCCGAATTGTAGGTGAACGGGCTGTTCAGCTGGACGTTGTAGAGGAGGGCCGCGTTCAGGTCCGATTTCAGGAAGGGCCGCTCGACGCCGATGGAACCGACGTACTCGCGGTAGCCGACGATCGCGTGCTCCGGAGCCTCCTGGGCAGCCTCTGGTGCAGCTCCTGACTCCCCCTCGCCGGCGCCCCCCTTGTCCGGCTTGGTGCAGAACTCACCTGTCTGGGGGCAGTAGAGCTTGAACGAGCCGCGCAGCACCGCGGCCGTGCGCCGCTCGATCGCCCCGGGCTGGCGGAGCTCGGACCGGAGCTGGATCTCCGGCAAGAGGCGGAACGTGTCCCCGAGCTCCTTGCCGAGCAGGTTCGAGAACTCCACCGGATAGAAGACGAGCCCCGGCCGGGCCTCGATGCTGAAGCGGCGCAGCCCCCCGAGGAAATTGCGATCCTCCCACCCGGCGACGAGGTGCGCCTCGACGCGCGAGCCGACCTCGGCGCCTCCGCCGAGCTTCACGGCGCGCAGCGCGGACGGCTGCACGGAGAAGGTCACGGGGACGACCGGGTTCCTGGGCTGTCCGGGCGGCGCGAGCTCGGGCTTCACGGCGACGGAGCCGAACACGCCGAAGTCGGCGAGCGCCTGCTCTGCGTCCGCCAGATCCGCGGTCGAGAAGCGCTCGCCCTCCTCGATGCCGATCGCCGTCCTGACGGGCCCCTCGGGCAGCTCGCCGAGCCCCTCGAGCTTGACCTTGCCGAACCTGCACTCGGGGCCGAGCTCGATCGTGTAGCGGATCCGCGCCTCGTTCTTCACGAGGTCGACGTCGACGTGCCCCTCCACGTTCGCGTAGGCGAAGCCGCGATCCGTGAGCACCCGGAGCAGGTTCTTCTTGAGCTCCTCGTAACGAGCCTCGTCCAGGCGCTCGCCGACCTTGAGCTCGTCCTTCGCCTCGGTCACCGGCCGGCCGATGTCCCTGCCCTTCTCCAGGGTCCAGTCCCGCCACGCGAGATCCACCGACGCGATCGTCACCGGCGCGCCCTCGGAGACGACGATGCGCACCCGCACGCGCCCCTCCTTGCCGGGGCCGCCGAAGCGCTGCACCCGCGCCGCCCGCACCCGCGCCCCGTAGAACCCGCGCGCGCGGTAGTACCGCTCGATGCGGGCCAGGTCCCGCTCGAGGACGAACCGGTCGAAGCGCTCGTACTCGACCGTGAGCGCGTCCCAGACGCTCAGGATCGGCACGGGCTCGAGCGCGCCGCCGAGGAGGCGCGAGCTCTCGGCCGTCGCGATCCGCGCGGCGAGCTCGTCGCCGCTGATCACGTCGTCGCCGTCGAACGAGACGTCCTCGATGGCGCACCCGCTGAGGTCGGGACGCGTACACGCTGGCGGTTGACGCGAAGCGGCACACGCGGAGGCCCCGAGCACGGCGAACATCACGAGCGCTGCGGCGACGGGACGAGGCATCGGGACCTGGACAACTGAAAGAGAACTTTCGGCTGTGCCGGCCGAAGCGCAATCGCCTCGATGTGCGCGATGGCGAGGATTCAACGTTACGCCTGTGTTTTCGATATGCTGCGTCCGCTTCGGCCGCCGAGGGCCCCGCTCCAGTCTGGGCGGCCTTCGGACAGCGGCGCGAGCGAGGGAGAGCCTACGAGATGGCAGAGCCGACGCAAAAGGAACCTGGTGCCGGTGGGTACCTCGGACATGGATTGCCGCACGAACCTGGGCCTCACGGGGTGCCCGCGAGCGCCGGCGCGCCGTCCGCGGGCCCGGCCCCCGAGGAGCGGCGTGGCGCCCTGAAGGCGCTCGTGGCGATCGGCGGTCTGGCCTGCGCCGGCGCGATCGCCGTACCGGCGGCGAGCTTCATCGCGGCTCCCGCCGCGGGCAGCGCCGGCGCCGCGGGCGGGCGCGAGCGCTGGGTCCGGGTCGGGCGCCTCGCGGACCTCCCGCCGGGCGAGCCGCGGCGGCTCAAGGTGATCGGCGAGGAGCGCGACGCCTTCACGGTCGCGAAGGACCAGATGCTCGGCGCGATCTGGGTCATCCGGGAGGGCGAGAAGATACGCGCGATGAGCGCCACGTGCCCCCACCTCGGCTGCGGGATCGATCTCAACGACGACAAGAAGAGCTTCAACTGCCCGTGCCACGCGTCACGCTTCGGCCTGTCGGGTGCGCCTGAGACGGGGCCGTCCCCGCGCCCCATGGATCCGCTCGCGACGCGGGTCGTCGATGGCTGGCTCGAGGTGGACTTCCGGCGCTACCGTGACGGGGTCGCCGAGCTCCAGGAGATCGCAGGATGAGCCTCGGCGACTGGCTGAACGAGCGCATAGGACACCGCGAGCCGCTGCGCCGGTTCCTCGACGCGCCGATCCCCGGCGGCGCGCGCATCGGTTACGTGTGGGGAGGCGCGCTCGCGCTGCTGCTGCTCGTCGAGGTCGTCACGGGCGCGCTGCTCATGTCGGCGTACGCCCCGAGCGCGACCACGGCGTGGGCGAGCGTCGCGCACATCAACTTCACCCTGCGCGCCGGGTGGCTCATCCGAGGCCTCCACTACTTCGGAGCGCAGGCGCTCGTCATCTTGATCGCGATCCACGTGGCGCGGATCGCGCTCCACGGGGCGTACCGCGCGCCGCGCGAGATCGGCTGGTTTTTGACCCTCGGCCTGCTCGGCGTGATCCTCGGCTTCACCTTCACGGGCAACCCGCTCCCGTGGGACCAGGACGGCTACTGGGGCGCGCGCGTCGAGACGGGCATCATGGGCTCGGTCCCGGTGGTCGGGTCGTTCACGCAGCAGCTCGTCATCGGCGGGAGCTCGCTCGGCCACCTGACGCTGACGCGGCTCTACAGCCTGCACGTCTTCGTGCTGCCGGCGGTCATGGCCTTGCTGCTCGCCGCGAGCTTCGCGCAGTTCCGCAGGCACGGCTTCGGCACGCCGCACGGCGCCGACCTCGGCAAGGCGGATCGGTTCTACCCGAAGCAGCTCGGCCTGATCCTGCTGGCCGTGGCGCTCGTGCTGGTCGTCGTGTTCGATCTCGCGGCCATGGAGCACGGCGCCCCGCTCGAGGCGCCGGCGGATCCCGTCAGCGACTACAACGCCCGCCCCGCCTGGTACTTCCGCCCGCTCTTCGAGCTGCGCAAGTACTTCCCTGGCTCGCTGGAGCTCATCGCGACCGTCGGCCTGCCGGGGGTGGTCGGGCTGTACCTTGCCCTGCTGCCGTTCATCGACAGGAAGCCCGGCCCGCTCCGGGCGCGGCTGCCGGCGCTCGCGCCGCTGTTCTTGATCGGCCTCGGGGCCGTCGGCCTGCTGGGGAAGTCGTTCGTGAAGGACGCGAAGGACGAGGGCTTCCAGCGCTCGGAGGCGCAGAGCGCCGCGCGGACCGCGCGCGCGGTGGCGCTGTTCAAGCAAGGCGTCCCGCCCGAGGGAGCGCTCGCGATGCTCCGGAACGACCCGGAGACGCGCGGCGAGGACCTCTACAAGAAGGAGTGCGCGAGCTGCCACCGGCTCAACGATCTCGGCCCGCCCAAGGACAAGCAGACGGCGCCGGACCTCACCGGGTTCGGGACGAAGGCCTGGGCGCTCGAGGTGCTGAGGGATCCCGACGCCGACCACCTCTTCGGCAAGACGGCGTTCAAGGAGATGATGCCGTCGGCGGTGAAGCCGCCCGCGGATCCCGAGGCGGCGAAGGTGTTCACGCCGATGAGCGCGGCCGACCAGGAGACGATCGCCGCGTTCCTCGAGGGGCAGGCGCGCGGGGAGCCCGGCGCCGGGACGCCCGGAGAGAAGATGGTCCGGCAGCGGTGCACGAGCTGCCACCGGCTCGACGGCAAGACCGACGACGAGGAGTCGGCCGCCCCCGAGCTCCGCGGCTGGGCCTCGGTCGCGTGGATCGAGGCGCAGATCACGAACCCCGGCAGCGGCAAGGCCTACCCGCCGGCCGCGATGGCGAAGGACCTGGAAGGCCACATGCCGGCGTTCGAGGAGAAGCTCTCCGCGAACGATCGGAAGGTCCTCGCCGCCTGGGTGTACCGCCGCGGCCGCGGTGAGCCCGGGACGACGGTCGCCGCCAAGGCGCCCGACAAGAAGCCCTGAGCGAGCCGCCCGCCGGCGCTCGCTGCCCCGCCCTTTCCTCCTCTCGATCCCCCTCTCGATGAGCGCCGCCGCGGCGCGCGTCCGGCGCTCGCGCGGCTCGTGGACGCGCGCCGATCCGTTCGGGTCAAGGCGCGCGCTCTGACAGGCGCTCGCGCGGGCGCTCCGGCGCGACGGGCCGGCACGCGCGGTGCTGCGCGTCCCGAGAGGGAGGGTCGGTGGCGACATTGTGCACGGTCGCCTCCACGCCGGCGTGCGCGCGGCGCTCGCCTCGAGCGCGGGCAGCGATCGAGCCCCAGAAAGAGCAGGACCCGTGGACCTGGATGCGGCTGTGAAGCACCACTTCCTGTGGATCGCGGGCACGATGATCGCGTCCGCCGCCTACTTTCAGGCGTCGGGGGTGTCTCACTTGATCGGGAGGACGATCATCCCGGACAGAGCCACAAGGCTCTCTTCCACGCCCCCTGCGTCCCACCGCGCGCTGCGCGACGGCCTCCACGCGACGAGCGCTGAAGCGATCCTCCAGCGCAACCCGTTCGACTCGGCGACGGGGCCGCTCCTCCCGCCCCCGGGCGGCGCTCCCGAGGAGCGCGCGCCCGCGGCGCACGGCGATCCGTGGAGCGATCCGACCTGCGACGCCGGACGCGTGGTGCTCATCGCGGCGTCGCAGGACGCCGCGTGGTCGTTCGCGGCCATCGAGGGCCCCGACGGGCAGACGCAGCTCCGCCGGCTCGGCGGCGACGCGGCGGGAGGCACGCTCACGCGCATCGCGTGGGACCGCGTCTGGATCACCGCGGGCGGCGCCCGCTGTCAGATGCAGCTCGGGAAGCTCGGGAAGAGCGCGCGCGAGGAGGCGCCCGCGCCGCAGCCCCGGCCTCAGGCGAGGCCGGTCGGGAGCGACAACAACCTGAACTCGATCCCGCCGGAGATCGCCGCCCGCATCCGGCGGGTGAGCGCCACGGAGTTCAACGTCGACCGCGCGGCGGTCGATCAGATCCTCGAGCAGCAGGCGCTCCTCATGCGCTCCGCCCGGGTGATCCCGGAGCGACGAGGAGACCAGGTCGTCGGGCTGAAGCTCAGGATCAGGCGAGGCTCGCTGCTGGAGACGCTCGGGCTGGAGAGCGGAGATACCCTGAGGTCGATCAACGGCTTCGACGTCACCGATCCCCAGAAGGCGCTGGAGGCCTACGCGCGGCTCCGGACCGCGAACCGCCTGTCCGTCGCGATCGAGCGCGGCGGACAGCTGATGACGGTCGACTTCAACATCCGCTGAGGACCTGGGCCGGGCGCGCGCAGAGCTCAGCCGAAGGCGTCGACGGCCGCCCTGGCCGCCTGGCCCGAGAGCGACGGCGGCGCGACCGCCTCCCACCACGCCGCCGCGTGCTGCTCGGTCCAGTCGGCGTCCATGCGGAGCGCGGCGAGCCGCTCGGACAGCTCGCGCGCCGACTGCGGCCGCCGCGCGGGATCCTTCTCGAGGCAGTCGAGCACGATGCGGTCGAGCGCGGGCGGGATCGCGCGCGCCGCGCGCTTCGAAGGCGCGACGGGCGCCTCCGTCGCGTGGAGCAACATCGTCTTCATCGCCGTCTCGGCCTCGAACACGAGGGCGCCCGTGAGCAGCCAGTAGGCGACGCACCCGAGCGCGTAGATGTCGGTCCGGCCGTCGATCGGGCGGTCGCCCAGCACCGCCTCCGGGGCCATGAACGCGGGCGTGCCGGTGATCGCGTTGTCCGCCGTCAGCTTGGAGGGATCCGCGTCTTTCCTGCGCTGGGCCACCAGCCCGAAGTCGAGCACCTTCAAGAAGTCGAGATCTGCGCCGTAGCGGCACAGGAAGAGGTTGGCGGGCTTGATGTCGCGGTGCACGAAGAAGGCCTTGTGCGCCTCGTGGAGCGAGTGGCAGGCCTGCCGGAGCAGGTGGACCACGCGCGCGGGCGGCTGCGGGCCGTCCAGCTTGACGAGGGTGTCGAGGTCCATGCCGTCGAGCAGCTCCATCACGTAGTAGAACGACCCGTCGCGGGCGACGCCGAAGTCGAAGATGCCGATCGTGTGCGGCGATCGGAGCGCGGCGGTCGCCTGCGCCTCGCGCTCGAACCGCGCCTTCGCGTTGCCGTTGCTCGATGGCTCGCCCTGGAACGCCTCGGGCCGGATCAGCTTCACGGCCGCGGGGCGGGCGAGCATCCGGTGCCTCGCCCGCCACACCTCGCCCATGCCGCCGCCGCCGAGCCGCTCGACGAGCCGGTAGCTGCCGAGCTCCCGCGCCGCGTCGAGCTTGCGCCCGAGCCCGAAGACGACGCGCGACACGAGGACGGAGAGCGCGAGCGCGATGACGCTCGGGAAGAAGCGGCGGAGCATCGCCTCGTGCGAGGGCGGATCCATGAAGCCCGAGCGGACGAGCACCCAGAGGCATGCCGGATCGGTGAGGATCGCCAGCGTCGAGGTGAACAGCGTGCGCACGCTCGGGGCGGGGACGATGATGGGAAACATGAGCACCCAGACGGCCACCGGCGGCCATCCCGGCAACACCGGCCCCTCCGGCCACGGCTGCGCGTTGGAGATGACCGAGAGCAGCGCGGCGCCCAGGATCTTGTAGGCGAACGAGAGATCGACGATCCGCGGCGGCGACAGGAGCCCCTTCCGCGCGATGACGAAGAGCGCGGCCGAGACCAGCATGAACGGCAGGAAGACCGCGACGCGGATCGGGTACGGGCCGAGCTCGAGGCCCGGGAAGATCTCCGACACGAGGAAGCCGAGGGAGCCCGCCACGATCGTGCAGAGCGCCATCCACGCGACGCGCCTCGTCGCCTCCTGCTCGAGGTCCGGGGGGAGGCGCGGCGACAGCCACTCCCAGCGCGGCCTCGCGCAGGTCTTGCTGGCGTCGGGGCCGAGGAAGACGGTCTCGCTCATGGAGTCGCGCGCGCGGCCCACGGCCGCGTCGGTCTGCTCTAGGGGAGGAGGAAGGCGGCGGGAATAGAAGAGTCGCGCGCGAGGCGCACGCCTCTCGGCACGCGCACGGCCGGGCGTCTTCGCGTGCGGGCGGACTCGGCCAGCCCGCGCGGGGGAGCGTTACTTGATGAAGACCTGCGCGGCCGCGATCCCCGCGCCCTTCGTCGCCTTGAGGATCACCTTGCCCGGACCGCCGATCGGCAGGGGGTTCTTCCAGCAGCCGGAGGCCTTGCCGCCGAGCGTCGCCGCGGCGCCGGTGGTGCTGTCCTGCGCGAGCACGACGGGCGGCAGCGCGGGCGCGGGCTGCGAGACGAGCTGGATGTCGAGCTCCTGGACCCCGAGACCGATGCCGACGACGGTGTAGCACTTGCCGGGCGAGATGTTGATCTGCTGCTCGAGCGCCTGGCCCTCCTGGAACTGCCCCGCGAACGGTCCGCCGTCCGGCTTCATCCCCGGGGCCTCCGTCGTGCCCATCCCTTGCAAGATCGGCGTCGCGGCCACCGCGGCGACCGGCGGGATCGGCGTGGCGGCGGAGCCCGCGGGCGCGGCGGTGGTGGTGGGCGTGGGCACCGCCGTCGCCGGCGTGGTCGGCACGGCAGAGGCGCACCACTGGCCCGGAGGGCACGGGTTGTTGGGGTCGATCGTCGGCTCGGGGGTCGACGAGCACGCGAGCGCTCCGAGCGCGGCGAGGGAGAGCGGGAGTACGTGGAAGACACGCATCATGAGAATGCTCCTTCGATGGGCATGAGCTCGCCCGATCGCAGAACGAGTGCCAGCGCTTCTTACACCGGCTGCGGTTCGACGTGTGGGCCGAGCTCACGAAGCAGCGATCTCGACAGCGCGCGGGGTGCAACCGAGCGCAAACGAGCGCAAACGGGCGCAACCCGAACGCAAACGAGCGCAAACGAGCGCAAACGAGCGCAAACGAGCGCAAACGGATGCGATCGGATGCAACCGGATGCAAGCCGAACGCAACCGCGCCGCTTTGCGCCCCGCGCGTGGCGTGCTACCGAAGTCGGGCACGCGTGGTCTTGCAATCCCGAGTAGTTAAACTATACACGTGATCCGCGTCATCTGCGTGGGGACGGCAGTGCGCGCCCAGTGGCGGACTCCGCAGCGTGCCTTGCCTCCTGGCCACCTCTGGCCCGGGCGGCGTGCTCACGCCGCACAGGGCCCGAGCCGCTGCATCCTGTGCGCCCGGCGTCGTCGCGCGGACAACGCGCATCGCCGGAGCAGCCATGAGCCAGGATCAAAAGCCCCCTCCCGCCGAAGGCAGCGCCCTCTGGTACAAGGACGCGATCATCTACGAGGTGCATGTCCGCGCGTTCAGCGACTCGAACGCGGACGGCATCGGCGACTTCGAGGGGCTCGTCGACAAGCTCGATTACCTCCAAGATCTCGGCGTCACCGCGATCTGGCTCCTGCCCTTCTACCCCTCGCCGCTGCGCGACGGCGGATACGACATCGCGGACTACGCCAACATCAACCCGTCTTACGGGACCCGGCGCGAGTTCGCCCGCCTCCTGCGCGAGGCGCACCGCCGCGACATCCGCGTCATCACCGAGCTCGTCCTGAACCACACCTCGAACGAGCATGAGTGGTTCCAGCGGGCGCGGACCTCGCCCAAGGGCTCGCGCTGGCGCGATTTCTACGTGTGGAGCGACACGCCGCACCGCTACAAGGACGCCCGGATCATCTTCAAGGACTTCGAGACATCGAACTGGGCCTGGGATCCGGTCGCCAACGCCTATTACTGGCACCGCTTCTACTCCCACCAGCCCGACCTCAACTTCGAGAACCCGGACGTCCACGCCGCCGTCTTCAAGGTGGTCGACTTCTGGCTGGAGATGGGCGTCGATGGGCTCCGGCTCGACGCCGTGCCGTACCTCTACGAGCGCGAAGGGACGAACTGCGAGAACCTGCCGGAGACGCACGAGTTCTTGCGGAAGCTCCGGCGCCACATCGACGCGAACTTCGCCGATCGCATGCTCCTCGCGGAGGCCAACCAGTGGCCCGCCGACGCCGCGGCGTACTTCGGGAGCGGCGACGAGTGCCACATGAACTTCCACTTCCCGCTCATGCCCAGGATGTTCATGGCGGTCGAGCTCGAGGACAGCTTCCCGATCGTCAACATCCTGAAGCAGACGCCCGTTGTCCACGAGACCTGCCAGTGGGCGACGTTCCTCCGGAACCACGACGAGCTGACGCTCGAGATGGTGACCGACGAGGACCGGGACTACATGTACCGCGTCTACGCGCAGGAGCACACGGCGCGCATCAACCTGGGCATCCGCCGGCGGCTCGCCCCGCTCATGAAGACGCGGCGCAGGATCGAGCTGATGAACGCGCTGCTCTTCTCGCTGCCGGGGACCCCCGTCCTCTACTACGGCGACGAGATCGGGATGGGCGACAACATCTATCTCGGCGATCGCGACGGGGTGCGCACGCCGATGCAGTGGAGCGCCGATCGGAACGCCGGATTCTCCAGGGCGAACCCGCAGAAGCTCTATCTGCCGATCATCATCGACCCCGAGTACCACTACGAGGCGATCAACGTCGAGGCGCAGCAGCAGAACCCGGCTTCGCTCCTCTGGTGGATGAAGCGGCTCATCACCCTGCGCAAGCAGAACAAGGTGCTCGGCCGCGGGACGATCGAGTTCCTGCACCCGGACAACAGCAAGGTGCTCGCGTTCATCCGCGCGCACGCGGACGAGCGGCTGCTCATCGTCGCGAACCTCTCTCGGTACGCGCAGCACGTCGAGCTCGATCTCGCGCGCTTCGAGGGCATGGTGCCTGTCGAGCTGTTCGGCAGGAGCCGCTTCCCGGAGATCACGAGCCGCGGTTACTCCCTGTCGCTCGGTCCGCACGACTTCTTCTGGTTCGCGCTGGAGCCGGCGACGCCGGCGATCTCCGCGGGCGACGCCGGGGCGGCGCCCGCGATCGCGACGAAGGGCTCGTGGCGGACGCTCCTCTCCCCGGAGGGGCGCAGGGTGCTCGAGCCGACGCTCGGGAAGTTCATCGCGGCGCGGCGCTGGTTCCGCGGCAAGGCGCGCACGCGGCGCGCCACGACCCTCGCGGACGTCATCCCGATCCTGCGCGGCGAGCAGACCGCGGCGGAGCACTACCTCCTGCTCGCGCGCGTCGAGTACACGGACGGCTCGCCGGAGACGTATGTCGTGCCGATCGGCTTCGCCACGGGCGACTACGCGCGGACGCTCGTGACGCGCGCGCGTCACGCGGTGATCGCGGACGTCACGATCCGCGATCCCGAGCCGGAGAGCGCGGCGGCGCCGGAGGGCGTCCTCTACGACGCGCTGGCGACCCCGGAGTTCGCCGCGCTCGTCCTCGCCGCGATCCGGGCGCAGGGGGTCGCGACGGGCTCCGTCGGCGAGCTCCACGCGCTGCCGCTCGGGACGACGCTCGAGACGCTCGGCGCCGAGGGAGAGCTCCCGGCGCGCATCTCCGAGAGCGAGCAGAGCAACACGACCATCATCTACGGCGACAAGCTCCTCCTCAAGATCTTCCGGCAGGTCGAGGAGGGCATCAACCCGGAGCTCGAGATCGGCCGGTTCCTGACGGAGCACCAGTTCCCTGCGACGGCGCGGCTCGCCGGGGCGATCGAGTACCAGGCCCGCGGTCGCGAGGCGACCACGGTGGCGATGCTCCAGGAGTACGTGCAGAGCCAGAGCGACGCGTGGACGAGCACGCTCGAGGCGCTGAACCGCTTCTTCGAGCGGGTGCTCGCCGACGAGGAGACGGCGAAGGGGGGCGCGCCGCCGATGCCGGCCGGCACGCTGGTCGACGCGTCGCGCGCGACACCGCCGCCGCTCGTGAACCAGCTCATGGGCACTGAGATCGTGAGGATGCGGCTGCTCGGCGAGCGCACAGCGCAGCTCCACCTCACGCTCGGCAAGCACAGCAAGGACCCCGCGTTCGGGCAGCAGTCGTTCTCGACGCTGCACCAGCAGTCGATCTTCCAGTCGGCGCACGGCATGCTCTCGCGCACCTTCGCGCTGCTGAGGAAGCGCGAGCGCTCGCTCCCCGAGAGCGTGCGGGAGCAGGTGTCGGCGATGCTGCCGCGCGAGGCCGAGATCAACGCGAAGCTCCAGCAGATCGTGTCGAGGAAGTTCGACATCCCCCGCATCCGGACGCACGGCGACTTCCACCTCGGCCAGGTGCTCTCGACGGGCGACGACTTCATCCTGATCGATTTCGAGGGGGAGCCGGCGAGACCGCTGAACGAGCGCCGCTACAAGCGCGGCCCGCTCCGGGACGTGGGCGGGATGCTGCGATCGTTCGACTACGCCGGCGCCTCGGCGCTCCGGGACGCTCGCCTCCGGCCCGAGGACGTCGCCGTCCTCAAGCCGTGGACCGACGCCTGGGTGACGTGGATCTCCGCGAGCTACCTCGCGGGATACATGGAGACGGTCGCGCGCGCTCAGGCGACCGCCGAGCCGCGGACCGACGAGACGGCGCCGTACGTGCCCGCGAGCGACGCGGACACGGTGCTCCTGATCGACTTCTACATGCTCGAGAAGTGCATTTACGAGGTCGGCTACGAGCTCAACAACCGGCCTGACTGGCTGGACATCCCGCTGCGCGGGCTGGAGCGTCTGATCACGCCCAGAGCATAGGAGCGCTGGTGGCGCGATGATCCGGCTGGAGCTCGCGGGCATGCATACGCGGTTGCACTCGACGTTGTGCGGCTCATGCCCGCAGGGCCCGACGGGTTGTTGCGCCAGCCCGCCGGGGGTCGAGTGGTCGGACATCGGGCGGATCGCCTCGCTCGGCGGCGTTGACTGGCTGCTCGAGCAGATGGCCGCGGGCAACCTGCGCCCGGGCCAGCGCGGCCTGCTCATCCTGCGGGTCGAGCCCCAGGGCAGCGATTGCGGAGCGCTCCCCAAGAGGTGCGCTTTCCACGGTCATGAGGGCTGCACCATCCCCCCCGAGCGGCGCGCGGCGACGTGCAACTACTATGTTTGCGATGACGCCTTCGCGCACGGAGGCGAGCCTCGCGGGGACCCTGAAGCGCTGGCCGGCCGCAAGGAGCATGACGCGCTCGTGGATCTCTACGGGAGCTGGGATCTCGAGCTCGCCGACCGCATACGCGAGCGCTGGCCCGACGGGCCTCCGTGGAACCTCGATTTCCTCGACTGGCTCGGTCGAGAAGTCCGCCGCCTCGCCGCCAGGGCAGCGCCCTCCATGCGGGTCCTCCGGGCCGGCACCTGAAGTATCCCCCTCTGACCGCCGCTCTAATTTGAAGGGATTGCGCTGACGTCCTGACGCCGGAGCGCGACGGTGCGCTCGACGACATCCGACGCGGAGAGCTGCAGGAAGATCGACACGTCGACCCAACCGGCCCTGGACACCACGACGACCTGCATCCCTTGAGGAAGCTCGACGCTGAGGGGCGTCTTGCCGAGCATGGTCCCGTTCCAGCTCACGTTCGCGTCCGCGGGCTCGCTCTTGATCGTGACCTTGGCCTTCAGCGGGCCCGGTTCGAGCGCCGTCGCAGCCGTGGACACGGCAGCAGGCTGCTCCGACGCGACGGGCTCCAGCGAGCGCTCGCGGAACATCACGAAGGCTCCCGCGGCGAGCAGCGCGACCACCCCGAGCACAGAGGCGAGATACCCACGCTGCCGCCAGGACGAGGCGCGCCCCACCGTCGCGCCCAGGCTGCCGGGATCGACGGCCGGGGGCTCGTGATGATGGTGGGCGGGGAGGCTGTGGCTTTGATCGCTGAGGAGGGGTAGACCGGCCGCGGTCGCGGAGGGCCACATCGAGCGGTTCATCCCCATGACCATCGAGGCGCGGGGGAACTCTCCGACCATCGAGGCGCGCTGGATGTCGCCCGCGACGTCCAGCGAGCTCAGGTACTCGAACTGCGCGGTGACCTGCTGGCGCACGAGCGCCCTGCTCTCCGCGAACATCTCGAGCACGTGCGCGCCGAGCTGCTCCGTGCGGACGTCCTCGCCCGAGCCCCGCAGGTAACTCTCCAGCGCGTCGCCCATCTCCTGCGCGGTGGCGAACCGCCGATCGGGATCCCGCTGGAGGGCCCTCGCCACGATCTCATCGAGCGCCGGGTCGATGTCCGGCACGACGGCGGAGAGCCGCGGGATGTCCCGCGTGAGCAGCTGGTGCATCACGGCGACGTGGTCGCCATCGAACAGCCGCCGCATCGCCAGGAGCTCCCAGAGCACGATGCCGATGGCGAAGAGATCGGCCCGCCGATCGACGTCGGCGCTCGCCATCGCCTGCTCGGGCGCGGCGTAGGCCATCTTGCCCTTGAAGGTTCCGCTCTCGGTGTGCGCCGCGTTGAGGGCCGCCTTCGCGACGCCGAAATCGACGATCTTCACAGCTCCGTCGTACGTGACGAAGATGTTGTGGGGCGAGACGTCGCGGTGCACGATGCCGAGCAGACCGCCATCGAAGTCCGCGAGCTCATGCGCGTAGTGCAACCCGCGCAGCGCCTCGACGATGATCCTGACCCACGCCCCCCGCGTGAAGCTCGCGGCGCCAGGACAGCCGCTCACCACCGCCCTCACGACGTCCTTGAGCGGCTGGCCCTCGAGGTACTCCATCACGATGAAGTACCCGCCGCTCTCGCCCCCGATCTCGTAGGTCTGAACGACGTTGGGGTGATTGAGCCGGGCCGAGAGCTTGGCCTCGTCCAGGAACATCAGGACGTAGCGCGGGTCATCCGCCATCCCGACGCGGAGACACTTCACAACAACGAGCTTGTTGAACGACCCGGGCCCGCGGGAGACGGCCAGAAACACATCCGCCATCCCACCACGACCCAATTTTGCAATCAGGCGGTATCGACCAAGCAAGCTGTTGCTCGCTTGCTGGGTCGAAGAGATGGTTTGGCCGCCTGAATTCACGACATCCCCCGCTATAAGAGCTTAATTAGCCCGTTGACCTGGAGTTTGCAAAGACTTTTACGCCTGGAAACAATCCGCGCCCCCTGTAGACGCGTGCCGCGTTGCTCCATCGCCTGACCATCCATCGTGATGTCTTGGCGCAGCGCTCCATCGCCGGATTGCTGCGCAAGGGCACCCCTCCCGGGCGGCAGATGTCATGGTCCTAACGAAATGGCGCCGATCGAACCGGTACGCACGTGACCACACCCACCGGGTGCTCCTGTCGGCACACCCGGTGTTCCACCACCGCTCCATTGTACACCAGGTACTTCAGGAGCGGTGGAACTGGATGCGTGTCGCAGGTCGATCCTTGAGACCCCCCCGGGGTCGCGCGAAACCAGCGGAGCACAGGCCCGCTGACACCAGAAGGGGCCAGTCGGTAATGGCGCATACATGTTCGGCGTCGAGGGCGGCGGCTCCTGAGCGGACCGGACGACCTCGGCTTCCCTGCGGAGCCGGGGGGCTCCGCAGGAAATCGACGTCCGCCCTGCGCGGAGCTCCCTACCAGGCTGTCCTGATCGCTCTGTGGAGGAGAGCTACCAAGGGTCCTGCGCCCAGAACCTGCGCACGACATCGAGCGTGGCGTCGAGCTGCTCGAAGTGCGGGAGACCCAGCGTTGGCGCGATGCGGGCGGCCTCCACGCGGGCGTTCTGCTGCGTGAGCTCGGCGAGGCGGTCGAAGCGCGAATACGGGTCACGGTCGTGGAGGATCAGCGTGGCGACGGGCAGACGCGCATAGAGGCGCTGGAGAGCGTCGTCCGTGAACAGGGTACCGGCGATGAACGCGAGGGGGGCCCGGTGGGCAAAAGGCTCCTTCGATGCGCGGATGGCATAGTCGACAAGGCCTGGATCCGGCGCGCCGACGAAGCTCTTCTTCAGGAACCAGCGAATGCTGGGCGGCGCAGCCAGCACGCGAAAGAGCGCCTCCGCGGCGTAGGGGACGCGCGAGACAGCCCGGAGGAGGGCGCTCGCGCCGGGATGTTCACGGCCGAGCCCCGTCGGGGAGATGAGCACGAGGCTGTGAACAATGCTCATCTCCTCGCAGGCGACGGCGGCGGCGAACTCCGAGGAGAGGGAGAGCGCGATGACGTCGGCGCCGCCCGGCGCGCGGACCACGTCCGTGAGGAAGCGGCGCAGCGCGGCGCAGTAGAGCTCGCGATCGTACACGCGGTCCGCTCGCTCCGAGAGGCCGAAGCCGGGAAGATCGAGCGCGTAGACCGGCCGCTCGCCTCGGAGCGCATCGAACAGGGGCGCCATCTCCCTGGACGAGGCGGCCGCGTCGACCCCGTGCACGAGCACCACGGGGCGCCCCGCAGCGCGGGCGTCCACGTAATAGGCGAGGCGCCCCGCGCTCCACGTGTCGACGTGCCGCACCTCCGCGTCGAGCGCAGGGGCGAGGGGCGCGCGCTCCGCGGGGCGGAGCGCGCTCGGCACGAGCCGATCGACGAGCCCATCGAGGCTCATCGCGCGTGCGCTCATCACGTCTCCCCCGGCGGCAGCATCCCCTCGTTGTCCGCGCGCTCGAGGTCGGCGATGCTCGGATTCCTCGGCGCCGGACGCGACTTGACGCCGCCGTCGGCGGGCCTCGCCTCCTGGCCCGCGTCGCTGCGCTTCTCGCGCTCTCGACGCTCTGCTTGACCAGCGATCTCCTGCGCTGCGCGCACCAGCCGGTCCAGACGATCCACCTCCAGCTGATGGCGAGATCCATCGGGACCACCGTGCCGATCCTCGAAACGGTGGTGCCCAGCGTCAGCGCGGCCATGAGACACCGTGCGATCAGGTCGAACTGTCATGCTCCGCTCCTTCCGCACGAGGTCAAAGCACGGACCGTGCCCCCGCGGGCCGCGGCCCCAGCAGCGCTCGTCGAGCCGATACCGGGCTGAACAGGCGCCAAGACGCCTCGAATGTGACCATTTGCCTCGGTCACCCTCGTCGATCCGGGTGACGGCAGCAGGGAAAGCTGGTGTCTAGCCGTATCACGAACGGATGGAATCGGGTCCTCGACGCCGATCCGGAGGGGACATCGTCGCCAGTCAACCTCGCTGTCGCTCCCCCGCCGACGCGGACGCGGAGTTTGCGCGGGTCCTGGAAGGTCTGGCACGGTTGGAGAGGGCGGCCGGCGCGGCCGCGCCGGCGCTGGAGGCGGAGGGGAGCTGCCCGGCCGCGATTCCGGGCTCCGGACGTCAGCCGGCGACTTCGAGCTTCCGGCCGGCCGGCTTGTTGATGTCGGCGAAGAAGTCGTTGCCCTTGTCGTCCACCACGATGAAGGCGGGGAAATCCTCGACCTCGATCTTCCAGACCGCTTCCATGCCGAGCTCGGGGTACTCGAGCACCTCGACCTTCTTGATGCAGTCCTTCGCGAGGCGCGCGGCCGGACCGCCGATCGAGCCCAGGTAGAAGCCGCCGTGCTTCTTGCACGCCGCGGTGACGGCGGGCGAGCGGTTGCCCTTCGCGAGCATGACGTAGCTGCCGCCGTTCGCCTGGAAGAGGTCGACGTACGCGTCCATCCGGCCGGCCGTGGTGGGGCCGAACGAGCCGGAGGCGTAGCCCGCGGGCGTCTTCGCGGGCCCGGCGTAGTAGACCATGAACTCCTGCAGGTAGCTCGGCATGCCGTCGCCGCGATCGAGGCGCTCCTTGATCTTCGCGTGCGCGATGTCTCGCGCGACGATCATCGGGCCGCTCAGCGAGAGCCGCGTGCGGATGGGGTACTTCGAGAGCTCCGCGCGGATCTCGCTCATGGGACGGCGGAGGTCGAGCTTCACGACCTCGCCCTCGAGATCCGCGTCCGTGGTGTCGGGCAGGTACTTCGCGGGATCGGTCTCGAGCTGCTCGAGGAAGATGCCCTCGCGCGTGATCTTGCCGAGCGCCTGACGATCCGCAGAGCACGAGACGGCGATGCCGACAGGGCACGAGGCGCCGTGGCGCGGCAGGCGGATGACCCGGACGTCGTGGCAGAAGTACTTGCCCCCGAACTGCGCCCCGATCCCCGTCCGCTGCGCGAGCTCGAGCACCTTCTGCTCGAGCTCGCGGTCGCGGAAGCCGCGCCCGCGCGCGTTGCCGTCGGCCGGGAGCGTGTCGAGGTAGCGCGCCGAGGCGAGCTTCGCGACCTTGAGCGTGTACTCGGCCGACGTGCCGCCGACGACGATGGCAAGGTGGTATGGCGGACACGCCGCGGTGCCGAGCGCGCGGATCTTCGCCTCGACGAAGGACAGCAGGCTCTCCGGGTTCAGGAGCGCCTTGGTCTCCTGGTAAAGATAGCTCTTGTTCGCGGAGCCGCCGCCCTTCGCCATGAACAGGAGCTTGTAGGCGTCGCCGTCCGTCGCGAAGATCTCGATCTGCGCAGGGAGGTTGTCGTTCGTGTTGACCTCCCGGTACATGTCGAGCGGCGCGAGCTGCGAATAGCGCAGGTTCTGCGCGCGGTAGGTCTCGAAGACGCCGCGCGCGATCGCCGCCTCGTCGCCGCCGCCCGTGAAGACGAGCTGGCCCTTCTTGCCCATGACGACGGCCGTGCCTGTGTCCTGGCACGACGGGAGCACGCCCCCCGCGGCGATGCTCGCGTTCCTGAGGAGCTCGAGGGCGACGAAGCGATCGTTCGAGGAGGCCTCGGGATCGCCGAGGATCCGCGCGAGCTGCGCGAGGTGACCGGGCCGGAGGAGGTGGGCGATGTCGCGCATCGCCTCGCGCGCGAGCAGGGTGAGCCCCTCCGGCTCGACCTTGAGGAACGTCGAGCCGGCGGCCTCGAAGGTCGAGACATGGTCGCGGCTGACGAGGCGGTACGGGGTCTCGTCATGGCCGAGGGGGAGCATGTCCTGGTACTGGAAATCGGTCATCGTTCGGGTCTCCGGGGAAGCATAGAGGCAGCGAGGCAGAGCGGCAGAGAGGCTGCGGGGTCCCTCCTTCTTTGCATGGCTCCCGCCCCGGGCTCAACACCCACCCAGCGCCGGCCGTCACGCGGGGAGCGCGCGCTCGACGTCGCCGAGGACGGCCGAGATCGACCGCAGGAGCGGCTCCCGGGCGCTCCGCAGGAAGAAGTGTCCGCCGGGGAACATCTCGACCCGGAAGGCCCCGCGCGTGTGATGGCGCCAGCCTTCGAGATCGGCGCGGTGCGCGCGCTCGTCGTCGAGGCCCCCGAACGCGGAGATCGGACACTCGAGCGGGGCCCCCGGGACGAACGGCTCGACCTCGTTGACCGCGAAATCCGCACGCAGGACAGGCAGGAAGAGCGCCAGGAGCTCCGGGTCGCGGAGCACCTCGTCGGGCGTGCCCCCCATGCGGCGGATCCGCTCCAGAAACTCGGGCTCGGGCAGGCCGTGGAGCGGATCCGAGCCGCGAACGTGAGGCGGGCGCCGGCCCGACACGAAGAGGTGGCGCGGCAGCGGTGCACCCCGGCGGCGGAGCTCGCGCGCGAGCTCGAAGCAGACGAGCGCGCCGAGGCTATGGCCATACAGCGCGAACGGCTTCGTGAGCCATGGCTCGAGCGCGGTGGCGAGGGCCTGGACGAGCGGCGTGAGGCGCTCGAACGGCGGCTCGCTCATGCGCGCCTCGCGGCCGGGGAGCTTGATCGCGCAGAGCTCCGTGTGCGCGGGGAGCTCGCGCCACCAGGCGCTGTAGATCGACGAGCCGCCGCCCGCATAGGGCGCACAGAAGAGTCGAAGCCGGGCAGCAGGGTTCGCCCTCGGCACGCCGACCCAGGGGTCGCGGCTCGGGCTGGAGGTCGTCATCACGGGGCGCTCAGCGTAGCTCGCCCCTCCGGCGCTCGCTCCCTACCATTTGCTGCCCAGGGCGACGCGGATGGTGGCGACCTTCCCCTGATCGAGGCCGAAGCCGAGGTCGTCGTCGAGCGCGACCAGCGCGCCGACGCGGGTGAAAGAGCCCTTCACGAGCGGCTCCCAGCCGACGAACGGCTCCGCCGCGAGCTGGGCTGAGTTGCTCGAGGAGAGAGGGAACGCCGCCTGAAGGCGCATGCCGATGCCAAAGTTCCCGAACGGGCGGAACTCGATCTCGTTTCCCTGCTCGATCACGGTCTTCGTGTCCTCCCCGTCCCGGGTCGGAAAGAAGACCTGACTCGCGAGGTCGTGGGTGAAGAACAGCACCTTGCCGACGTTGATCTCGGTCCCGACGCGCGCCCGGAAGGCCCAGTGCGCGAGCAGCACGCGCTGCGCATCGAAGTAAGCCCGCGCGGGGAAGTTCGCCACCGACGCGACCTCGAGCTCCGCGCCCGGGTGCGGGTGGAGCGGGATCGTCAAGCTCATGCCGCCGAAGAGCGCGAGGATGGGAAGGGCGTTGGCAGCGTAGTGGAGGCCGAACGTGGGATTGCCGATGAAGAACTGGCTGTAACCTGCGCCGCTCGTGAACCGCCTGCCGAACAGGTCTGTCGACTGGGGGCCCGAGACGTCGCCGTAGGCGAACGGGATCTCCGCGTCGAGGTGGAGACCCGCGAAGAGCTTGTACTGGGCGGCGGCGGTGATGGCGACGCCGAGCCGCGACGACTCCTCGACGGAGGCCTCTTCGCCGCCCGCCGCCGCGATCTCCCGCTGGTAAGACGAGCTGAGGACGTCGATCTCGAAGCCGAACCGGCCCCCCTGGCTCTTCGCCCAACGCTCCTTCGTCTTGTCCGTGACGGGCTGCCGCGGCGCCGCCTCTTGCGCGAGCGCAGGCGCGGCCAGGGAGAGCATGAGGAACAGGGTCCCAAGAGACGCTTTGGTCGTGCTCACCTGGTGTCTCCCATCTCGTTCTCGACTCGCGGGCAGCGCGGGCGATTGACCACCTTGTCGCACCGTCGCCGCGGCGTCGCACGGGAGGCCCCCATGACCGCGGCGATCGCCCGGATCAATGCAGCTCCAGCGCGCTGGATGCAAGCGTTTTGACCGTCGCGACCCTGCGACGCTCTGCGTCGGTCCTAGAAAGAGCCCGCGAGCTCGAGAGACGCCGGCGCGATCGTGAGCCTCACCGGAGGAGATGACGCGCGCTCTCCATCGCCGCGCTCCGGGCCTGCACCAGCGACAGTGAGGTAGATCGAGATGCCGCCGGCGAGCACGGCGGCGCCCGCGAGCAGGTCGGTGGTGAGCGCGAGCGCCTCGCTCCTCGCCCGCGCTCGCTCGATGGCGCGGGCGGCGCCGGGATACCGATCGAGCTCCGCGTCGAGGTCCCCGGAAGCGCCGAGCGCGAGGACCCCGGTGGCGGCCGCGCCCACGGCGAGCGCGCCGGTCGCGAGCCAGGGGAGCACGGGCACGCTCCGCTGCTGGCGAGGCGCGCGGTCCATCCGCAGCGCGCCCGGCGGCGCCGGAGGCGGAGCCGGCGCGCCGCCCGCGCCCTCGCCGGGCCCCTGCAGGGCCCGCGCCTCGGGGAGCGCGATCTTGAGCTGAACGTGATCGCCGCCGGCCACGTCGACGACCCTCAACACGGCCGGGCGGCCCGGCGCCTCGGCGACGATGCGGCGGCGCCCGGCGCTCATCAGAAGGGGCTCAGGGAGCGGCGTCTTGCCCGCCGGCACGCCGTCCACGGAGATCTCGACGTCCGGCGCCGAGGTCGAGATCTCCACCGTCGCGACGCGGCTCCGCAGGACGGCGATGTCCCGCGCCACCTCGGCCCGCCGGCCGCCCGGGATCCGCTCGCCACCGTCGGCGAGGTACTTCTCGAAGGCGCGCAGCGCGCAGGCGTAGTCCTTGAGCTGATAACACGTACCCGCGATGTTGTAGAGCACCTGATATGCGGGCGCGAGCTCGTAGGCGCGGCGAAACTCGGTGAGCGCAGCGCCATAATCCACCTCGTTGTAGAGCTCGACGCCTCGCCGGAAGCGGGCGTCGGCCTCCTCGGTCTTGTTACCGGCAGGCTGAGCGAACGCGCCGAGCGGGGCGCTGAGCACGATCGCGGCGCAGAGGGCGAGCGCTCTCGGGGTTTTCATCGGGCGTACGGGCTCTCCAGATCGATCCCCCGCTTCGGCTTCTGCTCGGCAGACGGCGGCGCGGGCGCGCTCGACGGCGGCGCGGCGGACGCAGGCGGCGCCGTGGCGACGCCCACCGGGGCGCTCCGACCGATGGGGGCGAGTCTCCCTGGCTGCGCTTCCGGTTCGCTCTTCAACGCGAGGCTCAAGAAGAGATCGTTGCTCGCCGTGACCTTCTCTTCCTGCGCGAGGAAACCCGGCGCCTCGGCGCGGATGACGTGCGCGCGGCCATCCCTGGCGAGGCGGCCCTCGTAGGCGCCGGTCGACATCGGCGAGCCGTCGATGGAGACCTTCGCGTCGACCGGCGAGACGCGGACGACGAGGCGGATGGCCTCTTCCTGCTTCGGAGAGGGCTCCGCCGCAGGCTGCGCGGCGACCTGCGCCTTGTGGTGATCGCTCGCGGCGATCCTCCATGGCTGCGCGCGCAAGACCCCGACGCTCACGGTTCCGCCGATGGCGACGAAGGTGGCCGCGATCATGAATATCGTGCGGTTCGGGCGCGCGGGGCGCTCCTTCGCGCCGGTCATGCTGACCGAGGGCAGCATCGAGCTCCCGTCCGAGGAGGCGCTGACCGCCGCAGGCGCAGTCAAGGTCGGCGTCATCGACATCGGACCGGCGCTCAGCTTCGGCAGGTCGGGCGTCAGCGTGACCCTCGGATAGCTCCCGGTCCAGCGCACGCCGCGCAGCTGCTCCTCCACGACTTGCTTGATCCGCGCCCGGTCGTCCGCGAACTGGCCGGCCACGATCTCGCCGGCCTCCCGCGCGGACATGCCCCGGTGGCGCTCGCCGAGCCAGCGCTCGAGATCCGCCTGCAGCTCGGCCGCGGAGGCATAACGGTCCTCGAGCGCGGGCGCGAGCGCCTTCTGGCAGATCCGCTCGATCTCGGGGTCGAGCTCGACCCTGGACGCCTCTTCCGTGAGCCTCGGAACCTCTCCGATGGCGAGCCGCCCGAGGATCGCGAGGTCGTTGAAGCCCTTCCACATGCGCCTCCGGGCGATCGCCTCCCAGAGGATCACCCCCACCGAGAAGACGTCGGAGCGCCGGTCGACGCGCTCTCCGCGCGCTTGCTCCGGCGACATGTACGAGACCTTGCCCTTGAGCGTTCCGGTGCGCGTCTCCGTCAGCGAGTCAGCCGCCTTGGCGATACCGAAGTCGACCACCTTGATCACGCCATCATAGGTGACGAAGATGTTCTGCGGACTCACGTCGCGGTGGACGACGTGGATGGGTGTTCCGTCGAAATCGCGCAGGTTGTGCGCGTGATGGAGCCCGGCCAGCGCGTCGCACAGGACGCGAACCTGGAGCGGGAGCGGCACCTTGTCGTGCCCCATGCGGGAGCGAATGCTGCCGAGCGGCTGGCCGTCGAGGTACTCCATGGCGATGAAGAAGCGCGCTCCCTCGTCGCCGACCTCGTACGTCTGAACGACGTTCGGATGATTCAATCGGGCCGCGAGCCGCGCCTCGTCGAGGAACATGGCCAGGATGTCGGCGTCCTCCACGAGCTCGGGCCGCACACGCTTCAGCACGACGAGCTTGTTGAATCCCACGGGGCCCTGGGCGACCGCGAGGCAGACGTCGGCCATACCTCCCCTGCCGATCTCGGCAATCGGGCGATATTTCCGCCAACCATTGGGATCGCTGGGAGCGCTCATTCGACCTGTGCCGGATCGATCCCCCGAGGGAGGCCAGCCCGGCCCGGAGAATGCCCGCGACCTGTTACCTCGAAGCGGCCGTCATGTGACGTTCTCGCGAATGCGATGGCCTGTCAGCGACGGTTTCGCCACGTCCCTGTCGGCCGGACAGCGCGGCCCTGCTTGACAGAGACGATTCCCTTGCCATCGGGTGATTGCAATGAACCACAAGCGCAGCCCCGTCGATTCACCACCTGCCGCCGCCCTCGCGCTGGCCGTGGGCGCGCTCGCCACGAGCGCCCTCGCGTGCTCGCTCATCATCGAGCAGCGGGATGTGCAATGCACTTCCGACGCGGACTGCGCGCAGTTCGACGGCGCCATCTGCAATCGCGCGGAGAGCATCTGCGTCCCCTCGTCGAGCGGCTCAGCCGGCGGCGAGGGCGACGACCCGCCAGGCGGGTGCGCGGCGGCCGACAAGCCGACCGTCGAGATCACCGGTGATATCACGGAGGATTTCACGCTCAGATGTGACAAGAACTACATCCTCAAGGGCCAGGTGAACGTCTCGGCCGGGGCGACGCTGACCATCGAGAAGGGGACGACCGTCCTCGGCGAGACGAACCCGCAGGTCCCCGCAACGCTCGTGGTGCACCCCGGATCCAAGCTCATCGCCGTGGGCACCAGGGATGAGCCCATCGTGTTCACGAGCAGCAAGGCCCCGGAGGATCGCATGGCCGGCGATTGGGGCGGCGTCCTCCTCCTCGGCAACGCGCCGACCAACCACGTGGACGCGAACGGCGCACGCACCCCGGGCCAGATCGAGGGATTGACGAACAACGGGCGATACGGGGGCATCGACGAGAACGACTCGAGCGGCACGCTCAAATACGTGCGCATCGAGTACTCCGGGGTGAAGATCGCGCCGAACAACGAGATCAATGGGCTCACCCTCGGCGGGGTCGGCAGGGGGACGATCATCGATTTCGTCCAGGTGAGGCACGTGTCCGACGACTGCTTCGAGTTCTTCGGGGGCACGGTGAACGCAAAGCACCTCGCCTGCCAGTACAGCGGCGACGATGCCTTCGACTGGGACCAAGGTTATCGCGGAAAGCTCCAGTTCCTCGTGGCGCAGCAGGACCCGAACGTCGCGGAGGAGACGAACGGGTTCGAGGGGGACAACGACCCGCTCGCGCTCACGCCGGCGCTCGAGCCTCGGAGCGAGCCGACGATCTACAACGCGACGCTCTGCGGGAAAGGCGTGGACGTGGGCAAGGAGCAGTACGGCATCCTCCTCCGGCGGTCGACGAAGGCGAACATCGCCAACACGATCGTCACGGGCTTCGAGTCGGGCCTCGACGTGCGCGACCCGGATCCCGAGCAGAACATATCGAGCTCGATCTTCTTCAATCTGGTGAATGACTTCGCCTACGCCGAGACGAGCGACGGGACAGGCATCCTCCAGGACGACGACGGCGGCTTCGATGAGATCGCGTTCCTGAGCGAGCCCGATCGGAAGAATCGGGAGGAGGACCCGGGTATCCAGGGCTGCTTCGACCCGTCCGCGCCCGTGTTCGGTCCCGCGACGTCCCTGACCAAGGCCGCGGTCGTGCCGCCGGACGGGTTCTTCGACGCGAGCGCGGCGTTCATCGGGGCGTTCAAGGATGCGAGCGACACATGGGCCACCTCGGGGAAGTGGGCCGTGTGGAGCCCGAACTGAAGTATCTTCCCGGATTCTTCGGGGGAATTCTCAGCTAGCGCGGGCAGCGTTCCAGCCGCCGGGCGAGGTTCCCGCGCTCCACCGACTCCGCGCCTCCCCGCGCGCGCAGCGCGAGCGCGAGCGCGCGCGGGAGATCGAGGGCCGCGCCGCGCGCGCGCATCTCCAGATAGGACCGCTCGTAATCGCGAGGGACCCGCAGCGACCAGTTGTGGTCGCCCACCGTCCCGGGCGTGTTGTAGATCTCCTTCATCCCGAGCAGATCGGCGAAGAAGACCATCACGTTCGACGCCGGGCTGGCGAAGAGGTCGGCGAGCTTGGCCTGCGCCAGCGCGCGAGGGTCGGACGCGAGCGCGCGCGCCATCGCGCCCTCCTCGGCCGGCGAGGGCGCGAGGCGCGTCGCCAGGTACGCCGCCTGCCGCCCCAGCGCGGAGGCGCGCTCCCAGGTGTCGAGGAGCCTCCAGAGCGGCGGCGTGTCGTGGGTCCCCACCATGATCCAGTCGGCAGGCGCGGCGTTCTCGCTGCGATAGACGTCCTTCGGGTTGTCGAGATCGGCCTTCTGCGTGACCCGGAAGCGCCCCAGCCCGTGCCGATCAAGGACGGCCCCGAGCGGGAACGGGAGCGTGCTCAGGACCTCGCACACGACGTCGGAGATGGCGCGCCCGCGGGCCTCCGCGCAGCGCGCGATCGTGTCGAAAATGACGCTGTAGCGTCCGACCTGCTCCGGAGACAGCGAGGTGACCCAGCCGTCGGCATACCGGGGCACGGCGCGGTTCAGCTGCCCAGGAGAGACGATGGCGTACCGCGCGAGCAACGGGTGCTCCGGCAGGTCGGGCGACGAGAAGAGCCGCGCCCCGCCCTGGACGGCGCGGAGCGGATCGGGGGCGTCGGCCGCATAGACCCAGGGACAGACGAGCCCGTGCGGGTGATCGAGGCGCACCCCGTCGAACTCATCGAACATCTTGTCCATCCGCGCCCGGACGAGCGCGAGCCCGCCGGACGACGCATCCGCGTACTGCGCGGGATCCAGGACAGGGTAGCTCCACACCTGGCCCTCCGGGTTGGTGCGGCTCGGCGGCGCGCCCATGAGATACCCCCTGAGGAAGACCGATTGATAGGCCCAGGCATCCTGAGGCGAGTAGCCTATCTGCAGATCGCCGTAGAGCTTGAGCCCGAGATCGGCCGTCACCGTCCGGAGCGCCGCGTGCTGCTCGTGCGCGAGGAGCTGGCAGAACGCGTAGAAGCGGAGCTCGTCGCGGTACCGGTCGAGGAGCGCTCTCCTGCGCTCCCCGCACACGACCACCTCGCCAGGGCCAGGCGCATAGAGGCGTCGGTCCAGCTCCGGCTCGCCAGACCAGCCGTGAAACCAGCCGCTCCGGTGCTCGGCGCAGAGCGGGCCGTAGAGCCCGTCCCTCTCGAGCCACGCCGCGTTCCGCCGCGTAAAGGCGTCGAGGCGGCGCTCGAGGTCGGCGAGCTCGCCGAGCTCGCCGGGCTCGCCGCGCCTCCGCCGGCCCTCGAACGACGCGTACGCCTCGCGGAGCGCGGCGCGCTGCGCGCGGTAGGCATGGCCGTGCTGCGCGCGAGCCTCGCTGCCAGGAGGCCGCCCGGCGACGATCTCCCGGAGCGACTCGGGGCGGAGGAGCGCGCCAGAGGGGCCGTCCTCGACCAGCCGGGCGAGCGCGATCGACAGCGTGCTCCGCGAGAAGATGGTGCCGTCATACGGAGACGCGTTGTCGGCAGAGGTCTCCCCCTGCGGCCCCAGCTGGACGCCGTTGAAGCCGAGATCCCGCGCGAACCGGAGGAATCGGCGCCCCCCCTCGGTATTCGGGGACCCGCGCCCGATGTCCTCCGCGTCGTCCGAGGGAAAGCTCGGATCGTGGATCGCGAGCACGAGGTTGCGGATGCCCAGCAACCCGAGCGCGGCCTCGACGAGCCCCCTCTCGTCATCGCCCCATCGAGCCTGGACCGGCGCCGCATCGCCCCTGTCGTTCCCGACGTCCTTCATCGTGGCAAGGTATAGCGATGAACGGATCGGACCGCCAACGCGCAAGACGAAGAGACCCTCCTGCCTCGGTGATGTGATTACACCGCTGTACGGTAAACCCCGAATGCCGCTGTCAGGCCCCGAGGCGCGTGCCAGCCGCGACTGCCGAGGTCGCGCTCGTGGCCTCCACCATCGGCAGCGTGAAGAAGAACGTGCTGCCCTCGCCCACCTTGCTCTCGACCCAGATCCGCCCGCCGTGCACCTCGACGAGCGCCTTCGCGATCGAGAGGCCGAGCCCCGTGCCCTTGTGGGCCGTCTCCTTCGCCTGCCAGTAGCGCTCGAAGATCCGCGCCCGCTGGTCCTCCGGGATGCCCGGGCCGGTGTCCCGCACCGAGAGGCGCACCTCCCGGCCCCACGGCTCGGCCCGGATCGCGACCTCGCCGCCGGCCGACGTGAACTTGATCGCATTGCCGACGAGGTTGGCGATCACCTGCAGGATCCGCTCGCGGTCGCAGAGCGCCCGATCGACGCCGAGCTCGACGCTCTGCTCGAGGCGCAGCGACTTCTCCGCCGCCTCCTCCCGCAGGAGCTCGATGGCGTCGCCGAGCAGGCCAGCGACGTCGTGGGGCACCGGCTGGATCGAGATGTGGCCGCCGTCGAGCTTCGCCAGGTCGAGCAGATCGCGGATGAGGCGGTTCATGCGATCGGCCGCCTTCTGGATGCGCTCGACGGGGCGCCGCACGTCGACCGCCTCGTCCGCGCCCGGCAGCTTCCGGCGCAGGAGGCTCGTGTTCATGACGATGGTGGCGAGCGGGCTCTTGAGATCGTGCGACACCACCGCGACGAGCTCCTCCCGGGCCCGGATCGCCCGCTGCGCGCTCTCGTACAGCCGCGCGTTGTCGATCGCCAGCGCGGCCCTGCGCCCGAGATCCTCGGCGAGCGCCCGGTCCTCCACGCCGTACATCAGATCGTCGCGGCCGGACGCGATGGTGAGCACGCCGAGCATCGTGCCGCGCGTGACGAGCGGCACGGAGATGTAACGCCGGAGGCCGAGCTCCATGAGGAGCGCCTCGCTGGCCGACACCGGCGGCTCGCTGTCGTACGAGCCGCGCTCGCTCTCCGGGGCGAGGGGCGCGCCCGCGACCTCGCAGAGCGCCGCCTCGCCCGTCTCCAGCACGCGCGCGACGCCGGACGGGAGGACCGAGTCCATCGGCGTCTGGCCCTGCAGGAGGCGCGCGAGCTCGCTCTTCTGAGGATCGGCGTGGACGACGACCGCGCGCCGGAGCATCGCCTCGCGCTCGATGATGTCGACCATGCACCAGTCCGCGACGAACGGGACCGGCAGGCGCGCGACGCGCACCAGCGTCGCCTCGTAATTGAGCGAGCTCGAGAGCAGCCGGCTCGCCTCCGAGAGGAACGCCGCGCGCCGCTGCGCCGCCTCCGCCGCCGCGCGCCCCGCCTCCGCGGCGGCGAGGTTCCGCGCCCGCTCGCGCTCGTTCTCGATCATGCGGGCGTAGAGCAGGCGGTGCACCAGCGCCGTGCGGAAGGTCGCCGTGAGCCGGCGCATCATGCCCCGGTACCGGGGCGCGAACGGGGGCTCGCTCTCGAAGCAGAGGAGGAGGCTGGACGCGCCGCTGTCGCCCTGCCCCTCCAGCGAGAAGTGCCACGTCACGAGCCCGGGCCGCGCGAGCTCGGGGTACGGCAAGGAGAGGCCCGCGCCCCCGCCGGTGGGCTCGCCCGACGCGACGAGCGAGCGCGGCGGGATGGGCAGCGCGCGCGAGCTCGCCGACAGGCCGGCGGCGTCGAGGAGCCGCGGCGCCCGCGGGGCCGGCTCGACGAGCACGAGCACGGCGATGCAGCTCAGGCGCTCGGCGAGCCGCTCCAGGAAGACCCCCATCGACTGGTGCGGATCGAAGAGGTCGAGCGCCGCGACCGTGAGCTCCTGGAGGACGCTGAGGAGCGCCAGCCGTTCCTCCTGGATCTCGTGCTCTTCGCCGCTCGCCATGACAGGGCTCCAACCGCTCCCGCGCTCAGGCCCCCAGGGCGAGCACGACAGCGGTCTTGTTGTGAAACTGCGGTACTCCTCGGCCCAGCGTACCGACTTCTCCAAAGGTCAGACATCCCATCACCGGGACGCTCTCGCCGAGCTCGCTCTCGAAGGTGGTCAGCTCGTCGCGCACCGTGTCGCCGAGCATCATGCACCGCGAGATGCAGTCGAACACGAACGCGCCGGCGATGGGCCCAGCCACCGCTTCGCGCGCCGTGGTCGCGGCCTCGCGCGCGGCGCCGACGAGGCCGATGGGGTCGCCCTCCATGACGCGGATGAGGCACCCGTCCGGGACCTCGCCGACGCAGTAGAGCCCTCCCGGCGAGACGACGCGCAGCGGGTCGCGGATGACGTGCTCGCCGTCGGCCTGCGGGATGCCGAGCGGGTGGGTCATGGCGAACGTGGCGAAGCCGTCGATGTTCACCTGATCCCCCCTCGCCCGCGCGGTGCGCTGGTAAACCGAGAAGGCGCCCTCGTACTCGAGCTCGGCGAGGACCGTGCCCTCGGCGCGGGTGACCATCGTGGGCGGGCCATACGGCCGGAAGCCGTGGCGGATGCCGGTCGCCATGCGCGCCGGCGAGTCGATCGCGACCACGACCACGCTGTCCGAGTAGGCGCTGCCGCCCGCGAACTGCGCGGTGCGCACGAAGCGGAGGTTGTCGCCCGCGCCGCCGCCGGCCCAGACGACGCCCGTCCCACCGACCTCGACCGCGCCGCGCACCACGTCGGCGGCGTTGCCCGTGACCGCGTCCGGCAGCACGATGAGCGCGCGGCTCCACCCGGGAGCGACGGACGACGGAAACTTCTCGAGGGCGCGCGAGGCGGCGAGCACGCCGGCGCGCCGCCCGTCCTGGCTCACCGGCTGCGCGACCCCGACGCCGACACGCACGGTCTCCGAGGTGACAAGCCCCACCACGAGCCCCTGCCGGAGCAGCCGGCTGCCGGCGAAGACCCCCGCAGTGCAGCACCCCGCCCAGGGGACGCCCGGCAGCTGGCTCGTCACGGCCGCGGCGAGCGCGTCGGCGTCGTACTGGTCCGTCGATAAGACGAGGGCGAATGCCGGTCGCGCCACATGCTCCATGCGGGAAGACCCGCGGAGCGCCGTCGCCACGGCCTCTGAAGCAGCCTCTCTCGGATCCGCCGCGGAGCTCGCCCCGACAAATACCTGTGTCGCCATGTTCCCTCCCCCCCTCGGAATTTCGGCACTCGCGTTATACTGGAGATTCATCCGATCGTCACGGCGGGTGATTGTCACGTGATGTCATCCGTACAGGGCGCTCCCGTTCGTCGAGCGACTCACGATTTTCCCGGCACGACGCTCCTTGCCGAAGAGCCAGGCAGAGCCGTGAGGAGGCCCGCGAAGCGCTGATCTGCGAGGAGAGAGGGAGGCGCCTGAGACCGAGGAGGCAGGTCCCTCATCCTCCGATAAGACAACGCGCGCTGCAAGCTCGGCAGACACGTCGGACACACTCGAGTCGGCCGTACAGGAGCAATCGGGGTCTTGCGCAAATACTGGACAACACGGCATCACACGGCAGGATCGTGGCATTGCGAACCGCGCTCGATGGGGCCTTGATGCCCGAGGCGGAATCAAGGCGAGTCCACAGCGCGCTGCCAGGTGAGGCGTGGTCGTTCCGTCCGACGAGAGACGGTGAACCCCGGAACCTCGCCGGTAATGGGATGATTCTGAAACGAGCTCAGGGATTCGCCCGCAAGAGCGAGTACGTCAGGGGGTGCCAGAACCCGCCCTGCTCCGCCCCCGGAGCGGCCCCGACGGCGACAAGCACGAACCCCTGACCGTCCCCGATGTCCGCCGCCGGCACGTCGCTGCTCGCCAGGATCTCGCGCATCGGCACCGACGACGTCACCATCCCCTCGATGGGATCGCGGGTCTCGATCGCGACCTCGTCGAGCGCGCCGAGGTCGCTCACCGAGAACCCGGTGGACGGTGGGAACGGCGCGATCGCGCCATAGGAGAGGTCCTGCGCGAGCGTCACCCCGGTCGCGTCCTCGCGCCCGGGCGTCAGCTCCACATGGACCACCGGCGTCGCCGCGCTCGCGTGCGCGACCTGCACGCTCACCCTGTCGAAGCTCGTCCGCCGCGACATGGCGACCGCGACGAGGCCGGCGGTCGGGGTGTCGATCGTGTAGGCGTCGCCGCAGCCTTCCTTCTCGCTGGCGTGTGTGTGCCCCTCGCCGCCGAGGCATCCGGTGGCGACCAGGAGGAGGCTCTTCTCCTCGGCGAAGACGGGCGCCGGCAGCACCGGGAGCCCCGCGGCCACGATCGGGGCCGCGCTCTCCGCGGCGAGCGCGAGGATCTCGGCGCAGTCGAGCCCCTCCGTCGCGCGGAGGTCGCCGGCGATCACGTGCGCGCGCAGGCTCGTCCCCTCGGGGATCGCCGCGCCGAGCGGCTCGACCTCCTGGGCCCGGGCGAACGCGAGGCCCGCGGCGGCGCCCGGCCAGGGGTCCACGCCGGCGCCCGTCCCGTCGGGGTACGCGAGGAAGCAGAAGCGGACCGCGTCGTGATCGCTGATGCCGTTCACCACCGTGAGCTTCGTCGGCCCCGGCGGCTCGACCGCGCCGCCGCCCGCGCCCGTGGTCGTCGTCGTCGCGCCGCTCGTGGTCGCTCCCGGGCCGCCGCCGGCGCCGGAGGTGCTCGCCCCGCTCGATGGATCCCGGCCGAGGACGTCGTGGTCCTGCGTGCAGGCTGCCGCGACGGCAAGCGAGATCCCCCCGAGGCAGGCCCATCCGGACGAACGAACTCGGTGCAGCACGCTGCGAGCTTACCGTGCTAGGCGGGGTCGATGCGGGTCCATCTCACCGCGCCAGCCGCCGTCGCCGTCCGCCGCGGCCACCCATGGGTCTACCGAGACGGCATCGCGGACGGCGGCGGGCACGGGAGCAAGCGCGGCGAGGGCAAGCGCGGGGAGCGCGCGCACCGCGGCGGCGCCGCGGCGTCGGGCGACGTCGTCGAGCTGTCGGCCGAGGGGGCGCCGTTCCTCGGGCGAGGGCTCTGGGACGCGGACTCGGCGATCGCCGTCCGCGTCTTCCAGCGCACGCAGGCGCCGCCGCTCGACGAGCGGGCCATCGCCGAGCGGCTCGAGCGCGCCTTCGCCCTGCGCGACGGCTGGTTCGACGGCCGCGACACCACGGCCTACCGGCTGTGCAACGGCGAGGGGGACCGGGTGCCGTCGCTCGTCATCGATCGGTACGACCGCGCCGCGGTGATCCGCCTCGACGGCGACATGCTGGCGCCCTGGCTCGATCGCCTGCTCCCGCACCTCGCGCGCGCGCTGGGCGCCCGCGGCGTGCGCTCGATCGGCCTGCGCGCGCGCGCGTCGGCGGCGGGCGAGGACGCGGACGGGAAGAAGCTCGTGCACCTGCACGGGCCGCCGCTGCCGGATCGCCTCTTCGTGAGGGAGACGGGGGTCGCGATGGAAGTCGATCTCGCGCGCGGGCAGAAGACGGGGGCGTTCCTCGACCAGCGCGACAACCGCGCCCGCGTGCGCGCGCTCGCGGCCGGGCGCCGGCGCGTGCTGAACCTCTTCAGCTATGCGGGGGGCTTCTCGGTGGCCGCGGCGCTCGGCGGCGCGGGCCGGGTCACCTCCGTCGACTCGGCGTCGGCCGCGCACGCGTCGGCGCAGCGCACGTTCCGCGAGAACGGCGTGGATCCGGCGGCCCACGAGTTCGTGACGGCGGACGCGTTCGACTTCCTCGAGAAGGCCCGCGCGCGCGGCGACCGGTACGATCTCATCATCTGCGACCCGCCGAGCTTCGCGCCGAGCGAGCGCGCCAAGCCGCGCGCGCTCGGCGCCTACCGGCGGCTGCACGCCGCGGTCGCGCGCGTGCTGGATCGAGGTGGCGTGTTGTGCGCGGCTTCGTGCTCGAGCCACATCACGGCGGAAGACTTCCTGGCGACGCTGGACGACGCCACGCTGGAGCGGGACGACCTGCGGATCCGGGCGATCCACGGGCAGCCGGAGGACCACCCGACGCTGCCGGCGTGGTGGGAGGGGCGGTATCTGAAGTTCGTGGTGCTGGAGTGACGCGCTGACCCGCCCGCCGGTGACGCAGGCGCTGCCGGCGCAGCGGAAACGGCTGTCCCTGGAATTCGCTAATGACCACGGCGCTGCCGGCGCAGCGGAAACGGCTGTCCCTGGAATTCAATGTCGTTCACAAAGACATGACCGACAGGCGCCGCGGCCGTATCGGCTTCACCGTCCGGCGCTCCGCGGGATCGGCTGCATCGCGTCTCGACGCTTCCGAGCTCCTCCAGAGATCGGCCTTCCCGGGCCACGCTACTACACTGGCCCAGTATTGTCCATTGCTCAGCCAACACACGGCTCACGCGCGTCACCCCCGTGACGCGCGACCATAGCGAGCGATAAAGTCGATTCGAAGCAGGGAATCGATCGAGCGTACCGCCATAGCCCGCGGTATCTTTGGAGAAGAGCCGCGCCGAGCGGTCCAGGAGCTCGGACGCGGCAGACAAGGGGGATCTATCATGACGACGCTGAAGATCACCCCGGAGCAGATGCGCTCGCGCATCGCGCGGTTCGGCGAGCTCCGGGCTTACGTGAATCACACCGTTGACACCAGCATCCCACAGGAGGCGTTCGACGCCGTGAACCCTCCTCTGTATCTCCTGATGGCGCACGCGGCGGGGGACGCGCGCGAGGGGGCGGGGCCGGCCATCGTCGGCCCCAAAGGCATGAGCGTGGGCATCGTCAGCTGCAGGCCTGGCGACAAAGTCCCTCTGCACGCACACCGTCGCTCGAGGGAGGTATTTCTGTGCCTCACTGGACGCTTCGCGCTGCGCTGGAACGAGGGCGCCACGGACGAGACGACGCTCGAGCCGTTCGATATGATCGACGTGCCCGTGGGCGTCTACCGGCAGTTCGAGAACGTCGGCCAGGAGCCCGGGCTGCTCCTCGCCATCATCACGGACGAGCGCGAAGACGAGCCGGGCGACATCGTCATCGCGCCCGAGGACAGGGCGCGCTTCGCCGAGCGCTTCGGGCCCGCAATCCTGGAGAAGCTCACGGCGACGACTGGTATGCTCTTCACCGATCCTCCCACAGAGTAGCGCCTGCCCTCGCGGTCCATCCGCGGACAGCCCCCGCCGAGCCACGGAGGCGCTGGCTGCTCAGGGCCAGACGCGGTCCCCTGCCGGCGCGGCCCCGGGCGCGGCGCCGCGCCGCGCCGACCAGAGCAGGGCGCGTCACAGATGAACTTGTTCGGGCAGGAACTCGAACATGATCGAGATGAGCCTTCCGCTCGTCGCTCGAACGATTTTGATCATTCCGCTTGGCAATACTACGATAAAGGATCATTATTAATTCTGTAGACCAAGGAAAGGTGTCGCCGGGGGAGGCGAAGCCGTCGAGTTCTCGCGTGATGGTTCCGTGACAGGCGTACGCCTGATGCGCGCTCGGGAGGAGGAGCGCGCTCGGGAGGAGGAGCGCCATGTCACCGAGGACATCGCTGAGCCGACATCCGGCGCGCGAGCGAATGGAGTGCCTGACAACCTGCATGGGTGCGCCTACGCGGCGCGCGTGAGCCCATTGCAAGGGCCTCTCCGAACGCTCGGAGCGGGAGGAGGGAGGTGCTCTCTGACATCAACGGACAGGAGGGCATGCGCCATGGTTGAGCTGACTTACGCGCCACTTTCCTTCGAGCAAGAGACGAAATGGCTCCTTGCTCGAGTCCATGGTCCCGCGCCGGTCATCCATGAAGGCGGCGCGGCCTGGCTCGACGGGGATCTCGATGTACCCAGGCTGCGCCGCGCCATCGAGGAGATCGCGGCGCGCCACGAGCCGCTCAGGACCTCCTTTGTCGAGCGCGACGGAGAGCCCGCGCAGGTCGTCAGGCCCGCGGTGACGATCGACCTCGGAGAGGTGGACCTGGCCCCGGACCTACAGCCCACCTCGGGCGAGGCGGCGCTCGCGGCCGCCCGCGAGGAGGCCGCTCGCCCCTTCGATCTAGAGCGTGCCCCGCTCTGGCGGGTGACGCTCATCCGGGCGCACCAGCGCCGCCACCTGGTCGCGCTGTCCATGCACGGCCTCGTCTGCGACGGCGCCTTCAGCGTGGGGCTGTTCTTCTCGGAGCTCTGCGCCCTCTACCATTCCATGACGCCTCCGGCGCTGCCCATGCGTTATCAGGACCACGTCCGGCGGCAGCTCGACCGCGCCGCCGGCGATCGCCTCGACGCGCGGCTCGACCACTGGACACGGGAGCTCGCCGGCGCGCCGACTGCCCTGGATCTTCCGACGGACCGGCCGCGGCCCGCCGTGCATGCCTTCGACGGAGGGTCGGTCGAGCGCGCGCTCGATCGATCGCTCCTCCTGCGCCTCGAAGCGGCGGCCCGGGACGAAGGAGCGCGCCTGTTCACCGCGCTGCTCGCGGGGATGCTGGCTGTCCTGCACCGGATCACCGGCGAGGAGGATGTCTTGATCGGCACGCCCCTGCCCGGGCGCGATACGCCGGACGTCCGGGAGCTCATCGGCCTCTTCGGCGGCCCGGTGATCGTGCGGGGCAGGTTCGGCGCACAGCCCTCGTTCCGACAGCTCCTGCGCCAGGTACACCGGTCCATCGAGGAGGGCAGAGCGAACAGCGAGGTTCCCGCCAGGGCGCTGCTGGAGAAGCTCGCCGCGCCGCGCGACCCGGGCCGCACGCCGATCGTCCAGGTCCTCTTCGCGGCGACGCCCCCCAGCCCCCCGCCGTGCAATGGGCCGCTGCTGACGCTGACCCGAACGGACCTCGATCTGCCGTACGTCGCTCATGATCTCGTGGTGAGCGTCGAGGACGCCGCCGAAGGGGTCGTCGCGAGGCTCGATTACCGCCGCGATCTCTTCGAGCAGGCGACGGCGGTCAGGCTGCTCGAGCACTGGCAGGCGCTGCTCGGCGGCGCTGCCGAGGCCCCTGATCAGCGGATCTCGGATCTGCCTCTCCTGTCGGCCGACGCGCGGCGGCAGCTGCTCGTCGACTGGAGCAGCGGCGCGGCGACGGCCCCGCCGCGCGAGCTGGTCCACGAGCAGGTCGAGGAGCAGGCGCGCCGCGCCCCTTCCGCCGCCGCGGTGGCGTTCGAAGGCGAGCGGCTCACGTATGCCGACCTGGATCGGCGGAGCAACCAGATCGCCCACCTCCTCAGGAAGAGCGGCGCCGGGCCTGGCGCGCTCGTCGGCATCTGCCTGGAGCGCTCACCGGACATGATCGTGGCCGCGCTCGGCGTGCTCAAGGCAGGGAGCGCGTACGTCCCGCTCGACCCGGCCTATCCGCCGGCTCGGCTCGCGTTCATGCTGGAGGACGCGAAGGTGTCGGCGCTCCTGACCAGCGACGACCTCGTCTGCCGCGTGCCGAGCCGCGGGCTCAGCGTCGTTCGCCTCGACGCGGATCGGGCGATGCTCGATCGCGAGCCCGCGGACAAGGTGCCTCCGGCCGCTGGCCAGGCGCCGGACGACCTGGCGTACGTGATCTACACGTCGGGCTCGACGGGCCGCCCGAAAGGCGTGCTCGTGGAGCACCGCGGGCTCACCAACCTGGTGGCCTGGCACAGGCGGCGGTTCGCCCTGTCCAGCACGGATCGAACCACCCTCATCGCGAGCCCGGGCTTCGACGCCTCGGTCTGGGAGATGTGGCCCTCGCTCTGCTCCGGCGCGTGCCTGCACATCCCCTCCGATGCCCTCCGCCGCTCGCCCCTGGAGCTCCAGCAGTGGCTGCTCGAGCAGCAGATCACCGTCTCCTTCGTCCCCACCCCCATCGCCGAGGAGCTGCTGCGCCTCGACTGGCCCGCTCGCTGCTCCCTGCGCGCCCTGCTCACCGGCGGCGACAGGCTACGGCGCTGGCCTCACCGCGCCATCCCCTTCGAGGTCGTCAACAACTACGGCCCCACCGAGGCCACCGTCGTCACCACCTCCTGCTCGCTCCTCCGGGGCGCCCACGACGACCGCGGCCCCTCACGCGAGCCGCCCATCGGCCGGCCCATCGATAACGTGCGCGTCTACGTCCTCGATCCCCGACGCCAGCCCGTCCCCGTCGGCGTCCCCGGCGAGCTCTGCATCGGCGGCGACGGCCTCGCCCGCGGCTACCTCCACGACCCGGAGCTCACCCGCGACCGCTTCCTCTCCGACCCCTTCTCCTCCGACCCCGGCGCGCGCATGTACCGCACCGGCGACCTCGTCCGCTGGCGGCACGACGGCGACATCGAGTTCCTCGGCAGGCTCGACCACCAGGTCAAGATCCGCGGCTTCCGCCTGGAGCTCGGCGAGATCGAGGCCGCGCTCAGGCAGCACCCCGCCCTCGACGACGCCGTCGTCCTCGCGACGGACGACGCCCACGGCGACAAGCGCCTCGTCGCCTACGTGGTCCCGACGAGCGGCGACGGAGCCTCCGCGCGAGGAGTGGAGGGAGTGGAGGGAGTGGAGGCGTCGCCGGCAGCGCTCCGCGCTCACCTCCTGGGCAGGCTGCCCGAGTTCATGGTGCCGTCCACCTTCGTCGCGCTCGACGCGCTGCCGATGACGGCGAACGGCAAGGTCGACCGAGCGGCGCTCCCGGCCCCCGGCCCCGCGCGGACCGCGCTGGCGCACGCCTTCGTCGCGCCTCGCTCTCCCGTCGAGCGGGCGCTCGCCGGGATCTGGCAGGAGGTGCTGCGGCAGGAGCGCGTGGGGGTGCATGACAGCTTCCTCGAGCTGGGCGGCAGCTCTGTCCATGCCGTGCGGCTGCTCTCCCGCGTGCGCAGCGCGCTCGGGGTCGATATCGCGTTCCAGGAGCTCTTCCGCCGCCCGACCATCGCCGAGCTCGCGCCCCTCGTGAGGCAGGAGCCCGCGGCGCGCGGGGCCGAGCGCGCGATCTCGCCCGTCCCGCGCCTCGGGCCGCTGCCCCTGTCCTTCGGGCAAGAGCGCCTCTGGTTCCTCCAGCGGCTGGCGCCGGAGAGCCGGGCCTACAACTGCTTGTTCCCGTTCCGCCTGCGCGGGCGCGTCGATATCGGAGCGCTGGACAAGAGCCTCCGCGAGCTCGCGCAGCGGCACGAGATCCTGCGGACGACCTACGCGGAGCGCGACGGGCGGCCGGTCCAGATCATCGCCCCGCAGAGCTCGTTGCAGCTCAACGTGATGGATCTCCAGCACCTCTCCCCGGAAGAGCGGGAGGTCGCGGCGCACCAGCGCATCAACGCAGAGGCGCAGACGCTCTTCGACCTCGAGCGAGGCCCCCTGCTCCGGGCTTGCCTGCTCAAGCTCGGGCCGGAGGACCACATCCTGTGGCTCCACCTCCATCACATCGCGACCGACGGCTGGTCCATCGAGCTCGCGTTCCGCGAGCTCGCCATCCTCTACGACGGCCACCGCGGGGGCGCCCCCGCGGCGCTGCCCGAGCTCGCGATCCAGTACGCCGACTTCGCCGCGTGGCAACGCGAACAGATGAGGGACAGCGCCCGAGCAGAGCTGCTCGCCTGGTGGAAAGAGCGGCTGCTCCACGCGCCCCCCCTGCTCGAGCTGCCGAGCGATCATCCGCGGCCGGCGATCCAGAGCCTGCGCGGCGCCACCGTCTCCTTCCGGATCGACGCGCCGCTCGTGGAGCGCCTCGGGGAGCTCAGCGCCCAGCGGGGGATGACGGTGACGATGGTCCTCATGGCCGCCTTCGCCGTCCTGCTGCACCGCTACACGCAGCGCGACGACCTCTTGATCGGAATGCCGAGCGCCAACCGGGCGCGCATGGATCTCGAGGAGATCATGGGCTTCTTCGTGAACATCGTGCCCCTGCGCGTCGATCTGTCCGGCGACCCGAGCTTCGACGACCTGCTCCAGCGGGTGCGGCAGCTGTGCCTGGAGGCCTACGAGCACGACATGCTGCCCTTCGATGTGCTCGTGCAGGAGCTGAGGCCCGAGCGCAGCCCGGGCTACAACCCGGTCGTGCAGATCGCTTTCGCCCCGCAGAGCCCGGCGGAGCGCGATCTCGCGCTCGCCGGGGTCGAGGTCCGTCCCATCGAGGCCGACGCCAAGAAGACGATCTTCGACCTCTCGCTGTACTCCTGGGAGAGCCCTGACGGCGTGACGGGGATGCTCGAGTACAGCACCGATCTCTTCGATCGAGCGACGATCGAGCGGATGGCGGAGCACCTGCTGACGGTGCTCTCCACCGCGGCCTCGGGGCCGGATCAGCCGGTGTCGTCGCTGCCGCTGCTCACGCGCGTCGAGCAGCGGAGGCTCGTGATCGAGATGAACGACACGGCGGTCGACCCTCCAGGGGACCGGTGCGTCCTCGACCTGTTCGAGGAGCAGGCGGCGCGCGCGCCGCATGCCTTGGCCGCCGTGGCCGACCGCGGCTCGTTGACGTACGGCGAGCTCGATCGCCGAGCGAACCAGCTCGCCCACCGCCTGCGCGAGGCCGGCGTGGTGCCGGGGACGGCGGTCGCGATCCACGCAGAACGGTCGCTCGCTCTCCTGGTCGGCATCGTCGGGATCCTCAAGGCTTCCGGGGCGTACGTCCCCTTCGGCCCCGAGAGCTCGAGCGAGCGGCTGGAGCTCATGCTGAACGACTCCAGGGCGCCGGTGCTCATCACCGGGGCGCGCCTCGCCGACCGCATCCCCGCGTTCGGCGGCGTGGTGATCCGCCTCGACGCCGACGGGCGGGCGCTCACCGAACAGCTTGATTCGGCGCCGCCGAGGAGCACAGGCCCCTCCGACCTGGCGTACGTGATCTACACGTCAGGCTCGACGGGCCGCCCGAAAGGCGTGCTCGTGGAGCACCGCGGGCTCACCAACCTGGTGGCCTGGCACAGGCGGCGGTTCGCCCTGTCCAGCACGGATCGAACCACCCTCATCGCGAGCCCGGGCTTCGACGCCTCGGTCTGGGAGATGTGGCCCTCGCTCTGCTCCGGCGCGTGCCTGTACATCCCCTCCGATGCCCTCCGCCGCTCGCCCCTGGAGCTCCAGCAGTGGCTGCTGGAACAGCACATCTCGGTCTCCTTCGTCCCCACCCCCATCGCCGAGGAGCTGCTGCGCCTCGACTGGCCCGCTCGCTGCTCCCTGCGCGCCCTGCTCACCGGCGGCGACAGGCTACGGCGCTGGCCTCACCGCGCCATCCCCTTCGAGGTCGTCAACAACTACGGCCCCACCGAGGCCACCGTCGTCACCACCTCCTGCTCGCTCCTCCGGGGCGCCCCCGCCGACCGCGACGCCTCACGAAAGCCGCCCATCGGCCGGCCCATCGACAACGTGCGCGTCTACCTCCTCGACCCGCGCCGACAGCCCGTCCCCGTCGGCGTCCCCGGCGAGCTCTACATCGGCGGCGACGGCCTCGCCCGCGGCTACCTCCACGATCCGCAGCTCACAGAAGAGCGCTTCCTCCCCGACCCCTTCTCCGACGCGCCCGGCGCCCGCATGTACCGCACCGGCGACCTCGTCCGCTGGCTGCCCGACGGCGACATCGAGTTCCTCGGCAGGCTCGACCACCAGGTCAAGGTCCGCGGCTTCCGCCTGGAGCTCGGCGAGATCGAGGCCACGCTCAGGCAGCACCCCGCCCTCGACGACGCCGTCGTCCTCGCGACGGACGACGCCCACGGCGACAAGCGCCTCGTCGCCTACGTGGTGCCGAGCAGCGGCGGGCAGCCCGCGGCGCACGACGCGAGCCTCCAGGCGGGCCACGTCACGGAGTGGCGCGCGCTGTACGACGATACTTACGCGAAGGACATCGCCCTCACCGATCCGGACCTCGACACGACGGGCTGGAACAGCAGCTACACCGGCGCGCCCATCGAGGCGGCGGAGATGCGCGCGTGGCGCGATTTCACGGTCGAGCGGATCCTGTCCTTCCAGCCGAAGCGGGTCTGGGAGATCGGCTGCGGGACAGGCCTCCTTCTCCTGAAGACGGCGCCCCGCTGCGAAGCCTACCTGGCGACCGACTTCTCCGAGCAGGCCATCTCCCTGCTCCGCCCCAGGCTCGCCGCCAGGGGGTACACGCACGTGACGCTGGCGCGCCGCGAGGCCAACGACTTCAGCCACGTCGAGCCCGGGAGCTTCGACGCGATCGTCCTCAACTCGATCGTGCAGTACTTCCCCGGCGCCGACTACCTGCGATCGGTGATCGAAGGCGCCGTCCGCTCGGTCGCTCCCGGCGGGCTCGTGTTCATCGGCGACGTGCGGAGCCTCCCCCTGCTCGAGGCGTTCCACGCGTCGGTGCAGCTCCACCGGGCGTCGCCGGATACAGCGGCCGAGGAGCTGCGTGGCCGGGTGCGGCGGGCGATCTCGACCGAGGAGGAGCTCGTCGTCGCGCCCGACTACTTCCGCGCCCTGCGCGGCCAGATCCCGGGCGTGAGCCACGTGGAGATCTGGCTCAAGCGCGGCCACGGCGCCGAGGAGATGACCCGCTACCGGTACGACGTCGTGCTGTTCGTGGGCGCGGCGGCGGAGCCGGCCGCGATCGCTCGATCGATCGGCGGGTCGGCGGCGGCGGACCTCCACGAGATCGAGCGGTCGCTGCGGGAGGACCGCCCCGAGGCGCTGGAGGTGCTGGGCATCCCGAACGCGCGCGTGCACGCGGACGTCGCCCTGGCAGCGGCGCTCTCGACGGCGAGCGGGACCAAGGAGGACCTCTGCGCCGCGGGCCCCGCGCGCGCCGGCGTCGCGATCGAGCCGGAGGCGCTCTGGGAGCTCGGCGGCAGGCTGGGCTACGCGGTCCGCGTCACCTGGTCGCGGACCGGAGGCCCGGAGCGCATGGACGTCCTCTTCGAGCGCGACGGGGATCCGCGGAGGCCGCGCGCCCTCCTCGGCGCGAGCGCCGCCGAGGGACAGGCGCGCTCGCCGCTGGTCAACGACCCGCTCCGCGCGAAGCAGGCGCGCGCGCTCCTCCCGGCCCTGCGGGAGTTCCTCGCGGCGAAGCTCCCCGAGTACATGGTCCCGGCGATCTTCGTGAAGCTCGACGCGCTGCCGCTCAACGCGAGCGGGAAGGTCGATCGGCGCGCGCTCCCCGCGCCCGAGCGCCCGACGCCGAGCGCCGAGCCCAAGATCGCCGCGCCGGCCTCGGACATCGAGGCCGTCCTGAGCGAGATCTGGCGCAAGGTGCTCGACCTCGACCGCGTGGGGCTCGATGATCGGTTCTTCGAGATCGGCGGCCACTCGCTCCTGCTCGTGCAGGTCCAGGCCGCGCTCCAGGCGCGCCTCGGCCGGAACGTGCCGATCGTGGAGCTGTTCCAGCACCCGACGATCCGCAGCCTGGCCGCTCACCTCGGGGCGGCCTCGCGGGCCGCGGAGGCAGACGAGACCGCTGCGCCGGCGCCGCCGACGCGCCCCTCGAGCCGCCGGGCCCCCGCGCCGGAGCGCAAGGCGGCGCCCGCGAACGCCGTCGCGATCGTCGGGATGTCCGGGCGCTACCCCAAGGCGCGCGACGTCGACACGCTCTGGTTCAACCTGCGCAACGGCGTCGAGGGCATCCGCTTCTTCACGCCCGAGGAGCTGGAGGCCTCGGGCGTCGATCTGGAGCTGATCCGCGCGCCGAACCTCGTGCCGGCGTGCGGCGTGCTGGACGACGCGATGTGCTTCGACGCGCGGTTCTTCGGCTACAGCCCGAACGAGGCGATGCTCATGGACCCGCAGCACCGGATCTTCCTCGAGTGCGCCTGGGAGGCGATGGAGAGGGCGGGCTACGACCCGCTCTCGTGCGAGCAGTCGGTCGGCGTCTTCGCCGGGAGCGACGCCCCGCTGTACTGGCTGGAGCGCGTCGGCATGCCCAAGGCGCCGCTGAGCGCCGAGTACTACCGGATCTTCACCGGGAACGTCACCGACGGCCTGACGACGCGGGTGGCGTACAAGCTGGGCCTCCGCGGGCCCGCCGTGACGGTGCTGACCGCGTGCTCGACGTCGCTCGTCGCGGTGCACCTGGCCTGCCAGAGCCTCGCCACGAAGGAGTGCGACATGGTCCTCGCAGGCGGCGTCGTGGTCCTCCCGCCGACGCGCCTCGGTCACGTCCACGAGGAGGGCTCGCTCGCGTCGCCGGACGGGCACTGCCGGCCGTTCGACGCCGACGCGCAGGGGACCGTGGCCGGCAGCGGCGTGTCGGTGGTCGTGCTCAAGCGGCTGGAGGACGCGCTCCGCGACGGCGACCACATCCACGCCGTCATCCTCGGATCCGCGATCACCAACGACGGCTCGCGCAAGGTCGGCTACGCCGCGCCGGGCACGGACGGACAGGCGCAGGCGATCCTCAAGGCGCACGCCGCCGCAGGGGTGGAGCCGGAGAGCATCACCTTCGTCGAGGGCCACGGGACGGGCACGAGGCTCGGCGATCCGATCGAGGTCGCCGCCCTGTCGCGCGCCTTCAGAAATGGCACTGACAAAGTCGGGTTCTGCGCGCTGGGCTCGGTGAAGAGCAACCTGGGGCACCTGGGGGCGGCCGCCGGGGCCACCGGGCTCATCAAGGCCGCGCTCTCGCTCGAGCACGAGCTGATCCCGCCCACGCTCCACTTCCGGCGCCCGAACCCCGAGCTCCACCTGGAGAGCAGCCCGTTCTTCGTCAACGCCGCGCCGCTCGCCTGGAAGCGCGAAACGCGCCCGCGCCGCGCCGGGGTGAGCGCCTTCGGGATGGGGGGCACGAACGCCCACGTGGTCCTGGAGGAGGCGCCCGCGATGGAGCCGTCCGGCCCGTCGCGGGCTTGCCAGCTGCTGGTCCTGTCCGCGCAGACGAGCGAAGCGCTCGAGGGCATCACGGATCGGCTGGCCGGGCACCTGCGGCACGCGGCGCGCGTCTCCCTCCCCGACGTCGCCTTCACGCTCCAGCAGGGGCGGGCGCGGTTCGCGCATCGCCGCGCCGTCGTCTGCCGCGACCCGGTCTCGGCGGCCGCCCGCCTGCGAGCGCGCGATCCCGCCCACGCCTTCAGCGACGTCGCCGAGGGCCGCGCGCCGAAGGTGGTGTTCCTCTTCCCCGGCGGAGGCTCCCAGCGGGTGGACATGGGGCGAGAGCTGTACGGGAGCGAGCGCGTCTTCCGGGAGAGCCTCGATCAGTGCGCCACGCTGTTCCAGCGCGCGCTCTCCGTGGATATCCGGGCGCTGCTCTTCCCGGGCCCCGAGGAGCGGGAGCGCGCGGCCGAGCAGCTGCGCGCCCCCTGCGCGAACATGGCGGCCATCTTCTCGACCGAGGTCGCGACGGCGCGGCTCCTCCTGTCGTGGGGCATCCGCCCGGCGGCGGTCAGCGGACACAGCCTGGGCGAGTACACCGCCGCCTGCGTCGCGGGTGTGCTGTCGCTCGAGGCCGCGGTGACGCTCATCGCGGCGCGCGGGCGCCTGTACGAGCAGCTGCCCAGGGACGTGGCGACGCTCGTCGTGCATCTCTCCGAGGACGCGCTGCTCGATCGGCTCGGCGACGGCCTCTCCCTGGCCGCCGTCAACGGCCCGGAGGTGTGCGTCGTCTCCGGGACGCTGCCGGCGATCGAGCGCCTCGAGCAGGAGTGCGCGCGCGAGGGCCACGAGACCCGGCGCTTGCCGATCGCCACGGCGGCGCACTCCTCGCTCGTCGGCCCGCTCGCGGACCGCTTGACCCAGCTGGCGGCCTCCCTGGAGCGACGGGCGCCGCGCATCCCGATGCTCTCGAACCTCACCGGCGCGTGGATGACGGACGCCGATGCCCAGGATCCGTCCTACTGGGCTCGGCACCTCCGGGGGACCGTCCGCTTCGGGCGAGGGCTCGCAGCGCTGCTCCTCGACCCGGATCACGTCTTCGTCGAGGTCGGGCCCGGGCGGACGCTGGCCACGCTGGCGAGCCAGCACCCCGACGCCGGCGCGGGGCGGCTCATTCTCACCACGATGGCGAGCTCGGGCTCCGATCGGACGGACTTGGAGGCGCTGCTCGCCGCCGTCGGCCAGCTCTGGTGCGCCGGCGCCGACGTCGACTGGGCGGCGTTCTCCCGGGACGAGCGGCGCCGGCGCGTCCCGCTGCCGACGTACCCGTTCAAGCGCACGCCGTACGTGCTCGGCGCCTCGCGCCCGGCGCCTGCGATGATGGCGGCGCCCTCGTCGGCGCTCGACAGCAGCGACGCGGCGTCGCTCCCGGCGCCTGCGACGGACCGGGGCGACGCGAGCTCCGAGCAGAGGGCCGGGGCGCCTGCGGATCATGTGGCGCGCGCGCTCGCGGACATCTTCAGGGAGGTGCTCGGCGTGGCCAAGGTGCGGCCGCACGACAACTTCTTCGACCTCGGCGGGCACTCCTTGAGCGCGATCGAGGTGCGGGCCCTGATCAAGGAGCGGCTGAAGGTCGAGCTATCGGTGCACGCGCTGCTGGAGCTACGCACCGTCGCGGCGCTCGCCGAGCACATCCACGAGAGCCAGCCTTCCAGCGCCTCCGCGCCGCCCACCTACAGGAGCGCCAGCGTCGCGTCGGGGCGCGGGCGCGGCCGGCTCATCGTCCCGCTCCACGTCGGGTCGCACCGCAGGGCGCCGCTGTTCCTTGTGCAGCCCATCGGCGGCACGATCTTCATCTACCGCGAGCTGGCGCGGCAGATGGGCGCCGAGCTGTCCATCTACGGGATCCGGGCGTCGGGGATGGAGCCCGACGAGCCCGTCTTCTCCGAGATCCCCGCCATGGCGGCGCGGTACGTTCAAGAGCTGCGCGCCGTCCAACCGGAGGGCCCGTACCTCCTGGGCGGCCACTCGGCCGGCGGCGTGATCGCCTACGAGATGGCGCAGCAGCTCCTGGCGGAAGGGAAGAAGGTGCAGCTCCTCCTGCTGGACACCGGATCCCTGGCGTCCGCGCGGGGCGCGTCGATCGAGAGCGCCGACGACGTGCTCCGGCAGATGATCGGGCTCAAGGACGCGGCCCCCAAGGCGTACCAGGGCTTCGTCGCCGCGCTCCAGGAGGACGCGCCGTTCCGCGCCATCGTGCTGAGCACCTGGCGCGCCATGACGCTCTACGAGCCGCGCCCGACGGAAGCCAGCGTCCTGTTCGTGCGCGCGCGCGATCAGCTCGGCGCGAGCGAGCCCGACGACGTCGACTACTGGAGGGGCCTCACCCGCGGGCGGTTCGTCATGCACCAGGTCCCGGGCAACCATTTCACCATGATGGAGCCGCCTCAGGTCACGTCCGTGGCCCGCGTCGTCCGGGCGCACATCACGGCGCGGAGCCGCGTGCGGGCCAGGATCCCCGAGAGCACCGCGCGTTCGGGGTTGAGCCGATGGAGCTCCCGGAGAAACGGCCCGGACAGCAGCCCCGACAGCGGACAGGCGAGGACCTGAGCCGGTCGAGCCAGCGCCGCGCTCAACGCGCGGCGCTCTTCACGAGGCCGTCGGTCCTCCCCGTCCTCTGCAGCGCGTACGCGATGCCGCTCTGGAGCGTCCCCCGCGTCACGATCTCTCTGAACTCGATCTCCAGTCCCGTGAGGGTCGTCGCGACCTCGGGGCGGATGCCGGTGAGCACCGCCTGCGCCCCGAGCATCCGGAGAGCCTTCGCCGTGGCCATCAGCGTGCTCGCGACGTCGGTGTCGACGAGCTTCACGCCGGTGATGTCGATGATCACGACCTCGGCGCCGTTCGATTCGACCCCGTGCAGGGCGGTGCTGAGCGCCTGCTGGGCCCGCGCGCGGTCCATCATCCCGATCAGCGGCATGACCATGATCCGGTCGGTGATCGGGATGATGGGGGTGGACAGCTCCGCGAGCCGGTCGTTCTGCACCCGGATGATCTCTTCCTGCAAGGACAGGCGCTCCCGCTCGCTCCGCTCTCGCCCGGCGAACTCGACCCCGAGCCGCTGCTCGGCCTCCTGGAGCGCCGCCGTGCGGTGCTCCAGGTGCTCGTAGAGCAGCGCGTTCTCCACGGCCGTCCCGGCCTGCGTCAGAAGGAGCCTGACGAGCTCCTGCCGCGCCGGCTTGAAGGTGCTCGGGGCGAGCCGGTTCTCCAGGTAGATGATCCCCTTGATCCGGCCCTGGTGGACCATGGCCAGGCACAGGATCGACCTCGGGGCGCACGCGGCGATGTACGGGTCGCCCGCGAACCGGGACTCCTGGGTCGCGTCCGCCAGGATCACGGGCTCCTTCGTCCTCGCGACGTACTGCACGATGGAGACCGGCACGTCGGCGCTCCCCTCGAGCGGGGCGGCCAGGCCCGCCCGGAGCGAGCTCGGCTCCGCCGTGACGACCGCCTCGACGAGCAGGTGCTGTTCCCGCTCGAGGATGAGGGCGCCCTTCTGCGCGCCGGAGTTCTTGATGACGATCTCCATCAGCCGGCTCACGACGCTCTCCAGGACGACCTCGCCCGCGAGCGCCTGCGCAGCCTGGATGACCGCTTCCACGTCGAGGATGCTGGTGCTGAGCCGCGTCGTCGACGTGGTCTGCGCCCTGCCGGAGCGCGATGAGGCGACCACGCTGCGCGGCCCGAGGAGCCCTCCGTCGGCAGGCACGAGGTGGGGAGCGACCCGCGCCAGGCTCTCCACCTTGGCTGTCGCCCCCCACGAGAGGTACGCGTGGTAGGCGTCCGTCATGAAGGCCCGAGCGGACCGGAGCAGCCCCTCGGCCTCGTACAGCTTCGCCGCGATCTCGTTCGCGATCGCCTCGTCGCGCACGAACCGGCTCGCCCTCGCCGCTTCGATCGCCTTCTCGTAGAGCATCATCGCGTCCCGCGTCCTCCCCGAGAGGCGCGCCACCTCGCCCGCCACGAGGGTGCTCTTGTGGGCGTAGTTGGACGGGCTCAGCTCCGCCCAGTGGTTCAGCTTCGCCTCGAGCCTCGCGATCGCCTCCATGTGCTGCGCCCGCTCGCCGTCCGGCGCCCCGTCGCACGACGCCGCGAGCGTCAAGCAGCCGAAGAACACGATCTCCGTCGCCCAGGCGTGGGTCGTCCACCCCACGCTCTGCCGCTCGGCCGTGGCCAGGAACGAGCGCGCGGACGCGTAGTCCCCGTGGAGGTAGCTCAGCTGGAGCTTGAAGGCGCTGTACCAGCTGGCCACGTAGCCGAGCTCCGGCCCCTCGATCGACCTCGTGAACTCGGCCTCGTCGAACGCCCCGCCGCTCAGGGAGTGCCCCCCTTCGGTTCGACCCGTGAGGTTCGCGACCACCTGCTTCGCGCAGACCAGGGCGTGGATCGTGGTCAGGTCGCCGATCCGCCGCACGAGCGCGAGGTTCTGCTCGATCTCGTCCGCGAGCGCGTCCAGATCGTCACCGAGGTTCAGCTTCGCCGCCGCGATGTGCATGCAGCAATACGACGCATAGACCAGGTCGCCGCTCGCCAGCCCGGCCTGGCGGGAACGCCCGAAGCAGTCGATCGTCGCCGAGAGATGCTCGAACAGATGGAGTGTCGCCGCGAAGTAGATCAGCAGCTTGCAGGTGAGGCGAACGTTGTTGAACTTCTCGTTGAGCGCGATCCCGAGCTTCGCGAACTCGTACCCTTCCTCGTATCGCTGAGGGTTGTCCCGGAACAGGGGCAGATCGTTCCCTAGCATGCTGCCGAACGAGACGTACCCCAGGGCGGACGTGGCCGAGTTGCCGTACTTTATCGACAGGTTGATCTGCTTGATCACCACGAGCAAGGCGAGGGTCGGATCCACGGCGTTCGCCGGCGTCGCCAGCTCGCCCAGGAGGCCCAGGGTCATCTGTGTCTCCGCGCTGGAGGCCAGCGGCAGGTCGATGAGATCGGCGATCGCGCGCCCCTCCAGGCTCGCGCGCAAGGCGGCGAGCTCCGCGCGCAGCATCACCTCGCGCTCCTCGGCGGCCTGCGGGAGCTCGACCCCGAGGAGCCCGAGCGCTTCCAGCGCCTGGTCTATCACCCGGTTGATCTGGCCGAGCATCAGGTAGAAGGTCATGCGCAGCACGCAGACCTTCGCGCGATCCAGCGTGCTCTTCGCCTGGGTCGCGAGGACGTCGAACAGCGGCTCGGCCGCCTCGAAGCCGCCGCTCAGGCACCTGCACTCCGCGAGCTCGGCGTGGAGCCCGAACGCGAGCTCGTACTCGCTCTTCCAGCTCTCCGCGTCGAGCAGCGATGTCCCGATCTCGAGGTAATGGACGGCGGCGTCATAGGCCGCCCCCATCTTCGCCCGCTTGCCGGCGTCGAGGTTCAGCCGCGAGAGCGCCCGCTTCTCGCGCTCGTCCGTGATCAGGGCGACGCCCCTGTTCATGTGGCCCACGATGTCGAACAGCTCGGCCTCGGACTGATCTCGCCTGCTGTCCTCCAGCATCAGCCGCCCGATCTGGAGGTGCGCCGCCTGCTTGTCCGCGTCGTCCATGAGCGCGTAGGCGGCCTGCTGCACGCGATCGTGCAAGAACCTGTAAGAGACGTTGAGCTCCTCGCCGGAGCCGTCCTCTGCGACGGCGAGCTCACCGTCCATGGCGATATCGAAGAACCTGGACTCCGCGTCCACGGGGAGGATGAAGCCCTCGCGGAGCACGCCCCAGAGCTCGCGGGCCGCCTCCAGGCGCGACCGCCTCGTCACGATCGCCAGCGTCGTCAGATCGAACTGGTGGCCGACGCACGCCGCGAGGGAGAGGATACGCTGGGCGCGCTCGGGCAGCCGGCGCATCTTGCCCACCATGAGCTCGATCACGTTCTCCGAGGCCTTCGCCTCGCGGATGCGATCGAGGTCCCATGTCCACGAGAAGCCGACGGGGTCGAACGAGAGGAGCCTCTCGGCGTGCAGGCTCTTCATGAGCTGGCTCATGAAGAACGGGTTGCCCCGGGTCTTGTCGAAGATGAGCCTCGCGAAGGGCTCCGCGCGGTGAGGATCGCAGCTCAGCGTGTCGGCGACGAGCTGGTTCACGTCGGCGAAGGCGAGCGGCTTGAGCGTCAGCTCGCTCACCGCCGCCGCCTTCTTGCGGAGCTCCCCGAGGACCACGGAGAACAGGTGGCTCGCGTCGACCTCGTTGTCGCGGTACGCGCCGATCATGAGCATGTAGGGGATCCGCGCCTCGGCCGCGATGGTCTGGAGGAACTTGAGCGACGCCGCGTCCGCCCACTGCAGGTCATCGAAGAAGAGGACCAGGGGGCGCTCCTTGGAGGGGAAGGCGCGGCAGAAGTTCTGGAGCGTCAGCTGGAACCGCGCCTGCGACTCGGTGGGGCCGAGCGCCTGGACGGCCGGCTGAGGGCCGATCAGGAGCTCGAGCTCCGGTATCAGGTCGATGAGGAGCTGCCCGTTCGAGCCGACCGCCGCCGCCAGCCTGCGCTTCCACTGCCCCAGCGCCTCGGCAGACTCCGCCATGATGTTGCGGATGAGCTCCTGGTAGACGTGCGCGACGGCCGCGTACGGCGTGGTCCGGTTGAGCTGGTCGAACTTGCCGGTCGCGAAATACCCTCTCTCACGAACGACGCTCTTCTGGAGCTCGTTCACGAGGACCGACTTGCCGATCCCGGAGTAACCGGAGACCAGGACGGATTCGCTCCCGCCCTGCCTCGTGCGGACCCACGCGTCGGAGAGGAGCGCGACCTCGGTCTCCCGGCCGTAGAGCTTCTGAGGCGCCCGCAGCTCATCGATGTAGTCGTATCGGCCGGCGGGGAACGGCTCGATCTTCCCCTTGGACGAGAGCTGCGACGAGCACTCTTCCAGGTCGACCTTGAGCCCGTGGGCGCTCTGGTACCTGTCGTCGGGGCTCTTGGCGAGGAGCTTCATCACGATGTCGGAGACGGCGCTCGGCACCGCGGGCGATACGGTCTGCGGCGCCGGCGGGGTCCGCGCGATGTGGCTGTGCACGAGGTCCATGAGGTCCGTCGTCCGGAAGGGGAGGACGCCCGTCACCATCTCGTACAGGGTGACGCCCAGGGAGTAGAGGTCCGTGCGGCGATCGATGACGACGTTCAGCCGCCCGCTCTGCTCCGGCGACATGTAGGCCAGGGTCCCCTCGAAGGACGCGAAGCGGTTCGCTTTGTGGGCTTCCTGCGACAGGCGCGTCGCGCTGCCGAAATCCGTCAGCTTCGCCTCCAGCGTCTCCGCGTTGACGAGGATGTTGTGCGGCTTGACATCCATGTGAGTGACGCCTCGTCGATGGATGGACTCCAGGGCGTCGGCGATCGAGATCGCGATTCGGAGCGCGTCCTCCAGCTTCAGCTTGCTCGCGCCGATGATCTCGTTGAGCGGCCGCTCGCCCGCGTCCTCCATGATGAGCGCCAGGCCGCTCCCCACCATCTCGATCCCATAGACCCTCACGACGCCCGGCAGCGCGAGGTCTCGGGCGATGGCGTATTCGTACTTGAGCTTCGCGATCTCGACCGGCAGCGGGCGCTCGCTCTTGAGCCGCTTGATCGCCACCGGGGAGCGGTCGCTCTCTCGAACTCCCCGGTAGACCGTCGTCGCCGAGGATTCGTGGATGACGCCCGTCAATGTGTAAGCAGCCCCACTTGCCATAAATACATTCTCGCGGGTTCGCGTCATCGCAGCAAGGGGATCCCTTACAGCCGCGGCCCGAGGCAGCCGCCCAGGTGATCCACTGGGGTCGCACGTAGCAGCCCGCGGCAGGCGAGCGTCGGAGTCGCGCGCGCCGCCCGTCAGCCCCTCAGGCGCGCCGGCCCAGCAGGAACGCCGCCAGCGCCTCCGCCTTGGGGACCAGCGTGCCCACCTCGACGAGCTCGTCCTTCGTGTGGAAGCCGCTCCCCCGCGGCCCCAGCCCGTCGATGGACGGGATCCCGATCTCGGCCGTCGAGCTGGCGTCGGATCCGCCGCCGAGGAGGGGCGCCTCGGCGTCGCCGAGCCCCGCCGCCCGCGCGCAGGCCGCGTACTCACGGCAGAGCGCCGCGCTCGCGTCGGTCCGCGCGAGCGGCGACCGCGCGATCTCGCCGTCGACCTGCACGGCGGTGCCGGGCACCTCGGCGGCCGCCTCGCGCGCCGCCGCGGCGAGCGCCGCCAGCATCGCCTCGCCGTCCGCGCGGCTCACGAAGCGGAGGTCGACCTGCGCCTCCGCCGCGTCGGGCACCGTGTTCCTGCCCTGCCCTCCGCTCACCTTGCCGACGTTGACGGTCACCCCCCGCCCGTAGTCGGTGAGCTGCTGCGCCCGGTCGACGAAGCGCGCGAGCGCCCAGATGGCGTTCGCGCCCTGCCGGTGCGCGTTGCCGGCGTGCGCCGCCTTGCCCGTGGCCGTCACCGTCGCGCCCCCCGTGCCCTTGCGCGCGGTGATGATCCGGTCCCCCTCGCGCCCCGCCTCGAACACGAGCGCGCACGCGGCGCCCGCGAGCTCGCGCTGCAGCAGCGGGCGCCCCTCGGGCGACCCGACCTCCTCGTCCGCCACGATCGCGAACCGCACCGGGATCGCCGGCAGCGCGCCGATCCGCTCGAGCACCCTGAGCGCCTCGATCACCACCACGAGCCCGCCCTTCATGTCGAGCACGCCGGGCCCGCGCGCGAGCTCCCCGTCCAGGCGGAAGCCCTCGAAGACCCCCGGGGGGAACACCGTGTCGAGGTGCCCGACGAGGGCGACGTGCCCCGCCGGCGACGCCTTGGCCGCCTCGCTCTCCGCCACCCAGTGCGCCGCGTAGCGCGCGCTCGCGAACCGCCGCACGCACAGGCCGGGGATCGTCGAGAGCTCGTTGGCCAGGACCTCGCCCACGGCGTCGCCGCCGCGCGGGTTGTCCGTGAACGAGTTGAGGTTCACCAGCCGCTCGAGGAGCGCGAGCATCGGCTCCGCGCGGCTGGACAGCGCCTGTCGGAGGGCCTGGATCACGGCGCCAGCATGCCACGGAAGCCACCGAAGGCCGAGCGCCGCCCCGCGCGAGGTCGCCGGCGCCCGCTCGCGCTGCCACCCCGCCACCACGCCGCCACCACGCCGCCACCACCCCGCGCGCCGGCGACCTCTGCCCTGGCCGCAGCAGAAGTGGTACGTGTGCCCCTCATGAAATGTCCCAGAGCAGCGCGGAGGCACCCGTGACCACGGCGACGGGCCCGCTCGTCATCAAGCTCGGCGGCGAGGTCGTGGGCGGCCCTGCCCTCGCCATCCTCTCCAGCGACCTCGCGGCGCTCACCCGCGCGGGCGCGCGCGCGATCGTCGTCCACGGCGGCGGCGCGCAGGCCACCCGGCTGCAGGAGCGCCTCGGCATCCCCGTCCGGCAGGTCGCCGGTCAGCGCGTCACCGACGCGGACACGCTCGACGTCATGAAGATGGTCGTCGCCGGGAAGCTCAACGTCGACCTCTGCGCCGCGCTCGTCGCCGCGGGCGCGAGGCCGGTGGGGCTCCACGGCGCGAGCGGGCCCGCTCTCTCGGCGGTCAAGCGGCCGCCGCAGGTCTACGCCGGCGCCGGGCCCGAGCCGGTGGACCTCGGCCTCGTCGGCGACATCACGGGCGTCGATCGCGGGCTGCTCGAGCTGCTCGGGAGCGGCGGCTACTTGCCCGTCCTCGCCTGCCTCGGGGCCGGCGCGGACGGGCAGGCGTACAACATCAACGCCGACACGGTCGCCAACCGGGTCGCCATCGAGCTCGGCGCTGCGGGGCTCTTCCTCGTCAGCGACGTGCCGGGCGTGCTGCGCGACGTCTCCGATCCCGCCTCGCGCATCCCGAGCCTCACGGTCGCCGAAGGGCGCGCCCTCATCGCGAGCGGCGCCGTCACGCGCGGGATGATCCCGAAGCTCGAGGAGTCGTTCGCCGCGCTCGCCGAAGGGGTCCGCCGCATCCACATCCTGGGGCGGCTCAAGCCCGGCGATCTCGCGCGCGAGGCGAGCGAGCCCGGCTCGATCGGCACCGTGCTCGTCCCCTGAGCTGCCTGGCCCACCTCGCCCGAGCCGGCCGCGCGCCGTATGCTCCCTGCCTCCCCGCCGTATGTTACCCGCCTCATCGATGACGGATGCCGCCCGAGCAGCGCTCGCGTTCGTCGAGGCGCACCGCGAGCAGCTCGCCATCGGCGTGGGCGTGTGCCTCGCCAGCTTCATCGCGGGCATGGCGCTCGTCGCTGTCGTGCTCGTTCGGCTGCCCGAGGACTACCTGGAGAGGCAGGAGGAGGCGCCCTTCCTGGAAGGGCGTCCGGCCTGGGTGCGCATGGCGGCGCGCGTCGGAAAGAACCTGCTCGGCGTGATGGCCGTCACGCTCGGGATCCTGCTGTCGCTGCCCGGCGTCCCCGGTCCGGGCGCGCTGGTGATCCTGATCGGCGTGATGCTCCTCGACATCCCCGGCAAGCGGCGCCTGGAGCGGCGGTTCCTCGGGGCGCCGCGGGTGCGCGCCGTCGCCGACCGCGTGCGCGCCCGCTTCGGGCGCCCTCCGCTGCGCGTTCAGGCTGGCGCCCGCGGCTCCTCACCCGGCGCGCCCTGAGCGCCGCGGGCGCCCTGCGCGAGCGCCGCCGGCCCTCCCTTCGGGGCCGCGGCGCGCCGCCGGAGGTGCCACCCGAAGAGCGCCGCAGCGAGCGCGAGCGAAAGCCCCGCCGAGATCCACTCGCGCGGCGCGAGCAGGATGCAGCCGGCCACGAAGGCGCAGCTCGCGAGCGCGAGGCGCTCTTCAGCGTCGGGCGCGTCGGGCGCGTCGGGCGCGTCGGGCGCGTTGGACATCGGGGGCACGTCGCCCTCCTCGTTACCGTCCCGCGCCGCGCGCATCAAGCGCGCCGTGCGGTCGCGATCCTGCCCACAGGGCGTGACCCGGCGCGCTCGCGCGTCGCGCTCCTGGTCGCCTCGTGCGGCGCCCGCGCGGTTGCGGTAGGTAGGGGATGGGAACGGCGAGCGCTCCGCTCGCGCAGCATCGATCTCGACGCCTTATGAACGCAAAAGACGATCGCGACGAGGGTGGGCCCGAGGGCGCGCTCCGGAACGAGGACCCCGGCGAGAGCCACGAAGCAGGCCCGGAGGCCGCCGCCGCGAGAGGCTCCGGCAAGGGCGCGCGCGCGGGCGACGGCGCAGCGCGCGAGGCGCAGCGCGACGACGCCGCGGAGGACGATGGCGCCGCGGAGGGCGAGCACGACGAGGAAGACGGCGCGGCGCCGGAGCCGCCTCCGCGGCCGCGCGGGCCCTCGATGTGGGACATCCTCCGGGACAGCTTCTTCACGTTCGACCGGCGGACGCTCGGCTTCACGCGCATCCTGCTCGGCTTCTTCCTGATCGGCGACCTGTTCCGCCGCAGCTGGGCGTGGTCCGACATGTTCGCGGACATCGGCGTCCTGCCGAACCACGTGAACCTCTGGCGCCCGCAGGGCGGCGGGAACTTCTCGCTCGTCAACGCCTTCTCCACGCCGGGCGAGCTCTGGGTCCTCTGGGCCGTGATCTTCGCCACCTACGTCTGCCTGCTCATCGGCTGGAAGACGAAGCTCATGCAGGTGCTCTCGCTCGTGTTCGTCACGAGCATGAACGGGCGCGTCCTGCTCATCGAGAACGGCGGCTACGTCGTCCACAACCTGCTGCTGCTCTGGACGTGCTTCCTGCCGATGGGCGATCGCTTCTCCGTCGACGCGCTCCTCGCGTCGCTGAAGCGGAGCCGCGAGCGGACCGCGGACGATCTGAACGACCGCTCCGCGCTCGACGACCCCCGGAAGCCGGACGCCTACGTGACGGTCCTCGGGCCCGTCCTGCTGATCCAGCTCTCGGCGATCTATTTCTTCAACGTGGTGCACAAGACCGGCCCCGCCTGGAAGAACGGGACCGCGATCCACTTCGTGCTCTACGTCGACCGGATGGTGACGCCGATCGTGGCGGACATCCGCGACTACGCGCCGAACTTCCTCATCCTCTTCATGACGAAGATGGTGATCTCGTTCGAGGCGGCCATCCCGGTGTGCCTGCTGTCGCCCCTCGGCCGGGTGTGGGCGCGGCGGCTCGTGCTGGTGATGATGAACGTGCTCCACATCGGGTTCGGCATGACGTTCGTGCTGGGCCCGTTCGCGTGGGCGCTCTGCGTGTTCTCCACGCTCCTCATCGGCCGCGAGGACTGGGAGATCGCCGCGCGCACGATGCGGCGCATGCACCGGGCCCGCGTGGTGCTGTTCGACCCGCGCTCGCCGGGCGCCGTGCTCGCCTGCCGCGTGCTGAAGCGGATGGACCGGTTCGGTCTGCTCACCTTCGAGGCGTCGAGCTCCGCGGCCCACGGGCTCTCGGTGCGACGTCCGGGCGGCGAGGCGGCCGAGGGGGCCGCGGCGCTCGCCGACATCGTCGCGGCGATCCCGCTCGGCCCCGCCGTGGCGTGGGTGCTCCGCCTGCCGCTCGTGCGCGACGCGGCGACCGCGGCGATGGCGGCGGCGCACCGCCGCAGCCTGGGCCGGGCGCTCGGCGCGCGGATCCCGGAGCGCTCGGAGATCGCGCCCCCGCCGGCGCCGCTCCGGCTGGCCGGCCGGAAGGTGCTCGCGACGTTTCGCGAGGTCGCCGTGCTCGTGATGTTCGTCGGCGCGGTCAACCAGGCGGCGGTCGAGCTCTGGGTCATCAAGAACCGCTGGAAGGTGCCTCACCCCGAGCCGACGCGCGTCCTCTCGCAGAAGCTCCGGTTCCTCCAGGGCTGGTTCATGTTCTCGCCGAACCCCGTGATGGACGACGGGACGATCGTCGTCGACGCCATCACGGTCGACGGCCGCCACATCAACCCCTTCACCGGCGAGCCGCCGAACTTCGACCTCCTGCACGCGAAGAGCTTCGCGTACACCCAGATCTGGTGCGACTACTTCGCCCGCATCAAGCTGCCGGCGAACACCTCGTACCGGGACGCGATGAAGGAGTACATCTACCGCTACCCGGAGCGCACGGGCCGGCCCGAGGACGCGATCGTCTCCGGGGAGGTGTACTGGGTGAAGGACTGGAACCCGAAGTGGGGCAGCACGGAGAGCTACGGGGAGGAGCGCGAGAAGCTCTTCATCTTCCAGAACCCGAAGGCCCAGGCGCGCGCGCAGGCGGAGCCTCCGCCGGCGCCCGGCGCGCCCGCGGAGCCGCCGAGCCCTGCCAACTAGTACCTCATCGCCCCAATCCTTCCCTAGTTGCGTGTGGGGTAGCGCCGAGCCGTCCGGCCCCCAGGGATTTTGCTCGTGGCACGGGGAGGGGACGGGCAGAACTCGCCTGAGACGTCCTATCGGGTAGGCGCCCCCCGTTGCCAGGGGGGCGCCTCTCACAGAACCGGATGAGTGCTGTTCACATCCGGCTCTTCGGCACCGTAGGGCCACCCACTGTCCCCTGGCACGTTGACAACGTACGCGCAGCATGCTAAGCGCGCCCGTCGACAATCTTTACTTTCTCAAAGACGGCCGCAAAGTCGAATGATCGTACCAAACGATTGAGACAGCGATTTCGGATCCCATGAACGTGCCGTCCCATGGGAGATATCATGAATCGAGTTGACCTGCCTATCATCGACTTGGGAGCTACGGGGAGCAACGAGCCCGAAGCTAGCCAGCGGGCAGCAAAAGAGATCTGGTCGGCTCTGCAGAAGCTTGGCTTTTTCTGCATCTGCAACCACGGCGTGCCAGAGAGCCTCGTCGCAGAGGTTCGCGACAAGCTGCTCGGCTTCTTTCGGAAGCCTGTCTCCGACAAGTTGAAGGCCAAAGGGACCCCCATGCGGGGATACACCGGCCTCACGGAGATCAACTTCAGCGCCGTCTACGGCGAGAAATCCGATACGGCCGATCTATGCGAGCGATTGAGCTTTGGCCGCGAGGTCTCGAGAGAAGCGCGCGCCACGGACCCGTACTATCAGGCGGACTTCGCCAACTTCATAGTCCCGGAGAACATCTGGCCGCCCGAGGAGACGGCGCCCGGTCTCCAGGAGGCCGTATTTGACTACTATGCAGCGATGGAGAGGCTTTTCAACCACATCACGAACCTCATCGGCCTTGCCGCTGACCTGCCGCCGAACTTCTGGAAGCCGTTCTTCTCCAAGCACTGTAGCGCTTTGACCGGCGTCTACTACCCGGAGCCCGCGCCCGAGCACTGCAATAATGCAGTCAGGCGCCTGGCCGAGCACGCCGATCCGAATATGTTGACCATCCTCAGCCCCGGCGAGATGGCAAACGGAGAGCACGCACTCGAGATAAAGCATGAGGGCAGTTGGCACCCGGTGCCTGCAAGGCCTGGCTGCTTCATCGTCAACATCGGCGACATGATGGAGTTCATCAGCAACGGTCGCCTCAAGGCCACGAGGCACCAGGTCGTGACGCCCAGGGAGCGTGCGGGCAGCGAGCGGCTGAGCGTCGTGTACTTTGGCAACCCCAACTATGATGCGGTGTTCGAGACGCTCCCCTCCTGCCTTCCCAAGGGGGCTGCGCCCCGCAGGCAGAGCTACGAGGCATTTCTCAAGGAGCAGCTCGGCAAGATGACAATCTCAACCCCGAGCGCGTAAGACAGATCGACCGGAGCCCGCCCCGTCGATCTCCTGATCGGGCGGCACGCCCGCGCAGGCGCTCCCTTACGCTCCAGGGCTGGCGTCCTGCCCGCCTTCTCCGCGAGGGCCGCTCCCGTACCTAGATCGCCAGTGCACCGAGTCCGCTCTGGCCTGGGCACCCCCGGCGCTCCGGCGCTTCGCATGAGGCGCAAACACTTGGTTGCTCCTACGGTGCTGCCGGCAGCCCGAGAAGCCGACCGATCGCTCCGTGAACGACCCGGGCCGCCTCGTCATCCCCGAGGACGACGGCGCGGCTCAGGATGCCGGCAAGCTCGGCAGCCATGGCGGCCCGAGGCGACGAGGCGGCCGTCGCGAGCTCTCCACGCCCCAGGCTTGCCGGTTGGGCCCCTGCCTTCGAAGGGGTGCGATCCATCACGTCCCGACGGAATTCCAGCGGCTCGCACGGATCGCGCCACTTCGCCACCACAAATTCGTCCTTGGGCGACGAGGTACCAGGAGGAACCACAGCGGGGGGAAGCAGGGGAACCAGCGGAAGCAAAGGGAGCCCAGGGGGGGACGCCCAGCATGGCGCCGAACGACGGGCGGGCGAGGGAGAGAAAACCGCGATCTATGCTTGACAGCGGCGCCCCGGCGAGTAGAGTCCGCGCTCTCGAAAGCGAGGGCCTGTAGCTCAGTTGGGAGAGCGCTAGAATCGCACTCTAGAGGTCGCAGGTTCGATCCCTGTCAGGTCCACCCTCGAAGCAGTTTCATTCTCTTTCTTAGCCGTTCTTCTTCATCCTCCACGCCATCGCTGCTCCCTCGCGAGCGTACGGCCGTGTGAGACGCGGGCCATGGTGAGCGTGCGAGCTCATGCGGTTACGCAGTGACGCACACCGCTCGGGCGTCCGCAGGGGAGGTCCCATCAGCACGGGGGGCAGGTCGCGGCGCGCTGCGCTGAGCGCCCGCCGCGGCGTTCCTCGACGTCGCCCTGTGCCTCGCTGCGCCGAGCGCCCGCGCGGCTGCGGATGGCGCTCACCCGGCCGCGTGCGCCAGGCCCATCCGCGGTGGATGAGGTGGAGCGTCCACCGGGGCGGCGCGCGGCGCGATCCGAGGAGCACATCGGTGCGCGGAGACCGCGCGGCCGATGTGCTCACGCCGCCGGCGCCTCCGCGCTGTCCGCGGCGCGAGGCTCGCCGAGGCGGCGCGGAGGCTCGGATCGCTCACTCGTCGATCGCCTCGAAATCGGCCTTGGTCGCGCCGCACTCCGGGCACATCCAGGAGTCAGGCAGGTCCTCGAACGAGGTCCCCGGCGCAACGCCTGTGTCGGGGTCACCGACCGCCGGGTCATAGACGAATCCGCAGACCAGACACCGATATTTCTTCATCCGTGGTTCTCCTCAAGAGCTCGACGAGAGGAGCCTGACGCTACCACGAGGGCGGACAAGGCCGCAGATGAACCTTCTGGTCCGCAGCTCTCGCCACGGCGCCCAGGTCCTGCGCCACGAGAGCGCGCGCGCCGCCTCGGCGACCGTGGCCGCCGAGACGCGGGCTCAGGGCGGCGCCGGAGCGTCGCGCACCGCGAGCTGCTTCTTCCGCAGCACGCGCGCGATCGGCCAGTAGGCGAGCCGGAGCAGCCACCGCGGGCAGATGACGCCGAGATGGATGACGAGCCACGCCACCACCCCGGGCACCACGAGCGCGAGGCCGCGGTCCACCGCGCGGACCAGCGCGCGCGCGCAGCGCTCCGGGGAGATCGACAGGAGCGCGGGAGGCTCGAGGCCCGTGAAGTTGCCGGCCACCTCGTTGAACTCGGTCCGCACGGGCCCCGGACAGACCTGCGTCACCCGCACGCCGGTGCCGGCGAGATCGAGGCGGAGCGCTTCGGTAAAGCTCGTGACGAAGTGCTTCGTGCCGACGTACGAGGCCATCCCGGGCCCGAACGTCAGCCCGAAGCCGGAGCTCACGTTCGCGATCGCGCCGCGCCCGCGCGACACCATCGGGCCGACGAGCCGGTGCGTGAGGTACGCGAGGCTCGTCACGTTCAGCGCGATCATCTGCTCGGTGCGCGACCACGCGGAGAGATCGAACACGCCGATGTCACCGAAGCCGGCGTTGTTGACGAGGACGTCGACCCCCCCGACCTCGGCCTCGACGGCGAGCAGCATCGCGTCGACCGCCGCCCGATCGGTGACATCGCAGCCGAAGGCGAGCACGGCGAGCGCCGGCCGCGCCGCGGCGAGATCGGCCCGCAGCGCCTCCAGGCGCTCCTTGCGGCGCGCGACCAGCACGAGCGCCCGGGCGCGCTGGGCGATCTCGTGCGCCAGCGCGCGGCCGATGCCCGACGACGCGCCGGTGATGAGCACGACCCCGCTGTCGATCGGCGATTGCACGGCCGACAGGGTTGCCCGGCGCCCCCCGGGCGCGCAAGGGCCCCCTCGCCGACCGGCCTCGCATCGTCCACGCTCCCGCGCTTCCGCCCTCCGGCGTTTCCGCGCTTCCACGCTTCCGCCCTCCGGCGTTTCCGCGCCGCCACGCTTCCGCCCTCCGGCGTTTCCGCGCTTCCGCCCTACCGCAGCTCGCCCGCTACACCCCGCAGGCCGCGCGAGCGCGCGGCGCAACACCTCGAGAAATCGGGCGAAACGGAGAAGCGCACCTCGGAGGAGATAGGCGCGCAGGAGGCACCTCGACATTCATTGCGCTACCTTCGAGACCACGAGTCGCAACCGGCCGGTAACACGCATCACCCCGGGGGCGTCCCCCGCGACCGCCGCCAGCACCGCGCCTTGGCCGGCGAGCGCGGCGACGGGGCGGCCGCGGCGCGCGTTGACGTCCACGGCGGCTCTCTCATACCGTGGACGGCGTCCTCACGAGCCAGGAGACCTCATGCGTTGGCCCTCATCTCTCATCAGTGTGCTCTTCATCGCCGCCGGGCTGGGCGCCTGCGAACGATCCGCGGAGTACGAGCACAAGGCCGCCCCGGCCTCGAACACGGCGAAGCCCGCCGCGACCGCCGCGGCGACAAGCGACGTGAAGCCGCTCGTCTTCGATCCGAAGGACGTCAAGTCCTTCAAGGTCCTGCCCGCAAAATTCGAGACTGACAAGAACACGATCACCGATGACAAGGTGACCCTGGGAAGGATGCTGTGGTACGAGACGCGCCTCTCGAAGAACCACGATATCTCCTGCAACTCGTGTCATGGCCTCTCGAGCTACGGCGTCGACAACAAGCAGTTCTCCTCCGGGCACAAGGGCCAGCTCGGCGGCCGCAACTCGCCCTCTGCGTACAACGCGGGCCCCCACGTCGCCCAGTTCTGGGACGGCCGGGCGGCCACGCTCGAGGACCAGGCCAAAGGGCCTATCCTGAACCCCGTCGAGATGGCCATGCCGGACGAGAAGCGGGTCATCACGACGCTGAAGTCGATCCCCGAGTACGTGAAGCTCTTCAAGACGGCCTTCCCCGACGACAAGGAGCCGATCACCTACGACAACATGGCCAAGGCGATCGGCGCGTTCGAGCGCGGCCTGGTCACGCCGTCGCGCTTCGACAAGTTCCTGGGCGGCGACGACAAGGCCCTTACCACCGAGGAGAAGGTCGGGTTCCACAAGTTCATCTCGCTCGGGTGCCCGACCTGCCACACGGGCGTCGCCGTCGGCGGCTCGACGTTCCAGAAGCTCGGCCTCGTGAAGGAGTTCCCCGGCCTCAAGGACAACGGGCGCTTCGACCACACGAAGGACGAGAAGGACAAGTTCTTCTTCCGCGTCCCGAGCCTCAGGAACGTCGAGAAGACCTTCCCGTACTTCCACGACGGCTCCATCGCGACGCTCGACGAGACGGTGACCAAGATGGCGTGGCACCAGCTCGGCGTGGAGGCCAAGCCCGAAGAGGTGAAGGCGATCGTCGCGTTCCTCAAGTCGCTCACCGGCGATCTCCCGACCGACTACATCAAGCAGCCCGAGCTGCCCCCGAGCGGGCCGACCACGCCCAAGGCCGACCCGACGTGAGCTGATCACGCGGATCACGCGGATCACCTGATTGCGCCGGGAGGGCGGATCGGCTCTGCTCCGCCCTCTCGGATGAGCACGAGCTCCAGCGACGACGGGCGATCCGCGCCCGCTCCAGAGGACGGAGCGGGCGCGTCCGCGGAAGGGGCTCGCGACGCGAGCGAGGGGCGCACCGCCAGGGCGCTCGTCTTCGTGCGCGAGCGCTTCGACGGCGCGTGCCTCGCCTTCCCCGTCGCGGCGCCGGACGTCGCGAGCTTCGGCCGCGACGAGGACGTCCTCGTCGAGCAGCAGCTCTTCCTGCGCGAGCACGCCGCGCGCGCCCGGCCCGAGGCGGTCTCCCGGCTCTCGTTCCCGCAAGGGACAGGGCTCCTCTCCGTGAGCGTCCCCGTCCCGCGCGACGACTTGCCGCGCAAGCTGCGGAACGAGGTGCCGGTGAGCTTCCCCTGCGTCGTCGTGCCGGCCGGCGAGTTGGACGCGCGCGGGCAGACGGAGACGCCGGCGGCGGAGCGCGGCGACAGCGACGCGTGGGTGCTCGTGCCGAGCCTCGGGCACGCGTTCTACGTGGAGGCGGGCGAGCCGATCGAGGCGGCGATCCGGCACGAGGTGCGCCGGCTGCTCGCGTCGCAGGTCCTGTCGACGTGGGAGCACCTGGGGCTCCTGCCCGGGAGCGCGCACCGCCTGGAGGTGCTCCACGCGCCGCTGCCCGAGCCCGAGCGCGCGGGCGGACACGGGCCGCGCGGCGCCTCGATCGTGGAGCGCGCGCGGCGGAAGAAGGCCGTCGAGACGCTCGTCGCGGTGGCGACGCCGCTCCACGTGGCGGCGCAGCGGAGCCCGCTCGCGACGCCGCCGCTCACCTGCCGCGACGCGGAGCTCGCGCGCCTCGCCGCGCTGCTCGACGGCGAGGAGCGCCTCGGCGTGCTGCTCGTGGGCCCGGAGCACGCCGGGAAGACCGCGCTCGCGCTGGCGTACGTCGCCCGCCAGACGCGGCTCGTCTACGCGACGTCGGGCGCGCAGCTCATCGCGGGCATGAGCGGGCTCGGGCAGTGGCAGGAGCGCATCCACGGCGTGATGGAGGCCGCCGCCGCGCTCGACGCGGTGCTCTACTTCGAGAACCTCGACGACCTCCTGGCCGAGCGCGTCGACGGGGGGCACGTGGACCTGGCCGGCGCGATGCGGCCCTACCTCGACGAGGGGCGGGTGCGCGTCCTGTGCGAGCTCCGGGACGACCGGCTCGACGCGCTCGAGGGGCGGCACTGGGCGTTCTTCGCGGGCCTGAGCCGCATCCGGATCGATCCGCTCTCGGCCGGGAGCACCCGGAAGGCGCTCGCCGCGCGCGCCGAGCGCGACGGCCGCGTCGAGCCGCACCGCCCCGCGGTCGCGGGCGACGCGCTGACGGCGCTCGTCGATCTCGCGGAGCGCTACCTGCCCTACAGCGCCTTCCCGGGCAAGGCGGTCCGCCTCTACGAGGACCTGCGCGCCGTGCACGAGCGGGAGCGGACCGCGCAGGGGGAGCCGGTCACGCTCGGGCGGAGCGATCTCCACGAGCTGTTCTCGATGCGCACCGGGATGCCGGCGTTCCTGCTGCGCGACGATCTCCCGCTCCGCGTCGACCGCGTGGCGCGCGACCTCGGCGCGAGCGTGGTCGGGCAGGAGCGCGCGGTGCGCGCGCTCGCCGAGACGATCGCCGTGGTGAAGGCGGGGCTCTCGCCGCCGGACAAGCCGCTCGCGGCGTTCCTCTTCGTGGGGCCGACGGGCGTCGGCAAGACAGAGCTCGCCCGCGCGCTCGCCGGGCTGCTCTTCGGCTCGCCCGATCGGCTCTCGCGGTTCGACATGAGCGAGTTCTCGAGCGAGGGCGCGGCCGATCGCCTGATCCGCGGGACCGACGGCGCGGGCGGGCTGCTCACGCAACGCGTGCGCGAGCAGCCGTTCTGCGTGCTCCTGCTCGACGAGATCGAGAAGGCCCACCGGGCCGTGTTCGATCTCCTGCTGCAGGTGCTCGGCGAGGGGCGCCTGTCGGACGCGCGCGGCAGGACGGCGTACTTCCACAACGCGATCGTGATCATGACGTCGAACCTCGGCGCGGCGGAGCGGCGCGCGCGGGCGGGGTTCGCCGGCGAGCGAGGCGCGGAGCGGCCGGAGGAGCAGGCCGCGCTGGACGAGGCGCACTACCAGCGCGTCGTCGCGGGCGCGTTCCGGCAGGAGTTCGTGAACCGCATCGATCGCGTGGTGCCCTTCCGGGCGCTGACCCGGGCGGAGCTCGCCGAGGTCGCGCGCCTCACGGCGCAGCGCCTCGCCCAGCGCCGCGGGCTGTCCGAGGCGGGCGTCGCGCTCGAGGTGTCGGAGCGGGCGCTCGCGCGGCTCGCCGAGGACGGCCACGCGCCGGCGTACGGGGCGCGGGCGCTGCGGCGCCACGTCGAGGAGCACCTCGCGGCGCCGCTCGCGCGGCTGCTCGCGAGGCTCGGGGGCGACGCGCGGGATCTCACGGTGTGGGTGACCGAGGCGGGCGAGCCTGAAGCGGCGGCGCCCGCCGACGGCGCCGTGGTCGCCCGCGCCGAGACGCCCGCGCTCCGCCTCGCGGCGCGGCGGCGGCGCGCGGCGAAGGCCGCGCAGCAGGCGTTCGGCGTCGAGCAGGTCGGCGAGCTCCGGCGCGAGGTGGACCGGTGGATGGGCCTCGGGCCGCTCGAGCAGCTCAAGGAGCAGATCGACTTCCTGCTGACGCAGCTGAGCCTCGCGAGCGGACCGTCGCGCGATCGGCGAAAGGAGATCGACGCCGCGGCGCTGCAGGCCGAGCACCACCGGCTGAGCGAGCTGTGGGGGCAGCTCGAGCGCGCGCAGGAGGAGATGCACGGCGTCGAGGAGCTCGCCCTGATGGCGCTGCTCGAGGGCGAGGAGGTGCGCGGGCTCGCGGGCGAGGCGCGCGCGGCGTGGGAGGGCGTGCGCAAGGTGCTGCCCCGCGCGCTCGTCGCGACCGAGTCGCGGCGCGACGCGATCACGCTGATCCTGGAGGAGCTCGACGCGGGGGCGTTCGAGCGGTGGCTCGCGCCGCTCCTCAAGGAGCTCCCGCGGCGCGGGTGGGGCGCGACGCTGCACATCGACGGCGACCGGGCCGGGCCCGGCGACGGCGCGTGGCCCGCGAGCCGGCGGTGGGGCCCGCCGCGCGCTCCCGGCGACGTGCTGGACGCGCTCGACAAGCCGAAGCGCGGGTTCCGGAGCGTGCTCCTCCGCTGCACCGGCGCGTACGCCGGGGCGTTCCTCTCGCTGGAGCGGGGGCTCCACCGGGTGGTCGCGCGCAAGCGGGACGCGGGCGAGGCGCCGGACGACGGCCGGCTGCACGTGTTCGTGCACTTCGTCGCGCACGCGGCCGACATCGCCGAGGACCAGTGGGAGCACAGGTCGCTCGCGCCGCCGCCCGCCGGCTCGGCCGCGGCGCGGCGGCGCGGGGCGGCCGCGCGCGAGCTCGACGAGGTCGAGGGCGCGGCGCTGATCGCGGGGCGCAGGGCGCGGATCGCGATGGATCCGGCCTGGTACTTTGAGCGGCTCGACGAGGTCGCGCTGACGCACCTGCTCCTGTTCGAGGACGAGGGGAGCGGGCTGGATCGGAGCGAGTACTTCAGCGCAGGCGGGGACGGCCCGGCGCTGGATGATTTGCCCGACGCCTGACCTGGCAGAGCCACTACCCTGAGGCCGTGCACTTCACGATCCCGCTCTTCGAACGGCGGACCACGAACGTCGAGTGCGTGACGCTCGGCCTCGGCCCGGGCACGCGCTCGCGGGAGGGGCGGCACGCGGAGCGCGTCCGGCGCCTGCTCACCGAGGAGCTCAGGGCCGTCTTCGAGAAGGCGCGCGCGGCCGAGCTCGCGCGCTTCGAGTTCCCCCGCGGCATCCGGCTCGAGAAGGTGCGCCTCGAGCTCACGCTCTCCGGCGCCGCCGAGCGGCGCAAGGTGAGCGGGCTCTGCCCCGTCGTGCTCGAGCCGCGCTGGGCCTCGGAGCACGAGCGCGTCGTCTTCGCCTACCACCCCGCCCGCCAGGGCGAGGCCGCGCCGATCCGCGAGGATCTCCCGCTGGACGAGCAGCTCCGCGCGCTGTTCCAGGTCGCGTGGGCCGCGCTCGACGACGACGAGATCGCGCGGCTCTGGAGCCGGGGCAAGGAGCGCATCGCGGCGCTGTCGTTCTCGTGCGCCCCGCGCTCGGCGCTCGCGGACCTGCCGGAGCGACCAGGCGACGACGACACCGGCGCCGATCCGGCGTTCCGCTGGAAGAAGCGCCGGGGCCTCAAGGTCCTGCCGAACCTCGGCGTGAGCCTCACGCAGCGCGCGGCCCAGGGCAATCTCGACGCGGGCGTGCCGCGATCGCCGCAGCGCGAGCAGCTCGCCTTGCTGCTCGGCGCGGGCAGGGCGCAGCCCGTCGTCGTCGTCGGCCCGCCGGGGTGCGGCAAGACGACCTTGATCCACCGGGCGGTGCTCGATCTCCTCGCGGCCGACGGGTACGGCGCGCACAAGAACCTCGACCGCGTCCGCGACGTCGTCGCCGTGAGCGGCCGCAGGCTCATCGCCGGGATGAGCCACCTCGGCGACTGGGAGAAGCGGTGCGTCGAGCTCGTCGAGGACGCGCGCAGCCGCGGCGCGATCCTCGCGATCGACGACCTCCACCACTTCGGCCGGATCGGCAGGTCGCGCGAGAGCGAGCGCTCGCTCGCCGACTTCTTCCGCGGCCCGCTCTCCCGCCGCGAGATCGTGATGGTCGGCGAGTGCTCCCCCGAGGCGTTCCGCCTCCTCGAGCAGGAGTCCCCGTCGTTCGCGGCCCTGTTCACGCCGCTCTTCCTCCCCGAGGCGACGCCCTCCGAGACGTTCCGCCTCATGGTGCGGGAGGTCCGCGCGCTCGAGCAGCGCCACGCCGCCCGCGTGAGCCCGTACGTGCTGCGGACGATCCTCGACCTCGGCGGATCGCTCCTCTCGGCGCAGGCGCTGCCGGGCAAGGCCATCGACCTCTTGCGCGAGGTCGTCCGCGCGGGCGTGACGCCCTCGCCCTCCGGGGAGCCGGGGCCGGCGCGCGGCCACGCGCCGCGCCCGGTCGGCTCGCAGGACGTGCTGCGGCTCCTGTCGCAGAAGACCGGCGTACCGCGGCTCCTCCTGGGCGGCGACGAGCCGCTCGACGCCGGCGCGCTGGAGGAGGAGCTCGGCCGGCGGGTGATCGGCCAGCCGGAGGCCGTGCGCGCGGCGGCGGACCTCGTGGCGCGCATCAAGGCGGGCCTCGTGGATCCGCGGCGCCCGTACGGCGTGTACCTCTTCACCGGGCCGACGGGGACCGGCAAGACCGAGCTCGCCAGGTGCATGGCGGAGCTCATCTACGGCAGCGCGTCGCGCCTGCTCCGCTTCGACATGAGCGAGCAGAGCGGCCCGGACGCGCCGGCGCGGCTCGTCGGCGATCGCTACGCGCCCGACGGGCTCCTGACGCAGCGGGTGCGGGAGCAGCCGTTCTCGCTGGTGCTGCTCGACGAGATCGAGAAGGCGCACCCGTCGGTGCACGGCCTCTTGCTCCAGCTCTTCGAGGACGGGCTGCTCACGGACGCGGCGGCGAGGCCCGCGCACTTCCACCACGCGGTGGTGGTGATGACGTCCAACCTGGGCGCGCGGTCGCGGGCGCTGGTCGGCTTCGGCGGCGCGGGGCTCTCGGAGGCGCGGGCGCTCGCGATCGCGGAGGAGTCGGCCCAGGAGGTCGCGCGGGCGGTGCGCGACTTCTTCCCGCCGGAGCTGTTCAACCGGATCGATCGCGTCGTGCCGTTCCGCCCGCTGACGCCCGAGGTGGCGGTGCGGGTGGCCGAGAAGGAGCTCGACCGGCTGCTCGGCCGGCGCGGGCTCGCCGAGCGGAGCGTCTTCGTGCGCCGGGGCGCCGGCGTGGCCGAGCGGATCGCGCGCGAGGCGTTCGTGGCCGAGGACGGCGCCCGCTCGGTGAAGCGGTTCATCGAGGACGAGATCGGATCGCTGCTGAGCGACGCGCTCACCCGCGGCGCGCCCGCCGCGATGCAGGTGATCCGCATCTTCACGACCGCGCGCGGCGACGGCGCCGCCGCGGCGGGCGAAGGCGCCGCGTCCCGCGGGTCACCCGGGTCACCCGCGTCACCCGAGTCCCCCGCGTCACCCACGTTTGCGCTGCACCGCGAGGCGCTCGCGGAGGCCGAGCCTGCGGCCGCGGCGTGGGCCCTCGCGCCGCTCATGGGGAGGCCGCTCGGCGCGCTCACGGCGGAGCTCTCACCGCTGCTCGAGTTCGTCGACGCGCTCGATCGGAGCGACGGCCTCGCGCGCCTCTCCGAGCGGATCCGCTACCACCTCGCGGAGCACGGCCGGACCGCCGCCGAGGGGCCCGAGGCGCACGAGCACGCGGAGGCGGTCTACAACCTCGACGCCATGCGCGGCGCGATCCGGGCGTTCCGCGAGCGGATCGACCTCGTCCGGCGGCGGAGCGGCGACGACGACGAGCAACAACACCTCGACCTGGAGGTGCGGCGGTTCGGCTACGTGACGGTCGAGGACGAGTGGAGCCGCTCCCGGGTGCGCCTGTTCCACCGGCGCCAGCTGCCGGGCCCGCTGCGCCGGCCGGCGAAGCAGGAGGTCCTGGAGTGCATCGCGGAGGGCCACGCGCTCCGGCGCGCGCTCCGCAAGGTGGACGAGCCGGGCCAGCACGCGGTCCTGATCGAGCTGCTCCGCGCGGCGCGCTTCGACGAGGGGCCGGCCGGCGCGCGCGACGAGCCCGAGGAGGGGCTCTTCGAGGCGCTCGCGCGCGCCTACGGCGAGGCAGGGGGGGAGGTGGAGGGGTGGGCGTGCGCGCCGCTCGGCAGCGCGTCCGACGGCGACGGGCGCGCGCGCGTGGTCGAGCAGGGCCGCGGGGCGGCGGGGATCGAGGCGATGCTCGCCGCCCCCGGGCGCGGGGCGGAGCTCCTCGTCCTGAGCGTCGTGGGCCTGTGCGTGATGGACTTCTTCGAGCTCGAGACGGGCGCGCACGTCTGGACGTCGCTCTCGCGCGGCCCCGAGGTGGTGCGGGTGCGCGTCCTGCCGGCCCGGCCGGGCCTCTCGCCGGCGCGCGCGGTCCGGGAGCACCTCGACCTGCAGGCGGCGTTCGACGAGGCGGCGCGGCGCGGGCGCGCGCTCCCGCCGAACCCGGCCGAGCTCCTCCCGGTGGTGCGGCGGGTCCGGTTCGACCCGCCGCGCCGCCCGGGCGCGACCGCGCCGATCGAGATCGAGGACTACGTGATGGGGTATGCCGAGTCGTCGCTGGTGCGGAGCCTGTCGCAGGCGCTGGCCCCGCTGTGGCTGCTCCGGATGAGCCGGGAGGACGTGGCGTGAGCCGGCGCCCCGGGCTGCTGCTCCGGGGATGCGCAGGCGACGGCGGACGGCCTCTCAGGGCAGCCGGAAGAGCGGGCGACCGTACGCCATGAAGGGCCAGGGGATGGCGGCGAGGATGATGAGCAGCGTGAAGACGACGCCGAGCGCCAGGCGCCGGTGCTGCGCGGTGGGGTCCGGGGCTCGCTTCGCCCGGGCCCAGGCGACGTGGGCGACCGCCACCGCCACGATCATGGCGAAGATGTGCTCGACGGCGAAGAAGCGCAGCGCCGCGATGGGCATGGCGGCCTTCAGCGCGGCCAGCGACGTGGGCCTGAGCGGGCTGAGCGCGGTGTAGAGCAAGACGCCGAGGAGGAGCTGGGCGTCGAGCGAACCGACGAACGCCGCGCCCACCTTGCGATCCGCCGCTGTCCACGGCCCCCGCTGGGCCCAGCCGCGGACCGACCGCGCGAGCGCCAGGAGCCCGAGCAGCAGGACGACCCAGCGCAGCCACGAGTGCGCGACGAGGACGAACGAATAGATCATGGACCCTGCTTTCCGGCCGCGGTGCCGGCCTCGATGATGTACTGCGCGATGTCGGCGAGATCCGACTCCCGGACGCCGCGGAAGCTGGGCATCGGGGGGACGTCGGTGCGCTTTCGCCCCGGGGTCACGGCCCAGCGGACGATGCCCGCGGGATCGGTCCTGTAGAGCGCTGCGATCTCGCTGAGCGGAGGGCCGACCAGCTTGGCGCTGGGGGCGTGGCACGCCGCGCAGAGGGTGGAGAACATGGCCTTGCCCTTCGCGGCCTGCGGCGAGAGCGCGAGCGCCTCCTCGGCGGGGTCGGGCCTCTTGCACGCGGCCGCGAGCAGGAGCAGGGCGGCGAGGATCGGCGACCACTTCATGCGGGCGGGCCGAACATAGCGCGCGGCGGCGCCGCGTGGGGCCGGCGTCGCGCCGCGAGGATCACCAGGGCGCCGCGCGCCCGGCCAGCCCGAGCAGGAGGCCGCGGCGCGGGGCGCCGAAGGAGCCGGGTCGCCTCGCGACGATCATTGCGTCTTGAAGAGGTCCAGGATCCCCTGCCCGATCGCGGCCGGGTCCGGCACCGCGACGCCGGTCGGCTCGGTGCCCTCGAGGAACACCTCTTCCACGGCGCCCTCCTGGCCCGGGAACGCGGCGCCGAGCTTCGACGTGATCCCGAGCTCGCGCGCCCACGCGACGACGGCCTCGGGGCCGACGTGCCGGAGCGCCGACACCGCGGCCACGTTCACGCTGTGGGCGAGCGCCTCGCGCAGGCGCTTCGGGCTCTGCCCCTCGCTCTCGTCGTAGTTGCCGGGCCGATAGCCCTCGAGCGCCGCCGGGTCGGTCTCGAGCATCGAGGCCGCCGTGAGCTTGCGCGAATGGATGCCGTAGCCGTGGACGATCGCCTTGAAGGTCGATCCCGGCTGAGCGCGGCGTCGGCGAGCAGCCGCGGAGATCGCCACGAACGTGGTGGAAGGCACGGTGTTCCGCAGCCAGCGGCCGAGCCCTTCGATCGCGATGGGCCGCGCTGCCGATAGGCGTTCGAGCACCGCCGCGCTCGCTGGACGCCCCTCTCTCGCCGCTGTACTCGAGCGCGAGGTCCGGACCGCAGGTGGCACCGCGTATCCTGCTGGGGCGTGGCGGTGACCCGAGATGGCGGGGCGTGATAGCGTCGGCGGCGCCTGCCATGACCGACCAGGAAATCGACGCCCTCATCGCCGAGAACCAGTTCCATCCGAACGTCGTGTGGCGCCGCATCCCTGGGAAGGGCCGGGGCGTCTTCGCTCGCCGGTTCCTGCCAAAGGGCGCCGTCGTCGAGTGGGCCGCTGTCAGCTGCTTCCAGGCGTCGGATCTGAAGACCGAGGACCACCGCAACTGCCAGGCGCTCCATCACGTGTTCACGTGGGGGGAGGAGCCGGGGCGGGAGAAGGCGTATGCGTGGGGGCTGCTCGCGCTCTACAACCACTCGGCGACACCCAACGTCGAGATGAATGACGGCCCGGTGCCGGACTCGATGGCTGCCATCGCGCTCCGCGACATCCACGCGGGCGAGGAGCTCTGCTTCGACTACGGCTACACCTGGTTCGATCCTCGCTGAGGCGAGGACGCGAGCGCCGTGGTGGCGACCGTACCGCTCCGGCTCACGTCGACGATACCGGCGCGCTGGCGAGCGCCCGTCAGCTTCGCCGGCGCACCGCGCTCGCCTCGTAAGGCCGGGGCACCTCGGTCAACGCTCGGGCCGGACTGTCGTCGTTGCGGAGGTGAGGACGGGATTCGAACCCGCGTATAACGGTTTTGCAAACCGTTGCCTAACCACTTGGCTACCTCACCGACTGTTCGAAGCGGCGGGAGGTCATGCCTCATCTCTGCGCGGCTGTCAACGCCTTTGATACCGCCGTCTACATTCACGCGGCCGAGCCGTCCCTTCAGCCGGCGCTCCGCCACGCTCGTTCTGTCGTCGTTCTGTCGTCGTTCCGGCTTCCAGTTCCCTCCCGTCCCGATCCTGGAGCCGGCGGAGGGGGGCTCCGGCGCGTTCCCGCCGCAGCCCTCCAGAACACCCGCGCTGCTTACTGTTCGCGCCCGCCGCGCCGTGCCCTTCCCGCGCGCGGCACCCTCTCCCGCGCCCCCAGGGCTCGCCCGATGTAGCTGGCCGTGTAGACCGCCCGCCGCGTCGCCTGGAGCAGCCCGCGCGGCACGATCCCCTTCCCCGTCTGGAAGGGGTTGAAGCGGAGGGCGCGCTGGTCGATGTCCACCGGCTCGTACAGCTCCATATCGGCCACTGCCATCCACCGCGCGCGCGAGCCCCCTCGCCTCACCTCGAGGCGCAGCAGCGCGAGCCCCGCCGCAGCGGCGCGCTCCAGCTTCTCCAGGCGGTTGCCTTTCACCACCGCCGCGCGCAGCGGCACCAGGCGGAACTCCGCGCGACCGAAGCCGGCCACGTCGAACCGCGCCAGCGCGTAGTAGTCGTTGTCCAGGAAGTCGTGCCTCTTCGTCGTGAAGAGGGCGAACGGGAGCAGCAAAAGTCGGCGCGCGCTCACGAAGATGAGGTCCTGATCGCCGGCGCTCGCGGCCGGCGTCACCTCTTCGCTGGTCCGGAAGCGCACCGCGACCCCCAGCACGTCCGGACGGCGCTCGCCCTTGCCGCCCCGCCACCGCCACATCGCGCCCGAGAGCCGCACGAGCGCCGGCCCCGCCAGCCGCTGCGCCAGCGCGCCGACCTCGCCCTCCACCGCGAGCGCCTTCACCCCCGCGCAGTAGACCACGCCGTCGGGATGGAACAGCCTCGCTCTCCGGATGAAGCTGCCCCCCCCGGCGATAGGAGACAGCGCTCCCCCGATCACACGCCCAACCGCTTCGAAGAACCGCATGGTGACCCCTCCCTCGAACCTGGAGCGCCGGGGGCCAATCGCAAGTTGGGCGCGCCCCGACAGCGCACCTCCCGCAGCGCTCACCCGCGTCGAAGCGTCGAGATCTGCTGTTCTCCGCGCGCCATCCGTTCTCCTGGGCAACGGCGATTCCAGGGAAGCGCCGTGTCCCCGGCGCTCCCTCTCGTGCCGCTCGTGCCGAGTCCTCCAGCGGCCCTCGCTCCGTCGCGCGCTCCGTCCCGCGCGCGATGGAGCGCGCGCGTCACCCCGCGCCGGCCTTCGCCGCCGGGTCGATCTCAGGAGCGGCGTCTCGCTGCGCCCGGCCTTCGATAAGGCGCTTCGCCACGAGCGTCAGGAGCGCGAGCAGGACGAGCAACGAGGCGACCGCGAACGCCGCCGAGAAGTGGAACTCGTTGTAGAGCACCTCGACGTGCAGCGGCATGGTGTTGGTCTGCCCCCGGATATGCCCCGAGACGACCGACACCGCGCCGAACTCGCCCATCGCCCGCGCGTTGCAGAGCACCACGCCGTAGAGCAGGCCCCACTTCGCGTTGGGGAGGGTGATGCGGAAGAACATGCTCCACCCGCTCGCGCCGAGCGACAGCGCCGCGTGCTCCTCGTCGGCCCCCTGGCTCTCCAGGAACGGGATGAGCTCGCGCGCGACGAACGGGAACGTCACGAACGTCGTCGCGAGGATGATCCCCGGACGATCGAAGATGACCCGGAGGTCGTGCTCGATGAGCCAGGGGCCGAGCACCCCTTGCGCCCCGAAGAGCAGGACGAAGATCATGCCGGAGATCACCGGCGAGACCGCGAACGGCAGATCGATGAGCGTGACGAGCAGGCTCTTTCCCGTGAACTCGAAGCGCGCGATCGCCCAGGCCGCGGCCACGCCGAAGACGAGGTTGAGCGGCACGGCGATGAGCGCGGTCGTGAGCGTCAGCTCGATGGCGGCGATGGCGTCCGGCGCGGTGATCGCCCGCCAGTACCCCGCGAGGCCGTCCTTCAACGCCTCGATGAACACCGCCACGACCGGCAGGAAGAGGAAGAACCCGAGGAACGCGAGCGCCGCCGCCGTCAGCGCCCAGCGCACCAGCGGGGGCTCGGACGTCGCGCCGCGCACCGCCCCGCGCGACCTGAACCGCAGCTTGCCGGCCGCGCCAGCCACTACGACGCGACCCCGGGCGCTCTGGCCCCCGCGGGCCGCTCGGACGCAGGCTGGGGCGCTTCGACAGCGCTCCGCGACCCGCGCGCGCCGCTCCAGGACTGGAGTCGGTTGATCAGGAAGAGGAGCACGAAGGAGCAGAGAAGCATCACGAGCGCGAGCGCCGTCGCGCCCGCGTAGTCGTACTGCTCGAGCTTGGTCATGATGACGAGCGGCGCGATCTCCGTCTTGAGGGGCATGTTCCCCGAGATGAACACGACCGACCCGTACTCACCGAACGCCCTCGCGAACGACATCGCGAACCCGGTGAGGATCGATGGCCAGAGCGCGGGCAGGAGGATGCGACGGAAGATCTGGAAGCGGCCCGCGCCGAGCGACGCCGCCGCCTCTTCCTGGTCGACCTCGAGCTCCTCCATCACCGGCTGGACCGTCCGCACGACGAACGGGAGCCCCACGAAGGTGAGCGCAATGACGACGCCCAGGCGGCTGAACGCGCTCTGGATCCCGAGCGGATACAGGAACCGACCGACCCACCCCTGCTGCGCATAGATGGCCGTGAGCGCGATGCCGCCGACCGCCGTCGGGAGCGCGAAGGGCAGGTCGACGAGCGCGTCGACGATCGACTTGCCCGGAAAGCTGTAGCGGACGAGCACCCACGCCACGAGGACGCCGAAGACCGCGTTGATGCCCGCCGCGATGAGCGACGCGGCAAAGCTCATCTTCAACGAGGCGACGGCGCGCGGCGAGGTCACCACGGCCCAGATCTCGGCGGGCTGGAGCGTCGCCGTCTTGAGGAAGATCATCGACAGCGGGACAAGCACCAGCAGCGACAGGTACGTTACCGTAATCCCCATCGCCAGCCCGAAGCCGGGCAGAACGCTCTGTCGCCGCCAGAGGAGAGCCACGAAGTCTACTTACCGGCCTGGTAGATCTGGTCGAAGACGCCGCCGTCGGAGAAGTGCGCCTTCTGGGCTTTTTGCCACCCCCCGAACACCTCGTCAATCGAGAAGAGCGCGACCTTCTGGAAGACACCCTCCGACTCGGCCGCCGCGAGGATCGCCGGGTTGCGCGGGCGGTAGAAGTGCTTCACCGCGATGCGCTGGCCGTCCTCCGTGGAGAGGAAGGCGAGGTACGCCTCCGCCACCGCCCTCGTCCCGCGCCTGTCGACCACCTTGTCGACCACCGCGACAGGCGGCTCGGCGAGGATGCTGATCGACGGCACGATCACCTCGAATTTGTCCTTACCGCTCTGCTTCACCGCGAGCAGCGCCTCGTTCTCCCAGGCGATCAGCACGTCGCCGAGCCCACGCTCGACGAACGTCGTGGTCGAGCCGCGCGCCCCCGTGTCGAGGACGGGCACGTTCTTGAAGAGGCGGCCGACGAAATCCTTCGCCTTCGCCTCGTCGCCGCCCGCTCGCTTCAGCTCGTACCCCCACGCAGCGAGGTAGTTCCAGCGCGCCCCGCCGGAGGTCTTCGGGTTCGGGGTGATGACCGCCACGCCCTCCTTCACGAGATCGTCCCAGTCCTTGATGCCCTTGGGGTTGCCCTTGCGCACCAGGAAGACAATGGTCGACGTGTAAGGAGCGCTGTTGTCCTTGAGGCGCGCCTGCCATCCCTCCTTGATCAGCCCGGCGGACGCGACCGCATCGACGTCGTAGGCGAGCGCGAGCGTGACCACGTCCCCCTCGAGCCCGTCGATCACCGACCGGGCCTGCTTGCCCGAGCCGCCGTGCGATTGCTTGATGGTGACGTCCTGTCCGCTCTGCTCCTTCCAGCGCTTCGCGAAGGCGGCGTTCACCTCTTCATAGAGCTCGCGCGTGGGGTCGTAGGAGACGTTCAGTATCTGCACCGACCCCGACTTCGAGGCGCCGGCCGCGTCGCCCTTCGAGCACGCCGAGAGCGCCAGCGCCAGCACACAACAAAGCATCGTCATCAAGCATCGCATCGATCGTCCTTGCTCCCTCATCCAGTCGCGAGATACCGCGATTCCCGCTGCGCGAGCGCGTCGAGCAGCTGCTGGAAGCGCGAGGCGCCGCAGCGCCGGGCCATGAACGCCGCGCGACCGAGCTTCTGGCAGAGCTTCTTGGCGAGGAGCACGCCGCCGTGGCTGTTCACGTCGGTCAGCACGATCACGAGATCGGCCCGCTCGATGGCCGCCCGCAGCTCGGCCGCCCCGCGGCCGCCCGTGTTGCCCGTGTGAAACTCCAGGTGGTGCCCCGCCTGCAGCGCCATCCGCTCCAGCTGAGCCTGGTTGCGATCCAACCCACCAATCCAGGTGATCCGCATCGCTCCGCCTCCTTGCTCCTCGCAGCGGGTGACCGCCGCTATAACGGACATATCTCACGCTAAAGCAGAGGACGCAAGGGAGATCTGCCAGGATAACGGAGGACATGTCTTGGATACCGGAGGGACACGAGGCCGGCGGGGTCCGGAAATGCGGCGGGGCTAGCCGCGCGAACCGTAGGTCATGACGAGGTACATGACGGCCTCGGCGCTGCCCGGGTTGCGGTAGCTGTGCGGGCTGTCGGCCTCGAACAGGATGGCGTCGCCGGTCTCGAGCAGGCGCCGCTCGCCGGCCACGGTGATCTCCACCGAGCCCTCGGTGACGATCAGGTTCTCCGCGGTGCCCGGGGCGTGCGCGTCGGCGTGCTCGACCGAGCGCGGCGCGAGGCGGAGCTCGTAGAACTCCACGTTGCGCGGCCGGTCCATCGGGAAGAGCGCCCGGGAAGAGAAGTCGCCGTTGCGAGACCGCAGGATGCGCGCCTGCGAGGCCTGCATGACGGTCGTGACGGGCGAGGTCGCCTGGCTCATCAGCGCCGAGAAGGGGACCCCGAGGGCGCGCGCGATCTTCCAGAGGACGTTGATGGTCGGCGTGCTCTGGCCCAGCTCGATCTGCCCCAGCATCGCCCGGCTCACCCCGGACGCCTTCGCCAGGCGCTCGAGCGACAGGCCCCGCTCGGCCCGGAACCGCTTCAGGTTGGAGGCGACGACCGGCGTGAGATCCGACGCCTCGTCGAGCGCCGGGTCGTCCCCGCCAGGCTCGCTCGCCGGGGGCGGGGGTGGGGACGGCGGCTCGGCGGCCGCCGACCGCGCGGGTGTCTGGGCTCTGCGTGCCTTCACTGGACGCGTATCCGCCATGGTGGAGGGCGCGCGTCAAGCGAGCGGGGGGAAGGGCGCGCTCAGGGGCCGCCGGAGACCGCCTCCGCGACCGGGCTCGCGGGCGACGGGCGACGCACCGAAGGCGCGGGCGCCGCCAGGAGCACCGGCGAGGTGTGGCCGGTGATGAGGCGGGCGCCGCGCTTGAAGGTGATGTACTGCCACATCCACGCGAACATGACGGTGAAGCGGTTCCTGAAGCCGATAAGGAACAGCACGTGGACGGCCAGCCAGGCGAGCCACGCGAGCGTGCCCGACATCTGCAGGCGCCCGACCTTCGCGATGGCGCGCGAGCGGCCGATGGTCGCCATCGTCCCCTTGTCGCGGTAGGCGAACTGCCCGCGCGGGCGGCCCTCGAGATCATCGAGGATGCAGCGCGCGACGAAGCGACCCTCCTGGATCGCGGCCGGGCTGAGGCCGGGCACGTCGACGCCGTTCCGGTCGCGGAGCGTGGCCATGTCGCCGATCGCGAAGACGCCCGGGTGCCCGGGGAGGGAGCAGTCCGGCCCGACCTTCACGCGGCCGACGCGATCGAGCTCGACGCCGAGCGCGCGCGCGAGCGGGGTGCCGCGGACCCCCGCGGCCCAGATGACGGTCGCGGCGGGGAGGCGCTCGCCGTCCTCGAACAGCACGCCCTGCTCGTCGATGCTGCGGAAGCGGCGCCCCTTGATGACCTCGACCCCGAGGGACGCGAGCTGCTCCTCGGCGCTCGCCGAGAGGCTCTCCGGGAAGGCCTGGAGGATGCGGGCGCCGATCTCGACGAGCAGCACCCGCGAGAGCGAAGGGTCGAGGGAGCGGAAGTCGCGCGCGAGGATGTAGCGCGCGAGCTCGGCGAAGGCGCCGGCCATCTCGACGCCCGTGGCGCCGCCGCCGATGACGACGAACGTGAGCAGCCGCCGCCGCGCTGCGGGGTCCTCCTCGCGCTCGGCGGCCTCGAAGGCGAGCAGCATGCGCTCGCGGATGGTGAGCGCCTCGTCGAGGTTCTTGAGCGCCGGCGCGAACCGGGCCCACTCCTCGTGGCCAAAGTAGTTGTTCGTCGCGCCGACCGCGAGGATCAGGAAGTCGTAGTCCAGCGGGTCGCCGTCGACGGTGACGCGCCGGCCGGCGAGGTCCACGCCCGTCACCTCGCCGAGCAGGACCCGGACGTTGCGCTGGCGCGACAGGACCGATCGGATCGGGACCGCGATGTCGGCCGGCGAGAGGCTGGCCGTCGCCACCTGATAGAGCAGCGGCTGGAACAGGTGGTGATTGGTCCTGTCGATGAGGGTGACCCGGACGGGCGCGTCGCGGAGCGCCTTTGCCGCGTTCAGGCCGCCGAACCCTCCGCCGACGATCACGACGTGAGGCTCTCTCGTGGTCGTTGCCATGGTGCCTCCTGGCGAGGAACGCTTCCTCGGTGGCACGACGATGGTAGGGGGCCCAGATCACCGCGGCAAGAAGGCGCAGCGCGCGGGCGCGGCGGGCGGGCGCGGCGCGCAGGCGGCCGAAAGAGCCCTCGTCGCGACGGCCAATCGGGCCGCAGAGGCGCAGCGCAGGGGCGACGTGATCCCGGTCGCGGGCGACGGAGATCGCCGCCGCGATCGCTCATGCTGCCGCGGCCTTCACGTCGCTCCTCGCCTCGGCCTTGCCGTCCGGCGCTTCGCCACGCAGCACCTCGGCGAGCAGCTTCCGGCCGCGGTGCAGGCGGCTCATGACGGTGCCGACCGGGACGCCCAGCCGCGTCGCTGCGTCCTTGTAAGACATCTCCTCGAGGTCCACGAGCACCAGGGTGTCACGGAAGGTCGGCGGGAGCGTCGCGAGCGCACGCCGCACGCCGGGCGAGAGCGCGTGCATGTCGGCGCAGCGCTCCGGCGCCGTCCACGCGCACGGGTCGGTCGCGAGCACGTCGAGGGCGTTGCGCTCGCGACGGCTGCGCCGGCAGCGGGTGATGAAGACGCTGAAGAGGATCTGGTGCACCCACGCCCGCAGGTTGGTCCCGGGCTCGTAGCTCCCCGCGAACCGGATCGCCCGCTCCACCGTGTCCTGCACGAGGTCCTCGGCCGTCGCGGGCGTCCGGGAGAGCCGCAGCGCGCGGCCGAAGAGCTCCGGTGTCATTTCGACAAGGCCGCGGAGCAGCTCGTCGACCGCTCCCCGCGAGCCCTCTCCCGGCGCCGTCCGCGCCGCGCCGAAGGACGGCCCGCGCCCGAGCGCGCGCGTCGCGCCGGGCGGCGGCGGCGCTGGGTTCGAGGACCGGGCGGGGGCATGAGCGGCGTGGACGAGCATGGCGGGACCTCCTGCGTAACCGGCACTGGCAAGGCAGGTGCCACCGCGCGGACCTCGCGAAGGCCGCGGATCACGCTGAACGGCGCGGGCGGAGACACGCGGGCGCGTGTCAAATCGACAGCAGGGAGAACGGGCGCGCCAGGGTGGCGAGCCGCCCCGCGGCGCGCCCGGCCCGGCGGCCCCACCCGCGCGAGCGCCGGGCGCGGCGTCCAGCAGAGCGGGCGCCGGGCGAGGCGTCCGGCGGAGCAGGCGCTCGCGTCACGTCGAGAACGGGTCGCTCCCGGCGGCCAGCGCGGCGATCAGGCCCGGGACCAGCTCGGCGATCTCGCCCGCGAGCAGCCCCCGATCGCTGCCCGTCTGCGCGCGCCACACATCGCCGGCGAGCGCGTGGATCAGCACCCCGGCGCTCGCCGCGGCGGTGGGATCCATCGAGCACAGCAGGGCCGCGATCATCCCGGTCAGGACGTCGCCCGAGCCGGCGGTGGCGAGCGCGGGGTTGCCCGCCATGCAGATGAACATGCGGCCGTCCGGGAGCGCGATGATCGTGCGCGCCCCCTTGAGCACGACGATCGCCCGGGTGAGCGCCACCGCCTCGCGCACGGCGCCGAAGCGGTCCTCCTCGACGGCCCGAGCGCTCCGGCCCAGGAGCCGGCCGAGCTCGCCGGAGTGCGGCGTCATGATGAGGCTCCCGCGCGCGGTCGCGAGCGCCTCCGGGCGGCCCACGAAGTGCGTCAGGGCGTCCGCGTCGACGACCTTCAGGCCGTCCCAGCCGAGCACGACGTGATCCACCGCGGCCCGCGCCCGCTCGTCGAGGCCGAGGCCCGGGCCGATGGCGACCGCCCGCCGCCCGGCGAGCGCGCCGTCGAGCGACGCCGCGATGCGGGCCGGATCGATCGAGGTCGTCATCAGCTCCACGACGCGCGACTCCATCGCGCGCGCGGTGTCGGCCCAGGTGCAGATCGTCACGAGGCCCGCGCCCGTCCGCATCGCCGCGCGCGCGGTCAGCAGCGCGGCGCCGAGCTTGCCCGACGAGCCGGCGATGACGAGCACGTTGCCCGCCTGGTGCTTGTAGACGCTCGCCTCGCGCGGGCGCAGCGACGAGCCGATCGTCTCCTTGCGGAGGACCTCCGCGACGTGGCCCACCTGGGCGAGGATCGGCCGGTCCGGGACCCCGAGATCGACGACGTGCACGTTGCCCGCGAGCCGCGCGCCCTCGGGCGTGAGCAGGCCGATCTTGAGGTGGCCGAAGGTGACGGTCTCGTCGGCCTGCACCGCGGCGCCGAGCGGCGCGCCGCTGTCGGCGTCGAGGCCCGAGGGCACGTCGAGCGCGATGCAGAGGCAGGTCGCCGTGTTGAGGACGCCGATGACGTCGGCGAGGTGGCCCTCGATGGGGCGGTCGAGGCCCGTGCCGAAGATCGCGTCGACGAGGAGGTCGGCCCCCGCGAGCGCGACCTCGAGCGGGGCGAGGGACGCGCCCGGGGGGAGCTCGGTCAGCGCGCCGCCGAGATCCACGTACGCATCGTGGTTGATGCGGCTATCGCCGGTGACCTTCTCGGACCGGGCGGCCAGGAAGACCTGGACCTCCGCGCCGCGGGCGAGGAGGTGGCGCGCCACGACGAAGCCGTCGCCGCCGTTGTTGCCGGCCCCGCAGACGACGACGACGCGGGCGTGGAGGGGGTACGTCGCGGGCTGCCCCGGGCTCGGGACGTGCCGCACCGGGAACGATCGGATGCGCGCGGCGCGGGCCTCCTCGGCGTCGCGGCGGCCGTTCGGCGGCGGCGGGACGCTCCCGGGGCGGCCCCGGAGACCCGCCCCGGAGGGCAACGTCGCCGGCCAGAACGCCCGCGCGGGCGAAAGGCCGGACGCGAGCGGGTGCGGCGCGCGGTGCGCGGCGTCGCCGGGCTGCCCGGCGTTGCGCCCCTCGATGATCGCCGAGATCACGTCGGCGGCGCCGCGGCCGGCGTTCTCCATGAGGACCACGCCGGGGACGTGGCACTGGTGGATCGCGTGTTTGTCGAAGGCGCGCATCTGCGCGCGCGATAGGACCGGAATCACGAGCGCTCTTTCCCTTCGTCCAGGCTGGATCGGCTCTCGCCGCCCTCGTCCGCTTCGGTCGGGGATCGGCTCTCCCCTTCCAGGATAGCCACCGCCGCCGCCACGCCTGCATCATGCGTGATCGACAGGTGGACCCGCTGGACGCCCATGCGCTCGGCGAGCGCGCGCGCCGGGCCGTGGAGCGCCATCGTCGGCGGCATGCGCGGCGCGCCGCGCACCTCCAGGTGGTGCCAGCTGACGCCCGGCGCGCCGGCCATCGCCTTCACCACGGCCTCCTTCGCGGCGAAGCGGCCCGCGAGCGCCGTCGCCCGGTCCACGCGGTGCGCGAGCGAGCGGCGCTCCGGCTCGGACAGCACCCGCTCCCAGAACCGCTCCCCCCACCGCGCGAGCGCCTCCTCCATGCGTCCGATGCCGCAGACGTCGATGCCGATGCCGAGGATCACGCGCCCCCCTCGCTCGACCGAGCGTCCGGGCCGGCGGCCGGCGGTTGCACGGCGCCTCCGCAGGTGACGCTCGCCGCGATGCGATTGGCGGGACGGACAGACACGGGGAAGGCCATGCGGCGACTCTACCCTATTCGATGGCGACGCCTCCTGAAACGCGATCCGCGCCTCGCCCCGAGCGCGGAAGCGGAAGCAGAAGCAGACGCAGAAAGCGCCTCGACGGCGGCACGCGAGCGGGGAAGAGGCCCGGCGCGATGCGGCCGGCCGCGGCCTCGGGCGCCGCGACCGCGCGGCGAGCGCGGCCGTGGAGCGCCGCCCGCGCGCGCCGATCGCGGCTACCATGCTCGCGGCGCCAATGCAGACAGCCCTCGATCTGACGGTCATGCTCCCGCAGAGCGCCTACGATTACGGCGAGCGCTCGTCGGGCGAGGCCCACGGCGTGGTGCTGACGAAACCCCACGTCGTGAATCTCATCCTCGATCTCGCGGGCTACACCGCGGACCGGGATCTCGCGTCGCTGTCGCTGCTCGAGCCAGCCTGCGGCCATGGCGCGTTCCTGGTCCCCGCCGCCGAGCGGCTGATCCAGTCGGCGCGCCGCCACGATCGCGACCTCCTCGAGATCGAGCCGGCGATCCGGTCGTACGACGTCGAGCGAGCTCACGTCGACCACGCGCGCCTCGCGGTCGCCGGCGCCCTCGCGCGGCTCGGGCTGCCGCAGGGCGACGCGACGCGCCTCTCCGAGGCCTGGATCGCCCACGGCGACTTCCTGCTCACCAGCCAGGGACGCCGGTTCGACGCGGTGGTCGGCAACCCGCCCTATGTCAGGATCGAACAGCTCTCGCCCGAGCTCCAGGAGGAGTATCGACACCGGTACAGATCGCTCTACGACCGCGCCGATCTCTACGTGGCGTTCATCGAGCGCGGCCTCGAGCTCCTCGCGCCCGGCGGGATCCTCTCCTTCATCTGCGCCGACCGGTGGACCCTCAACCGGTACGGCGCGCCGCTCCGCCGGCTGCTGTCGAGGTGGTTCCGGGTGCGGTGCTACGTCGATCTGCGCGGCGCGTCTCCCTTCGAGTCCGAGGTCGTCGCCTACCCGTCGATATTCGCCGTGTCGCCCGGCAAGACGGGGAGCGTCCCTGTCGCGACGCTGCGCACCGCCTCGCCGGAGGAGTGCGAGGCCGCGTCCGCCGCTCTTCGATACGCGGAGGGACACGCGGAGGGACGCGCGGAGGGGCGCGCGGAGGCGGGCGCGGCGGAGCGCGGCTCCGGCGTCGCCGTGTCGGAGTACGCTTCCTGGTTCGAAGGCGACGACCCGTGGGTGCTCGGCTCGCCAGAGCACCTCGAGGCCCTGCGCGCGCTCGAGGCGCGGTTCGCGCCGATCGAGGAGGTCGGCGGGACGCGCGTCGGCATCGGCGTCGCCACCGGGAACGACAGGATCTACATCGTCGGCGAAGAGGTGGATATCGAGCGCGATCGCCTCGTGCCGCTCGTCATGCGACACGATATCGAGGACGGCCGCATCCGCGACGCCAGGCGGTTCGTCATCAATCCCTTCGGATCCGACGGCAAGGTGGTCCATCTCGAGGAGTACCCCAGGCTCTCCGGGTACCTGCACGCGCACGAGGCCGAGATCAGGAGGCGCTACATCGCGCGGCGGGGCGGCGCAGGCTGGTTCCGCACCATCGATCGCGTGGTTCCGGCGCTGACCACCGCCCCGAAGCTGCTCGTCCCCGACATCGCGGGCTCCAACGAGGTGGTCTATGACGAGGGCAGGTTCTATCCGCACCACAATCTCTATTTCATCACCTCGGAGGGCTGGGACATGGAGGCCCTCGGCGGGCTGCTCGCCTCCAAAGTCGCCCTCTTCTTCGTGTGGTCCTATGCGGTCAAGATGCGCGGAGGCTACCTGCGCTTCCAGGCCCAGTACCTGCGGCGGATCCGCCTGCCCCCGCCGGAGAGCGTCGCGGAGGAGCTGATGAGCGATCTCCGCAGCTCCTTCCGGCGGCGCGACTTCGACAGGCTCGACGAGCTCGCGCTGCGCGCCTACGGCATCGACGCGCTGCCCGGGTTCGGCTTCCTCGACACGAGGAGATAGCCCGCTATCCGGGCCCGCGCGCGGCGTGATACCGTCGCGCTCTCGCGGGGCGTTCGCGGGCGAGGGGACGAGCGATGACGGCCGAGAAGATCGAGTGCGCTAGCCGTATCGAGGGGGTCGTCGTGTACGCGCGCGGGGCGATCGTCACCCGCCGCGTCGAGCTCGCGGCGCCGCTCCCCCGGGGGGCGGTCGAGATCTCGGTGCCGGGGATCACGCCGCTCGCCGAGCCGGGGAGCTTCCGCGCGCTCATCGACGCCGCGGGCGGCGCCGCCGCAGGCGCCCCGGCGGGCGCGGCGGCCGCCTCCGGGCCCGCGCGCGACGTGCGCGACGTGATCGGCGTGCGCGCGCGGCTCGTCGTGCCCCCGGCGCCCGTCTCGAGGACGGCGCTCTCCGCCGAGCTCCGCGAGCTCGAGCTCGCGATCGCGCGCCTGTCGGCGGAGCGCGACCACCTCCGCCTCTGGCGCGACCAGCTCGGCGCCGTCTCGCTCGATCCGGAGCTCGCGCGGCGCTTCCGGCCGGGCGACCCGGCGGCCCGCATCCGCGACGCGCTCGCGGTGAGCGGCCTGCTCTCGGACGAGCTCGCCGCGCTCGACGCCCGCGCCGCCGCGCTCGACGCGGAGCTCGAGCGCGCCCGGAAGGAGCTCCTGGCCGCCCAGATCGACGCCGCCCAGGCCACGAGCGGCGAGGTCGAGGAGCGCGACCCGGCGCGCCTCGACGTCGTCGTGCGGCTCGCGCCGGAGCGCGGCGGCGCGGCCGGGGAGCCGGCGCTCCGGCTCGAGTACGCCGTGTTCGCCGCGCGCTGGTGGCCCGCCTACGCGGCGCGGTTCTCGCGCGGCGCGACCGAGGTCGCCTTGCAGCTCGACGCCCTCGTCGCGCAGGCCTCCGGCGAGGACTGGAAGGACGTGCGCCTCGCGCTCGCCACCGCCGATCTCGTGCAGGACACGCGGCTGCCGGAGCTCGCCTCGCTGCGGCTCAGCCGCGCGCAGCGCCCCCCGCGCCGCGGCTACCGCCCCGCGCCGGAGGGGCTCGACGCCATGTTCGACGGGTTCGACCGCTTCGTCGCCGCCCTCCCCGAGCCGGCCGCGCGGACCACCGCCGCGCCTGGAAAGCTCCCGCCCGCGCGTGACGGCGGCGAGGCCACGCGGAACCGGGCCAGCCCGGAGCCCTTCGCGGCGATGAAGAGGCCAGCGCCGCCTGCGCCATCCGGCCCGGCCGCCCCGCCGCCCCCGATGCAGGCCGGCGCGCCGATGGCGCTCGCCCCGCCGATGCCGCTCGCCGCGCCGGCGCGGAAGTCGCGCGGGCTGTCGCTCCCGTCGTTCGGCGGCGGCCACGGGGCGCCGCCCCCGCCGCCGGCTCCCCAGGCGAGCGCGCCCCCGGTCCCCCGGAGCGCCCTGGGCTCCGCGGCGAGCGTCGAGGCCGCGGCCAGCCTCGAGGAGGAATGGCTCGCTCCCGAGCAGGCGCTGGAGGGCGCCGGGGCCGCCCCGGCGCTCGAGCCCGCGCAGGTCGAGGAGTGGCTCGACTTCGACGCGCTGCACCTCCCCGGCGCGGGCAAACAGCGCGGCCGGCTCGCGCGCGACGAGCCCGGGCCCTCGCGGCGCAACGCGCGTCGGGCGGAGCAGGACATCGCGGACCTCGGCGCCCCGCCCCGGGCCGTGGATCCGCGCGACTCGCGCGGGCAATTCGACCACCTCTACGTCGGCGAGAGCGCCGCCGACGTGCCGTCGAACGGCAGGCTCCACCGCGTCGCGCTGGGCGCCGCGCGCGCCCCCGCCGCGCCCCGGTTCGTGACCGCGCCCCGCGAAGCCGCCGAGGTCTACCGCGAGGCGCGCGTCGAGAACCCGTTCGACGCCCCGCTGCTCGCGGGGCCGGTCGACATCTTCGTCGACGGCGCCCTCGCGGCGCAGTCCGCGCTCGGCCGCGTGGACCGGGGCGGCCTCCTCCGCGCCGGCCTCGGCGTCGAGGAGCGGATCCGGGTCGCCAGGAACGCGCGCGTGGACGAGTCGAGCGCCGGCCTGCTCGGCGGCTCGCTCGCCGTCGAGCACGCGGTCGTCATCGACCTCTCCTCGTCGCTCGGGATGGGCGTCGAGGTCGAGGTCCTCGACCGCATCCCGGTGACGGACGACAAGGACGTCGAGATCAAGCTCCTCTCGTCGCAGCCGAAGGCCGAGCCGTACACCCAGGAGGAGCTCGGCGAGCCGGTGCGCGGCGGGCTGCGCTGGCGCGTCCCGATCGCGCCAGGCGGCAAGGCCTCCGTCGCCTTCACCTACCGCGTGGTGTTCTCGTCCAAGAACGAGATCGTCGGCGGTAACCGTCGGGAATAACAAAGGAAACGAGCGCACCATGGCAACGGATGCGAGCGGTTCGGACCGGGCTGGGCGGAGCGCCAGCGGAGGCGGAGCGAGCGACGAGAGCGGCGGCCACGAAGGCGCCCGCGCGCCGCACCCGAGCGCGGCGCGCGCGGTGACGCTGTTCGAGGATCGCGCCGAGGTCGTGCGCGCGGCGCGCGTCGAGGTCCAGGCCGGGGCGCAGTGGATCGCGATCGGCGGCGTCTCGGTGTTCGTCGACGAGCGCACCGTGCAGGCGCGCGTCGCGGGCGCGGATGCGGTCCGGGTGACGGCGGCGCGCGTACGATGGAGGGCGCACAGGGAGGCGGCGCTCGGTCGCGAGGCGATCGACGCGCTGGAGCGCGAGGAGCGCGAGGCGTCGCTGCGGGCCGGCGCCGCGGAGCGCGCGCGGGACCGGGCGTCGCGGCGCGAGGCCCACCTCGACCAGCTGCTCGCGAAGTGGGCGCGGGCGATGAGCGAGGTCCCGAAGGACGCCGGCGAGCCCGCGCGCCTCGCCTCGTGGCGCGGCGGCGCCGAGGCGCTGCACGCGGCGCTCGCCGAGGCGCTCGGCGCGTCGGCGGACGCGCGCGCGGCGCGGGCGCGCGCCGAGGAGGACGCCCGGCGCGCCGGGGCGCGGCTGCGGGAGGGATCCGTCGAGCAACCGCGCTATGAAGCGGTGATCGAGGTCGAGGTGCACGCCCCCGCGCCGCAGCCCGTCGACATCGAGCTGACGTACCGCGTCGCGTGCGCGATCTGGCGCCCCGAGCACCTGGCGCGGCTCGCCGCCGGCGCCGCGGTCACGAGCGCGGGCGGCGCGGCAGCGCAGGCGCCTGGCGGCTCGATCGAGCTCACCACCTGGGCGGCGGCGTGGCAGGCGACGGGCGAGGTCTGGGAGAACGTCACCGCGCGCTTCTCGACCGCGCGGCCGTCGAGGAGCGCCGAGGCGCCGCTGCTCGAGGACGACGTGCTCCGCGCGCGGCGCAAGACGGAGATCGAGCGCCGCCGCGTGATCGTCGAGGCGCGCGACCAGGCGATCGCCGCGGCCGGGCTCGACCGCGGGGCGCGGGCGGTCGACGAGATGCCGGGGGTGGACGATGGCGGCGAGCCGCTGATCTTCGAGGCGGCGGAGCCGGTGACCCTCCCCTCCGACGGCCGCCCGACGCGCATCGAGATCGCGCGGCGCTCGCTCCCCACCGAGCTCGCGCTGGTGCTGTACCCCGAGGTCCACCCCGCGGCCCACCTGCGCGCCACGGTGACGCTGGACGGCGGCGGCGCCGGCGGACGGCCGCGCCCGCTGCTGGCAGGCCCGGTGCGCGTCGCGCGGGGCGGCAGCCTCATCGGCCGCGCCCGGCTCGATTTCGTGGGCGCCGGCGAGCCGTTCGAGCTCGGCTTCGGCGTGGACGACGCCGTGCGCGTGCGGCGCACCGTCGACGAGGAGCAGGACACCGCCGCGATCACGGGGAGCCGCAAGATCCGCCGGCGTGTGAAGCTCTCCGTGTCCAACCTCTCCAGCAGCGTGAAGCGGGTGCTGGTCACCGAGCGGATCCCTGTCAGCGAGGTGGCCGAGGTCGAGGTCGCGCTCGGCGAGGCCCCCGGCTGGACGCTGGACGAGAAGGACGGATTTCTCCGTGGCCACGTCGAGCTCCCTCCGAAGGGGTTGAAGACGATGTCGTTCAGCTACGAGCTCCGCGCCGCAGCGAGCGTGGTGTTGCCTTTTTGAAGCCAGGAAACGCAGAGAGCGGGAACGGGGAAGGAGAGAAGGAGAGAAGCAGGGAAGCCGAGACGCCGACGGCCGCCGTCGCACGGTTCGCGCGGAGCGCCGTTGACAGGACGCAGTGCGCTTCTGTAACGGATCGATCTCCCAGCGGCTTCATTCGTGAAGGAGGAGGATCGCCATGAGGCAGCAGATCGACGGGGCCGTGGTGCTGACCGCAGCCGACGAAGACGTGATGGAGTATTTGCCCAACCGAGGCGTCTTCATGGCGCAGCTGCTGGGAAGAGACCGCGGGAACGCCTTCGGCTTCTACAGGGGCACGATGGGCCCCGGCTGTGAGATCTCGCGCGAGCTCCACACGGAGACCACCGAGACCATCTACATCCTGGCCGGTCAGGCGCTCGGCATCGTCGGCGACCGCGAGGTGCCCCTCGGCCCCGGCCAGATGATGCACGTCGAGACGAACGTACACCACGGGCTGCGCAACACGGGCGCCGGTCCGCTCGAGTTCCTCGTCATCGGCCACCCCGATTTCTGATCGCGCGGTCCGCTCCTTGAGGTGCGCCGCGCCCCTCCGGTTCGCCTCCAGCGCGCTCGCCGTGACGGCGCTGCTCGGCGCTGCAGCGGCGCGAGCCGAGCCGCCTGCTGCGGCGCGAGCCGAGCCGCTCGCGGCGCCGTCCGGCGCGGCGACACGGGGAGCCGGCGAGACCACCGCCCTCCGTTCCGGAGCGGTGCTGCCGAGCGCGCCGCGCCGGGCCGCGCCGGAGGCTCTCTCTCGCGCGCGGCCCGAGGTCGCGTGGGATCCGGCCTGGCCGCGCTTCCGCGTGAGCGAGTATGTGGCCACGGGGCTCCTGGCCGCGACCGCGTTTGGCACGCTCGCCATCCCGCCGTCGGAGGGCCGGTGGACGACCGTGAACGGCTTCGACGGCTCGGCGCGCGACGCCATGCGCATCCGCAGCGATCGCCAGCGCGAGATGGCGCGGGACGCGAGCGATCTCCTGCTCACGCTGATGACCAACCACCTCGCGGTGGACGCCCTGCTCGTGACCTGGTGGGGGCACGGCCGCGGCAGCGTCGCCTGGGAGATCGCGATGATCGACGTCGAGGCGCTCGCGCTGAACGCGGCCCTGAACGGCGTCGTCGCGGGGCTCACGAGCCGCGAGCGCCCCTACCGCGCCGGGTGCGCCGGGCCGGAGGAGCAGCAGGACCGCGACTGCCGGGGGAGCAAGCGGTACAGGAGCTTCTTCAGCGGCCACAGCTCGACCGCCTTCACGGCGGCGGGGCTCGTGTGCTCGCACCACGCGCGCCTGCCCCTGTACGGCGGCGGCGCCCCCGACGCGCTCGCGTGCGCCGCGTCGCTCGGGACGGCGGCGGCCGTGGCGACGCTCCGGGTCGTCTCCGACCAGCACTTCGCGACCGACGCGCTCACGGGCGCGGCGGTCGGCGCCCTGACCGGCCTCGGGCTCCCGTGGCTCCTGCACTACCGCGGCGGCGCCCCCGCCTCGGACGCGCCGCGCGCGGACGGCGTCACGCTCAGCTTCGCGCCCGCGCCGCTCGGCGGGTACCTGGTGGGCAGGTTCTAGCGATGACGCTCCGCCGCGCACTGGCCGCCGCCGCGACGCTCGCCGCGCTCACCCTGCTGCCCGCCGGGGCCGGCGCCCAGGATCCGGCCGACCTGCCGTCGCCCGCCGGCGAGCCGCCGCCGGTGCCCTCGGGCATCGACCTCCTGCAGAAGCGCTCTTACTGGGCGCGGAGCGCCGCCGCGCGCCCGTTCCTCTCCGCGCTGATGGATCTCGGCGTGATCTATTTCAGGCCGAGCCTCGCGCTCGGCGTGGGCAAGCCCCACTGGTCCTGGCTCGGGATCGAGGGCTATGCGAGCGGTTCGCCGAACGGCGGCGCGGAGTACCTGGGCCTCCGCGCCGCGCTGCCCAGCGTGGAGATCCGCGGCGGCGCGCGGTACGCCTTCTCGACGACCCAGTACTTCCTCGAGCCTCGGGCGTCGTACACGCGCAGGGACACCGAGCTCATGCAGGGCCCCCCGTCGCGGTACGTCGCGGCGGAGCTCGAGGTGTCGGGCTCGATACCCTTGCTCGGAGGCAGCCTGTTCGGCGTCGCGACCGGTTATGCGGTGCTGGGGACGCCGGAGGGATTCTATCTTTACGAGGAGGCGCTCCACGCGGTGATGAAGCCGCCGTACCTCTACCGGGCCCGGCTCGGCTACATGGCGGAGATGGACCGGTTCGGCGAGCTCCGCCTGGGCGCCGCCGCCGAGGTGCTCGGCAACCCTGGCCGCGACAGCGTCGTCGTGCGGCTCGGCCCCGTGCTGGCCGTGTCGTTGACGCACCACCTGGACGCGGTGGGGACGGTGATGGTGGTGGCCGCGACGCCCGATCGCCTCGGCCTGCTGGGCGCGGATCTCGGCCAGCTCGGCCTTCGATACCGGTGGGCGACCGGCGATCGCTGGCCGGAGTTCCCGTGACGCATGCGCCTGCGGCGACGCGTGGTAAGCGTCCCCGTATGAACAAGCTCATCTCCCTGACGTTCCTCGCCGCGGCCCTCGCGGCGTGCACCCAGCCCGGCGAGGCGAGCGCGCCCGCGGCCACCGGCGCCGCCGCGCCGCAGCCCGCCAAGGCCGACGCCCCGAAGGCGAAGGCCGCGGACGCGCCGGCGGCCCAGGCGAAGGCGGCCCAGGCCAAGATCGGCCAGCCCGCGCCCGATTTCACGCTGCCGGACCTCGACGGCAAGCCCGTCAAGCTGGCCGATCACAAGGGCAAGACGGTCGTCCTCGAGTGGTTCAACCCCGGTTGCCCGTTCGTGCAGCTCGCGCACCGCCAGGGCGGCCTGAAGGACGTGCCGGCGCAGCAGGCCCAGAAGGGGGTCGTGTGGCTCGCCATCAACTCGGGCGCTCCAGGCAAGCAGGGCACCGGCAAGGAAGAGAACGTGAAGGCAAAGGGCGAGTTCGGGATGAGCTACCCGGTCCTCATCGACGAGAAGGGCGACGTGGGGCGCGCGTACGGCGCCCAGCGCACACCGCACATGGTCGTCATCGATCCGCAGGGCACGGTCGTCTACGCCGGCGCCATCGACAGCACGAAGGGCGGTGAGCCCGAGCCGGGCGAGCAGGTCACGAACTACGTCGATGCCGCGCTGACCGAGCTCGCCGCCGGCAAGGCGATCTCCACGAAAGAGACCGAGGCGTTCGGCTGCACCGTCAAGTACTGACCAGCCCGCCGGCGGGCCCATGAGCAGCGGAGCAGCTGAACCCACCTCGGCATCATGTCGCGCGCCCCACAAATAGCGTCGCGGACGGCGTCCGCTCCTCGCTGCTCTCTCGTTGGATCGTTCATTGGCGCTGTCGTCGGCGCGGCGCTGAACGTCGCTGAACGTCGCTGACCGGCGCGCCCGCCGTCTGTTCCCGCCCCACGCCCATCGCCCCGTCGAGCGCATCGCACCCTGGCCTCTTCGCGGCGACAGGCCCAGTCCGGGGTGTTGACATGGACGTAAACTCAGGTTTACCGTTGGGCGACAGTTTTGTCATATCGCTCGTAGCTCACGCCTGAAGCGAGGCGCTCACTGGCACGCGGCCGGGCGCTCCGGGATGATGGCGATTCGAGGCCATGCGCTGGGGGGCTCCACCTTCGCTGTTGAAAAGGGTCCGAGTCATGAGCCGAATGGGAGGAGCGGGCCCGGAGAGTGCGAACGCCGCGTGGTCGGCGAGCGAGGAGCCCACGTCCCGCCCCGTCTCGATCGCGCCCCAGAGCAGGCCGCCCCGCTCCGCCCCGCCGGGGAGCTCGGGCGCCGCGCAGGAAACGGTTTTCCAGTGCGTCGAGCCGCCCTCGTCGCGCGTGCCGAGCAGGTTTCCCATCCGCAACTGGGATCGGTATGAGTGCGAGTCGCTCATCGGGAAAGGGGGAATGGGCACGGTCTACAAGGCCAGGGACCCGCGACTCCACAGGTACGTGGCGCTCAAGCTGATACGGGGCAACGATCCGGAGCTCGCCCAGCGCTTCATCTGGGAAGCGCGGGCCCAGGCCCGGGTCGAGCATCCGAACATCTGCAAGGTGTACGAGGTGGGCGAGGCGCAGGGCCAGCCGTTCATCGCCATGCAGTACATCGACGGCCAGCCGCTCCACCGGGTGGCGCAGCAGCTGTCCCTCGAGCAGCGGGTGAAGATCGTGGCCGACGTCGCGGACGGCCTGCACGCCGCCCACCGGCTCGGGCTGATCCACCGCGACATCAAGCCGGCGAACATCCTGGTGGAGCGGACCGCCGAGGGCGCCTTCCGCCCCTACCTCCTCGATTTCGGGCTCGCGAGGGACACCGCGGCGGACGCCCGAGCGACGGCGAGCGGCGAGGGGACGCCGGCGTACATGGCGCCCGAGCAGGTGTCCGGGGGCCAGCGCCAGCTCGACCGCCGCACGGACGTCTACTGCCTCGGCTCCACGCTCTACGAGGTCCTCGCCGGGCGCCCGCCGTTCGTCGACCCCTCGGTGACGAGCCTCATCGCCCGCGTGGCGCGGGAGCTGCCGGCGCCGGTGCGAAAGATCGACAAGCGGATCCCGGTCGATCTCGAGACCATCGTGATGAAGTGCCTCGAGAAGGAGCCCCAGCGGCGGTACGACTCCGCGAAGATGCTCGCGCTCGATCTCGAGCGCTACCTCGAGGGGGAGCCGATCCACGCGCGGCCGATGGGCATCGGCTACCGCGCCCTGAAGCGCGCCAGGAAGCACAGGCTCGCGGTCGCGGCGGCCGCCGTGGCGCTCGTCGTGCTCGCGCTCTCGGGCGCCGTCGCCCTCCGCGCGAAGCTCGCCGCCGCGCGGCAGGCCGAGCTCGCCGCGCGCGTGGCGTCCCTGGCCGAGGGCTTCGGTCAGGACGTCAAGGAGATGGAGCTGTTCATGCGCTACGCCTACGCGCTCCCCCTCCACGAGGTGTCGCGGGAGAAGGAGGTCATCCGGGCGCGCCTGGGCGAGATCGACCGGAAGATGCAGGGCATGCGCGAGACGACGGGCGATCTCGTCGAGGGCCCTGGCCGCTACGCGCTCGGGCGCGGGCACCTCGCGCTGCACGAGCCCGAGGAGGCGCTCGCGCACCTCGAGGCGGCGCTCGCGAGCGGGTACGCCACGCGCGAGGCGAAATTCGCGGCGGGCCTCGTGCACGGCATGCTCTACCTGAAGGGGCTCGATCGGGCGCGGCGCCTCGCCGACAAAGGGGAGCGGTCCGCGCACCAGCTCGAGCTCGAGGAGCGGCACAAGCAGCCGGCGATCAGGTACCTGAGGGACAGCGTGAGATCGGCCGCGGAGCCGCCGTCGTACGCCGTGGCGCTCATCGCGCTCTACGAGGGGCGGTTCGACGAGGCGCTCGCCGACGCGCGGCTAGCGTTCGCGCGATCGCCCTGGGAATACGAGGCGAAGAAGCTCGAGGGCGACATCCTGCTCGCGAAGGGCACGGCGGCGCGCGACCTCGGGGAGCACGCGGCGGCGCTCGTCGAGTTCTGGGGCGCCGTCGCCTCGTACGAGGCCGCGGCGGAGATGGCCGAGAGCGATCCCGACGTCCACGAGGCGGCCGCGCGCGCCCTGAGCGAGATCATGCTGATCGAGGCGCAGCGCGGCGGAGACGCGGAGGAGGTCGTCGCGCAGATCATCGCCCGGTGCGACAGGGCGCTCCGGGCCAACCCGCGGGCGAGCGGCGCGCTCGCCAAGAAGGCCTGGGCGCTCGTGCACCGCGGGAGGCGCGACCTGTCGCGCGGCTCGGACCCGAGGTCGGACCTCGTCGAGGCGGTCGCGGCCAGCGAGCAAGCGGTCCAGGGCGACCCGTCGGACGCGACCGCGTACGGCGCGATGGGGGCGAGCTTCTTCCTCCTCGCGTCGCACGAGAGCGCCGTGGGGCTCGACGCGTGGCCCTCGCTCGGCCGCGCGGTCGACAGCGCGCAGCGGTCGCTCGCCCTCGACCCGAACTCCTTCTGGGCGTGGAACGACGCCGCCATCGCCTACGGCATGATGGCCGAGTACGCCGCGTCCCGCGGCGCCGATCCCCTCCCCCTCTTCGAGATCGGCGCGTCGTACGCCGAGCGGGCGATCGAGATCGCGCCGAACGACATGCCGCCGCTCCTCAACCAGGGCTGGCTCTACGCGCGGCGCGCGCAGTACGAGCTCGACCACGGGGCGTCGCCCGAGGAGTCGCTCGACGTGGCCAAGGACAGCCTCGAGGCGGCCCTGCGGCGGCGCCCGGACAGCTACCGCGCCTACAACAACCTGGCCCTGACCTACCTGATCCAGGGCCGGCACGAGCGGCTCACCGGGGGGAGCCCGGAGGTCTCGCTCGCGCGGTCGATCGATGCGTACGGCGCGGCGGCGCACCTCAACCCGGACGATCTCGAGGCGAAGCAGGGGGCGGGCCTCGCGCGCATCGAGGCGGCGCACGGGGCGCTCCTCCGGGGAGGGGATCCGACGGCCGCGCTCCGCGCCGCGAGGGGCGCGATCGAGCCCATCGTGGCCGCGAGGCCGCAGCACGCGGGGGCGCTCCTCGCGCTCGGGCACATCGAGCTGCTCTCGGCGCGGTGGGCCGCGTCGCGCGGCGGGAGCCCTGCGGCGGCGCTCGACGCCGCGGAGCGCTCGCTGCTCCGCGCCCTCGAGGCGAACGAGGGCAATCCGAGGATCTTCGGCGCCCTGGCCGAGGTCCACCGGCAGCGCGCCGCCCTGACCGGGCCGGGGCTCCTCGACGTGCGCTCGGAGGTCGAGGCGGGCCTCGCGCTGATCGAGCGCACGCTGGCCATCGACCCGGGCTTCCCGCTGGCGAGCGCCAGGAAAGGCGCGCTGCTCCTCCTGAGGGCGAAGGCGGAGCGCGAGCGCGCGGCGCGCCTGGATCTGGCCCAGCGCGCCGGGGCCTTGCTCGACCAGGCGCTCCGCGGCAACCCGCTGCTCGCGCGCGAGTACGCGCCGCTCCTCGACGAGGCGGGGAAGGTCGCCGCGGCGAGCCACCCTTAGCCCCGGATCCCCGTAGCACCACTACCGGCGCTTGGGCCGCGACAGCCTGGCCATCGCCTCGTCGTGGGCCCACTTGACGCGCATGAACTCGCGGGCGTCGCCGCCGCGATCGGGGTGCGTGACGAGCGCGAGCCGGCGGAACGCCTGGCGGATCTCGTCCGCGCTCGCGGCCTCCGCCAGGCCGAGCACCGCGAACGGCGACACGCCGCGCGCGGACGCCGGCCGCGACGGCGCGCGGCTCGACGGCCCGGGTGGCGGCGGCGGGGGTGCCTCCCGCCGCGCGCGCGGCTTGGGCCACGGGGGCTCGCCGCGCAGCATGCGCGTCCAGGCCGTCGCCCACGCCGGCTCGATCTCGACGAGCGGGCGCCCGGCCGCGCGCTCGGCCTGCGCCCGCGCCTCCTCGACGGTCCGCGCGCCGCCCTGGCTCGCGTCCGGAGGGCGGAACGGGTCGCGCGCCGGCTCGGCCGTCCACCAGGCGGCCCACAGGAAGCGGCGGCGGCGGGTCGGGGTCACCGCGTAGACACCGCGGAGCGGGAGCGTCATCGGGGCCTGGCCTTCAGAAGATCTCGGGGCACCACGGGGCGCGCGCGGCGCGGAACAGACTGTCCGCGCGCTCGATGGCGCCTCCGGAGAGCGCCTCGACCTGGCCCGCGTCGGCCATGCAACGGAACGAGACGCCGCCGAGGTACGCCGAGCCGAGCGCCGTGACGTCGAGGCGGAGGTCCGGCGCCGCCGTGGTCCGCGTCGCGCGCCGCTCGCCCCCGTCGAGCTGGAACCGGCCCGCGTTCCAGGGGCAATCGCGGTCGGTGATCTCGAGCGTGAGCGCCTCGCCGCTACCGTAGGCGCGCGCCGCGAGCGCGGCCTCGACGTCCACGATGCGCACCCACAGCCCGTCGCTCGCCGTGAGGCGCAGCCGCCGCGGCTCGACGAGGAGCATGCCGAGGGGATGATCGGGCGGAAGGAGGCTCGCCTCGATCCGCTGCGCCAGGTCGATGTCGAAGAGGTACCGCCAGACGAGCCTGGTCCCGAGCGGCGAGGCGCCGATCGCCTCGATGACGCGGACCGAGCCGATCGGGATCGAGGACGCGTCAAACCGGTGGTGCACGCAGTACAGCGCGTAGGCCTCGGCGCGCCCGTCGACCTCGATCACGACGCGCTGGAGCGGGCCGCCCCCCTGGCGGATGAAGTCGTTGTCGCAGAGCCGCCGGCCCTGCCACCACGGCTCCGAGCGCGCCAGCATCCCGGGGACGAGCGGGCGGGCGCGCTCCCAGACCGGCGCGAACGCCTCGAGCGCCTCGGCTTCCCCGAGCAGCCGCGCCCGGCCCTCCGCGCTCGCCTCCCCACGGAACGCGCTGCGATCGCGCTCGATCGAGATGGAGCACGCCTGCGACGCGAGGCCGTAGCCGAAGCGGCCGTAGATGGAGCCCTCCGTGGCCCAGAGAGAGGAGATCGGCTGCCCCGCGGCCCGCGCCTCGTCGAGGTGCCGCCGGACGAGGCGCGTGAGGATGCCGCGGCGGCGGTGCGTCGGCATGACCCCGACCATCGTGAGCCCGGCGACCGGGACGTCGCCGCCCGGCGTGGTCATCGTGAGCGAGAACGTGCCGGCCGCCCCGACGAGCGACTCGCCGTCGTACGCGCCGAGGCCATACGTGAGCTCCCGGAGCCGCTTCGTCGCCTCCAGGCGCTCGGGGTTCACGAGCGCGCCGAAGGCGGTGAGGATGGGATGGACGAACTCGCCGTGCTGCTCGGGGGCCAGCTGCCGCAGCTCGATGGTCATCAGCCTACGATAGCAGTCGCGCCGGCGCCCTCGCGTGGCGTCCTACGCGCTCAGCTGCTCGCGCTCCCTCGCCGCCGCCCGCCGGATGCGCGTCTTCAGCCAGGCCTCGATGAGCGGCCACACCGTGAGCGGCGCGTCCCGGCCGACGACGATGTCGAGGTGGCCGCGCGGGAACTCGCGGTACGTCCTGTCCGAGGAGCGGCTGAAATCGTACGCAGGCTTCACCGATGCCGGCGGCGCGAGGTCGTCGTGCGTGCCCGCGATGACCAGGAGCGGCAGGTCGAGCTGCTCGAAGCGCTCGGCGTAGCCGAAGAGGCTCCCCATGTGGTGGCCGCTCTTCCGCGACGCCGCCGCGTCCAGGAACATGTTCCGGAGCACCGTGATGCTGCCGCTGTCCATCGCCAGCGACATGTGCTGCGTGAGCACCCGCGTCTCCATCGAGCCGGGCACGAACCCCCGGATCGGCAGCGGAAAGATCGGGCTCTCGACGAACGCCCGCACGAACCGGAACGGCTCGCCCCACGCCGACAGCGGGAGCGCCCCCTGCCCGAGGGGGACGCGCCGGTCGACCGTCAGCATCAGCCGGCCGAGCAGCGCGAGCGACCGCGACCCGTGCGTGAACAGGTACGGGCTCCCGAGCGTGACGATCCCGCCGACCGCGTCCCCCATCGTCGGCGCCGTCGCGTAGCCGACGAGCCCCCCGAGCGAGTGGCCGATCAGGTACACAGGCCGCGGACCCGAGATGCGCCGGATCTCCTCGATCGCCGCCGGCACGTCCTCGCGGACGAAATCGGTCACGTGGGCCGGCCGCCGCGCCCCGAGGTGCCGCGACCGACCGTGCCCCCGCAGGTCCAGGTTGAAGACGTCGAAGCCCGCGCGCGCCAGGTAGTTCGAGAAGCTCCGCGACGGCAGGTGCCAGATGTACCGGTTCTGGCCGTACCCGTGGACCAGCAGCACGCTCGCCACCGTGCTCCGGAGCCGCGCGCTCCGCTTGCGGATCATCGCCAGCGGCACATCGCGCTCCACCGGCTCCGCGTCCTCCACCCCCGGCGCGCGCGCCCCCTCGATCCCACGGCTCGCCGGCGGGGACTCGTGCGCGGTGCTGCGGACCCGCACCACCACGAGCTCCTTGATGAACCTGTCCCGCTCGTCGCGGTCGATCGTCTGCTCGACCTGGGCCTGATGCAGGATCATCCTTTCCGTCTATTGCGGATTATTTTGCTGTGTGCAACCTCGTTTGGTCCGCCAGCAATGCCGTCGCCGTGGGGCCCTGCCGCGCCAACATCGCACGGCCACCGACGGCGATCACGAGCAGGCGCGCTCTGGCGAGCGGTCGTGGAAAAAGCTCCGCCGTGGGCGGTCCGCAGGCGTCACACGGCGCTGCGTCTCGTGTACCCTCCCCCTCGCTGGTGCCCGGTCCACCGGGGCGCGCGGAGAACCCGATGTTGGCCTCGGCGCGCCCGTTCCGTGGGCGCGGAGCCCGGCCCTGAACTTACGCATCGCTAGGTGACCTACAATGTACCACGTGAAGATGGGTCGGCAGCTCGCGGTCGGGGTGCACGCAAGGGCCGCCGCGCTCGCCGCATTGCTCGGCGCCGTGTGCTTCTCATCGAGCGCCGGCGCGCAGCCCAAGGACGACGCCGAAGGCAACCTGGACGACTCCCCTGCTGCCGAGAAGCAGGCCACGGACGAGAAGGCGCAGGACGACAAGGCGCCTGGCGAGAAGGACAAGCCGCAGGAAGCGCCGCCCGAGGCGGCGGATGAGAACGCCCCGTTCGAGAGGGAGGGCAAGACCTATCGGTTCGCCGGGCTCCGGTTCCGGAACCTCATTGTGCCGAAGGCGATGATCAACCTCTTCGCGGACGGCGGGTCGAGCGTGAACGTGTTCACCTTCGGCCCGGAGCTCTCGACGCGCAGGGACGGGCTCGAGATCGATCTGGCGATCTCCTACGCGGACTACTCGATGGATCCCTTCCTCTTCAAGGGGAAGAACGACGGCAACGACGCCTGGGAGATGGTGTCGAGCACCATGAAGCTCGTCTACTTCACGACCGATCTCCTCTACGAGATCCCGCTCGACAAGGAGAAGGGCCGCTTCTCCCTGCTGATCGGCGGCGGCGTCGGGCTCGGCGTCGTCTTCGGCAACCTCTACCGCGCGCAGGCGTACCCGAACAACCCGTCGCGCCTCGACCCCGACGACGTGGGCTCGTGGAGCAAGTGCGCCGGCCCGACCGGCGGCTTCTGCGACGGCTCCAACGAGCATTTCGGCGACTACGACGAGCCGAGCTGGATCAACGGAGGCTCCAAGCCGTCGGTGTTCCCGTGGATCTCGTTCCCGCAGCTCAGCTTTCGGTACAAGCCGATCAAGCAGCTTCAGACGCGGCTCGACGCCGGCTTCTCCATCACAGGGTTGTTCTTCGGGCTGTCCGCGGGGTATGGCCTCTGATCGAGGGATGAGGTGACGTCGCGTCCGCTGTTTCCGCCGCGTTATGAGCCGATCGGGGCCCTCGGAAAGGGCGGTGGTGGCGAGGTGTGGGCGGTGCGCGACCGCCTCACCGGCAAGACGGCCGCGCTGAAGACGCTCGGCGAGGAGGCGGACGAGCCGGAGGTGCTCGCGCTCGTCCGCGAGGCGGCGGCGCTGTCGGGCGTCGAGGGCCTCGGCGTGCCGCGCGTGCTGCGCTTCGGCCGGCTGCCCGCGTCAGGGCGGCCCTTCATGGTGCGCGAGCTCGTCGAGGGGACGAGCCTCGCCGATCTGCTCGCGCGCAAGGGCGACCTGGCCAGGAACCTCGCGGCCATCGCCGACGCGGCCGATCAGCTGACGCGCCTGCACCGCGCGCTCCTGCTGCACGGCGACGTGAAGCCCGCGAACATCATCGTCGGCGAGGGCGGCCGCGCCACGCTCGTCGACCTCGGCCTCGCCGCGCCGTTCCGGGACGACGGCTCGCGGCCCGTGGGCCTCACGCCCCGCTACGCCGCGCCGGAGCTCTTCAAGGGCGACCCGCTCACCGTCCGCGCCGAGGTGTTCGCGCTCGGCGCGACGCTCGCCGAGGCCCTCCGCGACAGCGGGGGCGAGCGCGATCCGAAGGTCGTCGAGGCGCTCCAGGGGGTCGTCGACCGGGCGACCGCCAAGGACCCGAACGCGCGCTACCCGAGCGCCGACGAGCTCGCGAACGCGCTCCGGCGCGCGGCGCGGCTCCCCTCCGGGCCGGGAGAGGAGGCCGCGAGGTCGGGCGAGGCGGGCGCGCGGCCCGACGCGGACGCGGGCGCCGTGGTCTGGCCCATCGTCGGGCTGGACGCGCCCTCCACGCGGCTGCTCGCGCAGATCATGGCGCTGCCCGCGGGCGGCGGGCTCTCGATCGAAGGCCCGCGCGCTTCCGGGCGGAGCGCGCTGCTCCGGCGCATCGCGTGGTCGCTCGAGGTCGGCGGCTACGCCGTCGCGTGGGTCGAGGCGGCCCGCGTGGCAGACCAGCGCGAGGCGCTCTCGATCGAGCTGTCGGAGCACGATCTCGGCCGGGTGACGGCGCTCGTCGACGACGCCGATCGGCTCGGCGACGCGGCGATCGAGCGGCTCGACGAGGTGCGGAAGGCCGGCGGCAAGCTCGTGCTCGTGCTCGGGGATCCATCGGAGAGCGGCGCAAACCGGGGGCCAGGCGCGCCGCGCGCGGCGCGCGACGCGCCCGCTGACGACGCGCCTTCACCCGCGCGCCTGGGCCGCGGGTTCGAGCGCTTCGAGATGGCGCCGCTCGACGAGCAGGTCGCCCGCGAGCTCGTGCAGCGCACCATCCCGTCGCTGAGCGACGCGGTGGCGGCGCACGTCGTCTCCCGCGCGGGGCGGTGGCCCGGGCGCATCCGCGAGATCGTCGCGTGCATCGCGCGCGCGCCCGTCGCGTCGACCGAGGACGTCGATCGGCTGCTCGACGCGCCCCCGACGAGCGCGGTGGCGTCCGGGCCGGGCGGCGCGGGCGCCGAGGGGGCGGCGCTGCCGCCGGCGGAGATCCACCGGCTGCTCGACCGAGGCCACTTCGACGCGGCCGCGGAGGCGCTCGGGCGGCACGAGGGCGACGGCTCGGCCGCCGCGGTGCCCACCTTGACGATCGCGCGCGCGCGGCTCGCCATGAACCGCGGCGACACGGCGAGGGCGCTCGCCGAGCTCGGGCGCGTGAAGGACCAGGTCGAGGCCTCGCGCGATCACGCCCTGGCGGCGTTCTGGTCGCTGCAGATGGCCCGCGCGCTCGTGCGCGCCGGCGACTACGGCGAGGCGGAGCGCCGCGCGGGCGAGGCCGTGGAGCGGGTGGGCCCGCTCAAGATCGAGGCGGAGCTGACCGGCGCGTCGCGCCCCGAGCTCGCGACGGCCGCCGCGTTCGGCGCCTCGCCCGAGGCGATCGTCTCCGAGGCGGTGGCGACGCGCGGGCTCGCGCAGAGCTTCGCCTCGCGGCACGAGGACGCGAAGCGCACGCTGGAGCACGCGGTCCGGCTCGCGCGGCTCACGGGAGAGCCGCGGATCCTGTCGGTCGCGCTCGTGTCGCTCGCCTTCGCGCTCCAGCGGGACGACCACCTCAGCGAGGCGAAGGCGGTCTACGAGGAGGCGCTCACGGCCGCGGAGCAGGCCGGCGACGCGGGCACGCTCGCGACGACCCGCCTGAACCTCGCCGCGCTCACGAAGCTCCAGGGCGACCTCGGCGCGGCCATCCGCCACCTCGAGGCCGCCGTCGACCTGGGCCGGCGCTCCGGCCGCGTGGCGACGATCCGCCAGGCGCTCCTCAACCTCGCGAACCTCGACCTCTACCTCGGGCGGCTCGCGCGGGCCCGGGTGTCGCTCGACGCGCTCGCCGCCCAGCGCGCGGATCTCGCGCCGCAGCAGCAGGCGCAGCTGCTCGCGCTCGAGGCGGAGCACGCCGCGCGCTCGGGCGATCTCGAGCAGGCCGAGCGGCTCTGCCTCGAGTGCGCCGAGGCGTACGAGGCGATGGGCCGGCGCATCGACGGGGTCGAGGCGCGGCTCGAGCGCGTGCTCTTCGCGGTGGCGCGCGCCGGCGCGGATCCGCGCGCCCTCGGCGAGGAGATCGACGTGGCGTCGGAGCGCCTGGGGACGACCGGCGCCCACCGCGCCCTGCTCGCGCTCGCGCGCGGCCGCGTCGCGGCGCTCGCGCGCGACGAGTGGCGGGCCCGGGCGGCGTACGACGAGGCGCTCGACGCGGCGCGCGCCGCGGGCCAGCGCGACTGGATCTGGCGCGCGCTGGAGGCGCGGGCGCAGCTCGAGACGGAGCGGGGGCACCTCATCCGGGCGCGCCACGACCGCGAGGAGGCGCTGATCACGCTGGAGGAGATCGCCTCGAAGCTGCCGCGCGACCTCCGGGAGGTGTTCTGGAACGACGCGCGGCGCAAGGAGATCCGGGCGGCCGCGATGCTCGAGCTGATGAGCAGCCGCACGGTGCCGTTCACCCAGCAGAGCGCGGCGGCTCAGGCAGGCGCTGCGGCCCCCCAGGGCGAGGACCGGCTGGCGCGGGTCCTCGAGATCAACCGCGAGATCGCCGGCGAGCACGATCTCACGCGCCTGCTGGCGAAGGTGACCGATCATGCGATCGCGCTCCTCCAGGCGGAGCGCGGGTTCATCATCCTGCAGCGACCGCCGCGCGACGAGCTGCAGCAGGTCGGGGGCGAAGGCGCGGTCGATCTCTCGATCCACGCCTCGCGCGACCAGGCGGGGGACGACCCGCACGCGCGCTTCTCCAGCTCGATCGCCGAGCGGGTGATCTCCACGGGCGAGCCGGTCGTGACCGCGAGCGCGCGGGACGACGCGCGCATGAGCGATTACGTCTCCGTGCACCAGCTCATGCTGCAGTCGGTCGCGTGCGTCCCGATCCGGCAGCGGAGCGGGCAGGTGATCGGCGCGCTGTACCTGGAGACCCGGCTGAGCGCGGCGGCGAAGTTCGAGGTGGAGCTCCCGACGCTGACGGCGCTGGCCGATCAGGTCGCGATCGCGATCGAGACGGCGCGCCTCGTGAGCGAGAACGAGCGCCGCGCCCGCGAGCTGGAGCGCGCGAACGAGGAGCTGCGCGCGGCGCGCGCCAAGCTGGAGGAGCTCCTCGGCCACCGCACCGCGCAGCTGGCCGCGACGCGGCGGGATCTGCGCTCGGCGCGCGCGGTGATCCGCGGCCATTTCGGCTACGAGGGCCTGGTCGGCACGAGCGAGGCGATGCGCCGCGTCTACGCGCTCATCGACCGGGTGAAGGACACGGACATCCCGATCCTGATCACGGGCGAGAGCGGGACGGGCAAGGAGGTCGTCGCGCGGACGATCCACAACGCGAGCCCGCGGGCGAAGAAGCCGTTCGTCGGCGTCAACTGCGGCGCGATCCCGGAGCACCTGCTGGAGAGCGAGCTCTTCGGGCACGTCCGCGGCGCGTTCACCGGCGCCGATCGCGACCGCAAGGGACTCTTCCGGGAGGTGACCGGCGGCACCATCCTGCTCGACGAGATCGGGGAGATGCCGCAGAAGATGCAGGCGGGGCTGCTGCGTGTCCTGCAGGAGAAGGTCGTCCGTCCGGTCGGCGGCGCGCGCGAGGAGCCGGTCGACGCGCGGGTCATCGCGGCGACGCACCGGGATCTCGCCGACATGGTCTCGAGGGGCACGTTCCGCGAGGATCTCTACTACCGGCTGCACGTCGTCGAGGTGCGGGTGCCGTCGCTGCGCCAGCGGATCGAGGACATCCCGCTGCTCATCGACTACTTCCTCGGGATCTTCGCCGCGCGCTACGGCCGCGATCGCCGCAGCGTGTCCCGCGCCGCGCTGAAGCGGCTGTCGGCGTACACCTGGCCCGGGAACGTGCGGCAGCTCGAGAACGTGCTGCTCAACGCGTGGGTCCTGTCGGATCGCCCCGAGCTGGAGAGCGAGGACTTCGAGCTCCCCGACGCGGCGCCTCGGTCGCTGCGGGGCTCGCTCGACAGCGGCGCCACGCCCCCGCCGCGAGCGCCCGCTGGCGGCGGGGCGCCCGCGAGCGCGGGCCGGGCTCCGCCGTCGAGCGACCCACACCGCGTCGAGACGTCGCTGGACGCGCACAAGGCGAGCGAGCGGGAGCGGATCCTTGTCGCGCTCTCGAGCTGTAACTGGAACCGGGTGAAGGCGGCACAGGTCGTGGGCCTGCCGCGCCGGACGTTCTACCGGCGCCTCAAGGAGTACGGGATCCAGTGACGCGGGGGCCGCGCTCGGGGCGGGGCGCGGCGGAGAAGCTGGGGGAACACCGGCGCCCAGGCCGGAGCACCCGTGTCAGCGCGGTGGCGTGTCACCTCGCCCAGAGGACCGAGAGCTCGAGCTCGATGGCCTCGAAGGGCTCAACGCGGACGCGAGCGGAGTCGTGGTGGACGACGGCGGGCCCCCAGCGACGATCCTGGCCGAGCACATAGACCTCGAGCGTCCGCGCGATCGGGTCGACGAGCCACGCGTGCCGCACGCCCTCGCGCGCGTAGATGGGCATCTTCTCGTCGCGGTCGACGTCCTCGGTCGACGGGCTCACGACTTCGCAGACCCAGTCCGGGGCGAGGGCGAAATAGGCCGTCTCGGGCAGCTCGGGCATGCGCTCGCGGCGCCAGCCGGCGAGGTCGGGCACGAGCGCGTCGATCTCGCCCGGCGCGTCCGGGTCGGGGAAGTGCAGTTCGGGCTCGACCAAGATGGTCCAGCCGCCGGGCCCGCCGCGGCCGCGGTCGAACGGGCCGAAGAGCTCCCCTTGCAGCGCGCTCTCCGCCCTTGAATGCCGCGGCGCCGGCCGGGGGAACACATGCAGGGTGCCGCGGACGAGCTCCGCCACCTTGTTCGGTGGGACAGCTTCGAGGTCGGCGTACGTCGCGCGGCGCTGCTTCTCGGCGGGCTGGCCCATGGGCGAAGCCTGCCCGGGGGCGGATGGCGCGGCAAGGCGGCGAGACGTGCGGGGTCGACCCGCCAATAACCCCTGGAAACGCCGCACTTCACGGCGCATCATCCCGGCCACGGGATCCACGTGAGCGATCGTTCGAACCTCGCCGCCTCCATCGACGGCGCGCCCCTCGCCGACGAGGAGGCGCGCGATCTCTGGACGCGGTTCAGCCGGTACATGGATGAGCACCGCGGCGACACGGCGGGCTTCGCGCGGGAGAACGGCTACGTGAGCGTGACGCCGACCTTCGAGCGCGGGCGGGCGCTGCTCGTCGTCCGGACGACGGAGGCGCCGCCGGAGAAGCCGGCCCAGCGTCCCGGTGGAGAGAAGCCGGCCCAGCGTCCCGGTGGAGAGAAGCCGGCCCAGCGCCCCGGTGGAGAGAAGCCAGCGCCGCGCGGCGGAGGCAGCAGCAAGCCAGCGCGCGGCAGGCGGCGGCGCTGAGCGCCCACGGTACGGGCGCGAATCGCGAGCTGCCTCGATCCCGGCGGAGGGGCGCCCCGATCGGCCGGAGCCTCACCGCGACTTGCCGGCCCCTCCGGGGAAGTCCTTGCGCTTGATCTTGGCGCGCCGGCCGTCGGGGTGGTGGAACACGATCCCCTCGGCGAGGTGGCCCGGAGCGAAGCGGCTCTCCAGGTGCTGGAACAGGCCGTGGAGGCCGTCATAGGTCCTCGGGACGTCATCGTAGACGGGAATCTCGAGGTTGAACGGCACGACCATGTGCCTGGCGAGCCCGAGCGGGTTGCCCTGAATGCTCGGTCCGAGCGCCTCGGCCGAGTGCTCGCCGTCCGGCCAGCCCAGAAACTCCGTCCCGCGAACCGCCTCGAAGATCCACTTGTCTTCCGGACCGTGCTCGTCGGCGTCGACGTACCAGCCGTCGATGATTCCCTGCTGCTTCTGGAGCTTGCTCGGGTTCCTGCGCTTCTCGACCCGGACCACGTGGCCCGAGCGAATGGTCAACCGCACGTTCGTGCCGTCGAGCTTCTCGGTGGGACGGCCCTCGCCCGCAAAGACCCACTCGCACCCCTCCCGCGGCTTCGGGAGCACCTTGAAGTCGTCGCCGCGATCGAAAATCGTCGGAATCTTCTCCATGACCTGAATGCCCTTTCGTACCTGGCCGAGCAGCTCGTCAGGGGTGATGACACCCCCAGCGAGCCCGCTCGCCAGGGCACGCACCAGCTCCGCGACGGAGGTGCTCGCCTCGAGCGCGACGCGCTTCAGCGCCATCCGCTCCTCCGGCGAGATCCACGCGACCAGGCGTGACCAGCCTTCGGGCGGAACCCATGTCGCGAGTTGCTGCGGATCCTTCCTCGGTCTGCCGCGCGGGCGGCCTGGCGCTGTCACGAGACTCAGGGTAGCCCGATTTTCTATTGTGTCAATTAGCAAAACAAGAATTGAGAGCGAGGTGGGAGAGGTAGGAACAGGTAAGACGTCGCGTGCTGCCCTCGTGTCGAGCGCTGCCCTCGTGGAGATCGGGAGCCAGGGCGAGCGCCGCGAAGGCGCGCGTGGACGCGCGCCTCGGGACATCGGGGCTCCGTGCGCGGTGACGCCCTGGCGCTGCAACAGGGCTGCTGGTCTGCCGCCGCGGGTTCAGTCGAGGAGGGTCCAGGTGGCCTTGGCGGTGCAGCCGTAAGCGTCGAGCGCGCCGGGGTGCGTGAGGGGGACGAGCTTGGTCTGGCCCTTGGCGAGCGGCCCGGTGACCGAGCGGGTGTAGGGCCCCGGATCGCCGTAGTAGTGCGTGACGGTGAAGGTGATCTTCGCCGAGTCCGGAACGCCAAAGAGCGAGGTGTTCTTGATCGCGGCGTTCGGGTTGAAGATGCTGGGATAGGTGATCGAGCAGGAGAGGTTCACGGTCTTCGTGACCGGGCCGCCGCCGTCATCGCCGCCAGGACCGATGATCGCCTCTGCGCCCTCGCCCACGACCTCGGCGGCGTCGCTCGCGCCCTCATCGACGCTGTCGCCCTCGAGCGGCTCGGCGATGCAGCCGACGAGCGAGAAGGACGAGATGAGCGAGCAGAGGAGCAGGTTCTTGATGTTCATGGTGGTGTGTCCTTGGGTCGGGTGTTCGCGCTCGCGAGATGGCGTGTCGGCGGCCTCTGGCGAGCTCGAGCTCGCCTCGGCGTCCCTCGTCGCTGTCTCGCGGCGCCGCATCCGGATAGAGCAACCGGCGGACCAGGTTGTCGGGGTGCTTCGAGCCGCCCCCAGGCGCGCCCAGGATCCGCGTGGAAGGCGGCCTATCTCGGGGTTTTCGCGCTCCACCGCGCCGCGCCGGCGGGCGCACGCGCGGCGCGGTGGAGGTCAGAGCCCCCACGCCGACGGCGCGGGCCTCCACCAGGTGTCCTCTCAGGTGCTCTCTGGCCCGGAAGAGCGCGGCAGGCCCAGACTCGATCCGCGCCGCCGCGGGGGCCGGCGCTCCCCCTGAAGCCCCGCGATCGAGCGCTCAGCGCCGGCGCCGTCGCGACGCCAGCGCGCCGAGCACGCCGAGGAGCATGACGCCACCGAGATCGGCCGATCGGCTGGTCGTCGAGCAGGAGCACCCGGCATCGCCGCCAGACTCCTCATCGCCGCTCTTCGGCGTGTCGTCCGGCTCGGCGCCGCCCGCGCCGCCCACCCCGCCGCTCGAGGCGACCGAAGAGCTCACGGTCGCGCCCACGGTCGATCCGCCGCCGGCCGAGGAGGAGGAGGTCGACACGCTGCTGCCGTCCGCTCCGCCATTGCCCCCGCTGCCGCCGGCGCCGCCGGCGCCGCTGCCGCCGCCATCGAAGCCAGCGCACTCGGTCGAGCACTCGGTCGAGCATTCCCCGCAGATGCACTCGAGGATGCGGATATACATGCCGGCCCCCTCGGCATCGTCATTCATGCATCGCTCGACGCACGCGTCGTCCTGGCACTCGTTGACACAGCCGATGAATCCCCTGCACGCGATCGACGCACCGCACGCGTCATAGGGCGCCTTGCAGGTGCCCGCGAGCGAATCGTTCGAGCAGCTATCGCAGCTGCCGCCGCCGCCGCTGGCAGCGCTCGTGGCGCTCGCGACCGTGGTCCCGCCGATGGGGTACAGCGCGCACACGCCATCGATGTCGTCCTGCTCGATGGTGCGCATCGACGAGCCCACCACATAGTAAGGGGTCATCGTCGCGCTCCGCTCGCCGGAGTGGCCGAGGCCCAGGAAATGCCCCTCTTCGTGCGTGGCGATCGACTGCGTGTCGACACAGCCGTTGTTGCCGGTGTCGTTCCAGCAAAACCCGACGTCGTTGAAGACCATGTCGGCGTCCACGATCGCGCCGTCGAACTGCCAGACCGGCATCGTGACGCCGATGACCGAGTTGACGTCGCCGAGCATGTTCGGCCAGGAGGAGCTGATCCACTGAAACACGTTCTTGCCGTCGTTGTAGTTGTAACGATCGGTGGTGTCGCCGAGGAAGTCGACCTGCCACGCCGTACACCCCGCGTTCGACCACGTCTCGAACCCGGACTCGACACGGTCGACGGCGAAGGCGGAGATCTCGCCCGGGATCGTCGAGCGGTTGATGTAGTAGGCGACGGGCAGCTTGTCCCAGCGGGGGACCACGTCATCGAGCGGCGTCCACGCGGCGGCCTCACGGGCCACGGCGAGGGACGAGGCGGCGCCGAGCAGGGCGGCGAGGGCGACGCGGCGCCTCACCTCACTTCCCTCCCGCGATGCGCACGACGTCCGTCATGAGGCTCTCGATGGGCTCGACCTCCTCGACGGGCACCTCGACGGGCACGAGCGCGGCTCCGGTCCGCCGGACGAGGTGCAGCCCATCGAGGATGCGCCGCGCCATGCCCTTCTTGTCCACGTGATAGGCCGACAGCGCCAGCGCCGTGAGGTGCCACCGCCCCTTGTCGCCCGAGCGCAGGAAGACCACGGCGTCCTCGCCAGGCGAGAGCTTGGCGTCGCCGAGCAGCCGCTGTGTCTTGCCGTTGTAGGTCCCGCCCATCTGCTCCAGCACAATCATCTTCGAGCCCCCCTTGTCTGCCGCGCCGCCCTTGAGCGGCTGGGTGATCGTGAGCTCGGTGCGGGTCACGATCGATTTTCCGTCGTCGGATTCCGTCGTGTACGATCGACCGACGCTCACGCGCGCGATCGTCGCCGACTGGCGCACGAGCTCCTCCCGCGAGAGCAGGACGGCCGTCGTCGCGTCTGCGGGCGCACCGATGCCTAGCAGAGCGAGCGCAGCGGACAGGGCGAGCACTGCTTTCAAGCCTCTCTTCATGTAGATGACTCCTTAAGACATTCTTTTCTATCCCGAAGCGCGCGCGGCGGCCAACCAGGAAACAGCGCTGCAACGTGCTCGCGATGCCGTGGTGTCGCCCATCTGTCGTGACGGCGGATCATCACACCGCGGCGCGATGCCATGCCGACATGTACGGAAGCGGGCATTACCACCCGCGCCGTGGTGCGCCTGGATTTGTGCCGTACACGTAGACGACGCACTCCGGAGCTCTCGGGGAGGAGATACCCCTTATCGGGTCATCCCGGCTCTCGGCAGCATCGGTCGGAGTCAGGATGGTTGTCCGTCGATCGGGTCGACTCGCCATCAGCGCCATCAACGTCTGTCTCCGCTCGCCGGGAGCGGCGCGCGGGTCCTCGGTGCGCGCCGCGCCGCCCGCGGCGGCCCAGGCGCGCGGAGGCTCGCCCGGGCGCCCTCCGCGCCCCGGCGCGGCTCAGGGCCTCTCTCAGTCGAACCGCTTCAGGCCGTTCGGCGCCCTGGAGTCGCGCTTCGCGAAAGCCTCGTCCCGGGCCACGACGCGGCCGGCGAGGACCGCCTCCGCGAGCTCGCGGCACTCGGCGCTGGTCGCGCGATCGGCCCGCGCGAGCGCCTGCTCCGCCGCGGCGCGCGCCTCGGCCGCGCGGCCCGCGAGCGCGTGCGTCCGGGCGATCTCGGCGAGGGTCGCCGAGAGCTCCGCGGCGTTGCCCGAGACGTCCAGGAGCCGCTTCGCGCCGAGGTAGAGCGACAGCGCCCCGGCGAGATCCCCCTGGATGCGCGCCAGATCGCCCCGCGCCCGCAGCACGCCGGCCTGACCCGCGCCGTCCTCGAGCACCTCGAACAGGGCGAGCGCCTGCTCGTAGTCCGAGAGCGCCTCCTCCAGGTCCGACGCGTCGGCCGCCGCGACGCCCACGAGCTCGGCCACCAGCTCGAACTGCTTGCGACGGAGATCGCCCCGCACCTTGAGCGTCGCGGCCTGCCCGCGGCGCTCGAAGCCCGTGCGGAACAGCGCGAGCGCCCGGTCGTAGTCGCGGACAGCGTCCACGAGGTCCTCCTGCACGGAGCGCAGATCGCCCCGCGCCTTCAGGACCGCGGCCTGGCCCAGGGCGTCGCGCGTCGCCGTGAACAGCTCGAGCCCCTGGTCGTAGTCCTTCTCGGCGCCCGCCAGATCCCCCTGCCGCACCCGGAGATCGCCGCGCGCCTTGAACACGCCGGCCTGCCCGAGGTGGTCCTCGGTCGCCTGGTAGAGCGTGAGCGCCCAGTCGTAGTCGCGCGCGGCGCCCGTCACGTTGTCCTGGCCGAACCGCATGTCGCCCCGCGCCTTCAGCACGCTGGCCTGCCCGCTCCGATCCCCCGTGTCCTGGAACAGCGCGAGCGCTGTGCTGTAGTCGCGCGCCGCTCCCGGCAGGTTGCGGAGCCGGACCCGCAGATCGCCGCGCGCCTTGAGCGCCCGCCCGTGCGCGGCGCCGTGAGGGCGGGCGCGCGGCGGCTCCGAGGGGCCCGGGGCGTCGGCGTCGGCGGCCGCCCCGCGCGACCCGGCCCGGGGCTTGAGCGGCTCGCGATCGCCGAGCTGCAGGAAGAGCTGGATCGCCAGATCGTAGTCGCACACCGCGCCGCCGAGATCGCCCTCCTCGGCGCGCGCGAAGCCCCGCGCCCTCAGCGCGTCGCCCTCCGCCGCGCGATCGCCCGCGGCCTGGAACAGCGCGAGCGCCTCGTCGTAGTCGCGCACCGCCTGCACGGAGACGCCTTCCCGCAGGCGCAGCGCGCCCCGATCCATGAGCACCTGGGCCTGCCCGAGCACGTCGCCCGTCGCCCGGAACAGCGCGAGCGCCTCGTCGTAGTCGCGCGCGGCGCCCGCGTGGTCGTTCCGCCGGAGGAGCAGGTTGCCGCGCTCCCGCAGCGCGTGGCCGCGCGCCTCCGGCGGGGTGCTGTTCAGGCTCGGAGGCGCCGCGCTCGAACGGGGCCCCCGCACCACCCCCTCGCCGAGCACCTCGGCCAGCGATCCGCTCCTCGGCGTGCAGCGATCCATCGCGCTGTCGAACGAGCGCTGTGTGGGAGGATCGCCATCCGCGCCCTTCAGCTCGGAGTGGACTTCGGGGAGGCGACGCATGCCAGGCGGAACATCATACCGCGCCGGCGCCCCCCTCGTGGAGACATTGCGCGGTCAGCGCGGCGGCAGCGCTTGGTCTCCCTCCCCTTCGCCCTTCCGCCGCCGTCCGCCGCCCCAGGTCGCGAGCGGCGGCGCGCCGACGGCTGGGGCCGCTGCCTTCGCGCACGTTGGCTCGCTCACGCAATCGGACGCGGGCCCGTGGGCTTCGCCCCGCACACCCCGGCCGTGAAACGCCGCAGGCGGTCGATCATCAGAGGCCCTTGCGCGAGATCAGCACCGCGTCCCGCTCGACCTCGTACATCGCGTGGGTCACGAGCGCCGCAGCCGTGCGCTCGCGCACATGCACGACCCGCAGCTCGGCGTAGGTCTCGTCCGGCAGCAGCTCCTCGTCGACGCCGAACTTCGGCTCGTCGACCTGCGCCGGACGCTCGTCCTGCACCCGCGGCCGGACCGTGGCCAGCCTGCCCGCGCCCCCGATCTGCTGCAGCCAGCGGTCGCCCCGCCGGACCGCGAAGAAGCGCTGCCCCGGCTTCACGCCGTCCTTCTCGCCCTTGTCGATGAACACCACCTGGTGCTGCCCGACGAGCTGGTAGGGGTAGACGGCCGCGATGATCTTCGCCTCGAGATCCGCCTCGGCGCCCACCGGCGGCACCACGTCGAGGCGCCGCAACACCGCGCCGACCCTGTCCGTGCGCTCGACCACGTCGAGCGACTCGATGAGCCGCGCGCGCACCATGTGCGTCTTCGGGTTGTAACGATCCACGCGCGCCGTGCCGCGCACCGTCACGAGCTCGCCCTTCACGTCCCCGCTCTTCACCTTCTTGATCTCGCGGAAGATCGTCAGCTCCTGGCCGATCGCGACCTCGTGATCGTCCGAGAGGCGGAGGTAGACGTCGTCGCCCTCGCTGAGGAGCATCTGGTCGTCGGGGCTCGCGACGAGCTCCCCCCACGTGTCCTTCTTCACGTCGTCGACCCAGCCGAGCTCGCGCAGGAAGATCGTCTTCGACGGCACGCGCCCCCCTCGCCCCAGCTGGTTCGCGCCGAACCCGATGCTGCCGCGGGTCGGGCCCTCGCTCGGGTCGCGGAGCCGGATCCGGTCGCCCGGGTAGATCCAGTGCGGGTTCTGGAGCTGCGGGTTCAGCGCCCAGACCTGCGGCCACGCGTAGGGGTTCGTGTAGTACCTGCCCGAGATGTCCCAGAGCGTGTCGCCGCGCCGCACCGAGTGCGACTCGGGCACGAACTGCCCCTCGACGACGTAGCTGCCGTTCGCGCCGCCCTTCACCGAGGCGGGGCCCTCGCTCCGGCGGCCCAGATCGAAGCCGTCCGACGGGCGGGACGTGTCCGTCGTGCCCCGCGAGCTCGAGGGCAGGTGGGCGTTCGGATCGAACCCCGGCTGCGGATAACCCGGCACCACGACCTGCGTCTCGACGGTCGGCTCGGCCCTCGGGAGCTGGACCACGGTGACGCCCGGCGCCTGGCCGGCGCCCTCTTCGCCGCCCTGCTGGTCCTGAGCGCGCGCCAGCGGCGGCGCGGCGACGATCGGCAGGGAGACCAGGACCAGCGTTGCCTTCGCGGGGAACTTCATCGCTTGCGCCTCGACAGGGTGGAGGGGGGCGGGCTCGGCGGCGACGACCCGCCCGGGGGCTCTTCGATCACGGCGCCGTTCGCGGTCGAGCGGAGCACCGGCGGCCGCGCGCCGTCGTCCTCCGGCGCGAGCCGCACCACCTCGAGGTCAGGCCTGTCCGGCTCCTCCGGGGGCGCGGCGCGCGCCCCGGCCTCGTCAGGGCGCGCCGCGCTGCGGGCGCCGCCCTGCGAGCGCTCGAGCGAGCCCACACGATCCGCGAGCACCGCGTTCTCCGCGCGCACCCTGACGAGCTCCGCGCGCAGCTCGGAGAGCTGTCGTTCGACAGCGTCCCGCCCTCCGCCGCAACCGACGTTGAGCGCGGCGAGCGCGAGCGCCATCGCGCCGATGCCCAGGCCAATCCTCATGGGACGCCCAGCCTACCCGCCGCCGCGCCGGCCGGCCAAACGCGCGGCGATCTCCGCGCCCCGCGACGGGACGCCGCGCCCCCCGACGGGGCAACGCGCCGCGCGCGCCGCGCCGGAACAACCGCACGCGACCCGAGGTGGGCGGCGCGACGTCACGCGTTACGGAGCGCGCGCAGTTCTGCTAGGGTCCCAGCCCGAGATCTGGGTGCGAGGGGTGAACGTGCGGAAATTCTTCCTGATTTTCCTTGTCGCGACGGCTTGCGCCGGCGCCGGCTGCGGTGACGACGGGCCCGCGGCGACGGAGTGCTTCGACTACAGCAAGTTCGACGGCACCGCGCCCGAGGTGAGCTTCGCGGGCGAGGTCCTCCCCATCTTCCAGCGGTCCTGCGCGTTCAGCTCGACATGCCACGGCGCCGAGGCCGGCTCGGCCGGGTTCGCGTACCTCGGCCCGACGCTGAGCGAGCAGGCCACGCAGGCGCAGATCGACGCGATCGTGGCCCAGAACGTCGGCGCCGCATCGAGGGCGTCCTCCGGGATGCCGCGGATCACGGCCGGCGACCCCGCGAACAGCTTCCTCATGCACAAGCTCGACGACACCCTGAGCTGCGGGGACCTCGAGTGCGCCCCCGACGGCTGCGGGGCCCCGATGCCCTTTGGCGGCGACCTCCTGCCCTCGGCGGAGCGCGACGCCATCCGCAGGTGGATCCAGCAAGGGGCCAAGGTCAATTGATCGGCCGGCTCTCCGGCCACGTCGTGGAAGAAGGCGACGAGGGCACGGTCGTCCTCGACGTCAGCGGGGTCGGCTACGAGGTGACCGTCCCGCTCGGGGCCGTGGGGCGCGCGCGCGGCATCGCCGCGAACGCGAAGGCCGGCTCGGACGCGATCACCCTGTTCGTGCACACCCACGTGCGCGAGGACGCGCTCCTCCTGTACGGCTTCGCGACGCGCGAGGACCGGGCGGCCTTCCGCGTGCTCATCGGCATCTCCAGCATCGGCCCGAAGATCGCGATGGCCATCCTCAGCGCGCTCGGCGCGGGGGAGCTCGCCGCGGTGATCACCCGCCGAGAGACCGCGCGCCTCACCGCCATCCCCGGCGTCGGCAAGAAGACCGCCGAGCGCCTCGTCCTCGAGCTGAAGGACAAGCTCGTCCACCTCCCCGCGGCCCCGCTCTCCCCCGCGGCCCCCCCGCCCGCGGACACAGGCGCCAAGCAGGACCTCCTGCACAGCGCGCTCACCCGCATGGGCTACCGCCCGGCCGAGGCGGAGCGCGCCGTCACCGCCCTCGGCGCGCGCGTCGACAGCGCCCCGCTCGGCGACCTCGTGCGTGATGCGCTCGCGCTCCTCTCCAAGTGAGCCACGCCGCAGCCCGTCCAAGTGAGCCACGCCGCCGGCGCCCGACGAGCCCGGCAAGCCGGGCCGCTCGCGCCCGGAAAACCGCGGCCGCTTGCGCTCGACAAAACGCGGCCGCCCGCGCCCGGAAAAACGCGGCCGCCCGCGCCCGGAAAAACGCGGCCGCCCGCGCCCGGCGAGCCGCGATTTGCCGGGCGGAATCGCCCCAGCGAACGGGCGGGCGGCGGCGCGCGACCCCCCGCTTGAGGGGCGGAGGAGCGACAGACAGTCGACAGAGGGCCGCCGCGGCGAATATGCTCCCGCCGCCGTTCGCCCTGGGACCCAGTCCGGTCGCTCGTTGTGAGGAGGCGTGGTGATCACCTGCCCGAAGTGCTCCAAGGAAAATCAGGACCATTACAAGTTCTGCCTCGGCTGCGGCGCCGAGCTACCTCGCGACGTTTCGCCCAAGAAGTTCGCGGCAGGCACCCCGCCCCACGGCGTGCCGGCAGCGACGCGGGCGAAGGATTACGGCGATGAGCCGACCGCCATCGGCACGGGCGCCCAGAAGGGCCCGGCGGTCGCGCCCCCGCCGCCCGCGCTCGTCGATCCCGCGGCGTTCATCGCCCCGGCCCGCGGGGAGGACACCGGCGCCAGCAAGAAGGCCGCAGCGGCCGCGCCCGCGACGCCGGCGGCGGCCGGCGCAGGGACGGTCGTCTGTCCCCAGTGCCAGGAGCCCAACCCGCCGTCGAACAAGTTCTGCGCGCTGTGCGGCTTCAAGCTCGTCAAGCCGGCGGGCCAGGCCGCGCAGCCCTCCACGCCGGTCATCTCCACGTCGGGCGCCGCGAACGTCGTGCTGACGGCGCTCCGGGCGGACGGCACCGAGGCCGGCTCGTACACGCTGCCCACGAACCCCACGCTGGTCGGGCGCGACTCGGGCACGATCTTCGGCGGCGACAGCTATCTCTCGCCGCGCCACGCGACGTTCTCGATCAAGGGCGGGCGGCTCTTCGTCAAGGACGAGGGCTCGCTGAACGGCGTCTACCGCAGGCTGCGCAGGGACACGCCGGTGCAGCTCGACAACGGCGACGTCTTCCGCATCGGCCAGGAGATCGTCCGCGTCGAGCCGCTCTCCCCGGCGCCCACGACCCCCGACGGCGTCGAGCGCCTCGGCAGCCCCTCGAAGGGCTACGTCGCGCGGCTCGCCCTCATCATCGGCAGGGACGCGACCGGCAACGCGTTCCCGGTCCCCGACACCGGCCTGCACCTCGGGCGCGAGCGCGGCGACATCCTCTTCCCCGAGGACGGCTACGTCTCCGGGCTCCACTGCCAGATCTCGCTCCAGGGCGGCCGGCTGTTCCTCACGGACCTCGGCAGCTCGAACGGCACCTTCCTCCGCGTCCTCGGCGAGACCGAGATCACGGGCGGCGACATCCTGCTCATGGGTCAGCAACTGTTCCGCATCAACGTCTGAGCGCGCGCCAGCGGCGCCCCGAGGACGCGACCGTCCCGCTCGCACAACCCGACGCCCCATCGTACGCTCAGCAGCCCTGAGGCACTCGCCATGGAAATGGTCCGCACCATCCGCGTGGTCGCCGCCGTGATTGAACAGGACGGCCGGTACCTGATCACCCAGCGCCGGCCGACCGCCGTGCTCCCGATGCTCTGGGAGTTCCCCGGGGGACGCGTGGAGGAGACCGAGACGGACGCGGCCGCGCTGAAGCGCGAGGTCCGCCACCGGCTCGACGTCGAGATCGAGGTGGGCCAGCTGATCTCGTTCGTGAGCCACCCCTACGAGCGCTACGTCGTCGACCTGTACCTCTACGAGTGCCACATCAAGAGCGGTGAGCTCGCGTCGCTGGCCGTGAACGCGTTCCGGTGGGTCACGAGCGCCGAGTTCGATCGCTACCCGTTCACGCCGGCGGACGAGGCCAGCATGAACAAGCTCCTCGGCATGACCTGACGCGCCCGCGCCCTCACAGGCGCGGCGAGCGCCGCAGCAGCACGAGGAACATCGGCCCGCCGAGCACCGCGGTCACCGCGCCCACGGGCGGCTCCGTGCCGAGCCACCGGAACAGGAGCCGCGCGACGAGGTCGCACGTGGTGAGCAAGACCGCGCCGGCCACGAGCGACAGCGGCAGGAGCCGCCGGTGATCCGCGCCGCAGAGCCGGCGGACCGCGTGCGGGACGATCAGCCCGACGAAGCCGATGAGGCCGGTGCGGCTGACGATGGCGCCGACGATGCACGAGGACGCGAGGAAGACCCGGCGCTCGACGGCGCGGACGTCGACGCCCAGGGTCCCTGCCGACTCGTCGCCGAGCGAGAGGAGGTTCAGCCGCGCGGCGTCGGCGAGGAGCACGGCGCAGCCGGCGGCGACGTAGGCGGCGACGCCGAGGAGGGCCGAGGTCGTGGGCAGCTCGACGAAGCCGATGAGCCACCGGAGCAGCTGCTGGGCGCGCGACGGGGAGACGAGCGTCTTGAGGAAGGAGATGAGGCCCGCCGCGATGGAGTTCACGATGACGCCGGCGAGGAGCATCGAGGCGCCGGAGGTGCCCTCGGCCGCGCCGCGCGCGATGGCGTAGACGAGCACCGTCGCGACGAGGCCGCCGGCGAGCGCCGCCGCGGGCAGGAGCGTGGCGCCGAGGACGGTCGTCGCGCCGATGCCGAGCGCGATCGCGACCGCGGCGCCGAGCGCGGAGCCGCCGGAGACGCCCAGCACGTACGGCTCGGCCAGCGGGTTCCTGAGCAGCGCCTGGAACGCGGCGCCCACGGCCGCGAGGCCGGCGCCGGAGATGGCCGCGAGGAGCACGCGCGGCAGGCGCACGTCGATGAGGAGGGTCCGGTCGAGGCCGGGCTCGGCGACGGCGCGCGCGATCGAGACGGGCTCGGCGCCGAGGAGGACGGCGAGGAGGAGCGAGAGCACGAGCGCGGCGGGCGCCGCAGCGAGGACGAGCGCGCGGCGGAGGCCCCGGCCAGACGCCGGCGGCGCCGGGAGGGAGGGCGCGCTCGCTCGGCGCGGGGCGCGGACGGACACGGGCGACGTCAATCCTGGCCGCCTCCGCGCGCCGCGGGCGGCAGGGTGGCGGGCCCGCTGTTGCGCTCGGCGTTCCGCTCGTAGATGAGGCGCAGCCCGGTGAGCGTCAGGTCGTCGTCGACCCCCTCGATGGTCTCGGTCTGCGGCGCGATGAGCCGCGCCAGGCCGCCCGTGGCGATGACCCGGCACGGGTAGCCGAGCTCCCGCCGGAGGCGGCCCACGAGCCCGTCGACGAGCCCCGCGTAGCCGTACACGATGCCCGACTGCATCGAGTGGACGGGGTTGCGGCCGACGACCCGGGGCGGGAGCGCGATCTCGACGCGGGACAGCCGCGCGGCGCGGGAGAAGAGCGCCTCGGCGCTGATCTGGATGCCCGGCGCGATGACGCCGCCCAGGTACTCTCCCTTCGGGGTCACGCAGTCGAACGTCGTCGCCGTGCCGAAATCGACGACGATGACGCCGGCGGCGGCGTGATCCCCCCGGTCGGGCTCGGCCGCGTGCGCTCGCGCCGGCGCGGCGCGGGGCGCGGGTTCGGGCTGCCGCCGCACCCACTCGTGCGCCGCGACCGCGTTGACGATCCGGTCGGCGCCGACCTCGCGCGGGTTCTCGTAGAGGATGGCCATGCCGGTCTTGATGCCAGGCCCCACGACGAGCGGCTCGATCCCGAACGCCCGCTCGACGAGCCCCACCATCGTGTCGGTCAGCGTCGGCACGACGCTCGCGACGATCGCGCTGTCGATGCGGGCGAGGTCGACGCGGCGGAGGTCGAGCATCTGCCGGACGAGCACGGCGTACTCGTCCGAGGTGCGGGAGCGCGCGCTCTCGCAGCGGAGGTGGTGCTGGAGCACCTCGCCCTCCAGCACCCCGAAGCTGATGTTGGTGTTCCCGACGTCGATGGCGAGCAGCATGCTGGCCCGACTCTAGCGCCGCGCGCCCGGGATCCGGCCAGGATTTCGGACGCGCCACCGGCGCTCGCGGCGCGCTGCCGCACGCCCGCCGCGCCCGACCTTCAGCGCTTGCGCGCGAGCGTCACCCCGTCGCGCACGGTGAGCATGACCTTCTCGACCCGGGGATCGCGGAAGACGAGATCGTTGAAGGCGGCGATGGCGCGGCCGTCCGCGCTCTCGGGGGCGAGGACCTCGCCGCTCCAGAGGGTGTTGTCGGCGACGATCAGCCCGCCGCGGCGGCAGCGCGGGAGGACCTCCTCGTAGTAGGCCGGATACCGCTCCTTGTCGGCGTCGATGAACACGAGATCGAAGGCAGGGCTCGCCGGCATGGCGCGGAGGGTGGCGAGCGCGTCGCCGAGCGCGATCCGGATCTTCCCGCCGTGCTCGCTGCGGTCGAAGAACGATCGGGCGATGCGGGCCACCTCGGGGTCGCGATCGCACGTGATGAGCTCGCCATCCGGCGGGAGCGCCTCGGCCATGCTGAGCGCCGAGTAGCCGGTGAACGTCCCGATCTCGAGCACCCGGCGCGCCTGCATGAGCGCGACCAGCATCCTGAGCAGGGAGCCTTCGACCCGCCCGACCTGCATGACCGCCCTCGGCTCGTGGGCCAGGGTGAACTCGCGCAGCTCATCGAGGAGCGCGGGCGGCGGCTCGGAGTGGTCGTGAACGTAGCGATCCAGCTCTGGATTGACGATAGCGATCATGGCGAGGTTCCTCGGCGAGGCACCGTAGCATCGGTGCGCGCTCCCTCCTCACCTCACCTTGAGCCGCCGGCGGCCTTCGCGGTAGCGTCGACCATGGCCTTCTCTTCCTGGAAGACGTGCGCCGCAGCGGCGCTCCTGGCCGCGGCCTGCAGCTCGACGGACGGCAGCCCCGGGGCGGGCGGCGCTGGCAGCGCCGGCACGGGCGGCTCCGGCGGGGGCACGGGCGGCTCCGGCGGCGCCGGCATGGGCGGCGCCGGCGGGGGCGCGGGCGGCTCCGGTGGCGCCGGCGCCGGCGTGGCGAGCTCCACGGCGGCCGGCGGCGGCGCGGGGGGAGAGGCGGTCTACGACTGCGCGTCGCTCGGCGATCCGTGCACGACCTGCCTCGCCCTGCGCTGCCAGGAGAGCTATTGCGCGTGCCAGCGGAGCGCGGAGTGCGCCGCGCTGGGCAACTGCCTCCTCGGCTGCGAGGCGGAGGACGTGGCTTGCGAGCAGGCGTGCCTGACGGCGCACCGGGCGGGCATCTCGGGCATCTTCCTCGAGGGCGGCTGCGCGTCCGAGCGGTGCAGCGCGCAATGCCCATCGCGAGACGCGCTGTCCCCTTGCGCGTCCTGCCGGTTGACAGGGTGCGCAGCCGAGATGAACGCGTGTGTCGCCGAGCCGTCGTGCAGGGCAATGCTCGCGTGCGTGGATGCGTGCCGTGCGGACGGAGATGGCTGCCTGGAGGTGTGCTCGGCGATGCACGCGGACGGCGTGCAGGCTGCCGGGGCGGTCTTCGCATGCGAAGAGGCGCGGTGCGGGACGGATTGCGAGTGACCGGTGAGCCGCCGCGGGCCGCCATGCCGCGCGGCGTCGCGGGGGTCGACGCCCTGGGCGAACAGGCATACCCTTCCGTCGTGGCCTTCCTCGGATTGCGCGAGATCGAGCGGGACCCGTACACGGTCGTCCATCACGACCCCGCTCAGCAGCTCGTGTTCATCAAGCGATATTCGCTGAACTATCCGAGCATCGCGGCGATCGAGCTGAGCTTCGAGCGCATTGATCGGTCGCTCGAGGCGATCGCCAGGCGGCGCACGCTCCTGCTCGTCGACGCCCGCGACGCACCGCTGCGCAACGACGACGGATTCGAGAATGCGTTCGCGCACTGTCACACGAGGCTGACGCAAGGTTTCAAGAAGACCGCGGTCCTCCTGAAGAGCGCGACCGGTGTGCTCCAGCTCGCCCGGCTTTCGAAGGGCTATGAAAAACCGATGGGTATTTTCACCCGCCCCGAGGACGCGCTCCACCACCTCGGCGTCAGCGTCGATCTGAAGCAGCTCACCGATCCCTGACGCATCCCGCCGCCCCAGAGCGGGGCTCACCCGCGCACGAAATCAGCGAAATCAGCAGGACCAGCAGAAGCACGGAATCTCCGCCCCAGAGCGGGGCGCAGAGCGGGTGAGCCCCTCAAGAGAGCGGTTTGCCGCCGGTTACGCCCAGGACCTCGCCGTTGACGTAGCTCGCCTCGTTCGAGGCAAGGAACACGAACGCCGGGGCGAGCTCGGCCGGCTGCGCCGGGCGCTCCATTGGATGATTCTTGCCGAAGGTGGCCACCTTCTCCTTGTCGAACGATTGCTGGATGAGCGGCGTCCACACGGGCCCGGGCGCCACGACGTTGACGCGGATGCCACGCTCGATGAGGTCCTGCGCCAGGCCCTTGCTGAAGGTGACGATCGCCCCCTTCGTGGACGCGTAATCGAGGATATTCGGGCTCGGCTGGTACGCCTGGATCGAGGCGACGTTGATGATCGAGCCGCCTTCCTTCATGTGCGGCAGCGCGTACCGGATCATGTGGAACATGGCCAGGATGTTGACGCGGAAGGTGCGCTCGAGGCGCGCTGCGTCGATGTCCTCGAACCGCTCGACGGCCTTGCCCTGCTCCGCCGCGTTGTTCACCAGGACATCGATGCGCCCGAATTTACGCGCCACCTCCTCGACCACCTTCCGGCAATGGGCCTCGTCGGCCAGGTCGCCGGGTAGCGTGAGCGCCTCGCGCCCGGCCTCCTTGATGACCCGCGCCGTCTCCTTCGCGTCCTCGTGCTCGCTCAGGTAGGAGATGGCCACGTGGGCCCCCTCGCGGGCGAACGCGAGCGCGACGGCGCGGCCGATCCCGCTGTCCCCTCCGGTGATCAGCGCAATGCGGTCCTTCAGCCGGCCGAGCCCCTTGTACGACGACTCGCCGTAATCGGGCCTCGGCTCCATCTTGGCTTCGATTCCGGGACGCTCCTGTGTCTTGCCTTCGAAAGGCGGCTTCGGGCCCGCGCCTTTCGGATCCGCTGTCGGTCCAGTGTTCTGCATAACCTCCTCCTGACGCTGCGCTGTGGTGAGAGGCCGAACGCGCTCCCACCGAACCCTGGCCATAAGGGCGGCGGCGCAGCCCAGCCATCGGTGGCCGCCTGCTCTCCGGATCGGAGCTCCCCCTACCAACACCGGCGCGGCGACCAGCGAGCAGCGCGCGCCGTCGGATCCCCGCCGGGCGCTCCCGAGCGGACACGGCGGCAGACCTCTCTCGGCGATCGACGTGGATGGTCGTGGATCGACGTGATGGGCGTGGATCGACGTGATGGACGTGATGGACGTGATGGACGTGATCGAGCAGACGGCGCGCGCCCTGTCGCGCGGTACCGCCGCGGCCTGTTACGTCAAGGCTTGACAGGCGACAGCTGGTCCGGTGTCTTCACCCTGCGTTGTCTCGCGGCACGCCGCCGGCGAAGACGCGGAGGAGAACCGTCGTGATGAAACACGTCGACGAGAGCCGTCTGGAGTCAGATCTCGAGTATCGGTTCGGGTACCTCATCGAGTTTGTCGGCTTCGGCGAGGCGGACATCGCGGCGATCCACGGCGCCGCGCCGCACCTCGCCCCTCGGGTCGAGGCGCTCGTCAACGCGGTGTACGAGAAGCTGTTCCTCTACGACGCCACGAAGCGCCACTTCGTGCCGAAGCAGCATGGCTACGAGGGGGCGCCCCCGGCCGACCTCGCGTCGCTCACGCTGGACCACGAGCAGATCAAGTTCCGCAAGCAGCACCTCTCAACCTACCTCGTCCGGCTCGTGACCCACCCGTATGATCCGAAGATGGTCGCCTACCTCGACATGGTGGGGAAGATCCACACCGCGAAGGCCGGCAATCCCGAGGTCGTCGTCCCGCTCGTGCAGATGAACGCGCTCATGGGCTTCGTGTCGGACGCCCTGCTCCAGACCATCCTGTCGCTGGGCCTCGATCGGGAAGCCGAGGTGCGCACGCTCCGCGCGTTCAACAAGCTGCTCTGGCTCCAGAACGACCTCCTCGCGCGCCACCACCTCTCGGCGGCCTGATCCCCCTCCCCTTCCGGCCATGCGTCGCCCGCCGGGACGGACCGCAGCGGCGGGCTGCGCGCCGGCATCCCGGGGGCGGCGGCGCGTCGAGCGGACGGCCCATTGCGCAATCGCGCGACCGTTTGCGCAAGCGCACAACGGCGCGCGCTGCGCCGCCCCGCCGCGCGCGCCACGCGCCGGCGGGGGCGCCTTCGGATCGCCTGGATCGGCCGGGAACGCCGAGACGAGGAGCCCGGCACATGCGGTGCTAGGCGCCCGCCCACCATGAACCGATTCTTCGATGGCATCGCTCTTCTCGTGGGGCTGTCCGTCATCCCGACGATCGCCGGCTGCAGCGACGAGCCATCCGAGGAGGAGCGCCGCTTCGCCCGGCTCGCGAAGCGCGCCGAGCAGGTGCGCGAGCTGTCGTTCCGCCACGCCGTGCCGGTCGTCACGATCACGCGGGACGAGTTCGAGGCGGACCAGGAGGCGGCCGCGGCCACCGCCGAGGAGGACGATCTCGCGGAGATGGCCGCGACCTACGGCCGGCTCGGCTACTTCGCCGTCGACGCGGACCTTCGGGAGACGCTGGCTCGCTCGGGGGACTGGGCCGCTGCGTGGTACTCTTCCGAGAGCAACGGCATCGTGCTCATCGGCGAGGTGGACGACTCTGTTCTCATCCACGAGTATGTGCACGGGCTCCAGGATCAGCATTTCGACCTGGCGCCGGACCAGGACGACGCGCTGACGAGCGACGCGTTCCTCGCGCAGCGGGCGGTCACCGAGGGCGACGCGACGCTCGCGGAGGGGCGCTTCATCATGCAGGAGCACCTCGACGCCGATCTGCACCTCGTGGACTGGGGCCCGCTCCTGTCCTCGGTGCATGCGCGCCGGGAGGAGCTCCTCGCCGGGAGCGAGCTCCCCCTCTTGTTCATGGCGTATCCATCGTTCGCCTACAGCTTCGGGCTCGAGTACTGCGCCCACAACCTGACCGGCGCGAGCGCGGCGACGCCCGCCATCGACAGGCTCCCGCCGTTCGACTGGTCGAGCGAGGACGCGCTCTTCACGACGCGGGCGCCCACGAGCACCCAGCAGATCCTCACCCTCGACGCCCAGGACCCCGAGGTCGGCGTCGGCCTGGACGAGATGCCGTCCACGCTCGACGACCGGCTCGAGCGGCTCGACTGGGACACCCTCGGTGAGTGGCTCACCTACCTGCTCCTGCGCCCGCTCGAGGGCGCGCCCGATATCGGCGACATGCGCGCGCTGGCCGCGGCCTGGGACGGCGATCGCGCCCTGTTCGTGCGCGATCGGAAGACGGACGCGATCGGCACGGCGTGGGCGTCGGCGTGGGACGACGCCGGCGCCGCGGCGGGCGTCGAGGCCGCGCTGTGGCAGCTCTACGACGGCTCGCCGATCGCCGGCGACGAGCCGCGGCTCGGCCGCGCCGGCGACGGCGAGCTCATCTGGATCGAGCGCAGGGAAGAGCGCGTGGTCGCCCTCAAGAACGTCGACGAGGCGCTCATGCCCTCGCTCGCCGAGGCCGCCTTTCCCTCCGGGATCCGGCCGATGCGGCACATGATCCGGACGCGCCCGTCGCTCGCGGCCAGGCTCTCGCGGCGCCTGGCCGGGCGACATCACTGAACCAGCGACGGCGCGGCGCGCTCAGATGCAGAGCGAGTCGCAGTCGTGATCTTCTTCGCACGCCGCGACGCAATCGCCGTCGTCGTCGCACGCCGCGATGCAATCGTCTCGATCCGTCGAACACGCCGTGATGCAGTCGTCCTCGCCTTCGTCCTTGTCGTCGTCCGAGTCGACGAAACAGCCGGCGGCCAGGGGAATCGTGGAGACCAAGAGCACTGCGAGCACCTTGCGCAACATGGGTTGTCCTCCTTCGTGGTGTACTGTCCGCATGCGATGCAGGGGACATCGAACACTCAAGCAGGGGGCGTACCAACCGCTGTTCTGACGCGACTCACCCGTTGGGCCGCGGACCTGGAGAGCCGTTATGCCGCGCAAAGCGAGCTCGGCGCCGGAGCTCCGGGTCACCCGAGCGCCCCGGCCGGCGGACGTGGGGTATCCCGCGAGAAGGCAAATCGCCACAGCGGAGGAGGCCATGGCGGCGCTCGGCGCCCTCGGCGCCGGGATTTTCCGCGCGGCGCCGAGGGCGTGCGCGCTGGGTCAAAGTGTCACACCCGGCTCGACCGTGAGCCCCGGACCTCCGTCCAGGTGAGCCTCCGGCCGCGCCGGGTCTCACCGGGGCGCGGCCCCGCAGCTCACCCCTCGTCCTCGGCCTTCTGCGGCTTGGGCGGCGGCCGGTCCACGGCGTAGCGCCGCAGATCCAGCGTGTAGGGCGCGTCCCCGTGCGCGATCGCCTGCTTCGCGGTCACCGGCCAGGGCGTCGGCCCCTCGATCGTGAACCGCTGCGCGCGCCGCGCCGACGCCTCGAACCGCGTGAGCGGCGCGCCGTCGAAGGCGCGGCCCTCGGGGTGCCACACGTGATAGGCGCACGCGCCGATCGAGCGCTTGCCCCACGTGTCCAGGATGTCGATGTGGACCGGGTGGTGGATGCCGATGTGCGCGTGCAGGCTGTGCGGCGGCGCCCAGGCGCGGAACCGCACGCCGCCCACGTGCTCGCCCGCCGTCCCCGTCGGCCGGAGCGGCAGCACGTGGCCGTTCACGAGCACCGTGTGGCGCTCCGGCGTGAGCCCCTGCACGCGCACCTCGATGCGCTCCATCGACGAGTCCACGTAGCGCGACGTGCCCGTCGTCGTCAGCTCCTCGCCGAGCACGTTCCACGGCTCGATCGCGTTGCGCACCTCCAGCACCACGTCGCCGGCGTGCAGCGTGCCCACCACCGGGCAGCGCAGCTCGATGAACGGCCGGTACGCGTCCGCGGGCAGGGCGAGCCCGCGCTGCTTCAGGTGATCGAGCACGTCCTCGAAGTCGCGCCACAGGTAGTACGGCAGGAGGAAGCGGTCGTGCAGCGCCTGGCCCCAGCGCACGAGCCGGCCCGAGTACGGCTCCTCGGCGAACGAGGCGAGGAGCGTGCGGACGAGGAGCGCCTGGGCGACCGCCATCCGGAAGTGCGGCGGCATCTCGAAGGCGCGCAGCTCGATGAGCCCCTGCCGGCCGTGCGCCGTCTGCGGATCGAACAGCTTGTCGATGCTCACCTCGGCGCGGTGCGTGTTGCCCGTCATGTCCACGAGCAGGTGGCGGAACAGGAGGTCCGAGAGCCACGCCGGCTCGTTCTGCCGGCGCTCGAACGCGCGCGAGAGCGCGATCTCCAGCTCGTAGAGGTTCTCGTGGCGCGCCTCGTCCACGCGCGGCGCCTGCGACGTCGGGCCGACGAAGAGGCCGGCGAACATGTACGAGAGCGACGGGTGGTGCTGGTTGAACGTGAGCAGGCTGGCCAGGAGATCCGGCCGGCGCAGGAAGGGGCTCGAGAGCGGCGTCGGGCCGCCGAACGTGAGGTGATGGCCGCCCCCGCTCCCCGCCATGCGCCCGTCGACCAGGTATTTTTCGCAGTGCAGGCCGGTGTGGAGCGACGCGTCGAACACCGTCTCGAGGAGCGACGCGTACGCGCGCACCCCGTCGGAGGGCGGCAGGTTCACCTCGAGCACGCCCGGGTCCGGCGTCACCGAGAAACGAAGCACGTTGGCGCCGGCCGGGGGCGGGTACCCCTCGAGCAGCACGTCGATGCCCGTCTCCTGCCGGGTCGCGTCGATCGCGGCGATGAGCTCGAAGAAGTCGGCCGGCGAGAGGAGCGGCGGCAGGAAGACATGGACGATGCCGTCGCGCGTCTCGACGCAGAGCGCCGTGCGCACGCCATAGCCCGATCGCCCCGCGGCGGGCGCGGCGCGCTGGGCGCGCTTGTCCTCGGGGGCGTGCCGCTGGGCCGCGCGCGCGCGCGCCGTCTCGGCGTGCTCCGGGTCGCCGTCGCCGTCCAGGAGCTGGACGCGGCGCTGTCTCTCTTCCTCCTCGTCGGCCTCGGGCTCGCCGCGCCGCGGGTCCTGCGGCGACACGAGCTCCTCGATCGGCGGCGGCGGGGCCACCGCGACGAGCGAGCGGAGCGGGAGGCGCAGGCCGATGGAGCTGTCGCCCGGGAGCAGGAAGAGGTGCCCGCGCCGGAAGCCCCAGCGCTCGCTGATCCACGACCCCCACTGGCGCGCGAGGGGCAGGACGAAGCCGACCTCGCGCCCGAGCCCGCGATCGAGGACCCGCGCGAGGCGCCGCCGCTCCTCCGGGTCGTCGAGGTTCGCCTTGAGCGGGTCGACGTCGGTGGGCAGGCTCGCCTCGTCCTGGAGGTGGCGCCAGGGGTCCTCGAGGGCCGGCATCAGGAAGTCGGCCAGCCCGAGCCGCGCCGCGAGCGCGTCGGCGAACTTCCGCGAGAGCTCGACGCCGCGCCCGCGCGACGCGCTGGTCGCCGGATCGGCGTGGCGCGCCTGGGACATCTCGGTCCAGATCGGGACGCCGTCGCGCCGGCCGATGATCTCGAGCGCCCAGCGGGGCAGGCTCTCGCCGGGGTAGTGCTTGCCGGCGCGGAGCAGCAGGACGCCGCCCGGCGTGATCCGGCGCCGGAGCTCGTGCGCGAGCCGGAGCCCTTGCGACCACTTCGTCGGGCCGAGCGCGCCCTCGCACCACTCGGGCGCGTCCGGGTACTCGCGCGAGTTGAACGTCGGCTCGCCGCCCATCGTCAGGGAGAAGCCTGCGGCGGCGAGCCGCTCGTCCGCGCGATCCGCCACGGACAGGAGCTCCTGCCACACGGGCTCCTCGTAGGGCGTGGTGGGCCTCGGCTCGTGGCCGAGCCGCCCGACCTTCATCTCGAAGGTCACATCGGTCGCGCGCGTGTCGCTCGTGCCCTCGACCGGCGCCGCGAGCGCGGGCGAGGCGGTGCAGGCGAGCGGGATGTGGCCTTCGCCGCAGAGCAGGCCGCTCGTCGCGTCGAGGCCGATCCAGCCTGCGCCCGGGAGGTAGACCTCGGCCCACGCGTGCAGGTCGACGACGTCGCGGCTCACGCCGCGCGGCTGGTCGGGGATCATCCCCTCGTCCGTGAGCTGCACGAGGTAGCCGCTCACGAAGCGCGCGGCGAGCCCGCGCGACCGGAGCGCCGCGATGAGCAGCACCGCCGAGTCGCGGCAGCTGCCGCGCCCTTGCGCGAGCGTCTCCTCCGGCGTCCAGATGCCGGCCTCCTCGCGGATGACGTACTTGATGCGCCGGTTCACGGCGGTGTTCAGCGCGACGAGGAGCGACACGGTGTCGCCCTTCGAGGGTAGCCCGGCGAGGAACTCGTCGAGCAGCGGACCGCGGGCGAACGAGGGGTCGGCGCTGTCGAGGAAGGGGGCCAGGTCCTGCTTGAGCTCGGCCGGATACGCGAACGGGACCTCCTTCGCGCGCTCGTCGAGGAAGAAGTCGAACGGGTTCACGGGGCGCACGCTGACCGCGAGCTCGACCAGGACGTCGAAGTGAGGGACGCGCTCGCCCGCGGGCAAGAGCACCCGCGCGACGTGGTTGCCATACGGGTCCTGCTGCCAGCGCGCCGCGATCGGCGGGTCGATCTTCAGGCTGTACGACTCGATCTTCGCCTTCGCGTGCGTCGCGGGCCGCAGCCGGATGAGCTGCGGGCCGAGCGAGGCGGGGCGGGGATAATTGTAACGGGTCCGGTGCTGGATGAGCAGGCGCACGGTGGTTTGTCTCCGGGGGTGGCCCTATCCAACCAGAAGTGCCCCCTTCCGTCTCGCCTTCCGTGACGCGCGTGAAGGGCGCTGCGAGATCGTTTCGAGGACGATTCGGCCAGGGATCGACGGCGTGGCGGCGCGTGGGCGCGAGCGTGCGGCGGGCGAGCGCGCGGGCATGCGGCGGGCGAGCGCGTCGCGGCGCGAGCGCGTGACGGTGCGTGAACGCGAGCGCACCGCGGCGCGCGGACGCGATACCACGAGCGTCCGACGGCGATCCTGGCGCAACGCGACCGCACGGCGGCGCGAGCGTCTGACGGAGCGACCGCACAGCGACGCGAGCGTCTGACGGAGCTACCGCACAGCGACGCGAGCGTCTGACGGAGCTACCGCACAGCGACGCGGCCTCGCGACGGCGCGAGCCGCGTGACGAGGCGACCGTGCGGCGGCACAAAAACAGCGTGCTGCGGCGCCTTTGGCGCCGTTCTGTCCGCCTCGCCACGCCGCGCCCCGACACCGGCGCCGCCCACGCTTGCCGTCCGAGGGCGAAGCGGTGATCATCGCCGGCAGTGTCGGGTTCGGAGACGAAACAGCCCTCGCTGCCCCCGGTCGAGCCGGGGACGGTGCTCGCCGGCAAGTACCGCGTGGAGCGGGTCATCGGCCAGGGCGGCATGGGTGTGGTCGTCGAGGCCCGCCACGTCGTGCTCGACGAGCGGGTCGCCCTGAAGTTCCTGCTCCCCGCGTTCACCGAGCACCCGGAGGGGTCGGCCCGCTTCCTCCGCGAGGCGAAGGCCGGCATGAAGATCAAGAGCGAGCACGTCGCCCGTGTTTCGGACGTCGGCACGCTCGAGAACGGCGCTCCCTACATGGTCATGGAGTTCCTGATCGGGAGCGACCTGGCGCGCCTGCTCCGCGATCAAGGCGTGCTCGGCATCGAGGACGCGATCGATTACATCGCGCAGGGCAGCGAGGCGATCGTCGAGGCCCACGGGCTCGGCATCGTCCACCGCGATCTCAAGCCGGCGAACCTGTTCCTGACGGCGCGCGTCGACGGCTCGCCGCTCGTCAAGGTGCTCGACTTCGGCATCTCCAAGATGGCGACCGGCGCGGTCGACGTCCTGACGGGCACGGACGCGGCGCTGGGCTCGGCCCTGTACATGTCGCCGGAGCAGATGCGGCAGACGCGCTCGGTGGATCACCGGACGGACATCTATGCGCTCGGCGTCTCGCTCTACGAGCTGCTCGCCGGCAGGCAGCCGTACTTCGCGGAGACGCTGCCGCAGCTCTGCGCGGAGGTGCTGACAGGCACGCCGACGCCGCTGCGGGAGATCCGCCCCGACGTGCCCGCCGCGCTCGCGGCCGTGCTGGAGAAGGCGTACGCCCGCGAGCGCGAGCACCGGCATGCGTCGGTCGCCGAGCTCATCGTGTCGCTCGCGCCGTTCGCGCCCGCGCGCACGTACACGACCCTGGCCCGGATCGCGCGCATGGGCGGCCTGTCGCTGCACGCCGCGATCCCCGGCGGCCAGCGCGCGTCACAGCCGTCGTTCGCTGGGGTGGACTCGAGGATCCCTGGCCCGGCCGCTCGCGAGCCGTCGTGGCCGGGGCCCACCTCGCATCCCGCCTGGCAGCACGACACCGCGCAGCCGCGCCCGCCGACGCCGCTCCCCCACGGGACGCCGTTCTCGCAGGCGCCGTCGCCCGTCGCCCACGCCTCGACGCCTTACCCCCATCCATCGTCGCCGTTTTCGCACTCCCCGTCGCCGGGCAACGGCGCCTTCGGGCCTCGCCCTGCCGACGACGGCAGGCCGAGCCCGATCCCGCCGAACGGCTTCCCGGCGCCCACGCCGCAGCAGCACATCGTCCCCGGTCCGTACAGCGCGCCGATGAGCTCCCGCGCCGCCGCGACCTTCGCGTCGTCGACCCACCTCGGGATCTCGTCGGACGGGCGCCGGATCCCTGGGCTATCGGTCTCCCCTTCCGCGATCCTCGCGATCGCGCTGATCTCCGCGACCCTCCTCCTGGGGCTCATCGTCGGCAGCGTCTACATGCTCCGCCGGGGCGGCGCCGACGGGACGGAGGGCACGGCGGCGGCGCCGACGGTCGCCGTGAGCGCGACGGAGACCGCCGCGCCTGCGCCGGCGCCGACCCCCGAGCAGCCCGCGCCTGGCGCCGGGACGACGACGCCGGACGGGCCGACGATCCGACCGACAGGAGCGGCAGCCGACGCAGCGACCACGGCTGACGCAGCGGCGGCGAGCGCCTCCGCAGCCGCGAGCGCCCCCGCGCCGAACGCCGCGGCGGCCGCGAGCTCCCCCGCGGCGTCGCCGAGGACGGCGCCCACCGCCGCCCGGGGCGGCGCGCCTGCGGGGCGCACCACGCCGGCCGCCCGCCCGTCGCAAGCCACGACGACGCAGCGCCCTCCGAAGGGCATCGACCTGAACGATCCGCACTGAGCCCACAGCCATGATTCCCTCGACAGTCCATGCCCCCCGCGCGATCCGTCGCGCCCGCCTCGCCCTCGCCGCGGTCGTGCTCGGCTCGGCCGCCCTGCTCGCGCCCTCGGGCGCCGCCGCGCAGGGCGCGGGCGGCGATCCGACGCTCGCCCAGACGTTGTTCGAGGAGGGGCGCCGCCTGATGGAGGCGAAGTCGTACGCACAGGCGTGCCCCAAGCTGGCCGAGAGCCAGCGCCTGCGGCCCGGCACGGGGACGCTGCTCAACCTGGCCCTGTGCAACGAGGGGCTCGGCAAGACGGCCACGGCGTGGGGGCAGTTCAAGGAGGCGCTCTTCGCCTCGAAGAAGGAGGGCAACGCCGCGCGGGAGGCGTTCGCGCAGGAGCACATCGACGCCCTGGAGCCGAGGCTCTCGAAGATCCAGCTCAACGCGGAGAACACGCCCGGCCTTCTGGTCCGCGTCGACGGCGGCGACATCCCCGCGGCCGCGCTCGGCACGCCGATCCCGATCGATCCTGGGGCGCACGAGGTCGAGGCGACGGCGAGCGGCTACACGGTCTGGTCGACGACCGTCCAGGTCGGCGAGAGCGCCGATCTGAAGGCGATCGCCATCCCGAAGCTCCTGCCGGTGGCGCCGACGAGCAAGCCCGCCGGGCCGCAGGCGCCGCCGGCCGGCGGCACCGTCGGCGGCCGCAACGGCGGGCGCGGCCTGCAGACCGCGGGCTTCGTGATCGGGGGCGCCGGCGTGGCGGTGCTCGGCGTCGGCGCGGTGTTCGGCATCCTCGCCGCGGGGCAAGCGAGCGACGCGGAAAAGGACGAAACGCTCTGTCCGGAGAAGCTGTGCACGCCGGAAGGTCGCAAAGAGATCAACGCGGCGGAGACCAAGGCGCTCGTGTCCACGATCGGCGTCGGCGTGGGCGTCGCCGCGCTCGCCGCGGGGGCGGTCCTCGTGCTGACCTCGGGCCCATCGAGGGCGGAGGGCGCGAGCGCCGCGGGTGCGCGGCAGGGCTCGCCAGCGCGGGTGCACGCGCGCATCGTGCCGCTCATCGGCCCGGAGGGCGGCGGGGTCGGGGTGCTGGGCGCGTTCTAGTTCCGCTCGCCAGAAATCCGGCCAGGGATGGCCGGCCGAGCCTACGGTGCGAGTTGAGCCGACCCTGATCTCGGTCTTGCACTGGGGGGCGGCTGCTCGACGGGGAGTTGTTCGCAACGTCGCGCTACGTCGAGTGGGCCGTGCGTCTGGAACCCCCGCCTCCCGAACAGCAGAGCTAGTAGAAGTCCGGGTGGACGCAGACGTCGACGTCGTTGCCCGGGAAGCCGAACTGCTGGCCGACGTTCTCCTTGCACTTCAGGTTGCCGCGGCATGTCGCGTGATTGCTGGGATTGCAATCGCCGTCCCCGAGCGCGCACGGCTCATCCACCGTGCACCTGCCCGAGACTGGATCCTTGCTGTCGTTGTAGGCCTTGGTGCCCGGCATTCGCGGCAGATCGCACACGTCGACCCAGTTGGGCTCGCCGATGGCGAACCCGACGTCCGGGCGGCAGACCAGGTCATCCCGGCAGTCGTCGTGCGTGTCGCAGTCCCCCTCGTAGAGCTGGCAGCCGCCGACCGAGGCGCAGTACCCGCTCGTGCTGCTCGACTGGCGGGTACCAGGCTCGACGCACAGGTCGTAGCTGGCGGGCAGGCCCACGAGGTCGCCGATGTTCTGGCCACAGACGAGCCCGGCCTTGCAATCGGCGTCGGAGTCGCAGTCGCCCTCTCCGGCGCCGCACTTGCACTGGGGGGTGCAGAAGGCGGCGTCGGGCTCGCTCGTGTCGAACGGCCCGCATGCCATCGCGTTCAGGAGCCACTCGCCGAAGCTGGACGTGTGGATCGCATGGCCGCTCCCTATGTGAATTCCCTCGAGGGTGCTTCCGTTGTTCGGGTCTGCGCTGTACCAGATGGGGCCGCCGGAGTCGCCCGGTTCAGACGTGATGCCGTCCACCAGGATCCGAGATTCGTACGTCGGGTCCGGCGAGACGTGCCCGGTGTCCCTCGAGAACGTCCAGGTCCCGTTCATCCTCGCGCTCTCCTGGAACACGTCCCTGTTCGCTCGGAGCATCTGGAAGCTCACGTCAGCGATCAAGGGCGAGGGGCCCGCGAGGCGAGCGAACACGATGTCGACCGAGCCGTAGTTGTTGACGGTGCCGAGGTTCGATTCGGCAATCGGATGCCAGTAGAGCTTGTCGACGTTCGAGGGGAAGTCGTTGTTGGTGACCACCGAGTAGAGGGTCGGATCCGTATCCAGGACGCAATGGCTGGCCGTAATGGCCCAGCCTGTATCGATCGTGGGGCCGACGGAGTCCGGGATGACCACCGCGGAGCAGATGGTGGTTCCGTTCATCCTCCAGCGAGCGACGAGGTCGGACAGCTGCCCGGCGAAGCCGCTGGTCAGGGGGGACTCGGACGTGAGCAGCTCCTCCGTGCCCAGCGCGCCGGGGCCTTCGAGCTCCCCGGTCTCGGAGGCACAGCCAGCGAGCGCCGCCGCGAGCATGGCGAACCAGAGCCTATCGATCTTCATCATTCTCAGTACCTCGCCGTCGTCCCCCGACGGGACTGACCCGGATGGATGACCACACGCCTTCTCCTCTGCATACGGCCGGAGCGCCTCGCCGTCGGAGCCATGGCACCGCAAGCCGCGGGGCGAACACCACCTCTTCTGTGCGTGGATGAGTCGTCGAGATGGCGTCGCCCTTCCGAGAGCGCTGGAACGCAAAGCAACGTACGTACCAGGCGCCTACATCTGCTTTTCCGCCAGCCCATGGCGCCCGGGGAGAGACCTCGCGGGCCGCCGCCGCGGTGTCAGCCGGCTCAGATGGCAGAGGAGCCACGAGATGTCACGGCGCACCGGGGCGATGTCACGTGACATGTCATGGCGCACCGGGGCGATGTCACGTGACATGTCATGGCGCACCGGAGCTCCGCCCGACCGGGATCGAGGTCCTGCGCCTCGGCGACGGGCATCGATCCCCACGGCGTAGTCGAGCCCGAGCAGGCGCACAGTCTCCCGGAACTCATGGGCGTTGCCGTAGAAAGAGTCGGCGAGCACGATGTCGCCGGGGATCCCCTCGCGCACGGCGCGCTCGAGCATGCCGAGCGCGAAGTCGATCTTGCTCTTGTACTGCACGGCCGCAGGAATGCGGGCCTCGCGCCGTCGCGCCGGCTCCTCGGCCCAGCTCCGAGGTAGGTACAATTCGAAGTCGGCAGGCTCGGGCAGCGAGCGGCTCGATGCTCTTGCGCTCCGCCTCGCCGAGCAGCCCCATCGCGTAGATCGCGAACGACTCGCGCCGCAGCGGATGGGCCAGGATGGCCCCGATGTCCGAGAAGTAGGCGTCCAGCCGCCGCTGAGCGGCAGCGTCCATCGTGTACTCCACGGTACTGCGGGCTGCGTCGCGCCCATCGGGCGGCACGCTCCGGTCCGCAGAAAGGCTCCAGCTTTCCGGGACATTCCTGAGGCAGCTTCGGCTCATCCCGCCCGGTCGTGACACAGTGGTGCTAGCGCCGGGGCGCGGCAGACGCCGATCGGCCGGGGCCTTATGCGCCGGCGGGCCGAGGGCGGAGACGTCGCGCCCGGTGACGGTCACTTACGCGCCAATCAGGGGGTGTCCTCACGTGACATCCGCGCCGGCGGGCGCTCGCTTTGTAGCGATGGATGACGCCGGCCCGCTAGCAAAGACCTCCGCTGCCTCCCGGCTCCGCAGCTGCAAGCGCGACGTGCTCGATCGCTGGACGCGCCGGGTGCTCGACGATCCCAGGGCGCCGGCGCCGCGGCGGGGCGAGCGTCCGGTGCTCGTCGACGCGGCGCCGGCGCTGCTCGAGCACCTCATCGAGGCGCTCGCGGCCAGCCGGCTCGCCGGCGAGGACGCGGCGCTCCGCGGCGCGTACGAGCGGGTCGAGGACCACGCGCGCCGCTGCGTCACGCGGGGCCGCTGCATCGAGGCGGCGCTGCGGGAGCTATCGCACCTCCGGGCCGCGCTGCTCGAGGAGTGCGTCGCCCAGGGCATCGCGCTCGGGGTGGGGGAAGCGCAGGTCCTCCACGCGCTGGTGGACGCGAGCATGTGGACGAGCGCCCTCGAGATCGAGCGGGCGACGCGCGCCGCGCTCGAGGACAGCGGCGCGCGCCTGCGGCTCGCGACGCAGGCCGGCGGCGTCGGCGTCTGGGATTACGACACGGTGACCGGCAAGCTGCGCTGGGACGACCGCTGCCGGGAGGTGTGCGGGCTGGAGCCGGCGTCGGACGTCGATTACGAGCTCTTCCTTTCGGCGATCCACCCGGACGATCGCGCGCGCGTGCAGGAGGCCGTGCTGCGCTCGCAGGCCCAGGAGAGCGGCGGCGAGTACAGCATCGAGTACCGCCTCGTGGGGATCCGCGACGGGATCGAGCGCTGGGTCTGCGTGCAGGGGCGCACCTTCTTCGACGCGACCGGGCGCAGCGTCCGGATGATCGGCACGGCGATCGACATCTCCGATCGCAAGCGGGCGGAGGCTGCGCGGCTGGACGATCTCGCGTTTCGCGATCGATTCCTGGCCGCGCTCAGCCATTACCTGCGCACGCCGCTCACGGCGGTCACGCTGGCGTCGAGCACGCTGGTGCGCCACGGCAACCTGACGCCGCGCCAGGCGACGAGCGTCGAGGGGATCGCGGCGAGCGCGCGCCGCATGGCGCGGACGATCGACGACCTGCTCGACCTGACCCGGAGCTGCTTCGGCGACAGCATCCCGATCGCGCGGAGGCCGGGGAACCTTCATGTCCTCTGCAAGGGGGCGATCGACGAGCTCCGGGCGACGCGCGCGGGGGTGCCGATCCGGCTCGATCTGCGGGGGAGCGGCGCGGGGCTGTGGGATCCCGAGCGGATCGCCCAGATGGTGACGAACCTGGTGCAGAACGCGGTCGACCACGCCGAGCCCGGGAGCGCCGTGCGGGTGGCGATCCGGCCGCGCGGGGGGGACGTGCTGATCGAGGTGCACAACGAGGGCCCGGAGATCGCGCCGGAGCGGCTGGCGACGCTGTTCGAGCCCTGGCAGCAGGCGTCGCCCGCGGAGGGGCGAGCGAGCGCGGGGCGCGGGCTGGGGCTCGGGCTGTTCATCGCGCACCAGATCGCGCGGGCGCACGGCGGGGTGATCGAGGTGGCGAGCCAGGCGGAGCGGGGGACGACGTTCACGGCGCGGCTGCCGCGGAGGGGAGCGGCGAGGGGCTGAGGGACGGCGCGGACGCGATGTGCCCTTGCGAGAGGACTTCCGGGAAGGAGCCTTTCAGGCCGTGCAGCAGAAGGTGGATGGCGCGCTCGCCTGGAGCTCGCCTACGGGGTCGCCACCGTGCGGCGCGCACGCGCCCGGCTCGACATCCGCGATCACGGCCGACTTGCTCCCCAGGCCTGCGCCGGGAGGCGTCACGACGCAGAACGGGACGCTTGAGCTGACGAGGTTCGACGCGAGCAGATCCGTGCAGGCGGCGTCGCGGAACACGGACGCCATGAGGGTGCATGAGGCGCCGGTCGGATCGCCGCAGCCGCAGGCGGTGCACTCGCGGCCGTCGATCACGTCCTCGAAGAAGACATGCCTGACCGCGTACCCCTCCGGACAGCTGGCGTCGTCGCCCTCGTGGTAGATGCAGGTCAGGAAGCCCGACGGCGCCGCTGGCACGCACGTCGTCGCGTCCTCGCACGCAGTGTATGCGCCGGCGAGGCACGCCCTGGCCCGCGTCGCCCACGGATCCAGCCTGGGGACAGGCGGCGGGGCGTCGAGGCGCGGCGTGCACGCGCCGGTCGTGACCGAGGGCGCCGCGATCGTGAGCGACTGCACGCAGGGCTCGCCGTCGCAGAGCTGATCTTCGGGGATCGGGTTCGCCGCGGTGCACGCGCCGTCCCAGCCGTCGGACGCGGCGAAGGAGGTCATCACGGCGCCCGGCTCGTCGCCGGGGCACGCGGATGAGGATGCCGCCCAGCCGGTGGGGAGCGCGCACGAGGCCTCGGGCGGATCGCACGCGCAGATCGCGCAGTCCATCGGCGGCTGCTGGAGATCGGCGAAGCCTTCGTAGCCGAGCGTGGGCGCGTCGGCGGGGCAGTCGGGGACAGCTTCGGGTGGGCCGAACCAGAGCAGCGCCGGGCCGAACCAGCCGAGCGGCGCAGGCGGGGTGCACTGGCCGGAGCACAGCGAGCTGTGCATGTCGCCGCCGGCGCCGCCCTGACCGCCGGCGCCGCCCTGACCGCCGGCGCTGGCCTCACCGCCGGCCACGCCTTGGCCACCGGCGCCGCCCTGGCCGCCGTCCGCTCCGGCGTCGCGCAATACGCCGCAACCGGACAGATTGTGCTCGATCTCTTCGGGCAGACAGGGACCCGTGATCACAATCGGCTCTTGTTCACAACCAATGCACAACAGCAGGCCTGAGAGAGCCAAGTAAAACTTGCGCATCGCTGTGAACCTACCTGACCGCGGGTCTACGGCGCAAGAGGCGCATTCACGATGCTGCACCATCAGCCCCAGCGCATTCACGGATCCGAGCATCTTTCTCATCACCACTTGGCTATTCACGTATTTACGGCGCCGTTGCCGTTTCCGTTCGTTTTGTTACCGGATCGCTCAAAAGCTCGCATGTACACCTAGCCCGAACGCCACAGAGACGTTCGGTGCGCTCCACAGGGCGCGCTCAGATCCAGGAGCACCTGGATGACGATCGATCGCCGTGTCGATCAGGGTATGTACGACGTCGGTGTATCCGCTCGTCGAGAAGCTCTCAGAGAAGGGCCAGTCGATGCCGATTCGTGCACCAAGTCCAGCGCGAAGATTCAGCCGCGACGCTCCACCCAAGGGGACGTCGGGGGAAGCACGAAGCCTCCCAAACTCCGAGAGGCCGCAGGCGAAAAGAATCTGCCGATGATGGCATAGCGCAATGTTCGTCGTCAGAAGAGACACCGCCATGGGAACCTTATCGATTGTCTTCGGCAGCGAAGCGAGCGCACGGACCTCCAGCGCGACCGACCACGCTGGCCAGCGTGCCCCGACGGACAGCGCCGGCCCAGCGGCGAGACCGGGCGTCATCCCGAGGCCCGTCACCGCGCCCAGGCCGGCCACCCAGCGGAAGCGCTCCCCCGCAACCGGCGGCGCGCTGCTCCGGGGCGGCGCGCGCACGGGCGACGCCGTGCGCGGGGGTGATGACGGCGCAGGGGCCGGCTTCGGCGGGCAGGGCCGTTCCGGCGAGCAGGGCTCCTCGGGCGGCGCGGGCGGCGAAGCGGGTTTCGCCGGTGCAACCGGTGGTGCGGGGAGCTCGGAGGCGTCGTCGAGCAGCAAGGCGATCGACAGGGCCATGGCGGTGACGAGCACCTTGCAGTCGTCGCGCGCGCTGAACCCGTCGGCCCAGCGTCCGTGACCGTCGCCGTCGCGGAGGAACAGCGATGCGGCGAGCTTGCCGCGCCGGCGCTCGATGGACGCCGTCATCGTGAACGGAGCCTCCGCATCATAGGGGTCGACACCTCCCATCGCCCGGGCCGTCTCTGCGCGCAGGAACTGCTCGTCCGGGCAATCCTCGGCGCCTGGCCCGCGGATGAACTCGATCCGCACCGGAAGCGGCGTGGCCATGGGCTCGGCCCGGACCGGTGGGACGCCAACGACGGAGCTCGTGGCCGCAGTGATCGAGGCGAGGGCTGCGTGGACCGCCCTCTTCATGTTCGCGCTCTCGCCGTGCGATGTCCGGCGCACGTGCCTCGTCCGCGCGGTCACGGAAGCTTCTGCCCCGCCGCGCTGCCGGCCGGCGTCGCCTGCGCCGCCGCCGCCTTCGATCGCAGCCGCTCGCGCATCAGCTTGAGCTGCCCCTCGGGGAACCGTCGCTCGTGGGCGGCGATGCGCTCCAACGCGGTCGCCCTGTCGCCCCGCAGCAGCGCCTGCCTGGCAGCGTCGAGCAGCTGCAGCTCGTCGGCAAGCGGCTCTCTATCCTGGTCGGAGGGAGCGTGCTGCTCCGGTACGGCGGGTTTGCGCTGGCGGAAGACGCCCGCCGGCGTGGGCGTGGGCGCTCGAGAGGGTGGAGCTTCCTTGTCCGAGATCGCGTCGGATCGCGGCGCATCGGAGCGGGGCCTTCCGCCGGGACCCGTCTCGGGTCGCGCATCGGGGTGGACGGCACGCGAGAGGAGGAGCGGTGTCGCGATCGGGCCCAGGCGGTGGGCCCAGAGGGCCGGCGCTGGCGCGAGCGCGGCGAACAGCGCGGCGCCGCCGACGCCTGCCGTCGCCCACGCCAGCGCCGGGCGGATGAACCGGGCGAGCGAGCGCGCGACGCGAGCGGCGCGCCGGGGTCGGCCTGCGACGTCCTGGGGTTCGAGATCGCTCGGCAGCTCGGGACGGGACGCGGGCGCGTTCGTCTCGACGATGGCGGAGGCGCCGGAGTGGACGGCCGGCGACGCGGCGGAGCGCGAGGAGGCGAGGGAGAAGAGCGGGACCATGAGCAGGCCGGACCGGAGCGCGCGCTGCTCCTCGGGGCGCAGGCGCTTCACGGCGGAGCGGAAGTCTTCGCGCGCGAGGCGCAGCCGACTTGAAGCGGTGTTCTCGTTGAGCTCGAGGGAGCGCGCGATCTCGCGCAGCGGGATCTCGACCATGTCGGCCATGATCAGGATGGCGCGCCGTTCGGGTGCGATCGTCGCCAGCAGGCGGGTCGCGATCGCGATCCGCTGGTTCGTGGCGATGCGCTGCTCGCTGCTCGGCGCGACGTCGGCGCCCTCGAAGAACGCCTCATCCGCAAGGCCCACCGGCACCTCGAGGCGCCGGTAGGTGCGCTCCAGATGGCGCCGGACCTTTCGCCAGGCGATCCCGAAGAGCCAGCTGGACTCGGCTCGCCAGCGAGGGCCGAGGCCGTGCGGGCGCGATGGCCGAGAGGGATTGCCCGACGCCGGCAGAGGGAGCGCCGCGGGGTCGTCCTGCTCCTGCTGCTCCTGGGCGGTGTCCTCGGCGGCAGCCGGCACGGCGGACACGAAGTGCTGGAGAAGCGGCGAGGCGGCCGGCGGCAGCGAGGCAGAGCCGGGTGCTGCGGCGGGATAGGCGGGGTTGTACCGGGGGAGGCTGGTGTAGGCGCCCAGGAGGACCTCCTGGGAGAGGTCGTCGATGTCGTCCTCAGCCACGCCGAGGTAGCGGAGCATCCCCGGGAGCACGTGAACAGCGGTCGCGTGCATCGACGTCCAGGTGCTGTGCTGGACGAGGTCGGCGGGAGGAGGCGGGAGGGGAGAGAGATGGCTCATGCTTAGAATTGCGGGGGATTCTCGTGATCGTCACGGAATCGACGGCGGCGGGTGCCAAGGGGCGACATCCAGCGCTCCGAGGCCATGTCTTGTCCCTGGGGGACAGCACGGCTAGGGACGGGGAATGCGCAAGACCGTTTCGACTCGCAGCATCGTCTCGATCGCCATCACCACCTGCCTCCTCGCGACGACGGCCTGCAGCTCTGGCGAAGAGTCGCCTGCTCCGGACGAGGAGGTCGTGGTCGCCATCTCCGAAGCCCGCGGCCTGGCCGAGGGCTCCACGGCGACGGTCGACGGTGTCGTGACCGTCGCGCCCGGCACATTCAATTCGGCGACCGGCGAGCAGGGCTTCGCCCTGCAGGACGACACCGGAGGCATCTACGTGAGCCTGCCCGACGCGCTCGATCTCGACCTCGACACCCGGGTGCGTGTCACGGGGACGCTCGGGCAGACGGCCCAGCAGACAGTGCTCAACGCCAAGGCAGCCTCGGTCACCGAGCTCGGCGAGGCCGGCGCCGTCGGTCCGAGGGACGTGACGACCGGAGAGGTCGGAGAGCCCGTCGAGGGCCTGCTCGTGAGCGTGGGCGGCCGCGTGACCAAGGCCGTCGAGGACGACCAGCCCTACGGCTTCAAGGTATACATCGACGACGGCTCGGGCGAGATCCAGGTCTTCGTCCATATCGTGGACAGCCAACCTGTCATCGACACCGCGTCGCTTAAGGTCGATCAGGACATCACGGTGACCGGCCTCGCCGCGCAATACGAGGCGACCTACGAGGTCGCGCCGCGCTGGACAGCAGACCTCGTGGCGCAATGAGCGAGCCGGCCGGCGCGCCGACCCGACCCTGCGTGCGCCTTACCGCCTTGCTCCGCTGTGCGCCCCCGGGCAGACTTGGCCCCTATGGGCCAAGCCGCCGAGAAACAGCGCCGCGCCACGTACACGACCTCGAAGCCGTTCCGTCGCACCAGGTGGCAGAGCTCGTCAGCGGCACCCTGCACGTGTTCCCCCGGCCGGCACCGCGACATGCACGGGCGTCGTCCAGGCTAGGCATCAAGCTGGGCGGACCGTTCGACCTGGGCGACGGAGGGCCCGGCGGCTGGCACATCATCGACGAGCCCGAGCTGCGCTTCCCCGACCCAGGCGCGCCGGGCGAGCTCGACGCGCTCGTGCCCGATCTCGCCGGCTGGCGCCGCGAACGCATGCCCGAGATGCCCGACACGGCGTACTTCGCGCTCGCCCCGGACTGGATCTGCGAGGTGCTTTCCCCTTCGACGGAGGGCGTCGACCGCGACGACAAGATGCCGATCTACGCACGCGAGGGCGTGCGGCACGCGTGGCTGGTCGACCCGATCGCCCGGACGCTGGAGGTCTACGTGCTCGGCGCGGATCGCGGCTGGGGGCCCGCCGTCGTCCACCGCGACGCCGCCCGCGTCCGCGCCGAGACCTTCCACGCCATCGAGCTCGATCTCTCGGTCCTCTGGGCGAGGTGACCTGCAGCCGCGCTGACCTGTCCGAGCTGACCTGGACCGAGCAGCGATGGTTGTACTCCTGGCCGAGGGGACACAGGGTGTTCCGAATCGCCTGTCCGATCTCTTTCGTCGGCCCGGCGGCGGTGCCTAGCACGACTGCGGCGCACCACCAGGCATGGAAATTCAAGCACTTAGCTCGCTATTTCCAAGGCAGTTACTATGGAGACGTCGACACCCGATTCATCTAGGCATGCGAAACGATGTATTTCAGGCATGTTCGGAGTGCCCTTTCCGCAACGCGCGGCTTCTCCACCCCGATCAGCGCCCTCGCATCGCCGCGAGCCTCGGCCTGCGCCTCACCTTCGCCGAGCCCGTCCGCGGCCCCATCGCCCTCGGTTACGCCTCCCACTTCGGCCTCGGCGCGATGGCCCCGTCGCCGTGATCCGCTTCCGCGGATCTCCTTCATCCCCTCCCCCCGCCGCCGTATCCTCCTCGCAGGAGGCTCCATGCCGACCGCGACGCGCCCCCAGAACGCCACGCTCACCGGCGCGCTGCCGCTCGACCGCCCCACGGCGGAGCGGCCGCACCGGCTCTACGTGGCCACCTCGAACCACTGCAACCGCTCCTGCCCGTGGTGCTGCACCTGCTCGTCGCCCCGGGGGCAGACCTTCCTCGCCCTCGACCGCTACCTCGCGAGCTTCCCGGCCGAGGGCCCCTTCGAGGTGCAGCTCGAGGGCGGCGAGCCCACGATCCACCCGCACTTCGACGAGATGGTCCGCCTCGCCCGCGCCGAGCCCCGCTGCGCGCGCGTCGTCGTCGTGACCAACGGCGTCGAGATCCCGCGCGATCCAGCTGGCCTCGACGCGTGGCTCCAGAGGCTCGGCGAGCCCGCCACGATCAAGCTCTCGGTGAACCACCACCTCCTCGAGCACGATAGCGGCCTGCTCGCCCTCGCGTGCGCCCTGCGCGAGCGGCTCTCCGCGCTCGGCGGCGATCGCCAGCTCGTCCTGAACGTCCGGCTGCGCAAGACCGAGGCCGACGGCGACGCGTGGGTCGTCGAGGCGGTGCGCGACGCGGGGCTCATCGAGCTCGCCAACGTGTTCCACCTCCAGCGCTATGGCTTCGCGCAGAAGCGCGACGACTGGGACGAGCCTTTCCTCGTCGGGACCCATTTCACGATGCTCAACCCGGACGGCAGCGCCTTTGGCCCCGACCTCGTGGCGCGCTCCGACGCGATGAGGAGGCTGCCGTGAGCGCACGTCCCTTCCGCGACGAATGGCGCCGCCTGAAGAGCCGCGCCTTCGATCTCGAGGGCAACAGCACGGCCGGCGACACGGTGCGCTTCGACCTGTGGGGCCGGCCAATCGAGGTCTATCGCAACGCGAACTTCTCCATCTACAGCCGTCAGCCCTGCAACGCGAAATGCCACTTCTGCGTCGAGGAGCTCAGGCCCGCGTCGCGCGGGCGCAGCCTGTCGGTGCAGAAGACCGTCGAGGACGACGACGGGCGCTATTTCGATGCCATGGCGGCGTCCCTGGAAGCGCTCCGGCCGCTCGATCCGACGATCTCGGTGACCGGCGGGGAGCCGAGCCACGATCCGCGATTGCCCCGCATCCTCGCGCTCGGGCAGGCCCACCGGGGCCGCAAGCGGACGCTCACCACGAACGGCTCGGGGCTGCTCCAGCAGCGCGAAGGAAAGCGGGTGATCGACTGGATCGTCGAGACCGGCGTCCAGCACCTCAACATCAGCCGCGCCCACCCCGATCACGACAGGAACGCACGGCTGATGGTGATGAAGGACGGCCTCCGCGCCGACGAGCTGCGCAGCGTCGTGGCGGCGGCGACGGCGGGCGGCACCCGGGTGCGCCTCTCCTGCGTGCTCCTCGACGGGCAGATCGACGCGGTCGAGCCCATCGTCGGTTACCTGCGCTTCGCCCGGTCGCTCGGCGTGGACAACGTGATCTTCCGGCAGCTGATGAAGACCGACCCGACCGCGGTGGTCGAGAACCACGTCGTCAAATACAGCGATCGCGCGCGCGTCCGCCTCGAGCCGCTCCTCGACGCTCTGAGCGCCGACGCGCGGTTCTCGTTCGAGCGGCAGATCGTGGGTTATTACTACTATGTCGAGGTGTTCCGCTTCGAGGACATGGATGTCGTCTTCGAGGAAGCCGACCTCGCCCAGCTCGAGGAGACGAAGCGCTCTGGCCCGGGCATCGTCCACGAGCTCATCTTCCACCCCAATGCGAGGCTCGCCTCGACCTGGCAACCCTGGGACGGCGTCCTCGGCCCTCCTCCTTCGATGCGCGCCTCGCTGGCCACGTCATGACACCGCTCGTCATCCCCCTTCCTTACATCGGCCGGAATCTGCTCTTCCTCGAGGAGGTCCTGGACGAGCTCGAAGAGCGCGGCACTCCTCCCCCTCTCCTGTTCCGCGCGAGCGAGGCGGACAAGCTGGCTCGCCTCCTCGATCACGGCACCGACCGCGCAGGATACCCCGGAGAGAGGGCCTGGACCGACGGCCCGGATCAAGGGCGGCCGATCCGGCACGAGGACGTGATCTTCGCGACGACCGAAGGCGAGATCCGGAGTGGGGAGCGGGAGCCCGAGCGGTCCACGTCGCTCAAGAAATTCGCCGTGATCGAGCGGCCTCTGTTCATCGCCCACGACGCCCGCTGCTTCGTCAAGCTGTGCGACAGGCAGTACGAGTACCGCGATCCGGCGCAGAAGCGAGCAGCGCTGCTCGCCCTGTTCCCGGTGACCCGGGTCGCGCCCATCCAGGGCTGGTTCTCCGAGGAGGAAGGCCTCGCCTACCGGGCGCTGGTGCGCCCCATCCGGGGCGGCGCGATGGTCGAGGTGGGCTCGTGGAAAGGGCTCTCCACGGCGTACGTCGGGCGGCTCGCCGCGAGGAACGGGGTCGCGCTCCATTGCGTCGACACCTGGGGAGGATCGAGCGACAAGTACGCCGACAGGTATCGCGCCATGCTCGCCTCGGAGGACGTGCCCGGCGCGTTCAGGGCGAACATGGCGGCGCTCGGGATCCAGCCAGACGTGCTCCGGATGGCGTCCACGGACGCGGCGGCGCGCTTCGCCGACGCCAGCCTGGATCTCGTGTTCCTCGACGGCTCGCACGACCGCGCGGCCGTGCTCGCCGATCTCGAGGCCTGGTGGCCCAGGCTCAAGCCGGGCGCCGTCCTGGCCGGCCATGACCACAACGAGGATCACCCGGGCGTCCTGGGGGCCGTCGCTCACTTCATGTCCCGCGCCGGGCGGGCGATCGAGCGCGGCGCAGGCTCGGTGTGGTGGGCGCGGCGCTAGGTGGGCTGGTGATGAGCAAACCTCTCTTCGTGGCGACAGGGGCCTATTCGTGCGGCAAGACCACGACGCTCCGTCACCTCGCGTCCACGCGGGGCTACCGCGTGCACGGCGAGGCGCACCGGCGCGTGCTCGACGAGCTCGGCGCGCGCACCCACGGCCACGCGCCGGACGCGCCGTTTCGCCCGATCGAGGCGCCGGAGCACCTCTGTCCGATGTGCCGAAAGCGGGAGTTCGCCGCGCTCGTGCTGGAGGCCCAGAAGAAGATCGAGGCGGACGCGCAGGATGGAGACTGGCTGGAGCGCGGGTACCTCGATCCGGTCGAGTACTACCTGCGCACGAGCGGAGAGGCGGAGTACCCCTGGCCGGAAGGCGAGCCCGCGTTCGAGCGCTATGCGCTGGTGTTCCTGTTCGCCGTGATGCCGGAGCTCCAGGAGCCGCGCTGGGGCAAGAGCAGAGAGGCGCGCGCGGCCGAGGCGGAGCGGATCAACCAGCGGCTCGGCGCGCTCTACCGCGATGCGGGCTTCGAGGTGATCGACGTCGGCCCCGGCGCGGTGGAGGAGCGAGCGGAGCTCCTGGCGAGCCGCGCGCGGCTCATCGAGCGTGCTATCCTGGGCGCGAGCCCATGGTAGCCGCCGCGCACATGCCGCTTCCGTCCTCGACCGTTCCTGCGGGGGAGCAGCGGTTCGTGATCCACGGCGTCCCCTGGCAGACCTACGTGAGGCTTCGGGACGAGCTCGACACCCCTGGCCTGCGGATGACCTTCTGCGAGGGAACGCTGGAGCTGATGAGCCCGTCGACCGAACACGAAGTGGCGAAGACGACCATCGCCCGCCTCATCGAGCTCTTCGCGCTGGAGCGGGACGTGCCTCTCTACGGCTATGGCTCGACCACGTTCCGGCGCGAGGCCAGGTCACGCGGCCTCGAGCCCGACGAGTGCTATTGCGTTGGCGGCACGCTGAAGGAATTCCCAGAGTTCGCGATCGAGGTGGTGTTGACGAGCGGCGGGCTCGACAAGCTGCCTGTGTACAGCGGGCTTGGCGTCCGCGAAGTCTGGTTCTGGGAGCGCGACGCGTTCCACATCCATGCGTTGCGAGGCGAGCAGTACGAGCCCATCGCGGCCAGCGAGCTCATTCCGGATCTGGATCTCGTCGCGCTCGCGCGCTTCGTGCGCTGGCCGGATCAACACGAGGCGGTCAAGGCGTTCCGCAGCTGGCTGCGAAACGGAGGCTGAGGCCGCCCCGCCGTCAGCCCACGGCCATGCCCGGCGCGCCAGGGCGCATGGCGCGGCGGCGCGGGGCCCTCACCCCTCCGCGACGTCCTGAGCGAGCCGCACGTCCTTGAGCTCCGCGCCGAGCAGCTCGATCGCGGCCGTGACGAGCGGGTGGTCGGCCACGGCGCGCTTGGCGGCCTCGATGCGGGCCTTGCGCTCTGCGGTTTCGACCTGGGCGAGCGACGGGCCGGCGCTGCCGCGGGTGATCGTCTCGAAGACCAGCTCGGCGGGGGCGCCGAAGTGGGAGCCGAGGACGCGGGCGAGCAGGTCGCGGGACGCCGGCTCGGTGGCCTGGCCGGACAGGAACGAGTTCGCCTCGTAGCCGAGCGCGACGCGGGTCGGCGTGAGCTCCAGCACCGCCGCGTGCTCGAGGACGGAGGCGAGCGCTGGCCGTTGCACCCTGACCGCGGCGATCACCGCGCGCCAGGTGGCGAGGTCCTCGGCGCTCATCGATGGCGGCGGCGGCGCGCTCGACGCTGGCGCCGGGCTCGGCGCCGAGGGCGGCGCGCTCGACGCTGGCGCCGGGCCCTGCGCCGAGGGCGGCGCGCTCGACCTCGGCGCCGCGAACGGCGGCGCGCTCTGCGGAACGGAGTAGAGCGCGCCGCGCGGCGACGGTGGCGGAGCGCTGTCGGCGCGGTACGCGGGCGCGACCGCGCCGCTCGCGTACGGCGGCGCCTTCGCGAAGGCCGGCGCGGCGCCGCCGCTCGCGAAGCTGGTCGCGGCGCCGTGCACGCCCGGCGCGCCGTTCACGAAGGGGACAACGTTGGCAGCCGACGTGCCGCTCGCCGCGACACCGCCGTTCGCCGCCATGCCGCCGTGCGCTCTCGCCACCCCACTCCCGCCCGGCGCGCCATAGACGGCCGCCGCACCGTTCGCTCGCGCCACGCCGTTCGCCGCCGCGCCAGTCACCGCCACGCCGTTCGCCGCCGCGCCAGTCACCGCCACGCCGTTCGCCGCCGCGCCAGTCGGTCTCCCAGCCCCGCCCGCGCCCGCTGCGCCGCTCGCGAAGGCGACGCCGCTCGCCGGTGCGCCGGTGGCGGCCGCGCCGTTCGCTCTCGCCACGCCGTTCGCCGCCGGCGCGCCATTGAACGCCGCCGCGTCGTTCGCTCTCGCCGCGCCGGCTGCCGCCGCGCCGGAGGCGCGCGCGTCCTCGGGCGCAGCCTCGGCCGATGCCGCCCCGCGCCGGGGCGCCGCCGCTCCGCCGGACGGCGCGCCGGGCCGCTGCGGCCCGCGCTCCGGCGCGCCGCCACCGCCACCCCCGCCGCCGCCTCCGCCATTCAGGCGCCGCTCGAGATCGCCAAGGCGGCGCAGCAGCTCGTCGATCGGCAGGAGCGGCGGCCTCCGGGCGAGCCGGACGAGCGCCATCTCGAACGAGGCGCGCGGCTGGCCGCTCCGGGCGATGTCGTCGAACGCGCGCGAGAAGCCCTGGTGCAGCCGCGTGAGATCGTCCGCGTCCGCCCGCGCCGCGAGCGCGCGCGTGTCGGCGACCTCCTCGTCCGCGAGATCCAGGAGCGGCGCCGGATCCTCGCAGACCTTGGCCACCACGAGATCGCGCAGGTGCGCGAGGAAATCGCGGGCCACGTGGGGCAGATCGTACCCCTCCTGCGCGAGCTCGCCGACGATGCGCACGCACGCCGCAGGGTCGCCGTCCACGAGCGCACCCGCGAGCCGGTGCAGCACGACGCGGTCGGCGACGCCGAGCACCTTCGCCACCCCCTCGGCCGTGATGCGATCGCCGCTCGTCCCCACCCACGCGATCACCTGGTCGAGCAGGCTCATCGCGTCGCGCATGCTCCCCGCCGCCTCCCGCGCGAGCGCGCTGAGCGCCGGGTCGTCGGCGGGGATCTTCTCCTGATCGAGCACCCAGCGGAGCCGCGCCGCGATCGCCTGCGCCCCGATGAGCTTGAAGTCGTAGCGCTGGCACCGGCTCAGGATGGTGACCGGGACCTTGTGCACCTCCGTCGTCGCGAAGATGAACTTCACGTGCGGCGGCGGCTCCTCGAGCGTCTTCAAGAACGCGTTCCACGCCGCGTTCGAGAGCATGTGGACCTCGTCCACGATGAAGATCTTGAACCGGTCGCGCGCCGGCCGGTACGGCAGGCTCTCCTGGAGCTTGCGCACCTCGTCGACGCCGTTGTAGCTCGCGCCGTCGATCTCCTGGACGTCGACGTCCGCGCCGACCGTGATCTCGGCGCACGGCGCGCACGTCTGGCAGGGCGTCGCCGTCGGCCCGTGGACGCAGTTCAGCGCCTTCGCGAGGATGCGGGCGCTCGTCGTCTTGCCGACCCCGCGGACGCCCGTGAAGAGGAACGCGTGGGCGACGCGATCCCGCGCGATGGCGTTGGCGAGCGTCGTGGAGACGTGCTCCTGTCCGACGAGATCCTCGAAGGACTGCGGGCGCCATTTCCGCGCGAGGACGACGTAGCTCATACGCTGCTCGACTAGCACCTTCTCGCGGGCGCGTCGCCGCGGCTGTGGCCGGTACGGAAGTCGCCCTGCATTCCGGAGAGTTTGCCAGAATTGCCGCACAAAATGCACCCTGCCCGCACCGGGGCCGGAACCGGCCGGAATCGGCCGGAACCGCGCCACCGCACGCGCCAAGAAGCCCTGGAGAGCGCGCCAACGAGCCCCCTGAAGAGACGGAGGAGCCCGCCCGCGGCGGGCGGCCCCGGAGGGCGACGCCCGTGGTGCCGCGCGCTGCGTCGAACGGCCGCGCGCTGCGTCGGCGGGCCGCGCGTCCCGCGCCCCTCCTCGTCCCCGTCCCCCTCCCCTTCACGGTTGCGGCGCGGCGCGGTTCACGGCATAGACGCCGATCTGAATATGCAATTTCGCGGCGGAATGAACGAGCTGGTTCGCCAGGCGGCGCGCGTGCAGCGCAAGATCGACCAGGTGAAGGGCGAGCTGAAGGACCGCGAGGTGAGCGCGACCGCCGCCGGCGACAAGGTCACCGTCGTGGTCTCCTGCGAGGGCAAGGTGCGCCGGATCGAGGTCGATCCCGCCTTCCTCGCGAGCGAGGGCCTGGAGATGGCGCTCGACGCCATCGTGGCCGCATCGAACTCGGCGCTCGACGCGGCCGACAAGCTCGTCGAGACCGAGATCACCAAGGTGACCGGCGGCGTCAAGCTCCCCGGCATGCACACTTGACGGCGTTGCGTTCCCCGGCGTCGCTCCCCGGCTCCTCGAAGGTCCCGAACGGCGACCGGGGCGCGCCCGCGGCCGGCTTCCGGAGCGCGCCCGGCGGCCTGCCCGGTCGGCTGTCGCGGGTCGCCCAGCTGCTCGCGCGCCTGCCGGGCGTCGGCGAGAAGACGGCGCAGCGCTTCGCCCTCTTCCTCGTGACCGCCGGCGAGGACACCGCGCGCGACCTGGGGGGCGAGCTCGTCGAGCTCTGCGATCACATCAGGCCGTGCATCCGGTGCGGCCACATCGCCGAGCTCGACGACGGCGGCCGGGCGCTCTGCGCCATTTGCCTGGATACGCGGCGCGACGGCGCGCTCCTGTGCGTGGTCGCGCGCGTCCAGGACCTCCTGGCGATCGAGCGGAGCGGGGCGATGCGCGGGCGGTACTTCGTGCTCGGCCGGCTCCTCTCGCCGCTCGAGGGGGTCGGCGCCGAGGAGCTGCCGCTCGAGGCGCTCCGGGCGCGCGTGCGCGATCCCGAGCAGCCGGTGAGGGAGGTGCTGGTCGCCACCCCGCCTTCCGTCGACGGAGAGGCGACCGCGCTGCTGCTCGCGCGGGAGCTCGGCGCGATGGGGATCCAGGTCACGCGGATCGCCAGCGGCGTGCCGCACGGGGGAGATCTGGAGTTCGCCGACCAGGTGACGCTGGGGCGAGCCATCGAAGGCCGGAAGAGCTTCGGCTAGCAGGAAACGCGAGAATCGGCCCCAGCCCACGAAAGCGAGGGGCGGAGCGGGCGGGCGTTCTTCACGCCGAAGCGCTCACGAACTTCAGAGGTCGACATGTCCAGAATCGCCATCACATCCGATCAGGCCCCGCGCGCCATCGGCCCCTACTCGCAGGCCGTCAAGGCCGGAGACCTCGTGTTCTGCAGCGGCCAGATCCCGATCGATCCCGCGACGGGCGAGCTCGTCGCCGGGGGGATCGAGGAGCAGACGGCCCGGGTGATCAAGAACCTGACCGAGGTGCTGTCCGCGGCCGGCGCGAGCTGGAGCGACGTGGTGAAGACCACGATCTACCTGACGGACCTCGCGGATTTCACCATCGTCAACCAGGTGTACGGAGCAGCCGTCGGCGGCGTGCTGCCCGCACGGGCGACGGTGCAGGTGGCGGCGCTGCCCAAGGGCGCCGCCGTCGAGATCGAAGCTGTTGCCCATCTTTCGCGATAATCGGGGAGCCGCGGCCGCGGTCCCCATCTCCACTATGTCCCCGGGAGCCTCGACATGAGCACAAAGAACGAGAGCGAGAGCACGGAGCGGACCGCCAGCGCAGTTCCCGAATCTGCGCGCGAAGGCGCCCCCGATGCAGAGAGCGGAGACAAGCCGCGCGCGCGGAGGGTCGTCCGCTCGGCGAGCACGTCCGTCGGCGCGAGCGGCGCGAGCGGCGTGAAGCGGACCGACGAGCCCTCCGAGGGCGCGTCGGCGCAGCCCGCAGGCGAGGCGCCGCGTCCCTCGTCGAAGGCCGCCGCAAAGGAACCGCAGGGCTCGCTGCTGGACGTCATCGCGCCCCGCAAGCGGCCGGCGCTCGCAGACGCGCCGCCGCCGCCGACGACCGAGGACGCCGCGCCGCCGCCGGCCGCCGCGCCGCGGGTGGTGCGCGACTACCGCGCGCCCAGGCCCGAGCGGCCCGTTGTGGCCTCCGGCGGGCCGAGGCCCGACCGCGGGCCCAGGCCCGATCGCGGCCCGCGCCCTGACCGTGGACCGAGGCCCGACCGCGGGCCGCGCCCCGACCGCGGGCCCAGGCCCGACCGTGGACCCAGGCCCGAGCAGGGCCCTGGAGCGGCGCAGGTAGCAGGCGCAGAGCAGGGCGCGAGGCCCGACCGCGGGCCGCGCCCCGACCGCCCCTGGTCCGACCGCGGGCCCAGGCCCGATCGTGGGCCCAGGCCCGACCGTGGACCCAGGCCCGACCGCGGGCCGCGCCCCGAGCGCGGGCCCAGGCCCGACCGTGGCTTCTTGGCGCGGCCGGCAGCAGAAGGCGGGCGGCCGCAGGGCCCCGGGGGCGCCGAAGGACGAGCGCCCGCCGCGGCGAAGCAGCAGCAGAGCGACCGGATGGTGACCGTGGTCGGCCAGGGCGCGACCGCGACGGTCGTGACGGGCAAGAGCGCCCGGCAGCCGCAGGGCCCGGCCAAGCCGGCGCACCTCCTCTTCGCGCTGCCGGCGGCCAAGGCGAAGCCGGTCGCGACCGCGGACAAGCCGGCGCTCACGGCGCGCGAGGCGCTCGGCGCGCGCACCGCGAAGGCGCAGCAGGCCGCGGCCACCGCGAAGAGCAAGGCCGAGAGCGGCGCCCGCCCGGAAGGCAGCCCGAGCGCCGGGGCGGCGAAGGTCGACTTCGACGCCGAGGTGCTCGCGGCGGGCTGGGATCGGGCGCTCGAGGCGCTGAAGTCGGCGGGCGACGCCGCGCCGGCGCTCGTCGACGCCTGGCTCGGCGCCTCCAACGCGGAGGCGATCGCGGCGGCCGCCGAGTCGGAGGACGCCTCCGGCGCGGCGCGGAAGGCGGCGCGGCGCGCGCTCAACGTGATCAAGTCGCGCGGGGTGACGATCCCGACGCGCCCGCGCGTGGTGCGGCTCGCGGAGGAGCGCGCCGAGGTGGTCGAGGCGACGCTCATCCCGCCTGACTCGAGCGGGACCGAGGCCATCGCGATCACGAGCCGCGACACCAGCGGCCGCTACCGGATCGCCGAGGTGATCGTGCGCGACTCGGTCGGCGTGCTGCACGCCGGCGCGGGGTGGCTCAGCGGCTCGCAGATCAAGGAGGGACGCGCGCGCGCGTACGAGAACCTGGGCACGGCGCCCGTGCCGGTCTCCCTGGAGTGGGCGCGCCACCGGATCGCGGCCGCGAAGCGGCAGAACGCGGTGTCGGGGCAGGTCGTGCCGCTCGGGCTCGAGGGGTGTCGCGATCTCATCGAGCCCGCGCCGGACGCCGAGCCGAGGCACCCGGTGGCGGACCTCGAAGAGAGCCTGACGGACGAGCTGGCGACGGCGCAGATCGCTGGCTCCGCCGCGCTGCACGAGGAGCCCGAGTTCCGGCACTGGCTGCCCTCGCGGCCGGCGCTCGACGAGCTCCTGCAGAAGGTCGGCCAGCGGCTCGGGGCCGCCGGGATGCGCGATCCCGGGCTGGTGAACACGGCCCTGCGGGAGGAGATCGACCTCGCGACCGACCGCTTCTTCTCGCCCGAGGTGCGCGGGCAGCTGGCGACGCGGATGCGAAGCAGCGCCGTGTCGCTGCGGGCGCGCAAGGGCGACGCGGCGGCCACCACCGCCCTCGCCGTCGCGCGCGCCATCAAGGAGGCCGGGCTGATCACCTCGCCGCCGCGGGAGATCCCCTTCCTGGCGGCCTTCTTCCAGAAGGCGCTCGGCGTGCTGGCGCAGCAGGGCGGCGGGCAGCTGCGGATCCCGGTCCCGGCCGGTGCCGTCCCCCCCGCGAGGGACGCCGCGGCGGGCGGCGAGGAGCCCGCCGAGGGCTCCGGCCCCGAAGCCCAGCCGTCGACCGGCGGCTGATCGGGAGCGCCGGCCTCGCCGGCGCGCCGGCGACGCGAAGCCGGTGACCCAAGGACCAGGAGGCGAGCCCGGGGCGACCCGGCGCTCGCCTCTCGGCTTTTGTCCTGGTGGAGCTACTTCACCGCGATGGTGATGTCGCCGTTCTCGGTGAACAGCTCGAGCAGGCCGCCGTCGCCGTCCCCCATCGTGTACGACGTCGCGCTGCCCTCGCCGGCGGTGGCCCACGTCGAGGGGATGCCCTGCTCCACGACGTCGCCGTTGAGCGTGTGCGCGGTCATCGTCCCGTCCACCCCGGCCGGCACCGCGAGCTCGATCGCGCCGTTGCCGGAGCTGATCGCGCCATCGGAGGCGCTCCACGCGTCAAGGTCGACGAAGACATGGCCGTTGTCGGTGGCCACGTCGATCGCGCCGCGCGCGCCGACCACGTCGATGCTGCCGTTGTCGCTCACCACGGTGGTGCCGCGGGACGGGGCGCCATCCAGGTTGATCTCGACGCCGCCGTTGTCCTGCTCGACGCGGAGCCCGCCGTCGAACGCGGCGGGCAGGACGACCTGGATGTCGGCGCCCAGCCCTCCCCACCCGCCCGAGACGCGCCGCGTCGAGATCACGACATCGCCGTCGATGATCGCGGCGAGCTTGAGGTCGTTCTCGATCTCCTCCACCGCGACCTCCCGCTCGTCCTTCTTGCGCATCGTGAACGGGGAGAAGCTGACCTCGACCTCGCTCACGTCCCCGGTGACGACCTCGACGTCCCCGTTCTCGCTCACGATGCGGACGCTCTGGGTTGGTAGGTATTCGACCCGAGCGCGCTCCTTGGTGCCCTCGTAACGCACGAGGGTCTCGGCGGTGATGGAGTTGTCGTCGATGCTCAGGGCACACCCAGCCGTCGCTGCAGCGGACACGGAGCACACCAGGAAGCAGGCGATTCGAAGCGAGCGATTCATCATGGATTCCTCTCGGGCAGATTGTACGGCGGGCAAAGTGCGAGCCCCATCCGACCCGCGCAGGGAACGTGCCGACCAGTTCCTTGGACGCGCGCTCCGAGCGGCACGTCATGGATCGCAAGATTTCGACGCTGTCGAGCCGGGCCGCAGCGGGCTCAGGGCGTCTCCCACGGGAGGGGCATCGCACCAGCGCCCACCCTCCTGCGGAAAGCCGCATGCAGTGCCCGGGTCTTCGGGCCGGGGACACCCGCGCCGATCGTGTGGGCGTCCACGCGAACGACCGGGACGATCTCCCGGAGGCTCGAGGTGATGAACACCTCCTCGGCGGCGAGGAGCCGGGCCATCGTGACCGGCTCGCAGCACACCGGCATGCCGAGCTCGCCCGCGACGTGCATCACGTGGGCCCGGGTGATGCCGACGAGGATCCCTGCCTCCTTGGGCGGCGTGATGAGCAGGTGCCCCGGGTCCTCCGCGCCCTCGTGCGCCGCGGGCCGCCGCTCGACAAGGAAGACGTTGGACGTCGTGCCCTCGACGACATGACCTGACGGGTCGAGGATCAGCGCCTCGTGCGCCCCCGCGGCCCGCGCCTCGCGCAGGGCGAGCAGGCTCTCGAGGTAGTTCGAGACCTTGGCGCCGGGCGCCGCGTCGCCGGCCCGCTGGGTGCGGATCGTGATGACCGACATCCCCTCGCGGTAGAGCCCGCCAGGCAGCGACTTCAGCGGCTCGACGAGGATGACGCGGAGGGGCGCGCCCGCGAGCGAGGGATCGAGCCCGAGCGGGCCGCTGCCGCGCGTCAGCATCACGCGGATGGTGCTCTCGAGCGGCGCGGCCGAGCCCGCGGCGGACGCCGAGCCCTGAGCGCCCGCCGAGCCCGCCGTGGCCCCGGCGCTCCCGGCCGCCGTCGCTGCCCGGAGCAGCGCGACGACCTCGCGGCCGAGCTCGTCGCGCGGGATCGGCAGGGCGATCGCGATCCGCTCGGCCGAGCGCTCGAGGCGGGCGAGGTGCTCTTCCAGAGCGAACGGCTCGCCGCCGTAGGTGCGGATGGTCTCGAAGACGCTATCGCCGTAGAGGAAGCCGCGGTCGTAGACCGAGACCCTGGCCTCCTCCGGCCGGTGGATGACACCATCGATGCTGACTAGCCGCGTCACGCGGCGAGATTACGTCACTTCTTGAGCTGCGCCAGGAGCTCCTTCGCCGGGGCGAAGTCCCGCTCGTTGTCGAGCGCGCGCTCCAGCATCTGGATCGCCTTCTTGTCGTCGTTCTGACGGTGGCTGATCACGCCGAGGTAATAGAAGACCTCGCCCTTGCTGATCGGCGCGCCCTCGTCGAGCTTCTGGAGGAGCAGGGCGCGGAAGGTCTTCTGCGCGCGATCGATGTGCGCCGCCTTCGCCGCGTCGTCGCCCGACTCCGACAGATCGAGCGCCAGCACGCCGAGGTCGCGGAGGATGGCGATCGAGCCCGGGTCGATCTTGAAGGCGATGTCGAGCTCGGCGAGCGCCCGCTCCCGCTGCCCCTCGGCCAGGTAGGCCTTGGCGAGGCGGTGGTGGATCGCGGCGAGATCCTTCGAGCGGCGGCCGCCGTAGGACTCGACGATCTGCTGGAGCGCCTCGGCGGCCTTCTGGCCGCGGCCCGAGGCGCTGTACGCGTCGCACAGCGCGAGCAGGAGCTCGCGGTCGCCCGGCACGAGCTCGGTGGCCTTGACCAGGAGGTCCGCCGCGCGGCCGGGATCGTTCCGCTTCGCCAGGTGGATGCCGGCCGCCTTGCGGTAGAGCGCCACCTTCTCGGCCGGCTGCGTGGCCGCCTCGGCGTCGCCGGTGATGAGATCGGCGAGCTCGGTGAAGGCCTGCTGCTTCTCGTAGAGGGCGAGGAGCTGCTTCCTGATCTCCTGCGCCGACCCGTCCGCCGCGAGCCCCCGCTCGAGCACGCGCCGGACCGCGCCCTCGTCGCCGAGGGACCGGTGCAGATCCGCGAGCCGGAGCGCCGTGCCCACCGCCTCCGCGGCGCGGGCGTCCTCGAGGATCACCTCGAGCCGCTGCGCCGCCTCGGCCTTCTCCCCGCGCTGCTCGTGCAGGCGCGCCAGCGCGAGGAGCGCGCCGTGGTGGCGCGGCTCGCGCTCGAGGACCGCGCGGTAGGTCTCGATCGCCCGCGCCGTGTCGTTCAGCCGCGCCTCGTAGACCTCGCCGAGGCGAACGCTGTACGAGAGCTCCGCCGCGACGTCGCCGCGGTCCTTCGCGCGCTCGATCTGCGTGACGAACAGGTCCGACAGCTCCTGATCGCGGCCGGTCTTCTCGAGCAGCTGGGCGAGCAGGACCGTCGCCTTCTCGTTGTCGGGCTGCTCGTCGAGGACCGCGCGCAGGTGCTCGGTCGCCTCGCTCACCGCGTCGAGCCGCGAGAGGCAGATCTCCGCGCTCTCGAGGCGCAGCGCCGAGCGGGCCTCGGGCGACTCGGCCAGGTCGGTGAGCCGCTCGAGCAGCGCGAGCAGCTCCTTGTGCTTGCCGGCCTTCGCGTAGAGCTCGCGCAGCGCCGTCGCGGCGCGCGCGTCGCCCGGATCCGCCTCGAAGAGCGTCTCGTAGAGCTCGATCGCCGCCGCGTCGTCGCCGAGCCGCTCGCGCGCGACCGCCGCGGCGGCGTGCCGCGCGTCGCGGATGCGCTCGGCCTCGGCGTAGAGCTCGGACTGGCGCACGAGCAGCCGGAAGACCTCCTTGTGGTCGCCCGCCTCCTCCCGCACCTTCGTGAGCTCGGCGAGCGCCCAGGTGTCGCCCTCGTCCGCGGCGATCATCTCGCGCAGGATCGCCTCGACGAGCTCCCGGTCGCCCAGCGCGCGCTCGGCGAGCTCCTTCGCCTCGCGGCGAAGCTCGCCCGCGCTCCCTTCCATGCCGTCGAGGGCGGCGATCCGGCGCAGCGTGCCGATGAGGTCGCGCTCGCGCCCCGGCGCCCGCTGCAGCTCCTCGATCGACCGCAGGATGTGCTCGCTCGTGGGATCGTGCGTGAGCGCCGCCTCGTACGCCGCCTCGGCGGCCTTGGCGTCGCCCACCTTGTTCTTCTGCCACTCGGCGATGCGCATCCAGAGGTCGCGCGCCGTGTCGCCGTCGAGCTCGGTCCCGGCCCGCACCGCCCGCTCCAGGGCGGAGGCGGCGCTCGCCCAGCCGCCCGTCAGCGGGGCCAGGCGCTCGATCTCGCCGAGCACGTCCGGGTCCGACGGGTCGTCGGCGAGCGCCTTCTCGAGGGTCTCCAGCGCCGCCCTCGGGTCGTTCGAGCGCACCTCGAGCACCTTCGCCAGGTCGAGGCGCATGCGGATCCGCTCCGCGCCGCCCGGCGCGAAGCGGATGCGCTTCTCGTAGAGGCGCGCCAGCGCGGCGTTGTCGCCCCGCGTCCGGTAGACGCCCTCGAGCGCCTCGGCCGCCTCGTCGAAGAGCGCCGGGTCCTCGGTGAGCGCCTCGATCGCGCCGCTCGCCCGCTCGTGATCGACCGCGCGATCGAGCGCCTGCCGCAGGGTGTTCAGGCCCTGCGGCTTGTCGCCGAACGACCCGATCTGGATCACCGCGAGCCGGTAGAAGAGATCCGCCTGATCGCGATCGCCGGGCGTGACCGCGACGCGGCGCTCGAGCACGTCCGCGAGCGACCGCTCGTCGGCGAGGCGGCCGTAGAGCCGGTCCAGCGCCTCGAGGAGCTCCGGCGTGTCGCCGGCGTGCTCGACGGCCTTCGCGTAGGCCTGGGCGCTGCGCCGGTCGTCGCCGAGCTTCTCCTCGGCGATGCGGCCGATCCGCAGGAACAGGTCCTTCGCGATCGTCGCGTCGAACGTCGCCGCGGCCCGCTGCGCGAGCGCGTCGCAGTAGCGGCCGAAGCCGTCCGTGCGCTCCGCGAGCCGCTCGATCTCGCCGTGCAGCGACGCGTCGTCCGGCGCGTCCTCCAGCGCCCGGAGCAGCGCCTGCTCCGCCTCGAGCGGGCGCCCGAGCTGCACGTCCTGCACGAGGGCGATCGCCCGGAGGGTCGCGGCCCGGTCGGTCGGCTCGGTCTGCGCGCGCAGGCGCAGCTCGAGCGCGGCGGCGAGCTCCTCGTGGCGGCCGGCCGCGCGGAGGACGGGCTCGAGCACCTCGGCGGCGTCGAGCCGCAGCTCCTCCCGGCCCTCGCCGATGGCGCGGACCGCCTGGATCGCGTGGTCGTTCACCGCGTCCTCGTCGAGGACGAGCCGGTACTGCTCGATCGCGTCGCTCGGGCTCTCCAGCTCCCCCGCGTAGAGGTCCCCGATCGCCGTCCGCAGCTTGATGCGCGCGTCCCTGTCCGCGGCCGCGCTCGCCTGGAGCATCAGGTTCGACAGGAGCTCGTCCCACATCCGCTCGGCCCGGTAGAGCCGCTCCAGCGCGGACAGCACCGCCGGATCGCCCTGCTTCGCCTCGAGCGCCGCGTTGAGCGCCGCGATCGCGTCGCGCGGGCTCGAGAGATCCCGCTCGTAGCGCTCGGCGGCGCGCACGTTGAGGTCGTAGCGCAGCTCCTCCTCGTCGGGGCCCGCGAGCTCGACGCGCCGGCCGTAGAGCTCGACGAGGCGGCTCGCGGCGCCGCGCGGCTCGTGCAGCTCGATGAGGGCGTCGATCGTCATCGCGCTCTCGGGATCGAGCTCGAGCGCCCGCTCGTACGCCTGGATTGCGCCCTCCGTGTCCTCGAGCATCTCGAGCTTGGTCTCGGCGATGCGCCGGCAGATCGAGGCGTTCTCCTCGTCCGACGCCATCTCGCTCTTCTTCTCGAGGACGGAGATGAGCGTGTCCCAGTCGCTGAGCAGCACGGCCAGGGTGTCCATCTGCTCGAGCGGCTCGGGATCGCTCGGGTCGAGCGCGGACAGCCGCGCATAGGCGCGGAGCGCCCGGCGCGGGTCGTCGATGCGCGTGTCGTAGACCTTGGCCAGCGACGAGAGCAGCTCGCGCTTCGTGAGCTCGTCCGACGTGGTGGTCACCCCCGCCTCGAGGCTGTCCGCGAGCTCCTCCCAGGCGCCGAGCTGCTCGGCGAGCCGCTCGAGCTCGCCGCGCGTCTCGCCGTCGTCCGGATCGAGGCCGAACGCCGTCCGGGTCGCGTCGAAGGCGCGCAGCTCGTCGTTGCCGCGCGTCTCCCAGAGCTTCGCCGTCTCCCGGAGCACCGCGACCTTCTCGCGCGCGTCCGAGGCGAGGCCGAACCGCTCGTCGTTCAGCCGGACGAGCTGCCGCCAGTCGTCCGCCCCCTCGTAGAGCGGCCCGAGGATCTCGACGACCCGCGCCTTGTGCTGCGGGTCCTGGATGAGCGCCTCGAGCGCCCGGATCGCCTCGGCGTGCGAGGGCACCTCGCCGACGATCGCCTCGAGCTGATCGATCGCGCCCGAGGTGTCCTCGAGCCGCGTGCGCAGCAGCGCCGCGAGCGCGAGCCGGTAGGGCGCCGCCCGCTCGCCGTTCGGGGCCGCCTCGGCCCGGCGCAGGTAGAGGTCGGCGAGGTCGCGCGGCCGGTCGAGCTCGCGGTAGAGCTCCGTCAGCGCGTCGAGCGCCCGGGCGTCGTTCTCGTCGACGTCGAGCGCCGCGCGGTACGTCTCGATCGCGAGCGCGGGCTCGCGGAGCTCCGTCCGCTCCAGGCGCGCGATCGTGTGGAGGGCGTCGAGCCGGTCCTCGTCCTTCCGGTAGTCGAGCGCCGCGCGGTAGAGCTGGATGCGCTCCGCGTGGCGCCCTTCCTTGACGAGCAGCCCGTCGATCGCGTCGAACAGCTCGCGCGAGTCCGGCTCGAACTCGTGCGCGCGCCGGTACCACCGCAGCGCGTCGGCCACGTCGCCGAGCTGGGCGTAGAGCTCGCCGGTGCGCCGGCTGAGCTTCGCGCTCGACGCGTCGTCCGAGGTGAGCTCCCCGAGCTCCGCCGCGTAGATCTCCGCGAGCCGCCGCTCCGCGCTCGCCACCTTCGCGAGCCGCTCGAGCTCCGCCCAGACCCCCTCGTCGGTGAGGTCCTCGTGGAGGAGCTTCGCCACCGTCTCGAGCGCCGCGCGGTAATCCTCGAGCTGCTCCTCGTGCAGCGTCGCGAGCCGCTGCAGCAGATCGCGGCGCTCGACCGGGTCCTGGCTCGCGGCGAGGCGCGCGTCGAGCGCGATCTTCACCCGGTTCCAGTCCGCCCGGCGCAGGTACACCGGCTCGAGCATCTCCCCGGCGCGCGCCCGGTGCTCCGCCTCGGCCGAGCCCTCGAGGATCGCCTCGAGCAGCGAGACCGCGCCCTCGTGCGCCGGATCGATGAGCAGCGCCTCGGAGAGCTCGTCGAACGCGCGCTGCAGGTCCTCGGTGTGCCGGTGCGCGACGAGCGCGATCTTGACGTGCAGCTCGGCGAGGTCGCCGGCGCGCACGTCGAGCTGCCGCTCGTAGAGCCGGATGAGGTCCTGGAAGCGCCCCGCCTCGCGGTAGAGGCCGTCCAGCGCCGCAATCGCGTCCGGGTGGAGCGCGATGTCGAGGATCGTCTCGTAGGTCGCGATCGCGCCGGCCTGGTCCCCGAGCGGGCCCCGCTCGAGCTCGGCGATCCGGAAGAGCAGCCCCGTCTTCTCCTCGTCGGTCTCGGCGTGCTCGACCCGGAGCTTCAGGATCTCGAGCAGCCGCCCGGCGTCGCGCGCCTCGCCGTAGAGCTCCTCCAGCGCGATCATCGCCCGCCGGTCGTCCCCGCGGGCCTCGAGCGCCTTCTTGTACTGCTCGACCGCGAGCTCGCGGTCGTCGAGCTTGTGCCGCGCGAGCTCGCCGACCCGCAGCCGCACGTTCTGCTGCACGTCGCCGTCGAGGATGTCCGGCGCGATGCGCTGGAACAGCTCGCACACCTCGGACCAGCGCCCCGTGGCCTCGCCGAGCCGCTCGACCGTGGCGATCCAGGTCGTCACCTCGGGCTCGCCCGCCGCCTCCCGCACGCCGCGGAGCGCGTAGCCGAACGCCCGCGACGTGTCGCCGAGCGGGCCCTCCGCGGTGCGGAGCGACTTCTGCAGGGTGGCGAGCCGCTCGCTCGGGAGATCCGAGGTCTCGACCTTGATCTCCAGGACCCGGAGCAGGCGCTCGGCGTCGCCGTCCGCCTCGTAGAGCGGCTCGAGCGTCTCGGCGGCGTCGCGCCGCGCGTCCTCCCGCTCGAGCATCGCCTCGAGCGCCGCGCGGCAGCGCGCGTTCGACGGGTCGAGCGAGAGCGCCTGGCGGTACGCCTCGAGCGCCCCCGTCGCGTCGGCCTGGTGCAGCCGCCGCACGTCGCCGAGCCGCGCCAGCAGATCGAGCCGGGCGGGCGTCTCCACCGCGAGGGACAGGTCCACCTCCAGCGTCTCGGCGAGGTCGACCCAGCGCTCGTCGAGCTCGTAGAGCTCCTCGAGGGCCGCGAGCGTCGGGCGCTCCGGGCCGAACTCGTCGAGCACCGCGCGCCACGCGTTGATCGCCTCGGGCACGTCGGCGAGCTTCTGCGCGAGCGTCTCGGCCGCCTTGGTCATCGCGCGCCGCCGCTCCTCCGGCTCCGTCGTCGACTGCTCCCGCGCCCGGAGCACGGAGACGAGCTCCCGCCACTGCGACGTCCGCTCGTAGAGCCGCTCGAGCGCCGCGAGCGCCGCCACGTCGGCGCCGTCGTCGCCGAGCCGCGCCTGCCAGGCCTCGATCGCCTTGGCCGGATCGTCCAGCACCGTCTCGTGCAGCGTCCCGATGCGCTCGTAGAGCGACCGCCGCGTCTCGACGTTCTCCTCGAGGCGCACCTCGATCGCGAGCACGCCCGCGAGCGCCTGGTGCTGCTCCTTCGCGGCGTAGATGCGTCCGAGCGCCTGCGCCGCCGGGATCACCAGCGTCGGATCGGTCGGATCGATGGCGAGCACGCGCCGGTAGACCTTCTCTGCCCGGTCGGCGTCGCCGAGGAGGTCCTCGCAGATCCTCGCGACTTCCATCAGGATTTCGCCGCGGATGGTCGCCGTCCCGCACGCGTCCGCCGCCGCCGTGAGCACCTCGGCGACCTGCTCGTGCTCGCCGAGGCGCCGGCCGATCTCGATGAGCCGCTCGCGCGCCGCGAGGTCCTCCGGCTCGAGCGGCAGGAGCTCCGACAGGCTGGCGAACGCGCCCGCGTCGTCCCTGAGCCGCTCGTCCTGGAGCACGCTGACCCGGCGGAGCAGCTCGCGCCGCTCCGACTCGGTCTCGGCGCCCTGGCGCCGGATCTCGAGGACCCGCACGAGCTGCCGGATTTCGTCCCGCGCCTCGTACACCGCCTCGAGCACGCGCGCCGCGCGGAGCCGGAGCGCCCCGATGTCGAGCAGCCGCTCGACGAGCTCGCGCGCCTTCGGGTCGTTCTGGCGGATCCGCAGCACGTCCTCGAGGTGCCCGAGCGACCCATCGGGCTCGTGCAGCCGGTCGAGGTAGATGCTGCCGAGCGACAGCTTGATCTCGACGCTCTCGGCCTCGGTCGCCGTCTTCAGGCGCTGCTCGAGGAGCGCCGCGAGGTCGCGGAAGCGGCCCTCGCGCTCGTAGAGCTTCTCCAGCGAGTCGAGCGCCGCCGTGTAGAACGGATCGAGCTCGAGGATGCGCTCGTAGTAGCCGATCGCCTTGGCGGCATCGCCGATGATCTCCTCGGCGATGAGCGCCACCTCGTTGAGCAGCTCGATGCGCTCGCTCTGGTCCGTCGTGCCCTTCGCGGCGCGGTCGTAGAGCTCCTCGAGCTCGCCCCACCGCTCGGCCGCCGTCAGGATCTGCTTCAGCCGCTCGAACGCGCGGTGGTTGTTCGGATCGAGGCTCAGCACCCGCTCCAGGTAGGGCTTCGCGCCCTCCGGGTCGCCGAGCTGCTCGTCGTGGAGGCTCGCCGCGCGCTCGCAGAGCTCGACCTCCACGGAGCTGCCGAGCACCTTGTCGCCCTCGGTGCGGCCCGCGACGAGGTGCACGCGGTACGCCTCCGCGAGGTCGGTCGGGCGGCCGGCGCGCCGCGACAGCTCGGCGGCGCGATCCCAGAGCTCGATGTCGTCCGAGAACTCGTGCAGCGCCCGGAGGAGCGCGTCGAACGCCGTCCCGGCCGCGTGCAGCTTCGTCTCCTCGACGCTCGCGAGCGTGACGTAGAGCTCCCGCCGCCGCGCCGGATCCCGCTCCGACTCGAGGATGACCCGGAGCGCCATGGCCTCGCGCCGGTGGTTGCCCGTCTCGGCGTACTCGACGGCGAGCACCTTGGCCGCGCGCACGCGCGTCTCCGGGCGCTCGACGAGCCGCGAGAGGACGGCGATCGCGTCCGGGTCGTGCGCCGACAGATCGAGCGCGCGCACCGCCGCCTCGAACGCGTCCGCGGGCCGATCCAGCCGGTCCAGGTAGAGCGTCGCGAGCTCGATCTCGCGGCGCGCCCGCTCGTCGCCCTCGCTGACGTCGCGGTGCGTGGCCACGATCACGGACGCCGCCTCGTACTCGCCCGCGGCGTTCAGGAGGCGCGAGAGCACCCGCAGCGCGTTGATGCGCCCGGGCGTCAGCGCGATGACCTTGCGCAGGAGCTCGATCGCCTTCGCCGGGTCGCCGAAGACCTCCTCCTCGAGCGTCGCCCACTCCTCGAGGATCTCGGCGCGGTCCTCGCCCCCGACCTGGCTCGCCCTGAGCTCGAACAGCCACCGCAGATCGGCCTGCCGCTCGTTCGCGCGGAGGAGCGCGTCGAGCGCCCGCACCGTGTCGTCGTCGGACGGATCGTCCTCGACGAGGCCGCGGTAGACGATCACCGCCTCGTCGAGCTTGCCCATCTCGCGCGCGTACACCTCGGCGAGCTTCAGCCGCAGCGTGCGCTGCACGTCGGTCTCGAGGTCCTCCGCCGTCCGGAGCCGGCCCTCGACCGCCTCGACGAACGGCCCCCACGAGCCCGCCGCCCGCGACCAGGCCTCGAGCAGATCGAGCCCCTCGTCGTCCGGCTTCAGCTCGTAGGCGCGGCGCGCGTAGCCGAGCGCGCCCGGCTTGTCCGAGAGCGGCCCGCCCGTCACCGCCGCGAGCTTGCGCAGCATGCCGACCTGCGCCTCGGCGTCGTCCGTCGCGTCGAGGAGGATCTCGTAGAGCGCCGGCAGCCGGGCCCACTTCTCCTCCTCCTCGTAGATCGGCACGAGCGCCGCCGCGGCGCGCGCGTCCTTCGGCGAGACGCTGAGCACGCGCTCGTACGAGCGCGCCGCGCGCTCGGGCGCCTTGAGCTGCTCCTCGAAGATCCGGGCCGCGCGGAAGGAGATGTCGAGCTTCGTGGCCGGATCGGTCGCCTTGTCCGCCGCGCCCGAGAGGAAGTCGACGAGGCCCTCCCAGTCGTTCTGCGAGGCGTAGAGCTCCTCGAGCCCGTCCCAGTCGCCCGCGGCGAAGTACGCGTCGCGCAGGACGCGGAGCGCGCGCGCGTGCCCCGGCGAGAGCGTGAGCACGCGCCGCCACGTCCGCGCCGCCTGGGCCGGATCCTTGAGGCGCTCGGCGTACACGGCCCCGAGCTTCTGCAGCGAGACGAGCCGCGCCGCGTCGTCGGGCGCGAGGTCGACGCGGCGCTCGAGCACCTCGGCGACCGTGGCGAAGTCCTTCTCGCGCTCGGCCTGCTTCTCCAGCGCGTCGAGCACCCCGGGGGCGCTCGGGTCGAGCTCGAGGATCCGCTTCTGCAGCGCGATCGCGTCCGCGCCGCGGTCGAGCCGCTCGGCCGCGAGCTTGGCCATCTCGCCGAGGAGCTCGATCTTCGCGGCGCCCTCGGCGCCCTCGAGCTTGCGCTCGTAGAGCGAGTAGAGCTGCGGCCAGGCGCGCCGCTTCAGGTACAGCTCGCGGAGCTTCTGCTGCGCCTCCTCGTCGATCGGCTCGACCGTGAGCAGCGCCTCGTACGCCGCGATGGCGTTCTGGACGTTGGAGAACTGGTCGAACCAGCGCCGCGCCACCGCGCGGTAGAGCCCCGCCTTCTCGGCGGGGCTCTCGGTCAGCTCGGCGAGGCGCTGCTGGTACGAGAGCAGGTCGCGCCAGCGCCCGAGCGACTCGTAGATGCGGGTCAGCTCCCGCACGGCGTCGACGTCCTTGTCGTCGAGCTGGACGATCTGGGTGAGGACCGTGACGAGGGCCGCGTCGTTCTTGGCGCGATCGCGGTAGATCGCGGCGATCTCGCGGAGCACAGCGACCCTGCCGGCGACGTCGTCGGCGGGCGTGCGCTCCAGGTCCTGCCGGTGGAGCTCGACGAGGGCGTTGTACCCCTCGGTCTGCAGGTAGAGGCGCTTCAGGGCGTCGCGCGCCTGGCGGTTCTCCGGGTCGGTCCGGAGCACGGACTTGTACTGCTCGATCGCCTTGGCGGCGTTCTCCTGCGACTCGGCGAGCCGCGCGAGCTCCGTGGCGATGGCGCGCTTCTCGGGGCCGTCGGGCACGGCGCGCTGCGCGTCCGTGAGGATCGTCGTGAGCCGCGGCTTGTCGCCGCGCTGATCGAGCACCTCGCGGTAGAAGTTGAGCATCCCGGCGTGCGCGGGGTCGGCGCGGCGCACGCGGTCGAAATAGGGCTCGGCCGCCTGGGGCTGGCCGCGCATGCGCCAGTGGACCATGGCGATCTGCACGAGCATGCCGAGCTCCTCGCCGGGCTTCACGCCGCCGCTGCGGAGCTGGTCCTCGTAGAGGGCGACGAGGCGATCCCAGTCGCCCGCGGCGGAGTAGGCCTCGGTCAGGAACGAGAGCGCCTCGGGCTGGCCGGGCGAGAGGTCGAGCAGCTCCTCGTACGCCGCGACGGTGCGGGTCGGATCGCTCAGGCGGGCCTTGACGGTGCGCGCCGCGCGGACGGCCGCCGCGATGCGGTCCTCCTTGAGCTGGGCCTCGCCCTTGACGAGCGACTGGACGCGGACGACGGCGTCCCAGTCCCCCGCGGAGGAGAAGGCGATCTCGGCGAGGTTGGCCGCGCGGAGGTTCTTCGGGTCGAGCATGAGGGCGAGCTCGATGAGCTCGGCCACCCTGGCGCCGAGCTCGGCGCGGCCGTAGCGGTAGCCGATGTCGGCCGCGCTCGTGTAGAGCGCGCTCTTGAAGGCGCCGTCGGTCGCGCCCTCGGCCTCGGCCACGTACCGGTCCACGAGGTCGCGCCACCGCTCGCGCTTCGAGGCGTCGGTCTCGAGCGCCTCGGCCGCGGCGTCGTCGTCGGGGCGCAGCTCGAGCAGCCGCTTGTACGCGGCCGCCGCGCGGTCGACGTCGATGAGCTCCTCGTGGTAGACGCGGGCGAGCTCGGCCTGCATCGCGGGCTCGACGGCGCTGCCTGCGGCGAGGGCGATCTCCAGCTCGAGGAGGCGGGCCACGGCCTGCCATTCCTTCCGCTGCTCGTGCCGCCCGCGCGCCGCGCCGAGCAGGCGCTCGACGTCCCCGGGGCCCGCGCCGTTGTTCGGAGCGGTCACGGCCTCCGCGAGCTCGTTCCAGGCTGCCTCGTTTTCGGGCTCATCCTGCAGACGCCCAAGGGCCATCCGAATCGTCTCAACGCTCATCGTATCTCCGCGGACCTCGCGAATTCGGTCCGGTCCGTTCACGGGCCGGGCGAAGATAGCCGGGCGGACGACACGGTTTCAAGGTTCCTCGCCCCCGCGGGCCTGGAAGGTCGGGCGAAGCTTTCGCGCGCTTCTGCTTCTGTGGCGCGTGGACGTCCGAGCGGGCGGGCCGTCGGGCCGCGGGCGAGGGCGGTTCACCGCGCTCTCGGCTTCGGCTATCAACCGCGGCCATGGAAGCTACGACGATCAAGCGCTTCGGGGTGATCGGCGCGGGCCAGATGGGGCGAGGCATCGCCCAGGTCGCCGCGGCCGCGGGCCTCGAGGTGGTCCTGTGCGACGTCTCGAGGGCGCTGGCGGAGTCGGGCAAGGCCCAGATCGCCGCCGTTCTCGCGAAGCAGGTGGAGAAGGGCAAGCTGGCCGCGGAGGCCCGGGAGGCGCTCCTCGGCCGCGTCGCGGTGGCCGACGGGATGGCGGGCCTGGCCGGGGTCGACCTGGCCGTGGAGGCGGTGACCGAGAGCTTCGAGGTGAAGAGCGGGATCTTCAAGCTCGCCGACGCGGCGCTGCCGAAGGGCGCGATCCTGGCGTCGAACACGTCGTCGATCTCGATCACGCGGCTCGGGGCGGTGACCGGCCGGCCTGAGCTGGTCATCGGGATGCACTTCATGAACCCGGTGCCGCTGATGAAGCTTGTCGAGCTCGTCCGTGGGGTCCAGACGTCGGACGCGACGTACGAGGCCGTCCGGGCGCTCTCGGTGGGGCTCGGCAAGACGGTGATCACCTCGAAGGACCAGCCCGGGTTCATCGTGAACCGGATGCTGATCCCCTTCCTCAACGAGGCGTGCTTCGCGCTCCAGGAGGGGCTGTCCACGCCGGAGGACATCGACGCAGGGGCGCGGCTCGGGCTGAACCACCCGATGGGGCCGCTCGAGCTCGCGGACCTGATCGGGCTCGACACGGTGCTGTCGATCGCGGAGGTGCTGCACCGGGAGTTCGGGGACTCGAAGTACCGGGCGGCCACGTTGCTCCGGAACCTGGTGGCTGCGGGGTGGTACGGGAAGAAGAGCGGGCGGGGGTTCTACGTGTACGACGAGAAGGGGCAGAAGAGCGGACGGGCGGTGTAGGCGGCTGCCACGGAGCCAGGGAGGGAGGGGGTGCCGCGCGGGGGGCCGGCGGGGGCCCCTCCCACGAACTCGCGCCTTTTGGGGGGCTATGGCCGGCTGAACGGCAGGGCCGATCCGGGAGGGCGTCGCACGGAGCAGGCCGGCGCTCGGGTTCGTGGGGCCCTACCCCGCCGGCCCCCCGCGCGGCACCCCCTCCCTCCCTGGCTCTCTCCAGGGGGATGATGACGGGGGAACGACGACGGTAGCCGCGCGAGGCGAACACGGGTGTGCGGCTCGGAGGACGGGCGGTCTGCCCGGCTGCCCACGATTGCACGCGGGCTCGCGGCAGGACCGTCATGTCGCGCGCACCCGCACTCAAGCGGTGAGTTCGGATCATCGAGCGAAGGGCCGTGTCCCGGAACAGGCGCGCGACTCCTCCGGAAATCGCTCGCCTGGAAATCGCTCGCTCGTCGGCTCGGCAACGGCCTCGACACAGCGGGATCGGGAGGACACGGAATGACGCCTTCCCTGGCCCACGGCAGGCGCTTCCCCCCGGCGCGGGGCGCTGCTAACCACGCTCCATGACCGCTCAAGAACAGCAGCCGGGGGCCCCTGCTCGCGGTACGCTCCAGTTCGTCGCCGTCGAGCGCGCGGATCACGTCGCCACCGTGACCATCCAGCGGCCCGACAAACTCAACGCCCTGAACCCCGCCGTCCTCGGCGAGCTCACCACGGCCTTCCGCGACCTCCTCGCGCCCGCCGAGGGCAACGAGGTCCGCGCGGCGGTGCTGACCGGCGCCGGCAAGGCGTTCGTCGCCGGCGCCGACATCGCGGAGATGGCGGCCATGAACAGCATCGCCGCGAAGCGGTTCGCCGACGCAGGCCACCGGCTCGCCGAGCTCATCGAGACTGCCCCCTTCCCCGTGATCGCCGCCGTCAACGGCTTCGCGCTGGGCGGCGGCTGCGAGCTCGCCCTCGCCTGCGACTTCATCTACGCCGCCGAAGGCGCCAAACTCGGCCAGCCCGAGGTGAACCTGGGCGTCATCCCGGGGTTCGGCGGGACCCAGCGGCTGCTGCGACGGGTCGGGCCCGGACGCGCGCGCGAGCTCGTCTATTCAGGTGACATGATCACCGCCCAGCAGGCGCTGTCGATCGGGCTCGTCAACGCCGTCTTCCCAGCGACCGAGCTCCTCGCGCGCGCCCACGAGACCGCCCTCAAGATCGCCTCGCGCGGCCCGCTCGCCGTCGCCGCCGCCAAGCGCGTCCTCCTGCGCGGCGAGAGCCTCGACCTCGCCGCCGCCAACGAGCTGGAAGCCCAGGCATTCGCGGCGCTCTTCGGCAGCGAAGATCAACAGGTCGGAATGAAAGCGTTCCTGGCGAAATCGCAGGCCACGTTCACCGGAAAGTGACGCCTCGGAAGACGCGAACCGCGCGCTCGAGGGCAAAAAAAATACCGCGCATCACGCTGGAGGGGGGCCCAGAATGACCGCGGCAGGGAAACCGCGCCGGAGTCTTGAACGTCCGCCACGGTGCAGAAGAAAGACCGCATGCGCTCCGGGCTGGGGGGTCCGCGCCGGTGCGCATGCGGTAGTCAGATTGTGGCATCCGCAGGCGCATTGTCGATAACAAAGTGCAACGCGTGCACGCCGAGCGAGCAGAGCGCTCCGGGCGCGAAGGCAGCCAGGCGGGCGCGCGACCCACACACACCCGATCTGCGGGGATTCACGTTCGAGCCGGGCATACCCCTCCACCAGAGACAGCGCCCAGCGCAGCGTTCATCTCGCATTCCGAGACGAGCGAACACGAAATCCCTCATCTCTTCAATAAGAGAGGCCACGAGGCAGCAGGCCGTACACCGGACACCTGCTCCCGAGTAAAGAGCCAGGACGAACAAAGCACACTGCGGAAGGAACGCGCCGGCTCCTGTATTCAAGCGCACGAGAGGCCCTCGTGCGGGCCCAAACCGAGACAGGGGCTGCGCCCGCGCGGCGACAAAGTAAACAGGTTTTATCTAAGGGGGACATAATTCAAGACGTGTGCTCGACGACTCTTCGCATGATGCGTCTGGGTCAATTTCTCGGCCTCGGGCCGCCGCACGACAGGGCCTCGATCGCTCGTCGGCGCCCATGGCCGCTCGATGGGGGGGCGCCGACGGGCGCGCGACGCGCCTCGGCAGCGATGGCCTCGTGCGCCTCGGCAGCGCCCCCCGAGGGCAGGGTGCCACCAGCGCAGGCATCACCGCCGCGCCGACGCCGCGGACGAGGGCACTCGCGGCGGGCCGCGCCGGGCCGGACCGCGCAACGCGGAAGCACGCGCCCCCGGGTCGACGCACCCGGGTTCGCCCGGTCCGCGCCCCCGGCTCGCGCGATCGCGCCGCTACGATACGCGGCCGACGCGCGAGGCGGAGCTGGCCCGCGCTCGACGGGGAGCTCGTCTGACATGCCATGCCGCATGCAGCGCCCGCTGAGCCCCCTCCTCCACGATCGGGGCGCGACGTCCTTGACGCCGGGCACGAAACGGGATTACCGAGCACCGGCCTGACAATCCATTCCTCGGGTGCCCTCCGGGGCATAACAGGGAAGCCGGTGCAAAACCGGCGCGGTCCCGCCACCGTGAGTGGGGAGCTGCCTCCGAAGACCACTGGGCCCCATTGGAAGAGGCCTGGGAAGGTGGACGCAGCGCTGGGAGCTCGATCAGCTCCCTGAACCCATGAGCCGGGAGACCTACCCGAGCCTCCCACGAGGTGCAGCTTGCGCACGTCTTCGTGGCGTTCGGGTGCGGACTTCACCCGGAGCGCCGAAATCGGTCTTCACGGCCGCGCATTGTCGATCGCCGCCGTGTCCCTGGGGACGCTCCTCGCGCCCCGGCCCGCGGCCGCGATGCACCTCGCGGAAGGCGTCCTGCCGCTCGGCTGGTGCGCCTTCTGGAACGCGCTCGCGCTGCCCTTCGTCGCGATCGCCCTCCACCTGCTCCGGCGCCGCACCGAGCAGGACGCCTTCTACAAGCCGTTCGTCGGCCTCATCGCGGCCGCCGTCTTCGCGATCTCGTGCATGCCCGTGCCGGTGCCGACCGCCGGGACCTGCTCCCACCCGTGCGGCACAGGGCTCGCGGCGGTGCTCATCGGCCCCTGGATGACCGTCCTCGTCACCGTGGTGGCGCTCCTTATCCAGGCCCTCTTCCTCGCGCACGGCGGCCTCACCACGCTCGGCGCCGACGTCGCGTCGATGGGCATCGCGGGCGCCTTCACCGGATATTTCGCCTTCCATGTCGCGCGGCGCTGCGGCGCGAACCTCTGGGTCGCGGGCTTCCTCGCGGGCGTGACGTCGGACTGGGCAACCTACGCCACCACGGCGCTCGCGCTCGCGCTCGGGCTCTCGGGCGAGGGATCGGTGACGTCCATGTTCACGGGCGTCGCCCTCGCCTTCGTCCCCACCCAGCTCCCGCTCGGCCTGCTCGAGGGCGTCATGACCGCGGGGGCGCTCGCCTTCCTGCGCGCCCGGCGGCCCGACATCCTGGACCGACTCCAGGTCGTCCGGCTCGCCCCGGGGGCGTCGTGAAGCGGCGGCTCGGACAGCGCCCGCTGCCAGCGCCGCTCGCGCGGCGCGCGTGCGCGGCAGCGCTCCAGCTCGCCGGTTCATTCTGGCTCGCCGCCTGCGGCAACGCGTCCTGGGACGGCGTCGACGAGGCCGTGGTGCGCCGCGTCGCCGAGGACGCAGGGCGCCACGACACGGGGCCGCTGTTCGCGGGCCTCGAGGGCGACCTCCTGCTGTTCGCGTTCCTCTGGGCCGGGCTCCTCGCCGGCTTCGCCCTCGGCTATTTCTCGCGCGTGCTCTTCGTCGAGCGCGCGGGCGCGCCCGCGGGCAAGGCCGGCGGCGAAGGCCTCCGTGCGGACTGACCCGCCCGCGCGGCTCCGCGACGTGGACGCCCGGCTCCGCCTCGGGGCCGCCGTGGCGGCGTGCTGCGTCGCCGCGGGCGCGCGCTCGCCCGTCACGCCGGCCGCGCTGCTCCTGCTCGCGTGCGCGGCCCTCCGCCTCCAGGGCACGCCGGCGCGCGCCGTCCTCCGCGCCGCCGCGCCCGCCGCGTGGATCGGAGCGGTCGCGGCGGCGCTCGCGCTCGCGCTCACGCCGGGGGCGCCGCTCCTCCCCGGCGCGCCGTTCCCGGCCGACGCGATCACGGCCGAGGGGGCCCGCCGCGCCGTGGCCATCGGCGCGCGCGTCCTCGCGGCGGCCGCGGTGCTCCGGTGGCTCGCCGGCGCCGCCGCGCCCGCCGAGATCGAGGCGGCGCTCGCCGGGCTCGGCGTCCCCGCGGCCCTTGTCGAGCTGCTCGCGCTGACGCGGCGCTTCGCCGGCGTGCTCCAGCGCGCGGCCGACAGCGCGTGGAGCGCGGCCGCGCTCCGCGGTGGGTTCACCCGCCCCGGCGCCGCCGCGCGCTCGGCCGGCGCCGTCGCGGGCGTCGTGGCGCTCCGGACGCTGGAGCGCTCCGAGAGCGCCGCGCTCGCGATGCAGCTCCGCGGCTACCAGGGGAAGCTCCCCGTCGCCGACCGAAGGACGAGCGCGCCCACCGCGAACGTCGCGTTCGCCGCCGCCGCGCTCGTGGCCCTCGGGCTCAGCGTCGCCGCGGGAGAGGCCGGATGATCGCGATCGCGCTGCGCGCCCCCCGGCTCGGCTACCGGCGCGGCGAGCCCGTGCTGCGCGACGTGCGCATCGACGTCGCCGAGGGCGAGTCCGTCGCGGTGCTCGGCGGCAACGGCGCCGGCAAGACCGCGCTGCTCCGGACGCTCGTCGGGCTCCTCCCGGCGCCCGGCGGCGGCGTCGAGATCGCGGGCCGCCGCGTGGCCTCGCCCTCGGACGCCGTCGCCGCGGGCGCCGCGCTCGTGCTCCAGGACCCGGACGACCAGCTGCTCGGCGCGACGCTCCTCGACGACGTCCTGTTCGGCCCGCGAAACCTCGGCCTGCCCGCGCCCGAGGCGCGCCGCCGCGCCGAGGCGGCGCTCGCCGCCGTGCAGATCGCCCACCTCGCCGATCGGGCCATCGAGGCGCTGAGCTTCGGCGAGCGCAAGCGCGCGTGCATCGCCGGGATGCTGGCGATGCGGCCGCGGGTGCTGCTGCTCGACGAGCCCACCGCGGGGCTCGACCCGGAGGGCGAGCTCGCCCTGTGCCAGACGCTGCGCGCGCTCTCCGAGCAGCAGGGGACCACGCTGGTCACCGCGACGCACGCGGTGGATCTCGTGCCGCTCTTCGCCTCGCGCGCGGTCTTGCTGGGCGACGGTCAGGTCCTCGCGGACGGGCCGCCGCGGGAGGTGTTCGCGCGGGGGGAGCTCCTCGCGCGGGCGCGGGTGCGGCGGCCGTGGGTCGCCGAGCTCTGGACCCGGATGAGCCCTGCGCCGCCGCGGGGCGGCGCGGGCCTCCCGCTCACCCTGGAGGAGGCGCTCGCGTGCATGACGACGGTCTCCTGCTGATCGGCCACGGCAGCCGCGACGCCGCGTCGAACGCCGAGTTCGAGGCGATCGTGGCCGATTACGCCGCGGCGCGGCCCGAGATCGCCGTGCAGCACGGCTACATCGAGCTCGCGACGCCGCACCTCGCCGACGCGCTCGCGGCGCTCGCGGCGCGGGCGTCGCGTGTGGCGGTCGTGCCGCTCTTCCTGTTCGCGGCGGGGCACGTGAAGAACGACATCCCGCTCGCGCTCGAGCGGGCGCGGGCCGCGCACCCGGGCGTGCGGTTCTCGGCGGCGCGGCCGCTCGGCGTGCACCCGGCGCTCGCGGAGATCGCGTTCGAGCGCGCCGCGACGGCGCTGCCCACCGACCCGGCGGCGCGGGCCCGGTCGGCGCTCGTCGTCGTGGGGCGCGGGTCGAGCGACCCCGACGCGAACGGCGATTTCTGCAAGACGGCGCGCCTCATCGGCGAGGGCCGCGGGCTCCAGCTCGTCGAGCCGACCTTCATCGGCGTCACCCGGCCCTCGGTCGAGGAGACGCTGGAGCGGGTCGCGCGGCACCGGCCGGAGCGCGTCGTGGTGGTCCCCTACTTCCTCTTCGCCGGGCGGCTCATGACGAAGCTCGCCGAGCAGGTCGACCGCTTCTCGTCGACATACCCGTGGATCCGGGCGTCGCTCGCGCCGCACCTCGGCCGGTCGAGCGCGCTCGAGGGCCTGATCGACGAGCGCGCGCGCCAGGCGTTCGCCGGCGAGGCGCCGCTCCCCTGCGACACGTGCATGTACCGCACCGCGCTGCCGGGGCTCGCCCGGGAGGTCGGCGGGCTCAAGGCGATGCTCTACAGCGTGCGCCACACGCTCACGCACACGCAGGCGTCGAACCACCCGCACGCCCACCGCTCGCTGCGCAAGCACGTGCTCGTCTGCGGCAACGCCGACTGCGTGGACCGCGGCAGCCTGGCGCTGCTCGAGTCGGTGCGCCGCCTCGTGAAGCAGGCCGGCCAGCAGCAGCAGATCCGCGTGACGAGGACGTCGTGCATGGGGCGCTGCGGCGAGGGGCCGACGGTCGCCGTCTACCCCGACGGGGTCTGGTACCGCGGCGTCCGCGAGGAGGACGCGAAGGACCTCGTCGAGGAGCACCTGCTCGGCGACCGGCTGGTGGCCCGGCTCGTCGACGACATCATGCAATGAAGGATGGATAGGAGAGAACCGATATGGCCTGTCACGAGATCGCCGCGCTCCGCCTTGGGCTCATGAACATCCTGGGGATCGACGACCCGGGCGAGCGCGCGCACGAGCTCGCCGAGCTCGGCGCCGCGGCCGCAGAGCCGGGGCCGGTCTCGGCGATGCTGCGCGCCGGGGACCTGAAGAGCCTCTCGCGCCTCTTCGAGGGGTCGCTCGTGGAGCTCCAGGAGAAGGTCGCGAAGACCGCCGCCGGCGACCCGAAGCTGCCTTACCTGCGCTCGCTCCTCATCCTCACGAAGCAGGTCGAGCTCGACCTGCGCGCCCAGGTCGACGGGCTCGGCCGGCTCTACCGGGAGCTCGAGGAGATGCACGACTTCGTGCACGAGATCTACCCGGCCGAGTGAAGCGCGGGCCGCTCACCGGAGCGGCCATGGGGCGCGTGATTGCGACCGCGCGGAGACAGGAGCGACGTCATGGCAACACAAGGCAACCCGAAGATCAGGATCGCCCACGCAACGCCGCTCGGCGACGCCGCCCGGCTGCTCCGCCTCGAGCGCGTCGACGGCGCGGAGGTCGGCTTCGCCGGCGGGCAGTACGTGATCATCAACACCGGCGTCACCCTGCCCGGCGGCAGGCTCGCGAAGCGCGCCTACTCGCTGCTCTCCAGCGACGCCGAGCAGCGCACGGTCGAGATCGCGGTGAAGCGCGTCGGGGCCGGGCCGGGCTCGAACGTGCTCAACGACATCGCCGTCGGCGCCGAGCTCGAGTTCAGCGGACCCTGGGGCAAGCTGCGGCTCGCGCCTGGCTTCTCCGGCCGCGCGCTCGTGATCGCCACCGACACGGGCATCACCGCCGCCCTCGGGATCGCCCGGAGCGTCGCCGCCGCCGGCGCGGCGCAGCTCGAGCTGCTCTGGCTCGTCGAGCCGGGCGAGACCTTCGCCTCCGAGCCGTTCGTCCGCGAGCGCCTCCCCGCCGCCGTCCGCCTCGCGGTCGCCCGCGATCTCCCCACGATCGGCCACCCCGAGCGGCCGGCGCGCGCGTGCGCCCTCGTGGAGCGGGAGCTCGCGGCAGGGCCCTACGACGCCGTGCTCTGCGCCGGCGACGGCGCGATCCTCTACCCGCTCCGCGACCGGCTCGCCTCGCTCGGCGCGCCCGAGGGCAGCGTGCTCCTGGAGAGCTTCTTCAACAACCCGATGAAGAAATCTCCGTAATCATTCAGGATCCCTCGATGGTAGAGGTCCGGCCGAGAGACCCGAAAGGGCAGCGCGAGGGGTTCACGACGGGCGCGTGCGCGGCCGCCGCGGCCAAGGCGGCGGCGCGCGTGCTCGCGCGCGGCGCGGCGGTCGACGCCATCGAGACCACCCTGCCGAACGGGCAGAAGGTCACCTTCCCGCTGAAGCGCTGCGATCGCGACGGGCCGCGCGCCACGTGCAGCGTCATCAAGGACGCCGGCGACGATCCCGACTGCACCCACGGCGCCGAGCTCGTCGCCGAGGTCGAGCTCCGCCGCGAGCCGGGCGTCGAGATCCGCGGCGGCGCGGGGGTCGCCGTGGTGACCAAGCCGGGGCTCGGGCTGCCCGTCGGCGCGCCGGCCGTGAACCCCGTGCCGCGCCGGAACATCACCGAGATGGTCCTCGAGGAGCTCGAGGGCTCGGGCTTCGCCGGGGCCACGGTCACCCTCAGCGTCCCCCAGGGCGAGGAGATGGCGAAGCAGACCATCAACGCGCGGCTCGGTCTCATCGGCGGCATCTCCATCCTCGGGACGAGCGGGATCGTGAAGCCGTACTCGACCGCCGCCTTCCGCGCGAGCGTCGTGCAGGCGATCGACGTCGCCGCAGAGCGCGGCATCGCGGCGCTCGCGCTGACGACCGGCGGCAAATCCGAGGCGTACGCGATGAAGCTCTACCCGGAGCTCCCGGAGGAGGCGTTCATCCAGGTGGGCGACTTCATCGGCACCGGGGTCCGCCACGCCGCGCGGCGGCGGATCGCCCGCGCGATCATCGTCGGCATGATCGGCAAGCTCTCGAAGATGGCCGACGGCAAGATGATGACGCACGCCGCCGGCTCGGAGGTGAGCATGGAGCTGCTCGCGCAGATCGCCGAGGAGCTCGGCGCGCGGCCGGAGATCGCCGCCGAGATCCGGCAGGCGAACACCGCGCGGCACGTGCTCGAGCTGTGCCAGCGCGAGGGGCTCACCGGCGTGCCCGGGGGGATCTGCCGGCGCGTCGTCGAGCACACCTCGCGTCACGCGGGCGGCGGCCTCGAGGTGCACGCCTGCCTTGTCGATTTCAACGGGGCGCTGCTCGGCCGGTATCCGGCCGGCGACGCCGGTGCCATCGGTGCGGACAGAGCGGAGAGAGCGGAGGAGCCATGAGTGGTGATGAGGTGCGCGCGGTGAACGACATGCGGCAGATGACCGCGCTCGGGCGGCGCATCGAGGACAAGAGCTTCGCGATCATCGACGAGGAGGTCGGCGCGCACGGCTTCCCGGAGGCCGAGTGGCAGGTCGTCCGCCGCGTGATCCACGCGACAGCCGACTTCGAGTTCTCGTCGCTCATGCGGCTCCACCCCGAGGCGATCGCGCGGGGCATCGCGGCGCTCCGGGGCGGCGCGCCGGTCCTCGTCGACGTGAAGATGATCGGCGTCGGCCTGAACGAGCAGCGGCTCGCGTCGTACGGCTGCGCGATCCACTGCTTCATCTCGGACGACGACGTGATCCAGGCCGCCTCCGCGGCCGGCTCGACCCGCGCGATCGAGTCGATGCGCAAGGCGCACCGGCTCGGGCTGCTCGACGGGGCGATCGTGGCGATCGGCAACGCGCCGACGGCGCTGCTCGAGGTCGTGCGCCTCGCCCGGGAGGAGGGGGCGCGGCCGGCGCTCGTGATCGGCGTGCCGGTCGGCTTCGTGTCGGCGGCGGAGTCCAAGGAGGCCCTGCTCGAGTCCGGGCTCCCCTTCATCGTGGCGCGCGGCCGCAAGGGCGGCAGCCCCATCGCCGTCGCGATCGTCCACGCGCTGCTGCTCCTGTCGTCGGAATCGGCGGCATCGCCGGGATCGACAGGATCCGCGGGCTCCGCCGGCTCGGCCGAGCCGGCCAAGGTGGCGAGATGAGCGCGCGCCGCGCCGTCACCGTCGTCGGCATCGGCGACGACGGGTGCGCCAGCCTGTCGAGCCGCGCCGCGTCCGCGGTCGCCCGCGCCGAGGTGCTCGTGGGGGGCGAGCGGCACCTCGAGTTCTTCCCGCAGTTCCGCGGCGAGAAGATCGCCCTCAAGGGCGGCCTGTCCGCGGCGCTCGACCGCGTGGACGCCCTGTCCGCCGAGCAGAACGTGTGCATCCTCGCCTCGGGCGACCCGCTGTTCTTCGGCGTCGGCGCGCTCGTCGTCCGGAAGCTCGGCGGCGAGCACGTCGAGATCATCCCGAGCCTGAGCTCGGTCCAGTGGGCGTTCGCGCGCACCGGGATCGCCTGGGACGACGCCGCGTTCGTCTCGGTCCACGGGCGCTCCCCCGAGGGGTTCGCGACGCGCCTCCGCCGGCTCTCGAAGGTCGCGGTGCTGACCGACGGAGAGAACAGCCCGGCCCGCCTCGCGGCGCGGCTCCTCGAGCACGGCGACGCCGGCTGGAAGGCGTGGGTCTGCGAGAGCCTCGCGGGCGCCGGCGAGCGCGTGCGCGCGTTCGACCTCGCCGCGCTCGCCGCCTGCGAGGACATCGGCCCGCTGAACGTGCTCCTGCTCCTGCGGAGCGATCCCGCGTGGCGCCCGCCGCCGGCCGTCCCCTACCTGCACGAGGACGCGTTCGCGAAGCGCATGCCGAAGAACGGCCTGATCACGAAGCGCGAGGTGCGCATGCTCTCGATCGCCTCGATGGCGATCCGCCCGGACGCGGTCGTCTGGGACGTCGGCGCCGGCTCGGGGTCGGTCTCGATCGAGGCGGCGATGCTCTGCCCCCTCGGGCGGGTCTATGCGATCGAGGTCGACCCGGAGGGCGTGGAGATCTGCCGCGACAACGTCCGCACGCACGGGGTCGACAACGTGCGCGTCGTCGCGGGCCGCGCGCCCGAGGCGCTCGCGGCGCTCGAGGACCCGGACGCGGTGTTCGTCGGAGGGAGCAAGGGGAGCATGGAGGAGATCGTCACGGTGGCGCTCGATCGGCTGCGCCCCGGCGGCCGGCTCGTGGTCAACGCCATCACGATGGAGAACGTCGCCGAGACGTACCGCGCGCTGCGGGCGCGGGGGCTCGACCCCGAGGTCACGCTGCTCTCGGTCTCGCGCGGCGTCCCGCTCGCGCGCTACGTGCGGTACGAGGCGCTGAACCCGATCCACATCTTCGCCGCGACGAAGCCGGCGAAGGCGCAGGAAGCCGTGGAAGCGGCGGAGGGCGCGGCGCCGGCCCGGCCCGCCGGCTCGCCGCGGTCCACCTCGGAGGCGTCATGAGCGGCCTCGGCAAGCTCTACGGCGTGGGCGTCGGCCCCGGCGCGCCGGACCTGCTCACGCTGCGCGCCGTGCGCGTGCTGCAGGAGGCGGACGTGCTCGCGCTCCCCCGCAGCTCGGACTTCGGCGCCTCGATGGCCTACCGGATCCTCGAGCCCGTCGTCGGCAAGCAGCGGGACAAGGAGCGGCTGCTCCTCACCTTCCCCATGAGCAAGGATCCGGATCGCGTCCGCCCCTACGTGGACGCGGCCGTCGAGAAGATCGGCGACCGGCTCTCGCGCGGCCTCACCGTGGCGTTCGCCACCGAGGGGGATCCGTCGCTCTTCAGCACCTTTGTCTATGTGCGCCGCGAGGCGCTCCGCCGCTTCCCCGGGCTCGAGGTCGAGGTCGTCCCCGGCGTCACCTCGGTCACGGCGGTCCCTGCCGTGAGCGGGCTCGCGCTCGCCGACGGGCAGGAGCGGATCGCCATCCTGCCCGCCACGTACGGCGTCGACGACCTGACCGACGTCCTCCAGCGCTTCGACACCGTGGTCCTCATGAAGATCGGCTCGGAGATGCCGAAGGTGACCGAGGCGCTCACGCGCGCTGGCCTCCTCGATCGGGCCGTGTTCGTGTCCAAGGCGACGATGCCCGAGCAGCGGATCGTCCGCGACCTCCGGGCCGCGCAGGGCGAGCGGGGCGACTGCTTCGCCATGGTCGTTGTCACGCGCGGGGAGCGGAGCGGGCTGCTCGTCGGCGAGGCCCCGGCCTCGCCGCCGGGCGGCTTCGACAAGGCTGTTACCGAACCGGAGGCCCCATGATCGCCGAGCGCAAGCCCTACGCCATCTACGCCATCACGCGGCACGGGATCTCCATCGCGCGCAAGCTCATCGAGGGGCTGCCGGGCGCGGATCTCTACGTGTCGCAGAAGCTGTTCGACGGGGCGCCGGCGGGGGCGAAGCCGCTCCCGCTGCCGATGGGGCCGCTCTTGAACGAGGCGTTCACGGCCTACGACTGCCACGTCTTCGTGATCAGCGTCGGCGCGGTCGTGCGCATGATCGCGCCGCTGCTCAAGAACAAGAAGGTCGATCCTGCGGTCGTGTGCGTCGACGACACGGCGCGCTTCTCGATCTGCGTGCTCTCCGGGCACGTCGGGCGGGGCAACGCGTTCACCGAGAAGGTGGCCGGGCTGCTGGGCGCGCAGCCGGTGGTGACCACGGCGTCCGACGCGCTCGGGACGCTGACGGTCGACATCCTCGGCCGGGACCTCGGGTGGACCCTTGACGATCCCGACCGCAACGTGACGCGCGGCTGCGCCGCCGTCGTGAACGCCGCGCCGGTGCTGTTCGTCCAGGAGACCGGCGAGCCCTCGTTCTGGCCCGAGGCGACGCCGCTGCCGCCGGGCGTGCGTTACGCGACGTCGCTCGACGGCGTGGACCCCGGCGCGTGGGAGATCCTGCTCGTCGCGAGCGACCGCGATCTCTCCCGCTCGCACCCCGAGATCGTCGAGCGCGCCGTCGTCTACCGGCCGAAGAGCCTGGTCCTCGGCGTCGGCTGCGATCGCGGCGCGCCGCTCGACATGGTGGAGCGCGGCGTCGACCGGCTGCTCGAGGAGCACGGGCTGTCGGCGAGATCGGTGAAGGCGCTGGCGACGATCGACAAGAAGGCCGATGAGGAAGCGCTGCTCGCGCTGTCGGCGCGGCGGGGGTGGCCGCTTGTCACGTTCACGCCCGAGGAGCTCGACGCGACCGAGGGCATCGAGAACCCGTCGGAGACGGTGAAGAAGCACGTCGGCGCCCGGGGCGTCGCCGAGCCGGCCGCGCTGCGGGCGGCGGGGGCCGCGAGGCTGCTCGTGCCGAAGCGGGCGTACACCGAGGAGGGCGTGGGGCGGTCCATGACGCTCGCGGTGGCGCGCGTCCCCTTCTCGAAGCGCAACGTGGAGGAGAGCCATGGGTGACAGCAAAGGAGTCCTGTCGATCGTCGGGATCGGTCCCGGCGCCGAGGAGCACGCGTCCCGCGCCGCCCTCGAGGCGATCGCGGCCTCGGACCTCATCGTCGGGTACACGACGTACATCCGGCTGGTGAAGCACCTGATCGAGGGCAAGGAGGTGATCAAGACCGGCATGACCGAGGAGATCGGCCGGGCGCGCGCCGCGGTGGAGCGGGCGCGGGACGGGGCGCGCGTGGCGATCATCTCGTCGGGCGACGCGGGCGTTTACGGCATGGCCGGGCTCGTCTTCCAGGTGCTGGAGGAGATCGGCTGGAAGCGGGGCGAGTCGCCGGAGCTCCGCCTCGTGCCCGGGATGACGGCGCTCAACGCGTGCGCGTCGCTCGTCGGCGCGCCGCTCGGCCACGACTTCTGCGCCATCTCGCTCTCCGACCTCCTGACCCCGTGGCCGGTCATCGAGCGGCGGCTCGAGGCCGCCGCCGCGGCCGACTTCGTCATCGGCCTTTACAATCCCGCGAGCGGGCGGCGCACGCGCCAGATCGTGCGGGCGCAGGAGATCATCCGCCAGCACCGCGCGGGCACGACGCCGGTCGCGCTGGTGAAGAGCGCCTACCGCAAGCTGGAGAGCGCCGTGCTCACCGATCTCGACCATTTCCTCGAGTACGAGATCGGGATGCTGACGACGGTGCTCGTCGGGTCGACCAACACCTTCATGTTCGAGGGCTACATGGTCACCCCGCGCGGGTATACCAACAAGTACACATGGGATGGAGCCGCGCTCCCCGGCCAGACGCCGGGGCGCTCGCTCGTGCTCTCCGAGGAGAGCGGCACCGCGGAGGAGGTCTAGATGGCACGCGTAGGGAGGCTGGGCGGCGCGATCCTCGCCGAGACCCAGGGGGCGTATTACCTCGTCGGCAACACCAAGGCGCCGTGCGACTTCCGCGCGGCGGGGTTCGAGCCGCCGGACGAGGTCGACCTCGTGAAGGGGGCCTATGTCCGGCTCAAGCCGCTTCGCGACGCGGGCGAGATCGAGGTGGCGCCGCCGGTGCTGCTGCTCGACGTCGAGGGCGAGGAGCTCGCGAAGAAGCTCGTCCACCGCTTCGTGATCGACCGGAATGGCTCGGTGAGCGAGCGGCTGTGGCGGCTCGTCTACAGCCACGACGACCCGCTCGACGACGCCGAGGCGCCGGTCGAGCGGGACGCGCGCTGGCTGGGCGACATCCCCGAGCCCATCTGGCAGCTCGTGCGCGACAACGTCCTGCGCTGCCTGTAGTCCGATCGGGCACGGGGAGGACACTCAGGCAGCTCGCCTGATGTCGGGGTGCTCGAGGCGACCCGCACGCTGGCCGCGCGGGGAAACCCGGGAAGAGGTGCGTCCCACGCCCGGGCTCCTGTGACGTCGAGGATGCCGCTGTTCCATGGCGCACCGTGGCCACGACGGCGGGATGCCGCTGCTCCTTGGTGCAACAAGGTGATGACGGCGCTACGCTTCGCGACGTGCAAGCGCTCAAGGCCCGCGTCCAGAACGGTCGCATCGTCGTGGACGAGCCCACGGATTTACCGGAGGGCATGGTGCTCGATCTCGTCATCGCAGATCCGGGCGACGAGCTCGACGACGAGGAGCGCGCAGAGTTGCACGCAGCCCTCGAAGAGGGGCTCGCTGAGATGCGAACAGGGGCAGGTATCGAGGCCGACGTGCTGCTCGCCGAGCTGCGGGCGCGCGGGTGAAGGTCCGATTCCTGGGGAGATCGGCCGAGCAGGCGCGCGCGGTGGATGCATGGTGGCGCGAAAACCGTCCCGCCGCGCCATCGCTGTTCGCCGATGAACTCGCCGCAGCGCTCCGCACGCTTCGGCGTACGCCGGAGATGGGAGCCCCCTACGACCCCAAGGCGAAGGATGGAGTGCGGCGTGTTTTGCTGTCGCGGACGCAGTACTATGTATATTACGCGATTGAACCGGAGATGCGTTTCATCGGAGTGCTCGCTGTCTGGAGCTGCCTGCGCGGCAAGCCGCCCAGCTTGGGTCACGTGAAGGACGTGAAGAAGAACCGCTGAGGCGGAGAGCTCCCTCCAGCGAGCTCGGCTCGTGATCAACATCCGGCGGCCCGGCCATAGAGCGCTGTGCGTGGGCTCCTCGTGGCCGACCTGCTCGTGCTTTCGTCGCTGCTCGCCGTGGACAGCCTGCCCTAGCTCGCGACTCACGCGCTCGATCGGCGCGCGAACGCGTGGCGGTGCGCGCCGGTGCCTCGCCTACCGCGATCCTCAACTGCGGCCTGCCCGAGGCGGAGTACGACGAGGGCGCCATGGGCATCGCCCGTTGCTTCGCACGGGAGGCGGGCCTCCCGTGCGCGGAGAGGACTAGCGTTGGCACAGAGGGCAAAGAATTCCTCGAGCACCCCGAGCGGGCGCCGGCTGAACTCCGCCCCTTCCAGCGCCTCACCTACGCCGACGTGGATCTGCGCCCGGTGGCGGGCCGCCCAGCCTTCCGCGCCGAGTTGCGGGAATGGATCCCTGGCCCCTCACGCGCCGTCAGCCGGTTCCCCTGATACCGTCGCTGGGCGCCGGGCTCCGTCTGACGAATCGCGCCTGACGGGCCTTTTGGGCGGGCGCGCGTCGAGCCTGTCAGCGGGTGCGCGAGCGGTTGGGGTCGGCGGCGAACCAGATCGCGACGTGCGTGTCGAGGAGCCACTTCAATGCTTGTCTCCCTCGAATGCACTCCGGACGTCGTCGGGGAGTGGGGCGTCGAAGTCTTCCTTGAGTTTGATTTGCCCGAGCAAGCCGCCCGCGACCGGCGCGACAGGAGACGGCGGCTGCGCCTCCCCCAGCGCGATGAGCTCGACCCGCTGCCCACGGAGCGGCGAGAGCGCAGGCAGAGCGCGGACGACGGAATCGTCCACCACGACGTGGATCTTGAGCGCTTGCATGCGCACAGGATGCGCTACCGAGCGTCGGAGGTCCATCCTGCGGAGGCCGACGGCGGGGCGCGGTGCTGCTGCTCGGCATCGAGGGCGAGGAGCTCGCGAAGAAGCTCGTCCATCGCTTCGTGATCGATCGCAACGGCTCGGTGAGCGAGCGGCTGTGGCGGCTCGTCTACAGCCACGACGACCCGCTCGACGACGCCGAGGCGCCGGTCGAGCGGGACGCGCGCTGGCTGGGCGGGATCCCCGAGCCCATCTGGCAGCTCGTGCACGACAACGTCCTGCGCTGCCTCTGAGCTCGGCTTCGAATCTGGCGCGCCCGCCGCCCCCTCGCGATGCCGGCATCGCGTCACCAGGTGAAGGGTCGCTTCATCGGGTGACGCAAAACCGGCATCGCGTCACCAGGTGAAGCGACGCTTCATCGGGTGACGCGACGCCTCGCCATCCCCCCCGAGGGATCCCGCGGGACTATCGGACGACCACGCGCCTTTGGGCGGATACCGTGGAGGAATCGCCCCTGTGCCGGGTACCCCGAGGGCCGACCCAGGTGGCACATCGCTTGCAAACCTTGCGATCGATCGAGGCGGAAACAGGCCGGTGCGGCGTCATGGCTGCTTTCGCAATCGGGGAGGCTCGTTCGCGCTGAACGCCCCTCCCCGCGTGCTGCCGCATCGCGCTCCTCGCAAAGCATGCCTCGACATGGAGGAAGAACATGGGTGTGTCTGTCAAAGATTCCGTCGGAAGCCAGGACATCACGATCTTCGAAGATGGGGCTCTCCTGATCAAGGCCACAGTCCCCAAGACGATTTCGATGAATCAGCAGGGCGATTGGGAAGGGTCCCTCGTCACCCTCAAGTTCTACAACAGCGGACAGTACCAGTTGACGGTGGACTCGATCGTCCTCCTGGTCTCCAAGCAGGAGCCCAACAACAATAGCAATTTCCGCACTCGATGGAAGGAGACGTTGACGGAGCAACTCACCATCGCCCCTCCGAACGGGCTGCTCGTACCCCCTTCCTCGAACTCCTACACCCCCTACAACGCAGGCACCTGGCAATGGTGGGTGACGTCCGGCGGCGGAGGAACCGCGCAGGGTTACCTGAACGCAACGTCGGCGTCGTATCACGTACAGATAACCAAGGACAACGTACAAGGAACCGGCGCTCAGGCCGGTCCCAACGTCATCGTGTGAAATGCTGATGTCGTGGCCGCGCGGGCGACGCCCGCGCGCGTCCCATCCAGCGCCAGACGCCTGCGCGCTCGACCACGCGCCAGGGGCCGTGCCCATCGAGCCGCACGGGCTATCCCGAAGAATCGTTCGCGGCGCTTCATCGCCGAGCGCGATGCGCTGGGCCATCATGTCATCTCGCCTGTGCAGCTCCTCGGCAGCTAGACGAACAGAGGGACCGGGTTGAGCTCGCCCTCGGCGAGCGGGCGGGCGAGCCACCCCAGCGCGCACGGCACCTCATAGAGCCTCCCCGGGCCGAATCGAGGCCAGAAATGGCGCAAGCCCGGGACGATCACCTGGACCACATGCAAGCCGATGTCCGGGCGGGTCTTGTCCACCGCGACGAGCTCCAGGCCCGCCTCGTCGAGGCGACCCAGGCATTGCTCGATGTCGGCGCGCAGATCGGCGCCGCCGATCCGGGGCAGGTGCTCGGCCGCGACCCGGGGGAGAGCGGGGCTCGGGAAGAGATGCGCGCGGTCAGGCAGCCGCTCGAGGTCCCACGGCGCCCGGCGCGCGCCCCCGGGCTCGAAGAGCTGGTTCAGCTCGGTGAGCGATCGCTGCACGGCGAGGTGCGGGTCGAGGTGGCAGCCGAACCCGATGGTGAATCGATCCTCCCGGGCCTCGTGGGCGAGCGCGACGCAGGTGGGGATACCGAGATCGTGCGTCAGATCGAGCACCCAGACGGCCCAGCCGAACCGGGCATAGTCCGCCTGGAGGGCTTCGAAGTACGGGTCCCCGAAGCTGTCGAGCGCGATGGCCGGGCGCGCGAGCCGATTGTACCACCAGACCGCGGCGGCATCGCGCTCCACGAGCTCGAGCAGGGCTTGCAATACGGCCTCTTCGAGGCAGGTGCCGGCCGCCACCCCGTTGCCGCAGGGGCCGCAGAACGCGGTGCCGCTCTCGGCCGGGGCCTCGGCGTAGCAGTAGGCCAGCGGGACGTAGCGCCGCTCGCGCTTGCTCAGCGACCAGGCCGGGGTCCAGTCGATCCGGGTGCCGGCGTCGAGCGGCTCCGGTACCCACTGGCGACGATCCGCTGCCTGCGCGTTGAGGTGAGCGCGCTCGCGGTACTGCGCCTCGCTGAAGTTCAGCAGATCGTCGGGCGCGAGCGCCGCCGCGCCGAGCTCGTCCTTGCTGCCGCGGACGCGCGCCTCGTCCCCCTGGTAGACGCCGCTGTATCGCTCGAGCGCCTCGCAGAGCGCGCTCACCCTGGCCTGGTCCGCGCTGCGCCCCTTGCCGGCGCAGCTCTTGTCGAAGACGTTGGTGCGCGGGACGCCCTCCCGGGGGCAGGCCAGGTAGCCGGACGCGTACACGGCGCGGAGCTCGGTGTCCCGCCCCGGCATCGGCACGAGGTACGTCACGGCTCCGGTGATCGGGCTGACGAGGTGCTGATAGCGCTCGTAGGTCCGCCGCGGGGTCTGCCGGCGATATCCACCGTCCTCGTAATGCGCCTTCTCCACCGGCTGCAAGTCGATCGGGCGCTCGCCGACGGCCGCCATCCGCGCCGGATCGCCGCACGCCGGGCACTGCGGCCTCCGGACGACCGCGTGCGCGGTGATCTGGAACGTGGCCAGGTCGAGGGCGAGCACCCGGGCACCGAGCGCCCGGGGAGAGCTGGTATCCTCCCCGGCGAGCGCGCGGGCGATGGCCGAGGCGCCGAGCCCGCAAGCGGTCCGTACGCTCGCCTCGGTGGCCGCCCTGGGGGGAGGGACGTGGCCCTCGTGCCCCCGGCGCCGGCGAACGAGCTCCTCGACCGGGCGGTTCTGGCGCATCCAGAACGCCAGGCAACCCCAGCAGGGGCCGGCGCCGGGCTCGAAGACGGGCCCAATGAGCGGCTGGACGCCGGCAGGCCTGATCAGGAACCAGCGCGTCCCTTCACGCAGCGCACGGCGGTTGATCGAGGCCAGCTCGGGCTGCACATGGTCGTCGGCCACGACCACCTGCACCGCCGCCTCGCCGTCGATCCGCACGCCTGCCTGTTCGAGCGCCTCGGTCATCCACCCGGCGGGAGCGGCTTCGCCAACGGCCAGGACCGACACCGGGGTCCGGCTCAGGGCCTCGGCGGCCGCCTTGCCGTCGAGACCCACCCCGCGCCAGTACGCCGCGTGCTCGGAGGGAAGCTCCGGTGTTGCGGGGACCAGGTAGCCACGCGCCGCGAGCCGGCTCAGGGCATACAGGGTCTCGGGCTCGGAGAACCGATCGCGCGCGGCGCGCAGGATCTCGTCCACCGTGCGCCGGCCATCGACGAGCGCGGCCACCTCGGCGGCGCAGGCGCCGGAGAGGACGAAGCGCTCGCGCTCGCCGATCAGGAAGACCACGCCCGCATCCATGCGCTCGACGCGCAGGGTGGGCTTGAACGCCAGCACCTGGCTCAATTCCAGAGGATCCATCGTCGTTCCTGGTTTCACCCGCCAAGGAGCACATGCAAGTGGCGCGCTCGAGGAGAGCGACCGCCGGATGGCCGGGGATCGCCTCGCCTCCCTGGACCCATCAGGATCCGGGCGGAGTGGAGCCGCACGCGGCCGTGCCCCTACATCCCCATGAGGCCGCAGGGGCTCTCCCAGAGGATCGTCCGCAGCGCCTCATCCCCGAGCGCGCCCCGCAGCGCCATCACCTCGTCGACCATCCCGGGCCCGTGGTCGAGGTGGGGGAAATCGGTCCCGAACATCATCCGCGTCGCGCCGATCTCCCTCACCACCCGGTCGAGCATCGCCTCGCCGGGCTCGAGCGCGATCCAGCACTGCCGCTGGAAGTACTCGGAGGGCGGCCGGCGCACCCGGCCGCGCACCTCGCCCCGCATCTGCGCGTATTCGACGTGGTCGAGCCGCCAGAGCCAGTAAGGCAGAAAGCCGCACCCCGCCTCGAGCAGGCCCACCCGCAGCGTCGGGTGGGCCTCGAGCACGCCGCCCTCGATGAGCGAGAGCAGCGCCATCATCGCCTCCATCGGGTGAGAGCACGCGTGCTGGCCGAACCGCGTCTCGAAGCGATCGGCCCCCGCCGTGGCGACGCGCGCGTGCGTGCCCTCGTGGAGGAGCACGGTGACGCCGTGGTGCGCGCACGCCGCCCAGAATCGCGCGTGGGCGGGCGCGCTCAGCGTGCGGCCCTGCACCGGGTTCGGCCGGAGCACCACGGCGCGCGCGCCGTCGCGCGCCGCCTGCTCCAGATCGCCCGCCATGGCCTCCGGATCGTGGCGCGAGAGCAGCGCAGGACCGAGGAGCCTGTCCGGCGCGCTCGCGCAGAAGTCGCTCAGCCATCGATTGTAGGCGCGGGCGTAGGCGCGCGAGCGCTCGGCGTCGATGCCGTCGTCGTGGACGAGATAGGACGCGTATGTCGGAAGCAGGACGGCGATATCGACGCCGGTAGCGTCCATCTCGGCGAGGTGCCCGTCAGGCCTCTCCGAGGCGGCGAGGAGCTCGCGGCGGCGCTCGGCGGCGAGCCCGAGCTCGATGTAGGCCGCCTCGGAGATACGCAGGATCGGATCGCCGTTCACGCAGAGGATGGGGGGCGTGGGCAGGAGCGCGTGCTCGCCCAGGCGGTTCATCCGCCTGGCCAGCGACTCGGGCGGCCCGAAGGGCGCGAGCCGAGGAGCATACGCCCGCATCGCTGCCGGCAGGTACTCCGCCCACAACGCGACGGGCTCGGAGACGTGACGATCCACATCCAGGATCCGGAAGCCATCTCTCATGCGCAGCTCCTCGGGCGGCTCTCAGCGCCTGGCCCGGCTCCAGAGGATCCATCGTCGGTCCTGGTCTCGTCCCCCGATCAGCAGCAGCAAGTGAACGGGTACGCCGCTCCCGTCGCGTTGTATACGGCAAGTGCGATGGGCTCGGAGTCCACGTTGCTCGGCTTCGTGGGCAGATAGAGCTTGAGCGTATGAGGCTGGAGCGAATCCCAGTACGACTGATGGTCCTTGCCGAGCGGAGATCCCGGCGGATGCCACCGGGCTGCGCCGTCCTCCTCGACGCGCAGGCTCATCGTCCAAGGTAGCCTGTAACCTCGGATTGTTCGCAGCGCTGATGCAAGGTCGATCGTGAGCGCTCGTCTAAATTCCTGGTCGCTCCAGGCTTTGGCCATCGCCGCGAGCAGCACGACGTTGAACTCGGCGAACAAGCTGTCGTCGGGAACGAAGCCCCCCGCAGGAGGGCCGCTGTGGAGGCCGACGCGCTCTTGACCCGCCTCTTCGCCCTCATGTCCGCACCCCGCGGGCTCCCGCCCTCGTTCGCGGCGACCGACGTGCTGCACCCCGTGGTCCGCCCGGACGTTGAACCCGCCCCCTTTGTCCTGAGAGCGCGCATGAACCCCGTGCTGATCGTGCTCCCGGCTCCATTGATCGCTGAACAGCGACGGGCGCTGCTTGTAATAATCCCCGAGCGCCCTCGCGTAGTCCTCCGGACGGAGGTCTTCCCGGAGGTCATCGTACCCTGGACGAGCTGCGGAACACTTGGGCGCGAGCGGCAGGCGCAGCGTCAAGCAGTCGAGCAGGTCGCTGGGCCAGACCCACTCATCGTGGATCCACCTGAAGTCCTCGTCGGCTCGTGCGATCTGAAGCTCGCACGTCCTTGGCCATGGCCAGATATAGCCAAATCGATCCTTGAGCACGGAAGCGGGGTTGCCCCCGGTCAACTCCTTGCCAAAACCGTTCGGATCGGCCCATGCCTCTGCGATCGCGCGCAGGTATGTCGAGCGAAACTCCATCAATTGGTTCGTGCTCATGAGCCCCTCTTTGCTTGACCGTTGTTCGCAATGAAGTGTGCGCGGGTCGGTGTCGCGCCCGTTCACGCGCCGCGCGGGCGCGCTGCCTCCGACAACCCCATGAGCCGCGCAGGGTTGTCCCACAAGGCTGCCCGGAGCACGTCCTCGGCGAGCGGCCCGCCCCCGTCGAACAGCCTGGCGACGATCGTGGGATCGTGATCGACGTGGGGGAAGTCCGTGCCGAAGACGACGCGATCCTCGCCGATGACGCCGACGCAGTGCGCGAGCATCGCCTCGCCCGGCTCGAACGCGATCCAGCACTGGCGGCGGAAGTAGCTTGAGGGGCGCTGGTTCACGCGACCGCTGACCTCGTTGCTCAGCTGCGTATACTCGATCTCGTCGAGGCGCCAGAGCCAGTAGGGCAGCCACCCGCAGCCCGACTCGAGGAAGCCGACGCGAAGGCCCGGATGGCGCTCGAGGACGCCTCCTTCGAGCAGGGCGAGGAACGCCATCATCGCCTCGAGCGGGTGGGAGCAGGCATGCTGGGCGAAGTGCGTTCGGAAGCGCGAAGCGCCGGCCGTCTGCACGCGCGTGTGCGTCCCCTCGTGCAGCAGCAGCGGGATGTCGTTCGCTTCGCAGGCCGCGAAGAAGGGTTCCAGCTCCGGCGCGCCGAGGGTCCTCCCGCGGACCGGGTTCGGCCGGACCACGGCGGCGCTGAGGCCGTCCGCGAGGCCGGCGTCGAGATCCGCGACCATCTGCGCGGGATCGTGGCGCGAGATGAGCGCGGCCCCCTTGAGCCGGGTCGGGTCTCGCCGGCACTGGTCCGCGAGCCAGCGATTGTAGGCTCCCGCGTAGGCGCGGGAGCGGTCCGCGTCGATCTCCTCGTCGTACACCAGGAACCCCGTGTAGGTCGGGTGCAGCACGGCGACGTCGACCCCCGCCTCGTCCATCGTTGCGAGCTGGCCGGCCGCCGTCTCCGCGGCGATCAGCTCGCGGCGGTGCTCCTCCGCATGGATCCCGACCTCGATGTAGCCCACCTCGGTCATCCCGCGACAGATGGGCTTTCCTGCGACCGTGACCACCGGCGGGGTCGGCAAGAGGGCATGGTCTCCCAGCCGGTCCAACCGAGCCCGGAGGGGCTCATCATGCTTCGAGAGGGGGCGGACGTCCGGCGCGACGTCGCGGTACCTCGCCGGCAGGTACTCCGGCCAGAGCCCCATGGGCTCCATGACGTGGCGGTCGATGTCGATGATGGCAATCCCGTTGCGCACGCTACCCTCTTCCTACGAGCAGAGCTCCGGAGTTCCATGCGGTGCGGAGGACGCGCTGCGATCCGTCCGGCGGCACGGGATCACGCGAGCGCCTCCTTCGCTCCCGGTCCAGCCAGCGATTGTAGCGTCAAGCGCAGGTGAAGGGGTACTGGGGACCCGTGTCGTTGTACGCGGCGAGAGCGATCGGCCAGATGGCATCGTCCGGAGGAGCCTGAGGGATGTTGACGGTGATCGTCACCCGAGCGGGGATCCGGCTCGCAGATTGGCCGTGAGCTTTGCCCTGATAAGGAATTTTGTGCCAGAACTTTTCCCAATCGAGGGAGGAGAACTTCAGCTTGAAGTTCCAGTGAACAATCATGCCCATCGATGCTTGCACGAGGCGCCGAGCATCCTTCGAGGCGAAGAGCTGCTCTTTGAATTTCTCATCGTACCACGTCATCGCGAGGAGGCGGGACGTGATCACTCCGAACTCGCCGAAATCATCGGGCGGCTGGCTCGTCCCGTCCGTCGGCGGACCAAGCATCGACGGGAACCATTGGCAATAGAGAGCAATGGCGTCCGCGGGCGGCGTGCCCTCCGTCGGAGGGCCTGGCAAGGTGATATCGATCTCGTCACCGTCGGCGAGCCAGCCGAGCATCTCATTCGGCCGCCACTGCGGCCTGGGCTCGTCGGAGATGGCGAATTTCACGCTGAAAGGAAACTTGAAGCCATATTCCTTCTCGAGGAGGGGAAGGACGCCATAAGGCTCCTTCTTGGACGCACTGACCAGCTGCTTCAGGAAGTCCCGATCGCGCCAGGCACGGGCGATGGCTCGCAGGTAGGCGGTGCGCAGGCGGGGAAAGGGGGCGGCGCTGCCTGTTCCGCCGGTCTCCCATGCTTCAGAGGGCTCGGTTGTCATGGATCACTCCTCGGTGAAAGTAACTTCAGATCAGGAAACGAGTCGTGGAGCTGCGTCAATCGGTGCACGAGGACGGTGTCGTCCCCGAAGATACGCCGGTGCTCCTCAATTACCGCTGCCTCGAAGCGGTACATGCCTCGCTCGCCGGCCAGCAGCCGAGCCCGGGCGAGCATCTCCCGGATGGCGCCCCGATCGGGCTTCGGCAGGCGCATTTCGTAGCGCGCGCGGCGCCGCAAGAGCTCCACCTCGAAGAAGTGCTCGCCGAGCTCGGTGCACATCGAAAGGCAGGTCTCCACGCGGGCGATCGCCTGGTGCAGACGGCCGGCGTCTGCCTCGATGTCTGCCAGAAAAGACCCGTAGTAGGTGAGCGCCAAGTTGCAGTGGAGGGACTCGAGGGTCCGGAGGATCACCTCGACCCCCTGCAGATCCCCCGCGGCCCACGACGCGAGGGCCGCACCGTAGCCCTCGAAGGCAGGCAGCCCGTATGCCTGGGAGGTCGCGAGCAGCTCGCCCGTCGTCTTGTGCACCGCGGGCTTGTCCTCGTTCATGTGCTGGATCTGGCCGAGGTAGAGCAACGCGATCCCGAGGGACGGGACGTGCTTGATCTCCCGCGCCCAGGCGATCGCGTCGTTCGCGAGCTGGAACGCCCGCGTCGTCCGCCCCATACCCCATTGCACCCATGCGAGCTGCCCCGTGGCCCAGACGCGGCAGTCCATGCCGAACGCCGAGCCCTGCTGCCCGTCGCGCGCCGGATCGTACAGATGGATCGCCTCGTCGAACCATGTCTCAGCGTCCAAGAACCGCCCCTCGGCGTGGAAGCCGACGCCTTTGGCTGTCGCGGCCACGCACTGGAGCGACGGGTCCTCGATCCGGTCGGCGAACGCCACGAGCTCGTCGGCCACCCGCCGGCACGCCGCGCGCTCGCTCGCCACGTGGTAGTGCATGTACAGGCCGAAGAGGGTGGAGACGGTGTGCTCGGTCGTCGTGCTCGCGGGGAGCAGCGCCCGGGACTTCTCGGCCAGCGCACGCACGTCGGGGGAAGCCCAGCCCTGCATCGACATCAGCGCCTGCAACCGGATGCTGTTGGCGCCGAGCTCGGCGTCCACCCGTTCGCCGGTCGGCAGCGCCCCGATCCAATCGACGACATGGGAGGCGTGCGCGCTGGCCTCGGCGTAGGCCGAGCGCCCGAGCGCCTGATGCGCCGCCGTCCGGGCGTACCCGATGGCCTCCCGCTTCTGCTCCGCCGCCGCGTGATGGTGCGCGAGCAGATCCGGCCGCGTTCGGACCACCTCCGGAAACCCCTCCTCCAGCGTCTTCGCGATGCGCGCGTGGCTCCGCTGCCGCGCGCCGGTGGACAGCGACTCGTACGCCGCGTCCCGCACCAGCGCGTGCTTGAAGCTCCCCACAACCTCCTTGCCGCGCCGCCTGCGCAGCGCGATCCCCGCGCTCATCAGGCGCTCCAGATCCTCTGCCACCGCCGCCGGGCCGAGCGGGCTCGCGGCCGAGAGCACCTTGACGCTGAACTCCCGGCCCATCGCCGCCGCTAGCTGGGCCGTCTGCTTGGCGCGCGAAAGACGATCCAGCCGCGCCGTGAGCAGCGCCCGCAGCGTCCCCGGGATCGCCGCGCCCGAGAGCGGCCGGGTCAGCTCGTAGCGATCCTCCCGCTCCACCAGGAGCCGCGCATCGATCATCATCCGGAGCAGCTCCTCGGCGAAGAGCGGCACCCCGTCCGCGCGGTCTGCTACCTGCTCTATCACGGCGGGAGGCAGCGCCTTGTGGCCCGAGAGCCCGGTGAGCATCTCCTCCATGTGCGGGCGCTCCAGGCGGCTCAGAGGGAGCAGCAGCATGTCGGCCGTCGAGAACGACGGTGAGAACTCCGGGCGAGCCGTCATGATGACGCACAGGGGGACCGCGGGCGCCTCGCGAACGAGCTGGGCGAGGAACTCCATCGTGGTGGGGTCGGCCCAGTGCAAGTCTTCGGCCACCAGGAGGACGGGCCGCTCGTCGGCGATCGCGAGGAGCAGCGACGCCACGGCCTGGAGCGTCAGCGCCTTGTGCCGCTGCGGCGAGACGTCGAGCGGGGCGTACGGTTCGCCGAGAGGCAGGGAGAAGAGCGGCACGAAGAGCGGCATGGCCTCGGCCAGCGCGAAGCCGTGGCCGGCGAGCTCCCCCTCGAGCCGCGCGATCTTGCCGCCCGCGTCGGGCTCCTGATCGAACCCGAGCGTGCGCTCGAGCAGATCGACCACCGGACGGAGGGGGCTGGTTTGCGTGTCGGGCGAGCACCGCGCCTCGAGAAAGGTGTGGGCCTCGCGCGCCAGCCGATCGCGCAGCGCGCGCGCCAGCCGGCTCTTGCCGATGCCGGGCTCGCCCGTGATGAGGATCGACTGGCCCGCCCCCTCGCACGCGCGACGCCACCGCTCCACGAGGAGCCCGGTCTCCTGATCTCGGCCGGAGAGCGGCGCCTTCGAGCCGTCGGGGGTCGGCCAGCTCGCCGCGGCGCCGTGCTCCTGCCGGAGGCGGTAGGTCTCCACCGGCGCCGCGATTCCCTCGATGGCGCGGCCCCCTTCGCTCTCGAGGTCGAACGAGGCGCGCAGCAACGCTTGCGACGCGGCGCTGACCGCCACGGATCCCGGCGGCGCCAGCGCGGCGAGCCGCGCGGCGAGCCGCGGGGTGGCGCCGGTGACGAGGCACGCGCCGTCGAGGTCCCCCAGGTTCCCGTCGACGACGAGGCCGGTGTGGAGGCCGACGCTCACGTCGATCTGTACACCCGGCGTAGCGCTGCGTAGGTCCTCGGCGTCCTCGGGTTGCGCAGCGCCGGCCATCGCCAGCGCCGCGCGGGCAGCGCGCTTGGCGTCGTCCTCCGCCGCGCTGGGGTAGCCGAAGTAGACAAGCAGATCGTCGCCGAGCGCCGCGGCCACGTACCCCCCGTACCGGCGCCCGACGTCCGCGCAGAGGGTGAGCGCCGAGCGCAGGGGATCGTCCAGCGCCTCGGCGTCGGCGGCCTGCCCGGCGGCCGCGCGCGCCCTCAGGTGACAGCAGAGCGCCGTCAGCTGCCGGCGCTCGCCGTCGAGCGCGGGCGCCCTCCGTCGGTCGAGCGACGTGGCGACCGTCGCGGCCGAGGCGAGCGACCGCGTGTCGGCGCTGGCCTGGGGGCCGCCGGCGCCGAGCAACGCCTCGCGCGAGAGCCCGCGCAGGCTGCAGGCCTCGAGCGCCTCGAAGAGCCCACGGGCGGTCACATCGCGCGCGCCTTCGTCCTTGCGGAGAGCGCGGGCGAGCAGGTCGCCCAGGGGGTGGCGCTCGAGCGCGGCGGGGATCGGGACGGGATCGGGGCCGAGCAGCCGGTAGAAGATCTCGGCCTCCGTGCCGCCGTAGGCTGGCTTGCCCGTCAGGCACTCGAGGAACACGAGGCCCCACGAGAACAGATCCGCGCGCGGCGAAGCCTCGGCGCCGCGCCACTGCTCCGGCGCCCCGTAGCCGGGCGTGCCCAGCGCGTCGTGGCTGCCGGTCAGGCGCGTGGATCGCCCGTCGTCGAGCGTGGCGCCGATCCCGAAGTCGAGCACCAGCGCATTGCGGCGGGCGCCCGTGGGGATCACCATGATGTTGCTGGGCTTGAGGTCGCGGTGGACAACGCCCGCCGCGTGGGCGCACGCGAGGGCGTCGAGCACCTGGAGCATCAGGTGCCGCGCCTCGGACGGCGCGAGCGCGCCCTCTCGCTCGAGCAGGGCGGCGAGGTTGTCGCCAGGCGCGAAGGCGAACGCGGCGTAGAGGGTCCCATCTTCCACCTGCCCCGCGTCGACGAGCTGGACGAGGTTGGGGTGGTGAAGCTGGGCGCAGAGCCGCGTCTCGCGCAGGAAGCGCGTGACCCGCCTGTCGGCCTGCGCGACGCCTCCCTGCTCGGCGAGGCGCAGGATCTTCAGGGCGATCGGCTGCCCGGTGGTGAGCTGGCGGGCCTTGTGCACCACGCCGAAGCCGCCCTCGCCGAGCTTGGCCAGGATCTCGTAACGCCCGTCGAACGTGGCGCCTGGCGCGAGCGCGGCACCGTTTGCGACATAGCACTGCATGATCGATCTCGTGGTCGCAGGAGGCGCTCGGAGAGCGCTGGCACCGCTCCCTCAGGGCTCCTTGTCGGCGTCGAGCACTGCCAGGAGATCCGGATCGACCTCACCTCCAAGCAGGTCCAGGACCTCGCGCACCCGCGAGAGCTCGCGCCGCAGCGTCCGATGATGGTTGCGGTTCTTGAGCAGCATCTCCTGGCCGAGCAGCGTGAAGGCGTCGTCCCGGTTGCCCGTCCGCTGCACCGCCGCGCCGAGGACCATGCCCCGGAAGGCGTCGGTCAGCTCGAGCGGGAGCGGGGCGCTGCCGCCCCGGCGTCGCTCGGCCTCGTTCACGAAGCTGAGCGCCGCCCGCCAGAGCAGCTTGGACAGCGCGCTCGGCTCGGCGTCGCTGTCGAAGGTGAGCGCGCGCTCGACGTGGCGCCGCTGGATCACCAGATCGCCGCCGAGGCCGCTCTGCCCCGCGAGATGGAGCGCGTAGGCGCGCCGGACGATGTTGTCGAGCTGCCGCAGGTTGCCCGGCCAGGGCGCGGACACGAGGAGCTTCATGGCGTCGGGCTCGAAGCGCGCCGTCCCCTTGCCGTCGGCCTCCTGATGGCGCCGGTTCAGCATGTAGTCGGCCCAGCGCGGGAGCTCGTCGAGCCGCTCGGCGAGCGGGAGCAGCCGCACCGGCAGGACGTTGATGCGGTAGTACAGGTCCTCGCGGAAGCGGCCGGCGCGCACGGCGGCGCGCAGATCGGCGTTGGTGCCGACGAGGAGGCGCGCGTCGGCGCGGCGCTCCCCCGCCCCGTCGTCGCCCAGCATCCGGTAAGCGCGCTCCTCGATGAAGCGCAGGAGGCCCGCCTGGGCCTTGAGCGAGAGCTTGTCGATCTCGTCGAGGAAGAGCGTGCCCTTCGCGGCGCGGGCGACCGCGCCTGGGTTGTCCTTGACGGCTCCGGTGAAGGCGCCCCGCTTCCAGCCGAACAGCTCGGCCATCTGCAGGTCCTCGGGCACGCCGAGGAGGTCCAGCGATTCGAAGGGCTGGCCCCGGCGCTGCGAGTGCTCGTGGCACCAGCGCGCGAGCCTGGATTTCCCGGCGCCGGTCGGGCCGGTGATCAGGATGGTGTCGTCCCGCGGGGCGAAGGCGCGGAGCAGCTCGACGAGGTGCGCGGTGCTCTGACCGACGACCGGCAGGAACTCGTCCGGGCTCGCCGGCTCGTCCGAGCGAAGCGGCAGCGCGCGGGCGGCGATGAAGGCCCCGGCGATGCTGGCGAGGATCGCCAGCTCCTCGTGGCACTCCGCCCAGGGGAGCTCGAGCCCGACGGCCCCCCTGCAGCTCGCCTCGATCGTGATCATGCCGTCGACGCTGCCGCCCGGCGCGCGCAGCGGGACGACATGGACGTGGGTCGCGTCGCGACCGAGCATCCGCTCGCGTGTCGCGTCGCCGGGCATGCCGGCCGCCGCTGGCGGGTGGCGGAGCGCCATGGCCCCGTCCGGCATCCAGGAGCGGAGCGAGGCGCGCTGGACGTCGATCGAGACCGAACAGCGGTGCTTCTCGATCCAGCTCCAGACGCTGCCGGAGGTGAGATAGCCGGTGCCTTCGATGCGCGCGCCGCTCAGGCGGTCGATGCCGAAGAGGCGCTGGTAGCTGTCCTCGGGGCGGAGGTGGACGACGCCACGCAGGATCCGAGCGCGCCCGGCGAACGGGCTGTCGGCGAGCGCCTCTTCGACGCAGGTGAACATGGCCTGGAGGACCGCCGTGGCAGCTTCGTCAAAGTACGTGGCCGACACGAGGCGGGGGACGAGGGAGATGAAGCTCTCGTCACGGGATGCGGTCACGGTAGGCAGCAGGAAAGCAGGAGAACCGGGGCGGGTCCAGGTGGAACGAACAGGCTCGCGTCTCCTGCGGACGCGCTGCGTCCCGGCGGGACGCGAGCCCCCTCTCGCCTCGGAGGCCGTGGCAGCGCCGGCGTCCTGCCCGAGGGACCACGGGGGCCGCCGCGGGTCCGAAGGCCGGACGGCACGCCCGGACGTCGGGGTGTTCGAGGGCCCCCGTACACTGGCCGCGCGGAGACACCCGGGGTAGGCATTGACGTGAAGAAGAACCGCTGAAGCGGCAGAGCGCTGCCGTCATGCGATCTCGGCCCGCGATCGACGAACTCCTCACCGATTCGCCTCAATTTATGCAATTGAAATGCGATTTTGCCTGCTCGCAGGCGTGCTCTGGCTCGCCTGACGGTGAAGCATGTTCCGGACCTCGTTCAATCGCGGTTCGGTAGCTCAATGTCGAGCGCCGCGCTCGCATAGAGAATCGGGAGCTTCTCCCGCAGCCATAGCGTCTTCCACGTGCGCCGGTACGTGCGAACCCCGATATTCACGAGCAGTCGGACCTTCTCCGTCTCGCGCGCGACCTTCAGTACCAGAAAGCTCCTGAAGTCGTTCTTGCCCTCGAGCGCGCGTCGAACGCGATACACCCAACCGATGTCGCGATCACCCTCGCCCGAGACGTCCAGCTCGGTCTGCCCGATGTCGATCTTGAAGGGGCCGGCCAGCACCTTGGCCTCCGCCGCCGCGTCGACGCCCGCGCGGGCTGCGGAGTCGGCCTCGACCGAGAACTTCATGGACGCCTCCAGCGCGACGGAGAGCTGGGCCGAGGCCTGGAAATACGTGGCGTGCACGCGCTGCGGGAAGACCTCGACGGCCCGCGACGCGCGCGGCCCGTCGACACCGTCACGGATCTTCACCACGAACTCGGCATGGTCCGGCGATTCGTCGTCGTCGAGGCGCAGGCTGAACGTGAGCGCCACGAGGAGGAACTCATAACGTTGCTCCTCGCTCGCCACGCGGAGGGGCGGAGGGAGCTCTCGACCGAGCGCCGCATAGAGCGGCAGGAGCGGCGTCGTCTCTGCAAATGGCGCGACGCGCACCCCCCTCCGGACGAGCCCGATCGCGTCTTCCGGATCCGAACACACAGCCGCGGCGGGGCGGAACGGGTCGAAGAACGCCTCGGGCTCCGGCCCGACGGGCGCCTCGCCGTCACCACGGGCCGCCGCCCGGAGCGCTTCTTCCCAGCTCGCCACTGCTTCGGCCGGCAGCACCGCGATGACCTCGCGCATCGATACCTCCAACCGTCAATAGAGCCGACTCGACCCGCCCGGACAAGGCCGGCGCGCCACGCCGCTTGCCCGCGAGCGGCGACCGCGGGTACCCTCGGCGTCGTGACCGCGTGCGCCGGCCGCCTGGTTCGCCTGTTCGGACGCGTCGGGCTCGTGCTGGGCTTCGCCTCTCTCGGGCGCGAGGCCTACGGTCAGGCTGCCGCAGGGCCATGCCCGTGGGGCCGCGATCCCGCGACGTTGAAGTGCCTCCCCGAGCCGATCAAGCCGCCGCCGCCTCCTCCTCCGACGCTGGAGCTCACGAGCTCGCCGAGCGAGGCGGAGGTGTTCCGCGTCCCGGCGGCGCTGGAAGAGTGCCAGTCGGCCGAGGGACGATCCCTCGGCCGGACGCCTTTGACACTGACGCCAAAGAGCGGGTTGCGATCGGGCACGCAGAAATTCTGCCTGAAGGCGGCGGGGTTCGGGCCGACGCCCGTCTCGGTGAAGGTCGCCCCGTCGGGGCTCACCAGACCGCCTCCCGTCACGCTGGCCCCGTTCGTGCGGGTCAAGCTCAGGTGGGATCCGGTGTGCGCATACTCCAGTCCACCCGAGTGGATCCTCATCGTCCCGGAGGCTTCCGACGCGAAGGTCGAGCCGTGGAGGGCCCCCTTTCCGCCTGATCCCATGCCGCTCCCGCAGGGCGATCACAGGTTTGTCGTGTCGGCGGACGAGTTCAAGACGAAGGAGATCACCGTGACGGTGGGGGCGCCGGGCGGCCCCGACCTGGATGCCCCCATCTGCCTCGAACCGGCGACGTGGGTCACGATTCGCAACGCGGAGAAGAAGCACCCGCTCGATGGACTGTTCATCCAGCTGGTGAATCGTGAAACGCGGGTGCTGTGGAGCGGTGAAGCCCCCGTCGGATCGAAGTCCGTCGAGGTGCCTGTGCGGCCGAGGGATGTCGACGACATCCGGGTCTTCGCAGACCGCGCTTATACCCGGCGCGTGCCGGAGCAGCACGTCGGGCGCCAACACGGGAGGACCGGCAAGGCGGAGAAGTCCATGCAGAGCGCCGAGGAGCTGGCCCGGTGGGAGGTGTGGCTCGATCTACGCTCCGAAGAAAAGGAAGGCGACGCGAATCACAAATTGATTCGCAAATCGATGACGAAAAAGTGCCTCGATCGCGAGATCAGCTACGGCGGCGAGTATTGTGCAAGCGAAGCCTACCTGCGCGTCCACAAGGACCACGTGAACCCGTCGGGCGCGAAGGTCCTGGAGCTCCTCAGGGCCGGCTGCCGGAAGGGCGACATCGCCTCTTGCGCGGCGATGACCTCGTCGGACGCAGATGCGTTCGTCAAGCTCGACGCGCAGTGCCAACAGGGCACCGCCGACCTCTCGTGGCTCGCGTGCGTGCGCCGTCGGCAGGGCTCGCGCCCGGGAAGCGCATTCCTCTACCTCGATAGCATCGCGGATCCCTACGAGTTCGAGACGACGCTAGAGGTCAGCGTCGGCGGAGCGACGGCCCTGACCGTCCAGGGGCGGCCGGGGCTCGTGCAGTGGGCCGAACTGGGGGCTGTGGTATTTCCGACGGAATTTTTCGGGATAAAGTTCGCGTTGCGTCCGCTCGACATCGCCGTCCTGCCGGCGCAGAGCGAGTCGGGCCGGCCTCGCGGCTACTTCGGCCTCGCGGGTGCCGGCCTGGAGCTCGGGGCCTCGGTCAAAGCTGCGCCGAGCGTGCGCCTGGATCTCGCCGGCTTCGTGACCGGGTACTACACGGCCTCAGCCTCCAGCGCCGGCGGCTACCTCGAGGTGAACGTCTCCATTCCGACGATGGACGACGAGTTCTTTCTTCAGCTCCGCGCCCGCGGCGGGCTCGCGCGCTTCCCGCAGTTCGCGTCCATCCGCGACGACGAGCGCGTGCCGCAGGGCGGCGCCGTGCGTCCATTCGTCGGGTTGGGGGCCAACTGGGTGGCCCGGGAGCAATGAGGGCTCATCGCTCCGGAAACACGTCCTCGAAGCGCCGGACGCGCTGGGGCCCCACCTCGTCGAACCGCTCGATGCGCGCGCTCTTCCCGTAACGGATCGTCAGGCCGAAGCGGCGCTGGGCCGCCTCCCACGATCGATCGGTCGAGCGCTCCCACGCGTGCAGCCTCATCCTCCCGACGAGCGGGACCGCGGCCACGACCTGCGTCTGCCAGGCTCCGACCGCCACATCGACCGGGCTCTCGTCCAGGGGCGTCACGTCGGGCTGGCCCTCCCGCACGAGCACCAGCCAGGTCCGAGATGGGCTCGGGCCATCGACCGCGTCGACCAGCAGTCCCGCGACATGATCCTCGTCGACGCCCGCCACCGCCCGAACGAAGCACGACGGCGCGTTGCAGAGGGTCAGGGGCCATCGCTGCTGGATGGCCAGGTGATCGGCCGAACGCGCCAGCACACCGAGAATGGGTACGGTCACGGTTTCTCGTTCGACGAAGCTCTCCGTGCCGAACGCGGCGAGGCGCGGATTCCCCGCGAAGCTCGCGAGCGCATGAACGAGCGGGAGGCTTAGCCCCGGGCCGCCGTTCACCTTCACGCGGCCCTCGCGGCCGGCCGTGGCGATGAGCAGCTGGTCGCCGAGCCACGCCGCCGCGCGGGCGCCATAACCTCCGTCCACCGGAGGCGACTTGTTTCCTTTGGTCAGCCCCTCGAACCAGGCGTCGAGGCGGGCGATCGACTGCCGCCCGTAGGTCCCGTCGGAGCAGACGTAAGCGATCATCGCGCCATCGCCGGACGGCTTGATCTCCAAGCTGATGACGTATGTCGACCGGCGCGCGTCCCGCGCTCCCTGCGCGGGGCACACCGGCAGCGTCACCGCGCCTTCCCCTCGGTTGATCACCAACGCGTCACCCACGGCGCCGATCGACCACCTCCCGTCGGGCCGGATCTGAGCACGCCGGGTTCCGGATCCGGTGATGGACAGGGGGGCATGGTCCGGGCGAAAAATGACGAGCTTCCCCGAGCACGAGGCGGTCAGCGTGTCATCTGAGAGCTCCAGCCGATCGCAGGTCTCCTTCCGCCGCTCCTTGCAGCGCTTCTCCTCCGTGCCCTCGTTGAGCTGCGCGGGGAGCCAGAGCGTGGCTGCGATGTCCGGCTCCGGCACGGCGGGCGCACGGTCAGCCCCACGGCGTGCGGCGGCGAACGCTCGGACAACAGCCGCCTCCTCGGAGCACGCCGCGGCGCCGAGTTGGTTGGCGAGCTCGTCGAGCTCTCTCCCGCGTCGCTCCCAGTAGGCGCGCGCCGCCTCGCGCGCGGGCGAGCCGTCGCCGGCGAGCCCGTAGGCCTGGAGGCTGCTCCAGATCGCTGAGGCATTGTCGTCGTCCGTGGCCTCCTGGATCACCTCGGCGCTCCGCCGCGCCTGCTCCTGGCGCTGAACCTGCTCCGTTCGATCCCTGTTGCGCTTCCACATGACCCCGCCCGCCCCGGCGCCCGCGACGACGACCGCGGCGAGCAGGGCCCAGACCCACCGCGGCACGGGCGGCGCGGGCAGGATCTCCCGGACCCAGCGCTCGTCGAACCGCAGCCCGTAGATGCGGTTGCGCAGGCGGAGGCTGCCATCCGCGTTCCGGTGGACCAAGCCGGCGAGGAGCAGGGCCTCCTCGTCGCGCTCGGGCACACCGGGCACGCTCTTGCGCTTGAGCATGGTGAGGTAGCGCGAGCGCGCGTGCGAGGATCCGGCGATGCGCTCCCGGACGATCTGCTCGATCCGGTTGAAGTGGACCTTGAACGTGGTCGGGTCGTTGATCTCCGCGAGCACGAAGGCCTCGACGTCGGCGCTGCGGCCCGCGCGGCCTTCTCGCACAGCGCGCTCGTGAGGAACGGCTGTCCCGACGTCCAGGCGAGGATCTCGTCGACGACCGCCGCGCCCGGGAGCCCGTGGCCGGCGAGGTAGGCATCGAGCGGCGTCAGGTCGCAGCGCTCGCGCGAGAAATCGGTCAGGCGGATGGTGCTGCCCACGTTGTACGGCGTGCTGGTCGAGCGCTTGATGAGCTCGTCCGCGGTGAGGACCCCGACCAGGCAGAAGGTCAGCCGGTCGAGCTCCGGCCGCGAGGCGCGCTCGTTGTGGAGGGAGCGAATGGTGAGGAAGAGGTCGTCTGTGAAGCCGAGGCCTTGCGTGACGTCGACCTCGTCGAAGACAACGACGATCGATGTCGGATCCGCCAGGAAGAACGCTTCGACGAACGCCTGGAATCGAGCGCCCATGGCCTCCTCCGCCGGCCGCTCGGACCACCACGCCTTGAAGGGTCGGCTCGCGCCCATGCTCAGCGCCATCTTGAGGAGCAGAGCTCGGTACCACGCTGTCCCGTCCTTCAGCTGGTTTCCGCCGAGCGCGCTCAGGTCGACCGACACCACCCGGATGCCCGCCGCCTGGAGGCGCTGCATGACCCGATGGACGAGGCTCGATTTCCCCATCTGGCGCGACGTGAGGATGTTGCAATACGTGCCGGCCGCGAGGAGGTCATAGACCTCCTCGTCCTCGGGTCGCGTGATGTAGATCGCGAGGTCGGGGACCGTCCCCCCGACCTTGATGGGTTGCAGCTGACGGATGTCGTCCGGCGGGCTCACCTGAGGGCGCCGAAGAACTGCGCGTAGGCGAGGTTCAACGCGACGAAGCGCGGCGTTGGACGGCCCTCGGCGCGCACGAGCCCGAGCGTCACCAGCGCGGCGGCGGCTCTCGCTTCCGCCGGGGAGAGCGTCCTGTTGTGGACGATCTTGCGCATCACGGAGACGAGCTTCGGTTGGTCCGGGAGCTGCGGCGGGATGCTCCCGATTCGACTCAGCAGGGCCTTGAGGCTCATGGAGAAGGGGCCAGTCAAGGAGCCGCACTGCTCGTGAAGAAAGGCGACGCGGTCGCGGATTTCGGCCGGCGTCGGCGGAGCCGAGGGCTTGCCTTTCCCGGGGGCGAGCACGTAGGCCAGGGCCTGGCGGGTGAGGGCGGGGTGCCCGCCCGTGGCTTGATGGAGCAGATCGACCTGGGCCGCCCCCAACCTGAAGCTCGCCCGCTCCGCGACGATCGCGATGTCACCAGGCGCGAACGTATCGAGCTCGATCGGCCCCTTGTCGATGTTGAACGGCGACCGCGCGATGTCCGTCATGAGGTCGGACGGCTCGGTCGCGATGCACAGCACGAAGCTGCAGCTCAGGTGGACGGCGTCGATCCAGGAGCGGATCGACGAGAAGAACTCCTCGGCGTAGGGGCGCTCGATCACGCGGTCCACCCCGTCCAGGATAAGGACCAGCCGAGGCATGTCCTCGAGGGCCATCATCAGGACCTCCTCGAAATCCGTCGGGCTCTCGAGCGGCTGCGTCGGGAGCGAGAGCTTCAGCCCTTTGCAGAAGACGCGCGCGAGGTCGTTCAGGAACGTCACGTACCCGCGGTTCTCTCCGTCGTCCTTCGGCAGCCGTCCGAACGAGCGAAAATTGATCAGCAGCACCGGGCGCCCCTCGTCCTCGCAGCGCTGACGCAGGCGCAGGGCGAGGCTCGTTTTACCGAAGCCGGACGGGCTCAACATCGTGAGCACGAATGTCTCCGAGCCCATGCGATCGTACGCGTCGGCGTCCACGGGCCGCTCCAGATAGAAGAGATCGCCAGGCGGGAGGGCACCCGCGCTCATCCGGATGCGCTGGAAGTCGGCTTTCGGGAGCGACGGAGGCGCGGCCGGTGCCTGGGGGGCGCTGGGCTCGACGGCCTGGTGGCCAATCGCCGCCATGATGGCGCGGACAGCGCTGGGCGTGTCCTGCTCGCCGCGCCATGACGCGTACTGGAGCCGCCCGAGGTAGGTATCGAACTCGAAGGGCAGCGCTTCCAGCGCCGGGTCACGCACAGGGAGCAGGATCGGTCGTCCGGTCTGCCGCCATCGGGCGTACGCGATGCGCACCTCTTGCAGGAGCATCTGGCTCTCCAGCGACTCGGACGTGAGGACGGGGACGAACACGTCGGCCCGCTCCAGCGTGGTCTGGATGCGCCGGGCCCAGTCCTCTCCGACCTTGATGTCGAGATCGACGAATGCCTCGTGCCCCGCGCCCTGGAGCGCGCGCTGGAGCTCCGCGACGAACGTGGCCTCCGGCTCTTTGCGACGGTAGGCGAGGAACACGCGCGACGAGCCCGCGATCGAGCGGAGGAACGAGGGGATCGACTGGAGGAGCCGGGTCGGCACCGCGAACGCCTTCGCGAACGCCGGGCTCACCGAGGGCTTGCCGCCGCCGTCCGGCACGACGCGCCTGTAGAGTTGGTGACTGACCAAGCCGACGACCCCTCGCTCGGTGAGGACGGGCGCGCCGGACATACCCTCGATCGGAGCCGGGTCCCCGTTGACGTGGAGCGAGAGCAGCCAGCCGTCGGTGCCCGCGGCGCGCCGGGCGATCGACCCGTCGACCGTGCCACCCAGCCAGAGCGGCGCCCGCTCGATGGAGAGCGGGTGGCCGAAGCTCCGCCAGTCAGGGCGCTCGGCGAGATCCTCCCCCGAGAGCGGGAGGCATGCGGTCCCTTCGACCTGGCGCGCAAGCTCGAGAACCGCGATGTCGAGGCCGACGTCCGGATCGAAGCGCTCGAAGACGACCTTGAACGGGACCTCCGACGCGTCTCGCGCCTGGGTGAAGGAGATGCTCCCCTGCGCAGCCTTCTCCTCCGCTGGCCCTCGCAAGCAATGGGCACATGTGAGGACGCGCGTCGGCGTCACAAGGAAACCCGTGCCGTAGACCGAGCCCCCTCGATTGAGCGTCGCGCGGATCCGCCCGACGGACCTCGGGAGCGCGTCGTGCTGTAGGGTCATACCGTGGCCTCTCGCCCAGGATCGGGAGGAACCGACGCGGCGTCAAGACGGGCGGGCAACGGGCGCGCCCCAACACGCCCCGACGCGCGGGGCGCCGTCTGCGTGTTGCTCGAGAAGGCGACGTGCTGGCGTTGGCGAGATATCTCGACCCTCTTTCGCGGGCTTAGCGGCGCCGGCTCGTCTACGGCCACGACGACCCGCTCGACGACGCAGGGGGGACGAGCGCCGAACGATGCGAACCCTAGGGCGATCGGACGCGGCGCAATCCCTGCTCGATCACCTGCACGCCCACAGGATGGGCACCTGGTACGCACGCAACAGTTCATCCGAAGTGATGAGCGTCGCGTCCTCCAGCTGGGCTTGTGCCACCAGCATTCGATCGAACGGATCGCGGTGGTGCAGCGGATTAGGAAGTCGCCATCCAGACGTGCGCCGCTTCGATGGCCAGCTCCCGCACCGTCGGATAGCCAAGCCACCACGCCCGAAGCTGCTCCGGCGGCAGGCTGCCTTCCAGCCGTCCGATGGCGTGCTTGATCGCAAGCTCCCACCAGGATGCGACCGAAATCAGTATCTGCGCACCGGGATCCTGGACCGCATCGACGACCTCCCGCCGTCAGCGGTTGGGATCGGCAGCGAACCAGATTGCGACGTGCGTGTCGAGGAGCCACTTCAAGGCTCGTCTCCCTCGAATGCACTCCGGACGTCGTTGGGGAGTGGGGCGTCGAAGTCCTCCTTGAGCTTGATTTGCCCGAGCAAGCCGCCCGCGACCGGCGCGACCGGAGACGGCGGCTCCGCCTCCCCAAGCGCGATGAGCTCGACACGCTGCCCCCGGAGCGGCGAGAGCGCAGGCAGAGCGCGGACGACGGAATCGTCCACCACGACGTGGATCTTGAGGGCTTGCATGCGCACAGGATGCGCCACCGAGCGTCGGAGGTCCATCCTGCGGAGGCGGACGGTGGGGCGCGGCGCTGCTGCTCGACGTCGAGGGCGAGGAGCTCGCGAAGCAGCTCGTCGAGCGCTCTGTGATCGACCGGAGCGGCTCGGTGAGCGAGCGGCTGTGGCGGCGCGTCTACAGCCCCGACGCCCCGCTCGACGGCGCCGGGTCGCGCGTCGAGCGCGACGCGCGCTGGCTGGCCGGTATCCCTGAGCCCATCTGGCAGCTCGTGCGCGACAACGTCCTGCGCTGCCTGTAGTCTCGGCCGGATCGCTTTTCCCGCGGCGACCGCGGGAGCGACGATCGGAGGTCGAACGTGGAACGGTCTTTCCTCGCCCTCGCGGCGGCGTTGCTCGCGGTGGGCTGCTCGGCGAAGTCGAGGACGTTCTCCGGCGAAGAGCCCCAGGGCGCGGGCGGGAACGACGGCGGGGGCAGGAACGACGGCGGCGGCGATGCGGGCACCGGCGGCAGGAGCGACGGCGGCGGCGGGAACGACGGCGGCGGTGACGCGGGCACCGGCGGCGGGCCGCTGTGCGCCGGCGTGGACTGCAGCCACCTCGACGGCGGCTGCATGCGCGGCGTGTGCATCGAGGGCGAGTGCTTCGCCGAGCCGCGGCGAGCGGGGACCGAGTGCGCGGCCGCGGCCGGCGAGTGCGACGCGGCCGACACGTGCGACGGCGCGGGCGAGTGCGTCGCGAACCGGGCGCCGGAGGGCACGGCGTGCACGGGGTGCCCGAGCGGGGCGTGCGGCGGCTGCGCGATGGGGGTGTGCGCCGATGGGCCCGCGGTCACCTGCGGCCTCCGCTTCGCCGACGTGACCGCCGCCTCGGGGCTGCCGGCGACGACAGGCAGCTCGGTCGTCGCGTGGCTCGACGTCGAGAACGACGGCGACCCCGACGTGTTCCTGCGCGGCAGCGGCCTGTACATCAACAACGGCGCGGGCGTGTTCACGGAGGGGGCCGCCGCGCGCGGCATCAGGGATCTCGGCACCACCTCCGAGCATTACCCGGTGATCGCCGCCGACTTCGACAACGACGGCGACATGGACATCTTCGTCGCCAACGACACCCGCTACGGCACGATCCCGAACCGGCTCTATCGCAACGACGGCAGCGGCACGTTCATGAACGTCGCGCTCTCGGCCAACCTCGAGCTCACGACGACGACGCCCGGCCCGGCGGTGTGGGTCGACCACGATCGCGACAACGACCTCGATCTGTTCTTCGGCTCGGAGTTCGGCACGTCCGCCATGTTCCGGAACGACGGTGCGCTGCCGTTCGCCGATGACAGCGCGCGCTTCAGCACCTTCCTCCAGGGCGACAGCGCGACGTGGGCCGATCCCGACGCCGACGGCGATCTCGATCTCTACATGGCCACCGGCTCGACCGGAAACGGGAACCGCTTCTTCCGCTTTACATCGCCGAGCTGGACGGACGTCGCGACATCGGCCGGGCTCGAGGACGCGCCGGCGGCCAGCTCCCGCTGGGGCGGCGCGACCTGGATCGATATCGACGCCGACGGCGACCTCGATCTCCTCTCGGTGCGCGACGGGGACGCGGACGATCTGCTCTATTACAATGCCGGCGCGGGCGCGCCGTTCTCCGGCGCCATGGCGGAGAGCGTCGGGCTCGGAGACGGATCGTTCATGAGCGCGAGCGTGTGGGCCGACTGGGACCAGGACGGCGACCTCGACGCGTACGCGGGCGGCACGCTCTACCGCAACGACGCGGGCACGTTCGCGGCCGCCGGCGCCTCGCTCGGGATCACCGCGCAGCAGGTCGGCTCGTTCGCGGACGTCGACGGCGACGGCGACCTCGACCTCCTCACCACGAGCTTCGGAGGAGCGGCGCTCTACCGCCGCGACGTGACCGGAATGCCTTGCCGCGCGCCGGGCTACGCGGTCGTCCGCGTGCTCACCGATCGGGACGGCAATGCGACCGACGCGAACGTGAGGGAAGATCGCGACGCGATCGGCGCGCGCGTCGACGTGGACCTCGACGGAGACGGCGACTTCCGCGCGGGCGGCTATACAGGGGCCGATCGCGTGGCGACCTACCTCGTGGGCGCCGGCCAGTGGGGCAACCGGCAGCAGAGCCAGCTCCCGCTGGTCATCGGGATGGGGGCCGCGGCGTCGGTCGATATCCGCGTGACGTTCCCCGACGGCTCGGTCGTGACACGCAACGACGTCGCCCCGGGCGCGCGCATCACGATCAACGATGTCTGACGAGGGTGGTACACGAGATCGGCGCGATCTGGGGTGGCGGGTGGACCCGTGCAGGCCGGTCTGCGCGGTGCTTACGTGATAGCGGTCTCCGATGGGGCGGTCAGGCGGCCATGTACACGATCGATCTGGAGAAGCCGATCTGGCATCGCAACGACAAGAACCGCGTCTGGGCAGACGCGCTCCTGAGCGCGTTCGGCGAGTTCGTTGAGGAGGCCATCGATCATGAGGCGGCAGCGCAGGATCTCGCCGGCGACGCGGGTATGAGCGTCGCCGACTACCTGGCATGCGGGATCGGAATCACGGTGGAGCGCCCAGGCTGCGCCCTCTGGATCGCCGTCTCCTTCTGGAAGAACGTCGTCACGATCGCAGTCCCGAACCATCCACCGGGCGATGTCGACGCTGCAATCGACGAGCTCGAGCCGTACATCGACTTCTTTGTCCAACGCGGGTTCAAGGCGCTCGACCCCGATACGGGTCATCCGCTCGGTCAGGGAGCGATGCGAGAGAAGCTCGCTGCCGGGTACCGGCGGAGGCAGGGAATGCTCGACACCGTTGCGGCGCTCGTCGGCGGCGAGGTCCCCGGCAAGCTGGCGCCCTGACGAGCGCGAGCTCTGGGCGGGCGGAACTAACGCCGCGCCCGCAGCGCGCCGAGCCGCGCCCGCGCCTGCTCCGCGGAGATGGATCGCGGGCGCGCCTTGCCCCAGCGCTCGAGGACAGCCTCGTACGCCGCGGCAGCGCCCCGCAGATCGCCTGTCGCCTCCAGGGCCATGCCCAGGTAAAGCCGCGCCGCCGTGGTCGAGAACGGGTCGGCCAGGGCCGCGCATGAGCGCGCAACGCGCGTCAGCGGCCCGATCGCCTCCTGCCCCTTCCCCGCGAGCGCGTACACCTTGCCGATGTGCAGATCGAGCAGGAGCCACCGGCCGCTCTCCGACGGGAGCGGCTGGTCGAGCGGCATCGTCTTGAACGCCGCCGCCGCGTCGGCCGCGGTCTCCACGCCGGCGGCGTACGCCTCGGTCCAGAGCAGCCAGCGGTGCTCCGGCTTGATCTCCTGCGCCGCGGCGCGCCACTTCGACTGGACCCGCTCCAGCCACGCCGAGCGCGCCGCGTCGTACGCCTCCTGCGTCATCGACGCTGCCCGGAAGCTGTACGGCAAGAACGCGATGGTCCAGTCGGCCGTGGTCGCCGGCTCGGACCAGGCGCTCATCCGGCGGAGGAAATCGTCCGCCACACGCCCGGCCTCCCGCGGCAGGCCCATCTCACGGTAGAGCTCCGCCAGCTTGAGGGCCGGGCTCGCGTGCGCGTCCTGATCGTTCCTGCCGGCGACCTCGCGCTGCCACGCGCGGGCGTGCTCCACCGCCAGCTCGAAATCGCCGTCCAGGACCGCGAGCGAGCTCCGATCGAGCAGCTCCTTCGCCCTCCGCTCGCCTTCGGGGACCGCCGCCCACCCCTGCTCCAGGGCCACGAGCACGCCCTCGCGCGGCGCGCCCCGCGCGTGGAGCGCCAGCGCCAGGTGCCGGTGCGCCGGCGCCGCCTTCGGATCGATCGAGAGCCAGCGGCGCGCGTGCTCCTCCACTTGCCGGCAATCACCCTGGCGATGGAGGAGGCGCACCCGGTTCGCGAGGCAGAGCGTCGCGCCGGGAGCCGTCTCGGCGCAGGCCTGGTAGGCGGCGAGCTCCGCCGCGACGTCCCCCTTCATCCCGAGCGACTCTCCCTTGAACCCCCACGCGAGCACGTGGCCCCGGTCCAGGGCGAGCGCGCGATCGTAGGCCTCGACGGCGTCGTCGAACCGGAGCTGGCCGAACCTCGCCGCGCCCAGGTACACGAGGAGCTCCGGATCGGCCGGAAACCTCGCGACCGCGGCCTCGAGCCGCCGCTCCCATGACACGGCGTCGGAGGGCTGGCGCACGTACGGCTCGGCCGCGTCGAGCAGCGCCATGTCGCGCTCGCCGAGGGCGGCCCGGTGCCGGGTCGCGAGCTGGAAGTGCTCGCGCGCCTCGGCCGGCCGCTGTCGAAACGTCCAGATCGCCACGCGCAGATGGCCGGCGCCGAGGCCACGATCCAGCGCCACGGCGCGCTCCATCGTGCGCGCGGCCACGTCCGGCGCGCCGTCACGGTAGGCCTGCAGCGCCTCCTCGTAGAGCGCCGCGGCCTCCGGGTTGCTCGAGGCGGGGCGCGGCGACTCCGGGGCGACGACTGCCGCGCCGCTCGGCCGGGGCGGCGGCTCCGGGGGACGCCGGAGCACCGCGACCGTGGCGCCCGCGACCGCCGAGGCCGCCAGCGCGAGCGCGACGAGCCCGCGCCGGCCCGGCCGCGCGCGCTCGTCGCGTGCGGTCCGCACCACGACGGCCTCGCCCGACGCGGCCCCGTGATCCGGCCGCGGCGCAGGCTCCGCACCGGCCGGCGCGGGCGGCGCGCCATCGGGGCGCGGCGACGCCGGGTCGGTCCGATACGGCACGGTCGGCTCGAAGCCGATCCCCGCGGGCGTGCCCGCGTGCTGGGCGCCTGGCGCAGGGCCGCGGCGCGCGTTGGCGCCGTCGACCTGGGTCTCGGCCTCTCGCGCGGCGGGCGGCGAGCGCGCCGGGAGGCTCGGCAGCTCATCCTCGAGCCCCTCGGCGGCGATCAGCGCGCGCCAGAACGCGCCGGCGTCGGGGTACCGGTCGCGCGGAGAGACGCTGAGCGCCCGCGAGAGCACGCGCTCGACCGCGTCCGGCGCCGAGACGCCGCGCGCTCGCAGCGTGGGGCGCAGCGCAGGATCGACGACCACCGAATAGAGCTCGACGATCCCCTCCCCCTCCAGCGCCCGAGCCCCCGTCACGAGCTCCACGAAGACGAGCGCGAGCGCGAAGACATCGGTCCATGGCCCCGTCGCGCCCCGCTGCTTGTCGAACTGCTCCGGAGCGCCGTAGCGGGGCGTGAACACCGACGGCCCCTCCGCGGTGCTCGCGAGCGCCGCGGTGCGCGAGCGCTGATCGCCGATGATCTTGGCGATGCCGAAATCGAGGATCTTGAGCGTCCTCGCGCCCCCCGCCTCGGCGAGGAAGAGGTTCTCCGGCTTGACGTCGCGGTGGGCGATGTTCTGCTCGTGCGCCACCGCGAGGGCGCGCACCGCGGGGTCGAGCAGGCGTATCGCCTCGCGGCGGGACAGGGTGCCGCCGCCTCCGGCGCGCAGGCGCTCGAGGTGGCTGGCGAGCGTCTCGCCGTCCAGCCACTCGAGCACGAGATAGGGCACGCGAGCGCCGTCCTGGGTCGTGAAGGCGCCGATGTCGAGCGCCTGCACGATGCCGGGCGAGAGGCGTGAGAGCTGGAGCAGGAGCCGCCCCTCGTCGCGCAGCCGTCGAATGAAATCCTGCTGCGCCTCGGGCGAGAGCTCGTCGGGCAGCTTGAGGCACTTGATCGCGACGGGCGCGTCGAACCCCTCGTGCACGCCGCGATAGACGACGCCGAACCCGCCGGCGCCGACGGCGGAGAGGACACGGTATTTGCCGTCGATCGTGGTCCCGCAGAGCCGAAAAACGTCGCGCTGGGCGCCGGACATCGGCGGGAGTATACGCCATCTCCGGAGGACAGACTCAGGGCGACTCGGGGTTCGCGATGGCGGCCCGGAGCCGGCTGCAGGCCTCGACGAACCCGGTCGAGAGGACCTGGTCCAGGTGCCAGAAGTTCCTCTGCCGCTCCTGCTCGTAGAACCGGGCGATCGTCACCAGGAGCAGGTCCACGCACAGCGCCGGGTCGCGCCAGGCGGGCTCCGTCCGCGGCCCGCTCCGCGACCCGCTCCGTGGCCCGTCAGCGCACGACGCGGCGAGCGTCCGCTCGAGCACCGCGGCGACCTGCGCGAGCTGCAGCACCATCCGGCGGCACGCGCTCGCGCGGATCCCTCCGCCCCTGGCAGCCACCGGCCGCAGCGTGTCGTCGAACGCCGTCGCGAACTCGCGCCACAGCAGCGCGCCCGCCTGATCCACCGCCTCCTTGAGCCCCGCGGCCGGAACGCGCGGCGAGAGCGCGTCGACGAGGCGGGCGCGCGCCCCCTCGTCCTCGGCCAGCGCGCGGTACGGCTTCGACCAGCGGGCGACCTGGCGGCGAACGTCCCCCACCGTCAGATCGAGCTTGAGCCCCGTGATGGGGAGGAGCGACGCGTCCGGCAGCTTCAGGGAGGGCCTGTGCCAGGCGTACTTGCTCTCCATGAAATCGGCGAGCATCTCGGCGATGCCGTTGCTCGCGGCCACCTGGAGTCGCGCCCTGATGTCGGCTTCGGCGAAGCGGAGCAGCGCCGCCTCGTCGAGCTCGGTGCGCCCCCCGCGCTCGACGAAGGCCGAGGCGATGCCGGGGCCGACCGCGCCGGGAAAGACGGTGTCGAGCGCGAGGGGCTCCTCGATCCGCGGCAGCACCGCGTACTCCCACTCGAACTCGGCCAGCGCCTCCTGCCACGCATGGCCCCAGGCGTCATGAACCACGTAGTCCTCGACCTCCGGTGTCCGGAGGACCATCACCATGGTGGCGAGGGTCTGTGTGACGACCTCCGTCGGGACCGCGGCCGCGTCCGCGAGGGAGCGCGCGAGCGCCGGATCGATGGCCGCGCGGTCGAAGTAGCCGAACGCGGGAAACCGTGCCGTCGCCGCGGTGTTCGTGTCGTCGCATCGGGCGATGAAGGCGGAGATGGCGCGCCGCTCCTCCTCCGGGCGCTCGTCCCAGCCGGGCACCTCGAGCCGCGGCGCCTCGCCGGAGCCCGCCGCGCCGGGCGAGCCGGTCGCCGGCGCCGACGCGCGGATGCACAGGAAGATCGCGGTCGACGTCATGAGCAGATCCACGTCGCCCGGGCGCCACGGCAACGGGCCGTAGATCGCGCTCATGAGCTCGGCGCACGCGGCGGGCGACGCGCCCCCCTTCGCGGCGAGCTCCGAGGCGATCGCCTTCGTGATCGCGTGCTTCACCGCGAGGTTGGAGGTCATATGATCCATCGCGGCCTCGACCTGCGCGAGCTCTGCCTCGTCCCACCCGAGCGCCTCTCGCAGCGCCCGCCGGACGCGCGGGATCCCCTCGCTGCCCTCCGGCAGATCGAGCGGGAAATCGAGGAGCGGGCGCGACGCGACCGTATCGATGAGCGGCGCGGAGCTGCTGCCGGCGAACCGGAGCCAGAGCAGCACCGCCTCGGTGAACCAGGCCCGGAAGGATGCGCTCGCCACATGGAACTCGTCCGGGGTCGGCTCGCTCAGGGCGTCGATGCCGCGCATCAGCCGCTCGCGAAGATCGCGCCCCCTCGCCTCCCGCTCCTCGCGGCTGCCCTTCGTCGCGTCCTGCAGCTCCTCGATGTCGGCGAGCAGATCGAGCGTGGGTCCCCACGCGGCCGGGAGCGTCGGCTCGAAGAGGGCTGCCGCGCACAGGATGGGCGCCGAGGGCTGAGACCTTCCGTTCTGTGGGTCCATGGCGTTTCCTTGAAGAGGGGTGCGACCTCCCATCGCATCACAAGGCGCATGCCCTGAGCAAGGCCCCGGACCAGCGCGTCGCAGCGAGAAGACGGGAGCCTTCCGGCACACACCGCAGGTTCGTCTCCGTGGGCCTGCGCTTCGTCTTCGTCATCTTCATCTTCGCGCAGCCTACGCTGCGTCTCCTCAGGTGTTCGCGCCGAGCGCACGGGATCCACCATGAACGCTGGCGTTCGCTTCGGGACCGCTCTAGTTTCGCGCGCCCGCGGTCCCTTCCGGGATCGCCGGCGCACGAAGCAAGGAAAGAACCCCCATGCGCGTCTACATCATCGGCGCGGGCCCGGGCGATCCCGGGCTCATCACGGTGCGCGGCGCCGAGCTCGTCGCTCGCTGCCCGGTCGTCATGTACACGGGCTCGCTCGTCCCCCGGGAGATCGTGGCGTCCGCGCGGGCGGACGCCCGGGTCATCGACTCCTCCGGCATGACCCTCGACCAGATCGTGGAGGTCCTCGTCGAGGCCAGGGACGCAGGGCACGACGTGGCGCGCGTCCACACGGGCGATCCCGTCCTCTTCGGGTCGACGGCCGAGCAGATGCGCCGGATGGATGCGCTCGGGATCCCGTACGAGATCATCCCCGGCGTCTCGTCCTTCACCGCGGCGGCCGCGGCGCTCGGGCGCGAGCTCACGCTGCCCGAGCTCTCGCAGACCGTCATCCTGACGCGCGCCGAGGGGCGCACGCCGGTGCCGCCCGCCGAGCGGCTCGAGGAGCTCGCCCGCCACCAGGCGACGCTCTGCCTGTTCCTGAGCATCACCCTGCTCAAGGACGTGACCGCGGCGCTCATCCCGGCCTACGGCGCCGATTGCCCGGTCGCGGTGGTGCACAAGGCGAGCTGCCCCGATCAGAAGATCGTGAGAGGCACGCTCGCCGACATCCGGGAGAAGGTGCGGGCCGAGGGCATCAAGACCCAGTCGATGATCCTGGTCGGCCGGGTACTCACCTCCACCGATTTCGCCGACTCGCGGCTCTATGATCCGGAGTTCAGCCACCGCTTCCGCAAGGCCGAGAAGAAGCTCCTCGTCCCTGGCACGACCGAGGAGGACTCGTGAGCGCGGAGGAGAGCGCCGGAGCGGCGGCAGGTCGACGAGGGCTCGTCATCGTCTATACGGGCCACGGCAAGGGCAAGACGACGGCCGCGCTCGGCATGGTGTTCCGCGCGCTCGGCCGGGGCATGCGCGTCGCGGTCGTGCAGTTCATCAAGGGGAAGTGGAAGACGGGAGAGCGGCTGTTCGCCGAGACGCTCCCCAACCTGACGTTCCTCGTCATGGGGCGCGGCTTCACCTGGGAGAGCGACGATCTCTCGCGCGACAAGGCGGCGGCGCGCGCGGCCTTCCAGGAGGCCGCGGCGCTCATCGCGGGCGGCGAGCAGGACATCGTGGTGCTCGACGAGATCACGTATGCGCTCCATTACGGCTTCATCGCCGAGGACGAGCTGCTCGCGGCGCTGCGCGCGAGGCCCGCGCACGTGCACGTCGTGATCACCGGCAGGAACGCGCCCGACGCGCTCCTCGCGCTCGCCGATCTGGTGACGGAGATGAGATCGGTGAAGCACCCGTTCGAGCAGGGACAAAAGGCCCAGATGGGAGTCGATTTCTGATGTCCCGGGCCATCCCCCGGCTCGTCGTCGCCGGCACGGCGAGCGGCGTCGGCAAGACGACCGCCACGGTGGCGATCGCGCGCGCGCTCCGCGCCCGCGGCCTCGAGGTCGCGCTGTTCAAGTGCGGTCCCGACTACCTGGATCCGACGTACCACGCCCGCGCCGTGGCCGGGACATCGCACAACCTCGACGGCTGGATGATGGGCCGGGACGCGGTCCTGTCGACGTTCGCGGCGGAGGCCGCCGGCGCCGACGTCGCGCTGATCGAGGGGGTGATGGGCCTGTTCGACGGGGCGAGCCCGACCGGGGAGGAGGGCTCGACCGCCGAGATCGCGAAGTGGCTCGAGGCGCCGGTCGCGCTCGTGGTCGACGCGTCCGGGATGGCCCGCAGCGTCGCGGCGCTCGTCCAGGGCTTCGCGGGCTTCGATCCGGCGCTGCGCGTCGCCGCTGTCGTGTGCAACCAGGTCGGCAGCCGCGGCCACCTCGACATCCTCCGACAGGCGCAGGCGCAGGTGAACCGGTCGCTGCCAGTCCTCGGCGGCCTGCCGCGGGACGAGGCGCAGCGCTTCCCCGAGCGCCACCTCGGCCTGCGCACGGCCGACGAGGCCGCGCTCCCCGAGGAGCGCCTCGACCACTGGGGCGCGCAGGCCGAGGCGTGGATCGGGCTCGACGCGCTGCTCGAGATCGCGCGCGCGGCGCCGCCGTTGCCGGAGGTGGCAGCGACGACGTCGGCGGCCAGCATGACGGCGCCGCCGCGCCAGGCGCGCATCGGCGTGGCGTTCGACGAGGCCTTCCACTTCTACTACGCGGACAACCTGCGCCGCCTCGAGGCCGCCGGGGCCGAGCTCGTGCGGTTCTCGCCGATCCACGACGCGCGCCTGCCCGACGTCGACGCGCTCTACCTCGGGGGCGGCTACCCCGAGGTGCACGCGGAGCGCCTGGCCGCAAACGCCGCGCTTCGCGACGAGATCCGCGCGTTCGCCGGCCGTGGGGGCCCGATCTACGCCGAGTGCGGCGGGCTCATGTACCTGACCGAGGCGATCCGCACGCTGGACGGGCGCGCGCACCCCATGGTCGGGCTCGTGCCCGCGGAGGCCGCGATGTGCGCGAAGCTGCAGGCGCTCGGGTACGTGGAGGTCGAGACGCAGGCGCGCACGATCCTGGGCGGCGCGGGGCTCCGCTTCCGCGGGCACCAGTTCCGCTACTCCGAGCTCCGCCCGTCGCAGCGCGCTGTGCCGGCGCCGGCCGAGCCGGCCGCGGCGCCAGCCGAGCCGCCGCCCGCGCAGGCGCCGCCGCCTGCCGAGCACGCGCCCTTGCCGATCGAGCACGCCTACTCCGTTCGGCGCCGGCGCGGCGGCCAGGTCGCGCGCGAGGGGTACCGGGCGGGGAGCGTCCTCGCCTCGTACGTGCACGCGCACTGGGCCTCGAACCCGCTCGTCCCCGAGGGGCTCGTCGCGAGCGCCGCCGCGCACCGGAAGGAGCGCGCGCGATGAGCGGCCAGGGCACGGCGCCGCGCCGGGTCGCGCTCATCGGCGGCGGCGTGCGCTCCGGCAAGAGCGCGTTCGCGCTCTCCCTCGCGCGCTCGCTCGGCGAGCGCCGCGCCTTCATCGCGACCGCCGAGCCGTTCGACGACGAGATGCGGACGCGCATCGACGCGCACGTCCGCGAGCGAGGCGGCGCGTTCCTCACCGTGGAAGAGCCGATCGCGCTCCCCGAGCGCATCGCCTCGCTCTCCGGCGTCGACGTCGTCGTCGTCGACTGCCTCACGCTCTGGCTGTCGAACCTGCTGCTCCGCGACGAGACCGAGGGCCGCGCGCTCGGGCCCATCGAGGAGCGCATCGAGGCGCTCGCCGCGGCGGTCGAGTCGGCGGCGCCGCACGTCGTCCTCGTCTCGAACGAGGTCGGCATGGGCGTGGTCCCGGAGAGCCGGCTCGGCCGGGCGTTCCGCGACCTCGCGGGGCGCGCGCACCAGCGGCTCGGCCGCTCGGCCAGCGAGCTCTACGTGGCCGTGATGGGCGCGATCCTGCGCCTGCGCCCCGGCCCGGTCGCGCTCGTCGGCGGCGGCGAGGACGCGCGATGACGGCCGCCGCCGCGCTGCTCGTCGCGGTCGCGTTCGACCTCGCCTGCGGCGAGCCCCCCGCCGCCTTCCACCCCGTCGTGTGGATGGGCTCCGCGATCCAGGCCCTGAAGCGCGCCGCGCCCACGGGCGGCCGCGCCGCGGAGCTCCTCTGGGGCGCGCTCATGGCCCTCGCCGTCCCCTGCCTCTTCGCCGCGCTCGGCGCCGGCGTCGCGGCGCTGCTCGCCCCGCACCCCGTCCTCGCGCTCGCTTTGTCAGGTCTCTTGCTGAAGCCCACCTTCGCGCTCCGCGCGCTCCGCGACGCGGCCTTCGGCGTGCGCGACGCCCTCGCGGCGGGCGATCTCCCCGCGGCCCGCGGCGCGCTGCGGAGCCTCTGCAGCCGCGACCCGTCGGAGCTCGACGAGCCCGCGCTGGTCGCCGCGTCGGTCGAGTCGGTCGCGGAGAACGCGTCGGACAGCTTCGTCGCGCCGCTCTTCTATTTCGCCCTCTTCGGGCTCCCGGGCGCGCTCTTCTACCGCGCGGTGAACACGCTCGACGCGATGGTCGGCTACCACGGCCGCTACGAGTACCTGGGCAAGGCGTCGGCGCGGCTCGACGACGCGCTGAACTTCGTGCCGGCGCGGCTCACCGCGCTCCTCCTGCTCGCCGCCGGGTGGCTCCGCGGCGCCGACGCGCGCCGCGGCCTCGCCGTGCTCCTGCGCGACGGCGGCCTCACCGAGAGCCCGAACGCTGGCCGGCCCATGGCGGCGATGGCCGGGCTGCTCCGGGCCGAGCTCGAGAAGCGCGGCCACTACCGCCTCGGCGACCCCGTGGAGCCGCTCCGGCGGGGGCTCATCGACGAGGCCTGCCGGATCGTGCTGCTCGCGGCGCTGCTCTTCGCCGGGCTCGCGGCGGCCCTCCTGGCGGCGGCGTCCTTTGGACAGGAGCTCTTCCGATGACGGCGCTCACGGTGATGGTCCAGGGCACGGCGTCCTCGGTCGGCAAGAGCCTGCTCTGCACGGCGCTCTGCCGCATCTTCCAGCGGCGGGGCCTCCGGGTCGCGCCGTTCAAGTCGCAGAACATGGCGCTGAACTCGTTCGCGACCCTGGACGGCGGCGAGATCGGAAGGGCGCAGGCGGTGCAGGCCGAGGCGGCGCGCGTCGCGCCGACGGTCGACATGAACCCTGTGCTGCTCAAGCCCGAGGGCGACTCCCGCTCCCAGGTGGTCGTGCTCGGCAAGCCGATCGGCAGCCTGCACGCGCGCGACTACTTCGCGTACCGGGGAGAGCTCAAGGACATCATCGCCCGCTCGCTCGGGCGGCTGCGCGAGGCGCACGACGTCGTGGTGATCGAGGGGGCGGGCAGCCCCGCGGAGATCAACCTGAAGGACCGCGACATCGTGAACATGCACGTCGCGCGCGTCGCCGACGCGCCGGTGCTGCTCGCCGGCGACATCGACCGAGGCGGCGTGTTCGCGGCGCTGGTCGGCACGATGGCGCTGCTCGAGCCCGACGAGCGCGCGCGCGTGGCCGCGTTCGTGATCAACAAGTTCCGCGGCGACCTCAAGCTGCTGGAGCCGGGGCTCGACATGCTGACGGCGCGGACGGGCGTCCCGGTGCTCGGCGTGGTGCCTTACCTGAAGCAGCTGCGCATCGCGGACGAGGACTCGGTGTCGCTGGAGGGCCGGCGGCGCCGGGCGCCGGCGGGCCCGGGGCAGCTCGACATCGCGGTGGTCCGGCTGCCGCGGATATCGAATTACGACGACGTGGAGCCGCTGGAGCACGAGCCCGGCGTGGTGGTGCGGTTCATCGAGCGGCCGGACGAGATCGGCAATGCCGACCTCCTGCTGCTCCCCGGGACGAAGAGCACGATGGCCGATCTCGCGTGGCTGCGCGCGAGCGGCCTCGCGGAGGCGGTCGCGGCGCGCGCCCGGCAGGGCGGCTGGACGCTCGGGATCTGCGGCGGCTGCCAGATGCTCGGCGGGGCGATCGAGGATCCGGAAGGCGTCGAGTCGGCCGAGCCGGCGGCGCGGGGCCTCGGGTTGCTCGAGGTGTGGACGCGGTTCGAGCGGACCAAGACGGTGGCGCAGGTGCGGGCGCGGCTCGCGGGCGGCTCGTTCCTGGGGGCGGCGGGCGCGGCGAGCGCTGGAGAGGCCGAGGGCGAGGGCGCGGGAGAGCTGACCGGCTACGAGATCCACATGGGCCGCGTGGAGCGGGTGGGCGGCGCGGCCGCGGCGTTCGCGATCGGATCGAGGGGCGGCAAGGCCGAGCCGGCGCTCGACGGGGCCGTGTCGGCGGACGGCGCCGTGGTGGGCACGATGATCCACGGGATCCTCGACAACGACGGGCTCCGGCGGTCACTCCTCGCGGCGCTGCGCGAGCGGAGGGGGCTCCCCAGGGTCGCGGGCGAGCCGGCGATACCGAGCCGGCACGAGGAGTACGACCGGCTCGCCACGGCGGTCGAGGCGAGCCTCGACCGGGCGCTGCTCGACCGCATCGTGGGGCTCGACCGGCGCTGAGCGGCGCCCCGACGACCGGGCTCGCCGCGGCTCACTCCTTCGTGAACCTCATGTAGTGCTTGATGGGCCCCGAGGCGTCCGCTCCCGCCGATACCGGGAAGCCTCTCGTGAACGAGGATCCCTGCGCGCAGAACGGGTTCTCCTCGGGCTCCTCGCCCTCGGGCTCGATGGCCAAGATGGAGCCGGAGACCGACCAGGTGCCCATCGACGGCGTCGTGATCCGCCCCAAGACAAACGTACACGCGCAGTCGGCGCCCGCATGAGCACACTCCGCCGAGGTGAAGGGCGACTCCTTCCCAGCTGCAGCCCGCTGCATTTTCACGCTGAGCTGCGCGCACGTGTTCGGGATGTCCTCGGCCGCGAGGCACGCCGCAGGGTACACCACCTTGATCGGCCCTTGCTGCGTGATGGTCGTGACATAGGTGTTATCGGCCCGGAATTCGGCGCGTCCGCTCACCACCATGGCGCTGATGTCGATCTCCGCGTCACACCCCTCGTCGAGGTCCTCGAACATCGAGGGATCCAGGCACGCCTCATCCATCGTCCACGTTCCTGTCGGATCGCCGCCGCACGCCGCGACCAGCCCGCAGGAGGGGCCCTCTTCCTTGCTGTTTCCCTCGTCGTCGACGCTGCCGCCGCACGCGGACAGCGCCAGCAGGGTCGTCACGATCACGGCCGAGAACACGCCAGAAACGGATTTCATCCCATCCTCTATTCGCAGGGATTCTCTATTGGAAGTAAATTCCACGCCAGCAGGGCCACACATCCGTTCATTCCGCGCCTGCGCTGGAACGCATGAGCTGTATCAAAATTCTTCCTTCTCGCCGCCGTCGTTTCGCCCCATCGTGCTCCGCGAGCATGAACACGACACGGGCGATCCACGGTCGCCGGGCGCGGCGCTTTTCCCTCGCGATCGCGGCGCTGGTCGCCGTCCTCGCGGGCTGCGGGGACCGGTCGCAACAGCCGGGCGGACCTACCAGCGACGGCGGGCCCGCCGTCGCCGCGGCGGCGCCGCCCGAAGCGGCGGCGTCCTCGCCCGCGCCGGCACAGACCGCCTCCTCCTTCGCCGCCGCCTCCGCGCACCCGGCCGTGCCGACCGCCGTCCCGAGCGCGTCGAGCGACGTGGTCGCGGGCGCGTCGCAGCGGTACGAGTCCGGGCCCTCGGTGATCGCGTCGGACAGCATCGACGGCGCCGCCCTCAGGAAGCGGCACGTCGAGCGCATCAAGGCCGACGACTCGCCCGTCACCGTGCTCCGAGGCCAGGGTCCCCTGGAGCTCGGCAAGCGCATCTGCGAGGCGGTGGTGCCGAGGCGCCCCGCGGCGACTCCCGTGCTCCTCAAACCCAACATCTGCGGGTTCGACAGCGTGAAGGACCCTGCAAAGTCGAAGGGCGACGACGGCGTGACCGGCCGGATCACCCAGCCGGAGTTCGTTCGAGGCGTCGTCCAGTGCCTCAAGGCGCGCGGACACACGAAGATCACGATCGCCGAGGGCTGCGGCCACTCGCACAAGTTCTGGAAGGACATCGCGCAGCGCACCGGCTATGAGGCGATGGCCGCGGAGGAGGGCGCCGCGCTCGTCGCGATGGACGACGACGGGGTCTACGACGTCGCCGGGGACAGGCCCGGAAAGCCCCTCGCCATCCGCGGCATCCAGACAACCCACGTCCCGACGCTGCTCATGCCGAAGGTGCTGGCAGAGCACCTCGACCACGGGCTCTTCCTGTCGCTCCCCCGGCTCAAGATGCACCGGTACTCGGTCATCTCCGTCGGTATCAAGGGCATGCAGGGCACGGTCATGCTGTCGGACAGCGCGCCGGCCTACAAGCAGAAGTGGAGGATGCACAGGGAGCTCAAGGCGTACCTGGACACGAAGTCCGCTGGCCAGGAGGATAGAGCTCTTTACTTATCGTCGCTCCGCGTCTTCGCCGAGCGCATGGTCGACGTGCTCGAGATATCCGCGCCGGACGCGGTGCTCGGCGACGGCGCGCCGGCGATGGGCGGAGACGGCTTCCAGGTCCTCTACCCCACGGCGGAGATGGTGGCCATCGGCGGCACGAACCCGGTGCGGGTCGACCGCGTGGCGGCGGAGCTCCTCGGCGTCTGGAACAGCCCCGCGCTCGCGCGCGAGCTCGGCGGCCACCGGACCTCGCCGCTCATCGACGCCGCGGCGAAGCGCTTCGGGCTGGATCTCAAGGCGACGGCGATCACGGGAGACGGGGCAGATCTCCTGAAGGGCCCGAGGCCCGTGCATTACAAGGCGATGGCGCCCTTCCGGCTCGACTGGGAGCCCGGACAGGCGCCCTTGCCCGGCGGGCCCGCGAAGGGGCTCGATCCCGCGCCGCCGGCCTCGCCGAAGGCGCCCGAGGGGAAGCAGGGCGAAGGGCCGGGCGGAGTCCCCGCGAAGCCGGAGGCACACGCGTCGCCTCTTCCGCCGGGAGAGCAGGTCGTGCTCGACGGGAAGGCCGACGACGCGGCCTGGAGCCGCGCGAAGGCCGTGCAGTGGGACACCGACTATGCCGGCAAGCCCACCGGGTTCCCCACGCGGGCGCGCTTCCTCTGGTCGAAACAGGGGCTCCACGCGCTCTTCGAGCTCTCGAGCGCGGGGCTCAACACGGATCGCTCGAAGCCCGTCGGCACGGAGCGAAAGGGACTTTATAAAGAGGATTGCATCGAGCTTTTCCTGACGCCGGCCCCTGGCTCGCCAAGGCGGTATTTCGAGGTGGAGATCGGGCCGTTCGGCCATTTCTTCGATATCGCCATCGACCGCGACGCGCGCCTGGAAGACACGGCGTGGTCGAGCGGCGCGACGATCGCGACGAGCCAGGACGCGCAGGCGCGCACGGCCGTCATCGAGGCGCTGCTGGCGGCGCCGGGGATCGTTGGCGCGCTCGCCCCGAACGCGCGGCTGCCCATGAACCTGTACCGGATGGAGGGCAAGGACCCACGGCATTACCTCGCGTGGAGCCCGCCCCGCACGAGCAAGCCGAACTTCCATGTCCCCGAGGCGTTTGGCGTGCTCGTGCTCGATCCGTGAGACAAGGCAGCGGGCGCCCCGCCGCGGCCGGGAGCAGGCGGGGTGAGCTGGCGCTTGCGGTCCGCGCGGGGTGCGCCATCGTCCCTCGTGCATGCCGATCATCACGGGAATCGCCCCCTCGCCTGACAAGCCTGGCCACGTCGTCATCCTGGTGGATGGGGTCCCCTTCGCCACGGTGCCCGAGCAGGCCGCCGCCGGCCTGACCCCCGGCCAGGAGAGCCCCGGGGCCGCGGCAGAGCCGCCGCGAAAGGCCGGCGAGGCCGCGCAGAAGACCTACGAGCGGGCGCTGCGGCTCCTGTCGTTCCGTGCGCGATCGGCCAGGGAGCTGGAGAAGCGCCTGATCGAGAAGGGCGAGCCCAGGGAGCACGTGACGACCGCGATCGAGCGCCTCACCTCGAGCGGGCTGCTCGACGACGCGCGCTTCGCGGAGGCCAAGGCGCGCTCCGGCATCGTGGGCAAGCCCCGGTCGCGCCGCAGGATCGAGCAGGACCTCGCCCGCAAAGGCGTCTCGCGCGACGTGGCGGACGCGGCCATACGGCAGGTCATGGCCGAGGAGGGAACGGACGAGTCCGCCGTGGCCGAGCGGGCGGCGCGCAAGAAGCTCCGCTCGCTCTCGGGGCTCGCTCCGGCGGAGCAACGGCAGAAGCTCTATGCTTTCCTCGCGCGCCAGGGCTATTCGCCCGACGTGGCGCGCCGGGCGCTGCGCGCGGTGCTCGACGCGCCGCCGTGAACGGCGCCGGCGCGCCGGCCTCTCCGCGGTGCGGCGGATCACCCGGGCAACCAAAACACGTTGTTTTTCTGCCCTTCTCCCGCCACCTACAGCAAGCTACTCATGGTCGTCGGCTTCGAGATCACCGATCAGGTGCTCGCGCGGCGCCGCATCGAGCAGCTGAGCCAGCACCGAGAGGAGCTCATCGCAGCGCTCGCGAAGACGAACCAGGAGCTCGACCAGTTCGCTTACGTCACCTCGCACGACCTCAAGGCGCCCCTCCGGGGGATCGCGAACCTGTCCGAGTGGATCGAGGAGTCGCTTGCGGGGAAGCTGGACGGCGCGACGCAGGAGTACATCCACCTCCTGCGCGGGCGCGTGCGCCGCCTCGAGGCGCTCATCGACGGGATCCTCCATTACTCGCGGCAGGGCGCCTGCGCGGCGACGTGGTCAGCGTCGACACCGGCCATCTGCTCGCGGAGGTCGTCGAGCTGCTCTCGCCGCCCGAGGGGGCCCGGGTCGACATCGCGCCCGGGATGCCGACGATCGCCGCGGAGCGCGTCCCGATGCAGCAGGTGTTCCAGAACCTCATCAGCAACGCCCTGAAGCACGCGCGCTGCAGCGACGCGCGCGTCGAGGTGACGTGGGAGGACGCCGGTGCCTACGTCGAGTTCGCCGTGAGCGACAACGGGCCCGGCATCGCGCCCGAGTACCACGAGCGCATCTGGGATCTCTTTCATACGCTCGAGTCGCGCGACAAGGTGGAAGGCACCGGGATAGGGCTCTCCGTCGTGAAGAAGATCGTGCAGAGCCGCGGAGGGAGCGTGTCCGTCTCGTCGCGCCCCGGCGCAGGAGCCACCTTCATCGTGCGCTGGCCCAAGCGGGTGAAGGACGAGGCCTGACAAATCCGGCGCGTCCCGCGAGCTGCCCCGGGTTGACGCAGGCCCCGCGACGGCCGAAGGTGCGAGCATGCATGCGCGCCGAGAGTCGTTGGAGCCGTGGCTTCGGAGCTTCGTCGCCGACAACGGGGGTATCGCTGGCACGGTGCACCTCGTCGAGGGCGATGCGCTCGCGCTGGCCGCCGCCGTGAACATCCCCGAGAAGGTGCAGGAGATCACGCGCCGCGTCCCGCGGGGCAAGGGGATGGCCGGACTCGCCTGGGAGCGCGACCAGCCCGTGCAGACGTGCAACCTGCAGACGGACACGTCCGGCGACGTGCGGCCCGGGGCCAGGGCGGTCGCGGCGCAGGCGGCGGTGGCGCTGCCCGTGCGCGACGCCTCCGCGAGCGTGCGCGCCGTCGTGGGGATCGCGTTCGCCGGCGAGCGCGAGCTCGGTCAGGACGAGCTCGATCGGCTCGCGCAGGGCGCTGGCGCGCTGCCGGCCTGACAAGAGCGCTCCCGCGCCGGCCCACCTCGCTGCCCGCCGCAGCGCCGCTGTCCTACCGCGCCGCTGCCCGCCGCAGCGCCGCTGCCCGCCGCAGCGCCGCTGCCCGCCGCAGCGCCGCTGCCCTACCGCGCCGCTGCCCGCCGCAGCGCCGCTGCCCTACCGCGCCGCTGCCCAGCTGTACCGCCACGCCACCGCACCACAAGGCCCTTGTTTTTGGCGGCTGCGATGCTAGCGATGCCCGCTCTCCCATGGAGACGAACGGACGCAGCGCCCCGAAAGCCGCGATCGACGCTCCGCTCGACGCGCGCGATCCGGACGCCCGCCCGCACGTCCGCGTGGAGGACCTCGTGCGCGGCGCCGCGAACGAGCCCGCGTGCGAGCGCGCCGCGGCCGGGCCTGGCGAGGGCGGCGCCATGGGCGAGCCCCTCACGGCGAAGCTCGCCCGCCGCACCGTGCCGGGCGCGCTCTACGAGCCCGGTCCCGAGCAGGGGTATCTCCGGTGCACCGCGTGCGCGCACCGCTGCGTCCTCGCGCCGGGGCGCGCGGGCGCGTGCGGGATCCGCTTCGAGAAGGACGGCGAGCTGCGCGTCCCGTTCGGCTACGTCGCGCGCCATTACGTGCGCTCGGTCGAGACGAACACGATCTTCCATGTGCGCCCCGGCGCGAGGTCCCTCACCTTCGGGATGTTCGGGTGCGACCTGCGCTGTCCTTATTGCCAGAACTGGAAGGTCTCCCAGGCCCTCCGCGAGCCGGAGGGCGACGGCGAGCCCATCGACATCAGCGCCGCGGATCTCGTCGAGGTGGCCGTCGCGGCGGGCTGCGGGGTGCTCGCGAGCGCCTACAACGAGCCGATGATCACCGCCGAGTGGGCGCGCGCCGTCTTCGCCGAGGCGCAGCGGCGGGGGCTCGTCACGGCGCTCATCTCGGATGGCAACACGACGCCCGAGGCGCTCGCGTACATGCGCCCGGTCGCCGACGTGTTCCGCGTCGACCTGAAGGGGTGGAGCGCGGATCAATACCGGACGCTCGGCGGCCGCGTCGAGCCGGTGCTCGCGGCGATCGGCGAGGCCCGGCGCCTCGGCTACTGGGTCGAGGTCGTGACGCTCGTCGTCCCCGGCTTCAACGACAAGGCGGCCGGCCTCCGCGCCCTCGGCGCCGAGATCGCCGGGGTCGACCCCGACATCCCCTGGCACCTCAACGCCTTCTACCCGCGTTACAAGATGCGCGATCGCATGACGACCGACCCGGCGTTCCTCGTGGACGTGGCGGGCGTCGCCTACGCGCGGGGGATGAAGTACGTCTACGTCAGCAACGTGGCCGACCGCGTCCGTGAGCTCTCGCATACACGCTGCCCCGCCTGCCACGAGGTCGTTGTGCGGCGGTTCAACTACGAGACGCAGGAGGTCCTCCTCTCCGGCGGCGCGTGCCCTTCCTGCGGGACGCGCGTGCCCGGGCTGTGGGGACCGGCAGCGCCGTAGCGCCGCACAGGCGGACGCCCGGCTCCTGCCGAGCCCGCGAGCGCATCGCCGCCCGGGAGCCGACTGGGCCTGTTGCTGAGAGGTTTCTGCCTCATTTCACCAGACGCCCTGTCCAGTGCTCCGCGCATCCCGGCAGAGCCATATTGCGTCCCTACCGAACTCCCCCGATCGCAGGAGCATCGCTGACCCTCTGGCCGCACAGGCCGGCTGGAACAGGCTCCGCCCGCTGATCGGACTGGCCTGCTGGCCGGCCAGTCGATTGGCCGGCCAGCAGGCCACTTCAGCCGGCCACTCCGATCAAAGAGCTCCCACAAGGAGGCTTGCCGCGGCGCCGCATGTGGTAAATTTCCAGCATGTCGTCGCCGTCCGAACGTCTCGCACAGATCCTTGCGGAAGGCCGAGTCATCGCGACTCGCGAGCTCGGCGAAGCGTGTGCGGCGGAGCTCCACACGCACGCCAAGCAGCGGTATCTCGCGCTGGAGGCGACGATGCCGCAGTTCCGGAGCAGCACGAATCGCAAGCTCTTCGAGCTCGGCCCGCCGGTGCTCGCGATCTACCAGGCGCTCCTGCACGACCTCGGCGTGGATCGGGAGCCGGCCCTGCGCATCGCCGAGGACATGCTGCTGGCCTTCTACCGCAAGCAGCTGAACCGGAGCCCGCTCCTCGGCGCCGCCATGGATGTGATGTTCCGGCTGAAACCAGCGCGGAGCCTGCTCATGATGAGCCTGCGCGCGGACGAGCCGGAGGGCATCCGCTTCGACGAGGCCAGCGGCACCGGCGCGCTCCTGGCCTTCGACGTGCGCGCGTGCCCGATCGTGGCGTTCGCGCGGCGGCACGGCGCGCCGGAGATCGTCCCCATGATCTGCCGCCTCGACGACCTCAAGGTGAAAGAGCTCCACGGCATCGAGCTCCACCGCACGGGCACCCTCGGCACGGGCGCCGAGCGGTGCGACTTCCGGTACGTGACGGCGAAGAAGTAGCGTCGCGCTCCGCGGCCGGCGCAGAACGCACATGGGCTCACCACCCGTCGCTCGGGTGCGCCGGTGGGCTGCGCGCGTCGCCATTCAATGCTTGCCTCATGACGCGCTGCACCCCTGAAAAGGGTCATGATCGTGAGGCGGTGTACGACGTGCGCCGCGCGCATTTCAACATTGAAACATAAATGCTCTTTCCTGGATCCCCAAAGAGCGTGTCCGTGTTAGTTGTTGAATGATCACTCGATCCCCGATCGCCTGAAGTCGCTTTCTCGAGGAGGTCATATGAAGTCATCGTTCGCCCTGCGAAGGGTCGCTGGCGGCCTTTTGTCCGCCGCGGCGTCGTCTCTTGTCCTCGCGGCCAGCGCCCCCGCCCTGGCCGAGCCGTCTTACACGCTCTTCGAGAGCGGGCAGGTGCGCCCGCTCGCGCTCTCTCCCGGCGGAAACCTGCTCTTTGCGCTCAACACGCCGGATGGCCGCCTCGAGGTCTTCCGCGTCCAGCACGGCGCGCTGGTCCACCGGAGCTCGATACCGGTCGGGCTGGATCCGGTCGCCGTGGCGGCGCGGAGCGACACCGAGGTGTGGGTCGTGAACCACCTGTCCGACAGCGTCAGCGTCGTCGAGCTGTCCCCTGGCGGATACGGCGGCCGCGTCGAGCGCACGCTGCTCGTGGGCGATGAGCCGAGAGACATCGTATTTGCGGGCCCCGGGCGGCGCCGCGCGTTCATCACGGCGGCGCACCGCGGCCAGAACAACCCGAACGATCCCGAGCTCACCACGCCGGGCGTGGGCCGGGCCGACGTCTGGGTGTTCGACGCGAACCACCTGGGCTCGTCGCTCGGCGGCGAGCCGCTCGCGATCCTCACCCTCTTCACCGACACGCCGCGCGCGCTCGCCGCCACGCCCGACGGCGCGCGCGTCTACGCCGCCGGCTTCCACTCGGGCAACCGGAGCACCGTCGTCACCGAGCTGCTCGTGCCCGACGGCGGCGCGGCGAACGGCGGCTCGCCGGGCCCGATGACCAACGCGTTCGGCGACCCGGCGCCCGAGGTCAGCCTCATCGTGAAGTTCGACGGCGCGCACTGGGTCGACGAGCTTGGCCGCACCTGGGACGACACGGTGCGGCTCTCGCTGCCCGACAAGGACGTGTTCGCCATCAACGCCATGGCGACCCCCCCGCGGCCGATCGCCGGGCCCTCGGGCCATTTCACCGGCGTCGGGACGATCCTCTTCAACATGGTCGTCAACCCGGTGAACGGGAAGGTCTACGTCTCCAACACCGACGCGCGGAACGAGCAGCGGTTCGAGGGCCCCGGCGTCTTCGCGGGGCAGAGCCTGCGGGGCCACCTCCACGAGAGCCGGATCACGGTGCTCCGCCCCGGCAACGCCCCCCCGCGCGTCGCGCCGCGGCACCTCAACAAACACATCGATTACTCGGCCTGCTGCGCCCCCACGCCGAACGCCGAGAGCGAGGCGAGCCTGGCCCAGCCGGTCGACATGGCCGTCACCAGCGACGGCGCGACGCTCTACGTGGCCGCGCTCGGGTCGAGCAAGGTCGGCGTTCTCGGCACGGCCGCGCTCGAGAGCGACACGTTCGTGCCCGACGCTTCCGACCACATCGAGGTGAGCGGCGGCGGCCCGTCGGGGCTCGCGCTCGACGAGGCGCGAGGCCAGCTGTTCGTGCTGACCCGCTTCGACAACTCCATCTCGATCGTCGACACCGCGACCCGGGCCGAGACAGCGCACGTCGCGATGTACAGCCCCGAGCCGCCGAGCGTCGCGCTCGGGCGGAGCTTCCTCTACGACGCGCGCACGAGCTCGGCGCACGGCGACTCCTCGTGCGCGAGCTGCCATATCTTCGGCGACTTCGACAGCCTCGGGTGGGATCTCGGCAATCCGGACGAGCCGGTCACGACCAACCCGGGCCCCTTCGTCGGCCCGCTGCTCAACCTCTTCACGCAGCAGCCGATGCCCCAGGAGTTCCACCCGATGAAGGGCCCGACCACGACCCAGAGCCTGCGCGGCATGGCCAACCACGGCCCCATGCACTGGCGCGGCGATCGCACCGGCGGCAACGACGCGCCCACCGCGCAGCCGGACAGCGGCTCGTTCGACGAGCGCGCCGCGTTCATGAAGTTCCAGGCCGGCTTCACCGACCTCCTCGGCCGGAGCGGCCCGATCCCGGCCGCTTCCATGGAGGCGTTCGCGGACTTCATCCTGCAGGTGACCTATCCGCCCAACCCGATCCGCCGCCTGGACAACTCGCTCACGCCGGATCAGCAGGCCGGGCGCGACACCTTCGTGAGCGGCAACCTGGACGGCACCGCCATCTGCAATGGCTGTCACGTCCTCGATCCGGAGGGCAATCCCGGCGTCGACAAGCCGGGATTCTTCGGAGCGAACGGCAACATGACGTTCGACTTCCAGCCGCAGCTCATCAAGACGCCGCACCTGCGCAACATGTACCAGAAGGTCGGGATGTTCGGGATGGCCGCCCCGCTGTTCGGCATCCTGCCCGGCGACAACGATCCCAAGGGCGACCAGGTGCGGGGGTTCGGCTTCCTGCACGACGGCAGCTTCGACACGCTGTTCCGGTTCTTCCGCGGGATGGGCTTCTCGCCGTTCACCGGCTTCACCAACCAGTTCGGCACCTTCCCGGACAACCCGAACGGCCTGCCGGACTCGCCGGCGGGCGACGCGGTCCGCCGGCAGCTCGAGTCGTTCCTGCTCGCCTTCGACTCGAACGTCGCGCCGATCGTCGGCCAGCAGGTCACGCTCACGACCGGCAACCAGGCCGCCGCCGATCCGCGCGTCGATCTCCTGATCGCCAGGGCGGACGCCGGCGAGTGTGATCTCGTGGCGAAGAGCCACCTGACCTTGCAGGAGATCGGCTTCCTTCACACCGGAGCAGGGCAGTTCGTCGCCGACCGGATGGCGCTGCCGCCGATCCCGGACGCGGTGCTCCGCCAGATCGCCCTCGCGACGGGGCGACCCCTGACCTACACGTGCACGCCGCCGGGCTCGGGCTACCGCATCGGCCTCGATCGCGACGAGGACGGCTTCCTCGACGGCGACGAGCGGAGCGCCGGCAGCGACCCGGCGGACCCGGCCGACACGCCCTGAGCTCCGCCTCGCGGCGCGGCGCGCGGCCGGCGCCCGCTGGCCTTCACCTGTCCCGTCATCGCACCTGCACGCCGGCGCGGAGCGCGCAGTCCGGGTCGGCCGGGAACGCGCAGGCGAGGGCGCACACCCCATCTTGGCCGCAGTGGAGATCGGCGCAATCGGGGTCGACGATCTCGGGCCCGACGTCACACGCCGCCTCGCAGAGGCCGTCCGCGCGGCACGGGTTGTCCGCCTCGAACTCGTCGATCGTCGGCTGGATGAACTGAGATATCTGGTCGAGATCGGTGCGCGCCTGCACCCCGTCCAGCGTGCAGGGGTCGTCGCCGAACGAGGTCACGCCGGCGTGGCGCTCGACGCCCCCGCGCACGAGGAACGCCGGACCTCCGGAGTCGCCGGCGCACGTGTTCATGTCGGGGACCTGGTAATAGAACTGGGTCGCGTCGATCGTCCCCGGCGTCCCGCCGACCTGGGCGGGGCCGACGGCCACGATAGGGAACGTCACGGCGCGGCGCATGCCGAACCCTGTCCCCGCGACGCCGTCGGAAACACCGTAACCGACAAAGGTGTAGTCCGGCCCGACGTACCAGGTGGTATTCTCCATCGATTCGCGCAGGAGGGGCGCGGGCTGCACGGGCGCGTCGCTCTCCAGCTCGAGGAGGGTAAGGTCGTTCTGGAGGCTTGCGGGATCGAAGGCGGGGTGCCTCCGCGACGTCTCGATCCGCACGCTCTCCGACCGCCGCCCGAGGGTCGGGCCGAAAAAGACGCGCGTGAGCGCGCCGTGGCAGTGTCCCGCGGTGATCACGGTGCGCCGCGAGATGACGGTCCCGCTGCAGTACGCCCGGTTCCGATTGCCCACGCCCACGACATAGGCGTGCGTCGTGTCCACAGCGCCTCCAACGATGCGCTGCCGGGACGTGAGCAATGGCTGCTCGCCATCGCCCGCGGGAGGTGCGTCCGCGCAGCCGAGCCCGCCGAGGCACAGGATCGCGATCGGGATGGCATTCTTCATACTGCAACCTTTCCGTCCAGAAATGGTGTCCAGAGCGGCGGATTGCGGAGGCGCCCGCGGTTCGGCGCCGCTCGGACCCGCGGGCGCGCGGGGGGCATAACAAGCGCAGTGCCAGCGCCATGCTCGGCGAGCGCGCGAGTCGGCCGCGGGGCGCGGCGGGGAGTCCTGGAATGGCGCGCGAGCGGGGGGATCTCGTCGGGGCGAGCACCGCAGGAGGGACGGCGCGGACGTTCGCTCCGCTCCGGAGAGGGCATGGCGCCGCGGTCGCGGCCCATGGCGCCGCGGTCGCGGCCCTCGCGCGCTCTCCGATGCCACGATAGCGGAGGACCGGGGGCGGGGCAGCGGCCGTCGGCAAGCTCGCCCGCTCGTCGATCCGCGGCCGCCGCGCACCTTCGTCACGCGCCGGCTCGCCCAGGGGCGCCTCGCCGCCGCGCTCGCGATGCCGGCGCGTGACGAAGGCGGCGCGCCGGCGAGCGCCCACGCACACGCCAGGACGAGCTACGTTGCACCTTGACCGCGGCGGCGCCGGCGCTGGCCGCTTTCGCTCTCTCGAAAGGAGACCATGGAGACCGCCAGAGCAGAAGTCGCCCCTTCAGCGGGCGTGAGCGATCTATCGACGCTGCCAGGACCGCGGAGGCTGCCGCTGCTCGGCAACCTCCTCGAGATCCGGCCGACCCAGTTCCACCTCACGCTCGAGGGCTGGAACCGCAAGTATGGGGATCTCTACACCTTCTGGCTCGGCCGCGCGCCGGTCGTCGTCGTCGGCAGCGCCGAGCTCGTCCAGCGCATCCTGCGCGAGAGGCCGAAGGAGTTCCGCCGCTGGAGCCCGCTGCAGGAGCTCATCGACGAGATGGGCTTCGGCGGCGTCTTCTCGGCCGAGGGCGACCAGTGGACGCGGCAGCGGCGGCTCGTGATGAGCGCGTTCACCGCCGGGCAGCTGCGCGAGAGCCACGGCACGCTCTCCACGATCACCCGCCGGCTCCGGGAGCGATGGCGCGCCTCGGCCGCGCGGGGGGCGCCGGTCGACGCGCGGCGAGACCTCGCCCGTTACACGGTGGATGTCACCACCGCGGTGGCGTTCGGCCTCGACATGAACCTCATCGAGCGCGGCACCGACCCCCTGTCGCACCAGCTCGAGACGGTCTTCGCGGCGCTCAACCGCCGCGTCTTCGCGCCATTTCCGTACTGGCGGCACGTCAAGCTGCCCGCCGATCGGGCCCTCGATCAGGCGCTCTCGGAGGTGCGCACGCGGATGCTGGGCATCCTCCGGACGACGCGCGCGGAGCTCGACAGGGATCCGGCGCGGGCCGCGGCGCCTCGCTCGCTGCTGGAGGCATTGCTCGTGGCGCGCGACGCCGACGACCCGAAGGCGCGGCTGTCGGAGCAGGAGGTGCTCGGCAACGTGCTCACGCTGCTGCTCGCGGGGGAGGACACGACGGCCGACACGATGGCCTGGATGCTCCACTTCATGGCCCTGCGCCCGGACGTGCAAGCACGGATGCGGGCCGAGGTCGACGCCGAGCTCGGCGACGCGGACCTGCCCGAGAGCCCGGAGCACGCGCAGCGGCTGCGCTATCTCGGGGCGGTGGCGCAGGAGACGCTGCGCCTGAAGTCCGCGGCGCCGATCCTGTTCATGGAAGCCTGCGCGGACACGGTGGTCGGCTCGCTGCGGCTCGCGGCGGGGACGCGGATGATCCTGCTGACGCGGCAGATCGCCCTGAAGGAGGAGCACTTCCACGACGCGGCCTCGTTCATGCCCGAGCGCTGGTTGACCCCGCGGCCGGCGGGCGCCGGCAAGCACGACCCGCGCGCCGCCCTCGCCTTCGGCAGCGGCCCGCGGGTCTGCCCCGGGCGCGCGCTCTCGATGGTCGAGAGCGCCATGGTGGGCGCCATGGTCGCGCGCGACTTCGATGTATCGCTGGTCGACCCGGCGCGGCCCGTGAAGGAGCTCCTCGGGTTCACGATGAAGCCGGAAGGGCTGTTCGTCCGCTTCACCCCCCGCCGCCGCTGACGTCCCATCGAGCCTCGTTCCGGGGCCATGCTGGGGTTGATCCCACCGAGAGAGACGCCTTGAGCCCATCGGGACACGACGTGCATACCTCCTTCCAATCCGCAAAAATGCGCTACCTCCTGGTCCTCGGTGTCGCCGTCGTTTCGTTTGCGCTCGGATGGTTTCTCAGGCCATCCGTCCGCGTCGCTGGCTTCCCGGAGATAGGGGAGCTGCAGCCGTTCACGAAGAGAGGCTGCACCAAGGTGGGAGTTCCGTTAACGGAGCTCGGGGCGTTCTCGGAGGCCTCGCTCCGCTACTCGCCCGGCGACAGCGCGCGGCTCCAGGTGGTGGCGTTCCGCCGCGCGGGCCCGGACGCGGAGCTGCTGCAGCTCGACGCGGGCGAATACGACGACGAGTTCGACGCCAGCGGGGAGGTGTTCAAGCTGCGCTGGGATGCCACCAAGGGGTGGCAGGTCGACGACTGTCACGTGGTCGTCAGGTACTGGCCTGGAAGGCCCTGAGCTGCGCGTCGTGCTCATTCCCCACAGCCGACCGGAAATCTCGTGCGGCCGACAAATATTTCCACACGACTTGCTCTGCCTTCCGGGCTGCCCCGGACGCGTTCGACCCTTCTGCTGCGGCTGCTCGGCTCGGGCCGCCGCTTTCGCGAAGCGGTGGCGGATCTGGCGGCGTTGCCCCGCGATGCCTGGGAGAAGAGCGTCGCCGTGCCGCTGCTGTTACACTTCGGGCTCGACCAACAGGAGCCGACAACCGACGAGGAGGACGATGTGAGCGCAGCGATCCGGGCTTGGTTCGAGGAGTACACGCAGCAGCTCCGCGACGAGGGGCGGAACCAAGGGCGCGCCGAGGAGGCGGCGCGTGCGGTGCTGACTGCGCTCCGGGTTCGCGGCATCGCCGTACCGGACATCCTGCGCAAGCGCATCCTGCTCGAGAAGGATCCTGAGCTCCTGGAACGGTGGCATGAACGGGCCATCGTCGCTGCATCGATCGAAGATGTGCTCCCGGACCTGAGCTGAGCGATGCCAGCCAACGGCAGACTGCCGAGCTCGTAAGCGTCGCTCATCACCTCCCCGCGGCCTCTGCCGCCTCTCGAGCCACCCCGTGCCCCACGCCGTCATCACCTCCCCCAGCGCCGCCGCTCGCCTCGATCGGGCCGTGGGCTGGCTGCGCCGCCGGCGCCCCGCCGAGCGCGTGCTCCTCGTCGGCGCCTCGGTCGAGGCCGTGAGCGAGCTCGCCCGCGCGTCGATCCGCGGCCGCCGCGCCACCTTCGGCTGGCACCGGCTGACCCTGGGGCGCCTCGCCGCCGCGCTCGCGATGCCGGCGCTCGCCGAGCGCGGCCTCGTCCCGGCCAGCGCGCTCGCCATCGAGGCCCTCTGCGCGCGCACCCTCGACGGGCTCGCGCAGGACGGGCTGCTCGGCCGCTTCGCCCGCGTCGCGGATCGACCCGGGCTGCCGCGCGCCGTCGCGCGGACGCTCGACGAAGCGCGGCTCTCCGGCGTCGCGCCGGACGCGCTCGCGCCGGCCGATCTCGACCGCATCGCCCACGCGTTCGACGCCGCCCTGGACGACGCGGGGCTCGCCGATCGCGCGATCGTCCTGCGCCTCGCGGCCGAGCGCGCCCGGGCCGCAGACGACGGCGACCCCCGCTCGCGCCACCCGCTGCTCGGGCTGCCGATGCTCCTTCTCGACCTGCCCGTGCGGTTCGCGCTGGAGCGCGAGCTCCTCGAGGCCGTCGCCGCGCGCTCGCCGGACGCGCTCGCCACCGTTCCGGCCGGCGACGCCGCGTCGCTGCGCCACCTGCAGGCGGCGCTCCGATCGCCGCCGCGGCGGGTCTCGCTGACCGCGGTCTCCGCCGCGCACGACGGCGCCGGCGCGGGCAATGGCGTGGACGACGGCGCCGACGACGGCGCGGGCGACGAGCCGCCGCCGGTCGCGCCCAGCACCTCGCTCGCGCGTCTGCAGGAGCACCTGTTCGACCCGCTGACCGACGAGGCCCCCGGGCTCGGCGACGAGGTCGAGATCCTCTCCGCGCCCGGCGAGAGCCGGGAGTGCGTGGAGCTCGCGCGCATCGCGCTGCGCGAGGCCGCGCGCGGCGTGCCGTTCGAGCGGATGGCGATCCTCCTGCGCGCGCCCGAGCAGTACCGCGCGCACCTCGTCGAGGCGCTGCGCCGGGCCGGGATCCCTGCGCACTTCGCGCAGGGCTCGGTGCAGCCCGACCCGGCGGGCCGCGCGCTGCTCGCGCTGCTCGCGTGCGCCGCCGAGCACCTGTCGGCGTCGCGCTTCGCGGAGTACCTCTCGCTCGGGCAGGTCCCCGACGCGACGCCCGCGGGCGAGCCGCCGCCGGCCCCGCCCGAGGCCGACCGCTGGGTGCCGCCGGACGATGACCTCTTCCCCGAGCTCCTGCGCGGCGGCTTCGACGAGGCGCCGCCGGACGACGAGATGGCGGGGGAAGATCTCGGGTTCGATCCGCCAGGGAAAAGCTTCAGTCCGGCCGCCCAGAACCCCAATCGGACAGCCCCCGACCCCGATCGGACAACCCCCAACCCCGGTCGGACAACCCCCAACCCCGATCCGACAGTCCAGAGCCCCGATCCGACAGCCCCAAACCCCGATCCGACAGCCCCAAACCTCGATCCGACAGCTCCAAACCCCGATCCGACAGCCTCAAACCTCGATCCGACAGCCCCGAACCCCGATCCGACAGCCCAGGGCCCCGACGCCCCGGTGCACGACGGCACCCTGCGCGCCCCGCGGCGCTGGGAGCGCATCCTCGTCGACGCGGCGGTGATCGGCGGGCTCGATCGGTGGGAGGCGCGGCTCTCGGGCTTCGAGCGGGAGCTCCGGCTTTCGCTCTCCCGCGCCCCCGAGGACCGCGACGCCGCGCGCATCGCGCGGACGCTCGCCGACCTCTCGGCCCTCCGCGCCTTCGCGTTGCCGCTGCTCGCGGCGCTGCCCGGCCCGGGCGAGCGCGCGACCTTCGGCGAGTGGCAGCGCCGCCTCTCGGCCCTCGCGACGCGCGCGCTCCGGCGGCCCGAGCGCGTGCTCGCCGTGCTCGCCGAGCTCGCGCCGATGGCCCACGTCGGCCCGGTGGACCTCGGCGAGATCCGCCTCTGCCTCGCGTGCCGCCTCACCGACCTCGTGCTGCCCCCGGCCGCCCGCCGCGACGGGCGCCTCTTCGTCTCGCCCATCGAGGGCGCCCGCGGGCGCTCGTTCGACGTGGTCTTCGTCCCCGGGCTCGCCGAGCGGATCTTCCCGCAGAAGGTCACCGAGGACCCGATCCTCCGCGACGCCCTCCGCCGGACGATCGCCGGGGGCGACTCGGGCCTCGACACGAGCGACGACCGCGTGGCGCGCGAGCGCCTCGCGCTCCGGCTCGCGGTCGGCGCGGCCCGCCAGCGGCTCGTCGTGTCGTACCCGCGCGTGGACATGGATCAGTCCCGGCCTCGGGTGCCTTCGTTCTACGGCCTCGAGCTCCTGCGCGCGGCCGAGGGCAGGCTGCCCGGCTTCGGGGAGCTCGAGCGCCGCGCCGAGCAGGGCGGCGCCGCGCGCATCGGCTGGCCCGCGCCCGCGCGGCCCGAGGACGCCATCGACGCGGCCGAGCACGACCTCGCGCTCCTCGAGACGCTCTTCAGCCTGCCGGAGGCGCAGACGGTCGGCACCGCGCGCTACCTGCTCAACGCCAACCCCCACCTCGCGCGGGCGCTCCGGTTCCGCGCGCGGCGCTGGATCCCGGGCTGGACGAGCGCCGACGGGCTGTTCAAGCCGATCGCGGAGGCGCGCGAGGCGCTCGCGAAGCACGCGTTCGGGCGCAGGTCGTTCTCGCCGACCGCCCTCCAGCACTTCGCCGCGTGCCCTTACCGCTTCTTCCTCTACGCCGTGCACAAGCTCGCCCCGCGCCCGGCACCGGAGGCGATCGAGGAGCTCGACCCGCTCCAGCGCGGCCGGCTCGTCCACGACGTGCTCTACGAGGTGCTGGTCGCCCTGCGCGACGCGGGCAAGCTGCCGCTCGGCCTGCCAGCGCTCGACGAGGCCCGGGCCGAGCTCGATCGGGCGCTCGACCGCGTCGCCGCGCGCTACGCGGACGAGCTCGCGCCGGCGATCCGGCGCGTCTGGGACGACGGCATCGCGTCGGTGCGGGCCGACCTCCGGGAGTGGCTGCGGCGCGCCGCGGAGGACCGCGACTGGGAGCCGATCCATTTCGAGCTGTCGTTCGGGCTGCCGCGCCGCCTCGCCACCCGCGATCCGGGGAGCTCGGACGCGCCCGTGGAGCTCGACTGCGGCGTCCGGCTCCGGGGCTCGATCGACCTGGTCGAGCGGAGCGTGTGGGGCGCGATGCGGGCGACCGACTACAAGACGGGCAAGGCGCGGGCGCCGCGCGACGCGGTCGTGAGCGGCGGCGGCACGCTCCAGCCGGTCCTCTACGCGCTCGCGCTGGAGAAGCTCATGCCCCCGGGCACGCAGGTCGAGTCCGGGCGGCTCTATTACTGCACCTCCGCCGGCGGGTTCACGGAGGTGCCGATCTACCTGGACGCGCGGGCGCGCGACGCGGCCGCCCAGGTGGCGGGGATCATCGGAGACGCGATCGACAAGGCGGCCCTCCTGCCGATGCCGGCGGAGGGGGCGTGCGCGCAGTGCGATTACCGGCCGGTGTGCGGGCCCTACGAGGAGCTCAGGACCGGGAAGATCAAGCGGCGCGACATCGAGCCGCGGCGGCGGCTGGAGCAGCTCCGACGGCTCGCGTGAGCGCGGGTGTCGCACGGAAGCGTCGCCCCTGGACAGTGGCCCGCGATCGCCGGGGGCGTGGCCGGGGATGTATACACTCCATCATGCACAGCAAGATCGCTTTGCCCTGCGCCCTCCTCGCGCTCGCGGCGACGGGCACCGGTTGCAATCTCATTTTCGGCATCGAGCCTGGCACGGAGGGGGCTTCCTCCGCTTCCTCGACGACGACGAGCACCGGACCTGGTGACGGAGGCTCTGCCCAGACGACGTCGGGCGGCGGCGACGGCGGCGATGGCGGCGATGGCGGCGATGGCACCGGCGGCAACGGTGGCGATGGCGCCGGCGGCACGCCCTCGTGCCCCCCGTCGAACTGCGCCGCGGGGGAGTGCCCCGTCACGCAGATGCCAGGGGAGCTCGGGTCCAACGCGAAGGGCATGGCGGTCACCCGGGATCTCGTGCTCATGGCCAACAACCAGGCCATCGTCGCCATCCCGAAGGACGGCGGGGCCGCACGTACGCTCCCGGGCACCCTCGGCTTCGGGGATACCGCCTGGATCACCTACTCGGGCGGGCAGCTCTCGTGGACCAACTGGAGCAACGGAGACGTGCTGGGGATCTCCATCGAGCCGCCGAGCTCCAGCCCGATCCAGATCGCGCAGGTCCCCCTGCAGGAGAACGGCGATCCGGCGGTCACGGCCTTCAGCCGGATCACCTCCTTCGGCGACAGCGTCTACTGGGCGACGCAGACGCCCCCGGCGGTCTGGCGGGCCAAGGCCGACGGCAGCCAGGCCGTCGCGGAGCTGGTCGCCTCCGACGACCACCCGATCGGCGTCGCCGTCGACGCGACCCACGTCTACTGGTCCAACTACTGGTCGCGCCAGATCCTGCGCAAGACGAAGGATCCGCTCGGCGAGACCGCCGAGGTCTTCGCGGAGGCGAACGGCAACCCGACCGTGCTCGTCCTCGCCAACGGCGTCGTGCACTGGGTGACCGACACCAACGGCGCGGTCCAGTCCAAGGCGACGAGCGCGGCGCCGAGCGCCCCGCCCTTCACCACCACGGTCGACGCTCAGGCCGTCGCCAAGTCGCTCGCGGTGGACGACGAGTTCGTCTACTGGACCGTTTACATGAACAGCGAGGGGAAAGGCGAGGTGCGGAGGGCGCACCTCGGCATGGGGGACACGGTCACCCTCGCGACCGGGCAGCCGTACTTCTTCGAGATCGCCGTCGACTGCGGGTCCATCTACTGGAACATCAACAACGTGGAAGCCGAAGAGGAAGCCGTGGTGTTCCAGATGCCGAAGCCCTCGAACTGAGCACCTCGTCCCCCGACGCCGTCGCTGGAAGCGCGCTCCCGGGCAGCTCGGCGGGCGCGACCGCTACGCGGCGCCCTCCGCCTCTTCCCTCCTGGGCCACGTGAACCGGAACGTCGCGCCGCTCTTGCCGTCCGACTCGACCCACGCCCGCCCGCCGCGGCTCTCCACGATCTTTCGCACGATGGCGAGGCCGATCCCCGTGCTCTCCACCTTGTCCCTCGCCTGCAGCGTCTGGAACATCCCCCACACCTTCTCCTGGAACGCAGGCGCGATCCCAGGCCCGTTGTCGGACACGGAGACCTCGACCCTGTCGCCCTGCTCCCGGGCGGACACGGAGACCGCCGCGTCCTCGCGGCCCGCGTGCTTGAGGCCGTTCGTGATGAGGTTCATGAGCACCTGTTGCAAGGGCACCCTGTAGGTCCGCAGGGTCGCCGGCGGCACGTCGAGCGTCACCCGCGCGGGCGGCCTCGGGGCGATGAGCTCGACCACCTCCCTCGCCAGCCTCTCGAGGTCGACGCTCTCCGGCTTCTGGCGGAACCTCGTCGCGCGGGAGTAGGCCAGGATCCCCTCGATCAAGGCCTCCATGCGGCGCACGCGCCCGCGCAGGAGCTCCATCTGATGGCGCGTGTCCGCGGTGAGCTTGTCCGAGAGGTCCTCCTCGATCCACTGGGCGAGGCTCGCGATGCCCCGGAGGGGCGCCTTCAGGTCGTGGCTCGTCACGTACGCGAACTGGTCGAGCTCGGCGTTGGTCCGCTCCAGCGCGCGGATGAGCGATTGCGCCTCCTGGAACCGCCTCGCGTTGTCGATCAGCAGGGCGACGCGGTTCGCGAGCTCCTCGGCGAGCGCGACGTCCGCCTGGCTGAAGCGGCGGCCCGACTCCGCGTGGACCAGCGTCAGCGCGCCGATGGTCCGGTCGCGCCCCCGGAGCGGGACGACGACATACGATCTCAGCCCGAGCGACCGGATCAGGCGCAGGTGCTCGGGGCTCAGCGCGGCGGACTCGATGGCGGCGTCCGGGATGTCGGCCATCCACTCGGAGCGACCGGCGCGGATCACGGCGGACACGCCCGCCGGGGCGTCGGGCCGGGGCGGGGACATCGCCCGGAGGCGCTCGGCGAGCTCGATCTTCGCGGGGTCGCAGTGGTGGACGGCCACGCGCTCGATGGAATCGCCGTTCAGCATGTCGACAGCGCACCAGTCGGCCAGGGTGGGGACCGCCAGGTGGGTCAGGTGCGTGAGCCGCGACGCGACGTCGAGCGAGCCGGAGAGCGCGGCGCCCGCCTCGCTCAGGAGGCGGAGCGTCGCCTGCTGCCGCTCGAGCTCCGCCGCGAGCATCTCCGCGCGCGCCCGGGCCTCGCGCTCCCGCTCGAGGAGGCGCGCCCTGTCCAGCGCCGACGCGCACTGCGCCGCCACGCTGAGCAGGAACTCGCGCTCTTCGGGGCTCCACGCCCGATCGTTCGCGAAGGAGAACGCGAGGCCGCCGAGCAGCGCCGCGTGGGCGACGATCGGCAGGACGGCGAGCGCCTTCACGTCGTCGCGGACAGGCCGCAGGGCCGCGAGCTCGGGGTACGCGGCGTGCAGGCTTTGCCTCGTGTCCACCCAGATGGGGCGGCGCTCCCGGAGCGCGTCCGAGAGCGGCAGTCGGGCGTCGAGGGGCACCCTCGCATAAGGGCTCGTGCGCTGCTCCTCTAGCCCCGAGTGGCCGACGAGCGCCGCGACGCCGGCCGCCTCGTCCGCCGTGTACATCATCGTCGTCGAGGCGCCGAGCACCCGGTGGATGTCGCTCACGACGGCGGCGGACACCTGCTCGACCGTCACGGCGCCGCTCAGCGCGGTGCTGACCGCGAGCAGCGCCTGGGTGAGCCGGGCGCGGCGATCGAGCTCCTCGACCCGCTTCGTGAGCTGCGCGGCGAGCTCGCCGCGCTCGGCCTCGACCTGCTTGAGGCGCGAGATGTCGGCGAACACCGAGATCCCGCCCTCGAGCTCGCCGCCAGGTCCGATGATGGGCGCGGCGCTCCCGAGGACCATGCCATACGTCCCGTCGAAGCGCTGAATCCGGGTCTCCTCGCTCTCGATGACCTGCCGTTCGGACATCGCGCGGGCCATGGCCCAGTCCTTCGCCTCGTACGGGCGGCCGTCCTCGTGGAAGGCGCGATAAAGCGTCCAGTCGTTGATCGATTCGGTCGAGGCGCTGCCGGCCCAGATGCGCTCCGCCGCCCTGTTGTGCAGGACGAGCTTCCCGGACGCGTCGCAGAGGATGACGCCGTGCGGGCTGTGCTCGAGCACGGCGTCGAGCCACCCGCGATCCCGGGACCCCACGGCGCGGAGCCGCTCGAGCTCACGCTTCAGGGCCTCGATGTCCGTCGTATCGACGCGGGCGGCGGGCCCGGGAAACGGGCCGTTGTGCGCGGAGGTTCTCATAGGATGACGGCGACCGGCGCCTCGGCAGAGGGCCGAGGCGGCGCTCGGTCGGACGTCGCCGGAGCTTACGCGCATCGATGGTGCGGCGGAAGGCGGCGTGACCCGGCCGAGCGGGTTCCTCAGCGCGCGGCGCGCGCATGCCCGGCTGCCTGGCGGCGATCCGGCCGCCTGGCAGCTTGTCCGGCGCCGCGCAGGCGCGGGCGGACGGCGCCGACGGCGGCGCGCGGGCGAGTGCCCGAGCGGGTCCTTGGGATCATGGTCGATCGCCGGGCCGGCCGCTGCGCACCGGCTGGGTCTGGGTCAACGCCGAGCGGGACTGCGACTCTCGGCGTGATCGCGCAGGGGGCGCAGGGGCGCTCGGGGAAATGACGATGCAGGCTTAGGGCTCCACCTCGCTCACCATCCTCGCTTCCCGAACCCAGATGTTCGGGGCCGATAACCGGCAGGTGAGCGCGACAGCGCGCCGGTGTCGGCCAAGGAGCAAGCAATGATGGGCAATCGTTCAGGTCGCCTCATGGCGATCATGTTCGCTGGGAGCTTTGTCCTCGCGGGGGCCGGCGGCTGCATGGGCAGCGACGATGACGCCGAGGCGAATCGCGATGGAACGGATGGGCAAGAGCGGACCGGCACGGGCCCCGACGGCAGGAGCCACGGACAGACGGGCCGAGACGGCGCGCGAGGCGCCGGGAGGGGCGGTGGAGCGCAGGCCGGCGGCAGGCAGGGAGGCCGCGAGCAGCCCGGTCATCAAGGCGGCAGACAGGGCGGCGAACGGGCCGGCGGCCAGCGCGCGGGCGACAGGCAGATGTGCGGCGAGCAGGCCGGCCATCAAGGCGGCAGGCAAGGGGGCCGCGGGCAGATCGGCAGTCAGGGCGACAGGCAGGGAGGCCGCGGAGAGCGCAGCGCGACGCAGCAGCCGTCGGACGCTGAGCTCACGATGCTGATCTCGTTCATCCACCAGAAGGAGGTGGATCTGTCGCAGATCGCCTTGGACAAGGCCGAGTCCCCGGACGTGAAGCGCTACGCCGAGCAGATCGTCGAGGAGCACTCCCAGTCCGAGCAGCTCGGCGCGGGCTCGAGGGGCTCAGGTATCAGGATGGAGTCGTGCTCGCGCTGCCGGGAGCTCGACGAGAGCTCGACCGAGGTGAGCGGAGCGCTGGAAGAGGAGGAAGGCGCCGAGTTCGACACGGCCTTCATCTGGGCTCAGATCTCCTTCCATCGCCGCGCCCTCGAGCTCCTCGACGTGCCGGGCGTCGCGAACGCGGAGAACGCCAGGATACGAACCAGCGTGAAGGCGATGCGAGCGGACGTCGAGCAGCACCTGACGGAGGCCGAGCAGCTGTTCTGCTTGCTGCTCCACGAGCAGCAGGCAGGCGGCCAGCAGCAACGCGGACAGCAGGAAGGCACCCAGTCTGGCCAGCAGCAACGCGGACAGTTCGGCTGGGCGCAAACCGGCCAGCAGCAGGGCATCCAGGTCGGCCAGCAGCAGGGCATCCAGGTCGGCCAGCAGCAGCAGGGCATCCAGGTCGGCCAGCAGCAACGCGGACAGGTCAGCCAGATGCAGCCCGGCCAGCGGCAGGGCGCCCAGCTCGGCCAGCAGCAACGCGGACAGCAGCAACGCGGACAGGTCAGCCAGATGCAGCCCGGCCAGCGGCAGGGCGCCCAGCTCGGCCAGCAGCAACGCGGACAGCAGCAACGCGGACAGGTCAGCCAGATGCAGCCCGGCCAGCGGCAGGGCGCCCAGCTCGGCCAGCAGCAACGCGGACAGCAGCAACGCAGCCAGCAGCAAGGCCCCCAGGCCTACGCGCAGCGGCAAGGGGAATCGCAGAAGTCCCAGTAACAGGGCTTCATGTCCCGCAGGGCGGCGGCGACGGCGCCTGCTCGCGGCCTTCGCGAGCGCCGAGCTCCCCGAGCGCCACCCCGCCTATCCGATCCAATGACGGCGCCCATGGTCTCGTGACCGCGATCGCGGGCGAGTAGGCGCGTGCGCGCGGTCGCTCAGGCGAGCCGCACGCGTCATGAGTCGATCCACGTCCACGGGAAATCGACCTCCACAAGCGTCTCGGCGCCGTCGAGCACGTCCACGCTCTCGACGCGCACGATGTCGCTCATCGCGTCTCCGTCGAAATCCACGAGCCAGACATCGACGTCATAGTACCCCTCGGAGAGGCCGTCGATGGTGAGGCCGAGATCATCGCAGTCCCCCACCGCGTCGAGGACGAGGAAGCCATCCTCGTCCTCGACGCTGACCGCGACCCCGCTCACGTCGTGATCGAAGCACGCCCACGGGTCGTCGCTGCCGTCGATGGTCAGGGCGACGGTGAGCGAGCCGCGCGTGAGGTGATCGTGGTCATCGTCATGATCGACGACGATGCACCCCGTGAGCGAGGCAGTGGCGAGGACGCAGCCAGCGAGACCGGTGAGCACCTTCGAAAGTTTCATGGGGGTCGTCTTCCTTTATCCAAGTCTGGCGCTGTCGCGCCGATGCGCGGCACGGCAGCAAGCGCTATACCAGCGAGCGGCGCCCTGCGGTGCCACGCGGCGGCGCTCCGCCTTCGCCGGGTGGCACCGCAGTTGCTCCTGTGAACCCCCATGGAGATGAACGTGCCAGTCCTCGATGTTTCCTCCCCCAGAGCTGCGGCGCGCGCTCAGCAGCGCAGCAGCAGGCTCGCCGTGCTGGCCGCGCTCGTTGCGCTCGCGCTCGTCGGCGCGACCGGGTGCGCGGCAGAAGTCCACACCAGGGCCGCTGCGCCGGCGCATGCGACCGTCACGTACCAGGAGTTCGCGGTGTACGAGGAGCCGGTCGTTCACATCGCAGCGGCGCCGGTCCACGTCGAGACCTACCCGCGCGTGTACTACCGCGGGACCTACGTCTACTATGTGGACGGCCGCTGGTACTACCCGTCGCACCACGGCTGGGTCTACTACCGCGACGAGCCGCGCGCCCTGGTCCGCTACCGCGTCGGCTTCGAGCGACACGGCCACCATCACCATCACCATCACCACGTGCACCGCACAACCACGGTCAGGCCGGCAGCGACGGTCCGGGCGGGGGCCTCGGTCCGGGCGGGGGCCTCGGTCAGGCCGGCAACCTCGGTCAGGCCGGCAACCTCGGTCAGGCCGGCAACCTCGGTCAGGGCAGGGGCTACGGTGAAGGCGGGGGCCTCGGTCAGGCCGGCGACTCCGGCGAAGCCGGCGAAGAAGCATCGCGTGGAGCGTCGACGGCACCACGTCGAGGAGAGGCGCCCCGAGCGCTGACTGCCGCCTCGGCATTGGCACAAACGTTGCGCTTGCACCTGCGACGAGGCGGCGACGCGGGTCGCGGCATGACCGCGCTCCCTTCGGGGCCGCCTCGGCCCGCGCGCGGGCCCAGCCTCCCCCGATCCCCTGGCCCGCCCTCCCGCTACCCGCCCTTCGCGGCATCGGCGAAGGCCTTCCAGGTCGCCTCGGCCGCGCCCACGCAGGCGCGCGTCCCGTCGCGCACGATGGGCGTGCGGAGCAGGAGCGGATCGTCGACGAGGAGCTCCGCGATCCGCGCATCGCTCGGGCCGAGGTGCTGGAGGCCACGCTCCTTCACCCGCGCGCTCTCCGCGTCGTAAAGCACGCGCACGCCGCCCACCGCGCGCGCTACGCTCGCGAGCTCCCCCTTGGAGAGGCCCTTCTCGCGCAGATCGACGAGCTGCACCTTGATGCCCCGGTCAGCGAAGAACCGCTGCGCCGCCCGCGTCGCCTTGCACTTGGCCGTGCCGAAGATCTGGATCATGCGCGTCGCTCCTCGGTGGAATGGCTACTGCGCGCTCCGGAGGGCAGCGCGGGCGTGGAGCATAGCAACCGCTGCCCGGACGGCGCAGGGCCAGCGGCGCGCAGGACGCTCCGCGTCGTGCCCGAAGCGCATCGCCCCGAAGCGCGGCTCAGCAGCAGCGCCGCCGCGCGCAAGGGTCGGTTCTTCCGACCTACGATTCTTCCGACCTACGTTGCCGTCCGCTGCCGTCTCGGATCGATCCCGCCCCGTCGCGGCCGCTCCACCAGACAGATGGCGACCTCGCTCCGCCCCCCTCCGAGGCCGCCCGCTCCGGTCTCGACCGGCCCCGCTGCCCCGCCGTACGGTCCCGGCAACTCGCGACCTCGCTCCGCCCCCTCCGAGGCCGCCCGTGTCGGTTCGAGAGCGCCCCCTCACGAGGCCCTCCGCCAGCGCCCTCACGTCGCGCCCTCCAACGCCCGCTTCTCCGCCCCGCAGCGCGATCGAGAGGGGCGCGTCCGCTCGTCCGGCGACGTACACTCGTCCGGCAACGCACACGCGCGCGCCGCCATCCGAGGACAACGAGAACGCGCCGCGCCGAGCGGGGCAGCAACACCGAAAAACGCCGTGGAAATGCGCCATGTCGGCGGTCGATTCGTTTTCCTATTTACGTCCTCAGCGGTTAGGATATCGAGGCGCATTGATGATCGTGCCCCCTCACACCCTTCGCGGTCGGGTACGACGCAGCGGCAACACTGGAGCGCATTGAATGAGGTTCCGTCCCTCGCTCTCGACGAGCGAGTCCGAATCGAGTCATCCCGTTTCCATCGCTTCCGCGGGCGGACGCGCGGGCGAGCGCGCGCCAGCTCGGCGCGCGAAGGCCACCGGCGCGCAAGCCACGCTCGGCGCGACCGAGCTCTACTTCCGGTCGCTCGCCGGCAGCCAGCCGCTGACGCGCGAGGGCGAGGTCGCGATCGGCCGTCGTATCGAGGCGGGCGCGCTCGCCTGCTTCGAGGCGTGGGTCCGGTCGCCCGTCGCGCTGCGCGAGCTCGCCTCGACGGCAGAGGACGTCCAGGTCGGGGCGCTGAGCCTCCGGGATCTGCTGTGCGAGGCCGACGCGGGTGATCCCGAGGCGGACGCCTCCGCGAAGCGGCTCGCGGAGCTGCTCACGCTCGCCCGCTCGCTCCTCGGCCGACAGATCACCGAGGACGGCGTGGAGACCGCCCTCGCGGGCCTCGCCGCGGGCCTCGCCGAGCTGCGCCTCGATCCGACCTTCGAGGAGCGCATCGAGCGGAGCCTTCGCGCAGCAGCGGCCGAGGCGGACAAGGCGGAGCGCGCCGCGATCGAGGCCACGATCGCGGCGATCGCCCGGGGGCGCCGCGCCGTCGCGCAGGCGAAGTCCGAGCTCGTCCAGGCGAACCTCCGGCTCGCGGTCGCCATCGCGCGGGAGCACCAGCGCTTCGGCGTCCCGCTGCTGGACCTCGTGCAGGAGGGGAACCTCGGCCTGATCCGCGCCGCCGACAAGTTCGAGTACCGCCGCGGCCACCGCTTCGGCACCTACGCCGCGTGGTGGATCAAGCAGGCGATCAAGCGGACGATCCTCAACCAGGGAAAGCCCGTTCGGATGCCGGTCCACCTCACCGCGATCCGGAGCCAGGTGGTGCGCGCCCGGCGAGATCTGGTGCAGGAGCGGGGGCGCGAGCCTTCCGTCGAGGAGATCGCGGAGCGCAGCGGCCTCACCGTGGAGAAGGTGCGGGTGATCAGCGAGCTCGCGCTCGAGCCGCTCAGCCTCGACGCCCCCGTCGGCGAGGAGGGCGATACCCGGTACGGCGATCTGCTGGCCAACGACGAGCCCACGCCCGCGGACATGCTGGCCCGGCGCCGGCTGATCGAGCAGACGCGCGAGCTGCTCGACTCGCTGCAGCCGCGTGAGCGCGAGCTCCTGCGGCGCCGCTTCGGCCTCGACGGCAACGAGGACGAGACGCTCGAGGAGATCGGGCAGTCGTTCTCGCTGACGCGGGAGCGCATCCGTCAGATCGAGGCGAAGCTGCTCGAGAAGCTCCGGACGCGCTCGCGGCAGCGAGAGCTCGGCTCCTATCTCGAGGGGTGAGGGCGCGGGAAGCGCCGGCGCGCTTCAGAAGCTGTACCCCACCGCCCCGCCCAGCCGGTGAGACGAGCCGGCCGCGTTCTCGTACGCGAGCTCGACGTGGTTGGGGACGAGGAAGAGCAGGGCGTCGACGAGCAGGCAGTCGTCCTTGCCGTCGCACAGCCGATCGTCCCGGCTCCCGAAGATCATGCGCCACTTCACGGGCAGGCCGAGGCCGAGGGCCGCGCGCGCGCCGAGCGCGCCGCCGGCCTCGGGGAGCCTGTCGCTCAGCGTCCCGGCGAAGAGGTAGACCGGCGCGACGGCCAGATAGACGTAGTGGTTCATCGTGCCGCTCTCGCCGGCAAAGCCGGCGCGGAGCTCGGGACCGAGCGCGTAGCGCGCGACGCGCACCTGGCCGTCGAAGCCACGGCGATCGTCAACGTCGGTCGAGCCTGCGCTCGCCGAGAGCCCCCCGGAGAAGTACGGGACCCACGACGCGCTGTCGGGGCCCGTAGACCCGCACCAGCCGAGAAACAGCCTGCCCTCGAAGACCCGTACGCCGCTGCCCGCGCACGCGCCGAAGGCGAGATCCATCTGAAAGGGCCGCACCGGATCGGCGAGAGCAGCGCCAGGGGCGAGGGCGCCGGCCATCCCTGCCACGGCCGCGAGCAGCCGCGCGGCGCGCGTCACTGTCGCCCGGTCCCGATCTGGCCTTGGCCGTCGCTGCCCCAGCAGAACACCCCGCCCTCCTCGTCGAGCGCGCAGGTGTGCTCTCGCCCGGCGGCGAGGGCGACCGCGCGCACGTCGAGCGCCGCCTGCACCGGCGCGGAGACCAGGTTGGCCTCCTCGGAGCCGAGCTGGCCGCTCTGGTTGGAGCCCCAGCACACGACGCCGCCGTCGTCGAGCAGCGCGCAGCTGTGGCGCCCGCCGGCGACGACGGCCTTCGCACCGGCAACGCCCTCGACGAGGGTGACGCCGACAACCTCGTCGGCGCTGTCGACGATGGGCCCGCCGCCGCTCTGGCCGTTGAGGTTCCAACCCCAGCACGCCACCTGTCCCGTGCCGAGGGCAGCGCAGCTGTGGCGCCCGCCCACCGCAACGTCGGTCGCGCCGCGCACGCCCTCCTTGCGGGCAGCTCCGGCGGCACCGTCTCCCCAGCACCACACGTCGCCCTGCGCGTCGAGGGCGCACGCCTGCGCTTCGCCGGCGGCGACGCGCGTCACGCCGCGCAGCGGGAACCCACCCAGGTCGAGGACGAGCGCGGGCTCGCTCCTCACGACGGTCTCGGGATCGGAGCCGAGCTGGTGGCTCCGGTTGTCACCCCAGCAGACCACGGTGTCGGCGCCGCGCACGGCGCACGTGAACCCGAGCGATGGGTCGTCCGCCTCCACGAGCCCGCCGGCCGCGAGCTCAACCACGCCCTCCAGGTCGGGCACGTCGCGCGGTGGCACCGGGCAACGCCCACCAGCCACGACGTCCGCGCCCCCGGAAGTGTCGGCGCAGCCCGCCGGCACGACGCCGAGGGAGCCGCCCACGTCATCCCCCCAGCACCTGACCCTCCCCTCGTCGAACAGCGCGCACGTGTGCCGCGGACCAGCGGCGAGACGCACGGGGTCCGCTGCGAGCGAGACCCACCTCGGGGAGGTACTCAGCGAGCCGATGGAAACGTCGCCAAGCTGGCCCGCTTCGTTGTCGCCCCAGCACGCGGTATTACCGTTCCTGAGAATCGCGCAGGTATGGTAGGCACCGGCGACGATCTGCGCCGCGGGTTCGAGCGCCTTCACGCGCACGGGGGTGAAGTGGTAGTCCTCCGAGCAGCCACCGGCGAGGGGCGCCGTGATGAGCAGCGAGGCGGCCGCCCACCGTCGGGAGATGAGACCTCTTCGTCCGATCATGATTCGCCTCGTGCGCGTGCCTGCATAAACGACCAAACGACCCTACCCAGGTTGCGCCGCACCCCGCACGCGAAAACGACCGACCTACGTTGCGATGCGGCCAGGTTGCGTTGCGGCCGGGGGGCGGCGGCACCCCACCCCGGAATGACTATCCCATGGGTCCACCTTTCGAGAGGAATCATTCCGCTCGGCCAACCATCGCGTATAGCACTCTGCCCCTGACGCCGCTTCCTCTGCGTTCGGCACCGCCTGCAGACGTACGAAGGCACGGGTACACCGCCGCACGAGATTCGTCCGTCCACACCGCCGGTCCCAGACGGACGCGCCCCACGACAAGGCACTGATGCCCTCGCCCGTCCCGCCCACCTCCCTGCCACGGCGCCGCTAGGGCTCTACACCGTGAGCACGACGTCGGCCACACTGGCGCCGTGAAACGTGCGCATCCACCACGTCCCCGCGGGGAATACAGCGCTGCGTACGCCGGCACGCCATCGCTCCAGCGCCGCACGGTACGACGCTCGAAACGCACGCACAGCGGCACCTGCGACTCGCCACGCATCTCCCTGCTCGCGACCCACCGCAAACGTCGGATTGCCGTCGCGCAGCGGCTCGAAGCTCGTCACGCGCTCGTGAGGGGACACCTTGCCGGCTCTCTCGGCGCCCAAGAAGCGAAGTCCTCGCCGCTGCACCTCCACGCGGGCCCGCGCTTCGTGTCGCTCGAGCTCGGCAGAGACGTCCTGGCGAAAGCCCTCCGCGCTGTCCTGCTCGATGGCCGGCGGCAGCGCGAGCGAGACCGTCGCTTCCTCGGGCCACTGGGGGTTTTTCGGGTCGAGATACACCGAAGGCCGTGCCGCGCGCAGCACGCCGCGACCGAGCTCGTCCACATCCACCTTGGCGCCCGGCCACTCGCGAGCATGCTGCACCAGGCCAGCGGCGACAGGATTCGCCATGACGTAAGCAATCTTCTCCACCACCGCCGCGCGCGTCAGCAGCCGCACCACGCTCGTGGCCTCGTGGTCCCATACCGGGCCTTCCCACCCGCGAAGCACCTTCGTGCCGAGCGCGACGATGCGATGGAAGAATTGCAAGAACCGCGGCAGGACGCCCCTCGAGTCGGTCACGACCAGGTGCAGATGCGTCGACATGGCGCAGATCGCATGGACCTCGATGCTGTAACGGCGGGTCGACACCGCGAGGACGTAGACCAAGAGCTGGGTGATTGCCGCATCCGGGCGGAAGAGCAGGTGCCGGCGCAGGACGCGACGGGTGATGAGGTAGGTGGCTCCGGCAGCGATCTCGCGGGGCTGGCTCATGACAGGCGCAATAAGACAAGCGCCGTGCCAGGGATTTCAGCCAATCATTTCGCGGCTCGACCAAGCTTCTTGGGTGGCGGCCGCCTGGCGGGCCGCCACCCGAGCTGGAGCCGACTAGCCCAACCTGGGTTGCGGTTAGTCCGCCAACCGGCATCGGATCCGCTGCACCTGGTCGGTCCACAGGATCCGCCCCGCCAACCTGGGTCGGGTCCGCGCGCGCCAACCTGGGTCGGGTCCGCGCCACCAACCTGGGTCGGGTCCGCCCAACGCTCACACTCACACTGTAATTCACGTTTTCTCTTGCGCATCTATGTCGCCCAGCCGTATGGCATCGACGGGTCGCCAAGACCCTTCTGAGTGGGGGAGGATGAAAACCACCTGAACCTCGCCGCGCAAACGCCGGGGGTCTTCCTGCATGGCGTGAATCATGGGTTGCGCCTCTGCACCCCCGCGTGGAAGCGCCGCTCTCGGCTCGATGGTTCACCGGAATGCTTCTGTCCCGGTGTGATTGGCCATCACGAAGCCAGAGCCCGCGCGCCTGTGCGGCGCAACCGAGGTAGGCCACCTCCGCACGCCCGGGTGCGCGCGACGGCGTTCGACCCCTACAGCGACGATGAGAGGTTGCCGTCAGTATGCAAATCGCCCACGCACTTCGAGAGGTGCGGGGGCGCTTGGCCTTCGCCACGAGGAGGCGACGCCGCCCAGTAGCCGCCTCCCAGCGCGCTGGCCGCCGCGCATTTCCTCCCCGGCGTCCTCCTCAGCCAGCGCGTGCGCGGCAGAGCCGCCGCCGGCCTGCACCGGCCCGGGCCCTGGACGGCCGCGTGAACCAGGTTGCGGCGCGAAGGCTCGTGAACCAGGTTGCGGCGCGAAGGCTCGTGATAGTCTCGCTTCGCGCCCACCAGGATCCGGGTAGAAGGCGCGAGGGGCGGATTGAACAGCGACGACAGAGGGCGCGGAGCCGAACGGGGTGGACCGTCCAGGGAGCGACACCGCGGGGATCCGCCGGCGTCGGGCGACACGCTCGCCCGCGCCGTGGCCGACGCGTCGATGGCCCTCTCGCGCGCCGGCGATGACAGTCCGCAGCAAGCGATCGTGGCGGCGGCGGCGCGCCTCCTCCACGTCGACATCGCCTGCCTCTACGATGTCGCGCAGGTGCCGCACACGCTCGGGCTCGTCGCCTGCGCGGGCGGCAGCGCGGGCTCGCTGGACGCCCTCCGGCGCCTGCCGCTCGACGCCCCGAGCCTCGCCGGCGCCGCCGCCCGCTTGAACATCGCGCAGGTCGCGCCCGAGGACGAGAGCGCCGACGCGCTCCTCGACGCCGGCCATCTGCGCCGACGCTGCGGCTGCACCCGCGAGTTCGCGATCCCCATCGCCTTCGCCGGCACCCTGCGCGCGGTGCTGCTCTGCGCCACGGCGCAGCCCGCCCTCCCGCAGACCGAGCTGGTCGAGATCGCGGGCGCCCTGTCGAGCCTCTTCGGGATGGCGCTCACCGCCCCCGAGCTGCACGCCCAGCGCGCACGGATCGAGGAGCTCGAGCGGGAGAACCACGAGCTCGAGCGCTCGCGCGAGCAGCTCCACGCGACGATCGCGGAAGCCAGGCAGACGGAGGCCGCGCTCCGGCTGAGCGAGGACAGCCTCGCCCGCGCGCAGAGGTTGGCGAAGCTGGGCAACTGGGACTGGCACATTCCGAGCAACGAGCTGCTCTGGTCCGACGAGTGTTATCGGATGCTGGGCCTGTCTCGCGACGCCGGCGCGCTCACGTACGAGCGGTTCCTCGCCTGCATCCACCCGGAGGACCGCGAGGGTGTGATACGCTCCGTCGACCTCGCGCTCCAGGGCACCCTGCCCTATTGCGTCGATTACCGGATCGTCCGTCCGAACGGCGAAGAGCGCTCCCTCCACACCGAGGCGGACGTGATCCGCGCCGAGGACGGCTCTCCGCTGCGGATGATCGGCACGGCCCTCGACGTCACCGAACAGCGGCGCGCCGATCGCGCCTTGCGGCTCAGCGAGGAGCGCCTGCGGATGATCGCGGAGCACGCGAGCGACGTCATCTTCCATATACGGCTCGGCCCGGAGGGGGGCTACGAGTACATCAACCCCGCCGTCCTCGAGCACACCGGCTATCCGCCCGCGGCCTGGTACGAGGACCCCGAGCTGTTCGTCACCCTGATCCATCCCGAGGACGTCGGGCGCTATCATGCGTTCGTCGAGCACATGGCCGCGGCCGGCGGCCGGCTCACCTTCCGGATCATCGACAGGAGCGGCCGGACCCGCTGGGTCTCGACCCACATCACGATCCAGCACGACGAGCACGGAAACCCGATCGCCGGGATCGGCATCTCGCGCGACGTCACCACGGAGAAGCTCGCCGACGAGGAGCGCGAGCAGCTCCTCGGACAGCTCGCGGCCGAGCGGCGCTGGCTCCACGCGGTCATCGAGCGCTCGCCTGTCGGCATCCTCCTCCTCGACCGGGCCGGCGCGCAGATCGCCCGGAATCGCCGCGCCCAGGAGCTCGCCGGGACAGACTCGCCGCCCGGGCCCTTAGGCGCATGGGGCCTGTGCCTGCCCGACGGGGAGCCGCTCACCGACGAGGAGCAGCCGTCGGCGCGCGCGCTGCGAGGCGAGGTCACGAGCTCGAGGGAGCTGTCGCTCCGGCGCGCCGACGGCAGCATGCTGGCGGTGCTCGCGAGCGCTGGCCCCATCGTCGACGGGAACGGCAAGCTGCTCGGCGCGGTCGTCGTCTTCGACGACATCACCCGGCTCAAGGAGCTCGAGCGGCTCAAGGAAGAGTGGACGTCGGTCGTCGCGCACGACCTGAAGCAGCCCGTGACGACGATCATCGGCTACGCGACCCAGCTCGAACGGAAGCCCCAGGTCACGACCGCGGTGAAGACGAGGGCGGGACACATCCTGGCGAGCGCCAAGCGGCTCGCGCGGATGGTCTCCGATCTCACGGACATCTCCCAGATCGAGTCGCGTCGCCTCGCGATCGAGCGCGCCCCCATCGACCTGCGCGCGCTCGTGGAGGCGGTCGTCGAGCGGATGGAGAGCGAGACCGAGGGGCGCGTTGTCGACGTCGAGAGCCGCGGGGAGATCCCGATCGTGCACGCGGACGCCGGGCGCGTCGAGCAGGTGCTCAGCAATCTCATCTCCAACGCCGTGAAATACGGTGATCCCGAGACGCCGATACAGGTGGCGCTGGAGCGGCGCGACGACGCGGTGCAGATCTCTATCCGGAACAGCGGCCGCGGGATCCCGGCCCAGGACCTCCCGCTCCTGTTCGAACGCTTCTTCCGGGGAAAGGCGAAGGAGGAGCGCGTGGTCGGCCTCGGCCTCGGCCTGTACATCGCGAAGGGGCTGGTCGAGGCCCACGACGGCAGGATCTGGGTCGAGAGCCCCGAGGGGGGCCACACGACGTTCCATTTCACGCTTCCGGTGGGCGCGGCGCCGCGCCGGGATGCAACGTAGCCACGAGCCGCCCGGCCCTCGGAGGCGGCCTACCGAGAGGAGATGGCCCGCTGTGCGCGGTCAGCGCGCGCCCGCGACCGGAGCGGGGGTCCACAGCGGTGGCTCCGACACGTCCCTCCCCGCTCCGGCCGGCACAGCATGGCTTCGTCCGGTGATGCGCTCGAACTCCACGACGTCATGAGAGCACACGAGCCTTACCTCGTGGCCGCGCTCCTCGCGCAGCGCGCGCAGCCGCCGCTGGTTCTCGAGCCGCGCGCCGCGGTCCTTCTCCATCATGAACTGATAGAGACGCAGACCCGGCGTGCATGCCGGCCGAACCGGGTCCATCTCTCGGTGATAGAAGTAGGCGTCGCCGGCGAGGAGCAGCCAGCCGCCATCGCTCCGGATAGCCACGCCAGCGTGGCCCAGCGTGTGACCGATGAGCGGGACGAAGAGCACCTCGTCCTTCAATCCACCCACCGGCCGCGCGCCCTCGAAGCCAAACCAGCGCTCGCCACCGCCCGAGGGGTAGGCAATCCAGCTCGGCTGCGTCGACCACTGAGCCGGCCGGTAGCGCATCCGGTCGAGGAGCGTCCGCCGCGCGACCGCGGCGTCACGCTCGTCGGCGAGCAGATGGACCTGCGCTCCAGGAAAGTCGTCGAGGCCTCCGGCATGGTCGAAATCGAGGTGGGTGAGCACGATATGGCGGACCTCCTCGGGTCGAAGGCCGAGGCGCTCGATCTGCCGGCGCGCGGTCATCTCGGCGCGAAACTCCGGTCGCACGAGGAAGAGGAAGAACCGGCTGAGCCGCTTCCTCGCCATCGAGACGTCCAGCAGCCCAAGCCCGGTGTCCACGAGGACCAGGCCGCTCTCCGTCTCGAGGAGCAAGCAATGGCACGTCAGCCGCCCGCGGAGCCCCAGCGTTCGCCCGTCCATCAGCGCGCCGCCGACCGGACAGGTCGAGATGCAGTTGAGATGATGGATTCGCACGGACGCATCCCCCCTTCGCGGCTACCCTGCTCCCGCGACGACCGCTCGACGAGCTGGCCCCGACGCGAGCCCACGGCGCGGTGTGCGCTCGAACTGCTCATCGCGCCCCGCTCGCCGGAGATCACAAGACCAGAGCCAGGGCTCACCGGAGCGCATGAGGCGCTGTGATTGCACGGTGTATGCCGATCTCCGGGCCCCAGACGGCGTAAACGACGGAAAACCGGACGCCTGCCACGGGCGGAGGCGCCCCGCACGGGAGGCGCGCTGGATGGGATGGGCCGCCTCGACTTTCGTGCCGCGCCTGGACACTTCCTGACCCGGAGCGCCCCCATGTCCGCGCCCGCGCCACCGCGCGCCACCCGAGCTCCGCCGCGGCGCGCGCTTCCCCGCGCCCGAGCGCCCGAGCAGGAGCCCTACTTCTGGGGCGGCGTTGCGACGAGCTGGTAGGCGCGGGCGCGCAGGTTTTCCTGAGGCGCCAAGGCTGGTACGCTGGGCGATATGTCGGATGAGAGTGCCCGCCGTCCGTACCAGGCCACCAAGCCATCCGCTCGCGGGAGCGACTCGACCGGGGCCAGGAGCGTTGGCCCGGGGGATGTCGTCGGCCAGCACTTTCGGATCGACGAGCTCCTGAAGAAGGGAGGCATGGGCCGGGTCTACCGGGCAACCGATCTTCGCCTCGGCGAGCCGGTCGCGCTCAAGCTGATGGATCCGGCGATCGTCGGCACGGAGAGGGCGCGCGCCCGCTTCTTCCGCGAGGCGCAGACAGCGGCGAGGCTGCGGAGCAAGAACGTCGTGCAGCTCCTCGAGTTCAACGTCGATGCAGCCACGCAGGTGCCCTACATCGCCATGGAGCTCCTTCGCGGCGAGGACCTGGCCCAGCGGATCGCCCGCGGGCCGCTCTCCTATGAACAGACGAAGGCGATCCTCGGCGATGTCTGCAGCGCGATCGCCAAGGCCCACCGCATGGAGATCATCCATCGCGACATCAAGCCGGCCAACGTCTTCCTCGTCGAGGACGACGATGGCCCGCTCTGCAAGGTCCTCGACTTCGGGATCGTCAAGCTCGGTGACCTCGGGCTCGACCCCCATGGATCCCCGCAGACGGACGCCGGCGCCACCCTGGGCACGGTGAGCTACATGAGCCCGGAGCAGATCGCCGACGCCCGTGGGGTCGACCTCCGCGCGGACCTCTGGTCGATCGGCGTGATCGCCTACGAGTGCATGACCGGGCAACGGCCCTTCCGCGGCGAGTCGCTCTTCGAGCTCGTCCACAAGATCTGCTTCGATGTCCCGGCCCCGCCGTCGCGCCTGGCAGACGTCCCGAGCGGCTTTGACGCCTGGTTCGCCCGGGCGACCCACCGCGACCTCGACCGCCGGTTCACCTCCGCCCGCGAGCTCATCGAGGCGCTCCGGGCGCTCGCTGGGCGCCCGCCGGAGCCGCCCCTGCCCCTGCCCCGGCCCTCGCCGCCCGAGCTCCCCACGAACCAGAGCTGGGCCTCGGACGCCAACCAGATCGATATCGGCGCCCTCAAGGACCTGACCTTCAAGAACGCCGTGGTCCGCGAGTTCCTCGACAGCGCCAACAAGCACTTTGTCTCGGGGAGCAAGGGGCTCGGCAAGACCCTCCTCCTCACGTACAAGCGCTCGGTCCTCAGCGAGATCTACCTGGCGGCGACCGGCCGCGAGCGCCGCCACGCCGCCGTGCAGTTCATCCCGGAGGGGCGGCCGTACCTCGATCTGATGGGCGATCTGCCCAGCGTCGATCAGACCCGCAGCGACCTCATGTCGGGCCTCCACGAGTGCAAGCGGCTCTGGAGCTTCAGCTTCCGCATGTCGATCGTCTCCTACCAGTCCGCCGCCGCCGGCGCCGGCGATCCCGCGGATCTGGCGCCGCTCCCCCGGAGCCTGCGCGGGCTCCTGGAGGGCCGGCCGGTCGAGCCGACGATGGTGCTGAAGGAGCTGCTCTCGCTGACCGTCCGCCAGATCAACCAGGTCGTCGACGCGATGGAGCGCCCGCTCGAGCGGCGGCTCCGCTCGCTCCACAGCGGCGTCTTCATCTTCATCGACAAGCTCGATCAGGCGCTCCGGCGGCTCCCGCGGGCCGCGTGGATCCACATGCAAGCGGGGATGATCGAGGCCGCGTGGGATCTCATGAACGCCAACCGGCACGTCAAGATCTTCGCCACCATCCGCGAAGAGGCGTTCTCCGCCTACGAGTCCGACATCAAGACCAACCTCTACGGCGCGACGTCGACGCTCCGCTACGCCAAGCACGAGCTCTTCGAGCTGCTCGAGAAGCTCACGTATTATTACGAGCGGCTGCCGCTCCGCGAGTTCATCCACCTCGACGTGGTGAGCGCGGGGCGCTCGGCCCGCGGCGAGTCGACCTTCGACTTCCTCCACCGCCACACCCTCGGACGGCCGCGCGACCTCGTGATCCTCGCCTCGGAGATCTCGCGCAACCGAAAGGCGCTCGACGAGCGGACCTTCACGCAGATCGTGCAGCGCACCAGCGCCGGCCTCCTCGTGGCCAACATCTTCGACGAGATGCGGGTCTTCCTCGAGGTGCTCTGTCACCGCGACAAGCGGGCTCGCTTCCTCGGCCTCCTCCCCTGCGACGTCCTCACCCACGACGAGGTGATCGAGGTCTGGTGCAGGTTTCATGAGGTCGATCGCGCGTTCTACGACGCCCACGGCAGGGAGGCCGACGACGTCTACCACCCTTTCCGCGAGCTCTTCGAGTGCGGCCTCCTCGGGGTGCTCGGCGCCGATCCGGGGGCCGAGCGCCAGGTCCAGCGCTTTCGCCAGCCGCACGACGCCGTCGTCGGCTCGCGCCACGAGCTGCCGCGCTCGCGGTATTACCTGCTCCACCCTTCCCTCCGCGCGTTGATCGAGCCGCTCCCCGGCGGCGGCCGGTTCCACGCGATCCGCCACGTGATCATCGGCCACGGGGAGCCCTGGCCCCGCCACTGGGACCTCGTGGTCGACGTCCAGCGCGAGCTCTTCCGGCGCCCGGACGCCGACGAGGAGATCGGCGGGGCGGTGTTCTCCCTCCTCGACCGCCTCGCGACAGAGATCGCCGACGGCGAGGGCCCCGACGCCGCGCGTCGGGCGATCGCCGCCTCCCCCACCTTCGCCCGCCTCAGCGCGCACCTCGAGCGAATCCACTGGGACGATCTCCACCTCACGCTCCTCGAGCTCTTCCCCGACGAGCGGCGAGAGGAAACGGAGCCGACCGACCGGGTGGAGGTGGCGATGCTGCTCATCGACATCGTCCGGTCGACCCACATGATCCGCAGCATCGGCGACACCGGCTTCGTCGACCACCTTCACCGGCTCCGCGGCTCCCTCCGAGGGGCGACGAACCCGCGCCTGCTGAAGGGGACCGGCGATGGGTACCTCGCGGTCTATCCCACGGTGGCCCGCGCCGTCGACGCGGCCCGCGTGCTCCGCCGCACCGTCGACGACCCCGCCCAGCTGCGCCTCGTCGTCCACTGGGGCTGGGTGCGCATGAGCGATCACGACGTCATCGGCACGGAGGTCCACCGGCTCTTCCGCATCGAGGCGGTCACCGAGGAGGATCGCGCGGACGAGCCGAGCTCCGGGATCGGCCTGCCGCGCCCCGGCCGCGTGACGCTCTCGCGCTCCGCGGCCGCCGCGCTCCCCGACCCGTCGCGCGCGGACTTCCGCCGAGCGGGCGCGTTCCGGCTCAAGGGGTTCGACGATCCCGAGTCGATCTGGGTGGAGATCGACGAGAACGACGAGAACGACGAGAACGACGCCTGCCCGTGAGATCGCTCGCGGTGAGCCCGAGGGCCCACCGACGGGCCGCGCCCTCGGCCCGCGAGCGATCGGCCGGAGGCGCGCGGCGGTGTGTGGTAGCCTGCCGGCGCCATGACCGAGCTACTTGGCCTCGTTTTCTCGCCGTGGACGGAGAAGGCTCGCTGGGCGCTCGACGTCCGGCGCGTCCCCTACACCTTCCGGCACTACCAGCCGCTCGTCGGTGAGCCGGCGCTCCGGGTGAAGCTCCGCCGGCTCACGGGCCGTGTCTCGGTGCCGGCGCTCACCACCGACGACGGGCGCGTGCTCGGGGACTCGGCCGACATCGCACGCTGGGCAGACGGGCGCGGCGCGGGACCGACCCTGTTCCCTGTCGAGCACGAGGCCGATATCGCGCGGCTCATCGATCTTTCGGAGCGCGGCCTCGCCGCCGGGCGCGCCCGCGCGCTGACGCGCATGCTGGCCGACGACGAGGCGCTCGCCGAGATGGCGCCGAGGCCGATCCGCCGCGCGCTCGGCCCCCTCGCCTCGCGGCTGGGAGCGCTGGGGGTCGCCCGCACCCTCCGCAAGTACGACGGCGACAAGACCGACGGCGAGGCGCACCGGCAAACGCAGGTCGCCGTGCTGGAGGAGATCCGCGAGACGCTCGCGCGGGCGGCGCCGTCCGGAGACGCGCCGCGGACGCTCCTCGGCCGCTTCACGTTCGCGGATATCGCGATGAGCCAGGTCCTCGTGAACGTCGCGCCGCCCGCCCAGCTGAAGCTCGGCGCCGCCAGCCGCCGGTGCTTCTCCGACCCCGACCTGCGCGATCGCTACGACGACCTTGTCGCGTGGCGCGACGAGCTCTACCGCGCCTTCCGGACGAGCTGACCTGCCCGGTCGGGCGAGCGCGGCATCTCGAGCGCGGTGAAGCCCGGGGAAACCAGCATGGCAATGCGCTCCATCGGGGAGCTCTCTCCTTCAGGCGTTGAGGGCGACTGACCAGGAGCGCGGTCGTCCAGCGCGCCCCCCCCGACCGTTGGCAGGCGCGTCCGCAGCGCCAGGCCTCGCGTGGCGCCAAAGCCTCGATCATGGACGCCGGATCTGGTAGCGGTGGAATTTACCATGAAACAAGCGTGGCAAACGGACGAGGTGGGCCGCTTCTTCGAGATGTCCGTGGATCTGATCGGCACCGCCGGTTTTGACGGGCGCTTCAGGCGGATTGGCCAGGCGTGGGAGCGCACGCTCGGGTTCTCGCGCGAAGAGCTCTTGTCGACGCCGTTCATCGACTTCGTGCACCCCGACGATCGAGAGCGCACGCTGGCCGAGTCGGCGCAGGTGTTCGGCGGCAGCGGCAGCGTGACGTTCACGAACCGCTACCGGTGTCGCGACGGCTCTTACCGGTGGATCGAGTGGAACTCGTCGGTTCACCCGGAGGAGGAGCTCGTCTATTTCGTCGCTCGCGACGTCACGGATCGCAAGCGCGCGGAGGAGTCGCTGCTCGCGGCCGAGTCCCGGTTCCGGGCGGCGGTCGAGGGGAGCCTGGACGCCTTCTTCGTGCTCCGGAGCGCGCTCGACGAGGCCGGGACGCTCGTGGATTTCGTGGTCACCGACGCCAACCAGAGGGCCGTCGAGGGGATGTCGATGCCCCGCGAGGAGATCGTCGGCAAGCGGCTCAGCGAGCTCTCGCCCGCCGCGCGCCACCTCGGCCAGCTGGACAAGTACGCGCGCGTCTTTCGGACCGGCGAAAGGCTCCTCGAGGAGCAGCAGATCGAGAGTCCAGGGCACGAGGACCGGTGGCTCCAGCATCAGGTCATCCCGCTGAGCGACGGTGTCGCGATCGCGATCAGGGACATCACGCCCTTCAAGCGGCTGGAGGCCGAGCTCAGGGAGACGCTCCAGCGCCGGGCGATCCACGCGGAGGAGCTCGAGGAGAAGAACCGCCTGCTCGCGGCGGAGAACGCCGAGCGCGAGCGCGCCGAGGCGCTGATGCGGCAGCAGCAGGAGACGATGCGCGCCATGTCCACGCCCATCATCCAGGCGTGGGAGGGGGTCCTCGTGCTGCCGATCATCGGGACCGTGGAGACCGGGCGGGCGAATCACATCATGGAGCGGCTGCTCACCGAGATCGTGCGGACGAGCGCGCGCTTCGCCGTCCTCGACCTGACCGGCGTGAACGCGGTGGACGCCGCGACCGTGGCGCACCTCCTCGCCGTGGTGCGCGCGGCGAACCTCCTCGGCAGCAGCTGCCTCGTCTCCGGGATCTCGCCCGAGATCGCGCGGACGATGACGGAGCTCGGCGCGGCGGATGGCGGGTTCAAGACCTTCGGCGTGCTCCAGAGCGCCTTGCGTTACGCGCTCTCCCGCTGCAGCGCCGAAAGCCCGCGGTGAGCCGCCCGGGCGCGCGCATCGACGCGCGCTTCAGCTGACGTGAGGTGGCGGGGAGCGCCTCTGCGTCGCTCGACGGCTGTCGGGCCGCTCACCCGCGGCTGCGCGCCCGCTTGCCCTCCGCGGGGGCGAGCCATCGATCGAGCTCGCCCGAGACGAGGTGAAAGTCGAACGCTTCGGCGTTGATCCCGAGCTGGGTCATGGCGCCGATGATGAAGGACGTGACCACGCGGGCCGCGGCGCGAGGATCCAGATCGGAGCGCAGCTGTCCGCCGCGCACGCCTAGCCGCACGAGGTGCTCGACAGCGAGGTTCCACTCCTTGTGGACGGCGCAGAGCGCGGTCCGCGCCGCCGGGTCGCGCTGCGCGCGCACGGAGAGCTCTTGCAGCACGGCCGCGAGGTGCGGATTGTCCTGGAAGGTGCGCCATGCGCTCTCGAGGTGCGCTCTCAGGATCGCGCGCGCGTGAGCCGGGCCTGCGGCGCCCTGGCCTGCCGGGCGGCGCTGCGCCTCCACGAATTTGTCCGTCACATGCGTGACGATGGCCGCGAGGAGCTCGTCCTTCGTCCCGAAATAGTAGTGAAGCGTCGAGATATTGACCCCTGCGCGCGCCGCGATGTCGCGCGTCCGCAGCCCCTCGAGGCCCTTCTCGGCGATGAGCGTATACGCCGCCTCGAGCAGGTCGCGCCGCCGCGCTGCACCGAGCTCCGTGGACGAGGTCTTGCCGCCCGCGACGGCGCTTCTCATCTTCGCCAAGCCCACGCAAAGCTACAGGTTTTCTCCGGTCCCAGCAAGCGCCCGCGGCGCGCGCCTTGACCGTCCGGCCGCCGTCGCGTATTGTCAATCAACTGATTGATTGACTCCCATCGCATGGAGGAAATGCATGATGTCCTTGGAGCTCGCCACCGCGCCGCTCGCCGCCCGGGTCCAGCGAAAGGCGATCGGCGTGGGGATGCGTCTATTCTTCGCCTGGTCGCACCTTGCGTATCGCCTGCTTCCGCCGTGGGGCGGCAAGCTGCGCGCTGTCGATCACCTCACCGTGCCGTGCTCGGATCTCCGGGTGGCGGAGCGGTTCTATGTCGGACTGCTCGGCGCGCGCGTGGTGATGCGCGTCGACATCCCGTTCCTCGAGCGGATGGGGCGTCCTGCGGACGAGATCGCGCGAGGGGTCCACCTCTCGGTCGTGTTCGCCGGGGGCCCGCGGTTCGACCTCTTCGAGTCGCCGATCGGGCAGCCGCCCCGCGAGGCGGATCATCCGCACTGCGCGCTCTGGGTCGCGCCTGGGAAGCTGCTCGCGTGGAAGGAGCGCTTGAATGCCGCTTCGGTGCCGACGTACGGCCCGACGCGGCTCGGTCCACCGGGCCAGGCGTCGCTCTATTTCAACGATCCATTCGGCAACCGCCTCGAGCTCGTCACGCTCGGCTTCACCGGGGAGATACCGGTCGGGGCGCCCGACGTCTCCGCGCTGAGCTACACCTGGGCTGGCCCGTGAGCTGCCAGCTGACTGCAAGCTGACTGCAAGCTGACTGCAAGCTGATGACAGGCTGATGACGCCGCGCGGTCGATGCCGGGCGTGATTTCCGGGTGGCGTCTCCTCCCGCGGTTGCCCGGGAGCAGCGCGGGCACTATGGGAGCATCCCCGAACGGCGCTGCCCGGTCGGGCCGTGCCCGGCGGGGACGAGCTGCCCGTGACCGGGCTCATCGCCACGAAAGGAACGCTCCAATGCCTGTTGACGTGAAGTACACGACGCAAGCCACGGCCAATGGCGGCCGCGATGGCCACGCTGCCACTGCCGACGGTGCTCTCAAGGTCAAGCTCTCGACACCGAAGGAGCTCGGCGGCGCTGGCGGCGAGGGGAACAACCCGGAGCAGCTGTTCGCGGCGGGTTACGCGGCCTGCTTCCTGGGCGCCCTCAAGTTCGTGGCCGCGCAGGAGAAGGCCCGCATCCCGGCCGAGGCCACCGTGACGGCGACCGTCGGCATCGGCCCGCGCTCCGAGGGCGGGTTTGGCCTCGACATCGGCCTGCGGATCGCGCTGCCGGGCCTGGAGCGGTCGCAAGCCGAGCAGCTGGTCGAGAAGGCGCACCAGGTTTGCCCCTACTCGAACGCCACCCGCAACAACGTCCCCGTCCGCCTAGAGGTCGCCTGACCTTCTGACGCCGCGCGCTCCCTCCACGGGGGCCGGCGCATCATTCATGAGCTCCCGGTGGAGCGCCGCGAACGCTCCCCCCCGCGCGAGCAGCTCCGCGTGCGTCCCCTGCTCGACGACCCGCCCGCGGTCGAGCACGACGACGCGATCGGCGTGCCGGATCGTGCTCAGCCGGTGGGCCACAACGAAGCTCGTCCGCCCTCGCAAGAGCCTCCCGAGCGCCGCCTGCAGCCGGGCCTCGGTGAGCGCGTCCACGGCGCTCGTCGCCTCGTCGAGCAGCACGATGCGCGGATCGGCGACCATGGCGCGCAGGAAGCACACGATCTGCCGCTGCCCGAGCGACAGCGCCGTCCCGCGCTCGCCGACCTCGGTGGCGAGGCCGTCCGGCAGCGCGTCGAGCATGTCGAGCACGTCGAGGCCCCGCGCCGCGTCGCGGATCTCTGCGTCGGTCGCGGCGGGGTTGCCCAAGCGCACGTTGTCGAGCACCGTCCCGCTGAAGAGGAAGTTGCTCTGCAGCACCAGCCCGAGCTGCGCGCGCAGCGAGGCGGACGAGGTCGCCGCGAGATCGTGCCCGTCGACGGTGATCGACCCCGCCGTCGGCAGGTAGAGCTTCGCGAGCAGGTTCAGGATCGACGACTTGCCGCTGCCCGTGTGCCCGACCAGCGCGATCATCTGCCCCGGCTCGGCGACGAGATCGACGCCGTGGAGCACCGGCTTGCCCGGATCGTAGGCGAAGTGGACCCGCTCGAACACGACCCGGCCGCGCGCGGGCGGCAGCGCCGGGAGGCCGCGCTCGTCGGGCCAGTCGGGCGCCGTGTCGAGCACGCGGAAGAGCCGTTCGGCGCCCGCCATCGCCGCGAGGGCCTGGTTGTACTGGTTGCCCAGCACGGGGATCGGGTTGAACAGGAGGTTCGCGAGGAAGAAGAACTCCACGAGCACGCGCAGCTCGATCGCGCCGTGGAGCGCCTGATAGCCGCCGACGACCACGAGGACGGCCAGGAACAGCTGCCCGTTGAACTCGAGGAGCGGGAGGAAGGTCGCCGAGTGGCGCGCCGCATCCATGTTGTAGCGGGAGTGGTCGAAGATCAGCGCGCGGAACAGCCCGCCGTTGATGTCCTGCCGCACGAAGCCCTGCGTCACGCGCACCCCCGTGACCGACTCGGCGAGCGTCGCGGTCACGCGGGTGAAGCTCTCCTGCGCGCGCTGGTGGGCGGCCCCGAGGCGCTTGTGGAAATAGACGATCAGCCCCCAGAAGACGGGGACCATCGCGACCACCACGAGGAAGAGCTGCCAGTGCGCGTGGGCCATCAGCGCCATCGCGACCGCCATGGTGCCGAGGTTCACCGTGCTCACGAACACGACGTCCTGCACCGCCACCCGGATCGCGTCGATGTCGGACGTCATGCGGCCGATGAGGCGCCCCACCTTCGTCTTCACGAAGAAGCGCATCGGCATGCGCAGGAGGTGGCTCTCCAGCCGATCGCGCATGTCGAACACCACCGCCTCGCCGAGCTCGAGCGCGAGCCGCGCGCGGTAGTGGAAGACGATCTCGGTGAAGAGCACGAGCGCCGCGAAGCCGAGGACGGCGAGCAGCGTGGCGCGCGCGTCGCGCCGGGCCACCGGGCCGCTGATGATGGCGCCGACCGCCCAGGTCAGGATCGGGAGCTGGATCGACCTGACCACCACGAGGGCGAAGAGCGCGTTCCGCTTGCGCGCGTACGGGCGGGTGAAGGCGAACACCCGCCGCGCGAGCCCGAGATCGAGCGTGCGGTGGTGGTGCTGGTCCGCCTCGTCCTCGAGCGCCACGCGCGCGAGGCCGAGGCGCGCGTCGATCGGCGCCGCCTCGGCCGCGGAGCGGGCCGCCCCCGACGCCGTCGCGGGGCGGCTCGGCGCGTCGGCCCCGCGGCTCACGCCGGGTCCTCGGCAGGGCGCGCGCCCGCGGCGGCGCGGCGCGAGGGGGTGTCGTCCGCCCGCGCCCCGAAGGCGTGGGCGTCGTGCAGCGCGAGGGCGCTCGCGTAGTGGCCGCGCCGCCGGAGCAGCTCCTCGTGGGTCCCCCGCTCGGCGACGCGGCCCCGGTCGAGCACGATCACCTGGTGCGCGCGGCGGAGCAGGTGCGCCCTGTGCGTCGCCATGATCGTCGTCCGCCCCCGCGTCGCGCTGAGGATCGCGTCGAGGATCTCGCGCTCGGTGCTCGCGTCCACCGCCGCGGTCGGGTCGTCGAGCAGGAGCAGCGGCGGGTCGAGCAGCACCGCGCGCGCGATGGCGAGCCGCTGCCGCTGGCCGCCCGAGAGGTTGACCGCCGCCTCGCCGAGCTCGGTGTCATAGCCCTCGGGCAGCTCCCGGATGAACTCGTGGGCGCAGGCGATGACCGCGGCGCGCTCGATCTGCTCGCGCGTCGCGTGCGGGGCGCCGAACGCGATGTTCGCCGCCACCGTGTTGCTGAAGAGGAAGTTGTCCTGAAAGACGACCCCCATGCGCCGGCGGATCTGGTCGAGATCGTGGCGCCGGAGGTCGATCCCGTCGAGGAGGACGCGCCCCGACGTCGGATCGTAGAAGCGCGGGATCAGGCTGAGCAGCGTGCTCTTGCCCGCGCCGGTCGGGCCGATCACGGCGACGAACTGCCCGGGCGCGACGTCGAGGTGGACGTCGTGGATGACGGGCCTCTCGGGATCGTACCCGAACGTGACGCGCTCGAACACGAGGCGCCCCTCGACCCGCGCGGGGCGCGCCGGCGCCTCGGGGCTCGTGATCTCGACGGGGGTGTCGAGCACCTCGAAGACGCGCTTCGCCCCGATGAAGCTCTGCTGCGCGGTGTTGACGATCGTCGCCATGCTCGCGATCTGCCCCGAGAATTGCTGCAGGATGCCGGCGAACACCACGAGCTGCCCGAGCGTCAGCCGGTCGCGGGTGACGAGCAGCCCGCCCATGCCGAGCAGGATCACGAGGTTGATCTGCCCGAGCAGATCGATGGTCGGGCTGAGCACGCTGACGGTCCGGAACGTCTCCTGCTGCTGCTCGCGCACCTCGCGGCTGCGCTCGTCGAAGCGGCGATGGGCCTCGCGCTCTCGCCCGAGCCCCTTGATGACCTGGATGCCCTGCAGCCCCTCCGTGAAGCTCAGGACCATGCGGTCCACGAGCTCCCGGTTGCGCAGGTAGGCGGGCTGCGCCCACCGGGCGAAGAGCGTGCTCGCGATCCAGAGGAGCGGCGTCGGGGCGAGGCACGCGAGCGTCAGCAGGACGTGCGCGCGGAGCATGTACGCGACGTACACGCCGAGCGACAGGACCATGATGACGCTCGGGAGCAGCACCCCGTCCACGAAGGAGCGCACGAGCTGCACGTCGCCTGTGACGCGGTTGATGAGCGAGCCGCTCTTGTTGGCGTCGAAGAACCGGAAGCTCAGCCGCTGGAGCTTGTCGTACACCCGCGCCCGGAGATCCGGGACGATCTCCATGTGGACGAGGTAGCCCACCGAGAGCGCATAACCGTAGTTGATCACCGCGCGCGCGGCCGCCATGGCGAGGATGGCAGCGCCGATCGAGAGGACCGCGCGCATGGGCTCACGCTCGGCGTCTACCAGCGTGCCGAGGCCGTCCGGCAGCTCGGGGAGGTGGATCGAGGGATCGAGCCGATGGCGGAGGATGTCGATGGCGAGCCCGGTCAGGCCGAGCCCAGCGAGCCCCAGCGAGAGCAGGACGATCTGGTAGCCGAGGACACGGAGGACGCGCCCCCGGTACGCCCAGCTCAGCCCGAGGAGCCGCAGCAGGAGTGAGCCTCCCTCGCGGGAGCGCCCTGTTTCCGACGAAGCGAGGGAACCGACATCAGGACGTGAACCGGACAACATCAGCGCAGGGCACCTGGCATACCGGCCATGCCGGGGCCCGTAAGCTACCGATTTGTGCGGCGTTCGCCAGCGGCGGGGACACGAACCCCGGGGCGCGGCCCGCCTGTCACCTGGACCGCTGGGCCAGCGCCCTGACAGGGCTCCTGGCGCTCCGCTAGTACATCAGGTTGCCCTTGCCGAGCTGGAAGTTGATGTTCGATCCGAACTGATCGCGCGCGTTCTGGACGCGCGAGATCGCGTTCGAGATCCGGCCCTGGCGCTGCGACCAGGTCGTCGCCGAGAGGCCCGCCGCGATCTCGGTCTTCGCCAGCTGGAGGCGATCCGTGGAGACGGGGTGCAGCGGCGTGCCGCCGGCGGCGAGGACCTCCAGCGCGTCGTCGATCTCGGCCTCGGCCAGCTCCATCAGACGCCGCTGGACGTCGGCCCGCGTGTCGTGGAACTGCTGGACGAGCACCTGGGCGGCGTTCAGGCGCTGCTTTGCGAGGTCGACGTTGAACGCGGCGTTCAGGACACGAAGGAAGCGGCCGATCTTGTTGATGTCGGAGTCGGGGAACTGGACGGGGCTGCCGAAGCGCGCCTCGAGCTCCAGGCCGGCCGGCGAATTCTTGAAGAAGTCCGACAGATAGAACGCCACCGCGCCCTCGATCTGGTTCCCGAAGGCGTTCGTGTGGAAGAACGGCGGCGTGTCCACGGCCTCGATGAGGGGCGGGGTGCTGAACGTGCCGTCGCCGAACCCGTTGAGAAAGCCGATGTCCAGGACATCGATGTTGGGCGACGCCAGCCCGGAGCCGCCGAAGCCGCCGTCGAACGCGCCGATGGTGCCGGTCGCGGGGGCCTTCCGGGTGCCCGTGTCCAGGTTGCGGTTGCGCCCCGTGTCCAGGTGGTTCGCGCCCGCGTTCGCGTGGCACACGTTGCAGCGGCCCCGCGCCGGGTCGAGGAACGCCTGCCGCCCCTCGTTCGCCTCGGCATCGGCGAGGTTCACCTGCGTGAGGTTGAGCTCGTTCGTCCGGCCAAGGCTCATCTGGTAGGCGAGCGTCAGATCGAGCTCCTGCTCCGTCGGGAGCCGGAAGGCCACCCCCGGCTCGCGGCCGAGATCCGTCGGGTAGTGCTGCGTGATCGCCCCGGTGAGGAACTCGCGCAGCGAGCCGGTGCCCGGGGCGCCGTCGCCCGACCAGCCCGTGCGATGGACCGGCGGGCTCGCTATCCCGTCCACCGGATCCGGCGTGATGCTCGTCGCCAGCGAGAGCGTGTGGGGGACCGCGCGCATCGAGAACTTGTTGTCGAGATCGTCGAAGCCATCGATGTTCTCGCGGATCAGGCCGAGCGTCTTCAGCTCGGGCGTCTCGAGATCGGTCAGCTCCGGATCCTGCTCGAAGACGAACAGCGGGTCGAGGGGGTTATCCTCGAGCAGAGCATCGATGAAGGGGATGTCAATCGTGAAGTTGTTTCCGACAGGATGGCACGTCCCGCAAGACCGGCCGTTGCCCTCGAAGGTCTCGCGAAAGAAGATGTCGGCGCCCGCGCAGATCTCCCTCGTGACGAGCCCGGCGATCACGCGAGGATCCTGGTCGCAAGCCGCGAGCCGCTGCTGAGCCGTGAGCGCGCTCGACGCCGCGCCAAGGATCTCTGCCTCGCCCTCGCCCTCCGGCGCGGCGGGGGCGCACGAGGCGAGGAGAGAAACAGAGACGATGGGGGCGAGGAACAAGGAACTCAATCTCGGACTTGGCATGACGCTCTCTCTTCCTGTTACAGTTGTTCGACACCGATTTCGAAACACGGCGTTCATGGATGCGGCGCGACGTTCGGCGGCAGCGCCGGGGAAACACAGGTGAAACCGACCTGGCGCTACGCCGACGGCCGACGCGGCGCCGGCGCTGCGGGCGAGAGCCGGGGCGAGATGGCCGATCCAGGCCATCCGCGTGGCTTTGGAGGCACGCCGGAGGCCCGAGGTCCGGGCCTCGCGCGCTCCATGCGACAAGCGCGCTCGGGCCGCTCCGCCTCGATACGACCCCCTACGGGGATCGCGCCACAGGCGATCTCAGGCGGCGACTACTTAGCTGACCGGACCAGACATGGCAACGTTCACAAACGTTCGCAGCACAAATCTGACTTCTTAACGAACCTTTACAAGCAGGATCACGAGACGACATTCCCCGGCGGATCGGCCTGCGGCATCGCCGCGTATCGCCATGACGGCGGGCGAAGCGGGCGCGAGGAGGAGCCGTGAGCCCGGCTCCGCGGGCGTGCTCGGGAGATCGAAGCGGGACATGGGTGCGAAGACCGGCGGCATCCCCTCACCTCTCTCGGTGAGGTCAGTGACCGTGCCGGTTCAATGGCCAACGTTTAGGTCGGCGGATGGCGCGCTTCCAACTCATTAGTAGCATGGGCCCCATGCATCCCGTGCATCTTGCTTCCATCGACCTGAACCTGCTCGTCGTCCTCGACGCCCTGCTGGCGGAGGGGAGCGTCACGCGCGCGGCGGCGCGCGTCGGGCTGAGCCAGTCGGCGATGAGCCACGCCCTCGGGCGCCTCCGCGTGTTGATCGACGATCCCGTCCTCGTGCGCACGCCGCGTGGGATGATCCCGACGCCGCGCGCGCAGGAGCTCATCGGCCCCATCCGCGAGGCCCTCGCCAAGATCGAGGCGACGGTCGCGCGCAGCCCTCGCTTCGAGCCCGCGACGGCGCGCCGCTCGTTCACCGTCGCCACGGTCGATTACGTGGAGCTCATCCTGCTGCCGCGGCTCGTGCAGAAGCTCGTCGCCGAGGCGCCCTTCATCGACCTCGTCGCGCGCCCCTACGACAGCGAGATGTGGAGCGCCATGGAGACCGGCAAGGTCGATCTCGCGATCGGCCTGCTCCCCACCTTGCCCGCGGGATTTTACCGGCAAAGGCTCATCGAGGAGCGCTACATGTGCGTCGTGCGGAGGAGCCACCCCGCGGTGCGGGGCAAGCTCACGCTCAAGACGTACACGAGCTTGCCGCACGCGCTCATCAGCCCGCGCGGCGAGGGCGGAGGCCGGGTGGACGAGGTCCTCGCCGAACGAGGTCTCTCGCGCCGCGTGGCGCTGCAGATCCCGCATTTTCTCGTGGCGGCCCACATCGTGGCCCAGACCGATCTCGTGCTGACCGTGCCGGCGCGCATCGCGCGCGTGTTCGCGGAGATGGAGGAGCTGCACGTCATGAAGCCGCCCGTGGAGCTCGGCGGGTTCTCGGTGGATCAGGTGTGGCACGAGCGGCATGCGAAGGACCCGGCGCACACCTGGCTGCGCGGCGTCTTCGCGGAGATCGCCCGCGACAGCTGACGCGCTCTCCCGCGGCGGCCAGGTCTCGCGGGAGCAGGGGCGAGCCGACGTGCCGAGTAACGCGAAAGTGAACCGGTTAATCCGGGCTTCCGTTCAACCCGGGCCGCCGGGCGCGGCGATGAACGGGGCGCCCTCGGTCTCGGCGAGCTGCCGGTGGAGCGAGGTCAGGCGGGCCGTGACAGGGCCGCGCTCGCCGCGGCCGATCGTGCGCCCGTCGAGGCTCCGGACGGCGATCACGCCGGCGCCGGTGCCCGTCAGGAACGCCTCGTCGGCGGCGAAGAGGTCGAGCCGCCCGATCGAGCGCTCCACGACCGTGAGCCCGATGCCGCGCGCGAGCTCCATGACGGCCGCGCGGTTGATGCCCTCGAGGCACCCGTCGGTGGCCGGCGGCGTCGCGAGCACGTCGCCACGGAGCGCGAACACGTTGGCCACGGAGGCCTCGGCCACGTGGCCCCGCGCGTTCAGGAGCAGCGCGTCGTCGGCGCCGCGCTGCCTCGCCTCGAGCTTCGCGAGCGCGGAGCCGAGGTAGTTCAGGCTCTTGATCCGCATGTCGAGCGCGTCCGCGTTGGGCCTCCTGTGGCTCGACGTGATGAGCTCGAGGCCGCGCCGCCGCTGCTCGTCGTCGAAGAGGCGGATGGCCCCCACGATGCAGAACAGCCCCGGCCGCTCGCAGGTCGTCGGATCGACGCCGAGCGGGCCCACGCCGCGCGTCACCACGAGGCGCACGTAGGCCTCGGGCTGGCCGTGCGCGCGCGCCGTCTCCTCGACGATGGCGCGGAGCCCGTCGAGCGAGCGCGGGAGCGCGATGCCGAGCGCCCTCGCGCCGATCTCGAGCCGCGCGAGGTGGCGCTCGATCCGGAAGACGCGCCCCGCCGCGACGCGCATGCCCTCGAACACGCCGTCGCCGTAGAGCAACCCGTGATCGGTCACGTTCACGGTCGCGCCCGCAGCGTCGACGATCCGCCCATCGATCCATGTCTTCATGCCGTTCACCTCCTGCCCTCGCCCTGAAGGGCGCGCGCGACCCGCTCGGCGGCGTCGCGCGTGTGATTCACCGCGGCGTCACGACGATCGCCGCGCAGGCTCTGGGCGGCCGCGGCGCAGGCGACGCAGCCGTGCAGGCCGCCGCGCGCGAGCACCGGGGCCGCGATGACGGTGAGCCCGTCGATCCACGCGCCCTCGTTGACGTCGTAGCCGCGCTTCGCGGCGCGCCGCGCGGCGCGGAGCATGGCCGGGTCCGCGCCCGAGGCGCCCACGAGCTCCGGCGCGTGCGCGAGGTAGAGCCGGCCGCTCGCGGTGACGTCGACCGGCACCTCGGCCCCGACGGTGGGCGCCGCGCGCAGGAGGCCCGTGCCCTCCGCCTTGTCGAGCACGACGAGCCTGCCAGCGCGCGCGGCGACGAGGAAGAACGTCTCGCCGAAGGCGCGCGCCGCCCGCTCCAGCTCGGGCCTCGCGACGCGCGCGACCGCGTCGAGCCCCTGCGCCCCGAGCCCGAGCCGGATCAGGCCGACGCCGAGCCGGTAGCGCCCCTCCCCGTCCTGCTCCACCAGCGCGTGCGCGGCGAGCGACGCGAGCAGCCGGTGCAGCGTCGCCTTCGGCATGCGGAGCCGCTCCGCGAGCTCCGAGAGCGAAGCGCTGCCGCCGCCCTCGCCCAGCGCCTCGAGGGCGCGCACCGCCTTGTCGACCGTCCCGGATCGCTCCATGCCAGTTCCACTATTCGGAATGACGTTCCGACTATTGGTATAGCTCCATCCCGCGCCCCGGTCGAGGGCGCGGCGCCGCGGGATCCCCGCGGGATGGCGGGCGTCGGCGCGCGGGGGCCGGCGGAGGCGCGGGGGGAGCAGGCTCAGCGCTGCGGGCGACGCGCGCTGGTGTCGCTCGAGGGGGTCGGATAGCGTCTTCGGTCCCGCCGTGAGCTGCGGAGGAGAGGAGCACATGCGCAAGATCTCATCGGTCGTACTCGTCCACGGCGCCTGGCACAGCCCGTCCTGCTGGTCCCAGGTCGCGTGTCGGCTGCTCGGCAGCGGGCTCGACGTCCGGGTGCCAGAGCTGCGGAGCGCCGGGCCCGCCGCGGGCGGCCTCGCGGCGGACGCGGAGGCGGTGCGGGCGGCGCTGGCCGAGGCGCCCGGCGAGGCCGTCGTGGTCGCGCACTCCTACGGGGGATTGCCGGTCACGGAGGTGGCGGCCCGCGCGGGCAACGTCGCCCACCTCGTTTACCTGTGCGCGTTCATGCTCGGCCCGGGGGAATCCCTGCTCTCGGCGATCGGAGGCCAGGAGCCGCCGTGGTGGATCACCTCCACGGATGGCCGGACGATGATGCCCGACCGCGCGCGCGACATCTTCTACAACGACTGCAGCGACGAGGTCGCAGCCGCCGCGGCAGCGGCGCTGCGGCCTCAGTCCAAGGCGTCCTTCACGGAGCCGCTGGGGGCCGCGGCCTGGCAGGAGCTGCCCTCCACCTACGTGATCTGCGAGCGCGACAACGCCATCCCGGTGTTCGCGCAGGAGGCGATGTCGCGGCGCGCGAGGGACGTGCGGCGACTCGACGCGGGCCACTCTCCGTTCCTGTCGCAGCCGGACGAGCTGGCCGCGCTCGTGCGCGACATCGTCGCGGCCGCGGCCGGCTGAGCCGACGCCGGCGCGCGGCGACGTCGGGGCGGCCACCGCCCGCGCCTGGCCCCCGGAGCCGCATCGACATTTCGGCTCGACCAGCGAAACGGCGGCGGAGAGCTGCCGTATCCAGCGAGCAGGGCGGCCTGTCGCGACGGCCTGTCGCGATGGGCGGACCCGCGCCCGATGCTGCCGTGGAGGATCAAGCCATGACTGTCCTGAACATCGCCTCGATCGAGAAGCTCAGCCTGCCCGGGCTCGCCCACCAGACCCTCGCCGGCCCTCGCGACGGCCTCCGGACGCTCGAGGTGTGGATGCAGACCATTGCGCCGGGCGCGCAAACGCCGCGTCACCGGCACGCATGTGAGGAGGTGATCGTCGTCCTCCGCGGTTCCGGGACATGCGAGATCGATGGAGTGGCCCTCACGTTCGGCCCGGGCTCGACGCTCATCGTGCCGGCGGGCGTCCCGCACCAGATCGCGAACACGGGTGAGGAAGAGATGCACGTCGTCGCCGCGCTCGGCGCAGCGCCGGTCACCGTGGAGACGCCTGCCGGCGAGCGCATCGAGCTGCCGTGGGATCAGCACCGCTTCGCTCGCGAAAAGTGCGAGGTCTGACCTTCATGCCGCTGCGCAGGCTGAGCCAGGCCGCACGCCGCGTTCCGGCGAGCTCGCCTGCCTCGCGCAACCGGGCGGGCGTGCAGTCTTGTTCTGCCCGTCCGCAGCACGCTGCCTGCACCGGAGCCACACGCGGTGTCCTGGCTCGTGGCACAGCGGTTGCCGTCTGGCGCTGGCATGAAACCGAACACGCTCTTCAAGGTCCTTGCGCTGGTCGCTAGCTTCCCGTTCGCCGCCGGCTGCGCTCTCGGCTCCGAGGAGGAGCCAGCGCCTGGGCAACAGTCGCTCGGCGCGTCGTCCGAGGCCGAGGGGATCTGGCTCTCCACGAAATACTCCTTCGGTCTCTGCGCCGGCGAGTGCATCACGACGGTGTCCCGCGATGGCGCAGAGCTCTCGCTCACGGCCTGCACGCACGCCAAGAGCTGTCCCCGCTCGAACCTGGCGACGCTGACGGCCGAAGGCACGCGAAAGCTCGACGAGATCGAGGACGCGCTCTCGGGCGTCGCCCTCGACGGCCGCTACGGCTGCCCTGACTGCGCCGACGGCGGCGCAACGTCGGTGCGCCTGCGCCGCGATGGTCTCGAGACGTCGCACCTCTACGAGTACGCCGGGGCGCCGGCGCCCCTCCTGGCGCTCGATCACCTGGTGGCCGACCTCCGGCTCGGCCTGGACTCCTGCACACCGGGACCGCTCCTGAAGCTCTCGTCGGGGTGCACGCCCAAGTGAACGCGCTCGACCGGAGGCTCCGGGTCGGCTCGTCTGGGTGAGACCGCCGCCGCCGGAGCCGCGCCCGGCCAGCGCCGCCCGCCGGAGCGGGCGCTACCCGTCGTCCGGCAGGTAGAGCTTCACGTCGTCGAACTCGGCGGTGCCCTCGTAATAGTTGATGTGCGGATCACCGAAGAAGAAGTGATCCGGGTAGGCCGACCCCGCCGGCCAGGTCTCGAAGGTCTTGCCGAAATCGACGGTCTCATTGGGGTGTTCCGCCTCGATCTCGTCGGGGCGCTGGTTGTAGTGCCACGTCACCGGCGGCTCGCGGAAATCCCTCCGCGCGGCGTACGTCGTGCTGCCGCCGTGGTGGAACCTGCCCTCCGCGGACATCGCATAACCCCGGCCGTCGCGCTCGACGGTGACCACGTAAGCCTCCCTGTCGAGGTACTTGTCCACGAAGATGGGGCCGTCCTTCCACCCGCCGGCGGTGTACGACGTGAACCCATTTCCGGTCCACGGGCTCCCGAACGCATCGCCGCGGAGCCAGATCATGCTCACATAACGTGATCCGTCCTGCTCGGCCCGGCCGGTCGAGGGGTTCCAGACCTGCGACCAGGGGCCGTCCTCGCCGAAGTTGCTGTCCGTATCCATCACGACCTTCCGGTGGTGATGGATGAAGACGTTGTTGTGAGGGGCCGGCCGCGGATAATCGGTGATGCAGAGAAAGTAAACACCGTTATCGAATGTCGCCGACCGCGGCGCGGCGCTGCGATCGCTGAACCGCCACGGGTCGGCCAGCTCGTCCCCGTCGTAGCCGTTGGTCTTGCCCCCGTGCGTCCAGCTGCCCTCGCGCAGGCCGCCGAAGCCGATGTTCGAGACCGTCACCTCCACGCGGTACCGCGCGGGCAGCGGCGCGGTCGAGCGGAGGATCGCGCCGTCGTAATGGCGGGTGGAGACGAGCCTCGCCTTGCCGCCCGCCGCCTCGAAGCGGCCGCCTGTCTCGGGGACGCCGTCGCGGTCGCTGTCGCGGCCATACAGCTCGACCGTGAGCCAGCCGCCCTCGCCATACGTGAAGGACTTCCGGAACGATCGGAACCTCCGCAGCCCTTCCCGGAACACCTCGCCGCCCCGCGCGGAGAAGAACTCGCCATCTTCGTCGAAGACATCGACGTGATAGGGGCTCTCGTCGCCATACCGATCCTCGGTCCACGCGGCGGGCTCCTGGAACGGCGCATCGAAGGTCTCGTGGTGGACGAGCTTCCAGCCTGCGCCGGCGGCCCGCGCCGCCGGCGCAGGCCCGCCGCCGCTCGCCCCGAGCGCCTCGGGCGCGGGAGCGCGCGAGCACGCCGCCGGCAACACGAGGGCGAGCGCGGCGAGGCGTCGCGTCGACGCCTCGCGCGCGCGGGCGGCGCCACGCCGCCTCAGCGGTTGGGCTGAGGGGTGAGGCGCAGGTACGGGCGAACGGCGTTGTACCCCTTGGGGAACTTCTGCGCGAGGACGGCGGGGTCCTGGAGCGAGGGGACGATCACCACCTCATCGCCGTCCTTCCAGTTCGCGGGCGTCGCCACGGAGTGGCTGTCCGTGAGCTGGAGCGAGTCGATGAGGCGCAGGATCTCGTCGAAGTTGCGCCCCGTGCTCGCCGGGTACGTGAACGTCGCGCGGATCTTCTTGTTCGGATCGATGACGAACACCGAGCGCACCGTGAGCGTGTCGCTCGCCTGCGGGTGGATCATCCCGTAAAGGCCCGACACCTTCCGGTCCACGTCGGCGAGGATCGGGTAGTTCAGCTTCGTGCGCTGCGTCTCCTCGATATCCACGGACCAGCGCTTGTGCGAGTCGACGTCGTCGACGCTGAGCGCGATGGGCTTCACGCCGCGCTTGTCGAACTCCGCCTTGAGGTTGGCGACCGCGCCGAGCTCGGTCGTGCAAACCGGGGTGAAATCCTTCGGGTGCGAGAACAGGATCACCCACGAGCTCCCGGCCCACTCGTGGAATCGGATGGTCCCGTGCGTGGACTCTTGCTCGAAATCAGGCGCGATGCTTCCGAGTTGCAGGCTCATGACATTCCCTCCTGGCCGCGGCCCAGTCTCCGCTATGGCGGAGGAATCTCCGTCAAGCCGCTCAGGGTGTCAAGCCGGGAGCGGCGGTGTTTCGCGCCGGGACGCCGCCGGCGCGCGCTCGACCGCACCGCGCCGCGCCGCGCTTGGCCGGCGCGGCGGCGCCTCAGAGCGCGCCGACCTCGCGGCGGAGGCCGCGCCACGGGATCTCCCGCGGCGGCGAGGCGCGGCGCTCGCCCGCCCCGTCCGGCTGCGCCGCGGTCGAGCACTCGCCGTGCTCCAGCAGGTGCAGGGCCTCGGCGAGGCACGTCTCGCCCGCGTCGCCGAGCTCTGCGCCGAGCGTGTCGTCGGCGGCGCAATCGGGGGGGAGGCCATCGTAGAAATCGCCCTCTTCCTTCGCGTTGAGCACCCGGAACGCGATCGGGTGCACGACCATGTCGCAGTTGTCCCATCCGTACATGCCGACGGGTTTGCCGTGCGTGGTCGAGCCGACGATCTTCACGTCCATGTAGGCGCGCAGGCTGTTGATCAGCGACTCGCTCGCGGAGGCCGTCCCGCCGGACGTGATGACGACCAGCCGGGACAGGGGGAGCGGCGGCTGGTCGAGGTCGTCGAACGTCTCCCGCTTGTCCCAGTCGACGTGCCTGTCGTTGTGCGCGGTGATGTCGAGCAGCGCGCCGGCCTCCGCCGGCCGGTGGATCAGGCTCGCGAGGTGCCTCTCGACGGAGAGGCGCCCACCGCCGTTGTAGCGCAGGTCGAGCACCAGCTCGTCGACCTGGCTCTCCCTGAACAGCGCGAAGGCGCTGTCGAGCTCGCTCACCGAAGGCTCGATGAAGGTGGTGAGCATGAGATATCCGACGGTCGCGGACCCTGTTTGCAGGACACGCGGGCTCACGACCGTGGTGATGCCATACCACGCCTTCCGGAGCGCGACCGTGAAGGCCTCGGCGTCCGCGCGCTCGATCGTCAGCGACATCTCGTGCCCTTCCTCGTCGGGGCCCGCGAGCTCCTCCCAGAGGTCGTCGCTCACGACCTGCTCGACGTCGATCCCGTTGATCGCCACCACCGCGTCGCCCCGCCGGAGGCCGGCCGCTCCGGCAGGCGAGCCCGGCTGGACCAGCGCGAGCCGGAGGCTGTCCTCGTGGTCGAAGCTCCACCGCATGCCGAACCCGAGGGTCTGCCCTTCCCGGAAGAAGGCGTCGTCGACGCTCTTGGTCGAGATGTAGCTCCAGCGGTCTCGCGGCTCGGTGACGAGATCCACGAGCAGCGCCTCGGGCGAGGGGTACGCCCGATAGTCCAGGTCGGGTACACCGTCGTACCAGAGATAGGCGTCCTTCATCAGCTCGAACAGGAACTGGTTCTGTCCCTGCAGCGAGCAGTCTGCCTTTGGCTCCGCATCACCGTCCGAGGCGGTGCAGCCTCCCGTCGCGGCGGCGGCCAGCGCGAGGGTGCATGTGGAGAGGACCGCGACGAGCTTCGAGGCGACCATGCGCCTCAGCACACCACGAAACGGAAAGGGCGAGCAACGGGGTTGGGTTGGCGGTTCGACCCGACCGGGGTTGGGTTTGCCGGCAGCCCGAGCGGGGTTGCGGGTCGATCCCCGACCGGGGTTGGGTTCAGCGGCCGCGGTTCATTCCCCGACCGGGGCTGCGGTCCAATGTGATTTATCTCACTTTGCTGCCGCGACCAGATCCCGACCGGGGTTGAGGTTTGCCTGGTCCATTCCCCGACCGAGGTTGAGGTTTATTCGACCGAGGTTGAGGCTTATTGTAATTCACATCACTCTGCCGCCGCGACCAGATCCCGACCGAGGTTGAGGTTTGCCGGGTTGAGGTTTGCCGGCCTCGGCAGCCCATAGTTGTCCCGCAACGTCTTCCCCGCATATTCCGTCCGGAACAGCCCGCGTCTTTGCAGGATCGGGACCACGTGCTCGACGAACGCCTCGAGCCCCGACGGCAGCACCGGCGGCATCACGTTGAAGCCATCGGCCGCCCCCTGCTCCCACCAGTGCTGGATCGCGTCCGCCACCTGCTCGGGCGCGCCGGCGAACGTCCGGTGGCCGCGGCCGCCGCCCAGCCGCCCGATCAGCTGGCGCACCGTCAGCCGCTCCCGCCGCGCCAGGCTCACGATCAGCGTGTACCGGCTCTTCGCCCCCTCGATCTGATCCTCGCTCGGAAGATCCCGCGGCAGCTCCGCGTCGAGGTCGAGCTCCTCCGGCTTCACCCGCAGCGTCTGCGCGAGCTGGCGCTTGGCATACTCCGGCTTGATGAGCCGATCGAGCTCGGCGTCGAGCGCGTGCGCCTCGGCCTCCGTGGCGCCGATGACCGGCACGATCCCCGGCAAGATCTTGATCGACCCCGGATCGCGCCCCAGCGCGCGCGCGCGCCCCTTCAGATCGACATAGAACCGCTGCGCGTCCTCCAGCGTCTGCTGCGCCGTGAACACCGCCTCCGCGTACCGCGCCGCCAGCTCCTTGCCGTCGTCCGACGAGCCGGCCTGCACGAGCAGCGGATACCCCTGCGGCGAGCGAGGCACGTTGAGCGCCCCCTCGACCTTGAAGTACCGCCCCACGTGCCGCGGCGGGTAAATCTTGCGGTCATCGCCCCAGACGCCGTTCTCCTTGTCGCCGAGCGGCGCGTCGTCGCCCCAGCTGTCCCACAGCTTCAGCGACACGTCGATGAACTCCGCCGCCCGCGCGTACCGGTCGCTGTGCGCCGGCAGCTCGTCCAGGTTGAAGTTGCGCGCCGCGTCCACGCCCGCCGTCGTGACGATGTTCCAGCCCGCCCGCCCCCCGCTGAGGTGGTCCAGCGAGGCGAACCTCCGGGCCAGGTTGAACGGCTCGTTGTACGTCGTCGAGGCGGTCGCGATCAGCCCGATGTGCTCGGTCACCCCGGCGAGCGCCGCGAGGAGCACCGTCGGCTCGAGCGTCCCGGCCGGCCTGCGGCCGACGTTGTTCCACAGCACCGGGCTGTCGGCGAGGAACACCGAGTCGAGCTTCCCCCGCTCCGCGATGCGGGCCAGTTTCTTGAAGTGCGCGACGCTCGTGTTCGCGAACGGATCGCTCTCCGGCAAGCGCCACGAGGCCTCGTGGTGGCCGACGCTCATGAGAAACGCGTTGAGATGCAGCTGTCCGGGTCGTTGGGTCACGGGGCACTCCGTTCCAGTTCAGGGTTCGCGTCAGGATCTCCGGCAGCGGCCGCGCCCGGCGCGACCCCCAGCGCCGAAAGCAGCGACTCGCGGTGGGCGAGGAACCGCGGATCGCGCAGCGGCCGCGGCGCCGGCAGATCGATCCGCCGCTCCTCGGCGATGCGGCCGCCCTCGAGCACCAGCACCCGATCGGCGAGCGCGATCGCCTCGTCGACGTCGTGGGTCACCAGCAGCACGGCCGGCCGGTGCCGCGCGCACAGCTCACGCAGGAGGTCGTGCATGCGCGCGCGGGTCAGCGCGTCGAGCGCGCCGAACGGCTCGTCGGCCAGCACGAGCTCCGGATCGCGCACCAGCGACCGCGCCAGCGCCACCCGCTGCTGCTCGCCGCCGGACAGCTCGACGGGCCACGCGCGCTCCCGCCCGGCGAGCCCCACCTCCGCGAGCGCGTCCAGGCCGCGCTCCCGGGCCTGCGGCACGTCGAGCCCGAGGATCACGTTGTCGAGCACCCGCGCCCACGGCAAGAGCCGCGTGTCCTGGAACACGACCGCCCGGTTGTCCGGCACGTGCAGCTCGCCCGAGCCGGTCACCTCGTCGTCCAGCTCGGCGATCGCCCGCAGCAGGGTGCTCTTGCCCGATCCGCTGCGGCCGAGCAGCGCGACGAACTCGCCCCGCTCGATCGTGAGGTCGATCCCGTCGAGCACCACGCGGGCGCCGAAGCGGCGGACCAGGCCGCGGATCCGCACCGCGGGCGGGGCCGCCGTCAGCCGGCCAGGATGCGGCGCCATGACAGGGCCTTTCGCTCGATGAGCCGCACGGCCGAGTCGGACGCCAGGCCGAACAGCCCGTACACGACGAGGCCGAGGAGGATGATCTCCGTCTGCCCGTACGAGCGCGCCAGCGACATCATGTAGCCGATGCCGCTCGTGGCGTTGATCTGCTCGACCACCACGAGCGCCAGCCACGCGCCGGTCACCGCCAGCCGCAGGCCCATCAGGAAGCCCGGAAGCGCCCCCGGCAACGCCACCTTCCGGATGAACTGCCACCTCGTCAGGCGGACCGTCTCGGCCAGCTCCACGTAGCGCGCGTCGATGGTGCGCAGCGCCGCGTGGGTGTGGACGTAGACCGGGATGACGACGCCGAGGGCGATGGTGAGCACCTTCATCTGCTCGCCGATGCCGAACCAGAGGATCAGCAGCGGGATGAGCGCCAGCGTCGGGATCGCGCGCTTGATCTGCACCGGCCCGTCGAGCAGCGCCTCCCCGACGCGCGTCAGCCCGGCGAGGAGCGCCAGCACCGTGCCCAGGCCGGCCCCGAGCGCGAGCCCCAGGAAGGCCCGCTGCGCCGACGTGAGCAGGTTGGACAGGAGCCGCCCGTCGGCGATCAGCTCGTGGGCTGTGGTCACCACGGTCCACGGCGCGGAGAGCACGCGCGCGTCGAGCGCGCCCGTCGCCGAGGCGGCGGCCCAGAGCGCGAGCAGCAGCGCCGGGCCGAGCGCGAGGCCGTACGGGATGCGCCGCCCCGGGCCCAGGCGGCGCCGCAAGCGGCGGCTGGACACGCGGCGGCCGGTCGGGGCGCCGGACGGCGGCGCGGAGACGTCCGCGGTCGCGGTGAGATCCGGGAAGCTGGCGAGGCGCGGCGAGGCGGCGCTCGTGGGCAGTGCGGTCGTCATGGAGTGCTCCTGTCGGCCGTCGCCGGCCGGTCCGTCGGTCCGGCGCCCTCGGCGGCGCCGGCCACCTCCGCTCCGATCGTCTGGAATCGGAGGTCGAAGATCGTCCTGGCCTCGAACCGCTTCTGGCCGGAGGCCTCGGCGAGCAGATCGGCGGTCTCCTGGGTCAGCGCGATCGCCTCGGACCAGTCGCCCGGGTACTGCGGCTTGCCGGAGGCCTCGATAAGGAAGCGCCCTTCCCTGGCCGAGAGGCCCTGATCCTTGACGTAATACGCCTCGATCCAGGCCTCCGGATGCGCGTAGGCCCACAGCTGGGCCCTGGCCCGCCACTTCGCGTAGTCGACCAGCGCGGCCGCCTTGTGAGCGTCCTTGAGCACCTCGGCGCGCACATGAAGGAAGCCCAGGTTGTCGCGGACGCCGTGCGCGATCGACGAGGCGCCCTCGGCGCGGTACTCGTTGAGATAACGCAGCAGGGTGACGCCGGACAGCGGCGCGACGTCGACCTGGCGGCTGGTGAGCGCCTCCTTGAACTCCGTGCTCCCGAGCTGGACGAGCGTCACGTCCTTCTGCGACAGCCCGGCCTTCTTCAGCGCGCGCAGGACGAGCGCGCCCTGCGCCTGCCCCGGCGAATAGGCGATCTTCTTGCCGCGGAGATCGCCAATGGACGCTACCTGCGCGCCCGGCGCGGTGGCCAGCTCGTAGATGGGCTTCTCCCGCACCTGCACGGTGAGGATCTTCACGTCGACCCCGGTGAAGGTGGCGTGGATGGGCGGCGTGTCGCCGACCGCGCCCGCGTCGAGCACCCCGGCGCGGAACGCCTCGATGGTCTGCGGTCCTCCGCTGATGTTCTGCCAGTCGACGCGGAACGGCAGCCTGTCGATGTCGCCGGAGAGCTGGAGTTGCTTCTGCACCGTCGGATCACCGATGCTGAGCCGCGTCTCGCGCGGGATCTCGGCCGGGATCGGGGCGTCCGGGGCCAGCGTGGCAGCGGCGCTCGCCTCGCCGTCGCGCTTGCACCCGGACGAGGCAATCAGCGCAGAGAGCGCCGCGAACGTCGCGAGTGAGCGAATCCTGTCGATGAACGAGCGCAGATGGACCTCGGTGCGCGGCTGGAAGCGGTGCCGTTTTGCTGCTGCCCAGGCGCCGCCCCGCCCGCCGCCCAGCCGGCGGGGGAGAGGAGCGCTCGGGAGACGCCGGGATGGGCCTCGCGGAGCCGATGGCTCGCGGCCCGTCCTCGGGATCGTCTCGCCATGACCAGCAACGCCCATGCCGCCGCGCCGCTCGCCCGTGGACGGCGCCGTCCAGCGGCCAGCGCCCGCCGTCGCGCGGCGCCCGCCGGCCGCGGGACGGCCGGGCCAAGGCCGCGCTGCTTCCCCAGCAACAGCCGGTGGTGATCCGCTGCTCCGGCGCGAGCACGGCCCGCCTCCCTCCGGCGGGAGCAGGCGCGGAGGAGGCGGCCCGCTACCGCGCCGCGGCGGGGGCCTCGCGCCGTCCCTGGACGCCGAACGCGTCGAGCAGGTAGTCGCGGAAGGCGCGGATCTTGGACGGCAGGAAGCGCGTCCCCGGGTGGACGAGGTACAGGGAGGCGGCGCCGTGGATCGCGTAGTCCTTGAGCACGGGCACGAGCCGCTTCGCGTCGAGGTCGCCCCGCACGTTGATCGCGGGGACCAGCGCGATCCCGCCCCCGGCCAGCGCGACCTCGCGGCAGAACGAGAAATCGGAGGCCGAGATCGCCGCGCGCACCCGGAGCTCCGCGCGATCGCGGCCGTCGCGCGCCGAGAGCGCGATCGTCGCGTGGCCGCGCGCGGTCTGGGCGAGCAGCAGCCGGTGCCCCGCGAGGTCCTCGGGCCGGCGCGCGGCCCCGTGCTTGCGCAGGTAGGAGGGCGCCGCGAACAGGCCGACCTCGATGTGCTGCAGCTTGTGGGCGATGAGCGACGAGTCCGGGAGGCTCGAGGTCGCGCGCAGGGCCACGTCGACCTGGTGGGCGTCGAAGTCGAGGAGCGCCTCGGTGAGCAGCAGCTCCAGCGAGATCTCGGGGAAGCGCTCCGCGAAGCCGGCCGAGAGCGGCGCCAGGATGCTCAGCCCGAGATCGAACGGCGCCGTCACGCGCAGGTGCCCGCGCGGCCTCGAGCGCGCCTGCTGCACCGCCACGTTCGCGTCCTCCAGCAGCTCGATCGCCCGGCCGACGCGCATCCGGTAGGCGAGGCCGTCCTCCGTCGCCTGCACGAGCCGCGGGCTGCGGCGGAGCAGCTCCACCCCGAGCGCGTGCTCCAGGCGCGTGATGCGGCGGCTGACGCTTCCCTTCGTCTCGCCCAGCGTCTTCGCGGCCGCCGTGATCGATCCGAGGTCGACCACCAGGCAGAAGGCCCGCAAATCGCTCACATTCGCGTCGATCGTTTCCGCTTTGGCAACCTGGCGTTTCATTGCAGGGTCATTGTACCACTATCGGAAACGACCTAGGGTGGGCTCATCATGGATCGCCGGGCTGCATTAAGGCTCCTCCTTGCCGCGGGCGGGGCCGCACCGATCGCCGGCGCCTGCGGGCGCTCGACGTCGACCGCGCCCGGCCCGGCTCCAGCGTCGAGCTCCACGTCCACCGCGGCCGAGAGAGGTTCGATGTCCGACACCCAGCAAACAGCGCGCGAGGGGCGCATGCCGGCCCTGTTCCTCGCGCATGGCTCTCCCTTCCTGCTCGACGATCGCGCGTGGGTCGCCGAGCTCGCCGCCTGGGCGCAGGCGGTGCCGCGCCCCACGGCGATTCTCATGATCTCGGCCCACTGGGTGGACGCGCCGGTCACGCTCGGCGCGACCGAGGCCGTGCCCCTCGTCTACGACTTCTACAACTTCCCCGAGAAGTACTATCAGGTGGAGTACCCCGCGCCCGGCGCCCCCGCGCTCGCGCGGCGCGTCCGGGAGCTGCTCGGCCCGCTGGGGCCGGTCGCCGAGGCGCCTCGCCGCGGGCTCGACCACGGCGCCTACGTGCCGCTCCTCTGCATGTACCCCGGCGCGGACGTCCCGGTGCTCCAGATCTCTTTGCCGACGCTCTCTCCGGCTCCGCTCCTGGAGATGGGGCGAGCGCTCGCGCCGCTCCGCGACGAGGGGGTGTTGATCGTCGGCAGCGGTTTCTTGACCCATAACCTCCGCGCGGCAGACTGGCGCGGAGATGCGGTCGCGCAGCCCTGGGCCACGGAGTTCGACGCATGGTGCGCCGAGGTCCTCTCGCAGCGCGACGTGGGCGCGCTCATCGAGTACCGCGCCCGCGCGCCGGGCGTGCGGATGGCGCTCCCGACCCACGAGCATTTCGTGCCGGTCGTCGCCGCCATGGGGGCGTCGATCGACGTGAGCGAGCCGGTGCAGTTCCCCATCACGGGGCTCACCTATGGCTCGTTCACGAGACGTTCTGTGCAGTTTGGCTGACCAATAAGGAGATTGTCTCTCATGTTCACCGCTCGTTTCGCTCGCATCGCCCTCCCCGCCGCCCTCTTGCTCTCGCTCGCGGGGTGCGAGGACCCGACCAAGGACAAGCCCAAGGCGACCATCTCGACCGCCGCGCCCGCGCAGACCCAGGCCGCCGCCGCGCCCTCGGGCCCCGCCGAGACGCTGCCCCTCGACGTGGCCGCCTCGACCATCGGCTTCGTCGGCTCGAAGGTCACGGGCAAACACGAGGGAAAATTCGAGAAGATCTCGGGCTCGATCACGCTCGCCGGCGGCAAGGCCGCGGGCGGCAAGCTCACCATCGAGGCCGACGCGTCGTCGGTGAAGACCGACGCCGAGAAGCTCGACGGCCACCTCAAGTCGCCGGACTTCTTCGACGTCGAGAAGTACCCGAAGGCGACGTTCACCTCGACCGAGATCAAGGCCGGCGGCGAGAAGGGCGCGACGCACACCGTCACCGGCGAGCTCGATCTGCACGGCGTGAAGAAGACCATCACCTTCCCCGCGACCATCACCGAGGGCGCCGATGCCGTGTCGGGCAGCGCGGAGTTCGTGATCAACCGCAAGGACTTCGGCATCGTCTATCCGGGCAAGCAGGACGATCTGATCCGCGACGACGTGCTGCTGAAGCTCTCGCTCAAGGCGCCCCGCAAGCAGGGCTGAGCGCCGGCCGAACACCGGGCGCGCCGCCCATGGGCTTCACGAGCCAGCTCATGAAGCTGGACGGGTTGCTCGCGCTCGCCCGCGGGGCTCCCCCTGTCAAACCTGGCTGAAGCCGCCGTCCGCGACCAGGTCGATGCCCGTGGAGAAGCTGCTGTCGCTCGATGCGAGGAAGAGCACCGCGCGCGCCATCTCGGAGGCCTCGCCGACTCGCCCGAGCGGTAACAGGCGAGCAAACTCGGCGCGCATGGCGTCGGCCTCTGCCTTGGTCTTCGCCTGCGCGTCGATGATCGGCGTGTCGATGGGGCCCGGGCTCAGCGTGTTGACGCGGATGCCCCGATCCTTCAGCTCGGCGGCCCACGAGCGGGCAAACGAGCGCATCGCCGCCTTGCTGGCGGAGTACGTCGTGTACACGGGGATCCCCTTCAGGTGAGCGGCCGACGACACCAGCACGATCGCCCCTCCGCTCCGTAGCAGCGGCAGCGCCTTCTGGACGGTGAAGAACGTGCCGCGCGCGTTGACGTTGAAGGTCCGGTCGAAGTGCTCCGGCGTCGCCTGGGCGAGCGTGGCGAGCTCCACGAACCCGGCGTTGGCGACGACGATGTCGAGCGCGCCTTTCTCGGCCTTCACGGTCGCGTAGAGGCGATCGAGGTCATCGAGGCTTGCGACGTCGCCTCGGACCGTGGTCACGCTTCGACCCAGCTCCTCCCGCGCCTTGTCCAGCTCCGCCTGGCGCCGGCCCATGATGAACACGTGCGCCCCCTCGTCCACGAAGGTCCGGGCCGTCGCCAGCCCGATGCCGCTGCTTCCTCCCGTGATGACAGCAACCTTGCCGCTGAGCTTCGCCATGATCTCTCCAACTTCGATGGACCGCGAGCGCCGCCGATCCGCTCGGCGCCTCGATCGCCCGGAAAGATGCGCGCGCCGGCGCCCCCGGAGAACTGCCTGGCGCCGCATACCCCGTATTCCCGGCGGGAATGGCCGCGGCCCCTCCGAGGGGAGGCCGACCAGCCTCATCGCGCTCTCAGGCCTGCAGACGGCGCGACCTCGTCGGTGAGGAAATCGATGAACGTCCTGGCCTTGCTGCTGAGCGCCCGCCCGCTCGGGCAAAGCGCGTGAATCGCCACCCGCGGCGGCCTGTCGGCGACGAGCAGCCGGGCGACGGCGCCCGACGCGAGCGCGTCGGCGAAGAGCCACTCGGGGACGTGCGTTATGCCGAGCCCCGCGAGCACCGCCGCGCGCACGCTCTCGGCGTCGTTGCAGCGCAGCGGCCCCGCCGGCGTGAGGGTGACCGCGTCCTTCCCGGAGCGAAACTCCCATGGCCGCGGGCTTCCACAAACCATGAAGGCGACACACGCGTGGCGGCCGAGATCACCGAGGCTGCGCGGCGGCCCGCGCCGCTCGAGGTAACTGGCGGACGCGACGGTCACGACATCGAAGGTACCGATCCGGCGGCTCACCAGCGACGAGTCGCGCAGCTGCCCGACGCGGACGGCCACGTCGAACCCCTCTTCCACGAGGTTCACGTAGCGATCGTCGACATCGAGGTCGATGTGGAGCCCCGGGTAACGGTCGAGCAGCGCAGGCAAGAGCGGCACCATGTACATGCGGCCGAAGCCCGCCGGGGCCGTCACCCGAAGCTGGCCGACCACGGCGCCTTGCCCGTGCGTGGCCCGCGCCTCGGCCGCGTCGAGCTCCGCGAGCAGCCGCACGAGCGCGTCGTAGAGGTCCCGCCCCGCCGCCGTCGTGCTCAGGCCGCGAGACGTTCGCCGCAGGAGCTGCGTGCCGAGGCGCTTCTCGAGCGCGGCGACTTGCTTGCTCGCCGTCGACTGCACCACGCCCTCGACCTTCGCCGCCTTCGAGAAGCTGGCAGTCTCCACCACGCGAACGAACAGGCGCATCGTGTTCAGCCGGTCCATGGGCGCCGCATTACTACCTGCATGGTGGCCGAGCAATGCCGGCCGACTGCAGGCGACCGTCCGCTGCGACGCTTCGTCAGCCAGCGTCTCGCTGGAGACGACGTCGAAGGCTGGATATCAGCTCGTAACCGACAGGATTCGAGAACTCTCGCTCGAGGAACTCGAGCAACCGGGCCGCTTCTGTCAGCGTCAGATCATCGGAATGCCACCCGGTGCCCAGCTCGTCGTCGCCATGGAGGAGCACGTAGGTGAGCGCCCGATCCGAATCCGCGATCGCCGCAGGAATTCCGAGCGACATGAGCTGAGTCCGATGACGGAGGCGCCAACCCGAGCTCCCGGGGGCGAGGGTCGAGGGCCGACGGTATGCCATTCGTGTTTCCAGGGTGCGGTCATGAGGGAGGACCATGCTACCGCTGTTCTGCCGCGCCGCGAAGCAGCGCCAGGTTAGCCGACGCGCTCGCCCAGCACCACCGCCACATCGTCCTGCAGATTGCCGGACGGAAGAGTCACCGCCTGGATCAACGCCTCGACCGCCGTATTCACATCGCCCGTGCGCGCAAGAGCGTTGATGGTCGCAAGCGACGTGTACTTCAGCAGGCCATCGGTGGCGACCAGGAGGCGTCCCGAGAGCGCCTGGCGGGGAATGATCGCGGGCCTGCACGCGCCGCTGCCGACCAGCGGCTTGCGGCGCTGCGCCGCCGCCAGCTCGATCGGTCCGTCAGGCGTGACGAGGAGCGCGCCCGAGTCGCCCACGCTGGCGCCCCAGAGCTCGCCTCGGCTCACCTGGACCACAACGAGGGTCGTCTCGCCACATCTGGGCTCCGCTTCCAGCTCACGGTCGAGCTGGCTGAGGCGCTCGCACCAGCCGTCCGCGTCGAGCTCCATCTCGGCGCCGAGCGCCGCCATCGCGCTCGTCGCCGAGCGGGCGGCGGCCGCACCGCCCGAGAGCCCGCCCGCCCCGTCGGCGACGGCCACGGTCCACCGATCGCCACGGCAGCTCAGCTCGAGACGATCCTCGTTCGCGCTACCTGCCACGCGGCGTGACCAGAAGCGCATCCAGCCAGAGGAAGGTTCGAGCCGCTCCCACTCGCCGCAGCGTTCCGAGAGCGTGATCTCTATCGAGTGAACAACGTTGTCCCGGAACCAGATGGCTGCGCCCTCACCGAGGCCGCATTTCGAGCAGCCGCGTTCAACGAACCCGGGCACTGTGACGAGTCCGCCCACGTTCTCGCCATCGTCGATGAGCGGCGCCGGGCGCCCGGGCGGATCGAACCAACAAATTCGGTCACCGAGCCTGTACTCGTGAAGCCGGCAGTAGCCGTACTTGTACTGGACGCGCCACTCCTGGAAATGTCCACAGCTGGGGCAGTCCGCTCGGGCGATGACGACGTCGAATACTCCCATGACGCTTTGCTTGGCTAACCGATCACGGATGTCTCTGCACCAGCATCGCCGCGTGGGCGAAGGTCACCAGCACCAGCGCGAACAGGTGCACGATGCCAAAACGCTCCAGATTCCGCTCGAACCCGAAGACGGCGGCCACATTCCTGAACGCAGGCGCTGCAAATGCTGACATCAGCGGCAGCGATGAGGCGCTCGAGAACGGCCACCCCGCGTCGACAGAACGAACACTGAGAGCGCGCATCAGCGACTCCGTCGCTGGCCGCCACCCTGTCCGACAGCTCAATCCAGACGCCCGACATGTCAACGAGCTATCATCACCCTTCGAGTTGCAGCCTGTCATCGTAGGGCCACAAATCATCATGCGGCTTCATCGCGAAGATGAAACAGCGGTTGATGAGCAGCTCGACGCGCTCCTCCCGCGTCAGCCCATCGTTATCTTCGTTCGTTGACTCCAGCGTGCTCAGATCGCGCTTACCATCGACGTTGTAGTACAGCTTTTGGCCCACGCGATAATCCCTGCGGAAGGCGGTACGCCACTGCGAGTTGCTGCCCCAGCCATGGGAGAGGTCCTGCGCGGGGCGGTTCTTCCGCCGGTACGCCCAGTATACGGTAGAGGATTCGGCGACGTCCTTGCGGATGATGTCGCTGCCGCCGCACACGCGCGCTCCGGCCCTGGAGAAGAGCATGTCGCCGAGCATCAGGCACGGCCAGGAGCAGCTTACGAGCGATACCGGCTGACGGCGGTCGTCGGCGTGCTCGACCTCGACGATCTCATGATAGAACGGCGAGAACGAGGGCATCTGGGCGATGGTGAGCCCCAGCGCCTCCGCAAACGCCACGTACTCGGCCTTCGAGATCAATGGCCCCGGCCAGTCCGATCCGTCCGCCGTCCCGCGCTGAAACCGCAGCAGTAAGGTGTCATTGACGCGACTCAAGGCATACAGCCGCCACAGGTCCTCGACGTCGACGGACGGGATGGGGCTTCCGCGCCGGAAAGCGAAGGAGCGGAGCCAGGTCCGCTCGTCGGCGTTCGCCCTGAGCCAGGGTGCGAGCACATCCGGATAGAACGAGCCACCGTCGTACTCGAGGATCGAGTCATGGAGCTCACGGTAGATTGCTTGTGCGCTATGCATCGTGTTCCCCGATGGGCCTGACGATATCGCCGGCCACGCTGTTCGGTGTCGCGAAGCCGTGAGATCCCACGGGCAGCGGCGCCGGAGCACATCCCCCAACGCCCGCGCTCACCAACCCCCGCCAACACGCCTCCGCCTTGATTCCTTTCCGGCAAGCCCGCGTGACTATGACGACCTATTGGGGGTCAGCTCCTTGGTCATCATGAGCCGCGGAGAGACCTTGAACCCCTGCGCCTCGTACAAGGCGAGCGCTCGCTGATTGTCCGGTCGCACCATGAGATGGACGGCGTTCACGTTGCGCTCCCGCAGGTGTTGTACGGTCGATTCCAGCAGGGTCCGCCCCAGCCCCCGCCGTCGGGACCCAGGCTCCACGAAGATTTCCGTCACGAAAGCATCACGCCCCGCGAACTCAAGATCATACCCGAACGTGGCCAGGCTATAACCGACGAGGGGGCGACGCACGCCGACACGCGCAACCAGGATCAGCCCGAGGTCGTCGTCGTCGAGCACACGGTGCAGCGCGGGAATCATCGACTCGGGCCTCCAGAGAATGCCCTCGGCCTCGTTGAAGGCGACCATCAACGGGAGGAGGTCGCGCGCGTCTTCGCTCCTGGCGAGCGCTATTTCTTCGGGCTCTTCCATGTGCGTTCACCTGCTCCGCTGTCTTGGTCCGCATGGCACCGCGCCTCAGCCGCGCGGGCTTCCCGCGTCCGCTGCCGGCGTTTGTCAGCGCGGACCGAGCGAGCCCTGCCGAGCTCCCCAAGGGTAGCCCCGCCTCGTACCGCCGTCGCTGGTCTGCCTGGTGCGCCGCCCGTTCGTCGCGGCCACGCCTCCTGAACTACCCGCATGCAACCGATATTACAGGGCGCTGCGGTTTCTGTCAGCCGATCTTCACGTCTGCGGAGCGCGATCGAGGCTGGTCGGGCCCGCGAGGCCGCAAACCCAACCTGGGGCGGATTGCCCCCGGCCTCTCTCCGGCGGAGCGCCGCGTCGCCCGCGGTTTGCGCCGCGCCTTCCACCGTCTCCGCCCGGAGCTTCGCGACACCGCGCACCGCATCAGCGTCCCCCTCGCCGATCACGTGATCGTCACGCCCTCCGGGCGCTCTCCTCCGTGCTTCGCTGCTGACACCGGTCCGGCTCTGCCGCCGGACCTGCGCGATGCCAGCCAACGTCGGCAATCACCGCTGCAGCGTGCATCTCCCGATCGCTGGCGAATCGCGTGGTGCTCATTCCCCCAGTCGACCAGAAATCTCGGGCGACCGACCACGATTCCCAAACGACTGGCTCCACCTGCCGGTAATTGCTCGTGCTTCCCTGCTGCATTACGAACGCATCTGGAATCTCGTGGCGCGAATCGACGACTCTCCGAGTCGTCGATTCGCATCGAAACATGCTGGCTTATCCCGCGATGGTGAATTAGAGTCTCTCGCGAATGCACAACCGCTCCGACCAGTTCACCAAGAACCTGCTGCGCGACGGGCTGAGCCTCGTCTCAGCGGCCGAGACCGAGGTCGAGGTGCTGGCGGCGACACAGAAGATCGATGTCTACAGCGTGCCTGATCCCGCGCGGGAATCCGAACGCGCCGGCATGGGCCTGCTCGGCGAGCTCTCGGCGGAGCCGAGCTTGTTCGAACCATTTCACGGCACGCCGGGCCTTCGTCGGGTCCGGCACTGCCTGCGCAAGCAGCTCACGTGGCACCACGAGCTCGAGCGCCGCGCCCGCGCTGCAGCCCGCTCCGTAGCGCCGGACGAGGACACCGACCCGCCGCCGCAGCCGGAGGTCGCGTTCCCTGCGCTGGTCGTCATCAGCCCGGGGCGTCCTGAGACGGTGCTCGACGCCTACCGGTGCGAGCCGGTGCAAGCCGGCGTCTACCACGCCGTACCGGGCCTGGTGATGCGCGTGGTGGTGCTCGCAGAGCTGCCCCGGACGCGTGCGACGCTGCTGCTGCGGCTGCTCGGCTCGGGCCGCCGCTTGCGCGAGGCGCTGGCGGATCTGGCGGCACTGCCAGACGATGCCTGGGAGAAGAGCGTCGCCACGCCGCTGCTGGTACACTTCCGGCACGGAATCCAGGAGCCGACGACCGACGAGGAGGACGATGTGAGCGCAGAGATCCGGGCGTGGTTCAAGGAGTACGAGCAGAAGCTCCGCTCCGAGGAGCGGAAGGAAGGTCGTGACGAGGGGCGCGCCCAGGGGCGCGCCGAGGAGGCGGCGCGTGCCGTGCTGACCGCGCTCCGGGTCCGTGGCATCGCGGTGCCGGACGCTGCGCGCGAGCGCATCCTGGCCGAGAAGGATCCGGAGGCGCTGGAGCAGTGGCTGGAGCGGGCCATCGTCGCCACATCGCTCGCCGAGGTGCTCGACGAGCTGAGCTGAGCGATGCAGGCCAGCGGCGCGCTGCCCGACTCGTAGGCTTCAGCAACGACCTTGCATCGTTCTCGAGACCGTCAGCGGTGAGCTCCGGTCGAGGGCCCCACCGCGGCGAGGCCGTGAGAGGCGTTCTCGGCCATTGCATCGATAGAACGGAGAACCACGGAGCTCGGGCAGCTCCGCTACCCCGATGCTCCACGGCCACGCTGGACGATCGCCGCCGGCTCATCGTATCGAGCAGGAAGGCGGGAGGGCCGGGAGAACAGCCCCTCAGGGCCCTCGCGCCTCCGCCTCTCCGCTCCTTCCGCGCCACGATCGTGCTCGCCGCGCCGGCCTCGGCCACGCCGTGAGAACGATGCGCGCATGCTCCACAGCGACGTCTCTCGACACGCCCTCTGCCTGCTCGCGTCCTTCTTCGCCTCCACGCTCGTCGCCGGCTGCGCCGACGACGACGCCGTGCCGCCGCACGAAGGCGATCCGGTCTGCACCGGCTGGGGCGACGAGGCGCCTGCCGACGGCGTCCTCGAGCTGCCCCGCCCGACCGGCCCGCACCCGGTCGGCACGCAGATCCGCGCCCTCACCGACAGCGCGCGTGGCGAGGAAGCAACGGAGGATCCCGACGACCGCCGGGAGCTCATGGTGCAGCTCTTCTACCCGGCCGATCCTTGCGGCACAGGGCAGCTCGCGCCGTACCTGTCGCCGGAGGAAGGCGACAGCCGCCGCACGACCGGCGGCCTCCCGGCCGAGGACGGCTTCGAGGCGAGCATCGTCACGCACGCGCGCGTGGGCGTGCCGCTCGCTGAAGACGGCGCGCCCCACCCGGTGCTCCTCTTCTCGCACGGGTTCGGGATGCTCCGCGCCGACTACACGAGCCTCCTCGAGGACCTGGCGAGCCACGGCTTCGTGGTGGCCGCCATCAGCCACACCTACGACACCGAGCTCGCGGTGTTCCCCGACGGCCGCGCCGTGCCCTTCGGCTCGGTCGTCCTGACGCCGGCGATGGACGCGTCGGAGGAGGAGATCGAGGCCTTTTCTCAGGCGATGAACGAGCACGTCGCGGTCTGGGTCGACGACGCGCGCTTCGTGCTCGACGAGCTCACGGCCGCCGCGCAGGACGACCCGGGCGGCCTGCTCACGGGCCGGCTCGACCTCGAGCGGGTCGGCGTGCTCGGCCACTCCTACGGCGGCGCGATGGCCGCCGAGGTATGCGCCCGCGACGACCGCTTCGACGCCGGCCTCGACATCGACGGCAGGCTCTTCGGGCCGCAGGACGGCGCCGGCGGCAGGGGCCTCGCGCAGCCCTTCTTCATCATGCTCGCGGCGGACCACCCCGACGATCCGAGCATCGACGAGACCTACGGCGCGCTGAACGGCCAAGGCTACCGGGCGCGGGTCGAAGACACCGCCCACCTCAGTTTCTCGGACCTGCCGATCGTCGTCGAGCACTTCCTTGGCGAGGGCGTCCTCCCGGAGCTGCTCGGCACGCTCGATCCGACCCGCGCGGTCGAGATCACGAACGCGTACACGCGCGCCTTCGTCCAGGCGCACGTGCGCGGCGAAGCGGCGCCGCTGCTCGACGGCCCCTCGCCGGAGTACCCGGAAGTGACCTTCGAGAAGCGGCCCTGACGCCGGGAGGGCCCGATGAGCCCGCCCGCCCAAGCGCCGCGCCCGCCCGCCAGCCCCGCGCTCCTCGCCTCGGCGCTCTGGAACGTCGAAGATGTCAACCCCCCATGTCCGCGGTACACCCACGTCGTGGGCGCTGTAGAGTCGGTCCCTGGAGATCGCCGCCGTCCTCAAGCCCCTGGAGAGGTTCATGCTGACGAAGCTCAACGAGCGTGAAGCCGTCGCGTCCTGCGAGCGCTGCTGGGAGCAGGAGATCGTCCCCGCGCTGCACGACTACATCCGCATCCCCAACAAGTCGCCCGCCTTCGACCCCGCCTGGCGCGAGAACGGCCACATGGACAGGGCGGCGTCGCTCATCGCGGCCTGGTGCGAGGCGCAGCCGATCCCCGGGCTCACGGTGGAGGTCGTGCGCATCGGGAACCGCACGCCGGTGATCCTGATGGAGGTGCCAGGCACGCGCGACGACACGGTGCTCCTCTACGGGCACCTCGACAAGCAGCCCGAGATGACGGGGTGGCGCGAGGGGCTCGGCCCCTGGGAGCCGGTGCGCGAGGGCGACAAGCTCTACGGACGCGGCGGCGCCGACGACGGCTACTCGGCCTTCGCGTCGCTCGCGGCGCTGCGCCTGCTGCACGAGCAGGGGATCCCGCACGCGCGCTGCGTGATCCTCATCGAGGGCTGCGAGGAGAGCGGCAGCCCGGACCTGCCGGCCTACATCGACGCGCTCGCGGGGCGCATCGGCAAGCCGAGCCTCGTCGTGTGCCTCGACTCCGGCTGCGGCAACTACGACCAGCTCTGGACCACGACGTCGCTCCGCGGGCTGCTCCAGGGCACGCTCGACGTGAACATCCTGCGCGAGGGCGTCCACTCGGGCGTGGGCAGCGGCGTGGTGCCCTCGAGCTTCCGGATCCTGCGGCAGCTCCTGTCGCGCATCGAGGACGAGCGGACCGGGCGCGTCCTCGTGGACGCGCTGCACGTGCAGATCCCGGAGGAGCGCGCGGCGCAGGCGCGGGCCGCGGCCGACGTGCTGGGCGCGTCGGTCGTGTGCGAGCTGCCGTGGGTGAAGGGCGCGTGCCCGGTGACCGGCGACACGGCGGAGCTCCTCCTGAACCGCACCTGGCGCCCCGCGCTCTCCGTGACGGGCGCCGACGGCCTGCCGCCCATCGCGGGCGCGGGCAACGTGCTGCGCCCGTTCACGAGGGCGAAGCTCTCGATGCGCCTCCCGCCGCGCCTCGACCCGAAGAAGGCGGCGGCGGCCCTGAAGGAGGCCCTGGAGAAGGACCCGCCGTACGGCGCGGAGGTCCGGTTCCACGTGAGCGAGCCGTCCGCCGGATGGGACGCGCCGGCGACGGCGCCCTGGCTCGAGGCGGCGGTGCGCAAGGCGTCGAAGACGTTCTTCGACCGGCCGGCGATGGGGATCGGCGAGGGCGGGACGATCCCGTTCATGGCGATGCTGGGAGAGAAGTTCCCGGAGGCGCAGTTCCTGATCACCGGCGTGCTCGGGCCGCAATCGAACGCGCACGGTCCGAACGAGTTCCTGCACCTCGGCATGGGGAAGAAGCTGACCTGCTGCGTGGCGAGCGTGATCGCGGACCACGGGGCGCGGGCGCGCTGAGGGGCGCGGCCGCGCGCTTTGCAGACGCGCGCGTCCACGGCGGGGGCGGTCGCGAACGGGAGCCCGCGCGCGCCGCCCGTTGACACACCGTTGACACACCGCCGGGATCGCCGTGTGCTGGGGCCGAGGAGAACATCGTGATGGCACAATTTCGATATGCCGCGCTCTGCCTCGCTGCGCTCTGCGCGGGCGGCTGCGGTTCGAGCGACGAGCCCGGGGACACGGGCACGCCGGGCACGGGCGGCACGGGCGCGACCACCACCTCCCAGAGCTCGAGCTCGAGCGGCGCAGGCGGCGACGGCCAAGGGGGGACGGGCGGCGGGACCGCGACGACGACCGTCGTGGTGAACGAGATCTCGGCCAAGGGCGGCGACTGGATCGAGCTCGGCAACCCGGGCCCGGGCTCGGCCGACCTCGGCGGGCTCGGCCTGTGCGACTCCGACGACAGCGGGCAGTGCAACGCGGCCGACGCGCTCAGGTTCCCCGAAGGCACGCAGCTCGCCCCGGGCGCGTACCTGCTCATCCTCGGCGACCAGCTGCCCGAGGACGGCCCTGGGCCCCACACCGCGTGCCTGCCGGACGGCGGACCGAGCAGCTGCTTCTATGCGACCTGGAAGGTGAGCGCCTCCAGGGGCGAGACCGTCTACCTCATCTCCGAGAGCGACGAGGTGCTCGCCCGGCTCGAGTACCCGATCGAGGCGGCAGCAGATGGGCAGACGTGGGGCAGGTTGCCCGACCTGACCGGCGAAGGCGCCGCCACGGCGCCGACCCCCGGGGCGGAGAACGCGGCGCCCTGACGCCCAGCGGAGCCGCGGCGCCCTGACGCTCCGGCTGGGCCGCGGCGCCCCTGGCGCTCCGGCCGAGCCGCGGCCCCCTGGCGCTCCGGCCGAGCCGCGGCTCCTCCCGGGCCCCGTCGGCCGTCGACGGCTATCCCGCCATGCCGAGCGGCCGTGCCGAGCAGAGCGAAGCGTGCGAAAACGTCACTGAACCGCGATGCTCATGTCACCGACGTCTGCACTCGAGATCCTTCGCGCTCCGCTGCTGCCACCGCGCCGCCTCCGGGCGCCCCGTCCGGAGGGAGGGCCTGCGCCAGGCGCCTCTGCACCGCGCTCTGCGGCACCGGCGCTCGCGCTCTCGCTGCTCCTGTCGGCTTGCGGGGCCTCGGATCCGCCGGCGGTGCGGGAGTCGGGCTGCCCTCGTTGCACCGGGGCCGCGCGAATCGGCGCGCTCCCGCCGGGTGACATCGACGAGTGCTCCGGTGTCGTCACCAGCGGGCTGCACCCGGACACGCTCTATGTTCACAACGACCACGGCGATGACCCCCGGTTCTTCGCGATCGGGTTCGGCGGCGCGCTGCGGGCCGAGGTGACCGTGGCCGGCGCGGCCGCGGTCGACTGGGAGGACATCGCGCGCGGGCCTTGCCGTTCGGGCGGGGGCAGCTGCCTCTTCCTCGCGGACATCGGCGACAACGACGGCGAGCGCGATAGCTACACGATCTACGGCGTGCCGGAGCCGGACACGCTCGGAGGAGCGCCGCTCGCCTCGACCGCCGAGGTGTTCGTGCTCTCGTACCCCGACGGAGGCCACGACGCGGAGACGCTGCTCATCCACCCCGCCACCGGAGCGCTCACCCTCGTGACGAAGGTCAACAAGGGCACCTCGAGCGTCTACGAGCTGCCAGCGCTGCCCGCCGCGGGCGCGCCGGCGACGCTCGTCCGGACGGGATCCATCGAGCCGCCCGCCGGGAGCGCGCGCTTCACCAGCGGCGACGTCCACCCGGACGGCACGGGCGTGCTGCTGCGCACCTCATCACACGTGCTCTATTACCCGATGACACCGGATCAGACGGTGGCGCAGGCGCTGGCCGAACCGCCCTGCGTGCTGCCGTCGCCCGACGAGGAGCAGGCCGAGGCGATCACGTGGGTGCCCGGTGGATGGGACTACGTGACGGTCGGTGAAGGGAAAGAGGAGCCGATCCACCGCGTGTCCTGCCAGGCGCCCTGAATGGCGCCCGAGGTCCCGAGTCCGGGCGGGTCGTTGCTCGCGGCCCGATGAGGACACGGCTTCTCGGTGGACGAGGCTTTCTGTATCCTCATCCTCCTCCCACCACCGAGTCCGCAAGGAGGACCATCATGTCGCGACATGGGAAGACCGCGGCCGCGCTGCTCGCCATGGCGCTGCTCGATGCCGGCTGCGCGTCCCCCGAGCAGGACACCTCCTCCGGCGCAACGGGCGGCGGATCCACCTCGGTCAGCTCCGCGTCCAGCGCGACCGGCGGAGCCTCGTCGAGCGACGCCAGCAGCGCGTCGACAGGCCAGCCGCCCGTCAATCCGGGCGAGGTCGACTGCCGCACGCCCGGTGATGGGAAGTCCACCCTGGCCTTCGTCAACAAGTGCGACCAGCCGCTCCAGTTCCTGGGGAGCCTCATCGACGGCGGGGAGCTCGGCCCTGGGCAGTTCGCGTGCCGCGACGTGGGCACCAGCGAGGAGCCGCTGTCGTCGCTGCGCTACTGGGCATACGCCGGGTCGGACCCCGGCGGCGGCCGACACACGCTGGCCGAGATGACCCTCAACACCGATTTCAACGACTTCGATTGGTACAACATCAGCCACGTGGACGCGCACAACCTCCCGCTGGCGATCGTGCCCGTCGGACTGCCAGACTGCCGGACGCTGTCGTGCCCGACGAGCCTGCTCGCAGCGTGCCCGGAGGTGGGTCGCTACAAGGACGAAAGCGGCGCGACGATCTCCTGCGTGAGCCCTGACCGGGACGATCCCGCGAACCCCGTGGCCACGTACTTCGAAGAGCAATGCAAGGACGCGTATTCGTGGTCCGGGGACGACCAGGAGTCGATGGCCGCCTGCGCCGGGGAAGACTACGACATCGTGTTTTGCCCCTGAGCTGCCGCTGGCCTCCTCGGGCTCAGACGCCGGCGAGGGGTCGATTCATACCGTGACCCGCGTGCCGTCGAACCTGGTGAACGTGAAGCCCTCGAACGGCTCGCGGAAGGTCCGTCGCTCGTCCCGGAGCAGGCTGATCGCCACCTCCTCGCCGAGCGCCAGCGACGCCGCTGCGTCCGTGCGCCAGTGGATGCCCGCCCAGTTGCGCCCGAAGGCGGCGTTGGTCGCGAGCTTGTTCAGCTCACCGCCCACGGTCAGCGGCGGCCCGCTGTACGGAACGAGCCGGGTCGGATCGGCCGGATCGGGGACGAACGGATCCTCGATGACATGGTCCTCGTCGAAGAAGGCCTTCAGGAGCGTCACATTGACGCCCGCGATGGCGGCGGCGCCGCCCGGATAGGACCCGTGGATCGGGGCGCCCTCCGGGAAGGCCTGCGGAAGCAGGTAGCTCCCGAACGTGTCGAATGTCAGCTCGACCGCCAGCGAGCTCAGGATGTCGTCGTGCAGCGGGTACTCTCGCGCGTCGTTCGCGAGCCGGCGGTGGACCAGCCCGCCGTACGCCTCGGGGCGGATGCTGCGGTGCACGAACCACTTCTGCCAGTAGGCGGCGCGGATCGCGCGCGACGTGCCGAAGGGGAGCAGGCCCTGCAGGTAGGCGAGCGCGAAGGTCGCCGCCGCGGTGGCCTGCGTCTCCGACGTGAGGTAGGGGTTCGTGGGGCTCAGGGGGGCCGCGATGCCCCCCGGGGCGTTCGGGTTCGCGCTGCGCGCCGCGCCGAGGAGCAGCGCTGCGCCCCAGAAGCTGGACGCGCCGCCATGCACGTACTCCGCCAGATCGCGCCCTGTCGAGATGTAGCGGCGCACCGGGTCAAAGGCGATCGACCGGGTGGGAGCGCGCCCATTCTGCACCGCGAGCCACTCGGCGTAATCGGTCTGGAAGTCGTTGCCTGGCAGCGCCGTGCGGATCGCGCCCCCGATCACCTGCGGGCCATAGGGGATGTCCCGCAGGAGGAACTGCGAGATGTAAGGGCCGTCGAGCACGCCGGGAGGAACCACGTGCCTGGCCGTCCTGCCCGAGCGATCCCGGGGATCGACGTAGGTGACGCTGCCGCGGAACAGCGTGTCCAGCGTGACGCGACCGCCGACCCGGGGGCCGGTGTAGCCCGACAGACGGTCGATCTCCTCGAGCGCGTCCTCCACGTCGCTGCTGTCGGCATAACTCTCGAACGGCACATCCCGCAGGAGCGCCTTCCAGTAGACCTCGACCGCCTCGGAGGCCTTCTGCGCGCTCGCCAGCGCGGGCGCCGGGGGCACGCCGATCTGGGCCGGGGTCTTTCCGATCAGGCTGACGGCGAGCGTGCCGATCGGATTGACGAACTTGCGCGTGCCGCCGAGCGGGATGGCCTCGAAATCGTCCCATTCGCGCGACGCGTGGGCCCTCGCCGCAACGCGGTACGCGGCCAGATCCACCTCGCCTCGCGCGTCGTGCGGCAGGCCGCGCGTGTCCGTCCCGATCTTGTTCCGATAGCGCGCCTCGTCGCCGTTGTCCGGGTGTGGCGCGATCGGCTCCTCGAAATCGTCGACCGCGGCCTCCACGCGCACGCGCAACGCGCGCAGGCGGAGCTCGTGGTCGAGCGGCGAGACGCGCGGATCGCGGCGCGACGAATCGAACCCGTCGAGCAGATCGTCGACACCCCTGCCCCGCGCTGCATTGGCAACACCGGGGCTCGCGGCGAGGACGCCTCCCACGGCGAGCGAGCCGGCAACACTCATGAAGGCGCGCCGGCCTGCGACCTTCTCGGCCCCCGGTCGCCCTGCGGCGCCCTCGGAGCTCACGGGCTTCGGGGCGTCGGGAGTCGAAGCGTCGCTCCTGTGATCGCTGTCATGAGAATCGATGGTCATGGCGTTCAGCTCCGTTCGTTGGATAGACCTTCGCGTCCGCCCGCCGCGGCGTTCGCGGTCAGGCACCCGTGAGAATCGGCCTGTGCGCTCAGATCGCAGCGGGTCGTCCCGGAAGCGGAGACGGTGAGGTCGAGCTTCCGGCGACGCGCGCGCTTCGAGCGCCGACGAGGCCAGGAGAGGATCGGGCAGCGGCCTCAAGCCGCTTTGTCCGTTTTATAGGACAAACGTCTACTATAACGGATAAGATCGAGCAAGGACTTTGTTTCGCAGCGCACTGGCAGGACGTCTGTCGTCCGGGGCCCGGTGATATCGAATGAAGATGCGACAGGGCGGCGATGAGCGGACGGAACCCGCAATGCTGGAGGGCATCGTCCGTGGGGCGCGGGCGGGGGCTCTTCCAGGAGTCCTGGAGCTCTATCGAGAGCTCCAGCCCGAAGACGCGCCTTTCCCCCCGCCGGCGACGCCGCGGGGCGCCGGGCGGGTCACGGCACCGCGTGGCCGTCGACCCTGAGCTGGAACAGGAAGTACGGCGGGATGCAGGCGCCCTCGCCCGAGCTCGTCCTGGCGCACACGTAGTCCTCGCGGCAGGGCGCCTCGCTCGAGCAGCGCCGCAGGCCCGCGGGCGTGACGTGGCGGCTCAGGCACTCGGTGAACACCGTCCCGCGGGCGAGGCAGCGGTTGAACGGGTCGAGCACGGCGATGGCGCCGCAGACGCCCTCGTCCGGGAGCGCGACGCAGCTGCTCGTGCACATGCCGCCGGGGAACCCGACGGGGCTCGTGTTGCACACCGCCGCGAGCGGGCACGCCCCGGGCTGCGCCGCCGCGGCGCGATCGCGGTGCGGGTCGGCGTGGGGCACGACAGCGCCGACCTGGCACGGGTCGCCGACCTCCGGCGCCGCCGGCAGGCAGACGCCGACGGTCGCGCGGTCCTCCTGGGGGGCGTCGTACGCGGAGCACACGAGCCCTTCCGCGCAGGCCCAGCCCGCGAAGCTCGGGTCGCCCAGCCCGCAGCGCGCGCCGTACCCGCCGCGCGCGCCGTCGCCTCGCTCGGGATACGGCACCTCGTCGTCCGGGGCGGCGCCCCGAGCGATGGCCTCGACCACCGCCCGCCGGCGCGGGAGATCGCCCGCGAGGTGCGCGGACTCGACGGTGAACAGCGCGTCGTGGACGCGGCCGGGGGGCTCCTGCCCGAGCAGGTGGAAGCCGGCGACGGACCCGCTCTGGTGGCACCCGGGGCAGGTCATCTGGTCGAGCCGCCGGAGCAGCCCCTCGGGCGAGCGGACGCGCGAGAGGCCGCCGAAGTCGACGCCGGCGAAGTCGCGCGGCTCGAACAGGACACGAAAGGGCCTGTTGGCGCGGCGCGCGAGCCCGTGGGGCGTCGCCGACAGCGCCTTCGTGGCGAGGAACTCCTCGGGCAGGAGCGCGGTCCCCTCGTCGAGGCGCGCGAGGTTCTCGGGGGCCGATAGCCACGCTCGCAGCCGCTCGCGCCGCGCCGGGTCGCGCGAGAGCCGGGCGACGTCGGGGGTGTTCTCGAGGGCGAGCGGCGCGTAGCGCCCGGCGCGGGCGTCCCAGCGGAAGGCGCGGAGCACGTACTCCGCGTGCCCGCCGAGGTCCGGGCGCACGGTGGAGGGCCAGCGGACGCTCTGCAGGTTCACGACGAGCTGCGCGAGGTGCGCGCGATCGGCGGCGCCCGGGGCGAGCGGGCCCTCGGGCGAGGTGAGAAAGCGGACGAGATCCGGCCCGGAGAGCGCGCCGGCGCGCGACCAGGCCTGCGCGAGCCGGCGGCACGAGAGGGCGTCGTCGGCGGGCGCGAGCAGCTCGAACGACGCGGTCATCGGGAGGCGCGAGCTTGCTCCGGCCGGGGCCTCCGCGGCGTAAGCGAGCCGGTACACGAGGCGGGTCTCGCCGCAGCCGGAGGCGTGGAACGGGCGGCGGTCCATCCGGTTCACCACGCCGACGAGCTCGAAGCGCGCGCTCTCCGCGGAGAGCCACCGCTCGTCGAAGAGGCGGTGGGCGTGGCGGGCGACGCTGGTCCCGCTCCTCGGATCGGCGCGCTGGACCTGCCGCAGGTCGTCGGCGAGCACACGCGCGACCGAGGCGAGCTCGGCGGTGCGGGAAAGCGCGGCCAGGGAGGCGGGCGCGCGCGGCGCCCCCGTGAGCACCGAGCCGAAATCGAGGCCCGCGGCCTCGAGCCCGGCGAGCGCCGCGCCGTCCGTGATCGACAGGAGAGGCCGCCCCGGCGGCGCGGGCTCCTGCGGGGCTGCGCCGGGCGCGGGCGCGCTGGAGGCGGGGGACGGGCCGGAGGGCCGCTGCAGCGCGGCGTCCCCTGCCCCCGCGACGTCCTGTCCCGGCGCGGCGGGGCGCTCGAAGGGCCACCGCGAGCACCCGGCGAAGCTGGCGCCTGCGAGCGCGGCGAGGACGAGCGCGAGGCGGAGCCGGCGCGGAGCCATGATGCCGAGGCTACCCCCGCCCTCGCCGCGTTGCGCAAGGGGCGCTCGGTCCCCCGTCGAGAATGCGCTGCGCCGCTCCCGCAGAGGGCGCGGGCGAGCCGCCCCTGGTGCCGTCCGTCGCCTCTCCGCTGGAACCCGAGCTCGCCTCGATCCAGCGGCGGAAGAGGCGGGCCTCGCCCGGCGGGAAGAAGGCGGTGGGCGGCACCTCGGCGTGGTAGCGCCGGAACGCGGCGCTGAAGTCCGCAGGATCGCGGTCGAACCACGCCTCCGCCTCGGGCGATCCGCGCAGGAGCCGCTCGAAGCGCAGCCGCGCCACGAGCAGCGCCGACATCCTCACCCCGTCCTCGTCGGCCCCGAGCAGCGCCCGCCGGAGCGCGGGCGGCAGCGCCGGATCCTCGGCCGCGGCGCGCAGCGCGGCCACGGGATCCTGGGCGGTCATCGCGCGAGCCACGAGCGCTTCGTAACGCGCGTGCGCCTGCGCCCCGCTCAGCCGCGCCGGCCGCGCCGCCGCGCCCTCCGCTGCCCCGCCGCGGCCCTCCGCTGCCCCGCCGCGGCCCTCCCCTGCCCCGCCGCGGGCCTCCGCGCTGCCACGCGCCGCGCGCCCCGCTGACCTGCCGCCGGCCGCGCGCGTCACCTGCGCCTCCCGCGCCGGCCGAGCGCGCGCCGCGCGCGGCGGAGCTCCTCCCGCACGGCGGCCGCGTCGTCCGCGCCGTGCACCGTGCCCTCCATGCGCTCCAGCGTCACCCCGCGCAGGTTCGGGCAGCGCGGCGCGACCTCGTCCAGGAGGCGCCACACCGGCTCCGGCACGGCGTCGTCGTGGCCGTCGAGCCGCAACACCCGGCCCGAAGGCAGCCAGCCCGGATCGCTCGGGCCGCCGCCGGAGAGGTGGATCTCGATCACCCGGGCGAGATCGAGCCGCGCCACGTACTCGGCCGGATCGAAGCCGAAGTTCTCCGCCATGGTGTGGACGTTGTGCAGGTCGAGCAGCAGGTGCGTCCGCGGCGCCCTCAGGATGCGCTCGAGGAAGCGCGGCTCGTCCAGCGGATCGCCGAGCACGAAGTAGCTGACGCTGTTCTCGACGCCGACGTCCTCCACGACGGCCTGCATCGCCCGGAGCGCGCGGCGGGCGACCGCGGCGCCGTGCGCGCTCATGGGCATCGGGAGCGGCAGCCCGGTCGAGAGCCCGGCGGGCGCGCTGATCCCGAGGTGATCGGTGTACCAGCGGAACCGGAAGATCGCGTGGTCGCGCCGCAGGGCCGCGAGCCAGCGGGCGCGCCGGCCCGCGTCGGCGGCCGAGGCGCCGCCGAGCGACCAGCCGACGCCGTGGGCGACGAACGGCCGGTCCGACCGGCGCGCGAGCTCGGCGAAGCGGCGGTGAAAGCCGTTCTCCTGGAGATCGGCCTCGGCGGCGTCCGGCACGCGCCAGAGCGTCTCGGGCGCCACCTCGTAGTAGTCGGCGTCGCGCAGGATCACCTCGGCCAGCAGGTCGAGGAACGCCGCGTCGGGCTGGAGCGTGAGGCCGACCGGGATCAACGCGTTGATGCCCCGCGCCCGTCGACCGAGAAGAAGTACAGGAAGCGCCGTGACTTGGAGGGCACGTGCCCCATGCCGCAGGCCATGAGCCCGCTGTCCTCGGCCCCCTCGACGTCGATCCCGCAGCCGCTGGCGATCGCCCAGTGCGCGCCCGCCGGCGGCGCCTTCACGAGCCGCGCGCGCACGCTCGCGGCCCGGGCCTCCACGTTGCGCGCGTCGGCGCCAAGGCCCTTCCGGAGCAGCGCCCCGAGCGCGCCGATCCGCTGCGCGGCGATCCTGTCGTCGTGCTTCAGCTGCTCCTCCCGGCTCCCGGCCGCCATGCGGCGCATTCCGTCGTAGCTCGGGAACGCGACGTCGAGCTGCGTCGCGACGACAGGCACCTTGTCGGTCCTGACCACCACCAGGAGCGGCTCCCCGTTGCCGGCGCCGGGCACCAGCTTCTTCAGATCGGCCATGGTCGCGCAGACGACCTCGACGCCCGCGAGCGGGGCGAGATCCCCGTCCGCGCCGAAGTTGAGCAGCTCGCCGAACGCGTGACCGCGCTCCCACTTGGCGCTGTCGTCGGCAGGGATGACGAGGACGAGCAGCGCCCTGCTCGCCTGCCGGGCGCGGCGGAACGCGGCCGAGACCTGGACCAGCGACCCCGCGGCGGCCGCCGGCTTGCCCGTCTCGTCGCACGCGGCGCCATCGCCGAACGCGTCGCGGATGAACGCGGGCCACGCGGTGGCCGCGAGCCCTGCTGCAGTCGCTCCCAGCAAATGCCTGCGCTTCATGGTCACTCCTCACCGCCGTTCCCGAGCAGCTCGCTCTCCATCTCGCCGCGCCCCGAGGGCTCGGGCGTGAGCGGCGCGAAGGCCTCCCAGCCCGGCCGCACCAGCCTATCCTGATGCCGGCCCAGCACGATCGGCGCCGCCCCCGCGGATCGCAGCATCACGCGATCGCCCGCGGCCGAGTACTCGCCGGTCGCGACCACCTCCCCGGTGCAGCGGTCCTCGAGCGTGAAGCCCCCGGACGCGTCCAGGAGGAGCGTCCGCGGCCCCGCGGGCGAGCCAGCGGATCTCGCCCTCGGCGCCGCGGACGTGCGCGAGCATGCCCCCGCGCAGCGCGATCCGCTGCGCGCCCTCCGGGCCGCGCAGCGCGGCCGTCTCTTCCACGTCGAGGGCGACCGGCAGGATCGGCGCCCCTTGCCAGCCGTCGCTGGCCACGGTCCAGCGAGCGCGCGCCGCGGGATCGAGCAGCACGTACGCGGTCGCGTCCGGAGCGTCGATCGGCTGGGCACACCCGGCGGAGAGCAGCGCCGGACAAAGAAGGGAGAACGCAAGGAAGAGACCACGACGTCTGGGCATCGGGCGGAACCTCCGGGGAGCTGAGACGCGCCAGGTCGGCGAAAGTTGCATCCATGTTCTCCGCGGGATGTCAGCCGCCGCAGTGGCCGCGCATAGACCTCCATCGACAACGGCGAGGTGCCCGGGGCGAGCCCGGAACGGCGCGAGCAGACCGATAGCGCTCGTGGAGCCGTGCATCGCACGCCAGCGCGGCACACAGAAAAGGACAGACCTCATGAAGACCATCACCAGCATCGCACTCATGGGAGCTCTCATCAGCGTTTCCGCCGTCGCCGACGCGGCGGTCCAGAACCACCACGGCGGGATCTGCCGTGCCCAGGCCCCCGAGCACGCCAATCGGGTGTACTATCCGGCCATGGGCATCGAGGCGCTGCAAGGCGTCAACGTGGCCTGCCCGCTCGTCACCACCGGGAACAAGATCAATGATGTCGAGGTCAACGTCAGGGACACCACCCGGCCCGCCACCCTGTGCTCCGTGACGGCCACCAACTGGGATGGCACGGAGCTCGGCAACCTCAACTTCACCATCGGACAGGGCGCGAACTGGAAATCCGTGACGGTCCCCGACTCCATGAAGGGCTCGTACGTATCGTACCTGGTCACCTGCTCGCTCCCGAAGAATCAGATCCTCACGAGCATCAACGTCGGCACGCCGTGAGCGTCGGGGGCTGCGGCCCTCGATCCCGCGCCCTGGAGGGCCCGGCCGCGACCTGCGCGGCCGGCCCCTCGCGCGACCAGCCCGACGGACGCCCCCGATTCGCTTCACCTCCACGCCGGGCGTCGGTATAACGAGGAGGCCATGAGCGCCGATTCGTCAGCCCTGAGGCGGCCCAGGTACCCGATGCCGGATTTCATCGAGAGCGCGCTGAACGAGCGTGGCTTGATGGACGCTTACAAGCAGCGCCCTGCCTACCAGCAGAACGATTACATCGGGTGGATCAACCAGGCAAAGCGCCAGGAGACCAGGGAGAAGCGGCTCCGCCAGATGCTGGACGAGCTCGAGGCAGGCGGTGTTTACATGAACATGAAGCACCCGGCGTCGGAGAGGGCCTGAGATGCTGGCCTACGTGTTCTGGCACTGGAGGCAACCGCAGGCCGCCGCGGACGAGTACGAGCGCCGGCAGCGCGCCTTCCACGCGGCGCTCGCCGCAGCGCCCGCGCCGGGCTTTCTCCGGTCGTTCAGCGTCGGGCTCTCCGGGGCCCCGTGGGCGGCCGGCGGCGGCGACGTCTACGAGGACTGGTACCTCGTGCAGGATTTCGGTGCGCTCGGCGCCTTGAACGAGGCCGCGGTCTCCGCCAGCCGCTCGGCGCCGCACGACGCGGCGGCCACGGTGGCCGGCGGCGGGGCCGGGGGCCTGTATCGCCTGCGGGGCGGGGTTGCGCTGAACGCGCCCGGCTACGCCCACTGGTTCGGCAAGCCCGACGGCGTGTCCTACGGTGAGCTATTCACCCGGCTCACGCCGATCCTGGAGCAAGCGAGCGCCGGCCTGTGGATGCGCCAGATGGTGCTCGGGCCCGGCCGGGAGTTCTGCTTGCACGCGGCGACCTCTGTATCGCTGCCCGCGCCGTTCGATGCGCTCGTCCTCCCGCTCCGGCCAGCCTGGCCGGCGCTCGACGACACGGGCATGACGCCGGCGCGCTGAGGCCCGCGCCCCGCGGCACCCGCCCGCTCTATCCTATGGAGATCGACCTCGCGTTCGTCCCCGGCTTCTCCGCGTCGCTCGCCGGCTGGGAGGCCACGCTGCGCGTGGGCTGCCATGGCGCGGTGAGGTGCCACTGGATCGGGCCGTCGGGCCCCGAGGAGCGAACCGGGACACGCCACGATCTCTTGTTGACCCCGCAAGCCTTCGAGAGGCTCAGTGGCGCGCTCCGCGAGCTCCCCGAGGAGCTCCAGCGGTGGGCGCTCGACGACGCTCCTGTCCGGCACATCCGGTGCCGCACCGGAGATGGGCTCATCGAACGTCGCCGGTCGGTATCGAGGAAGGCCGCGACGCCGCTCGAGGCGGCGTTCGATCGCGTCTGGATCGAGCTCTTCTCCGTCGTGCGGCCGGCCCTGGTCGACCTCGGAATGCCCGAGTCGCTCGTCGCGCTGGCCCACTGATACGACAGCGCTACGACAGCGCCCGACAGCAGCGAACAGCACGAGCGCTCCGAGGCAGGCTTGCCGACGTGCTCCCGCGTTCCGTGTACACTACGCGCCATGAACCGCTTCCTGCTGATGAGTGTGCTTGCTTTGTCCGCGTGTAGCCCCGAAGCTCGGGACTTCGCTCCTGGGAGCTCCGATGCCACGAGCTCGACGACCTCCGGCGGGGGCGGAGGCGACGCCGTGGCCGCGGCGGGGGCCGGGGGCGACGCACCCGGCTGCCAGGATGGCCTGTCCTTCTGCGGCGGCTCCTGCGTCGACGAGACGTCCGATCCGGATCACTGCGGCGCTTGCGGCCATTATTGCCTGGGAGCGCCGTGCGTGGCGTCGCGCTGCCAGCCCCTCGTCCTGGCGTCGGGCGGCGTCGAGCCGACGGACATCGCGGTCGACGACACCACGGCGTACTGGGTCGATCCCGTCGCTCGGCAGGTGATGACGGTGCCTGTCCGCGGCGGCAATGCGGCGTTCCTCTTCGAGGGAGACCCCCCCTTCGCCCCCCAGAGCATCACGCTCGACCCCTCCGGCCAGATCTATTTCACCGACTCAGGCCTCGAGATCATCATGATGGCGTCGTACGAGGGCGATTCCACGATCCTCGCGGACGGGCAGACATACGCCATGGGCATCGCGGTCGACGCCGCGAACGTCTACTGGACGAGCGCCGACCAGGGCACCGTCATGAAGGTGCCCATTGCGGGCGGCGCCCCGGTCGCGCTCGCGGAGGGGCAAGACTCCCCGCTCGGCATCGCCGTCGACGCGACCCACGTCTACTGGGTGAACGAAGGAGGCACGGTGATGAAGGCGCCTGTCGCGGGCGGCGCCCCCAGCGCGATCGCGGACGGGCAGCTCAAGCCGCAGGACATCGCCGTGGACGCCGCCGCCGTCTACTGGACCAACGACGGAGGCACCGTGATGAAGGCTCCGCTCGAGGGCGGCCCCCCCTTCGCGCTCGCGGAGGGGCAGCGCAACCCGCGGAAGCTCGCGATCGACGCCGAGAGCGTGTACTGGACGAACGACGACGGCAGCGTGAAGAAGGTGCCCATCGGAGGCGGCGATCCCGAGACGCTCGCGACGGAGCAAGATCATCCGCTGGGCATCACCGTGGACGCGACCAGCGTCTACTGGACGAACAGCGCCGCAGGCACGGTCATGAAGCTCCCGAAGTGACACCCCGCTTGCCAGGGGCCCGGCTCGAGCGCGACGATCGGCGCCTCCATGAAGCGCGCCGCCCTCCTCCCGATCACCCTCCTCACCGCGTGCGCCGGCGCCCCGGCTCCCCAGCGTGCTCCTGTCGCGCCGCTGCTCGCGGCGCCGCGCTCCGCCGTCGCCGCGCCCGCGGTCGCGGCGGCGCAGCCCGCGAGCGCGCCGGCGGAGCTCGCCTTCGTGCTGAGGATCGCCCATCCGAAGCGGACCTGGGCCAACGCCGCGCAGCTCCTGCCGAGCAGCGCGCTCGTGTTCACCATGGGCTCGACGGACCCCACGAAGATGCTCGAGCCAGCGGTGGGCCCGGACCTCGCCGGGATCGTCGATCTGGACAGGCCGATCGACGTCGCCTTCCTGGGCACCACGGGCGATCACGCCGTTGCCTCCCTGTCGGTCGCGGAGCAGGAGGTGCCGCGGCTGCCCGATCGCTTCGTGCTCAAGGAGATCGAGGAGCACCCGGGCCTGTTGCGCGTCGAGCGCGCGCGTGACGCCGATCCCGACGAGGAGGCGCCGCCCTGGGCCTGCGCCTTCGATCCCGGCGAGCGGCGGGACGGCGCGCGCCTGCTCTGCGGCACGGACATGGAGGACATCGAGGCCGCCGCGGCCTACCTCGTCCAGGTCGTGGCCCGGGAGCCGCTCGACGCGGACGCCCGGATCGAGCTCTCGGAGCGGACCCTCCGCCAGGCCGTGGAGGAGGCGAGCGCCGCGGGCGACGCGGACGAGGACGACGGCCGCGCCGGGGCGCTGGGCGAGGAGCTCGCCGCGGGGTTCCTGCGCGACATCGAGCGGTTGAACGTCAACCTCACGTGGGGCCGCGCGGACGTCGAGGTCGGCCTCACGCTGCGCTTCGCGAGCCGGCGCTCGCCCCTCACGCTGGCCTTCGTGCCGGCCGCGGCGCAGGACGCCGCGCCGCCGCCGGCGTTCTTCCGCCTCCCGGCCGACACGGCGGTCGCGTTCCACACGCAGGGCGCGTCGCGCGCCGAGCTCGCCCCGCTGCGGGAGGCCGTCTTCAAGGCGCTGCGCGACGACATGATCGACGACGGCTACGACGAGGCGCGGCTCGATCAGGTCCTCGATCGCCTCGGCACCCTGGCCCTCACGGGCGGCCCCCTCGTCTTCGGCGCGGGCGCGAACGGCGCGGCGGCGGAGAAGGCGCTCGCGGCCTACCAGCGCGACAAGGGCGCGCCGCGCGCGCGAAAGGCGGCGCGCCTCGCGCTCCAGGGGTGGGTGCTGGCCTCGGTCGAGGAGCCGGCGCAGACCTGGATCTCCGGGGTGAAGGAGTTCCTCCAGCGCGGCGATGAGCTCGACAAGTTCAAGCGGAGCGCGCCGAAGGACGGCGCTCGCAAGGACGACGAGGACGAGCAGAACACGACGCACGCCTTCGTCCGCGCGCCCGCCACGCTGCCTGCGGGGACGCTCCACGTCGAGCTCCGCTCCAGGCCGCTCACGAAGGGCGCCCCGCCCGCGCACACGACCCACCTCTATGTCGTCCCCGCCGGCCAGCGGACGTGGCTCGGGATCAGCGAGGACGACGCCGCCCTGGTGGCTCGGCTGCGCGTCGCGGTGGATCCGGGGCGCGACGAGGGCACGCTCGGCGCGGCGCCGGACATGGACGTGCTGCGGAGGCGCGGGACGCTGGCCGGCGGGCTCTTCTCGCTGGCTGGCTTGGCGCTGCTCGCGGCGAACGGCGACACGCCGGAGGCGCTGGACGAGGCCGCCAAGGACCTCGCCGCGCTCGCGGCGCTGCCGGCGCGGGGCGGGGTCGCGACCCCGCTCGCCGTCACCTCCGAGGTGCTCGGCTCCGGCGCGGCCCGCGTCGACGTCCGCGTACGGCTGACCCACGCCGGGATCCAGGACGCGATCGCGCTCCTCGCCCGCTGACGTGCCCGGCGCGCCTCGCGGTCAGCCCCACCCCTCCAGCACCAGCTTGCCCACCGCCTGCCCCGACTCGATGCGGGCGTGCGCGGCGCGCAGGTTCGCCGCGCTGATCCGGCCGAAGTGCTCGCGGAGCGTCGTGCGGACCCGCCCCTCGTCGACCCACGCCGCCACGCGCGTGAGGATCGCCCGCTGCGCGGCCATGTCCGCGGTCTCGTAGAGGGAGCGCGTGAACATCAGCTCCCACGCGAAGGTCGCGCTCTTCGACATGAGCTTCCCGAGATCGAGCGGCGCCTTCGCCTCGACGATCCCCACGATGCGCCCGCGCGGCGCCACGAGATCCGCCATCGTGTCCCACCACGCCTCGGTGCTCTGCGTATCGAAGATGAGCTCCACGTGCTGTATCCCCGCGGCCTCGAGCTGCGGCCGGAGCGGCGCGCGGTGGTCGACGAGGACGTCCGCGCCGAGGGAGCGCGCCCACGTCCGGCTCTCCTCGCGCGAGGCGGTCGCGACGACCCGCAGCCCCGCGGCCTTGGCGAGCTGCACCACCATCGACCCCACGCCGCCGGCGCCGCCGAGGACGAGCACGGTGCTCCCCGCGTCGCGCCCCTCGGGGTCGACGCTGAGGCGCTCGAAGAGCCCCTCCCACGCGGTCAGCGAGGTGAGCGGCAGCGCGGCCGCGTCGGCGAACCCGAGCGACCGCGGCATCGGCGCGGCGAGGCGCTCATCGACGAGGTGCACCTCCGCGTTGCTGCCCGGCCGCGCGATGCTGCCGGCATAATAGACCTTGTCTCCCGGCCGAAACACGGCGACGTCCGCGCCCACCGACTCGACGATGCCGGCGGCGTCCCAGCCGAGGATACGCGGCGGGTTCTCGACCCGGGGCTTCGGCGCGCGGACCTTCACGTCCACCGGGTTCACGGCCACCGCGCACACCCGCACGCGCAGATCGCGCGGCCTCGGCGCCGGCTCCGGCAGCTGGAGGTCGAGCAGGCTCTCGGGGTGCTCGATGGGAAGGTAGCGGTGGACTCCTACGGCGTGCATGGCGTTGCTCCTCTGCGGGACCGGCAAGAGGCCCCGTCACGCGCCGCAAGGTGACCCTCGCCGGCGGGACGGACAATCCACGCGTGGCGACGAAGATTCATGAATTCCGTTCACAGATCGACCCGGTCGCAACCTTGCCACTGCCTCTCTCCGCAGGTTACGTCTGTTACTTCTACGACATGCGAAGAGGCTTACTCCAGTTTCTCTTGTTCATGAGCGCTGGCCTCGCGTGCCAGCCAGCCCCCTCTGCGTCGGACACGGGCGTCGAGGAGCCGCTCCCCGACGACGGCGACAACGCCAACCCGCTCTGCCCCGGCCCCGTCGAGCCGGAGACCAGCGAGGTCGCGGCGCTCTCGCTCCCGGCGCGAACGATATCGACGCTGACCGGCGCTTACATCGCGAGCGACCAGCGCTCAACGCGGACGCGCATGGTCGTGGAGGGCCAGGCCGCGCTGGCGCTCGGGCCCGACTATCCGAGCTCCGTGACGATCGCGCTGGATTCGGTCATCGACCCGCGCTGCTGCTGCAATCCGATCCCGGGCGCGATCACCATTGACCAGATAGGCGCCATCCAGGGTGCGATCGCCGTCGAGCAGACGGGGCCCACGACGTTCTCTGTCCGCGTGAGCGAGGAGGGGACATCGACCTTCGAGGTCTCGGGCGTGCTCGCGGTGCCGGAGGGCGGCCTCGACGCGTGCTCCGCGTACGACGACACCCGCGAGCTCCCCGTCACGCTGTTGATGACCGTCCAGGCGGCGCGCCCGCGCTGGCAGATCGAGATACCGGCCGAGTGCGGCGCGAGCGCCGTCATCCAGTCGAACCGGCCTCTCCCGATCACCACGGCGGCGTTCGACGCGGCGGGCCTGCGCTTCTCTCCACAGAACGTCGAGCACCCGGCGGTCGACGTGGTGGGGACCGGCGTGGCGCTCCGGGTGCGTGAGGGGGGCGCGCCTTCCGATATCGTCGCGACCGGGGACGGCAGCGTCGTGATCACCCCGGCCGACGGCGGCGCATCGCGCGAAGTCTCGGTGATCCCTGCCGCCCGCATCGACGCCATGGACGTGGTGTTCGCGCTCCCGGGCGTCGCGGGGGGCGAAAGGCCCCTCGTGGATGGCGAGACGCTCGAGGGGTTCCACCGCACGGGGAACCGGGTGGTCGCCGTGATCTCCGGGCTCGCGTCCGGCGGTGTTCCGCTGTGCAGCGAGGCGAGGAGCGAGGATTTCGAGGTGACGTCCTCCACGCCGGAGGCTTGCGCCGTCGATGGCCGGTTCTGCGAGAGCAGCGAGATCCCCCGCGGGGATCTGCTGACCCGCTCCGCGGAGGTCATCGCCGATGGGACGTGCGCGGTGCGCGTCGATGCGCCGGCGTTCGCCGGCGGGGCCGGCCTGGGCGCGGAGATCTCCGTGACCCTGACGGGCACCGAATCGATGATCGATCTCACGCCCTAGGTTTACCGGCCGCTCGCGGTAGGGTTCGTCTCAAGGCCAAGGACTACCGCGAGGTCGCCTGCCGCACGATCTGCGAAATGGACCGCCAGGTCGGGCCGCTCCAGATCGGCCCTGACGGCCTTGCGCGGCGCGGCGTGCTCGTGCGGCACCTCGTGATGCCTGGGTTGCTCGACGAGTCGCGCGCGATCTTCGAGTTCCTGGCGCGCGAGGTGTCCGCTGACACGTACGTGAACATCATGGGCCAGTACCGGCCGGAGCACCGCGCCTCCGAGTACCCCGAGATCGATCGACGGCCGACCGCGGACGAGGTCACGGCCGCACGACGCCTCGGCCGCGAAGCCGGGCTCCACCGCTTCGACGCGCGCAGACCACAGCGGCTGTTCGTGGTCGGGTAGGAGGCCGGGAGAAGCCGCTGAAGACCCTGCGGGCGGCGCATCACGCGATCGTCATGTGCCTGGTGTGCCGCCGCCGTCTGGTGACCCAGGCGCCGGCGCAGAGCTCTCGAGACCAGCGCGCCCGGCCGCGCCGGCGGCCGGAGCTGGCATCTCGAGCTCGAACGCCTGCGGATCGGCCATGTAGGCCCGGAAATGCCGGAGCACCTGGCTGATGTGCCAGCCGTCCGCAACCCGGTGGTCGATGGTCGCCGTGATCGAAATCGACGGCCGCACCTCGACGCGGCCGTCGACCGCAACCGGCTTGTCGGCGATCTCTCCGGCGAGGACCATCAAGGGCACCTTGAAGAACGAGGCGAGCGGGGCGAAGCCCATGGGAATGCCGAACATCCCGACGCTCGTGACCATCGCGCTCCCAAACGGGCTTCGCTCGAGGCCGAGCGCCGGGAAATCCCGGTCGAGATTCCCCGTCCACCACGACGAGAACCGGAGCAGCTGGCGGAGGATGGGCCTGGGGAGCGCATTGCCCGTCCGCTTCGTCCGGGTGAAGATCGGATCGCGCCCCTCCTTGAGGCCGCGAGCCCTGTCAGCGAGCTCGTGCGCAAGCGCGACAGCGCTCTTGCGGTCGGCGCGCTCCACCTTGACGCCGGACAGATCTCTGTCGGCCTCGACTGCCGTGATAAAGAAGATGTCGACCGTTCTCCGTGGCACCGCGCGGCCCGCGACGAAGCGGGTGTTCAGATCGGGCATCTCGTGGAGCGCGTGCGCCACGGCGCGCCCGACGAGGTGGGTCGGCGTGACATGGTGGCCCGCGGCCCGCGCTGCCTCGATGAACGCCGAGAGCGGACGCGCGTCGCACTCGAAGGCGCCGAAGATCTGCGGGTTCTCCGGCGCGCGCCATATGACCGACGCCACCTTTCTCCACCCGGTGAGCTTTGCCATCGCCAACTGGATCTCCAGGAGCTAGCAACACCCGCAGCATCAGGCGGCCTGCCCGGCGCCTGAGGCGGTGTCCCCCCCGCGGCGCCGTCGCTCCATGGTGACGCCTCGGGGCCGCCGGAAGCCATCCGGTCCGGGCGCCAGCCCCGCGCATCTCTCCTCTTACTTACCCCGCTTTCCAGGGGCATGCCGCAATCCGACCCAGGTTGGGGGTCACGACCCGCGTGCGTGAGGTGCGCGGCCGCAAGCGGATCCGCTCGGCCGCTCGATGCGCTCCTCGTCCTTCGTGCGCGGACCTCGGCGAGCGTGGGGATCTCGCCGGCGTCCACCCTCCGCGCGAGGTCGCGCAGCGCGAGCAGCTTCGGGCGCGAGAGCACTTGCTTGTCCCTTGGACGGAGCTCTGGGGAGGGCGGCGCGGTCTCCAAGGCAGGAGGCTCCACCGGCGCCAGGCGCACCTGTCTCGACCGCGTTCGGCAGACGCGAAGATCGGCCCTACAGAAGCCGCAGCTCCTGTAGTATCGTCCACATGCGAGCAGCTCAGGCCGCGTGGTCGCTACAGGCGGGCGAGCGCACCAGGGACGGCGGTACTCGGCGGGGCTATCCTTGGGGGGCTCGGCAGGGCTCGGGCGAATGGGTTCGACGGGGCCCTGCTTCGCGCGCTAGCCGGAACTGGTCCTGACGGGCTCGACCGGACTATTGAACGATTCCTACCACAACGCACTTCCTTGGCACGAGAGCAGCCTCCGCTCGAACAGCTCGAGGAGATCACCATGCCCTGGTATGTCTATTTCGCGTACTTCTTCGGCGGGGCGTTCCTCGCCAATGCGCTCCCCCACTTGATCGCCGGCGTGTCCGGCCAACCGTTGCAGACCCCGTTTGCATCACCGCCATTCAAGGGGTTGTCGCCGCCGGCGGTGAACGTTGCCTGGGCGCTGGCCAACCTCGCCTTCGCGTATCTCTTGCTTGTGCGCGTCGAAGCCCTCGACCTCCGGAGCTGGTCTGACGTTGGTGTCTGTTTTCTCGGGTTCGGCGCCATGGCCCTCCAGTGCTCTCGTTCTCTCGCTCGCATTCGCAAGCAGGCCGTCCCCTGACCTGCCCCGTCGCGAGGCGACGAAAGCACGCGCCGCGAACGCCATGATGCCATGGCGAGACGATTGAATTTTTACGATGCGCACCACGCACGCCGCCGCCCCCCGGAGACACGGTCCGTCCCCACAGGAGCTCGGCGCACCCCCTCTCAACGTGCGTCGTCAGCGCCGCGCACGAGGATGACGCGGGTCTTCGACAGCCCGTCGTGCAGGCCCACGGGCGCGTCGCCCCGCTTCAGGAACGTGAAGGCCTCGAAGGGGATGAACCGGCACAGGGTGCGGATCGCGATCCGACCGACGCCGGCGCGGCTGCCGTCCTCCATCACGACCCGCGTGCCAGTGACGAGCTTGCCCAGCGTGGCGCCGAAGATCGCCTCCATCGAGACATAGTACGCGAACATCATCACGAGACTGAGCAATGTATCGTTGATCTGTTCGAGCGCCTCGGTGCCTGCGATGAGCCCGAAGATCCCGCCCACGATGAACGTGAACAGCAACATTCCCGCGTAATCGACGATGAGGTTCACGAACCGCCGGCCGCCGCTCGCGAGCCGCAACCGCGAGCGCGCCTCCGGTTGCAGCGCCGCGGGTGCGTCTGCCTTGGGTGCTTCGTAGGGGTTGTAGCTCTCGGCGGGCTGGGCGGTCGGAGAACTCATGAGACCTCTCGATGCGGGTTGGGTGACGTCGCGGCGCAGCGCTCGAGGGCGGGCTGCCCTGGAGTCGACGCGCCCTGGCACATGCTACGCCCCGCCGGCGGCGGCGTGAAGACAGCCCCTTCGACCCGGCGATGAAGGAACGATCAAACCGGACACGCTTTTCGGAGTGTGGACGGATCGCAAGGGCGACCGGTGACGCGGCGCCGGATCGAGCTCACCGCCGAGCGCAAGGTCGACGCTCCCCGTTGCCTTCGCGTCTTACACGGCCCGCTGAGAGCACGAGCTCGCCGGCCTCGCGGATGGAAGCAGCCAGCCTGCGGGCTCAGAGATTGATGACCAGCGTGGTCACGGCTTCGCCGTCGTCGTACACGATGTCGGGCCTGGCGTCCCCGTTGAGGTCGCCGACACCGAGAGACAGGCCCTCCCGGCTGTTCGCCTCGTCGAAGGTGTGATCTTCGCCGAACGCCGTCCCCTCGCTGATGACGAGGTGGATCACGCCGTCCATGGCCCAGTTCGCGACGACATCGTCTCTCCCGTCGCCGGTGAAGTCGGCCATCGCGGTCCTGGCATGGTGATTCGCCGACACCTGGTGCTCGGGCCCCTGGGTGAAGCCACCCGCGCCGTCGCCGACGAGCACGCGCAGCCTCCCGTCGAGCATGGCCACGACCAGGTCCTGGTCGCCATTGCCGTCGAAGTCCCCGACGGACACCGACGACGCCTTGGAAGGCATCGCGAAGAAGGTCGGTGAATCGAGGCCCCCCGCCCCGTCGCCGAGCCAGACGCTAACCTTCCCCTGGTCCCAGTGGGCCGCCGCCAGATCCTCGTTGCCGTCGGCGTCGAAGTCCCCCACGGCGAGCGCGACCGGAGAGTCGGCGGGCACCGTCGCTGCCGCCACGAACCCGCCCGCGCCGTCCCCCAGGAAAATGGTCACGTCGGAAGCGCCGCCGGAGGCGAGATCTTGATGCCCATCCCCGTCGAAATCCGCGGTCGCCAGACAGAGCGCGCTCGCCGGATCGATCTCGACCACGGGCAGAAACGTCGCTCCCGGCCCCCCTTCGGCGAGCGACAGCCCCCACACCTCCGCCGCAACGTCGGGATCGCCGTCCTCGTTGAAGTCGGCGACGACCGCCGCGGCGTAGTAATCCCTGGGCGGCAGAGCCCAGACGGGCTCTTCCAGCCGCCCCGTCCCCTTGCCGCGCAGCACGCCCAGCCCCTCGCCCGAACCACCGCCGACATTGCCGAGGATGACGTCGACGCGGCCGTCCTGATCGGCGTCGCGCACGAAGATCTCGGTCAGGCTGCCGCCCATGAGGGGCTCGGAGACGCGGACCTTCTTGACCGAGCAGAGCGCGTTCAGCGGCGATTGGCTCGGGTTGGGGGCGAGACGACAGGTATCCTCGGCGTCGTAGATACCGTCCCCGTCCTCGTCGAAGAACCTGTCGATATCCGGCACCTCGGCGGTCGAGCCCAGCTCCTCGAGCCGCTCGCCGAGGAGATCCTTCACTTCGTAGCGATCCAGCGCCGAGGCCGCGCCGGCGAGCTCCGCGACGAGCGCGGGGTCGAGCGCGCCGTCGCTCGCCAGGTCGAGCGAGAGCTGGTTCACGAGCTCCTGCATCGTCGCGTCGACGGAGCCGTGCTCACCCGCCTCGCGGCTGGCTGCCTTGAGCACCACGGCGCCGACGGCGAGGAGGTACGCATTGGCGTCGCCATCGCCCCCGAGAGCGTTCATCTCGACGCCGTCCGCGTGGGGGTCGAAACCTGCCGGGCCGATGCCCAGCGCGGCGCGGAGCTCGCCCTCTGCCTGCTCGACTGCAGCCGTGAGATCGCCGCTGCCCTCGGCGAGCCGCCTGGCCCGCTCGTAGCCGAGGTGCGTGATCAGGTTGACGTACGCGGTCTGCTCCGGCGCATCGCCGGCAACGTCGAACAGGGCGCGCAGCGTCAGCGGCGCGCCCGAGAGGCGGCCGGTGACCTCGTTGTAGTAGAACCCTTCGCTCACGATCGAGACCGGACCGGGGTGGGCGATAGCCACTTCGAAATGTCCAAGATCGTTGTCCGTCGCCGTGATGAACGTCCGTCCCGTCGGGGTCAGGTCATGACCGAGGACCGAGATCACCACCGATGAGCCGACCACGAACGGCCCCTTCTCGACGGCTCCCGTGAGCTGCACAGGCCCCGCGCCACCGGTCCCTCCCCCCGTCGCGCCGCTGCTCGCGTCCGCGCCGCCTGTCCCCGTCGCGCCGCTGCTCGCGTCCGCGCCGCCTGTCCCCGTCGCGCCGCTGCTCGCGTCCGTGCCTGTCCCCGCGGCGCTGCTGCTCGCGTCCGCGCCGCCTGTCCCCGTACCGCCGGCGGGCGAGCCCGTCGTCCCGCCCGCCTCCGGGATGGAGGGCGCTGTTTCCCCACCGCATGCGCCCAGCAACGCAGAGGCGGCAAACGCAAACAGGACGCGATTCGACCTCCTCGTCATGCTCTCAACATAGCATCGCGGGCAGCGAAGCGTCGCGATAGGCGCCAATTACCGCCGCCTCCCGCCGCGCGACGAGCTCTTTCCCGGCGCCGCTGTCGCCCGTGACGCGCGGGGCATCCTTCCGCTCGACGAGCGCTCCCGGCCGAGCGAAATCCAAATACGTTCACGGGCCTGCGGGCATTGTAGGGGTGACGGAGACGTGGCGAACGCGGGCATCCGGAGGGCGTTCCGAGGGTCAGCCGGGCGTTGTCTCCACTGAGGCAGGAAAAATACGATCATGGCAAAGCGCGTGAACCGAAGAATTTTCCTCCGGGGGCTGGGCGGAGCTTGCGTCGCGGCGCCGTTCCTCGGCTCGATCCTCGACCGCTCCGTGATGGCGCAGCCGGCCACGCCACCGAAGCGGCTGATCGTGATGTACACGCACTATGGCTGCATCACGACGCGGTGGTTCCCGAAGAAGTCACACGGCCCGCTCACCGCCGCGGACCTCGAGTCGACGACGCTCAAGCACCTGGCGCCTCACGTCGACAAGCTCCTCATGCCCCGAGGCATCCGCGCGATGAACGAGTGGACGGCGACGATGGTTCGGGGGCAGGGGAACGATCACCACACGCAGGTGGTCGGGTCGTACTTCACTTGCCACCCGGTCACTCCCAACAGCAACGACCCGTTCAGCTTCAACACGGCGACGAAGTTCAACGCCAAACCGACCGGTCCCTCGCTGGACCACGTCATCGCACGACAGCTCAGCCCGCAAGGCACTCCGTTGCTCTTGAACACGGGTGGTCAGAACGATAACCAGCAGTCGGCGATCTCCTACTCCGCCGCCGAGACCCTCTTCAGGGGCCTCAACGCGCAGCAGGCCTTCAGCAGCCTCACGGGCGTCTTCGAGGCGGGGAAGCCGCCGTCTCCGGACACCTACGCGGCGATGCGCGGCAAGAGCGTCCTCGACATCGTGAAGGACGATCTGCAGAGGCTCGAGCGGTTCGACATGAGCCGTGCCGACAAGCAGAAGCTCGCAGCCTGGAAGGAGCTCCTCCACACGACAGGACACGTGGTGGCTTCTGCGCAGTGCGACACGTCCCTCGCCACAGCGCTCGGCGTGACGCAAGAAAACATCGACCTGGCGAGCACAACCCCGCTCGGCGAAGACCGGCTGATGCAGCGAATCTCGGACAGCCTGGACGGAGCCGACCTCTATTCGAACCTCGCCGTGCTCGCGGCGGCGTGCAACGCGAACCCCGTCATCTTCCTGAAGTACCCCGGGAACTACAGCTTTACGGGGCTCGGCCTGACGCAAGAGAGCGAAGGTCTCTCGAGTCGCTTGGACAGCGCGGGAGTGCAGGGCCCCTGCGTCCCGGGTGTGATTGACATGCTCCTCAAGATCGACGACTTCTATGCAAGGAAGTTCGCCCACCTCGTCGGGCAGCTGAACCGTATCGACGAGGGCAACGGGACGCTCCTCGACAACTGCGCGGCCGTCTGGTTCCAGGAGATGTCGGACGGCTGCGCCCTCAACCTCAACAACCTGCCGATCGTCCAGGTCGGCAGCGCTGGCGGCTATTTCAAGACCGGCTGGGCCGTGAACGTCGATGACGGCTCGCCCGATCTCACGACCGGCAACAGCGAGATCACGTGTGCCGAGGGCGCTCCGCAAGAGGTCGACGGGTACTCCCAGGAAACGGGGACCGATCCGTCGCTCGCCAACGCGCCGATCAACAAGTACTACTGCAGCTTGATGAACGCCCTCGGGGTCAAGGCAGGCCCGGATGGTTTCCCGGCGAAGGGCGGTTCGGCGCCGGTGACCCACTTCGGCATGTACGACCGGACGGAAGACTTCATCGGTGGCGGGACCAATCCCCCCACCATCCACGATCCAGGCGAGTTCACCGCGCTCAGGGCGAACTCCTGAGCGGTCTCGTCCCCGAGCCTGTCGCGCGCCCGGGTCATGAACGCGCCGCGGGCGAGCGACCACCGCAGCCCGACGCGACGGCTCGGTCACGGCGGGCTCCCCAGGCCCAGCGCTTGACAGCTGGGCCCGGTTTGGGTCGCGCCGTCCGAGGGGACGCGATCGGCCGTCACGCCCCCCGAAACCGCACCCGCGCGATCGGCCGACGCGCGATCGGCCTTCACGCCGGCCGAAACGTCGCCCCGCTTGCATTTGCTGCCCGTTCCTGGCTACGCGTCCATGCAAGGAGGGTCCCGATGGCAACGACCGCTGTTCTCCAGTTCCTGCCTGACTGGCAGCACGCGCAGCAGGGTCCGATCGAGCGCGGGGGGAAGCTCAGGATCGAGTATGAGCTGAGCCGCCTATCGCGCTGCTTCACGACATGGCGCGGCGCCGAGATCGGCGACATCACCGCCTACGTCCGCTTTCACCCGCGCGGCGCGATCGTGCAGGGGAGCGTCGTCGAGGAGGTGCGGGCCCCGGGGAACCCGCCCGGGCACGTCGTCGCGCACAGGCCCGCGGCCCTGGAGATCTCGGTGCCCGACGACGCGACCCAGGCGGAGATCTGGTTCCACGGCTTCTCGCAGACCAGCCGCCGGTGCGAGGCGTGGGACACGCGCTTCGGCGACAACTACTGGTTCGACGTGGGCGGCCCGCCGCCGCGGATCCCGGCGCAGCCGGTCGTCTACCGCGCGGGGGCGCAGCGGCGCCCCGACATCACGAACGTCCGGGCCTTTCGGGTCTCGAAGGTCTACGCGTTCCCGAGGCCCGCGCAGGGGCCGATCGCGGGGACAGACATCCAGATACACCTGGACCTCGACGCGTGGGTCAGCCATTCGGCGTGGGGCGCCAGCGCATGGATCGATGTCCACGTGTTCGACGGCCACGACGCGCTCGTCCACGCCGAGACGATCCCGCTCGTGTATACCGGGTGGGGCCCGAACCAGCAGTTCAGCTTCGCCGGCAAGATTTTCCAGGGATCCACCGCGACGCCGGGCTCGGTGTCGCCGCGGCCGGACGCGCGCAGGGTGCAGCTCCGGCTCTATTACGAGATCGACGGCCAGGTGTTCACGGATGGAGTCCTGCACCAGGCCGAGCTCCCCGAGGACGCGCTGATCTGATCGGCGCCGCGCCGGCTCGCCGCGGGAGAGCGCCCCATGCTAAGAGGGCGTTGCCATGGCGAGCCGCTTCTACGTCACGACGCCCATCTATTACATCAACGACGTCCCGCACCTCGGCACCGCCTACACGACGATCGCCGCGGATGTGCTGTGCCGCTACCACCGGCTGCGCGGCCACGAGAGCCGCATGCTCACCGGCACGGACGAGCACGGCCTCAAGATCCAGCGCGCCGCCGAGGCGCGCGGCGTCGCGCCGGGCGCCCACGCCGACGAGATCGCCGCCGTCTTCCGCGCCACGTGGCCGAAGCTCGGCTGCGCTCCCGACGACTTCATCCGCACGAGCGAGCCGCGCCACAAGAAGGCCGTGCAGGAGCTCTGGAGCCGGATCAAGGCGCGCGGGGACATCTACCTCGGCCACTACGAGGGGCTCTACTGCGTCGGGTGCGAGGCCTACTACACCGAGAAGGACCTGGAGCAGCCCGGGAACGTCTGCCCGCTGCACAAGAAGCCCGCCGAGAGCGTCAAGGAAGAGAGCTACTTCTTCCGCCTGTCCAGGTACGGAGACGCGCTGCTCGATTATTACAAGCGCAACCCGACCTTCGTGCAGCCGGCGAGCCGCCTGAACGAGGTGGCGAGCTTCGTGCGCGAGGGGCTCCAGGATCTGTCGGTCTCCCGCACCACGTTCGAGTGGGGCATCCCCGTCCCCGACGACCCGAAGCACGTCATGTACGTCTGGTTCGACGCGCTGGCGAACTACATGACCGCCCTCCGGGAGCCGGAGGACAACACGCGCTTCTGGCCCGCGGACGTGCACCTCGTCGGCAAGGACATCCTGCGCTTCCACGCCGTCTACTGGCCCGCATTCCTGCTCTCGGCCGGCTACGGCGAGGCGGAGCTGCCGCGCCAGGTCTTCGCCCACGGGTTCCTCACGTACAGCGGGCAGAAGATGTCGAAGACGCTCCGCAACACCATCAGCCCCGTCGAGGTGGCGGCCGCCCTCTCCGAGGCGGCCGCGGCGGCCCTGCCCGGCGGCCCGGGCGCGGCGGCCGGCGCGCCCCTCGTCGGGGCGGACGTGGTGCGGTATTGCCTGATGCGCGCGATCTCGTTCGGCCAGGACGGCGACTTCAGCCTCCAGGACGTGCTGTCGCGGTATGGCTCGGAGCTCGGCAACGCGCTCGGCAACCTGCTGAATCGCGTGCTCCCGTTCGCCGAGGAGGTGCCCGCGAAGGGGGCCTTGGGCCCGCTCGAGGAGGAGCTCGCCGCGGCGCAGCGGCAGGCCGCGGCGGCCGCGGCGACGGCGTTCGACGCGAACCAGCCGACGCGCGCGCTCGACGCGATCTGGACGGTGATCGCCGCGGCGAACCTCTACGTCGACAAGGCCGCTCCGTGGGTGGCCAAGAAGACGGACCCGGCGCGCCTCGGGACGATCATCGCGACCTTGATCGAGCAGCTCGAGGCGGTCAGCGTGATGATCTCCCCCGTGATGCCGGTCGTGGCGGGCAGGATGCGCGAGCAGCTCGGGCTGCCGCCGATCGCGTTCGAGGAGGGCAGCGATCGCTGGCCGATGGCGCTCCCCTCGCGAGCCCCCGGCGAGAAGCTCCGCAGGGGCTCGCCCATCTTCCCGCGCCTCGAGAAGGAGAAAGAGGCCGAGCTGCTCGCCCGGTTCGCCCCGCCACGGCCGGACGCCGAGCCGGCGAAGGCCGATGCGAAGGCTGGCGCGAAGGCCGATTCGAAGGCCGCCCCGGAGGCGACGGCCGCGCCCCGGGCGAGCGGCGGCGCCGAGGTGGCCGCCCCGCCGGCGCGCCAGGGCAAGAGCCCCGTGGCGTTCGACGATTTCGCCCGGCTGGACCTCCGGATCGGCGTGGTCACGAGCGCTGAGCGCGTGAAGAAGAAGGACCGGCTGCTCGATCTGCGCGTCGACACCGGCGACGGCGCCCCGCGGCGCATCATCTCGGGCATCGCGGCGAGCTACGCCCCGGAAGAGCTGGTGGGCAAGCGGATCGTCGTCATCTGCAACCTGCCGCCGCGCGACTTCGGCAAAGGGCTCGTTTCCGAAGGCATGCTGCTGACCGCCGAGGTCGAGGGGCGAGTCCGCACCATCACGGTCGAGGACGCCGCGCCGGGCACGCCGGTGCTCTGACACCGCACGTCGGCACGCGATTTACAGCGCAGCTTACAGCGCAGCGATACGACGGGAGCGAAACACCGGCCGCAGCGGCCGCGCGGCGATCGCGAGCGCGCCGCGCCGCGCCGCGCCGCGATCGTGCTTTTCGCGCCGGTGGGCGGGGGACCACCGGGGATGCAGGTCCGCGCGCCGGGGGGGCGTGCTAGAACTGGTCGATGCGCGCTTGCCTTGGCACGAGGAGGCGGTGAGCATCTCCCTGCGGGGGCGCGATGCCGTGGCCCTGGCCATGGCGGTCGCGGCGCACGCCGCGATCCTCGTCGCGCCGACGCCGGAGCGGCCTCCGGAGGGCCCTGCCGAGCCGTCCGCGATCGTGGATGGCATCGATTTCGAGCTGGAACCACCGGCTCCCCAGGCCGCAACCGCGGCGCCGGCCGGGGGCGAGCCGGTCGCGGGCGAGCCGGAGGCGGCCGGCGAGATCGGCAAGGCCGCTCCGACCGAGAAGGCGCAGGCGCCCGCGCCGGGCGCCGCAGCGGCCAAGGTCGCCTCGATGGAGCGCGCGAGGCCGGCGCCGGCCGCCCCCGCCGCCGAGCCGAAGGCCGCGCCTCCGGAGACGGCGCCGCCCGCAGCCGGAGCCGCCGCCCGGCCTGCGGCCGAGGCCCCCGCGCCCGCCGTCGAGGCTCCCGGCGCCCCCGCGCCCACCGCCGAGGCCCCGGCGCCCGCCGCAGAGGCCCCGGGGGCCCCGGGGACGGCGCCGCCCGGCGACGAGTACGGCGGGGCGCCGCCCGCTGAGGGCGGGGGCATCGCGCTCGCCCCAGGGCTCGGGGCGCCCCTCTGGACCGTGCCCGGCGTGCTCCCCGGCCCTGACGCGCCGCGCGCCGCCCCGACGGCCGCCCCGCGCGCTCGCCCGGTGGATCCGGCGATCGCGGGCACGGTGCTGAACGAGACGCTGCACAGCAAGGACAAGAGCGTGGGGATCAGCGTCCCCGCCGCGGGCGCGGTGGCGAGCACCCTGGCGGACATGGTGCGCTCCTCGGCCGCGCCCCTCGACGCGCGGGCGACCTTCGAGGTCAAGCTCGGCGCCGACGGCCAGGTCCTCGGCGTCCGGCTGGTGAGCGCGTCGGCCGGGGACGGCCCCACGTGGGATCGCATCGTGGACGGGGCCAAGGGGGCGCTCGCCGGGAGCGCGCTGCAGATGGGGCCTGACCGGCAGCCGGTGACCGTCACGGTCAAGGTCCAGTCCAAGGTGCAGTATCCGTCCGGCAGCAGGAAGAAGCCCAAGCCGGAGCTCGTGTGCGCCGAGGAGGTGCTCGAGCAGCTCCAGCAGGCGATGGAGGATCCGAGTCGGCTCGGCCAGCTGCGCGGCCCGGGCGACGGGGCGCCGCCGGCGAGCGACATGGATGAAGAAGAGCGGAAGAGGATGTTCTGCATCCCTCTCGGGCTCCGCGTCAAAGGCGATCTGTCCGACGTCGGCGCGCACAGGATCAACGTGGTCTCGGCGTCGTTCGCGGTGAAGCGCGAGGGCGAGCGCGCCCTGCCGCACGAGGACATCCTGCCGATCGACACGCGCGTTCCGTGGGCGCCCAAGGACCCGAAGAAGACGAAGCTGCCGCCGCCAAAAAAGAAGAAGTGGAAGAAAAAGAAGGATCCTTGAGGGCCCCGGCCTGCTCACTACCCTGACGGGCTGCAGAGAGCTCAGCCGAGCGAGCGCGAGCCCGATCGCGCCTCGCGCTTCGCCGAAGCGCTCGTCGTCGACCCCCTCGGGCGCTACGACTCCAGCTCCAGCGACCCGCGGTCAAAAACGAGGTTCCTTACCCGCCTCCCTCCCGGAAAGTGACGCTACGGGCGCCTGGGGTCGATCAGGTACTCGCGCTCGCGGTACTCGAAGTAGTCGAAATCGGCTGGGCGCGCGGTACCCGACATGTCCTGGCACGCCATGCCGACGAACGCACCGGTGAAGTTGGGAAGGCCAGGCGCGGAGGCCTCGTCCGAGAGGATGCTGGCGTCCAGGTGCTCGGGGAACCAGCTCCAGTCCGTACCGTTGAGGCTGTAGGCGAAGTAGAGCCGGTCGTGGTCGAGCTCGGCGCGCAGGTGCACGGGCGCGGTGCCCGGGATGGGGACGGGTGCGGTGAAGGCGTCCGCCATGACCCCATCCGGAATCGCCGACATGATCCGGATATAGCGCCCGACCGTCTCATCGTGCGAGATGTGCAGGTAATGGAATTTGCTCGCGTTGTAATAGCAGATGAGCCCGGCCATCTGCTGATACTCCTCGGGCGCGAAGTCGACCGACGTGACCGCGGTGTAGCAGTGCGCCTGCTGGCGGCGTGCGACGAGCGACTGGCGGAACAGGCTGCCGAGCGTCTCGCGGCCGTAGAGCCGGAGATGACCGGGACGTGCGGTGAGGCTGAACAGCTCGTCGGGGTAGGGCGAGCGCAGCCACTGGAAGTCGATCGGCAGCTGCGGTGAATCGAAGTCCTCGCGCGCGGCCGGGGCGGGGAAGGGATGCGCGGGCAGGCCGGGGGCTGGGACCTCGACGCGCGGGATATTTTCACCATCGGCCGTGCGAAGCCAGCCGTCGTTCGACCAGACCATCCTTTGGATCGCGGTCTCGCGGCCGAGCGTCGAGCGCCCGCGGTTCGGGATGGGACGGCTGCACAGGTGGACCATGTACACGTCGCCCGACGGCGTATCGCAAAGGTCAGCGTGGCCCGCGCGCTGCAGCGCGACGTCGGCGCGAGCGCGCGAGGTCAGGATGTACGTCTCGGGGTGCAGCTCGTACGGGCCGGTGAGGTCACGGGAGCGCGCCATGGTGACGGCGTGGCCCTGGTACGTGCCGCCCTCGGCGGTGATCAGATAGTAGTAGCCGCCGCGCTTGTAGATGTGCGGACCTTCGGTGTAGCCGATCGGCGTGCCTTTGAAGATGTTCGTGACAGGCCCGATGAGCTTGCGCTCGGCGTGCGAGTACTCCTGGAGCACGATGCCGGCAAAGCGATTGCGGCCGGGCCGGTGGTCCCACAGCATGTTGCTCAGGTACTTGCGGCCGTCTTCGTCGTGGAACAGCGAGGGGTCGAAGCCGCTCGAGTTGAGATAAACGGGATCCGACCACTCGCCGTCGATGGTGGGGCTGGTCACCAGGTAGTTGTGGAAGTCGCGCATGGACGCGCCGGACGCGCCGCCGACGCTGGTCCGGCCGTAGCGCTTCACGTCGGTGTAGATCAACCAGAACAGGCCATCCGCATACGTCAGGCACGGCGCCCAGACGCCGCACGAATCGCCGTCGCCAAGCAGGTTCAACTGGCTCGCGCGGTTGAGCGGACGCGAGAGCAGACGCCAGTGTACGAGGTCGCGCGAGTGGTGGATCTGCACGCCGGGGTACCACTCGAAGGTCGAGGTCGCGACGTAGTAGTCGTCGCCGACGCGGACGATGGACGGATCGGGGTTGAAGCCCGGCAGGATCGGATTGCGGATGAAGGTATCAGGCATGGATGAATGGCTCGCCGGCGATGGTCGAGAGGACGATCGCGCCGAGGATATCGAAAGACGAAGCTGCCGCCGCCAAAAAAGAAGAAGTGGAAGAAGAAGAAGGAGCCTTGAGGGCCCGCCCGCGCCCGGCGCGTCGCCGGGCGGCCTGAAGCGGCGCCTCCCGCGGTCAGAAGCCCCACACGAGCGGGACGACGATGACGGTGGTCGCGAGCACCAGGAGCTGCAGCGGCAGCCCCACGGGCATGAGGAGCCTCGCGGGCGCAATGCCGCGCTTCAACGCGAGGGTCCCCACCACCGGCAGGAGGATCGCCACGGTCCCTGTGGAGCTCATGAAGGCGGACAGGAGCGCCGTCGCCCCCATCACGACCACCATCACCCTCGCCTCTCCCGATCCCGCGACGCGCTCGAGGCGGTGGCCCAGCCAATCGGCGACGCCCGTGTCCGTCAGCGCGGCCCCCACGATGAACAGGCCAGCTATCATGAGCACGGCCGGGTTGCTGAACCCGGCGAGCGCGTCCGATACCGTGGTGACGCCGGAGAGGGTGAGCGCGAGCAAGGACATCATCGCCACGACGTCGAGCCGCAGGCGATCGCTCACGAACAGGACGATCGTGGCTCCGAGGATGGCCAGCGTGAGGGCAGCTTCCGGCATCATGCGACGGCGCAGCCTATCCGAAGGGGCCGCAGAGCCAACCCCCTATCGTCTCACCGTCTTACCGGCGCTCACGCCGTCTTGCCCTCGGCGGGTCGAGTCGACGCGCGCGTCCAGGCGCCGCCGGAGCATGCTTTGCCGCCGCGCCGCTCAGGGCAGCTCCAGCGCGAACGTGGAGGGGCGCGCGACCAGCACGTCGCACGGCGCCGAGCGCATGACGGATTCGGCCACGCTGCCCAGGAGAGCGCGCGAGATCCCCGAGCGCCCGTGCGTGCCCATGATGATGAGATCGGCCTTCCACCGCCCGGCTTCGCGCACGATCGCGCGCCTCGCGTCGCCGCGCCGGACCGACGACTCCCACGTCACGCCGAGCCCGTCGAACGAGCCGAGGAGGCGCCTGAGGCCGGCGCGCGCGTCGTCATGGTATCGCGCCTTGTAGGCCGCGAACTCCATCGAGGGGAGGGCGAGCTCCATCCTGTCCTCGAAGGGCACGTGGTAGGCGTGGATCGCCCGGATGCGGCTCACCTCGGGGTCGATGACCTTCGTCGCGAGCGCGGCGCTCCGAAGCGCGACGTCCGAGAGCTCGACGGCGAGCAGCGGCCGCCCGTAGGCGCCGGCGGGGGGGCGCTGTACGACGAGCACGGGAGTGTCCGCGTGACGGACGGTGAGCTCGGCCGTCGACCCGAGCAGGAGATCGAGGATCGGGCGCTCCCCGTGCCTGCCGAGGACGATCAGCTCCGCGCCGCGGCTGCGCGCATGACGGATGATCTCGACGAACTCTCTGCCGACGAGCACGCTCGGGGCGACCTGCAGACCTGCGTTCCCCGCGCCTCGGGCGACATCGAGGGCGCGGGCCGCGATCTCGTCGAGCGAGCGACGCGCGGCCTGCTCCGCGCTCTCGCCCTCCGCGGGCGAGGCGGGCGCTGGCAGCACGTGAACGAGGTGCAAGGTGCTGCCCGCCGAGAGGGGGAGGCGCGCGGCGCGCTCGATCGCCGCGAGAGCGCCCGGCGAGAAATCGGTCGCAGCGAGGACGTCGCCGAGGCGAGCCTCGCGGCGCGGTGTGCTCGTCGTCCGGCCGCCGCGCTGGGGGGCCGGCTCCGCCTGGGCGGGCGAGCTGGGCGGCGTCGTGGGCGTGGCGTTGGTGCGGCACATCGGCTCGTCGCGCAGACACAGCAAGCCGCGCGCCAGGCGTCGCGACCTGCCCTGCGCAGGGCGCACGTGCCGCCGAGGACCTGCGGCGCGGGCCCCTGAGGTCGGCGGAGGCCGGCTGCCGCTGCGGCCCACCGATGCCTTGGCGAGCGACTCGCCTCGCGTGATCGAGGGGGGGTGTCGCGCCGCGTGCGATCATCACGGCGGGCGACGTCAAGCGCAGCACCGGGTCACGCGGCTCATCCCGGCCGTGGAGGACGCACCTGCCTGCGTTCCGTCATCGACGCGGGCTACCCGGGCGCGTGCTCTGTCGGTCTGGTGTCGTCCGTCGCAGCCCCATCAACGCGGAGATGCCTTGATGGCGGCAAGAGCAGACGTGTACTCGGCCATCGCCGCCGAGATCGCTGCCGCTTGCCGCTCGTGCGCCGATGCACCTTCGAGCGCCTCGCGCTGCCGGCAGAGCGCTTCGCGCGCGATGACATCGTCACCCGCTCGAACCGCGAGCATCGCGCGTAGTTCCCATTCCCTGGCGTTCGCAGCCTCCTGCGCAGCCGCTCGTGCCAGCTCCGCCCCGTATCTCTCAAGTGATTCCAGACGGCGTTGAGCCTCTTCAAATCGACGAGCTCCCTCGTCCTCGGCGCTCGGCTGAGCCTTCGGACCACGTCGAAGCGTTGAAAGGACGCGAGTAAACCAATGAGGTACCCTTTCTGGTGCCCGCACAGGCTTGAGCCGAGCAGCAACTCTAGCATCATCGATACGCTTCAAATCGCGTTCGATTCGCTCGGCGAGCTTGGCAAACTTCTCGGCATGGGAATCCATCTCGATTGAACCCCCTGCTTCTCATCTTATGCCGGATCCACGTCCGTTGGAAGACGGTTACCACCCGGTTACGACGCAGAGCACAACCTGGTCAAGGGCCCGGTGGCGGTCACGGGGGATCGCTACATCGCGTCGATCACGCTGGACCCCGCGGCGGAGCCCGCGAACCTGATCGGCCAGACCGGTGGTACCGGCGTCCAGGTGCCCTGGTCGATGTTCCGTCTCCCTTGACGCGAGGGGCCGCGCCGTTGGCTCGGTGAACTCCACAGCCTGCGGCGTGGCGAGAGCGCGCTCTCGTCCTTGTCATCTTCGTGATGGGAGCCCGACGCTGGCAAGGTAGGCTTCCAGAGCGGGTGCATGGTCGGACGACACGATGGCGCCGATATAGCCGTCCGGCCGGACGAGCACCCAGTCGCCGTGCGACACGCCATAAGCAGCGCGGAGATGGCCGCCATCATCGACGATGTCGCCGCGCGGCCCGACGGCGTGGATGTGAAGTCCGGGGCGCGGCTCGACGGCCGAGAGCCGGTCCGACCCGTAACCCAGCAAGGTCCAGTGTGGACCCTGGAAGAGCTTGAAGAGCCGCGTCGGCATCCCCGCGACGCCGCGGACGGGCGCGTCCGGCGCTCGATTGCCCGCGAGGATGCCGCCGCTGCGTTTCGGCTTTTCCAGGGCCAGCGACGATTCCGGGTATCCGAGATCGAGCTGATGCACCTCGCGTCCGCGGCGCATGACGCCTCGCTTGGCCGCCTCCAGGAGCTTCGTTGTCAGGCCGAGCGTCTCCGCGGCGATCGGCCGGCGCTCCTCCTCGTAGGTCGCGAGCAGCGCCTCCGGCGCGCCTGCCAGAACGGCGGCGAGCTTCCAGCCGAGGTTGTAGGCATCCTGCACGCTCGTATTGAGGCCCTGCCCACCCGTCGGCGGGTGGATATGCGCGGCATCGCCGGCGAGGAAGACGCGCCCGTCCCGGTAACGGTCGGCGAGGCGCGCGTTCATGGTGTAGGCGGAGGCCCAGGAGACCGAGCGGATCACGATGTCGCCTCGGCCCGTGCGGCCCGTGACCATCGCTGTAAGGCCTTCGGCGGAGAGATCGACATCACCCTCGAGAGGAATCGGCGCCTGCAACTGGAACATGTCGGTGCCGACGAGCGGGCACAGCGACATCTGCTTCTCCATCGACCCTTCGTTGAAGCGATGCCAGGCGGCCCTGCTGAGTCCCTCCAGGACGACGTCGGCGACGACCGCGCGCACTCCCAGGGTCTTGCCGGGAAAGCCGATCGCGAGCGCGTGCCGTACGACGCTGCGGCCGCCGTCCGCTCCGACGAGATAGCGGACGCGGACCGTCTCCTCGCCCGTCGGGCCGGCGATGCGGGCGTTGACCCCCTCGCCATCCTGCTCGAAGCCTTTCAGCTCGCGGCTGAACTCCGGGTATTTCCCGAGCTCCGCCAGACGCTCGCGCATCGCGGCTTCGGTCAGGAATTGAGGCACGAGGAGCGGCAGACGATAGGGCTCGCCAGGCGTCGGGTCCTGAGGCTCCATGATCTGCGACTCCTCGTAGCCTCCGTCGTCGCGATATACCCGCGGGGGTGGGTACAGGCCGCCGGTCGCAACGACGCGGTCGAGGATGCCCAGATCCTCGAACACCTCCTGGCTGCGCGGCTGGATCCCCTTGCCGCGCGAGCCGCGAAAGGGCCCGTCCTGCCTGTCGATGAGCCGGAACGCAACGCCCCGACGGGCGAGCTCAATGGCGAGGGTCAACCCAGCAGCACCTGCGCCGACGATCAGGACATCCGTCGAAAAAGTAGATTCCACAGCGAGCTCCGCTTTTTTGGACCGCGTTTCAGATATGTGTATGATGCATATAACCGCGCCCTCCGAAGCGTCAAGGAAATTTGTGCAAAATACACGCATCACAAAAAAGAAGCTCCGCGAGCTCCACGGAGCGATGGTCGATCTGATCGCGCTCATGAACCAGCCGCAGCGCGATCAGGCGCTGCTCGCGGAGGCAGGCATCTCCCTGGATCAAGCCCTCTTTCGGCTGCTGGTGGGGATCGAGCGCTTCGGGCCGATCGGCGTGGTCGAGCTCTCGAACCGAGCGGGGCGCGATTACACGACCGTCAGCCGCCAGGTCGCGAAGCTCGAGAGCCTTGGGCTGATCGAACGTCGACCGAGCCCGGCCGATCGTCGCATCCATGAGGCGGTGATCACCGACAAGGGGCGGCAGATGACGGACGCCTTGGACGCCGCGCGTCAGAGGCTTGCGGCCCCTATCCTCGCCACGTGGAGTGAGGAAGACTTCAGCGACCTGGTGCGCCTGATGCGCCGGTTCGTGGACGACTTGATGGCGCAGTCAAGCGGAACGGACAAGACCTGAGGTGGTCGCAGGCCTCCTGCGGCGCCGCCTTCACCCGGAACACGGCGTGCGCGCCCCCGCGGCGTGCACCGCGGCGCGCCTCCCCGGCTCGAAGCGGATCGGCAAGCGCGCCGGACCGTGCACGATGATCGCCTTGCGCGGCTCCCACGGCTCGTCGCTCGCGAGCCGGAGGCCCTCCAGACGGCAGAGGAGATCCGGCAGCGCGATCCGCGCCTCCAGGCGCGCCAGCGCCGCCCCGATGCAGAAGTGGATGCCGTGGCCGAACGCGACGTGCGGGTTGGGGTCGCGCCCGATGTCGAAGCGGCCAGGGTCGTGGAATTGATGCGGATCCCGGTTCGCGGAGCCGATCACGGGCAGCACCAGCTTCCCGGCCGGGATCACCTGGCCGTGCACCTCGACGGCGCGCCTCGTCTCGCGGAACACCATCTGCAGCGGCGAGCGGTGGCGCAGGACCTCCTCGATCGCCGAGGGCAAGAGCTCGGGCGCCGCCCGGAGGCGGAAGAGCTCCGCCGGGCTCTCGAGGAAGCACAAGATCGCGTTGTCGATCAGGTTCGTTGTCGTCTCGGTGCCCGCCGCGAGCAGGAACTGGAAGAAGTTCAGGATGTCTCCCTCGGTCAGCCGCTCGCCGTCCACCTCGGCCTCGACGAGCCGGGTCAAGAGGTCCTCCGCCGGCGCCCTCCGGCGCGCCTCGATCAGGTCCGCGAGATACGCCTTCATCTCTTCCTTCACCACGGCGTGCTCGCTCACGGCCCTCGCCGCCTCCTCGCCGCCGGAGATCGCGTGGCTGAGGTTCACTATCGCCTCGCTCCAGCGCAGCAGCCGCGCCCGGTCCTCGGGGGGAATGCCGAGCATCTCCGCGATCACCATCGTGGGCAGCGGCCCCGCGTAGTCCGCCGCGAGGTCCATCTCCCCGCGCTCGATCCACGGATCCAGGAGATCGCGCGACAGCTCCCGGATGCGCGGCTCCAGGCCCGCGATCGAGCGCGGCGTGAACGCCCGCAGGACGATGGATCGAAGCTTCGTGTGGCGCGGCGGGTCGGAGAAGACGATCCAGTCCGGCGCCTTGCCGGTGGGAGGCGTCACCGCGGAGCTGAAGGCGTCATGATCGGTCAGCGCCCGCTTCACCCCGTCGTAATCGAAGACCATCCAGAGATCGAGCGGAGCGACATGGAACACGGGAGAGCCGGTCCGCAGCTGATCGTAGAGGGGATAAGGATCCCGCCGCATCTCGTCGGGGAAAAGGTTCATCGTCGAAACCTCCGTCGTCTGGAGTCGCCGGTGGCAGCCGCCGTTCGGAGACGATGGTAGTCGATGCACCCACGAGATGGAGCGCTGGAACGCGCCTCCCGCGCGGAATACGCCAGTCGACACGACCCGGACGGACGCGGCGCCCGGCCACCGCGAGCCGCCGGCGGCCCCGGATGAGCCCGCGGCGCCTGACGTAGCGAGTCCTGGGCGGCGCCCGACACGGGTCCTTTCACGCGGACGCGGGAACCGGCCGGTGCCCTCCGCCCGTACCCAGGCCGAGACCTCGACGCGCCGGCGCCGCTCGGTAGCGCGATGCCCGCGTCCCCAGGGCTCGAAAGGACATGGACCATGCGTATCGCCTCCTCGTTTGCCGCCGCCGCCCTCGGAGCTTCCTTTGCCCTCGCCGGCTGCATCGCCGACACGTCCGATCCCGAGCCGCTCGGCGGAGAGCGCTCCGCGCAGGAGGACGTGGGCGAGGCCGCTGCCGCGCTCGGCAGCTGCCACGGCGCGTCGTGCACCGGGCAGGACCCTGGCGCGACCGGGTGCGAGGCCGACGCGGTCACGCGGGCGTCGAGCGACATCATGTCGGGCTACACCGCGGTCGGGAATCGTGATCCGGTACTCGGCGAGCTGCAACGCGGCATGGGCAAGGACCGTCGTGACGAGCGGCAGCTCGTATCTCCGGGCAGAGATCACGAGGAGCTCGCCCTACGCGACGAGCCAGGCCGAGTCGACCTCACCGATCGACGCGCTCCGCTCGCCGATGCTGGCCGTCACGCCAGGATCCAGGTTCACCGCCGTTGGCAAGATCGGCTCGAACCCTGGCATCTTTCAATTCAGCGGCACCGTCCGAACGAACTTTTGATCCCACGGGGAACCCAGGCCTCCGGCGACGCAGCGCCGGGGCCGCGAGCACCGCAGAGCCCGCCGGCCGAGCGCGCCGGCGCGCCGGCGCGCCCCCGCTCGATCCTGGTCGATACCGCCGCACCGAGGCCGCAGTGCTGATGTCTGTAGGCCTCAATCGGCCCGCCGCAGAGCCGGCTGGGGCCGCGAGATCCCCGACAAACCACCCGCCCCACGCGACGGCGAGGCGTGCACACGCCTTGCATAGGCCGCGCTGCGAAGGCCGGCTCGCAGGAGAGCCGCCCTGTCGAGGCCGATCCGAATTCGGACGGCCGCCCAGCGAAAAGTCCACCGGTAGCGTCCTGCGAAGCCTATAAGACGGCCCGGGATTTCTAGGCTGCTCGCCGATCCTCCTCGTCGAGTACGCCGCGTTTCCCCCAACTTGCCTGCGCGCCGGAGCAGTCGACGGCCGCTCGCCCAAAGCACCCAAGGTGATCCTGCGCATGAGAGCCCCCTTGCCCCCTCGATGGATCTGCGGCGCCGCCGCCCTAGCCGCGGCGGCGTGGGCCGCGCCAGCGTCCGCTCAGGAAGCGGGACCGGCGCGCGGCCTCGCCCTCAACCGCTTCAGCCCCGCGCCCGCCGGCGACCGGATGTTCGGTGTGCCGTCGCCGTATGCAGCCTCGCCGAACCAGGACGGCAGCGCGACGCTGCACGTGATGCTGCTCGGCGACTACGCGCACAACCCGCTCGTGCTCACGCGGGAGGGCAGCGACGAGAACCTCGGCGCGATCGTCGGCCACCAGCTGTTCCTGCACCTGAACTCCTCGCTCACGCTCTGGGATCGGCTGCACGTCAACGTCGACCTGCCCCTCGCCGTGCTGCAGCAGGGCGACAGCCCCGCGGCCGAGGGCCTCTCGTTCAGGTCGCCGAGCGACGTGCAGCTCGGCGATCTCCGGGTCGGGCTGCGCCTGCGCCTCCTCGGCGATTACTTCGACCCGTTCCAGCTCGCCGTCGGCGGCTTCGTGTGGGTGCCGACCGGCGACCGCGACGGCTCGTTCGTGGGCGAGGAGTCGGTCCGCGGCCTGCCGCAGATCCTCGCCGGAGGCCGGATCCCGGGCTTCGTCTGGTCGGCCGCGGCCGGCGTCGATCTGCGCCCCGCGCAGACGTTCGCGCAGGTGCGGCAAGGCCTGATGTTCAACGGCGGCGCGGGCGTCGGCCTGCTGCTGGGCTCGGAGGAGCAGCTCCAGATCGGCCCCGAGGCGACCGTGTCGACGGTGCTGGAGGACCCGGAGGCCCGCAACACGAACGTCGAGGCGCTGCTCGGCCTGCGCTACCGCTTCGCGCCGACGCTCCGCGACTTCGAGCTCGGCGTCGCCGCCGGCCCCGGCTTCACCTCGGGAATCGGCACCCCGGATTTCCGCGCCGTCGCGATGCTCGCGTACTCGCCCGAGGTCCGGCGCGCGGATCCGGACCGCGACAAGGACGGCATCGTCAACGAGAAGGACGCGTGCCCGGACGTGCCCGGCGTCGGCGACCCGGATCCGAAGAAGAACGGCTGCCCGCCGTCCGATCGCGACGAGGACGGCTTCCTCGATCGCGTCGACGCGTGCCCGGACACGCCCGGCATCGCGAACGACGACCCGAAGAAGCACGGCTGCCCGCCGCCCGGGGACCGCGACAAGGACGGCATCACGGACGACGTCGACGCGTGCCCGGACGAGGCCGGCCCGGCGAACGAGGATCCGAAGAAGCACGGCTGCCCGCCGCCGCCCGACAGGGACGGCGACGGCGTGATCGACGCGGAGGACGCCTGCCCCGACATCCCCGGTATCCGCACCTCGGATCCGGCGACGAACGGCTGCCCCGGCGACCGCGACGGCGACACGGTGCGAGACGACAAGGACGCCTGCCCCGACGAGAAGGGCAAGCCCGATCCGGATCCGGCGAAGAACGGCTGCCCCGTCGCCGTGCGCATGACGGAGACGGAGATCGTCATCCTCCAGCAGGTGCAGTTCGACACCGGCAAGGCGACCATCAAGAAGGTGAGCGATCCGCTCCTCGATGAGGTGGCGGGTGTGCTGAAGGAGCACCCGGAGATCACCAAGATCGAGGTGCAAGGGCACACAGACCCGCGCGGCGGACGCGCGTACAATATCAAGCTCAGCCAGGCGAGGGCCGAGTCGGTCATGAAGGCGCTGGTCCAGCGCGGCATCGAGGCCGAGCGGCTGGCGTCGAAGGGCTACGGGCCCGACGTCCCGATCGCGGAGAACGACACCGACGAGGGACGCCAGCAGAACCGCCGCGTGCAGTTCAAGATCCTCGAGAAGAAGCCGAAGCAGCAGCAGGAGGCGCCGTGAAGAGACGTTGGGTCATAGGTAGTCTTGTCGGGCTCGCCTCCGTGGGCGGGCAGGGCGGCGCCGCGCACGCCGCGCCCGAGTTGCGCGAGCAGGTCGACCAGCGGGGCGACTTCATTCTGATCGGGAACACGCTGGGCAACGAGTGCGGCAGCGACGACATCGAGTCGCCCGTGCTGGGCGACCGCGGCCCGTGCGGGAGCGGCACCGGCGACAGCGCGCCCGACACCTACTGGCGCTCCGACTCGCCCGCAGAGGGCCAGGCGGAGGCGAACACCAACATCACCGCCGCCCAGGCGCGCACCACCGCCGTGCTCGAGGTGCCGGCCGGCGCGACGGTCACCCACGCGTACCTCTACTGGGGCGCGCACCTCGGGCCCACCGGGGACGCGGACGAAGCCGTCACCCTGGAGCGGCCCGGCGCGGGCGGCTTCTCCGAGGCGGTGACCGCCATCGACTTCGTCGAGACGATCAGCTCGAGTCGCGTCTACTACCAGTCGGTCGCGAACATCACCGCCCTCGTGCAGGAGCACGGGTCCGGCGCGTACCGGGTGAGCGGCATCAACAGCGCGAGCTTCGTGAACAGCGACTTCAACAACCACTTCGCCGGGTGGTGGCTGGTCGTGTTCTACGAGCTCGCCTCCGAGCCGCCGCGCAACCTCGCGCTCTTCGACGGCCTCGACACGGTGGCCAGCGGGTCGACCCAGAACACCATCCTGGACGGGTTCCTGGTGCCGAACGCGGGCTACGACGCGAAGATCGGCATGGTCGCGTTCGAGGGGGACCTCGCCCACACGGGCGACCAGTTCCTCTTCAACGGGACCGCGCTCGGCAATACGCAGAACCCGGCCGACAACTTCTTCAACGGTACGCGCTCCTACTTCAACGCGCCGGTGTCGAACGTCGGGGATCTGCCGCAGCTCGCCGGCACCCAGGGGACCATGGCGGGCATGGATATCGACGTCTTCGATATCACCTCGCTGGTGACCCCGAGGCAGACCTCGGCGCCCATCGTGGCGTCGAGCAGCATGGATCTGTACTTCCTCGCCGGCTTCATCACGTCGATCTCGACCTTCAGGCCGGACTTCACGTCCTCCTCGAAGTCGGCCGTCGACGTGAACGGCGGGCTGCTGCTCCCGGGCGACGTGCTCCAGTACACGATCGAGGTCGTCAACAGCGGCAACGACGCGTCGAGGGGCACCGTGCTCACCGATCCGCTGCCCGCGGGCGTCACCTACGTGCCCGGCTCGCTCTCCATCCTGACGGGCGCGAACATGGGCGCGAAGACGGACGCGGCCGCCGACGACCAGGGCGAGTACGACGCCGGGACGCGCACGGTCCGCGTGCGGCTCGGCACGGGCGCGAACGGGACGGCGGGGGGGTCGATCCCCGCCGGGCAGTCGACGCGGGTGACCTTCCAGGTGACGGTCAACGGCGACGCCTCGGGGGTCATCGCCAACCAGGCGATCGTCCGCGCCTCCGGGCAGCAGGGCGCGCCCGAAGAGGACACGCCGACCGACGGCAACGGCCCGACCGACGGCGTGCCGCCGACCGAGGTCGTCATCGACGAATGCGAGACCAACGCGCAGTGCGCCGCGCCGACGCCTCACTGCGACACGGCGGCGGAGCCCAACGAGTGCGTCGAGTGCCTCACGGACGCGCACTGCGGGCCGCTCTCGCCGACGTGCGATCCCGACACGCACGCCTGCGTCTGCGAGCCGACGGGCGCCGAGGTCTGCGGCGATTCGATCGACAACGACTGCGACGGCGTGCTCAACAACGGCTGCGACTCGGACAACGACGGGATCGAGGATCCCGACGAGCTCGAGACCGGCACCGACCCGAACGACGCGGACAGCGACGACGACGGCGTGATCGACGGCGATGAGCCGGACTTCGACGAGGACTCCGACGAGGACGGCCTCATCAACGCGCTCGACCCCGACAGCGACAACGACGGGCTCTACGACGGCACCGAGCTCGGCCTGCCCTGCGACAACGCGGCCACCGACGCCGATGCGGGCCATTGCCGCGCCGACGGGGACGCCGGCGCCACCAAGACCGACCCGCTCGACGCCGACACCGACGACGGCGGCGTGCCCGACGGCCACGAGGACTTCGATCTCGACGGCGTCGTCGACGCGGGCGAGACCGATCCGAACGTCCGCGCCGACGACGTGCCGCCGACGGACACCGACGGCGACGGGCTGAGCGACGATCTGGAGGAGACGATCGGGAGCGATCCGAACGACGCCGACACCGACGACGACGGCGCGCTCGACGGCCAGGAGCCGAACCCCGCCGACGACACCGACGGCGACGGGCTGATCAACGTGCGCGACGTCGACAGCGACGACGACGGGCTCTACGACGGCACCGAGCTCGGGCTGCCCTGCGACAACGAGGACACCAACGCCGATGCGGGCCACTGCCGCGCCGACGCGGACGGGGGCGCGACCAAGACCTCGCCGGTCGATCCGGACACCGACGACGGCGGCGTGCCCGACGGCCAGGAGGACCTCGATCTCGACGGCGAGATCGACGCGGGCGAGACCGATCCCAACAACGGCGCCGACGACGGGACGCCGGCGGACACCGACGGCGACGGGCTGATCGACGTCATCGAGGAGGAGATCGGCACCGACCCGAACGACGCCGACAGCGACGACGACGGCGTGATCGACGGCGACGAGCCGAACTTCAGCGACGACCACGACGGCGACGACCTCATCAACGCGCTCGACCCCGACAGCGACGGCGACGGCTTGTTCGACGGCACCGAGCTCGGCCTGCCCTGCGACAACGCCGCCACCGACGCCGCCGCGGGCAACTGCGTCGCGGACGCCGACCCCGCGACGACGACGCACCCGCTCGACTCGGACACGGACGACGGCGGCATCTCCGACGGCGCGGAGGACGCGGATCACGACGGCGCCATCGACGAGGGCGAGACCGATCCCAACAACGGCGACGACGACGCGGTGGACGAGGACCGCGACGGCGACGGGCTGCCCGACGCGGAGGAGGAGGCGATCGGGAGCGATCCGGACGACGCCGACACCGACGACGACGGCGTGCCCGACGGCCAGGAGCCGAAGCCCGGCGAGGACACCGACGGCGACGGCCTCATCAACGTGCGCGACGTCGACAGCGACAACGACGGGCTGTTCGACGGCACCGAGCTCGGCCTGCCCTGCGACCGCGAGGGCACCGACGCGGAGGCGGGCCACTGCCGCCCCGACGGGGACGCCGGCGCGACCAAGACCGACCCGCTCGACGCCGACACCGACGACGGCGGCGTGCCCGACGGTCACGAGGACATCAACCTGAACGGCGTCGTCGACGCGGGCGAGACCGATCCCAACCTCGGCGAGGACGACGGGACGCCGGCGGACAGCGACGGCGACGGGCTGGTCGATTCGCTCGAGGACGAGATCGGCACCGACCCGAACGACGCCGACAGCGACGACGACGGCGTGATCGACGGCGACGAGCCGAACTTCAGCGACGACCACGACGGCGACGGCCTCATCAACGCGCTCGACCCCGACAGCGACGGCGACGGGCTGTTCGACGGCACCGAGCTCGGCCTGCCCTGCGACAACGCGGCGACCGACGCGGACGCGGGGACCTGCATCGCGGACGCCGATCCCACGACGACGACGAACCCGCTCGATCCGGACACGGACGACGGCGGCGTGACCGACGGCGTGGAGGACGCGAACCACAACGGCGCCATCGACGAGGGCGAGACAGATCCCAACAATGGCGACGACGATCAGACGCCTCCGGCGTGCCGGCAGGACAGCGATTGCGGCGGCGCGACGAGCGGGATGATCTGCGAGGAGCACGCCTGCGTGGAGGGCTGCCGCGGCGCCGAGGGCAACACCTGCCCGTCCGGCGAGGTGTGCAGCTCGACCGACAGCACGGCGGGCACCTGCGCGCCCGAGAGCGAGAACGATCCGACCGGCATCTTCGCCGAGGGCAACGGTTTCTGCGCCGCGCGGCCCACGCCCGCGGGCAGCACCCGTGGCGCTGCCGCGCTCCTGCCCATGCTCGCCGCCCTCGCCGGCCTCGCCCTGCGCCGGCGGCGCGCGGGCCGCTGACCGGCGGATAGAAGCCCACGGCCGCACGCCGCCCCGCCCACCTGGCGGGGCGGCGACCCCCGAGCGGCCGCGGGCGCCTCTCGTCGCGAGCGCCCTCAGGGGCGCCGAGATCCCCCCCACCCGCTCCTCAACGACCAGCGTTCGTCATCGACCCGCCGCAGCGCGGGACGCTACGCTGTAAGTTTCTTGTCCACCTGTAGCCGTCCTCCGTAGCGTACCGCGCCAAGGAGAACGACCATGGAGATGCTGCTCGCCAGCGAGCGCCGCGCCACGCGCCGCGCTGCGATCGTGGAGTGCCAGGCCGTGCGCGAGCGGGGCTTCCGGCTGCTCGGGACCCGGGCGATCGACCTGTCGATCGACGGCATGCTCGTGCTGACGAGCGCCCGCCCGCTCACGGGTGAGCCGGTGATCGTCTCGTTCCGGATCCCGGACACGAGCGTCTGGATCGACGCGACGGCGACGATCGCGCGCACGCTCCACGGCCGGCGCCTGGGCGACCCGGGGCGCGCCGTGGGCCTGCGCTTCGACCCGCTCGACAGGGCGTCGAGCCGGCGCCTCCGCGCGGCGCTCGAGCAGTTCCCGCCGACGTACCCCTACCGCGCGCAGCGCGTCGACTACGCGGCGACGGCCGCGATGATCTCGCTCAGCTGATCTGCGCGCTCGAGCGACCGAGCGGCCCTGACGCCGCTGCGGGGCAGCTGCCCGCGGTGAGAGATCAGAGCGAGCGATGGGGCTCGACGTCGGCGACCGGGAACTCGGCCTGAAAGCTGGAGAGCCGGACGGCGAACACCACACGCCCCTCGTCGACGCGCGGCATGCGCGCCGGATCGACGCGCGCCTCGAGCAGGCGCGCGTGGCGGGCGCGCCCGCGCGCGGTCGGCGCGCAGAAATAGTCGTGCCCGTCGCGGTGGTGCACCAGCCGGCGGAGGCGCGCGGGCACGAGCGCGCTCGAGGCGGGCAGGCTCGGGCCCGCGGCCGCGAAGCGCAGATCGGCGAAGACGTCGCCACCCTGCGATGCCCGGAAGCGCTCGCTCCCGTCCGCCTCGCGCGCGATCTCGAAATCGGCGTGCTCCTTGGGGATACCCCAGTTGAGCTGCCCGTTCACCACGCTGTCCCACGAGCTGACGTAGATCTTGCTGATGGACCAGCAGAGGCCGCGGCGCGTGCGGAAGCGCCCGGGGATGAACAGGAGCTCGCGATAAGGCCCCACGTTCGACGACGTGTAGTCGAGCGCCATCAGCAGGCTGTAGCGCCCCTCGAAGCGGGGGCGGAGCGCCTCCGGGATGAAGCTCTGCTCCTTGAGCAGCCGCTCCGGGAGCTCGAGCATCACGAGGGTTGCATCGCCAGCCAGCGTCCACGGCGCTGGCGCTGGCTTCACGTCGGGAGGATGACCTCCGGCGCTCCGGCTCATCGCGACCTCTCCTTGGACTAGATGGGATCAGGGACCTCGAGCAGATCGATCGCCCCCGGGGGGCGCCGCGCGCTCGCGAGCTCCGATCGCTCGAGGTGGGCGAGGACGGCGAGGACGGCCGCTTCGTCCCACGCGTCGCCGAGGATCTGCAGGCCGATGGGCAGGCGCTCGGCGTCGACGCCGACGGGCGCCGTGCCGGCGGGGAGGCCGGTGAGGTTGCCGAGGAAGGCGAAGCGGCACATGCCGTCGAGGGCGATGGGATCCAGGAAGGCGCGGCCTTCCTCGGCCTGCGCGTAGCGGGGCGCGGTGATCGCCGTCGTCGGGAGCGCGAGGACGTCGACGCCGGCGAGGGCGCGCGCCACCTCGCGCCGCATGCCCGCGCGCAGCCGCGCGGCGTCGATCTGCTCGAGCGCGGTGACGCCCGAGAGGAGGCTGAAGGTGACGCGCAGGTCCTCGCTGATGAGGTCGCGCTGCTCCCTCCAGGCGCGCTGGAACGCCGCGAGCGACTCGGGGCCGATGACGAGGTAGCCGATGGAGGCCGCGTGCCTGGCGAGGGGGATCTTCACGTCCACGAGGGTCGCGCCCTCGCGCTCGAGCGCGCGCAGCGCCCCCCAGCACACGCTCGCGACCGGGGTGGAGGCGTCGCGCCACTCCGCCTCGTCGACGCCGATGCGCAGGCCGCGCACGCCGGCGCCGAGGCGCGCGCCGAAGCCTCCGGGGGGCGGCGCGGGCGCCCATGCGGTGAGGTCGTCGTCGGGGTCGGGCTCGCTGGCGACGGCGTCGAGGAAGCGCGCGAGATCGGCCGTGCTGCTGGCGATCGGGCCGGCGTGGGCGACCGAGCCCTTGAAGCCGTCGCCGGCGCGGCTGACGCGGCCGAAGGTCGGCTTGATGCCGAAGACGCCGTTCAGCGCGGCGGGCGCCCGGATGGAGCCGCCGCCGTCGCCGCTGGCCGCGAGCGGCGCGAGCCCGAGCGCCACGCCGACGGCGGAGCCGGTGGAGGAGCCGCCCGCGGCGCGCTCCTTGTGGTGCGGGTTGTGGGGCATGCGCTGGTGGACGCTGTTGCCGATCGGCGACATGCCCCACTCGGTGAGCACGGTCTTGCAGAGGAACACGGCGCCCGCCTGCCGGAGCCGTGCGACCACGGCGGCGTCGCGCGGCGCGGGCGGTTGCGGGCCGCAGGGCGAGCCGAGCGTGGTCGGGAGGCCCTCGACGTCGAACTCGTCCTTGACGAGCAGGGGCACGCCGTCGAGCAGGCCGCGCGGCCGCCCCGCGGCGTGGCGCGCGGTCGACGCGTCGGCGTCCCTGAGCGTCGCCTCGCGCGAGGTGGCGACGGCGATGTTCATGCACGGGCGCTCGGCGGCGAGCGCCTCGAGCGCCGAGAGGGCGCGCTCGGCGACGCGGAGCGGGGTGGTGGCGCCCCTGCGGTAGGCCGCCGCGTAGGCCACCGAGGGCCTGGGCCAGTCGCGGACGGGGGGCGCGCCGAGCCCGGCGTCCTCCCAGCGCCGCGGCGGCGCGGCCTGGAGGGGGCGCGCCTCTGCGGGGACGTCGTCGCGGAAGGCGTCCGGAAGCGAGGCGAGGCGATCGATGCCCAGGCTGCGCTTCATCACTTCCCGGAGCGCGGCGGAGGATCCGGGCGCCTCGGCGGCGAGGCGCGCCGCGGTGAGCGCCCGGCCGGTGAGTCGGGGGACCTTCATGCGGCGCAGCTTACTCGACGCGGCGGGCGGCGCGGCGGCTCATGGTCAGGGTGCTCCGCGAGATCACGCCGTAGCTGCGTGTCGTCGGTGGCGGGATCGGTCGTCGTTCCTCGTCGATCCGCGCGTGGGAGGGCCTGGGACGTCGGCCGCCGCGATCTGGAGCTCAGGCAGACGAGGTGAGGTCGTCCCAGGCAAGCACCGCCTCGGGGCGCAGCTCGCGCATGCGCGTCACGGTTCGGTCGGGTCGCCTCCGCTCGAACACCAGCGCCGTGTCGCCCGCGTAGAACGTGCCGATGGAGTCGCTAGCCTCTTCGACCTCGCTCAGGCCGAGCGCCCGGGAGAGCTCACGGCCAAGCGACGACAGCGCGATATGGGTCGGCACTTCTTTGGGGTGTCCCCACAGCGCAATGCGGGCGACGAACGTGCGCACGGAGTCGCTCGTGCGCTCCCACTCGCCCCAGCTGAAATCGTATGCCCACATACTGCCGTCTTCTGTCATACAAGCGAGCGTATCGTGGTTGTCGAGATCATCCTGGCTCAGGAGAATCGCAGGGCCGCCGGGAGTCTGCTGAATAGGCCACTCCGCGACGCTCCCCTCCGCGAGGGCTCGCTCGAGCATCAGGATCCCGCCGAAGCGCTGGATCCGATCGACGCTGCGCAGACCGCCAAACGAGCTCTCGGCGTCTTCTGCCGCCCTGGCCAGCGCCTCGCTGCCACCGTTCTGCAGCACCCACGAGGCGAGCCGCGCGGGGTCGCCGGGAGCGTGCAGCCGACAAAGCCAGCGCGATGCCGCCTCTCTCACGCGGGGCGATAACGGAAGCGTCCTCGACGCTGGATCTACGGTTGCGTCTCCGGGCCAAGCGCATCGCTGGGGCGAACGCACCGGCGATGCCAGGCGCAACGTCGCTCCCCCCGTCACACCGACGTCACCCGGAGCGGTTCGGACAGCTCGCAGGCTCCGCTCGGTTCGTCGATGACATCGAATCTCCTGCAGAGAATGCCGATGCGTGGACGTGCGACGAGGAGAACTTCAAGCCGTGATCGTGCTGGACACGCACGCCTGATTCTGGCTCGTCGCGTCCCCAGATCGCCTCTCCGAGCAGGCAGCCATGGCCGTCGATGGAGCGGATAGGCTTGGTGTCTCGGCCATGACTTGCTGGGAGATTGCGATGCTCGCCCCAAAAGGGAGGGTCGAGCTTGATCGACCCGCGCAGAGATGGATCGAGGACGCGCTCACCAGAAGCGGGGCGATCCTCTTGCCGATTGAACCGGTGATCGCTGCGCTGGCGGCACGGCTTCCCTTGCATGGCGATCCGGCAGATCGGCTCATCGTTGCGACGGCGATGACCGCCAGCGCAGAGCTCATCACCAAGGATCATCAGATCCGCAGCTCTCGCCTCGTTCCGACCATCTGATAATGGTCTCCATGCGAGCTCCTCGCATGCATCCCCCCTAGCGCTGGCAGCTCGCCGACTCGAGCCGCCGCTCGCACCCTGGCACGGCGCCCGCATACCGACCGTCAGGAAGGACGTGGCGGGGGGGACCACGCGGAGGAGACCCATGAGCCAGAGAGCATCCGATCAAGCCATCCAGGTGAAGCCGCTCGCAGGGCACATCGGCGCCGAGATCCACGGCGCCGACATCTCGAAGCCGCTGCCCGACGAGGCCGTGGCGGCCATCCGCGCGGCGCTGCTGAAGTGGAAGGTCGTCTTCTTCCGGAACCAGCCGCTCGGCCACGCCGAGCAGATCGCCTTCGCCGCGCGCTTCGGCGAGGTGACCTACGCCCATCCGCACGAGGACGAGCCGTTCGACGAGCACCCGGAGATCCTCGCCATCGACAGCCGCCGCTACGATCGCCGCTACGGCAGGCGCTTCAGCTACGAGAACCGCTGGCATACCGACGTCACCGCGGCCGTGAACCCGCCGGCGGCGTCTATCTTGCGGGCGCATATCCTGCCGCCCTACGGCGGCGACACGACCTGGACGAACCTCGTGGCAGCCTACGAAGGGCTGTCCGCGCCGCTGCGCGTGCTCGTCGACGGCCTGCGGGCGGAGCACCGCTTCGGGCTGCGGTTCGCGCCGCAGGACCAGGACAGCCCGTACCTGCGCAAGGTGCGCGAGAACCCGCTGATCTCGATCCACCCCGTGGTGCGCGTCCACCCCGAGACCGGCGAGCGGGCGCTGTTCGTCAGCCCCGGCTTCACCAGCCACATCGTCGGGCTGTCGGCGCGCGAGAGCAGCGCGATCCTCGACCTGCTCTTCGAGCAGATCAGCCGCCCGGCGTACACGGTGCGGTTCCGGTGGGAGCCGGGCAGCATTGCGTTCTGGGACAACCGGGCCACGGCGCACCTGGGGCCACAGGACCTCGGGCACCTCGACGTCGAGCGCGTCCTCTACCGGGTGACGCTGACCGGAGACATCCCGGTGGGGGTCGACGGGGTCCGCTCCGAGATCGTGGCCGGGGAGCCGTTCGGCAAGCGGCCCCCGAGCAAGCTGAAGCCCGCCCGCAAGGACAAGGCGCCCGAGGCGGAGGTGCAGGCATGAGCGCCGCGAGCGCAGGCGTCGAGAGGACGTCGTTCGAAGGGCCCCACGGGCCGGTGGAGGCGGTGCAGGTCCGCCCGGCGTCGGGCGGGCGCTCGCCAGCGCCGGCGGTGCTGATCCTCCACGAGGGGCTGGGGCTCACCGTCCATACGATCGAGCTGGCAAGGCGCTTCGCGCAGGAAGGATACCTCGCGTTCGCGCCGAACCTGTATTCGCACGACACGACGCACCGGACCTTCACCGAGGCGGAGGTGGCCCGGGGGGTGAGCCTGCTGCGCGCGGCCGACCGCGACGAGGTGGTCGCGCGGTTGCCGGCGGACGAACAGGAGCGGCTGAAGAAGGTGTTCGCCTGGTTCGGTAACCGCGACACGTCGACGTACCTGCCCGACGCGAGGGCGGCGGCGGCGCACCTCGTCGGCCGGTCGGACGTGCGGTCGGGGGGCGTCGCCGCCGTCGGGTTCTCGCTGGGCGGAGGGCTCGTGGGGCAGCTCGCGGTCGCAGGCGTGGCGCTCGCGGCGGGCGCGGTGTTCTATGGGCAGGCGCCGGCTCTGGAGCAGGTGAAGAACGTGCGATTTCCGCTGCAGGTGCATTATGCGGAGGAGGATCCGGCGATCACCCCGAGGGCGCCAGCGGTGGGGGAGGCGTTCAGGGCTGCGGGGCGAGAGCTGATCTCGTTCGTGTACCCTGGGACGCGCCACGGGTTCTTCAACGAGACGCGGCCGGCGTACCACGCCGATGCGGCGCAGCTCTCGTGGCGGCGCACGCGGGAATTCTTCGCCGAGCGCACCGGCAACGTCGCGCAATGGCGGCCGCAGGCCGTCGCCGGCGAGGGTGCGCGCGCTGCAGGGTAGCTGCGGCTCCGTCGCTGGTACCTCCGGAACCTCAACCTGGGTCAGCACCTCGGGTCGGAACCTCCGGAACCTCAACCTGGGTCAGAGCCTCGAACCTAGCCTCGAACCTCAACCTGGGTCGGGTCGGAACCTCAACCTGGGTCGGGTCGGAACCTCGAACCTCGAACCTCAACCTGGGTCGGGTCGGAACCTCGAACCTCGAACCTCAACCTGGGTCGGGTCGGAACCTCGAACCTCAACCTGGGTCGGGTCGGTCCAAACCTCAACCTGGGTCGGGTCGGTCCATGGCACGGAGGCTGCTGGGCGCCCGCCATGACCACCTCCACGCCCATCGCCGAGAGCAACGCTCCGAAGCCCATCCATACCGACGACGCGGGACTCATCGCCGGCGCGATCATCCTTCCCGCGCCCGCCGGTGACCTCCCCGGCTACCGCGCCCACCCCGCCTCCGGTGGCCCCTTCCCTCTGGTGCTGGTGATCCAGGAAATCTTCGGCGTCCACGAGCACATCCGCGACGTGGTCCGTCGCTTCGCGCACCGCGGCTACTACGCCCTCGCCCCGGATCTGTTCGTTCGGCAAGGCGACCCCAGCCACCTCCGCACCGTCGACGAGTTCCGGGCTCTGGCGGGCCGCGTGCCCGACCGTCAGGTGCTCTCGGACCTCGATGCGAGCGTGGCCTTCGCCGAAGCCTCCGGAAAGGCCGACGTCCGCAAGGCGGCCGCGGTCGGCTTCTGCTGGGGCGGGCGCATCACGTGGCTGTATGCCGCGCACAACCCGGCGCTGAAGGCGGCCGTGGCCTGGTACGGACGCCTGACCGGCGATCGGACCGAGGCCCAGCCCAAGCACCCGATCGACGTGGCGAGCGCGCTGCAGGCGCCCGTGCTGGGCCTCTATGCCGGACAGGACCAGGGCATCCCCCTCCCGACGGTCACCGCGCTGCAGGAGGCGCTCCGTACCGCCTCCGAGACCGGCAGCGCGCCCGGCGCCGCGCAGTCCGAGATCCGGGTCTACCCTGACGTCCCGCACGCCTTTTACGCCGACTATCGGCCGAGCTACCGGCCGGAAGCCGCCGCCGACGCCTGGCAGCGCCAGCTCGACTGGCTGGCACGACACGGCGTCGCCTGACGGCGACCGGCCGCGACAGCGCCCCGGCGATCCCTGCTGCCCCGGCAACAAGCTGCGCCTCCACTGCTACTCCTTACGCACCCCACGCCCGCGCCACCGCGCCCCGCGATCGGATACCCTGACGCGGTGCGCGCCAGGATCCGAGACACCGAGCTCTACTTCGACATCGAGGGCATGGGCCTCGTCCCCGACGGCCCGCGGATGCGCGAAAAGCCGGTGATGTTCGTCGTACATGGCGGACCTGGCGCAGATCACTCCTCGCACAAGGGAGGGATGACGCCGCTCGCCGACCAGGCGCAGCTCGTCTACTTCGATCATCGCGGACAGGGCCGCTCCGCGCGCGGGCCAAAGGAAACGTATACCCTCGAGAACAACGTCGAGGACATGGAGGCGCTGCGCCTGCACCTCGGCCTCGATCGTATCGTGGTGATGGGCACCTCCTATGGCGGCATGGTGGCCATGGCCTATGCGCTCGAATACCAGCGGAACATCTCTCATCTCATCCTGGTGGCCACGGCGGCCAGCCATCGTCTCATCGACCGGGCGAAGCGGATCGTCGCGGAGCGCGGCACGGAGCAGCAGAGAGCGGCGTGCGAACGCCTCTGGGCCGGCGAGATCGAGAGCGACGAGCGGTTCGCCGACCTCCTCCAGATCATGGGACCGCTCTACTCGACCACCTTTGATCCACAGAAGGCGGCCGAGTCCCGCGCGCGCACCATCTACAACGTCGACGCGTGGAACGTCGGCCTGGAGGGGTTCATGCGGAGATTCGATTTCACGCCGCGCCTCCCCGAGATCGCGGTGCCCACGCTCGTCATCGCCGGCCGACACGACTGGATCTGCCCACCCGATCTCTCGGAGGAGATCGCGCGGCTCATCCCGGGCGCGGATCTACGTATCTTCGAGCGCAGCAGCCACTGGGTGCGCTCTGACGAGCCGCGGGCGCTGCTCGACGCCGTCGCCGGCTTCCTGGCCCAGAGGCGGTAGCGCGCAAAGCGCACCGCCGAGCGCCGCGCCCTCTACTGGATACCGGCCTTCTTCATCGCCGCGGGCATCCGCTGGACGATGACCGTCCCGACCTTCTTCCCCACCTCGCCGCTGATCTCCGGGAGGAGCTTCGCGGCCTTCTTTCCGACCGGGGTGCCGTAGAACTTGATGAGCTCCTTCAGCTCATCGGCGGTGAACTTCCCCGCATAGATCTCGACGTTCCACTGGACGAGCTCGTCGTACGGCAGCACCTCGGCGACCACCGCCTTCAGCTTGCTGGCGTCCTTGGGCGAGATCTTCGCGCCCGCTTGCTGCATCGAGGCTCCCATGTTGGTCATCAGCTGATCGAGGAGCGCATTGTAGACGTCCTTCGGCATCACGAGGTGCGTGAGCTCCAGGGCGAGCTTCTTCTCCGCCTCTCCGGCGTACGCGCTGCCGAGCGACACGAAGGAGAGCAGGGTCACAACGGCGAGCGAGACGATCCATGAACGAAGCGCGTGCTTTCTCATGGGCCCTTTGTATCACGACCGCGCCGCGATCCGCGCCGCGCCGCGCAGGCAGGCCCGCCGCATGCCCTCCCCGGAGCCGCCGCGACACCTGAAGAGCCGCCACGCAGGAGCCGTTCGGGCGCTCGGTCACACGACCGTCACCTCGTCCCCCACGCGCAACGTGCCGGCTTTCGTCTCCTGGATGTAGTTCTGTCCGAAGTTCACGTCGCTGGGCTTCTGCGCGTCGCGCCGGTACGTGGCCAGCGTGCGGAGCGGCTCCGGGCCGCGCTCTGCGGTGAGCTGGTCGGTCGTGGTGACGACGCAGCGGGCGCACGGGCCGCCGGCGCGGAGCACGAGGTCTCCGATGCGGACGCGGCCCCACCGGTCCTCGTCGAAGGCAGCGCAGCCGCTCACGACGAGGTTGGGCCGGAAGCGATCCATCGGCAACGGCGCGGCGCTCCGGCCCTCGAGGTGAGCGTTCAGATCGGCGAGGGAGGCCTCGGAGATCACGAGCAGCGGGAACTCGTCGGCGAACGACACGACGTCTTCCGGGCCTGCCACCGAGGTCTTGAGGACGGGCCGCCGGAACGCCTCGCCGATGCGGACGAGACGCGCCGGGTGATCCAGGACGCCGCTGAGCCACGCGGCGGCTTCGTCACCGCAATCCTCGGCCAGGAGGCCGCTGCTGCTCCAGACCTCGACCGTGAGCAGGCGGGCGCCCTCGGCCCTGCGCGGCACGGAGATCGGCGGCCGGCCGGCGAAGCCGAGCGTGAGCGCGCGCTCGGAGAGATGCGTCTCGATGAGCGCCATGCGCGGCAGCGGGCGCTGCGTGAGGGGCTTTCCCTCGGGGTCGACGATCATGAACCGCCGATCGCCCGCGAGGCCGAGCGCGTCGACGGCGGCCGCGTCGACCGCGAGGCCCCGGCAACCTTTGACGGGATAGATGTGGATCGCGGAGAGTCGCATTCCGGAGCGTATAACACCCCTCGGGCGCTCGACGCCCGGAGAAGCGCGGCGCGCACGTTCCGAGCGCCCGCGCTCCCCGTCGTCATGCCACGGCGCCTCCCTCCGCCGGTATCCCGAGCACCTGCCGCAGGTCCATCCCCACGACGACGTCGGCGTTCTGCTGCACCCATTCGACGAGCGCGGGGCGCAGGGCGCGCGCGATCTCTTCCTTGACGAGCCCTTCCACGGCGCTCGGCCCGAGGCGCTGCGGGTCGAGCGCGACGCCGCCGCCCGCGACCAGGGCGCCGAACAGGCGCACGAGCGACTCGGCGCCCGCTGCCTGGCGTGCCGCGCCGAGCGGCTCGACCCGCTCGACGGCGATCTCGCCGCCGCGCTTCACGACGAAGCGACGGACGTCGGCCTGGTCGACTCCCCCCTTGTGGAGCACCGCCGAGGAGCAGTCGACCTCGATGCGCTGCACGCGCGGCGCGGTCTCGATCTCCTGCCGCGTGCCCTCGATATCGACGCTGGCCGCGATCATCGCGCCGGCCGGGATGCGGAACCCGTCCGAGCCCACCCCGCCCGCGAGCTCCTGGTGCAGCGTCAGCCGCGCGGACAAGCGGGCGCCCCGCACGGCCGTGCTGCTGCCGGACTCGAGGTTCGAGAGCACCTGACGCACCGTCACGACGAGATCGGGATCGCGGGTGGGGTCGTACGGGGGCATGGCCATGGGCGTCGACGTGACCAGTCCGCGCATGAAGGCGCGCGCCTCGTCCTCCGCCGATCCCTTTCCGACCTGGACGAGCCCTCCCGTATAGAAGACGTTGGGCGTCATCGCGCCTGAACGGAAGTCGTACTCGACCTGCTGGAGCCCCATGTCGCCGAGCGGCGGCGGCAGGTTGATGACGAGGTACGGCTCGAAGGTGATCCGCAGGAGCGCCGGCGCGAGCGTCAGGCGGAGCGCCGTCGCGCTCGACGTGGCGAGCGCGGCGATTCCGGTGCGCCTCAGGACGGTGCGAGCGGGGAGGTCGAACGAGATCGAGACCGACTCGAGATCGATCCACGACGGCAGGAAGCACCAGGCCATTCGAGGAGGGTACACCCACCTGGCCGCCGGAAGCGCGGCCTATTGACCCGCCGCACGGGGCGCGCCCATCATGTCCCGCATGAAGCCAGAGGAATTCCTCGACGAGCTCGACCGCAAGGTCGGTGAGCGCCTCGCCCACATCGGCGCAGTGGCCCGCGCGGCGGAGCCGGCGAGCGGCGTCGGCATCCCGGCGCTGCTCGCGACCGCGCTCAAGAAGGAGCTCGAGGCGACCGAGGAGGCTGCGCTCTGGCTCACCACCGAGACCGACGTGGAGGTGAAGCTCGCCCTCGCCCGCCAGTGCGGCGATGAGGCGAGGCACTACCGGCTCATCGCCGAGCGGCTCCGCGCGCTCGGCGTCGACCCCGCCGCAATCCCGGCGAAGTTCGGGCCGCCCACGCCGATGTTCGGGTACTTGAAGGGGCTCGGCTCCACGGTCGAGCGCGTCGCAGCGGGCCAGTTCACGCGGGAGGCGCTCGCGAAGGTGCACAACCAGGCGTTCATCGATTACTGCGAGTCGCAAGGCGACGCCGAGACCGCGCGCCTTTACCGCGAGGTCATCCAGCCGGACGAGAGCCATCACCACGAGATGGGCCGGCGGCTCCTCACGCGCCTCGCGGTCACCGAGGAGGCCCAGGCGCTCGCGCGCGCCGCCGCGATGCGCACGCTCGAGATCGCCGAGGAGCTCCAGGAGATCGCCCGCCTGAAGATGGGTATCTGCCGCGCGCCTGGGTGTTAGTGTTCAGGCACGGTCCTGACGGACCGCCACCCTGCTCGATCCAGCCGCTCCGATGCGGTTCGCCGATCTGACCGTCGACGTCCGGGCGTCGATCGCGAGCTAGCATGTCGTGGTGTCGCGCTGTCGCGCAGAGAGAGCGACCAGGGCGGGAACAGCCGTTCGGGCAGGGCGTTCGCGCATGTCTCGCGGCGTCCCGGCTGTTCGCGAGGCGCGTTCAGGGCACGGCGGTCTCGGCGTCGGTCGCTGTTCCGAGGCCTATATGCGGGATGGCCCGACATGCGAAAGCCATCGAATCCATGCACCCTCCAGATACCGAAGTTGCCGCCTTGTCGCGAGGCTTACTCGCGGCGAGAGTCGGCCAGTTGGGTCAAGGGGGTTCTCATGATCAAGTTTCCGGGGGACAGATCGTTCCGGGAGGTGGCCCGTTTCACCCAGGATTGTGGTTCGATCTGCACGCACGCGGCTCAGTATTGCCTCGAGATGGGAGGCTCTCACGTGAGCGCCCCGCACATGCGGCTGCTCCAGGACTGCGCCGACATCTGCGAGGCGACGTCGAAGCTCCTCCTGCGCAGCTCGCCGCAGATCACCCAGATGATGAGCGTGTGCGCGAGCCTCTGCGAACAGTGCGCGGCGAGCTGCGATAAGCTCACTGGTGATACGCAGATGAAGACGTGCGCTGACGAGTGCCGCCGCTGCGCTGCCGCCTGCCGGCAGATCTGATAGCGGCGGAGACATGGTGGTCCTCCGGACCGTGAGCCGAGCAGCGGAGTAGCTTTCCTCGCCTTTTGCGGATCGCCGCCATCCTCCCCGCCAGAGCCCTCGCGCGCGCGGCGGCCCGTCGGCGCCGCGGTCGAGTGTGGTCCGGCGGCGGAGCGACGCCGACGGCGGCGGCGTTCTGGCTCCCCATGGTACCCTCGCGCGCATGCGTTATCGAAGGACCATGGGAGCCGCCGGGTTCGCTCTCCTGTGCGCCGGGTGTGGCGGGGACGCGCCCGAGGCTGCGGTGCGCGCGGTGCGCGACCTGGGTGCGCTGGAGTTTGCCCCGGCGATTCGAGGGCGGGACGGCGGCTACAGCGCGCGGTGGGGCGACCTTTCGGCGTGGGTGTTCGGCGACACGACCCTGGAGATGCCGGGGGAAGACGGAGCGCTGTGGAGGTCGAGCACCTTCTGCGCGACCGACGATCTGGATGCGTCGGATGGGCTCTCGTCGCTCACCGAACCGCTCGACGCGGCCGGCGCGCCGCGGGAGTTCCTGCCGTTCACCGAGGAGGAGCTCGCGTTCAACCTCGCGCACGCCGACCCTCGGGCGGAGGAGACGTGCGAGGAGGACTGCGGAGCGCGCTATGCGCTGTGGCCGGGCCCCATCGTCGTCGACGAGGCGACCGGCCGTGCGCTCGTCTTCTACAGCAAGGTGACGGGGCGGCTCGGGGCGTTCGACTTCGACATGATGGGTTCGTCGATCGCGGTCTGGGAGAGCTTCGATGCGCCCCTCGCACGCCCGGAGGTACGCCCGGGCGCTGCGGATCCGACGCTCCTCTTCGGTGCGGATGAGCCATCACTCACGTCGGCGGCGCTCGTCCGCGAGGGGATGCTCTACGCCTACGCCTGCGCGTGCTCGGGTCTCACGTGCCCGTGCCTCGTCGCGCGAGCCGCGCTCGCGGAGGCAACGGAGCGCGACGCGTGGCGGTTCTTCTCGGACGGGCGCTGGGTGGATGGCCATGAGGAGGCGGAGCCGGTCATGGCGGGGGCACCGATGATGTCGGTGCATTGGAACGAGCACGTCGGCAGGTACATCGCGCTGTACAGCGAGCCGGTATCGTCGGAGATCTCGCTCCGGACGGCGCGGGCGCCGGAGGGGCCATGGTCGGACAGCGCGGTAGTTTTCACCGCCGAGGTCCCGCCTACCCCGGAGGCGTGGCCCTATGCCGGGCTCGTGCACGCGGAGCTCGCGCGGGAAGGAGGTCGGGTGGAGTACGTGACGTACTTCCGGGAGACGGGGTTCCTGGAGGGAGAGATCCGACTCGTCGAGCTGGAGCTCGAGTAGACGACCCGACCCAGGTTGAGGCCTGCGGCCTGCCGGAGGCCCCCGACCCGACCCAGGTTGAGGCCTACGGCCTGACCCAGGTTGAGGCCTGCGGCCTGCCGGAGACCGGCCGACCAGGTGAAGAGGGCCAGCTGAAAACGGTCGAACCGGGTTGAGACGACCTGGCTCGGTCGACCATCCGCCACGAACCTAACCAGAATGGCCCCAGCCGGATCGCTCCATTGGTTGGGCAGGTCCACTTCACCGGCACCCAAGGTGCCATTCGCTCAGACCCAGCCGGCCACAACCTTAACGCGGCTTCGCGCGAGCCCATCGCGGCAATCCATCCCCAGCGCCACGTGAACGCTGCCGCTCGCTTCACCTTCCCCAGACGGACCTTCCCCACGACGGCGCCTTAGCCCGCCCCGCTGTGGCGCTGTGACGCACCGCCGAGGTGCCTACATCGTGAGCACGACGTCCGCCACGCTGGCGCCGTGATAGATGCGCATCCACCACGTGCCCGCCGGAAAGACGGCGCTTCGTACCCCGGCACGCCATTGTTCGAGCGCCGCACGGTATGACGCACGAAACGCTCGCACAGCGGCGCCAGCGATTCGCCATGCATCGCCCTGGTTACGGCCGACGGCAAACGTCGGATTGCGATCGCGCAGCGCCTCGAAGCTCGTCGCGCGGCTGTAAGGGGAGACCGTACTGGCGCCTTTGATGCCTAATATTCGGGGCCCTTGCCGCTGCAACTCTGCATGGGCTTGCGCTTCCTGTCGCTCAAGCTCGGCCGCGACTTCACGACGAAAGCCTTCTGCGTTGTCGTGCTCGATGGCGGGTGGTAGCGCGAGCGAAAGCGTTACTTCCTCCGGCCACTGCCGATTCTCTGGATCAAGATACACGGATGGACGCGCTGCACGGAGCACGCCACCGCCGAGCTCGCTCACATCCGACTTGGCCCCCGGCCACTCGTGCGCGTGGCGGACGAGGCCAGCGGCTACGGGGTTCGCGAGGACGTAGGCGATCTTCTCCACCACAGCCGCGCGCGTCAGCAGCCGCACCACGCTCGTGGGTTCGTGGTCCCACACCGGTCCTTCCCACGTGCGGAGGACCTTCGTTCCAAGCGCAACGATGCGGTGGAAAAAATTGCAAGAAGCGCGGCAAAACGCCTTGCACATCGGTCACGACGAGGTGCAGATGCGTTGACATCGCGCAAAGAGCGTGGACTTCGATGCCAAATCGACGGGTCGAAACGGCGAGAGCGTAGACCAGGAACTGGGTGAGGGCAGCATCCGGGCGGAGAAGGAGATGCCGGCGCAGGACGCGACGGGTGATGAGGTAGGTGGCGCCGGGAGCGATCTCACGAGGCTGGCTCATGGCCGGGGCATATGAACAAATGCCGTACCAGGGATCGTGAGCAATCATTTCAATGACTTATGCCGACGCGACGGGTGCGACGGGTGGCGGCCGCCACGTGGTCCGCCACCTCGACGGCCGTCGCAGCGACGGCTGCTAGCCTTGGCGCCATCGGCTGGATAGCGGAACCTCCGGCTCACACAAACCGAGGCGCGCGCTCTGGGTGGGTGCGCGCAACCTGGGTGCGGTCACCTGGCCTCGACCGTCGTCGGTCGCAACCCGGGTGTGGTCGTCTTCTCAGCCCGATCACCTCAACCTGGGTGCGGTCGTGCCCTGCCCCCCTCAACCTGGGTGCGGTCGTGCCCCCCTTAACCTGTGTGCCGGCGACCTCAACCTGGGTGCGGTCGGCGGTCGGCAACCTGGGTGCGGTCGCCGCCGAGGCACTTTTTTCTGCAACCAGCCATCAGCTACCCTCCGCCTGTGGCAACGTCAGACAGGAGCCGCGCCGAGTACCAGCGGCGGGTCAACCGCGTGGTCGACTACATCCAGGCCCATCGCGCAGAGGACCTCTCCCTCGACACGCTGGCGGCTGTGGCGGCGTTCTCGCCGTTTCACTTCCACCGCGTGTTCAAGTCCATGACGGGCGAGAACCTTCGCGAGTTCATCCAGCGAACGCGCCTCGAGACCGCGGCGAGCCACCTCGTGCAGCGGCCGCGCGCCGACATCCTCGAGATCGCCCTCGAGAACGGCTTCAGCTCGGCGAGCGCCTTCGCGCGCGCCTTCAAGGAGCGCTTCGGCATGAGCGCCTCCGCCTGGCGCAACGGTGGCGCCACGGACGCGCGCAAGGCGCGGCAAGCGGATCGCAAGCCGGGTCAAGTCGAGCGCAATCCGTGCAAAGCAGCGCTCTGCGCGCCCGACCAAGATGCCTCCTCGTCGGGCGCGGACGCCCGCCAAGACGAGGAGGAGATCATGAACGTGACCGTGAAGACCCTGCCGAGCTACCGCGTGGCCTATGTCCGAAACATCGGCCCCTATGGCCCGGAAGGCAGCGTCGGCGAGGCCTGGCAACGGCTCGTGCGCTGGGCCAGCGCGCGCGATCTGTGGACCCCGGACCGCATCTGCCTCAACATCGCGCACGACAACCCCAAGGTCACCGAGCCTGCCAAGTGCCGCCTCGACGCCGCCATCGTGATCCCGCAGGACTTCAAGGCGGACGGCGACGTCAACGTGACCGACATCGCCGGCGGCAAGTACGCCGCGGGCGCGTGGGTCGGCGACGCGCACGCGATCGGCTCCGCCTGGGATCAGCTCTTCGGGAAGTGGCTCCCTGAGAGCGGCTATCAGCCCGACCATCGGCCCTGCTTCGAGCTCTACCAGGGCGAGTTCCACGATCCCAAGACCAACAACTTCCGCTGCGAGCTCTGCTTGCCGGTGCGCCCGCTCTAGCTCCGCGGGAGCCCGGTCATCCTGCCCGGGCTCCTGCACCGCCTCGCCGCAACGCTGGCGGGCGGCCGGGCCCCGGTCGCCTCGTCCCTCGCGCCGCCCTTCAGAGCCCGCCGTTGCCCCCGCAAGCCATCGATATTACACGATTTTCACGGAAGAGCGGCGCCGCTCGCGTTTGACAGCCGGGGATCCTTGCACTAGGAGCCGACATGGCATTCATCTACGATGAGCCGAGCAGGACGTTTGGCGAGTACCTGCTCGTCCCGAATCTGACGACGAAGGGCTGCGTCCCCGCGAACGTCGATCTCACGGCTCCTGTCGTCCGGTTCAAGGCCGATCCGGGCGCGACGCCGCCGGATCCGAGGCTCGCGCCGCTCACGATCAGCGTGCCGATCACCAGCGCGATGATGCAGTCGGTCTCGGGCGCCGAGCTCGCGATCGCGCTCGCGCGCTGCGGCGGCCTGTCGTTCGTGTACGGCTCGCAGGGCATCGAGGAGGAAGCCGCCATGGTGCGGCGCGTGAAGAACTACAAGGCCGGGTTCGTCGTGAGCGACTCGAACCTGCGCCCCGACGCGACGCTCGGCGACGTCCTCGCGCTCACCGATCGCACGGGCCACTCCACGATTGCGATCACCGAGGACGGCACGCCCACGGGCAGGTTCGTCGGCATCATCACGAGCCGCGATTACCGGCTCGGCAAGACGCCGCTCAGCACGCCGGTGCGCGAGATCATGACGCCGTTCAAGTCGATCCACTGCGGCAAGGTCGGCCTCGATCTGCAGGAGGCGAATGAGCTCATCTGGCGTCACAAGCTCAACACCCTGCCCGTCATCGACGAGCGACAGCACCTCCAGTACCTGGTGTTTCGCAAGGACTACGAGTCGCACCAGGCGCACCCGCTCGAGAACGTGGATCACGAGAAGCGCCTCATCGTCGGCGCCGGCATCAACTCGCGCGACTACAGAGATCGCGTGCCGGCGCTTGTGGAGGCGGGCGCCGACGTGCTCTGTATCGACTCGTCGGACGGCTACTCCGAGTGGCAGGGCGACACCATCGCCTTCGTGAAGTCGCTCGGCAAGCCGGCCTATGTCGGCGCCGGCAACGTCGTCGATCGCGAGGGCTTCCTCTACCTGGTCGAGGCCGGCGCCGACTTCGTCAAGGTCGGCATCGGCGGCGGCTCGATCTGCATCACGCGCGAGCAGAAGGGGATCGGCCGCGGCCAGGCGTCGGCCGTGATCGAGGTGGCCAAGGCGCGCGACGAGTACTTCCAGCGGACCGGCGTCTACGTGCCGATCTGCTCCGACGGCGGCATCAGCCAGGACTACCACATCACCATCGCCCTCGCGATGGGCGCCGACTTCGTCATGATGGGCCGCTACTTCGCGCGCTTCGACGAGTCGCCCGGGCGCAAGGTCCGCGTGAACAACCAGTTCATGAAGGAGTACTGGGGTGAAGGGAGCAACCGCGCGCGCAACTGGCAGCGCTACGACCACGGCGATACCAGCAAGAAGAAGGATCAGCTCGAGTTCGAGGAGGGCGTCGACAGCTACGTGCCGTACGCCGGCAAGCTGAAGGACAACCTCGACGTCACCCTCGCCAAGGTGCGCTCGACGATGTGCAACTGCGGCGCCACCTCGCTGCGTGACCTGTACATGCGCGCGCGCCTGACCGTCGCGTCCGCGGTGAGCATCCACGAGGGCGGCGTCCACGACGTGATGCTGAAGGACACGCGCGGCAACACGCGCGAGCCCTGAGGAGCCACACAGGCCGACCGTCGCTCTGGCGCCCCGGGGCGCGCGCTCCGGTCGACGAAGCGAGCCCTCGTGTCGCGCCCCCGTCGACCTGACGAGCGGCGGCGCGCCTCACACGGTGTCAGCCGCCGAGCAGCGCGCGCGTCCGCTGCTCCGCGCGGCGCCCCTCGGCGGCGAGCCGCTCGACGAAGCGCTCGACGATCGGATTGCGCCTGAAATTCTCGCGCGTCATCAGCTCGACGGGCAGCGGGTCGACCTCCGCGACCTCGACGTCGAGCCGCGAGCGCGCCACCTCGGTCAGCGCGAGCGCCGGCGCGAGGCCGATGCCGAGCCCGCCGGAGACGTACGAGACGAGGAGCGACACGCTCGACACGTCGATCGTCGAGATGGGCCGGATCCGCTCGCGATCCAGGTACGCGTCGAGCATCCGCCGCCCCACGCTGCCGGGCGCCAGCCGGAGCAGCGGCTCGTGCCGGAGCCGCTCGCGCAGCGCCGGCGCCGTGCCCTTGAGCCGCGGCCCCACCCAGAGGAACGGCTGCACGAACAGCGGCTGCTTCACGAGGTCGCCGCCCGCCGAGGACGCCGACGCGAGGCCCAGATCCACCTCGCCGCGCTCCACCCCCCGCGCGGCGTCGACCGAGTTCGCCGTCGTGATCGCGAACCGCACCGGCGCGCGCTTCTCGAGCATCTGGCGGATCACCGGCACGAGCAGCCCCTTGCCGAGGTAGTCGCTCGCCGCCACGCGCAGGGTCGTCGACGGCTCCCCCGCCAGCTCCGAGAGCAGCTCGAACACCCCCTCCGCCTGGTCGAACAGCCGCGTGATCGCGCCGAGCGCCGCCTCGCCGGCCGGGCTCAGCCGCACGCCGCGCCCGTCGCGCTCGAACAGCGCCACCCCGAAGCGCTCCTCCACCCGGCGCACCTGCTGGCTGATCGCCGACGGCGTCTTGTGCAGCCGCCGCGCGGCCTCGGCGACCGAGCCCGACCGGGCCACCATCAGCACGTCCTCGAGCGCGGGGAGCAGCGACGCGTCCATGTAGCCTTACTTAATCGATCGTGAAAAAAGTTTCATTCGACTTAATCCTCTCGCGCCCGCATAGTCATGCCGCCCGCCCGACGTTGAACCGCCAGACCGGCGGCGGCCGGCCGCCTTCGAGGGAGGCCGCTGGCGCGCCCTGGCGCCGGCGCTCGGGCCGGTCCGCTTCGCTTCGCACGCCGTCCCCTTCACCCGTATCCAGCGCACCGCGAGAGGCCATCATGGGTAAGAGTCTCTATGACAAGGTTTGGGACCTCCACAAAGTCCGCACGTTGCCGAGCGGCGAGGACCAGCTCTTCATCGGCCTTCACCTGATCCACGAGGTGACGAGCCCCCAGGCGTTCGGGATGCTCCGCGATCTCGGCCTGCGGGTGAGCATGCCCGAGCGAACGTTCGCGACCCTCGATCACATCGTCCCGACCGACAACCGCAAGCGGCCGTTCAAGGACACGCTGGCCGAGGGGATGGTCGACGCGCTCAAGAAGGCGTGCACCGAGCAGGGCGTCACCTTCTTCGATCTCGAGTCGGGGAAGCAGGGCATCGTGCACATCATCGGCCCCGAGCTCGGCCTCACGCAGCCGGGCATGACGATCGCGTGCGGCGACTCGCACACGTCGACGCACGGCGCGTTCGGCGCGATCGCGTTCGGGATCGGGACGACGCAGGTGCGCGACGTGCTCGCCACGCAGACGCTGAGCCTCCAGCGGCTCAAGGTCCGGCGGATCCAGGTGGAGGGCAAGCTCGGGCCGGGCGTCTACGCGAAGGACATCATCCTCGAGATCATCCGGCGGCTCGGCGTGTCCGGCGGCACGGGCTACGCGTACGAGTACGGCGGGTCGACCATCGAGGGGTTCTCGATGGAGGAGCGGATGACCCTGTGCAACATGTCGATCGAGGGCGGCGCCCGGGTGGGCTACGTCAACCCGGACCAGGTGACGTTCGAGTACATGAAGGGGCGTCCGTACGCGCCGAAGGGCGAGGCGTGGGAGAAGGCGCTCGAGTACTGGCGCTCGATCGCGTCGGACGAGGACGCGCGTTACGACGACGTCGTCCGGATCGACGCGAGCGAGATCGCGCCGACGGTCACCTGGGGCATCACGCCGGGGCAGGCGATCTCGGTGAAGGAGAAGGTCCCGGCGGCCGAGGACGTGGCGAACGAGTCCGAGCGGGCGCTGATCCGCGAGGCGCTCGAGTACATGCGGCTCGAGGGCGGCAAGCCGATCGAGGGGACGAAGATCAACGTGGCGTTCATCGGCAGCTGCACGAACGGTCGCCTCTCGGATTTCCGGGAGGTCGCGCGGCGCATCCAGGGGCACAGGGTCGCGCCGCACGTGCGCGCGCTGGCCGTCCCGGGGTCGATGGAGGTGGCGCGCGCGGCCGAGGCCGAGGGGCTGGACCGGGTCTTCCGCGAGGCGGGCTTCGAGTGGCGCGAGCCTGGCTGCTCGATGTGCCTGGCGATGAACCCCGACAAGCTCATCGGGGATGAGCTGTGCGCGTCCTCGTCGAACCGCAACTTCAAGGGCAGGCAGGGGAGCCCCACCGGGCGCACCGTGCTCATGAGCCCGGTGATGGTCGCGGCTGCCGCCGTCCGCGGCGAGATCGCCGACGCTCGTGACGTGTTCGGAATCTGACGACGCTCGCACCCGAGGGAGATCCCAATGGCACTCGATTTGATTCAATCCGTCACCGGTCGCGCCGTTCACGTTCCGGGGGACGACATCGACACGGACCGCATCATCCCGGCGCGCTTCCTGAAGTGCGTCACCTTCGACGGCATCGGCGAGCACCTCTTCCGGGACGTGCGCTTCGACGAGCGCGGCGAGAAGCGGGAGCACCCGCTGAACGACCCGCGCTTCGCGGGGGCCACGGTGCTGATCGCCGATCGCAACTTCGGCTGCGGATCGTCGCGCGAGCACGCGCCGCAGTCGATCGCGAAGGCGGGTTTCAAGGCCGTCATCGCCGAGAGCTTCGCCGAGATCTTCTTCGGCAACTCGACGACGCTCGGCATCCCCTGCGTCTCGGTGAGCCGCGAGGACCGCGCCGCGCTCGTGGCGCGCGTGAACGCCGACCCGAAGACCCCCGTCACGGTCGACCTGCAGGAGCAGGTCGTCCGGGCGGGGAGCGATCTCACGGTGCCCTTCACGATCAAGCCGGGCGCGCGCGAGTCGCTGATCCGGGGCACCTGGGATCCGATCGCCCAGCTGCTCGAGGGGGCCTCGGAGGTCCGGCAGGTGGCGGCGCGGCTGCCCTACGTGCGGCCCGCCAACGCGCAGTAGCTCCGCGCTCGATCGGGGCGCTGCCCCAACCTGGGGCGCGCGAGCACCTCAACCTCGCGCGAGCCCCTCCGATCCCCTCAACCTGGGTCGCGAGCACCTCAACCTGGGTCGGGTCGCTCCTCCGCTCCCTCCGCTACCTCAACCTGGGTCGAGCACCTCAACCTGGGTCGGTATCCCGACCCGGGTCGCCTCCGCCCCCGCGAACCTCAACCTGGGTCGGGTCATCCCAGCCGAACCTCAACCTGGGTCGGGTCACCCTCCTCCAAACCTCAACCTGGGTTGGGTCGTCCGGCCACCAAACCTCAACCTGGGTCGGGTCACCCGGCCAACCAAACAAGAAATTTCCGCCGTCACTCAATCCAACTACCTGCCGGGCCCCCTGTGGCGCCGGTTGGCTCAACGTGACACGTAGGCAGCGTCCGCCGTCACACTATGGCCCCGTCGCGCTGGGCGGATGCGCGCAGCGGGCGCTACGCGACCGCGAAAAGCCGGTCGATACGCGTCGCTCCGTGCGGCCGGCGACGCCGCCGAGCAGGCGGACGCGCCTGGCATGTCCAGTGCTTTATCTCCACGCGAGCTCTCCGAGTCGGCGCTGAGACGCCGCGCGCAGCAGCGCTCGCATGCTGCGGCGCAGAGCCATCGTTCCTTGATCGCGTGTCTCGCACAGGCACGCAGGATGGAGTACCCCCATGCGTTTCGCGATCTTCTCCTCTCTTATCTCGCGTTCGTCAGCCGCTCGCTCCTCTCTCCAGGGTCTGGTTGCGCTCTCCGCGCTCGTTGTGCTCACCGGCGCCAAGGGGCAGGGCTGTGGGGGCGTGGACGAGCCATCACCGCCACCAGAGCCCGACTGCGGCCCTGGCTTTCACTGGGAGACGGTCTGTTCACCGTGCGAGATCGGCGAGATGTGCGAGGAGCAGTGTGTGCCCGACAGCATCTGTCCTCCTGACTGGAGCGAGCAGACCATCTGCAGCGGCGGCACCACCTCTTCGGGCCAGGGTGGCTTCGCCGGCGGCACCGCCATCCCCGTCGATCCGGGCGAGTGCTGGACCGAGTGCATCCCGCCGCAGCCGTACTGCCCGCCGGGCACGATCGAGCAGACCGTGTGCGGCGGCACCACCACGGTCGGCTCCGGCGGCTCCGGCGGCTGGGGCAGCGCCAGCGCTGTCGGCTCCGGCGGCTGGGGCGCTGGTGGCATGCCGATGCCTTCCGAGCCGTGCTGGACCGAGTGTGTGCCCGTCGAGCCCTATTGCCCGCCCGGCACAACCCCGCAGACCTTCTGCGACGAAGGCACCACCGTCACCAGCAGCACCACCGGCGGCGCCGGCGGCTCGGGTGGCTGGATGAACACCGGCGGCGCCGATGCGGGCGCGAGCCCGCCGTACCCCGGCGGCGGCTGCTGGACCGAGTGCGTGCCCACCGGGCCCTACTGCCCGCCCGGCACCACTCCGCAGACCTACTGCGACGGCGGCTCGTCCGTCACCAGCAGCACCAGCGTCGGCGTCGGCGGCTCGGGCGGCTGGGCGGGCGCCGGCGGCGCCGGCGGGGGCACCGCGGGCGGGGGCATCGGCGGCTCCGATCCAGGCTTCGCCGCACCGCGCCCCCCCGACGGCGGTTGCTGGACCGAGTGCGTGCCCACCGAGCCCTACTGCCCGCCGGGCACCACCCCGCAGACCGTCTGCAGCGGCAGCGGCAGCAGCGGCGTCGGCGGCACCGGCGCCTATGACGGCGACTGGGGCGGTTGCTGGACCGAGTGTGTGCCCACCGAGCCCTACTGCCCGCCGAACAGCATCCCGCAGACCGTCTGCGGCGGCAGCGCGGTCTCGGTCGGCAGCTCGGGCAGCACCGGCACCGGCTATGGCGGCAACGGCCCGTACCCCGGCCAGGACCCGTACCCCGGCCAGGAGTACTGCTGGACCGAGTGCGTGCCTGTCGAGCCCTACTGCCCGCCGGGCACGACCCAGCAGACCATCTGCGAAGACGGCGAGCCCGTGCCCGACACGAGCAGCAGCAGCGGCACCGGCATGGGTGGCATGCCCTTCCCCGGCGGGGGCTGCTGGACCGAGTGTGTGCCCACCGAGCCCTACTGCCCGCCGAACAGCATCCCGCAGACCGTCTGCGGCGGCGGCAGCTCCGTCTCTGTCGGCAGCTCCGGCAGCACCGGCACCGGCGTGGGCGCCATGCCCTACCCCGGCGATTGCTGGACCGAGTGCGTGCCCGTCGAGCCCTACTGCCCCGCGGGCATGATCGAGCAGAAGGTCTGCTCCGGCGAGAGCAGCAGCAGCAGCACCGGCACCGGCATGGGCGGCGCCGACGCGTACCCGCCCGGCGATTGCTGGATCGAGTGCGTGGAGGGATCCACCTGCCCCCCCGGCGCGATCATCCGGACCATCTGCGAGGAGCCGAGCGGCGGCGGCGCCGGTGGCCCGGTCTGCCGGACCGAGTGCGTCCTGATGCTGCCGTGACGCGACGGGCGCGGGCGATCCCCCCGACCGCGGGAGGCTTCGCGAGCGAAACGCCGCCGCCCGCGCGCTGGAGCGCCGCCGCTCCCATCCGATGACCGATGACGAAGGCGCCGGGAGCGCCAGGGGAAGCACGATCCCCTGGCGCTCCCGGCGCGTCGGCGTTCCAGGACGGCACCGCCCCGGCGTTGCGCGGCTGTCATCGACCGAGGATCGTACCCGATACCAACACACGGAGCGCCCGAGAGCACAACGTTCGAGACCGGGCCGCGACCGGCATTGAAGACGGTGGAGCGGGCCCTGAAGCAGGCGCGCCTGATCGATCGACGTGATCCGTGCCGTTGAAGGCCGCTGGTCGATTGAAGAGCGCTTCGAGAGAGGGCGATGGGCGAGGTCCACCTTGACCACGATGAGGCTCGCTGTTTCACCGGCGGGCACCGCCACATCCCCCTCGCGCTCTTCGCGCACGCCGTCTTGACGGTTGATCGGGCTGCCTCCGACGCTTCGAGCGGGTCTGGCGGTCCAGCGATGACCGCGATCCAGCGCTCCCCCTCTTGACGCGGCGCTCCGGAGGAGCCCCGCCAGCCTCGTCCTCCTCCGGATTCGAGGATGCCCGCGGGCCGGTTGATTGGAATTGACATCGGCAATGTGAGCGTTCACATTGCCGTCGAGGGGTGTCCTTTCGCTTCGTCCTCCTTGGTCGCCTTGGGCACCGAGCTCTTCGTCATCTGTTCGCTCTTCATCGATTTTTGCACCGATTCCATTCGCCTGGCCTTCGAGAAAGCGATTGCCGATCGAGGGTGATTGGCGCTTTGCCAAGGGCGATCCGCCAGAGAGCATGACAGACATCGCGTATTCGACGCCTGTCGTGAAAGCCTGGATGCTGTCCACCGGGCATGATTTCGTCAAGAATCCGGCGAACCTGGCGGTGTGGCCGGATGGCAATCTCGGGAGCGGAGTAACCTAGTTTGCGGCGGGCCACGCTCAGACGCTCCTCGGGCGCACCGGTGTCATCACATCGGCCCGTCCGGGGATTCGGCTGAGCCACGCGGGAGGTTGTGTGCGCACCGCGCTCATTGCGCTTCTTCATCACGGAGCCAGGCTGCGCCCCCTGGCGCCAGCCTGCTGCCAGCCGCGCAGTCCGCGTCAGCGAGCCGTGCCGCTGTAGCCGAGCTCTTGCGGTCGGTGCTCCGAGGGACCCCGCCTTGAGCACGAACAAGATCCCCGTCAGGGCGATCTGATCAGGAGTACGCGGCCGGCCGCCCTGCGGCTTCGGCTCCGTCTTCGGGAGCAGCGGTTCAAGTCGCCCTCAGCGTTCGTCCGGCATCAGCTGCTTCCCCGCGCCGTACTCCGTCGCGCGCTCCGCCTCTCCCGAGCGAGGGGGCTGAGCGGGCTGTCGCCAGGCGCCCTCATGCTGATTCAGCGGCGCGAAGCGCGGGCGAAACAGCTCCGCGCCCCGACCGCATGGAGACAGTCCGCGCTCTTACAGCTGACATAAATCATCGAAGTCAGGAGAACTATTATGATCTCTGTTGCTTGCGAGGAGTCATGCGAAACTTGATTAACCGTTATCTCTACGCGGTTCTGATCGGCCTCTTGCCGCTCGGCAGCGCATGCTCGGGCGAGTCCAACAACCCCGGTCCGGGTGCCAGCGGCACGTCGACCAGCGCCGCTGGCACGACCGGGATGGGAGGTGGTGGGTCAAGCACGACCGGGGTCGGCGGCGCCGGCGGCGGTGCCGGCGGTGCCGGCGGTGCCGGCGGTTCCGGAGGCGAGGGAGGCGGCGACCAGCTCGAATGCCCGCCTGCGCCTCCGGAGACCGGGCTCTATACTGCCGACGCCAACGGCATTACATTCAACCTGGAAACCGGCCTATTGAGACTGGAAGTCTGCAACGAAAGCATAATCAGAGTCCAGTACGCCACTGATCCTTCACTCCCCGACAAGACGTCTCTGTCTGTCAATAAGAAGTGGGGCACACCGAGCTTTTGCATCGCAGAGAACTCGGGAACCGTGACCATTACGACCTCACGCTTGAAGGCCAATGTCGACACGACCAACGGCCTGGTCACCTATACCGACTTGAACGATAGCGTCATCCTGGCGGAAGACAGCAAAACCTTGACACCCGCGACCGTCGAGGGTGTCAGGACGAATCGCGTCGAGACCTCCTTCGATTCACCCGCCAACGAAGCGCTGTTCGGTCTTGGCCAGCACCAGGACGGCGTAATAAATCGCAAAGGAACGACTCGACGTATCATCAACGTCAACACGGAGATCAACGTTCCGGTGCTGGTGTCCAACAGGGGCTACGGGATCTTCTGGGACAACTATTCCGCCTCGAACTTCGACGGGACCAAGTCCAACAACACCAAGTACAGCTATTCGTCCGAAGCCGGCGAGATGGTGGACTACTACTTCTTCTATGGTCCAAGCATCGACCAGGTCGTGGCCCAATACCGCACCGCAACCGGCGCAGCCCCGTTGTTCCCGAAGTGGGCTTACGGGCTCTTCCAGTCGAAGGACAAGTACGGTAGCCAGGCCGAGCTGCTGAGGATCAAGGACGGCTACCGCAACAACAACATTCCGGTCGACTGCATTGTTCAAGACTGGGACTACTGGAATCCGTACGCATGGGGCTCCCACTTCATGGATCAAAACCGCTATCCAGATCCAGCAGCCCTCGTCTCCGAGATGCATAAAGCCAATGTTCATACGATGATATCGATCTGGCCGTTGTATGAACGCGTGAATACGGAGATGAAGGCGGGAGAGATGGCCAACTACAATGCGCTCGACGACATTGGAGCGCTGTTCGCCAGCGGCGGCACACACCATTTCTATGACACATTCAACCCCGACGCCAGAGCTCTGGTGTACCAGCAGATCCATGATCGCCTGCTGGGGCCGCATGGCTGGGACGGCATCTGGGCCGATAACACCGAACCTCAGGGCTATCCGGACCCCGTCAATGTGCGGGCGGCTGATACCGAGCTCGGCAAGGGGGCGCTGTACGTGAATGCTTATCCCCTGGGACACTCCCAGGCGTTGTACGAGCATTGGCGTGCCACCGGCCCGAAACAGAAGCGAGTCTACGTCCTCACCCGCAGCGCCTTTGCCGGCCAGCAGCGATATGCCACGACGTGCTGGTCGGGAGACATTGACAGTAATTTTCAAACCTATACCAGGCAGATCCCTGCGGGGCTCAATTTCTCGATCGCGGGGATGCCCTATTGGACCACTGACATAGGCGGGTACTGGGGCCACAACGTGGACTGGACCACCAGCGCGAACAATGAACTCTTCACCCGCTGGTTTCAGTATGGCGCCTTCAACCCGATCTTCCGGATACATGGCGGCGGGACAAGGGAATTGTACAGCAACAGCTGGAGCGCCGCCACCAAGGCCAATCTCCTCAAGATCGACAACCTGCGCTATCGGTTGATGCCTTACATCTACTCGTTGGCATGGAAGGTGACCAGCGAAGGCTACACCATGATGCGGCACCTGGTCTTCGATTATCCCAATGATGAGAAGGTATTCGGCATCAAGGATCAGTTCCTGTTCGGCCCTGCCTTCCTGGTCAATCCAGTGACCACCGCGGGCGCTACCAGCCGCTCCGTTTATCTTCCCGCGGGTACCTGGTACGATTTCTGGACAGGCGCGACGACAGACGGCGGGCGTACGGTTTCGGCGCCCGCGCCGCTGAGCGAGATGCCGCTCTACGTCAAAGCGGGCTCAATTGTTCCCATGGGTCCCAGCATTCAGTATGCAACGCAGAGCATCGACCCGCTGGAGATCCGGATCTATACAGGTCAAGACGGGTCCTTCACTATTTACGAGGACGAGGGCGACACCTATAACTATGAGGAAGGTCAATACTCGACAATCCCACTCACATGGGACGACTCTGCCAAGGCGTTGACCATTGGCGCAAGGAAGGGAAGCTATCCTGGAATGCCGGCCAGCAGGACGTTCAGGATCGTGTTGGTAGGCTCCAATCATGGCGCCGGCGTCGACGTCACGGCTGCTCCGGATCAAATGGTCACGTACAACGGCTCAGAGGTTGTTGTAACCGCAAACTGAGCGACGGCTGTTGACGCTCAGGCTGATGGATGGGGCGGCCGCGCGACGGCCGCCGCCGCCCTGAGCGACACCGCTCCGACGGAAGAAAAGACGCGCCGGAAGCGCCGAGGGAATTTCAATCCCCGTCGCTTCCGGCGCGCCCGTACCTGAACCCGAACGCCCACGCCGGGAACACCGTGGCCGCGAAGCCCGCGCCGAGCCCGTAGAGGATCTCGTCGAGCGGCACGCCGAGCAGCGCCCTCCCCGGCAGCAGCACGCTGGGCCGCCAGGTGCGCTCGAACACGCCGGGCACGAGCGCCGCGAAGACGAGGCACAGGCCGAGGTAGAGCGCCGCCGACAGGAGCGCTCCGAGCAGTCCCGGCACGAGCAGATCGCGGCGCGCCCCCACGAGCGCCGCCGCGAACGCCGTCATCGCCGCCACAGCGGCGTAGAGGACGGGCACCCCCGCCGCGGCCAGCGCCCCGGCCGCCGCGAGCGCGAGCGCGATCACCGCCGCGGCACGCAACCACGGTCGCGCCCCCGCCCCCGCGCCGAACCACGGTCGCGCGCGCGGCGCCCCCTGCGCCGCGCAGGGCACCGGCGCGCGGCGGAACACAACGGCATAGACGGTCGAGGAAAATCCGCTGAGCCCGACGACGAACAGCACGTCCTCGATGCCGAACCCGATCCGATCGGCCAGGTCGAACAGGAACTTCGGGGCCCAGTACCTCGGGTAGAACAGCCGCTCGGTCGCCGCGAACGGCAGCGAGGCGAGCGCCATCCGCTTCATCAGGGGGCGCAGATCCGGGCGCGCGAGCCAGATGACGCCTCCTGGCAGGAGGAAGAGCAACGAGAGCAGCAGGAACTCGTGCGACATCGCGCCCTCGCTCCTCAGCGCGCGGCGAGGGCGATGAGGGTCGAACCGACCAGCGACAGCGTCGCCGCGCCCGCCGCCGCGACCCGGACCAGCAGCAGGCGCGAGCCAGGCGGCGCTGGGCGGGCCAGCAGCACGACGAGCGCCGCCACCGCCGGCGCGAGCAGGCCCGCCCCAGGGCTCAGGCCCACCGCGCCCAGACCGACCGGCGCGAGCACGAGCGAGAGCCCGTTCAGGAGGACCACCCACCGAGCCGCCCGCTCTCCGCCCACGCGCACGGGCAGCGTCCGCTTGCCGCTCTCGCGATCCGAGGGCTCGTCCGGGAGCGCGGTGGCGATCGCGCAGCCGAGGTGGCTCGGCAGCAGGAACGCGAGCAGCGCGAAGGGGAAGCGCGCGGGGTCGCCCCCCTGGGCGATGTAACCGTAGAGCGGCAGGACCGCGCCGACGCCGACCATCTGGAGCAGCTCCCCGCCGCCGCGGTACGACAGGCGAAGCGGCGGGTAGCTGTAGGCCCAGAGGAGCAGGAGCGCCGCGATCGCCAGGAGCACGAGGAGCGGCGCTGCGGCCGTCGCCAGCGCCGCGGCGAGCGCCGCCGAGACGGCCACGAGCGCCGCGGCGCACACGACGGCCGCGGCGCCGAGCGCGCGGGGCGAGAGGCGCCCCTCGACCAGCACGCGCGAGCCGCCCGAGAAGGGCGTGGCGGTCCGGTTGCGGCGATCGGTCTCCTGGTCGGCGACGTCGTTCGCGTAGACGATGAAGAGCTGGTTCAGCAGGCCGAACAGCTGGACCGCCGCGAGCGTCCCCACGTCGAGCGGGCGGCCGGCCGCCCGCGCGCCGACGAGCTGCCCGAGCAGCAGCGGGAGCGCGATGCTCGGCTGCGAGGCCAGCCGCGACGCATCGAGCCACGCTCGAAGCGCGCCCGGCCGGGCGCTCATCGCCCCTCGCCCCGCGACAGGCCGAGGCGATCGGCCAGCTTGGCGCGCAGATCGGTGAAGGGGAGGTCCCAGCGGCGCTCGCCGTCGAGGCGCCAGGCCTTGAGCGGGATCAGGTCGACCTGCGCGAGCAGGCAGTGGAGCTGCGACTCCTCGGGCGGCTCGCGGATGAACGAGAAGGGGTTGCGGTACTCCCGGCCGTTCAGCTGCGAGTACTTGCGGTCGTTGCTGGCCACGAGCTCGACGAGCGTCCTCTGCCGGCCGTCGAGGTAATCGAAGAACGAGACGTCGAAGGGCCCGATGCCCGCGCGCTCCTCCGGCTTGCGCATCACCCAGCGAGCCCAGTCGTAGCCATAGAGGAAGTCGTGCGCATAGCGGAAGCGCAGCTTCGACTTGTTGCCGAAGCCCAGGCAGAGCGACACCACGCGGCGGGCGAAGTCGCCGATCGCGGGCGCGCTCCCGGCCTGCCATAGGCAGCAGGCCAGGTAGTCGAGATCCCAGAAGATGTTGTCGGGGAAGTTGTCGGCGACCGCGCAGATCACCTCGCCGAGCCCGCGGGCAAAGGCGCGCACCCGCTCGGCGTCCTCGCTGCCGTTCACGATCTGCTCGACCAGGGCGACGGGGGTGGGCGCGCACGGCCGGCCCGGCGCGACCGAGGCCCGCGCGCCCAGCAGGGGTGTGAGGCGCGCGAGCGCGTCGCGCTCCTCCGGCGGGATGACCGCGACGCCCGTCATGTCGGCCCTCCCCCGGCACGGAGCCCGGCGGCGAGCACGGCCGCCGACAGGGCGGCGATGCCCCACTGGATCGCGCGGTGGAGCTCGCGCTTGTAGGCCGCCTGCGCGGCGAAGGCGTTCGTCACCGCCTCGGGGCTCTTCTCGAGGAGCCGCGCCCTGAAGAAGAGCGCCACGGCCGCCGCCGGCGCGACCGACCAGAGCGGCGGCGCGTCCTCGGCGAGGAGGGACGCCGCGAGCCAGAGGAGCGGGCCGAGGCCGGCGAGGGCCTCGGTGACCCGGCGCGTGGCCGCATTGCCGAGCAGCGTGGCCACGGTGCGCTTGCCGCCGGCGCGGTCGCTCTGCTCGTCGGACAGCCCGCTGGCCAGCGCGCTCGCCAGCGCGAGCACGAGCAACCCCGGCAGGAGCGCGACGAGCCACGCCGGCGCCAGCACGCCACACTGGGCATACGCGTGCAGCACGGGGAGCACGCCGCCGACGCCGGCCATCTCGAGGAGCTCGCCGCCGCCGCGGTAGTTGAGCCTGAGCGGCGGCAGCGTGTAAGCGACGAAGACGAGCTGGCCGAGCGCGGCCAGGGGGAGCAGCAGCGGGCGATCGAGCGCGACGCCGGCCACCCAGGCCATGAGCAATGCGGAGACACCGGCCCCGAGCCCGGCGAGCAGGAGGGCCTTGGCGGGAAGGATGCCGTCCGGGATGGTCTTCGGCGAGCAGCCGTCCGGGAACATGCGTCGCTTGAGGGCGTCCACCTCGCGATCGCCCCAGTCGTTCAGGAGCACGACGAAGGCGACGTCGGCCATCATCCACAGCGCGCCGAAGGCGAGGGCCCCTGCGGACAGCCGGCCGGCGACCGCCGCGCCCACCGCGTGCCCGTATGCGGCCGGGACGAGCACCTTGGGCCAGCTCACGGGTTTGAGCGCGTACGCCCACCGCGCTCCAGGGCTCATCGACTCGAGGCGCATGGATCAGCTCTCTCTGCTGCTAGCACAAGAACATCCACGCTCAGGGGCTACATGAGCCCGTCCGGAAAACGGACCGCCTTCCGCCGGGCACGGCAGCGTTTCCTTCCACGCCGATCTGCGCCACCTTACTCCCCCGACAGCCTCCCCCACGCGACCCAGTGCGGCACGTCCTCCTCCCCTCCCCGAGCCTGGCCGGCGCGCTCCTGCCGCGCGCCCTCGGGCAGCGCCTCGAGCCCGCGCGGAGGCGCGCGTGACCGCCGACGCGGTCCGATCGCGCGGCGCGCGGGAGCTCGCGGATGAGCCCGCCCGCCGCCGCATCCGCGACGATCTGCGGACGACGCTCGTCGTCGAGGCCGCCGCGGGCACCGGCAAGACGACCGCGCTCGTGTCGCGGATCGTCGCCGTGCTGCGGAGGGCGCCCGAGGAGGGCGGCGGGACGCTCGATCGCATCGTCGCGGTGACCTTCACGGAGAAGGCGGCCGGCGAGATGAAGCTGCGCCTCCGGGCCGAGATCGAGCGGGCGCGCAGCGACCCGGGCGCAGGCCCGGCGGAGCGCGCGCGGCTCGACGAGGCGCTCGCGCACCTGGAGGCGGCGCGCATCGGGACCATCCACTCCTTCTGCGCCGACCTCCTGCGCGAGTGGCCGGTCGAGGCGCGCGTCGACCCGCTGTTCCAGGTCGCGGCCGCGGATCAGGCCGAGGCGCTCTTCGACCAGGCCTTCGACGCCTGGTTCCAGCGCACCCTGAACGACCCGCCCGAGGGCGTGCGCCGGATCCTGCGCCGCCGCCCGCGCGACGGCGCGCAGGGCCCGCGCGACCTGCTCCGGAGCGCGGCGTTCAAGCTCGCCGAGCACCGCGACTTCACGCGCCCCTGGCGGCGCGATCCGTTCGACCGCGAGCGCGCCATCGACGAGATCCTGGACCGCCTCGCGGCGCTCGCGGACCTGGGCGCCGAGGCCGACCGGGAGGGCGACTACCTCGCGCAGAGCCTCCGGAACCTCGACCGCTACCTCGCGGAGCTCCGCCGCCGCGAGGAGGTGACGGGCGGGCGCGACCACGACGGCCTGGAGGCCGAGCTCGGCGACGTCGCGCGCTGGAAGGAATGGCGCTGGAAGGGCTCAGGCAAGGCGTTCGGCGGGGATCTCACGCGCGCCGAGGTGCTCGCGCAGCGCGACCGCGTGAAGGTCGAGCTCGACGCCGTGCTCACGGCCGCGAGCGCCGATCTCGCGGCCTGCCTCTCGCGCGAGCTCCGGCCGCCGATCGAGGCGTACGACGCGCTCAAGGCCCGCGCCGGCAAGCTCGACTTCCTCGACCTGCTGCTCTGCGCCCGGGACCTCCTCCGCTCGAGCCGCGGCGTGCGCGAGGAGCTCAACCTCCGCTTCTCGCACCTCTTCGTCGACGAGTTCCAGGACACCGACCCGCTCCAGGCCGAGATCCTGCTCCTGCTCGCGGCCGACGACCTCTCCGAGGCCGACTGGACGCGGGCGCGCCCGGTGCCCGGCAAGCTCTTCGTGGTCGGCGATCCGAAGCAGTCGATCTACCGCTTCCGCCGCGCCGAGGTCGCGCTCTACGAGGCGACCAAGGCCCGGCTCGTCGCGTGCGGCGCGAGCGTCCTGTACCTGTCGACGAGCTTCCGCAGCGCCCCGTCGATCCAGGAGGCCGTCAACGCTGCGTTCGCGCCGCTGATGCAGGGAGGGACCGCGGAGGGCGAGCGCGCGGCGACCCAGGCGCGGTACGTCGCGCTCGAGCGGTTCCGGGACGATCCGCCGGAGCAGCCGACGGTCATCGCGCTCCCGGTGCCGCGGCCTTACGGCGACTTCGGCAGGATCTCCGATTTCCGTGTGCGGCAGTCGATCCCGGACGCGGTCGGCGCCTTCGTCCACCACCTCATCCACGGCGGCGCGGGCGCCGGCGCGGCCTCGGGCGCGCGGCGCTGGACGGTGACGGAGCGCGAGCGCCCGGGCCAGCGGGTGCCGCTCGAGGCGCGGCACATCTGTCTTTTGTTCAAGCGTTTCCAGACGTTCGGGGAGGACGCGACCCGCCCCTACGTGCGGGCGCTCGAGGCGCGGCGGATCCCGCACGTGCTCGTGGGCGGACGGTCGTTCCACGATCGCGAGGAGGTGATGGCGGTGCGGAGCGCGCTGCTCGCGATCGAGTGGCCGGACGACGAGCTCAGCGTTTACGCGACGCTGCGCGGGCCCCTCTTCGCGCTGACGGACGACGTGCTCCTGCTCTATCGCGACCGGTTCCGGCGCTTGCACCCGCTGTTTCAACCGCCGGACGACGGGGCGCTCGATCTCGCCGTGGAGGGCGGGGCGCGGCCGCTCCGGGAGGTCGCGGAGGCGCTCGCGGTGCTCGGGCGGCTGCACCGCGAGCGCAACCGGCGGCCGATCGCGGACACCCTCGGCGGGCTCCTCGACGAGACGCGCGCGCACGCGGGCATCGCGATCTGGCCGACGGGGGAGCAAGCGCTCGCGAACGTGCTGCGGGTGATGGATCTCGGGCGGCGCTTCGAGGCGGCCGGCGCGACGTCGTTCCGCGCGTTCGTGGAGCGGCTCGAGCTCGACGCCGAGCGGGGTGAGGTCGCGGAGGCGCCGGTCGTCGAGGAGGGGACGGAGGGCGTGCGGATCATGACGGTGCACCGGGCCAAGGGGCTCGAGTTCCCGGTCGTGATCCTGGCGGATCCGGCGTCGCCGGCGGCGCACCAGCTCCCGTCGCGGCACGTGGATCCGGAGCTCGGCCTGTGGGCGGAGCCGATCGCCGGCTGCGTGCCCGCGGAGCTCGTCGAGCGCCGCGACGAGGTGCTGCGCCGCGATCGTGAGGAGGCGGTGCGGCTCGCGTACGTGGCGGCGACGCGCGCGCGCGAGCTCTTGGTGGTGCCCGCGGTGGGCGACGCGCGCCCGGGCGACGGCACGAGCGACGGCTGGCTCGACGTGCTCCACCCGGTGCTCTACCCGGCGCCGCGCGAGCGACGGAGCCCTCGACGCTGCGAGGACCTCGGCTGCCCTCCGTTCGGTACCGACACGGTGCTGGAGCGCCCAGCGCGGTGCGAGGCCGACGAGCGGGACGCGGTCGCGCCGGGGGAGCACGCGCCGATGGCCGGATCGCACCGCGTGGTGTGGTGGGATCCTGGCGCGCTGGATCTGGATCGCGAGCCGGAGGCGGGGCTGCGCCAGCAGCGGATCCTGCAGGCGGACGCGAGCGGCGCGGCGGCGGCGAGCGCCGGGCCAGCGAGCGGCGCCGGGGTCCTCGGGAGCAGCGGGGCGACGGCGAGCGCCTTGCTGACAGGAGAGCTCGGGCAGCGCGGGCACGAGGCATGGCAGGAGGCGCGGCAGCGGGCGATCGTGGACGGCTCGATGGCGGCTGTCCGCGTGAAGACGGCGACGGAGATCAGCCACGAGGCGGCGGAAGCGGCCGCGGCGGCGGCCGGAGCGGGGACGGCGGCCGCGCAGCGGAGCGGCGGCGGCGGCGGGGTGCGCGGGGAGAGGGCGGACGCGCTGCCGGTGATCTCGTTCGAGCAAACGGAGATCGCGCGCGAGGGACGGCCCTACGGCAAGCGGTTCGGGACGCTGGTGCACGCGGTGCTGGCCGAGGTGGATCTCCGGGCGGGCGAGGACGAGGTAAGGACCGTGGCGGCGGCGCAGGCGAGGCTGCTCGGGGCGCCGGCCGAGGAGCTCGACGCGGCGGTCGCGGCGGCGGTCGCGGCGCTCGAGCACCCGCTGCTCCGGCGCGCGGCGGAGAGCGCGGCGCGCGACGCGTGCGAGCGGGAGACGCCGCTGCTCCTGCGGCTCGAGGACGGGACGATCGCCGAGGGCATCGTCGACCTCTCGTTCCGAGAGAGCGTCGGCGACGTGGGGATCTGGACCGTGGTCGATTTCAAGACCGGCTCCGACGCGGGCACGGCGCACGCGGCGCAGGAGGCGCAGGTGCGGCTCTACGTGCAGGCGATCGCGGAGGCGACGGGCGAGAGGGCGAGAGGGGTGGTGCTCAGGGTGTGAGGGGCGCCGGCGCGGCCTGCGCCGCGCTGGCGCTCAACGGATCAGATCACGGCTCCCACATCGTTTGAATCTTGAAACTCCGCGTCGGGAAGCTGCTCCAGCTGCCACTCCGAGCGCTGACGACGATGCGGTGGGTGGCTCCGTTCAGAAGCTCATTCGGGCTCAGCGTACTGAAGTCAATTCCCCACGGGGGGCCGACCATGCAGCCACCGAAGTCCTCGTAGTTGCCGTGCAGCTCCCTCTCCGCCTTGAATTCCATGACCCCGTTCACCACACGGTACAGGCTGGCCTTCAAGATCAGCGCGTTGCACTCCTCCTCATTCGTCGGCAGGGAGTCCGCCCAGGTCACGTACGTATGCAGCGTGTAGCCGGGACCGGGCTGCGAAGTGAAACCGTTCTTGTAGTTGGTGACGTCGACCGCCTGGGCCTTGTAGCAGTCTGTCGTGGTGTACGTCGTCGGCGAGGTGTAGTTGAAGCCGCCGTTGTACGTCGCAACCGCGGCGACGGTGGCGCAAGTAGGCTCGCTGTACGCCTGCTCCGCCTCCGCGACGTCTTCATCGCGCTGTTCGTCCTGCATCTCCACGGCGCAGCCCGTGGTGGCCATCGCGGCCATCGAAGCAAAGAGGCATCCCACTACGGAGTGGATTCGGCTCATCGTTTCAGATCTCCATTTGTAAAGCGTGCGAAAAGCGGCGTCGCGATGTTCAGCCGGGCATCGCGAGGCCATGGTGCGCTGGTTCGCCCACGCCCAGGCGTGGAGGCGAGTCGCCTCTTCACCACGGCCTTCCTTGGTCCGGCTCATCGCCGCCGCCGTCGCGTTCAGCAACGCACATGCCAACGCAGCGCCCCTCCCGCCTCAACGCCGCCGCCAGGCCCCACGCTCGGTCCGGCACGGCCCCGCAAGGCGGTAAATCCAGACGAAGAGAGCTCCTGCAGGGCGCACCAGGGGCCCGGTGCGCTGCCCGTGCGAGCCGCTGCGAGCACGTGTCTGTCACGCATAGAGCCGTGACATGTCACACCAAACGCCGTGACATGTCACACCAAACGCCGTGACATGTCACACCAAACGCCGTGACAAGCGTGGCGGATTGACCGCGAGAAAGGCGGGGTAGCCCGTGCCACGCTGTCCGATGACACGTCGTCGAGATCAAGGCGCTCCCCGCGCATGGTCATCGCTTTGACCTCGAGCTCCACATCCTCCTTGATGACGCCGGGCCCTTGAAGACCCCCGATACGTTCGACAAGACGAAGGCGCTCGCCGAGGGCGTCGCCGACCTCTCGCTCCGCGAGAGCGTGGGCGACGTGGGGATCTGGACCGTGGTCGATTTCAAGACCGGCTCCGACGCGGGCACGGCGCACGCAGCGCAGGAGGCGCAGGTGCGGCTCTACGTGCAGGCGATCGCGGAGGCGACGGGCGAGAGGGGTGGTGCTCAGGGTATGAGGGGCGCCGGCGTCACGCGCCGGCGATCGGCGGCTCAGATCGGCTCCCACACCGTACGGATCCTGAACTTTCGCGTCGGGAAGCTGCTGCCATTGCCGGTTCGGGCGGTGACGACGACGCGGTAGCTGTGGGTGGCCACCATGGGCGTATAGAACTTGAGTCCGTAGCTGAGGCCAACGTTGCAGCCCACGCCATTGACGTAGTTGCCGCGTCTCTGCGCCAACTCTACGGGGACCATCACCCCATCATCCTCGTAGTACAGGGTGGCAGCCAGAAATAGATCGCGGCACTCCTCCGGGTCCGTCGGCAGGGTGTCCGCCCAATCCACGTACGTATTCAGCTCGTGGTTGGGGCCGGGCGCCGGCGTGAAACCGGCCTCGTAGCCGACAACGTCGACCGCCAGGCTCTTGTAGCAGCCCGTCGTGGTGTACGTCTGCGGCGAGTAGTAGTTGTAGCCACCAATGTAGGTCGTCACCGGAGCGACGGTAGCGCACGTCGCCTCGCTGTACGCCTGCTCCACCTCAGCGACGTCCTCGTCGAGCGAATCGACCCCGTCGACCTGATCGTCCTGCATCTCCACGGCGCAACCCGTGGCGGCCATCGCGACCATCGAAGCGAATAGACACCCCACCACGGCATGAGTTCGGCTCATCGTGCCACTCTCCATGTACAAAGCGTATGAGTACGGCGTCTCGACGTTCAGCGGGGGACCGCGGAGCTCATGATGCGCTGGTTCGCCCAGCCAGAGGTGTGGGGGCAAATCGCCTCCAGCAGCGCATTCCCTCGCCCGGCTCATCGTCGCCGCAGGGGCACTTCGCAACAGAGATGCCAGCCCGGCCCCCCTCTGCTTCGACGTCATCACCGAGCCCCCGAAGCCGGACCGGTGCCGCTCCTCGACACGGGAAATCCAGCCCGAGGCGAGCTCCTCGCGCCGCGCCAAGAAGCCGGAGCGCTGCCCGCGCGAGCAGCCGCAAGGCCGTGACATGTCACGCCGCGGGCCGTGACATGTCACGCAGCGGTTCGTGGGCGCCGGGGTCCGACGGGCGCTCACCGCCGGCCGGGGGTCCGCACGAACCGCTCGTCGTCCACGGTGGTGGGGAAATCCTCGGCGTCGACGTGCTTGTACAGGTCGCCGTCGCGGATCTCGTAGCGCATGTACACGACGGGCTCCTCGATGGACTCCTCGACTCCATCCTGCAGGATGCGGGTGTACTCGAGCGCGATGTGGCCACGCTCGGTGTTGTACGAGGTGACGCGCGCGTAGAGGTCACGCGGAGCGCCCATGTACGGAAAGCGGTGGTGGAAGCTCGTCGCGCTCAGCTCGATGAGCGAGCCGTCATCCTCGCTGACCCACGTGCCCACGAAGGGCAGGCGCTGTGTCTCGTCCCTCCGGGACTCCGGCTCATCCGCCGCCAGCTTGGGCTCGGGCGCGCCAGGGCGCGAGGGCGGAAGGACGAGCTCGACCGGGGCGGCGGCCCCAGACGACAGCTGAGCTGGCGAGGGACCGCAGCCGATGGAGTAGAGCGTCGCGAGCGCAAGGGCGGCGCAGGTCGCGCAAAAGCCACGTCGGTGCATCGGACGAGTCTACACCCGAGCGGCGGGAGCCGGCCCCCTGGACGCGCGATGTACGGCGGGCGCCGGCGCCGCTCGGCGCCAGCACAAAAGGGCCTCTCCGAGGAGCCCGGAGTTCCTCGCGCCGGGGCGCGTGGGGTGACACAATCGTGGCCCGTGAGCGCTCTCCTCGCCGCCATCGAGCGGTTTTACGATGCCGTCCCTCGCTGGCGCGCTGACGCAGAGGACCATGGACCGCTGACTCTCTTCGTTCGCCGCGGCGACGGCTGGCCCTACTATGCCCGCCCCGCCCTCGGCCATCCCGGCGCCGTGTCGGTCGAGGACGTGGCCGCCGTGCGCGCGCGTCAGCGGCAGCTCTCGATCCCGGAGGCGTTCGAGTGGGTGCTGGAGACCACCCCTGGGCTCGACGCCACGGCCGAGGCGGCCGGCCTGCATGTCCGGCGCTGCCCGCTGCTCGTGCTCTGCGGCGAGCCCCACCAGACGCCTTTGCCGGAGGGCGTCTCGCTCTCGACCATCACCGCCCAGGACCCGGATCTCGCCGAAGTGCAGGCCGTCGCGCACGTCGCCTTCGGCGCGCTCGACACCGCGGTCGGCTCTGCGGGACCGGCGGAGCGGGAGGCCGCCGCGGCCGCGCTCCCGGCCGGACAGGCGGCCGCATGGCACGCGTCGCTGATCGAGGGGACGCTGGTGCACGCGGCCGCTCGGGGCCGCGAGGGAGCGCTCGCCGGTCCGCTCTGCACCGGCAGCTACCAGCACGCGCGGGACGTCGCCGAGATCGTCGGCGTGGGGACGCTGCCGGCGGCCCGGGGGCGCGGCCTCGCCGCCGCGGTCACCGCGGCTCTGGCCCGCCATGCGCTGGACGCCGGGATCCGCACCGTGTTCCTGTCCGCGCAGAACGACCGCGTCGCGCGCGTCTATGAGCGGGTCGGGTTCCGGCGCGTCGCCACCGCGTGCATCGCCGAGCCGCCCGCGCAAGCGGAGAGCGGCACCGTCCTCGGAACGTGATGCAGCGCCATACAGCGGCGCCGGTCAGACAGGGGCGACGTGGTAATCCGGTCCCTCTTCCCCGCGCAGGATCTCGGTATGAACGACCGATGCGCCCCGCAGGTGCGCCACCTCCCCGAGCTCGGCGTCGCCGCGATATGCCGAGAAGGCTTGTTCATCCGGAAACGTGACGAGGTGGATCTCCTTCAGGGTGAGCCCAGCGCCGTCGGGCGCGGTCACCACCGTCCGCTCGATCGCACCGCCGTACCGCGCCATCACCGCCGCGGCCTTCCTCTCGTACGCGCGGAACGCGTCGAGCGCCTCGCAGCGCACCGTGAGGATCACGACCAGCGTCACCGGAACACCCGCTCCTTCACGCCACCCACCACCAAAGCACAAAAAAAAGAGCGCCCATTCGACGGTGGGGGGGGAAACCGTCACGGGCGCTCTGCCCTACCTGTTTAGCAGGAGGCAGGCCAAGGGTTGCACCCCCGATTTCCGCGAGTCTTTCCCCAGGGGACCTGCGTACTCCTTTCGTTCCTGAAATCAGCACCTGCAATCCTGGTGTCCCCGACACTGCCGAGGAGCTCGTCCAGCGGCTGGTGGGGCCGACACGAGACCGTGCCCGCCACCGGCGTCGGTTCCCGCTCCCGGAATCTCCTCGAAGCGAACCACGCTCACCGGTTCCTCGTCGCGTCGCGCAGCGGTCCCCGCTCGCCGGAGGCGAGGGGCCGCCCCCTTGAATCGCCCGCGCGCGCGGCGCGGCGCGGCGCGGCGCGAGCAGCGTTGACATCACCGCCAGGCTTGCTCCAATGCGAGTGCCCGCTCCGCGACGTTCAAACGAGGAGGCATCCGATGCGGCACTTCCTGACCACGATGGACTACACCCGCGCAGAGATCGAGGGCCTCCTCGAGCGCGCGCAGCGCTTCAAGCGGCGGCCTATCGAGCCGCGCCTCAAGGACCGCACCATCGCGCTCGTCTTCTTCAACCCATCGCTGCGGACGCGCACCTCCTTCGACGTCGGCATCCGGGAGCTCGGCGGCCACGCCGTCGTGCTCGAGCCTGGCCGGAGCGCCTGGCCCATCGAGTTCGAGGAAGGCATCGCGATGGATGGCGAGCCGGAGGAGCACATCCAGGAGGTCGCTCGCGTGCTCTCCCGCTACGCCGACCTCATCGGCGTGCGCGCGTTCCCCAAATTCCAGCGCTGGGAGGACGATCGCCAGGACAAGGTGCTCCAGGGCTTCGCCCGCCACGCCACCGTGCCGGTCGTCAACCTGGAGACCATCACCCACCCCTGCCAGGAGCTCGCGCTCGCGCTCGCCATGAAGGAGCGCCTCGGCCGCCTCGACGGCAAGAAGTTCGTCCTCACCTGGACGTATCACCCGCGCCCGCTCAACACCGCGGTCGCCAACTCGGCCGTTCTCATCGCGTCCAAGCTCGGCATGGACGTGACCCTCCTCTGCCCCAGCGAGGAGTACCACCTCGACGAGCGCTACCTCGACGCCGCAAGGGAGAGCGCCGAAGGCAACGGGCAGAAGCTCTCGATCACCTACGACATCAAGTCCGCCTACGAGGGCGCCCACGTCGTGTACGCGAAGAGCTGGGGCGCGATTCCCTACTTCGGGCGCTGGGAGCAGGAGAAGCCCATCCGCGACAAGAACAAGCACTTCATCGTCGATGAGCAGAAGATGGCGCTCACCGCGGGGGGGCTCTTCTCCCACTGCCTGCCGGTCCGGCGCAACGTCAAGGTCACGGACGCGGTGATCGACTCGCCAGCATCGATGGTCATCGACGAGGCAGAGAATCGGCTGCATGTTCAGAAGGCCGTGATGGACGTGCTGGCCAACGGGTGGTGACAACGATGGGTTCGACGCAAGACGTCATCGTCCGCCTGCTCAGGAACCTCGGCAGCCGCAAGGAGGTCGAGCAGTACCTGAAGCAGTACGCGGCCGTCGATCAGCAGAAGTTTGCGATCATCAAGGTCGGCGGCGCCATCCTCGACGAGGACCTCGAGGCGCTCGCGACCTCGCTCGTGTTCCTCAACCAGGTCGGGCTGTATCCCGTCGTCATCCATGGCGCCGGGCCGCAGCTCGATCGGGCGCTCGCCCAGGCGGGCATCCCGACGGAGCGGGTCAATGGCCTGCGCGTCACGACGCCCCGCATCCTGGAGATCGCCCGCCGCGTCTTCCTCCGCGAGAACCTGCGGCTCGTCGAGGCGCTCGAGGAGATGGGCACGCGCACGCGGCCGATCACGGCGGGCGTCTTCGAGGCGTCGCTGCTCGACGAACCGCGCCTCGGGCTGGTGGGCAAGGTGGAGCGCGTCCACGTCGACGCGGTGAGGTCCAGCCTCCGCGCCGGGCACCTGCCGATCCTGGCCTGCCTCGGGGAGACGCCGGGCGGGCAGATCCTCAACATCAACGCCGACGTCGCCGCGCGCGAGCTCGCGCTCGCGACGCAGCCGTTCAAGATGATCTTCCTCACGAGCACGGGTGGCCTCCTCGACGAGCACGGGCGCATCATCTCGGCCATCAACCTCGAGGAGGATTTCGCGGGCCTCATGGCCCAGCCCTCGCTGAACGGCGGCATGCGCCTCAAGCTGCAGGAGATCAAGCTCTTGCTCGACGGGCTGCCGGCGACCTCCTCGGTCTCGATCACGTCGCCGGATCACCTGGCGAAGGAGCTCTTCACGCACACGGGCTCTGGCACGCTCGTCCGCCGCGGCGAGCGGATCCTCCGGCACGACACGCTGGACGGCATCGACCGCGGCCGGCTTCGCGATCTGCTCGAGGCGTGCTTCGAGCGGAAGCTCGACGAGCACTACTTCGACAAGAAGCCTTTCTATCGCATCTACCTGTCCGACTCCTACCGGGCGACGGCGATCCTCACGCTCGACCCGCGCGGGAGGGCCCCGCTCACTCCGTACCTCGACAAGTTCGCGGTGACCTCGGAGGCGCAGGGCGTGGGGATCGGCGGCTCGCTCTGGACGCGGATGAAGAGCGAGAACCCGAAGCTGTTCTGGCGCGCCCGGAACGGCAACGAGATCAACCCCTGGTATTTCCAGCAGGCCGAGGGCAGCTACCGCAACGAGAGCTGGACGGTGTTCTGGTACGGCCTGTCGAGCTTCGACGACATCCGCGCCTGCATCGATCACGCGCTGTCCTTGCCGGCAACCCTGCGCCAGCACGGCACGGTCTGACCCCGCCCTCACCCGCCGTGGCGAGGGCGCCTCGTCGCGAGCGGGCTCACGGCGGGTCGCCGCCGCCGTCGTTCTCCGCCTCTTCGAGCGGCTCGATCTCCTCGTCCGTCGCGGGGCCCGACGGGCGCGACGCCGGCGGCGGGGCGCTCGACCTCTTCTCGCCGCCGCGCGCCTTCAGCGTCCGCCGCGGCGCTCGCTTCGGCTTCGCGGGCGCGCCGAGCGCCTCCGGGCTGCGGGGCTTCTTGAGCGCCCGAGGCGGCAGGAGCTCCGCGTCGACAGCGACCTTCTTCGCCATGAAGATCGCGGCGTCGAGCCGGTAGAAGCTGCGCTTCCGGTAGAACTTGAGGGCGCCGTCGTTGTTCTCGGCCACCTCCAGCACGAGGTGGGTGCAGCCGTGGATGCGCGCGAGGTGCTCGAGCTGCTCGAGCATGAAGGCGCCGACGCCGCGGCCCTGGTACTCGGGGTGGACCGCGAGCTCCTCGACGAAGAGCGGGCGCATGTCGTGCTTCGTGAAGTAGCGCTCGTTCATCCAGTTATCGGTCCCGGTGATCTCGAAGGCGCACTCCGCGTAGCCGACGATCTCCTGACCATGCGCCGCCCGGACCTCGAAGAGGAGCTGCTCGACCCCTTCTTCTTCGTAGACCTCGAGGAACCGCTTCTTCGAGCGAGGCCGCTGGTATTCGACCGTCTCCCGGTTCACGTCGCGGAACACCTTCTTGAGGAATTCCCAGACCCGGTTCAGGTCGCGCCGGTGGATCCGGCGCACGTAGATGAGGCTCTCTTCCCCGGCGGCGCGGGTGCTCGACTCGGCCTTGCTCATCGCCGCGCCCAGTCTACAGGACGAACGCGGACGGGGCACTGGGGGCGAGGCATGATCTGGAAAGCCGCGTCTGCGGGAAGTCCGGCCCGAGGAGAAGGTGGTCGCCGCGTGGCACGGAAGCGCCGAACTCGCCGGTGAGCCGGCGGGGACGGGTGCCCCCGCCGGGTAACGACAGAATCACCCCTGCTGAGCGTGCGGCCCGATCTGCGCGAGGCGCGCGTTGATCACATCCCAGTTCAGGCCCGAGAGCACGTTGGCCACATAGTCCGCCTTCTTGGTCTGGTAGTCCGCAAAGTACGCGTGCTCCCAGGCGTCGATGGCGACCATGATATGCGTGTTCGCGAACAGACCGACATCGTGCTCGGTCCGGACGAGGTTATTGAAGAGCTTCTGCTCCTGGTAGTCGTACACGAGCACCGTCCAGCCGTGCGCGCTCAGGAGCGACGCCTTCGCGTCGGCCAGCCAGGCGTCGAAGCTGCCGAACGACGCCTCGATGAGCTTCTTCGACTGGGCGCTCGGCTGCGTCGAGCCGTTGCCGATGTTCTCGAAGTACAGCTCGTGGAGCACCGTGCCGTTGAAGGCGACCGGCTCGCGACGCTTCAGCTCGCTGTACGCGTTGTACGAGTAGTTCGGCGCGCTGCGGTCGGCCTTGCCAAGCTGCTCCCAGATCTCGTTGAGCTTCTTCACGTAGCCCTGGTACAGCGTGAAGTGCGCCTTGAGCTGCAGGTCGCTCAGGCCCTTGGCGTTGCCGCCGAGGAGGTTGTCGAAACTCTTGGGTTCGCGGGACATGGTGCCTCCTAAACGAGTACCGCAAGCAGTGCGTGCCGCGGGGTCAGGCCGCCGCTTTACCGCTGCCGCTCTCCGGTAGCAACCCTGCCGTGCGACGTGGCAGACCGCCGACTCACGACGCCATCGGGCCTGACCTTCCGCGCAGGAAACTCCGGACGCCGGCTCGAGCCGCGCCGTGATCCCGCGCAGGGACGCCACGACCCCCGCGCGCCGCACGGCGCCGCGCCCGAGCTGGCCCGATCGGCCGGCGTGCGCCCAAAAACCTCGTGAAACGTTGAACGCCGCCGCCGTTTCGGTCGATACTCCTGGTGCTTGCTGTTCCTTCGCGCAAGGAGGCGACCTCGTTCATGCCGGCTCGTACACAGGGGACTCATCCGACGGCCGCGCTCGCGGCGGCGCTGTGCCTGCTCGGCGCAGCGGCTCATGCCGAGGCGCAGGAACCCGCGAGACCCGAAGGCTTCGCGCTCGACAGGTTCCAGCCTGCACCCGCCGGCGACAGGATGTTCGGAGTCCAGTCCGCCTACACGGCAGGAAGCACCGCACCCCACATCATGCTCCTCGGCGATTACGCCCAGGATCCGCTCGTGTTGCGGCGGTTGTCGGAGAACGAGGAGTTCGGCGACGGCAAGGTCGTCGGCAGCCAGCTCCTGCTCCACCTGAGCGCCTCGCTCTCTCTGTGGGAGCGCCTCACGGTGAACATCGATCTGCCCATCGCGCTCCAGTCGGGCGACGGCGGAGCCGCCTCCGGCGCCCTGCTGCCGCCGCCGACCAGCAGCGCCCTCGGGGATCTCCGGCTCGGCGCGCGCGCGACGCTCCTCGGCGGCTACTTCGATCCGTTCCAGATCGCACTCGGCGGCTACGTGTGGCTGCCGACCGGCGACCCCGAGGCGTATTCGGGCGACGGCAGCGTGCGCGGCGGTCCGCAGCTCATCCTCGGCGGCCACCTGGATCGCGCGGTGTGGTCGCTCGCCGCGGGGCCGGAGTTCCGGTCCACGAGGCAGTTCGCCAACGTCGAGCAGGGGATGACGGTGCACTGGGGCGCCGGCGTCGGGCTGCTGCTCGACGACGAGCGACGCCTGCAGATCGGCCCTGAGATCACCGGCGCGGTCACGGTCACCGACGTCCAGCAGCGCACGACCAACCTGGAAGCCCTGCTCGGCGGGCGCTACCGCTTCGCGGACGACTTCGAGGCCGGGCTCGGCGTGGGCCCTGGCCTCACCCCCGGCGTCGGCACCCCCTCGTTCCGCGCGGTGGCCATGGTCGCCTACTCGCCCGAGGTGAAGCCGCCCGTGCAGGACCAGGACGCCGACGGCATCGCCGACGCGGACGACGCGTGCCCGCACACAGCGGGCGTCCGCAGCCCGGATCGCACGAAGAACGGCTGTCCGCCGCCCAAGGACGCGGACCACGACGGCATCCTCGACGCGGTCGACGCCTGCCCCGCCGTGGCCGGCGTCGCCTCGCCGGACCCGAAGAAGAACGGCTGCCCGCCGCCAGGGGACCGCGACAAGGACGGCATCACGGACGACGTCGACGCCTGCCCGGAGCAGGCCGGCCCGGCGAACGACGACCCGAAGCAGCACGGGTGCCCGCCGCCGCCCGATCGCGACGGCGACAAGGTCCCCGACGCGTCGGACGCCTGCCCGGATCTGCCCGGCCTCACCACGACCGACCCGGCCACGAACGGCTGCCCGGGCGACACCGACGGCGACGGCATCCGCGACGACAAGGACGCCTGCCCGAACGAGAAGGGCAAGCCGAACGAAGATCCGACGCAGAACGGGTGCCCGGTCGCGGTCCGGGTGACCGAGACCGAAATCGTCATCCTGCAGCAGGTGCAGTTCGACACCGGCAAGGCGACCATCCGTCCGGTGAGCAACGAGCTGCTCGACGAGGTCGCCGGCGTGCTCAAAGACCACCCGGAGATCCTCAAGATCGAGGTCCAGGGCCACACGGACGACCGCGGCACGCGCCAGTTCAACACGAAGCTGAGCCAGGCCCGCGCGGAGTCGGTGCTGAAGGCGCTCGTCGAGCGCGGCATCGCGGCCCAGCGCCTGCAGGCGAAGGGCTACGGCCCCGACGTCCCGATCGCGGAGAACAAGACCGAGGCGGGTCGCCAGAAGAACCGGCGCGTCCAGTTCAACATCATCGAGAAGGAAAAGAAGCAGCCCTAGGCTGGAGGCGTCGATGACAAAGCGATTGGCATTCACGGGGCTCACAAGCGCCGCGCTGCTCGGGGCGCTCTCCGGGACCGCGAGCGCGGCTCCAGTGCGGCGGGTCCAGGTCGCGCAGCGGGGTGATTTCGTCCTTATCGGCAACACGCTCGCGCACGACTGCGCGCCGTCCACGCCCGCGCCGCTGGTGGGCACGGTCGGGACGTGCGGCACGACCGCGACGCTGGGGGACTCCGCGCCCGACATCTACTGGCGGGGCGACAGCCCCCTCGCCGGCCAGGCCGAGGCAAACAACACCGTCGATCCCGCGGCTGCCCGCAGCACCGCGGTCCTCAGCCTCCCCGCGGGCGCTCGGGTGACCCACGCGTACCTCTACTGGACGGTGAGCCGCGACAGCGGCACCTCGGCCGATCTCACCGTGACCCTGGATCGGCCTGGCGGCTTCTCTTCCAGCGTGACCGGTACGAACTCGGGCCAGACGGAGATCTTGGGCCTCGCCCACGCCCAGACGGTCGCCAACGTCACGTCGATCGTGCAGACGCGCGGCGCGGGGGCGTATCGCCTGAGCGGGATCTCCAACGGGACCGATCTGGACAGCGTGAGCCAGCAGATCGCGTTCGCCGGCTGGTGGATGGTCGTGCTCTACGAGCTGACGACCGCGCCCGCGCGGAACCTCGCCGTCTTCGACGGGCTGGATCAGGTGATCGACGGCGCGACGGTCGGCTGGAGGATCTCGGGGTTCGTCGTCCCCTCGGGCGGGGGCCAGGCGAAGCTCGGCGTCATCGGGTACGACGGCGACAGCTCGACCGGCGACGCGCTCGAGTGGAACGGGACCGCGCTGTTCGACGCACAGAACCCGGCGAACAACTTCTTCAACAGCTCCCGTTCGTTCCTCGGCGCGCCGATGTCCTCGGCGGGCGATCTGCCGAGGCTCACCGGCGGGCCGCTGAGCATGAGCGGCATCGACATCGACGTGACGCAGGTGCCGGCCAACCTGCTCATGGCCGGCGACACGGAGGCCGAGGTCGGGGCGGCCGTCGACGGCGCCGACAGCTACCTGCTCGGCGGCCTCATCACGTCGGTGCCGACGCGCCTCCCGGATCTCTCCACGTCGACCAAGTCGGTCCTCGACCTCAACGGCGGCGGCGTGACGCCTGGCGACACGCTCGAATACACGATCCTCGTCGCCAACACCGGGGATGACAACGCCGCGGCGGTCGTGCTGAACGACCCGCTGCCCGCCGGGGTCACCTTCGTGCCGGGCTCGCTCGAGATCGCCTCGGGCCCGAACATGGGCGGCGTGACCGACGCGCCCGGCGACGACGAGGGCGAGTACGTCGCCGGCTCGCGGGCGATCCGCGTCCGGCTCGGCGACGGCGCCGACGCGGCCCAGGGCGGGTCGCTCGGCGTCAGCGAGACCACGACGGTGCGGTTCCGCGTGACCATCGATCCGGGCACGGACGGCGAGATCGCGAACCAGGCCATCATCACCGGGCAGAGCCCCGAGGGAGGCGCTGCCCAGGACTACCCGACGGACGGCAACGGCGCGGACCCGGGCACGCCGCCCACGGAGATCCTCGTCGACAGCGACGGCGACGGGCTGAGCGACGGCGACGAGAACTTCGCTGGCACGGACCCGAACGACGCCGACACGGACGACGACGGCGTGAGCGACGGCGACGAGCAGCTCTGGGACCGCGACACCGACGGCGATGGCCTCGTCAACGCGCGGGACGTCGACAGCGACGACGACGGGCTGTTCGACGCGACGGAGATCGGCTCGACGGACTGCGATGGTCCGGGGACGGACGCGCTGGCGGGGCACTGCGTGCCCGACGGCGACGCCGGAGCGACGACGACCGACCCGCTCGACGCGGACACCGACAACGGCGGCGTGCTCGACGGCTCGGAGGACGCCAACCTGAACGGCGTGCTCGACGCGGGCGAGAGCGACCCGGCGGCCGGGCACGGCGCCGACGACCAGCGCGCCGACGCCGACAACGACGGGCTCGGCGACGATCTCGAGGCGACGCTCGGCACCGATCCGAACGACGCCGACAGCGACGACGACGGCGTGCGCGACGGCGACGAGCCGAACCCGACGGACGACAACGACGGCGACGGGCTGATCAACCCGCTCGATGTCGACAGCGACAACGACGGCCTCTTCGACGGGACCGAGCTCGGGCTCGGCTGCGACGGCCCGGGCACCGACGCGACGGCGGGCAACTGCGCTGCCGACGGCGACGCGGGCGCCACGAGGACGTCGCCGCTCGAGGCCGACACGGATCGCGGCGGCGCGAGCGACGGCTCCGAGGACGTCAACCTGAACGGCGTGCTCGACGCGGGCGAGACCGACCCCCGTTCCGGTCATGGAGACGACGATCCGCAGAACACGGACGCCGACGACGACGGGCTGAGCGATGATCTCGAGGTCTCGCTCGGCACGGACCCGAACGACGCCGACACCGACGGAGACGGCGTCCGCGACGGGATCGAGCCGAACCCGGCGGACGATACGGACGGCGATGGGCTCCTCAACGCGCTCGACGTCGACAGCGACAACGACGGCCTCTTCGACGGGACCGAGCTCGGCCTGGGCTGCGACGGCCCTGGCACCGCGCCGTCGCGGCGCTGCGCCCCGGACGAGGACGCCGGCGCCACGAAGACGTCGCCGCTCGACGCGGACACGGACGACGGCGGCACGAGCGACGGCTCCGAGGACGCCAACCTGAACGGCGTCGCGGACGACGGCGAGACCGAACCGACCCGCGGGCGCGGCGACGACGACGGCGACAACGACGACGGGGACGAGGACGGGCTGAGCGACGACCTCGAGGAGACGCTGGGCACGGACCCGGACGACGCGGACTCCGACGACGACGGCGTGCAGGACGGGCAGGAGCCGAACCCGGCGGACGACGCGGACGGAGACGGGCTCATCCACCCCCTCGACGTGGACAGCGACGACGACGGCCTCTACGACGGGACCGAGCTCGGCCTCGCCTGCGACGGCCCCGGCACCGACGCGGACGCCGAGCACTGCACGGCGGACGGGGACAGCGGGGCCACGACGACGTCGGCGCTGAGCCGTGACAGCGACCGGGGCGGCGCGACCGACGGCTCGGAGGACGCCAACCTGAACGGCGCGCTCGAGGCCGGCGAGACGGAGCCGACCGCCGGCCATGGCGCCGACGACAGCCAGAACGCCGACGGAGACGCCGACGGGCTGAGCGACGATCTCGAGGTGTTCCTCGGTTCGGATCCGGAAGATCGCGACACCGACAACGACGGCCTGCTCGACGGCGAGGAGCCGAACCCCAGCGACGACGGCGACGGCGACGGCCAGGCCGACGTCCTGGACGCGGACAGCGACGGCGACGGGCTCTTCGACGGCACCGAGGCGGGGAAGGACTGCGCGGACGCGGACACCGATGCCGCCGCCGAGAGCTGCACGCCCGACGCCGACGGCGGGACCACCACGACGAGCGTGGTGAATCCCGACACGGACCGCGGCGGCCAGAGCGACGGCGATGAGGACCTGAACCACGACGGCAAGGTCGACGAGGGAGAGACCGATCCGAACGACGCCGGGGACGATCTCGGCGATCGCGACGGCGACGGCCTCTCGAACAGCGAGGAGACGGCGCTCGGCACCGATCCGGACGACGCCGACAGCGACGACGACGGCGCGCTCGACGGCGAGGAGGTCGAGCCTGGCGTCGACACGGACGAGGACGGGAAGATCAACGCGCTCGATCCCGACAGCGACGGGGACGGGCTCCTCGATGGGACCGAGCTGGGCAAGGGCTGCTCGCACGAGGACACCGACGCCGACGCGGCCACCTGCGTGCCGGACGGCGACGACGGGGAGACGACGACCTCGCCGACGCAGGCCGACACCGATGGCGGCGGAGCGAGCGACGGCGAGGAGGACGCGGACCACGACGGGGTGGTCGACGAGGGCGAGCGCGATCCGAACAACCCCGCGGACGATCAGCCCGCGGAGTGCGAGCAGGACAGCGCTTGCGGCGCTGGGATGGTGTGCGACGAGGAGACGAAGGAGTGCGTCCCGGGTTGCCGCAACCCCGACAACACGATCGGCCCGTGCACCACACCGCTCCCCGGTGAGGGCGTCGTGGTGCAAGGCGGCGGCTGCGCCTGCACGGTGGGCGCGGAGGGCGACGGCAGCCGCTCGGCGCCGTGGGCCTTGCTCGCGGCCGGCGCCTGCGCCGCCGTGCTGCACCGGCGCCGCCGACGCAGCTGAGCTCTCCCCCCGGGCGGCGCCCCCCGCGCCGCGCAGGAGGGGGCGCCTGTGCTACAAGCCAACGGAATAACTATGCTTTTATGCGAGGCGCGCCCGCCTGCAGGGCGCCTCCGCCTGCGGCGATCGATGCGGCGCGGGTTGCCATCGGCCGTCCGTGGCCTAACGATGTTTTCCCACGGGAGAGTGCATCTTGCCCCGACCTTCTGATTCCGTCGTCCGCGCCATCACGATGGATGGCGCTTTTCGCGTCATCACGGCGCTGACCACCGAGACCGTGCGGGGGGCCGTCGCGGTGCAATCTGCGACCGGCGCGACCGCGCAGCGGCTGGGAGAGCTGATCACCGGCGCCATCCTCGTGCGCGAGGCGATGGCGCCGAACTTGCGGGTCCAGGCGATCGTCAAGGGCGCGGCCGGTCACGGGACCCTGGTGGCCGACTCGCACCCGGACGGCACGAGCCGCGGCCTCGTCAACCTGGGCAAGGGGGTCACGGCGGAGAGCGCGGTGAAGATCGGCGGAGGGTCGCTGCTGCAGGTCATGCGCACGCTGCCGAGCGGCATGCTCCACCAGGGGGTCGTCGAGATCCCGACCGAGGGCGGCATCTCCGCGGGCCTGATGACGTACATGCAGGAATCGGAGCAGGTCGTCTCGATGATCGCGGTGGCGACGCTGATCGGCAAGGACGGCGTCGGCGCTTCCGGCGGCTACCTCGTGCAGCTGCTCCCGGAGGTCGAGCGCGGTCCGCTCATGGTGATGACCGAGCGGCTCAAGGACTTCGAGCGCCTCGACGACGTGCTCGCGCACGAGGGAGCCTCGGCGGACGTGCTGCTCGGGGAGCTGCTTTACGGCATGCCGTTCTCACGGCTCGAGGACTCGCCGCTCAGCTTCAGCTGTCGCTGCAGCGAGCTCCGGGTGATGGCCACGCTGGCGAGCCTGCCGCGGAGCGACATCGAGGAGATGGTCACGGACGGGAAGGTCCTCGACATCCGCTGCGATTATTGCGGCAAGGACTACCAGGTGTCGCCGTCGCAGCTCCGCTCGCTGCTGACGACGAGCTGAGCCGCCGCGCGCCTGCGCGCGGCCGGCGGGCCGCACGCCCACGCGCGGGGTCACGCGGGCTCGCGAGGCGAGAGGCCGCGGATCACGAAGGCGATGACCCGCTCGATCTCCGCCTCGTCGTCCCACGCCGCATCGGGGGCGATGTACACGCGGTGGACGATGTACCCCACGAACGTCGAGGCGACGCAGCGGATGACGAGGGGCGGCGGCCACCCGACGATCTGCCCTTCGCGCTGGAAGTGCTCGATCAAGGTGATCCCCTTCTCGAGGAGCGGCCCGAAGACCCTGCCGGCGATGCCGAGCCGCAGCTCGGCGTCGAACGGCAGCTCCTGCGCGAGGATGCGCACCAGCTGCGGGTGCGCGCGCACGAAGGCGATGCGCTCGGCGAGGAGCGCCCGCAAGAACGCCTCGAAGGTCGGGTACGTCGCGTCGAAGAGCGGGTCCATGGAGCGCGCCAGCGCGGGCCCGACGAGCTGTTCGACGGCGGGACCGATGACGCCCAGGAGGAGGTCCCGCTTGCTCGGGAAGTACTTGAAGATCGTCGCCTCGGCGACCCCTGCGCGCCGCGCGATCTCCTTGGTCGCGGTCCCGTGGAAGCCCTGCTCGGCGAAGGCGGCCACCGCAGCGTCGACGATCTTCTTCTGCGCCTCGGTCAACGTGTCGTGCGGGCGCGGGCGTCGGCTCATCAGCGTCCTCTCTCCTCGACGTCTAGCAGCGCCGCGCGGCGGCTCGGGCGCGCTGCGGTCGGCGTGCGCTAGGCGGCCTCGGCCCCGCGGGTGAAGAGCCGGTCGAGCGCCTGCCTGAGCTCGCGCTCGTCGAGCGGATCGCAGCGCACGCCGACGTAGCCGTCCGGCCGGACGAGGACGGCGGCTGCCGCCTCGGCGCCGTACGCCGCGTGGGCGCGCCCGTCCGGATCTGCGTACCCTCCGGCCTCGGGCGCGCTGATGACCAGCACCTTGAGGTCCGGCCTGCTGAGCTCCGCGGCGAGCCGCCGGACGTGGCCGTGCGCCTCGGTGTTCGCGCTGCCCTGGGGTGGACCGGCGAAGAGCAGCAGCGTGGATTCGACGCCGCGCATCAGCTCGAACAGGTGGACCTGCTGTCCCGCCGCGCTGCGCAGCGAGGCGTCCGGTGCGCGATCTCCGGCGCGGGGCCCGCGCTCCGGCGGGTGCCCGATCTGGATGGACAGCGGGCTCTTCCGATATCGGATCTTGAGCTGCGAGACGAACCCCAGCATCCGGCGTTGCACGGCAGCGACGCCGATGGCGCGGGTCATCAGGCGCGGCGCGACGATGCGCAGCGCCCGGCCCATGAGACCGTGTCCGGCCATGAGCCCGAAGAGGCGGTCTGTGAAGGCGATCAGCCGGCGCGCGACGGGCAGCCGCTCCATCTCGTAAGTGTCGAGCAGCCACGCTGGCATCCTGCCCTGCTCGACGGCCGCGAGCTTCCACGCCAGGTTGTAAGCGTCCTGGATTCCGGTGTTCATCCCCTGCCCGCCGGCCGGGCTGTGGATGTGCGCCGCGTCGCCGGCGAGGAACACGCGCCCCTTGCGCAGCCGCGTGGCGACGCGGTGGTGCAGCCGGTAGCGCGAGAGGACGATCGCTTTCTGTATCTTGAACGGCGTGGGGATCATCGAGCGCATCACGCCTTCGAACTCCTCGAGCGAGAGCGACGCGCCGCGCGCCGGCAACGCTTCGGGCAGGATAAGGACGATCCGGAACCGGTGGCTTCCGGGCACGGGGAAGGCCGCTGCGAGGCCCCGGCGCGAAGGGCTGATATAGATGTCGCCGTCCGGCAGTGGCCAGTCGATGACGAGGTCGCCGAGCATGCAGTGATCGTCGTAGGTGTCGCCCTCGAAGGCGATGTCTGCGCCCTGGCGGACGGCGCTGCGCGCGCCGTCGCAACCGAGGAGCCACTTCGCGCGCACCACCTCGGTGTTCCCGTCGACCCTGCGGAGCGTGCATGTGACGCCGGCGCTGTCCTGGGTATAGGAAGCGAGCTCGGCGCCGCGCTCGACCGTCACGCCCAGCTCCGAGAGCCGCGACTCGAGGACGCGCTCGGTGTCGAACTGCTGGATGACGAAGATGCCTGGAACGGGCGTGGAGAGCTCCGGGAAGTCGAAGATCGGCAAGCGTGCGCGCTGGCCGTTCGAGAGGAGGACGTTGAGCCCTCCGACGCGCGTGGCGCGCGCCATCGCGGCGTCCGCGATCCCCATGCTGGTGAAGATCTCCATCGTCCGCGTCTGCACCACGAGCGCTCGCGAGTGATCCGGCGGCGGTTCCAATGCCTTGTCCACGATCCGCACTGCGAGCCCGCGCCGAACAAGCTCTCCGGCCATCGTCAAGCCCGTCGGACCTCCACCGACGACCAGCGCATCCACAGCTTCTGTCATAGGCCGCCTCCGGATTGGTGAGTGAGCATTCACTCACTTTATGTGAGGACCTCCTTCGGTTGGCAAGGCATCAAGGCAAAGTATGTCTCACATCGACACACATTCACACGGTCAACCGCACCATGGTTGAGCTCGCCCAGCTGCGTCAACCGCACCGGGGTTGAGCGGCCGACCGTGGTTGAGCCGACCGACCGAGGTTGAGCCGCCGACCGAGGTTGAGCCGCCGACCGAGGTTGAGCCGACCGACCGAGGTTGAGCCGCCGACTGGGGACCAACGCTCGCCCCCTGGTTGAGCTCAGCGACGCCGCCACATTCAACAGGAACGGATCTTGAAGCCCACCAGCGAACTCCCCGCTCACCCGCCCCCCACCCCGCCCTCGCTCGGCAGACCGCGCCCGCGTGCTCGCTCGGCGAGGTCTTCGTGCGATGGTCGCCGCATGCAAGAGGTCCACGTCAACGTCTACATCCACGCCCCGGTCGAGCGGGTTTTCGACGCGGTGGCTGACCACGAACGCTTCCTGTGCTCCGGGGACGGCACCCACACGAAGGTCGTCCGGCCAGGGCTCACCGAGCACAACGGCCTCGGCGCCCTCCGCGAGGTGCGCGTCGGGAAGCGGATTCGCTACGTCGAGGAGATCACGGCCTTCGAGCGGCCGTCCTCGTTCGACTACCAGATCGTCGAGAGCACGCAGCCGCTCCGGCACCAGGGCTCGCGTCTCCGCTTCACTCCGCGCGGCGAGGGCACGGAGATCGACTGGACATCACGCTTCGACATCCCGCTGCCGCTCGTCGGCAAGCGGCTCGGATCGCTCGCCAGGCGCATGTTCATCGCGGCGTTCACCGAGCTGCTGCTCGCTGAAAAGGCGCGGATCGAGGCCTCGCAACCCGCGCGCGCCACGTGACCCCCTCGCGCGCTCGCCGACAGGCAGCGCCTGGTCTTCATGCCCCTTCCCCTGGACGTGAACTACGGCTGGGCGGACCGATCCTCTCGCTGGAGCGCGCGCCCTCCACAGAGGGCAAGGGCGACCCGTTCTGCGGTTCGGTGCTCTCGTTCGGCGACGAGGAGAGACCGGCGCCGTGGTCAACGCGGTTCATGGCGGACTCCGAGTTCAACTGGCCCATGCGCCGCCTCCGCTGGAGGACGCGCAGCGCGGCCCCGTCACTTCACATGACCGACGCCAGGGACGCCCGACCAACGCCGCTGGCGCGGCGTGGCGCGGTGTCCGCAAAACACGTGAAACGTCGTCCAGTGTATGGCCAGCATTCATCCGCCCGCTCTGAGGGCAATGCATGTAGACGAATACCCCATCAGCTACGACATCGACAGAAAGTTCCCATGGCAAGCCTCTTGCTGATGCCAGGCGGTTCTCTATAAGCTGTTGACCTCAACTTCCTTCCGTTCGGCCTTCGGACTTGGTCGAGCGGTCGCAGGGGTGTTCAAGATGCGACCGATGGCAAGGTGTGCGTCGCTGCTCGGCCCGATGACCTCGGGAGCAGCTCGTATCCGGGGTTCCAGGGGGAAGGTGTCGACGAGGGCAGGAGCGCCGCCGCAGCTGGGCAGTCGCGGCAATCGGGTCAACCGAGTCAACCGATCGAGCTCTTGGCCGAAGGGAACCGCCGCGCTCTGTGCCATCTCGTTCCTGACGCTCGTGGCATGTGCCCAAGGCTCCAGCCTGGACGGCGAGAACACAGGAGGCGGGGGCGGCGCCTCCGCCAGCTCGGGTGGGGCGCCTTCGTCCAGCTCAGCCGGCGCTGGCTCCACCGTATCTGCGACGAGCGGCTCGACGAGCTCCACAACGAGCGGCTCGTCCAGCGCTGCGGGCGATGTCACGAGCGCGACGGTGAGCAGCTCGTCCGGCTCAGGTGGCGCCGATGGTGCCGGCGGCGCTGGGGGTCTGGGCGGCGCTGGCGGGGACGACGCTGCGAGCGCCTCGGCCAGCTCCTCGGCGAGCAGCTCGGCCAGCTCCTCGGCGAGCAGCTCGGCCAGCTCCTCGGCGAGCAGCTCGGCCAGCTCCTCGGCGAGCAGCTCGACCAGCTCCACGACGAGCAGCACGACAGGCACCGGCGGCGGTAGCGCCACGAGCTCCACCACCGCGAGCTCGACCACCGGCGGCGTGACCACACCGGCGCTCGAGCTGCAATATGCTGCGAGGGACACCACCGTCGAGTCCCAGCATCTGTCGTTCATGGTACAGGTCAAGAACACGGACGATGCGAGCATCGCGCTCAGCGATCTGACGATTCGCTACTGGTTCACGGCCGACGTCGCGAAGGTGGATCTCAAGAGCGAGTGCGACTTTTCGTCGATCATCGGCGGATGCGCCAACGTCACAAGGACGTTCGGCGAGGCATCGGGCACGAAGGCCGATCACTATCTCGAGCTCGGTTTCCTCGCCGCCGCAGGTAGCATCGCCCCGAACGTCACGTCCGGAAATGTGCAGATCCGCATCTACAACGGCGACAATTACGACCGCATGACGCAGACCGACGACTACTCCTTCGGCACCAACACCGCCTTCATGCCTTTTGAGCGGGTCACCGTGTACCACGACGGCGTGCTCGCCTGGGGAACAGAGCCTTGACTGGCCACGAGAACGAGCTCCACGTCCTGCGGGAGCAAGCTCCGCATCGATAGCCGCCCCGGGCGAACGTTCGCCGGACCTCGGCGTACGGTCAGCTCCGGAGATCGATCTCAGGACGGATCCCCCGCCGGCCAGACCAGCCCGACCTGGCTCGCAGGGCCTGCCGCCCTGTGCGGACGCGCGCCCCTCCAGCCCTTCGGTGCCCTGTGGCGGCCTGACTCGCCGCGCGCGCACGCCACACCCCGCAACATGCCGTTACACGCCCTGGCCCGTCCCAGGTTGCCGCGATGTAACCAATTTTCCATGGAATTCCGTCCCGCCATGGGACGCGAGCGCTTCCGCTCCATCTGGAGACGGGCAGCTCGGGCGGCACCATCCTTGAATGGCCTCGCTCGGACCCTGAACTCTATGGATGCCACCGCGCGCGCAACGCCTCCTCCCCCGTCGTCCCACACCCGGCCTGTGCAGGCCCCGATCTTGCGTGATGCGCCGCGGAGCGGACCGCGGCTCGGACACGGCCTCGAGCGGTTCGACCCCCTGAAGCGGCGCGCCGCGGACACACCTGGCCTCATCAGCTTCGCGGGCGGGCTGCCCGCCCCGGGCGAGTTCCCGCGCTCGAAGCTCGCGGCCTCGTTCGTTCGCGCTCTTCAGAACCCCAGCTGCGCGGCGCTCCCGTGTAGCTGGCCCGAGGGCGACGAGGACCTCCGCGCCTGGATCGCCGGGCAGCTGCGCCGGCGCGGCGCCCAGGTGGCTCGCGACGACGTCATCGTGACCAGCGGCGCACAGCAGGCCGTGTCCCTCGCCGCGCAGCTGGTCCGCGGATCGCGCGCCAGGATCGGCGTCGACCGCGAGAGCTCCCCCGGCGCGCTCGATCGGTTCCAGGAGCTCGGCGCGACGGTCGTCGACGGCGGCAGCAACGTCGATGCCTATTATCTCATGCCCGCCGTCTCCAATCCGCGTGGACGCACGCTGTCGCGCAGCGATCGAGCCAGGGTCCTCTCGACCCTCCGGCCCATCATCGAGGACGACGCTTACGCGGATCTGTCCTTTGACGGCGCCGTCCCGCGGCCGCTCCTGGCCGAGGCCCCCGATCGCGTGTTCCACGTCGGGACGTTCTCGAAGACGCTCTGCCCCGGCCTCCGCGTCGGCTGGCTCGTGCCCCCGCGCTCGCTCCGCGCCGAGGTCCTCCAGCTGAAGCAATCCGCCGATCAGCAGGCGGCCAGCCTGCCGCAGGCCATCCTGGAAGACTACCTCCGCACAGAGGACTTCGATCAGCGGCTCGTGCGCCTGCGGGAGTTCTACGGTCGCCGCGCCGCCCGCATGGAGCGGGCGCTCCGAAAGCACCTGCCCGGCTGGCGGTTCGACCCGCCCGCCGGCGGCTTCGCGATCTGGGTCGAGCCCGACGCCGAGCCGAACGAGGCCTTCTTCCTGGCCGCCGCCATCGAGCACGGCGTCGCCTTCGACCCGGGCTCGCTGTTCCGGGCTCACGGCGCCGTGCGCCCATTCGCCCTCCGGCTCTGCTTCTCCTCGGTGGCGTGCGACGAGGACCTGGACGAGGGCGTGCGCCGCCTCGCGCGGTGCTGGGCCGAGGTCGCGTAGCCTCGCCAGCGGGCGCCGATCCACGAAAGCGCCCTGCACGACCTCTCTCCCTCTCTCCTTCAACTCCCTCTCTCCCTCACTCCCTCTCTGCTCTCTTCTCCTCCTCTCCGATCGCGACACCGCGGCGGCGGCCTGCGCGCACGCCGCCGACCCCGCGCAGGGCGCGGCCTCACTGCGCCAGCGGGCCGCCTGGCTTGTGCGGGACGGGCGGACGGCGATCGAGCAGCTCCCGCGCCGCGGCCCGGACGACCGCGGGCACGTCCGCCGCCGCCGCGAGCCGCAGGAGCTCGGGCCGCAGGAGCAGGCGCACCATGGGCACCGCGATCTCCTGCGGCGCGCCCGGGTTCTGCACGATCGCCATGCGCACCCGCGCGCGCTGCGGCCACTCGGGGTGCTTCGCGATCTCCGTCAGGACCTCCGCGTTCGCCGGGCGGCGCGCCGCGAGGCGGACGACGTCATCCTCGGTCAAGCGCGGGTTGGCGAGCAGGTTGCGGATGACCAGCGGGTGCGGGTCCCGGAGCAAGGCGTCGAAGGCCGCGCGGGTCGGCCGCCGGGCCAGCGCGCGCCGCTCGCCGAGCGTGAGCGCGCGACCGGCGCTCGACGTGGCGACGAGCCGCTCGTCGGGCGCCGGCGAGGCCGGCTGCGCCTCGGGCCGCCGCGCCTTGCGGCGCAGGAGGCGCGAGAGCGGCAGCAGGGCATGGGAGGACGCGAGCTCGCGGAGCTGCTCGACGCGCTCCGAGAGCGCAGGATCCGCGAGGCTCGGCACGACGGCGCCCAGCACGTCGCGCGCGAGGGGGTTGGCCTGCTCGGCGTCGCGGCAGAGGTCGTCGAGCGCGCGGGCGACGGAGGGGAGATCGGCGCGCAGCACCTCGCTCCGCAGGAACGCGACCCGCAGCCGGAGCTCCTTCAAGGACGAGACCGCTCGCCTCCATCGTCCCGCCAGCGCATCCACGCCGTCAATCTACATCGCCGGCGTCCCGGCGTGGAGCGCGTGCCAGGCAGTTTGCGCTACGCAACGTGCGCGGGGCGGTTATCCTGCGCCGCGCCATGAGGGGACGGCGGAAGCCGATCCCCGATTGCCGACGGGGACGGCGGAAGCCGATCCCCGATTGCCGACGGGGACGGCGGAAGCCGATCCCCCGATCACGGACGAGGACGGCGCAGCCCATCCCCGTCTCGAAAGGGAGGAGTCGCATGTCCGAAAAGGTTTCGTTCCCCGCGAAGGACGGGTCCTCGGCGACCGGCGAGATCGTCTGGCCGAAGCAGGGGGACAAGTCGCCTGCCGTCGTCCTGATCCAGGAGTGGTGGGGTGTGAACGACCACATCCGCTCTCTGCTCGACCGGCTCGCCGCCGCCGGGTTCATCGCCCTCGCGCCCGACCTCTACCACGGCAAGACCACCAAGGACGCCACCGAGGCCAACCGGCTGATGACCGAGCTCGACAAGCCGCGCGCCCTCGAGGAGATCGCCGGCGCCGCCCGCTTCCTGTCGGCGCACGAGCGGTCGACCGGCAAGGTCGGCGTCATCGGGTTCTGCATGGGCGGCGCGCTGAGCTTCGCCGCCGCCGCGACGATCCCCGAGCTCGCGGCCGCGGTGCCCTTCTACGGCGTCCCGAGCCCCGCGCCCGATTACACGCGCGTCAAGGCGCCGATCCTCGCCCACTTCGCCGCGCGCGACGGCTGGGCGACGCCGGCCGCCGCCGAGGCGATCCAGAAGGAGCTCGCCGCCCGCGGCCAATCCATGGAGCTCCACGTCTATGACGCCGACCACGCGTTCGCGAACGACACGCGCCCCGAGGTCTACGCCCCCGAGGCCGCGAAGCTCGCGTGGGAACGGAGCATCGCGTTCCTGAAGCAGCACCTCGCCTGAGCACGACGCCGCGCTCCTTCCCGGGGATCCGCGAGACGCGGGGTGCGCGGGGCGTGCGGGGTGTCAACCGGGCGCGTTCTTTGCCGCCGCGCAATGAACCCTGATATACACGCTTACATGGCCCTCCCCCCGGTACTCCCGGGCTCGATCCAGCAGGCGGAGTCGCCGATCGACCGCGCGCTCTCGCTGGCGCTCGCGGGAGAGCGGGACGCCGCGCTGCGCTGGGCCGCTGCGCTGGTCCGGCACGACCCGACGATGCCGTCGGCGCTCTGCCTCTGCGGGCGCCTCCTCGGCGAGCTGAACCGGCACGAGGCCGCGCGCGAGGCGTGCTCCACCGCGATCGCCCGCGCGATCGACCTCGAGAACCTGCCGCTCGCCGTGGCGGCCGCGCGCGAGAGCGAGCGCTTCGGCGGCGATGCCGGGCCCGGGCTCGACCTGATCGCCGAGGCGTTCTGCCGGGACTCGCCGCGGCTCGGCGAGGGCGCGCCGCCGCCGCCGCCCCTGCCGGCCGCCGAGGCGTTCCAGCCGCTCGCCTCCGTGCTGACCGGCGCGCTCCTGCTCAACAAGGCGACGGAGATCCTCCACGACGCCACGCGCAGGCTGGCCGCCCAGGCCGATCACCCCGGGATCGCGCCCCAGCCGGTCTTCTCGTCCGTCGGGCGCGACGCGCTCCGCGCCCTGTGCGCTGCCTTCACGCCCATCTGGGTGGCGGCGGGGACGACCGTGATCGAGCAGGGCGCCGCGCGCAGCGAGGCCTACTTCGTCGCGCGCGGGGAGCTCGAGGCGCGGCGCCGGCGCGGGGACGAGGAGATCCTCCTCGCCCGGCTCGCGAACGGCGCCATGTTCGGCGAAATGGCGCTGCTCTCTCGGGCCCCGCGCACCGGGAGCGTCATCGCCACGCGGCCCTCCATCGTGCTCGAGGTGAAGCGCGACGCGATCGACGACATCGCGCAGCGCGAGCCCGAGGTGGGCCTGGAGCTCGCGGCCTACTGCCGGGACCGCATGGTGGAGAACCTCGTCCGGATGAGCGACGTGCTCCGCGTCGTGCCCGAGGCCGACAGGCCCGCGCTCGTGAAGCGGTTCCGCACGCGCACGTTCGAGAAGAACGAGCGGCTGCTCGTCCAGGATGAGCGGCCCCCCGGCCTGTTCCTCATCGCCTCCGGAGAGGTCGCCGTCGTCCGGCGCGACGCGGCGGACGACGCCCGCGGCGAGCCGCTCGTGCTCTCGACGCTCGGCCCCGGCGACGTCGCCGGCGAGATCGCGATGGTCCTCCGCCGCGCGACGAACGCCGAGGTGATCGCCGTTCACCCCACCGTGACGCTGTACCTTCCGGCCACCGAGTTCATGGGTCTGGTCGAGGATCACCCGGCCGTGCTGGCGCAACTCTACAAGCTCGCCGTCCAGCGCGACGAGGAGACCACGAGCATCATGGCCGAGGAGGTCTCCGTGGCCGAGGACTTCGTGTTGATCTAGGGTACCGAACCGATCGAAAAATTGACGAAACGAACCACGGATGCGCGGAGGTTTTGTTGTTGTCGCTTCTGTGTCGCTGTGGTTCAAACTCTCTCTCGCGCGGCGTTCCAACCTGCTCGGTGCTCTAGCGACGTCCTGCGAGCACGCGGCGGGCGCACCGATTGACGCTCCGCGCCACGCCTCGTAGACTTTCAGTCTATCCGTTGTTCTTGTTGACCAGCACTGAACAATCACCAGCGTAGGGAAGGCCACGCGCGCACCACAGGTCCTGCGACAATGACGACGAACGCGTTCGGGCTGGAGGGACAGGTGCTGGTCGGCCGGTATCGGCTGCTCCGCCCTCTCAGCTCGGGCAGCATGGGCACCGTCTGGCGCGCGGACGATCTCACGCTGGGCTCGCCGGTCGCGATCAAGGTGCTCGGGCCTCTCTATGCGAAGGACGAGACGGTCCGCGCGCGCTTCTACCAGGAGGCGCAGGCGGCGGCGGCGCTCCGCAGCCCGAACGTCGTGCAGATCCTCGATCACGGCGTCGAGAACGACGTCCCCTTCATCGCGATGGAGCTCCTCGAGGGCGAGGACCTCGCGCACCGGCTCGAGCGTGTCGGCGCGCTCGATGCGGCCGATACGGCGCGCATCTTCGCCGACGTCGCGCGCGCCGTGCGCAAGGCCCACGACGCCGGCATCGTCCACCGCGACCTCAAGCCCGACAACATCTTCCTCGCCCGCGACGACGACCGGGAGGTGGCCAAGGTCCTCGATTTCGGCGTCGCCAAGACGCGCCTGTCCGGCAAAGAGGGCATCGGGACGCAGGCGGGCGTGCTGATCGGGACGCTGCCGTACATGAGCCCTGAGCAGGCGCAGGGCGCGACCGTCGATTACCGGTCGGACCTCTGGGCGCTCGGGGTGATCGCGTTCGAGTGCGTGTGCGGCCGGGCGGCGATCACGGCCGAGGCGCCTGGCGCGATGATCCTCGAGATATGCAGTGATCCGCTGCCTGTCCCCTCGAAGGTGGCGTCTGTGCCCGTGCCGCCGGCGTTCGACGAGTGGTTCATGCAGGCGTGCAGCCGTGACCCGAACGGGCGGTTCGCCTCGGCGACGGCGATGGTCGACGCGCTGCGCGACGCGCTCTTGCCGCCCAGCGACGCGCAGGAGGGCGGGCGGGCCTCGGTGAGCTCGATCCCCGGGGGCGCGGGCACCACGTCGCCCTCCGTCCCGCCGATCTCCGCTGCGCCGCTCTCCGCCGCGCCGCTCTCCGGTCCGCCGATCTCCACCTCCCCGCTCTCCGTCTCGCCGGATGGGAGCGTCGCCTCGCCGCCGGGCCTCTACGACGAGGCCGGAGCCGACTCGAGACCTCGCCGCAGGATGCCGATCCCGGCCGTCGCGCTCGGCCTCGCGGCTTCGGTCCTCTGCGGGGTGCTCTTCATCGGCTGGCGCGCGCTCGGGGACGACCCGATCCCGCACGCACCGCCGTCCGGCGCGGCCTCGCCGCCGGGGACGCTCGACACACCGCCTGTCGCCGCCCCCGCGAACAATCCGCCGGCGGAGGCGAATTCGCCCAGGGGGGCGCCCGAGCTCGCGCCTCCCCAGGACACGACGGCCGCGGCGACCTCGACGCCTGCGCCCCGCGCCGGCTCCGCGCTGGCGGCCAGCGCTCCGGCTGCGGCCGCCTCCTCCGCCCAGACGGCGCCCGCTCGCCCGGGCAGGGCCGCGTCCTCCTCGCCGCGGCCCAGGCCCTCGTCCGCGGCCCCGCCCGCGGCCTCCAGCGCGACGCGCCCCAGGTCCGACCGCCTCGGCTTCTGAGGAGACGAATGCGCGCGCGATCGAGGGTCTCGGGCACCGCCACCATCGCGTTCGCGCTCGCGCTCGCGCTCGCGACCACCGCGCGGGCGGCCGACGTCGACCCCGCCACCATGAACGCCGCCCGGGCCCTCGCCGAAGAGGGCCTCGACCTCTTCGACAAGGGCCAGTTCGCGGCGGCGCTCGACAAGTTCGGGCGCGCGGACCAGCTGATCCAGGCGCCGACGATCGACCTCTATGCCGCGCGGTGCCTCGAGCAGCTCGGGCGCCTCATCGAGGCCTCCGAGCGCTACCTGCAAGTGAGCCGCACCTCGCTCGACGCCTCGGCCAGCGATGTCTTCAAGGCCGCGGTCGCCGACGCCGGGAAAGCGTACGACGATCTCAAGCCACGAATCCCCAGGCTCTCTGTGGGGGTACGCGGCGCCCCGGAGCGCGAGGTGCAGATCACCATCGACGGCAAGCCGATGCCACCCGCGCTGGTGGGGGTCAGCCAGCCTGTCGATCCTGGCAAGCACGTCGTCGAGGCCGCGTGGGCGGGGCGTGTCGTCCGGCGGGAGGTCGCGCTGCAGGAGCGGCAGGAGGCGGCGCTCGCGCTCGAGTTCCCCGTCGGTGTCCGCCCGCCTATCGTCCTTTCCCCGCCCGCCGACCCGGCGCCGGGCACCACGCAGCGCGTGCTCGGCTGGACCGCCGTCGGCACGGGCGCCGCGGCGCTCGTCGTCGGTGGGATCACGTTCGGCATCACGAGCGCGCGGCGCAGCGAGCTGATCGATCTCGGGTGCACCGAGGACGTCGTGTGCCCGGACACGCCGAGGACGCGCGACAGGCTGGGCTCGTACAACGACCTGCGCCTCGTCCCTGCGCCGGCGTTCATCGTGGGCGGAGCGCTCGCCGCGGGCGGCGTCGCGCTGCTCCTCACCGCACCGTCCGCGGCGGCGAGGCCCAAGGGCGCAGCGGTCCGTCCGTGGATATCGCCGTGGGGTGCCGGGATCGCGGGGGTGTTTTGATGAAACGCAACGGCTTCATGGTCCTTTGCGGCGCGCTCGGCGTGGCCGGCGCGCTGGGCGGGTGCTTCGATCAAGGCGTGCTCGTGCCGGGCGCCATCAGCGGCGGCGGCACCGCGCAAGGCGGGATGGCCGGCGTGGGCGCCGCGGGAGGCGCGGACGGCACGGGCGGCACGGGCGGCGCAGGCGCCGCGGGAGGTGCGGGCGGCACGGGCGGCGCAGGCGGCAGCGAGCCCTGCGACCCTTGTTATACAGGCCCCGAGTCGACCAGGGGAGTCGGCGAGTGCAAGGACGGCTGCCTGCGCGGCGGCTCGTGCGTCGACGAGGTGCTCCCCAGGACCGAGGCCTGTACGACGAAGGCGAATGACGAGAGCTGCGATCGTGTGGCGGAGTGCACCGGAGCGCACGAGTGGAGCACCCAGCTCGGAGTGAACGGCGAGCAGATCGGTTATGACGTCACCTTCGACAGGGAAGGGAACCTCCTGATCGCGGGTGCCTTCAGCACCAGCCTGGATTCCGTCGGCAGCCTGGGAGCGTTCGACGGCTTCGTCGTCAAGCTCGCACCCGGCGGCGCGAAGGAATGGTCGAAGGCGTTCGGGGGGAACGGCTCGGATTCTTGCAATCGCGTGGCGCTCGACAAGAACGGCGGCGTGATTCTGGCCGGGACCTTCGAAAACACACTTAACTTCGACGGGACGCCGCTCACGAGCAGAGGCAGCTCGGACGTGTTCGTGGCGAAGCTCGACGCAGAGGGCGCCCTGGACTGGATCAAGACCATCGCCGGTCCGAGCGTCGATAGAGTTTACGGTCTCGCGGTGGATTCGGACGACAACATCGTCGTTGCTGGCAGCTTCACCGACTGGGCCGACGTGCTGGGCGGGCGACAGCTGGGCGGGGACCACCTGACGAGCGAAGGTGGAGAGGACATCTTCGTCGCGAAGATGGACGCCCTCGGAAACTTCGCCTGGAGCAGGAACTTCGGCGATACGACCGCTGAGGTCGCGAACGACGCTGCCGTCACGCCCGACGGAGGCGTGGTCCTGGTCGGCCGCATCGCGGGCAGGGTGAACTTCGGGACGACGCTCCTCAATGCTCAGGGCGACGACGCCTTCATTGCGAAGCTCGACGGGGACGGGACGCCGCTCTGGGCCAAGATCTTCGGCGACACCATGAGCCAGGAATTTGCCGCGGTCGCGGTGGACGCGAAGGGGGACATCGTCGTCGCAGGGAGCACCGGGGGAACGATCAATTTCGACGGAGCGCCGCGGAGATACGCCGGGGGAATGGACGCGGTCGTCGCCGCCTTCACCGCGGAGGGCAAGCACCTCTGGAACCGTCTGTACGGGGATGCGGAAGATCAGAAGGCGCTGGGGGTGGCGGCCGACCAGGCGGGCAACGTCATCGTCGTCGGAGAGTTCGAGAGCGCCATCGACTTCGGCGCCCCGAGCCCGAGGCTCGAGTCCCTCGGCGGCAACGACGCCTTCATCGCGAAGCTCGCTCCGAACGGCGACACGGCCTGGGCCAAATCGTTCGGCGACGCGGCGGAGCAGCGCGCCCGGGCCGTCGCCGTGGATGAGCTGGGAGCCATCGCGCTGACGGGCAGCTTCAGCGGCAGGATCGATCTCGGGCAGGACCCGATGATGAGCTCCGGGGGCGCCGACGCCTTCGTCGCCAAGCTGAAGCCCTGACGGCCACCTCGCGACGAGGATCCCGCGGGGACGCGGCGGTGGCCGGACTACGGCCGCAAGTAGCCGGAATCGCTGGCTCGATCGGGGCGCTTCCGATCGCTGCCGTGAGGCGGCCCTCCCTCCGCGCCGACAGCACCGGTGTTGCCGGCGCGTGGTGCAGGACCTCCGTCGGACCAGGGGACGCATCGAGGTCCGGTGAGCGATCCATGCACCAGAACAAGTGATCCACCCGGATCTCGCGCGACTCTCCTCGGGAGCGCCTCGAGAGTCCTCGTTTTGCGGTGTGAGTCCTCGTTTTGCGGTGCGAGCCACCGCTTTGCGGTGTGAGTCCTCGCTTTGCACCGCTGTTTGCTTCACGGACGATGCACACGGTGCCAAGTCGGGGCGCGCTCACGTGGCACCACACTTGCTTAGAGGCCCCCCACTTGCTTAGAGGAGGAATGGCTCACGCAGGAGGAGGTCGCGCGCGATGATGAACACGCAACAAAGCCCGGGAGTGCTCTACCAGGGGACGAGAGGGCCCGCCAGCATCGCGCCGGTGGCTGCCAGCGTGCCGCCCATGTCGGCCTCGGGGGACCTTGAACGCGAGCTCGAGGCGATCGCCCAGGGCGTGCGGCAGAAGCGGCGGGGTCGGTTCGTGTTCGGGGTGGGTCTGGTCGTGGCGGCCGTGGCCGCGGTCGCGGTGACCACCTTCGCCGGCAAGGTGAAGGTGGCCGAGGCGGCTCAGGCCGAGGCGGTGGCCGCCCGCGTCGCCGAGCAGGACAGGATCGCGCAGCTCAACCTCCAGCTCGACGAGCGCAACCGGAAGATCACCGAGCTTACCCTCGCGCTCGACGCCGCCAAGAGCGACGCTGAGAAGGCGCAGAAGGCGTTCTCCGATTACAAGGCGACGGAGGCGACCAAGGCGCTGGCGCAGGGCGAGGACGTGGCCGACGCAAAGACGTCGACCACCAAGGGGGCCGCAACCCTCCGCGGCCGAGCGGCGACGTCCGGCAAGGCGGCGCGGGGCGCCAGCGCGGCGCGGGGCGCCAGCGCGGCGGCGCCGGCCAAGAAGGGCGGAAAGTGCGTGTGCAAGGCGGGCGACCCGCTCTGCGGCTGCCTGTGAGCGCCCGCTCACGGCCCATTCCTCCTTGATTCGCTTCACTCTCTCCGGACACAGCCGACAGGACGAAGACACCGGCGCGCGCGGCGTGGACCGCGTGGCGCCGGGCGAACGGCGGGCCGTCGAGGTGCGCTGCGCCGAGGAGCGCAGCGTCTCGGCCGGGCTCACGGCACGTTCGCCGCACCAGGGGTGATCGTCGTGGAGCGCGCCCAGTCGGCGGCGGCCTGGTTCGTGTCCGTCCCGTCGGGCAGGCGGCAGAGCGAGCCAGCCGCCATGCCGCCGTCCGCCACCGTGGCCGGCAACGCGTCGCCTTCGACGAGGCTCACGCTGGCGCCCCCGATCGTGACGGCGGGGATGCTCCCCTCGTAGGAGAGCGCGTCGATCACGGCCCCTGTCATGGTGTTTATCAACGCGATCCCGTCGGAAGCCCCGTTCTGCATCCGGTCGGTCTGCGCGCCCGAGAAGGCGATCGTCACCGCACCTTCCGCCACGACGCCTGGCATGGTGTCGGTGCCGACCACCGCCGTGCTGCCGACGACGAGGTACTGGCCAGCCGCGAGCGTACCGGCGGAGCCCAGATCGAGCGTTCTGTAGGCGGAGGGCGCGCTGCTGGATCCATCGACCAGCACGAGCGCATGGCCCGTGAGATCCACGGGTGCGCCGGCGCCATTGTAGATCTCGATGAACTCGGCTCCATCTCCGCCAGGCTGATCGTAATCCACCTCGTTGATCACGAGCCCTGCCGTCGCGGCCACCGCCCCGAGGGTCGTCACGAGATCATCGACGCCGCGCGGCTCGACCTTCGCGTCGTGGTTCCGGTAGGTGAGGATGCCGCGGATGCTCGCGAAATGCTGGCCTTCCGCCGGGAAGGGGCTGGACCGGTACAGGAGGTCGTCCACGCGCAGATCGCCTGTGACGACGAATTCATGAACCATCGTATCGAGCCCGATCACCGTGACGTCCTCCACCTCGACGAGGACCCCCTCGAGCTCGGCGGCGCGCGCGCCGCCCGCCGCGATGTCGGCCGGCGCGACGGGCTCCGGCGCCGGCGCCGCCTCGCCGAGCGACGCGATCACCTCGACCACGGCGGACCCGAGCTGGATCTGCCCGAAGTAATTCGCGATCACCGCGATCGCGATCCGCACGCGATCGCCGACCAGCACCGAGTTCTGCGGGCTGTACACGTAGACGCCGGAGTGCGCCGGCCCCGCGTACCCCGGGTCGCCCGGCTTCGCCTGCACGAAGAAGCCGCTCGCGTGCTTCCCGGTCACGAGCACGTTCTCCAGGGCCACCGTCTCGCCCTCCGCGCGCGTGCCGTCCTTGATATCGTAGATCGCCACCGTGCAGCCCAGGGCCCCTGGGTTCGCCTGGTCCGGGCACAGGTCGCACGGGTCGCCCTTGCCGTCGCCGTCCGCGTCGGCCTGACCGGGGTTCTGGAGGTTCGGGCAGTTGTCCGCGCCGTTCGGCGCGCCGTCGTTGTCGGCGTCGTTCGGGTCCGGCGGCGAGCAGAGCGTGCTGCCCGCGTCGAGCGGGCACGCGTCGCAGGCGTCCCCGTCGCCGTCGCCGTCGAAGTCGGCCTGGAGCCCGTCGTCGAGCGGCCGGATCGGGTTGAAGACGCTCGGGCAGTCGTCCGCGCCGTTCTCGATGCCGTCGCCGTCGAGATCCGCGTCCGTCGGCTGCCCGGTGTAGACAGTCGAGCCGTTCACCGAGGCGTTCAGGGGCGCGCTCTCCGCGCGCGACGGGGTGCAGAGCGGCTCGCCCTCGGGCTCGCCGCAGAAGAAGGCCGGGTAGATCTCGCCCGCCTGCTGCTCGAGGTCCTCCAGCGTCATCCCGATCTCGTCCCGCAGACAGACCTGCTTCGACACGCCGCACACATCGACCGCGTCGCATGCGCCCGCGCCCCGGACCGCGGACACCACGGCCGCGTCGCCATACAGGACCTTTCCGCCGCGCATCACGAGGACGACGTCCTCGGGATCGGCGGCGACGACAGCGCGGTGGCCTTCGCGCTCTCTGCCGTCGAAGATCGCGATGTCGGCGACCTTCCCCGTGGACAGCGCGCCGATCACGTCGTCCGTCGCGGTGACCGCGGCGGCGCTTCCGGTGACCATCCTCCACAGCTCCTCATCGGTGAAGAAGCCGTCGTAATACGCCTCGTTGAGCGCCGCCGCGCACCGGAGCTCGCGCAAAAGGTTCATCGATCCGGTCGCGATCCAGTCGGTGCCGAGCGCGATCTGCACCCCGAGGCGGGCGGCGGCGGTGACCACGGCGGTGTCGCCGTAAAGCGTGATGTTGGAGCGGGGAGACCAGATGAGCGCCGTGCCCTCCGCCGCCATCGCCGCGTAGTCGGGCGCGGTCAGGCCGATCCCGTGGATGAACGCGCTCTGCGGCTCGAGCACGTCGTTCGGCTCCGCCTTCAGGCAGACGAACTCGTTGCGCGCCGACGCATCGATCCCCTCGGCGACGTGCGGGCAATAGGCGTCCTCTCCCTCGACGTCCTCCCCTGTCACCATGTCGGCCGAGTAGCCGCAACCGCTCACGAGCTCGCGGCCGCCCGTGTCGTCGAGCGGGAACGTGTCGAAATGGACCGCGTTCTGGCCCAGGCCCTCCTGGTCGGCCCGGTCCAGGTTCCGGAGGAGGCCTGGCGCGCTCCCCGAGCCCACGATCGAGGTCGCGCCGCCCATCAGGAAGCGGAGCTCGCCCCAGCGGATCTGCGCCTGGTCAGCCATGCCGGGCGTGTCGATTCTCGTGTGCTTGTTGTTGCCGGTGCGCCAGTCGTGCCGGTGCTCATAGCGCTCCTCGGTCGGGGTATACGGGCTGTTCTGCGTGTACGTGATGTGATCATGCGTGTTGATCAGCGCCGGGGAGACGACGCCGGTCGGGCACATGATCTCCGTCGCGCCCGCCGCCTCGCAATCGCAGCCGACGCACGCGATCGCGCCCCCCTCGTCCACGAGCACCCGCCCGCCCCGGTACACCCTGCCCGGGGCCAGCACGACGCCCCGGATCAGCGTCGCGCCCGCGCCGGCAACGACCTCGCACGTCCCCTGCGCGAGCGGCAAAAGCTCCTCGCAGACGGTCTCCTCGGCCGGCGTCTTCGTGCAATCGACCTCGCAGCCGTCGCCCGTCGCGACGTCCCCGTCGTCGCACTGCTCCCCCGGATCGATGGCGCCGTCACCGCAGCGCGGGGGCACCTCGATCTCGCACGCCGCCGAGCAGCCGTCCCTGGCCGCCGTGTTGCCATCGTCGCACGCCTCGCCCGCGTCGAGCGCGCCGTCGCCGCAGCGGGGCGCCGCTGGCTCCTCGCGCTGGCACGTCGGCGAGCAGCCGTCGCCCTCCGCGGTATTGACGTCGTCGCACACCTCGCCCTCGTCGACCACGCCATCGCCGCAGACGCCGAAGCGATCGCCCGCGCCGTCGTGCCCGCAACCAGTGAAGAGCAAAAGTCCGACGTGCACGGCCATCCGCCGCGCGAAGCGCGCCGAGCTGTGAGGCATGCCTCACCTGTCGGCGACGAGAGCGCTCGAGTTGCCTTCAAATGACGCGGCGGCAGCGCACCATCGCGATCGCGCCGATCGCGAACAATGTGAGCCAACCCACACATGGCCGCGTTCCGCCTCCGCTGGTTGCGCCAACAGCATAACTGCAGGAGCTCGCGCGCCGCTTTCCGTCGATCGGCCGCCCCACCTGTCCGCTGCTGCCGGGCGGCGAGCCGGCAGCAACACCGCCGCCGCTCGATCCGCTCCCCCCGCCGCCGCTCCCCGTCCCCCCGCCTTGCTCCGTCGGCTCGCAGTTGTCGGCGGCCTCGCTGAACGCGGCGAGCGCGAGCTTTTCCACGCCGACCTCGTCGACGAGGCCGAAGGGCTGCTCGTCGAGCGGCGCGTCCTGGAAGCTGGCCCAGACCACGCCGGCGACGTCGTCGCGCTCCGAGAGGAGCTCGAACGACGTTGTCAGGTTCGCCGCCTGGAGCTCCTCACCGGCGAGCGCGCTCGACCACGCCATCCCGGTCACCGCGAAGGGGCTCTCGTCCCCCTCCTCGTCGGCGAGGTCGCGCAGCGCGTCGAGATAATCGTTGAGCGTCACCGGATCGACCTCGGTGCTCTGATGGAAGAACAGCTGTTGACCGAGGCGAGACCACGGCGTCCGCTGGCCGAAGCGCGCCTCGAGATCGTCCCACGCCGGCTGCGCGTAGAGCTCGCGCAGGTAATCGACCCCCGAGAACGGCGCGGCCGCGTCGTCCGAGGCGAGCAGGCCGCCCGTGGTCAGCGACAGCGCGTCGACGTTGAAGAGCGCCTCGTTGCGGATGCGGATCTGGGCGAGGATCTGCGCGAGCACCCGGGGCAGGATGAAGGTGCAGCCGGCGTGCTCCGGGTCGAGCGCAGGGTCGGGGAGCTCGGAGCAGTTCGGCTGACTCCAGATCTCCCACTGGACGACGTCCCCGGCGTACCTCGTCATGAGCGCCTCTGCCGTCTCGGCGAACGCCTCCACGTACGCGTTGTCGCCGTCCCGGTCCGGATCGTCATTCCAGACGTCCTGTCCTTCTCCGATCGTGCGGTGAGAGAGGAGCCCGACCGGCTCGAGGCCGGCGGCGCGCGCCGCGTCGATGATGGCGTCGTACTGCTCGAGCTTGTCGTCGTCCCACGCCTCGGCGTCATCGAGCAGGAACTCGACGCGCACGGCGCCGGCGCCCGCCCGCGCGAGCCGCTTCGCCTGATCGTCGTCGAGGATCACCTCCCCTGCGTCGACGGGCGCCCCTGGATCGATGCCATAGAAACCGCACGGCACGCCTCGGGCACCGAGCGCAGGGGGCGCGACGAGAAGCGCGGAGGAGGCGGCAAGAGCGACAATGACTGCACGCATGTCGCGAGGATAGCTGGGATGAGCGCCTCGACCAAGAAACGACCCCGACATGAACCATCCATGGTAGGGAGAGGCTTCACATGGCTTTCCTGGAACCGGAAGAAGCAGAGCACGGGCAACTCGGGGTCGCCCCTCCGAGCGGCGAGGCCGACGGCGACATGGAAGCGGCGGGCGACGGCGTCGTCGAAGGCGCGCCCCCGGCCAGACGCTTGCGCGACTGGCTGCGAGGCGCGCCGCTCTCCGAGCGCCTGCACCTCGCGTTCGGCCTCGTGTTGCCGGCGTTCCTCCTCGTCGTGAACATGGTGCGCGTGCGCTCGTTCACGATCGACGACGCGTACATCTCGTACCGGTACGCGCGCAACTTCGCCAGGGGCCTCGGGCTCGTCTACAACGCCGGCGAGCGCATCGAGGGGTACACGAACTTCCTCTGGACCTTGCTGCTCGCGGGCGGCATCAAGGTCGGCCTCGACCCCGACGTCGTCGCCAAGGTGCTCGGCGGGCTCGCCGCCTGCGGCTCGCTCGGCGCGCTCTACCTCCTCTCGGCCCGGCTCCGCCCTCACGGCGCGGTCCCTTGCATCGCCACGTGGCTGTTCGCGAGCTCGATCGTGCAGAGCGGATATGCCGTCTTCGGCCTGGAGACGCCGCTGTTCGTCCTGCTCGTCCTCGCGGGCACCGAGATGATGTTCCGCGAGCGCGACCGGGGGACCGGCTTCCCGTATTCGGGCCTCGTCTTCGGGCTCGCTGGCCTGACGCGCCCGGAAGCGCCGTTGTTCATCGGCATACCGATGCTCTTCCTCGGCCTGCGCTTCTTCGGGCGGCAGAACCTCCTCCGCGGCGTCGTCTTCGCCGCGCCCATCGCGTGCCACATGCTCTGGCGGCACAGCTACTACGGCACGTGGCTGCCGAACACGCTGAGCGCCAAGACCGGCAGCCTCGCGGAGCAGCTGGCCGGGGGGCAGCGCTACCTCGCGGAGTACGCGGAGCACACGTGGCCGGCGCTGCTGCTCGGGCTCTTCGGCCTCTGCGTGGCGATCGTCGCGCGCCACCGCGACGCGCTCTGCGTCGCGGCCCTCGCGCTCGCGGTGGGCGGCTACGTGCTCCTCGTGGGCGGGGACTGGATGCCGTACTACCGCTTCATGAGCCCGTTCGAGCCGTTCTGCTTCCTCCTCGCGGGCCTCGGCGCGCGCGCGCTGCTCGAGCCGCTGCTCGCCCAGCTCTCGGCCCGCGCCGCGGACGCGCCCGAGGGCGGGGCGATCGCCCTCGCCGCGGGGGCCGGCGTGCTCGCGCTCGGCTGCCTCGTCGCGCTGGGCGTCTTCCGGGCGCAGCGGATCGAGCGCGCCCAGCACCGGATCCTCGACGACGAGAAGCGGTTCTGGGACAGCGCCGCGGGCGGCGTGGCCAACTGGTTCAAGGAGCACGGCAAGCCCGGCGAGGTCGCCGTGGGCGACATCGGGTACATCGGGTATGTGACCGACTACCCGGTGCTCGATCTCCTCGGCCTCGTCGATCCCGTGATCTCCAAGCTCCCGGGCGGCTACACGCGCAAGACGGGCCCCGGCTACGTGCAGCACGTCTTCGACAAGATGCCGCGCTACTTCGTGTTCGTCGGCGGCGCCGACACGTGCGACAAGCTCCCGTTCCCGGCGCAGGAGAAGCTCCGCAAGGACCGGCGTTTCCGGGGCGTGTACGAGGTGGCCGGGATGGTGCGCCACAGCAAGAACGGCTACTGGTGCGTCTTCGAGCGGCCGGACGACGCCGCTCCGGCCCCCGCGCCCTGAACCTCGCCGCGAAGCGGCGAGGTTCGCCACGATAGCCGCCCCTCGCCGCGAAGCGGCGAGGTTCGCCACGATAGCTGCCCCTCGCCGCTTCGCGGGGAGGCTCGCCACGACAGCCGCGCCTCACCGCGGGCGCGCGCGACCCCACCGCAGCTCCGCGAGGTTTGCTAGCATCGCCGCCCCATGCCCTGGCTCTGGTACGTAGGTCCCTTTGCGTTGCTCGTCGTCTGGTTCCTGACCGGCTTGCGCGGTCGGCACGAGGCGAGGCGCGACCGCGAGCTCGCGCGCTGGCGCGCCCTGATGACCCCCGAGGCGGCCCCGGCCCGTCCCGGCGCGAAGCCCGGCGGCCAAAAGGCCGACGCCGACGGCGACGGCCCTCGTCCGGTGCGCTCGTTGCCGTCCAGCCTCGCGCACACGCTGCAGGAGACGGGCGGCGGCGCGGTCCTCGCCCGCTACGAGCTCGTCCCGAAGCTCGCCTACGTCGCGGTCGTGGGCCCGGACGCGAAGAACGGCAGCGAGTACCAGGTGGTCCTCACAAAGCTGGCCAAGGCCGGGCCCCGGCTCACCGTGTGCCCGCTGCCCATCGTCGATGGCAGGCGTGCCCCCAACACCGGCGTCCAGTTCAAGAAGGACCCGGAGTTCATGGAGCAGTTCCTTGTCGAGGGACCCGAAGCGAAGGCCATCGGCCGGTGGCTCTCGAAGAGCATCCGCGACGCCCTGCTCGACTTCCCCGACGCGTGGCTGTTCGTGCAGGATCGCGCCATGGCGCTCGCCGTGTACGGCCCCGTCGACGCCGACCGCATGGAGGAGCTCGTCATCGCCGCTGACGCGATCTTCGCGGAGCACGGCAACGAAGGCGCTCCCTCCCTGCTGTTCGATGGCAACGGCGACGCTGACGACGACGAGGACGAGGAGGAGGACGACGACGAGGAGGACGACGACGAGGAGGCCGCGGGCGCCGAGGGTGCCGTTCGATAACCACGGCCGAGCCGAGCCATGGTAATCCTCGCAGGTGGGCCTGATTGAACGCGAGATCGCTGCTCTCCTCCGCTCTCCTGCTCTCGCTCTGGCTCACGGCACCCCCTGCCGCTCCGGCAGAAAAGAACAGCTGGGCTAAATCCCAGGGATCGCGTGCGGAGCTCGAGCTCGACGTCCTGAGCAAGTCGGCCTCATGGGCCATGGACGATGTCACGTCCGAGGTGAGCACGTTCGGGCTGACCTTCGATCTCCGAGGTCAGCTCGAGTGGTTCGGCCGGCTCCACCTCGAGGTGGATCTCCCGCTCGCTTATGGCGACGTCTCCGCCTCGTTCCGGTCGACCCGGCTCGGCGTCGACGAGAGCAGCAGCGCCGGCAGCCTTCTCTTCGGCAACCCCACGGTCGGCGCCCACTATGCGCGCGCCCTCTCGCGCAAGCTCACCGTCTTCGGCGGCGGCGCGCTCTCGATCCCCGTCCTCAGCGCCCCCGACGCCGACGCCCGCGCCACGCTGCAGGCGACCGCCCCCGCGCGCGCGTCCTTCGACCTGCACCGGCTCACCGCCGGGCACCTTCCCCTGAAGGTCCGCGGCGGCGTCGAGGCGGAGCTCGCCGCGCGGCTCGTCTACCGCGCGGACACCGCGGTGATGTTCGCCCTTCCGACCAGCAAGGCCGGCGTCGAGCTCGTGGTCGAGCAGGGCGACGAACTCGAGCTGCGCGGCCGAGGCCCCTACGGCGGCGGGCTCCGCCTCCAGGCCGCGCTGACGCTCACCCGCGACGACAAGATGCAGCTCGCGATGGAGCCGTTCTTCACCTACACGCTGAAGCAGCCTGGCTACTACGCCCGGGCAGGGCTGCTCGTGGCGCTCGACGCGCCGCTCGGGTTCGGCCTTGCCGAGGACAAGGTCGCCACCCTGCGGCTCGCGGCCGGCCGCAGCTTCTGACCGCGTCGCGCGCCTTCGCCCGCCGCCCCGCCGCCCGCGCCCAGCCAGACGCCCGCCGTCCCGCCGGGGGATCCCCCCGCGCCCCCTGCCGCTCGCCGTCGTAGGCTTCCCTGGAGCGGGAGCGAGCGAAAGGCGGGGCGATCACCATGGGCGAGCAGCACGTCTCCGAGCAGGCGAGCGAGGAGCAGCACAAGGCGTTCATGCGGGCGCTGCTCGACGACGTGGAGGCGCTCGAGCGCCTCCTCCTGGAGGATCGCATCGAGTCCGGCGTGCGCCGCATCGGCGCCGAGCAGGAGATGTTCCTCGTCGACCGCGCGCTCCGGCCCGCCCCGCTCGCGCTGGAGGTGCTCGAGCGGGCCGCCGACGATCGGCTCACGACCGAGCTCGCTCGCTTCAACCTGGAGGCGAACCTCACCCCGCTCCCGTTCGGCGGCGACTGCCTGCGGCGGCTCGAGGCCGAGCTCTCGGAGGTCATCGGGCGGGCGGCCGAGGCCGCGCGCGCCGTCGGCGCCGACGTCCTGCTCACGGGCATCCTCCCCACCCTGCGCGCCGGCGACCTCCGCCTCGAGAACCTCACGCCGGCGCCTCGCTACCACGAGCTCAACCGCGCGCTCTTGCGGCTGCGCCAGGGCGATTTCCGCGTCTCGATCCACGGGCTCGACGAGCTCGAGATGACCCACGACAACATCCTGCTCGAGTCGTGCAACACGAGCTTCCAGGTCCACCTCCAGGTCGGGGCGCGGGAGTTCGCGTCGCTCTACAACCTCGCGCAGGCGGTGACCGCGCCCGTCCTCGCCGCCGCGGTCAACTCGCCGCTGCTCCTCGGGCAGAGGCTCTGGCACGAGACCCGGATCGCCCTCTTCGAGACCTCGGTCGACACCCGCCCGAACACGCTCGAGGGCCGGCAGCACAGGCCCCGCGTCCACTTCGGCGACGGCTGGGTGCAGGGCGGCGTGCTCGATCTCTTCCGCGAGGACATCGCGCGGTTCCGCGTGATCATGACAGCCGATCCCGGCGAGCCCCCCGCGGCCGTGCTCGCGCGCGGGGAGGTGCCGGACCTCAAGGCCCTGCGGGTCCACAACGGCACCGTCTACCGCTGGAACCGCCCCTGTTACGGCGCCCTGGCCGGGGTCGCGCACCTGCGCATCGAGAGCCGCGCGCTGCCCTCGGGGCCCACGGTCCTCGACGAGGTCGCGAACGCCGCCTTCTTCTTCGGCCTGATGACCGGCCTCGCCGCCGAGCACCCGCGCATCGACCTCGAGATGCCGTTCGAGGACGCCAAGGCGAACTTCTTCGCGGCGGCCCGCCACGGCCTCAAGGCGCAGCTGACGTGGCTCGGCGGCCGGAGCCTCCCTGCCCCGGAGCTCATCCTCTCGCACCTCCTCCCCGCCGCCCGGGCGGGCCTCTCGGCCGCGGGCATCGACGCCGCCGACGTCGACCGGTACCTCGGCGTCGTCGAGGAGCGGGTCCGCAGCGGCCAGACGGGCGCGCAGTGGGCGCTCGGCTCGCTCGCGGCCATGGCCGGGCGGGGCACCCCGGAGCGGCGGAGCCGCGCCCTCTGCGCCGCGATGCTCGCCCACCAGCAGGAGGAGGCCCGGGGCGGGGGGGCCGGGCGCCCGGTGCACGCGTGGGAGCCCGCCGCGCTCGAGGACGACCTGGACCTCGTGCGCGACAGCTACCGGACCGTCGGCCAGTTCATGTCGACCGATCTGTTCACGGTGCGGCCCACCGACATCGTCGACTTCGCCGCGAGCGTCATGGACTGGCGGCACGTGCGCCACGTCCCGGTCGAGGACGAGCAAGGCCGGCTCGTCGGCGTCGTCTCTCACCGTGCGCTGCTCCGGCTCGTCGCCCGCGGCGCCGCGGCGGCGCCGAGCGGCTCCGCGCCGCCCACCGTCGCGTCGATCATGCGGCCCGACCCCGTGACCGTCGCGCCGGACACGCCGACGCTGGAGGCGATGCGGATGATGCGCGAGCACCGCGTCGGCTGCCTGCCCGTCGTCGCGGGCGAGCGGCTCGTGGGCATCGTGACCGAGCGCGATCTCCTCGACGTCTCGGCGGCGCTGCTCGAGGCCTTCCTGCGCGAGGCGTGAGCAGGCGCGGCTGCCGGTGACGCGCGAGCCGGAGCGACAGAGAGAGAATGAAACGCAAAGACGCAAAGGCGCAAAGTCGCAAGAAGAAGCGAGAAAAAAATTCTTCTCGATCTCCTTTTGCGTCTTTGCGTCTTTGCGCCTTTGCGTTTTTATTCTTCTAGAAACCCTGCGAGGAGCAGCGCTCCCGCGCGGAGCTCACAGATCGCTGATCTCGACGCACGTCATCGCGTCGCCCTTGGCCTGGCAGTCGAACACGGTGCCGTACGCGTTGAAGAAGCCCTGCTTCGTGCGCGTGACGTGGTACCGCGTCCCGTCGATCTGCCGGATGCTCGTGTAGCTCCCCTGACAGCCGATCGCGCCGAAGCTCGCGAGCAAGAGCCCGAAAATCAAAGAACGCTTCATTCGCCCGCCTCCGTCGTTACCTCGACCTCGGTGCACTCCGCCTTGCCCGGCGCGTCAGGGCACATCCACATCGCAGGCTGGTTGTTCTTGTGACCGGCCACATACACATAACCCGGCGCCGCGGGCGCCGAGTCGCTTGCAAATGTCGCACACCCCGCGAGCGCCGGAGCGCTGCAGAGCAACGCACTGCATAGAATGAGTTTCCGCATGGCCAACCACGCTACCGGCAAGCTCAGGCGTGGGCCAAATTAGCGCCCAGGCTGTCCCAACCGTTCTTCCTCCCACGTCGCTTTCTCGTGGAGCACCTCGCCGCCTGCGACGCCCTCGCCGCCCACGGTTGACACGCCGCGTTAGCGCACCTAAGGGAATTACCCCAACCGGTGTGCGCTGGCACGCCGGGATCCGGGGGGCTGCGCGGGGCGCGCGGGGCGGGCTCGCGATGGGCTCTCCGGCAGCAGAGGAGTCGACATGGCTTCAGGCAAGAATGGGAAGGGGGGCAAGGACCGGGTGGCGGTCGTTGCCGGGCTGCGCACGCCGTTCACCAAGGCGGGGACGGCGCTCAAAGCGCTGCGCACCGTCGATCTCGCCGCCACGGTGGTCAAGGAGCTCCTCCAGAGGAGCGAGGTGACCCCGCGCGACGTCACGCTCGTCGTCTACGGCCAGGTGGTGCCGACGCTCGACTGGCTCAACATCGCGCGCGAGGTCGTGCTGCGCACCGGCCTGCCCAAGGACATCGACGCCTACAGCGTCTCGCGCGCGTGTGCCACGTCGCTCCAGGCCATGACGAGCGCCGCCGAGGCGATGCTCGCCGGCCAGCACCACGTCGCCCTCGTCGGCGGCGCCGACAGCATGAGCGACGTGCCGCTCGGCGTCTCCCGGAAGCTCGCCTCCGCGCTGACCGACTTCCAGAAGGCCAGGACGCTCGGCGCCCGACTGGAGATCCTCTCCCGCCTCTCGCTGAAGGACCTCGTGCCCCCGATCCCGGGCTTCTCGCGCGAGCCGACCACGGGCGAGCAGATGGGCGAGGCCGCCGAGAAGATGGCGAAGCAGAACGGCATCTCGCGCGCCGAGCAGGACGCGATCGCCCACCGCTCGCACACGAACGCCGCGCGCGCCTGGCGTGACGGCACCTACGCCGCCGAGGTCATGCACGTGATCCCCCCGCCTTACGACAAGCCGGTCGAGCGCGACAACGTGGTCCGGGACGACTCGACCCTCGACGCCTACGCGAAGCTGTCGCCGGCCTTCGATCGGCGGCACGGCACGATCACCGCGGGCAACGCGTCGCCGCTCACCGACGGGGCGAGCGCCCTGCTCCTGATGCGCGAGGGCAAGGCCAAGGCGCTCGGCTACCAGCCGCTCGGGTACGTCAAGTCGTGGTCCTACGCGGCGGTCGACCCTGGCTGGCAGCTCCTGATGGCCCCGGTGCTCGCCGTGCCGCGGGCGCTCGAGCGCGCCGGCCTCTCGCTCGCCGACATGGACCTCGTCGACATGCATGAGGCCTTCGCCGCCCAGGTCGCGTCCAACCTGAAGGCGCTCGCGTCGCCGTCGTTCGCCGCGGAGAAGCTCGGCCGGTCCGCCCCCGTCGGCGAGATCGATCCGGAGAAGCTCAACGTCAACGGCGGCTCGATCGCGCTCGGGCACCCCTTCGCGGCCACGGGAGGGCGCATGGTCCTCTCCACGCTCCGCGAGCTCAAGAAGCGCGGCGGGCATCACGCGCTCCTCACCGTCTGCGCGGCGGGCGGCCTCGGCGCTGCCGTCGTCCTGGAGGCCGCATGACGACGACATCCGCCGCCGCCACGCCGGCCCCCGCGGCCGCGAGCCCGCTCTCCCTCGAGGTGCGCCCCGACGGCGTGGCCGTCGTCACCTACGATGTCCCGGGCGAGGCGGTCAACACGCTGAAGCCCACGTTCACCGGCGATCTCGAGCGGATCGCGGGCCAGATCGCGAGCAACCCGCTCATCAAGGCGGCGATCCTCGTGTCCGGCAAGGCCGACACCTGGATCGCGGGCGCCGACATCGAGATGCTGAAGGGCGTCGCCACGGCGGCCCAGGCCGAGGCGATGTGCCGTGCCGGTCACGAGGCGATCCTGCGGATCGTGCGCTCGCCGAAGCCGATCGTCGCCGCGGTCCACGGCGCCGCGCTCGGCGGCGGCTTCGAGGTGGCGCTCGCCTGCCACGCCCGGGTGCTGAGCGACGACCGGAAGACGGTGCTCGGCTTGCCCGAGGTGCAGCTCGGCCTGCTCCCCGGGATCAACGGGCTCCAGCGGCTCGCGGAGCGCGCCGGCCTGAAGGCGGCGCTCGACCACGGCCTCACCGGCAAGAACATGCGCCCCTCGAAGGCGCGGCAGCTCGGCGTCGCCGACGACGTCGTCCCCGCGGCCATCCTGAGGGAGACGGCCGCGGCGCTCGCCCTCAAGCTCGCGCGTGTCGAAGCCGGCCCGCCGTTCCGGCCCAGGCGGGCGAGCGCGCCGAAGCTCGACTCCGCCGCGCTCACCCGCGCGGCCCTGGAGCGGAACCCGATCGGCCGTGCCCTGCTCTTCCAGCAGGCAGCGCGGCAGACGCGCAAGAAGACCGGCGGGCACTACCCGGCGCCCGAGCGGATCATCGACGTGCTGAGGACCTATGCGGAGAAGGGCTTCGAGGCGTCGAAGGAGGTCGAGGCGCGCGCGTTCGGCGAGCTCGTCGCGTCGAGCACGGCGCACCGGCTAATGGAGCTCTTCTTCGCGACGAACGCGATGAAGAAGGACACCGGCGTGGACGACCCCGCCGTGCAGCCGAGGAAGGTCGAGAAGATCGCGATGATCGGCGCCGGCCTGATGGGGGCCGGCATCGCCTATGTCAGCCTGAACGCCGGCATCTCCGTGCGGCTCCGGGATCGCGACGACGCGTCGATCGGCCGCGGGCTCAAGTACGTGGCCGACATCCTCGGCGAGCGGGTGAAGAAGAAGCAGCTCACGCCGCTCGAGCGCGACGAGAAGCTCGCGCTGCTCACCGCGACCACGGACGCCTCGGGCCTCCGGAGCGCCGATCTCGTGATCGAGGCGGTGTTCGAGGATCTCGCCGTGAAGCACGCGGTCCTGCGGGACGTCGAGCAGCACGGCAAGGATGGGGTGATCTTCGCGTCGAACACGTCGTCGATCCCGATCTCGCGGATCGCGGCCGTGTCGAAGCGGCCGGAGAACGTGGTCGGGATGCACTACTTCAGCCCGGTGCACAAGATGCCGTTGCTCGAGGTCATCCGGACCGAGGCGACGTCGCCCGAGGTGGTCGCGACGGCGGTGGCGGTCGGCAAGCGCCAGGGCAAGACGGTCATCGTCGTGAACGATGGGGTCGGCTTCTACACGAGCCGGATCCTCGGGCCGTACATGAACGAGGCGAGCTGGCTGCTCGCCGAGGGGGTCGCGATCGAGCAGGTCGACGCGGCGCTCGTCGCGTGGGGCTGGCCGGTCGGCCCGCTCGCGCTGCTCGACGAGGTGGGCATCGACGTGGCGGCGCACGTCGGCCCGATCATGCTCGAGGCGTTCGGCGACCGCCTCGCGCCGCCTCCCACGATGGCCAGGCTGGTCTCGGACGACCGGAGGGGCCGCAAGAACGAGCGCGGGATGTACCTGTACGGCGCGGCGGCGAAGAAGAAGGGCAAGGGCAAGCACGCCGACGAGGGCGTCTATGGCGTGCTCGGGCTGCCGGTGCCGAGGGCGAAGGACAGCCCGCCGGTGCCGGTCGAGGAGATCCAGCTGCGCTGCTCGCTCCAGCTCGTGAACGAGGCGCTGCACTGCCTCGGCGAGGGGATCCTCCGGAGCCCGCGCGACGGCGACATCGGCGCGATCTTCGGCCTGGGTTTCCCGCCGTTCCGCGGCGGGCCGTTCCGCTACGTCGACAGCCTCGGCGCCGCGGAGGTGCTCCGCCGCATCGAGATCTACGAGCGCCGCTTCGGCAAGCGCTGGACGCCCGCACCGGCGCTCGTCGAGGCGGCGAGGACCGGGAAGCCCTTCTACGGCTGAAGAGAGAGAAGAAAAAAAACGCAACGGCGCAAAGACGCAACGGCGCAAGGGAGAGAGAAAGATTTGTTTCTTCTTCTCCTTGCGTCTTCGCGCCTTTGCGACTTTGCGTTTAAAATTCTTCATCCATCCACCACGCTCGCCGTTTCAATCGAGCTCCGCGGCCACATCCGACCCGGCCCCCGGGCCCTGATGGCCCGCGCCTTGCTCTCCTCTCGGCGAGGGAAAGACCGCGCGGGAGGGGGCCAGTCATGCGGAAGTGCATTCGCGATGCGGTGGTCGTTATCACCGGGGCATCTTCGGGCATTGGCAGGGCGGCGGCGCTCGCGTTCGCGAGGCGCGGCGCGCGGGTCGTCATCGCCGCTCGGGACGAGGCGGCCCTCGAGGAGGTCGCCGCCGAGTGCGCCAGCGTCGGCGCGTCGGCGCTCGCCGTCCCGACGGACGTGAGGGACGAGCACGCCGTCCGAGCGCTCGCCCGCGCCGCCGTCGAGGTGTTTGGCAGGATCGACGTCTGGGTCAACAACGCCGCCGTGTTCCTCTACGCGCGCGCGGACGAGGCGCCCTACGAGGCCTACCGCCAGGTCATCGAGACGAACCTGCTCGGCTATGTGCACGGGGCGCGGGCGGTGCTGCCCTGTTTCCGCGCGCAGGGCGCCGGGGTGCTCATCAACAACGTCTCCGTTCTTGGCAAGTTCGGCGCGCCGACCATGAGCGCCTACGTGATCTCCAAGTTCGGGGTCCTCGGCCTCACGTCCTGCTTGAGACAGGAGCTCTCCAGCACGCCGGACATCCACGTTTGCAACCTCCTGCCCGCGACGATCGACACCCCGATCTACCAGCACGCCGGCAATTTCACCGGCCACGCCGTCCAGCCGATCCGGCCGATCGTCGACCCCGAGCGGGTCGCGGCGGCGATGGTCTCCCTCGCCGAGCGGCCGCGGCGCGATGTATACGTCGGCGCCGCCGGCCGCATCACCGCCGCGGCGTTCGTCGCCTTCCCGGGCCTCATGGAGCGGCTGCTCGCGGCGTACACGCTCCGCGCGACCTTCCTGGATCGCGCGGCGCCGCACACCGACGGCAACATCTTCGTGCCCATGAAGCACTGGACCGGCGTGACCGGCGGATGGCGCGCGTCCTCGGGCGTCGCCGCGCTCCTCGACACCGCCCGGGCCTTCGCCGGCCTCGCGCTCGCACTCCCGTCCACGGCGGCAGAGCGCCTCAGGCCACGATGACATTGCCGCCCTGGCACCTTCCGTACGCGATTCCCCAGCCATCTTGACGCGCCATCGCCCCCGACGTGTCTCTCAACCTCGGGGGTCCTGTGACGTGTTCTCCACGGAGTCCCGGCATGCTGCGCCCACAGCAACGATTCAATTGAAATAAGGAGGCGCAACAATGAGCCGTTATGTGGCGCGCACGCTCCGAGGCGATGACTTTTCGACTCTGATGGAACTGGAGACGGCCCTCTTCGGCGGCGCGGGCGAAGGGGAGCTCGGGCGGTATTACATCCGTCTTTGCTGCGACTTCTTCAAGGACTCTTGTTTCATGGTCGAGGCCGCGGGGAGGCCCGCGGGCTACCTGCTCTCCTTCACGCGCGGCAAGGAGGTCTACTGCACGACCCTCGCCGTCCTGCCCGAGTATCAGGGCTCCCGCGCGACGCACACGCTGCTCCGCGCGTTCGTCGGGTCGATCCTCGGATGGGCGGAGTCGTGCTGGTTCACCGTCGAGGAGGACAACCACGCCGCGCGGGCGCTCCACGCCATGCTCGGCGCCAAGGAGATCGAGGTCCGCCCCGATTTCTATGGAACCGGACACCCGCGCATCATCTCGCGCATCGATCGCGACGCGTTCATGGCGCTCCGGGCCCGCTTCGAGAAGGTGGGGCTCGTCGATCGCCAGGCCGAGGCGAAGGAGCCGCGCGCGGCGGAGAGCGGCGGCATCGCCGCGGTGGCCTGAGGCCGACGGACCATGACGACCACCGCTCCGCTCGACCACGGCCGCCGCGCGCCGGCGGCGGGCGATCGGCCCTGGACCGAGGCGCTCTCCATCGCCAGCCGGGTCTCCGGCGTGATGGGGCTCGCGCTCGACGCCGTGTTCCGGACCAGCCTGCTCCCCACGCTGCCCGCCTCGCGCCACCGCGAGAGGGCGCGCCTCCTCCACGGGATCGCCCGGGACCTGTGCGCGCTGCACTGCCTGCGCGTCCGCGTGACCGGCGCGCTCCCTGCGTCGCCGTTCGTGGTCGTGGCCAACCACGTCAGCTACCTCGATCCGATCCTCCTCGCGTCGCTCACCCCCTGCACCGCCATCGCGAAGCAGGAGATCGGCAGCTGGCCGATCATCGGCGATCGCGCGCGCGATCTCGGCGTGCTGCTCGTCGATCGGCAGCGCCCGGCGAGCGGGGCGCGCGTGCTCCGGAGCGCGCTCCGGGCCCTGCGCCATGGCGTCCCGGTGCTGAATTTTCCGGAGGGCTCGACCACCCGCGGAGAGAAGGTCCTCCCGTTCCGGAAAGGCATCTTCGGCGTCGCCCAGCTCGCGGGCGTCCCCATCGTGCCCGCGGCCATCACCTACGATGATCCGGAGCTCTGCTGGGCGGGCGACGACACCTTCCTCCCCCATTTCCTCCGCTTCTCCAGCCGCCGAGAGGCGAGCGCCCGCGTCGCATTTGGCCCGCCGCTCGGCGATCACGGCGGCGCGGCGGATCTCGCGGACCGCGCCCGCGCCGTGATCCTGGACCTCTTGAGCCTGTAGGAGATCTCATGTCTCAACAACGAGCAGCCGCGTACCTGCGGCACGGGCAGACGCCGTTCTTTCGCCTCCCGACGGCGGGATTCCACGAGGCCGGCGCGTCCGCCTATTCCGGCGCCGACGCCGTGCTCCTCGGCGTCCCGTGGGACGGGAGCGTCACGTACCGCCCGGGCGCACGGTTCGCCCCCTACGAGCTGCGCCGCGTGAGCGCGCTCGTGCAGTCGTATCACCCCGGCCACGGCATCGACGTGTTCCGCGCGATCAACGTGCTCGACGGGGGCAATGTGCCCTTTCCCCCGTTTCACGCAGACTCCGTTCGCGAGCTGATCCAGGCCTCGGTCGACGAGGTGCTCGCGGCCGGCGCGGCCCCGTTCGTCGTCGGCGGCGACCACTCGATCGCGCTCCCGGTGCTCCGCGCGCTGTCGCGGCGCCACGGCCCCGTCACGGTCGTTCACGTCGACGCGCACCTCGACACGAGCACCTCGGAGGTGTGGGGCGAGCCGTTCCACCACGGCACGCCGTTCCGCAACGCGATCGAAGAGGGGCTGATCGGGCGGAGCGCGCTCCACCAGATCGGCATCCGCGCCACGTGGGGCCACCCGGAGGAAGGCGCCTTCGCGGCGCACGCCGGGGCGACCCTGTACGGCATGGATCGGATCGACCGCGACGGCGCTTCTGCGATCGCCGCCGCCATCAGGGCAGCCGCGGGCGAGTCGCCCGTCTACATCTCCTTCGATATCGACGGCGTCGACCCGGCCTATGCCCCGGGCACCGGCACGCCCGTGCCCGGCGGGCTCACCTCACGCGAGGCGATCCAGCTGCTCCGCGGCCTCGCGGGGATCAACCTGGTGGGCATGGATCTCGTCGAGGTATGCCCCGCGCTGGATCACGCCGACATCACCCTCCACCTCGGCGCGCACCTCCTGTTCGAGGGCCTGGCTCTCCTCGCGACGCGAAAGGGCGACCCGCCGCGCGGATGACGCGAATCGACGCGAATCGCGAAACCGCGGAATCGCGACACATGAATCCGCTCAATCCGCTGGCGCCCGCCGCCATTCCGGTGTCACATAAGAGACACTGGGATGACACGCTCGCCCGATCTATGCGGCCGCTACGCCGAGCTCCCGCAGCTCGATGATGCCTGGGCGCGCCTGGCGCGCACCTACGGCGGACGGGAAATAGCGATCGGGACGTCCGCAAACGGAAGACCCTTGCGGCGCTACGACTTCGGCAATCCGCTGGGTCCGACGTTCCTGCTGACGTCGCTCATGCACGGGGTCGAGGTGATCGGCGGGCTCGCGCTGCTCGATGCGGTCCGGTCGATCCTGGCGAGCGGACGAGCGGGCGCGGCGGCGCGGGCGCGGCTCGTCGTGGTGCCGGTCGTCAACCCCGACGCGTTCGCCGACAACCTGGAGCGCCTCCGCGGCGAGCGGCGAGCGTCGCAGCGCTGCAACGCCCGCGGCGTGGATCTGAACCGGAATTTCGCGCCGCTGTCCTCGTCGCGGCCGCTGCACCCGTTCGCGGGCTCGCGGCTCCGGTGGTCGCCGCACTACACGGGGCCTCACGCGTTCTCGGAGCCCGAGTCGCGCGCCCTGCGCGACGTCGCGCTGGAGACGCGGCCTGCGCTCGCGATCGGCTTTCACAGCTGCGGCAACTTCCTGCTCTACCCGTGGGCGCACACCGACGTGCCCAACCCGCGCGAGCCGCTGTACCGGGCGCTCGGCGACGCCTTCTGCCGGGCTCTACCGCGCGAGCGGTACGAGATCCGCCAGGCGGCGCACTGGTACCCCACGGTCGGCGACATGGACGACTGGCTCGACGCCAACCTCGGAACGCTCGCCTTCACGGTGGAGGTCAGCCGTCCTGCACGCTCCTTCCGCGACATCCGCCGGCTGCTGAACCCGTTCTGGTGGCTGAACCCGCGCGAGGCCGACGAGGCGATCGCCAACGTCGTCCCCGGCGTCGGCGCGCTCCTCTGCGACGCCCTCGATCGCGGCGTGGGCGGCGCGCCCTCGCGGGCGGCCCCGCCGCTCGACGCGCCGCCTGCGGAGCTCTTCGCCGACGCCGCCGAGTGAAACGGCCGCGCTCCTCGTGTACTCGCCGGGCGCGCGGCTGCCTCTGGCCGCCATCCCGCGCTGGCCAGAGGGCGACGGCGGCGAGGACTGTCGAAAAGTGCCAGTCCCGCGCGCAGCATCCACTATCCTTCGGGCGTGGACGCCGCCACGCCCCGCATACCGCCGACCGTGCGGATCAGCCCGAGCGCGGCGGCTCGTCAGGCCGGCGCCGACGAGTCGGACATCTGGCAGCACACCCCCGACGAGATCGTCGAGGGCAAATACCGGCTGGTCCGACCGCTCGGGCGCGGGGGCATGGCCGAGGTCTGGCTCGCCGTGCACGTCACGCTCAAGACCGAGCTCGCCGTGAAGTTCCTCAGCGCCTCGCTGACCGGCGACGCGGAGCGGAGCCGCACCGTCCTGGAGAGGTTCCGGTTCGAGGCCCAGATCTCGGCCCGCCTGAGCGCGCGCACGCGGCACATCGTCGCGGTCCACGACGCAGGGGTCCACGACGACATCCCTTACCTGGTGATGGAGCACATCCCGGGGCGAACGCTGTTCGCCGAGGTGCGCCAGAAGGGACCGATCGATCCGGTGCGCTTCGGGCACATCCTTGATCAGATCGGGGACGCGCTCACCGTGGCGCACGACATGGGCATCGTGCACCGCGACCTGAAGCCTTCGAACGTGATGCTCGTCGGCACGCCCGGCGCGGAGCTGACGGTGAAGGTCGCGGATTTTGGCATCGCCAAGGCGCTGCACGGCGATCTAGGCCTGGATCGGCCGCAGGAGACGGAGGCCGACGTCATGCTGGGCTCGCCGAACTACATGAGCCCGGAGCAGCTCGCCTCGCCGCTCGCGGTCGACGCGCGGGCCGATGTCTGGGCGCTCGGCGTGCTGACCTATGAGGTGCTGACGGACTGGACGCCTTTTCAAGGCAACAGCATCGCGGAGATCATCGTGGCGGTCAGCACCCGCGATTTCGAGCCTGCCACGGAGGTCCGGCGATCGCTTCCCCAGGGGCTCGACGCCTGGTTCTCGCGCGCCCTCGCGAAGGGGCCGGCGCAGCGGTTCGCCTCGATCCGCGAGATGGTGGAGGCCTACCACGCCGCGCTCTCGGCGCCGCCGCCCGAGCGGCCCGCGGAGGTCGCGCCGCCGCGGCGGCCTCGGGTGGCGCCCGCCGTGGCGCTGGCCTGCCTGACCGCGCTCGGGGGGACCGCCGCGCTGGCGGCGCGCCTGCTCGATCGGCCGCGCCTGGAGCAGCCGGCGCGGCTCATGGCCCCCGGCGTGCGGGGCGCGCTCCAGGCGGTCGCGCTGCGCTCGCCGCCCCCGCCGCAGCAGCCCGCCGCGGCCGAGCCGCCGGCCATGGCCGAGCCGCCGGCCTCCGCGGCGGCGCCCGCGCCGCCTGCCTCCGCAGCGCCTGCGCAGCCGCGCTCGTCCCAGCGCCGCCCCGGGGCTGACAGGGCCGCCCCGCGCGCGACGGCGACCACCGCGCCCACGGTGCCCCGGCGCCGCAAGGAGATCGACAAGAGTGAGACCTTTTGAGCGACGGCTCATCACGCTCTGCAGCGTCGCCATGCTCGCGGCGGCGCCGGCGCGCGCGCTCGCCGTCGGGGCCGAGGAGGACGCGAAGACGCTGTTCGCCCGGGGGCGCGAGCTGCGGAGCACCGGACAGTGCGAGCAGGCGGTCATCGCCTTCCGGAGCGCGCTGGAGATCTACCCCGAGGGGCTCGGCGCGCTCCGGAACATCGCCGAGTGCGAGGAGGAGCTCGGCCGCTATGCCTCGGCGAGGCGAGACTGGTGGGATCTCCGGCGCGCCGCGCTCCAGTCCAACGAGGCCAAGTACGCCGGGTGGAGCGATGACGCCGAGGCCCGCTACCGGGCGCTCGGCAGCAAGGTCGGGACGTTGACCGTCCGGCTGAAAGGCGCCGAGGGGCGGCCGCCGGTCCAGGTGGTGCTGGACGGCAAGCCCCTCGACCCGAGGCTCCTCGGCGTCGAGCTCGAGCGCGATCTCGGCGCCCACACGGTCGAGCTGTTCTACGGCGGCGCCGCGCCGATCGCGGAGCGCGCCGAGCTCACGCCTGGCGCCCGTCAGGTCGTGACGCTGGCCGTGCCCGCGCCGCTCCCGGGGCGCGACGCGCTCTCCGCGCCGAGCGCCTCCGGCACGCCGGCCAGCGGCATTCGCATGGGCGGCTACGTCGCGCTCGGCGTCGGCGGCGCTGGCGCGATCGCGACCGTCGTGGCGCTGGCCGTGCGCGCCGGCGCGCTGTCCGCGGTCGAGGACGGGTGCGCCCCTGCCAGCGGAGGCGCCTACGAGTGCCCGCCGTCGCTCCAGGGCGACTACGACACGGGCAAGACCGCCTCGACGCTCGCCGGCGTCTTCGCCGGCGTCGGCCTGGTCGGGATCGGCGCCGGCGTCACGCTGCTCCTGCTGAGCCCTTCCGAGCCCACGTCGCCGGCCCCTGGCAAGCCGGCGGCGGAGCTCGTCCTCACGCCAGCCCCGGGCGGCCTCGGCGCGCGCCTGCTCGTGAGGTTCTGAGGTTCGGCGATCGGGCGCGACCGGGCCGTGACGCGGCAGCGTGGGAGCGCGGGTCGCTGAGCTTGTCTTTCCGCACCCGGGCGCTACCCCATGATCGAGGCGAGGGCGCGCGAGGCGGGGAGGTCGAGATGAGCTCACAGCGAAACAAGATCCTTGGTTCGATTGCAGGGAGCGGCGCGGTCGCCGTCCGCGGGGCGGCGGAGGCGCTGTTCTCGGCGGCGGGCAAGAGGCTCCTCGACGAGGGCGCGCGGGAGGGCCTGCGACGCGTGATGGTCGAGAACACCACGGCGGTCGTGGACGCGCTCGCGCCCGGGCTCTCGCTGGGCGCGCAGACGACGGCGAAGATCATCGCGGATCAGGGCGGAACGCAGGCCGCCGCGATCGTCGCGCAGGCAGCGGGACGACACGCGGGCCAGGCCGCGCTCACCGACGGCGTCTCGGCCGCGGTCGCGAAGGGGCTGGCCCGAGAGGCGATGAGGGCCGCGGGCCGGGAGGTCCTGAAGGGCGCGGGCAAGGCGGCCGGCATCGGGTTCGTGATCGACGGCGCCTTCGGTGCCTACGAGGGCGTCACGGCCTACCAGCGAGGCGAGATGACGAGGAAGGAAGCGCTCGCGCACGCGGCGCAGGAGGCCTCGACAGGCGCGGTGGCGACCGGCGCCGGCGTGCTGCTCGCGGCGGGCCTCGTCGCGGTGACCGGCGGCGCCGCGGCGCCTCTCGTCTTCGCGGTGGGCGCTGGCGGCGCGATCGGCGCGAAGCAGGTCCTGCGGCGGCTCGTCGGCCGGGTGTCCTCGAAGGTCCTGGCCCGTAACGTCGCTGACGAAGGCCAGGTGGGATGACGCCACGAAGGTGGCGTGTGTCCCGGCCAGCGCGCTCACCGACTCGACCTCTCCTTGCGCGCGGCCCTGCGTTCCTCTCGTGCATCGGCCCCGCGGCGCCCCTATGGCAATTGCCTTCCGTGCCTTTCGCGTGATGGTGTTCCGACGTAGATCATCTCCATGCGACGACGCATCCCGAGGCGTTCATTCCTGCGCGTCGGTGGAGCTGCAGCCGCGACGCTGACCCTACCGTTCTCGCTGATCTTCTCGCGGAGGACGCAGGCGGCCGGCCGGTTCGGGCCTCTCGTGCCCGATCCGGCGGGCATCCTCGACCTCCCTGCGGGCTTCACGTATCGGGTCCTCGAGCGCGCAGGCGGCGAGATGGACGACGGTTACCGAGTTCCCGGCCGGCCGGACGGCATGGGGTGTTTTCCTGGGGCCGACGGCACCGTCGTCCTGCTCAGGAATCATGAGAACTCGCCTGCTGATGAGGGCATTGGCCCGTATCGATCCGGCCAGGGCGCGCCGGCGGAGGCGTACGACGCGGCGAGCATGGGCGGCGTCACGAGGCTCGTGCTGGACGCTGCGACGTTCGAGCGTCGCTCGAGCAATCTCGTGCTCGCTGGCACGAACCGGAACTGCGCGGGCGGCCCGAGCCCCTGGGGCTGGCTCAGCTGCGAAGAGAATGTCGACGCTCGCCACGGCTACGTCTTCGTCTGCGCGGCTACCGCGTCCAGGGTGGAGGCCCCGCGACGCCTGACCGGCTATGGCCGCTTCCATCACGAGGCGGCGGTCGTCGATCCCACGACGAGGATCGCTTACCTGACCGAGGATCGCCCGGACGGCTGCTTCTACCGCTTCAAGCCGGCGGACCCCGCCGCTCCGTTCGAGGGCAAGCTCCAGGCGCTCTGCGTCGTCGGAGCGCGCAACGCCGAGACCTCGGGCTGGGAGCTCGAGGAGCCGCGCGAGATCGCGTGGGTGGATATCGACGAGCCCGATCCACGCGACGACACGGTCAGGACGGAGGCCCGGACCAAGGGGGCCGCGATCTTCCGGCGCGGGGAGGGCGTCTGCCTATCGCAAGGCGTCGTGTACATCTGCGCGACGATCGGCGGCCCGGCCGGGGCCGGGCAGATCTTCCAGCTGGTCCCCCAGGGAGATGGCGGCACGCTCGGGGTCGTCGCGCAATCGACGGACACGAACGAGCTGGACGCTCCCGACAACATCACCATCGCCCCCTGGGGAGAGCTCTTCATGGCGGAGGATGGCTATCGAGGGAACTACCTTCGAGGTGTGACGCTGGACGGGCAGATCTTCGATTTCGCGCGCAATGCGCGGAGCATGAGAGAGCTCTCCGGCGTGTGCTTCTCGCCCGACGGCAAGGCGCTCTTCGTGAACATGCAGGAGGACGGCCTCACGCTGGCGGTCATGGGCCCGTTCCCCGGGGCGGGCGCCCTTCGCGAGTGAGGCGCGCTCGTTCATTCGGGCTCGGGGATCCGCGCTGCGCGATCTCCGCGCGCGGCCATGGCCGCGATCGTCGCGTCAGGGGCTGGCGCGGCCGCGCACAGGGCCCGCGGCCGGAGCGCGTCGATGCGCTGCTCGATCTGCGCGCGCTCTGCGGCGTTGGCCGCGCAATCGCGGGCTCGCTCGAGGGCCGCCAGCGCTTGATCCACCCTCCCCGTCTCCTCGAGCAGGACGCCCTGGACGAGGTGAGCATAGGGGTAACGCGCCAGAGCCGGGTGATCGATGGCCGTCGCGATCAGCTTCAACCCTTCCGCCGCGCCCAGCGCCCGGGCGACCGCGAAAGCACGGTTCACGCGCACGATCGGGCCCGGGCGGTGCTGCTCGAGCGACTCGTAGAGGATCGCTATCTGGAGCCAGTCGGTGTCCTCGGCGCGCGGCGCCGAGCAGTGGACCGCCGCGATCGCGGCTTCGATCTGGTAGGGGCCGGGGCGCCCCCGCTCGAGCGCCTCTCGCAGCAACGCGCAGGCCTCGTCGATCGCGGCGCTGTCCCACCTCGATCGGTCCTGCTGCTCGAGGCTCCGGGGCTGCCCTTCCTCGTCGGTCCGGGCCGGCATGCGCGCCGCGTGCAGGAGCAGCAGAGACAGCAGGCCCTGCACCTCGGGTACCCGTGGCAGCGTTGCGTCGAGAGCCCGAGCCAGGTGCATCGATAGCCGGGTGAGGCCACGACGTATCGGCGCCTCGTCGCCACGGGACCAGTATCCCGCGTTGAAGACGAGGTGGATCACCGCGAGCACGGCGTGGAGCCGCTCCGGCGCCTCCTCCAGCCGCGGGACTTCGTAGTGCTTGCGCCGCTCCCGGAGCCTCTCGCGCGCCCGGGTCAGCCGGCGCTCCATCGCCTGCGCGCTCACCAGAAACGCATGCGCGATCTCGTCCGTGGAGAGCGCCGCGACCGTCGACAGCGCCAGCGCCGCCCGCTCCTCGAGGCCGAGCGCGGGATCGCAGCAGGTGACGACGAGGCGCAGGACATCGTCCGGCCACCGCGCGGCGTCCGGCGCCGAGAGCAGCGCCTCGGACCAGGGACATCGCGCCGCGAGCGCCGCGAGCGCGGTCGCGTGCCGCTGCTCTCCGCACCGCCGCCGCAAGCCGTCTCTGTGGATGTTCGTGGCGACGCGCACGAGCCACGCCTCCGGCGCGTCGGGGACGCCCCGCTCTGGCCACGTCGCGAGGGCCCTGGCGACGGCCTCCTGCACCGCGTCCTCCGCCGCGTGCAGATCCCGCGTGTGGCGAAGCAGCCGCGCGAGCACGGGCGCATACGCGCGGCGGAGCAACGGGGCGAACCCCTCCATGACTACGGCGTGCGCTGCCAGGTGACAGGCCGGATCTCCACGGATCCATCCGCCGGGCAGATCTGCTGCGCCCGGGCCGCGGCGATGGTCTCATCGGCGCACTCGATCAGGTAAAAGCCAACGAGCCACTCCTTGGTCTCCATGTAGGGCCCATCGGTGATCGTCGCGGTCGTCCCCTGCACGCGCACCGTACGCGCCTTGTCTCGCCCGTCGAGCCTCGCCACGGCGAGCAGCTCGGCGCGCGCGGTCGCCTCTTGCTGGAGGGCGCGGTGACGGTCCAGCACCGCGCGCTCGTCCGCCGCGGGGAGCGGATCGCCCTCGGGGCGCGCGCTGTGGATCAACAGGACATAGATCATCCGATATCTCCTCGCGCGAACGCGTACGACGCCTGCAGATACGATTCCCACCGCGCGGCGTGCTCGAGCGGCACCGCGAGCCACTCACGAAAGATCCTCCCGCTCGGCGCGAACACCGCCCCCTCACCGGCGGTGATCGCCGCAGCGACACGCGCCGCCGGGAGCTTGACGACGAGGTGCCTCCCGTCGCGGTCGATCGACGCGAAGAACCGGCCCCCCACGCGAAGGCACGGGAAGCCCATCATCGTGCTGCGCGCGACGCTCGGCTCGAGGGCCCACCGCTCGGAGAGCCGCGAGAAGAGCTCGGCTCCGCCCGTCATTGTCGTCACGCTCCTCCGCGCTCCGAGCGATGCGCCGCCTGCTCGAGCGCCTGCGCCATCGCGGTCGGCATCGCGGTCGCGCGCCACGCTTCCCGCTCGTCGAGCCGGGCGAGCCACGCGCGGAGGTTCGGGAACGGCGCCAGGTCGACGCGGCCGAGGGCGGCCATGGGCAGCTGGCACCCGAGCGAGTAATCGGCGAGCGTCACCGCGTCACCGGCCACAAATGCGCGCGCCTTCAGGTGCGCCTCCAGCAGCGCCGCGTACGGCTGGAACTGCTCGAGGGCGCGCTGGGCGACCGCCTCGTCGGGCTGCCCTCCCATGAGCGGCTTGAACAACCGCTCGAAGAGCACCGCTCCGAGGGCACGCCCGAAGTGCGAGAGCTCCCAGCACTGCCAGCGAACCACATCGATGCGCCGCCTGGGGTCACGGGGAAACAGCGACGTCGCGCCATGGGCATCCGCAAGATACTGCATGATCGCGTTGGACTCCCAGAGCCGCAGATCTCCGTCTACAAGGCTCGGAACGAGGCCGTTCGGGTTGATCGCGAGGTAATCCTGGCTCTTGTGCGCGCCTGTAGCGAAGTCGACGAGGATCGTCTCGACGGGCACCGACAGCTCGTGGACGACGGCCTGGACCTTGCGGCAGTTGGGCGATCCCGGAACGATGTAAAGTTTCACAAATCGGCTCCTTTCGGAGGCTGGCGAGCCCCCGCCCGCCGCTTCCTGGAGCGAGACGTCGAGCGCCCCGCATTCCGGACAGGAAAAATGCCGCGCTCGCGCTTTCCTCGTCCGGCGGTGTCGCCGCCCTCGGCCTGGGGGCATCACCGTCGCTCCTGACGCCCCTCCGAGCCCTCCGATCTTGTGCGCCGCTCAGAACGGCGGCGGCGCCGTCTCGCCGGTCGGCAGCGGGCCCGGCTCCGGCGCGTGCTCCGACTCGACCGGCGCTGGCGCGGCCCCTGGCTCCACCGGCCGCGGCCCCTCGCCTGGCGCCGGCGGGGTGCCCTGCTGCTCGGCTGGCGCCACGCCGTCCGCCGGCTCCGCGCCCGCGTCCGCCTCGGGCACCTGCGCCTCCTCGGTCGGCTCCGTCCCGGCGACGAACACCTCCTCGATGGCGTCTTCCTGCCCCTCGCGCGCGAGGAGACCCGTCAGCGGATCGATCTTCACGCGCACGACGCCGTTCGGCACCGGGAAATCGGCGGCCGGGCGCTTCGCGTGCGCCTGCTTCATGAAGTCCACGAACGCCGGCAGCGCCGCCATGGCGCCCGTCTCACCGCTGCCGAGCGGCGCCGCGTCGTCGTAGCCGGTCCACACGGCGCACGCGATGTCGGTCGAGTAGCCCACGAACCAGGTGTCCTTCGACTGGTTCGTCGTCCCCGTCTTGCCGGCGATCGGGCGCCCCAGCGAGCGCGCCTGCCTGGCGGTCCCGCTCTGCACGACCGACGTCAGCACGCTCGTGAGCACGTAGGCCTCCGCCTCCTCCATCACGCGGTGCCCCGGAGGGCGTGGCGGCAGCGGGATCTCCACCCCGCCGGGCCCGACGATCTTCGTGATCAGGACAGGCTGCTCGTGGACGCCGCCCGCGGCGATGCTCGCGTACGCGGCGGCCATCTCGCGCGGCGTGACCTCGTAGGCGCCGAGGGCGAGCGACAGGTCTGCGCCGAGCTTCGACTGGACGCCGAGCGCGCCGGCGAAGGCGACCACGTTCGAGGCGCCGACGCGCGACAGCGCCGACACCGCGGCCACGTTCACGCTGTGCGCCGCCGCCTCCCGGAGCCGCGCCGGCGACTTCCCCTCGCTCTCGTCGTAGTTCTGCGGCTTGTACCCGGCGATGGCCAGCGGATCGGTGTCGAGGATCGTCGCCGGCGTCAGCGTGCGCGCGTGGATGCCGTAGCCGTAGACGAACGCCTTGAACGTCGATCCTGGCTGCCGCCGCGCGAACGTCGCCCGGTCGAGCCCGCCGCGCATCGCCTCGTAGCTGCCGACGAGGGCGACGATCTCGCGCGTCCGCACGTCAATCGCGACGAGCGCCCCCTCGGGTCCGAGCTCGAGCCGCAGCGGCACCGGGGCCGCGGGCTTCCCCGGTTTGCCCGCGGGCGCGGCGCGCCCTGCCTCTCCGGCGGCGTCCTCGTCCTCGTCCTGGCCTGCGGCGGCCGCTTCGACGACCGGCTCCGGCGCGGGGCCGATCAGGCTGACGCGCACCACCTTGTCGACGTCGGCGAACTTGCTCGGCGGGAGCCCGTTCGGGTTGTACCGCTGCGCGCCGCGGAGCGTGACCGTGCCTTCCAGCGTGCCCACGCGCACCGAGAGCGTCCCTCGCGCGTCGTCGGCGCCCATCACGACCCCCCGGAAGACCTTGTGGCCGGCGGGCGTCCCATCGAAGGCTGGCGGCTCTTTCTTGCTCCGCGCGAGCGGGCCGAGCAGCTTGTGCCGCTTCGCGTAGGCGTCGAGGTTCTTGCGGACGGACGCGCGCGCCGCCGCCTGCATCGCCGGATCGATCGTGGTCGTGATGGTGTAGCCGCCTTGCTGCGCGGCGGGCCCGACGAGCTCGCGCAGCACGCGCTGCGCCTCGGCGACCACCTCGGGCGCGAGCTCGGCGAGCGATTCGGTCTCGATGGCGAGCACGACCGGCTCCTGCTTCGCTTGCGCCACCTGGATCTCGTCCGCGAAGGCCTTGCGCTGCATCTGATCGAGCACGAAGTCCCGCCGCGCCACGGCGCGCTCGAGGTTCACCCGCGGCGAGTACACCGACGGCCCCTTCACGATGGCGACGAGCAGCGCGGCCTCGGCGAGCGTCACGTCGCGCACGCTCTTCCCGAAGTAGTAGCGGCTCGCCTCCTCGACCCCGTAGCGGCCGTGGCCGAAGTAGATCTTGTTGAGGTAGAGCTCCAGGATCTCGTCCTTGGTGAGCTCCTGCTCGATCTTGCGGGCGAGGATGATCTCGCGCGCCTTGCGGTTGAAGGTCCGATCCGGCGTGAGCAGGACGTTCTTCACGACCTGCTGCGTGATGGTGCTCGCGCCCTGCCGGGCCCGGGTCGAGCGGAGGTTCACCGCGAGCGCGCGGAGCATGCCGAGGTAGTTCAGCCCCGCGTGCTCGTAGAAGCCTGCGTCCTCGGCGGCGAGCGCGGCCAGCTTCACCTGGCTCGGGATCTCGCCGATGCGCACCACGGTGCGCCGCTCGGTGAAGACCTCGCCGAGGCGCGTCCCGTCGCGCGCGAGGATGCGCGTCACCTGCGGGGGCCGGTAGTCCTTGAGCTCGCGGGTCGAGGGGAGATCCGCCTCGTAGTGCCGGATGACGAGCGCGATCGTGGCGGCGGCGAGCACGAGCAGCGCCGCGAGCGCGATCCCGATGCGCTTCGCCCACGTCGCGATCCTGGGGCCTCTCTCCTGCGGGGGCGCGCCTTCCGGCTGGCTGGGCAAGCGCTGCGCGCCCTCGATGTGCGGCGCGCTCGCCGGCCGCGTTGCCCTGCTGATCCGCTCCGGCGGCTCGCTCCCTCGCCCCGGCGGCCCCGACCGCCGCGCCAGCGGATCCGACGCCTGACGCAGCGGATCCGACGCTCGACGCAACGGGTCCGATGCCTGACGCAGCGGATCCGACGCCTGACGCAGCGGATCCGACGCTCGACGCAACGGGTCCGATGCCTGACGCAGCGGATCCGACGCCTGACGCAGCGGATCCGACGCCCGATCCGGCGCATCGGTCTTCCTGACCGGATCGTTCTCGTTTCCCCCTGGGTTCCGTGATTGCTCCGAGGCCATGACGCCGTCCCCGTGAACGCTGGCGCAGGCGATGCGCATCCAGAGCGCCCGGCGCGCCGGCGCGGCGACGCTAGCACGCCCGCGGAGGCCCGCCTCGATCCGGGGCGCGCTCGCGGAGGATCAGCCCTGGAACAGCCGCATGGCCACGATGGTGATCAGGATGCCTGCGATCAGGCAGCCCGCCGCGATGCCGACGAGGAGCAGCGGCTTCGCCTCCACCTTGGCCGGCGCCTTGGTGGGCTGCTTGGCGAGGGGCGCCGGCGCGGGCGCTGGCTTCGCGGACGGCGCCGGCGGCTGCTGGACCATCTTCACCGTCTTCGCCGGCGACTTGAACGCGGACGACGCGGGCGCCTTGCTCGCCTGGAGCGCGGCTGCGTGCTGTTTCGACGCTTGCTCGAGCACCGCGTTCGCCTTCTTCGGCATCATCGCCGTGTAGCCCTTGCCCGCGCCGCCCGCGAACGGCTTGAGCGCGTCCGCGAACTCCGCGGCCGACTCGAACCGGTCCTCGGGCCGCTTCTCGAGCGCCTTGCCGAGCACCGCGCCGAGCCCCGGCGGAAACTGCTTCCCGGGGACGCGCTCGTCGAGCGGGATCGGGTTCCTCGTCACGTGGTGCTGGATGTACTCCATGGGCGTCCGCGCCTCGAACGGCAGCTTGCCCGTGAGCACCTCGTACAGGATCGTCGCGAGCGAGTAGATGTCGCTCCGCGCGTCGAGCACCTTGCCCTGCGCTTGCTCGGGCGACATGAACTCCGGCGTCCCGAAGACCATGCCCTCCTGCGTGAGCATCACCGACCCCGGCCTGAGCTCGCGCTCCGTCACCTTCGCGAGGCCGAAGTCGAGCACCTTCGGGTAGTCCTTCAGCCCGCCGTTGGTCGACAGGAAGATGTTCTCGGGCTTGAGATCGCGGTGCACGATCCCCTGGATGTGCGCCTCCTGCAGCGCGCCGCAGACCTGGATGAGGACCGGGATCGCGCGCTCGACGGGCAGCGGCCCTTCCTTGCGGACCACCTGGTTCAGGTTCTTGCCCTCCAGGTACTCCATCACGATGTACAGCGAGCCGTCCTCGAGCTCGCCGTAGAGCAGCACCTTGACCGTGTTCGGGTGCGTGAGGTGGCTCATCGCCCGCGCCTCGCGGCGGAAGCGGGACACGAGATCCTTCCGGTTCGCGAGCTTGGGGTGGAGGATCTTCACCGCCACCATCCGGTTCATCGCCGGCTGTGCGGCCTTGTAGACCGACCCCATGCCGCCGGAGCCGATCTTCTGAAGGATCTGGAACTGCCCTCCGAGCAGATCTCGACCGATGTTCGGGTCCGGACCGGCAGCCATGCGTGGAGCCGGAAAATACCACGCAACCCACCCGTATCGTCTATGACCGAAGCAGCCGACGCAGCGGATCCCGCCGTGGAGCCAAAATGACCGTAAAAATCGACGACCCCGGGGCCGCCGAGGCGCTCGAGAGCCCGCTCCTCGCCGCCGCCGGCTTCTCGCACGCCTTCTTCACGCGGCGCGGCGGCGTCAGCGCCCCCCCGTGGGACACCCTGAGCTTCGCCATCGCCCTCGGCGACGACCCCGCCGCCGTCCGGGAGAACCTGGAGCGCGCCGCGCGGCGCCTCGGCATCCCGGCCGCGCGGCTCTATTTCCTCAGCCAGGTCCACGGCGTCGAGGCGCGGGTCCTCACCGGTGAGGAGGATCGCGAGGACGTCGTCCGCGAGGTGGGGGACGTGACCCTCTCGCGGGTACCCGGCGTCGGCTGCGGTGTCCGCAGCGCCGACTGCGCCCCGATCCTCCTCGCCGATCGCCGGACCGGCGCCGTCGCCGCGGTCCACAGCGGCTGGCGTGGGACCGTCCGCCGGGTCGTGGTCGAGGCGGCCCGCGCGCTCCGCTCGCTCGCCGGCCCTGGCGCGGATCTCGTCGCGGCCATCGGCCCGCACATCGAGGCCTGCTGCTTCGAGGTCGGCGACGACGTCGCCGCCGATCTCGCCGCGTGCTCCAGCGCGGGCGCCGCCGCCGTCGTCCGCGGGGCCTCCGGCGCGCGCCCGCACGTCGACGTCCGCCGCATCCTCAAGGCCCAGCTCACCGAGGTCGGCCTGGACGCAACCTCGGTCGAGGACGTCCCTGGCTGCACCGCGTGTGACCCCGCCCGCTTCTTCTCGTACCGGCGCGACGGACAGCGCAGCGGCCGCCTGCTCTCCGTCATCGTCGCCGGCCGTACCGTCATCGGCTAGAACGCTCCCATGGTCTCGCTCGCGCGCGACTCCTCGCCGATCGTGCTCGCCATGGTGGGCTTGCCCGCCCGCGGGAAGACGTCCATCGCCCGCAAGATCGCGCGGTACCTGTCGTGGCTCGGCCACCCCACGCGGCTCTTCAACGTGGGCAACTACCGCCGCGCGCACCTCGGCACCGCGCAGCCGCACCAGTTCTTCGACCCCAACAACACCGAGGGACGCCAGGCGCTCCTCGGCATGGCGATGACCGCCCTCGACGACCTCATCGGCTGGCTCAGCTCCGGCGGCGAGGTGGCGATCTACGACGCCACGAACAGCACGCGCGCTCGCCGGAACCTCGTCACAGAGCGCTGCCAGGCGCACGGCTTCCCGGTCGTCTTCATCGAGTCGATCTGCAACGACGAGTCGATCATCGAGACCAACGTCCGCGAGACGAAGCTCCGCTCGCCGGACTACCAGGGCGTCGACCCGGAGGCGGCGCTGCGCGACTTCCGCGCGCGCATCGCGCACTACGCCCGCGCGTACGAGCCGCTCGGCGAGCCGGAGCGGAGCTACATCAAGATCATCGACGTCGGCCGCCAGGTCGTGCTGAACCGCATCCACGGCTACCTGCCGGCGCGCCTCGTCCCGCTCTTGATGAACATGCACCTCACGCCGCACCCGATCTGGCTGACCCGCCACGGGGAGAGCGTGTTCAACGAGAAGGGGCTGCTCGGCGGCGACTCGGATCTCAGCGCGCGCGGCGACGAGTACGCGAAGAACCTCTCCGCGTTCATCCGCGAGCGCGCCGGCGACGAGCACGTCAACGTCTGGACGAGCACGCTGCGCCGCACCATCCAGACCGCGCGCCCGATGACGCAGAACCACGTCGCCTGGCGCGCCCTCGACGAGATCGACGCGGGCGTCTGCGAGGGCATGACGTACGAGGAGATCCGCCAGCAGATGCCCGAGGTCTTCCACGCGCGCGCGGCCGACAAGTTCCGCTACCGCTACCCGCGCGGCGAGTCGTACGAGGACGTCATCCAGCGCCTCGACCCGCTGATCATCCAGCTCGAGCGCCAGCGCTCGCCCGTGCTCGTGATCGGCCACCAGGCGGTGCTGCGCGCGCTCTACGCCTACCTCGTCGATCGCCCCGCGCCCTCGTGTCCGACGCTGCCGATCCCGCTGCACACCGTCATCGAGCTGACCCCGACGGCGTATGCCTGCGAGGAGCGCCGCTTCCAGCTCGCGCCCGCCGTCCAGGGCGGCGACTCGAGCACCGCGCACCCCTGAGCCAGGCAGCGCGGCCGCGCTGGAGGCGCCGGCTGCGCTGCGGCGGGGCCGCGCCGGCTCAGCGATCCCGGCTGATCAGCTTGCGGAGGAGCTCCAGCGGGTGGAACGGCAGCATCGCGGCCATGTCGCTGTCGGTGCCGGCCCGCTCGAGCACCGCCCGCACCGCTGGCGCCACGATCCCCATCGGGTCGATCCGCTCCACGAGCGCGCGGAGCGCGCTGAGCGCCGCGCGCCCCGCGTCGATCCCGAGCGGGATGGCGAGGGCGGCCGGCACCGGCGCGAGGATCACGTCGCGCACCGCCACCGCCCTGGCCCAGGCGCCCGGGCTCGGGTCGACCTCGAGCTGCCGGATGGTCTCCGCCTCCGCGAAGCAGCCGAGCGACAGCTCCCCTGCCCGCTCCTCGATGGCGCGCGAGAGGTGCCGGTAATCGCGGCGCCAGTCGCCCGCGAGCAGCCCCATGTCCTCGCGCACCTCGTCCGGCCCGAGGATCAGGTTGATCCCGCGGGCGTCGCGGCGGAGCGCGACGCTCGTCCAGAGCTCCCCGCCTTCGAACAGGCCGATCACCACCGTCTTGCCGACCCCGGCGAGCGACTCCAGCGTGCCGCGCACGACGCCCGCCGAGGGCATCGGCACGCCGCGCAGCTTCGCCGGCCAGAGATCGATCCTGCCCGCGAGGAGCTCCTCGCGGGCGAGCTGCAGCAGCAGGAGCGACTGGCCGATGAGATCGTCGCCGCGCCGCACCCGCGCCCCGAACCGCTCCACGATGGCCTCGAGGACGCCCGCCTCAATCACGGCGGCCCAGCTCGCGTGGTGGCTCGCGGCGAGCTCCTCCGCGGAGAGCGGGAGGGCGCGCTGCGCGTCGTCGATCCGGAGCCGGCCCGCGTCCGTGTGCACGAGCTTCCTGAGCCTGCCGCCCGCGTGGACCGCGACGACGCCTCCGCGCGGACGGCCGACCTCGCGCTCCTCGATGCCCGTGCGCCTGGGCCGGAACAACGACAGCACGCGAACCCAGTCGGTCGCGGTGAACCCCTCGAAGCGGACGTCGGGCGAGAGCACGGGGCCGAGCCTACCGCCGGCGCGCTCTGTGCGCGAGCCGGCTACGCCCCCCACCAGAGCATCTCGTGCACCTGGCTCTCGCCGCGGACGGGCACGATCACCCGGATCTTCTGGCCCTCGATCTGGACCACGTGGGCGGGGAAGCTGTCCGCCGGGTAGTAAAGTGACTTCACGAAGCCGTTCGCGTCGAGCCAGAGCAGGTGCACCCCGTCCGCGGTCGCCCCGTGCATGAGGAGCATCCGCCCGCCGCCGAGCAGCGCGAACTCCATGCTCTTGAAGCCCAGCTCCTCGAAGCGCTCCGGAGACGGGAAATCGTCGCCCACGGACCTGAGCTCCGGCAGGTGCGCGCGGAGGTGCTTGTAGAGCGTGTCGTAACGGACCTTCGCGAGCTTCGGGATCCGCCGGTCGCCCGCGGCGAGGATCGGCAACCGCTCCGCGTCGAACGTCGGCACCTCCACGTGGGTGCGGTAGCGATCCACGAGCCTGCCACGGCCGATCTCCTCGTCGCTGAGCGCCTTGAGCCACCACTGGAAGATCGCGAGATCGCCCGTCCCTGCGCTCGACTCGAGCCGGACCAGCGACTCCCACAGCGGCCTCCGGACCTGCCATTTTCCGCCGTGATTCTTGACGACGCACGCCCCGACGTAGAGCGCCCCGTGCGTCACGAGGGTGACGAGCATGGGAGGCTCTCCGCCCGCGCTCGCCGACGACGCGTCGCTCGCTCCGCGCGCGCCGCTCGATCCGCCTGCCGGCGCGAGCCAGGCGTCGCGTCGCTCGCGCGTCAGCGCCGCGCCCAGCCGGTGGACCGACGCATCGGAGAAGTCGAGCCCGAGATCGGGCGCGCCGAACGCCGCGGGCGCGAGGCGGGCGAACACCTCCGCTGCGTGGTCGATCTGGGCCAGGATCGACGGGTTTCCTGCCGGGTTCGCGTCCGTGGAGCGCACGCCTGCCAGGTCGGCGAGCGCGTCGGGCGGGTACAGCGGCGCGAAGAAGCGCTCGAAGATCTGGGCGGCCGTGATCGGTTCGGCGGGCATGGCTCGGGGCCGTGAGGATCGGCGTGGCAGAGGGGCGGGCGACCGCGGACGGCCGCCGCGGCTCAGAACATCTTCTTGCGCTTCGACGAGCTCAGGATGCCGAGCATCTCGCGGTACTTGGCCACGGTGCGGCGGGCGATCTTGATGCCGTCCGTCTCCTCGAGGATCTTGACGATCGCCTGGTCGCTGTAGGGATTCGACTTGTCCTCGGCCGCGATGATCTTCTTGATCGCCTGCTTGACGCTCTCCGAGGCGATGTCTTCGTCGGCGACCCTGTGGATGGATGAGTTGAAGAAGTACTTCAGCTCGAAGAGCCCCTGGGGCGTGTGCACGTACTTGTTCGACGTCACGCGGGAGATGGTCGACTCGTGCATGCCCACCGACTCGGCGACGTCCCTGAGGATCATGGGCTTCAGGTAGCCCACGCCGCGCTCCAGGAACTCGCGCTGCTTCTCGACGATGCACTCGGTCACCTTGATGATCGTGCGCCGCCGCTGCTCGATGGCCCGGATCAGCCACTGCGCGCTCCGGAGCTTCTCGCTGATGAACTCCTTCGCCTTCGGGTCCCTGAGCATCCGCTGGGCGAGGTTCTCGTTGATGTAGAGCCGCTGGAGCCCCTTGTCGTTGTCGGTGACGACGAACTGGGTGCCGTCCTTGATGACGTACACGTCCGGGGTGATGGCGATGGTCTTCTCGTCGACCTCGGCGAAGTTGCGCGCCGGCACGCTCTCCAGCTTCTGGATCTCCTGGACCGCGTCGTAGACCTCCTCCAGCGGGATCTTCAGCGCCTTCGCGATCGCGGGGAAGTTGCGCCGCTCCACGTTGTGGAGGTGGTCCTTGATGATGGCCATCTCGATGTCGTCGAAGCCAAGCACCTCCGCCTGCACCCGCAGGCACTCCGACAGGTCGCGGGCCGCGACCCCGACCGGATCGAAGCGCTGGATCATCGACAGCACCTCCTCGGCGTCCTCAGGGTGGAGCTCCGCCTCCCGCGCCAGGTCCGCGAGGCTGATGTCGGGCCCCCTCGTGCCGTCCGGACGTTCGCCCCCCTTGAGGTCGAGGTACCCCTTCTCGTCGAGGTTGCCGATGACGAGCAGCGCGAACTGCCGCTCGTTCTCGACGAAATCGCTCATCTGGAGCTGCCAGAGCAGGTGGTCGCGCAGGTTCGACGGCTTGGTCAGGTTCTGGTCGATCGGCGGCAGCTCTTCGAAGCCGCCCCGGTGCGCGGGCATGGCCTGTTGGAGCTGCCTGTTTTCCAGGAACTGCTCCCAGTCCACCTCCTTGACCCGCTTCTCCGTCTCGCGCGCCGCGATGTCGGTGTCTCGGTCGAACCGCTCGCCGTTCTCGAGCCGCTGCTCCGTCGGCAGGTCAGCGTTCCTCCCCCGCTGATCCCCCTTGTCGCCGTCCCGCGCCTTCGGGTCGGTCATGTCGTCCGCGAGGACAGGGTTGCCGTCCAGCTCCTTCCTGATCTCGTCGACCAGCTCGAGCCGTGAGAGCTGCAGCAGCCGGATGGCCTGCACCAGCTGCGGGGTCATCACAAGCTGCTGCGACAGCTTGAACTGGAGCTTCATCTCCATGCCCATGAGGAGCTCCTTCTCTCAGTTCGCCGCCAGCGCCACCCGCCGAACGGGGGCCGGGGCATTGCGCGAGGTTCGTGCCATCGAGTGTCTCATTGGTGGCCTCACCCCCAACGTAGCATCGAACGGGGCAGCGGCCCGGGTCTTGCTTTCACGTCTGCACCAAAAAATAGCGCAGGGCTTGCATCCTACACCGCTGAACATGTTTTCAGCCTTCGCCGCGGTAGATTTTTCGCCCCGCGCGGAGCTCTGCTCGCAGCCAGTTCGGATTGGCCCCCATCTGCCGATCGTTGCACTATCGGCCGCCGATCGGGAGGCTTGAAATCCCGAAAGGTTGGGCGAAGGCGCGATGGGAAAGCCGAAGGTGCGCGGACCTACGCACGGGCACGGGACGGAGGTGGAGGGCGTGCGCGGCGGGGCTTCGCAGGATGTCGAGAAGGAGCGGATCCTGTCTCGCTCGCCCCTCGCCTCGCTGGCCTCACCGAGCCGGCGGGTGCTGTTCGAGCTCGGCAGGGTCGAGCGGCTCGCGCGCAGGCAGTGCGTTTGCCAGCAGGGCGCGCCGCCGAAGCACCTGTTCCTGATCGGGGCGGGTCGCGTGAAGGTCGAGCGCGTCGCCGACGGTCGGGTGGTTCCGCTCGGGCACCGCGGGCCTGGCGACCTCGTCGGCGAGGGCGCGCTCGCGGGCGCGACGGTCTCCTCCGAGAGCGCGACGGTGCTCGACGAGGGGGACGCGCTCGTGGTGCCGCTCGCCGGTCTCGAGCGGCAGCTCGCCTCCGACGCAGCGCTCCGCGGCGCGCTCGCGGCGGCGCTCGTGGCGCGCCAGCTCGAGACCGAGGCGCGCCTCGGCTCCCTGCTCCTCTGCACGGTCGAAGCGCGCCTGATCGATTTCCTCCGCGCCGCTGCGCGGCGATGGGGGCAGCCCCACACCGCTGGCCAGCTGGTGTCGGCCCCGTTCACGCACGCGGACATCGCGCTGCTGATCGGGTCCACCCGCGAGACGGTCACCCTGCTGCTCGGCAAGCTGAAGCGCGCCGGCCTGATCGCGTTCGACCGGCGGCGGATCGTCATCCGGGATGGCGAGCACCTCGAGGCGCTCGCCGCGACGGCCTGAGCGTCCGCCCGGAGGGGCCGCTGCGCGGCCTGCGCTGGAGCCGATACACCGCGGCGCCGTTCGGCTCGATGAAGGTGCGCCGCTCGGCGGGGTGGCCTTCCACGCCTTCCACGCCCGCCGCAGCGCCAGGCGCGCTCGGACGGCTCCCCTCCAGGTCGGCGCGTTCGCCCTGGACCAGACGGAGACGAGGAAAGATCCCGGACTGCGCGGATGGCCGGGGGCTGACGTCGACGAAGATCGTGCTGAGCAGCCGACCGAAGGCGTACGGCTTGAGCAGGACCTCGCTGACGTCGTCCGTGCCGTCGCACGAGACCGGCTCGTCGGCACAGAAGATCACCCGCCGGGGCATCGTGCCCTCGCGCCGCAGGCGGCCCAGGATCTCCCGGGCGCCTTTCGTTCCGGGGGCGAGATCGATCAGCGCGACGTCGTAGACGCGCTCGCGGGAGAGGGAGATCGCTTCCTCCAAGGTCGCGGCCGGGCTGACGAGCGCGCCGCGGTTGCAGAGGAGGAGCGCCGTAGCCCTCCGGAGGACATGGTCCTGATCGAGGAGGAGAACGTTCGGTTGGTACGTCATCGGGTATCCCTGCGGCTTGCAGTCGAATTGCGCCGCATCGACGAGGACGGCGACGAGCGCGCCCCCTCCGTCGTTCAGCGGCAGCATCCGCGTCCGCGGACGGTCCCCCCTTCGCAACGCACGTGCCGAAGGCGAGGCGCCGCCGCCGCCTGGGCCTCGTTTCCCCTGTTCTCGGCGGCAACGCGCTTGTTCGAGCGTCGCTGCCGGTGAGGCTGCCCCGCCGACCCCGGGGCCGCCGCTGTGCCCATTTCGCGCTCCCTCCGCGGCGCCTCTCCGCCCCGACGAAGAGCGCCCCCCCACCCTGTCGGCCTGCCCACCGCGTCGCTGACCGTCGGTGGGCGGTTCGTGCGCACGGGCCAGCCCAGGTTTGCGGCCCCGCCAGGGCGGCGCGGTCCGCCGATCCGCCGGTTGCTCCAGGCTCGACGTACCGCGGGTCACATGTCCAGACCGCTCGCGCTACCCCGCCCTGACGCGTTCGGCGCAACGCAGCAAACTGATTTTCCCGCTTGATGAGGCTGGCGTAGGGTGCCACAAGCGTCCGCGCGCACGAGTGGCGGAATTGGTATACGCACCGGTTTTAGGTTCCGGCGCCGGGAGGCTTGGGGGTTCGAGTCCCCCCTCGTGCACCACGGCTTGACGCCTGGAGGACTCGACCACCTCGCGCCGTGACGCGCCGCCCCGGGGCGCCTCCCGCGATGGCCCGGGACGGTCGTGGTCCGCTGGGCGCGCGGCGCGGTGGCGAGCGTTCGACCCGCGCGCGGCTCCGACGACGAACGCGTGACGGGGGCGCGGGCTGCGGAACCTCGGGCGGATCGCCTCGGCGGCGTCGTCGACCGCGCGCGCGGTCCTGGAATTGCGCGACGCCCGCGGCGCGACTACGTTCGCGTTCCTCGGCCGGACCCTCTCCTCCCACCTGACCGCCGCGGAGCCAAGGCACGTAAAGATGTTCACTTGGGCGATGAAGAAGATTTTCGGCACCTCGCACGAGCGTGCCATCCGCCGCCTGCGACCCCGGGTCGAGGCTATCGGCAGGATGGAGCCGGAGCTGCAGAAGCTCTCGGACGCCCAGCTCCGAGCAAAGACGGCGGAGTTCAAGGAGAAGCTCGCCAACGGGGCGACGCTGGACGACATCCTGGTCCCGGCGTTCGCGGTCTGCCGCGAGGCGTCGAAGCGCGCCCTCAAGATGCGCCATTACGACGTGCAGCTCATCGGCGGCATGGTGCTCCACAACGGCTGCATCGCCGAGATGCGCACCGGCGAGGGCAAGACCCTGGTCGCGACGCTCCCTTGCTATCTGAACGCCCTCGAGGGCAAGGGCGTCCACGTCGTCACGGTGAACGATTACCTGGCGCGGCGCGACGCCGAGTGGATGGGCAAGCTTTACGGCTTCCTCGGCCTGTCGACGGGCGTGGTCGTCAACCAGCAGGGCGACGCCGAGAAGCGCCACGCGTACCGCTGCGACATCACGTACGGCCAGAACAACGAGTTCGGCTTCGACTACCTGCGCGACAACATGAAGTTCTCGGCGCTCGAGTACGCGCAGCGCCCGCTGCACTATGCGATCGTCGACGAGGTCGACTCCATCCTCATCGACGAGGCGCGGACTCCGCTCATCATCAGCGGGCAGGGGGAGCGTTCGAGCGACAAATACCGCACGATCAACGAGGTGATCCCCCAGCTCCGGAACGAGGAGCACTACGCCGTCGATGAGAAGGCGCACTCGGTGACGCTGACCGACGAGGGCGTGGAGACGGCAGAGCGGCTGCTCGCCTCGCTCCAGGTGCTCAAGGGCACGAACCTCTATGACCCGGTGAACCTCGAGACGCTGCACATCCTGAACCAGTGCTTGCGCGCGCACACGCTCTACAAGCGCGATGTCAACTACATGGTACGCGACGGCAAGGTGCTCATCATCGATGAGTTCACCGGCCGCGTCCTCGCGGGGCGCCGGTGGTCGGACGGCCTGCATCAGGCCGTCGAGGCGAAGGAGAACGTCCGGATCCAGGAGGAGAGCCGGACGATGGCGACGATCACCTTCCAGAACCTCTTCCGGCTGTACAAGAAGCTCTCCGGGATGACCGGCACCGCGGACACGGAAGCGGCGGAGTTCCACAGCACGTACAAGCTCGACTGCGTCATCATCCCCACGAACAAGCCGGTGGTCCGCGTCGATTACGAGGATCTCGTCTACAAGACCGAGAAGGAGAAGTTCACCGCGGTCATCAACGAGATCCTCGAGAAGCACGAGCTCGGCCAGCCGATCCTGGTGGGCACGACGAGCGTCGAGAAGAGCACCGCGATCAGCCGGATCCTGACGAAGCGGGGCGTGAAGCACAACGTGCTGAACGCGAAGCACCACGAGAACGAGGCCTACGTGGTCGCGCAGGCGGGCCGCAAAGGGGCCATCACGGTCTCGACGAACATGGCGGGTCGCGGGACGGACATCATCCTGGGCGGTAACGCGGAGATGCTCGCCAAGCTCAAGTTCAAGGAGCAGAACCGCCAGCCCGAGGCGGAGCCCGATGCGTTCGAGGCCCTGGTCGAGGAGCTCAAGAAGGAGTGCACCGCGGAGGGCAACGAGATCCGCGAGATCGGCGGGCTGTACATCCTGGGCACCGAGCGGCACGAGTCGCGCCGCATCGACAACCAGCTGCGCGGCCGCGCCGGCCGCCAGGGCGACCCCGGGACGTCGAAGTTCTACCTGTCCCTCGAGGACGACCTCATGCGCATCTTCGCCGGGGATCGGGTGAAGAACCTGATGGAGCGGATGGGCATGCCCGACGACGAGCCCATCGAGCACCCGTGGGTGACGAAGAGCGTCGAGAACGCCCAGAAGAAGGTCGAGGAGCGCAACTTCGACATCCGCAAGAACCTGCTCGAGTACGACGACGTGATGAGCGCGCAGCGCAAGACGATCTACGACATGCGCCAGTCGCTGCTCGTCGGCCGTTACTCTCCCGAGATCCTCGACGAGGAGGGGAAGCCGACGGGCGAGAAGCGCGCGATCAAGCCGCTCCCGTCCATCGTGGAGCTGGTCCGTCCGGACGTCGGCTACCTGCTCGGCATGTTCGCGAACGACCCGGTGATGCCGCTCGACGCGGACGGCAACCGGCGCGAGATCGTGCGAAAGGACTTCGAGAAGACGGAGCGGTTCGTCGAGCTCGAGAACATGCAGCGCGAGATCTACACGCGCTGGGGCGTGAAGATCGAGCTCGAGACGCGCGCCGACAAGGCCCTCGAGATCTACGACGAGTGCTCCGAGCTCATGCCCCTGGCGCTCACCGAGCAGCGCGAGCGGCTGCTCGATCTGATGGACCGGATCATCGGCGCGATGGTCGAGGAGTCTTGCCCGGCCCGCAAGCCGCCGGAGGACTGGGACTGGGGCGGCATCTTCCAGGGCTTCCGCGAGCACTTCGGCGTCGAGCTGCCGGACGACATCGCGCACATCGGCGACCAGGAGACGCTGGCGCGGGATCTCTACGAGCGCGCCGAGAAGGCGTACGAGAAGCGCGAGGAGGAGATCGGCGTCGAGCTGTCGCTGCGCATCTTCCGCCACCTCTACCTGGAGGAGCTCGACAAGGCCTGGGTCGACCACCTGACCGACATGGACCACCTCCGCGACGGCATCGGCCTGCGCGGCTACGGGCAAAAGGACCCGAAGCAGGAGTACAAGAAGGAGGGCTACAACATGTTCGTCAACATGGTGGCCCGCGTCTCCTCGAACGTGGTCACGAAGCTCTTCAGCGTGAACGTCAGGCGCGCCGAGCAGGAAGAGGCGCAGATCGAGGCTGCGGATCGCGAGCGGCACGCAGCGGCGCTGCTCGACGCGGTCGCGCAGCACGACGAGTCCCTCCCGATCGGCGCGAACCCCGCCCCGGCGCTCCCGCAGCCTGCCGTCATGCAGGAGCAGGAGTGCCCCTGCGGCAGCGGCAAGCCGTTCAACAAGTGCCATGGCGGTGAGGACGAGGCGACGGCCTGAGCCGGCGCCCCCTGCCCGCTCCGCCTGACAGCCAGAACGAGGCAGCGAGGGCCCCTGTCAGGCCCTTGCTCCTCGGCATCTGACCCCAGCATGAACACCGCCGAAGGGCCGATCCATCGGTTCCCGGAGGCAGCATCATGAAGGTGTTCATCGATTCAGGAGATATCGCGGAAATCAAGGAAGCGCAGTCGATGGGGGTCATCGACGGCGTCACGACCAACCCGTCGCTCCTGGCCAAGGCCGGCAAGCCGACGAAGCGGGCGATCGCCGAGATCTGCGAGGTGGTCGACGGCCCCATCTCGGCCGAGGTGGTGGCGGTCGAGAAGGACGCGATCCTCCGCGAGGGTCGCGAGCTCGCGAAGATTCACCGGAACGTGGTGGTCAAGGTGCCGCTCATCGACGAGGGGCTCAAGGCCGCCCGGATCTTCGCTTCCGAGGGCATCAAGACGAACGTGACCCTCTGCTTCTCGGCCGCCCAGGCGCTGCTCGCGGCCAAGGCTGGGGCCACGTACGTGTCGCCGTTCGTCGGGCGCGTCGACGACGCCGCGGGGGACGGGATGGATCTCGTCCTGCAGGTCGTGACCATCTTCAGGAACTACGGGTTCTCGACGCAGGTGCTCACCGCGAGCGTACGGCACCCCGTCCACTTCGTGCAGGCCGCCATGATCGGCTCGCACGCCGTGACGATGCCGCTCAAGGTCATCAAGCAGCTGACCAGGCACCCGCTCACCGACGTCGGGCTCGCGCAGTTCTTGGCAGATGCGAAGAAGATCCCCGAGCTGGTATAGCGATCCCGTGGCCGAGAAGCGCAAGGAGAGCTCGGGGACGACGCGCCGCGGGAGCCGCCCGGCGGCCCCCGCGGTCGTGTCCGTCACGACGCAGGGAGGGCCCTTCAAGGGGGTGTCGACGGCGGTCGTGCGCCGGCGGGCGAGCAAGATGCTCTCCCACCTCGCGTTGCAGGGCGTGGAGCTCTCCGTCGCCCTGGTGAACGATGAAGCCATCCACGAGCTCAACCGCAGCTACCGGCGCAAGGACAAGCCGACCGACGTCCTCGCCTTCCCGATGCTGGACCAGAACGGGGCCAACTCGCGCAGGCGCGGCCGGCGAGGTCCCGTGGATCCGTCGGTATGGCGCGGTCTTCTCGGCGACGTGATCGTCTCGATCGACACGGCCGCGCGGCAGGCCGCCGAGCGCGATCGCCCGCTGCTCGACGAGATCACGATGCTGCTCGGGCACGGCCTGCTCCACCTGCTCGGCTACGACCACAAGACCGACGCAGAAGAACGGGAAATGACGGATTTGACCCGGGAGCTCGAGGTCGCGGCGGCGTCACGAAGCAACAGCATCACTGTAATCGATCCGCGTCGCAGCACTGCGAGGCAAAAGAAGACGGGGGCGCGATGACTTATCACTTGCGAGGCGAAACCTCGCTTGTTAAACGGACGCCCCCTTTCGACTTGGAGGAGACATGCCCGGTTCGAACAAGCTGACCAAGGCCCAGATGATCGTCGGTCTTGCTGAGGCCACCCACCTCGACAAGAAGTCCGTGGCCAGCGTGCTCGATGCGCTCGGCGAGCTGGTGAAGAAGGAGCTCGGTCCGGAGGGGCCGGGCGAGGTCACGGTTCCGGGCCTCGTGAAGATCAAGGCGAAGGAGATCCCGGCCACGCAGGACCGGGAAGGCATCAATCCGTTCACGAAGCAGCCGATGACCATCAAGGGCAAGCCGGCGAGCCGCAAGCTCCGCGCGGCGCCCGTCAAGGCGCTCAAGGACGTCTGAGCGGCGCGTCCGTGGCCGCAGCTTGCGTCGCCGCATCGGGCGGCGCGAGCTCCGGGGGCCCCGCAGGCGGTCGTGCCCCCGAGCTGACGCCCCGGGCTTGCCGCGGGGCCTTCGCTGTGGCGCGTCGCGCCCGGAGCGCGCAAGCGATGCCCGCGAAGGCGAGCAGCAACGCCATCGGGGCGTCGCCCAGACGAGTGTAGAGCGTCAGCGGCGTGTCCCTGACCGAGGGGGTCGCGAAGGTCACCCCCGGCGCAGCGCTCTCATCGCGGCTGCGCACCACGCCCCGGGCGTCGATCCATGACACGACGCCGAGGTTCACCGCCCGCACGAGATCACGGCGCAGCTCGATGGCGCGCATGACCGCGAGCCTCGCATGCAGCTCGGGCTCGGCGCTCCCGGTGAACCAGGCGTCGTTCGTGATGTTGACGAGGAGGTTCGGGGCGAGCGCCCCGGTGATCCGCCGCCCCACCCCGGTGAGCGTGTCCTCGTAACAGTTGAGCACCCCGATCCGGAGCGCCGGCCCGTGCTCTCGGGGCAAACTGAGGGCGCGCGGCTCCGCGCCCGGGACGAGCCCACCGCTCTTCTGGAAGATGCGCCGCAGCCAGGGCAGGTAAGCGCCGCCCGGAACCGTCTCGCCGAACCACAGCAGCTGCAGCTTGTCCTGCGTCGGCTGCATGCTCCCATCGGGGAGCACAAGGGTCGCGGAGTTGTAGCTGTTCCGTTCCTCGACGCCGTCGGCGGCCTTCACGGGCGGCGCCTGGGTGATGAGCCCCGCGAGGATCGGGCCACGGATGCCGGGCCCCAGGATCGCTCGACCGCCGCGCGGCGCCTGCCGGGCGCTGTGAGAGAGAGGGTAAGGGTACGCCGCCTCGGGCCAGAGGGTGAGCTCTGCGCCGCCGGCCTCGGCCTCCCGGGTGAGATCGTGCAGGGTTCGCAGGATCCGCGGGTGGTTCTTCGCCTGCCAGCGCTCGTGAGGCCCGACCGCCTGGTTGACGAGCGCGACGCGCGCGGTTGGCAGGCCGGCGCTGGCGCGCTCCACCGCGGCCATCCGCAGCGCGCCGTGAGCCGCGAGCAGCCCGAACAGCGCGACGCTCGAGAGCGCCGGGTAGAGGATCGGGCGGGACAACCGAAGGCGGGTGAGCCGCGGTTCCTGCGCGGGCGCGCGCTCGAGCGGCCGCCCGCCCGGCGCCCTCCCCGAGGCGGCCAGGCCAGCGCGGGCGAGCAAGGCCGCCCCGACGGCGAACAGCACGGAGACGCCCCGCTCGCCGATGAGATCGGCGAGCTGCACGAGCGCCGGCCAGGGGCTCATGAGACCCGCAGGAGTCCAGCCGAAGACGGTCGGGATGGCCACGGCGGCGAACACGCCGGTCGCAAAGGCGAGCTCGAGGGGAGCGCGCAGCCGCCGGATGAGCGCGCTCGTGATGCCGCCGCAGATCGCCCAGACCAGCGACTGGGCGGCCGCGAGCAGCACCAGCGCGAGGTACGAGGCCGCCGAGCCGAGAGGCGTGAACCGCTGGATGACCTCCGGCACGAAGCGCAGGCCGACGACGCCCGCCGCCGTTCCCCAGACAGCGCCGCGCCCGAAGGCGCGCCAGATCGTCGGGGCGTCGTGGACGGCGGCCGCCAGCAGAGCGAGGCCAACGATGACGGCGGGGACCAGATCCGTCGGCGGCGCCGTGAGGGCGAACGTCGCGCCGCCAGCGAGGGAGAGCAACAGCGGGGCGCGGCTACGGAGCGCGCGCATGATCGAGGCCTGGGGCACGATGCGGCGTTATACCGCGTGGAGACGGTCCGGACCGCGACCGCCTGGTCGAGAGCAGAACGGACGCGAACACCGCGCGGTCAGGGTGGACGGGAGGCTATGACGAGCCGCTCACCAGTAAATACTGAGCCCGCCGCGGAAGAGCCCCCCGCCCGACGTGTTGGTCGTCCGGCCGGTCTCGGGATCCGTGAACTCGGGAACGAGCCCATCGTCCGTACGGCTGCGCACGAAGCCGAGCGCATCGACGTTCAGGGCGATGCGGGGGGAAAGCCGGAACTCGAGGCCGATGCCGCCGTGCGCGCCGAAATAGTCGTACTCCGTGTCCGGAGCGAAGTCGGTGCCGCCGGCCGCGGCCTCGCTCGAGGAGCGATCGACCTCGGCGTGCGCGATGTTCAGGCCGCCCATGAAGTAGAACTGGGTGCGGCTGCGCGGGTTGACGAACAGCATCCCGGTCAGGGAGAGCGGCACCTCGGTCCGCTGGTCACCGTTGTAGTCCGTGCCCGCGAGGAAGTCGGCGCCTGCATCGAGCGCGAACGCCGGGACAGGCCGGTAGCGCAGGCTGATCCCGACGCCTCCCATGCCAGCGTCCTCCGCTCCGCCGTGCTCGCGCCCCAACATGACGCCCTCCATGCGGAGGTTGATGCCCCAGTGGCGCCGCCAGCGCCGCTTCACCGCCGGAGGCGGCGCCGGGGGCGCCACGCGGCGCACGATCACGCGCGGCGGAGGGGCCGCCCCAGGCGCCACGACGATCACCTGAGGAGGCGGGCCCGACGGCGAGGTCTCGTAGACGACGACCGGCGGGGCTGGACGGGCGGCCCCCCTGGCCGGCGGCGGGGGCGGCGGCGCCTCGGCAGGCGCGGCCTCGGCAGGAGCGACGGGCGGCGGTTCCGCGACGGGATCGCGAGGCGGCTCCACTTCCTCGCAGAACCACGCGCCGGGAGGACAGTTGCTGTCCTCCTGCGCGAACGCGCTCATCGGCGCGGTCATCGCCACCGCAACAAGGGCATGGGTCAAGCAACGGCGCATCGGGCGACTCCTCTTCGGTGCAGGGAAGTTAGCAACCGGGATGCCATCGACCATCTTGCGGGATCGTCGTCACCATGGCCGCGCAGCACGCGGGCGTGCATCGGCCGCCACGGCACGCTGTGGCGGAAGGTTCACACGCGCGCCGTTCCGCAGGGTACTAGCTCCCACGGCAAAGGTCACGGCGCGGTCGCCCCCGTCGGGAGCCCTGCCAACATCGAGACCAATCGGATTCCACCATGCCTACGGTTACGTTGAAGCAGGGTCATGTTCGGCCGGTGTGGTCGGGGCATCCCTGGGTGTTCGCTCAGGCGATCGCGCGCATCGAGGGCGGCGCGGTGGCCGGGGACGAGGTCGTCGTCACCGACCCCTACGGCAGCGTGCTCGGGCGCGGGCTCTACACCCCGCGCTCGGCCATCCCGGTGCGCATGTACACGCGCGAGGACAGGCCGATCGACGCGGCCCTGTTCCGGCACCGGATCGAGCGCGCCATCGCGCACCGCCGCGAGATCGGCCTGCCCGCGCGGGCGCCTGGCCATGAGACCGACGCCTTCCGGCTGATCCACGCGGAGGGGGACGGCCTGCCCGGGCTCATTGTCGATCTGTTCGGCGACGTGGTGGTCGTGCAGCTCGGGACGATCGGGATCAAGCGCCGCGAAGGGGTGATCTTCGACGCCCTCCAGGCGGCGCTCTCGCCGCGCGCGATCGTGGACAGGACCCCGGAATCCCTCGCGAAGCTCGAGGGGTTCACCGCGGACGCGGGCGTGGTGCGCGGCGATCCCGCGCTCGATCAGCTCCGGTTCGTCGAGCGGGGGCTGCGTTACACGATCCCGCTCGCGCTCGGCCACAAGACCGGGTTCTACCTGGACCAGCGGACGCTGCGGACCCGCGTCGAGCAGCTCGCCCACAACCGGCGCGTGCTCGATGCCTTCTGCTTCGTCGGCACGTTCGCCATGGCGGCGGCCCGCGGCGGGGCGAGCGAGGTCCTCGCGATCGACGAGAGCGCGACGGCGATCGAGGTCGGGGCGGAGTGCGCGCGGGAGAACGGGCTCCTCGACCGGATCAAGTTCACGCGCGACGACGCCCGCAAGGCGCTGCAGAACGCGTCGAGGCAGGCGGGCTACGATCTCGTCATCTGCGACCCTCCGAAGCTCGCAGGCACGCGCGCCTCCAAGGACGCCGCGCTCACGGCGTACCGGCGCCTCGCGGCCGGAGCCTGCCGGGCCACGCGCCCAGGCGGCGTCCTCGTGCTCTGCTCCTGCTCCAGCGCCGTGAGCCTCGACGATCTGACCCGGGTGCTCGCGCTCGGCGCGCGCGACGCGCGCATGCAGGCCGCGGTGTTCGACCGGCACTTCCAGGGAGGGGATCACCCCGTCCCCGCCGCCTTCCCCGAGGGGCTCTACCTGAAGAGCCTCATCGCGCGCATCGACGCGCTCTGACGATCGCCCGATGAAGCCGCTCTCCCTTCTGCCTCCCGACGCCGCGCGCGCCCTCGCCGGGGTGATCTTCGATCTCGACGACACCGTGCTGGATCACGGCGCCCTCACCGAGGCGGCGTACGCAGCGCTCTTCCGTCTACGCGAGACGGGGCTCGCGCTGATCGCCTGCACCGGCAGGCCCGCCGGCTGGGGCGAGGTGCTCCAGCGGCAGTGGCCGATCGACGCGACCATCGTCGAAAACGGAGCCGTCGCGCTGGTCCGCGAGGAGGAAAGCGACGTCGCCGGCCATCGAGGAGGGCACGCCCCGCGCGCCGGCGCGCGCCGCGTCGTCACGCTCGACGACCTGGACCGCGAGGCGCGGCGAGCCCGTCGAGCCGAGCTCATCGGGCTCGCCAATGACATGGTGCGTCGTTTTCCGGCGGCGGCGCTCGCGGACGACAACGACCAGAGAGTGACCGACGTTACCATCGACATCGGGGAGCACCGGCATGTCCCGCCGGAAGACGTGCAGAAGATGCGCGCCGAGCTGCGCGAGCGGGGGGTGAGGACGCTGCTATCGAGCGTCCACCTCCACCTCACGCGCGAGCCGTCCGACAAGGCCACGGGGATTGTGCGCCTGCTCTCCGCTCGGTTCGGTGAGGATCCCACCCGGGCGCGGCACCGCTACGCGTTCGTCGGCGACAGCGGCAACGACGGCGTCGCCTTCGCCGCATTTGTGCTGACCTTCGGGGTGGCCAACGTACGCGCCCACCTCGGTAAGCTGTCCGTACCGCCGCAGTTCGTGGCGTCCCTTCCCATGGGCCGCGGGTTCGCGGAGATCGCCCAGCAGATCGCCGAACTGCGGAAGAATGCACCCGAACCGTGATCTTGCCGCGCGCAAGTCACTTCGCACTGCGATCCGCCCCACACCTGACGCAGGTAACCTAGCCGCGGCGCGCACTGAAGGAATAGGATCGGTCTTTCGGGAGGGCCGTGCCTCCCAACCCTTTACAGGGGCGCGTGTTCTCGGGGACCATGACGTTGGTCCCTCGCCCGCCAGCGGCAGCAGATGGCGTTTCGACCCCCGACCCCCGGCCTCCTCGTCGACAACAAGTACCGCCTCGCGGAGCGCATCGGCGGGGGCGGCATGGGCGACGTGTTCCGGGCGGAGCACGTGCTCGCAGGTCGCGCCGTTGCGATCAAATTCCTCCACCCAGAGCTGGCGGACAACTCGGAGCTCTCGCACCGCTTCTTCCAGGAAGCGCAGGCGGTCAACCGGATCCGCCACCCGAACATCGTCGACGTGATCGACGCAGGCGTCGGAGAGCTCGGTCCGTACATCGTGATGGAGCACCTCGACGGCGAGTCGCTCGGCATGGCGCTCGCGCGCTTCGGTCGCCTCGACATGGAGGCCGCCGTCGGCGTCGCGATCCCGGTGCTCGAGGCGCTCGACGCCGCGCACCGCGCGGGGATCATCCACCGCGATCTCAAGCCCGAGAACATCTTCATCGCCTTCGATCCGAGCCGCGGCTCGGCCGTCGTCCGCCTGCTCGACTTCGGCATCGCCAAGGTGCTCGACTCCGATGGCCCCTCGCCGCGGACGCGCACGGGCGTCGTGTTCGGGACGCCCGACTATCTGTCGCCCGAGCAGGCCACGGGGGAGTCGCCGCTCGACGGTCGGAGCGATCTCTTCTCGGTGGGCGTGCTGCTCTACGAGGTGCTCACGGGCACGCGCCCGTTCCGCGCGCCGACCGCCGTGGCGACCGCGTTCCGCGTCGTGCACGCCGAGGTGCCCACGCTCGCCTCGGCGGGCGTGACCGTCGACCCGCGGCTCGAGGCGATCGTGCAGCGGCTCTTGCAAAAGGATCCCGCGAAGCGGTTCCAGACGGCCGGAGACGTCGTCCGCGAGCTCGAGCGCGTCGCGCCTGATCCGCCCAGACGGACGACGGCGCTCGGCAGGCTGATCAACGTGCAGCGGCGGATGGCCCTGAGCCTGGGGAACGCTCCGGAGAACGAGCGCGATCGCCTCTCGTCCTCGCGCGATCGATCGCGCCCGGGGTTCGACGTGAACCCCCCGCCGCCGATGCGCATCTCGCCGTCGATCGTGCCGGGGGGGCGCGTCACCGAGGCGCCGCCCGGGATGCGGCCGTCGTCCTCGGAGCCAGCGAAGCCCGCGCCCGGCATGACGCTCTCGAACGCGCTGCGAAGCCGCGGCTCGGAGCCCACGATGCTCTCGCAGCGCGGCGAGTCGCTGCCCACGGTGCGCAGCGCCGACCTCGGGCACCGGGCCGAGCCGACCGTCCGCAGCGCGGACTTCGGCTCCTTGATGAACCGGACACGCGACACGCGGCGGCCCAACGTCACCCCGGTCCGGCCGCTGCCGGCGCGCTTCGCCGGGCAGTACCAGGTGCGCGGCCCCGTCCTGCGGAGCGTCGATCGCACCATCGTGGATGAGTACGGGAGGAGCGCGCGCGACGAGGTCGTCTCGCAGATGCCGCTCCGCTACGCCGACGACTTCAAGCACGACTCGATCAACGCGCTCGTCGGGTACGAGCTCGAGGCGCTCGACGCCTACATGGAGCTCGCGACATCGCTGGTCCTGCGCGATCTCGAGCGCTGGCGCGACATCGGCAGGCTCGGCGTGGGCGGCGAGCTGCACAGCCTCGTGCGCACGCTGTTCGCCCGCCCGCTGACCGACATCGCGTCGCTCATGCGCCGCGGGACCTCGATCTGGTCGCGGCTCTTCACGTTCGGCTCGTGGCGCGTGGCGACGGGCCCGACCGGGCGGGTCACGCTCCACATCGGCGACTTCGACCCTGCTTCGCTGCCGCTCCGGCTGTGGGTCGTGGGGATGGTCGAGGAGACAGCGCGCCGCGCGTCCGGCGGCGGCGTGAAGGTCACGATCACGCTCGGCGAGCTCGGCTTCACCTCCGAGCTCGCCTGCGAGATCAGCCTCTAGTTCCGCCCGCTTGACGTCCGGCCAGAGATCGCGGGGCTTCGGCGCCGCTTCGCGGCGGCTTCGCGCGGGAGGTCCTGGCTTTGTTTCCTCGGGGCTCCGCCCCGCCCCGCACCCCGGCGTCCGCATCGCGGCCGCGCCGGTCGCGCCGGTCGCACGAGCAGCGACCGGCGCTCGGGGGTGTGCCGCAGCGCGATGGCTGCGCGTCGCTGGAGGCGTCTCTCAGGAAGGCTTGCGCGCGCGGTAGCACGCCTGACAGAACACGTCGCGGCCCTCGACCGGCTTGAACGGGACCTCGCCCTCGGAGCCGCACGACTTGCAGGTGATCGAGAACGTCGGACGAGTGCGCGGCGCGCGAGGCTGCTGCGCCGGACCGCGGCTCGGCGCGGCAGCGCGGCGCTCACCGGCGAACGAGGGGGCGCGGTAGTTGCCGTCATCTCGGAAGGGCGCGCCGCCGCGCGGGCGGTTCGGGTAGTGGCTCTGCACCGCCCATGCGGGCGTCAGCCCCGAGTACGCGTCCTGCATCGGGCTGCGGTACTCGTTCACGTCGCCCGTGTAGCGGGGCTTCCGAGGCTGGCCGTCGCCGCGCGCCAGACCGCGATGCCCCCCGGCGCCCCGAGGCGGACCAGGGCGCTGGCGCTCCGCAGCGCGAGCCGGCGATCCGCTCTCGCTCTCCCCTCGATTGTCCTTGCGCGCACGGCGGCAGGTCCGGCACCGCTTGGGCGGGGCCGCGAGCTTCCGTTCGGCGTAGACGGCAGCTTCCGCAGCCGAGAATAGGAACGACGTGCCGCAGCTCGCGCAGACAATGTGCTCGTCTCGATGCTGTTCCATGATTCCTCTTTCGTCAGGCCGACGGGCCTCGCAGGCTCACGGGCTCGGGTGACTCGGATGACTCGGGTGACTGGAGCGCCCGGGAGCTGCCCCGCTGCGCTGGAGAAGCGCGATTTACGCGGGGTTCTACGTGATATCGGTGGGATCGCCCTCTTGATGGGGCACGGGAGTGCCTACGGTGACATGCTTGTCAGGGCGGTCAAGCGTGCCGCCTCCACGCAACGCCAGGATCGATCGCGCGGCGCGGAGCTTTGATTTCGAAGCTCCTCACGATACCATCCGCGCGACTTTCACGAGGAGCACAGCTCTCCCGTGACGGACCACGAGCAGCATCCGCCCACGCCGCGCATCGCAACCAGTCGAAGCAATGAGCCATCCCTCCCTGCACCTCACCGCTCGTGACTTCGACGCGTACGCCGCCGAAAAAGCGACCTCGAAGGCCTACTCACGCCCCCGCCTCGAGGTGAAGCAGCGCGCGCTCGCCTGGGCGCGCGGCGTCGTCGCCCGGCTGGCCGAGCTCGGCATCTCGGTCGATGTCCATGGCTCGGACGAGCACCCGTCGATCCGCAACAAGCACCGGGCCGACTGCCAGTGGGTCTTCTTCTGGCGCGACCAGGCGGCGCGCGACGAGCTCGATCGCCTCCTCGACCGCGGCCGCTCGATCTCCGACGCGATCGACGATCCGAGCCCCTTCACGCGGCACGCGTTCCTCGCGCTGCGCATCTCGGAGAGCGAGGTGCAGGTGTGCTTCGCGGTCCACCCGGACGCGAAGGTGGACGTCGACAACCTCCGGGCTCGCCTCTCGGCGACCGAGGAGGCGACGGGCGCGCCAGCCTCGCCGCTCTCCGCCGAGCTCACGAGCGCGCTCCACGCGCTCCCGGAGCAGTTCTCGTTCGGCGCCGCCGGCGGCGATCGCGTGGCCTGCAGCGCGGCCACCTCGGACGCGATCGCCGAGATGCTCCGCCGCGCCGCCGACGGCCAGGTGCCGCTCTGGATCGGCTGGGCGATCCCGCGCGAGACGGCGGTCGAGCACGCCGACATCCTCGATGAGCAGCTCGAGGACGCGCTCGTCGCGCTCGCCCCGATCTACCGGCTCGTCGCGTGGTCGCGCGAGAACGACCGCATCGCGCTCGACCGCAAGCTCGAGGGCATCGAGCAGGAGCGGGCGCGCGCCCACGCCGAGATCGAGGCCGAGAACGAGCGATGGCGCTCCGAGCAGGCCCGAGCGCGAGAGCGCTCGATGGAGCAGGCTCGAGCGCGCGGCGATGAGCGCGTCGAGGCCGCCCTGCCCGCCCGCCGGCCGACCCTGGCGACGCTGTTCAAGTCGCCGAGCAACGCCGGCGCCGGCGCTGGCCGCGGCGGAGAGCCGCGGCCCTCGCTGAAGCGGGTCGGAGAGGGCAGCGCCCCGGCCCGGCGAGCGCCGCACGGCGAAGCGGAGCCGCAGGCGAAGGCCGAGGCTCCGCAGAAGCCCTCGGCCGATCACGCGCCGCGAGCGCAGCGTGGTCCGTCCGGCGAGCCAGAAGCTGCCGCGAAGGTCGCGCCCGATCCCGCCAAGGGCGGCGTGCTGGAGAAGGGCAGCCGCGTCCGTGTGCGACGAGGCCCCTTCGGCGACAAGATCGGCGTGGTGAGCGAGCTCGATGGGCGCGGAGGCGCGCGCGTCCTGCTCGGCCTGCTCTCGACGAGGCTCGAGCTCGACGATCTCGAGCTCGTGGTCGATGGAAGAGATCGGCCCGCGCTCTCGACGTCGCACCGCAAGCCGCTCGCGCCGACGCCGCGCAAGGCGCGCTGAGCGTCGCCGCGCGGCCCCCCCCCACGCAATGGTCAAGCGCGATCCCTCAACCTACCCCGTCGGTCTCGGCGCGCAGTTCCGCCACAAGCTTCCGCTCTACCTGACGGGCGCGGCGCTGCTCGCTGCGCAGCAGTTCCTCATGGCCAGGCGAGATTTCCTGGTCAAGGACGCCGTCGACGCCGCCGTGAAGGCGCAGTCGAGCGAGGCCGCGCATGCGGCGCTCCTCATGCTCGCGGTCAGCGTGGGCGCCGCGATCATGCGCGTGTTCTCGCGGGTCACCATCTTCACGGCGGGCCGCAACGTCGAGTACGAGCTCCGGGCGATCCTGCTCGCGCGCCTGCACAAGCTCGGGCCGGCGTTCTTCCGCAAGATGCCGACCGGCGACATCATGAGCCGGGCGACGAACGATCTGACGCAGGTCCGCCTCCTCCTCGGCTTCGGCCTGCTGAACGTCGTGGGCTCGATCTTCGCGTTCACGAGCGCCCTGTACGTGATGCTCCACATCTCGAAGAGGCTCACGCTCGCGGCGCTCCTGACGATGCCCGCGCTGATGCTCGTCACCCGGTCGTTCTCGACCAAGCTCTTCGTCCGCACCCGCGACAACCAGGAGGCGATCGGCGCCATGAGCGACCGTGTCCTCGCGAGCCTCGCCGGGGTCAGGGTCGTCCGCTCGTTCGCGCTCGAGGCGTCCGAGATGGCCGCGTTCACGAGCACGAACCAGGGCTACCTCGAGAAGAGCCTCGCGCTCGCCAAGCTGCGCGGCTCCATGGCGCCGCTCATGGGGGCCATCAGCTCCGTCGGCGTGCTCATCGTCTTCTGGTACGGCGGGCGGCTCGTGCTGGAGCAGCAGATGACCCGGGGAGACTTCGTCTCGTTCTGGCTGGCGCTCTTGCGGCTCACCTGGCCGATGCTCGCCCTCGGCTTCGTCGCCGCCATCGTCCAGCGCGGTCGTGCCGGCTACGACCGGCTCAAGGCGATCTTCGAGGCCATCCCTGAGGTCGTGAGCGGCCCGATGCCCTCCCCCGAGGTCGTCCACGGCGCCATCTCCGTCAAGGACCTGACGTTCTCCCACGGCGCGAGGAAGGTGGTCGACGGCGTGAGCTTCGAGGTCGAAGCGGGCAGCTCGCTCGCCATCGTCGGGCGCACCGGCTCGGGCAAGAGCACCATCGCCACGCTGCTCGCCAGGCTCATGCCCACGCCCCGCGGCTCTGTGCTCCTGGACGGCGTCGACATCTGCGACCTGCCGCTCGACACCGTGCGCGCGAGCATCGGCTACGCGCAGCAGGATGCGTTCCTCTTCTCGACGACCGTGGCCCGCAACATCGGCTACTCCCTCGACGATCCGGATTCGCCCGCCGCCTTCGAGACGATCCGCGCGGCCGCCGACGAGGCCGAGGTGCTGAACGAGGTGCTCTCGCTCCCTGACGGCTTCGATACCGTGGTCGGGGAGCGTGGCGTGCAGCTGTCCGGCGGACAGCGCCAGCGCGTCGCGCTCGCGCGCGCGCTCGTGCGCGAGCCGAACGTCCTCGTCCTCGACGATCCGCTCTCCGCCGTCGACGCGAAGACCGAGCAGGCCATCCTCGCGGCGATCGAGCGGCAGGCCGCGCGACGGACCGTCATCCTGATCACCCACAGGGTCGCGGCCGCGCGGCGGTGCGACGCGATCGTCGTGCTGGAGCAGGGTCGGGTCATCGAGCGCGGCACGCACGACGAGCTCGTCCGCGCGGGCGGGATCTACGCGTCGTTCGCCGAGGAGCAGCAGCTCGAAGAGGATCTCGCGACCTTCGAGGCGTCGCCGTCCTCGCAACCGGTGGGGCTCTCGTGACACAGCCGGCTCACGGAGACAGCGCGACGATGCGGTCGAAATCGGGCGGCGCCTCGGCCGCAGGCGAGGCGGGCGCGGGCCCGCGGCGGCCGGCGCAGGCGACGACGGCCAAGGGCCGCGGGGCGACGAAGGCGAGCCGCACGGAGGACGTGCTGAGCCGGTTCCACGAGGAGACACGGCTCGGCGAGGCGTACGACGCGCGCATGCTGCTGAGGCTGTGGCCGTTCGTGCGCCCGCAGGGCACGCACCTCGCGCTGTCGCTGGCGCTGCTCGTCGTCACGGCGCTGCTGGCGCTGCTGCGCCCGCTCATCATGCGCGACGCGCTCGACGCCTTCGACACGCCCGGCGGGCTCGATCACCTCACGCGCAGCGGCTTGTTGCTCACGGGCGTCATGGTCCTGGAGCAATCGCTCGCCTTCCCGCAGCTCTACCTGATGCAGCTCGCCGGCGCGCGCGCGATGGCCGACCTGCGCGTGCGCGTCTTCGGCTTCTTGCACACCCGCCGCCTCGGGTTCTTCGATCGCACGCCCGTCGGCCGGCTCGTCACGCGCGTGACGAACGACGTGGACGCGATCGGCGAGATGTTCGCGTCCGGCGCGCTCAACGCGTTCGGCGATCTCCTCCGGCTCGCCGTCATCGTCGCGGTGATGGTGTCGCTCGACTGGCGCATGTCGTTGCTCGCCTTCGCGGCGGTCCCCCCTGTCGCCCTCGGCGTCAACTGGACGCGGCGGCGGATGCGCGACGCGTTCCGCGAGGTGCGGTCGAAGACGGCCAGGATGAACGCGTACCTCAACGAGCAGGTATCCGGGATGGCCGTCGTGCAGGCCTACGCCAGGGAGGAGCGTTCGGCCGAGGAGTTCGACGAGATCAACGCGGCGTACCGCAACGCGAACAACCGCTCGATCGTGCTCGACGCGACGCTCGACGCCGCCATCGAGATGGTCTCGAGCGTCTGCATCGCCGCGGTGCTCTGGTACGCCGGCGTGAACAGCCTGAAGGACGAGATCTCGTTCGGGACCTTGTTCGCCTTCGTCGCCTACATCGACATGTTCTTCGTCCCGATCCGCGATCTCTCGGCTCGGTACACGCTGCTGCAGTCCGCGATGGCCGGCGCGGAGCGCGTCTTCGAGCTGCTCGACAACAAGGACGAGGACGCGACGGCGGCGGCGACGAGCGGCGGCGACGCACCGAGGACAGCAGACGAGGGCGTCGCGTTCGAACTCGACAACGTCGGCTTCGGCTACAAGCCGGGCGTGCCCGTGCTGCGGCACGTGTCGATCGCGGCGAGGCGCGGCGAGAAGGTCGCGCTGGTCGGCGCGACCGGCGCCGGCAAGAGCACCGTGGCGTCGCTGCTGCTCCGCCTCTACGACGTCGATGAGGGCGTCGTGCGGGTCTTCGGCCGCGACGTCAGCGCGTACCCTCGCGACGAGCTGCGCCGCCAGTTCGCCGTCGTCCCTCAGGACGTGTTCCTGTTCCCGGGCACGGTGCTCACCAACATCGCGGCAGGCGACGCGATCCCCGATCGGGCCAAGGTGGTGAACGCGCTGAACCGCATCGACGCCCTCGACCTCTTCGAGCGGCGTGAGGGCGGGCTCGACGCCCCCGTGCTCGAGCGCGGCAGCAACTTCAGCGCTGGCGAGCGCCAGCTGATCGCCTTCGCCCGCGCCCTCTACCGCGACCCGCCGCTCCTCATCCTGGACGAGGCCACGGCGAACGTCGACAGCGACACCGAGGCGCGCCTCCAGCGTGCCCTCGAGGGAGCCATGGAGGGGCGCACCGCGTTGATCATCGCGCACCGCCTCTCGACGATCCGCGCCGTCGATCGCGTCGTCGTCTTCCACAAGGGCTGCGTCGTCGAGCAGGGCACGCACGAGGACCTGCTCGCCGCGGGCGGCGTCTACAGCAAGCTGTACCGGCTGCAGTTCGCCCGGCAGGCAGCGGCGCACGCCTAGAAGCGCGGGCCCTAGGGCGCCGCGCTCCCACCGCCGGGATCGGCGTCGTCGCCGTAGCACCTGCCGACGACGGTGCCCCCGGCGGCTCCCATCCCATCACCGTCGGCGCCGGCCGCGCCTCCTGCGGCTCCGGTCGCGCCGTCATCGGCGCCGATCGCGCCCCCGGCGACAACCCGCAGCCAGTACTCGGAGCAGCTGCCGTTGACGACGATCAGGTGCTGGTCGTCCACGCAGGGCACCTCGGCCTGGTTGCCAGCCGCCTGCGCCAGCGTCCCGCCGCTCTTCGTCCCGTCGCGCTCGAACGACAGGTACACCTGCCACCACCGCGGGCGCGCGCCGAGGTGATGCTTGAGCGCGTACCGCATGCCGCCCGGGAAGTAGAGGAGCTCCCCGTCCGGCGCCGAGGTCTCGTAGATGCCCCCCTCCGGTGTGGCCTCGACGAACTCGATCGGCGGGTTCGCTTCCTCGGACCGGTCGCACCTGTTCGGCGAGCACCCCGCCGCGAACGCCGCCGACGCGCCCACCGCCCAGGCGGCGGCCCATCTCAAGCGCTGCGCGGCGTTCCCGCCTGCGCCCTGGCTCCGCATCGCTCAGCCGAGCCAGCGCGCGGCGTCGAGCGCGTGGTAGGTGAGGATGAAGTCCGCCCCGGCGCGCCGGATCGACGTCAGCAGCTCGATCACGGCGCGCTTCTCGTCGATCATTCCGCGCTCCGCGGCCGCCTTGATCATCGCGTACTCGCCGCTGACGTTGTACGCGCCGAGCGGGAGCGTCGTCACCTCGCGCACGCGCGCGATGACGTCGAGGTACGCGAGCGCGGGCTTGACCATGAGCATGTCGGCCCCCTCTTCCTCGTCGAGCGCCGCCTCGCGCAGGCCTTCGCGGGCGTTCCCGGGGTCCATCTGGTAGCCCGCCCGGTCGCCGAACTTGGGCGCGCAGTCGGCCGCCTCGCGGAACGGCCCGTAAAAGCCGGACGCGTACTTCACGGCGTAGGAGAGGATCGCCGTCCCCGTCAGCGACTCGACGTCGAGGGCGCGCCGGATCGCGGCGACCCGGCCGTCCATCATGTCGCTCGGCGCGACCACGTCGGCCCCCGCCTTGGCGTGGACCACCGCCGCCCGCGCGAGCACCTCCAGCGTCGCGTCGTTGTCGACGTCCACCGCCCCGGACGCGTCCTGCCGGAGCAGGCCGCAGTGGCCGTGATCGGTGTACTCGTCCACGCACACGTCGGTGATCACGAGCAGCTCCGGCACGGCCTCCTTCATCGCCTTCACGGCGCGCGGCACGGGCCCGTCCGGGTCGTAAGCGCTCGTGCCCGACGCATCCTTGGTGCGCGGGAGCCCGAACAGGATCGTCCCGCCGATGCCGAGCTCCTTGCAGAGCCGCGCCTGCGCTGCCGCGGCGCTCACGGGCAGCTGCGAGACACCCGGCATCGTCCCGACCGGCCGAGGCGCGTCGAGCGCCTCGTTGAAGAAGAGGGGGAGGATGAAATCTCCCGGATGGAGGGTTGTCTCGCGCACCAGGGCGCGGAGGGCGGGCGAACGACGGAGCCGGCGCGGTCTCTTCGTGGGGAACACGGCGGCGGAGCATAGCAGCCCTGCGCCCGCGTGAGCCGCTCCGGTCCAGAGGAGCGCGCGATCCGTGGATCGCCTGGGCGCTGCGAATCGGTTAGTGTTCGCCCGAAACCGCCAGCATGAGAACGGCCCTCCACTTCCCGTCTTCCGGCCGCGCTCGCCCCGCCGCGCGCGCAGCTCGCGCCGGGCGCGGTCCGTGCGCGCGGCCATCCCTCAGCGGTGGGCCGCTCCAGAGCGCGCGGCCGAGCGCGCCGCCGGGCCGGGGCGCGGCGTCATCGGCTGGGGCGTCTGCTGGGACGACAGTGGAAGCGTATCGTCGTCGTCATCCGCTGCCGAGCCCTCCTCCGGCTGCTCCGCAGGCGTCGCCGTGGCGGCGACCGTGACCGTTGCAATGTCGGACAGCGGGCACCACACGGTCCATGCCTCATTGCGGACGAAGCTATCGAGGGGGACCACTCCGCTCTCGATGCCGCGCGCGAGCTGGTCGAGCCTGACCGGCCCGACCGAGCGCTCCCCGTTGGTGACGTACCATCGGTCCGGAAAGCCGCGCTCCGAGCTCAGCAGCTCTTCGACCAGTTTCACCGATCTCATCGAATGGACTCCAGAAACCGCCGGACGTTGAATCGACCGGATGCGATTCTAATCCCATAACGCACCGGGTCAACATCACTGCAGAATCGCTATGACAATCAACGTCTGCCATGCATGAACGAGATAATGACGGGAGTTTGACTGTGTTTCCGAGGCGTAACGATCCTTCCGAGGAGGGCCCCGGCGCGGCGGCTGCGGGGGCAATGAACGACGGAGCGCCGGGCGCGGCCAGGCCAGGCGTCGTGTACCTGGTCGGCGCCGGCCCGGGGGATCCGGGGCTCCTCACGTTGCGCGGCGCAGAGCTCCTCGCCACGGCCGACGTCGTCCTGCACGACGAGCTCGTCCACCCCGCGCTGCTCGACCGCGTGCGGGAGGGCGCCGACGTGCGCTCGGTCGGCAAGCGCGGCGGCGATCGGGTGGTGAAGGACGCGAAGCAGGCGGAGATCGACGCGGAGCTCGTCGCGCTCGGCCTCGCGGGCCGCAGCGTCGTTCGCTTGAAGGGCGGCGATCCGTTCCTCTTCGGGCGTGGCTCGGAGGAGGCGGAGGCGCTCGCGCGGGCCGGGGTGCCGTTCGAGGTGGTGCCTGGCGTCTGCTCTCCGCTCGGCGCGACGGCCTACGCCGGCATCTCGCTGACGCACCGGCACATCGCCTCCAGCGTGATGATCGTCAGCGGCGTCACCCGGGCTGGCAGATCCTTCGACTGGAGCGAGCTCGCCTCCGTCCGCGGGACCATCTGCGTCCTGATGGGCATGCAGGCCCTCGACGCGGTGGTCGCGGGGCTGATGGGGCCGGGGCGCCGCGATCCCGCGACGCCGGCGGCGGCGATCCAGTGGGGGACGCGGGCCGACCAGCGCGTCGTCTCCAGCCGCCTCGACGACCTCCCTCGCCGCGTGAAGGAGGCAGGGATCGAGAGCCCCGCGGTCATCGTCGTCGGCGCCGTCACGGGCCTGCGCGACACGCTCCGCTGGTTCGATCGGAAGCCGCTCTTCGGCAAGCGCGTGCTCGTGACCCGGCCGCGCCACCAGGCGCGCTCGACGTCGAGGCTTGTGCGCCTCCGCGGCGGCGAGGCGGTGGAGCTCCCGACCATCGAGATCCACCCGCCCCCCGACCCCGCGCGCGTCACCGAGGCTGTCCGCGGCCTCTCCGGTTACCACGCCGTCGTCTTCACGAGCGAGAACGGGGTGGCCTGCTTCTTCAAGGAGATGGAGCGGCTCGGCCTGGATGCGCGCGCCTTCGGCCCTGCGCGCCTCGCCGCGATCGGCGTCGGGACCGCCGCCGCGCTCGCTGCGCGCGGCGTCCGCGCCGACATCGTCCCGCGGGAATTCCGCGGCGAGGAGCTCGCGGAGGCCATCCTCGCCGACCCCGCGCTGGCCGGACGCCGGGCGGCGTCCCCTCGAGTCCGCGTGCTCCTCGCGCGCGCGCTGGTCGCCCGCGAGGTGCTCCCCGAGCGCCTCCGCGCCGCCGGCTGCGAGGTCGATGTCGTGCCTGTCTACGAGACCCGCCCTGCGTCGGCCGGTCGCCGCGAAGAGCTGCTCCGGGCGCTCTCGGCGGGCGCGATCGACGTCGTGCTGCTCACCTCGAGCAGCACAGTCGACAGCCTCTGCGATCTCCTCGGCGAGGGCGCCGCAGCGCGCCTCGAGCGCGTGCTCCTCGCGAGCATCGGGCCGATCACGACCGCGACCGCCGAGAAGCGGGGGCTCCGGATCGGCGTGACCGCCGAGGTGAGCACCACAGCAGGTCTCCTGGACGCGCTGGATCGACATTTCACTGCATTGCAAGCTGCCCCTGGGAGCGCCGGGAGCGAATGAGCTGGTCGCACGATGTGCGGCCGGCGCAGCTGCGGAAATAAAGAGAGCGTCGCAGCGGACCTGGGGGGGAAGGTCTCCGCCGCGACGCTCGATCCCAGGGGAGAGCAGGGCGCGTGCCTGCGACTTCTTCAAGTCGATTCAGGTACTTAGGACGTCCCAGCAGGAGTCCCCTTGCGCTGCTGCGCCGCCACGGCGACAGAGATGCAAGGACACTCCTGATTCAGCATGACCGTCGAACATCGACAGCGGCATTCCCCGGGCCGGAGCAGGCGTACAGCGTCACAGCCGGACAGCGCTGGTGAGAGCGCCCTCCGGTGCCATTTGGCTCACTCGAACGTCGCTCGCACCACGAGGAACTTGTTGTTGAGCTCGATGGAAGTGAGCTTCTCGAAGATGCGAGGGCTGCCGAGCTCGTTCGACAAGGAGCCCGTGCGTCCGTGCTCGGTGACGAAGTAGAAGGTCTTCACGCCCTTCTTCTTCTGCTCGTTGATGTAATCCTGAAACTTCTTTCCGCTCGACACGAAGGCCGCCAGCCGGTTGCCGGCATAGAAGTTCTCGCCCTTCCAGTTCAGCTGGTAAGCGACGAGCGGCCCTGGGATCTGCTGATTCGCGCGCACGTAGGCGAGCAACGTCTCGCGTTGCCCCCAGTGAGGCGACGTCCGCACGAAGTACACGTCGATGCCCCACGCCGTGAACACGACGGCGAGCGACAGGAGCGCGTAGACGACGTGGCGGCGCCAGCGCGCGACCATCAGCAGCAAGCACAGCGCAGCGGCGGCGGCGGTGAAGGCCCACAGGGCCGCGGAGAAGTCGAGCGACTGCGGCCAGGGGCGCTTGTAATTGTACGTGAACAGGTGCAGCAGCCTGGCCTGGCTCGGCTGTCCCTCGCGCACCATCGCGAGATCGCGCCCGACGAGGAACACGAGGAGCGCAGCGCCGAGCGCGACGGCGCCGAGCATCGCGCGCTCGTAGCTGACCACCGCGGCGGAGCGCGCCGACTGCACCGGCGAGGAGGCGTCGTTCGAGCGGCGCGCGAGCCCTCCCGCGCGGCCATCGAGGCGCAGCATGTCGTCGAGCAGGATCCCCGTGAGCATCGCCGCCGGCGGGACGGCCGGCAGGATGTAGTGATGGAACTTCGTCAGCATCAGCGAGAACAGCGCGAAGCCGAAGAGGAACCACATCGCCAGGAACACCGAGGCGTCGCCCTGGCGGACGTCGGCCGAGCCGCGCTCCCCCGGCGCCGCCCCCTCGCGCCGCCTGAGCCACCACACGAGCGACGCGGGCACGAGCCCGGTCCACGGGAACATCGCGTAGCCGAGCTGCCACACGTAATAGCGGAAGCTCACGTCGTCGCCCTCGTTCGTGTCGTGGACGTGGGTGAAGGCGCGCTTGAACATGTCGTGGAACAGGAGCCTGTCGGTGAACGGCTGACCGTGCCGCGCGTACATCGCGACGAACCAGGGCAACGCGACGCACGCGAGCACGAGCAGCCCGACGGGGATCTCCATCTTGAGCACGTCGCGGTACCGGCGGGAGACGACGACGTAGCCGAGCGCGCAGAGCACCGGGAGCCCGAAGCCGGCCGGCCCCTTGGCCATCGTGGACAGGGCAGCGAAGAACCACGCCGAGAGGAAGAGGAGCCGCTGGACGCGCCGCTCGCCCCAGCTGGCGTACAGGACGATCCCGAGCGTCTGCACCCAGACGAGCGCCTGGAGCGCAGGCTGAAGGCCGGGGAGCACGGGCAGCACCGACCGGCAGGCCTCGTTGCCAGGGAGACCGCAGTTGCCCGGTGAGCCCGAGCTGAAGACGTCGCCGCGGAAGTGGAGGCCGAAGGGCGAAAGGCCGATCTCGAGGTGACGCGAGAGCAGGTAGAGGATCTGCGGCAGCGCGCAGGCCAGGATCGCCCCCAGCACGAGGTGATAGGCCGAGAGGCCCACCTTGAGCGGGCCGAGATCCACCTCGTAGACGCGCGCCTCCTCCGCGTCGTCGGTGTGGATGCCGAGCAGGAGGAGCGCCATCGCCGCGGCCATCGTCGCGACGAACGGCATGTCGGTCATGGTCTGGTGGGAGACCAGGAACCACTGCGGCATCGTGGCGAGGACGAGCCCCGCGAGCAGCCCCGCGCGGCGGCTGAAGATCCGCGAGACGGCCTTGTAGAGGAGATAGACGGCGATGAGCGTCAGCGCGAAGACGGGGAGCCTGACGGCCCACTCGGGCCACGGGGTGCGCCCCTCGGCGGCCGCCGAGAGCATCTCGCCCGAGCGGTAGCGGACGCCGAACGCGGCCATCGCGAGCGCCTGCATCCAGAAGTCGAGCACCGGCTTCGACCAGAACCAGCCGTCCTGCGCCCACCAGAGGGAGATCCAGTCGTTCCTGGCCAGGATCTCGCGCGCGACCTCGCCGTAGTGCGTCTCCCAGGGATCGGTGAGCGAGTGGCTCCCGAGCATGGGCAGGTAGAGCAGCGTGACGACGGCGACGAGCCAGAAGCCGTGCCGCCGGCCGAGGGGGCGCGGAGCTCCCGCCTCGTCGACGCGACAGGGGCCGAGGCGCTCGCCGAACCGGAACGCGCCGATGACCGCCGTGAGAAACGCGGCAGGGACGGCGATGGCGGGCACCGCCAGCGAGAGCAGCGTCGGCGCGCCGTCCGACGAGAGGGGGCTCGGCGAGAAGAAGCCCGCGACGCTCAGCGTGATCAGGACGAAGAGCGCGACGAGCCCACCCCCGAGCAGCGCGAGCGGGCCGAGGAGGTCGCGGATCCCGACGCGCATGGCGACGCGCTCGGGGGGATCGTCGAACGTGCCGAGCAGATCGAGCAGACCGATCGCCGCGATGACGACGCCGAGCGCGCCGATCGGGACCCCCCAGCGCAGCTGAGGCGCGAGCGCCATCACGACGAACGTGAGGAGGGCGCCCGCGGCGGACACGGCAGCGCCGCGCCAGCGGAGCGGGTTGCCCTGCGGCACGAGGCGAGCCTCCTCGGCGTCGGCCGCGACCCCGGCCATCCCGACCATGTCGTCGCTCCCCGCCGCCCCGTCGCCAGCGGAAGGCGCGCGTGGCTCAGGAGCGTTCGGGCTCTCCAGATCGCCCGCGGCCGTCCCGTCGCGGGCGTCCGCGGGCGCACCGCTGCGTTTGTCGTGTGTGTCGTTCATGGCTGCGCCAACCGCGGAACGAGGCGCGGCCCTGGCGTAGCAACTCCAGGTCGCCGGGCAAAGCAGCGGTCGCATGCGCCCGCGCTGCGATCCCGACCGCGCGCGCCCCGCGAGCGACGCCGCGGCGCGAGGAGCGCCGTACCGTAGATGGATCGGTGGGCCTCACACGCCCAGGAAGGCGCCCCGCCCCGTTCGCGTGCCTGGCCGGCGCGACAGGAGCAGGGGCGGGTCGACACCCGCGGCCAGGCAGCGGCCGCGGTGGGCGCCTACTTCGTCAGGCGCGCGATCTCTTCCTTGATGATCGTCTCGGCGAGCACCGGCACGACCTCCCACACGACGCGCTCCACGACGTCGCGGGACAGCGCCATCACGGCCTCCACCTGCTCGGAGGTGAGGCCGAGGCCCTCGAGCTTGCTCGCCATCTGGCCGTTGACCTGCGCGGAGGCGGTCGCGGCGACGGCGGCAGGCCCCGTCGCGGTCTTCGGCACGCCGGACACCGGCGTCGGCGAGAAGGCCATCGTCGTCGTGACCGGCACGTTCGCCGAGCCGCCCGGCGCCGTCTTGACCGAGGCCTGGGCCGGCGCAGCGCTCGTGGCCGGCGCGTTGGGCGTGTAGATGAGGGTCTTCGCGCGCTGGAGCGGGCTCGCTGCCGCCTGCTGCGCGGCGGCCGCGGGCTGCGCGGCGGGCTGCGCCGCAGGAGAGCGCGCGGGCGCAGGCGCCGCGGCAGCAGGGGCCGCTGCAGCGGCGGGCTTCGCTTCGCCGCGCGACGCCAGCAGCTTCTTGACCTTGTCGATCATCTGCTGGGTGTCGAACGGCTTGTCCATGTGATCGTCCGCTTGCGCGCCCGATCCCTTCGCGGGGTCGAACGGGTTTTGCTTGGACGACAGGATCAGGACGGGCGTCGCCGGTGAGGCCTGCTTGATCGCCTTGCACAGCTCGTAGCCGTTCTTCGGCTCGAGCGTGACATCGGCGATCACCAGGTCGGGTTTATCGCTCTTGAGCTTCTGCAGCGCAGCGTCGGCGCTGCTCGCCGTCACGACGCGGAAATCCTGACCCGCAAAGGTGATTTCGAGCACTTTGCGCATGGTCACGCTGTCGTCTACGGCGAGAAGGGTGCTGGCCACGAACGGGTCTCCTCTCAGATGGCGAGAAAGCGATGACGGCTCTGGATATCTTCGGCCCCGGTCGCGCGATGTGTCAACATTCGCGGTGTATTTCGCCCCGCGGGCCCCGCGGATGTGCGTTTTTCCGCGCCGGTAGAGCCCGGTCCCACGCTGGTGGGCGGAGCCGAGGCGCCCCGGTGAGCTCTACATGCGTCCGCTCCGACCCGCCACTCCGCCGAGCCACGAAGACAAATCCGCCGAAACGACCGGGGTCCACCCGGCCGCCCAGGTACGACCTCCGCAGGATGGCCGCTGGACGGTGCCCGCCGAGCTGGATCGGCGCCCGCTGGACGGGGCCGTCCGTGCGCTGGCCGCGGTCTCGTGGTCCGACGCGCGCCGGTTGATCGAGACCGGCAAGGTGCTGGTCGGGAGCGCGGTGGCGACGAGCGCCCGTCGGCGGGTGCTCGGCGGGGAGCTGATCGAGGTCCGCCTGCACGCGCCGAGGCCCGAAACCGTGCGGCGGCGCAAGCTCGAGGGCGAGCTCGTGGTCTACGCGGACGCGAGCGTCGTCGTGGTGAACAAGCCCGCCGGGGTGAGCACCATCCCGTACGGCGACGAGGCTCCCGCGGAGCAGGCCGCGACCCTCGACGCGCTGGTGCGCGAGGTGCTGGCCAGGCGCGACCGCCTGCGCGGGCGCGCGCCGCTCGGCGTGGTGCAGCGCCTCGACAAGGGGACGAGCGGGCTGCTGGTCTTCGCGCGGACGCTCGCCGCGAAGAAGCACCTCGCGCAGCAGCTCCGCGTCCGCGCGATGCACCGGCAGTACCTGGCGCTCGCGCACGGCGCCGTCCCGCGCGGCACCTACCGCAGCTACCTCGTCGAGGATCGGGGCGACGGGCTGCGCGGCTCGGCGCGAGAGGGGCGGCGCGAGGGGCAGCTCGCGGTGACGCACGTGGAGCCGATCGAGGTGCTCCGAGGGCCGCAGGAGGGGGCCGGCGCCGGGGGCGTGACGCTGGTCGCGTGCCGGCTCGAGACGGGACGCACGCACCAGATCCGCATCCACCTCGCGGAGGCCGGGCACCCGCTCGTCGGCGAGACCGTCTACGTGCGGGATTACCGAGGGACGAGGGTCCCGGCCGCGCGGCTGATGCTCCACGCGGCCGAGCTCGGCTTCAACCACCCGGCCGACGACCGGCCGATGCGCTTCCAGGCGCCGCCGCCCCCGGACTTCGACGACGTGCTCGATCGGCTCCGCGAGCCGCAGCGGAAGGGCGCTACTTGACCTTGCCGCGGACCTCGGTCATCGCCGCGGCCGTGGCGTCGACCAGCGGCATGACCTTCGCGTAGTCCATCCGCGTCGGGCCGAGCACGCCCACGGTCCCGGCGACGCGGCCGTTCTCCATGTACGGCGCGGCGACGAGGCTGAGCTGGCCTCCGCCAAGGTCGCCCGCCTCGCTGCCGACGAACACGGTGACCTCACCCGCGCCGGCGGCGAGCGTCCGGTCGAGCAGATCGACGAGCTCCTCGCGCTCCTCGAGCGCCTTCATCAGCTTCTTGAGCCGGTCGACGTCGGCGTACTCAGGCAGATCGATCAGGCGGTTCTGCCCCTCGATGACGACCTCGCTCCGCCGGGTCACGTCGGCCGTCGCCTTGCTGCCGAGCTCGAAGGCGCGGCGCCTCAGCGCGTCGATCTGGAGGCGCTCGTCCGCGAGGCGGCGGGCGAACAGGTCCCGGATCTCGCCCAGGGTGCGCCCCTCGATGACGTCGGTGAGCAGGTTGTGGATCCGGGTGAGCTCACTCTCGTTGATCGCCTCGTCGGCCGAGATGAAGCGGTTCGCGACCGAGCCGTCGGCGAAGACGAGCACCGCGAGCAGCTGCCCGGGCTTGGTCGGGATGAAGCGCAGCTGGGCGAGGGCGCGGAGCTCCGCCCGCGGCGCCGCGACGACCGCCGCGGCGCCGGACAGCTCCGAGAGGTAGCGACCGGTCTCGCGGAGCGGATCGCTCGCCCCCGCGTAGATCTCGGTGAACCTCGCGCTCAGCTCGGCCTGCTGCTCGGGGGACAGCGACCGGAGCTCGACGAGCGCGTCGATGAACAGCCGGAGCGCGCGATCGGTCGGGATCCGCCCGGCCGAGGTGTGCGGCTGGTGGAGGTACCCGGCCTCCTCGAGGTCAGCGAGCACGTTGCGGATCGAAGCAGCCGAGAGATCCAGCCCGTACTTCCGGGCGAGCGTCCTGCTGCCAACTGGGTCGCCCGTTGCGATGAACTCGGTGACCGCGGCGAAAAGGATCTTTCGAGCTCGGTTGGAAAGATCACCCATGTCAGTTGCATGCAGCGTACAAGCGCACCGCCGTGGCTACCTGGACCAGGGACCGCCCGGACCGGGAAGCCATGCGGGCCGGACCTTCGCTCCCGTACGTCAAGCTGCGCGTGCGGGCGCTTGACCCACGGACGCGCATGCGACCCATTTTGAGGGGATCGCGCGGCCCGGTCAAATGTCGCGGTAGGATCGGCAGCCAACCCCCCACGCACGGGGGGGCCCGCTCCACCGGATGGCGGCGCGGTCGGCCACTCGGCTACTCGGCCACGTGCACGTGGTCACTTGGCCCCCGAGAGGGTCGGCCTGGCTTGCTTCGCACGAGGATGTACCGCAACGATGCCGCCCGCACGCCATGCCGCCGCTGCCTGCGCGCTCGCCCTCGCGCTCGGCCCCCTCGCCGCCGCGCCGAGCGCGCAGGGCAAGCCGAAGGTCAGGTACCACCAGGACTGGGCGAAGCACCCGTCGGCGCGCTACGCGGCCATGAGCGCGGAGCAATGCCGTGCGGCGCTCACGCAGCGGAAGATCGCGTTCCAGCCGGTGCAGCGCGCGCCGGGCGTGCTCGCTCCGGTGCGGCTGATGCAGGGGGTCGGCGGGGTCCTCTACCGGACGGCGCTGCCAGCCCATCAACGCGCGGGAAACCCGCACGACGTCTTCGACTGCCGCCTCGCGCTCGCGCTCTCGGACTTCAGCCGGATCCTCCGCGCGCACGACGTCGACGAGGTGCTGATGTTCTCGGCCTGGCGGCCTCCGGCCAGGATGTGGCCCGAGGGCAGGCTCGCCACGAGGCACCCCGGCGGGCTCGCGATCGACCCCTACAGGTTCATCAAGGAGCGCGTCGGCGGCGGGTTCGCGGAGGATTGGCTCGAGGTGGAGCGCGACTTCGTCGGCAGGCGCGGCGCGCCGGTCTGCGGCGAGAGCGCCGGCCCGACCGGCCGGCCCCGCGGGGCCGGCAAGGGGGCGGGCAGCGGCCCTCCAGCGGACGCGGCAGCGCGAGAGCTGCGATCCATCGTGTGCGAGGCCATGGACCAGCACATCTTCACGTCGATCCTCACGCCCAACTACGACCGGGCGCACAAAAATCACCTGCATCTCGAGGTGACCCCCGGCGTCCAATGGCATCTCGTGCGCTGATCCGGGAGGGGCCGTCCTCCCCCGCGCAAACCCGCTCTCCCTCCGAGGTCGACCCGCTATGTTAGCCCGCGTGCCCGCACGAAGACCCCCGCTCTCCCGCGCGTCCGCCGCGCTGGCGCTCGCCGCTGTCGCGCTGTCGTTCACGTTCGTCGGCTGCCCCTGCGTCAGCGGTCCCGTGAACGCGAGCCCCGCCCTCCGCTGGTTCCTGTTCTCGAACTTCGGCGCCAGCAAGATCTGCCCCGAGATGCTGAAGAGCGGGGTTTCGCTGCGCCTGCAGGACAGATCGGCGTCCATGGGGCGGTTCTTCCCGATGCAGTGCTCGTACGACGTCAACGACGCGGCCCAGACGATCACCGTCCACATCGCCGGCACGGGCTACGGCTACATGCAGCCGGCCAAGCGGGTGGGCTTCTCGCTCACGACGTCCGTCGAGTACCGACCCGACTTCCAGCTCGCGGACGATAACGTCTACGTGTGGGGACGGCTGAACCGGATCGTGCAAGGCCCGAGCTTCCAGCTGGGCTACGTCGAGAACCCGGTCATCGACGTGATGGCCAACGTCCCGCCGTTCGGAGGGCTCGCCAACCTGCTCGGCAACCAGATCGTCGCTGGCGAGCTGACCCGCGGGTTCACCGTCCTCTACAACGAGGAGACCGGGAAGGACTTCACGCTGGGGATCCTCATGCCGCCCCAGCGACCGCACCACCCGTTCGAGGCGGAGGACGAGGAGCGGTACACGTTCGCGAACGAGACCGTCGAGGTGTACGCGAACCAGCGCGACTACCTCGGACCGTTCGAGGTCGCCGACTCGGACCAGGCGCTCTACCTCAAGGTCAGCGCGCAGGGCGCGCCCGTGGACCTCATGATCGTCGACAAGCCCACCGGCGACGCCTGGCGCGAGGCGTACCAGACCGGCAAGCCGCTCGGACCCCCGCCAGGCCCGGTGCAGGCAGGCGGCCCTCTCCAGCCCGGGATCATCGAGACCCGCCGCTACGCGCTGCGCCCGGGCCTCTACTACGTCGTTATCGACAACACGGCGGCGGCCGGCCTGGTCGCGCCGCCCATCACGCTGCTCAGCCCCCTCGGGGGTTCGGCGGCTCAGATCAGCTACATGGCGCAGGTCGGCGAGTAGCGCCGACGAGCGAGGCACGGGCAGCATCGGCGAGGTCGCGCCACGTAGGTTCGGTCACCGGCCTTGACGCGGTTCGCCGCGAACGGGATAAACTTGCCATGGCCGTCATGGAGAGAGAGGGGAGCGGCGCCAGCCACGTGGACCAAATTGCCCTCGACCGGCTCCGCGCTCGCCTCCAGGCGTACATGGCGAAGAAGGGGCTGAGATCGACGGCGCAGCGCCGGCTGATCGTCGACACGTTCTTCTCCGGCGCCCCGCACATGACCATCGAGGACCTGCTCGCGGAGGTGCGCGCGCACGACCGAGGCATCGGGTACGCGACGGTGTACCGCACGCTCAAGCTGCTCGCGGAGTGCGGCGTGGCCTCCGAGCGCCGGTTCGGGGACGGCCTTAGCCGCTACGAGCTGGCGGACGACGCCAGCACGCACCACGACCACCTGATCTGCGTCAACTGCGGGAAGATCATCGAGTTCGAGGAGCCGCGGATCGAGGCGCTCCAGGAAGAGATCGCCGCGAAGTACGGCTTCGACGTGACCTGGCACAAGCACGAGATGTACGGCGTCTGCGCGGACTGCCGTGACGCGAAGGACACCACGCCCGACGTCTCGTAGCCGGCCCCCGGCGCGGCGAGGAGCCCCGCGCCGGCGAGCGCGCCCGGCGCTCAGCTCTTCGCGTCGAGCGCGCGGGCGTGGACGACGGCCATGACGCCGCCGAGCAGCGAGGCGATGGGCGCGTAGGCCGGCGGGAGCACGAACGCGGCGATGACCGCGGCGCCGACGAGCGCCGGGGCGACGCTGAGCGCGAGCCCGACGCGCGCCTCGAGGCGCGTGCGGTGCGCGAGCGCGAGGGAGAGCGCGGCGTCGCGGACGTCGTCCGACGCGAGGACCGTGGAGAAGTCGGCGGGCGCCGAGCCGGCGGCGCCGAGCGCCACGGAGACGTCCGCGGCGCCGAGCGCGGCGTCATCGACGCCCGCGTGGCCGAGGACGGCGACGCTCGTGCCCGCGTCGATCAGGCGACGCACCTCCGTGCCGCGATCCGCGGGGAGGATCTCGGGGCGGATGTGATCGATGTCGAGCGAGCGGCCGATCGCCTCGCACGTCTCGCGCGCGTCGCCCGACATCAGCACGGGCTCGATCTGTGCGTCGAGCAGGTGCTGGATGGCGGCCCGCGCCCCGGGGCGCAGCCCGTCCTGCAGGCCGATGATGCCGACGAGGCGAGCGCCGACAGCGACGAGGACCACCGTGCGCCCCAGCGCCTCGAGCTCGGCGACGCGGCTCTCGGCCGCGGCGATCGAGATCCGCTGCTCGAGCATGAGCGCGCGGTTGCCGACGCAGAGCTCCTCGCCGGACGAGGTGACGGCCGTCACGCCGAGGCCGGGGTGGAAGTTGGGGTTGCGCACGCCGTCGGGCCGCAAGCCGCGGGCGCGCGCGGCGCGGACGATCGCCGTCGCGACGGGGTGCTCCTCGGTGCGCTCCGCCCCGGCCGCGAGCGCGAGCACGTCGCTCGGCTTGAGCTTCTGGCCGGTCGCCTCCAGCTCCGCGAGCTCGGGCTCGCCGAGCAGCAGCGTGCCGCGGGCGCAGAACACGGCGACCGAGGTCTTCCCTGCGCGATCCCAGGCGTCGGCGCTCTTGTAGACGATGCCCCGGCGGAGCCCGAGCAAGATGCCCCGCGCGACGTGCACCGAGGCGATGGAGGCCGTGATCGCCGTGGACAGCGCGGCGAGCACGGCGGCCGCGGTCATCGCGATCTCGACCGGAGCGCGCCCGGCGACGAAGGCGGAGAGCGCGCCGATCGCCGCGGCGCCGATCGCCCAGCGCTCGGTCAGGGCGCGGGAGGCCTGCGCGATGGGCGCGAGGGCGTCCGCGCGCCGGCGGGCGTCGAGCAGGACGCGCGCGACCGCGCGATCGCCGCCTGAGAAGGTGCACGCGCCGACGAGGCGACCCCGGACCACGGTGGCCCCGGCGACGACCGGGTCGCCGTCGCGGCGGCGGGTCGGCGTGGTCGCGCCGATCCAGGGGAGCACCTCGACGTCGCCGCCCGTGACGACGAGGTCGACGGGGACGATCTCCCCCGCGTCGACCTGGACGCTCTCGCCCGGTCGCAGCTCGTAGAGCTCATCCCCGGCGCCCTCGACAGGACCGCCGTCGCCGCCGCGCTGAGGGGCGCGGTCGGCGGGCGCCTGGCCCTGCGCCCACGCGCCAGGCGGCCGGCGCGCCGGGGTCGAGAGCACGGATCCGATCCACGCCCGCTCCGCGAACACGCGATGTCGGGCGCTCTCGATGAGCCACGCGCTGATCGCGCTGGCGGTGGCGATCACGCCGGCGAGCGACGCGGCCTCGGCCGCGAGGGCGCGGTCCTGACCGAAGAGGGCCCAGACGGCGGCCACGAGCCCGCCAAGAACTGGGGCGAGCATCGGCGCAGGGTGCGGATCGGTGGCGTCGCGCGCGGTCGTGGCGGCGCGGCCAAGGAGCATTCCGGCGCTCACCGTGGCGAGCACGATCCGCGCGCCGATGACGAGCTTCGCGTCCCCGGCGAGGGTGAGCGCGACGGCCAGCGTCCCCGCGATGATCGCGAGCACGAGCAGGAGCGCGCCGATGTCCCGCGCCTCGACTGCATCGTAGCGCTGCGGCTCCTCGCTCAGGATGGTGTTCCCGATGGGCTCGAGCAGCGCGCGATCGTCGTCGAGGACGGGCAGGTCCGGGAGCCGCTCGTCGAGCGACACGGGCGGGAACGCGTCGACGATCGGCGCGTCGAGATCCGCGACGCGCGCCGCGCCCTCGTCGGCGCTCGCCCGCGCGGGCTCCGCGCGCGGGGTGCGCGGGGTGGAGGCGTGGTGCCCGCCGGCGCCGGGCGGCGCGCCCGACGGGAGCCCCCGGGGAGGAGCGCCGGCGAAGGGCGCGCCCAAGGCCGCGAGGCCCGCAGGCCGGCCGTCCCCCGGCGCAGGCGGCGCTTCACCGAGGAAGGCGTGGCGGCACCGCGCGTTGCAGAAGTAATGGAAGCGCTGATCGAAGATCGCCACCTGCCCCGCGCGCAGGGGATCGATCAGCTTGCTGCAGCCCGAGCACGGGACGGGTGCGACGGCGGGACCCGCGGCGCGCGAGGCGACCACCTCAACCTGCAGCCGGCGTCTCGGCGAGCGCGGCCTCGACCTCGGCCAGCGCCTCGTCGATCTGCGCCTCGCTCACGATGAGGGGCGGCGTGAACCGGAGCACGCTGTTGCCCGCGATCGTGAGCAGCACGCCCCGATCGCGCGCGCGGCCGAGGGCGGCGCGCGCGTCGACGGTCGGCGCGAGGATGAGCCCGCGGAGCAACCCGCGCCCGCGCTCGCCGAGGCACACGCCCGGCAGCCGCGCGGCGATCGCGGCGAGGCCGCGGCCGAGCTGCTCGCCGCGCTTCAGGGCGGCCTCGCACAGCTTCTCTTCCTCGATGACCGCGAGCACCGTGCGCGCCGTGGCGGAGGCGAGCGCGTTGCCGCCGTAGGTCGAGCCGTGCGAGCCCGGGGGCAGCGCGCCGTTGAGCCGCTCCCGCAGCACCAGCGCGCCGACCGGGAACCCACCGCCGAGCCCCTTCGCGAGCGCCGCGGCGTCGCCCTGGACGCCGTCGTACGTCGCGCCGAGCCAGTGCCCCGTGCGCCCGATGCCGGTCTGCACCTCGTCGATGAGCAGCAGCGCGCCGTGCTCGTCGGTGATGCGCCGCAGCTCGGCGAGGAACCCGGCCGGAGCCGGCAGCACGCCGCCCTCCCCTTGCACCGGCTCCACGAGGATCCCCGCGACGTCCGGGCCCATGGCAGCGCGCACCGCCGCCACGTCTCCGTACGGCACGTGCGTGACGCCGTCGAGCGAAGGGCCGAAGCCCTCGCGGTACTTCGGCGTCCCGGTCAGGGCGACCGCGCCGAGGGTGCGGCCGTGAAACGCGTTGTCGAACGCGATGATCCGGTAGCGCCCCTCCTCGCCCCGGTTGAAGAAATGGCGGCGCGCGAGCTTGAGCATCGCCTCGTTCGCCTCCGCGCCCGAGTTGCAGAAGAAGGCGCGGTCAAAGCCGGTCTTCGCGCAGAGCTCCTCGGCGAGGCGGAGGTTCTCGGCGTTGAAGAAATAGTTGGAGACGTGCATCAGGCGACCCGCCTGCTCGGAGATGGTCGCCACGAGCCGCGGGTGAGCGTGCCCGAGCGAAGCCACGGCCACCCCCGCGCACATGTCAAGGTACCGGCGCCCCTCCGTGTCGAAGAGCTCGCAACCCCTGCCGCGGTCGAGGACGAACGGCGGCTGGCGGTAGTTGCCGAGCAGGTGCTTCTGCGCCGCGAGGAGCGGCGCGCTGGCGGACGTGGAGGCGTTCGCCGGCGGAGGTTCGGCGGCGGGGCTTGTGGCGATGCTCATGGGGGGCGATCTAACGCCGGGCGGGGGGTCGGAGCAAACGCTCGATGCAGCGCCCGCAGCGGATCGTGGAGACCCGGGCAATCTGCGCGTCTGAAGCGCGTCTGAAGCGCGTCCGGAGCGCGTCCGGAGCGCGTCCGGAGCGCCCGCGCGCCGGCCCCCCCCACCCGCGGGCGTCCTGGGCCGGCGCGGCGGCGAGCGCCGACGCGCTCGGGCGCCGGCGCTCGCCTCCGGACCGACCATGGGCCTGGCGATTGCCAGCGGATCGCGGCTGGTTATAGTGCCGCCGTCCTATGAGCGATTCGGAACAAAATGGGTCGAACCAGAACACGGGGGAGACGGCCGACGCGCGGGCGGAGCGCGCAGAGGCCGCGGAGCAGCAGGCCCCCAGCCCCGAAGACAAGCTAGGCGAGGTGCAGGCCGAGGCCGCGCGGATGCGCGAGCAGCTGCTGCGCACCGCCGCGGATTTCGACAACTTCCGTAAGCGCTCCCGGCGCGAGGTCGAAGAGGCGCAGCGCCGCGGCCGCGAGGCGATCCTGAAGGATCTGCTCCCGGTCTTCGACAACCTCGAGCGCGCCGCCAGCCACGCCGAGAGCGCGCCGGACGTGAAGTCGGTCGCCGAGGGCGTCCGGATCGTGACGAAGCAGTTCGTCGACACGCTGGAGCGCATGGGCATCAAGCGCATCGCCGCGGTCGGCAAGCCCTTCGATCCCAGCGTGCACGAGGCCATCCAGCAGCTCGACTCGACCGAGCACCCCGCCGGCGTCGTGATCGCGGAGGTCCAGCCGGGATACATGCTGGGCGATTACCTGATCCGCGCGGCCATGGTCGTCGTCTCGAAGGGCTCGCCCGTCGAGCCGGCGCCCGCGGCGAACTGATCCTCCGCGCGGCGTCGCGCCGGCTCCCTCGGCGCACACCCCCGGCACGGTGCGCATCCTGGCGGTGATCCTGTCCGGGATCTGCCGTGCCCCGCTACCTCACCTCACGATCTCCCCAAATATCGCGGGCGCCCAGGTCGTCTCCCCACCCGGCGAGCATCCAGGCCTGTAGTATCTTTCGCCGCATATGGGGAAGGTGATCGGCATCGATCTCGGGACGACGAACTCGTGCGTGGCTGTCGTCGAAGGGGCAGGCGTCGCCTCGGCCAACGATGTTCGGGTGATCCCGAACGCCGAGGGCGCGCGCACCACGCCGTCCGTGGTCGGCTTTCCCGCGAGCGGTGAGCGCCTGGTCGGGCAGGTCGCGCGCCGCCAGGCGGTCACGAACCCGCAGAACACCATCTACGCGGTGAAGCGGCTGATGGGCCGGAAGTTCACCGCGCCCGAGGTCAGCAAGCAGATCAGCCTCGCTCCCTACAAGATCGTCGAGGCGCCGAACAGCGACGCGTGGGTCGAGGTCAAGGGGCGCAACTACTCACCGCCCGAGATCTCCGCGGTGATCCTCGGCCAGATGAAGCAGGTCGCCGAGCGGTTCCTCGGCGAGCCCGTGACGGAGGCGGTGGTCACCGTCCCCGCCTACTTCGACGACGCGCAGCGACAGGCGACGAAGGACGCAGGGCGGATCGCCGGGCTGGACGTGCGCCGGATCATCAACGAGCCGACCGCCGCGGCGCTCGCCTACGGCCTCGACAAGGTGAAGGCCGAGACGATCGCGGTCTACGATCTCGGCGGAGGCACGTTCGACATCTCGATCCTCGAGATCGCGAGCGGGGTCTTCAGCGTCAAGGCGACCGGCGGCGACACGCACCTCGGCGGCGAGGACTTCGACCAGCGGATCATCGACCTGCTCGCCGACGAGTTCGAGGGGAAGAGCCGCATCGATCTGCGCCGGGACCGCATGGCGCTGCAGCGGCTCAAGGAGGCGGCCGAGAAGGCGAAGCACGAGCTCTCGTCGTCGCTCGAGACCGAGATCAACATCCCCTTCATCGCCGTCGGCCCGGGCGGAGGGCCGCTCCACCTCGAGCGGACGATGCGGCGCAACGAGCTCGAGATGCTCTGCGAGGGCCTCATCCGGCGGACCATCGACGTCTGTCGCGCGACGCTCGGGGACGCCAAGCTCCCCGTCTCCGCCGTCAACACGGTGGTCCTCGTCGGCGGCATGACCCGGATGCCCGCGGTGCAGGCGGCGGTGCGCGAGTTCTTCGGCCGGGAGCCGAACAAGGGCGTGAACCCCGACGAGGTCGTCGCGGTCGGGGCCGCGCTGCAGGGCGCCGCGCTCTCCGGACAGGTGGACGAGGTGCTGCTCCTCGACGTGACGCCGCTGTCGCTCGGCGTCGAGACCGGCGGCGGCGTGAGCTTCAAGCTCATCCCGCGGAACACGACCATCCCCACCGAGCGGAGCGAGATCTTCACGACGAGCGTCGACAACCAGAGCTTCGTCCCCGTGCACGTGCTCCAGGGCGAGCGCGAGATGGCCGCGGACTGCCGGAGCCTCGCCCGGTTCGAGCTCACCGGCATCCCTCCCGCACCGCGCGGGCTGCCCAAGATCCAGGTCACCTTCCGCATCGACGAGAACGGGATCGTCCGCGTCGAGGCGCGGGATCTCGGGACGGGGCGGGTGCAGGAGATCCGGGTGACCCCCACGAGCGGCCTCACGCCGGACGAGGTCGAGCGGCTCGTCTCGGAGGGCGAGCGGTTCAAGGAGACCGACGCGCTCCGGCGCGATCTCGCCGAGCTCCGCAACCAGGCCGAGACCCTCGTCTACACGACCGAGCAGGCCCTCGAAGGCTACGGCGATCTGCTCGACGCCGAGCTCCTCGGCGAGGTCCACGCCGAGTGCGCGGCGCTGCGGAAGCTGCTCGAAGCCGGCGGCGACCTCGACGCGCTCCGGGACGCGTACGCGCGTCTCGAGGGGGCGGCGTTCCGGATCGCGGAGTCGATGTATGGAGGGGACGATGACGCCGGCGCAAACAAGGCCGTCGAGACATGACGCGCGGCTAGGCGACGCGGCCGGCGCGGCGGCGCCGGCTCGCGCGCCGATCGCGGGCCGTCCCCTCCGGAGCGCCGCGCGCGCCAAAGGCGCGAGGCTGCGTGGGGCGCAGGCGGGGCGATGCTGAGCGAGACCTTCGGGCGGTATCGCTTGCTCGAGCGCCTGGGCGAAGGCGGCATGGCCGAGGTCTTCAAGGCGAAGAGCTTCGGCGTCGAGGGGTTCGAGAAGGTCCTCGTCATCAAGCGCATCCTCCCCAAGCTGGCCGAGCAGGGGCGCTTCGTGGACATGTTCGTGCACGAGGCCAAGCTCGCCGTGCGCCTCTCGCACGCGAACATCGTGCAGGTGTTCGACCTCGGCCGCGTCGACCATCCGAACGGCGATCCGACCAGCTACTTCATCGCGATGGAGTACGTCCCCGGGCTCGACCTGGCGACGCTCCTCGCCCGCTGCCGGAGGGCGAAGAAGCCGATCCCCCTCGCCATGGCCGTCTTCATGACGGCCGAGATCGCGAAGGCGCTCGATCACGCGCACCGGCGGCGCGACGAGCAGTCGCGCCCCCTCGGCATCGTCCACCGCGACATCTCTCCGCAGAACATCCTGCTCTCCTGGGAGGGCGAGGTGAAGGTCACCGACTTCGGCATCGCGAAGGCGACGCAATCGATGACCGACGAGGAGGTCGGCGAGAACCGCGCAGGGAGGATCCGCGGGAAGCTCGCCTACATGAGCCCCGAGCAGTCGCGCGCCGGCGCGATCGACGGCAGGAGCGATCTCTTCTCGCTCGGCACGGTGCTCTACGAGATGCTCGCCGGGTCGAACCCGTTCGCGGCGCCGACGGCGTTCGAGATCATGCGGCGGCTGCAGGCGAGCGAGTATCCGCCGCTCGCGCTCGTGCGCCCCGACGTGCCCCGGTCGCTCGTCGACGTCGTGAGCACGATGCTCGCGAAGGACCCCGAGGATCGGTTCCCCGACGCCGGGCGGCTGCACGAGGCGCTCCTCGGCTTCTTCTACGCGACGGCCGAGCGGTTCGGGGCGAACGACCTCGCCGATTTCCTGGAGCCGTTCCACGAGGAGAAGAGCGCCGAGATCCAGGCGAGCGCCGTGCTCGAAGAGGAGCCGAACGGGGCCAACGAGCGCACGCCGGTCGAGGTGCCGCACACGGCGAGCACGCGCAGCCGCTCGGCGTCGGGGCTCCTCCAGCTGCTCGAGAAGGCCGACAGCGGCCCGGCCGCGCGCGGGCTCGGCGAGCGGCGCGAGGTCACGGCGCTCGTGCTCATCTTCACGGGATCCGAGGACGACGCGGCGAGGCGCATGGCGCGGGCCCGCGACGTGCTGGCGCGCTATGGCGCGCTGCTGCTCGAGCAGGAGGCGTCGCAGCTCGTCGCAATCTTCGGGCTCGGCGACGCCGACGGCCGCGACACGGAGGCCGCGGCGCGCGCCGCCCTCGTGATCCTGCGCTCGCGCGGCGGGGGCGCCGCGGTCTCCGCCGGCATCCACCTCGCCCGCATCCTTGTCGACAGCGCCGGCGCCCCGATCCGCGACGAGCGGCTCACCTCGCTCATCGCCTCCGCCCAGGCGCTCGCACGCGCGACCGAGTCCCAGGTCGCCGTGTCGAACCTCACCGGGCGCGTCCTCCGCAACGCGTTCGCGACGGAGGAGCTGCCCGGCGCGGGCCGGACAGCGCCCGAGGGGGGGCGCGTCGTCACGTCCGCGCAGCCCCCGGACGGCGCGTACGGCCGCTTCATCGGCCGCCGCGACGAGCTCAAGCAGCTCGGCGACATCCTGGCCGCCGCCACGCGGAAGCGCGCGCAGATCGTCGTCATCCAGGGCGAGCGCGGCATCGGCAAGACGCGGCTGCTCGCCGAGATGGAGCGGCGGCTCTCGAAGGGCGACTACAACGTCGGCGTCTACGTCGCCTCGTGCCCGCACAACGGCGCCGACGTCCCGTGGAGCGGCCTCACCGCGATGCTCCAGGTGCTCTGCGGCATCCAGGAGGGCGACGACGAGGAGCGCATCCGCGCGGTGCTGCCGCGGCTGCGGGCGCTCGGCCTGCGCGACGACGAGTCCGCGGCCGTGCTCGGTCAGCTCGGCGCGGCGCTCGCCGAGAGGCGGGCGCCGCAGGGGACGACCGCGATCCTGCGCACGGCGTTCCCGCGCATGGTGCAGAGCCTCTGCGAGGATCGCCTCCACTGCTTCGCGTGGGACGACGCGCAGGCGATGGACCAGCTCACCGCCGAGACCCTGCTCGCCACCGCGGGCCGCGCCGGCGGGCTCCGCGCCGTGCTGATGCTGGCGACGCGCAGCGACCCGCCGCCGCTGCTCGAGGCGCACCCCCACTTCTACCGGCTCAAGGTCGGGGAGCTCTCGGACAGCGACAGCGCGCGCCTCATGTCGGCGCGCATCGGCGCGAACTTCCTGCCGCCCGACGTGGTCGCCTTCTGCCGCGAGCGCGCCGGCGGCCACCCGCTCTTCCTCGAGGAGCTCATCAAGGAGCTGAGCGACTCCGGCGCGCTCAGCGTCGTCAGCGGCGTCGTGAAGGCGCGGCTCGACGGCGCGTCGGCGGTGCCGCGCTCGCTGCGCACGCTCATCGCGACCCGGGTGCGGCGGCTCGATCCGAGCGACCGCGCCGTGCTCCAGGCGGCGGCCATCCTCGGCGATCCGGTGCCGACCGAGGTCCTCGCGGCGCTCCTCCAGCAGAAGCTCCCGGCCGTGAGCCGCGCGATCTCCGGGCTCGCGACCCGCGACCTCTTGCGGCTCAAGGGCCCCGCGCAGGCGAGCTTCGCGTCGCCCATGCACGGGGAGATCGTCCTCGACGCGATCCCGCCGGAGCTCCGCCGGGAGCTGCACGCCGCGGCGGCGGCGGCGTATGTCGCGGTCGTCGGCGAGGACGGCGCCGAGCACGCCGAGCGCATCGGGCAGCACTTCTACCACGCCGGCGATCGCGACCGCGCCGCCACGTTCTACGCGCGCGCGGCGCTCCACAAGATCCGCGCGAGCCAGCTCGATCCGGCGCTCCGGCTCATCTTCCAGGCGCTCGATCTCGGCGACCACGCCCACCGCTCGCCGGAGGAGCTCTCCGGGTGGCTCGGCTCGCTCGCCGACGTCGTCGTGCGCGTGCGCTCCGCGCCGGATCTCGTCGACGTCGCCGCCCGCGCGCTGCGGCGCATCGACGAGGCCGGCACGCCGGAGCAGAAGCTCTCGGCCCGCGTCGACCTGGCGCGCGCCCTCGGCGCGGTGGATCTCTTCGCCGACGCGTACGCGAGGCTCGAGGAGGCCTACGCCCTCGCCGGCGATCGGGAGGACCTCCGCCGCAAGGCGCTCGCGTGCGAGACGGAGATCGGCGTCCGGACGGGCGACTTCGCGCGCGCGGAGCGCGCCGTCGAGCAGCTCGAGGCGACGGGCGCGATCGACGATCCGAGGCTCTTGCTCGCGATCTCCCAGACGCGCGCGGCGACGGGCGACATCGCGGCGGCGCTCCGCGCCCTCGATCGGGCGGAGGCGCTCGGCGATCCGGGCGACCTCGCGGCGGCGAGCGAGCGCGAGAAGCAGCGCGTCCTCGTGCACGTGTTCCTGCGCGACTTCGACGCGGCGGTGAAGAGCTCCGCCCGCGCCGTCGACCTCGCCCGGTCCGCGGGCCTGCGCTTCGAGACCGCCGCCGCGCTGCACAACCTCGGCGACGCGAGCCGGCGGCTCGGCGATCTGCCGCGCGCCTACGCGTCGCTCACCGAGTCGAAGGAGCTCGCCGAGGAGAGCGGCCACGAGCGCCTCGCCTCCATCAACCGCGCGCACCTCGCCTACCTGGACGGGCTGAGCGGCGCGGCCGGCGCTGGCGAGCTCCTGCGCGAGCTCGCGCGCTACGCCGACGCGCGCTCCTACCGCACCGACGCCCTCGAGAGCCGGTACCTGCTCGGCGCGCTCCTGAAGCAGCGGGGCCTGGTGAAGGAGGCGCGGCGCGAGCTCGCCGAGGTGCTCGATCTCGCGTCCGCGTACGGCAACAAGCTCGTCGCGGACGACGCGCGCTCCGCGCTGTCCGAGCTCTGACCTCGCGCGCTCGTCGCGCGGCGCGAGATCTGCGCGACGCGCGGCCCGCTAGCGGACCGAGGGCCCGGTAGCCGGCACGTCGCGCTCGTGCCGCGCGCGCGTCTTCCGCGTCGCGCGGGCGCGGCTCACTCGTCGGCGAGCTTCTTCTCGAGCGCCTCGAGGTGGGCGCGGACCTGCGGATCCGAGTCGCGCTGCGCCTCGATCTTGCGGACGGCGCTCATCACCGTCGTGTGATCGCGGTTGCCGAAGGCCCGCCCGATCTCCGGGAAGCTGCACTTCAGCCGCTGCTTGCAGAGGTACATCGCGACGTGGCGCGCGAAGGCCACGCTCTTGTGGCGGTCCTTCGAGGTGAGGTCGATCGAGCGCAGGTGGAAGTGGTGGCACACCGCGCGCTGGATGTCCTCGACGCTCATCATCTGCGCGCGCGGCGGCGACGTGGCCGTGATCTCGGCGCGCGCGAACGGGAGGTCGACGGGGCGGCCCGTGAGCGAGCTCTTGGCCGCCAGCCGGATCAGCGTCCCCTCGAGCTCGCGGACGTTGGAGCGGACCATCTGCGCGAGGTAGAGCGCCACGTCGTCCGTGAGCGCGATGCCCTCGAGCGCCGCCTTGTTCCGCACGATCGCGACGCGCGTCTCGAGCTCCGGCACCTGGATGTCGGCGACGAGCCCCCAGGAGAACCGCGAGACGAGCCGCTCTTCCATGCGCTCGAGGTTCTGGGGGTACTTGTCGCTCGTCACCACGATCTGCCGGTCGAGCGTGTGAAGCGCGTTGAAGGTGTGGAAGAACTCCTCCTGCGTCTGCTCGCGTCCGGCCAGGAACTGGATGTCGTCGACGAGCAGCACGTCGCAGCTCGACCTGTACCGCGTGCGGAACTCGTCCATCCGGTGGTGCTGGATGGCCGTGATGAAGTCGTTCGTGAACTTCTCGGCCGAGACGTAGATGATCCGCGCGTCCGGCCTGCCCTCGAAGACGCGGTGCGCGATCGCGTGCATGAGGTGGGTCTTGCCGAGCCCGGTGCCGCCGCAGATGAAGAGCGGGTTGTAGCGGCGTCCCCCGCCGCCCGCGGCCGCGATCGCGGCCGCGTGCGCCAGCTGGTTCGAGGGGCCCACGACGAAGCTCGCGAAGGTGTGCTTCGGGTTGAGGTCGTCCGGCATCGACGGGACGCGCCGGAGCGCCGGCTCGGGGCGGGGCGCCGGCGCCGGCGCCGCGCTGGTCGGACGCACCACGAGCGCCCGCGGACGCACCGGGGTGAGCTCCACGCGCTGCGCAATGGGCGCGTCGAGGTTCTGATCCACCGTCCACGCGACCTGGACCGACCAGCCGGTGAGCTCTCGGATCTTGTCCGTGAGCGCTGGCAGGAAATTGTCCCTGACCCACTCGAGGACGAACTCGTTCTGGACACGCAGCGTCAGGACGCCGTCGGTCAGATCATCGAACTGAACTCCCCCGAACCACTGATCGAAAGTGGCCGGGGAAAGCGTCCGCGTATGCTCGATCGCCCGATCGAAGACCTCGCGCGGCTCGTGTTTCGGAATCGTCAT